>NZ_JAGGMZ010000001.1:0-2400000 GCF_017875735.1 Arthrobacter sp. CAN_C5
TTGCTGTTGTTGGAGGATCACCGGTGGTGGGCTGAAGCCAGCTATGACTAGAGCAAAAATGCCTGCCGAAATATTGAGGGTGTGCCATGGGATTCAATAATCCCCCCATTTCGTGGTCAAAGTTTGAACGCACTCTTTCCGACCGTAGCCGCCCCGGCGCGCCTCCTGCAGGAGCTGACGGTGGTGACAGTCCTGCCTGGTCCCATAAACGTCAGCCTTATCTGCCACCTCAGCTGCCCGAGCCGGAACCCACGGGTCCTGTGGTCCCGTATGCAGAGCTGCATGTTCATTCGAACTTCAGTTTCCTCGACGGAGCCTCCAGCCCAGAGCAGCTGATCGAGGAGGCGCACCGGTTGCGGCTGCAGGGGCTGGCTTTGACCGACCATGACGGATTCTATGGGGTGGTCCGTTTCGCGGAAGCTGCCGAGAAGTACCCTAATTTGTCCACCGTGTTTGGTGCTGAGCTTTCCATCGATCTGTCGAAGCCACAGAACGGGGTGCCCGATCCGGAAGGTAGCCACCTGCTCATTCTTGCCCGTGGAGCGCAGGGGTACCGCAACCTCGCCGGAGCAATCACCGCTGCACAATTGGCCGATGGCTCGGAGAAAGGAAAGCCTTCCTACAGTTATCACTCATTGGCCGGCCACGCCTCGAACAGTTGGATGATCCTCACAGGATGCCGAAAGGGCGCCGTCCGTCAGGCCCTGGTCCGTGATGGTAGGCGCGGCGCGGAGGCGGCGGCAGGAAACCTGATTGATCTATTCGGGAAGGATAACGTAACCGTTGAACTCATGGACCAGGGAAACCCGTTGGACAGTGCCTTCAATGATGAGTTGGCTGCCGTTGCCGCGCGGCTGAAGCTTCCAGTCATTGCCACCAACAATGTGCACTACGCATCCCCCGTCCAGCACCGGCTCGCAACGGCACTGGCTGCAGTGCGCGCCAGAAGAAGCCTCGATGCGATGGACGGGTGGCTCCCCGCTGCTGGGGCGGCCCATCTGCGGAGCGGTGCAGAGATGGCAGCCAGGTTCGCAGCCTATCCCGGAGCCGTTGAACGAACCGTTGAGCTGGCAGATGATCTGGCTTTCCGGCTGCGGAGCGTCAAACCCGGGCTACCCAACCTCGCCCTTCCGGACGGTCACACCCAGATGAGCTACCTCAGGAAGCTGGTGTGGCAGGGTGCCGAGAAGCTGTATCCCGGGCGGCGGGACGTAGTGGAACGGATCGAGAAGGAACTCCGCGTCATTGAGGACAAAAATTTTCCGGGTTACTTCCTGATCGTTCATGACCTGGTCCACTTTGCCCGGAACAAAGGGATTTTGTGCCAGGGACGGGGATCGGCAGCAAACTCGGCGGTCTGTTACCTGTTGGAGATCACAGCGGTTGATTCGATTCTTTACAACCTGCCGTTTGAACGTTTCCTTTCCAGCATGCGCGATGAGGAGCCAGATATCGATGTTGATTTCGATTCCGACCGCCGCGAGGAGGTAATCCAGTACGTGTATAACAAGTACGGACGGTTCAACGCGGCCCAGGTGGCAAATGTCATTACGTACCGTCCTAAATTTGCGGTCCGTGACATGGCCAAAGCTCTCGGCCATAGTCCAGGCCAGCAGGACGCCTGGTCCAAGCAGGTGGAGCGCTGGGGAGCACTGGTCTCAAGTGATGACCATGACATTCCCGACGCCGTGGTTCAACTGGCGCAAAGCGTCCTTAAATTCCCGCGCCATCTGGGTATCCATTCTGGGGGAATGGTGCTGACTGACCGGCCTGTCGGTGAAGTATGCCCCATCGAGTATGGACGGATGGAGGATCGAACAGTCCTTCAGTGGGATAAGGATGACTGCGCTTGGATGGGTCTGGTGAAGTTTGATCTGCTGGGGTTGGGAATCCTTGCCGCCATCCAGTACAACTTTGACCTGGCTGAGAAACACTTCGGCGAAAAGTGGGACCTCCACAGCCTCCCCAAGGAAGAGCAGGGTGTCTATGACATGCTCTGCCTTGCTGACTCCATCGGCGTGTTCCAGGTGGAAAGTCGCGCCCAAATGGGAATGCTTCCCCGTCTTCAACCCAGGGAGTTTTACGACCTGGTCATTGAGGTGGCATTGGTACGGCCTGGACCCATCCAGGGCGGCGCTGTGCACCCCTATATCAAGCGAAAACTCGGTGAGGAAAAGGTCACGTATCTCCATCCCAAGTTGGAGCCGGTACTGGAACGGACACTTGGTGTGCCGTTGTTCCAGGAACAACTGATGCAGATGGCGATGGTGGTAGGAAACTGTTCAGGAGCTGACGCCGACCAGTTGCGCAGGGCGATGGGGTCCAAACGCGGACTGGAGCGCATCGATACGCTGCGGGACAAACTGTATGCCGGGATGGCAGCCAATGGGATCACCGGTGAGACAGCCGATTCGATCTACCTGAAGATCCAGGCCTTCGCCAATTTTGGTTTTGCTGAAAGCCATTCAATTAGTTTCGCTCTCCTGGTATATGCCAGCGCCTGGTTGCGTTTGCACTATCCAGGTGCGTTTCTCGCCTCACTACTGCGTGCACAACCCATGGGCTTCTACTCACCGCAGACACTGGTGGCTGATGCCCGTCGTCACGGAGTGACAGTCCTCCGACCGGATCTGCTGCACTCGGGGGTACACGCTGACCTTGAGCCACTATCTGGTCTGGTTCAACGCGGCACCGCATCCCCTACAGGAATGGGCTCCTGCCTCCAGCAGAAGCAACCCGCGGTCGGTCCATTTGACAAAAAGGTAGCCTTCGACTCGACACTCCATCGCCGGGATGGCAACTTCGCCGTGCGGTTGGGGCTTGATAGCGTCCAGTCAATCGGTACCAGAATCGCAGAACTGATTGTCACGGAAAGAGAGACCAATGGCATGTTCAGTGACATGGCCGACCTGGCACGACGTACCGAACTCAACGCCTCCCAACTTGAGGCGTTGGCCGCTGCCGGGGCCTTTGAATCAATGGGTTTGTCGGAACGGGAGGCACTCTGGAACGCTGGCCCTGCGGCGACAGAGCGGGCTGGACAGTTGAAGGGAACAACCGTCTACATCCAGCCCCCGCTATTCCCTGATCTGACAGCCGCGGACAGGGTCGCATCCGACCTTTGGTCTACCGGTATCACCCCGGATGACCATCCAGTACGCCATCTCAGATCGACCCTAACCAAGCGTGGTGTCCTCACAGCGGAAGATCTCATTCAGGCTGAATCGGGGCGAAGAGTGGAGGTGGGAGGAGTGGTCACACACCGGCAACGGCCCGCTACTGCAAGCGGTATTACCTTCATGAATCTTGAGGATGAGACGGGGCTGGTGAATGTTATCTGTTCCGTCGGGGTATGGCAGAGGTATCGGCGTATTGCCAGGGAGTCCAGTGGGGTACTGGTCCGGGGCATGCTGGAAAGGTCCTCGGAGGGTGTGGTGAATGTTGTGGCTGACAAATTTGAGATCCTCACCATGAAAGCGACCACCAGGTCTCGGGATTTCCAGTAGAGGATGTATTCCCACGGGATGGCGAGGACCCGCGGCCAGGTTGCGTCTTAACGAAAAAGACCCCCGGATAACCGGGGGTCTTGTCGTGCGCGAGGGGGGATTTGAACCCCCACACCCTTTCGGATACTGGCACCTGAAGCCAGCGCGTCTGCCGTTCCGCCACTCGCGCGCAACCACTCTGGATCTTTCAAAACTACCTTTGAAGAGCTCCACGAACAGCAGAAATAAGCATAACGGAGCATCACGGCAAACACCTAAACGTCCGGCCCGCACCCTGAAGATTCCGGCTCTTGTGGTCGCGGACGGTGCCGCGAGTCGAGGAATCGTTATCACTTAGTGCCCGGCAGAAATCGGTGGTTAAGGCCTTTTCCAGAGGTCCCCAGTAGTATCGAACTGATCATGTCGGTACGTTGACCATGCCTTCGCACACAAACTTGGGCTGTGGTTGGTGTACCGACCAACCACCCAGGCGAACGGTGAGGAGGCAGCAGATGGGTATTTTGGACAACGTGGAACGCGGATTGGAAAAGATGGTCCGCGGCGCCTTCTCCACCGGATCACGGTCCCAGGTACAGCCTGTCGAGATTGCCAGCGCCCTGCGTCGGGAGCTGGACAACAAATCCATTACCCTCACTGAGGGTCGCACCCTTGCCCCCAATGTGTTCACCGCCCGCCTCTCCGACTCGGACTTTGCCCTGGCCCAGGAATGGGGCTCAACGCTCGCTGAAGAACTGTGCGACGTCGTGATCAAACACGTCAACAGCCAGGGTTACACCCTGCGTGGACCTCTCAAAGTGTCCTTTACCCGCGATGCGGAGCTGAAGGCCGGCGTGTTTGAAGTGGATTCGGCGACGGAAAAGCAGGCGGGTCCCCGCAGACCGACCACCCCCAATGCTCCCACCCGGCAACCGACGCGGCTACAGCCAGTGCTCGACCTCGACGGCCAGCGCTACTCGCTGAATGCCGGATCGATCATCTTGGGACGCTCGTCAGAGGCCGACATCCTGGTTGACGACACCGGCGTGTCCAGGAAGCACCTCGAGATCCGCACCCAGGGTGGAAGCACCCGGGCCGTCGATCTCGGGTCAACCAACGGCAGCTATGTGAATGGGCAGCGAGTCCAGGGAGAGACTGACCTGTCGGATGGATCGATCATCACTATGGGCCGCACCCGGATGACCTTCCGGCTCATCCCGGTACCGAATGGTGGCCGCTAGAAATGAGCGACCTGAGTGAACTGACCCTCACGGTGCTGCGGTACGGCTTCCTGGTGCTGATCTGGATCCTGGTGATCAGCGTCGTGAGCGCGCTTCGACAGGATCTCGTCGTTGGTAGTCGTAACCGCCTGGGCACCCCCTCGGCCCGGCAGGTGCGAAAGCACCCGGAACTGGTCGAGGAAGCACCGCCCCGGGTCACCGCAAGAACGCTTGTGGTCACCGAGGGTCCGTTGCAGGGAACCACCCTTCAACTGGCATCGAGCCCCATCCTGCTTGGCCGAGCACAGGAAGCCACCCTCGTCCTTGAGGACGACTATGCCTCCGGCCGCCACGCACGCCTCTTTCCCCAGGGCAGCCGCTGGTTCATTGAGGACCTCGGGTCCACCAACGGCACCTTCCTCGCGGGCAGCCAGCTGACCCGCGCGTTGCCTGTTGATCTGGGCGTTCCTGTCCGGATCGGTAAGACGGTCATCGAATTGAGGTCATAAGCGTTGGCCTACATCATGCGTTTCGCTGCACGCTCTGACGTCGGTATGGTCCGCGCCAAGAATGATGATTCCGCCTATGTGGGGCGATACCTGGCGGTTGTGGCTGACGGCATGGGCGGGCACGCAGGCGGGAACATCGCTTCCGCCTCGACGGTCCTGGACCTGGTTCACCTGGACCGGAAAGGCTTCGACGAGGGCGAAGCCGCCAATCAGCTTGCCGACGAGATCCAGACCGCCAATTCCCTCCTTTCCGAGTTGGTCAGTACCAATCCGCAGCTGGCCGGAATGGGAACCACTGTCACCGCCCTCCTGCTCAGCGGTAACCATCTTGAGTTCGCGCACATCGGAGATTCCCGTGCCTACCGGCTCAAAAATGATGTGTTTGAGCAGATCAGCGTCGATCACACATTTGTGCAGCGCCTCATCAATGAAGGACGTCTCCGGCCTGAAGAAGCCGACGTGCACCCCCACAAGAATGTGCTGATGCGGGTTCTGGGGGACGTTGACGCCAGTCCTGAACTCGACCTGCAGTCCTTCGAGGTCACAGCGGGTGAGCGGTGGTTGCTGTGCTCGGACGGTTTGAACGCGGTGCTCAGCGACAACCTGATCGAACGGATCGTTCGTGAAACCACTGACCTTCGAGACTGCGTCAATACTCTCGTCGAGTTGACCCTCGCCGGCGGGTCACCCGACAACGTCACGATCGCCGTCGTCGAGATCGCCGAAACCACCCCGGAGGACCTCCGCACCGCCGCGCTTACTGCGATCCCACCGGCCAAGGAAGCAGCGGGTGAGAAGGACGAACCCTCGCCCGTGCAACCCGCCGCTGGCACCGCATTCCGCGCCGACGTAATCCGCCAGGACCTTTCTACCAGGCCGCACCTGCTCGTAGGGTCAGCGGCCCTGGCCACCGAAACCGGTCAGATCCCAATCGTCACCCAACGCACCACTGAACGCCGTGCCGCCATGATGCTGACCCATCGTGCCGCCGACAGCGAATTTCTGGAGGACGACGCCGATGAGCCGTCCGGGATGCGCAAGCGCTGGCTCATTCCCGCCTTCCTGAGCCTGATGTCGCTCATTCTTGTTGCAGTGCTCTGGTTCGGTTACGCCTGGACCCAGACCCGGTACTACGTCGCCGAATACGAGGACAACGTCGCCATCTTCAATGGAGTGTCACAGACCATCGGCCCGGTCCGCCTCAGCCACCTCGATCAGGAGACAGACATCCCCGTCTCCAACCTCCCCGAGTATCAGCGCGCCCGGGTGGCGAGTTCGCTACCAGCCACGGACCTCGAGCACGCCCAACGCATTGTGGAGGATCTCCGTGGTGATCTGCGTGCCGTGGCGTGCCCACCCGAATCTTCGTCGCCATCGGCCTCGCCCTCACCGTCCGATGGCCCGTCAGAGTCGCCCTCCAATGAGCCGTCAGAGTCCCCCTCCGCTTCCCCCACCGGTTCCGCGGACCCCTCCGCCGAGCCAACCCGCAGCAGACCCAGCCCGGAGAGCAGTGCAGAAGCGGCCCCGCGTGGTACACAAGACTGCCGAGATGAGACATCATGAGCGACGTCCTGACAGCTCCCAAGTCCCGACGCAACATCGAAGCCCTCCTTCTTGTGGTTGCCCTGGGAGTCGCGATCAGCGCGAACCTCATTGTGGGCCTCGACAAGGACAACCCGTTGGACTCCGCATTCTGGACCCAGAGCGGCGTCCTCGCAGGGCTTGCCCTGGTCTTCCACCTGGTGCTGCGGGTCAGGGCAAAATATGCCGATCCAGTAATACTTCCAATCGTGATTGCTCTGAACGGTATTGGGCTCGCCATGATCTACCGGATCGACCTGGCGAACGACACCACTGTCGCTGAAAGCCAGTTCCTCTGGACCTCCGTTGCCATGGCAGCATCCATTGCGGTCCTGCTGGTCTTCAAGAATCACCGGGTTCTCCGCCGGTTTACCTATATCTCCCTGATCGCAAGCGCCGTCCTCCTCCTGCTGCCCCTGACCCCCCTGGGCCTGGAGATCAACGGCGCCCGCATCTGGATCAACGTTGGTTTCGGAACGTTCCAACCAGGCGAAATCGCCAAGATCACCCTCGCAATATTCTTCGCCGGTTATCTATCCACCAACAGGGACCTGATCCTGCTTGCGGGCAAGAAGGTTGGCCCGGTCCAGTTGCCACGGTTCAGGGACCTGGCCCCGATGGTGGCCGCGTGGATGGTCAGCATCGGCGTCCTGATCTTCCAGCGCGATCTGGGGTCGTCCATGCTGTTCTTCGGCCTGTTCATGGTGATGATCTATGTCGCCACCAGCCGGTTCAGTTGGATCCTCATCGGGTTGCTGATGATCATTGCCGGCGGGTTCGCCGCGATCCAATTGTTCAGCCATGTTTCGCTACGCATCGACAGCTGGATTAACGCCTTCGACCCGGAAGTTTTTAACCGGGAGGCAGGAAGTAGCTTCCAGGTGGTCCAGGGACTCTTCGGGCTGGCCAACGGCGGCCTCTTTGGGACAGGTCTCGGTGAAGGACGACCGGATCTGGTGATCTACGCCAACAGCGACATGATCATCGCCGCCCTCGGTGAGGAGCTAGGCCTGATCGGACTCTTCGGGATCATCATGCTCTTCGTCCTCCTGGTCTCCCGAGGTATCCGCACCGCACTGGGTACCCGGGATGGCTTCGGGAAGCTGCTGGCGTGCGGCCTATCCTTCACCATCGCCCTGCAGTGCTTCGTGGTGATGGGCGGAGTGACCCGACTGATACCCCTGACCGGTCTCACAACACCCTTCATGTCCGCCGGCGGATCGTCGCTGCTCGCCAACTGGATCATCGTCGCCATCCTGCTTCTCATCTCCGAGTCGGCTCGCCGTCCGGCGGTCACCGGGCCGATGAAAGACTCTTTCCCTGACCCTCAGGATTTCCGCACCGGATCGCTCACCGGCCAATCCAGGGAGGTTACCCCGTGAACCAGGCAATAAGAAGCGCGTGGCTGGTGGCGCTGGCAATGTTCACCCTGGTCCTTGGATCCCTCACCTTTGTCCAGTTTTTTGAAGCCGAAGCGTTGAGCGACAACGATTGGAACAACCGGTCGCTGCTGCAGGACTTCGGGAAGAACCGCGGCTCGATCCTGGTCGACGGACGAGCGGTCGCCGAATCCGTCCCTTCAGACGACGAGTTCAACTTCCAGCGGGTCTACAACGAGCCGAACCTCTACGCGCACCTCACCGGCTTCTACTCGCTAGCCAACGGCGCCACACACCTGGAAAGTGTGATGGCCG
Organism: Arthrobacter sp. CAN_C5; assembly: GCF_017875735.1. Classification (NCBI taxonomy): domain Bacteria; kingdom Bacillati; phylum Actinomycetota; class Actinomycetes; order Micrococcales; family Micrococcaceae; genus Arthrobacter; species Arthrobacter sp. CAN_C5. The sequence goes on from NZ_JAGGMZ010000001.1 coordinate 8,487, forward strand.
ACGAACTGTCCGGCACAAGCGACGAGTTGTTCTACGACCGCATCGTCCAGCTCTTCTCGGGCGCCCAGGTCCAGGGCGCCTCGGTGGAACTCACCATTGACCCGGAGATTCAGCAACTCGCCTGGGATCTGATCCCGGATGGCCAGCAGGGATCGATCGTGGTGATGGAACCCGGAACCGGCAACATCATCGCCATGGTGTCCAAGCCTTCCTATGACCCGAACCTCCTGGCCGGACACGACACCTCAATTGTGTTGCAGAACCTTGAGGAACTATCGACCGTGCCCGGGCTTTCCCCGTACTTCAACCCGGCCACCGAATCCCTGGTGGCGCCGGGGTCAGTCTTCAAGCTAGTGGTCGCCGCTGCCGCGCTGGAATCGGGAGACTTCGACGACGAGTCTGTCATCCCCAACCCTGCAGTCCTGGACCTGCCCGGCACTGATGTGGGCCTTCCGAACTTCGTCAACGGCGGCTGCGCGTCCCAGACAACCGCGACGCTCGAGTTCGCACTGGAACAGTCGTGCAACACCCCGTTTGCACAGATCGCCTGGGACCTTGGCGCCGAAGCAGTCCTGGCGCAGGCACAGGATTTCGGTTTCGGTGAAACCTTCGGCATCCCTGTTCGGGTCGAGGCCAGCCAGTTCCCGGAAGCACCCTCCGAGCCTGAGCTCGCCCAGTCGGCTATCGGGCAGTTCGACGTCCGGGTCACCCCACTCCAGATGGCCATGGTGAATGCAGCAATCGCCAACGACGGAGTCCTGATGAAACCGAACCTGGTGAAGGCCCTGCGTGCCCCCGACCTCGAACGCATCAGTGCACCCGAGCCTGAGGTGTTGAGCGAGTCGATCAGCGTCGATACTTCCAACCAGCTCACTGACTGGATGGTCAATGTCGTCAACAACGGCACTGCTCGATCAGCTGCCATTCCCGGTGTTGAGGTGGCGGGTAAAACCGGAACGGCGGAGGTATCAGGGCAGGGTGACAACGCCTGGTTCACCGGATTCGCTCCGGCTGACGACCCGGAGGTGGTGGTGTCGATCGTGATGCAGAACGTGGACATCGCGACGGGTGGCCAACTAACAAGTCCAAGCGCTAAGCAATTGATTGAGGCGGTGTTGAATAAGTGAGACCTACATCGGGTATCACCTTAGGCGGTCGGTTTAAGCTGACCGACAGGATCGCCATTGGCGGAATGGGTGAGGTCTGGAAGGCGATGGACCAGGTCCTGGGCCGCGAGGTTGCCATAAAGATTCTCAAAGAGGAATATACGGGTGACCCCAATTTCCTTGACCGCTTCCGCGCCGAAGCCCGCCACACCGCTCTGCTCAACCACGACGGAATCGCCAATGTCTTCGACTACGGCGAGGAGGGCGGATCTGCCTACCTCGTCATGGAGTTGGTTCCTGGCCAGCCCTTGTCCACCATTATCGAGCGCGAACAGATCCTTTCACCCGACCGCACCCTGTCCATCGTCGGTCAGACAGCAACGGCTCTGTCGGTTGCCCACCGTCAGGGACTGGTGCACCGGGATGTGAAGCCGGGCAACCTGCTGATCCTTCCCGATGGACGAGTCAAAATCACCGACTTCGGTATCGCGCGGCTGGCAGACCAGGTGCCGCTGACCGCGACCGGGCAGGTCATGGGTACCGCCCAGTACCTGGCGCCTGAGCAGGCAACCGGCCAGGCTGCCACCGGGTCAAGTGACATCTACGCGCTGGGCGTGATCGGGTACGAGCTTCTGGCCGGTCGACGGCCCTTCTCAGGCGAATCGCAGATCGCGATCGCGCTGGCGCAGGTCAATGACGCCCCACCGCCCCTTCCGGAAACCATTCCGCGGCCGGTCCGCGCCCTCATTGCCTCTATGCTCGCCAAAGACCCGGCCGACCGTCCAGCGGATGCCGAGCTCCTGGCCCAGGCAGTCGCTGCCATCCGCCGGAATGACATCCGCGCGGCCGAGGCCGCCGTCCCCGGGATGCTGCTCTTCGGTGGCAACACTGGCCCGATCACCGCACCCGTCCCCGCGGCTACGACGTCGGCCACGCGCGTCGTGCCGACGTCGACATCGTCAATGCCGGTGGTCGGTGCTGCGGCCGGAGCGGGGGCCGTAGGTGCATCCCGCGAATGGCAGGAAGAAGAAATCGACCGCGGCGATCCAGTCGAGCAATCCCGTGGACGCAGTCCGTGGCTGATACCCCTGGTTCTACTGTTCCTGTTGGTGGGTCTGGCCGTCGGACTGTTCTTCCTGTGGCCGGTTCTCTCCGGGGCCGACGACGATCCGACCGTCCCGCCGGTAACATCAACTTCCGCCAGTCCCTCCACCAGCGCCTCTGCGACGGAAACGGAAACGGCAACAGAAACGGAGACCGAGTCGGAGACCCCTTCGGAAGAGCCGACCACCGAACCTGTTGAAACCACTGAAGCCCCGGAGATCGTCATCAGTGCTGTCGAGTTTGTGGGACGTCCCGTTGATGTAGTGGTCGCCGATCTTCGGTCCCGAGGTCTGGAGCCAGTCGTCGAGGAAGAGAATTCTGACACTGTGCAGGAAGGCATTGTTATCACCGTGGCGCCCGTTGGATCTTTGAGGCCCGGCGATAGCGTTACTGTCACTGCTTCAATCGGTCCCGAAACACCCGAAACCGTGGCCGTACCTCCGCGGCTGGTTGGGGCGACTGAGCAACAGGTGATCGATGCTCTAACTGAAGCTGGACTCAGCGGCGCGCGCGCGGGCGAACAGGAGTCCGGGGAGCCAGCGGGAACTGTCCTCAGTGTGGACCCCGGCGAAGGTTCGGAAGTTGAACCGGGGAGCACTGTCAATTATGTGGTGTCATCCGGTCCTCCCGTGGTGACCACACCACCGCCGACGGAGGAACCCACCGCCACCAGTCCCCCACCCACCACTGAAGCGCCATAGCGCTTCCCATACGATCAGATGCAGGCGGAAGGCAACCACGTGACCACTGACAGGGTCCTCAACGGACGTTACGAAGTAGGTGAGCTCATCGGCCGTGGCGGCATGGCCGATGTCCACCTCGGCCGTGACATCCGGTTGGGCCGGTCGGTCGCCATCAAGGTGCTGCGCCGGGACCTGGCCAGGGACCCCCTGTTCCAGTCGCGGTTCCGCCGGGAGGCGCAGGCCGTTGCCGCTCTGAACCATCCCACGATTGTTTCGGTCTACGACACCGGCGAAGAAGAGATTGCAGGGCGTTCGATCGACGATGTCCGGGTGCCGTTCATCGTGATGGAATACGTGGCCGGGCGGACCCTTCGCGACCTGATCCGAGCGGATGAGCTCTCCCTCGATGAGTCGGCCGAACACATGGTGGGGGTCCTGTCTGCGCTGGAGTACAGCCACAAAGCCGGAATTGTGCACCGCGACATCAAGCCCGCCAACGTAATGATCACCCCCGAGGGCAACGTCAAGGTGATGGATTTCGGTATCGCCCGAGCCATCGCCGACTCCGCCGCCACCATGACCCAAACCCAGGCTGTGATCGGGACCGCCCAGTACCTTTCACCCGAGCAGGCAAGGGGGGAGACAGTCGACGCGCGCAGTGACCTGTACTCCGCCGGTTGTCTGATGTACGAACTGTTCACCGCCCGCCCACCCTTCATCGGCGACAGCCCCGTCTCGGTGGCTTATCAGCATGTCCGGGAGGAACCAAAACCCGCGAGCCAGTTCAATCCTGAGGTGTCACCCGCGCTGGACGCAGTGTTGAAGCGAGCCCTGGAGAAGGACCGCCAGGACCGTTTCCAGGATGCCGTCGCCTTTCGCACCGCACTGCAGGACGCGCGACGGGGAGTTATTCTTTCATCTTCCCAGGAGCGAGCGACCGAGGCCTTTTCAACCGTGCCCGCGGCTACGGTCGACGAGGGACCCCAGACCCGCGCCATGGCGAAGGTACTAGCCGGCGGCTCAATGAGCTCGGGGCCCGTCACCGACGAGCAGCCTCTGCTGCCCACGCAGCGAACCTCGGACGATGAAAACGACGATCGCCGTCGTGCCACCCGCCGCGCCTGGACCACCACGTTCTTCATCATCGTGGCCCTGGTCCTCGCTGGTGGAACGTTTGTGCTGTTCAACCTTTTGAATACCCAGCCCGAGGGCCCGGTGCTGCAAGAGGTTCCGTCCGTCGCAGGAATGACCCAGGATGAGGCAGCAAATGCCATTTTTGCAGCAGATCTGCGCCCGCAGTTCGAAGAGGATTTCAGTGACACCATCGACCCGGGATTGGTGATTGATTCCGATCCGGGGGCCGGAGCCGACATCGAACCGGGGTCCACAGTCAATGTGACCATCTCCGAAGGTCCCTCCGAGGCGGTAATCCCCGAAGCCATCATGGGAATGACAGAGTCATCTGCCCGCGACGCTCTCTCGTCAGCAGATCTGAGCGGGGGAGAAGTCACCGAGGAGAACAGCGCAACGGTTCCCGCTGGCCGGGTAATTTCCGCCAGCCCCGCAGCGGGGGAATCAGTACCGGTCGGCTCGGAGGTGGATCTGGTGCTCTCGACGGGACTGGTGGAAGTACCGCGGGTGATCGAGCTGCCCATCGATGAGGCCACCGCACTGCTTGAAGATCCGGTCCGCGGCCTGACCGTCAGGGTGGAGGAAGTCGAGAACGCCGTCGTCGACCCCAACGTCGTGACCGACCAGAGTGTCGACCCTGAATCGACCGTCCCCCCGGGTACTGAAATCGTTCTGACCGTGGCGATTGAACCCGTCCCGGAAGAGGAGCCCTCCAGCGATCCTGAAACCACCCCATCAGCCGGTGAGACTCCGTCGGAAGCACCGGAGGAGCCCTGACGGGTATTTCCTACTTGGTGATGAGTGGGCTCAGGGTGGAGGATTTTTCGGCTGCACCTGTCAGCCCCAGGGACTCGAGCCAGTTCCCCAGCATGCGGTAGCCGCCCTCGGTGAGGACTGACTCGGGATGGAACTGCACCCCGCACAGCGGGGCTGTCCTGTGTTCCAGGCCCATGATGATACCGCTGGCCGTCCGGGCGGTAACCACCAGGTCCGGCGGCACCACCTCGCTCACCGCTGCCAGCGAATGGTACCGGGTGGCCGTCAATGGCGACGGGAGACCGGTGAAGATGCTGCCGGAATCATGCTCCACCAGCGAGGTCTTGCCGTGCATCAGCTCTGGAGCGTGGGTGACTGTCCCGCCGAAGGCTTCAGCGAGGGCTTGGTGACCCAGGCAGACTCCGAGCATGGGCAGGGAATTCGCCCCACACCACCTGATCATGTCGACGCAGATCCCAGCATCAGCCGGCGTTCCGGGGCCGGGGGAGATCAGTACACCATCGCGCACCTCGGCGAGAGCTATCGCCTCAGCCAGCGTGACGTCGTCGTTCCTCACCACGGTCGTCTCGGCACCCAGTTCCTGAAGGTAGCCGACCAGGGTGTAGACAAAACTGTCGTAGTTGTCGATAACCAAAATGCGGGTGGTCTTGGACATAGTGCTCGTGGACTGCCAATCATTGAACTATCAAAGCGGTAAAGACCGGGGTTGTCAGCACTGACCGTGTTCGTGACGGGTACCTACCACCGACAAGCGTGGAGGGTGAGGCACCCTGCGACCGGTTCATTGGTTAGAATTAGGGTTCCACCGTGCTGATGACATTGATCCTTTTTTTCAGGATAGCTTGTGTAATCACCGACTGCCGAGCCCTTGTGAGGGTAAACACCATGGCGAAGCTGCTTTGGCTTCACCCATCTAGGAGGACCAGTGCCCGAGTCGAAGTCCCGTAAAAAGCCGACCCAGTCCAACACCCCCGCCTCCACCGAACCGAAGCCCAACCCGGTTTGGTACAAGCCAGTAATGTTTGGCCTGATGATTTTGGGCCTCCTCTGGATCATTGTCTACTACGTGTCCGAGGCTCGGTTCCCCATCCCCTCGATCGACTCGTGGAATATCCTGATTGGCTTCGGTCTGGCCATTGTTGGATTCCTGATGACCACCCGGTGGCGCTGACCCCTTCTTTCACGAAGCGCCCGCGGTTACCGTGGGAGGGGCCCCTTGGGCCACTCTCCGGGATTACCGCGGGCGCTTTTTCGTGGCTGGTCCACCCCGGAGAAGCCGGGCTCCATGCTCCGTACACATGTTGTGCACTAAGTTATCCACAGGTGTGGGTAACTTTGGGGATTTGGGGGCTCATTCCCTTAAGATCCGGGCCCATGCTTATCCACACCTGTGGAATTACATGTGTGTAAGTTATCCCCGCTGTTGATAAACCCTGTGGACAACGTTCAGCGGAGGGGAAGTTGAACCAGGGTGGCGCCGAGCAACGTCAGGGCCACCAAGATGAGGGCCAGACCTGCCAGACCGCCCCAGTGGATCAGGGCACGGTTGCTCCCCTTGGGGGCGTAGGCGATGATCGCCGCGGCGGCAGCACCGGTCAGGAGCCCCCCGAGGTGGGCCTGCCAGGAGATACCCGGTACCACGAAGCCCAGAACGCCGTTGATGGCAATCAGGACCACCAGCTGGCGCACATCACCGCCCCTCCGGCGCTGTACCACCAACATTGCGCCGAACAGGCCAAACACTGCTCCGGAGGCTCCCACCACCGACTGGAGGGGGTTCGATAGCAGCAGGACGGCGACTGAGCCGCCGAAGGCTGCCAGGAGATACAGCACCAGGAACCGGGCGCGTCCCAGCAGGGGCTCAAGGGCTTGACCCATAATCCACAGCGCGTACATGTTGAAGGCAATGTGGAGGAGGAATCCTGTGGAGTGGAGGAATGCGGCCGTCAGCATCCGCCAGGGTTCAGGGGGAATGAACTCAGAGGTATAGGCAGGCGCGTACGCCAGCGCCCCGGTCAAACCGGGAATGAGATTCTGCAACAGGAACAACACTGCGCAGACGCCGATGATCGAGAAGGTGAGGATCGGTTTTCCCTGCCGGGCCACCCCTCCGAAGATGGTAAGTGGGGTGGGGGCGTTGCGTGCGCTTTCCTTCACGCAATCTACACACTGAATCCCGACGGCCGCCGGCCGCTGGCACTCCGGACACGTTGGCCTGCCACACCGCTGGCAGCGGACGTAGCTGACGCGGTCTGCGTGTCGGGGGCACACGGGGACTTCCTGTTGCGGCTGATCCGCCGGGATTCCGTATGTCATGTGGGCTTTAGAGCTGCTCTACCGTGATCGAATTGATCACAACATCCTCGAGTGGCTTGTCCCTGGAGTCGGTAGGGATCGCATTGAGCTGCTCAACGAGAGCCCGGGAGGCTTCATCGGTGACGTCGCCGAAGATGGTGTGCTTGCCCTGCAGCCACGTGGTGGGCACCGAGGTGATGAAGAACTGCGATCCGTTGGTGCCACGGCCACCCTGGATCCCCGCGTTGGCCATGGCCAGCTTGTACGGTGCCGTGAAGTCGAGGTCGGGGTTGATTTCATCGTCGAACTGGTAGCCCGGTCCGCCGATTCCCTGTCCCAGAGGGTCGCCGCCCTGGATCATGAAGTCCTTGATGACACGGTGGAAAATGGTGCCGTCGTACATCGGCTTGGTAGATTCCTCCCCGGTTTTGGGATGAGTCCAGGATTTGTCTCCCGTGGCGAGACCAGTGAAGTTCTGCACGGTCTTCGGCGCGTGATTCCCAAAAAGGTTTACCTTGATATCGCCGATGTTGGTATGGATAGTTGCCTGTGCTGTTGCAATAGCTGTCATATCCACATTCTTTCATGCACCCCCTGGTAATGAGCTGAGAATGAAGTGTTCCGCGCACAGTGAAAAATGAGCAGGAAACCGGGCAGCGAATAGCACGGCATAGCGATAACACGTAGGCTGACAGTCAACAGTCACTATCCCCGGGAGGCAGATGTGAAGAAGAACAAACGTATGACACGCGACATCGAAAAGACCGTCGCAACGAGTGCCGAAGCCGCACGGGACTGGGCAGCACCACGAGTGGACGCAGCCTACAACTGGGTGGCGCCGCGTATCGAAAAAGGCTACGGATCGGCGTCGCCTGCAATCCAGCATGGAGTGCAGCGGGCCGCTCACGGAATTTCCGATGGCATCTCGACCGTCACCCCCCGTATCCAGGACGGACTGGACAAGGTTGCCCCACGCATCTCGCACGTGGTCGACAGCACCACGCCGCACATCCAGAAGACTCTGGACCGGGCGGCTCCAGCCATCAACAATGCTCGGGACAAGGTTGTTGGCGATTACCTGCCGACCCTGTCCCACAAACTGGGTGACGCGGCGGATTCCGTCTCCCGCTCACTGTCCGGTGCAACCATCCCGGACCCAGTAAATCGTGCGGTCACCCGGGTGACCGGCGACAAAAAGGCTGTCAAGAAGGCCCAGAAAGCTGCCGCAGCGGCAGCGATGAAGGCGTCCCGCGACCTGAAGAAGCGTCAGAAGAGTGGCAGCAAGGGTTGGTTGATCTTCGGCATCATTGCCGCGGCCGTCACTGCCGGCGTAGCAATCTGGCGTGCATCCAAGCCAGTCGAGGACCCTTGGAAGACTCCCGTCAAGGTTGACACCAAGCCCACCGGCGAAGCAGAGCGTGCCAAGGAGGCCAAGGATGTTGTATCAGACATCAAGGAAGCCGCCGATCGCGCAGCCGCCAAGGCAGGAGAGACTGTGGATGGCACCACCGACGCAGCCAAGTCGGCGGGGACGTCCACCACCGGGAAGATCCGGGACGCGGCTGAAGACGCAAAGGACGCCACCAAGTAGTCCATTGGTATAACACCCGAGGGAAGGGCGTCTCCACAGGAGCCGCCCTTCCCTTTTTTGTCTCCTCCGCCCCGGACAATCTCACGAGTGGTAGATTTACCGCCGTGTCCCCTCCCCAGAACGCCGTCTCGATAGTCATTCCGGCCTACAACGAGGAAAGCGTGATCAGGCAGTGCCTGATTGCGGCGATCTACCAATCCGTACCTGCTGATGAGATCCTGGTGGTCGATAACCGCTCCACCGACGGCACCAACGGTATCGTCCGCCAGATGCAACTGGAATACCCGGAAAGCCGCATCAAACTTCTTGAGTATTCGTCAGAGCAGGGTCTGATTCCCACCCGCAATTTTGGGTTCGACAATGCTGCGGGAACCATCATCGGTCGCCTTGACGCGGACTCGGTACCTGAACCCGACTGGGTGGAACAGGTTCTTGCCGGTTTCCTGGACTCCGGCGTGGCCGCAGCCACCGGCCCCGTGGTCTATTACGATATGCCAATGCGTCGCTGGGGACTGAAGGCTGACGATAGACTCCGCCAACTGGTCCTGAAACTGGCGCGCAATCAGTACCACTTTTTGTTCGGATCAAACATGGCCATTCGGCGCACGGCCTGGGAACAGATCCGCGACTCAACCTGCCGCGACCAGGCCGACGAGATGCACGAAGATATCGATCTGTCTCTCCACCTCGCCGAGCACGATTTGATGATCAGATACCTACCCACAATGATCAGCGGCATGTCAGCACGACGGCTTGAGGACTCGCCCAAGGACTACCGCTACTACGTCACCCGCTTTGATCGCACCTACAAGGCTCACCAGATCAACAAACGGATCCTGAAGATCCCACCTCTGATCTTCATGTCCATCTACTACCCGGCAAAAATGATTCGGGCCGTGCACTCGGCGCGCAGTCCTCAGGCCGCGAAACGCGGCGGCACTCCACAGGTCCTCGCCAGCGGGTCGGCGGAGAGCCCCTAAGATCCGCCCATTGCCGGTGGCGGCACCTCTGCGGTCACGCGGGCGTTGCGGTTGGTCTGGCCCCGAACCACGATTGCCAGGCCGACAAGGATCAGAAGCAGCCCCCCGTAGGTCCCTGCTGGCAACTGTTCCCCCAGGAAGACCGCGGCGAGCAGGGCCGCCCCGGGAATCTCCAGCAGGATGATCATCGAGACCGTCAGGGGGCTCATCACCGCAAGCAGGTGGTTGAAGACCGTGTGCCCCATGAGCTGTGCCACCAGGGTGACGGCGAGAATTCCGGCCCACGCCGCCGGGGAGAATCCTGTGAGGGGTTGCCTGAAGATCAGGCATAGCGCCAGCAGGATCACTGCGCACCCTCCGTAGCACAGGGTGGTGTACGTTCCGGTCGACATGGTCCTCCGCGCGCCCGCCCCGGCCATCTGGTAGATACCGGCCAGGGCTCCTCCGGCCAGAGCCAGAAGGTCCCCGATTATCGCGTCCTGGGACAGGGTGAGGTCAAAACCCGTAATCACGACGACGCCGGCCAGCGCGACACCGAGCCCTACCATCACCTTGGTTGTGGGGCGCGACCCCTGGATCGCGTTGAACAGGGCAATCCAGGCCACCTGCAGACACACCAGCGCCGTTGCAGCGGCCACCGAGGTGAGCTTCAAGGCCGTGATGAAACAGGCAAAGTGAAGGGCCAGAGCGGTTGCCGCCACGGACAGACGAACGAAATCGGTTCGGCGGAGGGCCCTGAACTCGTGACGTTTTGAGAGCAGCGCTGGGCCGCCCATCACAATCGCGCCTATCGCGTTCCGCCAGAAGGCGATGGCCAGAGCTGGCGCCACTGTCGCCGCCATAATGGGACCTGACGCAGCCACGCCAAGGACACCCAGGACCGACAGGAAGATGATCACCCAGTAACCCTAGAGCACCTAAGAAGCATATGTTAAAAGGAAAAGGCCCCGGTCAGCAGACCAGGACCTTTCCCCTTCGGTGGAGGCACGGGGACTCGAACCCCGAACCCCCTGCTTGCAAAGCAGGTGCGCTACCAATTGCGCCATGCCCCCGAACGATTGCCGTTACGGCAACCTCATCAGTATAGCCTAGTCAACCGTGTCGGTTGCCTTGCTCCATACTGCCTTTTCCCTCTCGGATTCCTGCCACCTTTTATAGGCGAAAGCACTGACCAGAGCTGCTGCAACTACCAACAACTTTTTCACAGTGTTCCTTCTGTCGCAGTGACCTGCGGGTGGTAGGTCCGTGGGCGTACCAGGACTTGAACCTGGGACCTCTTCGTTATCAGCGAAGCGCTCTAACCGCCTGAGCTATACGCCCCGAAGCCTGTTCGGGCCGAAATACGACTTTACAGGAGTATCTCCGCAATCATCAAATCGACCCGAAACCGGTTCGGATATGCCTGGTTAGTCGTCGGTGAGGGTGACGCCAATTCCACCCACCAGGGTGGAGGAAATGTCGTACAGGACGGCTGAAAGCATCGCCAGAGCGGTCAACAAAACCACGTTCACCACCGCAATGATGGTCGCGAAGGACACTACCTGTCCAAGTGAGGCGAACTGGCGAAGGTCAAACCCTCCGCTCTCGGTTCCCGCGATTTCGCGTAGCAGGTCATTCACGCCGTCAAAAATTCCGGTGAGGTCCAGTACCGTCCAAATGACAATCGCGGCAACCACTGTCACGATCCCCAAGGCCACCGACAGGAGGAAGGACATCTTCAGGACAGACCAGGGGTCCACCTTGCTGACCAGGAGCCTCGCCTTGCGTGCCTTGGCCTTGGGCGCCGGTTTGACCAGACCCGGACGGTTCCCGGTCGGCCGGTTGCCCGGCGCGGAATTCGACGGCTTCTGGGTGGGGCGTGCGGGAGCGTTCACCCGGGGGCCGGTGCCGGTCTGTTTGACCGATCCGCTTCCGGTTGCCCGCGGGTTTGAGTTAGGCGAACTCACTCGGTACCTCCATTATCCGGCGACTGTGCGTCTGGCTCAGCCGCTTCCTCTGACGTCAACGGTACTTCATCGATTGCGGGCCCACCGGATTCGGCCCCTTCATTCACTAGTTCCACGGTGCCTTCCTCGATGGCCAGCCCCCGTTCGCTGTTCCGCGCGACGGCGATGATCCGGTCCTTCTTGTCGGGCTTTGCAAAGATGACACCCATCGTGTCCCTCCCCTTGGCCGGGACGCCGGTGACCGCTGAACGGACCACCTTGCCTCCCCCCATGACTACGAGTACCTCATCCTCCTCCTGGACAATGAGCGCTCCCACCAGGTCGCCGCGCTCCTCGGCCAGCTTGGCCACCTTGATCCCGAGACCACCCCGACCCTGCACACGGTACTCCTCGACCTTGGTCCGCTTTGCGAAGCCGCCCTCGGTGACGATGAACACGAAGGACTCATCGGTGACCACGTTGGCGGCCAGCAGCTCGTCCTCTTCGCGGAACTTCATGCCGGTGACACCCGAGGTGGCCCGACCCATGGGTCGTAGTGCCTCGTTGGTAGCGGTGAATCGGAGCGACTGCCCCTTCCGAGACACCAGCATCATGTCATCGCTTTCGGAGACCAGCTGAGCGGAGACCAGTTCATCGCCGTCGCGCAGGTTGATGGCAATCACCCCGGCCGTGCGGTTGGTGTCATAATCTTCCAACCGGGTCTTCTTGGCGAGGCCCCGCTTGGTGGCCAGCACCAGGTAGGGGGACTGCTGGTAGTCGCGCAGATCCAGTACCTGGGCGATCGTCTCGTCCGGCTGGAACGCCAGAAGGTTCGCGACGTGCTGACCCTTCGCATCCCTCCCAGCCTCGACCAGTTCGTAGGCCTTGGCCCGGTACACCCGTCCCAGGTTCGTGAAGAAGAGCAACCAGTGGTGGGTGGTGGTGACGAAGAAGTGCTCGACCACGTCGTCGCCACGGAGTTGGGCACCCTTGATTCCCTTGCCGCCGCGGGCCTGCTGACGATAATTGTCGCTGCGGGTCCGCTTGACGTAGCCTCCCCGGGTGATGGTGACAACCATTTCCTCTTCGGGGATCAGGTCTTCCATGCTCATGTCCGAGTCGTAGCCCAGGAGAATCTCCGTGCGCCGGTCATCACCATGCTTGTCGACGATTTCCTGGAGCTCGGTGGACACAATGTCCCGTTGCAGCTCTTTGGAGGCGAGGATCTTCTGGTACTCGGTGATTTCCGCTTCGAGCTTGGCGTGCTGATCCTGGATCTTCTGTCGTTCCAGGGCGGCAAGCCGGCGAAGCTGCATATCCAGGATGGCCTGAGCCTGAATTTCATCGATTTCCAGCAGCGTGATCAACCCGTTCCGGGCATCCTCGACAGTCGATGACCTTCTGATCAGGGCGATAACATCATCGAGCGCGTCGAGTGCTTTCAGCAGGCCGCGCAGAATGTGGGCGGCCTCTTCGGCTTTCCGCAACCGATACTGGGTCCGGCGGACGATCACTTCGAGTTGGTGAGTGACCCAGTGACGGATGAAGGCGTCCAGGCTCAGGGTGCGGGGAACATCGTCAACGATGGCCAGCATGTTGGCACTGAAGTTGTCCTGCAGCTGAGTGTGCTTGTAGAGGTTGTTGAGGACTACCTTCGCGACGGCGTCGCGCTTGAGCACAACGACCAGGCGCTGGCCGGTGCGACCCGAGGTTTCATCACGCAGGTCGGCGATACCGCTGATTTTGCCGTCCTTGACGAGGTCGGCGATCTTGATGGCCAGGTTGTCGGGATTCGCCTGGTACGGCAGTTCGGTGACCACCAGGCAGGTGCGGCCCTGAATCTCCTCAACGTTCACCACTGCCCGCATGGTGATCGATCCACGGCCGGTCCGGTAGGCGTCCTCGATGCCCTTGTGGCCCAGGATCTGCGCACCGGTGGGGAAGTCCGGTCCCTTGATCCGAACCAGGAGCTCCTCGAGGAGCTCCTCCTTGGTCGCGTCGGGATTCTCGAGGTACCACTGGACACCTGAGGCAACCTCCCGCAGGTTGTGCGGCGGGATGTTCGTGGCCATACCGACGGCGATACCGGATGACCCATTGACCAGCAGGTTGGGGAACCGGGCTGGGAGGATGGTTGGTTCCTGGTTTTTCCCGTCGTAGTTGTCTTGAAAATCGACTGTTTCCTCGTCGATATCCCGCACCATTTCCATGGCCAGCGGGGCCATTTTGGTTTCGGTATACCGGGGAGCAGCCGCGCCATCGTTGCCGGGCGAGCCGAAGTTTCCCTGCCCCAGGGCAAGGGGATAGCGCATGGTCCAGTCCTGGATCAGGCGCACCAGGGCATCATAAATCGCTGTGTCGCCATGGGGGTGATACTGCCCCATGACCTCACCCACCACGCGGGCACACTTGTTGAAGGACCGGTCCGGACGGTAGCCGCCATCGAACATTGCGTAAAGAACCCTGCGGTGAACGGGCTTAAGCCCGTCCCGCACATCCGGAAGGGCACGGCCGACAATCACTGCCATCGCGTAATCCAGGTAGGACCGCTGCATTTCCGTCTGCAGGTCGACTTGCTCAACCCGATCGGCGAGGACCCGCCCTTCGAGGGGAAGGTCGGGTGTTTCTTCGTCGCTCATACGTTAGTTCCGTTCAGTTTTCTAAGTATCAAGACCGTTGGAGATGATGACGACGCTCGACCGTCGCCCCATTCCCCCTAAATATCGAGGAACCTAACGTCCTTCGCATTCTGCTGAATGAAGTTTCGCCGTGATTCCACATCTTCACCCATCAGAACCGAGAAGATCTGATCAGCGGCCGCAGCATCATCAACGGTTACCTGAAGCAACGTGCGGTTGTCCGGGTCCATGGTGGTCTCCCACAACTCGGTGTAATTCATCTCACCGAGGCCCTTGTAGCGCTGGACGCCGTTTTCCTTAGGCAGCCGCTGGTTGTTTGCCAGCCCCATCTTGATCACTTCATCCCGCTCACGGTCGCTGAAGACGTAGGAGTGGGTGGCGTTGGACCACTTGATCCGATAAAGCGGCGGCTGTGCCAGATAGACGTAGCCGTTCTCGATCAGCGGGCGCATGTAGCGGAAGAGGAGCGTCAGGAGCAGCGTGGTGATGTGCTGACCATCGACGTCGGCGTCGGCCATCAGCACAATCTTGTGATACCTGGCTTTCGCGACGTCGAAGTCCTCACCAATGCCGGCACCAAAGGCCGTAATCATCGCCTGGACCTCGCTGTTACCCAGCGCGCGATCAAGCCTCGCCCGCTCTACGTTCAGGATCTTCCCTCGCAGCGGGAGGATCGCCTGGGTAACAGGATTCCGGCCCCGCACAGCCGAGCCGCCCGCGGAGTCTCCCTCCACGATGTAGATCTCCGACTTTGAGGGGTCCTTTGACTGGCAATCCTTCAACTTGCCGGGCATGCCCCCGGATTCCAGGAGCCCCTTGCGGCGGGTGGACTCTCTAGCCTTGCGCGCGGCAAGCCGAGCCTGTGCTGCCTGAATTGACTTCCGGATCACGTCCCTGGCCGGGCCGGGATTTCGTTCCAGCCAGTCACCGAGCTGATCGGTGACAACCCGCTGAACAAAGCCCTTCGCCTCGGAGTTGCCCAGCTTGGTCTTTGTCTGGCCCTCAAACTGCGGTTCGGAAAGCTTGACAGAAATGACGGCTGTCAGACCCTCACGGATGTCGTCCCCGGTAAGGTTCTCGTCTTTTTCCTTGATGATGTTCTTGTCACGCGCATAGCGGTTGATCAACGAGGTCATGGCCGCGCGAAAACCCTCTTCGTGGGTGCCGCCTTCGTGTGTGTTGATCGTATTGGCGTAGGTGTGAACGCTTTCTGAGTAGGCGCTGGTCCACTGCATCGCTACCTCGACAGCTATCTTGCGATCGGTGTCCTCTGTCTCGAATCCGATGACGTCTTCGTGAATGACGTCGACGCGCTTTGAGGAGTTCAGGTGATTGACGTAGTCAAGCAAGCCGTTCTCATACATGTAGTCAACCTGGCGGTGCTTCGGGGCGTCCTCGCTGACGCCACCGTCCTCGGAAGACTCTGCAATTTCCTCGGTTTCCACCTCAATGACGCGCTCATCCACCAGGACAATCCGCAGTCCCTTATTGAGGAATGCCATCTGCTGAAACCGTGCCCGGAGGGTCTCGAAATCGAATTCCACCGTTTCGAAGATCGTGGCATCAGGGTAGAAGGTCTGGGTGGTGCCGGTTTCGGTAGTTTCAGCACCGCGGCGGAGCTCACCCACAGGCTTACCACCGTCGGCGAATGATTGGTTCCAGACGTATCCCTGCCGCTTGACTTCGGTTTCCACCCGCGCCGAGAGCGCGTTAACCACTGAAATACCGACTCCGTGCAGCCCGCCGGAAACAGCGTAGCCTCCGCCGCCGAACTTGCCCCCGGCGTGCAGGATGGTCATGACCACCTCAACCGTGGGGCGTCCCTCGGTGGGGTGCATATCCACGGGGATACCGCGGCCGTTGTCGATCACCCGGACGCCCCCATCCGCCAGGAGTGTCACCTTGATCGTGTCGCAATACCCGGCAAGCGCCTCATCGACCGAGTTATCCACCACCTCATTCACCAGGTGATGCAGGCCCCGGGGACCGGTGGAACCGATATACATGCCGGGGCGTTTGCGGACCGCCTCAAGGCCCTCCAGGACGCTGATATCACTTGCGTCATATCCGGTGGTCCCATTTTGGGCGCCAGCAGTATGCTGCTCAGTGCCCTGGGTCTTGGCGTCCAGCTCGTTGTCATTAGCCACAGGCGCTGTCGGCTCCTCAAAGGTAGGAATCAAGTAAGTGAATAGCTGCACTGTCTAAACCTGATGGACAGGCAACAGTTCGAAGGCATCCCCTTGGGAATGCCCACTACCCCCATTCTACCTTGCCGGGCGCGACAATACCGCACTAAACAGGCTCCTACTGGCGAATAAAGCCGGTTAGGAGCCATCAGGAGGGCGCCTACCAAGGCCGGATACCTCCCGAGGGCAATTCAAGGCCCTACACGGCGTTTATCGAACTGGCAAGAGCGGGAGTGTTGGGCATTCTGGCCCGGTCTTACCCGTAGGTGTCCCGGGGGCCCCGTCCCTTGACTGTTCGTCCACCTTTTCGCCAATTGGGAGAGGCTGGACCCAACACCGAGATGCGCGTCACGACGCCGCTTCCCAGCTCCGCGTCAAACCGCTGAATCAACATGGGGCTGATCAACCGTAGCTGGGTTGCCCAGGCCGTCGAGTCGCAGCGAACCAGTACGGTATTTCCATCAAAGCTTTCGGGGCGGCAATGGAGCGCTATTTCCTGTCCCACCAGCTCATCCCAGCGGGCAAGCACCGAGCCAACCGCCACCGGAGATTTCCAGCCCCGCTCACTCAACAATCTATTGAAGACATTTCCCAGGCCCTCCGGATCGCGCCCCGTGTAGGTTACCGACCCGGTATGCCGGCGCTTGGGCGGCGCCGAATCACGGCGTCCCTCCGGCACCCGGGTATTTCCGCGTCCTTTCGACGCGTCACGCACCCGATTCAGCAGGGACTGCGGAGCATCGAACGAGGATTCCTCGGCCAGGGGTGGAGACTTGGTGTGATCGTGGACGCCCGTTGCGGCGCCGGCAGCTGGAGCATCTGAAACCGGGGTACTCAGAGGCGGGGAGTTGCCCGCTGGGTTATCGGGAGTTGGGTTAGTCTTTTCCATCATCGGCCAACCCTCCCGGGACTACCCGGAACTGCTGTCCTGCCAGCGAATCCGGGATGTCGTCCCCCACCGCTGCGGTGACCAACACTTGTTCTGCCCCGCCAACGATCGTCGCAAGTTTCTTCCTGCGGCTTGCATCCAGTTCAGCAAAGACGTCGTCGAGAATGAGTACAGGTGTCCCTCCGGGAGTGTGATCATCTTCGATCAGCAGGTAATAGGATCCCAGCCGTAAAGACAACGCCATCGACCAGGTCTCCCCGTGGGAGGCATAGCCTTTTGCAATGGTGCCGCCGAGGATCAGCTCGATGTCATCGCGATGCGGGCCGACCAGCGAGATACCCCGGTCCAGTTCCTTCTTTCGGTGGGCCAGGAGTTCAGCGATAAATTTCACTGTCAGCTCACTCACGCTCATCCGGTTGAGGGAGTCGTCCTCGGCGGGTTGTTCCTCACCGGCTGGACCCGCCAGGGTCGAACGATAAGTCGCCATTGCCGCCTTGGACCCATCGGTGAGCTGCTGATAGGCATGTTGCAGATGGGGCTGCAACTGCCTGAGGACCTCGAGTCTGGCGTGCAGCAATTTGGCACCGGTATCGGCGAGATGCTGATCCCAGACATCGAGGGTTGTTTCATGGGAGGTGGTAAATCTACCGGTGGTGCGCGCGGATTTGAGGAGCGCATTTCGCTGTTTGAGAACCCTCTCGTAGTCGGCGCCGAGGCCAGCCCGATGCGGAAGCAGCGTCACCATCAGGTCATCCAGGAAACGACGGCGATTGGAAGGGTCCCCCTTGACCAGGGCCAAATCCTCCGGCGCAAAGAGCACAGTGCGCAGAATCCCGGCCGCGTTGCTGGCCCTGACTGGGTTCGCCCGGTTTATCCGGGCACGGTTGGCCCGCTCGGCATTGATTTCCACCTCGACACTGGTGGTCTGGGTTCCTCTGACGAGCCTGCCGCGAATCAGGGCCCGCTCCGCGTCGAAAGCGATCAGCGGCTTGTCGGTGCTGACACGGTGGGAGGAGAGGGAAGCAAGGTAACCGATCGCTTCGACGATGTTGGTCTTGCCCACCCCGTTTGGGCCCACGAAAACTGTTGTTCCGGTTTCAAGGGGGACCTCTACCTGGCTATAGCTGCGAAAATCCGTCAGGGACAGGTGCTGAACGTACACAATGCTCCACTCACGCGGATTCGCTGGGTGCCCGAACCGGGTGCCCACCGAACTGATTACGCAATGCCGCGACCATTTTCATAGCTGGTGCATCGTCCTGGCGCGAAGAGAACCGGGCGAACAGGGCAGCCGTGATTGCTGGTACCGGGACCTCACTTGCTATTGCTTCCTCAACAGTCCATCTGCCTTCGCCTGAATCCTCAACGTATCCGGCGACTTTGCTTAGCGCCGGGTCTTCCTCGAGCGACTTCACCAGGAGGTCCAGTAGCCAGGATCTAACCACGGTGCCGTGCTGCCAGGCCTGGAAAGTACCATGAACGTCCTTGATGATGTCTTTGGCTGCCAGAAGTTCATACCCCTCAGCGTAGGACTGCATCAATCCGTATTCGATACCGTTGTGGACCATCTTGGCGTAGTGCCCTGCCCCCACGTCTCCGACATGGACAAAACTCTCTTCTCGCTGGCCATCGGGACGTAGTGCATCAAAGACGGGAAGTACCCGCTCGACGTCAGCCTGTGAGCCCCCCACCATCAGGCCATAGCCGTTGTCCAGACCCCAGATTCCTCCGGAAACTCCGCAATCAATGAAAGCGACGTCCCGGTTCTCAAGCACGCCAGCATTTGCCTGATCTTCCGTAAATCGTGAGTTTCCACCGTCTATCACCAGATCGCCGGCGTCCAGGAGGTTGCCAAGTTCTGCAATGACCGAGCGGGTCGGTGCACCAGACGGCACCATCACCCAGACCACACGCGGCGCCGGGAGGCTGGAAACCAACGCCTCGAGTGACACCACGTCGGTTACTTCCGGGTTCCGGTCGTACCCGGTTACGGTCAGGCCCTTACGGCGGAGCCTTTCGCGCATGTTGAAACCCATTTTGCCGAGTCCGATGAGGCCAATGTGCATTGCTGCTTCGTTTCCTGGGGCGGTGAGGGAATCCGGGGGAATGACCCCCGAGGGTGCTTACTGGTTAGCCATACGTACGGGCATCAGCAGGTACCTGTAGTCAGTACGGTCCTCACCGGTGGCATCTTCCTGGGCCGAAATAACTACCGGTTTTGGTGGCGTGGTAAAGGAAAAACGTACGAACTTGCTGTTGAAAGCGCCAAGACCCTCACTCAGATAGTGCGGGTTGAACGCCACAGTGATGTCATCCCCGTCCAGAGTCGCCTCGATCGCTTCAGAG
The DNA here is from genome assembly GCF_017875735.1 of Arthrobacter sp. CAN_C5. Lineage (NCBI taxonomy): Bacteria > Bacillati > Actinomycetota > Actinomycetes > Micrococcales > Micrococcaceae > Arthrobacter > Arthrobacter sp. CAN_C5. The sequence continues at coordinate 28,139 of NZ_JAGGMZ010000001.1, forward strand.
GCCTGCGCGTCTTCGCCGGTACCAGCATCGAGGGTTACCTGACCCGCGCTGAAGGCCATTCGAACGGCGGTATTCCGCTCGGCCACCAAGGAAACACGGCGAACCGCTTCGACAAGCACACTCGTTTCAACCGTCGCGTGAATCGGGGTGTTCTCCGGAAAAAGAGCACGGATCTTTGGATAATCGCCGTCGACAAGCAGCGAAGTTGTCCTCCGACCACCACTTTCGAAGCCGATCAGTTCCCGGTCGTTAGATAACGCGATGCTGAGGTCTCCTGAGCTGCCGAGAGTCTTGGCCACCTCGTTGAGTGTTTTTGCTTTGACAAGTGCGCTGGTGGAAATGCCCGGATTTCTGGGCTTCCAGGTTACTTCGCGGAGGGCGAGGCGGTACCGGTCGGTAGCCAGCAAGGTGATGAGATCGTCCTCGATCTCCATCCTTACTCCGGTCAGGGTAGGAAGGGTATCGTCGCGGCTTGCAGCGATAATCACCTGGGAGACGGCTTGTGCGAAAGCATCTCCGTCGACCACGCCACTGATCTCGGGTGGTGTTGGCAATTCCGGATACTCGCCTTCGGGCATTGTCGCGAGATTGAACCTGCTGTTGCGGCAAGTCAACGTGACCTTGGTGCCTTCGGTTTCCACTTCAACCGGTGCAGAAGGCAGGCTTCGGCAGATGTCGGCCAGGAGACGGCCTGAGACCAGAATGGTCCCCTCCTCGGCAATATCTGCAGGAATTTCAAGACGAGCAGAGATCTCATAGTCGAAGCTGGCAAGGCTGAGTGAACCGTTAGAGGCCTTAATCAGCAGTCCAGAAAGTACCGGAACGGGCGGGCGAGGGGACAGGGAGCGCGCTGTCCAGGTCACGGCCTCAGCCAGTACATCCCGTTCAACTCTGAATTTCACTGAAGGGTGCCGCCTTTCTCTTTCGTGGTCATTGCGAAGTTGCTGAGCCAGCGGGTGTGAAGGAATTTGCCGCAGGGCAAGGAACAACATTAGTTACAGAAAGCTTAGCCTGACTGCGCGAACCGCTCCGCGACCTGTTTTTGGGGTTCGGCGTGGGGCATGGACCGTGGAGCAGCAGGGAAAATGTTATTTGGAAGAACTCTTGGATTTAAGGTTCGTAGTGGTAGTAACCCCTGTTGAAACTGTGGATAACCTCCGCTGAGCGGCCAGGCGTTGATGGGAGCCTGTTGAGAACCTGTGCATATAAGTTACGGGCGCTTGGTGTGGGGTGTGGGCAAATTCCTTGAATTTCCGCGGATCCACAGCTCTGAGGAAGTTGTCCTCATTTTTAAGCGGGTTGTTCGACCGGTTATCCACAGTTCTATCCACACCTGTTAATACCAGCGCTGTAGTTATGCGTCTTTCCGGCGATGTTTGATCCGGTTGGTGAGTTCCGTGACCTGGTTGAAGATGGCGCGACGCTCTGCCATGAGCTCTCGAATCTTCCGGTCGGCGTGGATGACGGTGGTGTGGTCGCGGCCGCCGAGCTCTTGTCCGATCTTGGGAAGAGACATATCGGTCAGTTCCCTGCAGAGATACATGGCAATCTGCCGTGCCGTGACGAGTGTGCGTGTTCTCGATTTACTGCACAGCTCCTCCATGCTGATCTGGAAGTAGTCAGCCGTCTGCGCCATGATGACTGCCGAAGTAATTTCCTGGGCGCCGTCGTCGGTGATTAGATCTTTCAAAACCACCTCGGCCAGGGTGACATCCACTGGTTGACGGTTCAGGCTGGCGAAGGCAGTAACCCGGATCAGTGCGCCCTCGAGTTCGCGGATATTGGTGGAGATCTTGGAAGCGATGTACTCGAGGACATCGTCAGGGGCACTCATCCCCTCACTGATCGCCTTTTTCCTCAGGATGGCGATCCTGGTTTCGAGTTCGGGGGGCTGGATGTCTGTGAGTAGGCCCCACTCGAACCGTGATCGCATTCGGTCCTCGAACCCGGAGAGTTGCTTGGGTGGAAGGTCGGAAGTGATGACCACCTGCTTGTTGTGGTTGTGGAGCGCATTGAAGGTATGGAAGAACTCCTCCTGTGTACGGTCCTTTCCGGACAGGAACTGGATGTCATCAATGAGCAGGATGTCGACGTTGCGGTAGGTCTGCTTGAAACTTGTTCCTTCATCGTCACGGATGGAGTTGATGAAATCGTTGGTGAACTCTTCGGAATTCACGTACCGGACACGAATGCCGGTGTATAGGTGCCGGGCATAATGACCAATTGCATGGAGCAGGTGGGTCTTTCCCAGCCCGGAATCCCCATAGATAAACAGTGGGTTGTAGGCCTTGGCTGGTGCCTCGGCTACGGCGACCGCGGCAGCATGGGCGAAACGGTTCGAGGAACCGATGACGAAGGTGTCGAAGATGTACTTCGGATTGAGGCGCCCGAATTCGTGGGAATTGCTTGGAAGGGTGGGTGCTGGCTTGGTTTCTTCCCGAATAGGTTCGCTCACCATTGCCGGCTCGGAATCCTCCACCTCGACGGGGGTCAGCTCGGGATCGATGACGAAAGCACATTGCAGGTCTTCCCGAAACACTGCCCGGAGAGCCTCGTCGAGTGCAGCCTTAAGGTGGGTCTGCAGAACCTCACGCGTCAGCTCATTGGGAACAGCAACTAACAGGGTGGTCCCGATTAGCCCTTGCGCCTGGGCTAACACCACGAAGCCGCGCTGTCGCGGGGTTACCCGTTCATCGTGTTCCAGGGTGCGGATGACCTTGCGCCAAGAACTCCCTACGTCATTTATCTCGTCCGGGCCCACAAATACCTCTCACCATGTCCATCGAAAAAATGGCCATCATCCACAGGGTTATGCACAGATAGTGGATAAATGGCTCTTGGGCAAGACTAGAGGATGGGTAGTGCAGAAGATAGCTGGTCTCCGGGCCTTCAGAGCGGCCTTCACGTGAGCCCCCGGTGGGGGTTTCGGGCCCTTGTAGGTAGAGTTGTCCACAGATTGTGCATAAAGAAACACCACAGGGTCACCTTGCGGGAGCCGAGCCACCCAGTTTGACTGGTGTGGTCGCGGTCGCCTAACGTTATGTAGTCCTATATGTCTGCATTTTGCATGCCTGCACACCGGTTCCCTGAGCCGACATGCGCGGCCCCTGCTCCACCCGCAGACAACACACATCGAAACGCCAGTCTGTTCTTCCCCCTTGTAGCAATGGACTGGACGCATCCTCAGATTGTCTTGGAGTAAATACAGTGAGCAAGCGGACCTTTCAGCCGAATAACCGCCGCCGGGCTAAGAAGCACGGCTTTCGCCTTCGGATGCGCACCCGCGCTGGCCGAGCCATCCTTTCAGCACGCCGTGGCAAAGGCCGCACCGAGCTGTCGGCATAAGCTGCCATAGCTAGTTTGACGAAGACGCGGGTCTGTTCAGCGGCGCAACACGTCCTAGCAACCCAGTTGTTCCGGAGTCTCTAAATGTTGGCTCGTATCAACAGGGTCCGGACAGCAACCGACTTCACCCATACCGTACGTTCCGGCTCCCGATCTGGGCGCCGGAACTTGGTGTTATACGCGGTAACCACGCCTGAGACGGATCCCAGTAGGTTCGGGTTCATCGTCTCAAAGGCCGTGGGGAACGCAGTGACACGAAACCTCGTTAAGAGGAGACTAAGACAAATGGCGGCGTCAGCCATCTCTCGGCATCCCAGTGGACTGGCCGTAGTGGTCCGCGCGTTGCCGCCTGCCGCTGATGCAACCTGGAGTCAGCTCGCCAGCGACTTCGACCGGGCATTCAACTCAGCGTCCAGCAGGAAGAGAGGCAGCACATGAGCACTGCCGACTCTCCTGTTTCCCAGTTTCGTGACCTCCCGGCCAACTCCGTGATCGGACTTCTGAAGCTGTATCGAACGGTCATCTCCCCTTTGTATGGACCTGTCTGCAGATTCTTCCCTTCCTGCTCGGCCTATGCCCTGGAAGCTGTCACTGTGCATGGTGCCATCAAGGGCAGCGGTCTGGCTGTGCGACGGATTTGCCGATGCCACCCCTGGAATGACGGCGGCGTGGATCATGTTCCCGCTGGCGGACGGACGTTTCCCGCGGGCAAAGTACCCCAAATTGTTGTGCTGAATCATCCTGTGATTCCCGCTGATGACGAAAGCCGCTCGGCGGCCTGAGGAGCAAATAGCTATGGATTTCTTCGGTACCATCCTTTTCCCGTTCCAGTGGCTGGTGTCATGGATCATGACGTTCTTCCACGACGGGTTCACCTTCCTGGGGATGGACGGGGCGTCCGGCTGGACCTGGACTCTCTCGATCGTCGGCCTCGTGGTGGTGATCCGTGCGGCCTTGATCCCGGTATTTGTCAAGCAGATCAAAGCCCAGCGAGGGATGCAGGCGCTGCAGCCTGACCTGCGGAAGCTGCAGAAAAAGTACAAGGGCAAAACCGATCAGCTTTCGCGCCAGGCTATGACCCAGGAGCAGATGGCGCTGTACAAGAAGCACGGCACCAACCCGTTCGCGGCCTGCCTGCCGATCCTGATTCAGATGCCGTTCTTCTTTGCCCTCTTCACTGTGCTCAATGGTGTTTCCCGGGCATCCGAGACCGGTGAGACTATCGGTGCAATGACCACGCAGGAGGTCCGTCAGTTCGACGACGCGACCATTTTTGGGGCGCCGCTGTCCTCTACCTTCCTGGGGAGCTTCGGCGAGAACGCGAACGTCAGCGTGATTATTCTGTCTGTGATCATGATTCTGGCGATGACGGCGTCTCAGTTCATCACTCAGAAGCAGATCATGGCCAAGAACATGTCGGAGGAGGCTATGCAGAGCCCCTTCATGCGGCAGCAGAAGCTGATGCTCTATATCCTCCCGCTGGTCTTCGGTATCGGCGGCATCAACTTCCCCATTGGCGTTCTGATCTACTGGACCACGACGAACATCTGGACGATGGCCCAGCAGTTCTACGTGATTCGCCGCATGCCTACTCCTGGTTCGCCAGCAGCAAAGGCGCTGGCCGAGCGTCGCGCGAAGAAGGGTCTCCCAATGATGCCCCTACTCGGCGAGAAGAAATCCGAGCCAGTCGTCGAAGAGGTTATCGAGACCAAAGGTCAGCGCACCCAGCCGCAGCGTAAGAACAGGAAGAAAAAATGACAGCAGAGAATGTTCCCGCAGCTGGCGCCGAGGAATCGATCGATAGTGCAGCACAGGACCCGGCACAGGACGGCGAGTCCTCGGCGACAGTGAGTCGTCTCGAGGATGAGGGCGATGTCGCAGCCGACTACCTGGAGGAGCTCCTCGACATCGCTGATATCGATGGGGACATCGATATTGAGGTCAGGAACGGACGCACCTACATTTCGATTGTGTCCGAGGACCCTTCGAGCGGGTCTTTGAATGGGTTGGTGGGTCAGGATGGTGAAGTGCTTGAGGCGCTGCAGGAGCTAGCCCGGCTGTCCGTCCTCACCTCGACTGACAACCGGTCCCGCCTCGTATTGGACATCGATGGCTTCCGTGAGGTTCGGGGTAAGGAACTCCGAGATATCGCTGCCGATGCGGTGAAGAAGACCAAGGAAACCGGCGACGAGGTCGCGCTCGAGCCCATGTCAGCTTACGAGCGGAAAATTGTGCATGATGTGGTGGCCGAACTCGGGTCCATCAGTGAGTCGGAGGGTGAGGGCTCCGGCCGGCACATCGTCGTCTCGCCTGCGGACTCCTGACGGTTTGGAGTGGATATCTAGTTATGGCTGAGATTAGCGAGTCCGACCTCAGGGCCGCCCACACACTCTTCGGGACCCGATTCGACTTGGCGGAACGCTATGTTGAGCACCTTGCAACAAGTGGAATTGAACGGGGACTCCTGGGTCCCAGGGAAGTACCACGATTGTGGAGCCGGCATGTGCTCAACTGCGCGGTTACAGCAGAGTTGTTCCCCTCTGAAGCTACGGTTGCCGACGTCGGCAGTGGCGCCGGACTGCCGGGCATCGCCCTTGCGATCGCGCGCCCGGACTTATCGTTGACTCTTATTGAGCCGCTTGAACGCCGCGTGATTTGGCTTCGTGAGGTAATCACTGACCTGGAGTTGCCCAACGTGGAGGTGTTTAGGGGGCGCGCGGAGGAGGCTGTCGGTACGGTGAAGGCAACAGTGGTCACCGCACGGGCGGTGTCCGCACTCGGTGGGCTGGCAGCGATGACCATTCCGATTCTCGAGGGGAAGGGCGAGCTCCTGGCCATCAAAGGTCAAAGTGCGCCCGATGAAGTGGCTAAGTCACGCAAGCTCATCCGTAAACTTGGGGGCAGGGAAGTCTCCGTGCAACAGGTTGGAGCCGAACTTCTTGAACAGCCGACCACTGTTGTACGGATCCTGGTCGGGTAGTCCTGCGCTCCCTCCCGCGAATCTTCCGAAGCACAGGCTATCCGAGGGCTGGTTAGCCGTCACCCACCGGCTACTCTAGAAGTAGGACCGGACCCCGGCATGGTGAAAGTGAGTTATCCCGCGTGACCCCGAAAGACGCTACCAAGCGGCCGCAACCGCTCATTGCTGACGGATTTGCTCTTGCTGAAGGCCAGAGCAATATTCAACCGGAAGCGGTTGTTGATCCGTTGAAAGCCCATGATGTTTCACGTGAAACAGATGCAGAGACCGCGGCCGTTCAGAAGAATGGGACCGAACGCTCAGGTTCGTCAAATGCACCACAAAGGAACATCATGGATGCGATAGACGACAGCACACCGTTGGCCAGGGAACTGGCCAACGAGAACCGACGCCGGGAAAAGTTGAGTGGAAGGAACCTGCCGCGACCACGGGCCACCAGGGTATTTACGGTCAGCAACCAAAAGGGTGGAGTCGGAAAGACGACGACGACGGTCAATATTGCTGCTGCCCTAGCCGCTGCAGGGCTGAACGTGCTGGTCATTGACATTGACCCGCAAGGCAACGCATCCACCGCCCTCGGCGTCCCGCACCATGCTGAAGTTGATAGCATCTACGACGTATTGATAGATGACCTTCCGCTGGGACAAGTGGTGGCCCAGTGTCCCGACGTTTCGAACCTCCTGTGTGCCCCCGCCACGATCCACCTGGCCGGCGCAGAGATCGAGCTGGTGTCACTGGTAGCCAGGGAACAGAGACTCCGTCGGGCAATTGACGTCTATGCGCGGGAGCGTGCGGAGCAGGGCGAGGAACGTCTCGACTACATCTTTATCGATTGTCCACCCAGTCTGGGCCTACTCACCGTCAATGCGTTTGTTGCCGCTCAAGAGGTTCTCATCCCAATTCAGTGCGAGTATTACGCGCTGGAAGGGCTGAGTCAGCTGTTGAAGAATATCGAAATGATCCAGAAGCACCTCAATGCGGAGCTTGTGGTCTCGACCATTCTTCTGACTATGTATGACGGCAGAACAAATCTTGCCGCTCAGGTAGCATCAGAGGTTCGGGAACACTTCCCTAAACAGGTCCTCAAAGCGGTAGTCCCACGTTCGGTGAGGATCTCGGAAGCGCCCAGCTACCAACAGACAGTCATGACCTATGACCCCTCGTCCAGCGGAGCACTTTCCTATCTTGAAGCTGCGTCTGAAATCGCTGAACGCGGCTAGTACTCCTCGCCCATAACAGCGATTAACGGCAGTATCATCAGATCAATAAACATACTTTGCAGATTGATTCTGCGCATCTGAAGGGACCGGCTCATGGTTGAGAAGCGACGCGGATTAGGCCGAGGCCTCGGGGCGCTCATTCCTAGCGCTCCTGCAAGTGAACCCGTTGAGACATCGGAATCCCCCACTCCCCGGAGTGGGCGACCAGCCGACATGTTCTTTCCTGCGGCGCCCGAACGAGGTGCCAGGGCCGAGGATCGCGATACCTCCGGTGGAACCACAGCCCGGACAGGCTCCGGGATCAACAAAGAAGCGCTGAGAGCCCCCACACGTGAGACGAAACGCGGCTCTTCAAAGAGGACCGGCGCCACCGCGGGCCGTGACAAGATGGCCGGGAAGCCTCTGACCGCAAGCAAGGACGGGGGCGCTTCAGCTACAGCAGAGCGCCAGGAGCCTGAGCACAATTTCAAGAACGATGAAGTCGCGCCGGTCTCCGATTCCCGTCTCCCCGACGAGAATGCGGCTGCGGCTGCGAATACCGTCGGAGACGAGACGGCAGATACCGAACCTGCTGCAGATGTGAGCCCTACCGAGAACGAGGTTTCACGTGAAACAGCGGCATCGGTAAGCGCCCCGGATCTGATGACTGTGCCGGGGGCGACCTTCGCCGAGATCCAGATCGATCTCATCCATGCAAACCGGAAGCAGCCTCGAAGCGTCTTCGACGAAGACGAGATGGCCGAGTTGGTTAACTCCATCCGTGAAATCGGCGTCCTGCAGCCCATTGTTGTCCGTCCTTCCACTGAAGGTGGGGACCAGCCATACGAATTGGTGATGGGCGAAAGGCGGTGGCGAGCGACTCGAGAAGCTGGATTGGCGGCTGTCCCCGCGATCATCCGATCGACCACGGACGATGATCTTCTGAGGGATGCCCTCCTGGAGAACTTACATCGAAGTCAACTGAATCCGCTTGAGGAAGCGGCGGCCTATCAACAGTTGCTGGATGACTTCGGCTGTTCTCATGACGAGTTGGCAGAACGTATAGGAAGATCTCGACCTCAGATTTCTAACACCTTGCGGCTGATGAAACTTCCGCCTCTCGTCCAGCGTCGACTCGCGGCTGGCATTATCTCGGCGGGTCACGCCAGGGCCTTGCTGGGCCTAAGTGATCAGGTGGAGATGGAGAAGCTGGCACAGAAGATCGTGGCGGAAGGGCTTTCGGTACGCACCACCGAGGAATTGGTGTCGATGAATGATGGCCTCAGGAGACCAGTTAAGCCATCCAGTCCACGCGCTGGCGCTCGGCATGAACGCCTGGACTACCTCGCAACCAGCCTGTCCGACCGATTGGACACCAATGTGAAGATCACCCTTGGGGCACGCAAGGGTAAGGTCAGCATTGAGTTCGCCAGTGTCGATGATCTGAACCGAATCATGGGCGTCCTGGGAACCAACCAGACTCCATAGTAGTTGGCGACGTTTCACGTGAAACAGTCTCATTATGGGTTTCAGCTGGAATCCGCTCGTCACCTCCAGGCATAGGAGATATGTTCACTAGGTCGAACGGCTGAAGCGACTCGCGTGCGCGGTATCTCGACCAGCAGTACCAGGCGCATTTTGCTCGTCCATCCCGATCCCGTTGCCTAGGCGGTTCCCTTGGTCTGCTGACAGAGTGATAGCCGGCTCTAAGGCGGCCCGATTCTCGCGATTCTAGAGGTTATCAGTCCGATAGGTCGTTCATGAGAAGTGCTTCAGGCGATATCTCAGCGTACTGGCCCAAGATTGGCGTGTAGACGTGAGAAGATCGAGCCCGAGTCCGGTACGTCGTCTGGCGGGACGAGGTGACGCCTGTCGTTCCAGCGTAGTGGTCCTATATCGGTGCGTTTCACGTGAAACAAAGAGTCCTAGTTCGCACGTAGCTTCATCTGCCGTAATGACATTTTTCGTTTCTATATGTTGCCCCCTGCGGATTTGTCTCACGTGACACGCGGGCAAGTTCTCGAGGCCAAAACTTCCAGAATGTCTGGAAAGCGGCCCGGACCGACCCGGATCCCATCTAGCTGTGTTTCACGTGAAACGGAGCGGCACCAGCTCACTTAAGATGAGCAGGTCCTAGTCAGCCTGATTTGCAGAAATGGGAATATTGGGTTGAGGGTAGCATCAACTGTTTCGAAGCTCGAGGCGTTGCCGCCGTAGAACCTGTCGTGAGGGCCGCGACGGGCGGGCCGGAACCCCTTCAAGATCGAAGCTATGGTTTCACGTGGAACCATAGTGCACTGGAGGCGCCGCTTGTATGGCTAATGAGACCTACTGTGAATCTAGCGTCCCCTGCGGCTAGATCACCAGCGACATTAGTTAGGTACCCTCGCCTTACCGGACAAATGGAACGTGCTTGAGCCAGCATTCTTATCACCTGGGTGGACCATCATGCTTGATGATTCCTTTCGGTATCCGGTCTCCCGCGGGAGCCTTCGGAAGTTTCGACTAGGGACCGTCCCCCTTAGCCAGCTGTGGGATGGTCCTGTGTCACGTGAAACGGACCCGTCTGATCGCCCATCGTTGATACATTGAGTGAGGAATGAAGGCCGGGGAACGGCAGATGACGCAATCTATGAAGACACATCGCCCTGCCTCCGATTACTACCCTACCGGTGACACCGGGCTCCGCTGTGGTCCCCATGCGTTCGGACAGCCTCGAGCCTCAATAAGGGATACCCGCCGCTCCGTCCGAGTCACTATTCACGGTCTTTTTCATAGGTCGCATTCGGACCTACAAGATTCAGGGTTAGTTTCATGACCGACTAAGGTGCTGCTGTCCGATAGCTCTTGGAGCCACCATTCTGAAGCATACAAAGGTATCCGTGTACTAGAAGCAACTCTGATCCTGGGACTTGATCTGATCCTGTCCAATATGCCCGTGATTATCGATGGACGCCATAGGAACAATCCCGGTGTGTGAAATTGCTGGCCTACATGGCTTCGCCACGCGTGTTTCACGTGAAACCGATGTAGACCTGTGGATTGGGAGTTTCGATCGATGGTGTGGGTGACGATGTCTGCGTCTGCGAGCTCGTACCCGGTTAGCGCCCGCCAGGAGTCTGGACCGGAGCTCGGTGGTGGTGGGATGAATCCAGAGTTGGGCCGTGGCTTGTCGGGAGTCCAGGGGTTGGGTGGCCACGGGATATGGGGGGGCTTCTTGCCCGCGCTGCACGAAGGTTGACCATTCCTGGTAACGGCGTCCTGCTCTACGGCGCCCGCTTTAAGCGAAAGGAGCCGCCACCCCTCGCGGTGTGACGGCTCCTTTGAATCTGGCCCAGAAGGTGCCCTATTTGATAAAGGCTTCGAATTCTTGCTCGAGAACAGCCTTGGGCTTGGCGCCGATTGATTGCGCGGCTACCACGCCATCCTTGAAGACATAGACCGCCGGAATGGAGGTGATTCCATATTTGGCAGCGGTTGCCGGGTTGTCATCAACGTTCAGTTTCACAACGTCAACCTTTTCCGCGTGTTCTCCAGCAATTTCGTCGAGAATAGGCGAAAGTTTGCGGCAGGGACCACACCATTCAGCCCAGAAATCCACCAACACGGGCTTGGTTGACTTCAGGACGTCGGCTTCAAACGATGCATCAGTTACTTCTCTGGCGGTCATAGTTCTTCTCCTTGGGTGTTGCCGGTCAGGCGGGGTTTTCGGATACGTGCTCAGCAGGTGGGGTGGGCACTTCGGCAGCGGTGTCGACCGAGTCACCAAGATCAGCAAGGTAATGCTCCACATCGATGGCGGCCACGCAGCCGGACCCTGACGCGGTTATTGCCTGACGGTAGGTCGGGTCGATGACATCTCCGGCCGCGAATACGCCTGGGATGGATGTCTTCGACGTACGTCCCTGAACGGCAATGGTGCCTTCCGACGTGAGGTCCAAAAGGTCCTTGACCAGATCCACCCGAGGGTCGTTGCCAATGGCAACAAATACTCCGGTGACAGGCAGCTGTTGGCTGGAGTCGTCAACGGTGCTGGCGAGCCGGAGCCCTGTGACCTTAGAGTCTCCGTCAATCCCTACTACCTCGGAGTTCCAGATGAACCGGATCTTCTCGTGGGTCAGGGCACGGTCCTGCATGATCTTGGAAGCCCGGAGGGTATCGCGACGGTGAACAACAGTCACCGAGCGGGCAAACTTGGTGAGGAAGAGAGCTTCCTCCATCGCTGAGTCCCCACCGCCGATCACCGCAATATCCTGGTCCTTGAAGAAGAACCCGTCGCACGTGGCGCACCAACTTACGCCATGGCCGGATAGCCGCTTTTCATCTTCCAGGCCCAACTCGCGGTACTCGGAACCGGTTGAGACGATGATGGAACGGGCGAGATAGGTCTCTCCGGTGCCGATCGTGACCTGCTTGACGTTGCCGGATAAGTCGAGTTTAGTCACGTCCTCAAAAAGAATTTCCGTACCAAAACGAACAGCCTGTTTTTCGAACTGCTCCATCAGGTCAGGACCCATGACCCCCTCAGGGAACCCTGGATAATTCTCTACATCGGTGGTGTTCATCAATTCACCGCCGGCCTTCACCGAACTGGCAATCATCAATGGGGCCAGATTGGCCCTGGCGGTGTAGACCGCAGCGGTATAGCCTGCTGGGCCAGAGCCGACGATGATGACGTCGTGAATCTTCTGTGTGTCGCTGCTGGTAGTTCCGGACACGCCGGTATGAGTACTCACGGGTTAAATGAACCTTCCTTTGTTGACACCACCACGGAAGCCGGGGGCTCGACGAGGCGGTTATTGATAAGAACCGCCTCAAGGACCAGCTTATTCCGTTACGGGTCCGCTTCGGTCAACTCAGGAGGAAGGGTCAGGAAGCGCTGATCTCAGCGATGCGTACGCCCCAGGGGAAGACCGCCTGCACATTCGTCAGGCGCGGCAACTGGGTGAGGTTGACGATGATGTACTGGGCTGTGGCTGGTTCGCCATCGGCTCCGGGAGGAACCGGTATGTTAATGGTGGGTCCAGTGAATGAGCTTTGGGCAATCTGGTCAGCGCCCTCGAGCGTTGGTTCGTCATTCAAAAGCACGGTGAAACTACCGCCAGACCCGTTCAGCTGTTCAATTTGGATCTGATTGATCGTGGATTCCTCTTCGAGTTCGACAACCAGCGCCATGTTCTGCGCCAGGCCACCGAATGTCTCGTTAGCGAAGACAAGACTGCCCCAGAAACTTCCGGGGTTGCCGTCAATGATCTGCGGGAGGTCCGCATCGCTTTCCGCGTTCAGCTCTGCGTTATCGGGGACCAGACGGGTCACAGCCGTGGGTACTGGGGCGACCGGTTCAACAGTTGGTTCGGCGGTCTCCTCACTTTCCTCGGTGGGGGTCGCAGTTCCCTCTTCGGTTGGCTCTTCCTCTGCCTGCGTGGTGCTGGTCCCAGGACCTGCCGCCGGATCAGTGCCAAAGTTGCCGGTTAGCTGGTTGGCAGCCAGAGCCACCACCGTAACCAGAATGATGGCCAACACCACACCCACCAGTACCCGGGTGTACTTGGGATTGTTCCCGCGATCGTCGTCGTCATCGTCAAGGTCGTCGTTGTTGTCTCCGGAGCCCGAGCCCGCGCCGGCCGTGGCCGCCGCTGCCGGGAAGTGGGATGCAGAACGGCCCGGGGCTTCGCTTGCCACGTCATCATCGGACTCGTAGTCGCCGTCTTCCCACAGTGAAACCTTTGGCTGACCCTGACCTGTCGCCCTGCCCGGATCGGTAACCTGGGGCGCCGACGAGGGAGGAGGTGGCACCTTAGGCCCGGAAGAGGGCGGGGTGGATTGCGGCTGTCCCGCATCGCTTGCGCCTGCAACCGCTGCGCCCCCTGCTACAGCCGTAGCGTCTGTGGCTGCCGAATTCCTGCCGAACTTGGGGAGACGGGCTTTCGGAAGGCGGGATTTACGGGGGGCACGGGGTTCTTCGTCGTCGTACAGGTAATCGTCGTCGTCGTCGTACGTTTCAGGCTCGGTGGACCGGGGACCCCCGAAAATCTCGGACCCGAGAGTGTCAGTGAAGAACGGTTCAATGAATGGTTCGTCCTCACTGGGTACGGCCTCGTCCTGCGGCACCACCAGATCCAGGAGGTCGGCTGCTGCCGCCCGGTTGGTTACAAGGTAGGTGCTCTCGTCCGTAACGCCGAGGTCCAGGACCTGGATGTTGCCCGCGCGTTCACCGGTGGCCACTTCCCGCGCTGTGGCGGCGATCTGGTCCGCGTTGGAAGGCGAAGCCACCAGGATGCTGACGGGCCGGTTCAGGACCTGGTCCATGCCGTCCAGCACCAGATCCCGGTCAGCAGAAGCCAGTACGTAGGCGGTGACCTTGTAGCGGCCTCCCAATACTGAACCGACGTCTACTGGTTGTGGCACGTGTTCCTCCCGCGGAATGGCTGGATTATAGGCGCTGGTCAGGATCTCCCGGCCGGCACGACGATGAAGTGCTGATGATTCCTCCCAATGCTACCGGTCAGCACCGTTGATACCCCGGTAATCCGCGGGTACGCCGGGGCTGGGTTCATTGGGTACGGCGAAACCTGGCCAGCAGTGGACCCAGGAAGTCCTTCAATTCCTCGATGTGAAGCACCTTGAGCATGAGCAGGTAGATTGCGGCCATGAGGGTCCCGCAGACGGCGAGAACGATCAACGCGGCTGGCGCTGACTGCCAGACGAACCCGTCCAGCTCGTAGCCGCCAAAGAGCCACAACCCAGCCGACCCCCCGGCGGCAGCGACGATTCCGGCAAGAGTCAGCCGCACGTGGATGTCATAGACGTGCCCGGCACCGTAGGAGCCGATCTTGCGGACGAGGAACATGTGACTGACGACGACGGCAATCACGTTGCCCAGGGTGAAGCTCGCAGCCAGGGCGGGAACGATGTACTCGGGTGACAACGTTCCGGAAAGGAGGGCCAGCCCGACGCCGACGACGGAGAGAATGAGCTGGATGCGCAGCGGCGTGACCGCGTCCTCGGCTGCATAGAACACGCGGTTCAGGAAGAAATTGGCGCTCAGGAACGGTGCGCCAATCGCGAGTAGGGAGATCAGCAGCGCATTCAGGGCACCGTCCGGGCGGATCCCGCCCGAGAACAGCATGCCCAGGGGTATCGCCAGAGCCAGGAGCACTGAGGCACCGAAGACGGTTGCCACCCCCATGATGCGCAGACCGCGGGAGAGGGTTTCCTTGATCAGGGCGAGGTCGTTGTTGCTGTGGGCGGCTGCCAGCTGGTTGAACATGACGGTGGCGATCGACAGGGCGATCACCGAGTGCGGCAGGACGTAGACGAGGGTGCCTATGTCCAGGTTGAACGGGCCGGCGATCTGCTGGGGTGGAACGCGGGCCAGGTAGTCCGGGCGGGCCTCGGCAGCGATCGATGCCACCCGGATGTTGACCAGGTACAGTCCGTTGCCCACCAGCATGGTGATGATGGTGATGGAGGCCAGCTTGCCGGTACGGCCCAGCCCCACTCCACGCCAGCCGAAGGTAGGTTTCAGGCCGAGGCCAAGTTTCTTCAGGGGCCAGAACAGGACTAGCGCCTGGATGACGATGCCCAGGGTGGTTCCACCCGCCAGCAGCAGCGTCTGGGAGGACGTCCACGACTCAGGGGTGTGGGTGCTTTCCAGCTGGGAGCCCATCAGCACGATAAACGCCACCAAGGCGGCAATCGAGACGATGTTATTTGCGACCGGGGCCCACATGTACGGGCCGAAGGACCCGTTGGCGTTTAGGACCTGACCGATGATTGCGTACAGTCCGTAAAAGAAGATCTGGGGGAGACACCAGTAGGCAAAGACGGTTGTCAGCGCGAGTCGCTCACCGGAAAAGTCAGTGACCAGGTTGGCGATCAGTGGCGCCGCCAGCGTCACCAACACCGTCAGGACCAACAGCACAATGAACGCGAGGGTGATCAGACGACTGATGAAGTCGGCTCCCCGATCCGGGTTGCTGGTGGCCCTGATGATCTGCGGCACCAGGACGGCGTTGAAGACGCCGCCAGCCACCATCAGATAGATAAAGTTCGGGAGGCCGTTGGCGATCGAAAACGCGTCAACCACCCCACCGGAGGCCCCGAGCGCCGTCGCGAGCAAAGCCACCCGGACAAGGCCGAGCACCCGCGATACCAGGGTGCCCGCAGCCATGATCGCGCTGGAGCGCGCCGTGGTGTCCGGGGCGCCGACGGGTGCGGGACGGTCAGCGGTGTCTGAGGTCCGTGTTGCAGGGTCGGCGGGTTGATCCGTGCGGCTGGGCAAGATCCCAGAATCCTGGACGGGAAGGGAGGCTGTATTTGAGTCCGACATCGTTGTCTATAGTCTCACCACTGAGACGGTGTAGATAATTGCGGCGTCACTCACCGCCGTGGCGAATTCCCGTTGTTGCCAACCGTAGTCACCCCGGCTGCGGTGACCGTTGAGGCTTCGGTCAGAGGTAGTCCGGCAGGACTTCCCGGGCGAGGTCAGCGATACGGCGCTCATTGGGGAAGGAAAGCTTCTTGCCCAGGTCGGCCAGCGGTACCCAGGCAACGTCTACTGCCTCATGATCGGGGTCGTTCTCGATGGTCAGCCTGCCACCCGTGGCAACGAGGAGGTAATGGTGGACGGTCTTGTGGACGCGATGGCCGCTGACCGTAAACCAGTAGTCGATGCTTCCGAGGGCCTTGAGGATCCGGCCCTGGATGCCGGTTTCCTCTTCGATTTCCCGAACCGCTGCCTCCGAGTTGTTCTCCCTGCCCTCGGGATGTCCCTTGGGGAGGCACCATTCAAGGCGACCCCCTCGGTTCAGCCGGGCGATGATCGCGACGTTCAGGTGCTCGTCGGAGGTGTCAACCACGATTCCGCCCGCAGAAACCTCCTCGACGGTGGGGAGAGACTGGTGGACCTGTGGCGCGCCAGCACTGCCCATTGACACTGTCAACGGGGTCCGCTTTGGTGCGCTCGGAACAGGACGGTCCATGCAGTCCACTCTAACGATCTTTCCCTCCGGCCGATGACGATCCACGGCCACTGCCCTCCTTTTGGGCCCGTTCCCGCGTGTCGTCACTGCTGGTCACCCCAGATCCCCATAGTGGAATTTTCCGTGTCATCTGGCACCCTTAAAGCACTATGGTGCACCTGCTGGACAACTCAACCCTTACCGCCCCCCTCCCACCGGTCGTTACCGAATTGGGACAGCTGTTTGCCGCCGCGGGACATGAACTGTCGCTGGTCGGCGGCCCGGTACGCGACCTCTTCCTGGGCAGGACTTCCCCGGACCTCGATTTCACTTCCAATGCCACCCCGGACCAGACGCTGGACGTGATTCGTCGGTGGGCGGATTCGTACTGGGAGATTGGCCGGGACTTCGGCACCATCGGGCTCCGCAAGGGCGGCTTCATGATCGAGGTGACCACGTACCGGGCGGAGGCCTACGACCCTGCCTCACGCAAGCCGGTAGTGGCCTTCGGCGACACCCTTGAGGATGACCTGCTCCGCCGGGATTTCACGATCAACGCCATGGCGCTGCGCTTGCCTTCGCTGGAACTCGTCGATCCGTATGGCGGTGTCAGGGACCTACGGGCGGGGGTGTTGCGCACCCCCGGGGCGCCGTCGTCGTCGTTCTCGGATGACCCGCTTCGGATGATGCGGGCCGCACGCTTCGCATCCCAGCTGGGTATCACCGTTTCCAGCGAGGTCTCCGACGCCATGGCGGCAATGGCCAGCCGGATCACCATTATTTCTGCTGAACGGGTACGGGACGAGCTGACGAAGCTCATTATTGGTGACGCGCCGCAGCGAGGCATCGACCTGATGGTGGAGACCGGCCTGGCGGACTTTGTGCTGCCGGAGGTGTCGGCGTTGCGGCTGGAAATCGATGAGCACCACCGGCACAAGGATGTCTATCAACATTCCCTGACCGTGCTGGAGCAGGCCTGCCGGCTCGAAACCGGGGCGGAAGGGCCAGTCCCCGGCCCGGACTTCGTGCTGCGCTTCGCAGCGCTCATGCACGACGTCGGCAAGCCCGCCACCCGCAAATTTGAGCCGTCCGGGGCGGTGAGTTTTCGGCACCACGACATGGTCGGATCGAAGCTCACCGCGAAGCGGATGAAGGCACTGCGGTTCGACAATGATTCAATCAAGGCGGTTTCACGGCTGGTGGAGTTGCATATGCGGTTCTACGGCTATGGGGAAGCCGGGTGGTCGGACTCCGCGGTCCGCCGATACGTCAACGACGCGGGAGGCCTGCTGGAGCGCCTACATCGGTTGACCCGTTCTGACGTCACCACCCGCAACCAGCGCAAGGCGGAACGCCTGGCCTTCGCCTACGATGATCTTGAGGCCCGGATCGCAGCTCTTGCCGAACAGGAAGAGCTGGAATCTATCCGGCCTGACCTGGACGGGGCGCAGATTATGGAGCTGCTGGAAATCACACCTGGGCCCGTGGTGGGCAGGGCCTACCGGTTCCTTCTAGAAGAACGAATGGAACACGGCCCGCAGTCGCCTCACGAAGCGGAGATGAAGCTTCGCGCCTGGTGGGAAACGCAACCCGAGTCGGTGACCCCATGAGCCTGTCCGGCGCTGCCTCACCCGACCTGACGCCAGCCGGCACTCCGCTGCCGCACCTGTGGTTACTCCGGCACGGCGAGACCGAGTGGTCGAGGGACGGAAACTACACCGGACTCACCGACCTCCCGTTGACTGCCAACGGGGAACGACAGGCCGTGGAGTCGGCCCGGCACCTCGCAGGAATTCAGTTTGACGCCGTGTTTTCATCCCCGTTGCAGCGGGCGGTGCGGACCGCGCACCTGGCGGGCTACAACAATCCCCAGATCCTGCCCTATGCGCACGAATGGGATTACGGCGACAACGAGGGCCGCAGCAGCTCCCTGGTCCGCGCTGAGAACCCCGGATACCTGATCTGGAACGACGGGGTGCCCAACGGTGAAAGCCTTGCCCAGGTAGCCGGTCGAGCCGACCGGGTGGTCTCCCTGGTGCAGGCCGGCTGCGGCACGCCCGCCGATCAGGACCCTTCGGCGTCACCGGCACGTAACGTGTTGCTGGTTGCCCACGGGCACTTCCTGCGGGTGGTCGCCGCGCGCTGGCTGGAGATGAGTCCAGCCGAAGGGCGCAGGTTTGTGCTGGGCACCGCAGCGGTCTGCGCGCTCGGCTGGGACAAACGGACGCCCGCGATCGTGCACTGGAATCTTTGACGACCCAAATCAGTTACCCGGCGGGCTTCCGGTGCCGCCGTCCATAGGTGACACTGCGCAGCAGCGCCTCCAGAGGGCCAGCGTTGAACCTCGACAGCCAGAGCCTACTCAGGACCAGCTGGGCAGCGAACAGGGCGACGACGACCCCCAGCACCGATGCGGGCGGGAGGGCGTTGGTCAGGCCCAGTCCGAGCCCGGTGAAGAGCAACGCCAGGACGAGCGACTGCCCGACATAGTTTGTCAGCGCCATGCGACCCGTGGGAGCGAGCATTTTGAGGACAGTCCCGCCAAGCCGTGAGCGGAACAACAGCAGGACCAGGCATACATAGCCGGCGGTTTGTAGAGGAGCAGTGAGGGTGGTCAGCCCGGTTGCAAGCACTGAGAAGCGGTCCCGGTCCGCGTAGTACAGCAGGTAGGCCTGGCTTCCCGCCGCGAGCAAGCCAATGGGGAGGCAGATGATCGCGGTGCGGCGGAGCACTGAGCTCTCCACGCGCCGCTCCAGCACACCGCCGCGTGCGGCGGCCATGCCCAGCAGGAACATCGAGAGGGCAAGCGGGCCCTGGAAGAAGAGCACCGACGGCAGGACCACCAGGTAGCTCTCAAGGTTCGCTGCCACCGCCGCGCCTGGCCCAGCGGTCAAGGCTGCCACGTCAGGTGCGGGTAGCACGCCCTCCTCAAACGGGGCATTGACGGCGGCAACAATAACTCCGACCACGATGAGCAGGGTCCCCATGGCCGCGGTGATACCCACCGCGGCGAGGACTGCGGCACGCTGGCCAATGCTCCGGAGTCCGAGCAGGATCAGCCCGATGACAGCGTAGGTGAGCAGTATGTCGCCGAAGTACAGCAGCATCCCGTGCGCGAGGCCGAGGATCGCGAGGCCGGTCAGCCGACGCAGCGTGCGGGGTACCGGAGATACGTTCGCCCGGTAAGCGGCCCGCTCCTGGAGGTGGAAGCTGTAGCCGAAGAGGAACGAAAACAGGATGTAGAACTTCCCCTCGAACAACGTCGTCGCAACGAAGCGTACTCCGACATCCGTCGCCGAGGAGTGATCGGGACTGATCCTGCCGGAGAAGGTCCACGGGTCAGCGAAGAACCAGATATTTACGGCAAGGATGCCGAGAAGGGCAAACGCACGAAGCCCATCAAGCTCACGAAGCCGCTCCACGACCGCTTCCCCATTCCACAGTTCCCGTTGCCTGCAGTCGCAGGTTTACTCAGCGTAACCCGTTGTGTTGGGGAGCCGCTGAAGTGGGAAAGACCGACGGGAAGTTCGGCACCAGGCAAATTTTTTATTATTCGTGGCCGAAAAGGCTAGCCGGTAGTGCGCAGCGTGGGGTAGCTTTGGGATGTGCCATTGGGAGTTCTCAATCCGATCAGCAGATTTGCTGGTCGTTTGATGAATTCGGGCACTGTTTCTATTGGCGCACTACACGAAAGGGAGGTGGGAACTGTGAATAACAAACTACGCCGAACATTTACCGCGTACACCAGTCCGGCCTCCGTCGTTGCTGCGCACTAACTAGCTGCCGACTTCCCGCCCCCGAATTTTTCGGGGCGTTTCTTCTGGCGCCACCCTTTGCTCAGGCGACTTCCGCCTCCAAGCGTGCGCCCTTTTGCGTGCCGTCCTCGTCAAAGGACTCTTCCGTGACCCCTCAAACCCAGGAGATCCCTGTGCCTACCTTGTTGCCCATCACCTCACCCGTCTTGCCGGGCCCTGGAAGCCCCCAGACCGTCGACACCCGTCGACATGGCGAATTCATCATGGCCGGCAGCCTTACCTCCACTGATGATCCGGAGCAGGAGGCGCTCGCCACGCCAGCAACCGTGATGCCCAACTATGCCCACCGGGAGGAGGTGCAGATCATGTTGAAGAAGCTCAGGGACAGTGTTTCCCTGTGGAAGCGAATACCCACCGCGCCTCCCGACTCGGCCAGGGAATCAATTTCCCGTTTTGTCCTACCGCAGCACACCATGCACATCAAGTAACTGGTTCATCCACGCTGCTGAAGGATGGTTTCCTGGCTTTTCAACGACCGCGAAGGAGGACCTGATGCACGTCATTAGTCCCACCGAGAGTGAAGCCCGCGCTTCCCAGCGCGGGCTTCGCGCCTTTAACCGGAGAATGACAATTCGGGACAGCGGGCCGTACCCGGAATGTGCAGCCAGTACGGCGCGTTATATGGTCAATAGCGGCGGCTACCTGTCCGCCGATGCAAGCGCCCTGCAGCTCCAGGGGGCAACCAGGCGAGAGGAGACCTCATGCCGCCAGTGAAACGCGTCGCAATGCTGTCTCTGCACACCTCCCCGCTGGATCAACCAGGGGCAGGTGACGCCGGTGGGATGAACGTGTACGTCAGGTCCCTGGCCCTTGAACTCGCCCGCGTCGGCATTGACGTCGAGATTTTCACCCGCGCGGCCGCCGAAGGCCAGCCACACTCCGAGGAATTGGCTCCCGGAGTCATGGTCAGGCACCTTCGGGCTGGCCCCCAGCGCAAAGTGCCCAAGGAACAGTTGCCGGGCCTCTCTGAATCGTTCACCGACGCTATCGCTGAGGTCACCGATCTCCTGGCTGACGGTCACTTCGATGTAATCCACTCCCACTACTGGGTGTCCGGGAGCGTAGGCCTGAAAGTCGGAGCCAGCCTGAACCTTCCGCTGGTCCATTCAATGCACACCATGGCGCGGGTCAAGAATATTCGGCTGCACTCCGGTGGTACACCCGAGCCGGACGTTCGGGTGCTCGGGGAACAGGCAATCGTCGACGGCGCATCCCGGCTCATTGCCAATACCACCACCGAGGCCGCCGAACTCGAGTCCCTGTACGGCGCCGTCCCCGAAAGGGTGGACATCGTCGCCCCCGGCGTGGACCTGGAAACCTTCAATCCCGATTCCCGGCAAGAGTCCCGGGCCAGCCTGAACTTCCCACCCGAGGCGTTCCATGTGGTTTTCGCCGGACGGATCCAGAAATTGAAGGGTCCCCAGGTGTTGGTCGCCGCGGCCGCCGACCTGGCAGCCCGCCGCCCGGACATCCCCCTGCAGCTGAGCATTCTTGGCTCCGGTAGCGGCGCGGAGGCATTGCGGTTGCAGCCTCTCATCGACGACGCCGGCCTGCAGGGCCGGGTCCAGCTCTACCCGCCGGTGCAGGCCAACCAGCTGGCGCACTGGTTCCGCGCAGCAGACCTCGTGGCCATGCCGTCCTTCAGCGAGTCCTTCGGTCTGGTGGCGCTCGAGGCTCAGGCATGCGGCACCCCGGTACTCGCCGCAAATGTCGGTGGGCTACCCCAGGCCATCAGCGACGGACGCACCGGTATCCTGGTGAACGGGCATACGCCGGAGCTCTGGTCGGCAGCATTGGAGTCCATGTACGACGACGCCGGCACCCGCGCGTCGCTGGGCCGGGGCGCGGCCATCCACGCGCTGGCCTTTGGTTGGCAGCGCACGGCCCTCCTAACCGCGCAAAGCTACCGCACCGCCGTCGAACGCTTCCAGGAAGCCGCAGCCCGCCGACCTACCCGGTGACGCCCGCAGGCCTCACCTAGGATGGAAGCGTGAACTCCACCGAACTGGCCGCCTACCTCGACTCTGTCCTGATCACCGGAGCGGTCACCACCGACCGCCGGGATAACCTCCGCCACATGCAGCTGTTTCTTGAGGGCAGCGAGCACCTGGGGTTCGGGGTCCGCACCACGCGCGAGTGGACCGTTGATGAGGTGTTCGACCTGATGCACGAACGGGTGGGCATCAACCCTGACCGTTCCCACCTGTCGGGGCAGGACACGATCGACTCGGCCAAGTGTGTCGCCGCCCTGGATCGATTTGCCGCGGTCTTCGGTGCGGCGGTCGCGGCGGGACAGCGGATCCTCTTCGCCACCGGCCACCCCGCGGGCCTCCTTCCGGTCCACGCTGCCCTGGCCGCCGCGGCGCGCGCGGCGGGCGCCACAGTCGTTGAGGTGCCCGAGGGACAACACTTCAAGGCAGGCGACATCCGACAGCTCTTCGGGGTGCTGGTCTGGCACCAGCACGGTTCGCTGATGCACACCCACTCCCCGGATCCCATGCAGCTCAGCTTCGAGTTGCTGGCAGCGACAGGGGAGCCTGCCCCCGACCTGGTGGTGGCCGACCACGGCTGGGCGGGATTCGCTGCCAGCGCCGGCGTCCCTGCCCTGGGCTTCGCCGACTGCAACGACCCCGGCCTGTTCGTTTCGGAGGCGGAGGGTCAGCTGGCCGTTGCCGTCCCCCTCGACGACAACGTGTGTCCCGGACTCTATGAACCGATGATCCAGTACCTGTTGGAGCGGGCCGGGCTCCGCTGAGCACGGGTGGACCGCTGGTAGATTTGACGCTGTACCCCGACCCCCCGGGTACACGCCGGACCCCCATCCCCGCGCCACGAGCCCAGAGGATACGTCGACAATGAAGTCTTTGCCCACCCCAGCGAGTGACCTGGACATCGCCCGCAATGCTGCCATCCAACCCATCGACGACATTGCCGCCGGAGCAGGTATCCCAGCGGAAGCACTTGTCCACTACGGGCGGTACAAGGCCAAGATCGACACCCACAAATTGCGAGCTATCCCGGGGAAGGAACCGGGCAAGGTCGTGTTGGTCAGTGCCATGAGCCCTACCCCGGCCGGTGAGGGAAAATCGACCTGCACCGTAGGTCTGGCGGATTCCCTGGCGCGATCCGGACGCAGCGTGATGATTGCCCTGCGAGAGCCATCGCTCGGACCGATTCTTGGGATGAAGGGTGGTGCGACGGGCGGCGGGTACTCCCAGGTACTGCCGATGGAGGACATCAACCTGCACTTCACCGGCGATTTCCATGCGGTGACCTCAGCGAACAACGCCCTCATGGCGTTGGTGGACAATCACATCTACCAGGGCAACCAGCTGAACATTGACCCCCGCCGGATCACTTTCAAACGTGTCCTGGACATGAATGACCGGGCGCTGCGGGAGGTGGTGATCGGGCTGGGTGGGCCGACCCAGGGCACCCCCCGCCAGGATGGGTTCGACATCACCGTTGCCTCCGAAATTATGGCTGTCTTCTGTCTGGCCTCGGATCTGGCGGACCTGAAGAAACGGCTGGCGCGGATCACCTTCGGGTACACCTTCGACCGTCAGCCCGTCACCGTGGGAGACCTCGGTGTGGAGGGAGCGCTCACCCTGCTGCTCCGCGACGCGATCAAGCCCAACCTGGTGCAGAGCATCGCCGGGACCCCGGCCCTGGTGCACGGAGGCCCCTTCGCCAACATCGCGCACGGCTGCAACTCGGTGATCGCTACCACCACGGCCCGGCAGTTGGCGGACATCGTGGTCACCGAGGCTGGCTTCGGCGCCGACCTTGGCGCCGAGAAGTTCATGGATATCAAGGCGCGCTACGCCGACGTCGCGCCCGCCGCCGTCGTTATCGTCGCCACCATCCGGGCCCTGAAAATGCACGGTGGCGTAGCGAAGGCCGACCTGCGGGAACCGGACGCCGCGGCCCTTGAATCGGGGGTCGCGAACCTGCGACGCCATGTACACAACGTGGAAAAGTTTGGCATCACACCGGTGGTGGCGATCAACCGGTTCACCACCGACACCGAGGATGAGCTTCAGTGGCTGCTGTCCTGGTGCGCGGGCGAGGGGATCGAAGCGGCCGTCGCCGACGTCTGGGGAGCCGGTGGCGGCGGGTCAGGTGGGGACGAGCTGGCAGCAAAGGTCCTCACCGCATTGGACCGACCCCAGGACTTCCATCATCTGTACCCTCTGGAGCTCCCGGTCGAGGACAAGATCCGCACGATCGTCCAGGAGATCTACGGTGCAGACGGCGTCGATTTCTCCGTCCCGGCGCTCCGCCGGCTCGCCGAGATCGAAGCCAACGGCTGGGGACACCTACCGGTCTGCATGGCGAAGACCCAATACTCCTTCTCCGATGACCCCACGGTCCTCGGAGCGCCCAAGGGGTTCACCGTGCATGTCCGCGACCTCATCACCAAGACCGGGGCCGGTTTCATCGTCGCGCTGACCGGCACGGTAATGACCATGCCGGGACTCCCCAAGGATCCCGCGGCGATGCGCATGGACGTGGACGACGACGGCGGCGCTGTGGGGCTGTTCTAGCAGCGGTCCACGGCGTTTCCCCCGGTGTGGATGAACCTGTGGATAGCGCCCCCGTTAAATGACGGAAGCGTCCGCGGCGGTGCTGGAAAGGCGCCCGGTGAGGGCGGTTTCAAGCACTACCGCAGACGCGTCCCGCTGCAAAGCTGCGGTGGTGTGCTGCCGGTCTAGCGGTCGAGCTCCCCGCGGATGAAGGCTTCAACCTTCTCGTGGGCGATATCGTCGGCGAACTGCTCCGGCGGGGACTTCATGAAGTAGCTGGACGCTGAGAGCAGCGGTCCACCGATTCCACGGTCCAGGGCGATCTTCGCCGCGCGGATCGCATCGATGATGACGCCAGCCGAGTTCGGTGAGTCCCACACCTCGAGCTTGTACTCGAGGGAGACAGGCGCGTCACCGAAGTTGCGGCCTTCCAGGCGCACGAAGGCCCATTTCCGGTCATCAAGCCAGGCGACGTAGTCGGACGGGCCGATATGCACGTTGCGCTCACCGAGGTCGGCCTGCACATTGGATGTCACTGCCTGTGTCTTTGACACCTTCTTGGACTCCAACCGGTCGCGCTCCAACATGTTCTTGAAGTCCATGTTGCCGCCGACGTTCAGCTGGTAGGTGCGGTCCAGGGTGACCCCGCGGTCTTCGAACAGCTTCGCCATCACACGGTGCGTGATGGTCGCCCCGATCTGGCTCTTGATGTCGTCTCCGACAATCGGCACCCCGGCGGCAGTGAACTTGTCTGCCCACTCCTTGGTTCCGGCGATGAAGACGGGGAGTGCGTTGACGAATGCCACGTTCGCGTCGATCGCGCACTGGGCGTAGAACCGTGCAGCGTCTTCCGACCCGACGGGCAGGTAGCAGACCATGACGTCCACCTGGCTGGCCTTGAGCTCCGCGACGACGTCAACGGGCTCGGCATCTGATTCGACGATGGTTTCGCGGTAGTACTTGCCCAGGCCGTCCAGGGTGTGACCACGCTGCACCTTGATGCCGGTTGAGGGTACCTCGGCGATCTTGATGGTGTTGTTCTCACTGGCGCCAATGGCGTCGGCGAGGTCCAGCCCCACCTTCTTGCCATCGACGTCGAAGGCGGCAACAAACTCCACGTCATTGACGTGGTACTTGCCGAACTCCACGTGCATCAGCCCGGGAATCGACGCTGTCGCGTCAGCATCCCGGTAGTAATGAACGCCTTGCACCAGTGACGCCGCACAGTTGCCGACACCAACGATTGCCACCCTAATGGGGTTAGTTCCCACTGTTCTCCTCTTGAAATCACTTCTTTGCCGGCCCGCCGGATTTTTCCCGTAGCGGACCGAACAGCTAATCCAGTCTACTTCTTATTCTCAACACAGATTTTTCCCGAAGCATTCCAGCATCCTGATATATCCGCCAGTTCGGTGTTAAAAGTCCAGGCCGCTGGGTAGGCTTCAGGCATGGGAACCGGTCGGTCCCGGCGTCGGCCGGTACGCATTTCGGTGCCGTCGCGCGCCGACTCGCTGCTGCGGAAGTTCACGGCGCTGATCGGCGGACCGCTTGGCCGGAGAACCAGTCCGGGAGTAATTAATCCCGGAGTGTTCAGCGTGGAGCGGGTCCTGGTCCTGCTCACCACAGGGGCGGCCGTCATTGCCGTCCTGTTGAAGAACCCCTGCCGGATCGAGGGATGGTCCAGCCCAGGTCAGTACTACATGGCGTGTCAGTCGCAATGGCCCGAAGCGTTCGGCAGTCTGGAAGGCGGGACTTCCTTCCTGCAATTGGGGCATTCGGCCCTCACTGGCGCGTTCGCTGGTGTGACGGCTCAAGTGGTGCCGCTGGGTAGCACCCTTCGCTATTACGACCTTCACTCAATCCTGGCAGTGGCAGCATGGCTGCTGACTGTCTACGCGACGGTGCGCATGACCAACCGGCGTCCGTGGGATGCGGCGATGGTGGCAGTTGCACCAGTGATCATCGTGACCGGATTCCTGGGCTGGGATCTGTGGGCTGCCATGTTCGCCGCACTGGGAATGCTTGCCTTCGCGCGGAGCCGTTTCGCTGAGGCTGGAATTTTTCTGGGGCTGGGGACGGCGGTGGCTGGATACCCGGTGCTGATTTTCGGTGCCGTGGCACTCCTTGCGTGGCGCACCCGCTTGGCTGGGGGGCCCGCCATGACCGGGGCGGTTCTGGCCGCGACCTGGCTGGCAGTCAACCTTCCCTTCGGGCTCCTGGACCCCCGCGCCTGGTCGGCTCACTTCACCAGCCTGCTATCGCGCGACGCTGACTATTCCTCCGTCTGGTTTGCCTATACCTCGCTGGCCGCCCGTGCCGATGGGAGGGAACTGGAGGCCACTTTCACGACAGTGGCGTCCGGGCTGCTGACTGTGCTCTTGTGTGCAGGAATCGCTGTCCTCACCCTTCGGGTGCAGCGCCGTCCACGGCTGGCGCAGGTGGCGTTCCTGTTGGTGGGTGTTCTCATCCTGGCGGGGAAAGGATACTCCCCACAGCATGCGATCTGGCTGGTGCCTCTGGTCGCACTTGCCTACCCCAAATGGCGGACCTTCCTCGTGTGGCAGTTCCTCGAAGTAGCGCACTGGTGGACCCTCATGATGTACCTCGGAAAGGAGAGCAGCGGAGGTGACGCCCAAAACAACATCGACCTGCCCTACTATTTGCTCTTCACCTTCGCTCATATGCTTTCGACGGCATATATCATGTACCGCGTGATGGAAGGCATGATCGATCCCGCACGGGACCCGGTGCGCCGGCTCGACATCGACGACCCCCAGGGTGGGCCATTCGACCACGCAGCCGACTATCGAAAGCCTGACCGTCGCCACGCTGCGCCCAACGGCACTCAGGTACGCTTGACCCGTCCCTCCCCAGAACCGAAAGATCACCCGTGACAGCAGCTGCCCTACGCTTTGAGAAACTCTCCACGGAAGGATTCGGGGCCCTGGCGGCAGCGCACCCCACGGCGGTGATCCCCCTTGAGCAGACTCCGCAGTGGGCAGCCTTCGAAGCCAGCCGTGGCCGCGCGCCGCACGGCCTCTGGGCCTATTACGACGACGGTGCCCTGGTGGCCGTCGCCAGTTTCCTGAAGAGCACCAGACGGCTCAGGGACTCTCTGGTGGCTGTCAATGGTCCCGTCTGGTTCACCGAACGCACCCCGCAGGCTGAGGCACGACTCTTGCGAACGGTCCAGGAGCAGTTCCGCGCCGACCCTGAAGCGGCTCCGCTCTACGTCCGTCTGCAGGTGCAACACCTGCAGGATCCAGCGACCGGTCCCCTGGAACACGGCTGGTACGAGCGGGAGATCGTCGTCGACCTGACACCCAGCGAAGCGGATATCTACAAGGCGTTCCGGCCCAACGCCCGTAACAGCATCCGCCGTGCAGAACGGTCCGGCGTGGATGTGCGCAGCATTGACCGTGCCGACTGGTCCACCGTCTTCCGTAACGACTTGTTCCCCATCCTGGAGGAGACGGCGGCGCGGGACGGCTTTGCCAGTTTCGAATCGGCCTACTACGAGGAACTTCTCGATCAGCTCGGTGACCACCTTCGCCTGATGGTGGCCTATCTCGACGGCGAGGCCATCAGCTGGCTCATCACCACCGAGTACCGGGGGTACTCGGTGTACTACTTCGCCGCAAGCACGCAGGCGGCGCGGAAGATCTTCGCTCCCTATCTGCTGCTCTGGCACGCTTTCAAGGAACTGAAGGCGGCCGGAAACCACAGTTGCGGCCTGACCGGGATCGTGAGCGAGAACTACCCGCAGCTCATCAACGTCACCACCTTCAAGCGGAACTTCTCCCGGAACGTGGTCGAGGTTCCCACCACCTACGACGTGCCGCTGAACCCGGTCCGATACCGGGCCATCGCCACCGCCTTCAAAGCGCGGCGCACCCTCCCCGCCAAGGGACGCTCCGTCCTCGCTGCGGTGAAGACCCGGGCCGGCTCACTGCTGCACCGTCGGACCGGCAGTGACTGACGCCGCGGTCGTTGGCTCAGGACCCAACGGGCTGGCGGCAGCCGTGGTCCTGGCCCGGGCAGGACTAAGCGTCACGCTGTATGAAGCCGCGTCCACCATCGGAGGCGGAGCCCGCACCGAGGAGCTCGCCCCTGACCATCTGCATGACCTGTGCTCCGCCGTTCACCCCATGGCGGTCGCCTCCCCTTTCTTCAGGGAGTTCCAGCTACAGCGCCGCATCGAGTTTGCTGTCCCGGAAATCTCCTACGCCCACCCGCTCGACGGCGGCAGGGCGGGGGTGGCGTTCCGTGACCTGACCCGGACCGTCGAGGGACTGGGCCAGGACGGTCGCGCCTACCGCCGGCTGATGGAGCCGCTCGTACGCAACATCGAGGGGACCCTCGACGTCGCCCTCAACCACCTGCTCCGGATCCCACGGCACCCGGCCGCAACAGCCCGGTTCGGCCTGGCGGCCCTTGATCAGGGCACCCACCTGTGGAACCGGCGGTTCAGCACCGATGTGGCTGCCGCACTCTTCACCGGAGTGGCAGCCCACCCGGTGGGTACCCTGCCCTCCCTGCCCTCGGCCGGCGCCGGCCTGGCTCTGGGCGCGCTGGCGCACGCGGGGGGCTGGCCCATCCCGCTCGGCGGGTCGCAGTCGATCGCCGATTCGATGGCCCAGGACCTTCTGGCCCACGGCGGGAAAATTGTCACCGACCACACGATTGATTCGCTCTCCGAGCTCAGCGGCGTGCCGACGGTGCTCCTGGATGTCGCCCCGCCGTCACTGATCCGGCTCGCTGCCGGCCGGCTGCCGCGGACGTATGAACGCGCACTCGAGCGGTTCCGGTTCGGCGACGGCGCGTGCAAGGTGTCGTTCATCCTTTCCGGTCCGGTGCCCTGGAGTAACCCGGAAGTGGCCCGCGCCGGAACGGTGCACCTGGGGGGTACCCGAGCCGAGATCGCCGCGTCCGAGGCCAATGTCGCCGCCGGATTCCACCCGGAGAACCCCTACGTTCTGCTGTCCCAGCCGTCCCTGTTCGATCCGTCGAGGGCCCCCGCCGGACGTCATATTCTCTGGACCTACTGCCACGTACCCAGCGGGTCGACCCGGGACATGGCCGAGGCCGTCACGGCGCAGATCGAGCGCTTCGCCCCAGGCTTCAGGGACGTCGTCGTCAGCACCTTCACGACGACGGCGGCAGACCTCGCCGCATCAAACGCGAACTATGTCGGGGGCGACTTTGGCGGTGGGGCGGTGACCCTGGGCCAGATGCTTGCCCGCCCGGTGCTTTCGCCCGCACCGTGGCGGACACCGCTGGACGGGGTCTACCTTTGTTCCGCATCGACGCCGCCAGGACCGGGAGTGCACGGCATGGCGGGATACCACGCGGCCCGCCTGGCCCTCCGTGAGGTCTTTGGGCTAGCAGCCCCGGCACTGGGTGTGGACACCGGAACGACCACCAGTTTCCCCACCGGATGACCCCTCCGGCGAAGCCGCTAAAAATAGCCCAACTATCACCGTGAGGTTTTCGGGTCTGGAACGTCTTAGAACTGTAGGCTCCTCTCAGGAGCGGGCCTATCACCATCTATCCCAGAGAGAAGGATGTCCATGAGTTTCATTGACAAGGCAAAGAACAAGGCCGAAGAGCTGACCGGCAAGGCCAAGGAAGCCGTCGGCGACGCCACCGACAACCAGGACCTCAAGCTCGAGGGCCAGGCCGACCAGGGGTCAGCCCACACCAAGCAGGCCGGCGAGAACGTCAAGGACGTCTTCAAGGGCGACAAGTAGGCTCTGCTTCTATTTTCTTCGCACTTTCGTGAGCAACCTGGACATCGGTGAGAGAGATGTTCACCCCGGATGTCCGGGTTGCTCACCGAATCACACGTGCGGCGGCTTTTGGCACTGACGCATACCGCCTAGTAAGCTAGGTCACGATTCTCGATAATTTCATAGCCTTCGATCTGCAGCGGGAGAGTACTTCCGTAGACCACACTCCGGCAGGCGCCGTAGGAGCAAATCCTCCCCAGGAATCTCTCAGGCCCAGTACCGCTGCGGCTAGGCAACTCTGGAAAGCAGGCGGGCCCTCGGGTCCGCCTCACCGACGGTGCAAGCAGGCATGGAGTCCTGCGGAATCTCTCAGGTCCCATACAGAGCGGGGAGGAACTCACCATCGTCCGGACAGACGCCTACGCCCGGACCCCATCAAGGGAGTTCCCATGACCGCTCAGCCCCTCACCGAATCGACCTTCGCCGACCGCCATATCGGCCCGCGCTCAACCGACGCAGCGCAGATGCTCACCATGCTCGGCTACCCGAGCCTCGATAAGCTGGTGGAGGTTGCGGTACCAGCCAACATCCGCTCCGCCGAGGCCCTGAACCTGCCACCCGCCCTCAGCGAAACCCAGGTCCTGGCCCAGTTGCGCGAAATCGCTGGCAGAAACACCACTGCCGTCCAGATGATCGGGCAGGGCTACTTCGACACCGTGACGCCACCGGTGATCCGCCGGAACGTCCTTGAGGCCCCCGCCTGGTACACCGCCTACACCCCTTACCAGCCGGAAATTTCCCAGGGCCGGCTGGAGGCACTCCTGAACTTCCAGACCATGGTCCAGGATCTCACCGCCCTGCCCATCGCGAACGCCTCCCTCCTTGACGAAGCCTCAGCCGTCGCCGAAGCCGTCCTGCTGATGCGCCGGTCCGGAAAGAACAAGGGCAAGACCGTGCTCGACGCCGACTGCCTCCCGCAGACAATCGCCGTCGTCCGCGGCCGCGCCGAAGCCCTCGGATTCGAGGTGGAGATCGCCGACCTCGCACAGGGGCTCCCCGACGGGGACATCAACGGCGTCGTCCTCCAGCAGCCCGGTGCGTCAGGCGCCCTCCGCGACCACCGCTCGCTCATCACCGCGGCTCACGACAAGGGTGCGCTGGTCACGGTGGCAGCCGACCTGCTCGCGCTCACCCTCATCACGCCCCCAGGGGAGCAGGACGCCGACATTGCCGTTGGATCCGCCCAGCGGTTCGGTGTCCCACTCTTCTTCGGCGGCCCACACGCGGCCTACATGGCGGTGCGCAAGGGCCTTGAACGGATGCTTCCCGGGCGGTTGGTGGGAGTGTCCAAGGACGCCGACGGCGCCCCCGCCTACCGCCTCGCACTCCAGACCCGTGAACAGCACATCCGGCGCGAGAAGGCCACCTCCAACATCTGCACCGCCCAGGCACTGCTGGCCATCGTCGCCAGCATGTATGCGGTCTATCACGGCCCCGACGGGTTGAGGGCAATCGCCCAGCGGGTCCATGGACACGCCGCGACACTGGCAGCAACCCTTACGGGTGCCGTGACAGTGGTCCACTCCGACTTCTTCGACACGCTGCTGCTGAGCGTGCCCGGCAAGGCACGGGACTTCCAGTCCAAGGCGGAGTCGGCGGGCATCAACCTGCGGTTCGTCGACGAGGACCACCTGGGCGTCTCGTGCGACGAGACCACCACCGAGGAGCACCTGGCGACGCTGGCCGGCGTCTTCGGCGTCGGGCAGGTACTGGACCAGGAATCCGACGCTGCCGAGCTTCCCTCCGATCTGGTCCGGACCTCGTCCTACCTGACCCACCCGGTCTTCTCCAGCCACCGCTCCGAAACGCAGCTGCTGCGGTACCTTCGGCGGCTCTCCGATAAGGACCTGGCGCTGGACCGCACCATGATCCCGCTGGGATCGTGCACCATGAAGCTGAACGCAACAGTGGAAATGGAGCCGATCTCCTGGCCGGAGTTCGCGACCATCCACCCCTTCGCCCCCGAGCACCAGACCGAGGGATGGCGCTGGCTGATCGAGGATCTTGAGGACAAGCTAGCGGAGATCACCGGGTACGCCAAGGTCTCCATTCAGCCCAACGCAGGGTCGCAGGGTGAACTGGCTGGCCTGCTCGCCATCCGTGGCTACCACCGGTCCCGTGGTGACCAGGACCGCAACATCTGCCTGATCCCCTCCTCGGCCCACGGCACCAACGCCGCATCGGCGGTGCTCGCCGGAATGAAGGTGGTGGTGGTCAAGACCGCCGACAACGGCAACATCGACCATGACGACCTCACAGCGAAAATCGCGCAGCACGGCGAGCAGCTCTCGGCGATCATGATTACCTACCCATCCACCCACGGTGTGTTCGAGGAAGATGTCCGCTGGGTGTGCGGCCAGGTGCATGACGCCGGCGGCCAGGTCTACATCGACGGAGCCAACCTCAACGCACTGGTGGGCCTCGCGAAGCCGGGTGAGTTCGGTGGCGACGTGTCGCACCTGAATCTTCACAAGACCTTCTGCATCCCCCACGGCGGCGGTGGACCCGGCGTCGGCCCGGTCGCTGTCGCTGCCCACCTGGCACCGTTCCTGCCCGGAGACGCAGCGGAACAGGGTGCGGGAGCCGAGGGCGTCCCGATCTCTGCTTCCCGGTACGGATCCGCCGGCGTACTGCCCATCTCCTGGGCGTACGTCGCGCTGATGGGAGCCGAAGGGCTCACCTCGGCCACCGGCCACGCCCTCCTGGCAGCCAACTATGTCGCGGCCCGCCTCACCGAGCACTTCCCCCTGCTCTACTCGGGGGAGAAGGGCCTGGTAGCGCACGAGTGCATCCTCGACCTGCGGCACCTGACCGCTGCCACCGGGGTTACCGCCGAAGACGTTGCGAAGCGGCTCATCGACTACGGATTCCACGCACCGACGCTCAGCTTCCCGGTCGCGGGCACTTTGATGGTGGAGCCCACCGAGTCCGAGGACATCGGCGAGCTGGATCGTTTCATTGAGGCGATGATCGCCATCAAGGGTGAAATCGACGAGGTGCAGGCCGGAAAGTACACGCTGGAGCAGAGCCCCCTGCGCCAGGCGCCGCACACCGCCTTCGCACTGATCAGTGACAGCTGGGAGCAGGCGTACCCCCGCGAGCTGGCCGCCTACCCGGTGCGCACGCTCAAGCACAACAAGTATTTCCCCCCGGTCCGACGGATCGATGGCGCGCACGGCGACCGTAACCTGGTGTGCTCCTGCCCGCCCATCGAGGCCTTCGAAGATTAAGGTCCGTCCCCGTCCGGCCGCCGGCCGGACGGGTTGAGTCCAGCGCACTACCGGAAGCGCACCACCGGAAGGATCCCCCATGACCAAGCAGACAGCCCTGTACGCCGAACACGAGGTGCTCGGCGCCAGTTTCACCGACTTCGGCGGGTGGCAGATGCCCCTGAAGTACCGCAGCGAGCTCGAAGAGCACCACACCGTCCGCCGCGCCGCAGGACTCTTTGACCTTTCCCACATGGGTGAGGTCTGGGTTGCCGGACCGCAGGCTGCTGAGTTTCTGAACTATGCCCTGGTGGGCAACCTCGCCGCCATCGCCGTCGGGAAGGCCAAGTACTCGCTGATCTGCACCGCGGACGGCGGTGTGATTGATGACCTGATCGTTTACCGCCGCGCCGACGACCGGTACCTCGTGGTCCCCAACGCCAGCAACGCCGACACCGTTGCCGCAGCCCTGCAGGAGCGGGCGGTCAACTTCGACGTAGCGGTGGACGACGAGTCGGAGAACACGGCCCTGATCGCCGTCCAGGGCCCCGCAGCCGAGGCGATCCTGCTCGACATCGCCGCGGACTCCTCACGCCAGCTCATTACCGAGCTGAAGTACTACGCAGCCGTCGAGGTGGAACTGGCGGGGCTGCAGGTTCTCCTGGCCCGCACCGGTTACACGGGCGAGGACGGCTTTGAGCTGTTCATCGGCAACGCCGAGGCGGTCCAGCTCTGGAAAGCCGTCTCCGCGGCAGGCGCGCAGCACCAGCTCGCCCCCTGCGGACTCGCTTCACGCGACTCGCTGCGCCTCGAGGCCGGAATGCCCCTCTACGGGAACGAGTTGGGGTTGGATACCAACCCCTTCGAGGCGGGCCTCGGCGGGGTAGTCAGTCTCAAGAAGGCCGACAATTTCGTTGGCCGGTCGGTGCTGGAGCCCCTCAAGGAGGCCACGCTGGAGCGGAAGCTGGTCGGTCTGCAGAGCGGTGGTCGACGGTCGGCTCGCGCCGGATACAACGTCGTTGTCGACGGAGCAGTCGTCGGAACGGTCACGTCCGGGCTTCCCAGCCCCACCCTCGGCTACCCCGTGGCGATGGCCTATGTGAACGCCGCGCTGGCTGAGCCGGGCACCGAGGTCCAGGTGGACCTCCGGGGGAAGCCCGAGCCATTCACCGTGGTTGCGACGCCCTTCTACCGCCGTCAAAAGTAGCCGATCCTACATAACCCGAAAGGCATATACCCACGTGAGCATCATTAAGTCAGCTCTCCGCTACTCAGCCGAGCATGAATGGATCGACACCGCAGAGACCGGTCCAGCCACCATCGGCGTCTCCGCTATCGCCACCGACGCGCTGGGCGACGTCGTCTATGTCAGCCTTCCGGACGTGGGCGACGCCGTCACCGCCGGTGAGAGTTGCGGTGAGGTCGAGTCGACCAAATCGGTGTCCGATCTCTACGCCCCGGTGACAGGGGTGGTGACCGAGATCAACCAGGAAGCCATCGACAACCCCGGGATCCTGAACGAGGATCCCTACGGTGCCGGTTGGCTGTTCAAGGTGGATGTCGCCAGCGAGGGACCTCTCCTCACGGCCGAGGAATATGCCCAGAAGAACGGCATCGACGCATGAGCGCCGACACCGGGCCGACCACCGTGGGACACCTGAACGCGGCACTGGCCGACCTTGACCCCGAGGTCGCGCGCGGAATCGACGCCGAACTGGACCGGCAGCGCAACGGCCTGGAAATGATCGCCTCGGAGAACCACACTCCGGTGGCAGTCATGCAGGCGCAGGGTTCGGTGCTGACCAACAAATACGCCGAAGGCTATCCCGGACGCCGCTACTACGGTGGGTGCGAGCACGTCGATGTGCTGGAACAGCTGGCAATCGACCGCGTCAAGGACCTTTTCGGAGCCGGGTACGCGAACGTTCAGCCACACTCCGGCGCGCAGGCCAATGCCGCCGTCATGCACGCGTTGATCAAACCGGGCGACACCATCATGGGCCTTAACCTCGCCCACGGTGGCCACCTGACCCACGGCATGCGGATCAATTTCTCCGGCCGTCTGTACAACGTGGTGCCCTACCAGGTCCGTCCCGATGACCATCGGGTGGACATGGACGACGTCGAACGGCTGGCGCGCGAGCACAAGCCACAGCTGATCGTGGCTGGATGGTCCGCCTACGCACGGCAGCTCGACTTTGCCCGGTTCCGCAGTATCGCCGACGAGGTGGGCGCCTACCTGATGGTCGACATGGCCCATTTCGCCGGTCTGGTAGCCGCCGGGCTGCATCCCAGCCCCGTGCAGCATGCCCACGTCACCACCTCCACCACCCACAAGACCCTGGCCGGTCCCCGGGGTGGCATCATTCTCAGCAACGACGCCGACATCGCTAAGAAGATTAACTCGGCGGTATTCCCGGGCCAGCAGGGTGGACCGCTGGAGCACGTGATCGCCGGCAAGGCAGTGGCCTTCAGGATCGCGGCCTCGGCTGAATTCCGGGAACGCCAGGAACGTGTGCTTGAGGGCGCACG
The DNA here is from genome assembly GCF_017875735.1 of Arthrobacter sp. CAN_C5. NCBI lineage: Bacteria > Bacillati > Actinomycetota > Actinomycetes > Micrococcales > Micrococcaceae > Arthrobacter > Arthrobacter sp. CAN_C5. The sequence continues at coordinate 64,497 of NZ_JAGGMZ010000001.1, forward strand.
GATCCTCGCCGATCGGCTCGCCCAGCCGGACGTCGCCCAGTGCGGGATCTCGGTAGTCAGCGGAGGCACCGATGTGCACCTGGTGCTGGTCGACCTGCGGGACTGCGACCTGGATGGACAGCAGGCGGAGGATCGGCTGGCGCAGATCGACATCACCGTCAACCGCAACGCCGTGCCGTTCGATCCTCGTCCCCCGATGGTCACCTCGGGACTGCGCATCGGCACGCCAGCGCTCGCCAGCCGGGGGTTCGAAGCAGCGGCGTTCACCCGGGTGGCGGACATCATCGCCGAAGCACTGATCGCACCGGCCGACGCCGACCTCACGCCGCTGGCCCAGCGGGTGGAAGCGCTCGCCGCAGAGCACCCGCTCTACGCCGATGTCGTGCCACTCGGTGCGGGCACCCAGAACCACAGCTAAGGAACCCCATGCCCATCAGCGCGTTTGACCTGTTCAAAATAGGGATCGGCCCTTCCAGCTCCCACACCGGGGGGCCGATGAAGGCGGCATTCCTGTATACCGAACTGGTGGCGCACCGGGGACTGGTCGACTCAGTGCACCGGGTGGAGGTGGAACTGTTCGGCTCCCTCGGGGTGACCGGCCACGGCCACGGCACGATCAAGGCGGTCATCCTGGGGCTGGAGGGCGAGCAACCGCACCTGGTAGACCCCGTGGCGGCCGGACCCCGCGTCGATGAGGTGGCGCAGACCCGCCGCCTGCGGTTCGCCAGCCACCGCGAGATCGATTTCGATCCTGAAGTCGACCTGATCATGCACCGGCGGAAGCGGCTCGACTTCCATACCAACGGGATGCGGTTTCACGCCTACGACGCCGATGGCGCCGAACTCCTGGCGAGGGACTACTTCTCGGTGGGAGGTGGCTTCATCCTCGACGAGGATCAGATCGGGGCCGACCCAGCAGCCGAAGCGACAGTACCGGTGCAGCATCCCTTCAACACGGGGGCGCAGCTGCTCGAAATTTGCGCTGCCACCGGGAAGTCCTTTTCCGAAATTGTGATGGCCAACGAACTGTCGTGGCGCTCTGACGCCGACGTGCGCGCCGGATTGCTGGAAATCTGGGATGTCATGCAGGACACCATCCGCCGGGGGTCCACCACCGACGGGATCCTGCCGGGCGGCCTGGAAGTGCGGCGCCGTGCCGCCACCCAGCTGCGGCTGCAGCAGAAGGCCGAGGACCCCAACGACAAGCTGAGCACCATGGAATGGGTGACCCTGTTTGCGCTCGCCGTGAACGAGGAGAACGCAGCCGGTGGCCGGGTCGTGACGGCGCCGACCAACGGTGCCGCAGGCATCATTCCCGCGGTACTGAAGTATTACGTCGACTTCGTTCCAGGAGCCGACGACGACGGCGTCGTCCGGTTCCTCCTCGCGGCGACCGCTGTGGGCGGGTTGTTCAAACAGAACGCTTCCATCTCGGGAGCGGAGGTGGGCTGCCAGGGGGAGGTGGGATCCGCGTGCGCAATGGCGGCCGGTGCGCTCGCCGAGGTCCTCGGTGGGACGCCCGAACAGGTGGAGAACGCCGCCGAGATCGGCATCGAACACAACCTGGGCCTCACCTGCGACCCCGTTGGTGGTCTGGTGCAGATACCGTGCATCGAGCGGAACGCCGTCGGCGCCATGAAGGCGATCACCGCCGCCCGGATGGCGGTCCGCGGCGACGGCAAGCACCACGTCTCCCTCGACGTCGCCATCAAGACGATGCGGGACACCGGGGCGGACATGATGGACAAGTACAAGGAAACCGCCCGGGGCGGCCTCGCCCTGAACGTGGTGGAGTGCTGAACCATGGCTGACCACCCGGGGCCCCTGCCACTCCGGGTCGAGATCATTCCGGCTCCCGGGATCGTCCAAGCGCTCCGGGAGTACCTGCCGCCCCCCGCGGTCGTGACAATCACCTGCCTCCCGCACCACGGGGCGGAAGAGACCATCGATCTGGCGGTGCGGCTTGCAGACCTCGGCTATCGGGCGGTCCCGCACCTCGCGGCACGGTCCCTCAGCTCGCGCGGGCAGCTCACCGGCTTCCTCACCAGGCTGCGGGCGGCGGGTGTCAGCGACATCTTCGTCATTGCCGGTGACGGCGATGAGGCGGCCGGACCCTACGCCTTCAGTGGCGCACTGATGGCCGACATTGCATCACTGGGCGGGGGATGGTTTGCCCTGGGGGTGGCCGCCTATCCAGAGGGTCGGCCCGGCGCGTCACCGCCGGAGCTCACAGACCTGCTCCTGGCGAAACAGGACCTGTGCTCCTGGGCGGTCACCCAACTCTGCTTCTCCGGACCCCTGCTTTCCACCTACCTGAAGGAGTTACGGGCCGCGGGCGTCTCGCTACCCGTCTGGGCCGGAGTGCCCGGCGCCGTCCGACGCGCCCGGCTGATCTCCCTCGCAGCCCGGATCGGGGTGGGCCCGTCGCTGCGGTTCGCCCAGCGGTCCCTGTCGGGGGAGCAGGGCGGATCGTTGGTCCGCAGCGTCCTGACGCCGTCGTCGTACGACCCGGCACCCCTGGTGCGCTCCGTCGGGGACTCGGGCGGGTTCGCTGGCCTCCACGTGTACAGCTTCAACGATGTTCAGTCGGTCGCCCGCACCTTCGGCACTGGCCCGGCGTAAAAACTGCCCCAAGGATCAGGATTGCCGGTTGCTAGCGGCAATCCTGATCCTTGGGGCCGGTAATGTCCTAGTCGCCCTTCACATTGACGATCTGGCGAAGCGTATGGCGGATACTGACCATGTTGGCGGCGTCCGCCATCACCACATCGATGTCCTTGTACGCGGCGGGGATTTCGTCGATGAACGCAGCGGTGTCGCGGTACTCAATCCCTGACATGGCGGTCCGGAGCTGCTCGTGCGTGAACGTCCTGCGCGCCGCGGACCGACTGTATTCCCGGCCCGCGCCGTGCGGCGCCGAGTTCAACGACGGCGCAAAGCCCAGGCCCTCCACAACATAGGAGGCGGTCCCCATCGACCCCGGAATCAGGCCAGCCTTCCCGGCGGACGCCTCGATGGCACCCTTCCGGCTCAGCCACACGTCTTTGCCGTAGTGGCGCTCCCGTGCGGTGTAGTTATGGTGGCAGTTGATCCGCTCCTGCTCCCGCACCGCGTCGCCCGTCCAGGCGGCAAAGCAGGCCACCACGCGGTCCATCATTTCCTCACGGTTGAGGAGGGCGAAGTTCTGGGCCCACCGCAGCTGGTCAATGTACTCCTGGAACTCCGGATCGCCCTCCACCAGGTAGGCGAGGTCATCGTGGGGGAGCTTGATGAACCTTTTCCGGCACTGCTCAAGGGCAACCCGGATGTGGTGCTGGGCGATCTTGTTCCCCACGCCGCGCGAGCCGCTGTGCAGGAACAGCCAGACGTCGTCGTTCTCGTCGACGCTCACCTCGATGAAATGGTTGCCTGACCCGAGGGTACCCAGCTGTAGGGCCCACTTTGTCACGTAGGTGGCCGGGTCGAACGCCGCGTTGTCTGCCTCGGCGCCGAGCTGTTCGATCCGCGGTGCGGCGGTCGCCACGATTGAGGTGTTGTTATTGCCAGCGGACAGGGGGATGCTGCGTTCGATGGCCCTGCGCAGCGTCTTGCGGTCCAGCTCCCCAAGGTCACCGTGGCTGAACTGGGTCCGGACGGCGATCATGCCGCAGCCGATGTCCACGCCGACGGCGGCCGGGATGATGGCTCCGATGGTTGGGATCACCGAACCGACCGCCGCGCCGAGGCCAAGGTGTGCATCGGGCATGCTGGCCAGGTGTGGGTAGATGAAGGGCATGCCGGAAGTCATGAGGTTCTGGGCGCGGGTCTTCGAGTCGAGGACGCTCGCAAAGTTGATGTAGGTCTTGCTCACCATTTCCATTACTGGAGAGTAACACTAGTGATTGGCAACTCCCAATCACTAGTGTTACAACGGGGCGAGAAAGCAGCTCAGACGGCCTCAACGCTTCGGAGCCAGCGATCCAGATCCCGTGGCCGAGTGAACCGGAGCACCGGCACGCCGCCGTCGTCAATCAGACGCTTGATGCGCGCCCGTTTTCGCGGGAAGCTCTTGAAGTGCCAGACGAGGATGGAGTCCCGGGCGATCGCTCTGCGCACGGTTTCGCGGTTCCCGTTGCAGACCACTTCCCGGCGGATCACCCGCAGTGCTGTCCGCCGCACCAGCCGGGACAGGGACACCCACCGTGGGTAATCCAGGGCAACGACCAACTGCGTCCGGGGTAGCACCTGATCCGCCCATGTGGCGTAAACGGTGTCAAAGACCCAGCGCTCGCTGGACGCGAGGGCCGCCGCGAGATCCTTCTGGTCCGTCGGGTGCCGCTCGGTCCAGTCCGGGAGCCAGCCAATCTGGTCGTCAGCTGAGACCTCGGGGAGCCCGGTTGCGCCCGCGTAGCGGTGTGCGGCGGTGGACTTCCCCGATCCGGTGACGCCGTAGAAGAGCACCCGTTGCGGGGTATCCGGCGAAGCTGCTGTGGTCACCGGTTCATCCTGCCATAGGGGTGTTGGAGGCCGGGTTTGCCCCCTGATGACAGACTTAAGCCGTGGCTCATCTAGACGTTTCCAACATTGACTACTTCCTGTCCGACGGCCGGCAGCTGCTGAACGCCGTCAGTTTCAAGGTCGGTGACGGGCACAAGACAGCGCTGATCGGCCCGAACGGCACCGGCAAGACCACCCTGCTGCGCATCATCGCCGGGGATGTCACCGCCGACGAGGGCGCCGTCACCCGTTCAGGCAACATGGGCATCATGCGCCAGTTCGTTGGCCAGGTGAGGGACGAGACGACGGTCCGGGACCTCCTGGTCTCCGCTGCGCCGCCCGCGCTCGCCAAAGCGGCCCAGGCCGTCGACGACGCCGAGCTGGCCATGATGGAGAACGACGACGAACCCACCCAGATGCGGTACGCGCACGCCATCACCGAGTGGGGCGATGCCGGCGGTTATGAGCTGGAAACCACGTGGGACGAAGTGACGATGGCCGCGCTCGGGGTGCCCTACGCGCGGGCGCAGTACCGGGCGTCGTCGTCGTTGTCGGGTGGTGAGCAGAAACGGTTGGTGCTGGAGGCCCTCTTCTCCGGGCCGGATGAACTGCTCCTCCTCGACGAACCCGACAACTACCTCGACGTGCCCGGGAAACGCTGGCTTGAGGCGAAGCTGAACGAGTCGAAGAAGTCAGTGCTGTTCGTCAGCCACGACCGGGAACTGCTGGCCAACGCCGCCACCCGCATCATCACCCTTGAACCGGGAGCACTCGGGGCGTCCAGCTGGATCCACGGCGGTGGCTTCGAAACCTACCTGCAGGCCCGCACCGACCGGAACCTCAGGTTCGAGGAACTCCGCCGCCGGTGGGACGAGGAGCATCTCAAGCTCAAGGAACTCGTCAACATGTACAAGAACAAGGCGGCGTTCCGGTCCGACATGGCCAACCGCTACCACGCAGCCCAGACCCGGTTGGCGAAGTTCCTTGAGGCCGGCCCGCCGGAAGCGATCCCCCTTGAGCAGAACGTCTCCATGCGGCTCAAGGGCGGCCGGACCGCGAAACGGGCGGTGGTCGCCCAGAAGCTGGAACTGACCGGGCTGATGAAGCCGTTCAGCACCGAAATCTGGTTCGGTGACCGGGTGGGGGTGCTCGGCGCCAATGGCTCGGGCAAGTCCCATTTCCTGCGACTCCTGGCCAGCGGTGGCACCGATCCGGAGAAGGAACACGAGCCGGTGTCCGAGGTCAGCATTGCACCGGTGCCGCACGAGGGAACCGTGAAGCTCGGTGCCAGGATCAGGCCCGGCTTCTTCGCCCAGACCCATGTCCGCCCCGACCTTCTGGGCCGGACCCTCCTGGATATCCTGCACCGCGGCGACGATCATCGTTCGGGCCTGCCGCGGGAAGCGGCCTCCGGCGTCCTGGACAGGTACGGCCTTGCCGGTCAGGCGGAGCAATTGTATGACTCCCTGTCGGGCGGTCAGCAGGCTCGGCTGCAGATCCTGCTGCTGGAACTATCCGGCGCCACGCTGTTGCTGCTTGACGAGCCCACTGACAACCTCGACCTGCATTCAGCAGAGGCGCTGGAGAAGGCAATCGATGCTTTCGAGGGCACTGTCCTCGCGGTCACCCACGACCGGTGGTTTGCCCGCAGCTTTGACCGGTTCATGGTTTTCGGCTCGGACGGCAAGGTGTACGAGTCGGAGGAACCGGTCTGGGATGAGGGGCGGGTGCAGCGGAGCCGCTGACGGCGGCCCGCAGACCTAGCGGTACATCTTCCTTCTGGTCTCGACCCCATCAGGGCCGTACGTCACCCATTCGCCGGTCTTCTTGCCTTTGCTGTACCACCCGTGATCGAGTATGGCGCCGGTGCTGTGATAGCGCTGCCACTCGCCGTCCTGCTTCCCGTCGACGAACGCGCCGTGCTGCAGGAACCCGCCGCCGTCGCGCTGCCATTCCCAGTACCCGTCCGGTTCGCCGTCCCGGTATGAGCCCTCCGCTTTCAGCTGGCCTGTCCTGAAGTAAAACCGCCACGGACCCTGCCGCATTCCGTTGCCATAGGAGCCCTCGCCGGAAAGGGTTCCATCCTTGAAGAGTTCGGTTCCGGGGCCGTCCGGCGGTGTGTGGGTGCTGGGGTCGGTCGACATGTGTCCCAGCCTACGTCGGTGCGTGTAGACCGTCCGGAACAATTGCGCATACGGTTTACAGGTGCAAACCAATGTGACACCAGCAATGTGGGCTACCTTCGCCGTTTTCGGCCTGAACGGTCTGGTCTTTGCCAGCTGGGCCGCCCGCATCCCTGCCGCGTCCTCAACGCTCGGTCTCAGCGACGGCCAAACCGGTTCCCTCCTGTTGGCGGCGGCCGCCGGTTCGGTGCTCGCGCTGCCGCTGGCAGGAAGTATCGCCGGTCGCGTAGGGGTTGCGAACACGGTCCGGATCGGCGGGGTAGCGTCAGCAATCGCCGCCGTGACCATCGCCGGCGGATTGGCGACGACGTCGATCCCGCTTACCGCGCTCGGACTGTTCCTGTTCGGCGTCGGCGTGGCCCTGTGGGATGTCGCCCAGAACATTGAGGGAGCCGACGTCGAGCACCGCCTCCGCCGTACCATCATGCCCAAGTTCCATGCAGCGTTCAGCGGTGGAGCTTTCGCGGGTGCAATGGTGGGTGCTGGGCTGTCAGCGCTCGGCGTCGACCTGTCCTACCACCTGCTGGGCGTCGCCTCCGTCGTGATCCTGGTGTCCCTGTGGGTGCCCCGCTACTTCCTGCCGGAGATTTCCCACGCCGATTCCCACCCGGACGCTCCTCAGCCTGGCCGCTTCGCCGCCTGGCTGGAGCCGCGGACACTGCTGATCGGGCTGGTGGTTCTTGGCGCCGGATTGACCGAGGGCGCAGCGAACGACTGGGTGGCCAAGGCCACCGTGGACGGGCTGGGGTCCAGCGAGGCCACGGGCGCGGTCATGTTCGGGGTGTTCGTCGCGGCGATGACCCTGTTCCGGTTTGTCGGCGGCGGGCTGATCGACCGGTACGGCCGGGTGCGGGTGCTGCAGGTCAGCCTCGGGTCTTCCCTGGTGGGCCTGCTGATCTTCGTGTTCGCTCCCACGGTGCCGCTCGCCGGCGTCGGTGCGGTGCTCTGGGGTGCCGGCGCGGCCCTTGGCTTCCCCATGGGAATGTCCGCCGCGGCTGACGAACCCCGCCACGCCGCGGCCCGGGTGTCGGTGGTTTCGACCATCGGGTACACGGCGTTTCTGGCCGGCCCACCCCTGCTCGGGTTTCTGGGCGACCAGGTCGGAATCCGCAATGCCCTGCTGGTGGTGGGTGTTGCGGTGCTCGCCTCCTTCCTGGTGGCACCGGCCGCCGCCGAACGCCAGAATAACGCCGATCGGCCGGCCACACCCGTTCCCTGACAGTCGTTATGTTAAGTGTGCGCTCCTCCGATTTGCACGAGGTCAAAAGCTGTCCTGAATAAGTACTTGTCCGGACGCTTAAACCCTAAGCTTGGACGATGACAATTATTGAGGCCAGGGGTCTGAAGAAGACCTACAAATCGAAGAGCGGCCCCGTCCACGCGCTGGACGGGTTGGACCTGCTGGTGCCCCAGGGCACCGTCAAGGCGCTGCTCGGTCCCAACGGTGCAGGCAAGACCACCGTTGTGAAGGTCTTGACTACACTGATCCAGCCCACCGAGGGCACCGCATTTGTCGATGGTATCGACGTGCTCGCCAACCCCCGGGCGGCCCGACGGATTATCGGGGCATCCGGACAGTACGCCGCGGTCGACGAAAACCTGACCGGGTTCGAGAATCTGGAAATGGTAGGACGGCTGTACCACCTGGGCGCCAAGACCGCGAGGCGTCGCGCCCAGGAGCTGATCGACCAGTTTGAGCTCACCGAGGCCGGGAACCGTCCGGTGAAGGGTTTCTCCGGCGGTATGCGCCGGCGGATTGACCTTGCGGGGGCACTGGTGATCAACCCGAAGATTCTCTTCCTGGATGAGCCCACCACCGGACTCGACCCACGGAGCCGGTTGGCCCTCTGGGAGATCATCAAGAACCTGGTCAGCGACGGCACCACCCTTTTGCTCACCACCCAGTACCTGGAGGAGGCCGACCATCTGGCCGACGACATCGCCGTGATCGACGGCGGAAAGGTGATCGCCGAGGGCACGTCCGACCAGCTGAAGGCCCGGATTGGTGGGCACCGCGTGGTGGTGGCGCTGGTTGACGAGGCCGACGCCGGCTCTGCCCGCGAGATCCTCGCCCGCCACGGTGAAGGCGAAGCCAGGGTTTCGGCTGATCGGCGCAGTGTTGAGGTGGCCGTCACCGAGGGGCCGCGTGCCCTGCAATACATCCTGGCGGATCTTGGACAGGCGGGAGTGGGGTTGCACGACGCCGGCATGCGCCGGCCCACCCTTGACGACGTGTTCCTCAAACTGACGGGTCACACCGCCGAGAACGAGCAGGACGCCGAGAATTCCGAGATGGAGAAAGCCAAATGAGTGTCCTCACCAAGCAGACCACCTATGAGAGTGTCGGTACGCCGGCGGGACAGCTGCTCTCGGACGGGTGGATCGCTACCCGCCGCAACCTGATCAAGATCAAGCGGGTACCGGAGATCCTGGTCTTCACCATCCTGCAGCCGATCATGTTCGTGTTGCTGTTCAGCCAGGTCTACGGCGGAGCGATGAACGTCTCCGACTACACCAACTTCCTGATGGCTGGCATTTTCGCGCAGACGGTCATTTTCGGTTCCACCTTTTCCGGCGCCGCGATGGCACAGGACCTCAAGGACGGCATCATTGACCGGTTCCGTACCTTGCCGATGAGCCCGGCGGCGGTGCTGATCGGCCGCACCAACGGCGACCTCGTCATCAATAGCATTTCGATGCTGATCATGATGGGCACCGGCTGGATTGTGGGCTGGCGGGTCACCACGTCGGTGTGGGGTTTCCTGGGAGGTGTCGCCATTCTGCTGCTGTTCAGCTACTCGTTCAGCTGGGTGATGGCCCTGCTGGGAATGAGCGTCAGGAGCCCCGAGGTCATCAACAACGCGTCCTTCATGATCTTGTTCCCCCTCACCTTCATCTCGAACGCGTTCGTCCCCATCCACACCATGCCCGAGGTGCTGAAGAACATCGCGGAGTGGAACCCGGTCTCCGCACTGGTCGAGTCGGCCCGGCAGCTGTTCGGGAACACCAACCCGGACTTCCCGGAGCCCACCGCGTGGACCCTGCAGAATCCGTTCATCACGATCTTCATCGGTATTGTCCTGATGCTGCTGATCTTCGTTCCACTGTGCATCAGGAAGTTCGAGTCCATCAGCTCGCGCTAGCCCCGCGAGCACACAGAAGCGGCCCAAAGGGTCAGGGTGGCCGGTTGCAACCGGCGAGCCTGGCCCTGAGGGCCGTTTCTGCGTCGGGGACCAGGCGCGGGACTCATCCAAAAGGTGTACCCGGCGGAATCAAACATCATCCCAAGGGGCGGCGAGCCCGGACGCCAACCTCCGTAGGCTTGAGGCAGGCCCAGTATTGACCGGGCAACCGAAGCAATATTAAGGACGCAGCCATGATTGAGGCACACGGCCTGGCAAAGCGCTATGGCTCCAAGACAGCAGTGGACAACGTTTCGTTCACTGTCCACCCCGGCAAGGTGACCGGGTTCCTCGGCCCCAACGGTGCCGGGAAGTCCACCACCATGCGCATGATCGTCGGGCTGGACAACCCCACGGCCGGCAACGTCACCGTCAACGGCAGGCGCTACGCCGAACACCGCGCGCCGTTGCGTGAAGTGGGAGCCCTCCTCGACGCGAAAGCCGTCCACACCAAACGCAGCGCCTACAACCACCTCCGGGCCATGGCCGCGACGCACGGCATCCCTAACTCCAGGGTCAAAGAGGTCATTGAAATGACCGGACTCGGTCCGGTCGCGAAGAAGCGGGTCGGCGGTTTCTCCCTCGGCATGGGGCAGCGCCTCGGCATCGCCTGCGCCCTCCTGGGCGACCCTCACACCGTGATCCTCGATGAGCCGGTCAACGGGCTGGACCCCGAGGGTGTGCAGTGGGTTCGCCACCTCGCGAAGGGCCTCGCCTCCGAAGGAAGGACGGTATTCCTGTCCTCACACCTGATGTCGGAAATGGCATTGACCGCCGACCATCTGATCGTGATCGGGCGCGGCCGAATCATCGCCGACGCCCCCATTGAACAGATCCTCTCGGGCCAGGGACAGTCCCGTACCCGGGTCCGCACCGACAACCCGGGCGATCTGATCCGTGCGCTGGCCGGCGACGGCGTCACTTCGAAGCAACTGGAACCTGAAATGCTCGAAATCACCGGCGCGGACTCCCACCGCATCGCTCGGACCGCCCTGGATAACCGGGTGCTGGTCTACGAGCTCACACCGTTGCAGGCATCCCTCGAAGAGGCCTACATGCAGCTCACCAACGATTCGGTTGAGTACCACTCGGCTGATCTCCCGCAGGCAACCCAGGCCGCCAGCGTCGGGGAAGGAAAATAGCCATGTCTCATACAGCAGTCGCAACCCCCACCCGCAGTACCACCAGCGGGACGGGCGTGAATTTCACGCGGATCCTGAAGTCGGAATGGATCAAACTGGTCACGGTCCCATCCACCGTCATCATGCTGTCCATCACGGTGATCGTGATGATTGGTCTGGCAGCCCTCTTTGCCTGGCAGACGACAGTTTTGCTTGATCTGCAGGGAGACCCGGAGATGGCAGCCCAGATGCAGGGCGCCCCGGACGCGACGTCAATCACCAACACCATCCCCGGCTCCGGTCTGATCTTTGGCCAACTGCTGATTGCGTCGCTCGGAGTTGTCCTGATCGCGTCAGAATGGGGCACCGGGATGATCCGGTCCACCATGGTGGCGGTGCCAAAACGTATCCCAGCCCTTCTGGCCAAGCAGGCCGTGTTTGCGGTGGTCGCCTTCGTTGTTGGTGCCGGTTCAGCCCTGGTCAGCTATCTCATCGCCCAGCCGATCCTGTCCCCGTCAGAACTCGAGTTCGGACTCGGTGACGAGGGTGTGTTGATGCACATCATCAACACCGGTTCGGTGCTCGCCCTGATGGCCATCATCGCGATGTCGATCGGCACCCTGCTCCGCAACACGGCTGGAGGCGTGGTCACCGCGATCGGCCTACTGTTGATCCTGCCAATCCTGGTTGCCACTTTGCTGGCCGGGATCGCCGACTGGATTCCCGACGCCGCCCGCTTCCTCCCCAGCAGCGCCGGCGAGCAGATGGTAGCGATCACCATTGCCGACGGAGCCCTGAACCAGTGGCAGGGTGCCCTCGTTCTCGGCGGCTGGGCCCTGGTGCTCCTGGTGGTTTCCCTGGTGGTCACCAAGCGGCGGGACGTGTAACCAGCGGGCCCACGACCGACCGATAAGCTCACTCAATGAGTGAAAAAGTCTTGGTGGAGGGGGCGACGGAGCGAACGGCCGCCGCCGCCTTCACTGAGCTCAATGCACGACGGCTAGGTCCATTCAGACGCTATTTCCGGAGCCATCCGCGGGTCACCGACGCTCTGGTGGTGGTCCTTTACCTCGCCGCCAGCCTGCCACAGGCGATCGTCGGAACAGTGGTGGCCGATCGATGGCTGGCCTTGATCCCCGTCGTTACAGCAGGGGTCGTCCTCTTGTGGCGCAGGGACCGCCCGCTGATTGTCCTGGGAATTTTGATGGGGCTCGAATGGATGAGCCTCATGGCCTCCGACGGTGAGGCAAGTGTTGGGTTCGGTGTCTGGTTTGCCCTGTACGCTGTGGCCGTCCGGCATCCTTTCCGGAGCGCCCTCTGGGCGCTGGCCGGAGCAGCACTGCTGACGATCACCCCCCTCTGGTTTGTCGACGCCCTGTTTGTCGACGAGGCTCCATACCTCATCTGGATCGTGACCGGCTTTGTCCTCATGTGGTATTTTCTTGCAATCGGATTTGGGGTTACCACCCGCAAGGATCGGGAACATGAAATAGCGCTCCGAGACTGGGCTATCCGCAACGCCGAACTGGCATCCGCCACCGAGCGCAACCGCATTGCCCGGGAGATGCACGACGTCGTGGCGCACTCCCTGTCAGTGATGATCGCCCTCTCCGACGGGGCCGCCGTCGTGATGAAGCGCGACCAGGACCGCGCCCGCGAGGTTCTTGACGAACTGTCGGCCAGCGGCCGGACCGCCCTCGCCGATATGCGCAGGGTGCTGGGTGTCCTGCGGGTCGGCCCCGATTCGGCACCCCGGGAACCCTTGCCAGCCGCAGGTTCCCTCGCCACCCTGCTCGACGGGTTCCGGGCGGCGGGGCTGCCCATCCGGGTGGGGCTATCAGGGCCCGGGCTGCCCGAAAATCCGACCTTCCAGTTGACCGTCTACCGGATCATTCAGGAGTCCCTGACCAATGTGCTGCGCTACGGGAAAGGCGTCACCATCGTCAACGTTGCCATTTCCCGGACCGGCACGCTGGTGAGGGTGAGGATCACTGACGACGGCCGGGGTGGCATGGGGGCCGTGATGTCGGTGGGCACCGGCCAGGGCATCACCGGGATGCAGGAGCGCGCGTCGATCTACTCGGGCACCGTTGACTGCGGACCCGGCGCCGACGGCGGCTGGATCGTTGATGCGCGACTGATCATCCCGGAGGACCGGGAACCCACGAGCAGGGAAGCAGACAGTGTCAGAAGCACCTGAACACATCATCACAGACGGTCACCGGGACACAGGCGACACCCTTCGGGTGCTGCTGGTGGATGATCAGCCGCTGCTGCGAATGGGATTCCGTCTCATCCTGGAAGGAGAGGACGGCCTCGTCATCGTCGGGGAAGCCTCCAACGGGACGGAGGGGGTGCGGATGGCCGCCGCGCTTAAACCCGACGTCGTCCTGATGGATGTCAGGATGCCGATCATGGATGGGATCGAAGCGACCCGCCTGATCACTGGATCGGGCTCTTGTTCCCGCATCATCATCCTCACCACCTTCGACCTCGACGAGTACGCGTTTGCCGGCCTCCAGGCCGGCGCCTCGGCGTTCCTGCTCAAGGATGTTGGCCCCGATGAACTGGTGCACGCCGTGCGGGTGGTTGCCAGTGGGGACGCCGTGGTGGCCCCGCGGGTGACGCGCCGCCTGCTGGAAACTTATGTCCGGTCCCTGCCTCCGCACGCGGCACGTCCGGCAGCCGACCCGCTGTTGGACGACCTGACCCCGCGGGAACGCGAAGTGCTCGGGGCGATCGCGGAGGGGCTCTCCAACGCGGAGCTCGCCCAGAAGTTCTTCCTCTCCGAGGCCACCGTGAAGACTCACGTCCGGCGGATCTTCACCAAGCTGCACCTCCGGGACCGGGTACAGGCCGTCGTGTACGCCTATGAGTCGGGCCTGGTGGTTCCGAGCCAGGGGTTGGATTACTGAGCCTTGGTAGGCTCGGGTCCATGACTGCCCTTCAGCACATTACTGATCTCGGTGCCTACATCGGTGCCTCTCCGTCGAGTTTTCATGCCGCGGCCGAGGGCGCCGCCCGGCTGGAGGCCGCGGGGTTCGTGCGCCTGGAGGAAGCCGAGGCCTGGACCGCGCAGGCCGGTAAATATCTGGTGGTGCGCGACGGTGCACTGATCGCCTGGGTCACCCCGGCGGACGCGACCGCGGTGACCGGTTTCCACATCCTTGGCGCCCACACCGACTCACCGGGGTTCAAGCTCAAACCCAAGCCCACCACGGGGCGGCACGGCTGGCTGCAGGCCGGCGTCGAAGTTTACGGTGGCCCCCTACTCAACTCCTGGCTCGACCGGGAGTTGGCACTCGCCGGCCGACTGGTCACCCACGACGGGGCCGAGCACCTCGTCTCTACCCCACCCCTGCTGCGCTTCCCCCAGCTGGCAATCCACCTGGACCGCACGGTCAATGACGGGCTCACCCTGGACAAGCAGCAGCACATGAACCCCGTCTGGGGGGTGGGCGACCCGCGTGACGCTGACCTTCTGGAACTCCTGGCCGACACCGCGGGCATTGCTGCCGACGACGTTGGCGGGTACGACGTCGTCGTCGCCGATACCCAGCCCGGCAGTATCTTCGGTGCGGACGACGCGTTCTTCGCCGCTGGCCGGTTGGACAACCTTTCCTCGGTACACGCTGGCCTGGTGGCGCTGATTGCCGCCGGCGCGACGGCGTCTGCTGGCGGGCCGATCGCTGTGCTGGCCGCCTTCGATCACGAGGAAGTGGGCAGCGCCTCCCGGTCCGGCGCGAGCGGCCCGTTCCTCGAGGACGTGCTGCACCGGATTTCCGGCGGGCTCGGGGCAGACGCCGAGGAGCGACGGAGGGCGCTGGCCACATCGTTCTGCGTCTCGGCCGACGCCGGTCACGCGGTGCACCCCAACTACGCCGAACGCCATGATCCAGCCAACCGTCCTATCCTCGGCGGCGGGCCGTTGCTGAAGATCAACGCCAATCAGCGCTACACCACCGACGCCCCCGGTGCCGCCTACTGGGCGCGACTGTGCCGGGACGCGGAGGTGCCCTACCAGGAGTTCGTTTCGAACAACGTGATGCCGTGCGGGTCGACCATTGGCCCACTGACCGCCACCCGGTTGGGGATCCGGACCATCGACGTCGGCACGCCCCTGCTCTCAATGCATTCGGCCCGGGAACTGTGCTCACCGCTGGACCCCCACCGTCTGGCCACCGCAACCGAACTGTTCTTCAGTCTCCCCGCCTAGCAGTTATCCACACGGTTCGGCCCGACGGCGATTCTCCGGTAACATTGATAAGTCTGTGCTGATGCCGGTGCCCGTTTTGGGACGACGCGTCAGGCAGGTCAACGCAAATAGAACCTCCTGTTACGGAAAGACCGTGACCGTTTAGCCCAGAGGAGGTGGGTTCACAAATGCGTGCATATGAATTGATGGTAATCATCGACCCCGATGTCGAGGAACGTACCGTCGAGCCTTCGCTCGAGAAGTTCCTGAATGTCGTCCGCAACGGCGGCGGCACCGTAGACAAGGTAGACCTGTGGGGACGTCGTCGCCTGGCCTACGAAATCAAGAAGAAGGCTGAAGGTTTCTACGCCGTAGTCAACTTCACTGCCACCCCGGCGATCGCTGCCGAACTTGACCGCCAGCTGAGCCTCAACGAGACGATCATGCGTACCAAGATCATCCGTCCCGAGGAGCAGAAGGTCTCAGCCGAGTAGTTTCGGCTCAGCTTCACAGATGAGGACAGGCCCACCGTAGTGGGCTGTGACAGTAGGAGGCACCATGGCAGGCGAGACCATCATTACGGTCGTCGGTAATCTCACCAGCGATCCCGAACTTCGTTTCACCCCGTCAGGCTCGGCGGTGGCTAATTTCACCATCGCGTCGACGCCGCGGACCTTCGACCGTCAGACCAATGAGTGGAAGGACGGCGAAACGCTGTTCCTTCGCGCGTCGGTGTGGCGTGAAGCGGCTGAGAACGTTGCGGAGACCCTGACAAAGGGCACCCGTGTCGTCGCTCAGGGCCGACTCAAGTCACGTTCGTACGACACCAAAGAAGGCGAAAAGCGCACTGTCATGGAACTTGAGGTGGACGAGGTCGGTCCATCCCTGCGCTATGCGTCAGCGAAGGTCACCCGCACCCAGCGCTCCGGCGGTGGCGGCGGAGGTAACTTCGGCGGCAACAGCGGCGGCGGTAACAACTCCAACTCAGGTTGGGGCGGCGGCCAGCAGGGCGGCCAGCAGGCTCAGCAGCCAGCTGACGACCCATGGGGCGCACCCGCGGGGGGCAACTCTTCCGGAGGTAACTCTTCCGGCTGGGGCAACGGTCCGGACTCGTCCGAACCTCCCTTCTAACCCTTCCTTACCCGGCAGGACCGCCCGTTTCGGTAGCGGCGACCCGCCAAGTAATTCCCATCCCGCAGAATCGTTCTGCGGGCTCCACCAGACATAAGGAGCACCACGATGGCTAAGGCTGAACTTCGTAAGCCCAAACCAAAGTCCAATCCCCTGAAGGCCGCTGACGTCACCGTCATCGACTACAAGGACGTAGCGTTGCTGCGTAAGTTCATTTCCGACCGCGGAAAGATCCGTGCCCGCCGCGTGACCGGTGTCACCGTGCAGGAGCAGCGCAAAATTGCGCAGGCAATCAAGAATGCCCGTGAAGTTGCCCTCCTGCCGTACTCCGGCGCAGGCCGCGGTTAAGGAAAGGAACCCAACCCAATGGCAAAGCTCATTTTGACCCATGAAGTAACCGGTCTTGGTGCTGCAGGCGACATTGTCGAGGTAAAGAACGGTTACGCACGTAACTTTCTTCTGCCCCGCGGTTTCGCTCTCACCTGGACCAAGGGCGGCGAGAAGCAGGTCGAGTCGATCAAGGCCGCCCGCGTCGCACGCGAGCACTCAACGCTCGAAGATGCCCAGAAGCAGGCAGCTGCACTCTCCGCCAAGCCGGTCACGCTGACCGTCAAGGCTGGTGAGTCCGGGCGCCTGTTCGGCACCGTCAAGGCCGAGGACGTCGCAAAGGCTGTCGCGGCCGCAGGCCTCGGCACCATCGACAAGCGCAAGGTCGAACTGCCCGCCCACATCAAGTCGGTCGGCGCCTACCAGGCGAACGTTCGCCTGCACGATGATGTTGCAGCAGTCATTGACCTGAACGTCGTCGCCAACTAGTTCACCGCTGTTCACTCAGCACCACTAGCTGGTCGCACAGTTCGACTGGAGGGACCCCCGCTAACTGCGGGGGTCCCTTTTGTCGTCCCCGGGCTGGTCGGGGGGCTGGTCGGTGACATGCAGCGCGAACGCCTGGCTTGCCATCAAAGCCTGCACCCGGTCAAGGGTGCTGAGCCCGGGATCACCCATAGACCTCTGGTTGGCCCGCAGCGCCTCCCGCGCGGCGTCCGCGTCCTCCTGCTCACAAGCCGGCCCGGGATGGCTTTGTGCGGGGTCCTGTGCGTCGGCGGCCGGGGGTTGCGGGGCCACCTCCGGAACCGGTGTGGGGCTGCCGGTGGATCTTGCCCCTTCAGAAGGAGGCGGCCGGGGAGGGGAAGGATCAGGGGCGGGACGGCGAAATCGGGGTGGACCCGTCCGGCTTTCAGGGGCGGGTGCTTGTGCTCTCCGGTCCCGGCGGGTGATGTAGCTGATGGCACCACCCGCGGCCAGCGCGGTAGCCAGGACGACGACAGTAAACACCAGGAGCTCCATGTAGCCTCCATCTCCGATGGCCGGGTTTGTTGGGACAGTATCCCATCACGACGCCGGTACTTCCCGTCTGTCCCCGGTCCACCCAGCGTTCGACCGACTCTGTCCCTCCGTTCAAAATATTCTCTAATTGGAATATACGGGTCTGAAGTCGCTGATCTTCGCCCGTTCAGGGTGCGCTGCGGGCTATATAGACCAGTCCCAGCCCATACAAGACATGTGCCGTGGATCACATGGTGGTAGCAAGAGCTGTGGATAGCTGGTGAATAACCCACCCCTGTACGGCCTCTGAGGGCATCTGTCAACACGCAAGTAGAGCATGAACGTTGCGTCCAGCAACATTTATTCCACAGCCCATAACCAGTGTTTGCGCAGGTCAGGACGCTATTGAGTGGATAACTATTTTGTTATCCACACCATTGTCCCCATCCTGTGCACAAGACACGCCGCGTTATCCACAAGCAATCCACAGGACCTGTGGATTGCTCGCTTGGCAGGAGGATGCTTCGGCACTACCGTTGCGGAGTATCCCAGAGGCCAAACTGTCCGCACCAGATGATAGAAATCAGTCATCAGGCCGGATACGACCGCTGACGGACAATCTGTCTGCAGCTGGTTCCGGGATAGATTACCGAGAAAGAGAGTGCAACGGTGTCCCTCACGCACAGTGATTCCAAGGAGGACACCCGGTCCCCGGAGTTCACGCGAACCCCACCGCAGGACCTGGTTGCCGAACAATCAGTACTGGGCGGCATGATGCTGTCCAAGGATGCGATCGCCGACTGCGTCGAGGTGTTGAGGGGCGTGGACTTCTACCGCCCCGCCCACGAGAGCATCTACGAAGCCGTGATCGACCTCTATGGCCGGGGCGAGCCGGCCGACGCCGTCACCGTCTCGGATGAGCTCACCAAACGGGGCGAAATTTCGCGAATCGGTGGGCCAGCCTACCTCCACACACTGATCCAATCGGTGCCTACGGCCGCCAATGCCGGGTTCTACGCGGAGATTGTCCGCGAACGGGCGGTCCTGCGACGTCTCGTCAACGCAGGCACCAAGATTGTGCAACTAGGCTACTCCAACGACGGCGAGGTTGACGACATCGTCAACGCCGCGCAGGCCGAGGTTTATGCGGTGGCCGAACGACGCAGTGCTGAGGACTACGTGGCGCTGAAAGACATCATCGAGAGCACCGTCGACGAGATCGAGTCGGCGGGGCACCGCGGCGAGGGCATGACCGGTGTCCCGACGGGTTTCTTTGAACTGGACGAACTCACGCAGGGGCTTCACGGCGGACAGATGATCGTCGTTGCGGCCCGGCCTGCCATGGGTAAGTCGACCTTCGCCCTGGACTGGGCCCGCTCTGCGGCCATCAAGCACAACATGACCACGGTTTTCTTTTCCCTCGAAATGGGACGCAACGAGATCGCCATGCGCCTCCTGTCGGCCGAGGCGACCATCGGGCTGCAGGATCTGCGCAAGGGCACGATCAAAGATGAGCAGTGGGGCAAGATCGCCACGACCATGGGGCGGATGAATGATGCGCCCCTGTTCATCGATGACAGCCCCAACATGTCGCTGATGGAGATCCGCGCGAAATGCCGGCGACTGAAGCAGCGCCACGATCTGAAGCTGGTGGTCCTCGACTATCTGCAGCTGATGTCCTCAGGTAAGCGCGTTGAGTCCCGACAGCAGGAAGTCTCGGAGTTCTCCCGTGCCCTGAAGCTCCTGGCCAAGGAACTGAACGTGCCCGTGGTGGCGCTGTCGCAGCTGAACCGTGGCTCCGAGCAGCGCACCGACAAGAGGCCCATGGTTTCTGACCTTCGAGAGAGTGGATCGATCGAGCAGGACGCGGACATGGTCATCCTGTTGCACCGCGACGACGTGTACGACAAGGAGTCCCCTCGCGCAGGTGAAGCAGACGTGATCGTTGCAAAGCACCGTAACGGGCCCACCAAGACCATCGTCGTCGGGTTCCAGGGCCACTATTCGCGGTTCAACAACATGGCCGCGGATGGTGGCGGCGGTTTTTAGCGGCAGGCCAATTCCGGCTCGCTAGGCCCGGCCACCCGAGACCGGGCCGCGGGGGGCCCACTCCCCGTCCAGCGCCCGTTCGACCTCGGCCGCCCGCTGCTGGAGGTGGGCCGCCACTGCATCCGGGTAGGTTTCCTCCTGGACCGCTGACACGACCCGTTGTAGCTGCTCCCGGATGGCAGGCTGGTCCTCCGCCGAGGCATGCCAGGCGACCTCCTGCAGCAGGCTGAGTACCCGGTCCAGCACCGCGGGGTCGGCTCTTCCATACAGGACCGGCTGGTCGAGGGTGATATTCAGGAAGGCGGCGAAATCCGGCCGGTCGAGAATCACCCGGACCAGGCCGTCGTCGTCGTGCAGCACGCGCGGGCCGAGATCCCGCTGGGTGAGTTCGCACAGCAGGGCTGAGGTGTGGCCGAGGACGTGGATCGCGGTAGTGGGGTCATTGATGCCCGGCGACAGGGCCTTCGCTGCCACATCGATGAGCTGCCGGAATCCAAAGGCAACATCCTGCACGGCCGTCCGCTCGAACCCGCAGGTGAACGCGCCGGCGACGTCGTCGCGGAACTCGTGAACCGTCTCCGCCCCCATGCTGGGCTCGCCGCTGCGCACCCAGCCCGCCGCGGCGGGAATACCCTCGACCAGGGACGAGCCAACCTGCGCGTCGACCCTGATGATCGCCCGATGCTTGACCGCCGCCGCGAGGAGGGTTTCTTCCTCGATGCCGGTGAGGAAGCCCGAGCGCGGTGCACCAATCCATACCGCTGCGTGGGGAGCTACCGGGAGCACCGGGGGCTGCGCGCCCCGCTCCTCCCGGTACACCCGCCGAATGGTTCCGGAGGTTTCCTGGTGCACTTTGCGCATGATCGTTTCGACCCTGATCTCGCGCGCCAGATGGGCCAGGAAAAAGACCAGGCCGATGATGCTGGCGATCGCGAGGAGGAAGGCCAGGGTGACGGCCAGGTGGGGCACGAAAGGCTCGTCACCGTCGTCACCGGACCGCACCGTCCGCAGCACCGTCAGTGCGTAGGCGAACGTGCCGAGAAACAAGGCAAGCGTTGCGTGCACCACTCGGTCACCCGTGAAGGTGCGCAGCAGGCGAGGGGAAAACTGGCTGCTGGCCAACTGCAGGGTGACAACGGTCAGGGAGAAGGTCAACGAGGTCGCAGTGATGAGTGAACCGGCGGTCGCCTCCAGGATGGCCCGTCCGGCGTCCGGTCCGCCGTTGATGAGGAAGTAGGAGACGCTCGATGGCATGTCGGAGCCGATCGCATCGTCGACGGTGGGAATCCAGACCCCCAGGCCAATAGCCACCAGGACGGCGAAGACCGGCAAGGGCCACAGTTGCGTGCGGAGCGCGTCAACCGCGGTTTGAAACCTGCCGCCCAGCTGACCAAGTGGCCCTGAAGTTCGGGTCATGGTGTGCGCGGCTCCTTGCTGGCGTGGACGGTATACCTGCAAAGCGTAGACCAGGGGGTTCCCTCAGCTCGAGCCGCCACACCAGACGGATCAAGGGATACCTCGGATCTTCGCCCGTCGTGCCAGCACCAACTCCCCGACCGCCTGGTCCGGAAGTGGGCTTTCCGGGGTGAACCGGACGGCGCCCCTGGAGAGGGCGAAACCGTCCAGAGAGGGACGCAGCCCGTCGATCACGGCCGGCGAGAACGGGTGGACCGACAGGTGACCCGTCCTGCTACCCGCCGGCGACCGATTGCACGATCATTACCTCGGCACCGGGCGGAACCGGAGTCGAGAGGCCTTCCAGGTGGCGCACGTCTTCGCCGTCCACGTACACGTTGACGTACCGGCGCAGGGCCCCTGTCTCATCCCGGATCCGCCGGGCGAACACCGGATACCCCTCGTGTAGATCGTCGAGCAGCCGGGCCAACGGGACCGCGGACGCTGCGGACACCGGAACCGTCGAACGGTTGCCAATCAGCGGTCGCAGGAGGGTGGGGATCAGCACTGTCACCTCGCTGGTCGGGCTGGCCATCCTAGGCGCCGACGACGGCTGCGGCACGGACGCACAGCACGTCCGGCAAGTGGGAGACCACCTCACTGAACGAGTCGCCTTCGTCGTTGCTGGCGTAGACGCTGCCACCGCGCGTGCCAAAGTACACGCCCACCGGCTCCAGTGTGTCCACGCCGGCAGCGTCTCGCAGCACGGCGTTGTACTCGTTGTCGGGCAGGCCCCGGTCCTGGCGGGTCCAGGAGGATCCGGCATCGTCGGTGCGGTGGACCGCGAGCTTCGCCTCCGGCGGGATGCGCTCCCCGTCGGCCTTCAACGGGATCACCCACGCCGTGCCGCTGCGGCGGGGGTGGGTGAGCATCACGAACCCGAAGTCCGCGGGCAGCCCGTCAGCGATCGACTCCCAGGTTTCTCCACCGTCGTCGGAGCGGTACACCCCGTGGTGGTTCTGCGCGTACAGGCGGTTCGGTGCAACGGCGTCCCGGGCAATCTTGTGCACGCATTGACCAAATTCCGGGGTGGGTTCGGGCATGAAGTAGGCCGAGATCCCCTTGTTCCGTGGCGCCCAGGACACACCGCCGTCGTCGGAGCGGTACACGCCTCCGGTGCTCATGGCCACGTGGACCGTGTCGCTGACGGGGCTCGGGATCACCGAGTGCGCCGCGGCACCGCCGAAACCGGCGCCCCACTCGGAACGATGCGGATGGTCCCAGAGGCCGCGGTTCAACTCAAAGTGTTCACCGTAGTCGGTCGACTTCCAGACCGAGATGGGTTCGCAGCCAGCCCAGACTACGCCCGGGCGGCCAGCGGAGTCCGGCTGGAGCTGCCAGATCCGCTCGACGGCGGTGTCATCGGAGCTCTCAAATTTGATGGCACCCTGCTCGGGTTCGGACCAGGTGGCTCCCAGGTCGTCGGAGTAGACCACCGTTGGACCCCAGTGATAGGAGAGCACCCCCACGAGGATGCGGGTCCGGTCCTCGCGGGTGTCGATGCCGACGCTGGCGACCTCCTGCATGAGGAAGTGCGGCTCCGACAGCGTCCAGGATTCGCGATCGGTGCTGGTGGCAAGCCACAGGCCCTTCTTGGTGCCGATGGCCAGCAGTGTTGTCGTCATGGGGTCCTCGGTTCAGTGGATAACTGATGTGAACACCGTAAACAATGGCACAGCCGCAGGACCCTGTATATAGCTTTCCGGACCGGTGCTCACCGGTCGAACTTCCTGCCAGGCCCGAGCTATTCCAGGGGGTTCGGGATATCCGCCGGTAGGCTTGATCGATGGCCATCTACATTGATCCCCCGCTGTGGCCGGCCCATGGGACCGAGTTCTCCCACCTGGTCTCCGACACCTCACTTGCCGAACTCCACTCCTTTGCCGCCGCTGCCGGCATCGCCGATCGGGCGTTCGACGGCGACCACTATGACGTCCCCGTCCGCCGCTACCGGAAACTGGTGGCCCTGGGGGCGAAGGAGGTGGACTGCGGCACCCTGACGCGCATCCTGATCGCCAGCGGGCTGCGGATCCCTGCCCGGCAGCGCGCGCCGCGTCTGCGACGGGCACTGCTTGCGCGGTGGGCTGTGCTCGCCCCGCACAGCCCGGGGCTCGGCGAGTCCCTCGTCAACCGATGGTCCGAGGCGCATCGCCGGTATCACACCCCCTCCCACCTCCTGGACGTGCTGGAGGCGCTCGATGCGATCTTCCTGCCCGACGACGACGGATCGGTTCGCCGCCAGGTGCGCCTCGCTGCCTGGTTCCATGACGCCGTGTACGACGGCGTGGCTGGGGAGGATGAGCGTGCCTCAGCTGCGCTGGCCGAAGAGTGGCTGACGGGCCGGATACCTGCAGCCGAGGTGGCGGAGGTGGTCCGCCTGATCCGACTCACGGCGTCGCACAACCCGGCTCGGGGTGACCGGGCGGGTGAGCTACTGTGCGATGCGGACCTGGCCGTACTCGGGAGGTCCGTAAACGGCTACGGGCGGTACGTTGCCGCAGTGCGACAGGAATATGCCCACGTGTCCGACACGGACTTCGCGGTAGGGAGGGTCGACGTCGTGCGCCGGCTCCTCGTCATGGACCAGCTGTACCGCACCGCCCCGGCCCAACGGCTGTGGCAGGAAGCCGCGCTGGCGAACCTGGCGGATGAACTGCGGTCCTTGACCAGTCCAGTGGGCTCCATGACAAACTTGTAGACAGTGTTCACTTACAGTCATCCGAGGTAAGGCCAAAGACCCCGTGACCGAGCAGTCCAGCCCGCGCACCACCTACCGGCATGGCGACCTTCGCCGGGCCCTGATCGACGCGGGCACCGATCTGGCACGTGCGGGCGGGCCGGACGCCGTCGTCCTCCGGGAAGTGACCCGCCGCGCAGGAGTCACTCCAAACGCCGCCTACCGTCACTTCACTGACAAGGGTGCGCTGCTGTGGGCTGTATCGCTTGCCGCCCAGTCAAGGCTGGCGGCGGCCATGGAGGATGAGCTGTCCGCGATAGCCGGCGACGACGGCGCTCGCCAGAACGATGCGACGCTCGCCCGGGCCCGGCTCCGTGCCGTAGGTGCCGGATACCTTCGTTTCGCCCAAACCGAACCGGGGTTGTTCAGGACGGCCTTCGCCAGCCACGTTGATCTGCGGGACGCCTCAGCCGGGGATTCCGCGGGGCCGCATGGCCGGACCCCCTTTCAGCTGCTGTCCGACGCCCTGGATGCGCTGGTGGACGCGGGGGCGCTGGCCGCCGACCGGCGCGCGGGGGCCGAATTCGTGGCGTGGTCATCCGTCCACGGATTGGCAATGCTGGTGATCGATGGCCCGCTGCGTGGACTGGACACAGATCAGCGGCTGGTAGCCGCGCAGCGGCTCCTTGAGATGGTCGAGAAGGGAATCTAGTCCCGCTTATGACCCGTGTTATCACCCATGTGGTTGGTGGGCCGGTTCATCCACTCCGGGCGGTTCGTATAGCCCTGGGTGGGGCGCTGGCGGGTGATTTCATCCGGGTCGTCGCTGCCATAGGTCCGGGTGGCGGTGACTTGTCTCCGACGGATCACGTAGCCGCTTGCCAGGAGGGTAATCGCAGTGGCGACCAGGACGGCGCCGACCGCCAGGTTCAATCCGGCACCGGAGGGGACCGGCTCATTGAGGGCTGCCGCCCGTGCGAAGTCCGAGATGCCCTGCGGGATGAAGAGGGTGCTGAGGAAGAACGCGACGAGACCGCCGATGTAGAACCAGACTTCTTTTTTCATGTGGACTCCCTGTCCGACGGTGGTGCCTCTACCTTCAGCCTAGCCGACCCTGACGTTTGAGCCCCGACGAGGGGGTCCGACCACCGGCGCGCAGACTGTCCGGGGCAAGGCATAGGGTGGCCTTGTGAGCACCACCCTCCCCGATACGCGTGAACTCAGCCGACGCATCCTGCACCTTGCTGTGCCTGCCCTCGGTGCGTTGATCGCTGAGCCACTCTTCCTGCTGGCCGACTCTGCCATCGTGGGGCATCTGGGGGTCAATGAACTGGCTGGCGTGGGTCTGGCGTCCACGGTGCTGCACACCGCCGTCGGCCTGATGGTCTTCCTTGCATACTCCACCACGCCGGCCGTGGCCCGCTTCCTGGGGGCGGGCCGGCTCCAGGATGCGGTAGCTGCTGGCCGGGACGGTATCGGCCTGGCCCTGGTGCTCGGCGTTCTCCTCTCCACCGCGGGCTGGATCCTTGCCCCCGGGTTGTCCTCGCTGATGGGTGCCCAAGGGCAGGTGCACGACTTTGCCGTCGATTACCTGCGCTACTCAATGCCCGGCCTGACCGCGATGCTGGTGGTGCTCGCAGCAACCGGTGTGCTCCGCGGGCTGCAGGACACCAAGACCCCGCTGCTGGTGGCGGGCGTCGGGTTCACCGTGAATATCGGATTGAACTTTCTGCTGGTCTACGGGATGGGCCTTTCAGTCGCGGGATCGGCACTGGGAACCAGCATCACCCAGTGGGGGATGGCGGCGGTCTACCTGACCATCGTCTATCGCCTCTCTAGGACGAACCATGTTCCGCTTCGGCTGTCCTGGCACGGACTGCGGGCGACGGCGCGGGTTGGATCCTGGCTGATGCTCCGCACCATGAGCCTGCGGATCGCCATCCTGGCGACGGTGTTCGTCGCGACGGCGCAGGGCTCGGTCTCCCTCGCAGCCCACCAGTTGGTGATGACCATCTTCATTTTCCTGGCGTTTGCCCTCGACGCGCTCGCCATCGCGGCGCAGGCACTGATCGGCAAGGAGCTGGGTGCCGGTGACACGCCCCTGGCACAGGCGCTGACCCGGCGAATGATCCTGTGGGGGCTGGGGTTCGGCGTCATCACCGGTGCGGTCCTGGCGTTGGCAGCGCCGTTTGTCGGCTGGATCTTCACCACCGACCAGTCGGTGCAGGCTGCGCTCGCCGCGGGCCTGTTCGTCCTCGCGGCCTCGCAACCAATCTGTGGGCTGGTGTTTGTGCTCGACGGGGTTCTCATCGGTGCTGGAGATGCACGGTACCTGGCGATTGCCGGGGTGGTGAATCTGCTGCTGTACCTGCCGCTGCTGGTCTGGGTGTTCAATGCCGGACTTTCCGGGCCGGCCGGCATCGTCTGGCTGTGGCTGGCGTTTGGTGTCGGTTACATGGCGGCGCGTGCCGGGACGCTGGCATGGCGGGTCCGGAATGATCGCTGGATGGTCACGGGCGCGAGCTAGGGGCGTCGGCCCCGGTGCTGGTCGTCCTGAAGCATCCGGGGAGCCGTGACGGGGATAAACTGGGGTGTCCGGGACTGAACCGATCGGTCCGACATCGAACCGGAGGTCTGCGCATGGGTGCCGCACAGCACGATGTCATGGCTCAGCCACCACGGGAACCTCGCGAGCAGGCCGCAGCCGTGTGGCAGCCCCTGCTGTTCCGCGCCGTGGTGTCAGCCGCGTTCGGAGCGCTCACGATCTTCTGGGTGCAGCCGTCAGTCCAGGTGCTGTCGGTGGCCGGCGGGATATATCTGCTGGCGCTCGCCGTCTCGGCTGCCTGGTTGGAGCGGGCAATCGGCCTGCGCTCCAGCGGGGATCGGTGGCTCGTCTCCATCGCGCCCGGGTTCCTGGTTGTCGGTGCCTTCCTCAACCTGTGGATCCACACGGATGCCATGTTCGCCCAGGCGGGCGCCCTTGTCCTGGTGATAGCCGGCGTCGTCGACCTCTACGTTGGCCTGAGGCAGCGCCGCACAAACGTGGTCGCGAAGGATCTCATCGTGGTCGGTACAGTGACCCTCGCCACGGGGGCCCTGCTGCCCATCTTCCAGGGCGCCGGCGCGCACGCACTGCTCGGAGTGGCCGGAGGCGGGGCGGTGATCATCGCCGTCGTCCTGGCAATCGCGTCGCTGGGGTACCGGCATGATGTGCGTCACCCGGCCCCGACGGGTGCCGTCCACCCCGTAAACTAGGACCGGCAGTATTTCTACTCCTCGTAGAAAAGTCAGCCGCAATTTTCCCAAGGAGTAACAGTGTCCAAATCCAGCAGGGGCGTCAAAGGCCCCCTCATTTTCTCTGCCGCCCTGGCCGCGGTCGCCGGAGTCGTGGCGATGATCGTCTCCACTGGTGGGGGTACCAAGGAGTTGCGGGTCGATCTCGGGCTCACGGCGGCGGGAATCGCCTTCATCGCCGCCCTCGTGGTCTGCGCAATGCTGATGATGACTGAAAAGCCGAATGCCGATCACCTCGGTAAGGGCACCGGCATCAACCGCTCGTCGGCGAAGATTCCCGGCGGTGCTGGCAATGTGGACAAGGACGGACAGCCAAAAGGGACGCCGCGCGGCGGTCCGGACAGCACCACCCAGGACTGAACTGCGCCGGTTTCCCGCCTGACCATCGGGCAATAGCGCCCGGACCGCTGGGCCAGGGAAACCCTTTCAGCTGGAGAGATGCCCCAGCAGGGAAGGTGCGGCATAAGCTCGTGGCCAGCCTGGTGGTGGCCTTGTTGGTGGGCTGTCCGGCATCAGCGGCGGCTAGTGCCGCAGCTTATCCCGCCACGGCCTATCCGGCGACCGCTTTCCGGGCCCGATAGGCCTTGACGTGGGTGCGGTTGGCGCAGTTCCCGGTGTCGCAGAACCGTTTGGAACGGTTGCGGCTCAGGTCCAGGACGACGGCGCTGCAGTCCTCGGCCGCGCAGATCCGCAGGCGGTCCATTTCGTGGGTCCGGATGACGTCGATCAGTGCCATCGCCGCCTCCGTTGCCATCCGGTCCTCCAGCGGGGCCTCGGGGCCGGTGGCGTGCAGGTGCCAGTCCCAGTGATCATGACGGACCAGGCGGGGAAGGGCCCTGGCGTCGCTGAGAATCCGGTTGACGCGGACCACGGCGTCGTCCTCCGAGGACGTCCAGACCTCTTCCAGCTCCGCGCGCAGACGCAGCACCGCACCGAGTTCGTCTCCGGTCCGCGCCCGCGAACCGGAGAAGTCCTGTTCGGTGAGGAACCGGTCCAGATCAGCCAGGGTGGTCAGCTGATCGGGGTCCTCTTTCCCGGTGTTGATGAGGGCGGCCGCAGAGATCAAGGCAATCTCCGTGTCATTGGCAAAGGCCATGTTGACTCCTGACATTGTTCGGGTCTACTGTCACTACCATAGCTATATTTTGGTCATGACACTAACGGTTTCGGCGGAGGTTTGGGATGAAGAATGGTGCAGCGGCGGGCCTGTGGTTCGCGGTCATCTCAGCGGCGGCCTTCGGCGTGTCCGGGCCGTTTGCCAAGTCCCTGCTGGAGATCGGCTGGAGCCCGGGCGCCGCGGTGGGTGCACGCATCGGCGGCGCGGCCCTCGTCCTGCTGATCCCGGTGCTCCTTGCCCTGCGTGGACGATGGACGGCACTGCGCGGCAGTTCGCTGACCCTGATCATCTACGGGGTCACGGCTATTGCCCTCTGCCAGTTCTTCTACTTCAGCGCCGTCCAACGGATGTCGGTGGGGGTGTCCCTCCTGCTGGAGTATCTGGCACCGGTATTGATCGTGGGCTGGTTGTGGGCCCGCAGCCGCAAGGCGCCGCGACGCCTCACCGCCGCCGGCTCGGTGACGGCGATGCTCGGCCTGCTTCTGGTGCTCGATCTCACCGCCGATGAGCGGCTGGACCCCATCGGTGTACTTTTTGGACTTGCAGCCGCGGTCTGCCTCGCGGTGTTCTTCCTGATGTCCGCCCGCGCCGACGACGGACTGCCCCCGCTGGTCATGGCCGGCGGTGGCATGGTGGTGGGCGCGGTCGCCATCGGTTTGATGGGGCTGGCCGGCATCATGGACTTCGCCTTCGAGTTTCGCGACGTGACCCTCGCGGGGTGGGAAACCAGCTGGCTGGTGCCGGTGCTTGGCCTGGTGCTGATCTCCACGGTGGTGTCCTACTTCACCGGCATCCTCGCCGCCCGCCAACTCGGATCAAAGGTGGCCTCCTTTGTAGGGCTCACCGAGGTGATGTTCGCGGTGCTCGCGTCCTGGCTCATGCTCGGCGAACTGCCCGGCCCGATCCAGCTCCTCGGCGGACTGCTGATTGTCGGGGGAGTGGTGATGGTGCGGGTCGATGAATTGCGGGCACCAGCGGACGGTACCCCGCCGCTTGACCGGGCGAACGACGTCGAGCCGGTTCCACTGCCCTGACTCCACCGAACCGGGCGCACCGACCACTATGCTGGAGCCCACAGGGAGGTGGGGCGGTTGCTGGATCACAGACCAGGTCAGCGATCGGTCGCCTTCCTGCTGGGCAAACCGCCCAGGGCAGGCACCCTGCTCCCCGAGGTCATTGCGCTGTTGAACGCCGTGGAGGTGGACACAGCTGTTCACCTGCCCCATGACCAGCCGGAGCTACCCGATTGGGTTGCCGGAGTTGACCTGGTGGTCCACCGCGGCCTCAAATGGTCAGCCCTCCGAAGCGTTGCGCAGCTCGCTGAGGCCGGAGTCCCCTGCTGCAACCCGCCCGACGCCGTCGCGCTGACCCGCAAACGGCCAGCCCTGATGGCACTCCTGGGTCAGGCCGGGCTCCCCGTCCCGCTGACCGTGATGGTGCGCCACTGGCAGGACGCACGATCCGCGGCAACCACCCTGAGCGTGATCAAAACGGTGGAGGGAGCGGACGGGCGCGGTGAGAATGTCCTGGCCGGGACTCTGGCCCTGCAAATCTTTGGTGTCGACTTCCTGATGGGGGAGGCTGGTCCCGTGATCGTCGACGTCAACCCGTTCCCCGGGTTCCGCGGCGTGGGAGAGGGTCCGGCCATGATCGCCGAACACCTGCTGGCACGGCTCGACTGAGCAGCTACCTGCCGAAGCGGCGCAGCCGCAGCGAGTTGGCTACCACCAGTACCGAACTGGCGGCCATCGCCGCACCCGCGATCATCGGATTCAGGAGGCCGAGGGCTGCCACCGGAATACCGATCGTATTGTAGAAGAACGCCCAGAAAAGGTTGCTCTTGATCGTGGCCAGCGTCTTCCGGGAGAGTTCGATGGCCTGCGCCACCTGCTCAAGACTGTTGCCCATCACGGTCAGGTCAGCTGCCTCGATCGCCACATCGGTGCCGGATCCCATCGCGATGCCCAGATCCGCCTGTGCCAGGGCAGCGGCATCGTTCACCCCGTCACCTGCCATGGCCACGGTGGCTCCCTCAGCCTGCAGCTTCCGGATCGCCTCGACCTTGCCCTCGGGCAGGACACCGGCGAGGACGTCGTCGGGAGCAATGCCCACCTGGTCCGCCACCCGGCGGGCCACCGACGCGTTGTCACCGGTCAGGAGGATCGGCCGCAGCCCCAACTCCTTGAGCCGCGCGATGGCGGCTGTCGATGATTCCTTCACCGTGTCCTTCAACGAGATCAACCCTGCAACCCGGCCATCCACAGCCACCCAGATCGCCGTGGAACCGGCATCCTGCAGGTCCTCAAGCGCGGCCAGGTGCTCATCGGTGACAGGGACCGCGTTCTCCTGAAGCCAACCGGACCGCCCGGCGACCACGGTGACCGGACGGCCGACGTCGTCGACGGTGCCGAGCACTCCGCCGCCGGCTGAGCTCCTGAAATCGGTCACGGCCGGGTGCCCGGGAGCTGCGGCAGCAATTGCGTGCGCAATGGGGTGCTCGCTGGCCGCCTCCACCGCGGCCGCCAGCGACAGGACGCGGTCCCGTTCGAGGGCGCCCAGGACGACGACGTCGGTCACCGCGAGCTTGCCGGTGGTAACAGTGCCGGTCTTGTCCAGCACAATGGTGTCGACCGTCCGGGTGTCCTCCAGGACCTGCGGTCCGCGGATGAGAATACCCATCTGGGCGCCGCGGCCGGAGCCGGTGAGCAACGCCGTTGGCGTGGCCAGACCCAGCGCGCAGGGGCAGGCAATCACGAGGACGGCGACGGACGCCGTGAACGCAGACTCCACATCGCCGGTCAGCACCATCCACGCGATGAAGGTCAGGACGGCAATGGCCAGCACGATCGGAACGAACACCGCACTGATCCGGTCCGCGAGCCGCGCGATGGGAGCCTTCCCGCTCTGGGCCTGGCTGACCAGGCGACCCATCTGCGCCAGAGTGGTTTCGCTGCCCACCCGGGTAGCGCGGATTACCAGCCGTCCCGAGGTGTTGATGGTGGCACCCGTGACGACGTCGTCAACGTCCACCTCGACCGGCAGGGACTCGCCGGTGATCAGGGAGGTGTCGACGGAGCTGGAGCCGTCGATGACCACTCCATCGGTAGCGATCTTCTCGCCGGGGCGCACCACAAACTCGTCCCCGTGGACCAGGGAATCAGCTGGCACCCTCACCTCGACGCGGCCTCCGTCCTGATTCCGAAGGACTGTCGCATCCTTGGCTCCGAGGCTCAAGAGGGCCTTGAGCGCTTCGCCGGCACGCTGTTTGGCGTTGGCTTCCAGATAGCGGCCCAACAGGAGGAAGGTGACCACCACGGCTGCAACCTCGAAGTAGAGGGAGTGGTCGCTCATCGACATGCCGGCGTGCTCGGTGATCGACGGGTCGGCCAGCAATTGCCAGGCAGAGAAGAGGAAGGCTGCGGTGACGCCGATCGACACCAGGGTGTCCATCGTCGACGCCAGATGCCGGGCATTGATGGCGGCGGCCCGGTGGAAGGACCAGGCGGACCAGGTGACCACCGGCAGGGTCAGGGCGAAGACCACCCAGCCCCAGTGCGGGAACTGGGCCGCTGAGACCATCGAGATGATCGCGATGGGCAGGGTCAGCACGGCAGCGACGATCAGCCGGGGGCGCAACTGAGCTGCCGTTCCACCGTGGGCGAGGTGGTCGGACTCTCCGGGGTGGGTGCCTTCCAGGGCAGGATCGGCAGCCGGCCCCCGCCCCGGAGCGCTGTGGACCCGCTTTTTAAGTTGGGCGGTGTACCCGGTCGCCTGCACCGTGTCGACGATGTCCTGATCGGTTATGGTGTCGGGGACTGTGACGGTGGCGGACTCCAGCGGCAGGTTGACGCTCGCCTGGACCCCCTCAAGTTTCCCGAGTTTGCGCTCCACCCGTCCCACGCAGGAGGCACAGGTCATTCCCTGGATGTCGAGCTCGACAATCCTGGTGGGGGTGGTGGGAAGCTGGTCGGTGCTCATGGGGGTCCTTCGGGTGGCTCCGGTAGGGGTGCGGTGCTAGGCGTCGTTGGCTACGACCAGGTAGCCGGCCTCGGCTACCGCCTCGCCAACCTGCTCTGGGTCGAGGTCCGTGGTGGAGGTGACGGTGGCAGTGGAAATGCCGCCCTTGTTCAGGTCGACCGTGACCTTCTCGACGCCGTCGAGCGCGCTGATCTCTTCACTGACGGCGTCGACGCAGTGGCCGCAGGTCATTCCGGAGATGTTGACGGTGGTGATGCTCATGGTGGTGCTCCTTCGGGTGTGGGAGGGTGTTACCTCAACAGTCGACTGATCGCCGCTGAGGCTTCCTGTACTTTTTCCTGGACAATTTCAGGGTTACCGGTGAGTTGGGATTCATTGGCGGCGCCCACCACGCAATGAGCGATGTGCTCCTCCAGCAGGCCGATACTCACCGCGTGGAGGGCCTTGTTGATTGCGGACACCTGGGTGAGGACGTCAATGCAGTACTTGTCCTCCTCGATCATCCGCGCGATGCCGCGGACCTGGCCTTCGATGCGGCGCAAGCGCCGCAGATAGGCGTCCTTGTCGGCGGTGTATCCGTGTTCTACGGTGGTTTCGGTCATCTGGTCCTCCTCGGTGCCATCTCAAAGTATACCCCCCGCCCGTATAAATCAAGTACCCATGGGGGGTATGTCAGTCTTCTCAGGGAACGTCGAGCCTCATGTAATACGTTAGAGAGACGAGATGGAATTGATGAGCAAGGAAAAAGGTAGATGACCCTGCACCTCGAGACGTGGCAGAAACGCGCGCTCATTGCCCTGGCCGGAGCGCTGGTGCTCTCCCTGTTTGTGCTCGCGTTCGTGGCAGGCCGGGTCGGAACCGGGGTGGAACATCCCGCCGCGAACAGTGCCGACGCGGGTTTTGCCCGCGATATGCAGATTCATCACACGCAGGCGGTCGAAATGTCGCGGCTGGTGCGTGACCGCACCGATGACGAGGTGGTGCGGGTTATCGCCTATGACATCGCGATGACCCAGCAGCACCAGATCGGCCAGATGTATGCCTGGCTCCAGGAGTGGGGGCTCCCCCAGAGTTCTTCCGCTCCCAACATGGCCTGGATGGAGGGAGCGATGGATCACCATGGTGGAGACAGCATGCTCCGCGACGACGGGCTGATGCCCGGCATGGCCACCGATGCGCAGATGCAGGAACTGGCCGACGCGTCGGGGGCAGAGGCGGAGCGGATCTTCCTGACCCTGATGATCACCCACCATGAAGCGGGGGCCGTGATGGCTCAGGCTGGGGCAGAGCTCGCCGAGGAGTCCCGGGTCAAGGTTGCTGCCGGGAAAATGGCTGAAGCCCAGGTCGCCGAGATCACGGCGATGGAAGACATGCTGGACGAGCTGCCGTAACACCGACGGTACATTTGTTGTAGACCCACCCACGGAAAAAAGGATTCACGCGTTGAATAAGAAGCGAGCTCAGGACAATGCCGACCGCCAGGCACGGCTGGCGGCCATCCAGTCCAAGCAACGGGCCAGCGACCGGAAGCGCACCACGTTGATCCTCGGTGGTATCGGTGCGGTGGTCGTGGCCATCATCGTTGCGGTGACTATTGTGATCGTTGGACAGGTCCGGGAGAACCAGCGGATCGAAGAACTCGCGAGCCAGCCCATTGAGGGCCTGCAGGAGTTTGAGGACCTCAGCTTCAACCACATCGATGCGCCGGTCGAATATGAGCAATCCCCTCCCGTCGGTGGCGACCACAACGCGACCTGGACCAACTGTGGTGTCTACCCGTTTGAGATCCCGAACGAGAACACCGTCCACTCGTTGGAGCATGGCGCTGTCTGGATCACCTACCAGCCGGACCTCCCCCAGGCCGAGATCGACGCCCTCACCGACCTGGTGGGCTCCAGCGGATACGTGCTGCTCAGCCCCTATGCCGATCAGGAATCCCCCGTCATGATGAGCGCCTGGGGTCTGCAGCTCGGTGTCGATTCCGCCGATGACGACCGCCTTGCGGTCTTCCTTGAGCGGTACATCCAGGGTGAGCAGACCCGCGAGCCAGGCGCTGCCTGCTCCGGTGCCCTTACCCCGACGGCCTAGGTTACTGCTAGACGACCAACCGCAGCGGCGCGCCGCAGGAGCCATCCCGGATCCCTAGGCGCGCCGCAGGCTCCAGAGAGCCAGCGCCGACGCAAACACCATCAGCGCGGCACCAATCCCTGAGGTCAGCACCACCCCGCTGTCGAAGGCGTGGAACGCTGAGTCCAGCAGTTGGCTACCGCCGTCGGCTGGGAGTTCGGCGGCAATGTTGACCGCCCCACCAAGGGTTTCGGTCGCCGTGGTGGCCTGCTCAGGGCTGAGTCCCGTGGGCAGGACAAGGTTGCGCTGGTACGAGGCGAGCAGCACGCTGCCCAGCAGCGCCGTGCCGAAGACTGAGCCCACTTCGTAAGCCGTTTCGGAGACCGCTGACGCCGCACCGGCCTTTTCGGCGGGCACGGTGGCGAGGATCAGGTCGTTGGACACCGTTTCGGAGGCCCCGACCCCCACGCCGAGCAGCATGAAGGCGACCAGCAGGATTGCGGCGGAGCCGCCCTGGCCGGTGACCGCGACGAAGACGTAGGCGGCCGCCGAGAGCAGGAGGGCAACGGGCACCACGATCCGTGGTGGTACCAGGCGCACCACCGGCACCACGGCCAGGCCAGCGATGATCGTCATCACCAGCCCGGGTACCAGAATCAGGCCGGCGCTGAGTGGGCTGAGTCCGAGGACCAATTGCAGGTGCTGGGAGACGAAGTAGATGAAGCCGACCAGCGAGAAGATCGCCAGCAGGTTCACCAACACCGCACCGGTAAATGCACGCACCGTGAACAACCGCACATCCAGCATGGGGTTGGATCGTCCGAGTTGCCGCCTGACAAACAGTGTGCCCGCGGTGAGCCCGATGATGACGGCGGCAACGGTCACCGTCACGGAGTCGCCCTTCGCGAAGTTCTTGATCGCGAACACGATGGGCAGCATTGTCGAAACGGACAGGACGATGCTCGCATAATCGACGCGGCCGGGGTTGGGGTCCTTGGATTCCGGGACCAGCGCCGGGGTGAGGGCCAACATCAGCACCAGCACCGGAACGGCCAGCAGGAACACCGACCCCCACCAGAAGTGTTCAAGCAGGGCTCCGCCGACCAGTGGTCCCATGGCGGCGCCAGCCGAGAAACCCGAGGCCCAGATGGCAATGGCCAGGCGTCGCTGGTTGCGGTCGGTGAAAATGTTCCGGAGCAGGGAAAGGGTCGACGGCATCAGCATCGCGCCGAAGACACCGAGGCCCACCCGGGAGGCGACGAGCAGTTCGGCCGTGGGCGAGTAGGCCGCGGCGACCGAGAAGACAGCAAAGCCGATGGCCCCAATAATGAGGAGCCGACGACGGCCGAACCGGTCACCGAAGCTGCCCATGGCCACCAGCAGGCCGGCCAGGACCAGCGGATAGCTGTCGATGATCCACAGCAGCGTGGTCCCGCTGGTGTTGAACGCCAGCGAGATGGCCGGGGTGGCAAATGCGAGCACCGTGTTGTCGACGGCCACCAGGAGGACGGGGAGCATGAGGACAGCC
Organism: Arthrobacter sp. CAN_C5; assembly: GCF_017875735.1. NCBI lineage: Bacteria > Bacillati > Actinomycetota > Actinomycetes > Micrococcales > Micrococcaceae > Arthrobacter > Arthrobacter sp. CAN_C5. The sequence goes on from NZ_JAGGMZ010000001.1 coordinate 100,276, forward strand.
AGGGCTGTCCATTCGCGCCGGCCAGCCCGGCCGACAGGAGGTGTGAGTGCGGCCGCTCCGGTAGTCGGCTGGGAGAGATGGGTCGAGTTGCTCATCCATCGAGACTATACCGTCCAGCCGGTACAGTAAAGCCGGATGGAACGTTACGATGGACACATGGCTAGTTCCAAAGAGCGCATCCTCGACAGTTTTGAGAACATCCTTATCCGCGACGGGGAGCGGGCCGCCACGATGGAAGCAGTGGCGGCCGCAGCCGATGTCTCCAAGGGCGGCCTGCTGTATCACTTCCCGTCGAAGGAGGCGCTGGTGGATGCGCTGGGGGAACGGCTGCTCTCGCTATCAGCGCGGGACCGGGGGCTGATGACTGCTGACCCCGACGGTGCGGCCCGCTACTACGTTCGAACCTCGGTGTATGAGGACAGCGCCCTGGACCGGGCGCTGGTGGCGATGGCCCGGCTGGCGCAGCAGGGCCATCCCAAGGCACAGCAGAACTTCGCCCAGATCCAGGCCCTCTGGCTGGCGGCCCTCGAAGCGGCGCTGGGTAGCCATACGGTCGCCCGCGCGGTGAAGCTGATGGGCGACGGGCTCTACTATGAGGCTGCCTTCTTTGCCGTCAGCGGCGCGAACCAGCAGGGTGCCGATGAAATGGAGCAACTCCTCGAGCTGGTGGATCTGTTGCAGTCTTCGGACCGCGGCGGCGCCTGACCCCCGCTACTGATCCAACAGCTCGGCCGCCAGCCGACGGATCCGATCGTCCAGGTTGTTCCGCACCCGTTGGACTCCGGCAGGGTCCAAGTCGGCTGGGTCCTCAACCTGCCAGTCCTCGTAGCGCTTTCCCGGATAAATGGGGCAGGTGTCGCCGCAGCCCATGGTGATGACGACGTCGGCGGCGCGGACCACGTCGTCGGTCAGGGGTTTGGGGAACTCCGCGCCCAGCTCAATCCCGAGTTCCTTCATTGAGTCAATGACGTGTGCATTGAGGTGCTCTCCAGGCATCGACCCGGCGGAGCGGACGTTGATGCGGTCGCCCCCGTAATGCCTGAGGAGGCCCGCCGCCATCTGGGAGCGTCCGGCATTCTGGACGCAGACAAACAGGACCTCAGGCTTACCGCTGGGGCGGATGCCCTGGGCGTGCGCCAGGGCGAACAGGCGATCCTCGGCGAAATGCTTGGTGATCGACGCAAGGTAGGTTTTGATTTTCGCGGTCCGCGCGAGAGCGGTGTAGGACTCGAAAACGTAGCGGTCCACCATCTCCGGGCTGAACACGCCGTCGAACCTCCCTGCCAGTTCGGCGCTGATCCGGTGCAGCACATGATCGTCGTTGATCAAGCCGGGCATCGGGTTGGGTCGGGTGGACAGCTGCTGCTTCTTGGGGGCGAATCGTCGGTGTGGTGTGCGGCGGGCTATCAGTAGTCGGGGTCGTTTGATCGACCGTGCAGCGTTCCAGTCGGGACGCCAATGGTCACCAGTTGGTCGGCACCACAGCAGCTGTCGGTCCCGGCTTCGGTAGACGGTGCGGGAGCGTCGCAGGAGCCGCCCAGATCGGTGCTGCAGACTCCCGTTTCCGGGAGGTCCAACTGGACGTCGTCGGCGGCGGCCGTGTCGCCGGCGATCGCCGCCACCACCGACCGCACCTGCTCATAGCCGGTGGCGAGCAGGAACGTGGGAGCCCGGCCGTAGCTCTTCATCCCGACCAGGTAGAAATCCTTGTCGGGGTGGGCGAGTTCCTTCGCGCCGTGGGCGGGTACGGTGCCGCAACTGTGGAACTCCGGGTCGATGAGCGGCCCAAGCGCACGCGGAGCTTCCACTGCCGGGTCCAGTTCCAGGCGGAGTTCGCGCAGGATGTCCAGGTCCGGGCGGAAGCCTGTCGCTGGAATCAGGACGTCCACCTCGACGGCGTCATCGGCGGTGTGGACGGTGAGCGCCCCGCCCGCCGTGAAGCCGGTAATGGTGAAGGATGTCCTGAGTTCCACCACGCCGTCGTCGACCAGTTTGCGCAGCCGGGCGCCAAGCTGGCCCCGTGCGGGCAGCCCGTCGAGGTCGCCGCCTCCATAGAGCCGTTCCGCGGATCCGGTGCCGCGGACGGCCCAGATAATGGATGTGGCGCCGGAAGCCCTGGCTACCTGGCCCAGCGCAATCAGGGTGTTCGCGGCCGAGTGCCCGGCGCCCACCACCATCACCCGCTTGCCTTCGAACTTCTCCCGGTCCGCACCGGTCACGTCCGGCAGCGGTCGGGTGATGAACTGCTGCGCAGTGGTTTCCCCATGGGCGGGGAGTCCACCCTGGCCGAGGGGGTTTGGCTGGTGCCAGGTCCCGGAGGCATCGATGACCGCCTGGGCCAGCTGGTCCTCGACGCCGTGGGGGCTTTCGACCCGGACCAGGAACGGTTGGGTGTCGCGGCCCTTGGTGCGGGTCTTGTCCATGCCCTGGCGGGTCACGGCGATGACCCGGGTGTTGAGGTGCAGTGTCTCGGCGATCGCCGGCACGGCGGCGAGCGGCCCCACATAGTCGGCGACCAGTTCGGAGCCGTAGGGGAGCGCTGTGCCCCGCGGTGAAGTCCAGCCCGTGGGCTCCAGCAGGCGGCGTGCGGCGGCGTCAACGTTGAACTGCCAGGGGGAGAACAGGCGGATATGGCCCCAGTCGCTGATGGCGGCTCCCGCCGTCGGGCCGGCCTCGAAGATCAGCGGCTGCAACCCGCGCTCAAGGGTGTGGGCCGCGGCGGCGAGGCCGATTGGACCCGCACCGATGATGATGACTGGGAGAGCGCTCATGCGGGGAGCAGCTCTGCGATCAGGGCCTCCACACGGCCTTTGATGGTGTCGCGGATCGGGCGCACGGAGTCGACGCCCTTGCCCGCCGGGTCCTCGAGCACCCAGTCCTCGTAACGTTTGCCCGGAAAATAGGGGCACTCATCGCCGCAGCCCATGGTGATCACGACGTCGGAGTCCTTCACGGCGTCGTCGGTCAGAACCTTGGGGATCTCGGCGGACATGTCGATGCCGACTTCGTGCATGGCCTCCACCGCCGACGGGTTGATGGAGTCGGCCGGCTGTGATCCAGCGGAGCGCACCTCGATCCGTCCCTCGGACAGGGTGGTCAGGAAGGCGGCGGCCATCTGTGAACGGCCAGCGTTGTGGACGCAGACAAAGAGGACCGAGGGTTTGGTCAGAGAATCAGACATGTGAGCTTTCCTTTGCGGGTGTCAGGGGTTCGGTGGCGAAGAAGCGCTTCCGAGCCCACAGGGCTACATAGACCAGTGCAACAAGGACCGGAACCTCAATCAAGGGCCCGACGACGCCGGCCAGCGCCTGGCCGCTCGTCACCCCGTAGGTGCCGATGGCGACCGCGATGGCCAATTCGAAGTTGTTTCCGGCTGCCGTGAACGCCAGGGTGGTGGTTTTGGCGTACCCGAGGTTCAGCAGCTTGCCGATCACCATGCCCGCGGCGAAGACCACCAGGAAGTAGATCAGGAGAGGCAGGGCGATGCGGGCGACGTCGAGCGGGCGGGCGAGGATCTCATCGCCCTGGAGGGCAAAGAGGATCACGATGGTGAAAAGCAGTCCGTAGAGGGCCCAGGGCCCAAGCCTGGGAAGGAACCGTTCTTCGTACCAGTCACGCCCCCTGGTGCGCTCGCCGATGGTCCGGGTCAGGAAGCCGGCCAGCAGTGGTATCCCCAGGAAGATGAGGACGCTGAGGGTGATGGCCCAGAAGGAGAAGTCAGCACTGCTGGTTGGCAGTCCCAGCAGGCTGGGGAGCCCCTGCAGGTAGAACCAGCCCAGCGCGCCGAAGGCGAAGACCTGGAAAACCGAGTTGATGGCGACGAGCACCGCTGCCGCCTCACGATCGCCGCAGGCAAGATCGTTCCAGATCATCACCATGGCGATGCAGCGGGCCAGGCCCACGATGATCAGGCCGGTGCGGTACTCGGGCAGGTCAGGGACAAAGACCCACGCCAGGATGAACATGAACGCCGGCGCGGCGACCCAGTTGATCACCAGCGAGGTGATCATGAGCTTCCGGTCCTTGATCACCGCGCCGGTCTGGTCGTAGCGGACTTTGGCCAGTACCGGGTACATCATCACCAGCAGGCCGACGGCGATGGGCAGGGACACCGAGCCGATGGCCAGTGAATCAAGGGCACCGGCCATGCCGGGAACGAACTGACCGAGGGCGATGCCCAGCACCATGGCGGCGATGATCCAGACCGGGAGTAGCCGATCGAGTGTGGACAATCTGCCGGCCGGTTCGGCAGCAGGAAGGGTTTGGGTACTCAAGGGGCTCCGATGAACTTCGTGGGATGACCAGCAATAAATCGATGGTCGTCGATGCCTGAAGTATTTCTCAACACATCGACGAATGTCAATGTCGGTGCATAATGGATGGATGACTACCGCAGTGACTGGACACCCCGACACCCTGACCGCCTGCTGCACTCCTACGGGCGAGCCGGCGATGTCGGAGGAGACGGCGTCGTCGTTGGCTGTACAGTTCAAGGCCATCGCTGACCCCAAGCGGCTGCGGATGGTGTCGATTATCTCCTCCAGCGAGAACTCCGAGGCCTGCGTCTGCGACATCACCGAACCACTGAATCTCGGGCAATCGACCGTCTCGCACCACCTGAAGATCCTGGTTGACGCGGGTGTCCTGACCCGGGAGAAGCGCGGCGTCTGGGCCTACTATTCGCTGGTTCCCGGCGCTCTGGACAGCCTCGCCGGAGTGCTCACCGGCCGACCCTGACGTCTGGCACCCTGATCCGGGGCTGGACTGCGGAAAATGCGGCGGTTTACCACTGGAAAGGAGCACCCCACGGAGAATAGGGCCTGGCAGGGGTACGTCTTTATCGTCGCTAGAACGCCACAGGAAAGTGGCGGGGCCGCATACCAGTGGTGGCGCCACCACTAGGCTGCTGCTCCGCCACTTCTCCGGACCGGTAGAACCTAGGTCAGCGGCGAAAACTCGATCCACCGCGGCCCCGCCGAGCAGTCCAGGCTCTCGCGTTCGCGCAGCCCGCCGTTCTCCGGGTCGATCGCGTAGAGAGTCAGTCCACCCGAAGCCTCTCCGCACGCCAGAAGGAACCCACCCGTCGGATCGATGTTCATCCCGCGGGGTTGCGCCTGGGTCGGAACGGTGTCGACAAGGGCCAGTGTCCCATCGGCACCAACTGCGACGACGGCGATCGTGCTGCTGGAACGTTCGGTGCTGTACAGGAAGCGACCGTCGGGCGAGACCTGCAGTTCAGCGCACCAGATGGCGTTGGCGGCGGGTTCGGGCCCGGACCCGTCCCGGACCCGACCCGGCACAAGGTTCAGCTCGGGGGACACCGAGGAAATCCGCTGCTGTTCGATCAGGGCCCCGTTCCCGGCGTCCCGGGCATAGGCTGCGATTTCCCCCGACATCTCGTGGAGCGCATACAGGGTGTCCCCAGCAGGCGAGAAGCGGAGGTGCCGCGGTCCACTGCCGGTCGGGGTGGCAATCTGGCCACGGTTGGTCAGTGCAGAGGTAACCGGATCCAGGGTCCACCACACGATCAGGTCGTCACCCAGGGCGGTGGCGTAGGCAAACCGGCCGTCGGGGCTGATGACAACAGCGTGGGCATGTTCACCCGGCGCCTCGGTGGATGTGGTGTCGGGAAGGATGCCGCCGTCGGCGTCGAGGTTCATCACACTGACCAGGTGGTCGTTGTAGGAGGCGCCGAGCAGTGCGTTGCCCGCCGGGCTGACACTGAGGTACGCCATGCCCGCCGGCAGGTCCGCGTCCGGGCCAGGGGTGAGGGCGCCGTCCTGTCCGCCGATGGTCAGGGATCGCACCGTCGGTGGGCTGGTGGCCAGCGCGGCATACAGGACGCTGCCCTCGGGGTGCATCGCGAGGCACTGAACCTTTGACTCCAACGCCAGGGACGGGCCGGACGTCAGGGCCCCTGCCCCGGTGTCCAGCTGGAAGGTGTCAATGCTCTGGGCATCAGCGCAGGCAACATGAACAGCGAATCGAGTCATACTCAACACCCTAGCAACAGCCCGCATGGCGTTGCCGGTGTGCAAGCATTGCAGCGGAGCAGATGCACCAAGGGTGCAGGAGAAGGAGCCGCAGTGCACGTCCAATTGGTCTTCCCACACCAGCTCTTCGAGGAGCACCTCGAGGCGCCCACGTCGGACCGTTTCATCATGGTGGAGGACGACCTCTTTTTCCGGCACTACCGCTTTCACCAACAGAAGCTGGTGCTTCACCGGGCCAGCATGCGCCTTTTTGCGCAGCGGCTGCGGGGCGCCGGCTACACCGTGGACTACCTGGAGTCCTCGGCTGAGGCTTCCAGTCAGGACCGCCTGGGTACCCTGCTCGGCGAAGTCGACGCCACCGGGTGTAGCTACTTCGACGTCGTCGACGACTGGCTGAGCCAGCGGCTCGCCGCGACTCTTGGCGAGCGTGGACTGTCCCCGGAGATCCAGATCAGCCCGGGATTCCTCCTGAGTCCGGACGATCTCACGGGATATTTCAGGAACAACGGCTGGCGGATGCAGAACTTCTACGAGTGGCAGCGGCTCCGCCTCGGCATCCTGGTTGAGCCCGACGGCGGCCCGGTCGGTGGGCGCTGGAGCTTCGATACCGAGAACCGGAAGAAGCTCCCCCGGGGGATCACGGTGCCGGACCTGCCCCGGTTCGACCCCGACGACGCGGTACGGGACGCTATCGACTGGGTGGCCAGGGAGTTCCCCGACAATCCGGGCATTGCCGGGAAGTTCAACTGGCCGGTCACCCACCAGCAGGCCGCTGGTGCGCTCGAGGCGTTCCTGAACGACCGGTTCTCCAACTTCGGCCCCTACGAGGACGCCATTTCCGCCCCCGATTCCTTCCTGTTCCATTCAGCGCTGAGCTCCAGCCTGAACCTCGGGCTGCTCAGCCCGCTGGAGGTGATGGATGTGGCCCTGGATCATGCTGGTCGGCATGACACGCCGATCGCCAGCGTCGAGGGGTTCGTCCGGCAGGTCATCGGCTGGCGCGAGTACATGAGGGCCGCCTATCTGCTGCGGGGCCGAGAAATGCGCACCAGCAACACTCTCGGGTTCGATCGCACCCTCGACGACGGCTGGTGGACCGGGGAGACCGGGCTGGAGCCGGTCGACGTCGTCATCCGGCGCGTCGCGGACACCTGCTACGCGCACCACATTGAACGGTTGATGGTGCTGGGCAACGCGATGGCACTGCTCCGGATCGACCCTGACGCCGTCTACGAATGGTTCATGGCCATGTTCATTGACGCCTACGACTGGGTGATGGTCCCCAACGTCTATGCGATGAGCCAGTACGCGGCCGGGAGCATGATCACCACCAAGCCCTACGTGAGCGGCAGCAACTACCTGAAGAAAATGAGCAACTTCCCGGCCGGCCCCTGGCAGGACAGCTGGGACGCGCTGTACTGGCAGTTCGTCAGCGACCACCGCGAAGTGTTCAGCCGCAACCCCCGTTCGTCGATGATGGTGAGCCTCTACGACAAGTTCGACGACGAGAAGAAGTCCCGCCTGCGGACGGAAGCAGGGCGGTGGTTGTGAGGCAACGGAATGCATCCCCATCGGTTGTTACAGCAGCCAGGCTCGCGACCTTTCACCCACTGACCCTCACCTAGCGGCATAATCAGGGGCGTGAGGCTTCTACAGGGCGGTGCCGTCTACCTCCGGGACAACTGGATCAACCTGCTGTGTGCCCTGGCCCTGGCATCCCTGGCGTTGACCCCGTCGCTGGTGCCCCGGCCCACCGTGTTCCAGGGATTCCTTGCGGGACTGTGGCTCATGGTCGGCTTCCAGCTGGGGTTCGCCCTCCGTAGCCTGGGCCGCGTTGCGGCCCGGAGATTCGGGCCCGTCGCGCCCCGTCGCCAGCCCAGGGCGACCGTACCGCCGCGATCCGCGGTGCGGCTGGGGCTCATGGTGGGCGCCGGTGTGGTCGCCTATGCGGTCGGGTACGGGGCGCTGGTGATGTCATGGCAGAACGAGGTCCGTGCGCTGGTGGAGATGGAGCCGATTGATGGGCCCGGGTACCTGACCGCCTTCCTGAGCATGCTGGCTACGGGCGCCCTGTGCTTCGGGATTTTCCGTGGGATTTCCGGGGTCCGCGCTCTGGTGTCACGGGTGGTGGCCCGTCGCGGGGCGTCGCCGCGGGCCGCCCGCTGGGTAGGGCGGGGTGCGGGACTCGCAGTGACGGTGGTCCTGGTGGCTATCCTGGTGGGTGCAGGACTGGTCGCCGTCGGCCAGATCTACGAGGGGCGCGATGCGCAGACCCTCGCCGGTAGTGGACAGCCGACAGTGGCTACCAGATCGGGGTCGCCCCAGTCGGCGCTCGAGTGGGATGGTTTGGGCCGCCAGGGGCGTGCATTTGCCGGTGGCGGACCCAGCGCAGCGAATATCGGGGCGGTGACGGGGACCGCCGCCGTCGAGCCTGTTCGCGTCTACGCTGGACTTTCGCAGGGTGCGAATGTGGTGGAACGAGCCGACCTGGTTGTCGAGGAACTGGAGCGTGCAGGGGGGTTCGACCGCGAGGTTTTGCTGGTGGCGACGCCCACCGGGTCCGGGTGGCTCGAACCGCAGGCCATCGCCTCACTGGAGTATCTGTTCGGCGGTGATACGGCAACAGCGTCGATGCAGTACTCCTTTCAACCCAGCTGGGTGTCCTTCCTGTTCGATCCGGAACTGGCCGCCGATTCCAGCCGTGCCCTCTTCGACGCTGTGTATGAGCGCTGGGAGGGACTCCCTGAGGACACCAGGCCCCGCCTCGCGGTGTATGGACTCAGCCTGGGGGCGCAGGGAATGCAGGGCAGCTTCGCGGGTCTGGCTGATCTGCTCTTCCGCACCGACGCCGCCCTGTTCACCGGCCCACCAGCAAACTCACAACCGTGGCGCACCCTGCAGGAAAACCGCGATGCGGGCAGCCCCGTCTGGCAGCCCACCTACCAACAGGGCAGGGATGTGCGCTGGCAGTCCAAGCCGGGGGACTTCGGGCAGCTCGGTGGAGAATGGCGGCAACCTCGGCTCGGATACCTGCAGCACGCCACCGACCCCATTACCTGGCTTGATCCGGCGGTGATGATTCAGCGGCCCGAGTGGCTGGCCGGACCTGCCGCGACGGGAGGTCGCGGTGTTGACGTGAGCGATTCGATGCGGTGGATTCCGGGGGTGACCTTCCTGCACCTGGTGACCGACATGCTGGTCAGCGAAGCGGTTCCTCCCAGCCACGGCCACAATTTTGGCGATGTTGCAGTCGATGGGTGGGCGCAAGTATTACCGGGTCATGGCCGCAGTTCCGAGCAGCTGGCAGCAATCCAGTCCGTCATCGAACGGATCGACACCCACGATCCGATCTGGGAGTAGTCACTGGGTGCCCAAGCGCCTGAGACCACCCGCTACGGGTGAGCCTTGACCGCGACGGAGGTGGAACGATTGGCGCATCAAGCGGCAAGCAAGTCCCAGCGAGTGAGGTCCTCATGATCCGGTTTCTCTTCCATACCCTCATCAATCTGGTGACTGCGGCGATCGGTCTGCTCATCGCCAGCTGGCTTGTCCCCGGGGTGATCCTGCAGCCAGCGGGCTTCATCGTCGCCGTCCTGGTGTTCGCAGTCGCGCAGGGCATCCTGGGGCCATTCGTGTTCAACATGGCGCGGCAATACGCATCGCCCATCCTGGGAGGGATCGGGCTCGTCACCACGCTGATCGCCCTGTTCATTGCCTCGTTCTTCGACGGCGGCCTCCAGATTCGGGGAGTCTCAGCCTGGGTGCTTGGAACCCTGATCGTATGGATTGTCACCGCCCTCGGCGGGTGGATCCTCGGCGCCATCTTCCTCAAGAAAAGAAGCGAGCAACGCAAGGCACAGGCACAGTAGCGTCCGGCCCAGCGAAGTAGTCCTTGCGCAAATGAGACCTCACGAAAGTAGTCCGATCCGCTGGTCGCCGGATCAACTGCGTACTAAGGTGGAATGGTTAGCGTCAGACGGGTAGAGGGCGTCTGTCAATGTGCAGAATTCATTAAAGGAATCACTCATGACTGAAAACACCTCCCCAGAAGTTCAGGGAAACCACAACATCCGGGACTGGGCGGATCTCGCCGAGGAAATGTGGAGCTACCTCACCGGCAAGGGCGCAGCGGTGAACTACAGCTTCATCGATATGACCGTCGAAGTGCCCCGGGACATCGGTCCGGACGCGCCCCGCGCCACCTGGAAGTTGAACGGAACCCTGCGGGTCACCACCAGTGACAATGACGCAGCGGGTTCCGATACCCACCGCAGCTGAGTCATGGGAGCGAAAATCCGGCTGGAGATTGATCTCCAGTTCTCGGTGACCGATCCAACAACTGCTGACCAGGACTCAACCACCGTCTCGGGAACCGTGACAGCCAACGGTTCAACGGTGGAGGTCTACCTCGACAAGCCCGAGGCGTTTGGTGGGACCACCGCGCCCACCCTCGAAGCTGTCCGGGAACTCGCGAAGTCCCTCGCTAGCAGGGGTGTCGCGGTGTCGGTCACGGGTCCGAAGGGAAACCTGGTGAGCCTGGGTGCGGTCGACGTGTCACGGGTGCAGCGGCTCCTGACCCGCTCCCCGCACATTCGGCTGGGATCCGTCGGTGCCCTCGCGCCGCTGGCGAAAAGCATCCGCAGCTCCTCGTCGTCGGCGTCATCGGGCCTGGTGCCGCCGTCGACACCGTTTCCGCTGGTGCCCACCGTCAACCGGATGATCCGTCGGAAGGTCACCACCACCCACCACACCCCCGGGAGTGGGCGGGCCCGGCTGATCTTTGTTCAGGACTCCGCGAGCTGGAACGGCCAAGTGCCCCGCGAGTTCAATCTCCTGCCCGCTACCACCAGGATCGGCAGCGCCGACGACGTCGACCTGCTTCTGCCCGGGCTGGAGGAACTGCACGCCGAGGTGGTCCACAACGACGACGACGAGTACGTGCTGATTCCGCACGGACCCGTCAGCGGCGGGATCAACCCTGCCGGGCCGTCGGTGCTCCGGACCGGCGCGCGGATTCAACTCGGGCCCTGGTGCCTCGCATACTTCCGCGAGGAGTACGCCGATCATGGTCGGCCGTTCGGCGGCCGAAGCGGTGGCGAGCTGGCGTATCAGCGGCCGCAGTTTGATCCACGGACCGGACGCTCCGAGGGGGACGGTTCGGAAGGCGTCGGGGACTTCCGCCGCCGCCCGCGCTGAGCAGGCCCGGTGGATAGCATCGAGCTGCTCCTTGACGACGTCTCGGAGCAGCTCGTCCGTCATGACTGGGACGCCCTTCTCGCGGCTGGCCTGCCCAGCCGGGCGTCCCACACCTCCCCGCATAACCGGCCGCATATCACCCTGGTGGCAGCCCCGGCCATCACCGCCGACCGGGATGACCGGGTGGGTCAGGGGTCGGGGTTACCGCTGATCTTCGGGTGCTCCGGGATCCTGCTTTTCAACGCTGGCCGGAGAGGATACGTCCTGGCCCGCCAGGTGGTGTGTGGCGCTGACCTGTTGGCGCTGCACCGCCGCGTGCACGACGTCGGCCAGATCGATGCTCCCGCAGGCACCACACTGCCGGACGCATGGGTCCCGCACATCACCCTCGCCAACGCTGTGCCGCCGGAGCGCCTCGCCGACGCGCTCGCGGTCCTGTCCACGACGATGTTGGAGGGGCAGCTGGTGGCGATGCGGCGGTGGGACAGTCGCGCAAAAACTGTCACGGCGCTGGGCTGATCGGCCCCCTAGGTGAGGAGCCAGGCGATGACGATCAGGGCCGGTACCGACAACATCGAGGAAATCAGGATCACGTCCCGGGCGACCGTAAGCCCCCGGTTGTAGCGGCCGGCGAACAGGAACACGTTCTGGGCTGCCGGCAGTGCCGCCATTACTACCGCACCGAACACCAGTTCGTCATCCAGCCGGAAGGCGAACTTGCTGAGCAGGTAGGCCGACGCGGGCATGATGAAAACCTTGATCACCGTGGCCACGATGACCTCGGTGCGGCCCTCGCTGGCCCGCAACGGCCGGCTACCGCGCAACGACATGCCAAACGCCAGCAGCACCAGGGGTACTGCCGCACCACCGAGCAGTTCCAACGGTTCCCAGATCAGCTGCGGTACGTCGAGCTGGGCCCAGCCCACGGCCAGGCCGAGGAACGATGCGATGATCATCGGGTTGCGGAACGGCTGGGTGAGGATGTTGGCCACCGATGGTTTCCGCCCCGAGGAGAGATCGAGGATGGTCAGGTACAGCGGGGTGAGGATAAGCAACTGCACCAGCAGGACAGGGGCCACCGCCGTGGCGTTGCCGAGTGCGTAGACGGCGATGGGAATGCCAATGTTGTTGGCGTTGACGATCGACCCGCCCATGGCACCGATCACGGTCTCCGCGGCAGGACGGCGGAACCAGATCCGACTGACAACTACGTACAGGAGCGCGGCGAAGACAGCGGTAATCAGGGCGATCGGCAGGTACGCGGACACGACGGCGGTGAGGTCAGCCCGAGCCAGGATGGTGAAGAGAAGCGCCGGGTTGGTGATGAAGAAGGCCGTCTGGGTGAGTGCCTTGACCGTCTCCGGACCGCCGATCCGCAGGCGGGCAGCGATATAGCCGGCCATGATCACGGCACCGACGATCGCGAAACCTGCCAGTACGCCGCTCAACACTTCCTCCAGCCACACATGCATTCCGGGTGACGCACGCCCCGCAACCGGGAGCTTCGCGCCGTCGTCGTCCGCGTCCGTGAGGCGATCGTGGCGTTCGCGCTAGCCAAGATGGTCGACGAGCCGCTCCGCAATTCCGGTATAGGTGGACGGTGTGAGCGCCATCAGCCGTGCCTCAGCAGCCGGGGAGAGCCCCAGGCCAGCAACGAACTCGCGCATCCGAGCCGCATCCACCCGTTGCCCGCGGGTCAGTTCCTTCAGCCGCTCATAGGGATCGTCCATCCCCGGCACACCGGCCAGCCCCTCCGCCCGCATCACCATTTGGACTGCCTCGCCCAGCACCTCCCAGTTCGAGTCGAGGTCAGCTGCGAGCACCGCTCCGGCGACGTCGAGCCGTTCCAGGCCCTTCGCCACGTTCGACAGGGCCAACAGTGAGTGGCCAAACGCCACCCCGATATTGCGCTGCGACGACGAATCGGTGAGGTCACGCTGCCACCGCGAGGTTACGAGGGTTGCACCCAGCACGTCCAGGAGCGAGCAGGAGATCTCCAGGTTCGCCTCGGCGTTCTCGAAACGGATCGGATTCACCTTGTGGGGCATGGTCGAGGAGCCGGTAGCTCCCTCCACAGGAACCTGGGCGAAATACCCTATCGAAATGTAGCTCCAAACATCGGTGCAGAAATTATGCAGAATCCGGTTGAACCGTGCCATATCGGCGTACAACTCGGCCTGCCAGTCGTGCGATTCGATCTGGGTCGTCAGCGGGTTCCACGTCAGTCCCAGCCCTTCCACGAAGTCCCGGGACACTTTCTGCCAGTCGGCATCCGGGACCGAGGCGTAGTGGGCGGCGAAGGTGCCGGTCGCACCGTTAATCTTTCCCAAATACTCGGTGCGTTCAATGCGCCGGAGCTGCCGGTCCAGCCGGTGGGCGACGACGGCGAGTTCCTTGCCGAGCGTGGTGGGGGTGGCCGGCTGTCCGTGGGTCCGTGACAGCATCGGTACGGCCGCGGACTCACGGGCCATGTCCGAGATCTGTTGGGTCAGTGAGCGGGCGGCTGGAAGCCAGACCTTCTCGACGGCGCCCTTCACGCCCACCGCGTAGGACAGGTTGTTGATGTCCTCCGAGGTGCACCCGAAGTGCACCAGCGGTTTCAGCTGGGCGATGCCGATCTCGGAGAGCCGGCGTCCAATGAAGTATTCGACCGCCTTGACGTCGTGGACGGTGACGCGTTCAAGCTCCGCCAGTTCCGCCACCGACCCGCCGTCAAATGCGGTGACGATGGTGCGCAGAGCCGTTTCCTGGTCCTCGCTCAGCGCAGTTGTCCCTGGCAGCACGGCGTGACGGCTCAGGTGAATCAGCCACTCCACCTCCACATGGACGCGGTCCCGGTTGAGGGCGGCTTCCGAGAGGTAGTCGACCAGCGGGGCGACTGCACCGCTGTACCGGCCGTCCAGTGGGCCGAGTGCCAGGGGAAGGCCCGACGGGGTGGATGTCGACGCGAGGTTCACCCTTGGGGGTGCGGTATCAGCCATACCATCGATCATTCCATGATCCGTGGGAATCGGTCTCCCGTGTGACAACTCCTCCCCAACCGCAGGCGGCACTGTCCCTGCCCACAATGGGCACTCTGCTGGTGCCGGTCGCGCCCACCGGGCACTACCGTGCGAAGGAAGCGATGGGGCATCAGGGGAGAGGGAGGACGGACCGGTGAGTTACCCGGCGGACTGGTCGTGCGAACCCTGGGCTGTGGACAGCTCGGCCGCCGCCTCGATCAGCTCACAGGTGCTGTTATATGCAGAGGCTGTCGATGAGGTGGCGTCACGCATGGCCACGGTGACCACCCTCGACTGGGAGTCGCCAGCTGGCCGGAACTTCAGCGCCTACCTGACGGGGCAGGTGGGCGGCGTGCGGCTGGCCAGCGAGCAGCTCCGGGAGTCCGCAGCGAGGGTCGCCGCGTTCGCCGTGACCCTCCGCACTCACGAGTACCGCCAGTTTCTTGAGTAACACAGCCCATGACCGCGACCCCTGATCTGACCCCTATCCCCTTTCCCCCGGGTCACGGCCCCGGAGGTATTGCGGTGCGCGGTGGGGTGGGAAGCATCCGCTTCCAGTGGAGCGAACTTGGCCACGGGGCGGACCTTCTCGGGGCCCTGGCGGATGAACTGCGCGAGATCCTGCACCAGTGTGGCGAATTGCAATGGCGGCTGCAGATGCTCCTCAAGTCATTCGAGGCGGCGGCCGATGGCGCCGGGCATGCCGCCGTGGACGCCCTCGACGGGGCGCGCTCCGCGCTTTCCCGCTGCGACGCCGAATTACGGGACTCTGCCCACCGGATCGACTACTGCAGATTGGCCTACGAGGCAGCCGAGGCGATGGCTCAGGTGGCGGCCGCTGCCGCGCATGCGGGGGCAGGATTGATCGAACATGACCTGCGCAGGCTCATCGGGACCGCCAATGCCGGCCATTTCGCGGAACCCGTGCCGCTTAGTCTGGACCGGGTCCCTGCAGGCACAACCGCCACCGTGGACGGGACCGCAGCCGGTATGCTGCAGCGGATCGGTTCGCTGGACGCAGAGGGCCCCGGTGTCTTCGAGGTGCTCAAGATGCAACGCCCCGACGGTCCGGTCTTCGTGGTGGTACTCCCGGGCACCCAGGGAACAACGGCTGCCGCCACTGACAACCCGTTCGATCCGACCGGCATCGTCGAGGCGGTCCACTACGACAGCACGTTCGTCGCCGATGCTGTCCATCGGGCGCTCGCGGAGTCGGGCGCCTCCCACGGGGATCGGGTCATGATGGTCGGGTACAGCCAGGGGGGAATGCATGCCGCCAACATTGCCCGGCATCCGCAGGTGGCCGAGGACTACTCGATGGAGCTGGTTCTTACCGCCGGCTCACCCACCGGACGGGAAGCCAGTGGTGACGGCACATACCTGCACCTTGAACATGCGGATGACTGGGTCCATCAGGTGGACGGCACAGCCAACCCCGACGAGCGCAACAGGGTTACCGTAACGCTGGCAGAGCCCGCCGACGAGGTTCCTGCCAGCGAAAAGGGGCTCGGCCCGGCGCACAAGCTCTCGACCTACCTCGCCGGCGCTGAGACTGCAGATGCCAGCGTGCACCCATCCCTTGTCGCGACCCTGGGTGTATTGGGAAGTACGGTAGGCGGGCGGGCATCAGCTCAGCGCCACGTGTTCCGGGTACGGCGAGTGCCGCGCCGTGATCAGACTGCTCCGCCAGACCAGCGGGTGCAGGAATGACTGGGCCCGCTGAGGGGTAAGCGGAGCCCTGGCGCCTACCGCCGTGTTCCCGTGAGTGATCCGGCGACCATCGATACCACGCTGATGATGAGCGACCCGAGGATGGCAGACCAGAAGAAGTCATCAACCGAGAACTGGATCGGCGTGAAGGAGGTCAGCCACGCCGTGAGCATCAGCATGCCAGCGTTGATCACGATGGTAAACAGACCCAGGGTGAGGATGGTGAGGGGCAGGGACAGGAGGGCGACGATCGGACGCACGAGTGCATTCACGATTCCGAACACCAGGCCGACAAACAGGTAGGAAAGGACTACCGCCGTGGTGTCTTCACCGGCGGTCGTGGAACCGACCGCAATCCCCGGGAGGAGCCAGGCCGCGACAAAAAGTGCCAGCGCATTGATCAGAATCCGGACAACGAACTTCAGCATCACCCCATGCTGTCATACGGCGTGATGCAAGCCCAGCGATAAGCTGGGACCATGACAACACCAGAGCGCCAGGGCGACGACGCCGGGGCACAGGAACTTTCCGTCCATCCCCGCAGTGTGCTGGGACGCCTCCCCCGGTACGCCGCCGGCAAGCCACCCGTTGTGGTGGAGGGCCTGCAGAGCTACAAACTGTCCTCCAACGAAAACCCGCTGCCGCCTCTGCCCTCGGTGTTGGCGACCATTGCCTCCCAGACCCACATCAACCGGTATCCGGACCCGATGACGACGGCCCTGCGCACCGCACTTGCCGAATTCCTCTCGGTTCCCGCCGAGGACATCGTGACGGGCGCCGGCAGCCTGGGGGCACTCAACCAGATCCTCGCCACCTTCGCCGGGCAGAATGACTACGACGCCGCTGACGAAGTGATTTACCCCTGGCGGTCCTTTGAGGCCTACCCCATCTGCGTGGGCCTGGCCGGGGCAGTCGGGGTCCAGATCCCGCTGCGGCAGGACAGCACCCACGACCTCGACGCGATGCTGGCGGCAATCACCGACCGGACGCGGGTAATCCTGCTTTGCACCCCCAATAATCCCACCGGGCCGGCCCTCTTGCAGGCCGACGTGAGCGACTTCCTGCGTCGGGTGCCCGGACACATCGTTGTGGTCATCGATGAGGCTTACCAGGAGTTTGTCCGCGATCCGGAGGCCGTGGACGGGCTGGCGATGTACCGGGAGTATCAGAACGTGGTGGTTTTGCGCACCTTCTCGAAGGCACACGGCCTTGCCGGTCTGCGCGTGGGCTACTCCGTCTCGCAGCCAGAGCTGACCCAGCACCTGAGGGTCAGTGCCGTGCCGTTCGCGGTGTCCCAGATCGCCGAACAGGCAGCGGTCACCTCCCTCGAGCACTTCGACGAGGTCAAGGACCGCGTGCAGGGAATTGTCGATGAACGTACGCGGGTCGTCGACGGCCTACGTTCACTGGGGTGGACGGTCCCGAACGCTGAGGGGAACTTCGTCTGGCTCGCCCTGGGGGAGAATACCGCCGGATTTGGGGCGCTGGCGGAGCAGCAGGCGCTTTCGGTGCGGGCCTTCGGCGCCGAAGGCGCCCGGGTGAGCATCGGCGAGCCGGAGGCAAACACCCGCTTCCTCCAGCTGTGTGCCACCTATCCGTTCGGCCCAGGGGTTTCGTAGAACGTCATAAATGGGTTGCGCACGATCACGTCGCTAGGGTGGACGAGGTACATGCGCAGGATGGCATGTGCCCGGAAACATTCCATTTGAGGTATATAAAGACGCTGAGGGAGCACATATGGACGTTGCGCGATCAACAGCCGCCGGGCTTGAGCCCGGGCGGGCCCCGGGGGCAGTGACCGGATCCCGGCGGGATCAGCCGGCGATGGTCCAGTTGCTCACCGAGGACGGGCACCTCGTCCCGGATGATCGTTTCAGCGACTTCGCCCCGCACCCGGAAATCTACCCCAGTCTGTATCGGGACATGTTCCTGATCCGGCGTTTTGACCAGGAGTCCACAGCCCTGCAGCGTCAGGGGCAGCTCGCCCTCTGGGTGCCCCTCACCGGCCAGGAGGCCGCCCAGATTGGGTCCGGGCGGGCGATGCAAGCCGCAGACTACGCTTTCCCCACCTACCGGGAACACGGCGTCGCCCTGACCCGGGGGGTTGACCTCCCCGACATCCTGCGTCTCTTCCGGGGGACCACCAATGGAGGTTGGGACCCGCGGGAACACAACTTCCAGCTCTACACCCTGGTCCTTGCCGCGCAGACCCTCCACGCGGTCGGCTACGCGATGGGCATCCAGCGTGACCGCGCCACCGACCCGGGCGCCGAGGCAGCAGCGACGGTCGCCTACTTCGGCGACGGTGCCAGCTCGGAAGGCGACGTCCACGAGGCAATGGTGTTCGCTGCCTCATTCAACGCGCCGGTGGTGTTCTTCTGCCAGAACAACCACTGGGCCATTTCGGTGCCTTCGGAGGTCCAGACCCGGGTACCCCTCTCCGAGCGGGCGGCGGGTTACGGCTTTCCGGGTATCCGCGTCGACGGCAACGACATCCTGGCCGTCAACGCTGTCACCGCGTGGGCGCTGGACCATGCCCGGCGCGGCAACGGCCCGGTGCTGATCGAGGCCTTCACCTATCGCATGAGCGCCCACACCACCGCCGATGACCCCACCAAGTACCGGGCCTCCGCTGAGGAGGAGTCCTGGGCGCCCCGCGATCCGCTGCGCAGGCTGGAGAGCCACCTCAGGGCCACCGGGATCCCAGATTCCTTCTTCACCGACCTGGAAGGGGAGGCGACGGAGCAGGCGGGCCGGCTCCGGAAGGCTGTGCTGGCGATGGAGGCCCCGGATCTGAGTCACCGGTTCGGCACCGCCTATGCCGAGCCCCATCCGCTGGTCCAGGAGGAGCTGCGGCAGTGGCAGGATTATGAGGCCGGTTTTGTACCGGCGGACGAAGGGGGCAAATAGATGCCGGTGATGACCATCGCCAAGGCGATCAATGCGGGCCTCCGAGCCGCGCTGAAGGACTCACCCGCCACCTTGCTGATGGGTGAGGACATCGGCGCGCTCGGCGGTGTCTATCGGGTCACCGAGGGGCTGAAGGCGGAATTCGGCGCCGACCGCGTTGTCGACACACCGCTCGGCGAGTCAGGCATTATCGGGACGGCCATCGGCTTGGCCCTGCGAGGTTACCGGCCAGTCTGTGAGATCCAGTTCGACGGGTTCGTCTTTCCCGGCTTCAACCAGATCACCACCCAGCTGGCGAAGATGCACGCCCGCAGCGACGGAATGCTGCGGGTTCCGGTCGTGATCAGGATCCCGTATGGGGGTGGCATCGGAAGCGTCGAGCACCACTCCGAATCCCCTGAAGCGTTGTTCGCCCATACGGCCGGGCTGCGCATCATCACCCCCTCCAACCCTCAGGATGCCTACTGGATGATCCAGCAGGCCATCGACTGTGACGACCCCGTCATCGTTTTCGAGCCCAAACGGCGTTACTGGCTGAAGGGCGAGGTCGATCTCACCACACCCCCGGGCAATCCGTTCACCGCCCACGTGCTCCGCGCAGGCACTGACGCCACCCTGGTGGCGTACGGACCACTCGTACCGGTTGCCCTTGCGGCCGCGAACGCTGCCGCCGAGGACGGCACCAGTGTCGAGGTCATTGACCTCCGGTCGGTCTCTCCCATGGACTTCGACACCGTGACTGCGTCGGTGCAGAAGACCGGACGATTGATCATCGCTCATGAGGCACCTACCTTCGGGGGAATCGGCGGTGAGCTGGCCGCACGGGTGTCGGAACGGGCCTTCCTGTCGCTGCAGGCTCCCGTCATGCGCGTGGGTGGATTCCACCTGCCCTACCCGGTCGCCCGGATGGAAGATCACTACCTTCCGGATATCGACCGCATCCTCGAATCCCTCGACCGAGCCCTGGCCTACTAGAGGAACCCCATGACACTGAACACATTCAACCTCCCCGACGTCGGAGAGGGTCTCACCGAAGCGGAGATTGTGCGCTGGGTGGTCCGGACCGGCACTGTAGTTGCGGTCAACGACATCATTGTGGAGATCGAGACCGCCAAGTCACTGGTTGAGCTCTCGTCTCCCTACGCCGGCGTCGTCGCCGAATTGCTCGTCGCCGAGGGGGAGACCATTGAGGTCGGCACGCCGATCATCTCCGTCGCCGACGGTGACGACGACGTCCCAGCGCCCCAGATGCCCGGTGAGCTCGCCACCCCGCCGGCCACCAACCCGTCGACCGCCGACGAGCCCCTGGACTCCCGGGAAGCACCTGCTGCTGGCCCGCTCGTCGGAACCGGCCCGAAGGCCGACTCGGTGAAGCGGAGGTCGCGACGGCCCGCAACCGAACCTGCTGCGGCACCTCAGCGGGCGTCGACCGCGCCAGCTGCCGAAGTGGGCCCGACCCCGCGGGTCCTCGCCAAACCGCCGGTCCGGAAGGCCGCCCGTGACCTGGGCATCAATCTTGCCGATGTTGAGGGGACCGGGCGCTCCGGCGAGGTGACCAAGCGTGACCTCCTGAGCTATCAGGCGCAGCGCGACGCCGAACAGGATGGTGCCAACACGTTCTGGGGTGCGCCGCAGAAACCACAGGACCAGCGGATCGAACGGCTGCCGGTGAAGGGGGTCCGCAAGGCAACAGCGAAAGCAATGGTGGAGAGCGCCTTCTCGGCACCCCACGTCAGTATCTTCGTGGATGTCGACGCTTCCCGCACCATGGAATTCGTGAAACGGCTCAAGGCATCACGCGACTTCGAGGGCATCAAGGTCTCGCCCCTCCTCATTCTCTGCAAGGCGGTGATCTGGGCCGCCGCCCGCAACCCGTCGGTCAACGCCACCTGGGCTGGTGACGAAATCCTGGTCAAGCACTTCATGAACCTGGGCATTGCCGCCGCGACCCCCCGGGGTCTGATGGTCCCGAACATCAAGGACGCCCAGGATCTGACCCTGAAGGAGCTCGCCGTGGCGCTCAACGAGCTGGCCACTACGGCCCGGGCGGGGAAAACCCAGCCGGCGCAGATGCAGGGTGGGTCACTGACGGTCACGAACATCGGAGCCCTCGGCATCGACACCGGGACGCCGATCATCAATCCCGGCGAGGTTGCCATCGTGGCGTTCGGGACGATCAAACAGAAACCCTGGGTGCTCGACGGCGAGGTCATCCCGCGGTGGATCACCACGCTGGGCGGGTCATTCGACCATCGGGTGGTCGACGGCGATCTCAGCGCGCGGTTCATGGCCGACGTCGCATCCATCCTGGAGGAGCCCGCATTGCTGCTCGACTGACGTTTTGTCACCTAGGCTGGAAACCCTGATGACAAATAATCCCAGACCGAGTCGGCGCCCCGACCACGACCGCGCCAGCGCCCCGACATCCACCGGCTCCTACCTGAAGCGGTTGCTGCCGATGCTGCTGGCAGCCTTCCTTGGGTCAACCCTGCTGCAGTTCCTCTTCCCCGAACTGAATTTTGTTGTCCGGCTGCTGATTCTTGCCGTCCTGTTGTTGGCCGTCTCGGTGGTCCTGGATCGCCTGCGTTCCCGGGACCGCTAGCTTCCGTTTACGCACGGTTCGCCTCGATTGCTTCCTGCAGGATCGGGGCAAGCCTGTCGATCCCCGTGACGATGTCCTCGCTGGAAACGGCGCTGAAGGCGAGCCGCAGCTTGTTGGACGGCTCATCGGAGGGCGTGAACGCGGCACCGGGGATAAACACCACTCCTGCATCGATCGCCTTGTAGAGCAGTGGGTAGGTGTCGATGCCCTCGGGGAGGGTGACCCAGATGAAGAATCCACCGTCCGGGCGGGTCCACGTCACCGATTCGGGCAGGTGCTGCTCCAGGGCGGCCAGCATCGTGGAGCACCGCTCGCTGTAGAGCGCCCGCGTGTTTTCCAGGTGTCCCAGCCAGTCGTAGTCGCTGAGGTAGGCCGAGACCAGCATCTGGGTCAGGGGAGACGGGCACAACACGACTGCCTCGCAGGCCAGATAGAAACGTCGGTGCAAATGCTTGGGCACCAGCGCCCATCCCAGCCGAACACCCGGCGCGAAAATCTTGGAGAAGGACCCCAGGTAGATGACGTCGTCAGGGTTTCCCTCCCGCAGGGGAGTCAACGGTTTCCCGTCAAAGCGCAACATCCCGTAGGGATTGTCTTCCAGGATCAGGATGTTGTTGGCGGTACAGATGTCGACAATGACCTGCCGGCGGTCTGCCGCGAGGGTGATGCCACTGGGGTTGTTGAAGCTGGGGATCGTGTAAAGCGCCTTGATTTTGCGGCCCTCGGCCTGGAGCTCGGCAATCCGTTTCTGCAGTTCCTCGGGGACCAGCCCGTCGTCGTCCATCGCGACCGCCTGGACGTCCACCTGGTACGCCTCGAAGGTGTTCAGCGCACCCACGTAGGTGGGATCCTCGCAGAGGATGACGTCGCCGGGATTGCAGAAGACCTTGGCGGCGACGTCTTGCGCCGACTGCGATCCGGTAGTGATGACCACGTCGTCGGGGTCAGCACCAGTGATCCCCTCCGCGGCCATGACCTCGCAGATCTGTTGGCGGAGTTTCTCCATCCCCTGCCCGCCGCCGTACTGCAGGGCTTCGAGGCCCTGCTCGGCGATGATCCGCTGGGCCGTGTTGCCCAGCTCCTGCAGTGGCAGGGACCGCAGGTAAGGGCTGCCTCCGGCAAGCGATACCAGGCCCGGCCGGATGGAAATGTCGAAGACATCCCGCACCGCCGACTGCTTGATGTTGGCAGCCCGATCGGAGAACAACGCCTCGTGGCGGTGAGCCGAGTCGACTGCACGAACGAGCGCCGCCTCGGTTTCGGCGGGCAGGGACGACGGATCAAGTTTTGCCTGTGAGTTCACTCACGTAGTCTAAGCCAGCGGTTAACCAATGAGCAACGAGTGTTGCCTTAGATCCAGCCCGCGTCCCTTGCTTTGGCCCCAGCCTGGAAGCGGCTGTCGGCCTTGAGCGTTTCGAGCATCCACGCGATGTGCCGTCGACAGGTCCGCACACTGAGATCCAACCGTCGGGCAATGACTTCGTCCGAATACCCGGCAGCCAGTCCTACGATGATGGCCTGCTGGGTTCCACTGAGCGCCGAGGTGGTTGCTTCCTCGGCCACAAACGGGTCAGCGAACTCCCAGGTCGAATTGAACACCTTGATGAAAACACTGACCAGGCTGGGATCCCGGATCATCATCGCCGCCTTGTCAGTGCTGTTCAGCTGGCGTGCCACGACAGCCAGCTTCCGGTCGAAGATCAGCATCCGGAAAGGGACGGAGGGGAGTGTCCTGAACTGGCCACCCGCTGCCGCGATCAGCTTGACGGCCTTGCGGGTCGGCATGTGGTCGCGGGTACTGAGATCGTAGAGATTTCTCCGGCTTACCCCCTGCTTCAGCAGGTCGAGATCTTTCCGGACGTTCTCCTCCTGGAAGTCCGCATTGGCGCCCTGGCCCGGAACGGCCATCAGGACCTGCTCCGAAACGTCTCGACCGTACTCGATGAGGACGCGCTGGATCAGATGCGGATCTTCCAGGACCTCCACCGAAGCGCTGGAAATCACTTCCTTGCGGGCTTCCAGATAGAGCGGGACCAAACCGGATAGCTCCCGGCGTTTGGTGCTGATCCTGCTTCTGAGGTCCTGTACCAGGCGCTCGTCCGCGTCCACCAGGTCAGCCAGCGCAACATCAGGTGAAACCGCGACGTAGGCGTCGGGGTCCGAGGCGTGGACACTGAGCAGCTTGCGCTGGGTCAGTTGCTCCATGGCTGCGTCGATGTCCCGCAGGGTGTAGCCGAGGGCCTCGGAAACTTGCTGCCGTGTCCATCCCGGATGGGCGACGGCGTAGCGATAGAGTTCCAGGCATATTCCGTCAAGCATGAACTTTCCTCCCCGGCATGGCGGCACGCCTGTCTGTAGCCTACAGACACGTTTCACCGTCGAACGATTTGTCGTCCATGCCGGCTCATTTACCCAAAAATGACCCGGGTAAATCATGCCATGTCCACTTAATGACATCATTGCTCCGTGCTGTCGTGAAAACCGGTGAAATGTAACGGATTCCCATGTCGGAGCCGGTTTCCAGGAGCCTTCGGAGACGGCAGGCCAAAGCCTCCAGACCGCGTCCAGTCCGCTTTAGGCCATGTCCGGAACAGGGTGGTTATCCGGCTGGACAGGGACGGAGCGATCGCCGCATTGTAGGGATACCGGCTACACCTTGCCGGTTCAGCACCATTTGCAGCCACTCGGAGGGGAATCTCGTGAAGAAGATTATCGGGACCGCAGCTGGACTTCTTGTCATCATCGGCGTCGTCGCGCCCGCAAGCCCAACACTGAGTGCGGCCAACTGGGAATGGCCGAAGACGGTCGTCGCAGCCAACTGGGAATGGCCCAAAACCGTGGTGGCCAGCAACTGGGAGTGGCCCAAATAGCTCGCTGTTCACGCCGGATCTGATCGGCGCGACAGCACAACAGACTCGCCCCAGTGGCGGTGACCATATATCCGGAAGGAAAGGGCCATGAGCCAGCTGACAGCAGTTCGCATCGCCTCACGAACAGCAGACAGCGCTCAATGGTGGCACCTTTCCGTTTTTACCGGTGGCTTCGATGTAGCGGACGGCATCATTGGAGACCTGGTTACCCCACTGGCGGCGCAGGCTCAAAAACTGGGTGCCAGTCGCTGGTTCTTCACACGCTGTGAGGAACCAGCCGGTGCCCAGGTGAAGTTTCACGTCCTTGCCTGCCCCGCGGTCACCGCGCAACTTCAGTCCTTCCTCACCGCACTGCAGCATGGCAGGCCCGCGGGTACCGATGGCCGCGTGAACCACGCACCGGACAATGGGCCACTGCGCAGCCACCCGGGGCCCGGCCCAGCCGGCGTCCTATCTGAGCTGAGGGTTCGCCAGCACTTTTCCCGCCCCGCCGGAACCCTTCCCTCGCAGGTCGCAGCCATCGACGTCGAGCCGCGGCTCGAAGCCGAGCTGGTGAAATACGGGGGTGTCGACGGGCTCCACTTGGCCGAAGAAGTCTTCGAGCTGTCCTCGGAACTCGCCGCCTGGGCCACGAAACGCTTCCCCAAGATGCAGAGCCGCTCAGCGTTCGGGGCACTGATCCTGTTCGATTCGGCACGCGCCATGATGAAGGGTCCCCGGTCGGCTGGGTGGCCCGATCGCCGCCGCATCTCGTGGGACTTCTACTGGGACAGCCATCTACGGACGTGCACCAATGACCTGGGGCCGCGTGCGGGCGGTGTCAGGGACGCGTTGTCGGCACAGGTTGCAGCCCGGGTGCCCGCGTTCCACGGCCTGATGGCGGCGACGGCCTCGGAGTCGGCAGCACAGAACTGGCGTCGCCGATACGCTCGGGCAATCGACAATTACCTGTACCGTGCCGACAAGATGCGGGTCAGCCGCAGCGCACAACACCTCACCGTCTACCAGGCGCATACGACCCTGAACCGGCTGGGTTTCACCACCCGCGAAGAGGGAGTGCTCGGTCTGTACGCCCGCTCCTGGAGCATCGAGCGGGAGGTCTCTTCCTACGACCAGAACTAGGCGCGATGAGTACCCAACCACCCAAGGTTACCGAGGAAGGATTTGAACACCATGGCGGCAAGCAACGATGTCATCTTGGCCACAGACGAACGGGAACTCAGCGAAGCCTTGGGATGTTCGCCGGACACCCTCGAGGACATGCGGGATCTGGGCGTTCTCGCCTCACGGGGGGAACTGTGGGAGGTTGGCCCTGCCCGTGACTACCTGCGCGACGCTGCCTGGGCTGACAGTCTCTGGGCCTGAGGAAACACCCCCGCATGGGGCCCGCCTCGGCGGCAGCCCCCATGCGGTGACCAGTATGCTGGGCGCATGACGACAATCCGCACTGCAGTGTTCGGCTACGGTCTCGGAGGGCGCGCATTCCACGCCCCTTTCATCCACGCCGATCCGAACTACTCTCTTGACGTCATCGTCACGTCCAACCCCGCCAGGAAGGCTGAGGCCGAGGTGCTGTATCCGGGCGTCCTGGTGGTGTCGACAGCGCAGGAGGCGTTCGCCCGGGCCGGCGAACTTGAGCTGGCGGTGATCAGCACACCACCCGGAACCCATGCCCTCCTGGCGACTGAGGCGTTGAACGCCGGCCTCGCCGTCGTCGTCGACAAACCTTTTGTGATTGACGCCGCGGACGGCGTCCGGTTGATCGAATTGGCCCGATCGCGCGGGAGCGTCCTGACAGTCTTCCAGAACCGACGCTGGGACGGGGATTTCCTGACTGTCCAAAAACTGATCGATGAGGGTCTGCTGGGCAGCATCCGCCGGTTCGAATCCCGGATGGAATCCTTCAAACCGGTGCTCTCCAAACCGTGGAAGGGTGCCCCAGCGAGCGACGGCGGGGGGATTCTCTACGATCTGGGGCCACACCTGATCGACCAGGCACTGGCACTGTTTGGCCCGGCGGAACTGCAGTACGCGGAACTCGCCGCCCACCGGGGCGACGGCGGCCCGGACGACGACGCCTTCCTCGCCCTGCGCCACACCAACGGGACCATCAGCCACCTGTGGATGAACGCGCTGGCGCCTCAGGCGGCGCCACGCTTCAGGGTGGTCGGATCACAGTCGGCGTACTCCAAATGGGGAGTGGACGTGCAGGAGCCGTCAGTCGTCGCGGGGATGCTGCCCTCCGACCCTTTGTTTGGGGTGGAGGATGAGCTGGCGTGGGGGCTGCTCGGCTTCGACGCCGACGCCACCAAGGTGCGCACCGAGAAGGGTCAATACCCCACGTTCTATGAGCTGATGGCCTCCGCGGTGCTCCACGGATCTCCGGTGCCGGTAGATCCGCAGGACAGCCTCGCCGCCCTGCGGATCATTGAAGCCACCCACCAGGAATGAGCTAGACCAGGTCCCGCCAGTCGGCAGTCAGGGCTAGCCCATGCGCTTCGGAGACTGAGTGGTGAGCCACCTGTCCCCCCGCAATGTTCAGTCCCTGTGCCAGCGCGGCATCGGCTTCGAAGGCGCCGCGCACGCCCCGGTTGGCAAGTGCCACCGCATAGCGCAGCGTAACGTTGGTCAGCGCGTAGGTTGAGGTGTTGGGCACCGCACCGGGCATATTTCCGACACAGTAGAACAACGAATTGTGCACGGTGAAGGTCGGATCCTGATGGGTTGTGACGTGGGAATCCTCAAAGCAACCGCCCTGGTCGACGGCGATGTCGACCAGCACGCTTCCCGGCTTCATCCGCGAAACCAGCTGGTTGGTCACCAGCTTGGGCGCCCTGGCTCCGGGAATCAGCACCGAGCCAATCACCAGGTCAGCATCGAGGACTGCCCGCTCAATCTCGAACGCGTTCGACGCGATCGTCTTGATCCGTCCGGCATAAAGCGCATCGAGCTCGCGAAGCCGCCCGATGTTGATGTCCAGGACGGTGACCTCGGCTCCCGTTCCAACGGCCATAGCGGCGGCATTCGTTCCAGCAACCCCGGCACCGAGTACCACTACCTTCGCGGGACGAACCCCGGGAACCCCGCCCAAAAGCAGTCCCGGCCCACCCGCAGGGGCAGTCATCACCTGCGCACCCACCTGGACGGACAGGCGGCCGGCAACCTCGGACATGGGGGCGAGGAGCGGAAGGGAGCGGCCCTCCTGCACGGTTTCATAGGCGATCGCGGTGACGCCGGTATCCAGCAGGGCCCTGGTTAGTTCTGGTTCGGCGGCAAGATGCAGGTAGGTGAAGAGGATCAGCCCGTCGCGGAACCGGTGGTATTCCTCGGCGATCGGCTCCTTGACCTTGAGCACCATGTCCGAGCGGGACCACAGTTCATCAGCTGAGGAGACAATCTCGGCGCCCGCTGCCACGTACTCGTCGTCGGTGATGTTTGAGCCCACCCCTGCGTCCTGCTCCACCAGGACAGTGTGACCGGTAGTGCGTAACTCATGCACCCCGGAAGCGGTGATGGCTACGCGGAACTCGTTGTTCTTGACTTCTTTTGGAACGCCGACGATCACGGGATTCTCCGTTCACTTTCGATGGTGCGGGTGGGGCCCTGTCGGACCTGCCCCTAGCCTACGGACGCTGCCCGGTCCCTGGACAGGGGACAGGGCATGGTTCTGCATCGCCGAGCCTCCTGCCGGAGAGCCCCGTGGCGGCCGTATCCGGCGCCTGCGCGACCATTGGGCGGTTGTGACCCAGTTCACTAGCACATGACCCGGTAACCTCGAAGTCGACAACTGTCGACCCTTTGCGCATCAATTGTCGTCCCGAGAGCGTCACCCGTAGCATGGAGCGATGCAATCAGGCGGAGTGGATTCAGCCGTAGAGGCAATTGCGTCGCGGCTGGGGCGGGGCCTGTCGCTGGAAGATCTTGACGGTGTGCTGCTGGCCTACAGCAGCCACCAGTCGGCGGCCGACCGGGTGCGCGTGAACTTCCTGCTCAGCAAGAAGGTGCCGGACGACGTCAGCCAGTGGCAATTGCAGCACGGGATCTCATCGGCCGTGCGCCCGGTGGTCCTCCCTGCCAACCCCTCGCTGGGGATGCTCGGGCGGGTGTGCGTTCCACTGCTGGTCCGGGGATTCCGGGTGGGCTACCTGTGGGTGCAGCAGGAGGCGAACGAAGAGCTGCCCGACGACATCCTGCGGCAGCTCCCGAAGGTGCGCGGGGATCTGGACCACCTCGCCACGCTGCTCCTGGAGGGCAATACCGCCGCGTCTGAACATCGCAGAAAGCGGGAGGGCATCTTTCTCGCCGCCTGCGACGGAACCTCAGCGGCCACCGACGACCTTGCGGGGTGGGCTGAGCTGCACAACACGGCGCCCTGGCAGGTTGCGGTGCTGTTCGCGCGGAAAGACATCCCGGAACCAGCCGACCCGCAGGCGAGCATGCTCACACACCGGAGTGCCGCTCTCCAGGCCACGGTGGGGGTTGGTTCGGTGCTGTTCAGCGCCGGCACCCCGGTGGCCGCCGTACTTCTCCTCACCGGTGGCCTGGCGGGCGGGGGTTACACCGATATCCTCCGGCGGTATGACAGCGAACACGCCAAACGCGAGGGCGACCGGGCCGGCGTCGCGCTCCTGGGGTTGAGCGAGCAGTTCCTCGATCTGCGGGACCTCCCGAAGGCGTTCGGCCAGGCCCGTCATGCCGTCCAGGCATCGGCGGTGGACGAGGGACTCGGCCCCGTCACCCACTACCGGGCCACCGGCAGCTATCAGTTCCTTGCCGCGGGCGGCTGGAAAGTCACGGCAGCCAATTCGGTGTACTTCGCCGAGATCGAGGAGCAGGACCGCAACGCAGAGCTGCTGCCGGTGCTGGAACTGCTGTATGACAAGAATGGCTCCGTCCAGGACGTTGCCTCGCAGCTCCACCTGCACCGCAGCAGTGTGTACAACCGGCTGGCGCGGATCCGGGCCATTATTGGCGCCGACCCACTCACCGGCCATGTGCGACTGGAACTTCACCTGGCGCTGAAAGCCAGAAAATGGGCCAGACGGCCACGAATCTAACTATTGCCGGAACTATTCTGCAATCTTCCCTTTATCGGCTGAATCGATTTTGTCTTCCCTTTTTTGCGAGGCGAGCCACGTGGCCACATCCTGTGACCTAATCCTCCGGTGAGTGCCGCGATATTCCACTGGAATAACACCCGCGTCAGTGAGATTCCGTAGGTAGGTAGGTGAAATTCCGGCTGCGGCCGCGGCCTGGGAGGTGGTCAGGGTTTCGACGGCCGAGCTGACGGTGACGGCGTCACCGTCGGCCAGTCGCCGCAGAAGACCGACCACCGCGTCCCGGGCCCCGGCGGGCAGCCTCATCGCGGTGCCGTCGACAAAGACGGTGACGTCTTCACGGTCGGTCAGTGCACGCCGGAGCGTCGCGGCCTCGACGCTGGCGAGGGCAGGTGTGAAAAGTGGAATCCGGTTATGCATTCTCCTATTGTGCCAAGAACTGCCCACAGTGGAAGTTTCAACCGAATTCAATATGTTAGCGGCGGCTAATTGATTCCCTTCCCTGTTTCGCGGGACAGGACTAGGGTGGGGGCACTCACAAGGGAAACTGAAAAAATAAGCTGCACAAACAGCTGGCTGGAGTGGTGATTTCGATGGCAATCTTCGATCCGTACGACCTCAACCAGGCTCGCCGTGGTGCAGTGCCTGCGATACAGACGAGTACCTCATCTATGAGGACTTCGTTCCTGCCAGGATTCCAGCGGGGGCCAACGAACAACTTGCGGCGTCGGTAAATTACTCCTGCTCGGTGTGCGGCAGGTTCAACGGGCACGAGGTTCCGTCGTTCTGGAGCCCGCCGAACTGGTTCTGGTACACCTGAGCTCCTCGTCCGCCCGGATCAGCCTCGCCCGATGAAAGGCATGCCGCTGGCAGTGATCAGCAGGGAGCCAACTGACGCCGATGAGGGCAGTTGGGCCATCATGAGCACCGCGCGGGCTGCTTCCTCTACCGGAAATGTCGGTTCCGGGCGCCGGGATCCATCTGCTTGCAGGGCCCCGCCGTTGACGCCGATGGTCTCCATGAGCTGCGTGTGGGCGTTCCCGATGTCGATCTGACCGCAGGTAATGCGGAAGGGCCGTCCGTCCAGTTCGATCGACTTCGTCAGGCCGGTGATCGCGTGTTTGGTGGTGGTGTACGCGGCCGAGAGGGGACGCGGCGAGTGCGCGGAGACCGACCCGTTGTTGATGATGCGTCCGCCTTGCGGCTGCTGGCTTTTCATCAGGCGGACGGCAGCGGCAGCGCACAGGAACGCCCCGGTGAGGTTGACCGCCACCGTGTCCGCCCAGTCCGCCGGCGACACTTCGTCGACCGCACCGGCCGGCCCAAACACCCCTGCATTGTTGAAGAGCACGCCCAAGGAGCCCAGTTCGTTGCCCACAAACGCGAACAAGCGCTCGACGTCGGCGGGTTGGGTCACATCGGTGGGGACAACGTGGGCGCGAGGGTGATCGCCGGCGGTGGCCTCAAGCGCTTCCCGCCTCCTACCCGCGAGGACGACGTCGAACCCCGCCGCCAGGAACTGGTGGGTGACGGCACGACCAATCCCTGAGCCGGCACCCGTCACCACCGCGGCGGCCGGTGGGTTCGGTGCTGCATTCATTTCGGTTCCCTGCTGTCGTGTCTGGTCTGGGGCGGCATGGTCACCTCAGCTGCCCTGCAGCCAGCTGAGCAACTGGTCTTTGGGCCAGGTGGTGATGATCCGGTCGGTCGGAACGCCGTTCGCGGCGGCCCGCTCAGCTCCATACTGCAGGAAGTCCAGCTGACCCGGTGCGTGGGCGTCGCTGTCGATGCTGAACAGGCAGCCCGCGTCCAGGGCCAGCCGGATCAGGTCATCGGGGGGATCCTGACGCTCGGGCCGAGAGTTGATCTCCACCGCGACGTCGTTCTCGACGCAGGCGGCGAAGACAGCGGCGGCGTCAAAGTCCGACGGTGGCCGCGTCCCCCTCGCCCCCTGCACCAGGCGGCCGGTGCAGTGTCCCAGGATGTTCGTCTGTGGCTGGCGAACGCCGCCCAGCATCCGACGGGTCATCGTGGCCCGGTCCGCGCGGAGCTTGGAGTGCACACTCGCGACGACGACGTCGAGCCGGCCGAGCAGTTCGGGGGCCTGGTCGAGGGTGCCGTCCTCGAGGATGTCGACCTCGATGCCGGCCAGGAGCGTGAAGCCATCGCCGCCGTCGTCATTGATCTTCGCGACCACCTCCAACTGCTCCACGAGCCGTCCGGCGCTCAACCCATTGGCGATGGTGAGGTTGGGGGAGTGGTCGGTCAGGGCCAGGTACTGGTGGCCCAGCGTGCGGGCGGCCTGCACCATCAGTGGGATGGGGCTGCCGCCGTCGGACCAGTTGCTATGGCTGTGCAGGTCGCCGCGGAGCGCCTTCAGGAGCTCCTGGCCACCCGTCGCGAGGGGCTGGGCAGCGTGCTCGCGGAGTTCGGCGAGGTAGTCAGGAACTTGCCCATCGACGGCTTGGGAGACCACTTCGAAGGTGCGGGCTCCGATGCCTTTCATCCGCTTGAGCCGGCCATCCTTGGCCCTGACTGCAAGCTCGTCGGGGGAGAGGTCGATCAGGATGGCGGCTGCGTTGCGGAACGCCTTGACCTTGAACGTGGGCGCGGTCTCGCGTTCGAGCCAGAAGGCAATTTCGTTGAGTGCTTCGACGGCATCCATACTTCACCTTACTTTCATCCCGGAGGGAAGAGCCGATGGGGGCGGAAACCGGCGAGGATCTGCACCAAAACCTCCGACGACAGGAGGCACCATGCGGTTCACACCCACGGCTCCGATCCACCTCGACCCGGTGGGCTGCCCGTTCTGCCTGATCGTTGACCAGCTCCTTGGGGACCGGCCCGGGTTGTTAGCCTGCCCCTTCGATGGCCGACCGCAGGTCGAGGCGCATCAGCCACCGCGGCAAACCGCCGCTGCGTGCCTCGGTCTTGAGGATGCGCTGGAACCCGGCGCTTTCGAACATGCCGGTGGTGCCGACGAACGCAAGGGTGGGGCTGATACGCGCACCCACGGGATCGACCGGGTAGGCCTCCAGCGATGGTGCGCCGCTGGCCCTGGCATAGTCAATTACCCCCGCCAGGAGTGCGTGCCCGATCCCCTGGCGGCGGTGGCCAGTTTTCACCACGAAGCACACGATGCTCCACACCGGAACCTCGTCCACCAGCGGAATGGTGCGGGAGCGCATCAGGCGTTCCATCCCGGACCGCGGACCCAGTCCGCACCAGCCGACGGGCTTGTCCTCCAGATAGGCGATGACCCCCGGTGGTGGGGTGTGACGGCAAAGTTCCCGCAACCGCTCGGGTTGCTGTGCCGGAGTCAGGGAGTTGAACTCGCCGGAGGTCAGCCGGAAGGCGAGGCACCAGCAGGCTGCTGCGTCCTTACGACGCGGGCGGAGCAGGGACGCGACGTCGTCGAAACGTTCAGCCGTTGCGGGGTGCACCTCAAGGTCCATGCCGAGGATGATACTCCCGGGCGGATTCCCCGGGTACTGTGCGGCTGCGGGCCGCGATACGGATCAGGAGGTGAGGTTGAGCTCTTCGGCAATGGAGCGGACCGCTTCGCGCAGCAGTGGCACTGCCTTCTCGGCAAAACGCTCATCAACGCGGGAGACCGGTCCGGACACCGAGATGGCGCTCGGGGTCGGGGCGTTGGGCACGGCCATCGCGAAACACCTGACACCGAGTTCCTGCTCCTGCTCATCGATCGAGTAGCCGCGTTCGCGGATGAGGTCCAACTCCTTGAGCAGGTCGTCGATGGTCTTGATGCTCTTCTCGGTGGGGGTCGGCATCCCGGCGCGGGCAACGATGCTCCGGACGGCGTCGTTGCTCAGTTGCGCCAGGATTGCCTTCCCGACGCCGGTGTCATGGGTGTGGGCGCGACGGCCAACCTCAGTGAACATGCGCATGGAGTGCGGTGAAGGCACCTGGGCAATGTAGATGACCATATCCGAGTCAAGGACCGCCATGTTGGAGGTCTCTCCCAGGCTGTCGACGAGGTGCTTCAGTTGCGGCCGGGCCAGAGCGCCGAGCTGTTTGTTGGCCCCTTCACCAAGTCGGATGAGTCGGGGGCCCAGCGCGTACCGGCGGTTCGGGAGCTGGCGGGCATACCCCTTGGAGACCAGGGTGCGCAGGAGGCGGTGGATGGTTGGCAGTGGGAGGTCCGTGGAGGACGAGAGTTCGCTCAGGGATACCTCGCC
The DNA here is from genome assembly GCF_017875735.1 of Arthrobacter sp. CAN_C5. Taxonomy (NCBI): domain Bacteria; kingdom Bacillati; phylum Actinomycetota; class Actinomycetes; order Micrococcales; family Micrococcaceae; genus Arthrobacter; species Arthrobacter sp. CAN_C5. Next base: position 133,815 of record NZ_JAGGMZ010000001.1, read on the forward strand.
ACCGGCGTCAGTGATGAGTTCGAGCAGTTCGAAGACCCGCTCCACGGACTGTACGCCGCCGCCAGTCGCTTTCTCGGCCATGCAACACTCCCAGCTCTCGAGGTTCCATCAGCAGGCTTGACGCTCGAGGTGGAAACATTTCTCTGATTGTCTCATTTTCCACTGAGTGGAATCAGGAATCCAAGTAGGTTGCGATTCCATCTGTCAGCTGGAGGACGCAGCAACAGCGGAGATCTCGCGGTCCCAGGTCTGGCAGCAGATCCGCAACAAGGTGCTCCTGAGCGACACCGGGAACACGGTGACCCCCGAGCTGGTCACCGGCATCCTCGCTGAGGAGACCGAGCGGTTTCGTGCGCCATGGGTTGCTCAGGCGAGAACGTCACGCGTAGTGAACCGGCCGTAGGCGAGTGCACCGAAGACCAGCACGTAGCCCGACTGGAGGAGGGCGTTGGAAGCGAAGGAAGACCATTCGATCGGTTGCCGAAGCAGGTCCGCAAATCCGAACCAATACTGGCTCAGAAGCCAAGGGTGAAGCCATTCCAGCTGGGGAAGCTGTCCCATCACCTGGGAAACAACCGAGATCACCACCGTCGCCGCCATCGCCCCCACTGGCACATCGGTGAGCGTGGAGATGAACAGTCCGACGGCGCACAATCCGGTCAGGGAAACCGTGACGTACGCGCAGATCAGGGCTGACCGCAGGAGCGATTCTGCAACACCAACGGTGTCCCCCGAGAGCAGGGTCACGGGACCGACCGGGAAGAGCGCTGCCCCGATGAGGGTACCCGCGAGAACGACGGCGAGGGTTGCTGCGAGACAGAACACCACCGTCCCCACGAATTTCACCAGCAAGAGCCGCCCGCGCCCCACCGGCGCGACCAGGAGGTAGCGCAGGGTGCCGGTACTGGCTTCGCCGGCGACGGTATCTCCCGCCACCACGCCCACCGTCAGCGGCAGGAACAGAGGGATGGCGACGGTGATCGCCGCGACCGCTACGAACAGCCCGTTTTGGGTGATCTGGTCAAGGAAGGCGGGCCCACGGCCGCTGGGTGGACCTGATGTCAGCCGCACCGCCACGGCAATCAAAACCGGAATTGCGGCGAGGGCAAGCAGCAGCGCCCAGGTCCGTCGTCGGCGGAAGAGCAGGGAAAGTTCCGACGCCAGAAATACTAACCCGGACGCCGGTCCCCGCCCGGTGCTGCGCACTTCTGTGTCATTGGACAACATCAAAACCCTCTCCGGTGAGGGCCACGAAGAGTTCCTCGAGCCCCATCTGGTCGACGGTGAACCCTGTCACCCGCACCTCCGCGGCAACCAGGGCCGCAACGATGGTGTGTGGGGGCATCTGGTCCGGGAGCGGTGCGCTGACTGCTTCAGTTCCGGCGTGCGGCGTGTAGTGGACCGGCGCCGATCTTTGCGGCGCCAACCCCAGGCGCTTCAGGACAGCGAGGCAGCTATCGACGTCGGGGGTGAGAACCTCAACCCGGGTCTGCCCGGTGGCCCGCAGTTCGCTGAGTGCTCCCTGCGCGACCAGCCGGCCCGCCCGGAGGACCGCCACATGCGAGCAAATCTGTTCCACCTCCGCCAGCAGATGACTCGACACGAAGACGGTGGTGCCCTCAGCGGTTAGGGAGTGCACCAGGTGGCGTACCTCGCGGGTGCCCTGTGGATCGAGACCATTGGTGGGTTCATCGAGCACAATGAGGTCACGGTGGGTCAGGAGTGCATTGGCGATGCCGAGACGCTGCTTCATCCCCAGCGAATAGGCCCCCACCTTCTTGTCCGCCGCCTGGGATAGCCCCACTCGTTCGAGGGCCCGGTCGGTCCGGGAGCGGCGGGTCGACGGGTCAACGAAGCGGTCCGCTGCGTCGAGACGGTGCAGGTTGGCCCGTCCCGACAGGAAGGGGTAGAAGCCAGGGCCCTCCACCAGCGCCCCAACCCGGGGGAGGACCTCGGGGAGGTGCTTGGGAATGCTGCGCCCCAGCACCTCTACCTCACCCGACGTGGCAGTGGCCAAGCCCAATAGGATGCGGATGGTGGTGGTCTTTCCTGACCCGTTGGGTCCGAGGAAACCGAAGACTGAGCCCCGCGGGACGGTCAGGTCGATACCGTCCAGAACGTTCTGCCCACCGAATCGTTTGGTGAGCCCCCGGGTCTGAACGACCGGGCCCTCCATCAGCGTTGGTTCGCTCACTCGCCGTGGGCAACTGCCTGGAGCCGGTCGGCGGGAACCGACCCGACCAGGACCCTCCCGTCGTCGGTGATCAGGACGTTCAGTAGGCGGGTTTGTAGCAGGAGACCGCCCTCGACGGGAGTACCCAACTGGTCGATCATGGTGGTCAGCTCACCGCCGTCCGCCGGGAAACTTTCTGCCGGGAACTCCAGCACTGACCCCCAGCCGGTGCCGGTGACCGTGGGTTCGGCCGGGTTCTTCGCCGGGTCTTTCACGGGGGCCACAGCGGTGGATTCCGCGGCACCGTGACGACCTTCCGTGGTGTGTTCCGGAGCCTCGGTGACGGTGGCCCCGGCCGGCGGTGTGAAATCGAAGATTCCGGCGGGTGGGGAGTCAAAGCTGATGTCGGTATAGGACACGCTGAACGCCGGCGCGGTACTGTCAGCCGCAGCGACACTAATCGCCAGCACAAGGCCCGTCTCGCCGTCGACGTCTACGGTGATGGACTCGATCAGGGTGTCACTGGCGCTGGGTGTCAGGATCAGTTGGTATGCCGCACGGCCTGCCACCGACCGGTCCGGTCCGACCGAAACCTTCGTGGTCGGGTCCGCCTTCTCCAGGAACTGTGCAGCTAGCTCATCCGGAGTCGGAACGTCCGGAAGGCCTTCGAGATATTCGAGGTCCTCGCTGGTGAGCGTCCGGTCAGGCAGCGAGGCGTGGACGGCCGCGTTGTCTTCGGAGTCGTAGAACCACAGGTCGGTGCCGTTGAGGATCACATTCCGCTCGGCCATGTCGTCGAGCACCTGGATGCGGACCTTCGACGGGCCAGCCTGGTAGATGCGGGCAGTGTGGGGGGCGGTGAGCAACTCCAGGACTGAGGCCTCGGGCGTTGACGGGGTGTCGACGTCAGCTGTGGACCCGGGCGCAGGACTGGTGCCGCCCATGGCCCCGTTCGCGCCGCCGCCGGCCCCACCCAGAAGGGACAGATCGGGGAGACCAAGATCGGAGGTTTGCTCGATGGTGCCGGAGAGTGTGTCAACCGATGTGCTGGCCGCAAGTTCAAGGACTTCGGCAGCAGTGAGATCAGGGAGGTCCACGGCCGCGTTTGCGGTCAGGGGGACAACCAGAGCCCCCGCTCCGACGACGGCGGTGATCGCTACGGCTGGTGCCCAGTTTCGCCAGGTACGGTTCATCGTCTATCTCCCTGATTCAGCTCACGCGGCTATATCTGGAGGCTACTCCGGTTTCCTGAGAATTTGATCTGAGTTTCCCGGCGCAATTGCGTAAATGGCGCATGAGCGGACGCGCCCCGCAGGACCCAGCGTTCCGAGGGACACCGACCCATTCCTGGGCGGCGCCTGGTTAGGCCGTCAGGTGCGGTCAGGCCGTCCGCGTGCGGGACCGCGCCAGCATGACTGCACCAACGGCAACGGCGCCAACAGCGCCCAGCGTCAGGGGAAGCGTTGCACCCGTTTTTTCGACTGGGCTCATCGCGACGCCGGTGTCAGCACCGCCGGCGGCCCGACGTCTGACCTCACCCCAACTCACGGGGGACCCTACCCCTCAGCGGTCCGCTGCCGTGATCCGAACAAATAGCCCACCACGCCCCCGCCAAGTGCGACCCCGCTGGTGAGCAGTGCAATGCCAAGCGGCCCGAGGGCCAGCCCACCAGCAGTGTGGCCAAGACTGCCTGGATGTGGAGCAGCATCGGCCACCATCAGGCCAGGCATGCCCGCAAGGAGCAACCCGGCCACCAACAAGCCAACCCCCACCAGCAGGACTGCTAACGGTTGATTCATCCGGGCACGTTTCACCTCACCCATGACCGGATGCCGTCCGTCCCCACCGAAGCCCGGCGGCCGCCGCGCTTACCATGAGCCCTCCGACCAGCAGCACCCCGCTCCACACGGCGAGCTGATCAGTTACCCACGATTCGCCGTCGAACGCTATCTCCAGGTCTGACGAGTACGCGATGCTCACCGCAACATCGTCGGACGTCGGGAGTGCCAGCGTGATCGGGTGGGTACCGACCAGCAGCGACACACCTCCGAGGATCAGCACAGCCGACAGGCCGAGGAGCCATACGGCCACTGGACGGAGGGTGATCGAGGTCATGGCGTCCGCCGCCCGCGAAGGTATCCCAGCGACCCGGCGATGACGATGAGTCCCAGCGACGCCAGGCCGATACCGAAAATTTCCCCGGCAGCGGGGCCCGGCAGAAACACCCCATCAGCCAGCGGTGCATACGCAAACCAGCCAAACTCCACCGGTGGTTGGGTCATCGCGGCGGTGACCAACAGGGCCAGCCCGACGACGGCGGCACCCAGCCCTCCCGTGAACCACCGGTGTGTGCGGATCCAGTTCATTGATTTCCCCCATTAAAGCGCCGTTTCAGACGGCGACCTTCCTCAGAGAGTACTGCCTGCACGCCAGACATTGGTGGGACTGCCGAGTAGGACCGCTCGATGGACAGCGTTAGAGCGTTCCCACCGGCGTGATCCGGCGGGGCGCCCGCAGGATCGGCCCAAGTGCCTGTGACAGGCTTCCGGGGAGGTCGGCCAACTCCTGCAGCAACGCTTCGGTGGGCCGCATCAGCTCCAGCGTCCCCGCGGCAGCACCCACAAGAATGCTTTCCACCGACGACCAGTGGGACGAATCCGCCTCAGTGGTCTGATGCTGGGGAACTAGCGAGGGCGCGAGCACGGCCAGGTAAAAGTAAGTGTCGAAACGCTTGCCGTAACTGGCGGGCGTGATCCAGTTGGCCCACGGCGTCAGGTCCTGGGGGGACAAGACGGCCCCGGTTTCCTCCCACACTTCCCGGACCGCGGCCGCCAACAGCACCCCCGCCCCGGCAGCCGGGTCGCCGCTGCCATCGGCAGCGATACTGGTTTCCGCCCAGCACCGGGCGTGGGCTGACAGGAGCGACGACGGCGCGGGCCTGGCCTGCGCGGTGACGCGGTCGACGTCGTCCACCCGGCCACCGGGAAACACCACGGCACCGGCGGCAAAATCCATGGTGTGCGAACGGTTCTGGATGAAGATCTCCTTCCCGCGCACCATCAGGACGCTGACCGCCAGTCGTGGAACTGCGAATGTGCCGCGGTAGGGACTGCTCATGCTGCGCACTCTATCCGACCGGGCCGCCAGGGGACGGAACACCTCGCTAGGGTAGACCCATGCCCAACCCCACACCCTCCGGACTGGTTTCCAGCAGCCCACAGACCCGATACCGGCTGGCGCCCAACCCCGGCCCCATGAGCCTGGAGGGCACCAATTCCTATCTCATCGCGGCGACGGCGGTAGATCACCCGGCTGAGCGGCCCGTCGTGGTGGTGGACCCAGGCCCGTTGGACGACGACCATCTGGCTGGGCTCGCCGGCACCGGTCGGGTGGAACTGGTCCTGATCACGCACCGGCACCACGATCACACGGCGTCGAGCGAACGCTTTCACCAGTTGACCGGTGCGCCGGTGCGGGCGCTGGACCCCGTGCACTGCCATGGTGGACCTCCGCTGGCCGATGGCGAGGAGATCCTCGCCGCGGGTGTGCGGCTCCGGGTGATTGCCACTCCGGGCCACACCTCGGACTCTGTGTGCTTTTTCCTGCCCGACGACGGCGACGCCGGTTCCGTCCTCACCGGTGACACGATCCTGGGCCGGGGAACCACCATTATTGACTACCCCGACGGGCGCCTTGGTCCCTATCTGGCCTCCTTGGAGCGGCTCGCCGGGTTGGGCCCTGCCGCGGTGCTTCCCGGTCACGGACCGATGCTCCCGGACCTGGCAGTGATCTCGCGGGCGTATGTGCTGCATCGGCGGGAGCGGCTGGACCAGATCCGTGCCGCCCTCACGGCGGTCGGGGCTGATGCATCGGTGGAGCAAGTCACCGACCTGGTCTATGCCGACGTCGACAGCTCGGTGCGGCGTGCCGCTGAGGCTTCGGTGGCTGCCCAACTGGATTACCTGCAGACCACGGGCTAGCTCACTCCCGGACGGCGCGTGTCCGAGGTCGGGTCGGGTCAGGGATGCGCTCCGCCATGCGGTAGGCGGTGCCACCGTCCACCCGCCGGTACTCCAGCAGGTGCAGGAGCGAGGCGAGGCACAGTGCCACCCCGGCCATTTCCAGCGTTTCCTCGACAAGCACCAGAAGGAAAAAGTGCCAGGTCATGCCGTTCGCATCCAGCCAATAGCCGCCCAGGGTTTCGACAACAACGGCACCGGCGACGAAGGTGACGCCGGCACCAATGATGCCGTTACAGACGGCCGGTGGGAGGGACAGCACGAGGCGAAGGAGGAGAAGGACAAGCACTGCGGCAATCACGATCCCGGGAATCACCCAGGTGAAGCCCACCTCGAACGGCAGCAACAGGGCGATGCGACCACCGATCAGATCCAGCCGCTCGTGGAGTTCAAGGGTCTCGTCGACGGAGAAGAAGACGCAGACGCTGGCGAACAGCCACCAGGACTTCCGGAATCTCGATGCTTTCCGCGCGAAGTACCCGGCCACCACCCCGGTAAGAATCCAGAGCCCTGCACTGAACCAGGTGGGTACGTTGATTTCCCTGCCCACATCGAAGAAGTAGAACCAGAAATGGATCCGGTCGAAGTTCTCGGGGGTCGACCGGTGGATTGCGAGCCAAAGCACACCGCTAAGGAAACTCAGGGTGGCTACGGGGATCGCAAGGATCAGCGTCGACTTGATGAGCCGGATGCGGACCCAGGCATTGTCCGGCGACGTGCCGGTCGGCTGGGAAGTATCGGCTGAGACGTCTGAATCGGCCGGTTCATCCATCCCGGTGGGTCTGGTCCTGTCCAGGGAACGACTCATAGCTTCTCTCCGCTCCGGTAATACGCCGTGTTGCGCCAAAACCAGCGTAATGACCTTGGATGAGACAGACATGAGAACCCGCCCACCATCGACCTGACGACACGTTATGGTGCCCCGCGCGGGTGCAGACGCGCGGATAGGGTCCGCGACCGGCTGGGACTAGGGTCTTCTGCTCAGTCCCTGCCGCGCCGCATAAAACACCACCCTGCCGATCATGACCAGCAGCCCACGGGTCAGTAGTCCACCCGTGCGGTGAGGCTCCGCCACGCATCGAACGGCGCCGTTGCGGGAATCGATGATCCCGTTGCCGGAACGAAGTGCCGCACCGGCATTGATCGTTCCTCCACGGGAGTGGCAAAGAAGTTGTAGAAAATTGCGTCGTCGAAGCCAGCCTGTTCCGCATCGAATCGGTCCGCCGCGTAGACGACCGTCCCCACCCGCGCCCAGAGGGCCGCCGACAGGCACATCGGGCATGGTTCACAGCTGGTGTAAAGGGTACTTCCGGACAGATCGAAGGTTCCCAGCGCCGAGCAAGCGTTCCGGATGGCCATGACCTCGGCATGGGCGGTCGGGTCATTGTTCGACGTGACCCGGTTGACTCCGTCAAAGGTGCGTCCGTCACCGGTGACAATCAGCGCGCCGAAGGGGCCGCCGTCGTTCGTGACATTGTCAACGGCCAGCGAAATCGCCGCGGTCAGGAAACGCTCATCGTCGTTGGTACTCAAAGTAACTCTCCCGTGGTGGGCAACTATCGTCACTCGCCCGGCCGGGATTCCTACGTGGGCGGTGCCAGAGAGCTGCGGGTTGGTCAAGGTGCAGGTCCACCTGGTAGATAGCGCTCCTGTGCAGGACGCCCGCCGTTGGCTTCGTCCTCGAACTGTAGCATCGCCCATTCGCCGCCCGGAAGAGGGCCGGAAAGGGTGCCTTCTCACTGTCCTGACCTTGACGCAGCGTCAACGCCCGGGGCTACCCCGGTCCGCCGGTCGCCCCGACGTTTTCCGCGCCGCTCACCGACGCGGATAGGGTGGAGCGACTGGAAAATGGGGGAGCACGCGTGGCTGCTGAGGAAAGCACCGGGTCCGGGATCGCGGATACCGCCGAAAAGATCACCGACGGGGTGGCACTGGACGTTCTCGCCCGGTTCGGGTTCGCGGTGCTGGCGGTGGTCCACATTCTCATTGGTGTCATTGCGTTGCAGGTGGCATTCGGGGGAACCGGCCAGGCCGAACCCACTGGGGCCCTGGAACAGCTGGCTTCCGGGACCGCGGGTCCCTGGACGATGTGGGCGTGTTCGCTCGGCTGTGGGGGACTTGCCCTGTGGCAGCTCAGCGAAGCCACGCTTCGGTACCGCCGGAATGCCGTGGGGAAGCGGCTGGAGAAAGCCGTCTCGTCGGGATCCCTGGCGGTCACCTACGGGGTCATGGCGGTGACCATGGGAAGGTTTGCCCTGGGGGACGGGCCCGACTCCGGCGAGTTCACCAGGGATTTCACCCGGACCATCACGGCGTACCCCCTTGGACTATTCGCCGTGCTTGTGGTGGGCGGAACGGTGCTGGGGATCGGAGGGTACTTCGTGGTGAAAGGGCTCCGTAGGACATTTCGGCCGGAGCTGCAGCACTTCGAAGACTCGCGTCGCGGTGCGGTGATCGACGCGATGGGGGTCGTGGGACATGTGACGAAGGGGGCGGCGCTCCTCTTGGTGGGCCTGCTTTTCGTGGTCGCGGCGGTCACCAACCGACCGTCGGAGTCGACAGGGTTGGACGGCAGCCTCAAGGCCCTGCAAGACCACCCTTTTGGCGATGCCGTCCTGGTGGCCATCGCCGCTGGCCTGATTTGCTACGGAGTTTTCGCTGTCATCCGGGCGCGGTTCGGCCGGATGTAGCTGCCGCAGTTCAGAACTGAATCCCGCGGGACAAGCCACCATCCACCAGGATGTTGGCTCCGGTGGTCCGGCTGGACCTGGGGCTGGAAACGAAGACCACCGTGTCCGCGACCTCCTGCGGGGTACCCATCCGGTGCGTCGGGTTCAACCCCATCGCCATGGTGAACAACTCGGGGTTGCCCTGTTCGATGCTTTCCCACACCCCACCCGCATGGAAGGTGTTGCCAGGGGAGACCGTGTTGGCGCGAATCCCCCGGTCTGCCAGCTGGAACGCCAGTCCAGCCAGGTAGGCGATGAGGGCGGACTTGACCGTCCCATAGGGGCCGGAAGCGAAATCCACTTCACGGCCAGAGACGCTCGAGATTGCGACAATTGACGCCGCGTCGCTCTGCGTCAGGTGGGGCAGCGCGGCCTTGACCAGCCGGACAGTGCCCATCAGGTCCACCCGGAGCGAGGCTTCCCAGTTCTCATCGGTGTCGGGAATGGCCAGCGCGCTGACGTTGCTCACCACCATATCGATCCCGCCGAAGGTCGACGCGGCGTCTTCTACCCAGGCGGCGACGGCGTCGGCGTCGCCCATGTCCATGGCGGTACCGATGATCCGCCCGCCGCTCCCGGCCAAGGCCTCCTCAGTCGCAGTGATCTCGGCCGCATCCCGCGCGCAGAACGCGACGTTGGCGCCCTCAGCCGCGAAGGAGTCAACGATGGCACGCCCAATCCCCTTGGTCCCGCCGGTTACCAGAGCGGTCAGCCCGCCGAGTTGTAGGTCCATGGGTTTCTCCTAGAGGTTCTGGCTGCGTCGTCGCAGCTCGTCATGTATTCCGTCAAAGGCATGTACCCGGGGGAAAAGGTGTTTAGCCGCTTTAATGACCACGCTGTAGTTGGCGTCGACGGCGTTGGCGATGGGTGCCAGCGCTGTCTGGGTGAGCAGCTGATAGGCGTCCATCTGGTGCAGTCCGAAGAGTTCCTCGAACCACCGCACCATTTCCACCTGACCGATCCGCCAGGAATCCTCCATGGGCCGGGAGGAACCGACGGCCATCCAGTGGCTGTCGCTTTCGAGCCTCGGCCAGGCGGGCGCGCCACCCTTGATCAGCTCAACGATGATGGTGGAGTTCATGGCGCCTTCGACGGCTGTGCCGCAAGCCTCGCCTTCGCCCTGCCGGTAATGCCCATCACCGATCGAGAACAGCGCACCTTCGACGTTCACGCCGAGGTAGACGGTGGTACCGGCTTTGACCTCGGGGGAGTCCATGTTCCCGCCAAACCGTTCGGGCACCAGCGACGAGCGCACCTCGCCACCGGGCGGCGCCACGCCGATGGTGCCGAGCATCGGTTCGAGCGGCAAGGCTACCTCGAAGTCGGTGTATCGCGCCTGGAACCCGACCTGCTGCCGCGCCGTATCCACGTGATAGATCCAGGTGGTGTCCGGCAAAGGCTCCTGGAGAAACGCGGTCCGGTCAGTGCTGGTCAGCCCGCCGAAGAAGGGAATGGTGGCAGACGCACCCCAGGAACGGGCCGGCGTCAGATCGACGATGTGGATGGCCAGCGTGTCACCGGGCTCCGCGCCAGCCACGTAGAACGGGCCGGTCTGGGGGTTCACAAACCGCAGGTCGACCTTCTCGCTGGACAGGTCATCGACACTGGTCAACGCGTGATTGAATGCGTCCTCGGACCACAGTTTCAACACCGTCCCGGGCTGGACGGTCATCACCGGCGCGGCGCCACCAAACGTGTAGACCAGTTGATCGCGGCGCGGAGTGTACTCAACAGCATCCATTACTGGATGCTATGTCGGGGGTGCGTCGCTGACAAGGGCGTGATGGGGCGACCCAACCGCGGGCACCCTCGCGACGAGTACATTGGGGGCGATGGCACAGTTGAAAGCGCTGGACCTCGCGCATGGGCGTGCTGCCCACCTGAGGTTGGCGGTCGTCGATGATGTGACTGCGATCGTGGGGCTCCTCGCCGATGACCGGTTGGGTCAGGCCCGGGACGGAATCGACGGCGGTGCATCTGGGACACCCGGGCGCCGATGCCGTTGCGACGGTGAAGGCCCGTTGGGCTGAACACGTGCTGCCTCGTCTTGCGACGGCGCCGCAGGCCGCGGCGGCGCACGCCTGACGGTGACCGGCGACGGACCCGGGTGCTCGCTGTGGAGGGCACCCAACTAATCGTGCCGCGGGGCCGCTGCGTGGGGGACAGCGGCCTCGAGGCACCCACCCTGACCGACTCGATTGGCTGGGTGGGCTGGGGTAGAGGTGGTTTACCCGGCGGCGGGGGCGGTGCGGGAGCCGATCCACGTTGCCGCGGCATCCACCTCGACGGGGTGCACGCCGTGCCCACCCTCGCGCACCACCTGGTGGACGTCGGATCCCGTGTTGTCCAGCACCGACTTCAGCTGCGTCACGCTGGTCAGCGGCGCCATGGCGTCTGCCTCCCCGTTGAAGAGGGCGACGGCGGTTCCTGACAGGTCGCCGTCGAACGACCGGTCACCCAGCGGATACATCCCGGAGAAGGCGACAACATCGGCCAGTGCCTGGGGGTGCAACAGCACCGTGGCCAGGGCGATGTTCGCGCCATTGGAGAACCCGACCGCGATGACCTTCCGCTCGCCCAGGCCGTAGTTCTGGCGGGCCCACTGAACGAAGTCGGCAAGCTCGCTGGCGCGCCGGACGACGTCGTCGACGTCGAACTTGCCCTCGCCGAAGCGGCGGAACCACCGGTTCATTCCCTGTTCCTGCACCGGACCCCGTGGGGCGAGGTAACCCGCCCCGGGCGCCAGCCGCTGGGCCAGCTGCAGCAGGTCATGTTCGGTGCCGCCAGTGCCATGGAGCAGCAGGAGGACGGGGCTGTCGGGTGTTCCCGCGTCGTGGAGGTGCGGCCACTGGTCAACGTTGGTCATCTGGTGCTCCTAGCTCAGGAAGGTGGCGATGGACGGGTTGTTCTCATCGGGCACCTTGATCTTCGCGACCGCGTGCGAGATGGCGTCCCGGTTGGGCTCCAGCCATGGTGGCAGTTTCAGGGAGCGGCCCAGCTCAAGCAGCGGCTCGTCGATGTCGAAGCCCGGGGTGTCGGTCGCGATTTCCAGCAGGGTGCCGCCTGGCTCCCTGAAGTAGATCGAGGTGAAGTACTGGCGGTCAAGGATGGCCGTGACCGCGTAGCCGCGCTCCGCCAGCTCCTGGCGCCACACCTCCTGGGTAGCCTGGTCGGGCACCCGGAACGCGATGTGGTGGACGGTGCCGCCGGCCACGAGGCCGCGCTCGCCGCGGCGGTCGGTGACCAGGTCGACGACGGTGCCGGGCTCGCCGTCGTGCGTGCTGAGACGGTACCGCCCATCGGTTTCACTGAGGATCTTCATGCCCAGGTCCCGGGTGAAGGTTTCGAGGCTCGCGGTGGGATCCTCGACGGTGAGCACCGATGAGTGCTGGCCGCGGACGGCATATTCGGCGGGGACGGAGGCGGAGTCCCACGGGTTACGCGGATCAGAGAGCGACGACGCCACCAGGTCGATCTGGAGGCCGTCCGGATCGCGGAGCGACAGGCGCTCTTCCTCGGAGGACGCGCGGGCGATCGAGGAATCGACGCCGATGGCCTTGAAGTGCTCCTGCCACCAGCCGAGGGTGCCCTCGGGGACAGAGAACGCGGTGGTGGTGGATTGTCCGGTGCCGACCTTGCCGCTTCGAATGCCCTGCCAGGGGAAGAAGGTCAGCAGGGAGCCGGGGCTGCCGGCTTCGTCGCCGTAGTAGAGGTGGTAGGTGCCGGGATCGTCGAAGTTCACGGTCTTCTTGACGAGTCGCAGGCCCAGGCCCTTGATGTAGAAGTCGATGTTCTTCTGGGGGTCACCCGCAATTGCGGTGACGTGGTGGAGCCCTTCGGTTTGTGCGGTCACACTTCCTCCTCGTTAGATCCAGCGGTGGACGCCGTTATGTAGATGCAAACGCATGGATCCCTTCAATTGTTCCCGGCGTGTTTGTGGGGTCCCCTGGTGGTTCTCCGCAAAAACGGCCCTTAGGGCAAGATCCGCCGCTTGCACGCGGCAGGTCTTGCCCTAAGGGCCGTTTCTGGCGCAGGCGGCATCGGGTGTCAGGCGGAAGCGTGCTGTTGCAGGTATGCGTCGCAGCCACCGCCTGCAACGGACTCGAGCGGGTTGTCCACATAACCAAGGAGACCCATGGTGGTGCACGGTTTGGCTGGGCATCCTGATTGCCATGACGAGGTTGGATTGGCTGGAGCGACAGGAGCTATGGCTTACACCTGAACTCCTTAACCGGGGGTTGACCACCGCCACCATCGCCGCCCTAGCCCGGCAGGGGGAGCTGGTCCGGCTCCGGCGCGGCTGTTACCAGTCCAGTGAACGGTGGAAGACGTTGACGACGAACGGCCAGCAAGTGCTTCGGGTGGTTGCGCATCGCGCGGTCGGGGGGTCCCTGGGCAATGAAACTCCGGTCTATAGCCATACTTCGGCAGCTCGTCTGCACGGGTTGTACCTGTTGAACCCTGATCTCCTGATCCACATCACCCAGTCGTCGAGTGTTTCGCCGACGAGCCATGCCCGGGATGTGCGCAAACATCAGGGGTGGTTGACGGCCCCGGAGGTGACCCAGAGGCGCGGCCTGCTCGTCACCTCATTGGAGCGTACGGTGGTGGACTGCTCACGGATCCTCCAGTATCGGCAGGGACTTGTCACAGCTGAACACGCCCTCAGATTGGGGGCCAGCAGGGAGGGAATGAAACGCGTCACTGAGAGTCTCGTCAATCACAAAGGCATCCGGAACGCACGGCGGGTGATAGCGAATGCGAGCCATTTGTCGGAATCTCCCGGCGAAACGCTCACCCTGGATACCATGCGATCCCAGCAGATTCCGATGCCCGAACAGCAGGTATGGGTCTCCAGCAGGCTGGGTGACTACAGACTGGACTTCGCCTGGCGAGAGCTACGGGCAGCCATGGAGTTTGATGGTCGCATCAAGTACTTCGACTATCAGCCCACTTCCCAGGTCCTCTTTGAGGAGCGCCGACGCGAGAAGGCACTGGTCGAGCTCGGATGGACCATCCTGCGGATCGAATGGTCTGACCTGTTCAGGGAAGCGGAACTCAAGGCACGGATCCTCACTCACCTTCGGAGAGCTGAAGCGCGTCGAGCAGCCTAGCGCCGCACGCGGTCCTAGCTGCACGCCGCTGCCGCTACAACGGCGGCCCTCGCACGCCGTTGCCGGCGCAAAAGCGGCCCTCACACGCAGTTGTCGGCACAAAAGCGGCCCTCACGCACCGCTGCCGACACAAAAGCGGCCCTCGGGGCAAGATCCGCCGGTTGCAAGCGGCGGATCTTGCTCTCTGGGCCGTATCTATCGAGAAACTGGTTGACGGGCATCTTCGACCCGACCTAGTCTTTCGTCAGATAAAAGACGCATTCCAGTGCGCGGAATAACAAGAGAATTTGGGGTTCCTGATGACCTACACAGTGAACTGTTCAATCCTGCTCACTGAGCTGCCGCTGCTGGAGCGCCCGGTGGCGGCGAAAGCGGCCGGGTTCGACGCGGTCGAGTTCTGGTGGCCCTTCCCCACGTCCACCCCGTCGGCAGCTGAGATCGAGGAGTTCGAGCACGCCATCACCAGTGCGGGCGTCCAGCTGACCGGACTAAATTTCAACGCTGGGGACATGCCCGGCGGGGACCGCGGCCTGGTGTCCTGGCCCGAACGCAGCGAGGACTTTCGGGAGAACCTGCCTGTGGTGGTCGGGATTGGAGAGCGTCTGGGGTGCACGGCGTTCAACGCCCTGTACGGCAACCGTGTGGAAGGGGTCAGTACGGAGGAGCAGGACGCGCTCGCCGTCGACAACCTGGTGCTCGCCGCGGAGGCGGTCGCCGCGATCGGCGGAATCGTGCTCCTGGAACCGATCAGCGGTGCCGACCGCTACCCGCTCAAGACCGCCCAGGACGCCCTCGACGTGATCGCCCGGGTGCACGCCCGCGGCACCACCAACATCAAGCTCCTCGCCGATTTCTACCACCTGTCAGTGAACGGCGACGACGTCGGCGCCGTCATCGACGCCCATGCCCAGGACTTCGGGCACATCCAGATCGCCGATGCGCCCGGTCGTGGTGCCCCTGGTAGCGGCAACCTCCCGCTGACGGACTGGATCGACCGCAGCCGCACCCGGGGGTACCAGGGCCTTATAGGCCTCGAATACAAGACACCCGCCGACCAGGCATTTTCCTGGCTCGCCACCACCGTCAGCAGTAGGGGATCAGCACAATGACACACGTTGCAGTCATCGGACTCGGCATCATGGGGCTCCCGATGGCCCTTAACCTCGTCGCCGCCGGTCACACCGTCACCGGGTACAACCGCAGCCAGGGCCGGATCGACAAGCTCACCGCCGAGGGCGGGCGCGGTGCCTCCAGCATCGCCGACGCGGTGGCCGATGCCGACGTCGTCATCACCATGGTGCCGGATTCCCCCGACGTTGAAGAGGTCGTCGGTGGTGCTGGCGGCGTGTTTGCGAACGCCCGGCAGGGAGCCCTGTGGATCGACGCCAGCAGCATCCGGCCCGACGTCGCCGCCCGCCTCGCCGACGAGGCCAGGGATGCCGGACTGCGCCCTCTCGACGCGCCCGTCTCCGGAGGCGAGCAGGGCGCCATTGACGGAGCCCTGTCGATCATGGTCGGCGGCGACGCGGCCGACTTCGAGGCCGCCCAGGACGTCTTCGCCGCCGTCGGGAAAACCATCGTGCACGTGGGTCCGTCCGGGTCCGGGCAGACCGTCAAGGCTGCCAACCAGCTGATCGTCGCAGTGAACATCGGCGTCCTCGCCGAAGCCATCACCTTCCTTGAGGCGTACGGCGTGGACACTGCGTCCGCCCTGAAAGTGCTCGGCGGCGGACTGGCGGGCTCCAAAGTGCTGGACCAGAAGGGCCAGAAGATGTTCGACCGCAACTTCGACCCCGGGTTCCGGCTCGCACTGCACCACAAAGACCTCGGCATTGTCACCTCAGCAGCCCGCGAAGCCGGCGTCGCCACCCCACTTGGTGCCGTATCCGCGCAACTGGTTGCCTCGCTCGTCGCTACTGGTGACGGCGATCTGGACCACTCCGGCCTGTTCAAGCTGATCAATCAGCTGTCCGGCAAATAATCTGTGTGAAGACAGCAGTCTGAAGACAGGAGAAGGGCGGTGGTGGACTCCAGCCCGTGCTTCACCGTTGGCGCGCTGATCGTGGCGAACACCCCGGTAGAGGAACGGGGCAAGGTGCTCCGCCAGCTCACGCCTCGATCCAGAGGTCCCGAACACGAGGCCGCCTCATGACAGGACACACAGCGACCCGGGCCAGGCCGCCAGTGATGTAATGGCACTATGCGCATCGTGATAGCACCGGACAAGTTCAAGGGCTCGCTGTCCGCCCCCGAGGTCGCCGAATCAGTGGCCGCCGGGATACGTGCGGCAGCCGGGCCGGACGCCAACCTCACCATCGACCAGGTGCCGGCGGCCGACGGCGGAGAGGGCACCCTGGACGCCGCGGTGGCCGCTGGATTTACCCTCCACCTCACCGTCGTCACCGGACCGACCGGGGAACCGCTCCAGGCGCCGATCGCGATCCGAGGCCAGCAGGCCGTGATCGAGATGGCTCTCGCCTCCGGCCTCGCCGTGTTGCCGGGGGGCAGCCTTGACGCACGCGGCGCCACCAGCCGCGGAACCGGCGAGCTGATCAGATTCGCCCTCGACCGCGGCTGCACGGACATCGTGCTCGGGGTGGGGGGCAGCGCCAACACGGACGGCGGTGCAGGTGTCCTGACCGGATTGGGGGCCAGGCTGCTGAACGACGACGGCGTCGACCTTCCGCACGGCGGCGCGGCGCTCGCCGGGCTCAGCCGAATCGACCTGGCCGGCCTTGACCCCCGGCTGGAGGCCGCGTTCATCACCCTGGCGTCCGACGTCGACAATCCGCTGCTCGGCCCCACAGGGGCCGCCGCAGTGTTCGGGCCACAGAAGGGCGCGGCCCCAGCGGATGTCGAGGAACTCGACGCGGCACTGGCCCGGTTCGTGAGTGTCCTCGCGGACGCGGCGGGTCCGAGGGCCGCCCACATGGTGACAGCACCCGGCGCGGGCGCGGCCGGTGGCGTCGGCTATGCGGCGCTCGCCGTCCTGAACGCTCGGCGCCGGCCGGGAATCGACGTCGTGCTGGAGCTCACCGGACTGGCCGCGAAACTGCGTGACGCCGACCTGGTGATTACCGGCGAGGGCAGCCTCGACGAACAGAGCCTGGGTGGCAAGACTCCGATGGGAGTGGCGAACGCCGCTGCTGCAGCAAAGGTCCGGGCGGTGGCCGTCTGCGGCCGTACGGTCCTGACCCCCGAGCAGCTGACGACGGCGGGCTTCGAGCGCACGTTCGCCCTCACAGACCTGGAGCCCGACGTCGAGCGGTGCATCGCCAATGCGGCGACCCTGCTGGAGCAGGTTGGCCGGGACATCGCCCGCCATGTGGGGTTGACCGCCCACTAGCGACCCCGACGATGCGGATGGGACGCGTGACCCCGCGGAACTGAGGGATCTCCGCGGAAACCATGACGCAGTGGAAGAGATTTCCTATATGAGAACGATTCTCATATAGTTGGACTCATGCATCTCATCCTGATTACTTCTCTCGATGCCCTCAGCCGCGATAGCGTGACGGCGAGGGTCGCAAATCTTTATCCGGGGACACCGGTAATTAGCCATGACCTGCTGGACGAGGGAGTGGTGACCCGCCGCGTCCATCGGGACAACGAGCTCGTGGAATGGGAATCGACTCTCCTCGAGCATGGGTGCCTCAGCTGCACTGTGAGGCTTGACCTCGCGCCGGCCCTCCTTCGGTTGAAGGAGGCTTCAGTCCCACTGGCCATTGTCGGATTGCCGCCAGGGACCACTGCCGAGAACGCGATCGATGGGCTGCATGCGGTGAGCCCCCAAGCGTTCCGTATTGATATTGTCGCCGTTGCGGTGCGGGCAGAAGATGTCGAAGACCAACTCTGGGACCATCACACCCTGTTCGCTTCTGGCTACACGGCTGTTCCTGAAGACTCGCGAACCCCCGGCGAATTCCTGGTGGGGGAGCTTCTGTTTGCAGATACGGTGCTGACGACCACCAGCGAATTGCTGGGGGTAAACGAAGAGCTTTCGTTGCGCGGCTGCCAACTCATCGGCGAAGTGGCGCCCCACGCCCGGGTATTGACTGCCGGTGAAATGGTCGCCGAAGACTTTGGCGTGCATGACGATGCCGCGTCCCGTGCGCGGAGTCTTCCCGGTGGAGTCTTTGCGCCGTCGGCATCCTTCGCGCCGTTTAGTACCTTTCAGCTGCGAATCGATCGACCCTTGCACCCAGATCGGTTCCGCACCGCGCTGGGCACCATATCCGAGGGCTGCTGTTTCGTCAGGGGCAGCGTCTGGATCGCCGGCGTACTGAACACCCGCATTGCGGTCCACGGAGTTGGCCCCCGCATCTCGCTCGGCAACGGTGGCGCATGGAGCCTGGATACCCATGGTGAATTGTGCCGGGGCACGCACCTTGCGCTCACCGGCGACGATATCGATGCAGGGGTCATTGTCCAGACACTCAGCGACTGCGCCCTCACCGATGAGGAACTGGAAGACGGGACGGATCTACCCCACATCAGAACTGGCAACCAGGCAGTACCTGGCCAAGAACGCTAAAGGAGCATCATGAAAGTTCGCAACTCCCTTCGGGCCCTGAAAAAAGTACCAGGAGCACAGATTGTCAGGCGACGCGGTAAGACCTTTGTCATCAATAAGAAGAACCCTCGGATGAAAGCCCGTCAGGGCTAGTCCGATGAGCGAAGTCAACGCGCCGGGTGCGGGTGTCGTCGTCGCCCTGTGCGCAGGCCATCGTTGCGCGGCGCTCATGCGGGCCGCGGGCGGTGGCGGACTCGCCGACGCAGTCGCCCGCTCCTCGGGTGGCGTACTCATCTCTGCGGGGTGTCTGCAGCACTGCGCGCAGGGCGCTGTCGCTGCGGTAGCACTTCGCTTCTCCGAGACGGCGCTGACGGGACCATCTGTTTGGTTGGGTGGTGTGGAATCTGCCGACAAATCGGCGGCTCTCAGCCAATGGGTGGAGTGCTGGACGCCGGGCCAACGCGCCATTAGGTTACCTGACTCGCTTACCGATTCGGTGCTCGGTGTCGGACCGCCCGTCCGCCTGGAGTCTGTCGAAGCCCAGAATGGCCATCAGCAGCGCGGCGGCTGATTGCCCAGGAGAAACACGTGCACCCACGGTGATCGTAGGACGATCTCTGCTTGCCGTCGTCACCGGCGACCCGGAGTCACGGACGGCCGAGCGGCGAATTGGTCGTAGTGTTTACGTCGCCTACGGTGCTGCGGTGGATTATGGCTCCGACGGTTCAGTAGTGTTCTAGTATGGCTTCCTTAAGAAACAGCCGCGCTGCTGCGCTTCCTGCCAAGCTTTCCCGCTCCTGGCTGCTTGCATCAGCGGCGTCCGAGTCCAACTTCGCGCCCGCTTTGACCTCGGAGGCCGACTCGGTGGTCTTCGATATGGAGGATGCCGTCCCGGCCGACGGCAAGCAGGAGGCGCGCGAGCGGGTGGTCGAAGCGCTCTCGACCGGCATGACCGCCTGGGTCCGCGTCAACGGCATTGAAACCGACTTTTGGGCCGATGACCTGGCGGCGCTGTCGAAGGCGCCAGGGCTCCGCGGAGTGATGCTGGCCATGACCGAGAAGCCCGAACAAGTCACCCACACCGCCATGCGACTGCAGGCGGGCACCCCGGTGCTCGCGCTGATTGAGTCTGCGCTGGGCATCGAGAACGCCACGGCGATTGCCAGCGCTCCGGGCACCTTCCGGCTGGCGTTCGGGGTCGGCGATTTCCGTCGGGACACCGGCGCCTCCGACGAGCCGATGGCGCTCGCCTATGCGAGGGCGAAGCTGGTGGTCGCATCACGGGTGGGTCAACTGCCGGGCCCAATCGATGGACCCACCGTCGGCGCCCTCGGCGATACCCTGCTTGAGGCCTGCAAGGTCACGGCGTCCATGGGGATGACCGGGAAGCTGTGCCTCCTGCCGGACGCTACCGACACGATCAACAAGGGCCTCTCACCCAGCGAGTCCGAGATCATGTGGGCCTACGAGCTCCTGAGCGCTCATGCCGCCGGTGCGGTGGTGGGAGACGGATCGTACCTGCCGAGGCTGGCCCGTGCGCAGAAAATTTCCTCCCTGGCCGACTCGTACGGGTTGTGGAACGCCTAGCCCGGACGGGTAATTGTCCGGACCAGGCGTTCGGGCAGTCAGGCCGGTGAAGCGGCGTTAAACGCGTTGATGAGCGCCTCGGACACCTCTTCGGTGCTGGCCGATCCGCCCAGGTCCGGGGTGCGCACCTCGGTCTCTTCGAGGACGTGTCCCATCGCCGTCATGATTGCCTCGCCCGCATCCTGGTGGCCCAGGTGATCGAGCATCATTGATGCCGCCCAGACCTGGCCAAGTGGATTCGCCTTGCCCTGGCCGGTAATGTCCGGCGCGGAGCCGTGCACCGGCTCGAACATGGAGGGGAACTCCTTTTCCGGGTTCAGGTTGGCGGACGGCGCGATGCCGATGCTTCCGATAATGGCCGCGCCAAGGTCCGTGAGGATGTCACCGAACAGATTCGAGGCGACGACGACGTCGAACCGCGCTGGGTCCAGCACGAACAGGGCGGCCAGCGCGTCGATGTGGTACTCGGAAATCTCCAGGTGGGGATGCTCGGCGCCGAGTTCCCGGAAGATCTCGTCCCAGAACGGCATGGTGTGGATGATCCCGTTGGACTTGGTGGCCGAGGCGAGCTTACCCTCGCGCTGTTCCGCCAGACCGATGGCGTAACGCATGGCACGCTCCACCCCGAACCGGGAGAACACTGATTCCTGAATGGCGATTTCCTGGGGGCTTCCGCGGTACAGGCGCCCACCGCTCTCGGAGTACTCGCCCTCGTTGTTCTCCCGCACCACCAGGAAGTCGATGCCCCCGGCGGGCACCTTGCGCAGTGGGCTCTCGATCCCGGGAAGCAGCTTGATCGGCCGTAGGTTGATGTACTGCTGGAACGCGCGGCGGATGGGTATCAGCAGCCCCCACAGCGAGACGTGGTCGGGCACACCGGGATAGCCGACGGCGCCCAGGAGGATCTGGTCGCACTCGGCCAGTTGGGCCAGGCCCGTCTCCGGCATCATGGCGCCCGTGCGCGCATAGTACTCGCAGCCCCACTCAAGTTCCTCCCACTCGAAGGAGAACCCGTACCGCGCTCCGGCGGCCTCCAGCAATCGCTGGGCCGGGGGCATAACTTCAGTGCCGATACCGTCACCAGCGATGACTGCGATGTGATAGTTCGGGAGAGTCATGAGTATGTGTCCTTCAATTCAGGAGAATGATCCGGCAAGAGGCAAATGAAATGATCCTGTCACAAACAACGACGGCGGCCTCCACCAGGGGTTGGTGGAGGCCGCCGTCAAAGCGGGAACGCGTCGGCTACTGGTGCCGGTATTTGTTGACCATGGGGCAGTCGAAGGGGTCACGCGCGGCCAGGCCCACCCGGTTCAGGTAGGACACCACGGCTCCGTAGGAGGCGGCGACGCCCACCTCGGTGTAGGGCACCTTCAGGCGTTCGCAGTGCTCGCGGACAATCAGGGCCGCCTTGCGCAGGTGCGGGCGGGGCATGTCCGGGAACAGGTGGTGCTCGATCTGGAAGTTGAGTCCACCGAAGGCGTTGTTCACGAAGTTGCCGCCCCGGATATTCCGCGAGGTAAGAACCTGTTTCTGGAAGAAGTCGAGCTTGCTGTTCTTCGGGATGATCGGCATGCCCTTGTGGTTGGGGGCGAAGGACGCGCCCATGTAGACACCGAACACGGCCATCTGGACCCCAATAAAGGCGAAGGCCATGCCCACGGGAAGGAACCAGAACAGGATGCCGAGGTAGGCACCGAAGCGCATGGCCAGCAGGGCAAGCTCGATCCAGCGGCCCTGCACCGCGCCGGGCCGGAAAAGGGTTCCGATGGACTTGGCGTGCAGGTTGATCCCCTCGAAAGTGAGGAGCGGGAAGAACAGGTACCCCTGGCGTCGGGTAATCCAGGCATGGAGTCCTTTGGCTTTCGCCGCGTCTTCCTCGATGAAAGAGATGGTATCGATCTCGATGTCGGGGTCTTTGCCCACCATGTTGGGGTCGTTGTGGTGGCGGGTGTGCTTGTTCATCCACCACTGATAGCTGATGCCCACGACGCCAGCGGCGAGGATTCGACCGGACCAGTCATTGGCACCGCGGGTCTTGAAGATCTGCCGGTGCGAGGCCTCATGGGCCAGGAAGGCGATCTGCGTGAAGACGATGCCCAGCACGCCAGCGATCAGCAGCTGGAACCAGGTGTCACCCAGCAGGGCAAACCCGGTCCAGGCCGCACCCATGGTCAGGGCAAGAGCGGCGAAGACCGCGACGTAGAAACGACGCCGCCGGTTCAGCAACCCTTCTTTGCGCACCTGCTTGAGCAGGATGGAGTAGGAGGCGACGATGTCGTTCGGCTTGGAAACGCGCACGCTGCGACCGGAGGTTGCGATAGTCAATAAGTGTCCCTGCGTAGGATGCTGCTTCACAGCAGACGGAGGGATTGCTAACCCCGCGATTCCTTTGAGGTTACGCAGGTTAGCTGGACGCCGCCTGCAAGTATGCACTTAGCGGCATAGGTAGCAGTGTGCTGCTACCTTCACTAGGAATCCTCTCCTGATGGCCAGCGCGTAGCCCAAGGATGAGCGGATGTTCTTCAGGGCACTGCTGCTCCGGCTGTTTACGCGGGACCCGTTGAGCCGCCGAAGTGCCCCGGCCATTCTTCGACCGGGATCCGTTTGATCGTCTGGATCGCCCCCGTGGTACCCCACTCGTCCCTGCCCAGCCGTGACAGTGGTTTGAGGCGGTCCATCAGCGGATGGGTGCCCTCGAGCACCTCGGTCGAGACAGCCGCGTGGGTGACCTCGCCGAAGACCACGAAGCAATCCCCGATGGGCAGGACCTGGTGGAGTTTGCACTCCAGGGCGACCGGCGACTCCAGGACCCGTGGGGTGGCAATGGTGAGGCTCGGCTCGCGGGTGAGGCCTGCGGCGTCGAACTCGCTGACGTCGCGGTCGAAGTTTGTGCCGGTCGCATTGATCTGCTCGAACAGTGGCTCGGGGGCCAGGTTCACCACAAATTCGCCGGTCTCCTCGATGTTGCGCAGCGTGTCCTTGCGGCCCACCGAGGTGAACTGAACGACCGGCGGGTTCACTGACGCGATGGTGAAGAACGAATGCGGGGCGAGGTTGTCGTCGCCGGCCGCCGACCGGGAGGACACCCAGGCGATCGGCCGCGGCACCACCGTCGAGGTCAGGAGGCGGTAAAAGTCCCGTGCTGAGGTGGAGTCCCTGCTGAAGTCTTTGCGCATATGCCTGAGCCTAGCGGCCCTCATGGAGAACGCTGGCGAGATCCCGGGCTGGCCGTCCGGTGAGATCCTGCACCGTCGTCGTGGTCCGGGCCAGCCCGCCTTCAGCGATCGCCGTGTAGGTGCCCTGAGAATCACCGCGGCCACCTGGGCGACGTCGTCCCTGGCCACCGCTGCCAGCCGGCCGGTGCCCGCCGGGCCGCGGATCACTCCTGCGTCGTCGGCAAAGTGCTGCAGCACATCGAGGTAGAGGTTGTTGCGGAGGAAGGTGTACGCCATCCCGGAGTTGCGAAGATGCTCTTCGGTGGCCCAGTGGTCGCGTCCCAGGGTGAATGTGGCGTCAGGGGCCGCGCCGAAGAATGAGGTGTACACGACGTGGCGGACGCCCGCCTCCCGGGCTGCGTCGACGAACGTGAGGTGCTGGTCGACGCGGTCCTCGGCTTCACCCGCTGACACCATAAAGAGCGTGTGCACCCCCTCGAGGGCCGCGACGGCTGCCGACCGCTCGGCATAGCTGCTTTGAACGGCGGTCGCCATCGGCAGGGCCGGCGCGCGGCTCAGGTCCCTGACCAGCAGGCGAAGTGGCAGCCCGGCCGGCGAGAGTAGACGTGCCGTGGAGCCGCCCAGGGCCCCCGTCGATCCAGTTACCGCGACAAGGTTGTTCATACCCTCTGCAGCGTGGCGGGGCCGCCAATTATTTCCGGGAAAGAGGGTGTTCGGCCGCGCTCGCCTAGACTGGGGAACCATGCGCTTCATCAACAAATATCGTGTACCGATCGTCTGGCTCCTCATCATTGCCCTGGTGGCAAGCATTGGCGCGGGATTCTTCGCCCAGATCTTTTAGTTGCCCAGTGCCACCTTGTCTCCGGAAGCCCTCACGCCATAGAATAGTCAGTAGACTTAGCTTTCAGGGGTCGTGACATCTCATCCGCACCCCGGCTGGTCTGCACGGACCGTACATTCGCACGGCAGTGAGGAAATAGATGACAGACAAGACGTTGACCACAGACCAGTACACCTTCCAGGATCCGGTAACACGGTTCCCTAGCATCTCGGCGCCTAAACAGGATCAACCCGAGCCTGGGCTGGATCGGGACCTGGAACCACAGACCGATCGCGGCGAGAAGTCGTACCGCGGCACCGGCCGACTCCAGGGCCGGAAGGCTTTGATCACCGGAGCGGACTCCGGCATTGGCGCAGCAGTTGCGATTGCCTTTGCCCGTGAAGGCGCCGACGTGGCACTGTCGTATCTCCCCGAGGAGGAGCCGGACGCAATCGAGATTGCCCGCATCATCGAGGAGGCTGGCCAGAAGGCCGTCAAGCTTCCGGGCGACCTGACCGACGCAGCATTCTGCCGGTCACTCGTGAACGATGCGGCCGAGCAGTTGGGTGGTCTGGACATCCTGGTGAACAATGCCGGGAAGCAGATCGCCGTCGAGAGCCTCGAGGACCTCACCGATGAGCAGTTGGATGAGACCTTCAAGACCAACATCTACTCGTTCTTCTGGATCACCCGCGAGGCGCTGAAGCACCTGAAGCCCGGGTCAAGCATCGTGAACTCCACCTCGATCCAGGCCTACAGTCCATCTTCGACGTTGCTGGACTACGCGAGCACCAAGGCGGCCATCAACAACTTCACCAAGGGCCTGGCCGAACAGCTGGCACCCAAGGGCATCCGGGTGAACGCGGTCGCGCCGGGTCCCATCTGGACGCCACTGCAGGTTTCGGATGGACAGCCGAAGGACAAGCTGCCCGAGTTCGGCAAGGACACCCCATTGGGTCGCGCCGGACAGCCCACCGAGCTTGCCCCGGCGTACGTCTTCCTGGCGTCGTCGGAGTCCAGCTACGTAGTCGGCGAGACGCTTAACGTCAACGGCGGTAAGCCTTCGCCGTAAGTCTTCGACGACTTTGGACGATCCACCCGTTCCGGCCGGAAGTCCGGCACGCTGGGCTCGCGGCCGGAACGGCAGGAATATGCGACCAGAGTTATATAAGCACTCTTTGATAGGTTCTGCTTATGCATGCGTTTGATGTCCTGGGGGACCCGGTCCGCCGCCGGATTCTGGAACTGCTCCTCGGCGAGGAGTGGTCTGCCGGCGATATTGCCCGGGTGATCCGAACAGAGTTCGGGATCTCGCAACCAGCCGTGTCCCAGCACCTCCGGGTGCTGAGGGAAGCAGGGTTTGCCCGGGTGCGGGGGGACGGCACCCGCCGCCTCTACGCGGTGGAGGCCGGCCCGCTCCAGGACGTCGACCAGTGGCTTGCGCCCTTCCGTGCGTTCTGGACCGGGCGGCGCGACGCCATCGGCACGGAATTGGCGGGCGCGCCGCCGAAGCTGACGGGTACTCCGGAAGCACCGGCCCCTCCCCTGCGCTTCCGGAGTACCAGCGGACGCGGGTAGCTAGGCGAACACCCCGACAAAGCGGAAAAACACGGTGGCCGCCGTCATGATCAGCAGGAGCGCCGCCGTCGTGCCGGTCCATCCGCCGAGGAGCCCACGGAACCGCTCACCCGCGGGGAACACGCCACGGAGAAAATTTCGTGACGTAAGGAACGTGGTGAGAACGATCATGGCCGCCCATACCACCATGCAGTAAATGCAGAGGACGCCGATCGCGAAGAGCGCCTGACTCCATAGCCAGATGGTGAAGACCATCCCCGCCGCGACGCCGATCTGGAGCGAACGCCAGTACCATTTCGCTACCGTGGCGCCGGCGAGGAGCAGGGCCCCCGTCGTGATCACCACGCTGAATGCGACGATGCCCAGGAGGGGGTTCGGGAAGCCGAACAGGCTGGCCTGCCAGGTCTTGAAAACCTCACCACAGGAGACAAAGGCGTTGACGTCGCAGCTGGTGACGTAGTTCGGGTCGGCGTAGACGGCAAGCCGCTCCAGAACCAGCTGCCCGGACGCGAGCCATCCCACCAGCCCCGTGACGACCAGGAGCAAGCCAAACGGCCGGTCGTGGGCAAAACGAGGGGTGCGGATCTCCATGGTTACATCCTCAACTGATCGGCGACCGCGCGCAAAGCCTCGGCAAAGCGTAGGCAATGCTTCAAGCGCACTTCTACGTTTCGTAGAAGTAGCTAGACTGAGTATTCAGGAGGATTTATGACCGGCATAGCGCATTCGGGGCCCTCGGCGCCTCAGCAAGACCCACTCTCGTCGAAAGCGGACCCCGACCCGGCCCATGAGGCAGCCGGGGATCGGTTGCCGGAGGCGGGTAGCCCGGAGCGCACCGTCGTCCGGGTGGTGCTCGGGATCGCGGTTCCGATCAGCCTTGCGGCCGCCATCCTGGCGATGTACTTCAGCGAGGCCCTGACCACGTACCGGACCACGATGGCGGATCCCGGCGACTTCGTGGTGCATGCGCGACCCGCGGCACGCGTTGTCCAGGACCTGAGCGCAGCCCTGACCATCGGCTTCCTGGTGCTCTGTGCGGGTCTCCTCCCAGCATCGAACCGTAACAAGTCCATCATCGGGTTCGCCCAGTGGAAGGCTCTGCGTTGGGCAGGTGTGTCAGCGGGCGTCTGGTTGGTGTCTTCGGTCGCCTCGCTGGTGCTGATTGCTGCCGATACAGCGGGCCAGTCGATTCTCAGCCCCGGCTTCTTCTCCATCTTCTTGTTCTTCGCGACGGAACTGGAGCTGGGGCAGATTCTGCTGGTGGCCCTCATGGCCGTCCTCGTCCTGGTGGTCATGCTGCCGATGGTCCGGTCAACCACCGGAGCGGGTATCGCGCTGGCCATCGCGATGCTGGGGATCCTCCCGTTGGCTTTGGCCGGGCATGCCGCCGGGTCCGATGAGCACGGCAATGCGGTGAATTCGCTCGCCCTCCACCTCATCGGGGTTTGCGTGTGGGTGGGTGGCCTCGGGGCGGTGCTGCTGCTGGGATCCCAGCTCGGCAAGGACACCGGCCGGGTGCTTCGGCGCTATTCCGCGCTGGCCGCCTGGGCCGTCGGGGCAGTGGCGTTCTCCGGCATCATCAACGCCAGCCTCCGCCTCGGGTCCTTCGCCGATCTGGCCACGCCCTATGGGATCCTCGTCCTGGTGAAGGTCAGCAGCCTCACGGTGCTGGGCCTCGCCGGGTGGTATCAACGCCGCAGGATCCTGCCCCGTCTGGACCGCAACCCCGAGGACCGGCGGGCGTTCACCATCTTCGGGGTGTCCGAAGCTGCGCTGATGATCGTCACCATCGGGGTGTCCGCGGGCCTCGCCGCAAGCCCCCCACCCGTCCCGCAAGGGTCAATTGCCGACGTCGACCTGCAACGGTCCCTCCTCGGCTATCCATTCCCGGAGCCACTCACTGTCCCCAGCTTCCTGACATCGTGGCACCCCGATTGGACGATAGGGCTCCTGATCCTCGTCGCCGCGGGCGCCTACACCGCCGCGGTCATCAGGATCCGGCGCCGGGGAGATGCCTGGTCCATTCCCCGCACCCTCGCGTTCCTCGCTGGCTGTGCGCTGCTGATCTGGCTCACCAGCGGTGGTCCCGCCGTGTACGGCAGGACCAGCTTCTCCGGTCACATGATCCAGCACATGGGCCTCATGATGTACGCCCCGGTACTGTTTGTGCTCGGCGCCCCGATACTTCTGCTCCTGAAGGCGACCCGGCCGCGTACCGACGGCAGCCGGGGTCTGAGGGAATGGGTGCTCTGGCTCTTCCGCTCACGGTTCAGCCATTTCCTGACCAGGCCGCCTGTCGCCGGGTTGATCTTCGTGGGCAGCATGGTGGGGTTCTATTATTCGCCGGTCTTCGAACTGGCGCTGTCCACGCACGTGGGGCACCTGTTCATGATCGTGCACTTCCTCATTACCGGGTACCTTTTTGCCTGGGTGCTGATTGGGATTGACCCGGGACCGGCCCGGTCACCGTACCCGTTCAGGCTCATCATCCTGCTGGCGACCATGGCCTTCCACGCATTCTTCGGGCTCTCCCTCCTGGGCGGCACGGAGATTCTTGCGCCCAGTTGGTGGGCCAGCCTGCAGCTCACCGATTCAGCGGCGCTGCTTGCAGACCAGCAGCGGGGCGGGGCAATCGCCTGGGGGATTGGGGAAATCCCCACCGTTCTCCTTGCCCTGGGGGTCGCCATGGCCTGGCGGAAGGACGACGAGCGCACTGCGGTCCGCGAGGACCGCGCCGCCGACCGGGACGACGACGCCAAGCTCACCGCCTACAACCAGCACCTCGAGAGCCTGCAGCGGCGGTCGCCCGGGCGGTGACCCTGCCGCCTCCTCATTGTCGGACAGGGGGCCACAGACATCTGCGCCCCGCCTGTCTGGTGACGGGCGGGGCGCAGCGGGGCGCTGTGCTGCTGACCGTTAGCGGCTGGTGGTGTTTTCGTAGTCCGCCCGGTCGATCCTGCGGTGGTACCGCATGCCGGTGAGGCCACCCAGGACCGCGCCGATGAGGGCCACCGCGATGGCCACGACGACGGCGATGATCCCCGCCGTCGTCAGGTTGCCTTCATTGAGCGGGATGCGGGGGAAGCTGTTGAGGTTCGCCAGGATATCGAACTGGCTGCCGAAGATCAGTCCGAGAATCGCAACCAGCACCGCGATGATGAGTGCCCACAGCCAGACGGCGACTCCCTGCTTCGCGCCGTTGAACCGGGCCATTCTGCCAGCGACATATCCGCCCGCGAAATACGAGAGGAGCAGGATCGCCAGGAGAACGATCGCTCCTGTAATGCCAACCGTCTGCGGATCGGCGGCAACCTGATCCGCTGCGTCGCTGAGGTCGGTGTTGGTGGACAACCCGAAGACTGCGCCGGCCGCGGCGACCAGGGCCGTCAGGAGGACCGCCATCCCGGTGGCGGTAAGCCAACCGAAGAACGCTGAACCAAACTTCATGCCGCCATAGGTGTCCTTCTCATGCTGCAGAAGTGCAGCACGTTCAGCTGATGCCGGCAGGGCGGGACGATCGTCATGTGAGTCCCGGTAGCGGGCGTCGTCGGGATCAGCGGTGTGGCTTACCGGCTGTGCAGTGACCGGCTGGGTCCTGGTCGAGGGCGACGCCGTGGCGCCAGCACCGGCCCCTGTGGCGACTGCGCCAGCCATGCCGTCGGGCTGGGTCCGGTGCTCCCGGGTGCGATCGCCGTCGGTAGTCCGGTGCACCTCGGTGGGCTGGTCATCGCCGTAGCGCTGTTCCTTGGTCACCGCAGCGGTATCACTTCCATTGTTGTGGCCGCTGTCGCTGTCGCTGATACGCGAGGTGGGGACGTGGCTGTGCGCCTGCGTGGCGTCGGGGTCGTTATCGCGGGAGGGGTCGACGGGTGTGTGCGCCTGCGTGGCATCGCCGTCGTTATCGCGGGAGGGGTCGACGGGTGTATGCGCCTGCGAGGCATCGCCGTCGTCGGGCGTTGACGAGTTGGGCTCACGACGATCCGATGCTCCGCCGGCGTGCTTGGGGGTGGTGTCGCGGGGAGTATTGCTGTCGGACGGGTCGTGCTCGGATCCTGGCGTGCTCATCGTGCCTCCTGCTATCGGGCCCTAGGGCTTTATCAGTAACCTTAGTGATGCCTTGTGGCCGGAACAAGCGTGGCCCGGAGTGGGGCCGGGCAGTGAGAGACTTTCCCTATGGAATTTCAGATCCTGATGACCGTGCTGAGCGGTCTGCTGATCGTGGTGGGCATCGCCGGTGTCATTGTGCCCATCCTGCCGGGCAGCATCCTGATCATCGGCTCGCTCCTGATGTGGGCACTCGTGGTCTCCAGCACCGCCGGCTGGGTGGCCTTCGGCGTCGGAGCGGTCCTCGCCGTCGCCGGGTTGCTCGCCGGGGCCGTCCTGACCGGTCGGAAACTGCAGCAGCGTCAGATTCCCAGCCGCTCAGTTGTGGTGGGGCTGGTCACCGGGGTGATCGGCATGTTCCTGATCCCCGTGGTCGGTCTGTTTGTCGGCTTTGCCGCGGGCCTGTTCGCCAGCGAGTTCGCCCGCCAGCGTCAGTTCGCTCCCGCCCTGTCATCCAGCGGGGCAGCGCTGAAAGCCACCGGCATTGGCATCCTCGTTGAGCTTGGCCTCGCATTGCTTGCGGGAAGCGTCTGGGTGATCGGCGTCTGGGTGCACTTCGCCACCGTGTAGGAATAAGTGTGTAGTGCCCCTGTGTGATTCCCACTGACTACGGCACACCCTCCAGAACTCACCAACCCTTCACCGCCCGGAGCGAACCATGCAGCTGGATCTTATCCTCACCAACTCGCGGATCATCACCATGGATCCCGCCCGCCCGACGGCGGGCAGCCTCGGCATCCTGAACGGGCGGATTGTTGGCCTCGACGACGATCTCGCGGGGTTGGCGGCCCGGGAGGTCGTCGACCTGCACGGCAAGGTCCTGATCCCGGGACTGAATGACGCGCACTGTCATACGGCGTGGTTCGGCCTCACCCTCGGTGAGGTGGACCTGTCCCCGCTCACCGATCTGGACCAGGTTTACGCACTGCTGCACGCGTCCGCCGAAACCCGTCCCGCGGGGGAGGGCGACGACGGCGGCTGGCTGGTTGCCAGCGGTTTCGACCACCATCGGTTTGGTGGCGGGTTTCCCGACCGTGCGGCACTGGACCGGGTGGCGGCCGGACGGCCCCTCTTCATCAGGCGGACCTCGGGCCACGGAGGGATCGCCAATACCGAAGCCCTGCGCCGCGCCGGCGTGCTGGTGCCGGGATTCGCCGACCCGGTGGGCGGCAGGGTCGTTCGGGATGAGTTGGGGGAGCCGACTGGTCTGCTGCAGGAAACGGCGCAGGCACTGGTGCTCGACCTACTCCGCCCCTACCCGCGGCACACCCTCCTCGCCGCGATTGATCGAGCGACCTCCCGGTACGCGCGGGAAGGGATCACCAGTTTCACGGATGCCGGGGTTGGCGGCGGTTGGATCGGCCACGCGCCGGACGAGTTGGGCGCCTTCCAGGACGCCCGGGCGGCGGGAAAACTGCATGCCAGAGCCCAGCTGATGCCAGCGATCGAAACCCTGCAGACCATCCCGGGTGCGGGCCTGGGGTTGGGGATGTACAGCGGGTTCGGTGACAGTCTGCTGTCGCTGGGGCCGGCGAAGATCTTCCTGGATGGCGCGCTATCCAGTGAGACCGCAGCCCAGACCGTGCCCTACGCCACCGGGTCCTTGAACAAGGGGTATCTGCTGGACGAACCCGTCGCCCTGCAACGGCAGATGCTGGACGCGCACCGGGCCGGCTGGTCAATCGCCGCCCACGCAATCGGTGATGCGGCCATCGACCTCGCGATCGACACCTTCACCCAACTTCGCGCCCAGGTTCGCGCCGGGCACGAAGGACCGGCCCGGTTGCCGCACCGGATTGAGCACGCGGCGGTGGTCAGGCCGGACCAGTTGGCGGCGCTCGCCGCACTGGGCGTCGCGGTGGCACCGCAGGCCTCCTTCTTCCACTCGATCGGCGACGCGATGGCCCGCTCGCTTGGACCGCGCAGGTCCTCGTTTACCTACCGGGCGAAGTCATTCCTCGATGCGGGGATCCGGCTGGCCGGTAGCTCGGACCGGCCATGCGCAGATGGCACGGCGCTGCGCTCCCTCCAGGCGTATGTCGACCGGCTGACGTCCAGCGGCTCCGTCTTTGGGTCCGCCGCTGAGCGGCTCAGCGCCGCGGAAGCCCTCAGGATTCACACCGTCGGGTCGGCGGACGCCACCGGGTTTGGCCGGGTCAAGGGGAAGCTGGCCGCGGGGATGCTGGCCGATTGCGCGGTGCTGGCGGAGTCACCGCTGGACGTTCCCACCCACCAGATCGCCGACATCGAGGTACTGGCCACCCTGATGGGCGGACGGTTCACCCACTACCAGCTGTGACGCTGGACGCTAGTCGCTGTCGGCGAGCGACAGGGCGGCGGTGATGAGGGCCAGGTGGCTCAACCCCTGGGGGAGGTTGCCCATGAACTCGTGGCGCTCGTCGCCGTCGATCATCTCGGCGAGGAGGCCGACGTCGTTCGCCAGTGGCAGTAGCTCCTCCATCTGGGACCGTGCCTCGTCGGTGCGGCCGACCTGGGCAAGCGCAGCGACCATCCAGTAGGCGCAGGCGACGAACGTGGATTCTTCCTGCTGCATGCCGCTGTACCGGTAGAGCAGGGGGCCGGCGCCCAGTTCGTCACGGAGCGCGTCAATGGTGGAGGACATCCGGGGGCCACGTTCGTACCCGCTGATCGCGTGCAGCAGGATTGACGCGTCCAGTTCCTCCGAGCCGGGATACCAGACATAGCTCTGGCGGTCCTCCGACCAGCAGTTCTCCTCCACCCAGTCACGGATCCGGTCACGTTCCGCTCGCCAGCGCTCGGCAGGTCGTTGCAGCTGGCCGGCCTCGGAGAGTTTCACCGCGCTGTCCAGGGCGTGCCAGCACCCGAGCTTGGAGGTGGTGTAGTGCCGTTCTTCCGGGAGTTCCCAGATCCCGGCGTCACGCTGCTGCCAGGTGTCGCACGCCTGGTCGGCGATGTCAGCGAGCTGACGGGAGGTGGTGGGGTCAAGAACGTGCCCGGCTTCGACGTACAGCCGAACGATGTCGAAGAGGTCGCCGAAGACGCCCAGTTGAAGTTGACCCGCGGCGGGGTTGCCGTCGACCACCGGTCCGATCCCGCGCCAGCCGGGAAGGTCGGGCATGCGGGTGCCCTGCGGGGTGTCCCCGTTGAGACGGGTGAAGACCTGCATGTCCCGGCCCTGGGTGCGCAGGTTCTTCAGCATCCAGGATACGGCGGCGTGCACCTCCTCGCGCACCCCGGCCCGCACCAGGGCGTGCAGGGTGTAGGCGGTGTCCCGCAGCCAGGTGTACCGGTAATCCCAGTTCTTGCCGCCGGCCCTGCTCTCGGGGAGCGAGGTGGTGGCCGCCGCGGCAATCGACCCGGACGGGCTATGGATCAGCAGCTTCAGAGCGAGTGCGCTGCGCAGCACCTCGTCGGTGTAGGGACCGTCGTAGCTGAACTCCCTGGACCAGGTCTGCCAGTTGGTGATGGTCCGGTCCACGCCGGCGTCCACCGATTGCGGATCGGGAAGCGGCAGCGGTTCGTCGTGGGTGGAGACGACGCCGACGAGGTGCCGGGAGCCGGGGCTGGTGGTCAGCGCCCCGGAGATGGCCTGCCCTTCGATCGAGACTTCTCCCTCATTGATCCCGCGCACACCCAGCGCGGTGCCGTCGATGCGGATGACCGCACCGTGGTCCGTGGATTGCACCCAGGGGGAGGCGGTCTGGAAACAGTTGCCCGGGCGGATGGCCCAGCGCATGGGTACGTGACCGGTGAGGCCATCGATCCGGCGGGCCAGCTCACCCCAGGGGAGCCTGCCCGCCACTCCGGTGTTCAGCGAGTCGGTGACCCGCACCGTGCCGGACGCGGTGGTGTACGTGGTGGTCAGGACGTTGGTGCCCTCGACGTACGCTCGCTGGGTGGTGAACGGTTCGGCAGGGCACAACTCCAGCGCGCCGCCGTCGTCGGCGTCCAACAGGCGCGCGAATGGCGGCGCGGAGTCGAGATCAGGGGTGGGGTACCAGTCGATGGACCCGTCGTGCGCGATCAGCGCGACCGTCCGGCCGTCGCCGATCGCCGCGTAGGATCGCAGGTCGACGTAGCCGTCTTTACGGTCGGCTAACTCGTTGTGGTCTGTCACGAACCGGGGTTAGCGGCCGTGCTTCTCGTTGTACCGGGTCTTGTTGGCACGGGTGTTCTGGTTATTGCCACGTCGTTTGTTCAACAGCTTGGAGGCAATGACGGGGACCAAAGTCCACAGGATTCTCTTCAGCAGCACGACGTGTTCCTTATCTTCTGGGTGATTGCGGCTTTCCGCATCGAACCCTAAGCTTACTTAGAGTTCAGCTGGAAAGAAACTTCGGGCGACGCTCTGACACCTAGTCCGTATGGGTGACAAAATCTTTGAGCGCTGCCAGTTGGGCCAGGCGGCACTCGGGCTTGAGATACATCATGTGCCCGGCCTCGTGATAGTGGTGGGTGAAGCGTGACCTCATCTGGTCGGTCATTGTCATGTGGGCGAAGACGTACTCGGCGGCGAAGTGCGGGGTGGCGCCGTCCTGGTACCCGTAGTCGACGTGGACGCGGAGCGTGGGGTTGTGCACCAGCAACCGCTCAAGGGTCTGGCTCACGTCGACGGGCGCGCCCTCGAACGTCTTGTAGCTCCAGGGGTGGACCCGCGCGGTGAGCACCTCGTAGGGGAGGTCGTTCTCGTAGCCCAGTTCCGCCCGCACGTAGTGGTTCATTGCTGCCGCGTAGGGGCCGGTGATCGCCCGGATACTTGGGTCATCAGTCATCGCCGAGTTCTGCAGGCTGACCGGCTGGGCCGTGAACCGTCCGTCGATCCGGCCGACCGCCAGTCCGTCCTTCCGGAGCAGCTCGGCGGCAAATTCGCCGTATTGCCAGCGCAGGTTGGTGCGCCGGATGAACCCCTCGTCGAGGGTGGTGATCGCGGCGAGCCGCGCGATGACGTCGTCGTACTCCTCCGTGGTGAGGCGGCTGCCCTGGGTGAGGGCGTACCCGTAATCCTTGGCGGCGAAGGACTCGGCTTCGGCGACGACGTCGGCCAGATCCCGGCCGGGGTGGCGGCCATGGAAATGGGCGATCGCGGCGTAAGTGGGGATATGCAGGGCGTAGGGCAGGTCGCTGCCGGGGAAGAACCGCAGCGTGGACATGTTCAGGACCGTCGAGATGAGGCCCAGGCCGTTGACGGCCATTCCGTAGGCGTCGAACAGGCGGCCGGCGACGGCGACGGCGCGCAGGGTTCCGTAGGATTCGCCGACCAGGTACTTGGGGGAGAGCCAGCGGTTGTTGCGGGTGGTCCAGAGGCGGATGACCTCGGCCACCAGGTCGCGGTCCTCGATGAAGGCGTGGAACTCGTCCGACTTCTCGCCCTCGACCACCCGGGAGAAGCCGGTGTTGACCGGGTCGATCATCACGAGGTCGCTGTGCTCGAGGAGTGTTTCCGGGTTGTCCACGAGGCCGTAGGGTGCTGGCGTCATGGCGCCGGTGTCGCCGGAATCGACCCGGCGGGGACCGAGGAGGCCCAGGTGGAGCCAGATCGAGGCTGAGCCGGGACCCCCGTTGAACGCGAAGGTGACCGGTCGCTCGGATGGTGCCGTGCCGCCGTCGGGGACGGTGTCCTCGGCGTCCTTCGTGTAGGCGACGATGAAGATCTCGGCCTTGGGCTTGAAGCCGTCGGACTTGCCGTCCTTGGTCTCCTCACGACGCAGGACCAACCGGCCGGTGGTGCTGGTGTACTTCAGGCCCGAGGCGGTGGTGTGCTGCCGCGTGGCAAAGTCGTCGGTTACGTCCTTGACCTCGTTGACCTTCTCGGTCGTGGAGTCGGCGCTCTTCGGGTCTGTGGTTTCGTCAGCCATGGCTAGAGCCTACAGGTGGTTCCCCGAGGCAACCAGTCGGCGTCGGGGTGTGTCTGTGGCGGGGTGGGCGGCGTCGTCCCGCCGTGTTCCCGTCGTGTTTGGTGAGCAACCTGGACATCGGGGGTCAACTTTTCCCTCACCAATGTCCAGATTGATGCCTCCGGTCCAGGTTGCTCACCGAATCGGAGCCTTGGGTGGCTACTTGGCTGCGCTCGACTCCGCCGGAACGCCCGACGGGGTTTCTTCGCCGGCCCAACCGGTTCGGCGCTGCGGCCGGGCGAAGAACAGGGCCGCGCCGAGGCCGATGAGGATGGCCGTGGCCGGAAGGAAAAGGGACTGCCCCATCGCTGCCGCGTACCCAGCCTGGAGGGTCTCCGGGAGTTGCCGTCCGGGAACGGCTTCGGCTCCGCCGTCGCCAATGTTGGCCGTCAGGCGGGAGAGCATCATCGCGGCGATCGCCGAGCTGCCCAGCACCGCGCCGACCTGCCGGGTGGTGTTGTAAACGCCCGATCCGGCTCCGGCCGAGGCGCGGGGCAGGTTCCGCGTAGCCGTCAGGGAGACCGGCGCCCAGATGCCGGCGCTCGCCAGGCCCAGCAGGGAGATCGGCAGCAGGAGTGCCCACACCGGTACATCCGGCGTCAGGATGGCCCCCAACCAGAACAGGGACACGGACATGGCCGCGAAACCGAAGATCGCCATGTATTTGGGGTTGCCCCGTTGGACCAACTTGCCTACCAGGGGAGCCAGGGATCCGGAGATGATCGCCATCGGGGTGAGCAGGAGCGCGCCCTC
The DNA here is from genome assembly GCF_017875735.1 of Arthrobacter sp. CAN_C5. NCBI lineage: Bacteria > Bacillati > Actinomycetota > Actinomycetes > Micrococcales > Micrococcaceae > Arthrobacter > Arthrobacter sp. CAN_C5. Next base: position 170,260 of record NZ_JAGGMZ010000001.1, read on the forward strand.
GGTGGGGGAGAAGCCGCGTACGTTCTGCGCGTAGAGCATCAGCGGGATGGCGACGGTGGTGATCGCGAAGCCCATCGCGAAGATCGAGGTGTTGCCGAGGGAGAAGTTGCGGTCCTTGAAGAGACCCAGCGGCACCAGGGGTTCCTTGCGGTTGTACCGCTGCCACAGGATGAAGGCCGTCAGCAGGACCACGCCGGTGATGATCAGCGACCAGACGGAGATGGGACCGGCGATGGTTCCCCAGTTGTAGGTTTCGCCCTCCTGGATGCCGAATACCAGGCAGAACATGCCGGCGGCGCTCAGTACGACGCCCAGGTAGTCGAAGCTGTGACTGTTGGTTGGGAGCTGCGGCACCAGCCGGTACGCGAGGATGAGCCCGACGACGCCGACCGGCGCGTTCACGAAGAAGATCCATTCCCAGCCGAGCGAGTCAACCAGGAGACCTCCAAGCACCGGACCGACGAGGGTCGCGACGCCGGCCACCGAGCCCCACAGCCCCATGGCGGCACCACGGCGTTCCGGCGGGAAGATCCGGGTGATGACCGCCATGGTCTGGGGTGTCATCATCGCAGCTCCCAGGCCTTGCAGGACACGGGCGAGGATGAGCATTTCCACTGACCCGGCCAGGCCACACCACACGCTGGCCAGGGTGAACACCGTCAGGCCAATCAGATAGATGCGGCGCGGGCCGAACCGGTCCCCGAGTCGGCCGGTGATCAGCAGGGGCACTGCGAACGCGAGCAGGTAGGCGCTATTGACCCACACCACGCTGTCCAGATCCGCGTTCAGCCCGTTCATGATCGCAGGGATGGCGACGGAGACAATCGTGGAATCCACCAGGATCATGAAGAAGCCAATGACCAGCGCCCAGAGGGCTGGCCAGGCGTTGATCTCGGTCTGCTCCTCAGCGGAGCGTTGTGTGGTCATTCTTTGAGGTTACTCCGGGTCTTGGCCGCGATTTGCTACAGTACTTTCTGCGGGGCTTTAGCTCAGTTGGTAGAGCGTTTCGTTCGCAATGAAAAGGTCAGGGGTTCGATTCCCCTAAGCTCCACTCTTGATCGTGATCCGGGTGGCTGTGCCCGAGAAACGTTAGGGGCAGTCATCGATGCATCTGCCTTGTCCGTCCCTGGCGCAGGACGAATTTCATCCCCTCAATTCGGCCGCGCCGAATGAGACAGCGAATCGTGCGCACCAGATGCTGACCGAGCTATAGGCGGCCAGGTCTGCCCCGGGCGGAATCACGTAGTTGTGATTGCCCTTGTTGGCTTTGAGGGCACCCAGGTCAAGGTAGGCGCCGTCGTCAAAGACATGCCATCCGTCTACTCCCTCGATCACGGGGGCGTCGGTAAGCCACACCCGAAGGTCCGGGCCGTCAGAGGTATCTAGGCCTTCAAGCCTCAGAATCCGGCTCCCGTCGGCGAGTTCAATGATCTTCGCGGTTCCGGTACTGGCGTGTTCGTGGCTGATGAGGCCCCCCGCGAGAATTTCACGAGGAGCGATCGCGGAGGGTTCAGCTGATGGCGTTCCGGACTGGGTGGGCTCAGGACTAGCGGCCTCCGTTGATGGTTGCCCGGATTGGGTGGGCGCAGGGCTCACGGTCTCCGAAACGGCAGGAATGTCCTCGGTGACGGTTGAACTGGTAAACATCCGCCACGGCTGGAACAGATACAGTCCGACGGCAACAACGGCGAGGCCCAAAAAACCAGAATCGGAACAACAATGCGTCTGTTCATGCCCTTCCAACGATCCTGCCGATGACGAAGTTCCGGTCAGCGCCCGGGGCGGTCCCCTCGGATCGCCCGGGCCGGCCCCCTCGGATGCTGGACCGACCGATGAGGTCAAGCCTCGGACAGCTACTTCTCAGATGAAGTCATCGACTGGATCGAGGCAGTCGGCAACGATGAAGGAGGGGAACCTTAAAGTGCTCACCGTGGCCCAAACCATAGCCGAATAATGGTTTAGCAGCTAAAGTATATTCATGGTGACAATCGCGTTATTCGGCGGAACGGGAAAGACTGGACGGAGAGTGCTCAGCCGTGCACTCGCCGCCGGGTACTCAGTACGGGCCTTGGTGCGTGACCCCGGCAAGGTGCCGATGTCTTCGCCGATGCTGACCGTCATTCGCGGTGACGTGATGGATCCGCAGTCCGTCGACGAAACGGTGGCGGGATCGGATGTGGTCCTCAGCTTGTTCGGTCAGGTGAAAGGTTCCCCGGCGTCACTCCAGACGGACGGCACCCGAACCATCGTGGCGGCCATGAAGCAGCACGAGGTGAGCCGGATCGTCACGCTGTCGGGCGGGGGGCTGGCAGCGCCACTGGACCAACCGCGTCTGCCGGACCGGATCATTCGGTTCCTGTTGAAAAGGCTGTCTGGCCAGGTCCTCGCGGATGCAGAAGGGCATTTCGACGTGTTGAAGGCCTCTGGATTGGAGTGGACGGTGGTGCGGGGGCCGAGGCTGACAGAAAAACCGGGCATCGGGTCCTACCGGGTGGGCTGGGTCGGCGTCGAGGCCTCGACGCAAATTAGCCGGGACGATCTCGCGGACTTCATTGTTACTCAGGTGGTGGACCGCTCCCATGTCGGGGAAATGCCGTTTGTCAGCGCATGAGCATGGCGCCCGCTAGCGAACGATCACAGCAGATCAGGACAATCCTCACCGAGGTAGTCCGGCTTTCCCGGGTACTGGCTTCACCGAGGTCCACGCTTTTCGGGGAGGTCACACTCACGCGGACCCAAGTGGACATCCTTTTTCTGTTGGCCCACGGAAGCGAGCCGTTCACTCCGGGACGCCTCGCAGACATCCTGCAGGTCACCCGCGGTGCGATCACTCAGACAGTCGAACACCTACGCGCGGCGGGCCTGGTGCAACAGAAACCTGCGGAGCACGACGGCCGCGCAAGAGTGTTGTGCCTGACCGATCCCGCCAGGAAACAGGTCGACGCGTTTGAAACAGCACTGGTTGTCGGTGCCACGCCGTGGTTCGGGGATCTTTCCGACGATGAACTGGTCAACGTTGCCACCTCTCTCTCCAGGGTGTCAGGGGCCCCATGACAGCAATTTTGGTAACCGGTGCCACTGGCACCGTGGGCTCGGCGGTCGTCAGACACCTATTGGGCCGTGGGGAGCAGGTCATCGCAGGAGTGCACAGTCGCGCCGCCCGGGCGGAGGTGCCGGAGGCGGCCCAGGTCCGTGCGTTCACGTTCGGTGCGGCTCCGGCTGAACTGGAGGAAGCGTTCGAAGGAGTGGACCGTCTTTTTCTGATGCGCCCGCCAGCGATAGCCGATGTTCGGTCCATGTTGTTTCCGGTAATTGACGCGGCTCAACGCAAAGGCATCCGACAGATAGCTTTCCTCTCTCTCCAGGGTGTCCAGATGAATCGTAAGACGCCACATCATGCGGTCGAGGAGTACCTGCGACAGATCAAGGCGCCCTACACCTTTCTCCGACCGAACTTCTTTATGCAGAATCTTTCGACAACGTACGCCGAACCTATTCGCACTCGAGGTGGGATTTTCGTTCCTGCAGGACGCGCGCGCATCGCGTTCATCGACGCGCGCGACGTCGGACGCGTCGCAGCATCAGTTCTTTCGGAGCCGGGGCACCTCCGAAAGGCCTACACCCTTTCCGGCGAGCGGAGTATGACGTACTGGCAGGTGGCACAGGTGATGACTGAAGTGCTCGGTCGGCCCATCCAATACGATCGCCCAAGCGAGGATGACTACCTGTCACGGTTGGCCACTGACGGAGCGTCCGAAGACTACATCGCCGTGCAGAAAATGATTCACAAAGTTGTGCGGCTCAACCTTTCCGCGTTACCCAACCGAGCCGTGCGCAAAATTTCGGGACAACCAGCGACACCGTTACGACAATTTGTGTCTGACTTCCGGACAGTGTGGCAATAGGTCCCCCTGAAAGCAGAATGCCCGCCATCCCCACCACAGAGGGTCCGGGGCGGCGGGCATTCCTCAGGTAGTTAGGCGTCGACGACGATCGCGGTCACCACTGGCGTCCGGTTGTAGAACCGGCGCATCCAGGACGCAGTTGCCCGCTCGATGACCTCTTCAGGATCGTTGTTGCCGCCACCGCGGCGCCCACCCGGGTTGGACAGCGACTTCTCGATTGCCTCGGACGCCTTGTCGAGGTCGTCCTGGCTGCACTCGAAGCCCTTCGTGAAGAATTCGAGTGGTTCGGCCATTTCACCGGTCTTCGCATCAATGATGGCGAGCACGGTGACTGCGCCTTCCTCGGCGAGACGGCGCCGTTCCTCAAGGGTGTCCTCGGTGGTGTGGCCCACGCTGTCGCCGTCGACGAAGACCAGCCCGGCAGGGATCTTGCCCGAGATGGTTGCCTTGCCGTCGATCAGATCAATGGTGGTGCCGTCCTCAGCGAGAATCACATTCTTGGGGTCCACGCCGGTGGCGACGGCGATGGCCTCATTGGCCTTGAGGTGACGCCATTCTCCGTGCACCGGCATGACGTTGCGGGGCTTGACGATGTTGTAGCAGTAGGCCAGCTCGCCGGCACTCGCGTGACCGGAGACGTGCACCTTCGCGTTGCCCTTGTGGACCACGTTGGCGCCCAGCTGGGTGAGGGAGTTGATGACACCGTAGATGGCGTTCTCGTTGCCCGGGATCAGCGAACTGGCCAGCAGAACCGTGTCGCCTTGGCCAATGCGGATGGCGTGGTCGCCACCTGCCATGCGGGACAGCGCGGCCAGGGGCTCGCCCTGGGAGCCGGTGCAGATGAGGACCACCTTGTGGTCGTCTGCCTGCTGCAGTTTCTTGAAGTCCACAAGGATGCCGCGGGGGATGGTGAGGTAGCCCAGCTCGCGGGCAATGGTCATGTTGCGGACCATCGAGCGGCCCACGAAGGCCACCTTGCGGTGATGCCGGTGCGCGGTGTCGATGACCTGCTGGATCCGGTGGATGTGGCTGGCGAAGCTGGAAACGATGATCCGGCGCGGGGCGGTACGGAAGACCGTATCGATGGCCGGCAGCAGGTCCTTCTCCGAGGTGGTGAAGCCGGGAACGTCGGCGTTGGTGGAGTCAGTGAGGAACAAGTCGACGCCCTCGGTGCCCAGCCGGGCGAAACCCACGAGGTCGGTGATACGCCGGTCAAGGGGGAACTGGTCCATCTTGAAGTCGCCCGTGTGCAGCACCATTCCGGCGCTGGTGCGGATAGCTACCGCCAGGCTGTCGGGGATGGAGTGGTTGACGGCGAGGAATTCGAGGTCGAAAGGACCCATCGGTTTCCGGGCGCCTTCCTCAACCTGGATGGTCTTCGGGGTAATGCGGTGTTCCTTGAGCTTGGCCTTGATGAAGGCCAGGGTCAGGCGTGAACCGATCAGGGGGATGTCGGCCCGTTCCTTCAGGAGGTAGGGGATACCACCAATGTGGTCCTCGTGGCCGTGGGTCAGCACGACGCCGACAATGTCCTGGAGCCGGTCTCGGATGGCCGAAAAGTCGGGGAGGATCAGGTTGACGCCGGGATGCACTTCCTCGGGGAAAAGCACGCCGCAGTCAACGATCAGGAGTTTGCCGTTGAACTCGAACACGGTCATATTGCGGCCAATTTCGCCGAGCCCTCCGAGGGCGACAATGCGCATCGCGCCCCGCGCGAGGTTAGGAGGTGTGTTCAGGGTGGTCTTGTTGTTCACAGTATTAACTCGTTTTCGATGGGGGTGTGCGAGCTGCGGATAGCCGCAGGGTGGCCGTGACCGGCCGAAATCTGTTGTCCCTCATGGGCGCGGGCAACTTTGCCGCTTACCCGGTGGCGGGAGACTGCCGCCAGGTCGAAAGTGGTGGTCCGCTCGGCTGCCTGCAGTGTTGGCTGCGGGTTCAGCGGGCAGGAATACACATGGCCTGCCGGTAGTTCGAGGGAGAAGTCCACCTATTTACCTTACTGGAAGGTACGCTACCATGCCGTATTCCGGGCGGTCGGTGACCTGCAGCGGTTCAGCGCTGGCGGATGGGAAGCGTTAAACCCGCAAGGGCGGCAGGTGACCCTGCCGCCCTTGCGGAGTACTTCTGTCTAACGTGTTAGAGCTTGCAGCCGCCCAGCTGCTTCTGCACACCGTCAACGCGGTACACGAATGCGGCCATGGCTTCACGGGTGATGCCTTCCAGGGGGCGGAAGGTTCTGTCGTCGTATCCGGTGGACACTCCGGAATGCTTCATCCAGGAGATCTCCTTATAGAACTCCGCGCCCCGGGGAACGTCCGTGAAGGGTGCGGCCGTGGGGGCAGTGAATCCGGCCGCCCCGCCCAGGTTGCAGGCGTCAGCCGTGTACCGGTACAGGAACGCTGCCATCGCGTCGCGGTTGATGGACATCAGCGGCCGGTAGGTGCCGTCGCTCCACCCGGTGGCGAGTCCCACGGATTCCATCCAGGCGATTTCCTTGTAGTACTGGCTGTTGGTGGGCACGTCCTTGAACGGGCTCCGTGCCGGCGCAGTGAAGCGGGGGCTTCCGGCATGCCGGTAGATGAACGCTGCCATGGCGTCGCGGTTCATGGTGGCGAGGGGGCGGTAGGTGCCATCGGTGTAGCCGGTGGTGAGTCCCCGGGAATAGAGCCACTCAATCTCGCCGCGGAACCCGGAGGTTCCGATGTCCCAGAAGGGCCCGCCGACCTCGACGGTCACTGTGGCGGCGGTCGTGGATACGGAGTTGATCGTCACACGGGTGCCGGCTGCGGTGACGAAGGTGCTTCCTGGCTTCCAGGCGTGGTTGGCAGCGTAGTAACCGGGGAACGGCTTGGTGGAGGGCATGAGGATCAGTGAGGCGTTTGGGGCAGCTCCACCGAGCTGGGTGATCTTTACTCCGAAGTTGCCGTTGACTGCAAGCGCCTGGTCATAGCCGACCGGTGCCCGGTGCTCGAGGTAATACACCTCGCGGCTCACCGGATCGGTGAACTTGATTGCCCGGTTGGAGGCCGTTCCTGCCCAGGGCCTCAGGGTGTAGGTTTTGCGTCCGGAGGCAACCCCGGTGTTGCGGATTTCGTCGCCGCGACCGAACTTTCCGTAGTCCCAGAAGCTAGCGCTGATGACTGGGGTCTGGAACCACTGGGCGGAGCCCATCAGGTCCATCGTGTCGGCGTACTCGCGGATGTAGCAGGTCGGGTCAGTGAACCGGCCGTTGGTGACACCGGTGTCTGAGGCTCCGCTGCCACACTGCAGTGCGTCAGCATGCATGAGGCCGAGGACGTGCCCAAATTCGTGGGTGACCACGTTGGTGGTGAAGTTGCTCATTTGCGGCATCAGAACGCGGCCGCTGGTGCCATTGCTGCTCCAGCCGTAGCCGAGGATTCCGCCGGGGAGGGCCGAGGGGATGAAGACGACGAGGGCCGAGTAGGGGCTGTAGGTCCAGCGCAGCTCGCTGGTCACCTGGTTCATGATCTCGTTGTAGGACCAGGTGGATTTTGCCTTGGTCTTGTGTCCCGCTACCTGGGAGGTGACCGACATGGAGAGCCGGTTGTTGGACATTGCCTTCCAGTAGTTGCTCGAGACATTTACGGAGTTCACGGCGTTGGCCATTGAGATCTGACCGGCGTTGTCGGCAAGTTGCACCGTCACCAGCTTGACCTTGATAACGCCCTGACGCTGCATCGGTTCGAGGTTTGCGGGGACATCCTGGGGCTGAGCCGCTCCGCCCTCACCGAGCACTTCCTGAGGCTGACCACCGGTTTCGAAGTCGTAGCCGGGCTCGTAGGTGTGAATGGAGCGCGGTGTGCCGTCATTCGGTTCAACAATTGCTTTGTCTTCCGGGGAGACCGGCGCCGCGATCGCTGGTGCGGCGGTCATGGTGGTGAAACTCGAGGCCAGCAGAATCAGGCCGGTGAGGGCCGCGGCGGATCGCGTGAAGACGCGCATATGTTTATTCCCTTACTCAACCGGGGCGAGAGACCTGACCGCTTTGCGGCAGATCCCGGGAGGTCCTACACAAAACAAGGTTCGGCACGAACGGGTACCGAACCTCTAAAAGGTCACCTCAAAAGCATAGATTTGTGATTGCGACGGGCACCGCCCAATTTGTCAAAGCCTTTCCGAAATACCCGAAGGATTACCGCAGGTTTTCCCTCGGTCAGGAAGCTTTGCCCGAAAACCACGATTCGGACTCGGGAGACGGTGGCAGGGCTGAGCCCCGTCTGGTGCCGAGGGAGGTGACGACGGCGCCGGTTGGGCGTGGCCGGGTCAGCAGCATCCGGAGGATGGCCAGCAGAAAAATCGGGAAGGAGACAAGGATCGCAACGGCCAGCGCATACATGGCCAGGAGGGCGTAAACGGGCGATCCGAAGAGGTTGGTGATGAAAAAGCCGCTCCCCAGCCAGGCCCACAGCCAGAACACCAGGACTGCGTAAACCAGTGCGCGGGCACGGCGGTACTGCAACGGATAATGCATCCGCCGGCTCCATTCGGTTGTCCCCAGTTGTGATTGAAACGCGCTTCAAGGGGCGGTTTCAAGACTGATACTAGACCCAAAACGGGTGTCCGCAAGTTTTGTGGTTGACAATAGAACGTGGGCAGAAATAAAGCGGAAAGAATTCGCGTCGATCGTGTGTATAGCGGAGATCTTTGGACCCGGGTTAGCTCCGTCGGCACCCGCGGGGATCGTCCGTTCGTCCTGGTGTGCGGCATTGGAGTGTCTTCCCACTACTTCGAACAGTTGGCGCCCCATCTGGAACAGTTTGGACCCGTGTATGCGCTGGATCTGCCGGGATTCGGGGGCGTGCCCCACAACGGGAGTGGCCTGTCGATGAGCGAGTACGCCGACCTTCTCGGCGACGTCATCGACTCCCTGGACGCTCCTGATCCGGTAGTGGTGGGCCACTCAATGGGAACCCAGGTGGTTGCCGATTTGGCCTCCCGCCGGCCCGGGCTGAGCACCATCGTCCTGATCAGCCCGGTGGTCGACGCCGACCACCGGAACCTACCCGCCCAGGCGTGGCGGTTCGCTACGTCCAGCTGGCGTGAACCTTTTCGCGTGAAGGTGCTTGCGGTGACCGCCTACCTGTTCTGCGGTTTCAACTGGTTCTTTCGGGTGCTGCCCAACATGCTGGCCTACCGGATCGAGGATGCGGCAGCCAGGATCCAGGCCGATACCCTCCTGATCCGCGGACAGTACGACGACGTCTGCCCGCCGGAGTGGATTGCAGCCCTCTCCGACCGGCTCCCGAGCTCGAGCGCGTTCGAGGTGGAGGGTGCGGCGCACTCGGTCATGCACGCGCATGCCCGTGAAGTGGCGCGCCTCTGCGTCGATCATGCCGGCCGCGGGTCAGCGGGCGACGACGGCGGCATCGACCGGATCCCGGAACTCCCGGATGAAGGGGTGGAGGTTGATCCGCAGGACGTTCTGGAGATCGTTACCGAGGAGATCAAGGGCGCGGCCACCGAGGTGAGGGGGAACGCCACGAATAGCGACGCCCTGGTGGAAGAGGGGAGGAACCGGCAGGCCGATGCCCGACGCGCACTACGGGGAGATTAGTCCACTGTGTTGCTAGAGCAGTCGCACATGGTCCGGGTTCAGGTCCTCCACCCGGTTCACGCCGAGTAGCTGCATGGTCCTGGCGGTCTCCTTGCTGAGAATCTCGATGGCGCGGTCCACACCGGCCCGCCCGCCGGCCATCAGCCCGTACAGGTAGGCCCGCCCGATCAGGGTGAAGTCCGCGCCGAGAGCCATTGCCGCCACGATGTCGCCGCCACTCATGATCCCGGTATCCAGCATGATGGTGGTCTTGCCCTTGAGCGCCGCAGCTACGTCCGGGACCAGATGCAGGGGGATTGGGGCGCGGTCGAGTTGCCGGCCCCCATGGTTGGACAGCACCAGTCCGTCCACGCCGTGGTCGACGGCCTTCTTCGCGTCGTCGACGGTCTGGATGCCCTTCACCACCAGGTTGCCCTTCCAGACGTCGCGGAGCCAGTCGAGGTCCTCGTAGGTCAGGGTGGGGTCGAACATGGAATTGATCAGGTCTGCCACCGTGCCGGAGTACCGGGACAGCGACGCGAAGGCCAGCGGTTCGTGCGTCAGGAAGTTGAACCACCAGGCCGGGCGGTAGGACGCGTCCAGGACGGTCTTCGCGGTCAGCGCAGGCGGGATGGTGAGGCCATTGCGTACATCCCGCAGCCGTGACCCGGCGACAGCGGTGTCGACGGTGACCATCAGGGTGTCGTTGCCGGCCCTGGCAGCCCGGTCGATGAGTTCCATCGACCGATCCCGGTCGGTCCAGAGGTAGAGCTGGAACCAGTTCCGCCCGTGGGGGGCGGCCGCTGCGACATCCTCGATGGAAGCGGTGCCCATGGTGGACAGCGTGTAGGGGATCCCTGCGGCCTCGGCCGCCTGCGATCCGGCGTACTCGCCCTCTGACTGCATCATCCGGGTGAAACCGGTGGGGGCAATTCCAAACGGCTGGGAGGATTGTTTGCCCAGCACCGACACGGAGGAATCGACGGTCTCGACGTTGCGGAGGATGCCTGGACGGAACTCCAGATCCAGGAAGGCGCCGCGCGCCCGGCGCAGGGTGATCTCAGCTTCGGCCGCGCCGTCCGTGTAGTCGAAGGGGGCGGTGGGAGTTCGCCTCTTCGCCTGATCCCGCAGGTCCCAGATGGTACTAGCCCGCTTCAGCCGCGCTGCGGAGCCCAGCTCCGGCTTTCTGAACTGCATCAGGGGCGCCAGGTCACCGACCTTCGGGAAGCGTCGCTTGAGTGCTGGAGGAATCTGGGACGGCATGCTGACCTCGCTCTAATCCGGTGTGGTAGGACCACAGGGCGTGAGGTTGACCCTACCGTCCTCAGGATTGACCGCGCAACCCTTGCAGCGCTTTGTGCGGACTTTCCTCGTGTGTGGTCGGACCACTGAGTACGATGGGTGGATGCGCAACCATGAGCTGGTCCTATCCTGGATCGAAGCGGAGCTCGCTGCCGGCCGCCTGGCCGTTGGCCAGCGTCTACCCGGCGAGCGGGCTGTCGCAGAGCAGCTGAATGTCTCCCGCGCCTCGGCGCGGGAAGGCATCCGCGTCCTCGAAGCGATGGGGGTGGTCCGCGCGGGGGTGGGATCCGGTCCGGGCGCAGGGACGGTGATCACCGCGAACCCTGCACTGGCCCTCGGCTCAGCCCTACGCTTCCACGTCGCCAGCTCCCACCTTCCGGTGGAGGATATCGTCCAGACCAGACTGTTGCTCGAAACGTGGGCCGCCGGCCACGCCCGCGCCGCAGCGCCCTCGATGGCAACCGCCGCGGCACTACTCGACGAAATGGACGCCCCGGGTCTGGCTGCCGCCGAGTTCCTGCGGCTCGACGCGCTCTTCCATGTGGCGCTCGCCGAGGCTGCGGGAAACGTGCTGATCGGGGCGATGATGTCCTCGCTCCGGGGGTCGATCGAAACCTACACCCAGCAACTCACCAGCCGCCTCCCGGATTGGAACACCACCGCCGCGCGTCTCAGGTCGGAGCATCGGGCCATTCATCAGGCGATCCGCGGGGACGACGACGGCGCCAGACTCGGTGGCGACCCGGCAGCCCTGATTGCCGCGCACATCGAAGGGTTCTACCGCGAGGCCGGCTTATAGTCTGGATCGAACCCGAAGCCTATGAAGGAGGCAGGAGCTGTGACTTCAACGGAAATCCTCGAGGAGGCGTTCGGAAGGATGCCGGACGCCATTCGCCGAGCGGTCAGCGGCCTGGACGCCGACCAGCTCACGGTGCGTCCCACTGCCACCGGTAACGGCAAGGGAAACTCGGTCGCCTGGCTGATCTGGCACCTCACCCGGGTCCAGGACAACCACATTGCCGACGCCGCCCACCTCCCGGAACTGTGGCTGAGGGAGGGGTGGGCGGAGCGGTTCGGCCTGGACCTGGATCCTGCCGACACCGGTTACGGTCATTCCTCGTCACAGGTGGAGAAGGTCCGCCCCGCTTCTGCGGAGCTCCTGGTGGAGTACTACGACGCCGTCCACTCCCACACGCTGGAATACATCGCTGGCCTTGGCGAAGTGGATCTGGACCGCATCGTTGATGCGTCCTGGGACCCACCCGTCACCTTACGGGTGCGACTGGTCAGCGTGATGGAAGACTGCATGCAGCACGCTGGGCAGGCGGCGTACGTGCGCGGCCTGCTGATCTAGCCAGGACGCCGGGAAGACGAACAGCCCTCCGGCCTACGACAGACCCGTCTCGCGCAGTGTCAGATTCAACCGGCCCTTCAGCCCTAGCGCTGGATCCGCCGTTCCCGGATAAGTCTTGGTCACGCCGTGGTAGGCAAGCCGGGAGGGCCCACCAAACACAAACAGGTCACCGGATTCGAGGGTGAGATCGGTCCAGGGCTTGTTCCTGGTTTCGGTGTTGCCGAAGCGGAAAATGCAGGAGTCGCCGATGCTCAGCGAAACCACCGGTGCGGATGCCACCTCATCCTTGTCCTGGTGCATGCCCATAGCGGCGCCGTCGTTGTAGAAATTGATCAGAGCGGCATCCGGGGCATAGTGGGCCGGGTCGCCGTACGCCGCGGCTACGGCGTCGCGACCCAGCTGGACCAGCCAATCGGGGAACTCGGCGACCTGTCCACCACCGGCGTCGTCGGCGGTCCTCGTGTACCGGTATGGCTGCCAGTGCCAGCCCAGACACACGGTCTTGACCGACATCATTGAGCCATTGGGCATCCGCGCGGCACGCATGGGGACAGGGCCCGTGGCCCACTTTCGGCAGGCATCGATCAGCTCCTGCTGCTGCTCCAGGCTGAGCCACCCTGGCAGGTGGACGGCGCCCGGCGAGGGCTCGCTGCGCTCCCGGGGCAGTAAGGATTCCATGCCCTTATTCTGGCCGAAATTGTTCCCTGAGGGGTGCAGGGTGTCTAGATGGTCCAGAAGGTGAAGTCGTCCTGGCTGAGTGCCAACCGTGAATCGGCGGTTTCATCGCGCATCCAGACGGTGCCGAGTCCGGGGGCGGTTTCCTCGACCAGCCCGCGGTAGAGCACGTCGGCCTGCATCCGCGCCTCGATCCGGTCCCCCCGTTTAAGGGCGCGCAGGCTGCGGATCCGGCTGCCGGTGCCGGGCGTGGGGTTGGTGCGGCAGGGGTCGGTCTTGATGCAGGTGGTGGGCATGCTGGGCCTCCAGGGGTTGAGCCGATGGTGCCAGCTCGTGCCAGCTATCTAGTTATGTCAACCGCACGCCAATCCCATCTATTCCCGCGGGCCGCCTTGTAGCAACCTGATGACCTCCTCGTCGGGCACCGGCTCAAAGTGCCGGTACGCCTGCCCCACCGACCCAAGTGACGGCGCATCCCACAGCCAGAACGTCCGGTCCGCCACCGTTTGAGTGTCGGCCAGGGACTGCCCCAGAAACACCGGGACGGCCACCATCAGCTGCTTGGGTTGCAGCTGCCGGACAGTCTCGACGGCCGCGCGGAGGGTCGCCCCGGTGGCGACGCCGTCGTCGACCAACACCACACTGCGGTCCTTCACCGTGGGCGGCAGCCGTTCCGAGCGGTACAGCAGGTCGCGGCGTGCCAGCTCGATCCGTTCGCGGGAGGCAGCCGCTTCGAAGATGGTGTTCCCATCGCCGGCCAGCCCTGCCAGTACCCCCTCGTTCCGGACGGTGCTGCGGTTGCCGCCGATGGCGGCCACGGCGCCCATCGCGAGTTCGGCGAAACCGGGCACCCCCACCTTGCGGACCAGAACGACGTCGAGCTGGCACTGCAACACCCGGGCGATTTCGGCCGCGACAGGCACCCCGCCGCGGGGAAGACCCAGTACCAAAAGATCCGGGATTCCGGCCAGCGCGTGCAGCTCGCGGGCGAGTTGGCGGCCGGCGTCCTGCCTGTCGTGGAACCTGCGGGGAGCTGTCGATGTAATTCGCATCTTCTGGGCCTATTCATCGTCGGCGATGAGTGGTAAACCGAATGCAACCCTACATTTCCGGTCCGACGAAAGTCGATCATCTCAAGGAACCAGGAGGCCCGCCATGAATGAGCGGGGCACCGCAGGAGAACGAGCCAGAGCGTCGCGACCCCGCTGTTGCGAACGCCGGACGATGGGGGAGACGACGTGAGCAGCGCACTGCACACGCACGCCGGCCTTTATAGGCGGCCCGGACCGTGGGTCACCGTCTACACCGACGCCAGTACGGGCGCTGGTGATTCCCTGCACGCCGATGACGCCCGCCCCGAACTGATCGCGGGAACGCTGTACCGGGCGGGCGCGGACAAGGCAGACCTCAAGGCGATTCGGGTGGCCCTGACCCGGTCCGCGAAGGGTTTGCCCGATCCGGTGGCGCGGTTCCTCCTGGTCAACGACGGTGAGGTCGAGTTCGACGAGTTTCTCCCCGGCGAGCTGGTGATGCCGCAGGTGATCGACGTCGGCCCGGTCCCCAACCTGGTGCCCCTGGTGCATCACCGCCCGGATGCGTTCGCCTACGTGGTGGCGGAGGCGGGGCGCGACGGTGGGGTCATCCATCTGCATCACGCCAACATGGCGGACGACGTGAGTACCGAAGTGGAAGGCTCCACCGAGAACCTCAAGAAGATTCCGGGTGGCGGGGCATCGCAGGGCGGATACCTCCACCGCACAGAGAACATTTGGCGGGCCAACGCCGCAGAGCTGGCGGGCGAGATTGACCGGGTGGTCCGCAACTGCCGGGCGCGACTGTTGATTATTGCCGGGGATATCCGGGCGCGGAATCTGGTCGCCGAACACCTATCCGAGGCAAGCAAAGCCATCCTGTCGGTGATCGAAAGTCACACCCGCACCGACGGGGCGGACCGTGACGCTTTCGCACGGCAGGTCGCCGAACGGGTAGCGGCCAGTATCGACGCGGAGCAACAGCGGTTGTTGGAGCGGTTGGACAGCCAGCTGGGCCGCGACCACCCGGAGTCCGCAGTGGGCCTCGGTGCGGTGGTGCACGCCCTGCAGCGAGCCCAGGTGGGAACACTGTTGCTGGAGCGGGCGGCGTGGGGCGAGCAGCGGCTCCTGGCGCTCGCGGCCGAGCCGTGGCTTGCAGCATCGACGAACGAGACGGCCGGCACCCGCCTGGTCGGGACGATCACGGCGCCCTCGGCCCTGCTCCGGGCCGCGGCTCTCACCGACGCTCACGTGGTGCTGTTCCCGCCGGGTGCGCTGGACCCGCACCGGATCGCGGCTCTGCTGCGTTGGCCGAACGGATCCTCGACCTAGCGCACTCCCACGCGGCCCACCTCTTCCTCTCCCCCAATTGTGTCGGTGCCCTGTGCAATGCTGTGGGAATGAGTATGGGGGCGGTTGCCAAGAGGTTCGTCATGAGTTTTGAGCCGGATTTCAACAGGATCAGGTGGGCTCCGGGTGTGACCATTACCGGTGGCGATGTGCGCGAGACCATTGGAGCTGTCGAAGCGGTTTCCGGCGCTGGGAGACGGCCACTCCTGGTTCACACTGGTTCCGTCGAACGGATCACACGGGAGGCCCGCGAGCTCCTGATCGAAGATACGTGTTCGTCGAAGACAGCGGTGCTGGGGATGGATCAGGTGAGTATGGTCATGACCGCTTTTGCCTACACCTCGGCAACTCCCACCCAGTTTTTCACCGACGAGGCAGAAGCCATCGCATGGCTTCTGGAGCCATCCCCATAAGGCACGCCGGCAGATACTTCGACGGACAATCGGCGACAGTGAAGCTATCAGGATCCGGGTGATTTTTCGGTGATGGTGTGGAGGGCTCGTTTGAGTCGGTTGTCGGCATCGTTTGCGACGTCGCGGGTCGCTTCGGTGTCGCTGAGCTGGACCATGGTTTGGGGGTCGATGGTTTCTATGGTTGTTTCAGTGGCTTCAGGTGCACGTCGTACCACGACGTTGCAGGGCAGCAGGGCGCCGAGTTGCGGTTCCCCGGTGATCCCGCGTTGGGCCAGCTGAGGGTTGCAGGCACCGAGGATGATGTAGTCACCAATGTCATCTCCAGCCTTCTGGCCAAGCTTCTTTGTGAAGGTGGCACGGACATCTATCTCGGTGAGGACACCGAAGCCCTCTTGCGCGAGTGCTTCGCGGGTGCGTTCGACGGCGTCTTGCCAGGGGAGGCTGGAGGTGATGGTGTGCGTGTAGGCCATGAGATTCTCCTAATTGTCTGAGGTGAGCGTTGTGCGTCAGTGGTCCATGGGCAGGCCGGCGTCATCGGCGTCGTCGAACATGCCGTCGATGTGTACGACGTCTTTGCCTGCTCGTTGCAGCAGGCTCGCAGCAACTGATGCCCGGTAGCCGGACCCGCAGTGAACCCATAATTTCTGATCGGGCACTTCGTCCAGGCGCTGCAGCAACTCATGGAGGGGAAGGTTGACGGCCCCTTCAATATGCTGTGTTTCGTATTCGTCGGAGCGACGGACATCGAGCACGACGTCGTGTGGGCCGCGGTTGGAGCGGAGATCCTCCCACCCGACGCTCGGATATGAGCTTCGTGCGGATTGCGGTGAAAGACCAGTCGGGTTGGAGCCGAGGGCGACGTCGGGTTGGTCAATGCCGATGCGGGAGAGATCACGGATTGCGCTTTCGACGTCATGGCGCTCACCGACGAGGGTGAATTGTTGCCCCCAGGGCAGGACCCAGCCGACGAAGGTAGTGAAGTTGGTCCCGTCGTCGTACTCGAAGCTGACGCTGCCGCGCAGATGGTCACGGGCGAAAGCGACCCTGTTCCGAAGATCGATCACCCATTCGCCCTGGCCAAGCCTGTCGGCCAGTTGCTCTGCGTCCAGAGGCTGGGGCAGGTCAAGTTTCGCCGGTCCGGGGCCTGCAGCGTTCGCCGGTCCCATATGGGCGTAGTAGGACGGGTAGGCGCTGAGATTGTCAATCAGTTCTTGGACGAAGTGGTCCTCGTCCTGGTCTGTCAACGCGTGGTTGCTCCGAGTTTGTTCACCAATTGTTGAGAAGTCGGCCCCGCTGGCTGGGCCTGAGGAGCAAAAAGATCCGAAACCGTGGGTGGGGTAGAGGCCAGCATCAGGGGTGGTTTCTTCGACCAGGCGACGGACCGAAGCGTATTGGGCGTGAGTCAGGGGTAAAGTGTCGTCGCTGCTGATGAGGTCGGTGCGCCCCACTGACCCATAGAGAAGGCTTCCGCCGGAAAAGACCAGCTGCTGGCCCGCTTCTTCAACGAGGTAGGACAGGTGGTGGTGGGTATGCCCGGGGGTGGCAACGGCCCGTAGTGTCATCCGTCCGATCCGGACGGTTTCTCCGTCGGAGATCGGCGTCCGGTCAAACGCGACCTGGTCGGCAGCGTTCACCAGGTACACAGCCTGATGGTCTTTAGCTAACTGCAATCCGCCGGAGACGTAATCGTTGTGAATATGGGTTTCCGCCACGTGGGTGAGCTGCACCCCTGCGTTAGCTGCTTCCTTTTCGACCCGGTCGGTGTCACGTTGCGGGTCGATCACGAGGGCCACCTGGCCGTCGTGGACGAGGTAGCTGCGGTCCCCCAGTGGCGGGGTTTCGATCGTGATGACGTCCATGTGAATTCCTCCTTGAATGCGATGGCCGTTGCACAATACCGTACCCGTGGCCCTCGCCTGTGGATAGCACCTGCGCTTGCGGGTGCGAGCCTCGTGGGCAGTGGTTGCTGATGCGTTGGCGCGGTCAGGTAGGTGTTTCAGCAACATTGCTCGAGCTTACGGAGGAGCGCAGCGGGCAACGCGGTAGGAAGAACCAGCAGGCTGCGGCTGCGGCCGCGAGGATGCCGGCGGTGACCGCCAGCCCGGCGCCCCAGGGGGTGGGGAGTTCCTGGACAAGGACGAACACACCCATGAACAGAACGAAGATTCCGAAGCCCTTCCGGAGCGCTGCTTCCGGGATCCGGCCGGTCAGTCGGGACCCTATCAGCGATCCCACGACGGCGGCGGCTGTGACGGCCGCGACGAGGCCCCAATCGAGAGTGACCGTGGTCAGGTAGCCGGCAAGTCCGGCGAAAGACTTCATGGCGATCACCACGAGGGAGGTTCCCACGGCGATGGGCATGGACAGCCCGCCGAGAAGGGCCAGGGCGGGGACAACGAGGAAGCCGCCACCTGCACCGACAAGCCCGGTGACCAAGCCGACGATCAGGCCCTCAATGACGACCTTTAGAATGGGGAGCTCACCGTCATGAGGTGTGGCGGTCTTGTTCTTCCTGCCGCGGATCATGGCAATGGACGTGGCCACCATCATGAGGGCGAAGGCGATCATGAGGATGGTTCCCGGGATGCGCCCGCCGAGGAGCCCGCCGGCGAAGGCGCCCGCCATTCCGGCGGCACCGAAGACGAGGCCGGTGCGCCATTTCACCCGCTTCTTGCGGGCATGGTCGATGGCGCTGACCGCGGAGGTCACGCCGACCACGAAGAGTGAGGCGGCGATCGCTTCCTTGGGGTCAAGCCCGGCGACGTAGGTCAGGATCGGTACGGTCAGGATGGATCCGCCTCCGCCGAGCAGACCGAGCGAAAGACCGATAACTACTGACAGCAGTACGGTAGCGAGCAGAGTAATGCTCATGGGGTGTGTCCTTTTCAGGCAGGGAGGCCGGTTAGTGCTGGTTAGCGGGTGATTGGCAGTCCTGCATCGTGCCAGTCGAGCATTCCGCCGCCCATGGTGTCCGCGGTGTAGCCGGCGGTGCTGAGGGCTTCTGCGGCCCGGGCGCTGCGGTTGCCGCTGCGGCAAACGACGATGACCGGGCGTGTTTTGTCCAGTTCGTCCAGGCGGGACATTAGTTGCCCCATGGGGATGTGCAGGGCGCCGGGGATCATGCCCTCGGCGATCTCGAACTCTTCGCGGACGTCAAGGATCTGGTCCTGATCCCTGCGGGCGTTTGCGTCGTGAATGGTGACTTCGGCCATGGTGATTCCTTTTCTTGTGTCGACCGGGGCTCGGTGTTGGCTGACCGTGTGCCCTGCCCGATGGGGGCCGGGCAGGGCACACGGAGTCTTGTTAGTTGCCGACGGGGATCTGGTTGATCGCGGTGGCAGCTGTCGGTTCGCTGGCTGTTTTGTTCCACGGCATTTTCGACAGGGCGTTGCCCATGGCGCAGGTGTTGGTCGCTGCTGAGAACGTCAGCCCGGTACCGATTGCCCCGGCCAGCAGGCGAAGCTTTGGTGAAACGAGTTTGCCGGCCAGCAGACCGGCGATCACCAGGGATCCGGCGGTCAGACGCACCTGACGCTCGAGGTCCCAGCGCTGGGCGCCGCGGACAACGTCCCCGCCTGCGGCGGCGAAGCCGGGCACTCCTCCGGTGAGGATCACTGCGGTATCGATCCCGGCGCCACCTAGTCGCTGGCGTGCCTGCTCGGAGCGGACACCGGACTGGCAGACCAGTGCAACCCGCTGTCCCAACCGTTCGGCCAGCTGATCGGCGTGCTCGGAGAGCAGGGGAAGCGGAACGTTGTAGGAGCCACGGATATGCATGGTCTCGAACTCTGCGGCAGAGCGGACATCCATGATGATCAGGTCTTCATGCTGGCTGATCCAGTCACGCAGGGTTTCAGGATCGAGGGTGGTCACGGTGGAGGTATCGGAAGTCAAAGATTTCCCTTTTCATATATTTTGAACGGTCGGCTTCAATAATGCCACATACCCCCTGGGGTATGCAATAAACCCTAGGGGGTATGAGGTGAAGGCGAGTATTTTCATCTCTCAGAAGGATTTCGTGCAGCTAGACACCACTGAACTCACGCCGGTGATCAACAGGCTCAAGCGCGCCTCTGGGCAGCTGGCCGCGGCGACCCGGCTGGAGGATGGTCGGGATTGCAAGGACGTCGTGACCCAGCTCGCGGCGGTCTCCAAGGCGCTGGACCGCGCCGGCTTCGCTATGATTTCCTCAGGGCTGGAGCAGTGCATGGCCGAAGGTGGCAACGCCATGGATAAAAAGGACCTCGAGAAGCTCTTTCTGGCGCTGGCCTGAGCCGCTCCTGACGTCGCCCAACGTCATTGGCTATTGTGTTCTCGGGTGGGTTTCGTACATGCGGGTAGCAACGATGAGTGCTGAGATGGCGCTGAGCGCCGCGGCGGCCCACACAGCGGCGTGCAGGCCCATGAGGTCTGCTATTACTCCGCCCACAACGGCGCCGAAGGCATAACCTAGATCCCGCCAGAGCCGGTAGATCCCTACCGCGCGTCCTCTCCAGGCCGGTGCGGCGACGTCCCCGATGGCTGCCAGCAGCGTCGGATACACCATAGCGGTGCCCGCCCCCAGCAGTATGGTGCCCGTTGCCCAGCCTTCGAACGTGTCGGCTATGGCAATGACCGCCAGTGCCACGGTCTGTAGGCCCATGCCGGCGGTGATGAGGTGTTTGCGCCCGTAGCGATCGGATAGTGCCCCGGTCAATAACTGGCCCACGCCCCAAACACCCGGGTAGAGGGCGAAGAGAAGCGAAATCTGTCTCAGCGATAGGTCCGCGGTGGCGAATAGGAGGGGGAACAAGCCCCAGGCAAGACCGAAGTTGAGGTTGTTGACGAGTCCGGCCTGGCTTGCCGAAGCCAGAGCCGGTTCGCGCCAGCTGCTCAGAGCAAAGACGTTCCAGCTGCTCGGTACGGGGGCTGCGTCCCTGGGTGAGGGGTGGCCCGCTGGGTGGTCTTGTTCGAGGGTGGCATGGCCACGGGTTTCCTTCACCAGCAAGGTCGAGAGCGTCAACCCTAGCGCCACGTAGGCTGCTCCGAGCAGGAATGGTGCTGGCCGTAAGCCATGAGCGGCGGCGAGCTGTCCGGCCAGCAACGACGTGACTGCGAGAGCACCATAGCCGGCGGCTTCATTTAGCCCCATGGCGAGCCCGCGCTTGTTGGGGCCGACCAGGTCTATCTTCATCACGACCGTCGTTGACCATGTCAGGCCCTGGTTGGTTCCGAGCAGGACATTCGCTGCCACTACCCAGCCCCAGTCCGGGGCGAAGATCAGCATCAGGGGGACCGGTACGGCGAAGAGCCAGCCAATGATGAGGACGGGTTTGCGTCCAACCCGGTCGACGAGGATCCCGGCGGCATAGTTGCTGGCAGCCTTGGTGATACCGAAGGCGGCGATATAGGTGAAGATGACCGTGTAGCCGGTCAAGCCAAAGTCTTCGGCGGCCAGCATCGGCAACACTGTCTGCTGCTGGCCGACCACACCTCCAACGAGTGCGTTCACCGCGACCAGCAAACTGAACTGCGCTGCGTTGGCCCTCAGCCCGAGTCTGGCCGTAGGTGCTGCGTGATGGTGGGTCACCGGGTCCTCCAGGAATCGTCGCGTTGCAGTCATGGCAATGGCCCGCCCAAAGGGCGGGCCATTGCTTGTCGGTTGCTCTGATGCTTAGCTGACGGGGGTTGATTCCTGAGAGGCGTTCCACGCTGCCCAGCCCGCGTAACTGCCGTCGAGTTCGACGACGTCGTACCCGGCCCGGCGCAGGGCGCTGGCCGCAACGGAGTTCCGCACCCCGCTCTGGCAGTACGTCACGATCGTGCCCTCGGAGGGGAGCTGGTCCTGGTGCCAAAGCACCCGGCCGGCGCTGAGCTGCCTAGAGCCCGGAATGTGACCGTCCGTGTGCTCGGTTTTGTTCCGCACATCGAGCAGCAACGTTGCCTCGAAGCTTCCGAGGTCGCTGGGGGCGATGACCTTCGGCGTGCTGGTAGGCAGCCCGTCAATATTCGGGGTGAAGCCTGCGACGTTGTCGATGCCGACCCGTACCAGGTGATCCGACATTTCCTGCGCTGTTTTCCGGTCCGGTGCCAGCAGGACCAATGGCCGGTTATCGGTTTCCGGGTCGTAAGCCCAAGCGCCGAAGCTGGCCATCTTGGTGCCGGCAGGGATGTTCAAAGCACCCGCGACCGTGCCCTGGTGCACCTGATCGTTCGATCGGGTGTCAACGAACGTGACGCGGTCCTCCGCCAGGTCACCGGCTAGGGCTTGGTTATCCAGTTGCGGCAGCTCACCGCGGGGACCCATGACTGCCGGGCCGAGGCGGTTCTGCCGCTTCATCCGCCCGAAGTAGGCGTGAGCGTCGGGCTGCCCGTCCAGCAGTTCGCGGACGAATCCATCTTCATCATTGGCTGCCAGGTAGGGTCCCCACCAGGCGTACAGACGCTCGTAGCCCACCGTCGTGGATGGAAGGGCACCCAGGGCCTTGCCGCAGGCGCTGCCCGAACCGTGGCCAGGGAACACCTGCACATGGTCGGGGAGTGTCAGGAATTTCTCACGGAGGCTGCTGAAAAGCTGCTTCGCGCCGAGGAAGCGGGTATCCACCCCGCCGGCAGCCTCATCCAGAAGGTCAGGGCGGCCAAGATCGCCCGAGAAGACGAAGTCCCCCGAGAGGAGGTAACCGGGCTGATCACTGAAAGCACCATCGGTAATCAGGAAAGCAAGGTGCTCCGGAGTGTGCCCGGGGGTATGTACGGCCTTGATCGTAATGTTCCCCGAGGTGATGGCACTGCCGTCGTAGAGCCGCTCGGCGTCGAAACCGTACTGCCAGTCGTCTCCACCCTCGCCTGAGACGTACATGGCCGCGCCGGTAGCCTCGGCCAGTTCCCGCGTACCGGAAAGGTAGTCGGCGTGGATGTGCGTCTCGGTAACAGCGACGATCTGCATTCCATTGGCCGCCGCCAACTCCTGGTAGGGGGCAATATCGCGGCGAGCATCCACCACGACCGCCTCGCCCTTGGCCTGGCAGCCAATGAAGTAGCTCGCCTGGGCAAGATCCTCGTCATAAATACGCTGAAGAAGCACAGTTTTCCTTCCAATAGTTTGAGTTCGATACCCGTGGGGGTATCGCTCTGGGATTAACGATAATACCCAAGGGGGTATCAACGCAAGCGCATGGCGGATTGCGCATAATACCCCCACGGGTATTATTGAAGGACTCTGACGTTCCCCCGAAAGGAAGCCCGATGTGCCGAGCAACCACATGTATGTATTGCCGCAAGACCACTTGGTCCGGATGCGGCAACCACATCGACGAGGTGATGCGACGTGTACCCGAGCGTGAACGTTGTACCTGCGCAAAGGCCAACGATCGAACGCCCACCACGAAAGAAGAGGGTGCCGGAGCGATGAACTGGCTTAGTCGGCTCTTTGGTCGTTCGGCATGACTCAGAGTGCTGTTCCTGCATCTAGCCGGACCAGGCCACGCACCTTTCCCACCCATGGCGTTTCAGCTGATGTGTCGGCGCGGTTTTATGCCTGGCAGGTGGTGCAGTGTGTTGGTCGAGCTCTTGGTTATAGTGGCGGGTTCACTTTGGCGGCGGTACTCTGAAGCCAACGCTGGCATTGGCCTCATCGTGAAGGCTTTCGCCGGTGTGGGTATGGTCTAGGGAACGAGTTCTTTCTCCGGCGGGACGCGGTTTTGCGAGTGTGAAGAGTGTCTGGATGAGTACCGGTGGTCAGGATGGCGCTGCTGCTATTCAGCGGAGGCGCTTGCGATGAGCTGCCCGAACTTCCTCAGCCCCCGTACAACAACGAGCTTGTCCGTGGTTCACCGGATCAAATAAATGGGCAAGGGTTTGCGGGCTGGCAGGTAAGAATCGAGGCGCGGATGTCCGGGGCGCAACAGTGGTCTAAGGGATCGGTGCATAGGGCTTTACTGGATCTGGTTTTGGATGCGGTGAGTCTTGATAGCTTTCTTGAGGGTCTTGCTCGGTTTTGTGCTGACGGACTCTGGACTGCTGTGGAGATTTAGGACAGTGAGCCCTCTTAAAATGGGGGTTCTACTGAAAGTGAGACCAGCAGCATGTCTGCATCAAGATCACGCCGTTCGTATACCCAGGACTTCAAGGATGATCTCTGCCGTGAAGTTATCAGCACGTCCAAGCCGGTGGTGGATGTGGCCAAGTCCTATGGCATTGGCGCCGAGACCCTGCGCCGTTGGTTGATCAAGTACCGGGAGACCCACAACAGTCCTGATGCCGCGGCGACCGGCGCCGAGCTGGCCAGGCTGAAGGTGCTTGAGAAGGAAAATCGGGAGCTGCTGGCGGAGAATCTTTTCTTGAAAAAAGCCAGCGCTTACTTCGCGAGGGAGCAGCGGTAGTGAGCAAGTTTGAATACATCGACTCCCAACGAAACGACCCGGCCGAGACCAATCCAGTGACGAAGATGTGCCTTTGGTTA
The DNA here is from genome assembly GCF_017875735.1 of Arthrobacter sp. CAN_C5. Taxonomy (NCBI): domain Bacteria; kingdom Bacillati; phylum Actinomycetota; class Actinomycetes; order Micrococcales; family Micrococcaceae; genus Arthrobacter; species Arthrobacter sp. CAN_C5. The sequence goes on from NZ_JAGGMZ010000001.1 coordinate 194,284, forward strand.
GCCGTCTCAACCTCCGGGTTCTACAACTGGCTCAAGCGCCCTCAATCGGCCACAGCAGCCCGCAGGGACGTCCTTGCAGCCCTCATCAAGGGCTTCTTCGACGATTCCGACGGCACGTACGGGTACCGGCGTGTTCACGCCGACCTGGCCGCCGCTGGCATTGAGTGTTCGCCGGAGTTGGCGCGAAGAATTATGCGTGATGAAAATCTTATTGCCTGCCAGCCGCGCCCGTTCCGGAACACCACCGAAGCCGATGTCGAGGCTGCCGCGTTGATCCCGGATCTGGTCAAGCGAGACTTCACCGCCACCGAGCCCGGGGTGAAGTTCGTCGGGGACATCACCTACATCCACACGTGGCAGGGGTTCATTTATCTGGCGACCGTGATCGACTGTTATTCCAAACGTGTGGTCGGGTGGGCCATCGCCGACCACATGCGTGCCGAGCTCGTCGAAACCGCGTTGCGCAACGCCGCCGCCACGACCATGATCCGGCCCGGCGCTACCTGGCACTCAGATCGGGGCAGCGTCTATACCTCCGGCTCGTTCCGAACCCTTGTCAAGGACTTGGGCATGCGTTCTTCCATGGGCCGCACCGGGGTGTGCTGGGACAATGCCGCCGCGGAATCGTTTTTCTCAGCACTGAAAAACGAGCGAGTCCACCGCACGGTCTACGCCACAAAAGAGCAGGCCCGCAAGGACGTTATCCGCTACATTGAAGGGTTCTATAACAGCCGGCGGCGGCATTCCGCCCTCGATTACCAGTACCCCAACGATGTCCATTACAGTTACCAGCAGCCGCACCAGGCAGCGTAAGAGAAAACACTAACTCCGCTGTCCGAAATTCACGCAGCAGCCCACTCTCCTCTGGCGGGGAAGTCCTGTGCGGTATTACGGTGCTACGTCGCCACCGCGCGGTGACTGTGGCCAGCAGTGGAGATCGGGCGCAAAGAATCGATGAAGTGCAGTACGGGTTCGACGACGGCCCGTGTCTGACTGCTGCCCGGGATCAGATCACCGTAGTAGTCCCGGAAATGCGGGCGGAGAAGCGGTGGCTCGGGTATCCGGCGGTTCTGGTTGCTGAGGGAATCGGTTCAGTGGTTTCCGTGCCGTTCGTCATGGAAGGCAACACCAAAGCAGCGTTGAACGTGTACTCGGGTGAGTCGGGCCATTTCAGCAGCGCTGTCATCGACCTGATTGAGGAACATGTCCGCGATGCGTCGAAAGCACTACAACTGGCAGTAAAGGTAGCCCAACAGGTTGATACGGCGGAGCATCTCAAGGCGGCCCTTGAATCTCGTACCGTTATTGATCTGGCTCTAGGCATCACCATGGGACGGACCGGATGCACCCAGGATGAGGCTATCCAGCGATTGAAGAGCATCTCGCGGCAGCAGAACATGAAACTTCGAGCCCTGGCTACGCAAATTGTTGTTGCCAACGGAGGAACTACCAGCGCCCACTTCGTCATGTGAGCTTTTCATGATGCAACCGCTTGCGCGGGTTGGGGGTGGATAGGGTCTTAAGCCTCTGACGCTGAGGGGCGGCCGGTCCTAGGGTTTGAGTTGCCGGGATTTGTGTTGCGTGTGGACAGTCCCGGGCTGTGTTGGAGGGGGACTCTGGCGTGGTTCGTCTTCATTCTGGGGGGATGAAGACGGCTTCCTCAATGGATTACGGGCGGCTTCTTTGTCTCGAGCGTCGGGACGGATGAGATCTGATGGGCGGAGACCATAGCGGCACTTCAGGTAATAGATCGGCTGGTCCAGCACATAGCGCGGGTTCCGTGGGGGTTTTTGTCCTCGATGATCATGAGGTGATCCGTCGGGGTCTGCGTCTGTTGCTGGAATCCGATGGTGTGAGCGTAATGGGTGAGTCCAGTTCGGCGGCTGATGCAATCCGTCGTATCCCTGCGCTACACCCCGGGTTGGTCATCGTAGATGATGATTTACCCGACGGAACGGGTGCTGAGGTGTGTCGGGCTATCACGGTGGTGGATCCTGGCATCCGATGCGTGCTGCTGACCTCTGGCGCTGAGGAAGCCGTCCTCATCGATGCGGTCCTAGCTGGCGCGTGGGGGTGTCTGTCCAAGCAAGACGACAGTGCCGAACAGCTCCGCCTCATTAAGAGGGCCCTCGCCGGGCACACCGCTTACAGCAAACGATTCCAGGCGTCTTCTATTGCCGGACAATCACGCCCGGGTACGGTTCAAACGGAAGTTGTCAAGGTGAATGGGGCCAGTGGGAGTTAGGCGGCTGCTTCTGTCTGGGTTTCCTGGGATGGTTTGTTGATCCATGCCGCGCCGGGGACGGTGAGTATTTTTGGGTCCGTTTCGGTGCTGAATCGTTCGGGATTCTTCTGCCGTGCGGCGGCCAAAGTGATGGAGCGTTCGGTGGCCTTCGTCGCGGCAAGACCGTAGTGGACGTCTGCCGGGGTGTTTAGTCCGATTCCGGTATGGCGGTGGCTGTGGTTGTATCCTTCGACAAAAGTCGCCATGAAGGCCCTCGCATCGGCCAGGGAGCCGAATCGTTCAGGGAACACGGGAGCGAATTTCAAGGTCTTGAACCACGCCTCGCTGTAGGGGTTGTCATTGGATACGCGGGGCCTGGAGTGTGACCTGGTGACTTCCAGATCGGAGAGCAGTACAGCTACGGTCTTGGACGTCATAGAAGTCCCGCGGTCCGCGTGCACGATTTCCGGGATGCCGTGGATACCGAAGATTTCCTTCATCATCTCCACCGCCAACTCCCCGGATTCGTGGGCATGGACGTATGCGCCCACGATGTAGCGGGAGTAAATATCGAGCATCACGTAGGCATCGAAGTACTTACCCCTGACCGGGCCGGCAAGCTTGGTAATGTCCCAGCTGTAGACCTGCCCGGGGCCAGCCGCTGTCAATTCCGGAACGGTCCTGGGCGGATGGCGTGCCTGCCGGCGGCGCTCTTTGACCTGCTTATTCTCAGTCAATATCCGGTAGATCGTTGAGATTGAGCACAGGTAGGTCCCCTCGTCCAGCAGCTGCGCGTAGATCTGGACCGGGGCTAGATCCACGAAGCGGGCAGAGTTCACGGCAGCGAGGATACCGGCGCGTTCGTCCGGGTCGAGCTTGTTTGCCGGGACAGACACGGGCATCGGCCCGGCCTGCGGGATCCGCGGGCTGCGGGTTGCGGTCGCCCGCGGTATCCCGGCCAAGACCGCCGCTTCCCGCGTGGGGATATGCGCACCTGTGAGTTCGGCATAAACCCCCATCAGGGTTTCCTGTACCACTGCTGCTGCTCCTCGCTTTCGGAGATTTCCTCCAAAAGCTGCCGTGCTTTTCCCATGATGTCCAACGCTGCCCGAGTCCGTGCCAGCGTGCGTTCATTCACCTCCAGTTGCCGGCGTAGACGGGCGATTTCGGCCTGCTCAGCGGTAAGCTTGCCGATCTTCTCCCCGGGCTTCCTACCCTCGAGCACACCTGCATCACGGAGTTTGCGCCACTCAGTGATCTGGGAGGAATAGATGCCCTCACGACGAAGGTACGCCCCGCCTCCGGAGCCATCGTCACAGGCCTGTTGGTAAGCGGCCAGATGGGCTAGTTTCTGCGCCGGGGTAAACGACCTTCGAGGCCTTGGACCGCCGGCACGAGGGCCAGAATTACTCATGGACCCATCTTCCCGCACCCGGGAAATTGTGGAGATAGACATTGGTTCTGATCCTGATTCTCGCCCTACGAATTAGACGGACTTGCTATGAGCCACTGGCCTCAACTCACCCTGACACGTAGGGAAACGGGCGGGGAGCTGGTGAATCTTTCGAAGCAGGAGAAAACCGCTGCTTATGGCATGGGTAGAGGGTTGAGCAATTATCAGATTAGCCAGAGGATGAACCTTTCCGAAAAGACGGTGAAGAATATGGTGTCCTCGGTGCTGATGAAACTCGGCATGGAGCGAAGGTCTCAGGCTGCTGTGCTGATCAGTACTATATTGCAGCCTTGGGAGGACACTCAGTATGGCAACTACCGGTTTAGCCCGTTCCCTGATCGGATCGCCAAAGTAGTGGACGCATTGAGGGCCTGTACGAGCGAGGCTAATACCGTGCCGCCGACGAATGATGAACGGGCGCGGGACGCAGTCCGGTTAATCACCGCGCTTACCGCAGCCTTATCCTCGGTCCTGTTTCTGAAGTCCTCAACAGGGCCCGAAATCGTGCCCCGTTCCTGAGGTGACTTACCTATCAGCCCCGGAGACGTGTGAACCTCTGTAGCGTGCGGGTGACGTCATAAGCTATCAGTCCTTCTTCTCGTTTCTACTGACAGGTTCTCTTCGTCGGAGAGCAGTTTGCTCCCTGAACGTGGGGACGGGCCACGGGTCAAGTTCCGATCCGTGCCGGAGTTTCAGGCGTACCAGAACCATCCTGGAGGCTCCCAGTGTGCGGGCGGGTTATGGCCACTGAACTGTCCACATTTCATGCAGGTGTAATTCACGCTGCCAGGCCGGAGGCGCCCTGACGGGAGGATCTGAAACGGCACAAATTCTTCGTATTGCAAGAACTTGGCGGTTTCACAGGTGGTGCAGAAGGGTACTTGTGACGTGATGGGCGTGGGTTTCATAGCTGGTTCAGTCCCATTCTGTTGGTCAGGAACACTACACAATCCTGGAAAAGTAGAGGCTCACACCGGATCATGCGGTGACCCGGTCCCTTCAGCATGAATTCGCGGTTTCAAACGTGACAGAGACTAAAGTCCCTTGATCGTGGGGCGACAGATGGACATGAATATCCGAGTTGGTTCCAAGAATTTGGGTAGGCCGAGCGGCTTTGCACTGGTGACTTGTCTGAAGGTTATCCATGAACCATGTGACTAAGGTCTGATGGCCCTACCACTTAAAAGGGTAAGGCTGGATTGTTGGGGTTTGGGGAGTTCCTCATGGCGAGAGATGGGGAGCTCCTCCTGGCGTTAGACACCGGACGCTTCTGGCCCGCCAAGGCGAACGCCGGAGGGAGACTGAGCGAAAACTTGCCCGACGTCTTCAGGCGTACCGGAGCGCTCACCGACCAGCCAAGGGTTCCTAGCGAGCGTTGTCGAACGATAGGGGTGGGTTGGGAACGGTCACTAGTTGGTAGGGCTGGTGTCAGCAGGGTGGTTCTATCCTGAGGTCGTTCTGTACCGCTCGGATTGCTGGACTGCACCAGCAGGCGAAACCAGCACGGCTTTTATCCTGCGGCGAGTCGACGATTCCTGTCAGGGAAGCTGTCCCATCTTTGACCGAAACGGTGATCTCCAGGCAGCCTACGGCTCGTCGGACTGCGCTCAGGACCACACGCTGTGTTGCCGCCGAATCAATGTCACCAGAACTACCAAAGTGGACACTCGGGGTACTGATAGACACTTCGTTCTGACTGGACTGCGGCAGAGTCAACGGCGGCAACAGAATATTTTCCCGCGACGTGAAGGCACCCGGGGGCGTGCCAGATGAACGGTTCTTCATAGTTCCACCATGGAACTTTTCCGACCCTAGAAGCAGGGCCGAAAGTCACTACCGCCGGGAAACTGTGATCAGATCGGCACAGCATTTATCTAGCAGGACCAATTCGTTTCCGTTGGTAGGTATCGGATCGGGCTCCAAGGGAGCCGAGCCGATACGGATCAGGATGGCCGGGATGAGCTAGTGCTCGTCGTAGTGGCCTTCGTGTTCGGCGTGGCGATGTCCGTCGTGGAGGTAGTCGGTGTGGTCACCGTGCTTCACGGCTTCGTGGGAGCAGTCCGCTGAGCCGTGGGTGTGGTCGCTGGGGGTATGCTCAGCAGGCTCGTCGTGTTCGTCGTAGTGGCCGTCGTGTTCGGCGTGGCGGTGGCCGTCGTGGAGGTAGTCGGTGTGGTCACCGTGCTGGATGGTTGCGTGGGAGCAATCCGCTGAGCCGTGGGTGTGATCCTCCAGGGTGTGCTCTGCTTTGATGTCCGTTGTCATGATGGTCTCTCCTTCAATGGGTACTTACGGCGCGATGGACGCCACAAGTTCGTTCTTCGACGGGGCTTCGCCTGTGTGGGCGATGGCGTCATTGATGACGTGGGCAACGTGCTCATCGGTCAGGGCGTAAACAGCATCCCGTCCTGATCTGGTCACTGTCACCAAGTTCATGCTCCTTAGTAGGCGCAGATGCTGCGACACCAGAGGTTGCGACAACCCGGTGGTTTGAACCAGGGAGCTCACGGAGCCTTCCTTGGCGGCGAGAGACGTCAGTATCCGAAGACGTGACGCAGTCCCCAAGGCCTTGAAAAGTTCAGCGACTCTCTCGAGCTGTTCATCATCAGGCATATAGACATATAAACACGTGTGCATGGGTTTGGCAATGTCTATTGCGTGGCTGCGTCGTTTCTGTTCGGGTGAATCAGAGGGCCCGCGTGGCGTCCTGGGGGGCTTTTTGGCGACGGAGACTTGGTGGCAGGGTAAGCCCGGAGGCGGAGACCGCCAGGATTGAGGCGAGTATCAGCGTCGATGCTGGCGCGAGAACTGTCCACGGGGCCCGCTCGACGTAGGCCATTCCTTCGGCCAGGATGAGGCCCCAGTCCGGACTGGGTGGGTTCGCGCCGAGCCCGAGAAAGCCCAGGGCTGCCAGAGCGAGGGCGATACCCGGTAGGCGGAGCATGGCGTGTTGGACGAGGGGTCCGATGATGTGGGGGAAGATGTGCCGGAGGAGTGTTCGGGTGGGGCCTACCCCGAGGATAGGTAGTACAGCGACGAATGGCAGGGTTCTGGCCTGCAGGGTTAGGGCTGAGGTATGTGCTGCTAGTGGCGCCCAGCTGACCAACGCTACTGCTAGAGCTGCGCCGCCGAGAGAAGCTCCGGAGATAGCGGCGACAATAATTCCGGCAATTACCGGCGGTGCGGCATTCGCGATCTCGAGTGGCCCTGTTCCCAGACGGGGCAAGGACCCGATGAGCAACCCGAGGATGAGGGATACCAGCACGACGATGAGGGCGGTCCCGATTGTAGATACGGCGCCCTGGCCAACGCGCGCTAGAAGATCTCGCCCGCTGGCGTCTGCGCCGAAGGGGATTGCCCAGCTCGGCGGTGCCAGGCGTGGATGAGTTGAGGCGAAGGGATCGCGAAAAACACCGGCCACGGTGATGATTGCCAGAAGTAGCGCGGCTGTGAACGGTACGGCGAGATCCCGTCGACGGAAAACGGGGGACACGAAGGCGACGGGGACGACACTGAGCCGACCAGCAGGTCCGAGGAGCGCTCGGCGGATCATTGCCGCTGTGATCCCCGCGGCGATGGCGAGGATGAGGAGTGCGAGGACGCCGGCTTGAAGCACCGGGATGTCCTGGGATGTGGCGGCGCCCAGTGTCGATCGTCCGATCCCGGGAATCGCGAATACTCTTTCAACCGCTACTGCCCCGCCGGTTAGGCCGACGACGACTAATGCAGCCTGGCTGGAGATGGTCGGTAGAGCCCGGCGCAGGAGTCCGACACCAATCTGGCGTCGGGTGAACCCTGCTGTAAGCCACGCCGATACCCACTGTTCCTCTCCGGCTGAGCTGATGGCATCGGCTAGTAATTTCCCCATCAGTCCGCCGGCGGGGAGACCCATGGCGAGGGAGGGCAGGACGGCGTAGTGCAGGCCGAGCCAACCAGAGGGCGGAAACCAACCCAACCAGACCGCGCCAATGACAAGAAATAGGGAGGCTAGAAGGAACTCTGGAAGGGACGTCGCCGTTGTGGCGAGGACCCCAGACCCCCGCCGATGCGCTCCTTTGGAGCTTCGTAGAAGCGACGGCATAGCCAGCAGGCAAGCAATTGTCAGAGCGAGCGCACCGGCGCAGATCATGAGCGTGACGGATACTCCGAGGGCCGAGAGCGTTCCTGGGAGTACCGGAGAGTTCGAGATCCAGGACTGTCCCAGATCACCAGCGAGGACCCCGGAAAACCAGTCAATGAAGACAATCGCCGGGCCCTGGTCGAGGCCCAGTTCGGCTCGGACCATGGCCAACGACTCAGGGGTTGCTTCCAGATCCGCGTAGCGGGCCCGCAACACCGTGTATTCAGGGCGCTGCCCGGACAGCCAGGGCAACATCCCGATTATCAGAACCACGACGAAGAGCGCCCCGGCCCTGGATAGACCGACGAGCAGAGCACCAGTTGGGAAACGTGCCATTATTTTGCCGAAGTTTCCTCGGTGATCAGCGCACGCTCACGGGGATCGCGGACAGCACCTTCGACATTTACCGCCTCGCCCTGAATGACCCGTTCATGCAACATGGGAATAGCGGCGTCGCGGGCCAGGATTTCTGCTTCGGCTGCGATGATGGCGCTTCTGCGTTCTGGTCCGGCTGGAAGTGCTGCAGCTTCGTCCAGAGCTTTATCTACCGCCTGGTCGCAGAACTGGGAGATATTAAAGGACCCTTCGCAGGCGAAGTCGCTATACATGTAGGCAACAGGGTCACCCGAGTCGAGCACAGTGGCCCGAGAAAGAATGAACGCATCGAAGGCACCATCGACGGCGTCGGCTTCGATGTACTGGTACTCGCGGACGTCTTGTTCAACGATGAAGCCGGCGGCTTCGAGCTGCTGCTCCAGTTGCACGGCTACTTCAGGCAGTTCCGCACGATCGGTGAAAGTTCCCAAGCTGATGCGAACCCCGTCCACGGATGCTGCTTCGGGGCGCTGATCGAGGACTGCCTGGTAGTCGTCGTCGCGTTCGTCTGCAGCCCACGGCAGGGCAGGGCCGAGAAGCCCTTCGGCGACGTCGGCCCTGCCTTCGTAGACTCCGGAGACGATCGTCGCCCGATCAATGGCTTCTCTAGCGGCGGCGCGTACGGCGGGATCCGCGAACGGCCCAGAATCGGTGTTCAGGTACAAGGTGTTTGTTCGAGGCATCGGGACTTCATAGACGAGATCCTCATCGATCTGGGCTACCTGGCTGACGGGGATAGCTTCAACCACGTCGGCGGTGCCCGTACGAAGCGCCGCGGCCCGTGCGGTGCCGTCAGGAACGAATTGGACGTCGATGCCGGATGCTGCGGCGGATTCACCCCAGTAGTCCTCGTTCCGGTCCAGGGTGGCACCCGAGGTGCCGTCTACGGCTGTGAGAACGAAGGGGCCGGTTCCAGCGTTGATCGGGTCGACTGCGCCGCCTTCGTAGGCGCTTGCTGCGAGGATCGACAGTTGGGGGCTCGACAGGCGCTGGGGGAGGAGGGGGTCAGCGACGGCGGTGGTCACGGTGGCCGTTGTTTCGTTGTCGGCGACCGCTGTCATGTCGACGCCGTCGAGGATGCGTGGCGTTGGCGACGCTGTGGCAGCCGCGGTGAGCGAGCGGGCTACGTCTTCAGCGGTCAGGGGTGTGCCGTCGTGAAAACTGACTCCTTCCCTGATGGTGAACGTCCACTGCGTGGGAGAGCTTTGCTCCCACGACGTCGCCAATGAGGCCTGTGCTTCTCCGAGATCATCAAGGGAAACGAGGGTCTCGGCGGTGGACCACCGTGAAAGTTTGAAAGCATCATCGCTCAACGGGGTGAGCCCAGAGCGCGGCGGCTGCAGCATCGCTAAAGATACGCGCCCATCCTCGTCATCGGAGGCCGTTGACCCGGAAGGGGCGGAGGAGAAACATCCGGTGAGGGCGAGGCAACTGATCGTTGAGACAGCAATAAAGGACAACGTGCGGGTACGGCGGGAAATCATGGACGAGCTTTCTGATAGTGAATTGGTAGGAAGCGGGGAAGGAAAATGGCGGCAGCAATGGTAAGGAGGATGAGGAACATCCACCCAGCGGAGCTGCCAAGGGTGTCTCGAAAGGTGCCGACGAAGGTGTTGCCGATAAGGACCGCTAGCCCACCGAAGCTGGCGAGGAGGCCGTAAAAGGCGCTCAGAGGTCGGGGACCGGCGAAGCCATGAACTTGTTGCATTCCGGCGGGCACGATGAGCATGTGTCCGAAACTCAGAAGAACGACCATCGCTACCGGGCCAGTAAGCACCGGAATCCCGGGCACTGCGTATATGCCAGTAACCCCGAATACGGCCACCGTGATGAAACCAAGGCCCAGGCAGATAAAGCCAGTCCGTAGCGCTACACCTGGCCCTACTCTGACGGCCAGGGCCGATGCCGGTAGTTGGAAAACAATGGTCAGCACCGAAGCCAAGACGAACAGCAGCGCCAGCGTCCCAGTTCCCGTCCCGTTTTCGTTGAGTTCAAGAGGCAACGCGAAATACAGCTGGTTGTAGGCGAGGAGGTTGACGCTGAAGAACAGACAAAAAAATAAGAAACGTCGATCCCGCAGGCACGCCCATGTTTCACGCGGCTCCGCCTTGGCGGCAGGTGTGTCGTCTTGATCAGCGCTGACCGGTAGTCCTGCCGGTAAAAGCAGCCACAACACAACGCCCACAGCGACAAAAAGACAGGCAGCGGAGACAGCGACGACGGGGAACCCGAAGGGCAAGAGGGCGATCCCGACCAAGGGGCCCGTCACGGCGCCGATTTCGCCGAACAACACAAGCCATGCAAAGAGCGACCTGCGTTGCGGTCCCTCACTCTTCTGGGTCCGGTCGAGTGCGCCCAAGAGCCCTTCGACGGCGGGTGAGAAGAAGGCCCCACCGATACCAGTCAGGACAAGCGCTCAGCAAAAAGGGCCAGAACTCTTCGGATAGAGCCAGACCAAAATATCCCAGGGCTCGGATCAGACAACCAGTGAGGATGCTGCGGCGCGGACCCCAATAGTCGGCAATTATTCCGCCCAAAAGGAACATGCCTTGCTGACTGAATGTTCGAGCACCCAGGACGATCCCGACCGCTGCGGCACCGAGCCCGAGGTCGTCGGTCATGACAAGGGCTAGGAACGGTACGACCGCGTAGAACCCGATATTGAAAATCAGTTGGGTGGGCAGAAGCAATGACACCGAGACCGGGCTTCTCAGGGGCGTGGTATCGATCATCGAGAGAGGGCGCCCCGGCCTACCCGGGCGGCGTTCAGTTCGCGTGTGGCCGGATGCCGCGCGTCGTTAAGAATCTGACCCGTTGGTCCTTCTTCGACGATTCTGCCTTCAGCTAGCACCGCGGTTCGTGTGCAGACAGAGGCAACAGCATCAAGATCATGGGACACCAGCAGCAGCCCCAACCCCTGATCCTTGATCAGCATGTGTAAAACATTAAGGACCTGATTACGCAGTGGGAGATCGAGCCCGCTCACCGGTTCATCCGCAATCAAGATCGCAGGACGGACAACCAGGGCGCGGGCGATCGCGACACGCTGATTTTGTCCACCCGATAATTCGGACGGCCGTCTATTGAAGGTTGCTTCGGGAAGTTCCACCCGACGAAGCGCGTCGCGAATCTGTTCGGAGTGATTCCCCCCCCAATGCTGAGGCAGACCAGCGGCTCCCGCAGTAGTTGCTCAACCGTCATTCGTGGGTCGAGGCTACTTGCAGGATCCTGAGGAACATACTGCACCTCTCGACGGAACCATCGCAACGACGTCAATGACCCCTGGCGGATCATTCGATCCCGCAGGACCACCGAACCTGAGTCCGGCGATTCCATAGCCAAAAGGGTACGCAACAGGGTCGATTTGCCTGATCCGGAACTACCCACCAATCCCACCCCGTGACCACTGGGGACAGTCAAAGACACCCCATGAAGGATCGTCCGGGACACACCGCGACGGAAGGTTCGGCCGGGCCGGGACAGCGACAGATAAATATTGTGGGCTGAAAGGACTGAAGTCATGCGACAGCAGTGCCTCCACGACGCACGGTGCGCTGCGCGGCACCCATGAGATGAGTTACTTCGGGGTGCCTGTCGGCGGCAGCTAAATACTCGAAGGAACCTTCGTCGACTATCGATCCTCCGCTAATGACGATCGCTCGTGAGCACAACGATGCTGCCGCAGCAACGTCGTGAGTGATCAGAAGGACGCCAGCACCTTCACCTATCGCCTTGCGTAACGCTGAAAGAACATGGTGCTGGGATATGACGTCGAGCGCGGTCGTTGGTTCATCTGCGATCAGGAATGAAGAACGGCATGCAAGGGATTGCACAATACACACCCGTTGTCTTTGCCCGCCGGATAGTTCCATGGGAAAAGAACCAAGCACACGATCTGGATTGGCGAAGCCGACGTCCTCCAGCAGTGAGACAGCAAGCGACCCTGCCGCCGACCGCGTTGGGGCACCCCCTGACCGCAGGATTACAGGGATGAGTTGACGGTCAATCCTCACCAAGGGGTGAAGAGCAGTGAGCGAGTCTTGACGGACCGAGGCAATGCCCGGGCGGTGTTTCGTGGCGAGAGAAATGTCGCGTCCGGAAACGTTGAGTTGACCAGAAGTTTGCGAACCACCAGGTAGTGATCCCGTCAGAGCGGCTGCCGTTAGTGACTTGCCTGATCCAGAAGCCCCAAGGAGAGCCACCGCTTCGCCAGCCGCGAGAGACAACGAGACCCAGCTACCAGCGACCGACCGCCTATCCGCACAGATAACCCTTCGAGGGCAAGACTCATCACACTCATCCACCCTTGTCACTAACGATTATCATTCTCAATGAACAGTAGCGATAACAAGATTGGTTCTCAAATTCATGACACCCGTTAGCGCTGGATGAAAAGGGATCCCATCACAGGTCAGAATCGCGATGGTGCAGATTCTGCAACCTGGGACACGGTAGGGACGAGGCGAATGAAACAGTGTGCCCAGCTACTACTGGGTGACGGCCCACCCGGTGGTGTTCACGAGCTGCAAGCCGACATGCTGACCTATCCTGATGCCGGGGTCGCCCGGGACCTCGACCGTGAGCGTTTCTGCGGAACTGCGTGATCCGAGGCTGGCGACGTGGACCAACGTGTGGGCGCCTAGCGACTTGATCCCGGTCACGGTAACCGTTGCTGGTCCGTCCGCCGGTCCGATGATGCGGATGGCTTCCTGTCGGACGGTCAGGAATGCGGGACCGTCCCTGAGTCCTGGCTGCACGGGGAACCGGCCCAGCGCCGAGTGGTGGACACCGTCGGCCAGGTTGCCCGGTACGGCGTTGAGGCCTCCCAGGATTCTGTTGACCGACAACGTCGCAGGTTGATAGTGCAATTGGGCGACGGGCCCGTGTTGCAGGATCCGCCCGCTATCAAGGACCGCGATCGAATCGGCGAGGACTGACGCTTCCCGGCGGTCATGGGTTACCAGCACAATGGTGGGCGCGAGTTCTGCGCGAATATCGTCCATCAACGAATACATTTCGTCTCTTAGCCTGGAATCAAGGGAACTGAACGGTTCATCGAGGAGGAGGATGCGGGGGTTCCTCGCTAGAGCCCGGGCCAGTGCAACGCGCTGTTCCTGCCCGCCGGAAAGCCGCCCTGACGAGCGTTGTGCGAGGTCTGCCAACTTCACCAGTTTCAGGTACGCCATGGCATGGTCCCGGGCCACTTTGCGGGACTGTCCGGCCATTCTCGCGGAGAACGCAACGTTATCGACCACGCTCAGATGAGGGAAAAGCAGCGGCTTCTGGAAAACCAGGGCAACGCCACGCTGCTCAGACGGGATACCATCGAGGTTCTCACCATCAACGACCACCTCCCCGGAGGATGGCTCGTCCAAGCCCGCGGCGATCCTTAGGAGGGTGGATTTTCCGCTGCCGGAGGCGCCAAGTAATGCGACGCAGCGGGATGGTTGAACGGTGAGGGAAATCTGATGCAGTACTTCAGTGTCGCCGTAGGACCGGGAGATGGTGTTGAATTCGAGGCGCGAGCTCATTGTCGTCTTTTCCTTGCCGTGGGCAGGGTGAGTCCTGCGAGCAGGATCAGTGGAGGGATGATGATGGCCACCGAGAGTGCTGCGGTGAGTTGTTCGTTTCCCGTCGTCGATGCGGCTGATCCCAGCAGTAGAGGCAGGGTGCGCAGTTGTCCTCCGCCGATGAGCAAGGTGGTGATGTAGTCGCCCCATCCGACGAGGAAGGCCAGGAAAAAGGCGCGGGCGGCTGCGCTGGCGAGCAGGGGATAGCGGACATGACGGGCGGCCTGCCCGGGGGAGGCTCCCAGTGAGCGGGCGACCTCCTCGAACTGGTGGTCGTAGCTTGCCAGGGCGCTGCGGAACATGAACGCCGTGTAGGGCAACGCCGTCACGACCAGGACCAGGATCACCCCTAGTGTCGGTGATACGTAAAGACGCAGAAGAGCGACGTTCACCCCCATCACCAACGCGAACGGTGGGATAGCTAACGGGACCAACAGAACAAACTCAACGAAGCGGCCTGGTAGGGAAGGTAGGGCGCGGACGGCGAGTACTCCCACGTAACCCAAGGGGGTTGCGATCACCGCGACTCCCAGCCCGAGTGAAAGCGAGGACACGGCGGCCCTGGCAGTGTCTGCGGTGGCGAGGTCGGCGAACCCTTGCAACGAGTACGACGACGGCAGGACGGCCGGGGCGCGCCACTGACCGGCGATCGACCACAAAAGTACTGGCACCATTGGCGCCGCGATCCAGGCCACGAGCAAGCAACCCAGGACCACCCGCAGGGGGAGACCCCCGGGGAGAGTCCGGCGCATCGACGTTGACGCTGGCTGCAGAACGGGAATCATCGCAGGCTCCGATGACGGCGCAGGACCAGAACCGCCGTAATGATGACGACTACGCTCACGGCCACAGATACCAGGGCGGTCACCATTGCCTGCGGACGGGCAGCGAGATCGACGGAGGTGAACAGCCTCACGGCTCGGACCGGAAGCGGTTCGGGGGAGGTGGGACCGAGCAGCCAGGCGGCTTCATAGGAGCCGAGGGTGTATACAAAGACGATGGCGGCGGAGACCGCCAGCGATGGCACCGCCAGAGGCAGGACCACCCGAACGATACGCTGGCCCGCGGACGCGCCGAGGGTTGCTGCCGCGTCGCACAGATCTCCGACGGAGCGTGAAATGCTGCCGAGGACGACCAGGGCGACGAATGCGGACTCTTTCCACGCGTACTCGGCGATGACGGCCACGAACCACGGACCGGAAACCAGTGCGGGGAACGCGTCGGGCATCCCGAGGAGTCGTTCCAGGAATCCGCTGTCAGAGAGCAGCAACCCGATGGCCCCTGCCCCGATCACGTGCGGAATAGGAATCGTTGCGGCACTCAAGGTCTCAACTATCCGACCCATTCGGTGCATGGCGAGCACATAGGCGGCAAGCATAAAGCCCACCACCAGGGAAAGCACCGTGGAAACTGCGGCAATGTAAACCGAGGTGACACTCGAACGGATGAGCTCCCCAGTTTCGCTGGTCCAGGCGTCCGCGCTGAGCTGGGGTGGACCGATAAATGGCATCAGTCCAACACTTTGCAGCCCTGCGGCGGTCAGCGATACCCCAACAACCGCGACGATCGGGACCACTGCCAGCAGGGCAAGGAGGGCGGCGCGACCGGTGGTCGACGCCCGCCGACCGGTCATGGGGCCGAAGCGACGTCTTGCCGCCACGCCTCATTCAAAGCCGGCACCCATTCTGAACCCAATTCGCCGTGGGCATTGCGTGAGAGTTCTTCATAGTCCGGGACGATCGGCGACTCTGGTAGCTGGGCGAAAAGGTTCTGTTGGGTAGGGGTGAGGAGATCCGTGTCGAGGACGGTGAACTGCCCCCACGTCCCCGGATCTGCCTTCGCGGCTTGCTGCTCAGGGGATAGTGCGATGTTGGCGACCACCATGGCCCCCGCAGCATCTGCGGCGTTTACCGGTAACGCGAGGAAGCTCGCATTGCCGACCGTGCCCTCTTCCAAGGTCAGGACCTTGGTTGACGGCGGTAGTGCACCTGATCCGACCAGATCGGTCAGGGTGGCAGGGCCGTAGGTCATCGCGATGTCCACTTCACCGTCGGCGAAGAGGGTATTCAGAGCCTGTTCGTCCCGCGGATAGGTGGCACCTTCCCTCCAGAGCGATGGTTCAAGCTCCTCAAGCGTTTGAAGAGCCGCGGGCGCGTACTCGGAAAACGCTTCGTCGGAGTAGGGGAGCGGCACCTGATCGGCGCCGCCAGCGGTGCTGAGCATGACCTCGCGGAGGAAGACGCTGCCGGTGAAGTCCGGGGGCCCCG
The DNA here is from genome assembly GCF_017875735.1 of Arthrobacter sp. CAN_C5. Classification (NCBI taxonomy): domain Bacteria; kingdom Bacillati; phylum Actinomycetota; class Actinomycetes; order Micrococcales; family Micrococcaceae; genus Arthrobacter; species Arthrobacter sp. CAN_C5. The sequence goes on from NZ_JAGGMZ010000001.1 coordinate 210,290, forward strand.
GGTAAGTGAACCTGCCCGGATTGGCCCGGGCCCACTCAAGGATGCCTTCAAGTGAGGTGGGTGGGTCGGTGATGGCATCCGAATTGTAGAAGAACGTGAACTGGGCTTTATGCCAGGGAGCTTCGCAGCCGTCAACCGGGGTGCCGAAGTCGTTGAGCAGCAAGGGATCGTCCTGGTCGGTGTACCGCATGTTTGGGAGCAAGTCAGTCCAGCCGCATTGCCAGGCCTGCGCCTGTTTGCCGGTACTGAAGGTGGAACCGTTGGCCCAGATCAGGTCCACCGACCCGTCGCTCCGGCCGGCCTGGAGCTCGCTCAATACCCGGTTCAGGGCATCGGGGGTGTCCGCGATAGGAACTCGGCGAAGCGTGACGCCCTGATCCTGTGCGGCGGGCGCAAGAACGTCATCGACATAGGCGTTACCTTTCGCGTCGCCGCCGAACATCCACAGGTCGACAGTCTGCCCAGCTGCCGCGGCGAGAACCTCGTCGAAGGTACCAAAATTCTCGGCGGGCTCAACGCTTGCACCTGAACAACCTGTCAGCACCAGTGCGAGGGCCGCAGCAGCAGGCAGCAGAAAACGCCGACGTTCCGGGCTGAAAGAGGGGTACACAGGAGATCCTTCGACGGTCGGGGCTGTAGCTTCAAGTATCCTCGATAGCGGGCCGACGCCCGAACCGGCAGCTGAGCAGCGGATTGCGGAAAACTATGCGGCGAGAACATGTGCACGGCCACCCCCGGCCTGTAGCACCGATCCGCAGACTCGTGATCTTGTTTGCCGTCATTATGGGGGCAACCATCGTTGTCCTCTTCGTACCCATCCCGCCCGTGGACGACATGCGCGACCTGGTAGAGCGCGCCGGCTGGTGGGGGCCGGTGGGATTCATGGCCGGGTACGCCGCCCTGACCCTCGCGCCGCTTCCCAAGAACATCCTCTCCGTCGCGGCCGGCATATTGTTCGGTTTCGGGCCAGGATTGGTGATCGTCTACTGTGCCGCAATGATCGGAGCGTCCGCCGCATTCTGGCTGGGGCGCGCGCTGGGCAGGGACGCGGTCGAAAAATTCACCGGCACCCGAGTCGCCAAAGTCGATGCACTTCTCAGTAAGCGGGGCTTCGCGGCGGTCATCGGGGTCCGGCTGATCCCGGTGCTGCCGTTCACCGCGATCAACTACTCTGCGGGACTGACAGCGCTCGGATGGTGGCCCTACTTCCTCGGAACGATGATCGGCATTTTCCCCGGTACGGTGAGCTTCCTGGCTCTAGGCGCGTTTGGTCTCGAACTGGGTTGGCCAGCCCAACTGGCACTGGCGGTGCTGGGAGGGCTGACCCTCACCGGAGTCATTCTCGCCGTCCGGGCCCGGCAAAAAGCGAGGAGCACAGATGTTTGATACCCGACTACGGCCGCTCCTGGCGCCCCTGTTGAACCGGGCGGCAGCAGCCCTGGATGTCCCATGGATCAGCCCGAACCGGTTGACCGGATTGAACCTTCTGCTGGGATTGGCATCCGCGGGATTCGCGGCAGCCCAGTGGTGGTTGCCAGCCCTCGTAGCTTGGGTGCTGTGCCGGCTCGCGGATGGCCTGGATGGACCGCTAGCCCGACGACGCGCCGCACAGCCAGGATCGAACCACGACGCCGGGCAGGGCGGGTTCTGGGATATCTCCGCCGATTTCGTCGTGTACGGCGCGACAGTCATCGGCGTGGCAGTTGGGGTAACAGCAGGGTTCGGTGCACCCTGGCTGCCGTTCCTTTTGGTGCTCTTCGCCTACTACATTAACGGCAGCGTGTTTCTGGCGTTCTCGTCCATCGCGGAAAAGAATGGCCGACAGATCGACGACGGCCGGTCACTGTCCTTCCTCGGCGGGCTCGCAGAAGGGGCGGAGACCGTCCTGGTCCACGGTCTATGGCTGCTCTTCCCTGCCGCCGCCTGGCAGATAGCCTCGGTGTGGGCTGGCCTAGTGATGATCAGCGCCGCACAACGAATTGTCGCCGGCTACCGAACCCTTGCCTGAGGCAGACCCCAAAAATACCGTTGTTACTGAGCGTTCCTTTGACGTTTCAAACCGTCCGCCCGCCACCGGTTGAAACCAGCAAGGGCTTTGACAGCGACCCTCGCAGCCGGTGATTCCAGTCCAGACCTTGCATGGGCTACCGCCGCATTCCACAGGGCATCGTTGTAGGTCGGATAAGGGTGCGTGACACCCGCGATGGCACGGGTGCTGAGCCCTTGATCCACGGCGAGGGTGAGCTCTGCCAGGGACTCTCCGGCCCTCGGGCCGACGATCGTTCCGCCCAGGATACGCCCGCCCTTGCCGATGATGATCCGTGTGAACCCGTCGGTCTGGTTTTCGGTGATCGCACGGTCGGTGTGAGCGTGCTGGATGGTTGATGTTGTCTGCGTTTTCGTTCCGGCCTCGGTGACGCCGACGGCGGCGACTTCAGGTGAGGTGAAGGTGACCCGTGGGATGACTTTACTGACTTTCCGGCGGAGTCCGAGGATGGCGTTGGAGGCGGCGGTGCTGGCGTGCACCCCGGCGAGGTGGGTGAACTCGGGGTGCGCGGTGACATCGCCGGCAGCCCAGATAGTCGGGTTTGATGAGCGCATTGCTTCGTCGACCACCACCTGGCCGGCTTCATCGCAATTCACTCCGACCAGGTCAAGGCCCAGACTCGTAGTCCTGGCCCTCCTGCCAGCGGCGGCGAGGATGACGTCCGCAAGGAATTCTTGGCCGTCGCCGGTATGGACCACGGAGACGACGCCGGTGCCGTCGTCGCTGACCCGTTCCACGGCGGCGTGCTCGATGACCTGCACGCCGTCGGAACGCAGACTGTCGCGGACCAGGGCCGCTGCATCGCGGTCTTCCTTCGGCAGGATCTCCGAGCGTGCCAGGATCACCACCTGCGAGCCGAGCCGGGCGAACGCCTGTCCCAGCTCACACGCAATCGGGCCACCTCCGATCACGACCAGTCGCTCCGGAAGGGTTTCCAGGTCCCAGATGGTCTCCGACGTGACGACCCGTGGTGCGTCATCTAGCCCAGGAATGGGGGGGATTGTTGGCGCACTGCCGGTGGCGATGAGCGCCTGCCGAAAACGTAAAGTCGTGCCGTGAACCTCGGCTTCACCCGGACCGGTGAAGCGCGCCGTGCCCGACATGACCGTGATCCCCGCCGTTTCGAGGGCTGCCGGGGAATCTTCCGGTTCGATCGCAGCGATGGCACTCGTCACACGTTGGCGGACTGCAGCGAAATCAGTGCTGCTGCCGGAATGGGACCGCTCCGCCGCTGAGTGTCCGGCCGATAGGAGCGTTTTGGACGGCACGCAACCGGTCCAAAGACAATCCCCACCAGTGCGGGCATACTCCACCAACACGGTGCGGGCACCCAGACGAGCAGCCGTTTTCGCCCCCACAATGCCTGCAGTTCCGCCCCCGATAACCAACAGGTCCACTATTTCGGTGGTGTCTTTCACAAGGCTGCCCTCTCACTATGTCGGCCGGGTTCTCCCTTAGCCTAGGCTGTTCTCACCACCATCTCCGCAGGTCCGCGGAACCACGACTTGCCATGGAGTGATCCCGATCGCCGGAAAATACAGCACCTTCGCACAATTTTATGATGTGATGTCCGGCGAATACCCGGTCTATCGGGCCGGCCGTGAAATCGGCATCCAAAAGCTCCGCCAACCCTCCGGAGCCCAGGTGCTCGACGTCGGGTGCGGTACCGGGCTGAACTTCAGTCTCCTCCAGCGCCAGATCACCCCGGATGGCATCATTGTCGGAATCGACCGCAGCCCAGAGATGCTGGAACAAGCTCGCCGGCGGGCAGAACGCAACGGTTGGACCAACGTCATTCTCATCCAGGCCGATGCAACCGAGCTTTCGCCCACCGACATCGGATCCAGGATCACAACCCAGGGTGGCCGGTCACAATCCGACGCCGTCCTGGCCACCTATGCACTGTCCCTCATGAAGGACTGGGAAACCGCGTGGGCCAACATAGTCTCCCTCGCTGCACCTGGGGCATCCCTCTGTGTGGTGGACATGCAAAAACCAGTCGGTCTCGCTACTGCCCTGACGCCGTTGGCCAGAGCGGCGTGCTGGCTCGGCGGATCCGACATTGACGCGCACCCCTGGACTGCCGTGGAGCGCGACTGCGTCGACGTCATTGCGGCCTCCACCCGCGGCGGACACCTGCAGATTCGTTCTGGAACGCGCACCACAGATACCTAACCTCCATCCGCCGAAGCATATGTTCATGGCACGTCGGAAGTGACGAACCGCCGCTCAGGCCCGAGTAGGCCCATCAAATGTTGTAGCGGTGGTGCCTCTTCGGACTTCTCGGACGGCGGTGACGCCAAAGCGGGGCGCTGTCCGCGAGTGAGATCACTTGCCAGGTGATGGGTCCGCGTTTCGCGTGCGTCAGTGCTTTCTTGTGTAGTACTCGAGCGCTGGGTTGCTGGGTGTGCTGAGGTTTAGGCCTTGGGCGAAGTTTGCGAGTAGGTCCCGTGTGGTCCAGTTGCGCAAAGGGACCCGTTCGATGGAGGGCGTTGCTTGCCTGCCCACGGCTGCGAACCCGGCGATGAGAGTTGCGAGGACGATGATGATGAATAGCACGATGTTCTCCTTTTAGTGGTGGTTGAGTGGCCGGTGATCGGAATGGTGATTGAACAGCCAATGATGTGGGCCATGGTGGGTTGGACGCCTCATTGCTCTGGTTGCATATTGTGTGTCTAGGAAGCCAGGTAACGCCCTGATCGGTGGTTCAGCGCCAGGATGAGGTTCATGAGTGTTGCCCCTAGCGCGGAGAGAGCGACCATCAGGGGTGGGACGAACGCGAGTGCGGCAAGCACGATCGCGACGTCGAGTCCCATCTGCACGTAGCCGGCCCGCCAGTTCAAACGTTCCTGGAAGATCAGTGCCATAATGTTGAATCCTCCGAGGCTGGCTTTGTGGCGGAACAGGATCAGCAGTCCGATGCTGGCCAATAGGTTCCCGCCCAGGACGCCGTAGAGCGGCGCGATAGTGATGTCTCCGATGACTGCGGAGTGGACAGGGGTAAGTGTCGACACCACCACGACGGCGCCGATCGTGCGGAGGGTGAAGTCCCACCCTTTCTTCCAGGCTGCCAGGGCGAAGAACGGAGTGTTCACTACGAGGAAGATGACACCGAAGGGTAGGTGCACGGCGTAGCTAATCAGCAGGGCGAGTCCGGCGGTACCTCCGGTGACGGCCTCGCACGATTTTAGGAGGAACAGACCCAGGGATGCCGCGAAGCATCCGGTGATGATCCCTAGAACGTCTTCGATGGGTGAGTGACGCAGGACCGGTGCCGGCTGACTCGATGCTGCGTCGGTCACGGTGATTCCTGCTCCCATTGGGTCGGTCATTGGTCCCCGAACTTCCCGCGCTCGGTCAATACTGCAAGCACTCGCTCGTTGGTGTCGCGGTCGGCCAGTGAGATGCGGACGCCGTCGTCCTTATAACCACGGGCGAGGATGTCAGCGTCCGCCAGGGCGGAGAGGATTTGTTCACGGACGTCGTCACCGCATCGGAGCCAGAAAAAGTTCGCCTGGCTGTCGGGCACGTCCCAGCCGGCATTGTGCAGGGCCGTGATCATCCGTTGGCGCTCGACCCGGACGTCGATGGCCCGGGTACGCATCTCCTGGTGCGCGGCCAGCGATGCCACGGCCGCACTTTGAGCCATCCGGTTCACACCGAAGGGAATCGCGGTCCTGCGTAACCCTTCCGCCAGCGGTGCCCGGGCTATCGCGTATCCGACCCGGAGCCCGGCCAACCCGTAGGCCTTCGAGAACGTCTTCAGGACGCAGATGTTCGGATAACGGTGGTAGAGATCGAGGGCGTCCACTTCACCAATCTCGTCCTGAAACTCCACGTAGGCCTCATCCACCACTACCAGGACGTGCGGTGGCACTTTGCTGAGGAAGTCCTCCGTGCGTGCTGCCCCGAGTGAGACACCGGTCGGGTTGTTGGGTGAGCAAAGGATGATGACCCGGGTCCTGTCGGTCACCGCTGCGGCCATGGCATCAAGGTCGTGGTGCTCATCGGGGAGCAGCGGCACCCGGGCAGCTTTCGCGCCCGCTACCGCGGCGAGGATCGGATAAGCCTCGAAGGACCTCCACGCGAAGATCACCTCATCATCCTGGTCACAGACCGCGGAGAGGATCTGCTGCAACACCCCGGAACTTCCTGGTCCGACAGCAACTTCATCGGAGGAGACCTCCAAATGAGCTGCGATGGCCTCCCTCAGGTCCACTGACGCCATGTTCGGGTAGCGATGGATTCGCCCTGCTTCAGCCGCGATGACCTCGATCACCGACGGCAAGGGGGCGAAGTGGCTTTCATTCGATGCCAGCGCAGCCGTCAGCGCGGTCTGGGCGCTGCGCCCAGCAACATAGGGAGGAAGATCAGCGACGACGGAACGCAAGCGGGGCGCGTCGGGAAGACTGCAGGTACTGGTCATGCAACGATCTTCAGCCACACGTTTCCTTCTGCGCAACACAGCCAAAAACTGGAGGACAGATCCCGGTCATTTGAGTCACAAGGGTGACAAGATGCTTAGTATGCACCTGATCGATACCCTTGATGCCAGAATTCTCCTCGCGCTGGATCATGACACGCAGGCCACCGTCCTAGCCCTGTCCCGAGAACTGGGTGTCGCACGGAACACGGTCCACGCCAGACTCCGCAGACTCCTTACCGGCGGAAGCTTGGGCCCATTCAGCCAGCGTGTGAGGACCGAGGCACTCGGATTACCCTTGATCGCCTTCATCTCAGTAGCGATCAGCCAGTCATCCAGCCAGGAAGCAATGGAGCACGTACGCAGGATCCCCGAAATCATCGAGATGCACGCCACCACCGGTGACGCCGACCTGCACGCGAAGGTCGCAGCAAGGGACCCCGCCGACCTTCACCGGATCACCAACCAAATCCTGAGCATCGAAGGAGTCGTACGGACAAGCACAGCAATGTCCCTGGTGGAAGTCATGCCCACCAGAACCGGACCCCTCCTCGAGTCGGCAGCACACCGCGACCACGCTGATCAGACATAGGGGTGATTACCTCTCGCTTGGCAGGGGAGCTTGCTGTGGGTAGGGCTCGGCTCTGGGCGAGATGATCGTCTATGTCCTCGAGGTCGCGTATGGCTGCGCTGAGGAGTCGCTGCGTGTCACGGGATAGGTGTGTTGAAGGCTTTCATGTGGGTTCGCCATTCTCCAGGCAGGCCCGGAGGTGTTTGAGTCCTTCTCGGATTCTGGTTTTGATAGTCGGTAAGGGAATGGATAAGTATTCGGCGACTTCACGGTAGGTCAGCCCGTTGTAGTAAGCGAGACTGATTGCTTCTTGCTGGATGGGGGAGAGGCTCTTCAGGCAGGTGATCACGGATTGGGTTTCGGCCCTGGTAGTGACGGTTTCGGCTACGACGTCGTAGTCCGGGGTGTGGTTTGCGATACCCCAGCGTGTTTGTCGGTTGATGGTGGCTTGTTCTGAGCGGACTTTATCCACGGCTTTGCGGTGGGTGATGGTCAGTAGCCATGCCAGGGGAGTGCCAAGGGTGGGGTCATATTTGTGGGCGTCCTGCCAGACGATCACAAAGATTTCCTGCGTAGCGTCGTGGGCTATTTCAGCGTCGACGATGACTCGGCGGGCAAGACTATAGACCCGGCGCGAAGTGAGGTGGTAGAACGTGGTGAACGCGTCCTGGTCTCCCTGGCCCGCAAGGCGGAGAAGGCCAGCAAGAGTTTGGCTATCCGTTGTTGGGGTCACGGTAGCGGTACCAGCGTCTAAGGTCCGGTGATGTTGACGTATCCGCTGTGTCTGTTCATGACGGTTCCCCTTGCGGTAGCTCGCCGTGCGGTCAGACGGGACTTTAAGTGAACACTCAAAGGGGAACGGTAACCGAGGCCGCCCTCTGCGATAAAAGATACCCCATGGTGTGTGGGTAGCCCGCAAAGCCGGATGGCGGCACAGCGAGACGAGCAGATATTGAAAGACCTCGTCTGCGCTCGCCCACAGACGAAAAATCTCAAGGCGGGGGACCCTATCGTCCTCGGTTGTCTTCTCCTCAGGGAGTGCTCGTGAGTGGTGTGCTTCGGGCAGACGACCGCCGCGGGAGCTGGGGGACTTCCGCGGCGGCCGTTTGGGTGAACTAACCGGGGGGAGGAGTCGGACCCCGGTTAGTTCAGGTAGGGGGTTTAGTTATCGTTAGTCCGACGGCGGACGGCGTAGGTTCCACCGGCTGCTGCGGCCAGGACCAGCCCACCACCGAGAGCCAGCATGATCGGTACCTCGCTTGGGTTTTGTTTCACCACACCGGTATCGGCACCGCCCTTAGGTACCGCACCCATCTGGTCCATCCCGTCGTTTCCTGCATTACCTGACTCCGAAACCTCAGGAGCTGGGGCGGGAGCCGGGGCTGGCGTGGTGGGTGCTGGTGCCATGGCTTCAGCGCCGACGGTGAGGGTGCCGCGCATGTTGCCGTGGAATTTGCAGAAGAATCCGTAGCTTCCCGCCGCGTCTGGGGCGGTGAAGGTAGCGCTTGCTCCGCCAGGGATGGTGACATCGAAGGAGCCATCATCAGCGGTCACGGTGTGGGCTTCGGTGTCGTTGTTGGTGACGGTGATTTCACCGCCGGGGTTGACGGTGCCGGGTCCTGTAAACACGAAGTCATCGATGCTGATGGACATTGCTCCGGTGGTCATGGCTGGTACTGCTTGGGATACCGGGCCAGGGGCGGCCATGGCTACCCCAGTGGATCCGAGGCCAGCTCCTGCGATCAGGGCTGCGGTGAACGTGACGCTGAGAACTTTGTGCCTGGTGATCATGAGAAGGCCTTCCGGCGAGGCGTTTAGGGGTGACAACTACCGGGCGATCAGTCGACTTGATACGCCGTTGCCATGAAACCTCTGCCACGTGATATTCGTCACCCACATCCGGGTGGATGGGTTACCCACCAAAGCCTGGCGAATACTGGCGTCCCGGAAGAAGATGGCAGCACCGGAACAACCGGTGAGTCAGTCGGCGACCGTTGTGGAGGCCATCTGCGGTTTTGCTGCGGCCACGGTTTTTGACGGCCTCTCAAGTCTTCCGGAGTTTCTGGGCCGATTTGGCTGCGGGACTCGTTCTTGACCGGCATCCTGATTCGTTGACGTATCAGGGTGGTATCGGCGTTAGTGCGGACTCTCAGCGATGCCTTCATCTGAAGAAGGGGTTCTGTTTAGGTTTTTTGGTTGGGTGGCTTGGGGCTTTTGCCACGGCCACTTGCCGGTGATTTCGAGTTCAAGGGAAAAGCTGAGGAATGTTCGTATCAGGACGATTAGCCCTAGCACTCCGACTGATTCGAACGTGGGGGTTACTGCAACGGTCCGGATGATGTCCGCTGCTACCAGCAGCTCGAGGCCGAGAAGGATGGATCTACCTAGTCGTCGTCGGTAAGTCTCGTACGTATTGGGGCTTTCAGTTTGCCGACGCCTCAGCAGTGCCCGAGCGGCGATCAGGCTCGCGACAACGATGCCGATCACTATCGCGGCAACTCCTGCAGCATCGACCGCTTTACCTATTCCTTCCATCGTTTCCTGGAATTCCACTGTGATGTACCTGTCTTGTTGGAGGTGCCGGGCTGAAGTTGTCTGCGGACAAGTGCACTCTGTGCGGTTCTGTTGTCATGCGCAGACCTAAAGGCGTGTTACTCGGATTCGTGGCGGGTGGAAGTTCCTTCTGAAGGCGTATCCTCGTCGTTCCGTCGGCGAACCACCAACCATTGGGTCACCACGATGATCAGGGCGACGGCGGCGGTGATGATCAGGGTGAATGGGTCTGATTGCGCTTTGAGAAGGATGAAAGGTAGGAGGACGGCGATGTCGAGGACGATCGCTACCCAAGGAACCCAGATTTTCGCTTCGATGTCGTCTTTGAGGTGCCGGATGACGCCCCAGTGGATGGCGATATCCATGACGAGGTAAAGGATAGCGCCGAGGGACGCGATTTGGGAGAGGTCGAAGAAGGCGGCCATGACGATTGCTAATCCCGCGGTGATGTAGAGCGATTGGTGTCCCTCTTTACCGGGAAGGCCGGGGGCCTGGCCCATGTCACGGAGCATGTCGTAGAACTTCGAGACAGAGAACAGGCTGGCTACTAGGCCTGAGAGGGTAGCGATGACTGCGATGGCCACGGTCAGGCTCACCCCCCATGATCCGAACGCCGGTTCGGCTGCTTCTGCGAGGGCGTAGTCGCGTGCCTCCACGATTTGGGGAACGGTGAGGCTTCCGGTGACCGCGATGGTGATCATCAGGTAGAGCACGGTGCACAGGCTGATGGCGATGATGATGGACCGCTTGATGTTTCGTGTGGGATCACGCAGGTCCGCGCCCTGGTTGGTGATCGTGGTGAATCCCTTGTAGGCCAGAATGCACAAAGTGACCGCTCCGAGGAATCCCAGCAGTCCTGTTTCTGGCGGGGTGCGGTCAGCGCTGGTGAAAAGTTTGCCGAGGGAGGAGATGCCGGCGGTGAGGATTCCGGCTACGGCTAGGACAGCGATACCGACGATCTTGATGGCGGCGGTGATCGTAGCGGAGCGTTCCACCATTGTGTTGCCAACCAGGTTCACTATCGCTGCACCCGCGATTGCGATCACGGCTAGTACGGGCACCCACAGGGTGGAGTCCTGCATTCCGAAAGGGCGCAGGAGGTAGGTGGCGAACGTGCGCCCTAGAAGGCTTTCGGCCAGGACCATCGATACGTACATGAAGAGCGAGAACGAGCCAGCGACCACTCCGGGGCCGTACGCGGCCTTCAGTAGCATGGCGATGCCGCCGGAGGATGGATTCTTCGCGGAGTAGCGGATGTAGGAGTATGAGCTGAATCCCACGACCACGGCGCCGGCGAAGAACGCCCAAGGTACCCAGCCGCCGGCGAGCTCGGCGACTTGGCCGACGAGAGCGAAGATACCCGCTCCGATCATGACTCCTGTGCCCAACGCCACTGACCCGGTCAGCGACAGGTTCTGGTCATTCTTTGATGCTGATTCGTCTGCCATAGTGTTGTCCTTTTCGCGTCATGTATTCACTGAAGTCTTCTTGACGGCGGTCTGGCTGGGCCTTGCCTGTGGCAGAGCGGCTTTGTCCCAATGATCGCGTAAAGCTCCAACCGAAGATAGCGACGAACAGGATGGCTGCCGTCACACGGAGCAAACTCCGTGGGGAGTGGCGGTGGTTGGTTCCTACCCGAAGCGCCGTACGGCTTTGGTTGCGCTGGCGAGGATTTTTACTCGATAGCTAGGGATGACGCGCTGACAGCTTCCAGGTAGGGCTGCTCTTCCCAGTCCTCGAATGCGTCATCATCAAGATCTACTTGTAGGTCTTGTTCCACGGTTGCTGTATAAAACTCTTCGTGCACTTCACCAATCACCCCTACCGGCATTCCGGGGGCAAGTTCAGGAAGGTCTTCTTGATGGATAACCAGCAAGGGCTTGATAACGACTGCGTCGATGTCGACCACATCTTCTTGAGGTGGAATTGTGTTGCTGACGAGGGTGAACATGTTGGGGGAAATGACCTCTCCGACGATGGCGGCGACGGTCACTTCCTCGCCAACATAGAACTCTAGGTCGTCGAAGAACTCGGTGTCGTAGACCCCCGTGTAGTCGGCGTAGGGCTGAGCTGGCTCGGTGGAGGCCTCGAGTGCTTCATCGCTTTCGGCTGTCTCCTCATTGACGAGGCTAGGGAGGTCATCGTCAGTACTTGAGCACCCGCTTACCCCGAGCAACGCTGCGGGCAGGAGGACTACCACAGCACATTTGCCCAACATTTGCTTCTTCCGGCTGTTCATCATGGCTCCTGTTCTCTAAATGGACGGTTCCCATCCACCTTGTCCGCATTGGCTCTAATCGGTCAAGGAACACCGACCTTTTGAGTATCCGCACGTATATGGAAATGGGTCACAGTCCGGTCGCATATTCCGGGTTAAGTCACAGTTCGGCGGCTGGGGTATCCGTGCGGGTCACGGTTCGATAACTGGGGTGGAATGCGATAGAAAGCATGCTTACGGTCGAAGGGACGTAGAAAGCACAGTCCAATCACTTGCCGGGACCGGTGCGTCACGGGCCCGGTGAAGGAGGAATCATGGCTATTCAGCAGAAAAACCACTGGGCACGCAAGATGGCGTTCGCTGGGATCCTCCCATTCGCTGCGTTAGGTTTTGTGGCTTGTGGGGATGAAACCGTTGTCGAGGAGGCAGAAGAGGAGGGCCCCGCCGCAGTGACGGCCATACTTGGTGAAACTGTGACGTTGCAGACCGAGGTACAGGAAATCGTGGGGTCGAACGTTTTCACGGTTGGAGATGGTGACACTCTCATTCTCGGTACCGGAATGACCGACGCCCTCGAAGAGGGAGATGAAGTGCAGGTAACCGGTGACGTGCGCAACTTCATTCTCACCGACATCGAATCAGAGGGTTTCGATTTTGACGATGACGAGTCTGCTTACGTCGTCGATTACGAACGGGAGCTCGTCGTCGTTGCTGACGATGTGGAAGAACTGCCTTAGTTCAAACCCACAAAAGCGTTAATACCCTGCCATGTCATAAGGATGGGTCCCCGTTCTTGGGTCGAGCTATCTGCCGACGCAAGAACGGGGACCGGCCAGGCCCGGACACTATTCCCGGCAGCGAAGTGCAAGGTGGCCGGACAGGTGCTCGGGATTCGCAACGATGACGACAGCGAACGTCGAGGCCCATATTGCCGCTCCCTGCATCACGGACCTGAGCCATCGCTTAATCCCGTTGTATATAGCCAATTTTAGTCGCGCCACGATCCAGTAGGAGGGTCACAATCAGCCATATCCGCAAGAAATTCGTACCGAAGCAAAGCCAAGACCAACATAATGATGTGATGGCTTCCGAACCAATGCGAAAAAGGACGGACCACTGGTTCACGCGAGGCTGGGTCATCATTGTGGGGTTCATCCTCACCGCGGTGCTAGCCACCATCAACTGGTTGCAGTTAGCATCCCTCGAGAGGTCCCTTGGGGGTGTTTCAGTTCCCGAAACACAGTTGCTCGGGTATGGCGTCGACTACGTCGGCGTCGTTGACGCCCAAATGACCGACGAGCTCCTGGAACGTTATGGTGCTTCCCATTATTTATGGGACGTACTCTTCTCCATAGCCTTCGCCCTCACCCTCGCAATGCTTGCGCGAAGGATCGCACGCGGACGGAAGACCCTGTGGTTCCTCATTCCCATTCCGGTGCTCTACGCGGCAGTGAATATCGCAGAAAACTTTGCCCTTGAAGCGCTCATGGGAGCCGACCAGATCACTTCCCAGGCCGTGATGTTCGCATCTACCTTGACCGTGCTCAAAACAATTTTGTTCGTGCTTAGCCTGGCGACCGTGCTGCTCACGCTCGGAACACGGCCGCGGCCGCGGCCCTAAACAAATATCTGAGATACACGGACAATGTATCCGAAACACAAACCGCCGCTATGCGTCCGCGAACATTTGCAATGTCACCTCATCATCGAACGAGTGTCCGTGTCAGCTGAGGGTGCCATGCCTTCGCGTTTGAGGAAGGGCGCCACGGGCCGCATGAATAGAACCAAGACGAAAACTCGGTATTAGTGAGAACACTTCCTTCACCAGAGCGTCGCTACGGCTGTATGGCTTTGTCTCTTGTTTCAAGTCCCGTTCCCACAAACCGCGGACACGTCGCAAGAGGAGGGGAGGCATAGATGGGGCCCGTGAAATCTGAAGCCTGAACGATTCAGGCTATGCACAGCACCCGTTCAGGTAATTCCCTGCGGGTATGCACAGTCTTTTCAGCGCTCTGTCTGACTTTGGACATTGTGCCTACCTACCGTGAAAAAGGACGATTGACTCTCTAGCGGTAGGAACAGACGATGACTCGACTCAGCAGGATTCGTATCGGGATGACAGTGCTGGACCGGACCGGAGCGGTTATTGGTGTGGTGAAAGCACTGGAGCTCACTGAAGGAGTTAAACCTTCGACGAGTCTGATCCTGGACGACGGCGCAAGGAGTCGGCAGCTACTTGAAGCTGGTGCGAACAGGTCCCGCCGAAGGGCACCGTCGGTTCGTAAAGGGTATCTTTTGATTTCAACCGATACCGAAGAGGATATCGTCGAGTCTCTGGAATCGATCGGTCGCGTTGCTGATACTGCTGTCCATTTGTCGGTGGCCCGACAAACGGAGTCCGTTAAAACCGAGCCCGCGAGGCACGCGAGCAGCGGCTTTCTGGCAGAGGCCTGAACCGGTCAATCGGAAGCAGCAATGGAATGAGTCAGGCGATGACCTCGACGCTTTCGCATCGGGATCATCGCTTGACTTCGTAACGAGAGCGGATCGGCGGTGTTTGTCTTAGCCGTCCTCACCGGCGTCGGCGGCGATCGACGTGTCAAGTTCCGTTGCGTCGATGAACCGTTCCTCTTCCCAACCCGTGAACAGAGCATCGCCCAAATCAATGTCGAGTTCTTCCTCGGTTTAGGGTGACGTCGAGGGTTGCCTCAACGAATCCGGTGACAGCAGTCCCCTGGGTGTACTGAGCCGTTACGGTCGACGTCGGTCACTTCTATTCCCGTACTCGAGGCCACTTATCGTGCCGTGCTCTGCGTGCATCAGTCACCACCACAGCTGTTGCGTCGGGGTCCACCCGTACGCAACAAGAATCGGAAATTTCCGGGCAGGCTTCGTGTTGAGAGGTTGACGTATCAGGGTGTTATCGGCGTTCTGCTTGGAAACGTCCCACACTGGCCCAGTAAAGGTGTGGCACTTCGTCCCGCAGCGGTGGGAGCAAAGCTGTGTCAGGCCAGAGGTGCGGACTTTGATCTGCCAAGGGTGGGTGTGGGGCTCGGGTCGAAGGCAACATGGGTCGGCCTTCCCGCGCGATAGATGAACCAGATCACGGACCCGATGAGTGGTGCGGACACAACCAGTGCCACCCAGAGAAGCTGCAACGTCAGAGAGATGTGGCGGCTGTGGGCAATGGATATGATCGCCCACAGGATAAGGAAAATTACCGAGGACCCAAGGACTAGAGAGAAGATCTCCCATGCGTCTGGGACAAGTGGATTAGTCATTGCAATTCCCCCTGAATGGGCACCGGTTGCCGTTGAACGAATAGTAACCCCAACTGAGAAGTTTCTGGGCACGTCCAAGAGCCGGCTTCCTTACCGCCATTGGCGGGTATCGAGTCCGGTCCATTCGACATGTTCTCCAGCGGGCACGAGGCCGTCGGCCCAATCCACCGGGAGAACTTCTCCATGACCGGTGGGATCGCCGATTTCGTCCGTCACGATGATTTGCGCAAGGTCCTTGATCGACAGGTCATCGTCGAACAGTGCTTTGAATTCTGGGAGTATGTATCGGCGCCCGAGGATTGGTCCTGACGCCGATTCTCGGTAAAGGACCACGACTGAGTCATCGTCTAGGACCCGACCTCTAATCCATTCGCAGCCGGGAATCCACCAGGTTCTTTGGTTCTCGAACAGTGCTGCGATCGAGTCCAGCAGCAGGTGGGCTTCCGCTGTTGTTGTCGATCCATTCTTTCGGACCGTTCCTTTGTTGTGCGGTTCTGTCCGGTGTGGCCATTGTGTCCAGTGGCGGGCGGCGGGTTCGTTGTGCATGGTACGGGCCAGATCCTTCCAATGATCAGATAGGTCGTCCAAGGGTGAGTACCCCGAGCGTGAGCCGCCATCGCCGCGGAGTTCATGCCAGACCGGTAGCGGATCGCTCAGATCGACTGCCTCGCGCAGGCCACCGTTCACGACGGCGAAAACAGTCCACTCCATGTCCGCTGCGGCGCTCTCAAGCGTCTCGTCGCAGGCATCGCAGTTACACGGGGGATGGTGGCTTCCCATCAGTGTTCCGTAGTGCAGGCGAACGCCTTCGCTGGTGAGCTCGAAGGTGATCGGTGAACACGCGGGGTCCGCCGGAATGACCTTGACCAGAGACCTGTTAATCGAGGGATCAACAAGGGGGAAATCGCTGCCGTCCGGCGTCTCTTCCTTGGCATCGAAGTGGAACACAAGGTACCGAATCAAGTCTCTAGCGAGTTCCTGCAGCTGTGCGAAGCGTTCGGGATGCGTGATGCGGCTATAACTGTCCTCCGGGGGGCCGTCACCAAAGGCCCAGCGGTTGCCGTAGTCGATGACAGATCCATCCGGGGCGAAAAAGGCCGGCGTGGCGACGTCTTTCCGCCGATAAGGTTCCATGAGGAGATACTAGACCTGACTTTCACAGCCAAGAGCGGCTAAGCATTGATCGTTTGTCCGGAAAGTCCTACAGGAAGATCGAGAATGTGAAAAAGCATGAAGAGGAGATGGCTCCGCATAGTGGTCGCCATGTCATTCGTTTGTTCTCCGGTTATGCAGATTCACCGATATGGGCGGCGAACGGTCCCGTCGATTACGCCGATTCGGCATTGACGGAGGAACTCGTAGCAGATCTAACCGCTTGGGACAGCAGTTCCTACGGAGGAGTCGATGGTCTCCTCATCGAAATGTCGGAAGCGTCCAAGGCCCTGGCCGAAGAATTAGCTGACAGGCTCGCCACTGAGCTAGGCGATGGCTTCGTCGTCTCCTGTGATGGCGACGTCGGGTCGGCCATGTTCGCGAGCAAGATGCCACCAACGAATCCCGACGCCGCGGCGGCCTTCACTAAACTGATTGATGACGAGCTGAAGCTCCAGGAATTCTCGCGGGGCAATATGCACTACTACGCGCCGCTTTCCGGGCAGGTCTTCAAGGGCCCAGGCAACCATCGTGATAGCCGGGACCCCGAAACTCCTGGCACGACGTAATAGACCGTTATCGGCGTTAGATATGCCATTTGCCGTTCAAACGGAACCGTTGGAAGGATCAGCAAGGATGACATTCTCGGGAAGGAAACTATTAGCAGTCCCGATCTAGAAAGTATGCGATTTTACCGACAGCACGCCTACGAAGTCTGCGTCTTGGCCCGCATGGCCTCAACGGGCTGGCCGGTCGGGCCATAGGTTGAAGGACTGGAGGTACTCAGTTGATTCCGCCTGATCGCGGAACTCAAGCAGATTCCCAACTTTCTCGAGGAGCACCTCACAAAGCAGCACCTGGAGCGCTCCAGGAGACGCCGATTCGTCCACAACAGGTTCAACAGATACGGGAGGCCTTCGATAGAGCGGGTCTTGCAGGTCAAGGGGAGCGGAAGGCTCTGACCAATTCATTGGTTATTCGTGACGTGGCATCACTGCTTGAGCTCCGTGCCGTTGAGGTGCGGCGGATACTCATCGCCATCGAACAGCGATCAGCTGATAGGCCAAAGTCCAGAGGCTCCGCTTGGGCAAATCGGGACGAGGATACCTGGATAGATAAACTCTAGGTATCCATTGCCGAAACGGTCTCTGCTCCGCGATGCAGCCTCAGTTGTCAGTGATGGACTCTAACAGCCACTGCTGTGACAACGCTGCCCAGGGCGAACCACAGCATCCACTCACCAGCGACGGACCGCTGTTAAAGCGACCAAGCGCGACGCACCTTCGTCACCGCGCATCCTGGGCTGATTTCGACGGCAGGCAATGAGTCGTGTCCCGTCCGATATCGATCGTTTTGGAGCGTCTGAATTAGCAGACCATTGAAAAGCCTTCCGAAGCGGGGCCGGAGCTCAAACTGGGATACTGGACAAATGTCAGAAGGGATGCCCGAAGCTGGGGCCAACATCGAACACGTTATCCATACTTCAAGTGGTCGGCTGGTATTGCGTCGACCTGTTCCTAGTGATGCGGACGAGTTGTTCCGAATGTACTCAGACACTCGCCTCATTGAATGTGACCCAATGCTCGCTCACCCCTCAATCACCCATACCCAAGCAGTCCTCCAACGCAGAATCGCTGAATGGCAACAGTATGGGCACGGATTGTGGGTACTCCTGGAAGGTGACGCGGCGGGCGAGGTGGTCGGGATGGGTGGCTGCCAGCTGCAGGCAGACATCGCATGGAACCTATCCTTCAGTCTGCGTCCCCAAAGCTGGGGGCGAGGCTACGCTCAGGAAGTCGCTTCAGCTGGCATGGGACTAGCCCAATCGACTCGTCCGGAACTTCCGATAACGGCTGTTGTTGCTGAGCGCAACGAACGGTCCCAACGGGCGATCGAAAGAGTTGGACTCCACAAAGAATGGCAGGGCCCGGACAACTACGATCCTGACCCTGCGGCAATGATGCTGCTGTACGCCGACCGCGTGTTATCCCATGATCAAACTTCGGCCCTAACTCGCTAGCGACCAATGTAAAGAACAAGCGAAAGATTCGATTCTCTTTCTCCTGGAGGTTGCCATGGCTGGCTACTAACTGTCATCCGAACAGCTTTCCATGTGGTGGCCTCCGAACGCGTCTAACAAACCATGGTTATCGATCGGGAGTAGCCCTACGTGTCAGGGTTGGGTGAGGCCAGTACTTCGTAGCAACTTCGTCTAGTTCGTAGGGCGAGAACCAGGATCACCACTAATGTCTATCTCCACAATTTCCCCGCCGCGGGAGAATGGGTCGATGAGTAATCCTGGCCCCAGGTCCGGAGGCCCGACCCCTCGTAGGTCGTTCACTCCGGCACAAAAATTGGCGTACTTGGATGCGTACCAGCAGGCCTGTGACGATGGCACCGGCGGCGGGGCTTACCTGCGCCGCGAGGGCCTGTATTCTTCCCAGATCACCGAGTGGCGTAAGCTCCGCGACGCCGGTGTCCTCGAGGGCAAAAAGCCCGGGGAAAAGATCGGCAAGCCCACTGCTGAACAGGCAGAAATCGGGCGTCTACGTCGGCAGCTGGAGGTGAGTGAACGCAAGCTGGCACGGACTGCAGCTGCGTTGTCGATAATGGAAAAAGCACGGCTGCTTTTGGAGGATATCTCCGAAAGCGCGGAGCAGCAGCCCTGGTACAAGAAACCCTGATGAGCGCCTACACCGCCCTCACCCTGGCGGATATCTCTACCCGGTGGGTATGGCACTCTGAAATGGCCCCACTTAGGGGACTTTTAGCCGTTTGAAGTGGCCCCACCCTCGACCCGCCCGTAGCGTTCTTTTTGTCGGCCAAGACGAAGAGATCGGAACGGGTTTGAAAGAGAGATCGAGAGTGAAGCAATTCGAGCGTATCCGCCTTGATGCGAGGGATAAAGATATGTCGGTCAGAGAGTTGGCACGGGTGCACGGCGTTCACCGCCGTACCGTCCGGGCCGCGTTGGCGGAGGCCACGCCGCCGGCACGGAAGACGCCGGAGCGGAAGGCTCCGAAGCTGGGGCCCTGGGAGGACACCATCCGGGCCTGGTTGACCGCGGACCAGAAGTCACCGCGCAAACAGCGCCACACGGCCCGCCGGATCTGGCAGCGGCTGGTCGATGAACACGGCGTCGTGGTTGCCGAGTCCACGGTCGCCCACGCTGTGGCCAGGATCCGCCGCGGGCTCGTCGACACGCAGGCTGACGTCGCGGTCCCGCAGACCCACACCCCGGGCGGGGAAGCCGAGGTCGATTTCGGCGAGTTCCAGGCCGTGATCGGCGGCGTGCAGGCGAAGCTGTTCATGTTCGTGATGCGGCTGTCCTACTCCGGACGCGCCGCGCATGTGGCCTACGCGAACCAGTCGCAGGAGTCCTTTCTGGACGGGCATAACACCGCGTTCGAACGCTTCGGCGGGATCCCGGCCAAAATGATCCGCTACGACAACCTCAAACCCGCTGTCACCACCGTGATCCTGGGCCGTGAACGGCTGGAAAACGAACGCTTCATCGCCCTGCGCTCCCATTACGGGTTCGACTCGTTCTTCTGCCTGCCCGGCATCGACGGCGCCCACGAAAAGGGCGGCGTCGAAGGTGAAGTCGGCAGGTTCCGCCGCCGCTGGCTGACCCCGGTTCCGGAGTTCGATACCCTGGCCGGGCTGAACGCGTATATGGCTGGCTGCGATGTCAAAGACGACCACCGCGTCATCACGGGCCGCCCCGTCACCGTCGGTGCCGCGGCAGCGGAGGAAGCCGGCATGCTTCGGCCGTTGCCGGCGGACACGTTCGAGGCCGCCTCGACGTTCTCGTTCAAGGCCGACCACAAGTCCCAGGTCTGCGTCCGCCAGTCCTACTACTCGGTCCCGGCCCGCTATGCCGGGCGCCGGGTCAGCGTCCGGCTCGGTGCCCGCACCATCGAGATGTTCGCCGAAGGCGCCCGGATCGCGTCCCACGTCCGGGCCATCCACAAGTATTCCTACGTCCTGGAACTGGACCACTACCTTGAGGTCCTCACCCGCAAACCCGGCGCCCTGGCCGGGGCAACAGCGCTGATGGCCGCCCGCGCCTCCGGGGCCTTCACCGGAGCCCACCAGAAATACTGGGACAGGGCCCGGGCCGCGCTCGGCGACAAGGCCGGCACGAAGGCCCTGATCGAGGTCCTGCTGATGGCCCGGACCCTGCCGGCCGCCGCGGTCACCGGCGCCATGGAGAACGCCGTGAGGACCGGGGACTTCGACCCCGATCATCTGGCCATCCACGCCCGTGCCAGCCAGAGCTTCCACCACGTCCCGGCGGCGCTACCTGATGAAGTTTCCGGACGGATCAGGCACCTGCCCGACCGCTGGGAGCCCTCGCTGGCCGGCTATGACGGGCTGCTGGCCGCGGCGGGCAGCCGATGAGCGCCGGGCAAGGACCGTCCATGGGCCAGCTCAGTGAGCCCGCCGCCGCGGCGGCGATCGGCGCAGCCTGCAAAACCCTGTATCTGAGAGGCACCGCGCAGGTCGCCGGGTCCATGGCAGCCGAAGCGGCCCGGCAGCGCCTCAGCCACCAGGCCTACCTCGCCGAGGTCCTGACCTATGAATGCGAGGAACGCGATAACCGCGCCCGGGCCCGGCGGATCAAGGAAGCGAAGTTCCCTCGCAGCAAACGCCTCGAAGACCTGGACCTGGCCCAGATCCCTGACCTGCCGCCGGCGACCCTGACACACCTGGCCACCGGCGCGTGGATCGATGCCGGGGAACCACTGGTACTCCTCGGCAATTCCGGGACCGGGAAAACACACCTGCTCATCGGCCTGGGCATGGCCGCCGCCGAGCAGGGACGGCGGGTCCGCTACATCACCACGGCCGCGCTGGTCAACGAACTCGTCGAGGCTGCCGACAACAAGGAGCTATCAAAGCTGGTGGGCAAATACGCGCGCCTGGATCTCCTTTGCCTCGATGAGGTCGGCTACGTCAAGCTCGATACCCACGGCGCCGAGCTTTTGTTCCAGATCATCACGGCCAGGGAAGAACGGGCGTCCATCGCCTGCGCAAGCAACGCCCCGTTCAGCGAGTGGGGCCAGACGTTCACCGACCCGCGCCTCGCGGCGGCGGTCGTGGACCGGCTGACCTTCCGCGGCCACATCATCAACACCGGCACCGATTCCTACCGGCTGAAAACCACCCAACAGACCATCAACAAGTCCCGGCAAAACTGACCGGAACACCAACAGGGTGGGGCCAAAACAAGCGGCGAAACCGGGGCCAAATCAACTTGCTATTCTCTACCCGGGAAGCGGCCGTGATTGCAGGGGTATCCAGGGCCACAGCGACCCGCAAACCCCGCATCGCGGTGGAAGACCCTCCGCCGGTCCCGGCGCCGGCAAACAAGCTCTCAGTGGCCGAGCGCGCCCACATCCTGGCGACCGTGAATTCGAAGGATTTCGTGGACCTGCCGCCGGTGCAGATCTATGCCCGGCTCCTGGACGAAGGCGTCTATTTGTGCTCAATCTCCACGTTCTATCGCGTCCTGGAGGAGAACTGCCAGGTCAAGGAACGCCGCCGGATCGCACGCCACCCGGCGCGGGCCGTGCCGGAGCTGGTCGCGACCGGACCCGGACAGGTTTACACCTGGGACATCACCAAACTCGCTGGCCCGATCAAGGGAAAATACTACGACTGCTACGTCATGATCGACATCTATTCCCGCTACATCGTCGGCGCCTACGTCCATGCCCACGAGTCCGGGGAACTGGCCGTGGAAATGATGAAGGAAATCTTCGGCATCCACGGCATCCCGCAGATCGTCCACGCCGACCGTGGCACCTCGATGACCTCCAAAACAGTCGCGGCGCTGCTCTCGGACCTGGAGGTCACCCGGTCCCATTCCCGTCCCCGGGTCAGCAATGATAATCCGTACAGTGAGGCCTGGTTCAAGTCGCTGAAGTTCGCTCCCACGTTCCCCGAACGCTTCAGTTCCCTACCCGACGCGAGAGCGTTCATGGACTTCTTTGTCGACGGGTACAACCACACCCATTGCCACACCGGAATCGGCCTCAACACACCGGCGGATGTCCACTACGGACTGGCCGCCAGCAAAGCCCTCGAACGAGCCAAAATCTTGGCCGCCGCACGGGCAAAAACACCCGAACGATTCACCACCAACAACGACCCCAAAATCCTCGCCATCCCCAACACCGCCTGGATCAACAAACCAACCGAGAAAAACGACACAAAAGCAGCAGCCTAATTCCCACTGGCCTCATTCACCTTGACAAATTCCGGTAGTGGGTTCCAGCGGGTCGCCCGTCTCGTGGGGTGGTTGTGCTGTGACCAGGTCGCGTCGGTTGAGCTCGGTAGTGAGTTCTTCTAAGCGTCCTTCAGTTTCGGGTTCAGGATTGGAATCGAGGTATTCGGCGTCCAGCTCACGGCGAACCTTGCTGTTGAGCACTTCCACCTCGGTGTCATCCAGGATGGTTAGGTCCGCCGGAAATAGCTCTTCTGGCGTGATCCTACTGTTGTGGTCCATCGGTTCTACTTTCTACTGAACGCGTTCGGGCAAAGGTGTGGGGAGCGGATTGCGGGCTTCATCTAGTTGATCGTCTATGGCCACTAAGTCACGTATTGCTGCACAGAGGAGTCGTTGTGTGTTTGGTGTGATGTGCGCGCTGGGGTCGCAGATCGAATCGGTGTTTACACATCCTGCCAAGAAGCTAAGGACGGTGCGTGCCAGGTGGAGTCGGGCTGACTGAAGATCGGCGAGCCGTCGTGCCGGTTCTTCCATCGAGGGGGTCTGCTCGATGTTTGCTGTCTGGTTTTGAAGGAGAGGGCTCACTCGGTTGGGCCCTCGTCTAGGCAGGTTCTCAGGTGTTTGAGTCCGTCTCGGATTCTGGTTTTGATGGTCGGTAGCGGGATGGACAGACGTTCGGCGACTTCACGGTAGGTCAGGCCGTTGTAGTAGGCGAGGCTGATTGCTTCTCGTTGGGCGGCAGAGAGGCTTCCCAGGCAGGCGGTGACGGATTGGGCTTCTATTCTGGTGGTAACGGTTTCGGCTACGACGTCGTAGTCCGGGCTGTGGTTCGCGACACCCCAGAGCGCGTCCCGGTCGGTTCTGGCTTGTTCTGAGCGGACTTTATCAACGGCTCGGCGGTGGGTGATGGTCATCAGCCAGGCCATGGGATTACCGATTGTGGGGTTGTATTTGTGGGCGTCCTGCCAGACGATGAGAAAGATTTCCTGGGTGGCGTCGTGGGCTATCTCAGCGTCGACGGTGACCCGGCGCGCAAGACCATAGACCCGGTGAGATGTGAGTTGGTAGAACGTGGTGAAAGCATCCCGGTCTCCTTCGCCCGCACGGTGAAGAAGCTCGGCTAGTGGTTTGTGATCTGCCTGAAAGTTCACTCCGGCGGATCTACGTTCGGACGCGTTCAAAATCAGCTGATCCATAGCCTTGTGTGGTGTATGGGGATCGGATCTGCGTAGTCGGCGGTGTTGAAGTGTGCGCCGTCGTGTCTGTTCATAACGAGTGCCCTTTGGTGGTAGCTCGCCGTGCGGTCAGACGGAAAGTGTCGTAAACAGCGAAAAACGGTAACCGAGGCCGTCCTTTGATCAAGATACCGTATTGCGTTTCGGATGGTGACTGGGATGAATGAAACGGCAGAAGGGATGAGCCTGTTGACGGCCGCAAACGATCGTTATCGATACTCCATCTCGGCCTCGGCATTATGCTCTTCCTTTCTCGCCCTCAAATGGCTAGAGGCCACCCAGATATTTCGGGTGGACCTCTAGCTGTTTGGCGTCCAGCTCGTGGCGTTGAGTCAAAAGACTCACCAATGGGCGGGGAACACATCAACTTGGGGTCGCTTACTGGTAGCGGCCGTTATTCAAGTGGTCTGTATTCGTGCGGTGTCTGGGGGCTCATCGCAATTGACGGTGTAGTCGGAGCGTGAACGGGATGGGCGCGTCGGTCACGGGAAAGGCGTCGAGGCCTTCCGATGATGGAAGTTCTCACACTGCCCATCCGAAAGACCTCGACGTTGCTCAACGCTACCTTCGCTGCACCCGATCTGACCACGTTCTGCCGGCTTGATGAGCTCGGCCTAAAAGCCGTCGGGCAGCTCATCGAGCCGAGTGGCGCGGTGCTGGCGTGCCGTGTGGTTGACGCCGATGATTGGTGCCGGCGCTGCGGGGCCCAAGGCACTGCGCGGGACATGGTGACCCGGCGCCTGGCGAACGAACCGCTCGGCTGGCGCCCGACCACGCTGCTGATCCGGGTCCGCCGCTACCGGCGCGCCGGGTGCGGGCATGTGTGGCGGCAGGACACCTCCAGGGCCGCCGAACCGCGAGCGAAACTCTCTCGGCGGGGCCTGCGGTGGGCGTTAGAGGGCATCGTCTGTCAGCACCTCACGGTCGCCCGTATCGCGGAGGGCCTGGGGGTGTCGTGGAACACCGCGAACACCGCGGTCCTGGCCGAAGGCAGACGCGTCCTGATCGAGGATCCGGGTCGGTTCGACGGCGTGAAAGTGATAGGCGTGGACGAGCATGTGTGGCGGCATACTCGGCGCGGGGACAAGTACGTGAGCGTGATCATTGACCTGACGCCGATCCGCGAGAAGACGGGGCCCTCACGTCTGCTGGACATGGTCGAGGGACGCTCCAAAGGCGTGTTCAAGCAGTGGCTCACCGAACGCCCGCAGGCGTGGCGGGACGGGGTGGAGGTCGTCGCGATGGATGGGTTCACCGGGTTCAAGACCGCAGCCGCCGAGGAGTTGCCCGACGCGGTGGCGGTCATGGATCCGTTCCATGTCGTCCGTCTGGCAGGGGATGCATTGGATGGGTGTCGGCGCCGGATCCAGCAGGCTAAAGCACGGACTGCGCTCGACGCTTTCCAACCCCACCCGCACCGCGAAAGGCCATGTAGGGCGTGTCTCGTCGATCGGTTGACCCGAGCTTGCCGCGTCGTCTAGCCTGATGCTAAAGAGAGGCAGGGGCGGCATGAATGTGCGCATGTATGCAAAGGTCGTCGGCATCGTCATCGTGCTCATCGGCGTCGGCGGTCTGATACTGGGTGAACAATCGCTATTTGGCGTCCTTAACATCGACATCGCCGAAGACATCGTGCACCTGGTGACGGGCGGCCTGATGGCAGCGGTGGGCTTCCGCGGTTCGGACCGCGCCGTCCACTTGGTAGTGGGCGGCCTGGGCATCGTTTATCTGATCGTGGGCGTGCTCGGCATTTTTGTGCCAAACATGTTCGGATTACTGCCAAGCGGATACGAGACCGTGTTGGACAACCTCATACATCTGACTCTGGGCGTGCTCGGCATTGCGTTCGGATTCTTCCTCGGCCGTCGCAGCGACCGCCACCCAGCGCACTAGGGCGTGTCTCCTTATTGTTCGGTGAGGTCTTTGGGATGCTGGTGGTATGTCACGTACTGCTGTTTTGTCGGATGCTCAGTGGGCTCGGATTGAGCCGTTGATGCCAAGCTCGGACGGAAGCCCGGGCCGCCCCTTCAACAATCACAGGCTGGTCGTTGAGGGCATCGTTTATCGGTTCCGGGCAGGAATCCCGTGGCGGGATCTGCCGGAGTGTTTCGGGTCGTGGAAGACGGTGTGGAAACGCCACCGCCGGTTCAGCAGCGATGGCACCTGGGACAGGATCCACACCCAGTTGCTGGCAGAAGCTGACGCGGCAGGGATGATCGATTGGGAGGTTTCCGTGGACTCGACAGTGAACCGGGCTCACCAACACGCAACCAACCTTCCGCGCACCACAGGGGGACCTGTCGAATTACATGAAACTGCGCGAGGAGCCTCCTGACCACGCGATCGGCCGCTCCCGTGGCGGGTTGACGACGAAGATCCATCATGTCTGCGACGGGAAAATGCGGCCGTTGGTGATGCTCATCGGACCGGGCCAGGGCGGGGACTCACCAATGTTTCCGCTCTTGCTCGATGCGTTGCACGTCCCGCGGATAGGCAAAGGCAGGGCTCGGACCAGGCCGGACCGGGCGTTGGGAGATAAGGCGTATTCTTCCAAAGCTAACCGGAACCTCCTGCGTTCCCGCGGGATCCAGGCGGTCATCCCGGAACGCTCCGACCAGCAAGCGAACCGTAAACGCCGCGGCCGCAGTGGTGGAAGACCCGTCGGTCTCGACAGGGAAGCCTACAAACGGCGCAACGTCGTTGAACGTTCCTTCAACACCTTCAAACAATGGCGCGGTCTGGCCACCCGGTACGACAAACTCGCCCTCACCTACCGCGGAGGAGTCGTACTCCGAGCCATCACTATTTGGCTCAAAGAATTAGGAGACACGCCCTAGTCGTGCAGGCGTGCGACTCTTTGGCTCACACGCCTCGCAGCACGCTTAGCTTCGCATCTCAGAGTGTCAGCTGCGCGGTCGGCTACCACCTGTGGCTCGGTAATTTGTAGGCCGAGGTCATCCCGGGCCGGTACTGGTGGTCCGATCAGGTGACGAGGTCGTGGAGCTGACCAGCGAGGACCAGCGGGAATGTGCGGGAGGCGATTCGTTCTCCTTGGAGCTGAAGCCACCGATAGAGCTTGCGTTCAGCTGGGTCACTGGTCTGGGATGTCGGAAGCCGATCTTTCTGTGTCAAGGGCCAGTTAAAGCTGCCCACGGGCGGCCAGCATTACTGCCCGCTGGTGGCCATGAAAACTGCCCGGTCATGGCCATTGGATCTGCCCACCGGGTATTCGGCGGCGTTGGCCATGTTCGGGATTTGTTTAGCTCATTGGCGTGACTCCTTGTCCGGCCAGGGCTTGGCTGAGGCGGATCGATTCCCCGGTGGTTTGGCAGACGTGTGCGTGG
Source organism: Arthrobacter sp. CAN_C5 (assembly GCF_017875735.1). Classification (NCBI taxonomy): domain Bacteria; kingdom Bacillati; phylum Actinomycetota; class Actinomycetes; order Micrococcales; family Micrococcaceae; genus Arthrobacter; species Arthrobacter sp. CAN_C5. Next base: position 237,349 of record NZ_JAGGMZ010000001.1, read on the forward strand.
TGCAGCAGCCGGTCGACCGTCGCGGTGGCGAGGGTTTTGGGCATGAGCTCGTCGAAGCCCGCGGGATGCAGATTCGAGGAGACCGCGATGGAGCGTTTCTCATAGGCTGCGTCAACAAGGCGGTAGAGGCCCTCGGCGGCATCGGTCCCGACCGGCAGGAGCCCTATGTCATCGACCACCACTAAATCCGCGCGCAGGATCCTGGCGACCACTTTCGTGACGCTGTCGTCGGAGCGGTGCGCGCGCATCAGCGCGCCGAGGTCTTCAAGGCGGAACCATGCCACACGCATGCCGGCCTCGACGGCCTGCTGCCCGAGGGCTTCAAGGAAGAACGTTTTCCCGGTGCCGGAGGGCCCGCAAATGACAACGTTTTCCTTGCGCCCGATCCATTCCAGTGTCCGCAGCGCCTGCTGCGTCGGTAGCGGGACTGAGGACGCGGCGGGATCCCAGGTGCCGAAGGTCTTCCCGGTCGGGAACCCTGCGGCTTTACGCCTGGTGGCGAGCATGGACCGGGACCGGCCAGCGACTTCCTCGGTGAAGAGGGCCTTGATGACCTCGGCCGGTTCCCAGCGTTGCGCACGGGCGGTCGCGATCAACTCCGGTGCCAGAGCCCGCGCGTAGGGCATCTTCAGCTGCCGCATCAGCGCCTCCAGGTCCGCCGGCAGGACGGGCGCGGTGACCGGGACCGGGCTCATGCGCTTTCCTCCAGCCCGGTCTCACCACGGCCGGCACCGGGTGGACGTCCGATGGCCGCCCACCCGGCCGTGCCCTGGGTCAAGGACCGGGTTTCGTCCGCGGCGTGGGTCGTGGTGCGGGCGCCCCCGGCGGTCAGGATTGAGGACAGGTCTTTGTGCGCGAAGCGGCCATGGACGGCCGCGGTCCCCAACGCCTGATCGACGTCGGCCTACCCGGCGATCTTCGCCAAGGCCACCGCTTCGGCCATCTTCACGTTCATCCGCGCCGTGCCCGCCGCGGCGGCTTCGAGCAGCCACGCGCGGGCGCCGTCCCCGATGCCAAGGAACTCCGCCTCCGCGGCGCTGCGGGCCTTGACCGCGTAATCGCCTGGGATCTTCGGCCGGTGATCAGGGAAGTGGGCGTCGTTGATCGCGGGGCTGCCCGGGCGGGCGCGGGAGTGCCGGGCGATTTCCACCGGGCCGGCGCTGCCGTGATGGACGATGATGACCTGCTCACCGGGTCCGGCGCCGTGGCTGCGCACGAATACGCGCGCGCCGAGCAGGGCTGCCGGGACGGAGTACTGGCCGTTTTCGAAGGTGACCATCGGCGTGTTCTCCGGCACCGTCCGGGAGAGCCCGAACGCGACCGTGTGCGCGGTGTCCGGGATCCGGTGCAGCCGGGGTGCTTCCTCGGCTAGCATCACCGCTGGTTTGCGGCGGGTGGCACGGTGCTCACGATGGTTGACCTCGTCCATGAACACTTGGCACGCCGCTTCGATCTCCGCGAAGGAGGCGTATTCGGCCCGCAGATTCGTGTCTTTGGGGACGATGTCGGCTTTAGCGACCCTCACCGATGCCTCCACGCCGCCCTTGGAGGCAGGATCCGCCGGCTGGCAGGTCAACACTGTCACACCGTAGTGGCGGGCGAAGTCCACGGTCTGCTGGTTACGCACCGGGACCCCGGCAACATGGGACACCGTCACCGTCTTCTCGTTATCGGTCAGGACATAGGTCGGCGCGCCGCCCAGGACACGGAAGGTACGGTCCAATGCCGCGAACACACTCGGCGCCGTCCGATCCCGCAAAGCGATCACGATCCTGAACCGCGACCACGCCAGCCATGCCACGAACAACACGGTCTTCCTCCCCTCGATCAGGGGGCCGTCGCCGAAATCGTACTGAAGCCACATCCCCGGCTCGGTGATCCAGGGCCGGTGCACCCGGACATGACCCAGCCGCCACGCCGCCCGCACCTGGGCGACAGCACGGCGGGTCGAGCGTTCCGAACCCTCATAGCCCAGCGCCCGGAGTTTGTCGTGGGCTTTGTCGGCGCGGATCTTGCCCTTGGAGGCCTCAACCCATTCCTCGATCTTGGGCAGGAACGCATCAGTGACACGGCCCCGGTAGACCGGCTCGGCCATTGGCTGGCCCGCGTCACGGGCCTCAACGTGCCGGGCGACCGTGTGATGCGAACAGCCCGTAAGCTCCGCGGCAGCGCGCAACGACCCGGTCAGATCATAAGCAGCAAGTATTTCCATGATTTCTCCGTCAGACTTCAATTGGGCCTCTTCCCGCGACTTTGGTGCGACTAGACACCGTCATCAAACCCCGGGAAGAGGCTCCCGCCGCGCAAGCGCGGTCAATCCAGTAAAGAAGTGGGCAGATCCCATGGCCACCGGCGGGCAGTTTTACTGGCCATCAGTGGGCAATTCCGTGGCCGCCTATGGGCAGTTTTTCATGGCCGCTGACATTTCTGCCTGATAAATTCCTCGATGTCCAGGAAGCGCCGTTGCCACTGTGTGTCACTGGGCCTCTGGACCAGGATCTGAGCCTGTCTGGGTCCCGGGTGCGGTTGGTTGGTCGTGGGTCCCTGGTGCGTAGCCGGCGACTACACCTGGCGCACGGGCGCGAAGCCTGGCACTGGCAAATTCAGGTCGCCACGACGACCGAACGGGTCTTAGCGTTGGATATTTCACCTTTTCACAAGCCACCCCTAGATGTCCTTTCGCAGGGAAAACAGGAAGAACAACGGGGCCGGTCACTGTGTGGTGCAGGAGCCGGCCCTACCTTCGTTAAGTGACTCACTGGCATCAAGTTTAGGGGTTCACCGCGCCGGAGGACGGTCTGTGCCCGGCCATGGTTTGCGGGACCAGGGAGGAGTGCTGAGGAAGAAGACTGTGGCGGCGATGATCACGCCGGCGGCGAAGATGGTATTGAGATGGGTGGACACCACGGTGCCGTTGTACATCGTGACGCCGACCGCTAGTAGCGATGCTGCTAGAAGGATGAGCGATACCCAATGCTGGCGGCGCAAGCCGACCAGAACCATGAGGGCGGGGACCGTGTACCAGATCATGCTCGCCGTTCCCATGGAATTGATCTGCTCGATTACCCTTTCTGTGCCTGGTATTGCCGCGACGATCGGGCGGAAGAACATGGAGGCGCAATGCAGGATCAGCCCCAACATACCCACGACGGTTAGGGCGAGATCCAGCGGGGTTAACTGTCGCGCGAACCGCCTGATGGGTAAGCCTGGGACCACCAGCCGGAGGACTAACAGGATAGATGCGACAGCAGCGAGGGTTAGGACGAACGAAGTGGACATAAAATCAGCCTAAAGGATAGCCGTGGCCTCAATGGATCCTAGATTTACAGCACCGCCTCCCGTCAGGAGGAAGGTAATCCCCTGACATCCGAATATTCGTCGACAACAGCCCGGTCCATCCTCTTGATTGAGGGAATCTGAAAACTACGACAAAGGCATGCCGAGTGGCCGTTTCGGCTTGATTGAGTCCGTTGTGAGTGGTGTGCTTTGGACAGACGACCGCCGCAGGAGCTGGGGGACTTCCGCGGCGGCCGTTTTGGGTGAACTAATCGGGGAAGGAGTCAGCCCCCGATCAGTTCAGGTAGAAGGGTTCAGTTGTTGGTGGTCCGGCGGCGGACGGCGTAGGTTCCACCGGCTGCTGCGGCCAGGACCAGCCCACCTCCGAGGGCGAGTAGCAGTGGTGCCTCGCTTGGGTTTTGGGTGACGACACCGGTGTCGGCGCCGCCCTTAGGTACCTCGCCCATCTGGTCCATCCCGGTGTTTCCTGCATTACCTGATTCCGCAATCTCGGGAGCTGGGGCGGGAGCCGGGGCTGGTGTGGTGGGTGCTGGTGCCATGGCTTCAGCGCCGACGGTGAGGGTGCCGCGCATGTTGCCGTGGAATTTGCAGAAGAACCCGTAACTTCCTGCCATGTCTGGGGCGGTGAAGGTAGCGCTTGCTCCGCCGGGGATGGTGACATCGAAGGAGCCATCATCAGCGGTCACGGTGTGGGCTTCGGTGTCGTTGTTGGTGACGGTGATTTCGCCGCCGGGGTTCACGGTGCCGGGTCCTGTAAATACGAAGTCATCGATGCTGATGGACATTTGTCCGGTGGTCATGGCTGGTACTGATTGGGATACCGGGCCAGGGGCGGCCATGGCTACCCCGGTGGATCCGAGGCCAGCTCCTGCGATCAGGGCTGCGGTGAACGTGACGCTGAGAACTTTGTTCCTGGTAATCATGGTGAGGCCTTCCGGCGAGGCATCTAGGGGGACAACTATCGGGCTATCAGTCGGCTTGATACGCCGTTGTCATAAAACCTCTACCCGGGATATTCGTCACCCCGACCATGTTGGATGGGTTATCCACCAAACGCGCGGTCGACATCGGCGGGTGCGGCATCGGCGGAGGCATTGCCTTGGCCGTAGCAGTCGGCGGAGCCCTTTATGGCCGGTCGCCGTAACGCCATCGGATCATCGTCAAAGCAGCAACGGAACAAACCGGTCAAGACCTGCATACTGCAGCTGATTCATCCAGCGACCGTGGTGGAGGTCATCTGAGTTTCACTGCGGCCACGGTTCTTTGACGCCCTCCAAAGTTTCCCGGGATTCCTTGGCTGCTGAGCTTCTGGGATTATCGAGACTATGGTTTCTTCTGGATTGCCTGAGCTCGAGGTTGCTCGTGCGCGCCGTTGGTGTGCCGGACGGGTGCCGGCCAGATTCAGTACTGAGATGCGGGTGGAGTGCGACGTCGCTGCCCGTCACATCACGATTCTCGAATGCCGTCCCCCGTGGGATGGGGATGGGCAAACGCAGTGGTCGCGGTTTCCGATAGCTCGGATGCATTTCACGAAGAAGACAGGGTTGTGGGCCTTGTACTGGCGCGACCGGAATCTGAAATTCCATCAGTACCAATTTCTTGCTCCGAGCCCAAGCCTTCAAGTACTGCTGGATCATGTGGATGAAAGCGGGGATCCCATTTTCTGGGGATAACGGCCAACCAAAACCCGGCACCAGTATCAGTGGCCAGCCTCGGTGGGGGCAAACTGATTGAGGCCTTCACGAGGAAGCAACTGGGTGGTGCGTTATTTAGAGGCATTGGCCCCGCAGCACTTGGCTGCGGGACCCGGTCTTGCTGTCCAGGTTTGCTTCCCCTGAACCAGTCGGACCCATCCTGGACGACCACTCGTCCTGACCGGTACCTATATCCGAAGCAAACGGGAACCAACACGTTCCCGCGGGGGTGCGAGTTGACCTGCATCCCCGGTGGCTGACGTAGTAGGACGTTATCGGCGTTCTAGTCCATTTCGCAAGGGGTTGTAAGCCTCCTCAATTGGGGCGAAAACGTTGAGACCGAATTGGGGAATAGGTCGACGTGGCGTCGGTATTTTCGATTAGAGTCTAAAAATGAGTGGTGTCGGGGATGAGCTGGAGGGCTTTGGGTTCGACACTGCCAGCCCGCTGGGCGATTCCCGGTCAGAGGGATCCATTGTCTTAGGTGATCGGTATTCCTTGGGTGTCCTTATCGGCCAGGGCGGCATGGCCTCTGTTTACCAGGCTACCGACCAACTGCTTGGCCGGGAGGTGGCAGTGAAAATTTTCCGGGTAGGTTCAACGACAGAAAACGATGCCCAGCGCCAGCATGGTGAAGCGAGGGTCTTGGCAGGGTTGAATCACCCTAACCTCGTGACTATTTTTGATATTGGCACAGATACCAGTACCTTTCATCCGCAAACGTATCTGGTGATGGAACTGATTCGGGGAACGGATCTGCAGTGCGCCAAGCAGCAGGGACCGTTTGCCTCGGGTATCGCGGCGACCCTGGGTGCAGGGATTGCCGACGCTCTGGCCGAGGTCCACAGGGGCGGGATCATTCACCGGGACGTGAAACCGGCGAACATCCTCATTTCAAAGGATGAAAATTTACACGGGAAAACCCGATACAAGCTCACTGACTTTGGTATCGCCCGCATTCTTGACGAATCCCGTCTCACCGCTACCGGACAGTCCATCGGAACGGCCACGTACTTCAGCCCTGAACAGGCCCACGGCGGCGCTATCACTTCAGCTAGTGATGTTTACTCCCTCGGGCTGGTCCTCCTGGAGATCCTGACAGGGTCCACCGTTTTTCCTGGTCCGGCCGCAGCGTCAGTTGCAGCGCGACTTCACCGCAACCCTGAGATTCCGGAAACGCTCGGCGATCCATGGGTGCACCTGCTCACCCGCATGACTGCTCAGGACCCCGCAGACCGTCCGACAGCTGCCGCAATCTCCGCGGCACTCCAGAACGACGCCCTTTTTGGAAGCGAAGACTCACCTCACAGTGGATCGCGCATAGCTTCTCAACCAGCAGCGCACATCTTTCCCGAGGGACGAGGTGTACTGACTGAAACTGAACTCACTGGGTCACTGCAGAACGACACCTCATCGTCCTCTCCGATCACGGAATCGCTCGAGATCGATGCCGCCGACACTGCGACGCAACCGCACTTACTGGTGTCTGTGCGCAAGCAGAAGCATATTCTGCGGTGGGTACTGATTGTTCTTGCAGCATTAGCTGTAATCATCTTCGCCGTGGTGCTGCTGGTGTTGGTCTTCGACGGACAGGCTCCACCGGTTCCCGCGGATTACCCTCCGGCATCCGGCGAACTGGGCGAACTGGGCGAACTACTCATTGACCTGCAGGAAAGCGTGGACCCCTGATGACCGCCCGCCGCAACAACCTTCGCCACTTCACCCAGACCGGCAAGAATGCGGCGGCGATAGCGGTGTTGATTGTGGTGCTTGCTGGATGTAGCGGGGCAGAGGACTACGATGCCCGTGCTGCGGAAGTGCTCCAGGCGGAGGTCCTGACAATAACCCGGCAGACCATCGATGAGGACTACAGTGCATCGCTGAAGGCCCTGGACGGCCTCGCCATCCGGCTCGAGGTCCTGGTCGACAACGGTTCAGTTCCCGCCGACCGAAGCGAACGCATCCAAACCGCTATTGCAGCCCTACGGGCAGGGTTGGAAGCCAGAATCGGTGCACAAGTTCAACCACTACCAGTTCCAACATTCACAGCAGAGCCATCACGATCGCCCACGGCTTCGCCGACCCCAGCACCACAGCCGGCGCCCGTGCTGCCTCCTGCTGCCCCGGCTCCGGTGCCCGTGGTACCCGGCCCGCCTATTCCCGCGCCGAGCGTTCCAGCAATAACCCCAGTGCCGCCGGCACCGGTGCCCGTGCCCCCCAGCACTGTTCCCATCGACCCCACACCAGTGCCGGCGCCTCCATCCGGTGGCCCGGCTCCTGTTCCGACCACGCCGGTACCTATCCCTAGTGACCCGCCGGTTCTGCCGCCGGTACCAGTGCCGGTTCCGACCATGCCGGTACCTATCCCTAGTGACCCGCCGGTTCTGCCGCCGGTACCAGTGCCTGTTCCGACCATACCGGTACCTATCCCTAGTGACCCGCCGGTACCGGTGCCGGTTCCGAGCGGTCAGGTACTTCCGGTGCCTTTACCTACCGATCCTTAGCTGACCCAGTACAGCAAATTCCAGATCAGTGCACCTCGTGTGCCGCGAACGTTGATTAACATCCGACAGCGTGGAGGAGGAATGATGTCTGGACTTGGTAGAGGAAACTGGTGAGGTTAGCGAACCTGTGCGGGGTTGTGATGGATACGATGTGGTGGTGGCTTCACGGCCGCGTTGCGTTGACTGACGGTCCTGGAAAGGGGCAGTGGTAGGCGGGTTCGTGATCCGGTCTACCAGTGTAGTTTCGTTGCTGGTGGGTCAGGCTTTGTGTTTGGTGTTGTGCCCCCAGTGGAACACGAACGGTGCTACTACAGCGGCGAAGGCCAGGTGGGCGAATACTTCGAATGGCTGGTTTGGCATTTGGAATTGGGGGAGCGCGAATCGTCCGATGAGTTGGAAGTTGACGAGGTAGAGGATCAGGCCATACACGAGGGCGGCCACTGCGATGGTTGCATCCCGTGGTAGCCGGGCAGCTATAAGCCCGAAAATCGCGCCGAAAATTAGTGAGTTGACTGTGTGGACGGCAACGCCGAGGGGCACCGAAGCTGTCCCAGCCATCAACGAGTCAGCGCCCAGAACAATCGATGAGATGAGATTCAGGGGTGCGACCGCCGGATTGCCTTGGCTTGCTGAGAACCACATGGTTACGCCGATGAACAGGGCGCCTCCGACAACGCCGCCCAAGGCGCCGAGTAGGGCGTAGCGGACGAGGCTTGGTTTCGTTCGTGCTTCATGTATTGACACGATGGGACTTCCTGGCAAGTGGGCTTACCCAGCCTGGCTGCAACGGTTGCAGCAAATATCACGGAGACTCAGGCCATGTTCGGTTGTGCGAGTGTACCCGTTCACTGGCGGCGTCGGCTAGGGAACGCCCGGAATCTTCGCCCCTCCCTTTATTAGGCGCAAAAAGGCTATGACACCAAGGGCCCCCTTTGGGGCTCATCGTTTTCGGAGTGGCGCATTTTTTGTGTTCAAGTTTTAAGTGCAGATGGTCATCAATGCCGTTATTGGCATGATGACCATCTGCACTTGGGGTCGCTGTCCGCTACCAATCGTGCGGCTGTTGTGAGCGGGTGTTCTTACTCTGACTGCGCGGTGGTGGTTCCCGCTGCGGTCTTGGTGCCCTTCTGGTGTTGTACGGCTAGGGCCGCGCCGGCGGCGAGGACGGCTCCGCCGCCGAGGCCGATCAGGCCTAGGTCGGGTCCGCTGGTGTTGGTTCCCTCGATGCCTGTTCCGGGGGCGCCGGAGGGCATGGACCCGCCCGGCTGTGGGGCGAGGTTTCCGCTGCCGTTGAGTTCGCCATTGACACCGTTGGGGAAGAAGCCGCCGGAGCGTACTGGTTCCGGGTTTAAGTAGACGATGTTCAGGACCTGGCCGGGGGTGCGGCTGAAGGCGAGCCCGTTTGCGTCGGTGGGTACGAGGTTAGCCTCGTCCGTGGTGCCGATTCCCTGATCCAGGTCATCAGGCCCGTCGAGGCTGTCCCTGGCGTCAGAGATTGCCAGGGCTGGTACCTGCAGGTCCTTCGAGTACAGCGAGGTCCTGATGATACCGGCATGGTACGCCTCGACGGCGAGGATACCGGCGGCGGCGTCCAGGAAGGTTTTGTTATCAATCAGGGGTGCTGCACCCTTGTAGGCGGTGACTCCAACATCTTCGAAGATGAATGCGCCTAGCAGGAAGTTATCTTCGTTTTCATAGACGTCGAAAGGTTCGCCTTCCTTGATCAGCCCTGCGGCGACGGCAGCGGCGGTGAAACTCGCTCCGATGTCAATGCTGGGGCGGGAGACGGCGGCACTGCCAAGGGCTGTGCGTAGGAAAGCCACGTGTGCTTTTTCATCTGCGGCGATTTCCCTGGCGTACTGCTCGATCGCTTTGGTCTTGAAGGGGACCGCGTGCCCGCCCGTGACACCGCCGGGGGTGCCGGTCCCGCCGACCAGATCATCGGGGAGGCCTTGACCGTCAAGTGCCCGCAGGTAGAACTCTGCTTCCAGGTATTCCAGGTTCAGGGCGAAGTTCAGGATCGCTGAATCGCTGGGGCCTTCCATGTCCATGGTGGCGGCGCGAGCCGGTGTTGCTGCGAGCATCGTCGCTCCACCAACCCCCAGACCGGTTAGCCCGGCGGCGCGGAAGAACCGTCGCCGGTCTACCGGGTTTTCCGCGCTTCTGGAAATAGCTTTGGCAATAAAACTCTGATCGAACATAACCCAACACCAACCGTTCATTAGAAACACTGGGAGATGTTTAGGTCAGCCCCCTTTGTACTCATGATCATTATCGGTCAAACCGATAATTACAAGGCCTACTGCCATATGATCAGAAAAATGAGTGTTTTCTACGCAGGGTGGCTGGAAATCAGGTAGGCGTAGGCGACAGTGTTTTGGTTGAATTCCCCCGTCGATGGGTCGTACCCACCGCAGGTGATCAGCCGTAATTCCGCCCGGTCAGCATTGCCGTAAACCTGCGCGGCGGGAAAAGATGCCTTGTCATAGGTGTCCACCCGATACACCTGAAACACTGCTACCGTCCCGTCCGCACGGGTCACGGACACCTGGTCCGCGTCCTGCATCTCATGCAACCGGTAGAACACGCCGACCCCGGTTTGGGTCGAGTTGACGTGCCCGAGAATGATCGAGGAGCCCAGCTCACCAGGAGTGGGTGAATTCTCATACCAACCGGCAGGGGAGTCAGCGTCCCCTGGCGGCACGGCGACCGTCCCGTCGGCTTCCAAACCGAGCTTCATCAATTCGGAATTCACACCAATAATGTCAATATCCACAGTGGCAGGCTCCGAGGCGGGAAGGACCGGCCCAACCAGGGCAGTCGAGACCTCTGCTGCAGCCTTCGACCCGGTCTCCGGGGCAGGCGGCGGTACAGGTACAGGTGCGGTTGCAGGAGCCTGGCCTGGTGGTGGGGCCGGTACCGCGGGCGTGCCAGGTGAGACCGGCGCTGCGGCGGGGGCTGGTGCGGGTGGCGCTGAGATCAGAGCCGGAGGCGAGGATGGGGTGACGTGCGTTTGGAAAGCCGTGGCCCCAGGGGAGGCATCGCTTTGCAATCCAACACCAACGGTACCGATCCCGACAGCCAAGACAACAGCAGCTATGCCCGACGTCAGGGAACGCCGAGTAAAGCTCAAATTTCCGGTCTGTTTATGTTTCATACGCCCTCATCCCACTCTTGATGACCGGTCAACCCTACGGAATGCCTTGAATCCACTGACTGCGTCAACACCACCATTCAACACCACCATTCAACGTCATCAGAGGCTCAGCCATCTCCTCTTGCCGAGGCTACCGATGCCCCGCCGGTTACGGGCGCGACCGTTGGAGTAGTCGATGTTGGCGGCCGTGAATCTGGTGGAGTGTCAGAGACCGGCGCCGATGCCGGAGCAGATGCCGACACCGATGCCGACACCGATGCAGGCGTTGGTGTCGGTGGGGTTGGGGGGTAGCGGGTTTGGGGCTGGTTGCGGGGTGCCTGCGTCGACGGGTTTGATCACCTTGTGGCGGTCGTCGCCGAGGTCTTCGATGAGCGCTTCTCTGATGATGCGTCGGGGGTCGTATTGTCGGGGGTCGAGTTTGCGCCAGTCGACGTCGTCGATTTCAGGGCCCATTTCCTCGCGGAGTTGCTCACGGGCGCCGCTGGCCATGGTGCGCAGGTTCCGTACCAGCTGCCCGAGTTGCGCCGCGTACCCCGGAAGCCGCTCAGGACCCACGATTATGACAGCAAGGAATCCCAGCAGTATGAATTCGATCCCGTTGATTCCCAACACAAGAAGAAGACTACAACCATAAAAATCGTGCGGCACCGGGAACGAGCCCAATTTAGCTGAATACTGTGTTGCTCTGGAGGTGGATCTTCACTCACACCAACCGGTATTTGTTCACGGTTCCGCCGTGGTTCTGCGCGTGTGGGCTATTCGTGTGGCAGGAAAGGTGGTGACTGTTTTGGGCATGATGGTCGAGGTGTCTACACCCCGTCGATGACTGACGCCTGATCGGCTGTGGACTCGAGATGTTCTTGCTGTGCCTTATTTTTCCTGGCTCGCCGTTTATCGTTGAGTAAGCACAACCCGATAGCGATAAAGAACAACAACAGCATGGGCGCCGCAAGGTAGAACATACTCATCGCGTCAGCCCCCGGGGCCGCCATCGCAGCGAACAGACACACCATAAAAATGGTGATCCGCCACCCCTTAAGGATCTGCCGCCCGGAGACGACACCCACCAGGTTCAAACCCACCAGCACCACCGGCAAAAGGAACGCGATGCCGAAGGCGAGCATCAGCCGCAGCAGGAACGTGATAAACACGGTCACCGTGATGATGTTAGAAAAACCGCCGGGGGTGAAGTCCGTCAATACCCGTACCGCATTAGGCAGGATCAGCCATGCCAGGAAGATCCCTGAAAAGAACAACGGCACGGCCACAGCGATGAACGACACCGCGACGCGGCGTTCTTTCGTTTTCAGACTCGGGGTGATGAACGCCCACAGCTGGTACAACCACACGGGGCTCGATAAGACGATACCCAGAAACACGGAAACCTGGATCATGAGGTCAAAAGGCGAAGCGACACCGTCAAAGTTCAAGGCCGCACTGCGACCCTCGCGCGCATTCAGATCCTGGATGGGGCGGGATAACTCTTCAAGGACCGGTTCATAGATGAAGAAGCCCGCGACCGTTCCAACGAACACCGCGATAGCGCCGATGAACAACCTGTTGCGTGCTTCTTTTAGATGTTCCCCAAGCGCCATCTTCCCCTCGGGGTTGGATCTACGCCCACCCCTGCGCACTAAAAACCCCTACAGAGGACGCGATGACGTACTGGGCGGCGTAGCACTCTCAGATCCTTGTCCGCCCTCGGGGGTGGCCGTCCGGTGGGTATCTACCGGGGGTGCGGTATCCGCAGCCCGGGCCGAGGGATTAGTGACGGATGAGTCAATAACCTGCGCCGGAGGAGGGGAAGGCTTACTATCGTCGTCGGCGTCGCTGCCGTCATCTTTCATCTGCTTCATTTCCGATTTGAAGATCCGCAGAGACTGCCCGACGCTACGCGCCAACCCAGGGAGTTTCGGCGCCCCGAACAACAAAACAGCAATCACAATAATAATGATCAAATGCCAGCCTTCAAGCCTCATAACCACAAATCCTCTCGTCAGTTCACCCAGTGTAGGTCATCACCACAAACACCACCCTGACAACGCACTCCCCTACGTGTCAGGGTGAGTTGAGGCCAGTGGCTCATAGCAAGTCCGTCTAATTCGTAGGGCGAGAATCAGGATCAGAACCAATGTCTATCTCCACAATTTCCCGGGTGCGGGAAGATGGGTCCATGAGTAATTCTGGCCCTCGTGCCGGCGGTCCAAGGCCTCGAAGGTCGTTTACCCCGGCGCAGAAACTAGCCCATCTGGCCGCTTACCAACAGGCCTGTGACGATGGCTCCGGAGGCGGGGCGTACCTTCGTCGTGAGGGCATCTATTCCTCCCAGATCACTGAGTGGCGCAAACTCCGTGATGCAGGTGTGCTCGAGGGTAGGAAGCCCGGGGAGAAGATCGGCAAGCTTACCGCTGAGCAGGCCGAAATCGCCCGTCTACGCCGGCAACTGGAGGTGAATGAACGCACGCTGGCACGGACTCGGGCAGCGTTGGACATCATGGGAAAAGCACGGCAGCTTTTGGAGGAAATCTCCGAAAGCGAGGAGCAGCAGCAGTGGTACAGGAAACCCTGATGGGGGTTTATGCCGAACTCACAGGTGCGCATATCCCCACGCGGGAAGCGGCGGTCTTGGCCGGGATACCGCGGGCGACCGCAACCCGCAGCCCGCGGATCCCGCAGGCCGGGCCGATGCCCGTGTCTGTCCCGGCAAACAAGCTCGACCCGGACGAACGCGCCGGTATCCTCGCTGCCGTGAACTCTGCCCGCTTCGTGGATCTAGCCCCGGTCCAGATCTACGCGCAGCTGCTGGACGAGGGGACCTACCTGTGCTCAATCTCAACGATCTACCGGATATTGACTGAGAATAAGCAGGTCAAAGAGCGCCGCCGGCAGGCACGCCATCCGCCCAGGACCGTTCCGGAATTGACAGCGGCTGGCCCCGGGCAGGTCTACAGCTGGGACATTACCAAGCTTGCCGGCCCGGTCAGGGGTAAGTACTTCGATGCCTACGTGATGCTCGATATTTACTCCCGCTACATCGTGGGCGCATACGTCCATGCCCACGAATCCGGGGAGTTGGCGGTGGAGATGATGAAGGAAATCTTCGGTATCCACGGCATCCCGGAAATCGTGCACGCGGACCGCGGGACTTCTATGACGTCCAAGACCGTAGCTGTACTGCTCTCCGATCTGGAAGTCACCAGGTCACACTCCAGGCCCCGCGTATCCAATGACAACCCCTACAGCGAGGCGTGGTTCAAGACCTTGAAATTCGCTCCCGTGTTCCCTGAACGATTCGGCTCCCTGGCCGATGCGAGGGCCTTCATGGCGACTTTTGTCGAAGGATACAACCACAGCCACCGCCATACCGGAATCGGACTAAACACCCCGGCAGACGTCCACTACGGTCTTGCCGCGACGAAGGCCACCGAACGCTCCATCACTTTGGCCGCCGCACGGCAGAAGAATCCCGAACGATTCAGCACCGAAACGGACCCAAAAATACTCACCGTCCCCGGCGCGGCATGGATCAACAAACCATCCCAGGAAACCCAGACAGAAGCAGCCGCCTAACTCCCACTGGCCCCATTCACCTTGACAACTTCCGCTCCGCCCCGCTACCTCAAGTAAACCGGCCCCGTAGTCCTTGCTGAATTGCCCTCCTGAAGAGATGATCAACTCGCCCTTCTCCTAATCAATAGTGAGCTGCCGCGCTGATTTCGGACAGCAAATTTCGTGGGGGGGTGTCCCTATGTTCTTTGTCAAGCTGGTTGGGTGGTTTTCGGAGATTGGGGTTTGCCGGGTTTTTGGGCAGGAGGGAGTGGCCGGTGGCGCGTGGTCGGCCGGCTGCTGGGCTGGTTGTTTAGGCGGCTTTGACTGCGGGTGCCTCGTATAGCACTCCGTCGCGCAGCATCGCGAACAGTACATCGCAGCGGCGTCTGGCGAGGGCGATCAGGGCCTGATTATGCCGTTTGCCTTGGGCTCGTTTGCGGTCGTAGTACGCCCGTGAGACGGGGTCTTTCAGGGCCGCGAATGCGGAGAGGAAGAACGCCCGTTTGAGGATCTTGTTGCCCTTTTTTGAGGAGTGGTCTCCTCGGATCGAGGTACCGGATCGCCACGTCACCGGCGCGAGTCCGGCGTAGGATCCCAGATGCCCGGCGGTCTTGAATTCCTTGCCTGCAACCTCGGTAATGATCCGTGCTGCCGTCCTGACGCCGACCGCCGGTAGGGACGTCAGGAGTTCGTGAAGAGGGTGGGCCTCCACGATGGCTTCAACCTGGGTCAGAACCTCGGCACGAGAGGTGCGTAGTTGGGTCAGCTGCGCGGCGAGTTGGGGCAACACGACGCCGGCGGCGCCAGTGCCGGCCACGACTACGCTCTGCTCACCCAGAGCGGTGAAGATCTCTTCTGCCCAGCGCCTGCCGGCCCGCGGCGCGGACTTGGCCATGAACGCGGCGACCCGGCTCTGGCCAGCCCGGCGCAGAGCCTCAGGGGCAGGGTATTTCCGCAGCAGTTCGGCCATTACGGGGTGGTCCAGGTGCGGGCCGATGGCCCGTTCCAGGGCCGGGTGGATCTGCGTGAGGAGCCCGCGGATCCGGTTCGAGGCGGCGGTGGCCTGCTTGGCCAGGTCGTCGTCGAAACCGCAGAGCATTGACAGCTCTGCGGCCTGTTCATCGGCGACGGCAATCGAGCGCAGCGTGTGCGGCATGCTCCGGGCGGCCTCAGCAATGATGTAAGCGTCTCGGGCATCCGTCTTGGCCTCACCGGGGTGCAGGTCAGCGATGCGGCGCATCGCCAGGCCCGGCAGGTAACCGACGAGGATACCGGCGGCCTGCGCCACAGCGACCGGCAGTGCACCGATGGTGGCCGGCTGGTCCACGACGAGTAAAAGCGTGCCGTGCTTGGTGAGACTGTCGATGATCGCCCGCAGTTTCGCCTCGTCTTGCGGCAGTGCCTTATCGAGCAGTTTCTTGCCGTTCCTGTCCAACGCCACCGCGTGGTGGTTGGACTTACCGACATCGACGCCGATAAACACATCGACGAGTTCGTGATCCTTAATCACTACTACCTCCAGAGGTGAAACCCAATGAGACCGTGCTGGTCTGTCCTGCGGCCCCAGAGCTCGGCATCCACGTTACGGCCGACCTACCACGATGGTGTCTGCAGCTGGTCCGGTCCCCATTAGCGATCCTCTGGCGCCTATCGAACCCCGGTGACAACACCCCCCGGATCATACATTCGACTGGGGGACTCAATCATGCCAGGACCGACAGGCCAGCAACCCCGATTCTTGCTCGTTTAGGGGCTATAAGAAAGGTAACGGGGGCGTTCATGTTCAGGTGTTGTGTCTGGGAAAGTATCGAAGCTATGTTACAGGAGCTGAGGGCCGAGTCATCGGCGGGGTGCAGCACCTGATCAATCAGAGAGGCATGCTCGATGAGTCGATGAGTCGACGGGCGTTCGCGGGTCGGCCATCGCTAAGAATTGGTTGACTCCTCACCCTGCCCCACGGCGTCGCTTTGGGGTACACCCCAACGCGACAGGTCGAATTGGAGCGTTCCCGGTTACAGCAGCATGCCTTCGATGCTCGTTCGTGGTTTCGATCGTGAATCGTTGTGGCGTTTCATCCGCAGGTGGACGGCTTTGAGCTCTGTCCTTTGGGCTCCACCCGACCACAGGTGGATGACCCGCCAAGAGCCTGGGCCCGCTTCTCCGGTGCTGCGGTGTCTGTTTCTATTGCCACTATTGGTCCTATTTGATCCTGAGGTCTTGTCGTTGGGGGTACGGCGTGAAGGAGGGTGTGCACGTCCGCCGTTTGCTTGAGTGAGCTTTTTCGTGTCGGTGACTCAGGTGGGTGTGTGCAGGCGGGTTTTTGATTCCTGATGTCCAGGTGTGTGCGGGAAAAGCAGCGGAGCGTGGGGGAGCTTTTGCCGTGCACATGTGGGCAGGAGGCGCAGCAGTCGGCCACTGGAAAGCTAGGTCTCTTGGACTACGACGGAAAACCCTTTTGGTTAGCTGAGCGGGGTGGCTGAAGGGATGGTGGTTTCAACCGGTCAACGCACCGCGGTCGGTACATGGTTGCCGGTGTAGGGACTGTCTGACTTCGGACATGTCGCCTTCTGGCCATATCAGCAAAGGATCCTTTGACCGGGCCGCCGACAGGGTCTGACCCCGGATCGGCTAGCTCCAGCATCGGCGGGGAGCGGGTGGCCGCGGCGTGTCCCAGCAATGTGTCTCACATCAAGTATTCTCAGCAAAGGAGAAGAAGGCCTTTGATGAGTGCGGGAGATGTCGGGATGGGAAGTATCGGGTATGCCAGGGTCAGCACGCTGGAGCAGAACGCCGACTTACAGCACGCCGCACTGAAAGCGGCAGGGTGCACACGGATTTTTACCGACCACGGGGTGAGCGGGACGCGTGCGAGCCGGCCCGAGCTGGACAAGCTCCTGGATCATCTCCGGGCGGGGGATGAGGTGGTGGTGTGGAAGCTGGACCGGTTGGGGCGCAACACCCGGAACCTGCTGGCCCTCATCGATGACCTGGAACACCGGAAAGTGCACTTCCGGAGCGTGACCGAGGGCATCAGCACGACCGGTCCGATGGGGCGGGCGATGCTGACGGTGATGTCGGCGTTCGCGCAGCTCGAGCGAGACCAGCTCGCCGAGCGGACCAGGGCGGGCATGGCGATCGCCGCGGAGCACGGGCGGAAGGCCGGACGCCGGGAAGTCACCGCGGATCATGCCAAGGTTCGACGCGCGCACGAGCTGAAGGCCCAGGGGCTGGCGCCGGCGGATATCGGGAAGATCATCGGCGCCAGCCGGGCCACGGTGTACCGTTACCTCGGACTGGCGGCTGACCGGGCGGAGTGATGCGACACAGTGTGCTTGGGGTGATCGGGTGGTGTTCTGCGTTGGCATTCGGAGGGGCTTCCCGCGTTGTTTAGTTGATGACTAACTTCTTGGGTTGCGTTGGGAGCTGTTTGGGTTGGTCTAGTCGGTGCCGTTACGGCGGCTCTCGTGCCCATCGTGGAGTCAAGGCAGCTTCGAAGCAGATTTAGGGGTCCAGAAACTAAAGTAGTGCAGGTGAGAGGTCAAGGTAACAGGCGGAAGCCGAAGCTAAGTTGAATGGACGTAAAGAGTTTTTGGTAGCGATGTAAGCGGGGATTCTGCCTATTTTGGAAAAGCTTGGATCGCTTGTGATGGCAGGGTGTGCGCCTACGAAAGCTGTTCTGGTTTCCGATTTGAAAGGGCGCAGTGCTGGCAGAATGAGAACATCCGCCAGTGCCACTCTGAGGAGCTCCCGTGATGTCACCGCTGCAACCCGACCCATGGGCTTCCCGCGACTTGCTGCCCAGCCCTCCCAAAAAGGTCTCCGGCCTCCGTGTCGCCGTCGGCATCGTCTCGGTGCTCACCTCACTATGGGTCGGACTCATATCCCTGCTCCTGAGCGTTTCGGTCGGGATCGCTTTCTCCGTCACCTACCTCGGCGCTATCATGGCTGTGGCTGCTCTGGGAATGCTCATTTTCGGCATCATGATTCTGGCAACGCCCAGGTCTCGTAAGCCCCTTGTCCCGTGCCTGCTCTTCGCCGCCGCCGGCGTGACAGCTGTCGCCTCTGTGATTGCACCGCTTGTTGGGGCAAGCAACCCACAGCTCACCATTGTTGTCATTATCTCTGTGCTGCCACTGGCGATCCTGGCGACCTTGGCGATACGGGAGCAGACGAGCAGCGCCAAGAGATCCCAATACTGAGAACAGGACTTATGGGACTGCTGAAGGTTTAGTTTCCATCTAACCTCGCCGAAGGGGACTGTTGGTCTGAGGAACGAGACCTCCAAGCCTTTGATTCCGGCGAGTTGCGGATCAGGTGCACGATGCACTGCTGCACGACGGTGTGTTGCCACGTTGTTGTGATCGCTTCCGGCAGGCCCTTGAGCACGTCGACGGCGATCAAGACGTCCTCGACGCCGCAGTTCTTCAGCTCGGAGAAGACCCGCAGCCAGAACCTCGCGCGTTCACCTCTGTCGCCGTCCCATATGCCGAGCATGTCGTGTTCTCCGTTCGTGGTGACGCCCATGACGACATAAAATGGGGTGTTGCGCACCTGCCCGTCGCGGACCTTGACACACTCACTAACGATCGCGTCGACGAACAACAGGACGGGGTGGAGCGGGTTTAGTGGTAGTGAGGACCACTCGGCCAGCTCCCCGACGACTCTTCGCTGTGATCCGGCTGATGGCGTCTTTGAAGACCTTGGTCCCGTCGACGTTTTCGAAGTGCGCAGCGATTTCCCCGATCGTCAGTTTGCGTGCGGACAGGGGGAGTACGATCTGATCGATCCCGTCCAGGCGTCCTTTCCGTTTGGGCGCGATCACCGGCTCGAACGACCCTTCACGGTCCTGTGGCACCTCGATCTCAATCAGACCGATATCGGTCAGTGCCGTCTTCGATCTCGTGCCGTTGCGCATGTTTGCCGCGACCGGTGCCTGTCCGTGTTCATGCCCGAGGTGCTCGGTCAGCTCCGTCTCCAGGACGTTCTTCGTGAGCTGGTTCAGCAGCCAACAGGGCCCAACGAGGTTCAGGCACTGTTCCTTTGCCTGGGCGAGCAGCCGTTCGGCAAGATCCTTCTGATCGATGATCTCTCCCGTCACAGGATCGATGATCGCCTCTGTTCTGTTAGTCATGAAGTAGTCCACTGCCGTCTCCTCTCGGATCAGGCCGGGCCCTCACACACCGTTTTTCTTACAGTCCCCTTATTGCGCACTCAGCAGAGCGGCAAACCATCGATGCGTTCGGACTAGGAAAGGCACCCGCATGCCGCAGGACGAAAACCATGACCCCTACCCAGGCACTCTTCAATCTGTGGCGGACCGCCTAGATGCTGCCGCAGCGGCGATCGTAAAAGTAGGCCAAAACCCTGGGTTCGAAAAGGAGGACCGCGACGCACTCGATTGGATGTGCGCAGCGATTGAGGATTTCTCTGCCACTATTCAAGGGCTTATGTTCGCCCGCAGCCGTCGTTTGTCAGCACGGATAAATGAGATCTATTTATCAGCACCCATTGGAGAAACGGTTAGGCCAGCGAGTTCTTGACCAGTCGGCTTGTCCGGATAGCCGCCGAACCACCATCATTCCTGTTGTCTCACCCATAAACCTCGGACGCAGGGTGACGTACTTCAGGAAGTAAGTGTCGCGAACTGGACAATAGCTGCAAGAACCTGCATTTGGAAAAAGGCAACCGCAGATAACAGCGCATATGACACTGCTGGCCCAACCGGCTTCCTCCCACGTGTTTAAAACTTCTCGCCGGGATCTATGGCGCGAACTGATAAATCACCACTTCTGACGGTCAGGGTGCCCGCAAGATCGAGATCGTTGCTGTTCCCTGCGACTCCAGCCTGCGAAAAGAGTGCCGCTCCGAACGCTGTGCTCCAAAAGGTTCTGGTTTCGACCGGCAGGGGACGCTGGATCTGCCAATGCCGCTGCCGCAGCAAACGGGTGAGGTACCGCTCGGATTGACGGAATAGGACGTTCAGATGCTGGTCAACGACCGGTGCAAGGTCCGGACGTGAGGTTCCGACTGCCAAGGCGCGGACAACAAGCGGCATTGAGGGCAGGATCAGCACGGTTCGGGCCATGGCACGGCGGAATGATGACGGACTCAGCGCGGCGAGCCCGACGGCCTCAACGCGCTTGGCGTCGTGGAGCAGGGCCAGAAACGCTGCGTGGATAAAGAGAGAGTCCTTTGAGCCGAAATAGTAGGTCACCTGGGAAGGAAACGCATCAGCGGCTGCAGCAATAGCCGCCACGCTGACACCACCTGCTGGGCTAGCGAGGAAGAGCCGCTCTGCGCTGTCCAGGATCCTTCGCCGGGTCGAATGTCCACGCGCCTGAGAGGGGCCGTCCGCGCGACGCCTCTTGTTAAGTTCATCTTCCATCCAAAAATTGTATCCGATACAACTAATCGGTTATCTTGTATGGCATACAAGAAAATCGGCGGAATGGAGTGAGTGCGATGGATGCGACAGAGATTGTGGTGACTGGGCTGGGGGCCTCTACCCCCCTTGGTGGGAACGTTGGCGCGACGTGGCAGTCGCTCCTGGCCGGAGGTTCCGGGATCCGGGACGTCGGCATGGACTTCCTGCAAGGCAGCGGGCTTTCAACGACCATCGCCGCTCCAATGGCGGTAGATCCGGCAACCTCCCTTAGCCCCGTGGAGGCCAAGCGGCTCGACCGCGTTCAACAAGCTGCCATGGTTGCGGCGGCGGAGGCTTGGGCAGATGCCGGCAGCCCCGAGGTGGACGGCACCCGGCTGGCCGTGGTCGTCGGAACTGGTGTGGGAGGAATCGGAACCCTGCTCCAGGAGGACGATGTTCTTGAGCGCCGGGGCCAGCGCCGGGTCTCACCACGAACGGTGCCGATGTTGATGCCCAACGGTCCGGCTGCGGCAGTGAGTATCCGCTATGGCGCCAAGGCAGGTTCGTATACGCCCGTCTCGGCGTGTTCCTCGGGAGCCGAAGCGCTGGTCCAGGCAACCCGGCTGATTCGTTCCGGCGAAGCCGACGTCGTCATCGCCGGCGGCACGGAGGCCGCAATCACTCCGATTACCGTCGCAGCGTTCCTCCAGACCCGGGCACTATCAACGCGTACCTCCGAGCCGGGCTCAGCATCGCGTCCCTTCGCGGCGGACCGCGACGGGTTCGTTCTGGGCGAAGGTGCCGGCATCCTGGTGCTGGAAAGCGCCCAGCATGCCAAAGCCCGCGGCGCTGCCATCCATGCAGTCCTCCGGGGAGTGGGTATCGCCTCCGACGCATTCCATATGACTGCGCCCGCGGAGGACGGGGCCGGTCAAATCAACGCCATCCATAAAGCTCTGAGGGACACGGGCCTGAGCACAGCAGACGTAGGGCACATCAACGCGCATGCCACCGGGACGACTGTCGGTGACCTTTCGGAAGCAAAGGCCATCAGGACTGTGTTTGGTGACAATGCAGTGGTGACCGCGCCCAAGGCTTCCCTGGGCCACCTCTTTGGAGCCGCCGGAGCCGTCGAAGCCATCCTGGCGGTCCGAAGCATCCAGCAGGGCGTTATCCCACCGACACGCAATCTCCACGACGAAAACATCGACCCCGAGATAGGGCTGGACGTTGTCACCGCACCGCGTCACGGCACGCAGAACGTGGTCGTCTCGAACTCATTCGGTTTTGGCGGCCAGAACGTGTGCCTGGTGTTCAGCAAGCACTAACCGCCGGGACATTTAACGGCCCCAATTGCAGCTGAACCCATTAGGGGTCATTCTCTGTGGGGGGGGGGTCCGGATGGGTCCAGTGCATTTTCGGAAACCCGTCGCAGCCCCGCGGCGGTGACGAGAGCGGTGGCGGTGAACGGAGTCGGGTTCACCCCGGCGCCGGCATCCTGAGGTAGGGGGGGGAGGAGTGGACGAGTGAAGTGATCATCATCCCGAACCCTGCCTATCCGCCGAACTCCCCTGGACGTCATGGACCTCCCGGCCCGGCCCGGTCTCCTGCAGAGGAACGAGTTGCGCGTCGTTGTTTTCGCCGACGCATCAGCCCGTGTCCCGACCGGTGCTGTGTGAGGATTAGCGAAGATGCGCCTGCCCAGCAGGCTGTCCGGCCCGATGGCCGGGAATTCCTCGAACCGGTGCTGGCCCACGGGGCCGGTCCATCCAGTGGCTCTGGATTGGCCGGGTTTGGACACCTGGCGGTTACCCCGGTCGTGGGCCTGACTTGTTGGAAAGGGGAGTCCGCTGCAGCTCCACACGACAATCCTGCCGGCCGTAGATCGCGGCACGGTAGTGGTCCCGGGCTGGTCTCCGGGGGGGATCACGACGGCCCGGTCATGTGCCCAGCCGGCGCCGACACCCGATCACCGAGGGACGGGGATCCGCGCAAACCCGGAGAAAGGAAAGCTTTCAAATGAGTGACGACAGTGATCGCACAGCCAAGGATGAAAACACCGCAGGCCAGCGGCTGGACCGCAGCCACTACGTTCTGGAGTTCAGCGACGATTTTGAGGGGCCTGAGCTGGACAGCGGCAAGTGGATACCGAGCTATCTCCCGCAGTGGAGCAATACCGAAATCGCACGGGCCAGGTACCAGTTCGAACCGGGAGCGCTGGCTCTCATGATCGACGAGGACCAGCCGCCATGGTCACCAGAACACAACGGCGAGCTGCGGGTTTCCAACTTTCAGACCGGGGTCTACTCCGGGCCGCTGGGGAGCACCATCGGCCAGCACAAGTTCATGCAGGGACTCACCGTGTCCGAGGCCCAGAGGGAGCAGCGCCTGTACACGCCTCACTACGGACTCGTCGAAGCCCGCGTTGCTGCCATCGCCGATCCCACGAACATGGTGGCTCTGTGGATGATCGGCTTCGAGGACCTCCCTGAACGATCTGCAGAAATATGCATTTTCGAGATTTTCGGTTCCGACATAGGCGCAGACACCGCAACAACCGGACTCGGGATACACCCCTTCGGAGACCCGCTCCTGCAGGATGAGTTCCTGAAAATTCAGCTGGCTGCCGATGTCACCGAATTCCACACCTACAGTGCCGACTGGACTCCGGAAGGAGTCAGTTTCTACTTCGATGACCAGTTCGTTGCCCACGTCCAGCAGTCCCCGAATTACCCCATGCAGCTCATGCTGAACGTGTACGAATTCGAGAGCGGACCGCCTTCCACCTATCCCAAGAAATTCCTTATCGACTGGGTCCGCGGCTACCGACGCGCATCCACGGCAGCCGCGGCTCCCGAAAGATGACACGGCACCCCGGGGCTCCATGCGCACCCTCAGCTGGCAACTGCGGCGTTGATTGGGCGGATATATCACCGGTGCCGGCCCAACGACGGCTGGGAACGCTGAGGCCCATCGAACATGAAACATTGAACCGGACCGCGCTCACCGCGGCCTATGACCCCGAGCCGACAAAAGCCGGGGAAGTTCCCGACGCGCCGATTCCAATCCCAACTTCAACGATATGCCTCTTAGGATCTGACTCATGCTGACCGCGACTCTCTCTCCCAATACTGAACTGCGTTCCCTCGAACCCTGGCAGTCCGAGGAGTTCGCTCAGCACATGGGGCGCGCCCTCGAGCACATCCGTCCATGGGTCGGCTCGTCATTTATCCCCAATGATGTGGATGGTGCCCGCGCAACCCTCACCCGATACGCCGAGAGTGCGGCAATCGACGGCGACCGCATTTTCGGGATCTGGTCCCGAGGTCGCCTGGTGGGAGGGGTCATGTTCGTCGAATTCAATGCGGCAGCCGGGACCTGCGAAATCGGATGCTGGCTCGAACCCGGCGCGGAAGGACACGGTTACATCACTTCGGCCTGTCGTGAACTGCTCCGCTGGGCTTTCGAGGTGCGTGGCCTCCACCGGGCGGAATGGCGATGCCGGGCCGACAACACCAGAAGCTCAGCCGTGGCGGCCCGACTCGGGATGACACTTGAAGGCGTCCTACGCGAGGCATGGCTCAACAGCGGAGTGTTCCACGACATGCAGGTATGGTCATTACTCGCCAAAGAATGGCCGGGGGCCAAGCGTTCGGTGTGAATTGAGAAGCGCCAAGCATCGGCGCGCATCGTCGTCATCGGCCACCAGTGCCGCAGACTCACCACAGAAGACCGCTGCCGTCGACCAGCACCTCGCCCACGTTCGTGCGCAAAGCCGGGACATGTCCGGCTCCGCGGTGGGAAAGAGCAACCCCCGAGGCGATCGGCCTACGCCCGCAGAAAGGGAGGTCATCCAAGGCGTGAAATGGCGAACCCGCGCCGACGTGGACGTCACCTCGGTAAGGACCGCACTCCCGCTTCAACCAAGGTCAGCGGCGATGCGCAGCATGTCCTCCTACGACCTCCCCGCAGAGCAGGGCCTGAACTGACCCCGGCTCCATGAACGTGATCAGGGCACCTGGCCCTGCCCGGTGCTCGGCGCACCCAACAGGGCTGAGCCGAGCTCGCTGCGGGCATACAGGACACTACGCCCGTGCCGCGTTGAGGTGACGAGCCGGCCGATCCTCAGGGCGCGCAGATGCTGGTTCACGGCCGAAGCCGTCACACCAAAGCGGATACCCAGTTCGGTCGGGGATGCCGGCTCCTTCAGCGCCGTGAGAAGCCCCGCGCGGGTTACCCCGAGAAGTTCAATGGCGCCTGCATCGGAGGCAATGCGCTCGGGCTGCCACATCCCGCCCTGTCCCCGGGCCGCATACAGGATCATCGGTGGCTCGCGCCGGTCGTTCGGCGCGCAGGCCAGTGTCGTAAACATCGTCGGCACCAAGGTGATGCCCCGTCCTGCGACCGGCTGGGAGTTATCCGATGAGTGGCGCAGCTGCAGGGAAACGGCGTTGCCTGCGACCTTCATGCTCAGTGAGATGCCGTTCATCGTGCTGGCCAGCCCGGCCTGAGCGATCTGCCGGCCCCGGTAGGCGATGTCCGACTCAAGAAGGGTGCGCATCCGAAGCCAGTCCGGCCGGAAACACGACTCCCAGTAGGCATTAAGGGCATCGACGGAGCGTTCGAGCACCTTGCCCGAGGCGCCTCGCAAAACCGCCGGGACGATTCCGTGCAGTGCGCTGAGCTGGTGCACGAAGCGGCCGGGATCAGCACGCGCCAGGCCATCGAGTTCGTCCTCGATCCGTGTCAACGGGGAGCTGGGGCGCGGGGTGAGCAGATCCGGTGTCCACAGCCGGTCATTAGTCAGGGCGAGCAGTATCTCCAGGTCCAGGCCGGAGCGGCGCGCCTCAATGCGCTGCAGCCATGGCAGCTGCAGCGGATAACGCGCCGGGTCCTTCAAGGACCGCAGGGACAGGCTCATCTGGCACAGGGGGGAAACACTAAACCGCACGTCTCCGAGGTCCGACTCGGCGAGGGTGTACTCCAACATGTAGCGTAACGCTACTCCAATGTGGGGGAAGGCCCAGGTCTGGGAGAACTGAGGTATGCCAGCCCCGTCAAACATCACCACGGATACCGGTAAGACGCCCCCGTCATTGCCCCCGGCTCCTCGTCACTGGCTCGTGGCCGTGTTCGCGGACCGGGTGCTGCGGCTCCTCGCGGCAGGCACCTTGGTCAGTTCCATCGGCCGCGGTGTGTTCATGACCGTCACCGTCCTTTACCTCACCTTCATCGTCGGGCTCTCCGTAGCGGAGGTGGCGGTCGTCCTGACCGCTGCCAGCGCCGTAGGTGTCGCGACGTCCA
This sequence comes from Arthrobacter sp. CAN_C5, assembly GCF_017875735.1. NCBI lineage: Bacteria > Bacillati > Actinomycetota > Actinomycetes > Micrococcales > Micrococcaceae > Arthrobacter > Arthrobacter sp. CAN_C5. The sequence goes on from NZ_JAGGMZ010000001.1 coordinate 263,218, forward strand.
TGCTCGGGGGCATCCTCGCGGACCGCGTCAGCGCAAGGCGCCTCCTGGTGTCATTCGTCGCCATAGAGGGCCTGGCTCTCGCGTGTTTCCCGTTCGCTGGATCGTTCTGGCCGGCCGTCGTGATCGCGTGCCTGGTCGTCGGAGGGAACCGCGGCGCGAACACAGCCCGCTCCGCGATCATCGGCCGGGCGTTCACTGGGTCCGAGCGCGTCGGTGCCCGGGCGGTCCTGCGCACCGTCCAGAACATCGGAGTCGCAGTCGGCGGTGCCATCGCCGCAGTGCCGCTGCTGATCAACACGCCGCAGGCCTACTACGCCACCACCGGTGTCGCCGCGGCCGCGACGATCGCAAGCACGTTCATCACCGTGCGTCTCCCAGGCCGCGTCGACGCCGCCCGTGACGCAGGCAGCACACGGGCGCCGCGTGGCGGGCGCTCCGTATGGAAAAGCCCGCGCTATCTCGCACTGGCCGTGCTCGCCGCACTGTTCGGCCTGCAGTTCGGCCTCGCGGAGGTCGGGCTCCCGCTCTGGATCGCCCACCGCACGGACGCACCCATCGTGACGGTCTCCATCCTGCTCATCATCAATACGGTGCTCGTCATCGCCCTCCAGATGCCCCTGTCGCGGGGCACCCACGATCTGCGTCGGGCAGGCAATGTCGTGGCGGTTGCCGGCATCACCATGGCCCTTACCTGCGGGATCTATTCGGCAACAGCCGGAGTGGGCCCCGGGCTGGCCGTTGCGCTCCTGGCCACCGGAATGACCGCTCATACCTTCGCCGAAATCCTGTCCTCAGCCGGCACCTGGGGCCTGAGCTACGAACTGGCCGAGTCAGGACGTGTCGGCGAGTACCAGGGAATGTTCGCCATGGCCTTTTCGATCGGCATGATGTTCACCCCAGGAATTATGGCCTTCACTGTCATCCAGAACGGCATGGCGGGCTGGATGGCTCTGGCCACCATCTTCCTGGGCTCCGCCCTCGGCATGACCGCCATAGCCCGCCGAGCCGCCGTCAATGCCGGGCAGCCCAAAACCTGAACCTCCGCAGCTCCCACTCTCACACCATGACCCGATCGGGATGAGCCCACGCCCTGGCCCTCAGCCACCTCAACCTTGAAAGACACCACATGCCGCACCATACCGCCGAGCACTATCTGCAGCTCCATCACGCCGAACAGGCACGGCTTCTCACCGCCGCCGAGCACCGCCGCAACGCCGAGCGCCGCCGGACGGGCACCCCCGACCCGATGCGCGGCCACTCCCCAATCGCCCGGCTTCTTCGGCGTGCACTGCGTGCGATGCGGCCAGCCCGCCCCCGTTCACCGGGCCGGCCCTGATAGAGACCCCACCGGAACGGGTTGGGCAGTCAATCGGCCTGCCTTCAGGTCGCCCCGCGAAACGCGGCGGGGGAGCATCCCCCAAGGCCATGGCGAGATCGCCACCCCGTCCAGTCAAATTTTTCAGCCATCTCCATAATTACTCGATAACGTCCGCCATCAACGTGTGTTTCACCGAGGTCGGCGACCTGGCGGCTGAACGCATACAGCCATCGGCGTCCGGCCGGCTTGTCGCAGGCGGCGGTACCGACCCGGTGTCCCCACCGGCCGGACTGAATCAAACACGCGACGGCTCTCTCCACCCGCGCAGCCTGCGCTTCAGTTAAGTGAACAGCGCCGCACACGGTGTCAGATTTCCAACAGGACGTGTTGTCGCGAAAGCCGGAGCCGATGGTGTAATCGTGGATGATGTTGCCGAGATTGATCGGAGTCGTCAGCCCTGAACTCACCGGGGATTGAGGCCCAGACACGGGCCAGGGCGGGGCGGTCCCTTAGACGTCGCGTTTCCTGGTGACGATGAGGGCGGCGGCGAGGAATGCCAGGGCCCAGGCGCCCATGACGAGTCCGCCCTGGAGCTGGGTGAGGGCGTCCTCGGCCGCGGTCACGGCGACCATCTGGTTGCCCGCCTCCCCGGGCAGGAAACGTGCAGCGTCGGGGACCCAGTCGGCCAGGCCCGAAAGCAGCTGCATGATGACCGGCAGGACGAAGAAGATTCCGACGGCGGTGACCACGCCGCCGGCGGTGTTGCGCAGCAGGATCCCCAGGGACATGGAGATCACTGCAACGAGGGCCAGGAACGTGCCGGTGTTGATGATGCCCGCCAGGACGCCGTCCTGGGTGAGGGCGAAATCAAGGTCCTGGCTTCCGAGGATGGGCTGGGCGATCAGGTAGGACACCAGGGCGCTGAGCAGGCCCACGAGGAAGGCGACGGCCGCGACGACGGCCGTCTTTGCCAGCAGCGCCGGGGTGCGCCCGGGGACCGCGACCATGGTGGAGCGGATCATTCCCGTAGCCCACTCGGAGGCAACCAGGACCACTGCCAGGGAGGCGATGAGCAGCTGCCCGAAAACCAATCCGGACGATGATGTGGTGAGCGCCTCATAGGCGGGGCTGCCCGGTCCTTCCGTGGGCACCTGGGCATCCGCGGGCAGTTCGGTCATCATGGTGAAGGACCAGGCGGCCAGCGCGGCAAGACCGACCATGACCAGAACGGTCGAAATGATCAGGATCACGGTCGAGCGGACCGTGGTGACCTTGATCCATTCGGATCGAAGGACCCGGGAGAAGGTGATGCGCGAGCCGGGCCGGAGCCGGGGGGTGTGCCGGGCTGATGAGGGTGGTGTGGTTGTGTGTGCGCTCATGGTCGGAGTCCTTCCACGGGGATGGTGATCTGGTCGGTGGCCGGGGCGGCCTCGGTGACTGGGGTGTCCGGGGCGGTGGGGGAGAGGCTGTGGGACTGGTATTCGACTTCGGCCTGGGTGAGCTGCATGTAGGCGTCCTCCAGGGACAGCTGCAGGGGGGTCAGCTCGTAGACCAGGACGCCGGTCCGCTGGGCGGTCTCGGCGATCCGGCGCGGGTCGACGCCGGTGATCTCGATCAGTTCCGGTTCCAGGAGCTGTAAGCTGACGCCGTCACCGGCGAGGGGGCCGAGCAGATCCTGCGGCCGGTCCGCGCGGACCCGGACCCGGGCCTTGCTTTGACCGTCGATGATGTCCTGGATCGGGGCGTCGGCGATGATCCGTCCGCGCCCGATCACGATCAGGTGATCGGCCGTCAGGGCCATCTCGGACATCAGGTGCGAGGACAGGAAAACCGTCCGGCCCTCCGCGGCAAGGTCTTTGGCGAGGTGGCGGACCCACTGCACGCCCTCGGGATCGAGACCGTTGACCGGCTCGTCCAGGATTACCGTCTGGGGATCCCCCAGCAGGGCCACCGCGATGCCCAGGCGCTGCCCCATGCCCAGGGAAAACCCTCCCACGCGCTTTTTCGCGACCGCGCCCAGCCCGGTGAGCTCAATGACCTCATTGACCCGGGAGTTCGGGATGCCATGGGTGGCCGCCATCGCCCGAAGGTGGTTATACGCCGAGCGCTTGGTGTGGACCGCCTTGGCATCGAGCAGCGCCCCGACCTCATGCAGCGGAGCCTTGTGCTTCGCGTAGGGCCGGCCGTTGATGATCACCTGCCCGCCGCTGGGATTATCCAGTCCCATGATCATGCGCATCGTGGTGGACTTCCCCGCACCGTTCGGGCCAAGGAATCCGGTCACCCTCCCCGGCTGGACGGTGAACGACACGGAATCCACCGCCGTCTTCGCGCCATAGCGCTTCGTAAGCGTCTGAGCTTCAATCATGGGCCAATCCTTCTCATCGATGTCGTTGGTAAACTTGTTCCGCATCCGCCTCAGGCGGAGATTATGGGGATGGTCAGAGGCATACGCCACAGCGCAGATCCCTTGCCGTGACTTTGATGGGTCTATGTCGAGACCGGAGCCTGCCGTAGGGAGTCATCTGCCGGCCGTACGGGACGATGCACCTGCTCACTGGCACCGCAACGCGCCCAGCGAAATGTCAGGTGACGCTGGATGAAAACCTCCCACCCGACCATCACGCTTTACTGGTACGGCCTGTCGGCAGGATCCGGAACGCGGTCGGCCATGCGGTGGAGGAATCGGTGGTCCCTTAGACGAAATCCGCGCTCCATCCATCCGAACACGGCCGCCAATCCACGACAGATGTTTATCCGCACCGGCAGGTCGATTGGTGAAGTGAAGGCGGCGTCGCCGCTCCCAGGGGATCTCAGGTCGTCGATTCCGATGTCGGAGTGAATTCGGTCAGGAGGCGGAACCCCAGGCGGTCGACCGACTTGTGGACTGCCGAGAGTACGACGACGCCGGTGCCGGCGTCCCGGTCGAGTCCGATCCAGCTGCTGAATCCCCCGGAGGCGCCGTTGTGCCAGGTAATCGGGCGGCCCCGGTGCTCAAGTGTGATCCACCCGGCGCCGATACCTACCCGTGGAGTGAAATCCGCGACGGGATCGAGCGCTGAGAGGCCCCGGGCTGTCCCGTCGAGAACTGACCGAAGGAAGCCGCGCATGGTGCTGATGTCCGCGCGGACGCCTCCCGCGGGCGCGACGGCTTCCCCGACCCACGCCGCAATGGGGCGCCCAAAGCGACCGAATCCAGTCAGGTCCGCCTCCCCGAGGTCCTCGGCGCGGAAGGGGGTGGAGAATCCGGGGCCTAGAACGTCGTGCAGGAGCTGTTCATAGCTGCTGCCGGCGGCTTTGGCGACGGCGTGTCCGAGTAACTGAAAACCCAGGTTCGAGTACTTGGGTTTGGGAGTGCCAAGACGCAGGCCGCGCGTCTGATCCAGAAGCTCGGCCAGCGAATCACCATACGGGTTCTCACCCCGGACGAGGAATTTCAGGTTTCGACGAAGCGGATGCATTCCCGGGGGCAGACCGGGCAGGCCGGAGCGGTGAATGGCCAAGGAACACAAACTCACGGAGCCGACCTCCCCGTGATTCTCAAGGGGGAGCAATTCGCGAAGGGTCGTCGTCGGCGAAACGAGGCAGCGCTCCGTCGCGTCCTGGTACACCATGCCGGTAAGCGCCTTGGAGATCGACGCAATTTCGAAAAGAGAATCACTGCCGGCACCAATCATCGCGGTCAACTCCCGCCCGGGAGAGATCACCGCCACGGCTGCCGCTTGTGCCCGGAATGCGCGCCCCACGGTGCGCACAAGGTCAGCGTCCCCGGTCCATTCAGTCTTCACTACAAACTTCCCCTCTCAGTGCACGGTGCACGTGCGTCCACTACCGGAATCCGCCCGACATCCGGTCGGCGTCAACTACTGTTGACGGTCCCGCTGAGTCAACCATAGTTGACACACCCTCGAGGGTCAACTTTGATTGACCCCGCTCGTGCTTGGTGGCGTTTCACCTGCGTTTCCCAGGGCATGCTTTGGAACGGCGGTAGAGGGAGGTGCGCCCCACTTCTGTTGCTGACCTCGAGACTCCCTTGAGGTTTGGAGTGGAGTCCTGGACCTGCGGTGGCGGCTTCGAGACCAGGGGCACAGGCGTTTTGCACATCAGGGGCCGGCCCGCGTGCCCGCGCATCTTCGGTCAGGATGCCTTGGCCTCAATCGACCGGTAAGACAGGTCGCGCCGGCGCCCGATGGTCCCCGGCCTCCCCGCCCAGGCGCCACCATGGAAGCTGTGCACCGCAATTACGGACTCCGCCAGGCACATCGTCGGGCCGGCGCCGCCGATGCCCGGGCCGCGCGGCGCGATCGCGGGGCAATGAAACGTCCTCACCGATTCGGGCTTTAGAGGCGGGGTTCGCAGTCTGGTCCTGCATTGTGCTCACCTTCGCCCAGGGTGAGGGCGCCATGCGGAAGGCCTGGGCTGGGGCAGAGCTCACTTATCGAAAGTGATGGCGATGGGCACCGATTCCGGCCCTAGGCCGACGGCAGTCATCCCTCCGGGCGTCATCGCCGCAGGTTCAGACCGGCGCCCGGCAGGCCCCTACCCGAAAAGCCCCGCGCTCCGAGCGGGTACATGGTCTGCGCTACCGTTTGCCGTACTTCTTATGGGCGGCCTGCTTGGTCACGCCAAGACTTTGGGCAATAGCCTCCCATGACAGTCCCGCCTGACGGGCATTGCGAACAAGGCCAGCCTCACTACGCCCCACTTCCCGATGAAGCTCGGCAATGATCTGCAAAGCTTCAGCCGGCCCCTTGCCATCCATCGATCCAACAAGAGTTTTCATTCTGTCCACCTCCATCCGTCAATACTAGTTGACGAACGGGGTCGATGCTAGTTGACGAAGGGAGATGGGATCTCCAGCCTTCACCCCGCCCTGCGCCATGCTTCCTCCTTTGCCTGCTGGGCCGGGGGTGGGTGGATAGTTTCGCAACAACCCCGTCCATAAGAAGTAATCCACCCGCGCCGTGGAGCATACCGATGCGGCAGTCAGCGTCTATGGCGGACACCAAACACCAGGACCTTCGTCGGCCGCGAGGGCGCAGAGATGACGCGCCGACGACCCTGACCCCTCGGTCACTCACGTCGAGTCCTGTCCAGCAGGAGGTTCCCGGAGGACGCGGCGGCGGCCTCAGCGCAGTTGACGTTCCAGGGACACGGTCCCGGGAACCTGGACCGAGCCGGTATGGGCGGTGGTGATCGTCTCGATGAGCACGATGCCCACCTCCTCGTCAGCGACCGGATTGTGCTGCACACCTGCCGGGACCACGAAGAACTGGCCGGCGGCGAGTTCGACGTCACGTCCGCCCTCGAGCTGAATCCGCAGATTCCCGTACACGACGAGGAACATCTCATCCTCGTCCTCATGGGCGTGCCAGACAAGCTCGCCGAGCAGCTTTGCCACCTTGACGTACTGGTCGTTCACCTGCCCGATCACCCTGGGGGTCCAATGGTCGGTGACCCGGGAGAGCTCGTCGGCGATCCGAATGGGTTCGATAATCTGCATAAAGCAGTCTACGGGTTCGCCTGCCTCCCGCACGGTTTCTCCTCTCTCAATAGCAACCTGCGGAGCAGATCCCAGCGGCTATGTCCTCCAAAAGGCCCTTTGCGGCGTCAAGGACAGGTTGAACCACCTCGCCCGCCGGTCCGACGACCTCCCCGGGCCCGTCGGCCCCGACCGGTGCGGGACGTTCCAGGGTGCTGGCGCTGCGCCTTCAACCGACCCGGGTGGTTTCCGAATAGCCGGCCATGGGGCACACCGTGGAACATGTATGGCTTCCCACCCGACGCCAGAGGCGTGCAGAAAGTGAAATTCAGCGGCCGCGCCGCCGAAGATGGGGCCTGATGCCGTACGACACGATCGAACCCGCGATGGCCACCAGGACGACGCTGCGCAGAACCGGGTGCAGCATTGCCAGCCAGAATCCGAACGCGAGGTCAATGGCTGTCAGCGCCGGGAGGACGAACAGCCAAAACATCAGCACCAGCCGGTACTTCGTCGATGAATCCGGGCTCTGGGCCGGCGGGGGGTTGGTCATCGGCACTCCTCGAGGGTCGTGGGTGGATCACGGAACAGGGAAAATTCGGCAAAGGGTTCGGCAAGCCCGCTAATGTTGTCACCGCTGCGATGGGAATGACCCGCCGAGTTGTTCCTGCCGGGGAGGCTGTACCCCGGCCGGAGGCGGGTTGTTCTAGAGCCGGTGCCGGGCGTACGTGGTGATGGCTGGGATGAGGAATTCGACCATGTCCTGGTGGTAGCCGTTATGGAACACGCGCATGTCCTGGTTCTCCCGGTAAGACAGGGCCATGCCGATATAGGCCTCCTTGCTGGGGGTGTAGAACTGGCAGGCGATCCGGTAGTGCCGGTCGATCAGGGCCTGGGTGGCGTCATCCTCGGGGTTGCGCTGGTCAATGTTCTGGGCGAGTTCGCGGTAGATCTCGTCCCAGTCGGCGTGGACTTCGTCCCGGTCCACGTGCGCCCATCCGTTGGTTGCGGCGAAGCTTGCGGCCTGATCCCGGGTAAGGGTGTCGCGGCAGGTCTGGAGGTAGGTGGTGGTAAGGCCGTTATTTTCCGTCATAGTGGTCCTTTCGGGGCGCATCCGGGATGAGCAGAGTGTTGTGTATGGGGCGGTGCCGGTCAGGGATCCATGCGTGCCCGGCGCTGATGGCACCGGTCAGGATGAGAGGTGGGCGGCGGAACATGTAGCTTCCTTGAGGTGGTGTCCTGCTGCCCTCAGCGGTAGACGGCCTGCCCGGGCGGTCACGAGGGGAGCTTGCCCGCGGGATGGATTGCCAGAACGGCGCTGCCGGCTTTTCTCCCGGAGGAAACGCGCCGATGGGCCGCTGCCGCGTCCTCGAGCAGGTCGACGGTGTCGATGACCGGCACGTAGTGTCCGGATTCCGCGAGCCCGGCGATGAACTTCAGATCCGCTGTCATGGCGGCGGGTTGAGCCAGTCCGGTGAAGGCGATTTTCGCTTTTCGGCTGCCGAATCGTGAGGTCCAGAGCATCTGCGCCAGGATGGCCGGGGAGGGTACCGTCGTCAGGTAGATTCCCGGCTTTTTCAGGGCCCCGCGGCTTCGCCGGAAGGAGCTTTTCGCGACGGCGTCGAAAATCACGTCATAGGTGTCCTCCGCGGTGGTGAAATCGGCACGGTGGTAATCGATGACGGCGTCGGCGCCCAGCGAACGCACCAATGCTGCGTTAGCGGCGCTGCAGACGGCGGTGACCGTTGCTCCGTAGTATTTCGCGAGCTGGACGGCTGCGGTGCCGACGGCCCCCGAGGCGCCGTTGATGAGGATCGATTGCCCTCGGCGCAGCTGGGCATGGTCCCTGAGGAAGGGCAGGGCGGTGAGGGATCCGTCGAACACGGCCACCGTCTGTTCATGTGTCAGTCCCGACGGTGTTGTGGTGACCACACCGTCCTGTGGGACCAGGATGTACTCCGCGTGGGCGCCGAAGCCGGCGACATTGACGCCGGATACGGCATCGCCGCGTTCGAACCGGGTGACTGCGCTGCCGACGGAATCGACGACGCCGGAGAAGGTGGCGCCAAGGACCGGCCATTTGGGTTTGATGAGCCCAAAGTGAAGGCGGGCGATGGCGGGGTCCGCTGCCCGGGCCTGAGCGTCCGCCGCCGAGACCACCGAGGCGTGGTTGCGCACCAGCACCTCGTTCTCCTTCGGGACGGGTTGGGGAAGGTCATCGAGTTCGAGCACGTCCGGTGCGCCGTACCTGGAGTAGGTCATGGCTTTCATGGGGGTGGTCCTTCGGATACGCCGGCGGGGCCGGGGCTGGGTGGGCGGGGCAGGAGATTATTCGTAGCGGAGCGCGTCGATGGGGTTCTGGCGGGAGGCCCGGCGGGCAGGAAGGGTGGCAGCGAGGAAGGAAATTAGCATCACCAAAAGGATGATGGTACCGACGGAAGCCGGAGCGAATTGCAGGATCCGCAGGCCCTGAAGGTCCGCAAGAATAGTGTCGGCCAGCACGTTGCTGATGATCGTGCCGGCGCCGATCGCGGCCGCGGCCCCGATGATACTCCCGAGGAGTCCGATGAAAATGGCCTCGAAGCTGAACAGGGCGTAGATGCGGCCTTTCCCCATGCCCATGGCTTTCATCAGTCCGATTTCGCGGGTCCGTTCCTGAACGCTCATCAGCAGCGTGTTGATGATCCCGATTCCTGCAGCGAGCAGGGCGATGATTCCGAAGGCGTTCAGGACACCGATGATGCCGGTCAGGATGGTCTGGAAAATACCGATCTGATCGGCCAGTGTCCGGGCGGTATAGCCCTGGTTGGCGAGATCGGACTTCAGGGTTTCCAGCTGCCCGGAGCCGGCGTCGGGGTCAAAGTGCGCTGAGGCGGTGAAGTAACCCGTCGCGGCCCCGGCCGGTTCGCCCAGGGTCTGCAGTGCGTACAGTTCCTCGGTCAGGGACTGGTTCAAGCGGGCGCCGACGCCAAGGAGGGTCAGGTTCTGCACCCCGGTCACGGTGGCTTCAACTTCATGCATCACCCCTGTGTAGTCGCTGATGCCGATCGTGACCTTCTCACCGACGGCGCTTGCGGCGTCGGTGAAGCCGAGAGTCTCCAAGTAGGAGGAGGGCAGCAGGGTACGGTTCTCATTGCCATCATCGGAAAGCTGTTGCCCGGCGGCCAGATCGGCTGTGGTGAGCGCCGTGGCTTCATTGACGACCAGCTGAAATTTGCCGCCCCGGTCGTGTTCAATGTAGCGCGGCATGACCGTCACGACGGCGTTGACGTCAAGGACTCCGGAAGTGCCGGCGATCGCCACGAGGTCCTCCTCACTCAGGACACCCGCAGAGGCACCGGAGTCGGAACCGGGGGCTCCTGCGGCCGTCGCACCGGCGGGGTCGTACGGGGCCGGACCGTCACCAATCGCCGCTGCCGGGCCGGCCGTCTTGGTCAGGGCCAGGACGTCCTTGGCGCCGAAACCTGCCACCTGAACCTCGAGATAACTCGCCACCCCGGTGCCAACCGCGCTGGTGAGCGTGAGGGTGAACGCCCCAATGAAGATGGCGGTGACCGTCAGGGAGGTACGCAGTTTGCTCCTGAAGGTATTGGCGATGGCGGTACGGAAGATTTCGGTGAGGTTCATGCGGACGCTCCTGGGGTCTCGAGGGAGCGGACCTGACGCCCATCGCGGATGAAAATCCGCCGGTCGCAGCGCGCGGCCAGGTCCGGGTCGTGGGTCACGATGACCAGGGTGATGCCGTGGTCTTTGTTGAGGGAGAAGAGGATGTCTTCCACACGCTCGCCGGTGACGGTGTCGAGGTTGCCGGTGGGTTCATCGGCGAAGATCACTGTCGGGTTGTTCACCAGGGCCCGGGCGATGACCACGCGCTGTTTCTGCCCGCCGGAGAGGTTAATGGCCTTGTTTTTGGCTTTGTCGGCGATTTCCAACTGTTCCAAAACTGCCATTCCACGCCTCCTGCATTCGCCGGCGCCGAGGCCCGCGATCTTCAGGGGCAGGATGACGTTTTCCAACACGGAGGCACTAGGGGTCAGAAAGAACTGCTGGAAAACGAAACCGAAGTCCTGATTGCGCAGCCGGTTGACCTGTCGGGTGCCCAGCTGGGAGGCGTCCATGCCCTGGACCTGCAGACTGCCCTCGTCCGGGCTGTCGAGCAGGGCCAGCAGATGCATGAGCGTCGATTTGCCTGAGCCGCTCTTGCCGACTACGGCAATCGATTCTCCCGCATGAACTTCAAGTGACACCCCGTCGAGGGCGTGGAAGCGGGCGGAGCCCCGGCCATAGGACTTGCGGACATTGTGAGCGGCGAACACCGGTGCGCCCATCGTCCCTGGTGTCGGCGTGTACGGGGGGCTACTCATGGTCTTTCCTTACATTGTATGCTTATGCTGTAAGCAATCTATGTCTACGTTGTAAGTTTGTCAAGGTGGGACAGCGAAAGAGGAGAACATGACACGCAGGAAAGAACCCGCGGTGGAAGCCCGGAGCAGGCTCACCCGGAAGCGGGTGCTCCGCTCGGCGATCGGGCTCGCCGACACGGAGGGCATCGAACGGCTCACCATGCGCCGGCTCGGGGAAGTGCTCGGAGTTGAGGCGATGTCGCTGTACAACCACGTCGCCAGCAAGGAGGATCTCATCAGCGGCATGCTCGATGTCCTCTTTGCGGACATCGAGCTATCCCCGCACAATGAGCACTGGAAGGCGGCGCTGCGGAAGCGGTCCGAGTCCGTCCATGACGTGCTCCAAAGCCACCCGTGGGCCAACGGGCTGATGGATTCGGGAGTCAGTCCCGGGCCGGCAATCCTGCGGCACCAAGACCGGGTATTGGGGACCTTCCGCCACGGTGGCTTTTCTCCGGGCCTGACCGCCCATGCGTTCTCCGCGCTGGATAGCTACATTCACGGGTTCGCCCGGCAGGAGAACGCGCTGCCGCTTGAGGAGGAGGACCGGGCCACGGTGCGGGCGCGGGCCCTGCTCGCCCGGTTGTCCGCCGCCGAGTATCCGTATCTCCACGAACTCACGGCCCTGCATGTGCTTCAGCCCCTTTACAGCTACGCGGATGACCTCGAATTCGGGCTGGACCTGGTCCTGGATGCCCTGGAGCGGGCACGGGATGCAGAGGTCGGGCACGGGATCAGTGCCGGACACCCAAGGGTTCCGGGCATGGACCCGTCGACAACGGCGGCATCGACATCCGATCAGAATGAAGGGGCGGACCGAACCTCGGGGTCATGACGTCATACGCCGACGGTTCCCTCGGGAATCTGGTGTGCGCCAGGTGAGGGATCCGGTGTGGGCGGCGCTCGGCTTCACACCGGTACCCGGCGCCACCGCGCCTCCGCCCGTCGCCCGCCGCCTCCACCAACTCTTGAACCCGACGGTCCGGCGTTGCCCCTCAACCGGAGTGGGAAATCAGCACCGTCCCGCTCCGCGGCGGGACCGGGAGGGTCCATCAGTACTACTTGCTCCAGGGTCCGTCCGATGAACCATCCGGGGATTTGGGAAGCCTATCCGGGAGGCCTCGATAGCGTCGAAGGAGCCTGGACAGTACGGATGTTCCGCGCAGAGGGTCGTCAGTGCGGGTGTGTCTTCGCTCGGCATTCCGGCGATGCTCGGCCGCAGCGAGCAACCGGGCCTGCTCCGCATGATGGTTCTGCAGGAAGTAGCCGGGGGGAACCGATGGGGTACGTCTTGTCCTCTACTCAGCCATGGGGGCGGGCAGTAATGGGGCGGACAGTGTGCCTGGCGGGAAGGGGCCCGCCGAGCCGGCGGGCGGGAGCGAGCATGGGCAGGGCCTTCTGCGCTCCGAGGGTGCTGGCCCGCTGGCAACAGCGCCACTTTCAACTCACCGGCTCTGTGGCCGGGGGCCGGATGCGGGGCCGGCATCCGGCATCCGGGGTCTCTGGGGTGGTCCTGCTGTCGGGCCGGCGTGATGCCGCCCGACCGGCGCACGCAACCGGAACTGTGTGGGGCACCCTCCTCCTGCAAGGATGACCCGCCAGCGGCGGCTTACCGGTAGTGCGGCGCTCTGCTGGATTTACCGTTCACTCAGACAGCAACGCTGGGGCTCTTGGCCGGGTTCTGCTTCCGCACCCCCTTGATCAGCAGATACAGCACCATCCATAGCTCGGCCACTGTTGCCGGCACCGCGACGAATGGGGTCAGGAAGGACCCTACCTCGGGCCAGAGGAACGCGAAGGGCAGGTGCGCCAGGTAGCTGAAGCACGCGATCATCAGCAGGACACCGAGCCCGCGGGGGAACATCGCAGACTTAAGCACCAGGTATCCAAGGGGCAACAGCCACAGACCGAAGAAGACCTGGGCGATCAGGAAGCCGTCCCGCTGCAAATCCAGCATCACCATCACGAGGGAGCCCGCACCGCCGGAACCGAGCGAGGCCGCATAGTCGGGGTTGGTAGCGACCTTGAGCGCAGCCAGTGATGGCGCGAGGTTGAGGGTCTGGATTGCCACGCTGATGGAAAGGATCAGCACCATCGCCCCGGCAACGTGCTTGTTGACGTGTCGAAGCAGCATATAGAGGGCCATTGCGACCAAGAGCATGAGCGTCGATTGGGTCAGGTCTGCCAGGATGCCCAGCCGGAAGAGCCCCTCATTGGCGGCAATGTTCTCCAAGGTGGCGCCCGGGTCGCCGGAGACGTAGATGCTGTTTCGCACGAAGCCGATGGCGAAGCCTGCGAGGATGGCGACTGCGAGATACAGTGCCCCGGCTGTTCTAGCCAGACCTTTTTGCGGTTCCATAATTAATCCTTCAGTGTTTGGATAAGCGGTTGGTGCGTACATGGGTCGTCCTGCGTGCCGGAGGCACGGGTGGAGGCGTCGTCGACGGGGTGAGCGCCGAGGATGCTCGGAGGGGTTTAGGGAACGATGGTGGATCTTCCATCGCCTACCCTGTCTAGAATCCGTGCAGGGTCCTGGAAGTCTGCTTGGTGTCTTCTGCGCGCATTTCTCGAGAAGCCACCGTCGGTACTTCCAGTGCGGGGTTCCGGCGCCGGCGCCATCCGGGTGGATCCGGACATCAGGCGGCCTCGGGCAGGACCGCGCCGCGTTCGGCGAGGCTTTCGTCGGCGGCCAGCGGTGCTAGCAGCAGGGCGGTTTGTTCGTCGGTAAGCAGTTCGGGGAAGCTGAGGGCGAGCTGGGCTGTGGTCAGTGCCGCGACCATCCAGGAGGTTCCGTGGATTCCGCCCATTACTCCGGTGACGATGGACCGCGCGGCGGAGGTGTCGATCAGGCGGGTGCGGGAGGCCAGGCGGACTGCGGTGCTGGCGTAGAGGGTGTGGGACCGGATGGTGTCGTAGCAGTCGGCCGTGGCCCGGAGCTGCTCCGCGGTCCAGGCGGTGCCGACAATGCGCTCGGCGGGAACAACCATAGTTTTTAAAGCCGGAATCAGGGTCGTTGTGGAGCTGTTCATAATTCTCCTCGCGGCGTGAAGTGGGGTGTGAGCCAGCGGGAGCCGGCCGCCGGATCCGTTTCCCCAGTGGGTGCTGAGGAATTAAGGTCATTTATTCGGGCTGAGAAGCGACGGCCGTCGGCGAGCAAGAGCCCTTGGATGGTGGCGGAGAGATCCTCAATCGCTGCGCACATCCAATCGAGTGCGTCGCGGTCCTCTGTGTCGAACGCAGGATTTTGGCCCACCTGCATGATCGCCGCGGTTACAGCATCCAGACGGTCCGCCACTGCGCGAAGCGGTCCCATCGTCCCAGCGGTGCCTAGGATCTGCCCAGCAATAACGGGCGTGGTTCCTGGGGCCGGGATCAAGGTGGGTGCGGGGCCGCTCATCAACTTTCCTTACGTCGTAAGCTTATGATGTAAGTAGCCTACTTCTACGTTGTAAGCTTGTCAACACAGGCTCATGGGAAGAGGAAGATATGACAACGAAGAAGACGCCCGATGCGGACCGCCGGACCAGGCTCAACCGGGACCGGGTGCTTCACGCAGCCATTGCGCTGGCCGACGAGGGGGGTATCGAGCGGCTCACCATGCGCCGCCTCGGAGAAGGCCTAGGGGTGGAGGCCATGTCCCTGTACAACCACGTCTCCAACAAAGAGGACCTGCTCCACGGCATGATCGACGCGCTCTTCGCGGAAATCGAACTGCCCCCGCATGACCAGCCGTGGAAGACTGCCCTGCGGAAGCGCTCCATTTCGGTCCGTGAGGTGCTTGTCAGCCACCCGTGGGCGAATGGGCTGATGGATTCGGGAACGAATCCCGGTCCGGCGACCCTCCGTCATCACGACCGGGTGCTGGGTACCTTCAGGAACGCCGGATTCTCCCTGACCATGACCGCCCATGCGGTCTCCGCGCTGGACAGCTATGTCTACGGGTTCGCAAAGCAGGAAAAGGCGCTGCCCTTCGACACCGGGGAGCAGGCCGCGGTGATGGCGCAGATGCTTCTCGCCCAGCTGCCTGCCGCCGAATACCCGTACCTATTCGAACTGATGGCCAAGCACGTGCTCCAGCCCGGCTACAGCTACTCCAAGGAGTTCGTCTTCGGCCTTGACCTGGTTCTGGATGCCCTGGGAGAAGCACGGGACAACGACGTGACGCCCACTCAGGGACCGGTAGCCCAGGCTTCCCGGTAGAACTAAGACGGACCCCCACGCCGTCCCTGCCACAGGTGCTCGCCGGAATCGGAAAGAGCCACAGGTGGCTGCCGCCGAGGCCGGCCCCGGCACAAAAACGCGGCAGGGCGGAAGCGGTCCAAGTCGGTCCATGAATTGCTCCGGAGCCACCCGTGGGCAACTCGTCCGATGTATTCAGGAGTCCGTTCGGGCCCGGTGATCCTGGGCATCATGGCCGGGAACGGGGAGTACTTCGTGCGGGAATGCACGCCCCGGAGGGGCTCCTGCGGGCTCTTCTGCAGAACGTTTCCGACGGTGCAGCCACTGGTCCTGTCAACCATATCCATTTGAAAATCCTGCCGGGGTGCCCCGGTCGGTGCGGCCGGGTCTTTAGAGACGGAGTGCGGGCCCGCCCTCCGGGGTAATCAGCGCAGGGCCGGCGGTTTCCCTGCCGGAAGCCCCATCACAACAACCATCCCCTTGGCCGCCCCGGGAGTTTTTCGCATAAAGGCCAGCAGCCCGGATTGGCTACGGGCGCAGAGGGCATCTGTCCTGTAATCAGTTGGCGTGCACCGTGATGGCGATTTTTCCGCGGGCCCAGCCGGCGTCTAGGTAGCGCATGGCCTCCGAAACTCAGGAACTTTGCTTCACTCGCCATAGGCCCCGACCGTTCCGTAATGCAATGTTAACTTACTTCTCAATCTGCCTAAGGTGTTTCCGCGAGGACCCTCGAATCGGTAGTCCATCGTTCTACCCATTCCGGGAGCAAAAGGTCATCAGGCGGACAGCCGGCCAAGGTGTTGAGTTCCTCCAAGCTGACGGTTCCTCCGCCTTCCTTGAGGAATCTAGTACGAATGACAGCTTGCGCGTAAATTGCGTCACCGCGCCTGAACGTCTGTTCGATGAATACCCACCGGTCATGTAGTCCGATGATTCGGGTGAAAACGTCAAACTGTTGCCCCAGTCGTAGGGATTTCCTGTAGGTGATAGTCTGCGCTGCCACCACGGGATACCACCCGGCGGTGGTCATCTTTCGCCAGAAGCCAGAACGAACCAGCAAGTCGATGCGGCCTATGTCAAGTATCGACAGGTACCTCCCATTGTTCATATGACCGAGCAGATCCAAGTCATTCGGCATGACAGTGAAACGGGTTTGGCACGTCTCCCATAAGCTGCCCGCCTTTTTGCCGCGCCGCCTAAGCCGTAGGAGCAACAAGCGCAAATAGAGGTTCACAGAACTGCGCCTGTCATCCGGTGGCGCTCCGGATCGCCATGGTACGGCCCTGCGTGTACATCACTAGTTACGGCAGATTTGGCGGCCGTCCATGGGTTCACAGCATCTCCTAACTTCGGCAAACTGTAGTCAGGAAGAAGGTAGCATGGGTTTACGACGACAAGCGGCGTTGAGGACGGCGACCAATGAAGGAAGTCAGGCAGGTGATGACCGGTTTCAGCACGGCTGAATCCGACGAGTGGGGTTGCCCAGTTGAAGCTGCAATGCAAGTGGTCGGTTCGCGTCCATCGATGCTGATAATGCGAGAGGCGTTCTACGGCACGCGCCGATTCGATGATTTCGTGCACCATTTGGCCGTCGCTCCCGCAACAGCTTCCACCCACCTTCGAAGCCTCGAGGCAGCGGGCCTTTTGCGCCGGACGGAGTATCGAGAGGCGAAGGCTCGGCCCCGTTCGGAATACCGCCTGACTCAGTCTGGCAGAGACCTACTGCCGGCCATCCTTGCACTCTTCGTTTGGGGGGCTAAGCACGCCCCTGTGCACCCCACCGTCAATATCACTCATCGAGGGTGTGGAGCTCCCGCCACCGTCGCTTTGCACTGCACCGAGGGACATGAATTGGATGAACGTCAACTCCAGGTTGAGCTTGTCGGCCAGAGCATCGCGCCCCCACCCGGCGGTTTGGGAAGGGCACAGCCCTAGGAGCAGCGGTGGCGAATATGCATGCAAAGTGAGCGATCTGGTTGGCCCGCCGGACGCTTTGCACGATCAAGGGCAACGTGTACCGAGCGGTCGCTTACGACGTTGCCGCTGACCGCGGCCGGGTTGCTTAATCCCATGTTCGCCGCCGCGGCCATGGCTTTCTCGTCCCTGTTTGTGGTATTCAACAGCTTGCGCCTTCGCGACTTCCGGCCCCTTGGTTGGGTCCCCGGGTAGGAGTCCGGTGACTGTGTGAGTTTCGCATCCGATAATGGATGCAGGAGGAAATTCACAGATTATGGCACGTAGACATACCCCGGATCAGGTCATCGCGAAAGTGCGTCAGGGCCAGAAGATGCTCAACGACGGACGACCGATGATCGAGGTCATCAAAGAGTTACAGGTGACCGAGGCGACCTGGTATCGGTGGCTGCAGCAGTACGGGTCCGAGAAGAACGCCACCCAGGCCAAGGCCGTCAAGGACCTCGAGAAGGAGAACGCGCGACTGAAGAAGCTGTTAGCTGATCAGGTCCTGGCCAATGACATTTTGAATGAGGTGGCGCGGGGAAAATTCTGAGCCCCGAACCACGTCACCGCGCCGTTCGTATGGCGCAGGAGAAGTTCGGGGCGTCCGAGAGGTTCGCCTGCAAGGTGTTGGGGCAGAACCGGTCAGCGCTGCGCAAAGGCCGACCCGTGGTCAGCTTTGAAGAGGCACAGTTGCGCTCTGATCTGCGCGCCGTTGCCGGCAAGTATCCGGCGTGGGGTTGGCGCAAGGCGCGCTGGCACCTGCTCGAGCAACCGCAGTGGGACGGCGTGGCGCTGAACAAGAAGCGCGTCCGCCGGCTCTGGCGGGCCGAAGGACTCACGTGCAAGCCCAAGGCGCGCAAGAAGCGCCGCACCGGTCCCGGCGCCGGCGAGCACAAGCGCCTGCGGGCCGAGTACCCGATGCACGTGGTCAGCTTCGACTTCCAATCCGACGTGACTTCCTGCGGTCGGCATATCCGGTTCTTCAACGTCATCGACGAATACACCCGCACCGCCCTGGCGATTATCCCGCGGCGGTCGTTCACCGCCACCGATGTGGTCGCAGTGCTGGAGGACATCATCGCCGAAACCGGCATCGTGCCAACCCATGTCCGCTCGGACAATGGTCCGGAGTTCACCGCCGCCGCGCTGATCGACTGGTGTGCCACCGCCGGAGTCGATACCGCGTTCATCGACCCGGGATCGCCCTGGCAGAACGGATTCGCCGAGTCATTCAACGCCCAATTCAGAAGGGAGCAACTGACCGGAGAAATCATGGACACGATGGCCGAGGCGAAATACTTGGCCGACGAATGGAAAGAGATCTACAATAATGAACGGCCCCACGGATCCCTCGACGGACTGACGCCGTCAAGACACTGGGAACGCTGGAGTGCAGAGAACCAATCAGCTATCGCATAGCCACTGGACTGCTAACGGGGGCCCAACCAGCCGCTATGTAGAGCTATTGGAAGCGTGGGGGACACCCTTCGGGCGGACTCGTGCAGAAGTTGAGTTGGCCATTTTTGACTTGACACGCGATCGACCCGCTGACCAGTAGAGACTGTTGTCCAGCGAACAAATGATCCTCCAAACACTTCGAACTTGTCGCATTGGAGTCGCATTGGAGTACACCCAAGCGCCATAGGGCAGGAAGCCTCCGGGCAGGCTTCCTGCCCTATGGCCGACGTACTAGACCGTTATCGGCATTCATTGCCTTGCAGGTGGCGTTTTGCAGTTTGGTCCCTAGCGATTTCCGGTTGAAGGATTGGCTATAGGACGATTGCCGGGTCGTCGTAGCCCTTCGTTACCTGTAGCTATTTGGTCCCCGAGTTCAGGCTAGGTTCGTCGGCTTCTTCGCTGTCGAGCGTCCCGACGAGTTCGGCTATCTTCACAACGATGTCCTCCATCGGCTCCTCCGCCGTACTGAATCCACCACGCGACGCGAGGGTAGGGCTGACCTGGTCAAGCGCCTCAAACGTCACCCCATGCATAACCGGCACCAGGAGGTTGCGGCGCAGTAGCGCGCTGAGCTCGTTGCTCGCGATGCTTCGATCGGTCCGCAGTTTGTCGAGCATTGCTGGCGTCACCAGAACGATTCCGATGCGTGAACTCACGAGTCCCTTGTCGATGGCCACGCGCATGTCCGTGCCGGGTCTCAGGGCAACCTCGCTGAACCACACCGAAACGTCCTCGCTGAGGAGCAAATCGTAGACATCTTTCGCATCGGCCTGACGGTCGGGCCAGGCGTGGCAGAGAAACACGCCGTGCCTCTGCGTTCGGACCACGACCGCCGTGCGTATGGGCTCGAGGTCGCGCACCTGCTGCGGTGTGTAAGAGACACCGGAAGTGCTAGGGGACCACCTGGGACGAGCAGTGCGGCCTCCACCAGGTGCACCTCCGCTGCTCGTTGAGCTTCCGCTCCTAACAACAGAAGTGACCGGCCGTGGTGAGTATTGTGAGTACGACGGCCTTGAGTAGCTGTACTCTCCACGGCCTCCGTGAACTGGGCAGTCAGCGCCGCCGCCTCTGATGTGGCCTCTGATGGGGGCTGTGCATTGGGACATAAGTTGGTCCTCCTCAGAACCTTGCGCCGTGGCCCAAAGTGGCCTTTTCGACGAGCCCTCAACGGGCATTTTGATTAATGAACTGAATTCTACTTATAACTGCCGAAATTGCTGCTCGTATCGAGTTTCTAATCGGCGGCGATTCGGCCGCTTTAAGTGCTGCTATATCGCCCGGGCGTTGCATCCCATTCTAGTTGCGTATAAAGGTCCTTGATTGAGAATCGGCAGACTCGCGAAATCTATTCCGAGTCGACTTGTAGCATCTAGCTTTTCAAAAATATGAGGCCGCGACGTGAGCTGATGCCGTGGCCCCACCAACATCCCGGGATTAGCGCCCTGACCCGGGGCCTAAAACCTAGGCAGTGACAAGAGATTGTTATTCCACTGTTGATCGGCGTAGGTCCGAAGGTATGGAGTTGAATTCTCGGGGCGGACTACCCCTACCTCCACACGTGAAGACCCCACCCCTACGTATGCCCGGTTTTTTTGTACATCAATCCAATCGACCATCGTCGGCTTATTGCTCGTTCCAGCACCGTTGTCTGAATCGTTCACCCACCTGTAGCTGGTGATGTGCTGGTGATCTTCCGGAAATCCTTCGAGATGTACGTGGGTGATTCTTACTGCCATGGTGTCCTCCTCAGAACACTAGTCCGAGGGGAGGGCGACGATGTTAGGACGCCTTGGACTCCGTTAGAATCGCTGTTACCACTAACCATGGAACTTGCGGTTCTGACCTCGAGTTGTTGGGCGGAACCGTTGCAAGGGGTCCGCCCTTTTTTCGTATCGGCTCGCCGACAGTCACTAGGTTAGTCGCTTCACGCTATCGGCGCAAGGGTGAAGACAACAAGCGAGTTTTGGACTATAGTTCGAACATAAGAAGTTGAGCTTTCCTGTAGCGTGTTGTTCACATCAGGGGTGAAGGACGGCTTACAGAATGCAGGTGGACTACGAGGACGAGGATCTACGGAGCCTCGCCTACGAGCCAGGTCATCGCACCACACGATGGGCCCCTAACGTAACCAAGGCTTATCGGCGAAGAGTCCAGCAGCTGCATGCTGCGGCTACCGACCAAGACTTGAGAGCCCTGAAGTCTCTTCATCTGGAGAAGTTGAAGGGAGACCGTGCGGGAACATGGTCGATTCGGATTGACAAGCAGTACAGACTTATTCTTCGGTTTCAAACTCAGGATGGTGGACGTCTAGCCATCGTCGTCGAAGCCGTTGACTACCACTGAAGGAGTGAAACCCATGGCCCCCGAGCTCGTTGAAGCATTTCCTCCCGGGGATTTTCTGACCGAGGAGCTCGAAGCACGCCATTGGTCACAGAACGATTTCGCTCAAATTCTCGGGCGCCCCGCCCAGTTTGTCTCGGAGATTATCTCTGGAAAAAAGGAAATCACCCGAGAATCAGCGGCTCAGATTGGTGCCGCTATTGGTACCGGTCCAGAGTATTGGTTGAATCTTCAAAATTCGTATCTTCTCTGGAGCCAGTCACAGAATGATTCGATCCGAAAGGACTTAGACGACGTTCGTCTCCGCGCTCGGATGAACGAACTGGCACCCGTGTCTTTGCTCCTCAAGCGCGGAGTCTTGACCGGGCAATCGTTGGCAGAACAGGCAAATGAGTTGGTTGATTTGTTTCAGATCGACCACATTGAAGATACTCCGCGTTTTCTTGCAGCAGCACGGCGCTCAAACCGCGACGAAGGACCTACACCTACTCAGAAGGCGTGGCTGGCGTGTGCTCGTAAGCACGCACAAAGAATACAAACAAGTGAATACGACCCAGCTCGACTCCAGCGCCTTGCCGAACAGTTATCTCGGTTGGTCTTGGATCCCGAAAAATTCGCAACGCTCCCCGCGGTATTTTCCGCTGTCGGAGTCCGCTTGGTCTACGTTGAGGCGTTCCCCGGGAGCAAGCTAAACGGCGCTTCCTTCCTCCTAGACGGGGACACACAACAACCGGTTATAGCCCTATCGGGTAGAGGTAAGCGTCTCGATATGGTCCTATTCACTTTGCTGCACGAAGTGGCGCACCTCGTTCTGGGACACGTATCTCCCGAGCGTATCGTGATTGATGAAGAGTCATCTGATGAGCCTGCTGAAAAAGCAGCCGACGAGAAGGCGGGCCAGTGGCAGATTCCAGGTGGACTGCCAACCCCACCATTGGCTGTGCGGAGGGGATGGATCGAATCCAACGCCCAGCGGATAGGAATACATCCAGTCGTTGTCCTGGGGAAGCTTCAGCGAGACAAGGCGCTTGACTATCGAACCGCGATGGCAAAGGGAGCGCCAACCGTAAACACGTATCTGGAGCTTTGGGCCTAGCATAGGTTCGCCACCCGATCTTGGCACCTAAAAGCCCAATAGGGCATCCAAGATCTTCTCGACCTACTCTCTTTGCAAAGTTACGTCCACTGTTCGTTGAACGATGCGGTAAACCGTACTCCGGGCGACTTTGAAGAGTTCGGCGATTTCGGTGGTGGTGTGTTGTCCTCCCTTATATAGGGAGATGAGGTGGGCCTCTTGGGACTTGGTGAGTTTGGGTTGTTTGCGGTCGTCAAGTTCTTGAGACAGCTTCGTAGTGATTTTCCTTATGCGGCTAGGGGTTCCTGGACGCGGGTTTGGTGCGCGGCGTGGGCCGCTGTCGGTGGGATGCCTCCGGCCCGACGATTCGGCCTTCGGCGGTTGTACCAGGACTCGATGTAGTCCATGACCGCGCTCCTCGCTGCGAGGCGGGTGGTGAAGTGCTCGTGGTGGTAGAACTCGGTCTTCAAATGCGAGAAGAAATTTTCGGCGACGGAGTTATCCCAGCACACTCCCACGGCGCCCATCGACTGGGTGACCGCGTTCCCGGCACACCACTTCTGGAACTCCTCAGATGTGTATTGAGCTCCGCGGTCGGAGTGGAAAATCGGGCCGGCTTCAGCGAAGTGGCCGTGGTTCCGTGCCATTTTCAGGGCCGAGGTGCACAAGCTGGCGCGCATATGCTCGGCCATTGACCAGCCGATGACCATGCCAGTGCACAAGTCGATCACTGTGGCCAAAAACAGCCACCCTTCACCAGTTCTCAAGTAGGTGATGTCCCCGACCAGCCGGGTACCGGGTACCTTGGAAACGAAGTCCCGCTTGCCGTGCGCGTCGAGCATGTGGTTCTCGATGTGCGCGGTCTTGGCCTGGAGATCCTGCACAGTCGTGGCCTTCCAGGCCTTCGTGCGCACCGCACGCAGTCCGTTGGCGCGCATAATCGCCCCCACGGTCGGGGCAGAGACCCTGATGCCAGCCGCGTTGAGCATCAGTGTTAGCTGGTCCCTCCCGGCACGTTCCTTTTCCTTGCTGAAAAGCGCGGTGACTGCTTCGGTGAGCTGCTGGTGCCGCTGGGCCCGAGGAGTCCGGTCCGCGGGTCGACGCCAACGGTAGAACGAGGCCCTGGAGACCTTCAGTGCCCGGCATAGCCAGGCGATGGAATGGTTGGCCTTCTCTGCCTCGATGAATTCGTAGAAGTCCTTTACTTCTGCTTCGCGGCAAAGAAGGCGCTGACTTTTCCCAGGAACTCGACCTCGGCCTTCAGCTTCGCGTTCTCGGCCAACGCTTTCTGGTGCTCATCCCAGGGCACCGTCCCGCGGGGATCGGCGCGGTCGGTGGTCTCGGGATTCACCTGACGGTACCGGCGTACCCAGTTACCCAGGGTGCTCGTTTTCACCCCGATATCTTCGGCGACCTGGTTCACCGGGCGATCGGAACCCAGGACTAGACGAACGGATTCATCGCGGAACGTGGCATCGTATTTCTTCTTGCTGCGGGCGGTCATCTGAAACGCTGGCTCCAATCAAGCTGTCTCACAAAACCATACGGCCGCATCAGAGACGCCGATGAGTGAGACACGACGTGTGAGTCGCACCGCTAAGTGGCGCCGTTTTCGCAGCGGTAAGTGGCGTCTTCTACTTCGTGTTCAGCTCCCGTGACCGGCGGTAGAAGGTTGCACGGGACATACCGAGGTCACGGGCGACCTGCGCGGCTGGTTCGCCACCTTCCACAAGTCGAAGAGCGTTTCGGATCTTGCTGTCACTGATCAGGCGTGGCCTTCCTCCTAGATCCTTGCCGGCTTCCCGCCGCTTCCCGATCGAGTCGACGATCCGCTCGCGCTTAATGTCGTGCTCCATCTGCGCCAATGCCGCCATGATCGTGAACAGCATCGAGCCCATAGGGGTAGACGTATCGACATCGCCACCGCCGAGGTTCAACACCCGAAGACCGGCTCCCCGGCCGCGGAGCTCCTGGGCGAAGTCGAGCATGTTCTGCGTTGACCGTCCCAGCCTGTCCAGGGTCGTGACCACGAGAGTGTCCTTGGCCTCCAGTGCAGCGAGTGCCCGATCGAACTGGGGTCTCATCGCCCGTGCACCGGATACCCCCTGGTCAACATACAAGTCATCACGCCGCACCCCGGCGGCTATCAGGTCTGCCTCCTGCCGATCTGTCGACTGAGGCCGAGTTGAGACTCGTGCGTATCCGATCAGCTTCGTCATATCGCTCCAGGTGTCTCGTATCTAATGGTTCGTACGCTGATTCGAGCATAGGGTTTCGAGGCATAGATATGAGAATCTGAGGCCCTACTGGTTCCGCCAACAACGACAGCTTCTGAAGCTACGCCGCGAGACGCCTCGTATCTCTAGGGTTGCAACACAGGGGTGATGTTCCAGAGGCCGCACCTCAGAGAACATTTTTGCGGGCGGCTCTTACGCGCATCCCGAACGCAACGCCATCTATAAGGACGCCGTAGACCAGAAATGCGTTGCGTTGAACGTTCGCTCAAGGTGCCATTGGCAGGCGCGTAGCCAGAAGGGAGGACGTTCAAGTGGTCAGGCACGCCGCCGTGTTATCCAGTTGGTCAAGCGGCGCATCACACTAGGTCGACTGCCCGGAAAGTGCCTGAAAAGTACCGATTCGGCCTCGTCGCCGGTGAACCAAAGGATGTCGGAGATTTCGAGCAGTTGCTCCATTTCGGACTTGTTCTCGTCGAAGAAGGAATAGTCGCTGTCTTGGATCTCCACCATGCACTCTGGTCCCGCGAATTCGAGGAGATACCAAACTGGTCTGGCGCTGAACTGGGTGTAGTAAGAGACGTAGCATCCGGTATGCAGACCCGCACGGCACAGTCCCACTGATACTCGATCCTGCCCTCGTGGCCCCCAGGGCAGTTTTGGACGTAGCGGTTCTCCTGGGTGCGAGGGCATAGGTTGATTATGACGGTATGCCGCCGTTCGGACCGGACGCTCCACTCTTGAAGTGCTTGTGAGAGGATCTCCCGGCAAATTTCCACATTTTCGGCCCTGCAGAGCGATGGTTGATTTATGACTGACTCGGTGAATCTCGACTTCGAGGCCACGGCGTTCGATGTTCGTCTTTTGCATGCGCGGCTCGACCGCGCGGTCGAGCACTACAAAACCTTTGGGCACGTCTGGGCCGATTACCTTGAGGGCCGTCCCCATCTGCTTGAGCACACTGCAGAGGAGGATGGGACCACTGCTGTACGACTTCGCCGGCTTGAACCACTTCCCGTTGAACTCTCGCTAGCTTTTGGAGAGCTGTTGTATGAGCTTCGGGCGGCTTTGGACAACTGTCTCTATGCCGTTGCGGTCCTCGTTTCGGGACAGAACCCTCCGCCCAGCGCCGCTCGACTTGAATGGCCCATTCGACTCACGCCAATCGAATGGAAAAGCCAGGCAGCCCGCTATCGAGATCTTCCCCGTGAAATTATCGAAGCGCTCGAAGCGATTCAGCCCTATCAGGCACAGTTCCCCGACTGGAACTGCCTCGCAATTCTGCACGAACTCGCGCGAGTGGATCGGCATCGCTCGATGCATGGCCTCGGCCTGTATCTATCAAACTTTCGTCTCCGGGCCGACCAAGAGCTAGTCGAGGTATTAGACACAGGCACCCCGGGAATAGTCGACGATGGGGCTGAACTTGTTCGCATGAGGGTCGCAGACGGGGTGGAGCTGTCACCAACAAACTTCGATCTGCAGCTCGAATTCGACGTAGACGTCACCGACGTACGCGACTCTCCTGGACCAACAGGTGTAATAGGTCGACCTTGGGGCCCCCTCGACACTCGTCTCCGGTCGCTCATCAGGGCAACAAGGGAGTACACGACCGGACTTCTCGAAATCGCGGGCGACTACGCGAGAAAAGGGGAGAGGCCGGAACAACATGGCTAAAGTCCGCTGATCGATCGCGGAATTGCTTTGCTTCCTGGCAGTTCACCCCGCCACAGCGACGGTTCCGTTAGCGGCGGCCGGGGTTGGTACTGTCAGGACATGAGAGCTCGAGTGGTGACATTAGCTGCTCGAGCGAAAAGATCGAGCGCTTCTGTTGCGGGTATGTCGGGGCATTCATGGTAGATCGACACGATGACCCAAGAGCGTGGATTTCTGCCTACTTCGCAGCCATCACCGCTCACTCTGGTTCCCCGCTTCTCCTGAAGTGGAGCGACAAGCACACAGGGTCACTCACTTGGGGCGGGGCAGTACGAGCAAACGCCTACTTCAAGGATGGCGGTACAGACTCCACTCAGGGACCCGGTGACCCGATGCGTCTAAGCATTAACGTCGTAGGGTCGACCTTCAGTTATGCCCTGGCGTTCGATGACGAGCTCGCCGCTTTGGATTGGGCCCTTCATGACCTCGCGGCACAGCAAGAGCCCTCTCACGAGGCCCTACTAAAGTCCCTGAGAGCCGGGTGGGAGCAGAGGCACGATCATTCGCATCTATGGCGCGGCGAGAGGATCTTCCCCGTGCTGCAGCAGTATGCCGAGGAACTAGTCTCCTTACCCGCCAACAAGTTGACGCTCGAAACAGACCCGCCCTACACAGTCCAACTTTCTTACCGCGACAACCACGTTTTTATGTCGCCGGGCTGAATATGACACTGTCGCGGTCTGGTACGGGGCCAGCCGGGATTGTATGAATACCCGGTCTGGGTTCAAGGTCTGAACTCGTGGGTCGATGACTTCTACAGACGACTTCGGACAGAAGACCTCTGGTTGGTCAGGACAAAGTTCTTGGGAATGCCCATTCATCGCGGATTCCTCTTCGACAATGACGGGCCTCCTGACAAGACCGGTGGCCCGGTTACCAGGCACCGGACGATCTTCCTACCCGCCACCCTGAAGAGCCGGTCGACACCGTAGGACTCCCATCCGAGACCCAACAACACCTCATCCACAACCAACCCGTCTCGGTCGTGGATGGAGAAACGCCCTTCAGGGAATCCCGCAGGGCTAAAACCCTCGTGGGCGACTCTTGCTCGTCCGTCATACCCACCTGATCGACGTCCGTTGAGGGATCCGTGAATCACCATGTAGGCGGGGGTGCCTCTGGCGACTGCTGGTCGGTGCGGTGGCGCAACTTCTCGGCAGTACGATGGGCGGCATGAGGTCGAAGACACGGGAGGGGAGGAATCACGGCGGATGACAAATGAGGAGACGCACCCATACCCCGGTCTAGTCAAGATTGCGTCAGAAGTGCAGCGGATCATCGACGACTTACCCGAGGGCGTGAGCGGAGCAATGGATCTACGCAAACACTCTGTGCATATGAAACTACAAGGGCCAAAGTCGCCGGCCTTTGAGGTCGTGCTCGGCAGTGAGGTTCCTGACATCGTGTACGACTCGCGATTCCTGGAGCGCGTCGCGATCGGTAGCGACATAGAGGAACATTTTGAATTTGCAAGAGAGACCGCTAGTGAAATAGTCGACTTCATTCTGAGTGGGAGGAAGGCCACTGAGCGCAAAAGCCGCATCTTCGGGCGGACCTACCTACACGTACCCTTGTCCGATGGCACTGAGTGGAAGATGAAAAAATTCTCTGCGAACTAAATCTTTGACCCTCGTGTTGCCTTCAACCAGCGCATCCGGCGCTCAAGATGCTCAACGCTCGATCCTTCAACCCGACGGCGCATTTCGCGTGCATTTGTGCAGTCCGCGTCAGGGAGAGCCGAAGGGTAGTGGAAGAATCGAGCGTATAGGGCCTTTGAACCGAACATGGTGGATTGGCCCTCGTTTCTCGCGGAACTGTCTCGTATGGGTATGGCACTCTGAAATGGCCCCACTTAGGGGACTTTTAGCCGTTTGAAGTGGCCCCACCCTCGACCCGCCCGTAGCGTTCTTTTTGTCGGCCAAGACGAAGAGATCGGAACGGGTTTGAAAGAGAGATCGAGAGTGAAGCAATTCGAGCGTATCCGCCTTGATGCGAGGGATAAAGATATGTCGGTCAGAGAGTTGGCACGGGTGCACGGCGTTCACCGCCGTACCGTCCGGGCCGCGTTGGCGGAGGCCACGCCGCCGGCACGGAAGACGCCGGAGCGGAAGGCTCCGAAGCTGGGGCCCTGGGAGGACACCATCCGGGCCTGGTTGACCGCGGACCAGAAGTCACCGCGCAAACAGCGCCACACGGCCCGCCGGATCTGGCAGCGGCTGGTCGATGAACACGGCGTCGTGGTTGCCGAGTCCACGGTCGCCCACGCTGTGGCCAGGATCCGCCGCGGGCTCGTCGACACGCAGGCTGACGTCGCGGTCCCGCAGACCCACACCCCGGGCGGGGAAGCCGAGGTCGATTTCGGCGAGTTCCAGGCCGTGATCGGCGGCGTGCAGGCGAAGCTGTTCATGTTCGTGATGCGGCTGTCCTACTCCGGACGCGCCGCGCATGTGGCCTACGCGAACCAGTCGCAGGAGTCCTTTCTGGACGGGCATAACACCGCGTTCGAACGCTTCGGCGGGATCCCGGCCAAAATGATCCGCTACGACAACCTCAAACCCGCTGTCACCACCGTGATCCTGGGCCGTGAACGGCTGGAAAACGAACGCTTCATCGCCCTGCGCTCCCATTACGGGTTCGACTCGTTCTTCTGCCTGCCCGGCATCGACGGCGCCCACGAAAAGGGCGGCGTCGAAGGTGAAGTCGGCAGGTTCCGCCGCCGCTGGCTGACCCCGGTTCCGGAGTTCGATACCCTGGCCGGGCTGAACGCGTATATGGCTGGCTGCGATGTCAAAGACGACCACCGCGTCATCACGGGCCGCCCCGTCACCGTCGGTGCCGCGGCAGCGGAGGAAGCCGGCATGCTTCGGCCGTTGCCGGCGGACACGTTCGAGGCCGCCTCGACGTTCTCGTTCAAGGCCGACCACAAGTCCCAGGTCTGCGTCCGCCAGTCCTACTACTCGGTCCCGGCCCGCTATGCCGGGCGCCGGGTCAGCGTCCGGCTCGGTGCCCGCACCATCGAGATGTTCGCCGAAGGCGCCCGGATCGCGTCCCACGTCCGGGCCATCCACAAGTATTCCTACGTCCTGGAACTGGACCACTACCTTGAGGTCCTCACCCGCAAACCCGGCGCCCTGGCCGGGGCAACAGCGCTGATGGCCGCCCGCGCCTCCGGGGCCTTCACCGGAGCCCACCAGAAATACTGGGACAGGGCCCGGGCCGCGCTCGGCGACAAGGCCGGCACGAAGGCCCTGATCGAGGTCCTGCTGATGGCCCGGACCCTGCCGGCCGCCGCGGTCACCGGCGCCATGGAGAACGCCGTGAGGACCGGGGACTTCGACCCCGATCATCTGGCCATCCACGCCCGTGCCAGCCAGAGCTTCCACCACGTCCCGGCGGCGCTACCTGATGAAGTTTCCGGACGGATCAGGCACCTGCCCGACCGCTGGGAGCCCTCGCTGGCCGGCTATGACGGGCTGCTGGCCGCGGCGGGCAGCCGATGAGCGCCGGGCAAGGACCGTCCATGGGCCAGCTCAGTGAGCCCGCCGCCGCGGCGGCGATCGGCGCAGCCTGCAAAACCCTGTATCTGAGAGGCACCGCGCAGGTCGCCGGGTCCATGGCAGCCGAAGCCGCCCGGCAGCGCCTCAGCCACCAGGCCTACCTCGCCGAGGTCCTGACCTATGAATGCGAGGAACGCGATAACCGCGCCCGGGCCCGGCGGATCAAGGAAGCGAAGTTCCCTCGCAGCAAACGCCTCGAAGACCTGGACCTGGCCCAGATCCCTGACCTGCCGCCGGCGACCCTGACACACCTGGCCACCGGCGCGTGGATCGATGCCGGGGAACCACTGGTACTCCTCGGCAATTCCGGGACCGGGAAAACACACCTGCTCATCGGCCTGGGCATGGCCGCCGCCGAGCAGGGACGGCGGGTCCGCTACATCACCACGGCCGCGCTGGTCAACGAACTCGTCGAGGCTGCCGACAACAAGGAGCTATCAAAGCTGGTGGGCAAATACGCGCGCCTGGATCTCCTTTGCCTCGATGAGGTCGGCTACGTCAAGCTCGATACCCACGGCGCCGAGCTTTTGTTCCAGATCATCACGGCCAGGGAAGAACGGGCGTCCATCGCCTGCGCAAGCAACGCCCCGTTCAGCGAGTGGGGCCAGACGTTCACCGACCCGCGCCTCGCGGCGGCGGTCGTGGACCGGCTGACCTTCCGCGGCCACATCATCAACACCGGCACCGATTCCTACCGGCTGAAAACCACCCAACAGACCATCAACAAGTCCCGGCAAAACTGACCGGAACACCAACAGGGTGGGGCCAAAACAAGCGGCGAACCCGGGGCCAAATCAACTTGCTATTCCCACTCGTACTTTTGTCTTGCATCGCATGGGTTGCGAGACGATCTGGAGTGGAGCGTTTAGGGCACCTTCACCGGGCAGTTTTGCGGGCGGGTCTTACGGGAATCAGAGTGCGCCTGCATAACGGCTTTGTCGAAGGGAAGGCATGAAGGTGGCGAGCTGGCCGGTGGGCGACCGGCTTGTGCAAACGATCGACCGCATCTTAAATGCCGAGATTCTCTTCTAGTCAGCCCGGTGCCTGTCCCTGATTCCGGAGGGTGCTCAATCAGGGACCGTGAGGAGAGCCCCCGCGAGGGGCCGGTTCACCCCGAGTCCTTGATCAACGGAATGATTGAGAGGTACGCCGCAAAACATCCGTAGCTGCAGGCGTTAGATAAGGGCGCGCCGCCGGATGTCGGGGACCGTCGGTAGGGTTGAGGGACCAGCAGAACTTAGGGGGACAGCTTGTATCCCAGCATCGAAAGCAGTGTCACTGACATCTTCAAAGAACCGTGGGCCATCACAGATGGACGCGTCGTGCCAAAGACGGACGACGTTGTGATGAAGAACGGAGGCAGGCGCGTTGACGCGACCTACCTGTACGCCGATCTTGCTGGCTCATCCAAAATGGCTAACTCGCTGCACAAAGAAACGACGGCCAAGATCATTCGGGCCTACATCAACACGGCCTCACGTATTCTCCGCAACTTTGGCGGTGAGATCAGGAGCTTCGACGGCGACCGGGTTATGGCGATCTTTATGGGCGTGGACAAGGAGACCAAGGCCGTTCGTGCTGCTCTTGCAATCAACTGGGCAGTGTTCGAAGTCTTGCGCCCCAAGATCAAAGAAAGCTGGAGTGACGGCGAGAAGTTCGCGAACATCTGCCACGGAATCGGCATCGATACCGGTGAAGCTTTGATCGTCCGCGGCGGTGTGCGTGATCGCAACGACCTTATTTCCATAGGTAAAGCGCCAAACCGTGCTGCCAAGCTCAGTGAAATCCGTGACGCTTACCAGCTCACCATTACTTCAGAGGTCTACGAGGCTATGGACAACGAAGTCGCCTTCACGGAAGAAGGTAAGAAGCTGTGGACGCAGGTTTATAACCGGAATGACAGCGGCGTGAACGAACGAGTCTTCCGCTCCCACGCTTACTGGGGTGTTTGAGTGTTCGGCCGTAAGACTGATGAAGAGATCGCGCAGGAGGAGCATGACAAGGCCATAGAGACTGCCTGGCGCATCCACGGTGCACTCAGCGACTGGACCGGGAAGGTAGATGCCAAGGCTACCTTCGCTTTCACCCTGGAGTCAGCCGGTGTCGCGACGGCCATTGCGCTAGCCGACGACAAGCGAGTGTTCGACGCTCTTGAAGGTCCAGTGCAAGAAATCCTCTACTTCGGCGGTCTTATCGCGCTGAGTATTGCTGCTGCATTCTCAGTGTGGGTAGTCATCCCTAGACTGCGTTATTTGAAGGTCAAGAAGGAATGGCCGAGCAACTTCATCTACTTCGGCCACCTGAAGTATTGGGACTACGAGGTGCTGCCGGGGGCGATAAGGAAAAAGGATCTCCTGCCCGTACTGACGCACCAGATGGTGAAGATGAGCAAGATCTGTTGGCGGAAGCATGTCGCCGTGGTGATCTCGATGATCTTGGCAGTACTAGGCGGTGCCGCCCTCATGGGTTGTGCCTTCATGGTGCAGTTCGGGTGGACGCCCTGACCAAGCACGGCATCCCTGAAGACACCGAGCGCATGATGGCCCGTATGAATGCTGAGGTGAACCGTCCGATGGATCAGCTGGGAACGAATAAACAGCAACCGGCTTACTCGCTGTTGCGATAGGGGATCCTCTTATCGGACGCCGGTGTGAGTACACGGTTTTGTGGTGTCAGGTCGATCGGTGTTGGGTTCGAAATCTCACGGTGGCTCGGTGATCAGGCCCATCAGCTGGTTCAGGGGTGTGGCCGCGTCGGCGAAGATGATGTCCGAAATGGCCTCGCTTCGTCTGCCGTCGAGCATTTGCGTGTTCTGCCGGTATTTTTCATGCAGCGTCGCATCGCTGAGGGGGACTTCAGGATTTCCGTCGGTTGTTTCCACGGAATAGGAGTGCCCACTCTTAAGTGTGATTTGCACTTTCGCACGGCGCTGAGCGGGAAATTCTGCGGTCATATCTGCCGATGGGACCAGTCTGATCTTTTGGGACAGGCGCAGCACATCTGCGTCGGTTCTCGGATGCAGGACGTTTTCGGGTATCAGTTTGCCGTGGACCAAGGCTGCGGCGAGGGCGTAGGGGAGGCTGTATTGTGCCTGTTCCGTGTTTTGCGGGGCCGCGGTGTGCAGGCGTGCTGCTGCGGCGAAGGTTGTTACCTCCACGTCGTCGATCTGATCAGCTTGTATAAGTTGATTGGCACGAATGGACAGACCGGCCTGCACAGCCGGGTGCGCCCATCGGCACACGGGGTAGATCTTGAAATATTGTTCTGTGATCCGCCAGCGTTGACCAAGGTCGTCGATTTCCGGGTGTGCCTCCATCAGCTCGGCTGGGGCTCCGGTGAAACCACCGGCTGCAAGGTATGCCGCATTGACGCCTGCCTGAGCGCCCCAGGCCGAACTGTCTTTGACCATCGTGGGGTGCTCGATTGACCGCATCATCGGCGCGCGGGGGGCGGAATATTCTGCGATTCCCAGTGCGTGCCGCGTCGCTTCGGGGTCCAGCCTGAGCAGGCGGGCGCCCACGGCGGCCGCGCCGAGGGCGTTCCACGCTCCCGAGCTGTGGTAGTCGGCAGCTGTCCGGTGGAGAACAATCCCTGCGCGCAGTGACACTTCGTAGGCAACGATCAGCCCCGCCAGGAGGTCTTCCACCGTTGTCAGGGAACGTTGGTCAGTGAAAGCGAGCACCGCGGGGAGCGCAGCCGCGCCGGCGTGGCCTTTTACCAGGCGGTGACCGTCGTGACCGTCCATTGAATCGATGGTTCCAGCGTTGGCTAGGGCGGCATAGGAGGCGCCGACTCGCCGACCGTCGAAAAGCAGGCGGGAGCTTTGTGCTGATCCGCCAGCCTGGCGGTAGGCGTGATCACGAATGATGTGAGACAGCGCAGTGGCTGTGCCGGCCACCGCAACCCCGATCAGGTCAAGCAGGCAGCGCCGCGCCTGGTGCAACACATCGGCAGGAAGGTCTTGCCCGCTGACTCCGTGGATGAAGTCAGTGATGCCCGAATACTGAGAATTCACGAAAGACCTTCGAAATGGTGGGGAAATTGACCCGGAAAGCCGGTCAATAAGCCGTCTGTACGGCGTCGGGAGCCGGCGGCCGTTTCTTTTTCCAAGTGAGTGGCCCATGAAATGGGGGTCCGCCTGCGGGCTTCCAGCACCAACCCGGAGAAGTCGGCCAGCGCAAACTCCGCCGCCACGGCGATGTCGTCACCAATACGCTTGGAAACTTCAAGGCTGGCGTGCACATGATTGTCGAACAATGCTAGAGCTCCTCTATCCGAGAATGATGCGCTAACCACAATGCTGTGGTGCGATCATTGCAACGCTGAACTTCGGGGTTGATCTCCTGAGCCTCAGGAATTGCGCGTTGTGTCATCCAGCAATTGAGCTAGATGGATGCCCTGCCTATCGCTGAGGTCCGAGAGCTGGGTGCGGCAGGAGTACCCGTCGGCGAGAATCACAGTGTCCGGAGCCGCGGACCGTACCGCGGGAAGCAGTTGCTGTTCGGCTACAGCGACGGAGACCTCGTAGTGGCCTTTTTCCACGCCGAAGTTCCCTGCTAGACCGCAGCACCCGCCGAGCTTTTGCACCTTCGCGCCCGCGCTCTCCAAGATTTGCGCATCCGGACTCCATCCCATGACTGCGTGGTGGTGGCAATGTGGTTGGGCAACCACCGTGGTGCCCTCCAACGGTGGCGGTGTCCATCCGGGAACCGAAGTCAGCAGCTCAGCCAGCGTTCGGGTGGCTTCCGCAACGGGGCGTGCCGCAACTTCGCCAAGAAGCTCCATCGCATCCGAGCGGAGCACGCCGGTGCAGGACGGTTCCAGCCCCACAATGGGAATCCCCGCTAACGCATATTGTTGCAGCTCACTGACTGTATCGCCGAGAATTCTCCGTGCGCCGTCAAGCTGGCCGGTGGAAATCCACGTCAAACCACAGCACAACGGTTTCGAGGGAAGCCGCACATCGAAACCGGCTTGTTCCAGCACCCGGACAGCGGCTCGTCCAACTTCCGGAGTGAAGTAGTTCGTGAAGGAATCCGCCCAGAGCAGCACCGGACCTTGGGGTGCAACTACGCCCCTGTCTGCACCCCCAGCTATGTGTTGAGCGACCGCGTCGTCGTGCTGGGCTGATGTCGCCCTTGCCTGGAACCAGGAGTGGAACGTCTGAAGTGCGAATGGGGGTATGGTTCGCCGGTGGTCGACGCCAGCGAGCCTGAGCCCCACCGCTCCCAGCACGGGCAGTTTGGACATGGTGTTGATCAGGCGGGGGGCGAGGGAAGCGATGCGCGCCCACCGGGGCAGCCATCCCAGAGAATAGTGGGAGGCGGGACGGAGGCGTCGGCGGTAGCTTTGGTGAAGCATCTCTGCTTTATAGGCAGCCATGTCCACTCCAGTGGGACAGTCTGATGCGCAGCCTTTGCAGGAAAGGCAAAGATCGAGAGCATCATGGACCTCCGGGGAACGCCAGCCGGCCCCGCCCTTATTAATCATCTCCTGCAGCACGCGGGCCCGCCCGCGGGTAGAATCTTTCTCCTCGCGGGTAGCAAGGTAGGACGGGCACATCACGCCGCTTCCGTCAGAGCTATCAGCGCGGCACTTTCCCACTCCAGTGCAGCGGTGGACGGCTTGGCTGAAGTCGCCTCCGTCATGGAGATAACCAAACCCGAGGCCGGATTTCAAAGGCGCAGCCTGGGCGACCCGCACGTCGGCATCGAGGGGCAGCGGATCGACGATGATTCCCGGATTCAATAGGTTGTCCGGATCAAGGACTGCTTTGACTTTCCCGAAGAGCGCGAGGGCGGCGGGTGAGTACATGTAAGGGAGCAGTTCACTGCGAGCCCGCCCATCCCCATGTTCACCTGACAGGGATCCCCCGTAGCTTGCGACCAGCTCTGCGGCACCGGTCATAAAGCTACGGAACAATGCGGTTCCATCACTGCGGTCGAAGGGCACGTCCAGCCGCACATGGACACAGCCGTCGCCGAAATGACCATAGGGAAAGCCCATAAGGTGGTGCTCGATCAGCAGGGCATCAAAATCCCTCAGGTAATTGCCCAGCTTCTCGGGAGGAACGGCCGAATCTTCCCATCCCGAATGGGCGGGAACACCTGCGGTCGAGCGGCCCGCTAGTCCTGCGCCGTCTTCACGAATTTTCCACAAGGCCGCCGACTCCCGGGCATCGGAGACAACCCGTGCGGATAAGGCAGCAGTCCGGCTCAGGCGAAGTGCCCGGTCCGCAACCTCCAATGGGTCCTCGCCCGCGATCTCGACAAAAAGCCAGGCAGCCCCGTCGGGTAGCGGCGGCACAGCGGCAGCACCCTTCTGGGCGCGCACGACGTCGACAATCCGGGAGTCCAACCCTTCGCAGGCCGTGGGACGGAACGGCATGACATCCATGACTGCGTCACCGGCCGATCCGATATCGGCGAATCCCAGAACCACCATGGTCCGGTATGCCGGGTCAACGACCAGCCGTACCCCTGCCTCAAGAACGACCGCAAGCGTTCCCTCACTACCGACCAACGCGCGCCTCAGATCGAAATGGTGCTCAGGCAGTAGATGTTCCAGGGCATATCCGGAGACCTGCCGGCCGAACCGGCCCAGCTCCGTACGAATGGTGCCCAGTTCGCTTTGCACCAGGGTGCGCAACGCGCTTGTTTCCGGGCCCGATGGCGTTCCCTCGGTGCCAAGGAAAAGCCGGGTTCCCGAACCAGTCACCACATCAAGGTGGCTGACATTGTCAACCGTGCGGCCGTAGGCCAAAGTGCGGGATCCGCAAGCGTTGTTGCCGATCATGCCACCAATAGTGCAGCGGCTGTGGGTGGATGGATCAGGCCCGAATCGCAGCCCCTCCGCCAGTGCTCTGCGCTGCAACACGGCATGCACGGCGCCTGGCTGAACAATCGCCGTCTGGGCATCAGGGTCAAGGTGTAGCACCTTGTTCATGTAACGACTGAATTCAAGGACAACCCCACTGCCGATAGCGTTGCCAGCCACGGAAGTGCCCGCTCCGCGAGATGTCACAGGGATTCCCCGATCCCGGCACACCTCCAAAGTGGTCATCACTTCATCAGCATCATGGGGAAAAACCACTGCAGCCGGCCGCACACGGTACAGGGAGCCATCACTTGAGTATGCGGCACGTGTGGTCTCGTCATCGCGGGCATCCTGCACCCCACAACTACGCAGGGCTTTGGTAAGCGACTGTGGCATTGCTAAAATGGTCATGAGTAACATGCTACATGTAACAAAAAATGACCGGTATAGACTTCGGTGTGCCCACTTTCGCCCCTGCCGTATCTGCGTTGGATGCAACTCCGATGTCCCTTGCCGAACGCGCCATCAAGGCGGTGCGGGGCGCCGTTCGCTCGGGAGCCCTCATCCCGGGCGAGCTTTATTCGGTCTACAGGATTGCGGAGCAGCTCGGGATTTCTCGAAGCCCCGTGCGCGAAGCTTTGCTTCGGCTTGCAGAGACGGGCATGATCAAATTTGAGCGGAACCGTGGTTTTCGGGTTGTGTTGCCGACTCCGCACGACATTGCCGAAATATTCGCCATTCGCCTGGCTTTGGAAGTTCCGGCGGTACGACGCGCAACACTTCAGGCCGACATCAGAGACCGACGAGCATTGCGGCAACAGTATGCCGCAATGGAAGAAGCGGCACAGATCGACGATGAGCCGACTTTTGAACACCACGATCAAAAACTGCACGCGTTGCTGATCGACATCGAAGGCAACAACCGCACCAAAAACATCATCAACAACCTTCGGGACGCAACCCGACTAGTGGGGGCCTCCACCGTTCGTTCCGACCGATCTTTGCTGGAAGTCCTCGTGGATCACCTTCCCATCGTCGAAGCGTTTGAGGCAGCTAATCCTGAAGCTGCTGCGATCGCCATGGATTGTCATTTGCGGACGACAGGGCGGTTACTCCTGAGCCAGGCATTACGGCAGAGCGGGAAGCAGGACGAAGAACTTGCTATCTGGGAACAACTCATTGATTGAACGAGATGCTCCCGCTCTGATGATCAAAAATGGTGATGGCCCCGCTAACAGCTACCGACAATGGGTCCGTGTCAGGAACTGGCGGATTTAAGGTACTGCTGCACCGATGCCTCTGATACCCGATCCATTCAAGGCCTTCACTAATCCGGTCGAGAAGATCGTCGCCTCACGCACGCTGGCAGGAACCCGGACTGGGGAAACTCCCGGTTGATGGACACCAACCACTCGAGGACTCTGTTCGGACCCTGCAGGAGACCGAAGGAGGGGTATTTCGGTGCGCCAGCATCTGGCTGGCTCGCCAGCCGCTCTTCGCAGGCCTGCTGGATTCGCTCGTGGTCCACCCGTCGTCGCCGGAGCGAGCGGCCACCTATCCAAACCGACAGACCCTGTTACCCGCTTGAAACTCCAGGAATCCCAGCGGGCCAGCAAGAATAACGCTTTGCCCACAGGAGCACCCGTCCCGCAGGAAGTTTCTCCGGCTTGGATCCGAAGTAGGTCACGAAAACCCAGCCGACCAGCCTGCTTTTATGGCAACCACGTTCCGGCCGCTTCCGATCCATTCAAGACGCCCCTCGGCCTGCAGCTCCCTGCGCAGATCCAGCGCCCGGCGAGGGGCATACGCTCGCCCACTGCTGCGCACTGGTCCAACTGCTGGGCTAGGTGGATACCCGGCCCCGACCCGGAGAGGGACTATCCCGATGCCATCGTCGTCGTCGGATCCGGATGCCGAAGGCTCGCCGCAGCTGCCAGCAGGTGCGTGACGAACAGCGGTATGTGTTTCTCAATCCGCAGCGCCGGACCGGATATGTTCAGTGCGGCTATGATCCTTCCTGAGAAATCGCGTACAGGTGTGCCTATGCCGATGATCTCAGGGTCAAAGATCCGGTTAGCGAGCGTGTACTGGCGCTGCCGCGATAACTTGATTCCCTCTTGAAACGCAGCGGCTTGCTTTCTGGAACCCTGAGGATCGGCGCGGACAATCTCCAGAATCTGCTCGTCCTCATGGTCCAACAGCAACGCCATACCACTGGAACTTCGACTCACGGAGACCGTTCGGCCCACCCACCCCTGCGCTTCGATTGACCGCCATGAACTCTCGGACCGGACGGTCAGCACTTCTCCGTCGCTCAGGACCGTCAAGTGCGTGCGCTCACGAACATTGTCCGTGAGCTTAGACACATCATGATCAGCCCGCTCGCCTCACGGCTCGGGCTGATTTTCTTTTGCAGGGAGACTCATGACTGAGTACACGAAGAAGTGGCTCTCGATCGAGGAACAGGTCGAAAAGCTTGCGACTCGCGGCGTGGAGGTCCCAGATCACACCCGTTGCGCGCAGCTCCTTCGAGCGGTCGGGTATTACCGGCTCACTGGCTATCTCTATCCGTTTCGTGAAACAGAGAACTTCGTGGACGACGAAGGCCGGTCGAGGATGCGGATCCTCAGCCATTATCGACGCCGCCGCTCTCATCGATTTCGATCGCCAGCTGCGCATGCTGGTCCTCGACGGAATCGAGAGAATCGAAGTCTCTCTCCGTATGCAGATCGGATAGGTACTGGGGAGGCAATCGGCGTTCGCTCATCTCGACCCCCAGACATTCGTCGCCGCTTTCATCGAGCCTCAAGTCGATGCTGAGACAGGTGACCCTGCGCCGAGTAAGCACGAAGAGTGGATTGAGCGGATAGGCGAGCGACAAGACAGTTCCGATGAAGCTTTCGTAAGTCACTTCCGCGAGAAGTACAACGGTCAAATGCCTATATGGGCGCTCACAGAGATTATGGAGATGGGGCATCTCGGTCGCCTGTACACCGGCCTGAGTAGATCGCTCGGCACG
The DNA here is from genome assembly GCF_017875735.1 of Arthrobacter sp. CAN_C5. Lineage (NCBI taxonomy): Bacteria > Bacillati > Actinomycetota > Actinomycetes > Micrococcales > Micrococcaceae > Arthrobacter > Arthrobacter sp. CAN_C5. The sequence continues at coordinate 302,774 of NZ_JAGGMZ010000001.1, forward strand.
GAGATTGCCGCCGCGTATGGGGCGCCAACGAAGAAGGTGATGGCGAGCTGGATCGCCTGCCTGAATTACGTGAGGAACGTATCTGCTCATCACGCGCGGCTCTTCAATCGGAAGCTAGTGACGGCGCCCCGTCGGCCCAGCCTGGGGCAAGTACCCGTCCTCGATCACCTGAAAAACGAAGCGTCGGCCAAAGAGGTCTTCGGGCTGTACAACGCTCTAGCGGTAATGGCTTACCTGCTTCGGTCGATTGAACCTGACAGCGACTGGCCCGAAAGAATTGTGGAGCTTGTTGAATCATTCCCCTGCACCACTCACCTCACCGCTCGATCAATAGGGGTGCCTGAGCGCTGGACAGAGCTTGAGCTCTGGCAGCCGTAGCCCGCCCATCTTTCGTGCTCCCTGTCCATAAGCCAATCCGTGACCGCGACAGCAGCAGCGATTATCGAATTCACAATTTTAGGTGACCAGTTTTGCGTAGACGACGTAGTTGTCGTCGAATTCGCCGGTGTCCGGGTCGTATCCGTCGCAGGTGATCAGGCGTAGTTCGGGTCCTTCGGTGTTGCCGTATACCGTCTGGGTGGGGAACGCGTCTCTAGCGTATTGCTCACCGCGGTCGACGGTAAAGGTTGCTGTGGTGCCATCTTCACGGAGCACGTCGATGGTGTCACCGGGCTTGAGTTTGCGCAGGTCCGCGAAGATTCCGGGGCCGCTGTCGGTGGCGTTGACGTGTCCGAGGAGGACCGCGGGTCCGCGTTCACCGGGTGTGGGGGAGTCATTATACCAGCTGGCGGGTGCTCCGGGCCCGTCCGGGGGAACTTCGAGCGAGCCGTTATCGCGTAGGCCGAGGCTCAGTAGCTCCGATCCCGCGCCGATGGCGGGAATACTGAACGACACCGGGTCCGACGCCGATAGGACCGGCAACTGGGCCGGTGCCGGTGCCGGTGTGGGTGTGGGTGTGGGTGTTTCGGGTGCGGGGGTCGTGGGTGGTTGAGTTGGGGCCGGCACCGTCGGCGAAGCGGAGACGGTCGGGGTCGGCGCTGGCGTTCCTTGGCTTTGGGCGGTCGTGTTGGTGGCGCAGCCGGTGAGGATTAAATCAGCGACCGCCGCAGAGGCCAGGTGGCTTCTGCGACGGTCGCTGGGTGAACTAATCGTGTGAAGTATTATCTCCGATCAGTTCGTGGTGCTTGGATGGAAATTATGCCTTGGCGGCGTTGCTGCGGCGAACCAGGAAGGTTCCGCCGGCTGCTGCTGCCAGGACTAGGCCGCCACCGAGGGCGAGTGCGCCGGTGTTGGAACCGGTTTCCTGGGCGACACCGGTGTCAGCGCCACCGGCAGGCATGTCGCCCATCTGTGAGGCTACGAGGGTTCCACACAGTGCAGGTGAGGTGGCGCCGAGGGGCAGGTCTGGGGAGATGTCACTGGTTGAGTTGAACACTTCCTCGGAGACCCCGGCAGTTGCTGGGTCCAGGCCGTGGACGACGACGACGGCGGTGCCGGCTTCGAGGGAAGCCTTGGTCTCGGCGTTGAGGTCGAAGGTGCGCTGGATGGTGTAGCTGCCGCCTTGGCCGCCGAGCTCGAGGTTCAAGCCTTCTTCGGGGCCGGTAGCTCCGCTGGTGGTCAGGGTGGTGAGGATGCCGCCGTAGGCGCGCGTGCCGTCGGAGGTGTTGAGGATGCCGTCGCCGTTTTCGTCATCAGCGGGTATGGGGCATTCGCCGAGGGCTCCGCCGTGGATGTGCTGGACGTGGGGGTACGGGGCGTCCATGAAGGTTTCGGCGAGGCCGGATACCTGGAGGTTCACGGTGGCCTGGTCGCCCTTGACATCAACGGTGATGGTACCGGAGCCGGTGGTGCCGTTGAGCTGGCCCAGGGTCGAGGAGTAAGAGTGGTCTTCACCGTCGTGCGCTATGGCCGGCGACGATGCCATGGCCAGGGCGCCGAGGGCGAGGGTGGGTACTGCAAGGAAACTCATTGCCTTGTTCATAAGATCAATTCCTTCACTGTGCGGTGGATACGCACCAAAGTCAGTGCGCTTACTATTCTATTCGGAGCGTTCCGCAGTGTGGATTGGTTTCCCCCACACAATTCACAGCCGAACACGTGAGACCGCTCGTTGAGAGTGGCGTCTGCTCACCGTACGCAGGACAAGACCCTGTGACAAGGCCCTGTTGGGAAGCGCTGTGGTGTGACACATGGTGCGGGTGAGGTTTACCAGCTAGGGCATAATCGTCCAGAAAATCCACTGTGGGTTACCCTTTCGCGGAGTAAGAGTAAGCAGCCACACCAGGTGGGTTAGGTATGTTCGATACTGCTTTCAAGCGAATGAGCCCGTCGCGGATGCGGGTTTCGGCTGTTGATAGTGGAAGGCAGAGGTCGGCGCCGACTTGCTGGTAGATGAGCTCGTCGGAGTAGACCAAATTGATCGCTTCACGTTGGGTGGGACTGAGGGTTTGGAGGGATCGGGTGCTCTCCTGTTCTTCGAGCCGGTTGATTGCTGTTTCGGCTGTCTGATCAAAATCCGGAGTGTAGGTTGCCACGGCGTAGGCGGTGTTGCGATTCGACGAGGCGCGCTCGTCCCGCGGTCCCGCCCCGCTCTGGTTCAAGGTCCTGCAGTGGGTAATCATCATCAACCAGGCGACAAGCAGGCGACGGCCAGGCGACAGAGGTGGCCTTTGGGTGCCTCAATGGTGTGGGCTTTCTGCCATACCTGCAGGGACACGTCCTGGATGATTTCCTGGCGCAGGGCGATGATTTCCTGGTTCAGGGCCGAGTCGACGATTATGTGTTGGGCGAGCCGGTAAACCCGGGGGACATCACACGGTAGAGGTCAGCGGATGTGTCCTGATCGCCAGCTGCCGTAGGGGTCAGTAATCTTCCCACGTGGTGCGGTGTGTGAGCTGGGCTGTCTTCAGGTGAGAGCCAGGCAAGCCAGGGCGTCTTTTGTCGTACCGATCCCAGTAATGCGGTTTCCCTCCACTGCCCGGCGCTGAGGGTCCAGAGTGACTGAGCGTAAACCATATCGTCTTGGCATCACTGTTCTGGCGGCTTCAGAACACGGTTGCCAGGGTCCGCGGTCACGCTCGAGCCGGCACCTTTGCATTCAGGGGGCGGACCGGTTTGCTGGCACCGAATTTTGTCCGCGTCGGATATGGTGCGGGTGTGGCCTGTGAGGATGCGGTGGGAGAGGATCTTGGTGTGACAAGTTTTGAAGCGGATCACGAGGTCGATTTTTTGGTGGACAACGCGAAGAAGCAAACGGTGATCGACCTTGAAGCACGACGCCGTCATTGTGTCCACAGGGTTTTAGAGGCCCGCCAGGCATGTGAAGAGCTGAGCACTTTGCTTGCCGGCAGCGGATCGGGGCAGGCCGGTCCCGCCTCCGCCAGTCAGGGGCACGCTCAAGGGTTGCTGTGCGCGGCGATTCGGGAACTGGAAGAAACCGATGCCCTCCTTGAGCAAGCACGACAGGGACACGACAAGGAAAAGAACCTTGCATCATCAGGTAAAGCTCAGGCAACGCGCGTAGTGTCTTACTCATCTTCATGTGCGAGTGACTGATGGCCGGATGTTTATTTATCCGGTCAAAAGCGTCGGAGAACACAACTAGCGGCCTCCACCGTGTGTTCCCCGGCGCTTTTGTCATGCCACCACTGGCAGCCAACGGCTTATGGGCGGGTCACCGGCTTTGACCGCCAAAACAGAACGGTCATTTTTGTCGCTCATTGGTCTTCGGAAAAAGGCAATCCACCACGGCGTATGTGACGAATATCATGTGGCGGTGGTTATCCGGCAACGGTGTGTCACGTCGGCTGATGCGCCAAAACAGTTGTTCCCCTAAACGCCTACCTGGAGGGCCTCATCATGATCACCAGTAACAAAGTTCTCAGCGTCGCTTTCACCGCAGCCCTGATCGCAGGAGCCGGCCTGGGATCCGCCGGGGCCGCATTGGCCGCCCCTAGCCCGGTCTCCCAATCAGTGCCGGCGATGACCACCGGGCAAATGTCTATCAGCATCGACGACTTCGTGTTTTCCGGGCCGGGCACCGTTAACCCGGGCGGTGAGATTACCGTGACGAACAACGACAGCGAAGCCCACACGGTGACCGCCGATGACGGTTCCTTCGATGTCACCATCCCCGGCGGGGAAAGCGCCACTTTCACCGCCCCGAGCGTAATTGGGAGCTATGGGTTTTTCTGCAAGTTCCACGGCAACATGAAAGGCACCCTCACCGTCGGTGCTGAATCCATGGCGCCGGCCCCGGCAGCGCCCACGACACCGGCAGTACCAGCTCCGGCGGCACCGGCACCCGAGGTCGCAGAGTCCGGCAGTGCCGGACACAGCGGGATGGACCAGATGGGTGCTGTCCCCCGGGGCGGCGCCGATACCGGAGTGATGAACGAAGCAAGTGACGGGTCAACGATCATCGCGCTGGGTGGGGGTCTGGTCCTCCTCGCCGCAGCCGGTGGAACCTTTGCTGTCCGCCGCCGGAGCAGCAACTCCTAATCCCACCCGATCCTTCGTCATGGGCCGTAAAACCGTATCTCTTCCATCGCGGTTTTACGGCCCCTGTGTATTGTGTCAATCACCGGAACCGGCACGGACACAGCCCGGGTCAGCACGATCAACCCGGCACGATCCACCGGGCACGGTCAACTGGGCACGATTAATGGGGTTTGACGATCTTGGCGTGTGAGACCGTGCAACAATCCCTCACCTACCCATCACTGGAAAGTTCATCCTTTTGGAGGCACGATCATGAAGGTACGTAACGGAATATCAGCTTTTCTGCTTGCCGGGCTTCTCACCGGAACCGCCGCCTGCGGTTCAGAGACCGGGCCAAGCAGCTCCGAGGCGACCACGGCGCCCAACGAAGCCGCGGCACCGGAATCAGCTACCGCGACCACCGGAGCGCCCGGAGCCTCCGCTTCGGGGTCGGCTTCTGCGGAAGCAGCGCCTGCTGAGGAGGCCATGATCACCATCAAGGACTTCGAATACGAGATGCCTGAAACCATCGCACCCGGCACCATGGTGACGGTGGTCAACGAGGACGACGCCCCGCACACGGTCACGGCGCAGGACGACGGCGGGTTCGACGTCGACGTCCCAGCTGGTGAAACGGTGACCTTTACCGCCCCCGAGGAAGCCGGCGACTACGCGATCATCTGCACCTACCACCCCGAGATGTCCGGCGCCCTGGTCATCTCATAAACCGGGCAGGCAACTCCGCCAGAAACCGGGGGGCACGCCCCACCCGGGGTCGGGGACCACGCGACCGCAGACCAGGCATGCAACCGATTACCATGAATTGTTCTGCGCGTTCTGGTTACGGTGGGCCCGGTCGTTAGCGCTGTCATCCACTTCCAGTTCGCACCCGGTTTCCAGCAGGCCGAACCGGGCGGAATATGACCGGCGGAACAAGCGGGACCCCTATCAGGTGACTGTGTGAGTTTCGCATCCGATAATGGGGGCAGGAGGAAATTCACAGATTATGGCACGTAGACATACCCCTGATCAGGTCATCGCGAAGGTCCGTCGGGGCCAGAAGATGTTCAACGACGGACGGCCGATGATTGAGGTCATCAAGGAACTGGAGGTCACCGAGGCGACCTGGTACCGGTGGCTGAACCAGTACGGTGGCGAGTAGGCCGAGTCCACGAAACGGACTAAGTAGCTGGAGAAGGAAAACGCCAGGCTAAAAAAGCTGTTAGCCGATCAGGTCCTGGCCAATGACATTTTGAGCGAGGTGGCCCGGGGAAAATTTTGAGCCCTGAACTCCGGCGTCGTGCGGTCCGCATGGCGCAGGAGAAGTTCAGGGCATCCGAAAGGTTCGCCTGTAAAGTGCTCGGCCAGAACCGCTCTGCCCTGCGCAAAGGCCGCCCGGAGGTCGGCTTCGAAGAACAGCAGTTTGGGGGTTCTTTCAGTCGTCGCGTTCCCGCACGAACCCGGCAAATCCCGGGATAGTGAACTCCAGCTGACCACGGTCCGCCGGTTGAATGAGTCCCTTGTAGATCAAACGTGCCCGGGGCGTCGATAATTGGTTGCTCGATACGCTGAGGAGATCAGCGATCGACGCCCGCGATACCTGTCCGTCCCCGACCGATGCCATGGCGTTGAGCATGCGTCGCTCGGCGGGAGAGCAACTGCCCCATCGCGCCCGGAAAAGTGCGTCCAGGTCGGAGCGCATCGCTACGCGCCCATGCTCGACGGCTTCCACACTAATGACGCCACCTGGGTCCGGGCGTCCAGCGGCGACCCATGCGGCATCAGCGATCAACTGCACTGAATACGGGTACCCCTGAGCAATAGAGAGCGCGAGACCGACTGCGGGTGCAGTCCACGTCACACCCAGTGCCCTCGCTGGCCCAATGAGCGCGATCTCCTCCGCGTCTGGGCTCAGCGGTCCGAGAGGGCGATACGCAATGCGTTCACTGAACGTGACGACAGCAGCGATCGTCTCCGGTGCGTTGGGTAGCCCGGCCGCGAATACCGCGGCAGGGACGTCTGAGCCCTCCGCCTGGAGATGTTGCCACGCGTACACGAGCGTTCGAAGTCCCGTAGGGTCTGCGGCTTGGATCTCATCGATGAAGAGAACCAACCCGTGGCTCTGCGCTGCCGTCTCCCGTATGACGTCCTCGAATGTGCGCACACCAGCGGGTTCTCCTGTTGGGCCGGGCCGTCGCATTGTTCCCGCGACATGAGCAACGCCGGGGATACCCACCGTCACCGTCAGCGTGTCGAGGAGGCCCTTCACCCGGGTTCGGGCCGAGTCTCCGAACGACCGCGCGGCCCGATCGATCTCTTGAGCGATCTGCGAGACCAGGCCCTGTTCCTCGCCTGCGGTAATCCAGACCGTGAGTACGCCGCGTGCCGTAGCTCGCCGCTGATACTCGCGCAGCAACGATGTTTTGCCATATCCACGGGGTGCATGATCGACCCGGAGCCGGCCGACGAGCCGACCGAGGTCAACCAGCGTCGATAAGCGTTCATCGACCTCAGCAAGCTGCTGCGCCCTCCCGGGCACAACACGAGCGACCTCGCCTGGGGTGTATGGACTCGGCTGCATCAATCACCTCGAACTATTTGTTATGAAGTAGGGCTTTCATAACAGTCTATCGGTGATGGTGGCAGAAGTGAGTAGGCGCATCGACGCCCCGGACGCCTAACGGCCGCATTCCCCTCTGCAGGGCAGCGCCCGTCAGCCGATCGGCAAACGGACACGGAATCCTGGCCGTCAATCGATTCGACGAATCCTTGCCCCGAAACCTCCGCCACGTGGCCTTCGTCATCTGCGGCGCATTGGGCTGCCTCTTCACCAACCCTATCGCGCATAGTAGACCTACGCACAGGCCTACTTTTAGCGAGCTGCCGCCGGAGGCTTTTCTCGGACAGTCGACCGAAACCGAGCAGCTTCCCATCGAGCAAATACCGGGCGCGAAAACAACGTCGGGACGCACTGCGAGTTCGCGGCCCTGGGCGCTGGCAAGCTCGACTTCTTCGATTACTAAAGAATTTGTGCCACTGATGACAGCCCGTCCACACATGACGCCATTGCTGCCCCACGAGTATTGCAGCTCACCCCCAGGTGGACGGCTCTGAGCTGGTCCCCGGGTCATCCACCCGCCCACAGGTGGATGACCCGTAAGACACGACAGCAAAAGTAAGGGCACTGGTTGTCGGTGCCCACCCGGTACGGTCCCTTCGCATGAGCAGAACAAAAGGTACGCGTGGACCCCACGGAGTTGCATCTGGTGCTAGCCCTTTGCCGGCTCTTCAGAATTGAGAGTGTAGTCGCGGTCTGAATCCGCCGGATTCGAGTAGTGATCTGGCGATGTAGTTGGTGAGGTTCCGGAAGCCCAGGGCGGAGCCGCGGAGGTGTTCCAGGCGGCCGTTGATGGCTTCGGTTGGCCCATTTGAGGTCCCGGGTAGGTCGAAGTAGGCAAGGACGTCTGGGGCCCGGCGGTTGAGAGTTCGCCCGAGGGTTTTGAGCTCAGCGAGGGCGGTGGGAACACCTGTGCCCAGGGATGTGATGACTGCTTCCATCAACGTCCGTCCCTTGGCCCGGTCCGCTTCCCGGTAGGCGGCAACCATGCGCTGGTAGATCCCCCAGCTCGCTTCTACCTCGACGTGGGTGTCCGTTGTGAACAGGGATTGAAGACGCGTGCGTTGCTTATCGGTGAGCAGATCCGCCCCGGTGTGAAGCGTTAGCCTGGCCGAATACAGCGGGTCGCCAGCACGCCCACGGTGCCCGCAGGACTGTTGCTGAACGCGCCGTCGGCAGCTATCCAAAGCCTCTCCAGCCAGGCGGATGACATGGAAGGGATCCATCACCGGAACAGCCTCGGGAAGTTCTTCGGCCGCGGCGCTCTTAAATCCGGAGAACCCGTCCATGGCCGCGACCTCGATCCTGTCCCGCCATTGTTGCGGGCGTGCTTTTAGCCACGTGGCGAAGACTTGTTTTGAGCGGCCTTCGACCATATCCAGCAGGCGGGACGGTCCGGTGCCATCACGGATCGGGGTCAGATCGATGATTACGCTCACGTACTTGTCCCCGCGGCGGGTGTGCCGCCAAACATGCTCATCAACACCGATGACTTTGCCCCCGTCGAACCGGTGCGGATCATCAATGAGCACACGCTTACCTTCGGCCAGGACAGCTTTGTTGGCAGTATTCCAGCTCACGCCCAGCCCTTCGGCGACGCGGGCGACCGTGAGGTGTTGACACACGATTCCCTCCAACGCCCACCGCAGCCCGCGGCGGGAGAGTTTCGCCCGTGAATCGGCGGCTTTGGACGTGTCCTGCCGCCACACCTGTCCGCACCCGGAACATTTGTATCTGCGAACTTTGACCAGCAGCGTGGTCGGGCGCCAGCCGAAGGGTTCGTGAGCGAGCTGGCGGGTCACCGTGTCCCGAGGGACGCCTTGGCACCCACAGTTACGGCACCAGTCATCTGGGTCAACAACACGGCAAGCAAGAACGGCGTGATCGCGGCTCAGATGCTGCCCCGTGGCCTCGAGTCCAAGTTCGTCGAGCCGACAGAATGTGGTCAGGTCAGGGCTGCGGAAGGTAGCGTGGAACACGAGGGCCTTGCGGTAGAGGAATCAAGATCTAGACAATCCGATTCTCTCCCAAGGCCCTCCCTTCAGCCGAAACAACCTCTCGCCCCAGACTCCTCACGGCGCCGCCAACTACACTCTCAATTCTGAAGAGCCACATATGGTCCGGCGGCTCCTGGACGCCCGCCGACCGCGTCCGGGCCGACATCCGCAACTATCTCTTCGCCACTCAAGAAGCTTTCCGGCGCGCTGAAGGGGCGGGTAGTCAGCAGCACGCCGATTCCCGACCCTCCACCCCGTGATTGCACGTGCAACGCGAAGCTGAGTGTCCTGCAGGTGCAAGGTTCATCTTTTTCTGAGAATGTAATCCTGCTTGTGATTAGGTTTCGGCGGTCACATCCGCAGTGCTGTTAGCGCACCACAAAGGAAAGGCCGCCCATGGATTCGCCCCGAGTGTTCGACACAGTATCGATCATTTTCAATCCCAACAGCACCGGTGATGCGCCGAAGCTGGCTAGCGAACTGTATGAGCAGTTGGGCGAGCTCCTGCCCGATGAAACCGACATCCGGTTGCAGCCGACGGAGCATGCCGTGCATGCCATTGATTTGTCGCGGGATGCTGCTGCCGTTGGCAATACCCTGGTGGTGTCCGTCAGTGGTGATGGTGGGTATAACGAAGGGTCAACGGCGTGATGGACAGCGGTAGCCAGGACGCGGTGTGCACTGTATTGGCTGCTGGAAATGCCAATGACCACAGCCGGGTGATGGGCAGGAAGCCACTGGCTGAGGCCGTTAGCGAAGGCAACGTCCGGCGCATCGACCTGCTGCGTGTCAGCACCGGAGACAACTCGACGGTTCGCGCTGAGTACGCTCAGTCCTACATCGGCTTTGGTCTCACTCCGATCATGGCCATCGATCTGGAGAAGGGCAGCAAGGGCGCAATTAAGGAGATGTTTTCCGTCGTGCGAACTTTCTCGAAATTCAGGCCGTTCGAGATTCGCCAGAAAGACGGAGTGCGCCGGAAATTCGACAGTCTGGTGTTCGCGAATATTTCCCAGATGGCGAAGTACGCAACGCTAATTGAAGCCGACGATCATCCATCCGATGGGAAATTCGGAGTCATCACCTTTGCGCACATGGCCAAGTGGCGGATACTCCCTCACTGCGCTGCATGCCACCACCAAAGGTCTGGGGGATTAGCCGAGCATGGAGAGCTACCATTTCACGACTCTCAAACCCATCCCGTAACAAATCGACGGGGGAGTGAAATCGGTTGCCGCACATACCAACGTCCGGATCCTAGCCTGCCGTGTGCTCTGGCCACCCTTGGCTAGGTCAACCCCCTACACCTGTCAGCACAAGAGCCGTCCCATATCATTGATGTCATCCCGTCCAATCAGCGTCGTACCCTGCGGGTCTCTACTTCGCATAAAACACTTCCGCCTCGTGGTGGACCCGCAACCAGGACCACCACCAAGCGTAGGCACCGCGGATGACCTGACGGACAACATGGGCGTCCGTCGAGGTATTCCTGCCGCCGAATCGATGTTGTCCTTTCATTGAACAGGCACCGAGCCCATACACGTCATTAGGAGCCATAACCCTTCAGGACCACGGGTAGCCCAAAACGGCATCGCCCACACGAAAGATTTTAGCTGTTTTCCGGTTTGACTAGACTGTCGTCGTCTTCCTCAAGGGCGGGAGCATCTCGAAGCCCTTCGGGAGTGGCATCGCTGTCCTCTACCGGCGATTTCGGGCTCGGGGGAATATCCTCGCGATCCTCTTTCGATGGTTCCCCTGAAACTTTTTCCAGTTCGTGCTTGGATTTTTTGCCAGTGGGGGCCGCTGAATTCTCGTTGCTCATGAGGTGCACCTTTCAATCGGTAAGGCTTTTCAACTGCTGGTCTTTATCACCTACCAGAAGCGCCTGCCCGGTGCGCCCGGTGGGCGAACCGTACCGGGTTTTAGGCGTCTTCTTAAGGGGTACCTCGTCGTCTGATGAGGCGTCTATTTGAGCATAGTAGGTCTGCCCGAACTCGTTGGGCGGGTGCACAACAACCGAGATAAATCCGATGACGGCAAGTAAGAGTGGCTTGGTGGGTTGCGAGTAACCATGCGGTGAGAGACCTTTACGCTAAAATTGTGCGCTGCTAGGAATACCGTTGGGTGCGCTGACGGTGCTCTCCCCCCCAGGATGAGTACCGGCAGCATAGGTGAGGGTGTCCCATCGGCAGCACCGTGGTGTTACTGCGCTCTCTAGGACCGAACTTTGGGTTTTGTCCTCGTTCTCCAACGGTTCAGGTGTCCTTCCGGCGTTACCGGAGCCAGCGGAACCGCCGCTTGGTAGTTAATCTGGCCCAGGATCTACCCAGCCCCCAGACGTTTCCTGACCTAGCGGTAGCTAACGCCCAGAGCGCCACCGCGTTTTTTCGGAGGTGGCGGGTTGTTTGCTTCCTCTTAGCGGCGGTCCCGGCCTTTCGGGCTGTGTCAGCGGCCATGAAAAACTGCCCATAGGCGGCCACGGAATTGCCCACTGATGGCCAGTAAAACTGCCCGCCGGTGGCCATGGGATCTGCCCACTTCTTTACTGGATTGACCGCGCTTGCGCGGCGGGAGCCTCTTCCCGGGGTTTGATGACGGTGTCTAGTCGCACCAAAGTCGCGGGAAGAGGCCCAATTGAAGTCTGACGGAGAAATCATGGAAATACTTGCTGCTTATGATCTGACCGGGTCGTTGCGCGCTGCCGCGGAGCTTACGGGCTGTTCGCATCACACGGTCGCCCGGCACGTTGAGGCCCGTGACGCGGGCCAGCCAATGGCCGAGCCGGTCTACCGGGGCCGTGTCACTGATGCGTTCCTGCCCAAGATCGAGGAATGGGTTGAGGCCTCCAAGGGCAAGATCCGCGCCGACAAAGCCCACGACAAACTCCGGGCGCTGGGCTATGAGGGTTCGGAACGCTCGACCCGCCGTGCTGTCGCCCAGGTGCGGGCGGCGTGGCGGCTGGGTCATGTCCGGGTGCACCGGCCCTGGATCACCGAGCCGGGGATGTGGCTTCAGTACGATTTCGGCGACGGCCCCCTGATCGAGGGGAGGAAGACCGTGTTGTTCGTGGCATGGCTGGCGTGGTCGCGGTTCAGGATCGTGATCGCTTTGCGGGATCGGACGGCGCCGAGTGTGTTCGCGGCATTGGACCGCACCTTCCGTGTCCTAAGCGGCGCGCCAACCTATGTCCTGACCGACAATGAGAAAACGGTCACCGTTTCCCATGTTGCCGGGGTCCCGGTGCGTAACCAGCAGACCGTGGACTTCGCCCGCCACTACGGTGTGACAGTGTTGACCTGCCAGCCGGCGGATCCTGCCTCCAAGGGCGGCGTGGAGGCATCGGTGAGGGTCGCTAAAGCCGACATCGTCCCCAAAGACACGAATCTGCGGGCCGAATACGCCTCCTTCGCGGAGATCGAAGCGGCGTGCCAAGTGTTCATGGACGAGGTCAACCATCGTGAGCACCGTGCCACCCGCCGCAAACCAGCGGTGATGCTAGCCGAGGAAGCACCCCGGCTGCACCGGATCCCGGACACCGCGCACACGGTCGCGTTCGGGCTCTCCCGGACGGTGCCGGAGAACACGCCGATGGTCACCTTCGAAAACGGCCAGTACTCCGTCCCGGCAGCCCTGCTCGGCGCGCGCGTATTCGTGCGCAGCCACGGCGCCGGACCCGGTGAGCAGGTCATCATCGTCCATCACGGCAGCGCCGGCCCGGTGGAAATCGCCCGGCACTCCCGCGCCCGCCCGGGCAGCCCCGCGATCAACGACGCCCACTTCCCTGATCACCGGCCGAAGATCCCAGGCGATTACGCGGTCAAGGCCCGCAGCGCCGCGGAGGCGGAGTTCCTTGGCATCGGGGACGGCGCCCGCGCGTGGCTGCTCGAAGCCGCCGCGGCGGGCACGGCGCGGATGAACGTGAAGATGGCCGAAGCGGTGGCCTTGGCGAAGATCGCCGGGTAGGCCGACGTCGATCAGGCGTTGGGGACCGCGGCCGTCCATGGCCGCTTCGCGCACAAAGACCTGTCCTCAATCCTGACCGCCGGGGGCGCCCGCACCACGACCCACGCCGCGGACGAAACCCGGTCCTTGACCCAGGGCACGGCCGGGTGGGCGGCCATCGGACGTCCACCCGGTGCCGGCCGTGGTGAGACCGGGCTGGAGGAAAGCGCATGAGCCCGGTCCCGGTCACCGCGCCCGTCCTGCCGGCGGACCTGGAGGCGCTGATGCGGCAGCTGAAGATGCCCTACGCGCGGGCTCTGGCACCGGAGTTGATCGCGACCGCCCGTGCGCAACGCTGGGAACCGGCCGAGGTCATCAAGGCCCTCTTCACCGAGGAAGTCGCTGGCCGGTCCCGGTCCATGCTCGCCACCAGGCGTAAAGCCGCAGGGTTCCCGACCGGGAAGACCTTCGGCACCTGGGATCCCGCCGCGTCCTCAGTCCCGCTACCGACGCAGCAGGCGCTGCGGACACTGGAATGGATCGGGCGCAAGGAAAACGTTGTCATTTGCGGGCCCTCCGGCACCGGGAAAACGTTCTTCCTTGAAGCCCTCGGGCAGCAGGCCGTCGAGGCCGGCATGCGTGTGGCATGGTTCCGCCTTGAAGACCTCGGCGCGCTGATGCGCGCGCACCGCTCCGACGACAGCGTCACGAAAGTGGTCGCCAGGATCCTGCGCGCGGATTTAGTGGTGGTCGATGACATAGGGCTCCTGCCGGTCGGGACCGATGCCGCCGAGGGCCTCTACCGCCTTGTTGACGCAGCCTATGAGAAACGCTCCATCGCGGTCTCCTCGAATCTGCATCCCGCGGGCTTCGACGAGCTCATGCCCAAAACCCTCGCCACCGCGACGGTCGACCGGCTGCTGCACCACGCACACGTCTGCCAAACCACCGGGGAATCGATCCGCCTCAGCCAAGCCCTGGCCGGACAAGGAGTCACGCCAATGAGCTAAACAAATCCCGAACATGGCCAACGCCGCCGAATACCCGGTGGGCAGATCCAATGGCCATGACCGGGCAGTTTTCATGGCCACCAGCGGGCAGTAATGCTGGCCGCCCGTGGGCACCTTTAACTGGCCCTTGACAGGGCTGTTCGGGTGCCGGTAACCGTAGTGTAGCTCCGCCGTTTTGCGCGGCTCCAGTCGACGAGACGTGCGGCATCCTTGGCGGTGCGTCCCTTGGTGCGGGCATCGGCTGTGAATCGCCAGTCTGTCCAGTCGCCGTCCCCATCCCCTTACGGCCGCAGGTTTGATGGCAGAACACTGCTCCCTTCGAGAGGTCAGCGGGTCGCTGGCCCTTTGAGGTGAGAGTCGGTCTTCTACAGGGGGGAGAAGTGGGCGTCAGGGGAAGTTTTGTGGTTTGGGTGGTCGAATGTGGTGGGTGAGCCAGTTGATGAGGAATCGGCTGGAGGCGGGGTGCACCCCCTGTGGTGTGTGTTGGAGTGCATGCCATGATTCCACCTCGGCGGTAGCTTGGGTTTCCTTGATGAACCCGGCGAGGGGGCAACGCTCGAGTGCCAGGGGGTGGGGTGCTGTCAGTCGGGCGAACTGCCAGTGATAGGCGAGGGCGCCAAGGGGTGTTTGTATCCGGGATAGGTGTGAGTGGAGGGTGAAGGACTCAGACCATCGGAGGCAGTCTTCTGGTGCCATCGGCTTGGCGAAATAGTAGCCTTGGCCCAGGGGCGCACCAAGGACGGTGGAGGCTTCGGTCAGGCTTTCATCTTCCAGGCCTTCGATAACGACATTCATGCCGAGGTCCCTGCCCAGCTGGATGAGGGTCGCGATCACGCTGAGCATTTCCACGGGCCTGTCCGTGACGTGCAGGAATAGTCCGCGATCGAGTTTGATGGTGCTGAACGGGAAGGATGAGAGCCGTTGGAGGCTGCTGTATCCGGATCCGAGATCATCCATGGCAAGGCCTACCCCCAAGTCAACGAGCTCGCGCAATGTGGTGCGCTGCTCCTCGAGGGTTATGACCTCCGATTCCAGCAGTTCCAAACCCAGCCGGTCCGGTTGGACGCCATGGTTGTGGAGAAGCTTTTGGACCAGAGCCGGTGTTGTGCCGTCGAAGAGCACTGCTGGTGGCAGGTTCACAGACACGTTATGGTGGGCACCTTTCTGGTCCCACGCCGCGAGGATTTCCAACGCCCGATCGAGGACGCCTGCGAACAACACGCGTAGCTCCTCGGTCCCGAAGTGAGGCAGGAACTCATCAGGGTACGCGACGCGTCCTTCGGGTAGCTTCAGGCGCGCCAACGCCTCGAACAGGTGCACCGACCCGTCACGAAGATCCACCACGGGCTGGAGGTGAACAAGGATGTTCCCACTCCGCAGAGCGTCTCGATAGACTTCCGGACTTGTTTCTTCTCCCGTGCTGGAGCTTTCATTGGTGTTACCGCTGTTGTAAGTGTCTTGTGAGTGGACGCTGGCGTGTTCAGCGGTCTCCCACCAGGTCGTCCCATGGTTCTTTCGTTTCTTGGCTGCGTAGAGAGCCTCATCGGCGCTGGAAAGAATTGACCGGCTGTCTGTGCCGTCTTCGGGAACCAGCGCAATGCCCAAGCTCATTCCGATCCGGACCTGGTCGCCGTCAACAGTGAAGGGTTCATTCACTGCCTCATGAATCCGGTGGAGTATTGCGGGAAGTTCTTCATTTGCGGTGCTACGGGGGATGTTTTTGAGGATCAGGGCGAATTCATCTCCGCCCATACGGGCCAGCACATCGCCTTCACGCAGACGTGAGAGCATACGTGCCGCCCACTGCTGCAAGACCGCATCACCTGCAGCATGACCCAGGGTGTTGTTGACGAGGCGGAAATCATCCAGATCAATCAGGCCAACCGCCACCGTCACTTCCCGGTTAAGGGCACGTTTCACTGCTTCCTCCACAGCCCGTTCGGCCGCAGCCCGGTTCGGCAGCCCTGTCACAGGGTCGTGCAGGGCCAGGTTCTGCAGCTCCTCCAGCAAGGCCACGTGGTTGCTGATATCGCGTTGGATACTCACATAGTGGGTGATCGCGGTGCTGACACCGACCCGCATCGGGATGATCTTCAAAGCGGTCCAGAAGGCGGAGCCGTTCTTACGGTAGTTAAGGATTTCCCCTTCGAAGACCTCCCCCGAAGCGAGAACGTCCCGCATGAGGCGTGTCGTGGTGGGATCGGTGCCAGGTCCCTGCATGAAACGACAGTTTCGGCCCATCAACTCGGCCTGCTCATACCCTGTCATGGCGGTAAAAGAAGCTGCAACATACACAATGGCCTGCGTGGAGTCGGTTATCAGCGCAATATCAGCGGTCGCCGTCCGGGCAGCCGCGAGCACTGCAGCGAAGCCACCTTCAACATCATCGTCATCGCTTTTATGCGTCAGCAAGCTCATAATTCTCCCTGGTGAGACCGAACAACAAACACTGCGAACACTGCGAACACTGCGCCTACAAGCGCCTCCGACACCAGCACTTTCAGTGCTTTCTGCCCTCACCTGCCAAGGAGCAGGTTACCTCCGCCGTTGCTGACGCCGCCCGTACCTGCAGCGTTCCTTGCCATTCTTTACTACCGTGCTGTGCCCCATCAGTGTCGTGCGAGAACCACCTGACCTGCACTGGAAGCCGAAGTGTACGCTGAACACAACACGCTTGAGCAGCTCGGTGGTCTTCGGGCGAGAGCCATAAGGAAAGATTTTAGCAATGACGGAGGAACTGGAACCAACAGCACGTCATCACAACGAAGCACCTGCTGAGGGTGACACAAACGCTGATCCGACCGACACTCGGGAACACGCCCAAGACCCCGCCGAAGGACCCGACACCGAAGATAAAGTCTCAGGCGAGCAAGATCCTCCCGAAACGGAGTAGAGGAAAATAGAGGTCGCAGAATTCGTCATCAGATTCTGGACACCATCCTTTGGTGATATCACACCAACACCTACGTCTCGGATCAACGACCGTAGGAGGAGCAATGCCACAGAACATGACACTGAGCAATGTTCTTTGAGGGCGAAGGGCGCCCGCTAGCCGATGCCTAAGCGCAACAGGGCACCCTGCACAATTATGCATAGGACTGTATGCAGCCCTTCCCATTTAAGTGTGGTTGATGGTGGGTTGTCGGTAGGGACGGTGGCCGCCGGCGGTTGCCCGGTGGCCTGGTGCAGGGTGTGCTGTGCGCCGTATCCGGAGGACTCGAACCTGCAAGCCTAACCTATATCGGTCCTCGTCCGGCCGAGGGCTGACGTTGCATACGGTTGAAGGCATGGACTGCCGAGATGACACCCCTGCCACGGTGAAACGCCGGAACCTCCGAGCGGACACGGGGATTCCGGCGGTTCCACCGACGCCGCCGGGCTAGGCCGAAACGCTCCTGGCGGGCGAGGCACTTGCCGAAAACGCGGAATCGAAGAACTCCTGCAGGCGGTCGCACAGGGTCATGAATTCCGGGTGGTCGCCATACATGAAGTCGTTGTGCCGGCCGTCGATCGTGTACAGGGTTTTGGGGGAGGACGCCGCCTCGTACAGAGACAGGGCCTCATCGTATGGGTGCAGCGTGTTGCGGGATCCGTGTCCGATGAACAGGGGCGCCGGCGCCAGATCCTTGACTGTTTTCTCCACCTTCACGTCGATGATGGATTCGGTGAACTGCAGCCGGGTGGGGTGCCCGAAACCATACACCTGGGATAGCTCCTTTCCGACGTAGTCCTCGGTAGCCGGATCCAGCGGATAGTGGGCGAAGGTGGCGCCCAGCTGTGATTCCCCTTCAATGACCCGCCGCGTACGGTCCATGTGCACTTCGTCGAGGATTTTGGTCCATTCATCGAAGGTGTGGATCGACTTCAGCCACCGCTCACCGTCGTAAAAGCCGTTCAGCGCAGCCACACCGGCAACGTTGCGGGCCTTGCCGCCAGCGAGGACCACGTTCGCCGCGCCCATTCCCCAACCGATCAGCCCAATCCGGTGGTCGTCCACATCCTCCTGGGACTGCATGAACGTGATGGCGTTGCGGATATCCTCAACCTGCTGCTCAATGAGGACGGTGCCCTTCGCACCCTCGCTGTCCGCCATCCCGCGGTAGTCAAAGCCCAGGCAGATGTAGCCGCGTTTGGTCATGTTCTTGGCGAACATCTTCGGGTAAAACTCGTTGAACCCCTGGTAACCGGAGTTGACGATCAACGCCGGATGCGGGCCGCCGGCCGGCAGGTCGTCCGGGTAGTACAGGGTGGCCTTCAGGCGGCTTCCCTCGCTGAAGAACGTGGTTTCTTTCTCAATCACTGTGTTTCCTTCTGTTTTCGTATGCAGAGTCTGGTGGAGCCGGGGTGGAGCCTGATCAACCGATCAGGCCCTCGCTCTCGAGCCACTCGTCGGCGACGTCGCGCGGCTCTTCGCCGTCGTTGTCGATCCGGCCGTTGAGCTCGGTGATGGTCTCGTTGGTGAGCGCTTCATTGATGGGCGCCATGATCTCGGCGATGGCGGGGTATTCGTCGAGGGTTTCCTGGCGAAGGGTCATCGCGCCCTGGTACTCGACGAAGAACGCCTGGTCGTCTTCGAGGACGGTCAATTCGTTGGAAACGATGCGGGCGTCCGTGGAGAACACTTCACCGAAGCTGCATTCCTCACCGATCTGCGTGTAGATCAGGTTCAGGTCCAGTTCAACAACGCTGCTGAACTCGAAACCGTAGGCCTCTTCGAGGCCGGGCAGTCCGTCGTCACGGTTGATGAACTCGCTGGCTGCGCAGACCACGCCGTCGTCGGCGTTCGCCTGGATGTAGGTCGCAGCGTCACTCATGGTGGTGAGGCTGTTTTCCTCGGCGAAGCTGGTGGGAACGGCAATGCGGTAGGTGTTCTCGAACGGTGCCGGCTCCAGCCAGGCAATGTCGTTCGCCGCATCGCCTTCGACGACGGCGGCGTACAGGTCTTCGGGGACGTTCTCCGTGGTGTTGCCGAGAATGTTGACCCAGCCGGTGCCGGTGTAATCCCAGTACATGTCGACTTCGCCGGTTTCCAGTGCTTCACGGACCGTGGCGCTGCCGGAGATTCCTGTCTTGTCCTCGACAGTTGCACCGGCGTTCTCCAAGGCGGCTGCGGTGATCTGGGCCAGCAGGATGGACTCGGTAAATTCCTTGGAGCCGACGGACAGTTCTGCGCCGGCGAGCTCACCGTCGGCGGCTGCACCACCCCCGGTGTCCCCGCCACCACAGGCGGTCAGCATCAGGACAAGGCCGGCACCAAAGGCCGTAAGGGTTTTCGCCGTAGCGGATGTTGTGTTCATGGTTCCTCTTCTTGTGGTTGTGATGGTCTTACAGCCCTTTGGGGCGCAGGAAGTCTTCGGCGATACCGGCCAGGTAATCGATGAGCAGCGCCAGGACGGCAGTCAGGGCGGCCCCGACAATTTGAATCAGGACGCGGTTGGTGGACAACCCGGCCACGATGATGTCGCCCAGGCCGCCGGCGTTGATGTAGGTGGTGAGAGTGGCTGTGCCGACGTTGATGACCAGCGCCGTCCGCACACCGGCGAGAATGATGGGCACGGACAGCGGGAGTTCCAGCCGCCGCAGCACCCCGAACTTCGAGATGCCCATTCCCCGGCCGGCTTCCAAAACAGATTCGTCCACCTGTTCCAGGCCCACCATGGTGTTCAGCAGCACCGGGATGATGGCGTAAAGCACCAGGCCCACCACCGCTGCCTGGAAGCCGAGGAACAGGAACGCGACGGCGAGCAGCACCAGCACGGCGATCGTCGGGACCGCCTGTCCCAGCGTGAGGATGGTCAGCACGTAGGGCCGGATCCGGCGTGTGAAGGGTCGGGTGAGCAGGATTCCCAGCGGCACGGCGACGATGAGGGTGAGCAGGGTCGACACCGCAGTCAACTGGATGTGCTCCCAGGTTGCGGTGGCGAGCGATGCAGCATTGAGCGAGCGCGCTTCGATGCTGTCCAGTTCCCGCGAGCTGACGTAGAGGTACAGGCCCAGGCACACCAGCGCCAGGATTGCCGGCATGACCATATACCCTGCGAGGGAGCGCCGGCGGCCCCGCGGAGGGGTCTGGACGACGATGTCCTGGTCGCGTGCGTGCGTGGTCATGGCCGGTCACCGGCTCCCGCCGTCGGGCGTTCCGCGAGATCGGGGGCATTCTGGGCGGCGGAGGTGCTGCGCATGGCACGGATGGCCTCGTTGATCTGGTGGATGTCCACCACGCCCTGGTAGGAGCCGGCAGAATCCACCACCAGGGTGACGCTGTTTTGTGCGGCGACCAGTTCGTTGAGTGCGTCGTTGAGCGTCGCAGTGGGTTCGACCATGCCCTCGGTCGGCACGCCGATCCCATCGAGCGATGTGCCGGAGGCCGATTGCAGATCCGTGCTGCTCGCCCAGCGGAGGGGGCGGCCGGCGTCGTCGAGAACCAGCACGGAGTCCCGCCCGCTGCTGGTTAGCACAGCCAGCGCCTGGGCAGCGTCGGTACTCTCCGGAACCGTGGGCCAGGAGGACAGGCCGATATCGGCGACCCGGCTGAGGTTCAGCCGCTTCAGCGACGCCCCCTTGCCGATGAAGTCGGCGACGAACTGGTTGGCGGGCGCGGTGAGGATCCGTTCGGGGGTGTCGTATTGGGCGATCCGCGACGCTTCCTGCAGGATCACGATGCGGTCGCCCATCTTGATGGCTTCATCGATGTCGTGGGTGACGAAGACGATGGTCTTGCGGACCTCCGACTGCAGGCGGAGGAACTCGTTCTGCAGGCGGTCGCGGGTGATGGGGTCGATCGCTCCGAACGGCTCGTCCATCAGCATGACATCAGGGTCCGCGCCGAGGGCCCTCGCTACCCCGACCCGCTGGCGCTGACCGCCGGAGAGTTGCTTGGGGTATCTGTCGCGGTACTCGGCAGGGGACATGTTGACCATTTCAAGCAGCTCATCCACCCGGGCAGCCACCCGTTTGTTGTCCCAGCCGAGCAGCTTGGGCACGGTGGCAATGTTCTCGCCGATCGTCATGTGCGGGAACAGGCCCACCTGCTGGATGACATAACCGATCCGGCGCCGGAGAGTGTCCGGGTCCGCGGTGGTGACGTCTTCGCCGTCGAGAATGATGCGCCCGGACGTTGGTTCGATGATCCGGTTGATCGTTTTCATGGTGGTGGTCTTGCCGCAGCCGGACGGGCCGACCAGCACCACGATTTCGCCCTCGTAGATATCGAGGGTGAGGTTGTCGACGGCGTTCTCCTTCTGGCCGGGGAACCGCTTGGTGAGGTTCTCCAGCCGGATCATGACCTTGCGGGGCGGCTGGGTGGCGGTGGGTGAAGTGATCATCGGATTCCTTGGGAGGTTGTGAGCCTGCGGATGACGTAGAACAAGACATCGGACAGAACGGCGAGAACAATGATGCCGAGGGTGCCGGCAAGGACGAGATTAACGGCCACTGGCGTGCCAACGCGGGCCAGCCCGGTGAAGATCATTTCGCCGTAGCCGGGGCCGAGAACGATCGACCCGATGGCCGCAATGCCGAGCAAGACCAGGGAGGTCACGCGGACACCGGTGATGATCACCGGCCACGCCAGGGGCAGTTCGATCCGCATCAGCTGCTGCCTGCGGCTCATGCCCATGCCGCTGGCGGATTCGACAATGGCCGGATCCACTTCCCGGAGCCCGGTAATGGTGTTGCGGATGATCGGCAGCAGCCCGTACATGGTCAGCGCAACCACCACCGGCATGGCCCCGAGGCCGAGCGGGCCGATCAACAAGATGAAGAGCGCGAAGGAGGGGACGGTCAGGAACGCGCCGGCGACGGCGAGCACCGCCTCGCGTGGTCGGGGACGCCGGTAGGTGGCGATGCCTAGTCCCACACCGATGACAGTGGCCAGCAGCACCGAGACGCCGACGACGGCGGCGTGTCCCAGCCCGAGTTCGAGCATGTCGTCGCTGCGGTTGACGAGGAATTCGAAAAAGTTCATTCAGCTCACCGGTCCGGTGGTTGTTGGCGGATGGCCGACAGCTGGTCCGATTTCGCCGGCGCATGCGCTCTGGCGTGCCGGGTGGAGGGGTAGGGGAGAAGTCATGAAAGCACGAGCTTCCTGGGGTTGTCGGAGGCGCTGTCCCGCAGCCAGCTGTGGTCGAGGCCCCGGGAGGCCAGCCGTTCAATGAGTTCCCTCAGCGCCTGCGGGGGCTGGGGGCTGTTCGGCTGACCGGCGTCGGATGAGAGAATCAGGCGGTTACCGGCCGCGAGGGCCACCTCGGCCAGCAGCGCTTCGGTCATCTCCGGCTGATGCCAGAGCTGGTAAGCGGTGATTTCGACGTAGGCGCCGCGTTCGGCCAGCTCGGCGATCTCGGCCATGCTCATCGCTGGGACGGTATAGGACGGGTGCGTGAGTAGGAACCGGTTGATTCCATGCTTCCCGGCCTCGTCGAAGAGCCACCGGCATTCAGGAGCGCTCAGGTGTCCCGTACACAGGACGGCGTCGAACTCGGCGATCAGATCCAGAACCAGGGAAATATTGTTCAACTGTTCGTCATCGGCCGCCAGTACCGGAGGGGTCGAAAGAGTTGAGCGGTTCAGGCTTGGTTGAAGGTCGCTCAGCCGGGGCAGTGCCGCGCTCTCCTGGGTGTGCGCGTCAGCGGTTGGAAACCAGATGACACGGCCTCCGCTGTGGAGCGTCGCTGCTACTGCAGCCGGGTTGATGCCGCCGGCCGGCCGATTGAGTGCGATGCCGCCGACGACGTCGAGTCCCGACGAGCGTGCCAGCGCCTTCGCTCGTCCGACGGTTGATTCATGGTGCCCCTTGAGCACGAAGCCGCTGAAACCATCGGCGGCGTACTGGGCGCAGATCTGGTCGTCATAGCCGATGCGGTCAATGACGTCCGGCGCGGCGTGGACGTGGACATCAAACATCTGCCGAGGCCCTTCTGCCTGCCAGTACCGCTGCGGGCGGGGTGAATCCACTCTGATTTGTTCCCGGGTTCATGGGGACGACTC
The DNA here is from genome assembly GCF_017875735.1 of Arthrobacter sp. CAN_C5. Classification (NCBI taxonomy): domain Bacteria; kingdom Bacillati; phylum Actinomycetota; class Actinomycetes; order Micrococcales; family Micrococcaceae; genus Arthrobacter; species Arthrobacter sp. CAN_C5. The sequence goes on from NZ_JAGGMZ010000001.1 coordinate 325,804, forward strand.
TAAGAGCGAAATGTGAGCTGCACAACACTGTGGTGCAAAATATGCAACCTTGGGTTTATGCTGTTCCGCCGTGCGGTTCCAACGGTTCGCTGTGGAACCCCGGATGGGGAGTTGCGATTTATGCACTGATGATTGCGGCTTCAGCATCCGCCATGAATAGTGATGCACATGATTACCGGAGTGACACTCACTCCGCCGACGAGGTGGGTTATCCCGCTCAAGAAGGGATTTTGCCAGTGAGCAAAGCTGCTGAGGATGGGGCCATTGAAAGCGACACACTGAAGGTCAGGCTGCTGCAGACCGATCCCACGCTGGGCGATGTCGACGGCAACCTGCGGGAGATTGACTCGTTGATCGCAGCTGCCACCGACAGCGATCTGGTGGTGCTCCCCGAACTGGCGACCCACGGTTACCACCTGAGCGAGGTACCTGATGCGATGCCGCTGCAGCCTACGGATCAGCGTCTACTGGGTCTGAGTAGGCATGGCCCGGCAGCTGTGGTGGGCTTTGCCGAAGCCTTCCGTCACCACACCTTCAACAGTGCGGCCCTGCTGAGCCACGGCGAGGCCCGGATTCAGCGCAAGATGTTCCTGCCGACGTACCGCGGATGGGAAGAGCGCAAGCATTTCCGTCCCGGCGGGCAGTTGCACTGTGAGGACCTTTTGAACACCCGCCTGTCGGTGCTGATCTGTAACGATGCCTGGCAGCCCGCCATTCCCTGGCTCGCCGCTCATGCAGGCGCCGAAGTTTTGGTGGTACCCGTCAATAGCGCAACGAGCCACGTGGGCGTAGCAACGGAGCGTGCCTGGGAAATTCTCCTGCTCCACGCTGCAGTGGTACTGCAGTCTTTTGTGGTCTTCGTCAACCGGTGCGGGGAGGAAAACCAGCGGGACTTCTGGGGTGGTTCGCGCGTGATCCACCCCTCCGGTGAAGTTCTCGGCCAACTGGGATCAGACCCCGGCCAGCTGGATGTTGAACTCGATCTGGGGGAGCTGCGGCTCCTGCGGCGCCAGTGGCCCCTTCTGCAGGAATCCAGGGCAGACCTCATTGCCCGCGAGGCTGGCAGGCTGGCGGCGGACGACCTCTGACGCCGTCGCCAACCACCGCTGCCGCTGAATCAGGGTTGTGCTTCCTGCATCAACAGTTGTAAATATCGCATCTGGCTTCTAGGCTTTGCGTCATGAGCACGGGGCAGAAGCAAAGTGGGGCAGCCAAGATCATGGCCGTGCTGGAAGTGCTAGGTACGGCAGATGCGGTGCTGCACCCCCACGGAATGACCGTTTCGGAGGTCTCCCGGGCGTTGGGCCGCGATAAATCAATCGTTTCCCGGCAGCTGAAGAGCCTGTTGGAGTCCGGGCTGGTATCTAGGGGCCCAGCCGGATGTTTTGAGTTGAGCTGGCGGTTGTACGCTTTGGCTTCCCGTGCCGGTGATCAGCATCTTGCCAAGAAAGCCGGCCCAGTGATGCGCAAGCTCACGGACCATGTCCGTGAGCGCACCCACCTCACAGTCCTCAGCGACGGTGAAGTGCTGACCGTGCGGTCTGAGAGCTCGCGCCGTTCCATCGAGACCCAGGGATGGGTGGGCCGGACCATCCCGGTGGGACGCAGCTCCAGCGGCATGGCGCTACTGATGGATCATGACGACGACCAGATCCTGGAGATCGCACACGCGTCGGACCCGAACGGGTCAAAGAGCCAGGCGGTAGCGTTCCTTGAGGAAATCAAACGGTCCCGGCAGCGGCAATATTCGGTGGCGAACCGAATCTTCGACCCGGAGATCATTGGCATCGGCACGCCGGTGCGGGACTTCTCGGGCAGGATCATCGCCGCGCTGAACATCTCTGGCCCGGCACTGCGGATCGAGGACCACGTCCACCCGTTCGGCTCGCACCTAGTGGCGGCAGCAGGAAGCCTGCGGCAGCCACTTCCGTCCGCGGGGCCCGGAGCAATTGGACACTCCTAGCTGTTTGGTGGGGAGTTTATCGGATGCGGATTCCGTAGCCCTGTTGAACGTTGATGAGGTCAGTGTCGTTTACCAAGATGGGATCGGCGCTGGCCACCGTTGTTGGTTCGGCTGCCGCGTCGTTTCCGTCTTAATCCAGTCTATGTGATGTAGCACGGATTTGAATGGTTTTGGAAGCTCAAAACATAGACCGGATCATCAGAGCCTTGATGGAACCCGTGGCAATGCGCGAAGGGGTGCGGCTAGTTGTCGCGAATCGCCGTGGACTGCTCGGTCGGCCGCCCATGGGATGACTCTATGTTTTTGGCAGGGGCCCCGGGGCAGGTCTGCTGCCCGCAGGCCTGCACTACAGGTCCTCCAGGAAATGCGCTAACCAGAACAACGCCCCTATGTTATCTGCACTGTTATCGGCGTTTCGTTTGGTAGGTGAAAGGTTTACCAAGCCGTCACCTGCCCCGGTGTCAGAGGAGGCTACCGCGTATCAGGCTCCGGCGCTTCGTTTGTAGTCGGAGGATTCAGGGATCGCTTAGACCGTCAGCCACGGCGCGTGCCAATATCATTGATCGGTTCGTTACGCAGCTTCGCGGCGATGATGTCGCCCAGTGATCCTGATGGCCGGTCGGTTCACGAGTAACCCATCCGTGAGAACGGCTGTTTCGAAGAATAGTCAGGTACGCCGGTTAGGGCTCGCAGCAGCAACGCCAAGGAACTGCCCTCCAGGCTCCGCGAACTGATTGGATAAAGCCCATCATGCTTAGCTCACCCAGCGGACGTCGCGGAGGGTACTTTGCCTCAGCAGCAGTTGCCGCCCTCATCCTTACAGGCTGCGCAACAGAGGCCCCGGCCCAAAGCCAGGAAACGGCGTCGCCGCCGACGGTTTCCTCCACGCCCGCGGTGCCGGCTCCCGCGCAGACATCTGCGCCGCCCGCACCTGAAACTCCCGTGGCGTCGGCCCCCGCTCCTACCCAGTTGACGGTCCTGCCCGAGTCTGCCCCGGTTTCATTTAGCATCCCCGCAATCGGCGCGGGATCAGAGCTCCTTAGCCTCGGGCTGCGCGACAACGGCTCACTCGAAGTCCCACCCGATGGCCCCGGCGCCCCCGCGAGCTGGTACAACGACTCCCCCACACCCGGTGAACGCGGACCCGCTGTCCTCCTCGGCCACGTCAACGCCACCGACGGCGGCCCAGGCGTCTTCGCCGACCTACGCAGCCTCAAGGCCGGCGACACTATCGAAGTCGCCCGCGAAGACGGCACCACAGCAACGTTCGTCTTTGATCGCGGCGAGCAGTACCCCAAAGACGAGTTCCCGACCCAGACGGTCTACGGCAACACCGAGGGATCCGAACTACGCCTGATAACCTGCGACGGCTATGACCCGGATACCGGTGAATTCGACGACAACTACGTCGTCTACGCAAAGCTAGTCACCTAAAATCGTGCATCCGATAGGGGCTGCCGCTATCGCGGTGAATCTCCACTGCAGTCCACTGGGACGTGAAACGCTTCCGCTACCGGCTCTTCGCCACCGCCGGTAAACTCACCCGCCACGGCAGGCAAATCACCCTTCTGCTGCCCGAATAAACGCCGGAAAGAGACCTCATCACTACCGTCATCGAGGCCATCAAAAGCTTGACCGAACGACAACCGAAGATCGCCCGAACCTGACTTCACGGGCCGTCAATGACCACCACAAAGACAGGAAAAACACACCGACCGCACGTGGAACCGGCGCCCCACCCGGCGGATAAAGGGACATCCCGCCATGCCTAAAAAACGGTTGCCATCCGACCAGCAACGCAAACTCACTCATCCAACCCGATCAAACGCCCGATGAAAAATTCGGGCTTAGCGCTGGTTCTGGTGGTGTACGTCGAGGATCAGTAGGAAGCGACTCATTATTGATTCCCGTTCTATAGATGAGGACTAGGATTCTGCGCCAGGCGAATCGTCTGGTGAAGGTTGCTGTGTTATGTCTGATGGAGTGGAGCGCCGGGCATTGCGTCGCCGACCGGCAGCGCTGTTCTCTAGTCCGAGCTTCTTAAGTTGTTCGGCGGTCCAGCCGTCTTTCGTGGCACGAACGTAAGCACGTTTGTCGTCCTTCTCCGCTTCTGCAAGTTGCTCTTTGAGGTCAGCGACTCGTTGCCGCACCTTCACCAAAGCGGTCACAGATTCGATACGGGTATCCAGGAGAGCGCGAGCCTGAGTCTGTGCCTGTTCAATGCTGATAGTTGCCATACCTCCACCCTAACTTTGATGCAGCCGGGCTGGCACTATACGGAGCACAAGTAGTCCGACTCATTCAGTGGGAGATCGTGTAGGTTTGCGTTCGCTGGATCGTGGAACCACTTGTCTAAATCGTCCGTCCCGTACCGAACCAAACGGGGCGAGATTCGGTAATACTCTGGGCTTCTCCTGTCTGCCGCCACCGGCCCAGGTCAGCGGTGCTGACACCGTATTTACGTTCCACGCTCTTAGGTGAGATGAGAGCCATGGTTGTGTTCTCCTGTTTGTCATCCTTGCCACCGTTCCTTTCGGCAACGCCGTCATCACTTGGCTGCGAGGTGAATTGGCAAGTTGGATCTAGGGGACCGTGGAATACCGCAAGGGAGCGTAGTGAGTGAGGATATGCCGCGAAAGCGCCCAGTGGAGACTTGCCAAGAAAAGGGCAGACAGTACATTCACAAGCCGAAACGGAACGGCGTAACTGATCTATCAATTGCAGTCGCGAAGACTCCGCTAAAGCGGAGTAAAACGGAGCAAGCTATATACTTATGCCCGCATAAGTTGCTCTTGCTCTCGACACAGGGTGTCTCGTGCGGCACACTGGGAGTGTGGTCCCCGAGGTTCGGGGTCGCTGCGCTGGGCATCTGAGAGGCGGTGGTTGCATGTCTGAGGACATGGAGAAGCGTTCGCGCTTTGGGAAGCGCCGCCGTGAGAACGCCCCGAAGGGGACGAAGAAGCGCCGTGAGGTGTGGGTGACAGCTGAGGAAGAAGCTCAGCTGTTGATCCGGGCCGAGCGTGAAGGCGTGACCGTTCCTAAGCTTTTGATCAGTGCTGCTACCTCTGATGCGGTAGAGACTCCCACGGAGCGCCGTGCGATTGTGGCCGAGCTTATGGCGGTTCACACGTTGCTGGGGCGAGTGTCGAATAACGTCAACCAGATCGCCCGTCACGCGAACGCTGGGGATGAGTTCCCGAAGGATGCCGCAGCTGCGCTGGCGTATGTGCGAGAGGTCGCCCAGCGCATTGATGCAACCGTTGAGGGGATCAACCCGTGATCCCGAACATTACCCGTGGTTCTCGGATGGGTGGGCTGATGGTCTACCTTGCATCCACAGACGCGGACAAGACGAAGAACGCACACACCAACCCGCACCTGGTAGCCGGGGATGCGGCAATAATGGCGTGGTACGACGACGGCACGATAGGCCGCGACGATGCACTAGCTATTGCTAAGCACTTGGATCAGCCGCACCGTAAGTTCGGCGTGGAGGTCTTGCAAAAGGATCTTCGCTGGGACGAAGCGACTAAGCAGCGCGTGGACCACGGCCACAAGCAGGCCGACGTGTGGCATTGTTCGTTGAGTTTGCGAGCTGGTGAGCGTGAGCTGACGGATCAAGAGTGGGGCGATATCGCCAACGAGTTCGTTGATGAAATGGGTTTCACCGAAGCCAGCGGCAAAGCACAGTGCCGGTGGGCTGCGGTCAATCACGGAGTGAGCACCAATGGCAATCACCACATACACATTGCCGTGTCACTGGTGCGCGAGGACGGCACGAAGGCATCCACCCATGGCGACTACCGCCGTGCACAGAGAACCTGCCGGGAGCTGGAGTCCAAGCACGGTTTAGAGGAACTGTCCTCAGTCCACGCGACCAGGGGATACGAGCGGGCCGAACCGCAAATAGCTGTCCGCAATGATCGGGAAATGTACCGGGATTCTTTGTCGCGGAAAGTCCGGGCTGCTGCCACGTCGTCGCAGTCCGAAGCGCAGTTCGTCCGCCGGGGACGTGACACGGGGCTGCTGATGCGCCCACGGTATGAGAAGGGCACCACTGATGTAGTGGTGGGCTACTCGGTAGCCGAACGCCCGCCCCGAGGGGAGCGCCCCGTTTGGTACGGCGGCGGGAAGCTAGCCGGCGATCTTGGGTTAGGTCAGCTGCGCAAGGAATGGCCCGACACTCCCCAGGATGCGACCGCTGCCGCTGCGGAGTGGAACGCCGCCGCTCGCAACAAGCGACAAGTCGCACCCGAGACAGTCAGTGCAGCACCTACACCTGAGTTGTGGGAGAAGCACACCCAGCAGGCTAAGGCCCTGGCAGATCAGTTACGCGAGATCCCACCGACCGATCACGCGACGTGGGCGAAAGCTGCCCGGCAGGCGTCAGGAACATTCGCGGCGTGGTCGGTACAGTTCGAACAGAAGCCGGGCCCGCTGGCCGCGACGGCGGCTGAGCTGTCTAAGACAGCCCAGCTGCGCAACCCCCGCGAACACTCAAAGCCGGTAGCTCTGCCGTCCCTGGCAGGGTCCGCCATGTTGCTCATGGCAGCGAACGGCAAGAGCAAATCAGCGGCGCACACAGCCATGATGGTCCAGCTGATGCGCACCGCCCGCGCCGTGTACGACATGCACAACCAGTCGGGCCGGTTGCGGGAAAGCCAGCACCTTTACCGGGTACTGACCACGGAGCTTGCCCCGTTCTCCAAGACCATGCCCGCTCTCGTCACGGCTGGACCAGGACAGGCACCAGCAGCCACGGTTGGCACGCCAGCGAAGCAGGCCGAGGGCCGACAGCTCACAGCGGCGGAACTTGCCGGGGGAGACTTCGCGGCGACCAGGGCAGGCAGTGTCGTCCCATCGAAAACCGAACCGGCGAAACGCTACCAACCGACCACACCAGAACCGGATAAGGGCTACGGGCGCTAAAGCGTCCACGCCGTAACCAGCACACAGGGGGAGAGATCATGAGTGAGTCAGACGGCATTGATGACGCAGTATCGGGAGGGTTCCGGCAATCGCTGATGCTCGCCTCACAGATCGCGGAGCGACTAGCGCGGGCACGGCAGGAATCCATGCGGCAACGCCAAGACCAGGTTGAGCGCTCCCAGACCGAAGCGCAGCGACAGATCACCGCCGAGCGGACGGCCATGCGTGCCACCGTGGCACCGACAGAACATGGCCGTTGGTGGGACCAGGCCACCCCGGATCAAGTGGTCGAGGCATACCAGGCGGCAGAGGCGTGGAAAGATCACGACCCGCAAGCACTGGCCGCGTCGGAGAGAATCAATCAAGAAGTGGGACGCCGTTACGGGATCAATACCCACGACCTCAACGGGGACAGCCAATATCTCGGATCAGCTGTCGAAGCGCAGCAAGCCGAGCAGGCCCGCACACAAGCGGTGCGCGACCATCAGGGATCTATGGCACTGATCGCCGCCGCCCAAGCTGAGGAAATTCGCGCCAACGCCGCAGCGCTACGCCCAGAGATCGAGCGCCACCAGGTGCCCGAAGATTACCTAGCCAACCCCGAGCTGGTGGAAGCGCTGAACAACTCCCGCGAAGCGACTGGACCGGAGGCCACAGCAGAGACAGACCGGGCAGTTGCCGAACGCATGTACTTGATTGAGAAGGACGGCGTGAACGGTCCGAGTATCGAGCAGCTGCGCGAGGAAATCGGGCAGAACTATTCAGGAGCAGACGACTCCCTATTCAAAGATCCCGAGTTCGTGAACGCGGCGAAGGACTGGCACGAATCAAAAGCCCTCGCAGAAGGCGGCTTTCTCGAGAAAGGCAACACCGGTTTAGAAGCCCGATACGGGAACAGCGAAAAAGAGCTGTTCGACCGGATCGGACCCATGGGGCGAGACATCGAAAGCGACGTACTCAAAGACAACGCCGAGAACCTACGCGGACAAGCCGGAGACGCTAGAGCGTCATCGGCTGCTGCCTACGGTTCAGCCCAACACAATCAGGAGTTCGCCAACTCATTGAAAGGGTCAGCGAACGAGGAACACATACAGGGCCGAGTCCTGGCCGCAACGGACCAAGCCAAACACCCAGGCGACGCCGTGAAGGGCCCAGCGAAGGCACCGAAGGCCCGTAAAGCGAACTTGGGGACAGGGATGGGCAAAGACAAGAGTCGAGGCGGACCGGCCCGCTAGAACGGTACACAGAGTCGGCATCGGTGTGGTGAGGGGTTACCGAAGCACCTGGCGGCACCTGCAGATTAGCAACTGGGTCGACCTATTTTGTCTTAGACATTCCAAGATAATCATGGTTTGTTGCGTCGTATCTGATGCAGCTTTTCTACTGCTAAACGATCCCCTTTCTGAGCAGCTTTCTTGAGAGTGGCTTTACCTTCGCTTGTCTGTCCGTCTTCCCAAAGAGCCACCCCCAAATTATGAAGCGCATGGGGTTCACCTGCCGCAACGCTGCGGCGAAGGAGCTCAATGCCGTCGGCATGTCGGCCGACCTTCGAGTATAGGTCTGCGAGCGGAAGTAGAACGTCAACATCTCCATTTTCAAGGTGCTTTTCTAAGAGGCGGATAGAGCTGTCGGTATCGAGCTGGTCTGTCGTCTGGATGAGTTCTACTGCTGCTTCCGCGCTCTGCTCGCTACCAGCACGCAGCACCTCTACCGCTGACATTTCGTCCCCAACTGCTCGGTAAGCGATCGCCAGCCGGAGCGGAACATATGGATGTTCACCCGCAATGCGTAACCACTTGATCGCCTCTAGGGGGTTACCCATCTCGAGTTGCTCTTGGCCAAGGGCAAAAGCTGCCTTTGGATCACCGGAAGCATAAGCTTTCTCGAAATAAACGATCCCCTCGTCAGGGCGTCCTCTCTCACAGAGAAAATATCCGTAGTTGAGTAGTGCTTCCTCCTCTCTGTGCTCGATCGCAAGCAGGTACAGGATTTCGATTGCTTCGGACTTGGAAATTTGTTGCAGGTCATTGGCAGCGTTGAACAAACCTGCTGGATCACCTGAGAGAATCAACTCCAGTGATGAGCGGAATATTGCCAGTTGAGGTTGCATGTCACCCATGAACTAATTCCTTTCGACTCTAAAAACCTACGTGGCCTTCCGCTTTGAATTCTTGGGTTGATTGGGGTTAACCCATTTCTTCTTCCCGCCGTGCCCCTGAGCTTTGGAGTGCTTATCGTGCGTGTTTTTCCGTGCACCCGCGTTACTTCCAGAGTTGGCGCCGTGCCCGTCTCGATCGGCATTTTTGGCGCCCGTACGTTTTGGCTTCGAAAACCATACCCCCCAGGGGACCTGCCATACCCATGATGGTCGCCAAATTTGCCGCCATTGCCAGCGTGGGCTGTAGATAGGGCGCCAGAAGTACCACCAGTAGTAAGACACAACGACCCAGACCAGCACCAGGACGATGACGGGCAAGAAGACAAGGACCCACCATTCGCCCGTGGTGTCCTTTTTATTGATGGGGTCTTGTGGATATGTGTAGCTTGTAGTGTTGCCACCGGGTATCGGATCTCGGCTGGTGAAGAGCCCCGTGGAGGTGTTGTAAAGGCGGGCTCCCATGAGAATGAGACCTGATGTATCGAGGGCGCGTTGTGCTGCTCCATGCCAGCTGTAGGTGGTGTTGCCGGTGTTAGGGGTGGTCCCGGTTTGATTGCCATATCCCTACGTGTCAGGGTGAGTTGAGGCCAGTGGCTCATAGCAAGTCCGTCTAATTCGTAGGGCGAGAATCAGGATCAGAACCAATGTCTATCTCCACAATTTCCCGGGTGCGGGAAGATGGGTCCATGAGTAATTCTGGCCCTCGTGCCGGCGGTCCAAGGCCTCGAAGGTCGTTTACCCCGGCGCAGAAACTAGCCCATCTGGCCGCTTACCAACAGGCCTGTGACGATGGCTCCGGAGGCGGGGCGTACCTTCGTCGTGAGGGCATCTATTCCTCCCAGATCACTGAGTGGCGCAAACTCCGTGATGCAGGTGTGCTCGAGGGTAGGAAGCCCGGGGAGAAGATCGGCAAGCTTACCGCTGAGCAGGCCGAAATCGCCCGTCTACGCCGGCAACTGGAGGTGAATGAACGCACGCTGGCACGGACTCGGGCAGCGTTGGACATCATGGGAAAAGCACGGCAGCTTTTGGAGGAAATCTCCGAAAGCGAGGAGCAGCAGCAGTGGTACAGGAAACCCTGATGGGGGTTTATGCCGAACTCACAGGTGCGCATATCCCCACGCGGGAAGCGGCGGTCTTGGCCGGGATACCGCGGGCGACCGCAACCCGCAGCCCGCGGATCCCGCAGGCCGGGCCGATGCCCGTGTCTGTCCCGGCAAACAAGCTCGACCCGGACGAACGCGCCGGTATCCTCGCTGCCGTGAACTCTGCCCGCTTCGTGGATCTAGCCCCGGTCCAGATCTACGCGCAGCTGCTGGACGAGGGGACCTACCTGTGCTCAATCTCAACGATCTACCGGATATTGACTGAGAATAAGCAGGTCAAAGAGCGCCGCCGGCAGGCACGCCATCCGCCCAGGACCGTTCCGGAATTGACAGCGGCTGGCCCCGGGCAGGTCTACAGCTGGGACATTACCAAGCTTGCCGGCCCGGTCAGGGGTAAGTACTTCGATGCCTACGTGATGCTCGATATTTACTCCCGCTACATCGTGGGCGCATACGTCCATGCCCACGAATCCGGGGAGTTGGCGGTGGAGATGATGAAGGAAATCTTCGGTATCCACGGCATCCCGGAAATCGTGCACGCGGACCGCGGGACTTCTATGACGTCCAAGACCGTAGCTGTACTGCTCTCCGATCTGGAAGTCACCAGGTCACACTCCAGGCCCCGCGTATCCAATGACAACCCCTACAGCGAGGCGTGGTTCAAGACCTTGAAATTCGCTCCCGTGTTCCCTGAACGATTCGGCTCCCTGGCCGATGCGAGGGCCTTCATGGCGACTTTTGTCGAAGGATACAACCACAGCCACCGCCATACCGGAATCGGACTAAACACCCCGGCAGACGTCCACTACGGTCTTGCCGCGACGAAGGCCACCGAACGCTCCATCACTTTGGCCGCCGCACGGCAGAAGAATCCCGAACGATTCAGCACCGAAACGGACCCAAAAATACTCACCGTCCCCGGCGCGGCATGGATCAACAAACCATCCCAGGAAACCCAGACAGAAGCAGCCGCCTAACTCCCACTGGCCCCATTCACCTTGACAACTTCCGCCCTACTGATGAATCAGCGGTTCACCACCCTAGCGGGAGCGACTCTGGCTCTACCTGTCGCTATGCCTGTCGGACAAAGTGAGCCACAACCGGTGCGTAGTAATAACCACTGCCAGCCACCCGAGTCCCAGGGTCGCAGCGACCACCACGTCGGTCACCCAGTGGTGGCCCAGATAGACCCGGGTGGCGGCCATCAGGAAGGTGAACAGCAGCGCGGCAGCAACGATGAGGGCCCGGGTTCGCTTGCGGTGTTCGCTCAGGACCAGCAGGTAGGCGATGATCCCGGTGATCACCATTGCGTTCAGCGTGTGCCCGCTGGGGAAGGACGGCGACGATTCGTACGGGGGAACAGCGAACTCAAGGGGCGGACGTAACCGTCCAATCGCGTTCTTTCCCAGGACAGTCATCAGGAGGGAACCGGCGGCAGCGACTGCCACGAGGATCAGCGGGGTGACCGACCGTCGCCGGAAGCAGAGCGCGGCAATGGCTGCGGCGGTGAGGATCGGCATCGCAATCGGTCCGCCCAGGAACGTGAACCCGGTGGCCAGGGCCACCAATGCCGGATTGCGCAGTTGCACCGACGCATCCAGGGCTGGCTGATCAATGATGGCTATGCCGTCCGTCTCGGCAACCGCCTCATACACTTCGGCTGATGCGACGGCGAGCGAAACCGCGAGCCCGCCACCGACCACCAGGATCAGCAACATCGCCCAGTGCGGCCCGATCCAGCCGGCCAGGACGCGGACCCACCGGACCAGGAAGCGCCCCACGGGCGTGGTCCAGCGGGTGTAATCCTTGCCGCCGGTGAAACTGTCCTTCTCGGGTGTCATTTCTCGACTTTAGCGCGACAGCGGGGCCTAGGCTGGTGTCATGAGTGAACACCAATCGATGCGTGACCTCCTCCGCGGGGTCCCCGCGTTCCCCGACTCCCTGCCCGCCTTTGACCCGTCCGCTGCACCGGGTTCGCCGACCGACCTGTTCCTTGAGTGGCTGGCCGCGGCAGTCGAGGACGGCGTGGCAGCGCCGCACGCTCTCACGCTCGGCACCGTGGACCGGGACGGCATCCCGGACGCCCGGGTGGTGATCCTGAAGGACGTCGACGACAACGGTTTCTCCTTTGCTACCAGCAGCGACAGTCCCAAGGGCCGGCAACTGGAAGGCGCACCGGCTGCGGCGTTGACCCTGTTCTGGCCGACGGTGGGCCGGCAGATCCGTATCCGGGGCTCTGTTCGCCCGGCGGGCACGGAGGAGAACGACGCCGACTTCCGCCGCCGCCATCCCGTAGCCCGGGCGTTGGTGCTCGCCGGCGAGCAGAGCAGCGTCCTGCGCTCCCGGGACGAACTGGACGACGCCGTCGCAACCCAGGTGCAACGACTGGAAGGGGACGGTCCGACACCCGGATCGACCACCTGGACCGTGTACACGGTGTCCCCGGACAGCGTCGAGTTCTGGCAGGCCGACCCGGAACGACGCCACCTGCGGCTCCGGTATGCCCGGGACGGTGCTGGCTGGTCCCGCACCCTGCTCTGGCCCTAGGCTAACCGCGCCGGGCCATGCCCGGTGAGGATTCGGCCCGGCACGGACCCGGACACGGCAACGGGCTGGCGAAGACACAATCTCCCGCTGTTCACTGACGCTTCCACCGCCGGTCATCTGGCCGTCACCGGCTCACCACCCGGGACTGCCACCGTTGTGGCGTGAGGATCGTGATTGTTGCCGAGACATTCCTGCCCGCCGTCAACGGGGTCACCCACTCCGTCCAAAAGATGCTCGAGCACTTCGCCGCCCGCGGCGACGAGGTGCTGGTGATTGCCCCCTCAGGCGCGGGTGCCACCGAGGAGCCAATCGGCGGCCGAACGGTGCGCGTCCACCGGCTGCCAGCGGTTCCCCTGGCGGGCTACGGCACTGTCCGGGTCGCCCTGGGAGGGGTCGCCAGGGTGCGGAACATTCTCGCCGACTTTGCACCCGACATCATTCATCTGGCGTCACCGTTCGAGCTGGGATGGCGTGCCACCCGGGCCGCTGAGCAACTCGGGATCCCGGTGGTCGCGGTCTACCAGACTGATGTTCCCGGGTATGCGGCACGGTACGGTGTACCGTTCCTGACCAACTGGGCGTGGCAGCGGGTTCAGAACATCCACGAGGGCGCCGCCCGCACCCTTGCACCCTCCACCGCTGCCGTGAACCAACTGCAAGGCCACGGCATCCCCCGGGTTCAGTTGTGGCGCCGGGGCGTCGATACGGGCCGGTTCCATCCCGGCCGGCGCGACGAGGAACTCCGGACACGGCTTGCCCCGGGCGGAGAACGGCTGATCGGCTACGTGGGCCGGCTCGCGGCGGAAAAACAGGTCGAGGACCTGAGGGTCCTCGCTGACATCGAGAACACCCGACTGGTGATCATCGGTGATGGTCCTTTGCGGAGCACCCTCGAAGAGACGCTCCCTAACGCCGTCTTTACCGGTTTCCTGGGTGGCGGAGAGTTGGCGACGGCGGTGGCCAGCCTGGACCTCTTCGTGCATCCCGGTGAGCTGGAAACGTTCTGCCAGACCATCCAGGAGGCAATGGCCTCAGGCGTACCGGTGGTGGCCACCGGTAAGGGCGGACCAGTGGATCTGGTGGACGTCTCCCGCACCGGGTGGCTTTACCGGCCGGGCGACCTGGACCAGTTGCGCCGCCAGGTGGTGGACCTGATCGGCGACGACGCCAAGCGTCTCGCCTTCGCCGAAGCCGCCTTCGAGGGCGTGCAGGGCCGCACCTGGCCGGTGCTTTGCGAACTGCTCATTCAGCACTACGAGGAGGTCCTGCTTGAACATGCACTGCTGCGCCTCTGAGCTAGAAGCACCCGCCGTTGCCCCTCACCGCGGGGCCGCTGGCCCTACATGAGCGGGCCCACGCTACGGTACGTCGCCCTGGGTGATTCCTTCACCGAGGGGGTCGGTGACCCGAACAAGCACCTGCCCAATGGGGTCCGCGGCTGGGCCGATCGGGTCGCCGAGAAGCTGGCCAAGGACCAGCCGGGCTGGGAGTACGCGAACCTGGCCGTGCGCAGCAAACGACTGCGCCACATCGCCGCCGAACAGCTGGAGCGGGCCGTGGACCTGCACCCCACCCTGATCACGCTCTATGCCGGGGGCAACGACATCCTCGACGCGGGGACCTCCGTGCCGCAAATCCTGGCCGACTACGAGGAGCTGGTGGCACCCCTGGCCGCCACCGGAGCCCGGCTGCTGCTTTTCACCGGGTACGACGTCGACGTGACACCCGCCCTCCGGCTTCTTCGGAAGCGGCACCAGCTTTATAACGACGGCGTCCGGCGGATCGCTGACGCCTATGGCGCGGACCTGGTGGACTACTGGTCCTTCAGCGCCTACCAGGACCGGCGGATGTGGGGTCCGGACCGGCTGCACATGTCCAAGGCCGGCCACAGGTATATGGCCTCGCAGGTGCTGGACCTCTTGGCAGTTCCGCACTCGGTGAAGCTGACGGACTGGGACCCGCCAGTCCCGAAGACGTTCAGGGAATGGGAGCGCGAGCAACGGCGGTGGATCCACGACTGGGTGCTCCCGTTGGCGGGCCGCAAGATCCGGCGGGTCACCCTGGGTGACAACCTCCCGCCGCGGTGGCCGAACCCGGTGGTGGTGCCGCCGAAGGGTGGCCTCCGCCGGCTGGTCAGGGATGAGGGTCTGCCGTCGACGGCGCCGGTAAGGTAACCGTCCGGGCTAGCCCACCAGCCCGGCCCCGACGATCAGCAGGATCGCCGCGAACACCGCACCCGAGACGATCAGGGTCACCATCGTGTATCCGAGGATGTCCCGCATCTTCAACCCGGCGATGGCCAGCAGCGGCAACGCCCAGAACGGCTGGATCATGTTGGTCCACTGGTCACCGTAGGACACCGCCATGATCGCGATCGCCGGGTCCACGCCCAGGCGTTCAGCGGCGTCGAGCATGATCGGTGCCTGGACCGCGAACTGGCCACCACCGGAGGGCACGAAGAAGTTAACGAGACCGGCGGACAGGAGCGCGAACAAGCCAAACGTCGTCGGGCTGGCGATACTCACAATCGCGTCGGAAACCAGGTTGATGAGCCCCGTCGTCGTCATTATCCCCATGATCCCCGCGTACAGGGGGAACTGGAGCAGGATCTCACCGACGTTGGAGGCGGCGTTCTTGGTGAGGGCGATGAGCTCGAACGGGCTGCGGACCAGCAGGAACAGCAGGGCGAGGAAGGTCCAGTTGACGATGTCCAGAGTGGCGGTGCCGCCCTGCACGTAGTGGACCACCAGGTAGGCGACCAGCGCCACGCCCACCACGGTGGTGAGGATCCGGCTGGCGTCGATGCGGTCGGCGGGGGTGACAACCTCGTCGTCGAGCTTCACATCGTCGGACCGGCGGGCGTCGACCTCCAGTTCGGTGATCTGATCCCCGGCACGCGGTGAGACGAGCGCCAGCGCGGCGGCCACCAGGATGATCGTGGCAATGGCGGCGGTGATGTTCCACCAGGAGAAGGTGGTCTCGGTGATGGGAATGGTGCGCCCCAGCTGCTCGGCGATGAAGGAGCCTTCGGTGGCGGCGGTCAGCGGGCCGGATCCCGAGTACCCCATGTGCCACACCACGAAGCCGGAGAAACCGGCGGCGACGAGCATCGGGAAGTGCAAGGCCATTCCGCGCTCGCGGGCCTGCGCGGCGACCTCCTTCGCGAGCAGACCACCGACGACGAGGCCGAGCCCCCAGGTGATCAGAGACGCGGCGGCAGCAACCACAAACACGAAGACGTACGCCTGCAGTGGGCTTCGGGGGATCCCGCCGAGGCGGGCCAGGAGTTTCCGGACCGGGCCCGTATGGGCGAGTGCGTGCCCCAGCAGCAGGATCAGCGCCATCTGGGTCATGAAGGCGAGCAGCCCGGCCAACCCGTCGCCCCATCCGGTGAGGACGTCCACGGGGCCGGCGTCGGTGAAGACCAGGGCGGCGAGAGCAACCACCAGGCTGAGGACCACCGCGAACACCAGGGCGCTGGGCAGGAAGCGTTCAACCACCGAGTTGATCGGACGCATGGCCGCCGACACTGCTGATGTCTGCTGTTTTGAGGGGGGACCAGAGGGTGCCATGGTGGTGTTCTCCTGTGAAGTGACGTCGTTGTCGGTTCGGTGGGGGCCCCGATCCGGCATCAACGTTACTTCACCGCGCAACACCGGGAACCGCAGCGGGCCAATGTGTACGACAATGGTGTGCACAGCACGATCCCCACCACCTGCCGTGAGAGGTAAGTCGTTGATCAAAGAGATTGCCGTTTTCAGTGGACAAGCAAGCGGGGGATTCGCGGCGGAGATCTGCGGGCACCTGGGCGTGCCGTTGCTCCCCTCCCGGTTGCAGCGTTTCGCCAACGACTGCCTGGAGGTGCAGCTGCTGGAGAACTGCCGGGAACGGGACGTGTTCATTGTCCAGCCGCTGGTCAAACCGGTGCAGGAAAACCTGATGGAGCTGCTGATGATGATCGATGCGGCCCGCGGTGCCTCCGCCGGGCGCATTACCGCGGTGATGCCCCACTACTCCTACGCCCGCTCCGACAAGAAGGACGCCCCGCGCATCTCGATCGGCGGCAAGCTGGTGGCGGACCTGCTGACCACGGCGGGTGCTTCGCGGGTGCTCACCATGACCCTGCACGCCCCGCAGGTGCAGGCCTTTTTCGGGGTGCCCGTCGATCAGTTGCACGCCCTGCGCGAACTGGCCGCGCACTTCCAGGACCTGGACCTGAGCAACACCATCGTGGTGTCGCCGGACCTGGGTAACGCCAAGGCCGCGACGGCGTTCTCCCGCCTCCTGGGCACCCCCGTCGCGGCGGGGGCGAAGGAACGGTTCGAGAACGACAGGGTGCAGATCACGTCGATCATCGGCGATGTGCGGGACAAGGACATCGTGGTGCTCGACGACGAGATCGCCAACGGGAGTACCGTCCTGGAACTGCTGGACCACCTGGCCAAGATGGGCGCGCGGAAGGCGCGGGTGGTGTGCACCCACGGTATTTTCTCCAACGGGGCGGTGGAACGCATCGCCGAGCGCGACGACGTCATCGAGGTCCTCTGCACCGACACGGTCCCGATCGGGGCTGACAAGTCCCATCCGAAGCTGAAGGTGATTTCGGTGGCTAATGCCTTCGCCGAGGCGATCCGTCGGATTCACACCGGCGAGTCGGTGAGCGAGCTCTTCCAGGGGGAGGGCATCAACGTCTAGAAGCCAGCGTCTGGCCGCCGGTCCTCCCGAAGGGTCGTCTGGCGGTCCTGGCCGGGGATGGTTCCGGCGTGCGGAGGCTAGGTGGCCGTCGCCAGCCGGCGGCGCAGCTCGGCTGCTGCGTCGCTGGGTGGGGCGCCCTCGGGAAGCGGTCCCCGACCCCAGAGCCAGAGCAGCAACTCCGTTGGTTTTCCACTGATTTGGGCGTCTGCCCGATCGCTGACCAGCCGCTCCAGTGTTACCACCGCGGGGTTGATCGTCACCGTCCAGGCGAGCCCAGCAGTCCGAAGGGTGACCGTCGAGCCGGTGGCGCCGTCGTCGGGCTTGCTGCGCACCAGCATGACGGTGAGCACCTCATCGATCCCGTCGACGGCGAGGTCCGGGTCGATCGGTGACGCGGTACCCAGCGCCGATTCGAGGTCGTAACGGTGGATGGAGGTCTCGTGGGCCAGCCGGCGGATCCAGAAGCCAACACTCTGATCGTCCTTGACCCAGGTGAACGCCGGATCGCCCGGTGAGTGGCTATCGAACTGGTCCATCAGGCGGGCGTAGCACTGTCGCAGCGCGTGAACCGGCTCCAGCTGGGCAAGCTCTGCGGGTGGCCAGGTGCCGGCTGGCTTGGCAGCGGTTCTGATGGACTCGGCCTTGTGCAGGTAGACCATCGCGGTGTGCCGGATCAGATCCTCGCCGGACCAGCCGGGGCAGGCCGGCACCTGCGCGGTGAGCGCGGCGGCCGCCACCTCGACCATCCGGGCATGATCACGGTCCAACAGCGCGCGGTATCGATCGAAGGACAGGGCATACGGGTACGGTGCGGTCATTACCCGAGTCTAGATACCCCGCGGTCCTCAGCCCCGGAGGCGGTGACCCTGCCGCTCACGCCGGGCAGGCTCGAGGCATGTTACTGGCCGGTAATGTAGGGGTATGCATCTTCTGCTTCGGACCCTGCTGACCCTGTTCATCTCCCGGCGCCGCCCGCGCCTCAGCATCTGGGGAGAGTCGTCGTTGCCCTTGCGGGTGCTGCCCACCGATATCGACATTGCGATGCATGTCAACAACGGCATGTATTTCTCGCTGATGGATCTGGGCCGCTTCGATCTGATGATCCGCAGCGGCACCTGGTCCCAGATGCGCCGACGGGGCTGGAGCCCGGTGGCCAACGGCGAAACCATCAGCTTCCGCAAATCCCTGACACTGGGGCAACGCTATACGATCGAGACCCGGATCGTCGGGTTCGACGAGCGGGCCATCTACTTTGAGCAGCGCATGGTCAGCGCCGGCGAGATCTACGCGAAGGCAGTCATCGCCACCCGCCTGGTCTCCAGGAGCGGTCCGGTCAGCAACGAGGACATCTTCGCCGCCTTCGGCGAGCCGCCAGCGGATCTGGTGCTCCCCGAGTGGATTCACGAGTGGCGGCTCAACAACTCCCTCCCCAGCACCCGCCGTCCCGCACCCCACAGTTGGGTCCGCTAGCGTCTGCCCGCCGTCGCCCCGCTGGGGGCGGCAGTTGGAAGGAGCTGCAGCAGCCGGGCCGCGACGCTGATCGCGATCACGGCAGGCGCTTTGCCAGCGATGTCCGGTAGTCCGATGGGGCAGCTGATGCGCTCGATCGTCTCGCCCGGATGGCCCTCGGTCTGCAGTCGCGCCCGGAAACGTGACCATTTGGCGCTGGACCCGATCAGACCGACCGAGCCCAGGTCGCTGCGGTGCAGGGCCGCGTCGCACAGCAGGAAGTCCTCGGCGTGGTCATGGGTCATGATGAGCACATGGGCCCCGGCGGGCAGGGTCCCCAGCACCGAATCCGGCACGGGACTATGCACGGGGTGGACGTCCGCGACCCCGCCGAGTACGTCGGCGAGCCGGTCGGGGCTGACCTGGTCCGCCCGGCTATCCACCAGGTACAGGTGGACGGGCAGCCGGGACAGAATGCGCGCCAGCTCATGGCCCACGTGACCCACACCAAACACCGCCACGGTGGGCCGGGGCAGGAACGGTTCGAGGAGGACCTCGACGACGCCGCCGCAGCACTGCTTCCCGTGCTGGGTGACAGCGCGCTCATTGAGCGTGAAGGTGAGGCTCTCGGGGGTGGTGGCGCCGCCGTCGAGCATGGCACGGGCACGGTCGATCACGGTGGCCTCCAGATTGCCGCCGCCGATGCTGTCCCACGATTCGCTTGCCCCCACCAGCATTTTCGCACCGGCCTCCCGTGGCGCGTGGCCGCGTACCCCGGTAACCGTGGCGAGCACTCCGGGCTGATCCGTCGAGCGGAGACGCTGCAGCGCTTCCAACCAGTCCATGTCAGTCAATGTAGCTCAGCCGATCCGTCCCAGTCAGTCACCCTGGATTCCACCCTGGTGCGCTGGCTCGGGGATTGGCAGGAACGGTCGATCATCCTGCGCGCCGGTGGTTCCGCCGTCGCGCGCTGCCTGCGCGTCCCGGGCCTGCGTGAGCGCCCAGAAGACCGCCTCCGGAGTAGCCGGGCTGGCCAGTTGGGCCTCCCGACCGCCCGGCCCAAACGCGGCTGCCGCGAGGCGGAGCGCCTCCCGGACGCTGAAGGCGAGCATCAGCGGTGGTTCGCCGACCGCCTTCGACCCGTAGACCACCCCATCCTCGGTGGCCCGCTCGAAGAGGTGCACGTTGAACTCCTCGGGCATTTCGGAGAAGCTGGGCAGCTTGTAGGTGCTCGCCGATTGGGTGGCCAGCCGACCCCGATCCGGCCCGTCGGACACATCCCAGCGCAGATCCTCGAGGGTCAGCCAGCCGGCACCCTGCACAAAACCACCCTCGATCTGTCCCACGTCGATGAGCGGTGACAGGCTGTCGCCTACGTCGTGCACAATGTCGGTGCGCAACTGGCGGTAGGCCCCGGTGAACCCGTCGACCTCAACCTCGGAGGCCGCCGCCCCGTAGCTGAAGTACTTGAACGGTTCGCCCTGCATGCGCGAGATGTCCCAGTGCAGACCCTCGGTCCGGTAGTACCCGGCGGCGGAGAGGGAAACGCGTTGGAAGTACGCGTCGCGGGCCAGGTCCGCGAAACTGATCTCCCGGTCGGTGAAACCGATGCCGGTGACCACGCCCTTCACGAAGCGGACGTCGTCGGGGTGGATGTTCAGTTTCCGCGCGGCCACCTCGGCGAGACGGTCACGGATCTGCTCACAGGCGTTCTTCACCGCCCCGCCGTTCAGGTCAGCGCCCGAACTGGCGGCGGTTGCCGACGTATTGGGGACCTTGTCGGTGCGGGTGGGCGCCAGCCGCACCAGTGCCAGCGGCACGCCGAGTGCCGTCGCCGCCACCTGGCGCATCTTCGTGTGCAGCCCCTGCCCCATCTCGGTGCCACCGTGGTTGATGAGGATTGACCCGTCCTTGTAGACGTGGACCAGCGCGCCGGCCTGGTTGAACGCGGTGAGGTTGAAGGAGATGCCGAATTTGACGGGTGTGACGGCCAGGGCACGCCGGAGGTGCGGGTGGCTGGCGTTGAATTCCCTGATTTTCTCCTGCCGCCGGACCACGTCGGCGCTGTCGTGGAGTTGCTGCCAGATGGCCTGCAGCCGTTCGGCGTGCCGGACCGGCTGGCCATAGGGGGTGGTCTGCCCCGGAACGTACAGGTTCCGCTTCCGAAGCTCACCGGGCTCGACGCCGAGGAGCGGCGCGCAGCGTCCCAGGATGTCCTCGATGACGAACATGCCCTGGGGGCCGCCGAATCCGCGGAACGCGGTCTGAGAGGTCTTGTTGGTCCTGGCCACCCGGCCATGAACCTCCACGTTGGGGATCCAGTAGGAATTGTCGATGTGGCATAGCGCCCGGGCGAGGACTGGCTCCGACAGGTCAAGGCTCCACCCGCCGTCGCTGGTCAGCGTGGCTTTGAGCGCCTGGATCCGTCCCTCCTCATCGAATCCGGCCTCCCAGCGGGCGTGGAACGGGTGCCGCTTGCCGGAAAGGGTGATGTCCTGGGTCCGGTTGAGCCGCAGCCTCACCGGGCGGCCGGTCAGGGTGGCGCCCAGCGCGGCAATGGCCGCGAAACCGTGGGGCTGCATTTCCTTCCCGCCGAACCCGCCGCCCATCCGCAGGCACTGCACCGTCACCTCGTGGCTTGGCATACCGAGCACGTGGGCGACGATTTCCTGCGTCTCGGAGGGATGCTGGGTGCTGCAGTGAACAAAAACCTGCCCGCCCTCGTCGACGTACACGAAGGAAGCATGGGTCTCCAGATAGAAGTGTTCCTGGCCGCCGAACTCGATGTCACCACTGAACCGGTGCGCGGAGGCGGCCAGTGCGGCATCCGCCTCGCCCCTGCTCAGCGTCGGCTGGTTGCCCTGGAAACTCTCGGCCCCGATGGCTTCGGTCAGGGTCAGGAGGGACGGCAGCAGCCGGTACTGGACCTGCACGGCCGCGGCTCCGAGGCGGGCTGCCTCAAGGGTTTCCCCCAACACCCAGCACACCGCGTGGCCATAGAACATGACCTCGGTGGGAAAGAGCGGTTCGTCGTGCTTGATGCCCGCGTCGTTGATTCCGGGCACGTCCTCCGCCGTCAGGACCCGGACCACCCCCGGCACCGTGAGCGCCACGTCGGTGGTCAGCGACTCGACCAGGGCGTGGGCGTGCGGCGCCTGGACGGGCCAGGCGTGCAACACGTTCGCGCTGCGGACCACGAGGTCATCGGTGTAGAGCGCCTCCCCCGTGACGTGGAGGTCAGCACTTTCATGGGAGACGGACTGGCCCACCACAGGATCGACGGGGCGGTTCGCGAGGGACCTCACCGGGCCACCTCCGGCGTGGCGTCCTGCGTCCGCGCGAAGAACCTGAGCAGTGACTGCTCGAGCATGGCGGAACGGTAGCGGGCACTGGCCCGCAGATCGTCGATCGGGGTCCCCTCGGTGGCCAGAATGGCGGCGGCGGCAGCGACGCTTGACTGGGTCCACGGGTGACCCTGCAGCGCTTCCTCGGTCCGGCGGGCGCGAATCGGCGTGGCCGCGATTCCGCCGACCCCAATCCGGATCGAGGATACGACGCCATCATCCAGATGGGCGGCGAAGCCGATGGCAACGCTTGAAATGTCGTCGAAGCGGCGCTTGGAAATCTTGTAGAAGGCGCTCTGTTCGGCGAGAGGGAGCGGGATCTGCACCGCGCGCACCAGCTCACCGGCCTCCCTGACGCTCTGCCGGTATCCGGTGTAGTACTCGCTCAGCGGCACCTCCCGGTCGCCGTCCGCCGACGCCAGGACGACGACGGCGTCCAGCGCCAGCAGTACCGGCGCCGAATCGCCGATGGGGGAACCTGTCGCCAGGTTGCCGCCGAAGGTCGCCGCGTTGCGGATGAGCCGGGACGCGAACCGTGGAAACAGCTGGTCCAGGAGGGGGACCCGCCCGTTCAGCCCACGCTCCACCTCGGAGAGGGTGAGGGCTGCGCCGATTTCGATGCTGTCGGCGCCGACGGTGAGGGCGCGTAGGGGCTCAAGCCGGTCGATGGCCAGCACGAGCGCGGGCCGGGAGTGCCGCAGGTTGATCTCCACGCCCAGATCGGTGCTGCCGGACACCAGCTTGGCTTCGGGATCCCTCGCGAGGAGCTGGAACAGGTCAGCCATGGTGTGTGGCCGCACGAATTCTGCACCGTCGACGGCGCTGTGGGTGGGACGGGCCGCCGGCGCCGGGCTGTCCTGGCGGAGCAGCAGTGGATCTGATTGGTCGGGGGTGCTGAGCGCAAAAGCTGCGTCACGGATGGGCCGGTAGCCGGTGCAGCGGCAAAGGTTTCCGCTCAGCGCGTGCAGGTCGAACCCGTTGGGGCCCGTCTCGTGGTCGGTGGTGTGTTCCTCGCCGACGGCGGAGGTTCCGGTGTCGGACGTCTCCTGCGGGGCCTGTCCCTCTGCAACCGGGTCAACAGCTCCACCGGACTCACCGGCGGTGCTGACGGTGCGTTCGGGGCGGTAGTACTCCGCCGCCATGGAGCAGACAAAGCCGGGGGTGCAGTAGCCGCACTGGGATCCTCCCCGTTCCGCCATTTCCTGCTGGACCGGGTGCATTTGTCTCGCGGCGCGGGCTCCGGGCGCGCTGCCGAGTCCCTCGGCCGTCACAATTTCCTGGCCGTCGAAGGCCAGCGCAGGGGGCAGGCACGCGTTGACCGAGGTCCAGCGGCTGCCGTCGGGGCCGTCCGGGCGGGCAACCATTACCGCGCAGGCACCGCATTCGCCCTCCGCGCAGCCTTCCTTGGAACCGGTCAAACCACCGTCCCGCAGCCAGTCGAGCAGATTGGTGTGCGGGCTGACGCCGTCGCACGACCGAACCTGACCATTGACCGTAACTTCTATCCGTTCCATCCCGTTCCTCACCATTTCCCCTGATGTACCTCATGAATCGTTCTGCCCGGTGGGTGGCCCATCATGAGCTTGCCGCCATCGTAGTGGTCGCCGTCGTCGAACATGCCGGGTCTAGCAGAATCCGGGGGTGTCGGCCCAGACGGCTGATTCGCTGGCTGCGCCTTCGCGCTCAACCGTCGCCTCGATCAGGCCATAGGGACGGTCGGCGGCGAAGAAGACCTCGTTCGGATTCTCCAGTCCGAACGGCGCCAGATCCACCAGGAAGTGGTGCTTGTTCGGCAGGGACATCCTGACTTCCTGGATTTCCGGGTGCGCCTCAAGGACCTTCTTGCCCATCTGGAACATGGTCTGTTGCAGGGCCAGCGAGTGCGTCTGGGCGAACGTGTCCAGGAGGATCCCGCGCACACTGTCGTAGGCGGCGTCGAAATCTATGCCGGCGGTGTCTCCGGGGGTGTACCTCCACCTGGCGGTGACGTCCGTGGCGAGGATGCGGTCAGTCGTTTCGGGCAGGGTGGTGTAGCGGTCACGGGGGAAACCGTGGAATTCGGATCCGGTGGACTTCAGGACTGTCAGGCCCTGGATTCCGGCGACGATGTGCTGATGCCTGCCCTCGACCAGCAGGAGGGCGGTCCTGGTTTCTGAGGTGTTGCGGGAAAAGGCGTGGTTGTGGTCGTTGATCCGGTCCCACCGGTACTGCTCCGCTGACCACCGCCCGCCGGTTACCCAGTCAAAACTTGTGGTGAAGTGGGCGCCGAGACGCAGGAGGAAGGCTTCGGGTGAGCCGACGCCTTCCTTCGCGAATGCGTACACCGTGTTTTTCTGGGTGTCGGTCGCGACCACCTGCGAATTGTCGCCGTCGGTGTAGGCGGCCTCGAAATCGCCGTGCAGCTGAGAGGTGACGTTGAGGTCCTCGATGGTGTGGCGGTCGGTGTCCCGGGTGATCCGGACCAGACGTACCTCGGCTTTCCCGTACTGGTTGCGCCCCAGGACGATGCGTCCGGTGTCAGCGGAATCAGCACCGGGGGTGTGAACGGTGTCCTGGTGGCTCGTTGCAGTCATGGTTAGCTCCCTCGATACGTTGAATAGGCGAATGGGCTCAGGAGTAGCGGTACGTGGTAGTGCTCGGTTGAGGTGACGCTGAAGGTCAGGGTCACCTCAGGGAAGAAGGTCCCGGTGCCGGTACTGCCGAAGTATTCGCCGGTGGCGAAGGTGATCCGGTAGATTCCGGGGTCCACCTGTTCCGGGCCCAAAGACCGGATCCGGCCGTCGGCATCGGTGGTTCCCGCCGCCACCGGTTCCCATCCGGCGGGGGATTGTGCAGACAACTGCGCGGTGATGCCCTCCGCGGGACGGCCGGTGCCGGTGTCAAGGACGTGGGTGGTGATATGGCTCGGGGTCATGATGTGACAAGGCCTTCCAGGCGGATGAGGGCGATTTCCCTGAGCTGCTCGGCAACCACCGGCAACTCGTTCTCGGGCGTATGGTTCAGCCGGGATTGCAGGTGGGTCAGGATTTCCTCGGCGTTGCGGCCGGCAGCACGGATCAGGAATACCCGGCCAAACTTCGCTTCGTACTCCCGGTTGCCGGCGACCAACTGTTCCGCTGTGTCGGCTGAATTGTCGACGCCGGACTGCTCGCGGCGGGACAGCTCATTTTCCGCGGAGGCGCCCTGGGCGCGTTCCCCGATCCGTGGATGGTGCTGCAGCGCCCGGTCCAGCTCCGCTTCGGTCCAGGCGGGTGCCGCGTCGGCGGCATGGGCCAGAAGGTCGGCACGCGTGGCATAAGGGCGGGCCTCGACGATGGCGGTGATCCAGCGGGGCACATCCGCACACGGACCAAGGAAGGCGGCAGCAGCTGTGGAAGGGGCCGAATTGAAGTCGCTCAGGCGCATGGGTGTCAGCCTTCGTCGTTGTCCACTGCAGCGCTGAACACCCTTGACCATCGACGAATCGACTTGATTCGATGTTTCTGCAGTGCGGAATACCTATTTCACGAAAGTGTAATCCCTGTCACGCCGGATGTGTCAAGCATTCGCTGGCAACATCCTTCGCCGGGTCGCGCTGGTAGGTCAGAGGATAATCTGACGGTTGACATCCTTGTACAGCAGATAGCGGAAGTTGGTGGGCCCGCCGGCATAGCAAGCCTGCGGGCAGAAGGCCCGCAGGGACATGTAGTCACCTTCCTGAACCTCCACCCAGTCCCCGTTCAGCCGGTACACCGCCTTGCCCTCCAGCACGTACAGTCCGTGCTCCATGACGTGCGTTTCCGCGAAGGGAATGGACGCACCCGGCTCGAACGTGACCACGTTGATGTGCATGTCGTACGCGAGGTCCTGGACATCGAGCATGCGGGTGGTGCGCCACTTGTTGTCGGTGTCCGGCATTGCACCCGGTTCGACGTCGCGCTCATTGCCGACGACGGCCCGGGCCGTGTGACCGGCCAGGGGCTCATAGCGCTTCCTGATCCACTGGAACTTCGCCAGGTCAGCGCCACGGTTCTCCGCCTGCCAGTGAGACCCGGCGGGCAGGTAGGCGAACCCTCCGGGCGTCAGCGAGTGCACCACGCCGTCAATGGTGACGGCGAGCTCCCCGGCGAGGAGGAAGACAAACGACTCGACCTCCCGCTGGGGTTCGGGTGCACCCGAACCGCCACCAGGGGCGACCTCCATCAGGTACTGGGCGAACGTCGTCGCGCCGCCGGCCACCGGACGGTTGAGGATCCACGCACGGGTGCCCGTCCATTCGGGGAGGACACTGGTGACAATGTCCCGCAGGACTCCCCGGGGGATGACGGTGTACGCCTCGGTCACGATGGCGCGGTCCGTAAGCAACGCCGACTGTGGGGGCAGCCCGGTCTGCGGAGCGTAGTAGGTGGGATCAGTCATTATTCTCCTTGGCGGTGGGCATCAACCCGGACTGGGCCAGCGCTGCGAGTTGGTGCGCTGAAAGACTGACTGCAGCGTCGATTTCCTGCGGATCAACGGCACCGCAGAGAAGCCCCCGCTGCAGAAAACGGGCAAGGGCACGCGCGGTGGCAGGTTCATCGAGCACCGTGCTTTCCAGCCGGTGTGCGTAGTTCCGCAGGCGTGCGGCGGCAGCACCGAACCCACGCCGGTAAAACAGGTAGGTCGCGGCGAAACGGCTGGGAAGCTGGGCCGGGTGCAGGTCCCAGCCCTGGTAGTACCCGCGTTCCAGGGATCGTTGCACCAGGGCCGAATGCAGTTTCCAGGCACTGAGGACATTTTCGTCCGAGCCCAGCGGCAGGATGTTCGTCGAGCCGTCGGATAACCGCACGCCGGTGCCCGCGACGGCCACCTGCATGACCTGCTTGGCGAAATCGGCCGCGGGATGATCCATGGCCTGGTAAGCCGCGGCGATCTCCAGCGATGCGCTGTAGTCGTAGGTGCCATAGTGCAGCGCCGATACACGCCCGTTGCCCACCTGCAACAGTTTCGCGACGGGCACTGTCCCGTCTGCGGCGAGGATCAGCTGCGGGGTCTCCACTTGCACTTCAAACCGCAGCCGGCCCGCCGGGAGGGCGTGGAAGTGCTCGAGCTTCTCACAGGCGTAGACCATCCCCTCGACCTGGGCCGCGGTGCTGACCTTGGGCAGGGTGAGAATCAACCCCTCGGGCAGGCCGCCGCGTTCCATCAGCCGGGCGGCAAAGAGGTCGAGGGTCCTCAGTCCTCTGGCCCGGGTGGATTCCTCAAGACTCTTGAACCTGATGCCAATGAACGGCGGGCTGGTCCCATCCTTGACGGCGGCAGCCACCAGGTCGGCGACCCGCAGCGTATCGCCGTCTTCCTCCGCATCAGCACGCAGCCCGTACCCGTCCTCGAAATCCAGCCGGAGGTCTTCGATCGGTTCGCTGTGGAGCTTGGCGGTGACCCGCGCGCTGATCTGGTCGATCAGGGGAGCCGGCAGGCCCATCGTGGCGGACAGCGCCTCCATGCCGCCCTGCGCGCGAAGGGCAGCGAGCGCCCCAGCACCCCACTCCGCAACCAGGGTTCCGGTGAACCGGTCGGCTGGCACGTAGACCGTGTGGACGGGCTGGCGGGTGCCGTCATCCCCCGGGTAGTTTTCGGACAGCAGCCGGTCGGTGGACTGCAGGACGGTGTCGATTGCCTTGTAGTCGGCAGCGCTCAGCGTGGGCTCGGTCATCGGCTCACCCACGTCCCGGCAGGGAAGCTGAGGGAATTATTCACCGGATCTCCTCGCGACGATTTCGCCTGATGGATACCACTGCCTACTGAGTGGAAGTATCTGTCTAGGTGAATGTAGCAGCACCGGGTACGTTGATGGGTCAGACGGACGTCAGGAGACAGCATGCCCCACGCCACCGAAACGCGCTCACCGGGAGGAACGCAGCCGCACTTTGACCTGGTGATCCGGGGCGAGCGCATCATGACGCCCGCTGGCGAGCTCCCCCGCGAGGTCGGAATCCTGGACGGGCGGGTCAGCGCGGTCGAACCCCTCGGAAGTGGACTGTCGGGCAACGAGATCGTCGAACTGACCAGCACCGAAGTGCTCCTTCCCGGTCTCGTAGACACTCACGTCCACGTCAACGAGCCCGGCAGGACCGAGTGGGAGGGATTCGCCTCCGCCACCCGGGCCGCGGCTGCCGGCGGTGTCACCACCATCATCGATATGCCGCTGAACTCCCTTCCACCGACTACCAACCCCGGGGCCCTCCATACCAAGCAGGACGTCGCGAAGGACCAGGCGTTCGTCGACGTGGGGTTCTGGGGAGGGGCAGTTCCCGGGAACACCGACGCCCTGCGGCCACTGCACGACGAGGGGGTTTTCGGGTTCAAGTGTTTCCTGCTGCACTCGGGGGTGGACGAGTTCCCCGCCCTCGACCCCGCGGAAATGGAGCAGGACATGGCGGTCCTGGCGGGTTTCGACTCGGTCATGATCGTGCACGCGGAGGACGCGGGAGCGATCGAGCGGGCGCCCTCGGCGGCAGGAACGGCCTACGGGAACTTCCTGGCCTCCCGGCCCCGCGGGGCCGAGAACGTAGCCATCGCCGAGGTGATTGAGCGGGCCGGTCGCACGGGTGCACGCGCGCACATCCTGCACCTGTCATCCTCGGATGCCCTACCGTTGATTGCCGCGGCGAAGCGGGACGGCGTCCGACTGACGGTCGAGACGTGCCCCCATTACCTGACCCTCACGGCCGAAGAGATCCCCGATGGTGCCACCGCCTACAAATGCTGCCCACCCATCCGGGAAGCGAGCAACCGCGAGCTGCTCTGGGCAGGCCTGCGGGACGGCACCATTGACTGCATCGTCTCCGATCACTCACCGAGCACCCTCGATCTGAAGGACCTGGAGAACGGTGACTTCGCGGTGGCGTGGGGAGGGGTCTCCTCCTTGCAACTGGGCCTCTCCCTGATCTGGACGGAGGCGCTGCAAAGGGGCATCGACCTTCACCAGGTCAGCGACTGGATGTCCGCCCGGCCGGCGCAGCTGGCACGGCTCACCACGAAGGGGCGCCTCGCGGTCGGCTATGACGCGGACCTCGCGATTTTCGCGCCCGACGACGTGTTTGTCGTCGACCCGGGGAAGCTGCACCACAAGAACCCCATCACCCCGTACGCCGGGAAGCAGCTCTCGGGTGTCGTGCGCCGAACCTTCCTCCGCGGCCGGGTCATCGACTATTCGACTCCGTCCGGGCGGCTCCTCCGCAACAGCCTGGCATAGCGCCCGAGCGTCCCGGCGCCACGTTGGCCGGAAGCGCGGGGCGCGTTAGTGTCAGCGGTAATTCCGGTGCAGGTTGGGCCGGGTTGACGGTCCCTCCGGCCGGGGCGCAATCCACGGTCCGGTGCCCTCGGACTGGTCGATGATCCCCTTCTCCAGCCAGGTGTAGGTGCCGTCGAGGACCTGCCGGGACAAACGGCGGTCGGAGGAGTCGGTGTTGCTCCACAGGTCGGTGAAGAGTCGCCCGATCCGACCCCGGGACTGCAGGCAGAACGCGTCTGCCAGCTGATAGGCGGTGCGGCCCTCGTCCGGATCCTCCGAGCGGAGCAGCTCAGCGCGCGTACAGACCGCCGCCATCGCAAAAAGCTCGGCACCGATGTCGACAATCCTGCCGAGGAACACCTGCTTGTGCTCCAGCCCGGCCTGCCACCGGCCCATCCCGAGGAAGGTGTTGCGCGCCAGACGCCGGGAGGACCGTTCCGCAAAGCGCAGATGTTTGGCCAGGCTCCCGAAGTCACCATAGGCCGCAGGATTCAGGCCTTGGCCCGCCACCAGCTTGGGCAGCCAGCGGGCGTAGAACCCGCTCGCCCCGACCGCGGCTCTCGCCTTTGCGGCCAGGTCAGCGTCCGACGACGCCAGATCACCGGCCGCCGACAGGTGAGCATCGACTGCCTCCCGGGCAATGAGCAGGTGCATGATTTCGGTGGATCCTTCGAAGATCCGGTTGATCCGCAGGTCCCGTAGCAGCTGCTCGGCGGCCACCGCACGCTCCCCGCGGGCCCGCAGGGAATCGGCGGTCTCGTAACCCCGCCCGCCGCGGATCTGGACCAGTTCGTCGGCCACCTTGCACGCCATTTCACTCGACCACAGCTTCGCCAGGGCTGCCTCAATCCGGACGTCCACCTGGTTGCTGTCGGCGAGTGCTGCGGAGAGCTCGAAGACCGCCTCCAGGGCGAAGGCGGTCGCGCCGATGAACGCGATTTTCTGGCCGACGGCCTCGTGCTGTCCTACCGGGCGCCCCCATTGCACCC
This sequence comes from Arthrobacter sp. CAN_C5, assembly GCF_017875735.1. Taxonomy (NCBI): domain Bacteria; kingdom Bacillati; phylum Actinomycetota; class Actinomycetes; order Micrococcales; family Micrococcaceae; genus Arthrobacter; species Arthrobacter sp. CAN_C5. The sequence goes on from NZ_JAGGMZ010000001.1 coordinate 356,239, forward strand.
GGGCGTTGGACCATTCGCGGGCGATCTTCAGCGACCACTTGCCCGACGCGGCGCAGATGGCCGGAATCGAGAGTCTGCCGGTGTTCAGCGTGGTGAGAGCAATTTTCAGGCCTTGGCCCTCTCTCCCCAGCCGGTTGGCGGCCGGTACCCTGACGTTGTCGAACCGGGTGACCCCGTTTTCGATGCCTTTGAGCCCCATGAAGGTGTTCCGGTTTTCGACGGTGATGCCGGGGGAGTCGGCTTCCACCACGAAGGCGGAGATGCCGCCCTTCCCGCCGTCGTGCGCCGGGACCTTCGCCATCACCACCACCAGTTCCGCGATGACGCCGTTGGTGGTCCAGAGTTTGCTGCCGTTGAGGACGTAGGTGTCGCCGTCGAGCGTTGCGGTGACGCCCATCCGGGCGGGGTCGGAGCCGACGTCGGCCTCGGTCAGGAGGAAGGCCGTCACCGCGCCGGCGGCGCAACGCGGCAGATACTGCTGCTTTTGTTCAGGGGTGCCGAAGATCTTCACCGGCTCGGGCACCCCGATCGACTGGTGCGCCGAGATGAGCGCCCCGATGCTGGGGTGGACTGAGCTCAGCAGCATCAACGCCCGACCGTAGTAGGTCAGGGACAGTCCGAGACCGCCGTATTCCCGTGGGATCTTCATCCCGAAGACGCCGAGGGCGGCGAACCCGCTGAGGTACTCGTCCGGAATCTGCGCGTCGCGTTCAATGCGACCGCCGTCCAGGGTGGCGGCGTAGCTGGTCAGGTCCCGCAGGAACGCTTCGCCGCGCTCCCGGTCTGCGGTGGTGGACACCTGGTGCGGATGGATCAGCCGCAGGTCGAAGTTGCCCAGGTACAGGCCTTTCGCGAAGCTGGGCCGGGTCCACCCAGTTTCCCGGGCCGCCTCCGCCACCTCCCGCGCCCTGCGCTCGGTGACCGGCGGGCCACCAGTGTCCGGCGCAACCGGCGGGGTCGCGTCGGGGAGTAACTGGTCTGACTGTGGCTGCGTTTCGGCGCTCATGGCTGACCCCTCTGCTCAGCTGGGTCGCCGCGGGTCGGTGACCCAGTGGAGCTGTGCCCTTATGCTACTCCCGGGTAGCTTCATTCCGTCCGGAAATCGGTGAATTCCCCGGCGGGCTCGCTATACGATTCGACGACGTTCTCCACCCTGCCCGGGGCGCCCGTGGAGTTGAGCCACCCGACCAGCGAGCGGATGGCGGTCTCCGGCCCTTCGGCGACAATCAGCACCGACCCGTCCGGCCGGTTTGAGGCGACCCCGGTCAGGTTCAACTGGCGGGCCTTTTCGCGGGTGTAGTAGCGGAATCCCACCCCCTGGACGGTTCCGCTGATGGTGGCGGTGAGCCGGGTCCGCTGCTGGTCATCCATCACTCCAGCGTAGCGAACCGCCCTCCGACCCCCTAGATTTGAGGGTATGCCTGCAACAGAAGAATCCCGTTCGTCCACCCCGCCCGAGCCCGACCTGCTGCACCGCCTCGCCGAAGCTCACCACGTGGGCACAGCCTTCCGTGGCTGGGACGGCGCCGAGAAGAGCGTCAGCCCGCAGACCCTCACGAAAGTGCTCACAGCACTCGGCGTGGCTTGCGAGACCGGGGACGATGCCGCCCGATCGCTGAGCGAGTCCGAGACCTCGCCGTGGCGACGGACCCTTCCCCCTGTCGTCGTTGGCAGGGAATCCGTGGCACAGGATGTCCCGGTCACCGTGCCCGCCGGAACGACGCCCACCCTTCGGGTGTTGCTTGAGGACGGTGGGCAGCGGGACCTGGCCCTGGCCGACGTGCCCACGGAGCACTCGGAGGTCGACGGCGCCGCCCGCCAGCGCCTGCACTTCGCCCTTCCAGCGGACCTGCCCCTCGGCTGGCACACCCTGCACGCCGGACCTGCGGATGACGGCGAGGCCGCGCAGTGCACGCTGGTCATCACCCCGCAGCGGCTGGACACCACAGCACGCCTGACCCGGACCTGGGGGCTCATGGCGCAGCTGTATTCGGTGCGGTCCCAGGACTCCTGGGGTATTGGTGATATCGCCGATCTGGGGGCGCTGGCCGCGTTCTCGGCCAGCCGTGGCGCCGGTTTCGTGCTGATCAACCCGCTGCACGCTGCGGAGCCCGCGCCCCCGGTCGAGCCATCCCCGTACCTGCCCTCGACCCGGCGGTTCTTCAACCCGCTCTACCTGCGGGTGGAGGATGTGCCGGAGTTCACCGCGCTTGCCCCCGAGCAGCGCCAGGCCGTTGAAGAGCAGGCCGCCGCGCTGAAACAAGCCAACCAGAACGCGGAGATCCTTGACCGTGACAGCAGCTACGCCGCGAAGTTGAGTGCCCTGGAAGCCATCCACCGGGTACCGCTCAACGCCGAGCGGCAGCACAGCTTTGACGAGTTCCTTGGCCAGGAAGGGCCGGGGCTGGACAGCTTCGCCCTGTGGTGCGCGCTCGCCGAGACCCTTGCCCCGGGGGCTGCCGCGTGGGATGACCCCGACTACATTGATGCGCAGCGCATCGAACTGGCCGACCGGATCCGGTTCCACCTGTGGTTGCAGTGGCTCTGCGACGAACAGCTGGCGGCCGCACAGCACGGCGCCCTCGACGCGGGGATGACCATCGGGATCATTCACGATCTGGCGGTAGGAGTGCACGCCCACGGATCCGATGCCTGGTCGCTGCGGGACGTCCTGGCCGATGGGATCAGCGTCGGCGCGCCACCGGACATGTTCAACCAGCAGGGCCAGGACTGGAGCCAGCCGCCCTGGCACCCGGGCCGTCTCGCCGAGTCCGGGTACGCGGCGTACCGTGACATGCTGCGCACCGTCCTCAAACACGCCGGCGGCATTCGCGTGGACCACATCCTCGGGCTGTTTCGCCTCTGGTGGATCCCCGCGGGCGGCGCCTCGGGCGACGGGACCTACGTCTACTACGACCACGAGGCCCTCATCGGCATCCTCGCCCTCGAAGCGCAACGGGCGGGCGCCGTCGTCATCGGCGAGGATCTCGGCGTGTTTGAGCCCGGGGTGCAGGACTACCTGGCCGAGCGCGGGATCCTCGGGACCTCGATCCTGTGGTTCGAGCACGACGACGACGGCCCCCGCCGGCCCGAAAGCTACCGTCAGGCGTGCCTCACGTCCGTCACCACCCACGACCTGCCGCCTACCGCGGGCTACCTGGCCGGTGAGCACGTTGACCTGCGCGAGTCGCTGGGCCTGCTGAACCGTCCCGTCGAGGAGGAGCGGGCCGCCGATCAGGCGGCCCAGGAATCGGTGCTGTCCCTGGTGCGGTCAGTGACCGGACCGACAGCCGAGGGGTCAGCAGACACTGTGGAGAAAACCGTCGTGGCGTTGCACCAGTTCATCGTGCGGACACCGTCGGTCCTGTTGGGTGTCGCGTTGACCGATGCGGTGGGGGAGCGACGCACCCAGAACCAGCCGGGCACCAAGGACGAGTACCCCAACTGGCGGATCCCGCTCGCCGGTCCGGAGGGCCAGTCGGTGCTGATCGAGGACCTGGCCGGCAGCGAACGGTTTGCTGCCCTGGCCCGGGTGATGGCTGGCTGATTCGCGCGGCACTCAGATACCCGGCGGGCGTCGGGGAGATCTATGCTGTACCCATGGTCTCAGCCGAATCATGCTTCCTCTCGCATCCGCACTGTCACCCGCTGGAGTACCGAAGGGTCCGTCGTGGGTGAGCTCCCGCCGGACGAGATCGACGGGATCGGCGCAACCTTGGCCCTGGGGGCCGACAGCATCCTGCGTCTGAGGTGGGAGAGGGGAATCTCTATCGCCGAGGAGGACGCCCGCCGCGCGATGGACCGGGTGAATGATCTCTGCGACGGCGCACGCCACCCGATGCTCGTTGACATGGCCACAACCAAGGCAGTCAGCCGGGGAGCGCGAACGGTGTTCGGGTTGCCCTGCTCGGCCTCGCGAATCGCTCTCCTGGGCGCCTCCCAGGTGGATAAGGTCATCGCCAACTTCATTCTTGGAGTGAGCTCGCTCCCGTGCCCCACAAAATTCTTCACCTCCGAACCGGCCGCGCTTGTCTGGCTGAAGGAGGGGTGAATGGCGGAAGAGTTTGTGGACAAGCGGCTCGACGCCCTGGTGGAGGGGATTGTCCGGCTCTCCTCCGGGGACTTGTCAGCCAGAATGGAAGTTTCACCCGCCCGAGACTCAATGGACGCCGTCATCAGCGGCGTGAACCTCTTGGCCGAGGAACTCGAAGTTTTCTACGAAGAACTGGAGCAGCGGGTCCGTGACCGGACCGCAAGCTTGCACGCGGCGCAGGTTGAGTTGGAACGGATGGCTATGTATGACAGTCTCACCGGTCTCCCGAACCGAACCCTGCTGCGCCGACGGATTGACGACGAAACGCTGCCCGCCGCCGTAAGGTCGCAACCCGCCGCCTTGATTCTGCTGGATCTTGACGCCTTCAAGGCTGTGAACGATAGCCTTGGCCACTCTGCCGGCGACCAGGTGCTGATCGAAGTGGGACGCCGTCTTGAGTCGACCGTCCGGGAAACCGATACCGTTGCACGGCTGGGCGGCGACGAGTTTGCAATCTTGTTGCCGCAAACCACCGACGAGATTGCCTGCGACATCGCTGAGCGCATCCTTCATGCGTTGCGGCCGGCGATGATCGTCGCCGAAACCAGCATCCACATCCTTGCGAGTATCGGGGTCCGGTGCGGTGAAGCTGGACAGTCGGGCGAAGACATGATGCGCGACGCGGATACCGCCATGTATGTGGCGAAAAACCTTGGCCGCAGCAACGTCCAGGTGTTTCATCCGGCCATGCTGCATGCCACGCACGAGCGTTTCACCATTCTTGAGGAGCTGCGTCAGGCCATTCCGGCGGGCCAGCTCCGCGTTTATTACCAGCCGCTGGTCTTACTCCGGAACTCCACGATTATTGGTGCGGAGGCTCTGGTGCGCTGGGAGCACCCGGACCGTGGGCTGCTGTATCCGGATAACTTCATTGGGATAGCTGAGGAAAGTGGACTGGTCGTCGATATCGGCGGATGGATGATCGACGCCGTCGCTGCTCAGCTCGGAAACTGGGGGGATGTTCTGGATGGCCGGGATTTCGCCGTCCGAATTAACCTGTCCACCGCTGAAAGCAGGGCCCCCGGTCTGGCTGATCTGATCGACCGGGCCCTCGCCGAGCATGCTGTTCCCACCGATCGATTTATCGTCGAGATTACCGAGACTTCCCTGATGACGGATCCGGAAGCGAGCTCCGCGAACTTGCTCGAGTTGCGGGAGCTTGGCGTCGGTGTCGAAATCGACGACTTTGGTACCGGCTACTCATCCATCAGCTACCTCAGGAAACTTCCCGCCCAGGCGGTGAAGATGGACAGCTCGCTGATCGAAGACATCGCCACGGATCCGCGGCAGCGAAAGTTCATTGCCGCCGTCCTGCAACTGATCGAGGCGGCCGGGCTCATTTCCATCGCGGAGGGAGTCGAAACAGCTGACCAGTCGCGGATCCTGACCGAGCTGGGGTGCTGCTACGGGCAGGGCTACTTCTTCGGCAGGCCGATGCTGGCCGCGGACATGGCGGCAGTCATTACGGGTGGATTGGGGGCCACAGCCGGCGGCGGTGACCCGGAGGCGGATCGGACCATCGGCAACCTCAGGGCATAGTCTAGGCGGGTGCCATCCCTGAAGAAGTACCTCCTGCTGCCCTCCATCATCAGGCTGTCCTCACGGGTGCCCAGGAACCGGAACACGGCCTGGGAGGGCTATTGGGGGAGGATCCAGAAGACCGGCTCCGGTGGTGACGTGCTGTGGGACGCCGGCAACGACCATGAGTTCGCCAGCTATCTCCCGGCACTACAACGGACCCTGAACCCCGACCTGCCCGTCGTCGATGTGGGATGCGGCCATGGCAGTTTCACCCGCCTGCTGGCGGGTCACTTCCCGCGGGCCTTCGGCGTCGACGTCGCACCCGGCGCGGTTGCGCGGGCCCGGGACCAGAACACCGACCTGCCCAGCGTGGAATTCCGGACCCTCGACTGCACCGTGGCCGGTGCGGGGGAGCTGCTGGCCACTGAGCTGGGTGACTGCAACGTGTTTGTCCGCGGGGTTTTCCACGTCCTCGACCCCGGGGCGCGGATTGCCCTGGCCGCGAACCTGCTACCGCTGGTGGGTCGGCAGGGGCGGGTTTTCCTCGTCGAAACGAACTTCCGCGGCAATGCCCTGGACTACATCTCGCGGCTAGGCGCCTCGCCCCGCAAGATTCCCCGGCCGCTGAAACTGGCGATCTCCGGCCTGCCGAAGCCGGGACACTTTGGGCCCCTGGAACGGCTGGCAGCCTTCGACGACGACGGGTGGACGGTGCTGGAGGACGGGGCGGTCACCATCGATGCGGCGGACATGACGACGAAGGGCCAGCCGGAGCAGATCCCCGGGTACTACGCCGTGCTGGCGCCACGAGGCTGATCCACGCGCTGTGGGGCCGGTGCCCGCTGTTCAACGGACAGTGTGATCTTCGTCTACCCTTAGAAAGTTGAACTTTGAACATTTGAACGTAGCGTCCGTGGCTGCCGCCCTGGCTGCACCCCACGATCTCCGTGACGAAGGAGTACTAGATGAGCTGGCTTGCCCGTGAACACACCATTGCCCCGCCCGGGTTTAACCGTTGGCTGATTCCCCCCGCAGCGTTGGCGGTGCACTTGTGTATCGGCCAGGCCTACGCAACCAGCGTGTACAAGACCGCACTGGTTGAGCACTTCGACGCGAGCCTGACCCAGATCGGTGTGATCTTCTCGATCGCCATCGTGATGCTTGGTCTCTCCGCCGCCGTGATGGGCACCTGGGTGGACAAAAACGGTCCACGCATGGCCATGTTCACCTCGGCCCTGTTCTGGACCAGCGGTTTCCTCATCGGTTCGCTCGGCATCTTCACCAACCAGTTGTGGCTGGTCTACGTGGGCTACGGGTTCATCGGTGGCATCGGCCTGGGTATCGGCTACATCTCGCCAGTTTCCACCCTGATCAAATGGTTCCCGGACAGGCCAGGACTGGCCACCGGCATGGCCATCATGGGCTTCGGTGGCGGCGCGCTGATCGCCAGCCCCCTTTCTACCCAGCTGCTGCGGATGTACGACCCGAACTCGAGTGCCGAGGGCTGGGTTGCCAGCGGCGAAGCGGTTGGCTTCCTCTTCCTCACACTCGCTGCCGTCTACCTCGTGTACATGATGTTCGGGGCGTTCACCATCAAGGTTCCCGCAGCGGACTGGAAGCCGGACGGCTTCGACCCCTCAACGGTCAAAACCAAGGCTCTGGTCACCTCCGATAACGTCTCGGCCAAGAACTCCATCAAGACCAAGCAGTTCTGGCTGGTCTGGATTGTGCTTTTCTGCAACGTGACCGCCGGCATCGGCATCCTCGAGCAGGCATCCCCGATGATCCAGGACTTCTTCCGCGAAGCAGACGGCTCAACAGCCGTGACTGTCGCGGTGGCCGGTGGGTTCGTCGGTCTGCTCTCGATCGGTAACATGGCGGGACGCTTCGTCTGGTCCTCCACCTCGGACATCATCGGCCGCAAGAAGATCTACATGATTTACTTGGGCGTCGGCGCCATCCTGTACACCACGCTGGCTCTTGCCGGTGCAGGTACCACCATCCTCTTCGTGTTCCTGGCCTTCTTCATCATCTCGTTCTACGGCGGTGGATTCGCGACCGTACCGGCTTATCTGCGAGACCTCTTCGGGACCTACCAGGTTGGTGCCATCCACGGTCGACTGCTGACCGCCTGGTCCGCAGCCGGTATTGCCGGACCCCTGATCATCAATGGTTTCCTTGACGCCCAGGGCACCCCCGGCGAGCTCACTGCGGCTGCTTACCAGCCGGCACTGCTGACCATGGTGGGTCTGTTGATCATCGGCTTCATCGCCAACCTGATGATCAAGCCGGTCGACTCGAAGTTCCATGAACCAAAGGAAAAGCCCGATTCCGGGACGTCCACCAAAGAACCAGCAATGGAGGCATGAGATGAAGGCAGTCAGTACCACGTTCGTATGGGCCCTTGTGGTCGTACCCCTGGCGTATGGAATCGCTCAAACTATGACCCGCGTCTGGGCACTGTTCGGCGGCTAACGCTGGGCTCCTAACGGCACCGCATACGACGGCGGCCCCCACCCTCGCAGGGTGGGGGCCGCCGTCGTTAACGCGTTGCCAGCCAGACGTCGAAAGCTACCAGCGGGGGTGGATCGCTTCGCGGAAATGCCGGTCATAGATCTTGCTGACACCCTTGTTGAGCTCCGCGCCGAGAGCGCCGGTGTCGGCGGCCGCGGCGTTGGCGCGTGCCTGCTCCACAGTGCGGGCGCCCGGGATCACGCTGGTGACGCCGTCCTGCGCAATAATCCAGGCGATGGCCGCCTGAGCGGTGGTGACGCCGTCGGGAACCAGTCCCTCAAACTCCTTCACCGCGGTGAGGCCGGTGCTGAAGTCGACACCGGAGAAGGTCTCGCCCACATCGAAGGCTGACCCGGTGCGGTTGTAGTTCCGGTGGTCGTTCTCGGCGAACGTCGTGTCCTTCGAGTACTTGCCCGAGAGAAGACCCGAGGCGAGGGGGACTCGCGCGATGATGCCGACATCCGCGGCCTTCGCTGCGGGCAGCACCTCGTCCAGCGGCTTGAGCCGAAACGCGTTGAGGATGATCTGAATGGTGGCGATATTGCCGTGCTTCAGGGCTGCCATGGCCTCGTCGGTGCGTTCAACGCTGACGCCGTAGTTGCGAATGGCGCCCTCGCTGACCAGGGTGTCCAAGGCATCGTAGACTTCTGCGTCCGAGTACACGGACGACGGCGGGCAGTGCAGCTGCACCAGGTCGAGGGTGTCCACGCGAAGGTTGGTACGCGACCGGTCGATCCACTGGCGGAAGTTCGCCAGCGTGTAGTTCTCCGGCTGTTGTTCCCCCCGGCGGCCCATCTTGGTGGCGACGGTGATGTCCAGCCCGGGGTTGTCCGCCAGGAAGGCGCCGATGGTCTGTTCGCTGCGTCCATCGCCATACACATCGGCGGTGTCGAAGAAGTTGATGCCCGCGTCGACTGCGGCGTGGAGGATTGCGGTGGCGTCCTTCGGGTCGACGTCCCCCCAATCAGCGCCGAGCTGCCAGGTTCCCAGCCCTACGGTCGAAACGGAGCGTGCGGTTTTGCCTAGAGTTCGTTGTTCCATGCTTCGACTCTAGTATCCCGGCCAATCCCGCAAACACGCCGGGCGCAATCCCGGTTTCCAGGGGTGGGGATCTGTGTAGCTCCCGCCCTCTGGCACGCACCTGCTCCCTGGCGTAGCCTGAGGGCCATGGCGAGAATAGTGGTTGTCGGGGGTACTGGCCTGGTGGGTCACCACGTGGTGGACGAATGCGTCAGGCGCGGCCACCAGACGCGGTCAGTCGGCCGGCACCTTCCTGCCCACCACTCGTCCCGGTGGGTGTCCGGGGCCACGTACCTCCAGGCTGATGTGACAACCGGAGAGGGGTTGGCCGCCGCAATGGAGGAGGCCGACGTCCTGATCGATGTTCTCGACGGACATGTCGGCAAGGGGTTACGCGCGCTCGACGACGGCGCACTGAACCTGCTTGCAGCCGCCCGCGGGGGCGGGGTGCGCCATGCGGTACTGCTTTCGATCGTCAACGCGGATCGCGCGGCGTTCTCGTACTATCGTTCGAAGGTGCGGCAGGAGAAGATCTACCAGAACTCGGCCGTCTCCTCAGTCGTCGTGCGCGCCACCCAGTTCCACAATTTTGTGGCCGGCGTGTTTGACGCCGGAGGCAAGGTAGGCGTGCTGCCGGTCCTGAAAGGGGCTGCGTTTCAGCCGGTCTCTGTCCAGGATGTGGCGGGCGCCCTCGCCGACGCAGCAACTCACGAGCCTGCTCCCACCGGGGTCATCAACGTCGGCGGCCCGCAGGTGCTCGACATGGCCGAGCTCGCCCGGATCTACCGTGACGTGACCGGAACCACCAGCCGGCAGGTCGCCATCCCCCTGCCCGGTGCACTGGGCAGATTCTTCAGTAGCGGCGACAATCTGGCCCCCGACAACCCGGTTGACGGACTCACCTTCGAGGACTGGCTCCGTCACCGGTCTGCTTAAGGCTGCCCCTGGCTCAAGGTTCCCCCTGACCTAGGCTGCCCCCGACTTGAGACTGCTCCCCACGCAGAATCGCCGGTTAGAGCAAGATCCGCCGCTTGCAAGCGGCGAACCTGACCCTAACCGGCGATTCTGGTGCTGTGGTGCTTGGACGCTGTAGTGCGGGCGGCGTGTCTTAGACCGCCGAGGACCGCACGGTCGCCGCGACGGGTTCCTTGGCGGGGTACGACGGCGGGTTTACTCCGGCCATCTCCTCCATCACCCGAACCACCTGGCAGCTGTAGCCGAATTCGTTGTCGTACCAGACGTAGAGCACCAGGTTGGTGCCGTTCGCGATGGTCGCCAGCCCGTCGACAATCCCCGCCCGGCGCGAGCCGACAAAGTCGGTGGAAACGACGTCGGGCGAGTCTATGTAGTCCACCTGCTTGCGCAGATCGGAGTGCAGCGAGGTTTCGCGGAGGTAGGTGTTGACCTCGTCCTTGCTGGTGCCGTCGGCCAGGGTGAGGTTGAGGATGGCGATCGAGACGTCGGGGGTCGGCACGCGGATGGAGCTGCCCGTCAGTTTGCCCTCGAGCTCGGGCAGGGCCTTGGCGACGGCCTTCGCGGCGCCTGTCTCGGTGATGACCATGTTCAACGCCGCCGAGCGGCCGCGCCGGTCACCCTGATGGAAGTTGTCGATCAGGTTCTGGTCGTTGGTGAAGGAGTGGACCGTCTCCACATGCCCGTGCACCACGCCGAACCGGTCGTTGATGGCCTTCAGCACCGGGGTGATGGCGTTCGTGGTGCACGAGGCGGCGGTGACGATCTGGTCCGTGGGCAGGATCGTGTTGTGGTTGATGCCGTGCACAATGTTCTTCAGCGCGCCCTTACCCGGGGCGGTGAGGAGCACGCGGGCGATGCCCTTGCTCTGCAGGTGCTTCGACAGCCCCTCCTCGTCGCGCCAGCGTCCGGTGTTGTCGACCAGCAGCGCGTCCTTGATGCCGTAGGCGGTGTAGTCGACGGTGGACGGATCGTTCGAGTAGATGACCTGGATGTGGACACCGTTCGCGGTGATCGTGTTGGCGTCCTCGTCAATCCGGATGGTGCCTTCGAAGCTGCCGTGCACCGAGTCGCGGCGGAGCAGGCTTGCCCGCTTCATCAGGTCATTGTCGGCGCCCTTGCGGACCACGATGGCGCGCAGCCGCAGACCGTGCCCGCCGCCGGCCTTTTCGATCAGGAGCCGGGCCACCAGCCGGCCGATCCGGCCAAACCCGTAGAGGACGACGTCGGTGCTGGTGCGCTCGTCGGCCCCCCGCTTGTCGACCACGTCGGCCAGTTCCACCCGCAGGAAGTCCTCCAGAGAGGCCCCGCCGCCGTCGGCCTTGAACTTCTGGGTGAGTCGGGCGATATCGATGGCCGCGGCACCGAGGTCCAGGTCCACCAGGGTGCGCAGCAGCGGTGCGGTCTCCTCCAGGAACAGCTCTTCCTTGCTGATCCTGCGGGCAAACCGGTGGGCTTTGAGGATGTTCATCGCCGACTTGTTGATGAGGCTCCGGCCGTGAATGCTGATCACCACGTTGTTCTCACGGTACAGCCGCCCGATGACGGGGATCATTCCCTCGGCGAGAGCCTCTCGGCTCATCCATGTGTCAAGGCATTCCGATGGGTCGCGATGCACTGTCTGTCCCTTCCTGCCGCTGGGTGTTCCAGCGCTGTGTCCGGCCAGTCGCCTTGTCGGGCTAACCCGGGTTACGGGTGCTGGCCCAGTCGCGCGGTCCGCCCGGACGACGGTGTCGGGGGCTTCGGTGGTGCGCGGGTGGTATCTCCAGAATATCGTCCCCGTGGCGTTTGGCGATAAACGGTCACGACGTCGCAACGCGGGCGAAACAGCGGGCCTGCATGCTGGAGGTATGAAGCGACATCTCACCCATGCAGCGACTGCCGACCTGATCTGCGATTTGTGTGGTCAACTTCCCGAACCGGGAAAGACCCGGGTGACGCTCGCCAACGTGGCGGTGATGCTTCCCATCGAACTGCTGGTGCACGCCGCGGTGGTCAACACCGACCTGCCGTACCTGGCCAAGGTGCTGGTGCTGGCGGTGACTGCCACGGCCCTGGTGATCTTTGTGGCCGACCCGGCAGCGGCCCGGCTGCTGCGTTCCTTCCTGCACGCGCCGGCTATCCGGCGTCGCCGTCGGCTCGATACAGCGGCAGCCCTGTGGCGGGCGCGCGTCCTGGTGCGGGATGAGCCGGGAGCGTTGGAGCGGATCACCCGCAGGCTGGCCCGGCTCGACATCAACATCCTCAGCATCCATGTGCACCCCGCCGAGCTGGGCACCCTGGACGAGTTTGTGCTGTCCGCCCCCGGCGGCCTCCGTGAGGATGACATTCTGGGGATACTGCACGACGCCGGTGGGCGGGCTGCCAGTATCTGGCCGACGACGGCACTCGCCCTCGCTGATGGGCAGACGAAGGCGTTGACCCTCGCTGCCCGGCTGACCCGGGACCCCAGCGAGCTGCGGCATGTGGTGGCCGAGTTGCTGTCGGCGGAGGTGATGCACCCCGGCGAGGTGCCGCCGTCGTCGGCGGACCGGACGATCCTGAAGATCCCGACCGCCTGGCACGGGCCGCTCCTGTTCCGGCGGGCGGGCGAGCCGTTCACCCTGGCGGAATCCGCGCGGGCGCACCGCCTCGCGGAGATCGCCGAGAGCGTGGAACGCGCACCGGTCTGGTGACGTCTGCCTGCCGACACAGATAGCCGCTGCCGGGCGGTTGTGAGCAATACTGTCTCCATGGATCAGACCAACTCGGTGACCTTGCGTTTTCTGGCCGCGCCCACAGACCTCGGGCACAGCGGGTCCGTCGACGCCGGGACGGTGCTGGAGTGGGTGGACAAGGCCGCCTACGCCGCGGCGGTCGGGTGGGCGAAGAGCTACTGTGTCACCGCGTATGTCGGCAACATCCACTTCTCCGACCCTGTCAACGTGGGCGACATGGTGGAGGTCGAAGCGACCATCGTGTACACCGGGAGGTCGTCGCTGCACATCCAGACGGTAGTGTCCTCGGGCGACGTCAAGGGCAGCGGTGCCACCATGCGCAGCCGGTGCCTGGTGATCTTCGTGGCGGTCGGCGAGGACGGCAAACCGCTCCCGGTCCCACCGTACGAGCCGTCAACGCCTGAGGAGATCAGCCGCCGCGACGCGGCCGTGGCCAGGATTGCTGTCCGCGAAGAGATCGTCGAGGCGATGCGCGGGCAGGTCTATACCGATGAAGGAACGGCCGAGAAAGTCATCCTGCGGTTCCTCGCCGCGCCCACCGACGTGAATTGGGGCGGAAAGGTGCACGGCGGCACAGTGATGGACTGGATCGACGAGGCCGCCTACGTCTGCTCCGCACGGTATTGCGGGCAGGACACCGTGGCGGTGTTCTCCGGTGGGGTGCGGTTTTACCGTCCGCTGCTGATCGGCGACGTGGTCGAGGTGGAGGCCCGGCTGGTCTACACCGGAAACAAGGGCATGCACATTGCTGTTCATGTCAGGTCCGGGAAGCCCACGGAGGATGAGATGCACCTGACGACGTACTGTCTGACGGTCATGGTGGCGCGGGATGAGACTGGCACGGCTGTGGCGGTACCGGGGTGGATCCCCCGGTCGGAGGAGGACCGCCGGCTGGAGGCTCATGCGCGGGAGCTACTGGAAATCCGTGGCAGGGCGCCGGGTAACCGGCTCCCAAACCATCTCACGGGTTAGGGGCAGGGCTTCCACGTTTTCCCGCCGGGCGCGTAGCAGCGGGGCCCGGTATAACCCGGGTACGGCTCTTGAACGGCCGGGGGAGGTTGTACAACCGGGGGCGATGGTTGCGGGGCAGACGGAACGTAGGGCTGTGGCGCCGGGGGAACATAGGGGGCCGGGAGATTCCGGACACGCTCGCGCTCGGCTTCGGCAAGCCTCTCAGCTTCCGCAGCAGCGGCAGCCTCAGCCGCCATCCGTTCTGTCTCCGCCCGCGCCGCCGCCTCTTGGCGTTCCCGATCGGCGGCGGCTTCAGCCACCCGCTTCTTCTCCGCCGCAGCTTCAGCCACCCACTTCTTCTCCGCCGCAGCTTCAGCCACCCGCTTCTTCTCTGCAGCAGCTTCTCTCGCTTCGGCAGCCTTCGCCTTCTCAGCAGCTGCCTTCGCCGAAGCTTCCTCCGATTCCAACGTCTTGACCTTGGACTCAAGAGCGACGAGTTGGGATTCACCTGAGTCAATCGTGGATGCGAGCCCGGCAAGAAGCGTCACCCCGGCAGCGGTTGAGTGTGCAAGCCAGCGCAGGGAGTCCTCGCCCGCTTCCAGCGCGGCATGCAACGTTTTTGCTGCTGCCAGTGCGGCGGCCAGTGCGCCGACGGTCGTTGCCACGGCCGCGGCAGTTTCGCCGACCGGTTCTTCCATCGCTTCGGCGATAGTCGCCGTCACCTGCTCTATTTCGGCCGGAACGGTGCATTCCACGGCAGGATCGTAGAGACCCGCCTCGTTGGCGGTTGCCTCAGCCTGCGCTTCCTTGACGACGTCGAAGTACTTGCTGTTCGGTTCGAACAGGACCGCAACACCGAATCCCTGACGGGCAATCTCGGCATTGACCAACGTGCCATTCTCCACAGCCACTGCAGCAAGGACACGGTCGTACTGGTCAGTTTTCTCCACATCGAAGTCCAAACCCACCGGGGTGCCAGGTGGAAGCATGCTCTCCAGGAAGGCGGTCGCCTCCGGGCCGAGACATTCAACCGCTTTGTCTGGGTGTTTGGTCTCGGGGGTATCCACGTTGAGGAGCCGGACCCTTTGGTCCTCGCCGTCGAAGTTGATGATCAAGGTGTCGCCGTCAATGACGCGGACCACTTCGCCCGTCTGGGCATCCGAGCTGACTGAACCGCATCCTGATGCCCCAGCCACCACAGAAGCCGCCACAATTAACGCGGTGGGAAAGCGAAATCGCTTTCGCGCGAAAAATACCGACGACGGACTAAATTTCTGCATTGATTCCCCATATTGCTAAGGCCCGAAACGCGGATGGTGATTGATCATCCCGGAAAGCGGCTGATCAATCACCTTAGCTCCTTTCCACTGCTTTCCGACCCGCATCGACGCGGCTGGGCAGCCGTCCTATCCCTCCGGATGATGACCGGATCGTTCGACCTGGCTGAATGCCCCGGTGTAGCGAATGCAAGCGTCGGTATCAAGGAATCCTTTGACGAAAGGCGGGCTGTCTTGCTGGTGCGACAGAGAAGGTTGGTCAGTGGGTGGGGGTGAGGCCGACGAGCTCTGCGCTTTTGTCCCAGAGGTTGGCTGCGAGCTGGGTGTCGGCAGCTTGTGGGTTTGTTTTGGCGGGCTTTTGCTTTTCGTAGTATTCCCCGGATATCCAGTCGTGGCCGGGGGTTCCTTCGACGAGCCAGACGAGGAGTTCTGCGCCCTTTTCCGGGCTGATGAGGCCACTTAGCCGGCCTAGCGGTGTCTGGTAGATGAATCGCATGATGCTGGTGGTGTCGGAGGCGAAGTTCGTCCGGACGTTCCCTGGGTGGAAGGAAACCGCGGAGATGCCCTTGCCTCCGTAGCGGCGGTCAAGTTCCTTGGCGAAGAGGATGTTGGCGAGCTTCGCATCACCGTAGGCCTTGTTCGCGGAGTATTTCTTGTCGTTGTTGAGGTCATCGAGGTCAATGTTCCCGAAGATCCGGGCGCCGACACTCGCGGTGTTCACGATGACGGCGCTGCTCGAGGTGAGCCTGTCCATGAGGAGGTTGGTCAGCAGGAACGGTGCCAGATGGTTCACCTGCAGCGTTTTCTCGTACCCATCGGTGGTGCGGGTTTGATCTCCGAAGATGCCGCCGGCGTTGTTGACCAGGACGTCGATGCGCGGATAGGCGCTCTTGAGTGCGGCCGCCAGCGTGCGGACGTCTTCGAACTTCGTGAAGTCCGCGACGAAGTGGTCTGCACCCAGTTCCCGGGCCAGTGCTTTGGTCTTTTCTGCAGAGCGGCCGACAAGGGCGACAGTGTGCCCGTCAGCGACGAGCTTCCTGGCGGCAGCGGCTCCGATCCCATCGCTGGCGCCTGTGAGAACAATGGTCTTACCGGGCATGTGGTGTCTCCTTGAAGATGAATGTCGTGCTTGTGCGGTAGCGGTGTTTGTTAGGTGGCTCAGAGTGCCAGTGTAGGGAGTCCAGTGCAGGGCCGGATGGTCCCGTCCTCCCCTCTCCCTCGTGAGGCTTTACTTGAGGTTCGTATCGACGCTGGAATACTCTCATCCCTACCTTTGACAGATAGGAACCAGACCATGAACTCAGTCCAGCCTCGCCCCGTCGACCTATTGAGCGTGTGCGCATGACCGCTCCCCAGATCTATGTCAGTTTCCCCGGTACAGCCCGTGAAGCGCTGAGCTTCTACGCTGACGTCTTCGGTGGGGAACTCACTCTGCACACATACGAAGATTTCGGGCGCAGCGACGGACCCGGAAACGCTATCGCGCACGGGGTCCTGACCGGTGTGGTCGCCTCGGAAGTTGTCAAGGTGAATGGGGCCAGTGGGAGTTAGGCGGCTGCTTCTGTCTGGGTTTCCTGGGATGGTTTGTTGATCCATGCCGCGCCGGGGACGGTGAGTATTTTTGGGTCCGTTTCGGTGCTGAATCGTTCGGGATTCTTCCGCCGTGCGGCGGCCAAAGTGATGGAGCGTTCGGTGGCCTTCGTCGCGGCAAGACCGTAGTGGACGTCTGCCGGGGTGTTTAGTCCGATTCCGGTATGGCGGTGGCTGTGGTTGTATCCTTCGACAAAAGTCGCCATGAAGGCCCTCGCATCGGCCAGGGAGCCGAATCGTTCAGGGAACACGGGAGCGAATTTCAAGGTCTTGAACCACGCCTCGCTGTAGGGGTTGTCATTGGATACGCGGGGCCTGGAGTGTGACCTGGTGACTTCCAGATCGGAGAGCAGTACAGCTACGGTCTTGGACGTCATAGAAGTCCCGCGGTCCGCGTGCACGATTTCCGGGATGCCGTGGATACCGAAGATTCCCTTCATCATCTCCACCGCCAACTCCCCGGATTCGTGGGCATGGACGTATGCGCCCACGATGTAGCGGGAGTAAATATCGAGCATCACGTAGGCATCGAAGTACTTACCCCTGACCGGGCCGGCAAGCTTGGTAATGTCCCAGCTGTAGACCTGCCCGGGGCCAGCCGCTGTCAATTCCGGAACGGTCCTGGGCGGATGGCGTGCCTGCCGGCGGCGCTCTTTGACCTGCTTATTCTCAGTCAATATCCGGTAGATCGTTGAGATTGAGCACAGGTAGGTCCCCTCGTCCAGCAGCTGCGCGTAGATCTGGACCGGGGCTAGATCCACGAAGCGGGCAGAGTTCACGGCAGCGAGGATACCGGCGCGTTCGTCCGGGTCGAGCTTGTTTGCCGGGACAGACACGGGCATCGGCCCGGCCTGCGGGATCCGCGGGCTGCGGGTTGCGGTCGCCCGCGGTATCCCGGCCAAGACCGCCGCTTCCCGCGTGGGGATATGCGCACCTGTGAGTTCGGCATAAACCCCCATCAGGGTTTCCTGTACCACTGCTGCTCCTCGCTTTCGGAGATTTCCTCCAAAAGCTGCCGTGCTTTTCCCATGATGTCCAACGCTGCCCGAGTCCGTGCCAGCGTGCGTTCATTCACCTCCAGTTGCCGGCGTAGACGGGCGATTTCGGCCTGCTCAGCGGTAAGCTTGCCGATCTTCTCCCCGGGCTTCCTACCCTCGAGCACACCTGCATCACGGAGTTTGCGCCACTCAGTGATCTGGGAGGAATAGATGCCCTCACGACGAAGGTACGCCCCGCCTCCGGAGCCATCGTCACAGGCCTGTTGGTAAGCGGCCAGATGGGCTAGTTTCTGCGCCGGGGTAAACGACCTTCGAGGCCTTGGACCGCCGGCACGAGGGCCAGAATTACTCATGGACCCATCTTCCCGCACCCGGGAAATTGTGGAGATAGACATTGGTTCTGATCCTGATTCTCGCCCTACGAATTAGACGGACTTGCTATGAGCCACTGGCCTCAACTCACCCTGACACGTAGGGCCTTGGCCGGATCGGATGGCGCTGCAGGTGAAAGAACCGTCCGGTGTGAAGGGATGATGCTTTCGCTCCTGGGTACCGCGGAACCAGCAGTGTTGCATGAGTGGTTCGACAAGCTCGCTGATGGCGGCTCTGTCATCGACCCTCTGACACCGAAGCCGTGGGGCGCATCCGACGGCCAGGTCGTCGACCGGCACGGACTTCACTGGCTCGTCGGTTATGAACCCGAGGCGTGAACGACACACAGTTGCTTTCACAGCTGACCGCTGGCCGAGAACACGTACTCCGCTCCGTCGAGGGGCTACCAGAGGAGGCGCTCCACCGGGTGATGGTCCCGTCCGGTTGGTCGGTGGTCAGCCTCCTTAATCACCTCGCATTCGATGATGAGATGTTCTGGATTTCGGCCGTTCTCGGCGGTGACCAGGGAGCCATCGAACGCCTCCACAATGGCTGGGCGTCGGAACCGATGACCGGAGCAGAAGCGATCACCGCCTACCGGCGGGAGATCGTTCGCAGCGACGACATCCTTGGTGGCGTCGATCTCGACGCACCGCCGTGCTGGATACCCCCGGCAGATGTCTACGGCGGACCACCAATGCGTGACGGGCACGAGGTCCTCTTTCGCGTACTTGTTGAGACGTCCGTCCATGCGGGACACCTGGACATCGTGCGTGAGCTCTTCGATGGTCATCAAGATCTTGTCGTTACCTCGTAACGGGGCGCCTGCCCAAAGATTTCAGCCGAAAGAATTTCTATGGCACCCCGAACACGAGTCGAACGAAGCTTTACCCTGATTCCTTACCAAAGCACCTCCCTGAAGTGCACGGTCTGAGGCACAATGTGAGTTGTGGTCAAGAAAACGCGCCGCGAGGCAACCTCCCAGGTCCTGTCCAAGAAGGACTACGAAAAAGAACTTCTGCGGTTGCAGGAGGAACTGGTCGCGTTGCAGGAGTGGGTGCGCGCAACAGGCACGCGGCTGGTAGTTATTTTTGAAGGTCGTGACACCGCCGGTAAGGGTGGGACGATCCAACGAATTAGCGGGGCGCTCAATCCGCGCTTCTGCCGGGTGGTCGCTCTCCCGGCGCCGACTGAGCGCGAGCGGTCGCAGTGGTATTTCCAGCGTTACATTGCCCATTTGCCGGCGGCGGGGGAGATTGTGCTGTTCGACCGGTCTTGGTACAACCGGGCCGGAGTCGAGCGGGTGATGGGCTATTGCACTGATGAACAGTATGCCGACTTCGTCGACGCGGCCCCCATGCTTGAGGAGGCACTGATCTCCGATGGGATCGTCCTGGTGAAGTACTGGTTGAGCCTCTCCGACTCCGAGCAACGCCGTCGATTCCAGCAACGCATCGACAACCCCGCTAAGCGGTGGAAGTTGAGTCCCATGGACCTCGAGGCGCAAGCCCGTTGGGTTGATTATGCAGAGGCCAAGGACCGAATGTTTGAATTCAGTGACACCGAGCGCAGCCCGTGGTGGGTGGTGGACGCCGATAACAAGAAGGAAGCCCGGCTTAACCTGATGGCCCATTTGCTATCGCTGTTGCCTTACGAGCGGCCAGCGTTGCCGGACATCCACTTGCCCGAGCGCCAGAACCGGATCTACGAGCGACCGCCCATGAACCACCAGAAGTTCGTGCCCCAGCGCTACCGAGTCGGAAAATCTAAATAGCCAGCCAGTGATGGTGACTGTTTCGGGCCGCGCGCGGCCCAGGGTGCCGAAGCTAATAACTGGCTAGGTGGAAGCCAAGTCCGCATGTTCGGGCGGCCAGACCACGCTGAAACGCTCGAACACGATCTCATCACTTTCCGTCCATTGGCGGTCCTGTGCCGCTGAAACCCGTGTCCAGTACCGGCGGTGTTCGCGCCGCCAACTCTCCAGGCTTAGATCATCCTCGCCTTCGTCGACGGCAAACTTCGCATCCGCACTGGTGAAGTCACCAATGCGGAGCTCCACACTGCGAATGATGATGCGAGGACTCCCATCTCCGTCACAGGCAATCCAATGGGATCCGATGCGGGGCACCTGGTTACCGGCTCATCGCAATTGAGGGTGTAGTCGGGGTGTGAGCGGGATGGGCGCGTCGGTCACGGGATAGGGGTCGAGGCCTTCCGATGATGGAAGTTCTCACGCTCGCCATCCGGAAGACCTCAACGTGTTCAACGCTACCTTCGCTGCACCCGATCTGAGCACGTTCTGCCGACTCGATGAACTCGGTCTGGAAGCCATCGGTCAGGAGGTGAAGCCCGATGGTGCGGTGCTGGTTTGCGAGGTAGTGGAACCGGACTCGTGGTGCCGGCGCTGCGGAGCCCAAGGCGCTGCACGGGACATGGTGACCCGGCGCCTGGCGCACGAACCGTTCGGCTGGCGGCCAACGACGCTGCTGATCCGGGTCCGCCGCTACCGGTGCACCGGATGCGCTCACGTGTGGCGGCAGGACACCGCTAAGGCCGCCGAGCCGCGGGCGAAACTCTCCCGACGGGGCCTGCGCTGGGCGCTGGCCGGGATCGTGTGTCAACACCTCACCGTCGCCCGGGTCGCCGAGGGCCTTGGGGTGTCGTGGAATACCGCGAACACCGCGGTCCTGGCCGAGGGAAAGCGGGTCTTGATCGATGACCCGGACCGGTTCGACGGGGTGAAGGTGATCGGCGTCGATGAGCACGTGTGGCGGCATACCCGCCGCGGGGACAAGTACGTGACCGTCATCATCGATCTCACGCCGATTCGCGAAAAGACTGGGCCGTCAAGGTTGTTGGACATGGTCGAGGGCCGCTCAAAGGCCGTGTTCAAGCAGTGGTTAGCCAAACGCCCACAGGCGTGGCGGGACGGGGTGGAAGTCGTCGCCATGGACGGATTCACCGGCTTCAGAACCGCGGCCGCCGAGGAGCTTCCCAGCGCGGTGGCGGTCATGGACCCGTTCCACGTCGTCCGTCTCGCCGGGGACGCGTTGGATGGGTGCCGACGCCGGATCCAGCAAGCTACCTGCGGTCACCGCGGACGCAAGGGCGACCCGCTCTACAGCTCACGGCGGACCCTGCATACGGGGGCGGACCTGCTCACCGACAAACAGGAACAACGCCTCACCGACCTGTTCACCACGGACACTCACGTCCAAGTCGAGGCAACCTGGGGCATCTACCAGCGGATGATTGCTGCCTACCGGCACGAGGACCGGGCCCGAGGACACGAGTTGATGCAAGCACTTATCGAATCGGTCAGCGACGGTGTCCCGGCCGCGCTCACCGAGATCCGCACTCTGGGCCGGACCCTCAAACGCCGGGCCGCCGACGTCCTGGCGTACTTCGACCGGCCCGGCACCAGCAACGGACCCACCGAAGCCATGAACGGCCGCCTCGAACACCTCCGAGGCTCAGCCCTGGGCTTCCGCAATATCGCCAACTACATCGCCCGCTCACTCCTGGAAACCGGCGGCTTCAGACCCCGACTACACCCTCAATTATGAAGAGCCTGGTTACCTCGAGCGATGAAATCGCGCACGAGCTCAGCCGTGGCCCGCTTCCGTCCGCTGAGGACAAGACCAAGCAGTTCATCCGCTAGCCGCCGGGTGTCACCAAAATGTTCGATCGTGTACTCGGGCGATGCTGCCACCGCCTCGGGATGGGCGGCGCAATAGTCCTGCCACATCCGAATACCGGCGTGCTGGTTGACGGGGGCAACAGGTTGGGATTCCACCACCCCATCGTGCCAGAAGTCGCGGCAGGCCGACCAGAGTGGGCCTACTAGAGCGGGCCGACCAGACTAGAACAGTGCGGGCGTCCTGGAAATCTGAACGGGTGACAATCATGAGCGTGCCGCAGCCAGCACGCCGAGGGTTGCCACCCCTGCCATGGCCAGCGCCATCGCCGGATACCCTCCGAGGAGCGCCGCAAGGAGCGGCCCAGCCGCAGGAGCCAGTGCGCCGACTGCAGTCACCGGCGCCACGAACACGCCCTGCACGGCACCGAAGTTCGCGGTGCCCCACCGGTCGGCAACTGCTGTCGCCTGGAGCAGGGTGACGCAGCCGCGGACCGCGCCCGCCAGCACCGTCACAGCGATAAGCGCAAACGCCGGTCCGGGCAGCAGGCCCAGCAACCACAGGCTGGTCGCGCCTGCGCTCAGCAACAGCACCGCACGGCGCACCGGGTTCGCCTTGCCGGGGAGGACGGCGAAGAACAGCCGGCCGATGACCTGGCCCACCCCGATCAGGCTGAACGCGAGCACCGCGGTCCGGTAGTCAAGACCGCGCTCCAGCAGGAGGGGAATCAGGTTGAACGTTACTGCGAAGAGGGCAAGGGTGGCCGCTGCGACCGCCACCTGCAGCATGATGAACCGGCGGCTGCGCGTCGTCATCCGGACGTCACGGGTTACTGCCTGCCGTGGTTGAACAGGTACCGGTACCGACCAGTGGGCATTCAGGAAGAACCAGTGCAAGGGGATGGTGACCACCGCCAACGCGACGGCAAGCACCACGTAGGCGGAGCGCCAGCCGACACTCTCGATCAGCAGCGCCGTCAACGGCGCATAGATCGGTGACGCGAACCCGGCGACCAGGGTCAGGATGGTCAGCGCGCGCACCCGGGCCGGCCCATACCAGCGGGTCAGCACCACAAAAGCGGGTTGATAGAACACGGCCGCCTGCGCCAGCCCTGCCACCAGCCAGGCGGCTACAAAGACGGGCAGGTTCGGAGCCGTGGCGACAAGCAACAGTGCAGCCACACCGACCAGGCTGCCGGTCACCATCAGGCGTCGCGGTCCGCGCTGGTCCAGCAACCGACCCACCCAGATCCCCACGACCGCCGAGACAATTAACCCTGCAGAGAACGCGGCGGTGATCGCTGCTGCGCTCCACCCGGTGTCCAGTTCGATGGGCACCACGGCCACGGGCAACGAGTAATACAGCAGCCCCCAGCTGGTGGTCTGGGTGATACACAGGGCGGCAAGCCCACCCCGAGGGTGACGCTCCACCTCGTCGGTCATCCGGCTACCTGTCGCCTGCGTTGGACACTGGATCAACCAGGTCTTCCCACAGCGACGTATCCTGACCTCCCACGGCCCCCCGCAGGAGAAGCTTCCCGGTGGACTCCAGGTGCCGACGCATGGCAGCCCCTGCGGCACCCGGGTCGGCGTCGTCAATCGCGTCCAGGATGGGCCGGTGCTCCCGGTAAACATCGTCCAGGGACCGCGATTGCCTGATCGTCGACGCACCGACCAGCCGGGTGGCATCGCGGAGATTTTCGATGATCCGGGCAGCATGCGCATTGCCGGCGAGATCGAGCAGCAGTCCGTGTAGCCGCTGGTCGTGCAGCATGAAGGCGGTCTCGTCGCCCGCGAGCACCGCCTCCTGCATCGCCAGATGCTCGGCGTGCAGGGCTGACCGGTCGACGTCGGTGGCCCGGACCGCCGCCCGCTCAGCTGCGGGCACCTCAAGGGCCAGCCGGACGGCGATGATCTCGGTCAGTTCCCTCGCCCCCGGGACCACCACCCGGAAACCACGGTTGCGTTCGAACGCCACCATCCCGGTTTCCGCCAACCGCAGCAGTGCGTCGCGGACCGGGCTGCGGGAGACGCCGAGTTCATCCGCCAGCCGGTAGACCGAATACAGCTCGCCAGGGACCAGGGTGCCGTTCCGGATCCCCTCACGCACGGCCTCGATGGTCCGGTCGGTGAGGGACGGCGGCCGCGCAGCGGGGGCGGGGGCGTCGTCGGCGGCGGGTGACATGACTCCAAGGGTAATGCTCGACGGCATTAGTGCACGCCGAAAGAAAGAGCGTGCCGGGGCGAAGAGGCGGCTAGAAACCCTCGCGGTAGGCGTGAGCCAGGGTGGGATTAGGGCTGAACTGGCCGATGAACGCCCTGTGCGCCATCCACCGTCGCCCAATGATGAGTTCGTTGGTCAGCGCAAGCAGGATCGCCAAAACGGGGCACCAGGGGGTTCCACAATGGGTGGAATGCCTCAGGCCGCCGGCACCAGACCGCTTCGGACACACGTTGCCACGCGCGCCCGACACGGTCGGAGGCACGGGCCCGTGTCCGGTCGTGACCCGCTGAGCAGACGAACGACGGCGTCGTCGTACCGGGATAGAGCGATCCCAGCAATCACGGGGCTCGGGAGCAAGGGAGCGCTGACGACGTCGGCCCCGGCCTTCGCCAGCTGGTCATGGAAATACCCGGGCGCGAGGAGGTAGGACGCCAGCGCAACCGGCGAAGACGGGTCGCCGTCCCGAAAGGCTGCGACGGCGTCCGGGACGGACGGAGAGGCCTTCGAACCAAACCCCGGGCGTACCGGGCCGGTTCTGAGCGTTGCCAGACTTGATCGAACCTCGGCGACGTCCTCGGCAGCACAGGCGTCGGAGGAGCCTGCAGCCGATAGGACGACGGCGTCACCGTCGGTCACCCCTGCCTCGATCAGTCGCTGCTGCAGGACCTGCGCCAGGCGCGGATCCGGTCCAAGGGGAAGCGCTGACACCGTCACTGGCCGGCTCGCCGCCGCCCGTGCAATGTCTACTTTGACGTGGTAGCCGACCGACAACAGCAACGGCACAATCACTGCGGGACGGTTCGGCGGAAGCGTGGCGACCACGTCCACCAGGTCGGGATTCTGCACGTCGACGTAGGCCTCAAGCACGTCAAGCTCCGGACGCAGCGCAGCAATACCGGCGCGGACCGCGTTGATCTCCCGGCGCCCCTGGGCGTTGTCCGTGCCGTGCGCGCAGGCGATCAGGACCGGTACGCCGTCGTCCTTCAGATGCGAGGTCATGTCAGCCATTGAAGCATTGATCGGAGCATCGCTGCCCACTCAGGCAGGGAACCCGACCTCGATGAGGAGTTCCACAACTCCGTTGACGCACCGCACCGGATACGCGCTGAGACCTTGGCCTCCAGACACCGAAGCTCCAGTGGCAAGGTCGTACACCTCTTTATGAAGGGGCGAGGCGACCGTCGGTGAGGCACCACGCGACCCGACGATACCGCGGGCCATCACGGCTGCACCCGTTCTTGGGTCGATATTCCCGACGGCGTGGAGCCGGTCACCGGGCAACCGGAACAGGGCAACCTGAACCGTCCCCACCAGGGCAGCCTCCCCCCAGCATTCCTCGAGGTCGTCGAGCCGGCAGATCTGTTCCCAGGCAAGCTCGGCGGTTGTCTCCGGGATGCCGGGACGCTGCAGGATGAGCTCTGTCATGGTGTTCTCCTCGATAACGGATATTGCACTGGGGACAACGCTAGGCCGCGGACATGTCGCCCGAGTCCCGGGGGCGTTGCGCCCGCGTAACAACCACCTCACAGGGCATCCGCCGCACCGTGAGTCGATTGTTAACGTTGCGATACATTCACGACACATAAGCGACACTCCCCCCTCATAATGTGGAGCGAAAGACGGGACCGCCCGGTCCTGACGGAAGGCACCACATGAGCGAGACCCGATCATCCCGGCCCGCTGAGGATGCCACCCCACCGCAGGAGCGGCGCATCGTCGTCATCGGCGGTGGACCAGCGGCGCACCGCTTCGTTGAGGCGCTCTGGCGGCGAGGCACGGACGGGCTACTTATCACCGTCCTCACGGAGGAGGCTCATGCTCCGTATGACCGGGTGGCGCTAAGCCGGCGACTGATCGACGACGTCGACCTGAGCCTCGGCGAGTCCATCATGTGGCGCGAGCCCGCCATCGCCCTCGTCACCGGCGAGCGCGCCGTTCAGCTGGATCTGGACGCCCAGTGCGTCACCGGTGCCTCCGGCACGCGGTACCCCTACGACGACGTCGTCTTCGCCACCGGATCGGAAGCAGTCCGGCTGCCCCTGCCGGGCGGGGAGCATGCGGTGGTGTACCGCACGGTCGACGACATGCACTGGCTCCGCTCGGAGACAGCCCGGCTCGCCATCGATCTCGGAAGGGCGCCGCGCGCTGTCGTCATCGGCGGTGGGCTCCTTGGCCTTGAAGCGGCGGGAGGCCTCCAGCAACTCGGCGCTGAGTCGACCGTCGTCAACAGGGCGGGGTGGTTGATGAACGCGCAGCTTGACCAGGGTGGTGGGCAGGCGTTGGGGCGCCTCATCGCCGAAAAGGGGCTGGGGATCAACTGTGGTGGCGCGCCAACCGGCATCACCGCCGACGACGACGGCCGTGTCACCGGTGTGACCCTGAGCGACGGCATCGTCCTCCCCGCCGATCTCGTGGTCTTCTCGGTCGGCATCCGGCCCCGTGATGAACTCGCTCGGGAGGCCGGCCTCGACCTGGCACCCCGCGGCGGAATCGTCATCAGCGATGCCTGCAAAACGGCTCGGCCGGGAGTCTGGGCGATCGGCGAGGTGGCGAGCTACGAGGGGGTCAGCATGGGGCTGGTCGCTCCGGCGAACGCGATGGCCGAGGTCTGCGCCGACGGCATCCTGGGTGGGCTGTCCACCTTCCCCGGGTTCGACACCGCCACCAAGCTGAAACTCTCCGGCGTTGAGGTCGCGAGCTTCGGGGACGCGCTCGCGGAGACGGAGGGAAGCCTCGAAATTGTATACGCCGACCCCGCCCGTGGGCTCTACCAGAAGCTCGTGGTCACAGACGATGCGCGGATCCTGCTCGGCGGCATCTTCGTCGGGGACGCAGCGCCCTATTCGGCGCTTCGGCCGCTGCTCGGCCGTGAACTCCCGACCGAGCCGGGCGCTTATCTTTCGTCGGCGGGCAACGGCGACGCCCCACCGTCGGAACTGCCCGACGACGTCGTCCTCTGCTCCTGCAACAACGTCACCGCCGGGGCCTGCCGCTCAGCGGTGCACGGTCTGGACGCCAACGGAGAGGCGACTGACCCGGCGTTGGACATGCCCTCACTCAAAGCGTGTTCCCGCGCAGGAACCCAGTGCGGCTCCTGCGTGCCAATGCTCAAAAAGCTGCTCGACGCCGAGCTCACCAAGGCCGGCCGCACCGTTTCGAAGGGCATCTGCGAACACTTCGCGATGTCGCGGCCGGACCTGTTCGAAGCCATCCAGGCTCTCGACCTGGCGTCCTTCCAGGACATCATTCTGCGCTTCGGGGCGACTGACGAGGCGAAAACCGGGCACGGTTGCGACATCTGCAAACCGGCCATCGGTTCCATCCTCGCCACCCAACGTGGGGAGTACGTGCTCGACGGCGGCCGCGGCACCCTGCAGGACACCAACGACCGTGCGCTCGCCAACATGCAGCGCAACGGCACCTACTCGGTGGTGCCGCGGATCCCCGGCGGAGAAATCACGCCGCAGAAGCTCGCCGTCATCGCACAGGTGGCCGAGCAGTTCGGCCTGTACGTCAAGCTCACCGGCGCCCTGCGGATCGACCTGTTCGGGGCCCGGCTGGAGCAGCTGCCGGAGATCTGGAAGATTCTCGTAGAGGCGGGGTTCGAGTCCGGGCAGGCGTACGGCAAGGGCCTGCGGAACGTGAAATCCTGCGTCGGGTCCACCTGGTGCAGGTTCGGGGTGCAGGACTCGGTGGCCATGGCGATCAACCTGGAGCTCCGGTACCGCGGGCTGCGCGCGCCGCACAAGTTCAAGATGGGGGTCTCCGGGTGCGCCCGTGAGTGCGCCGAAGCGCGCGGCAAGGACGTGGGCATCATCGCGACCGACCAGGGGTGGAACCTTTACGTCGGCGGCAACGGCGGCTTCCAACCGGCCCACGCCCAACTCCTCGCCCAGGACCTTAACGACGCGACGTTGATCCAGTACATCGACCGCTACCTCATGTACTACATCCGCACCGCCGACCGCATGCAGCGGACGGCCCGCTGGATGGACGACCTCGACGGTGGCCTGGAGCACGTCCGTGACGTCGTCATCAACGACTCCCTCGGTATCGCAGCCGACCTCGAAGCCGCGATGGCCCGTCATGTGGAGCATTACGAAGATGAGTGGGCGGCGACCCTCAACAATCCCGACCGGCTCCGGCGATTCAGGTCCTTCGTCAACGCGCCAGACGCAGCAGACCAGTCGATCGTCCTTGTCGAGGAGCGCGGCCAGCGCCGCCCGGCCACCCCGGCAGAGATTGAGGCCGGCGCAGGACGCGTCAACCTCGGTGCGGCGATCCCCGTCCGCGCCGCAGCGGAAACCATGGAGGGCTGAGCCGTGCATCTCGAGATCGATCTGTCTGGGCGCCGCGTAGTGGTCATCGGAAATGAGTGGACCACCCGCCGGGCCCTCGCGCGGTACCGTTCCGCGGGCGCCGTCGTCGAGCGATATCCCCATCCTGAGGACTGCACGTCACCTGTGCTCGAGGGTGCTGCCCTCGTCGTCGTCGTGGAAGGGGCACCCATAGCGGCGGTGCCCACCGCCGGGGCGAACGCCCCCGGTGATGCACTCCGGGGACGGTGCCGCAGCGCTGGCGCCCTCCTCACCCGGGAAGCAGCGCCGTTGGACAGGGGTCATGTGACCCTGATTGGTGGTGGCCCCGGCGCACTAGGGCTCTTGACTCTCGACGCCGCGGCAGCCCTCAGGGAGGCCGACGTGGTGCTGTACGACCGGCTGGCTCCCGCCGAGGCCCTCGCCGAATTCGCTCCAGCCGCGGAGCTGCTTGACGTCGGGAAGTTGCCAGGTCATCACCGGGTGCCGCAGACCGGGATCAATGACCTCCTGGTCAGCCACGCACGAGCGGGACGGCACGTGGTCCGGCTCAAGGGTGGCGACCCTTTCGTGTTTGGGCGCGGCAGCGAAGAGTTGGCGGCATGCCTCCAGGCGCAGGTCCCCTGCCGGGTTATCCCCGGCGTCAGCTCGGCGATTTCGGTGCCCGCCGCAGCAGGCATCCCGGTCACGCATCGCGGGGTCAGCCACCTGTTCACGGTGGTGTCCGGACACGCCCCCTTGACTGACGAGGAACATGAGCATCTCGCGGGGTTGGGCGGCACCATTGTGGTCCTCATGGGGGTCTCGACGCTTCCGCAACTGGTGGCCGGACTCGGCCGGGCCGGGATGCGGCATGACATGCCGGTCGCCGTCGTCGAGCGCGGTTATAGCCCATCCCAGCGGACGACGGCGGGTACCCTGTCGACAATCGTCACGGCCGCTGGCGTCAGCCGATGCCAGTCCCCAGCCGTCCTCGTGATCGGTGAGGTGGTGCGTGTCGGACTCGAGCTGCAGGGCGGCGCCGCGCACCTTGCGCACCTGACCGAATCCCTGGCATCGTGACCGGGGCGATCCGCAGGGACGGAGCTGGCAAACAGTTGGCGGGTTTCCGTATCGGTGTGACCTCCGACCGCCGCTCAGGCGACCTTATCGATGCCCTCGAACGGCGCGGCGCTGCGGTGTTCCATGCGCCGGCGTTGAAGATCGCCCCGATCGCTGAGGATGTGGCGTTGCTGACGGACACCGCCGCCATGGTTGCCGCGCGCCCCGATCTGTTCATCATCACCACCGCCTACGGGATGCGCCGCTGGTTCGAGGCCGCGGACGCCGCCGGGCTGGGCGACGATCTTCTTGAGGTGCTGGGGGAAGGCCGTATTTATGTTCGCGGGCCCAAAGCCAGGGGAGCGGTGCGGGCGGCTGGACTGGACGACGAAGGCATCAGCTCCGACGAGACGACGGCGACCCTCGTCGACCAGTTGCTGGAGCAGGACCTGTCGGGGCTGACCATAGGCGTTCAACTGCACGCCTATGCCGACGCTCATCAACTGGATCGGCTGCAGGCCGCAGGCGCTACCCTGCTGACGGTCACCCCCTATCGCTGGGTCAAACCCGAGGGCTCTGAACGATTGCCCCGCCTGATCGAGGCCATCTGCGCCGGCCAGCTGGACTGCGTGACCTTCACCAGCGCGCCGGCCGTTGACGCGTTGTTCAGCACTGCGGCGGAGCAGGGTCTCCAGACGGAACTGGTGCAGCGGTTTCGCACCACTGTCCTGACCGCCGCCGTCGGGCCGGTCACCGCTCAACCACTGATCGAGGCGGGAATCGAGCCGCTCGTGCCGGAACGCTTCCGGATGGGCGCACTGATCCGCCTGGTCTGCGACCACCTTTCGGAAAACCATGTCGAACAGCTGACCACCTCGTCCGGCTGCGTCGAGGTACGGGGCCGGGCCGTCCGGGTGGATGAGGTAGAGGTGGACCTCGCCCCGGCGCAGCTCGTCCTCTTCAAAGCCCTCGTGACCGCGCGGGGCGCCGTCCTTGGCCGCGACGCCCTGATTGAACTCCTCGCCCGCACCGGTGCCAGCCACGCACTGGACATGAACGTGAACCGGTTGCGGAAATCCCTGCCTGATCCTGCCCTGATCGAAACAGTGGTCAAACGCGGGTACCGGCTACACATCTAGACCGCCGCTGCTCTACACCGCCACCGCGAAGTGTTGCTCGATTACGGTCCTGATGTCCTCGTGGCATCCCCCGCATCCCGTTCCCGCCCTGGTGCTGGCCGAGACATCGGAGACAGATGCACAGCCGTTCACCACTGAATCTGCCACCGATCCCCGGGTGACCCCCGCGCAACGGCAGAGTGTCGCGTCCGGTCCGGGAGGTATCGCCGCCACGACTCCCTCGGCGCTGTCGAGCCGCAGCAGACTGGAGCGGTCAGCTGGGAGCTCACTGCCGCGTTCAAAAAGCAGCACCAGTTCGGCGCCGGTCCGTGGCATCCCCACGCAGACCAAGCCTGTCAGGACACCATCGCGGGTAACCATCTTCACGTAGCGTCCGTGCCCCGGGTCCGCCCAGACCGCCACGGCCAGCCCCGCCTGAACCGTCCAGGGATCCGCGTCCGTTTCGCCGGCCGTCACGGCGTCCACGCCGCGGGCTTTCAGCACCAGGACGGCGTCGCGTCGCTCCGGAAGCCTAACGGCTGGGGCTGGCACACCGGCGAATTCGGCCGCCCATGCCAGGCCGAGGTAGTCCGCCTGTTGCCAGCCTGGACCGATCAGTCCCTGGGGGGCGGTGTCATTCATGCAGGCCTGGCAGGAACTGTCCCGGCAACGCACCTCGGCGCAGTCCCCGATCGCCCAGATGCCCCCCGCATCGACCGCGCGCAGCGTGTGATCCACCAGCACACCGTCGGCGACGTCGAGGCCGCATCCCTCGGCGAGTTCCGTCCGCGGCCGCACACCACACGCGAGGACAAGCCTCCCGCCGTCGACCCTCGTCCCGTCCTCGAGGTCCAATCCCGCGAACCGGCCGTCCGCCAGGTGCACCCCGGTCGAGGTGCCGGCGACGACGGCGATGCCTGCGTTTCGTAGCGCTGCCGCAAGAACCAGGGCCCCTTCACCCAGAAGCCGTTCCATCGGTGAGCGGCCATGGTGCACGAGGGTGACCCGGCCGCCCTCCTCGGCTGCGGCGAGGGCCGCCTCGATGCCGAGAATGCCGCCGCCCAGCACCACGATGCGTTCCCGCGAGGCGAGGGCGGTGGCCACGGCGCGGGCATCATCGAGGTCGCGTAGGAAACTGACTCCCGCGGGTAAGGTCTGCGATCCGTTGTCGCGTTCGTCCATGCCCTCGAGGCACGGCAGGATGGGGCGTGAGCCGGTCGCGAAAACCAGCCGGTGATAGTCGATCGCCTCTCCGTCCTCGAGCAACACCCGCCGGGAGGGGCGGTCCACCCGGGCTACCCGGGCGCCGAGACGAACATCGATGCCCAGGGCCATCAACGCAGCCGGGTCGGCCAACCCGATGGCGGCCTCACGGCTACGGCGGACGGCCACGTCGGCGACGAGCACCCGGTTGTAGGCGGCCTCCTTCTCCTGACCGATGACCGTTACGGCGACCTTTCCGGCGGCGACGAGTGGCTCAAGATGTTCAACGAGCCGGGCCGCGACCGGGCCGAAACCCACGATGACGATCCGCTCCGGGGCACCAGTATCAGGGTTACTCATGCGTTGACCTCCAGCTTGTCTGCCAATGACTGGGACGGGTGGGTAGCCAGAGCCGCCACCCGTACCGGGGTTGTCTTGAATTCAGGCATTCCGGAGATGGGGTCGGTCGCGCTGCCCGTGAGCCGGTTCGCGCTGCCTGCCTCCGCGTAGTGGAATGCCAGGAAGACCGTGTCCTGCCGGATGTCGGCCGTGAGATCCGCCAGGGCGTGGGCTTCGCCGTTCTCACTCGTGATGACCACACGATCATCCTGGGCAATGCCGAGGTCATCAGCCGTGGCGGGATGAAGTTGCAGCCGCGGCTCGGGTTGAGCCGACAGCAATTCGAGTACTCGCCGCGTCTGGGTGCCGGACTGGTAGTGCTCGAGGAGGCGGCCGGTCGCGAGGAGCAGCGGGGCGGGAACACGGGAGCCGGTTGTCGCGGCCAGCGGGGCAACCCGTATCAGAGCGGCTCGCCCGCCCGGATGTGCGAATGCGTTGAGGAAGAGCCGGGGCGTGCCGGTGCCGCCCGATGGGTAGGGCCAGTAAGCGGCTGTTCCGCCGTCAAGCAGATCGTAGTCAAGCCCTGAGTAGTCGGCGAGGCCGCCGGCGCTGGCCCGGGCGAGCTCGTTGAACATCGTCTCGGGGTCCTCGCTGAACAGCGATGGAGCTTCCAGGAGCCGGGCGAGTTCCTGCATGATCCAGAGCTCGCTGCGGGCGCCTTCAGGAGGTGCCACGGCGGCCCGGCGGCGGAGGGCGCGGCCCTCAAGGTTGGTGATGGTGCCCTCCTCCTCGGCCCACTGCAGGACCGGGAGAACGACGTCTGCCAGCGCAGCGGTCTCGGACAGGAAGAAGTCGGAAACGACGAGCAGGTCCAGTGAGCGCAGTCCGGCGATGACCGTCGCCGCGTTCGGCGCTGAGACGGCGATGTTGGCCCCGTGCACGAAGAGGCACCTGACGCCGTCTGGACGGCCCAGCGCCGCGAGGAGTTCGACGGCGGGAAGCCCCGGGCCGGGGATCGCGTCCTCGGGCACTCCCCACACGCTGGCCACGTGAGCCCGGCCGGCTGGTTCGGTAATCTTCCGGTAGCCCGGCAGCTGGTCGGCCTTCTGGCCGTGCTCGCGACCGCCCTGGCCGTTCCCCTGCCCGGTCAGTGTCCCGTAGCCGCTGTGGGAGGTGCCGGGTAGCCCGAGGAGGAGGGCGAGGTTGATGGCCGCAGTCGTGGTGTCCGTGCCATCAGCGTGCTGCTCAATGCCCCTGCCGGTGAGGATGTAGGCACCTGAACCACCGCTGGCTCCGCTACGTGCGCCTCGCGCGAGCAGCCGTGCAGTCGCCCGAATGGACGCAGCAGGAACGCCCGTAAGGCTCTGGACGCGCTCGGGCCACCAGCGCGCGAGGCCCCGAGCGACGTCGTCGTGCCCAATGGTCCGCTCTTCAAGGAACGCGCGATCCTCCAGGCCCTCGGCGACCACCACGTGGGCGAGCCCGAGGAGGAGCGCGAGGTCAGTGCCGGGGGTGGGCTGCAAGTGGATGCCCTTACCCTGATCGGTGAGGCGGGCCGTCGCGGACCGTCGGGGGTCGACAACGATGAGCCCGCCCGCGCCTTGGGCGCCGCGAAGATGCTGCACAAAAGGCGGCATCGTGTCAGCGGCGTTCGACCCGAGGAGGAGCACTACCGAGGCTGCGTCGAGGTCCTCGACGGGGAAGGGGAGGCCGCGGTCGACGCCGAACGCCCGGTTCCCGGCCGCCGCCGCAGACGACATGCAGAACCGGCCGTTGTAGTCGATGCGGGAGGTGCGCAGGGCGAGACGGGCGAACTTGCCAAGTGTGTAGGCCTTCTCGTTGGTGAGGCCTCCGCCGCCGAACACCGCCACGGCGTCCCGTCCATGATCGGCCTGGATGGCGCGGACGCGGTCGTTGATGAGCTGCAGGACGTCATCCCAGGGGGCCTCCCGGAGCACGCCGTCGGTACCACGGAGCAGCGGCGCGGTCAGGCGGTCCGGGTGGCGGAGCAGATCGGCTGCAGACCAGCCCTTCCGGCACAGGCCGCCCCTGTTGGTGGGGAAATCCCGGCCACCGACCCTCACCCCGCTGTCGGCGGTGGGGGCGCTGACAGTCATCGCGCACTGCAGCGCGCAGTAGGGGCAGTGTGTGTGCTGTCCGGGGTCGGTTTGTTCCATGGTGATCAGACCTTGCCGAGCGTCGAGGAGCGGCGTAGGTAGCAGAACCAGGTGACGACGAGCATCAACACATACCCACCGACGAAGCCGTAAAAGGCGAAGTCGTAACTGCCGGAGGCACTCTTTGAGGCGTTGAGGACCTGTGGGATGAGGAAGCCTCCATAGGCGCCGATCGCCGAGATGAGGCCGAGCGCAGCAGCGGATTTACGGGCTGTGCTGACCGATTCCCGCAGATCAGTCTGTCCTGCTGCGGCTCCTCTCACCGCGAAAATTATGGGAATCATCCGATAGGTGGCGCCGTTGCCGGTTCCAGCGGCGGCAAAGAGGACGAGGAAGA
The DNA here is from genome assembly GCF_017875735.1 of Arthrobacter sp. CAN_C5. Taxonomy (NCBI): domain Bacteria; kingdom Bacillati; phylum Actinomycetota; class Actinomycetes; order Micrococcales; family Micrococcaceae; genus Arthrobacter; species Arthrobacter sp. CAN_C5. The sequence continues at coordinate 390,656 of NZ_JAGGMZ010000001.1, forward strand.
GACCGAGGAAGAGCCAGAAGTTGGCCAGCGGAAGAGTCCAGACAACCGTGAGGGCGACCGCGGCCATGACGGCGAAGGCCGCGACCGTGATTAATGCTCCGCCGAAACGGTCAGCGAGGCGGCCACCGAAGGGCCGGGCTAGGGAGCCGACCAACGGTCCGAGGAAAGCCAGCGACAGGGTGACCGGTCCCATCGCGAGGGTGGAGAAGGCGGGGAACGAGTCGACGATCAGTTTCGGGAACACCCCAGCGAACCCGATGAAGGAGCCGAAGGTGCCGATGTAGAGCAGGGACATGATCCAGAAGTGCGGTTCGCGAAGGGCCGCGAGGGACCCCGCAACGTCGCTCCTCGCGTTGGACAGGTTGTCCATGTACTTCCACGCGCAGAAGGCGGCGACGAGAATCAGAGGTACCCAGAGCCAGCCGGCCAGCGGCAGATTCAGGGTAGCGGCAGCGCCAAGTGCGACGGCGATTGGCACGACGAGTTGTGCGACGGCGGCGCCCAGGTTGCCTCCGGCGGCGTTCAGGCCGAGCGCCCAGCCTTTTTCACGGGCCGGGTAGAAGTAGGTGATGTTCGCCATCGAGCTGGCGAAGTTACCGCCACCAAAACCTGCCAGTGCTGCGACAGCGAGCAGGACACCGAAGGGCGTGTCCGGGTTCGAAACGCAGACAGCCAGCCCGATGGTGGGAATCAGGAGAAGCAGTGCGGAGATGACCGTCCAGTTCCTGCCACCAAACCGCGGAACCATAAAGGTATAGGGGATCCGGAGCGTCGCCCCGACGAGGGACGGCATCGAGATTAGCCAGAAGATCTGCGACGTTGAGAGGGTGAAGCCGGCCGCTGGCAGGTATACGACAACGATCGACCACAGTTGCCACACCACGAACCCAAGGAATTCGCACAGGATGGACCACTGCAGGTTGCGCTTGGCGATGGACTTGCCCACGCCATTCCACTGGGTGGTGTCCTCGGCGTCCCAGTTGTCGATCCACCGGCCGGGCCGATGGATCAAGGGCGGTGCGGTCGTGGCGGCTGGAGCGCTCAGGGCCGCCGGTGCTGCTTCGTCAATGCTCACGGAGACCTCCAGGGTTGGTGTTTCTATTTCCCTGACGGTACGGAGCCTTCGTTTCCACCCATGGCGTGCAACGTAAACGCCCCGTGACGTTCACCTATCCGCACTCGAAGGGCATTGTGAGAACTTCTCCGCCGAAAACGTGGGCATCCTGGACACGGTGAGTAACATGTTACTCATGGCGACGACGCTCACAGCACCCACCTCCCTGGTTTCCGAACTCCAGTCCCGGGGCGTCCCCGACGTACGGGTGGATCCGACGTCACGGGCCACCTACTCCTCCGATGCGTCCCTCTACCGGGTGCAGCCCACCGCCGTCGTCTTCCCCCGCCACCTTGATGAGGTGCTGGCCACCCTGGAGGTCTGCCGGGAACGCGGTATCCCCTTCACCTCCCGCGGCGCCGGCACCTCACTCGCTGGGAACTCCATCGGCGCCGGCGTGGTGATCGACTTCAGCCGCCACCTGAACCGCGTGCTGGGCTTCGACGCCGAAGCCCGCACGGCCGTCGTCGAACCGGGTGCCGTGCACGCCACCCTGCAGAAGGTTGCCCTGACGCATGGCCTGCGTTTCGGACCCGACCCGTCCACCCACACCCGCTGCACCGTCGGCGGGATGATCGGCAACAACGCCTGCGGGTCGCGGGCGCTCGCCTACGGGCGCACCGCCGACAACGTGACGCACCTCGACGTCGTCACCGGTTCTGGCTCCCGGCTCTACCTCGGCGCTGACGGCACGCCGTCGTCGCCGGAAACCGACGCACTCCGGTCGCTGGTGGGCGCTGAACTCGGCACCATCCGGACCGAACTCGGCCGCTTCGGCCGGCAGGTCTCCGGCTACTCCCTCGAACACCTGCTTCCGGAACGCGGCTTCGACCTGCGTCGGGCGCTGGTCGGCAGTGAAGGCACCCTCGCCGTCGTGCTCGAAGCCGGGGTGCGGCTCGTCGCCGACGCACCGCACAAGACCATGGTGGTGCTCGGGTTCGAAACCATTGGCGACGCCGGCGACGCCGTCACCAGCGTCCTGCCGTTTAGTCCCACCGCCTGCGAGGGCCTGGACTCGCGCATCGTCGAAGTGGTGCGGACCCGGAAGGGACCGCAGGCGGTGCCGGAACTGCCGGGCGGGGCGGCCTGGCTGTTCGTCGAAATCTCCGGGGACGACGCCGTCGACGTCGCTGATCGCGCGGGACGGCTCAGTGCCATCGAGCAGGCGAGGCATGCCCGGATCATCACCGACCCGCGGGAAGCCCTAGCGCTCTGGCGGATCCGCGAGGACGGCGGCGGGCTTGCTGGCCGGTCACCAGCCGGCGCACCCGCCCACGCCGGGTGGGAGGACGCCGCCGTGCCGCCGGAACGGCTGGGCGACTACCTCCGCGAATTCGACGACCTGCTGCTCACCCACCACCTGACCGGCTTCCCGTTCGGCCACTTCGGCGACGGGTGCGTCCACATCCGTCTCGACTTTCCCCTGGCCCACGACGGCACCACCGTCTTCCGCGCCTTCCTCACCGACGCTGCGAAACTGGTGGCCCGCTACGGCGGCTCCCTCTCCGGTGAACACGGCGACGGCCGCGCCCGCAGCGAGCTCCTGCCCTACATGTACTCGCCGGCAGCCATCTCCCTGTTCGGGAAGGTCAAGGGCATCCTCGACCCGGATAACATCCTCAACCCCGGTATCCTCGTGAACCCGGAGCCGCTGGACGCGAACGTCCGGGTGGCCGAGGCAGGTCCGCTCCGATCCAGGCTGGGCTTCGGGTACCTGCACGACGACGGCGACTTCAGCCAGGCGGTCCACCGCTGCACCGGCGTGGGGTTGTGCCGGGCGTCGCACGCGGACAACAGCTCGGTGATGTGCCCGTCCTACCTGGCCACCCGCGAGGAAAAGGACTCCACCCGCGGCCGGGCACGGGTGCTGCAGGAAATGATCAACGGATCGGTCACCGGCGGCACGACGGGCGGGGCACCGAACTGGCGGGCACCCGAAGTGCACGAAGCCCTCGACCTCTGCCTGTCCTGCAAGGGCTGCGCCTCGGATTGCCCCACCGGCATCGATATGGCTGCCTACAAGGCCGAGGTGCTGCACCAGAGCCACAAGGGAAGGATCCGGCCGGCGTCGCACTATTCCCTGGGCTGGTTACCGCGCTGGGCGAAACTGGCGTCCTTCGCCCCCAAACTCGTGAACGCAGTGGTCCGGTTACCGGGCGTCCGTCAGCTGGGGCTCCGGTTGGCTGGCGTCGACCAGCGGCGCTCCATCCCCGCGTTCGCCCCGCAGACCTTCCACTCCTGGTTCACCGCACGGTCCAGCGCCCAGGCCAGCACCGGTGCAGGTGGCAATGGCGGCGAGAACCGGCCGCAGGTGCTGCTCTGGGCGGATTCGTTCACCAACAATTTCTCGCCTGAAGTAGGCCAGGCGGCGGTGCGGGTGCTGGAAGCCGCCGGCTATGAGGTGATGATCCCCGACGCGCCGGTCTGTTGCGGTCTCACCTGGATTTCCACCGGTCAGCTCGATGCCGCCCGGAGGATCCTGCGCTCCAGCGTCACGGTGCTGGGGGAGTCGGTGGACCAGGGCATCCCGATTGTTGGCCTGGAACCGTCCTGCACGGGGGTGTTGAGGTCCGACGCCGTCGAGCTGCTTGGGCAGGCGACGGCCGGTCGGGTGGCAGCGGCCACCCACACCCTCGCCGAGTTCCTCGCGAAGGCCCCCGGCTACACCCCACCATCGCTTGACGGAACCACGGTTGTTGCGCAGCCGCATTGCCACCACCACGCAGTGATGGGTTGGAGCCCCGACGCCGCTCTCCTCGAAGGGGCCGGAGCCACCCTGCAAAAGCTCGGCGGGTGCTGCGGCCTTGCCGGCAACTTCGGCGTGGAGCGTGGACACTACGACATTTCGGTGGCGGTCGCCGAGCAGCAGCTCCTCCCGGCAGTCCGGGGTGCTGCGGACGACGCCGTCGTGCTGGCCGACGGGTACTCCTGCCGGACCCAACTTGAGGATCTCAGTGAGCGCCGCGGCATCCACCTGGCGCAACTCCTGGACCCGGCCCGACCCGAGGGGTAACTAGTGGGTGGGGCGGACCCGCCGTCCGCTGATCCTGTCAGCGGTGATGCCGAAGAAGAGGTTGCGTTGGCCGGGGGCCCACGGCTCGTCAGTGGGCCGACCCCACAGCGTCTTCAGCAGCTCAGGGTCGGTGACCCGCTCCACCCTGCCGTTGACCAGGATGGTCCAACCGCTCCGGGCAACCGTGTCGATGTGGTCGAGCTGGAATGCTCCCCGTTCCAAACCGCTGCGGGCGATTACACCGTCTTCGGCGGTGCGAAAGTACACGCCCCGGTCGTAGACGATGCAGTTCAGGGGAAATATTGTCACCAGCCCCTCGTTCAGGAACCCGATCCGCCCGGTGGTCTGCCCGGCCAACAGGGCCCAGCATTCGTCGGTGCTGAGCGACTCGGAGGCGCGGAGCAGCCCGGGGGCGTCCCAGAATTCGTCGTTCACGGTGGAGGAGCTCATTAATGTACCTTTCCGGCGCTCAATGGTGGTGTGGCGGGCAGTTAGCGACGGATTCCCTTGAGGAAGTACAGCACCGGGCCAACGAAATTGAAGGCTATCGCTATCGCCCACAGACTCTTACGCCCATTGATCTGAGCCTCCGGTCGATTCGTCAGGTCGGTCCAGGCAGTGGCAGCAAGCGACAGCTGCACAGCCGCCAGGGCGAGGATCGCAGACTGTTGCCTCGCGGTCAGATCGCTCCATTTACGGGGCTTCTTCCCCCTGAATGTGATATCCATTTCCCCACCGTAGCTGCAACAAGTCACCCAGGATAAGGGTCTTTCGGCACTGGAACGGCAACCGAATTGCCATCAAGCTGAAGCCCATGAGTGAGACATCCGTCCTTAACCCTGCCCAACTGTCGACCATCAATGCGTGGTGGCGGGCGGCCAATTACCTGTCAGTGGGACAGATCTACCTCATGGACAATCCGCTCCTGAAGGAACCGCTTGAACCGGAACACATCAAACCCCGGCTACTGGGACACTGGGGGACGACCCCCGGGCTGAACTTCATTTACGCCCACCTGAACCGGGTGATCATGGCCCGCGACCTCGACATGATCTACATCATGGGACCCGGCCATGGCGGGCCGGCGGCCGTCGCCGCAGCCTGGCTCGAAGGGACCTACAGCGAAACCTACCCGGATATTTCCTTCGACGGCGACGGGATGCGGCGCCTGTTCCACCAGTTCTCGTTCCCGGGCGGTGTTCCCAGCCATGTGGCACCGGAGACCCCCGGCTCCATTCACGAGGGCGGCGAGCTGGGGTATGCACTGTCCCACGCCTACGGTGCGGCGTTCGACAATCCGGATCTCACCGTCGCGGCGATTATTGGCGACGGCGAAGCCGAGACCGGCCCGCTCGCCGCAAGCTGGCACTCCAACAAGTTCGTTGACCCGACGCGGGACGGGGCTGTCCTGCCGATCCTGCACCTCAACGGCTACAAGATTGCCAACCCCACAGTCCTCGCCCGGATCAGCCATGAGGAACTCGACGCGCTGCTGCGCGGCTACGGCCATACCCCCCACTATGTGGAGGGCTCCGACCCGGAGCAGATGCATCAGGACTTCGCCCGGGTCCTGGATGTCTGCCTGAACGAAATCCAGGAAATCCAGCACCGCGCCCGGATCGAGGGTGACGGTCATCGCCCGCTCTGGCCCATGATTGTGCTGCGCTCGCCGAAGGGCTGGACCGGGCCCGCCGAGGTCGACGGCGTGAAGGTGGAAGGCACGTGGCGCGCGCACCAGGTGCCCTTCAGTAAGGCGCGCGAGAACCCGGGGCACCGGAAGATTCTTGAAGAGTGGTTGCGGAGCTACCGTCCGGAGGAGCTGTTCGACGACGCCGGCGCCCCCGTCCCCGCCATTCGCCAGCTTCACCCGGTTGGCCCACGCCGGATGAGCGCCAACCCCCATGCCAACGGCGGGATGCTGCTCCGGGACCTCACGATGCCCAACTTCCGGGACTACGCCGTGCCTCTTAGTGCTCCCGGAACCGGCGCTGTGGAGTCCACCCGGGTGCTGGGCACATTTCTCCGGGACATCATGTCGTCGAACATGGACTCCTTCCGGGTGTTCGCCCCCGATGAGAACAACTCCAACCGCTTGGATGCAGTGCTGGAGACCACAGACCGGACGTGGAATGCCGAGGTGGTTCCCGGCGACGATCATCTGGCGCGTGACGGCAGAGTCATGGAAATCCTGTCCGAGCACACGTGCCAGGGGTGGCTGGAAGGCTATCTCCTCTCCGGCCGCCACGGGTTTTTCTCCTGTTACGAGGCGTTCATCCACGTGATCGATTCGATGTTCAATCAGCACGCCAAGTGGCTGAGCACCACCAACAGCATCCCGTGGCGGCGCCCGGTCGCCTCGCTGAACTACCTGCTGACCTCGCATGTCTGGCGGCAGGACCACAACGGGTTCTCCCACCAGGATCCGGGCTTCATTGACCATGCGGTCAACAAGAAGGCGGACGTGATCCGGGTGTACCTGCCGCCGGATGCAAACACCCTGCTGTCGGTGGCCGACCACTGCCTGCGCAGCCGTCAGTACGTGAACATCATCGTTGCCGGCAAGCAGCCCCAGTTGCAGTACCTGGACATGGAGGCAGCAATCCAGCACTGCATCAAGGGCGTCGGTATCTGGGAGTGGGCAAGCTCCGACGCTGGACTGGAACCCGACGTCGTCATGGGCTGTGCCGGTGATGTCCCAACAATGGAAACCATCGCCGCCGTCGAGATGCTCCAGAACTATTTCCCGGACCTCCGGATCCGGGTGGTCAACGTGGTGGATCTGATGAGGCTGCAGGACCAAAGCAGCCATCCGCACGGCCTGTCCGGACCTGAATTCGATGCGGTGTTCACCCAGGACAAACCGGTGATCTTCGCGTATCACGGCTACCCGTGGCTGATCCACCGCCTGACCTACCGCCACACCAACCATGACAACTTCCATGTGCGCGGGTACAAGGAGGAGGGCACCACCACCACACCGTTCGACATGTGCGTGATGAACCAGATCGACCGGTTCAACCTGGCCATTGACGTCATCGACCGGGTGCCCCGCCTCCGGGACGTCTCTTCCCATGCGCGCGAGGAACTGAAGGACAAGCTGATCAGCCATCACCACTACATCCGCACCGCCGGCGAGGACCTCCCCGAGGTAAGGAACTGGCAGTGGTCCGCTAGGACCTAAGCCTGCGGAGTTCACCCTGACCCCGGCCGCTTTCACCCAGATGTGGTCAGCGGCCGCCGGGATGGTGGCGAAAGCAGATCCTTAGCCCCGGGGTCTCCGGGAGATCATGATATTTCCGGGTGCGTGGTGCAGGATGGTTTGCGCGGTCGAGCCAACCGCGCCCAGGAAGTTCCCCTGACCCGTCTCGCCCACCACCATTATCCTGGCGGTTGTTGCAGCCTCAAGGAGGGTGCCGGAGACTGAATGCCCGGTGACCAGCACCGACTCGAGCTCGATGCCGGGCGCGGTCGCCCGGGCGCGGATCGCCGCGTTCGCGAGGATCTGCATGGCCTGCACGTCAGACCCCGGGTAGGAGTTGTTACGCCCAAAAAGGCGGACGTCGTCGCGAACGTGCAGGAGCTTCAGGGGCGCCTTCCATACGGTGGCCAGCGCGATGGCGTCGTCCAGCGCGGTGTCACTCTTCGGCGAACCGTCGAGGCCGATCAGCACAGGTCCGGCGGGGTTCGCCTGTGAGCGCACCACCACAACGGGACAATGAGCGGTTCCTGCCAGCTTGAGACTGACCGATCCGACCAGCAGACCCATGAATCCGCCCAGCCCGCGGCTGCCCACCACCACCAGGTGGGCGGTGCGCGACATCCGGTCCAGGATCGCCGAGGAGACCCCTGAGACAAGGCTCGTTTTCACCTCAAGGTCGGGGGCGAGCTTTTTCGCCTCCGCGAGGGCTTCGGCCACAATCGCCTCGGCCGCGTGCCTCAACCCGCTGTCAGCCACGCCTTCCACCGGCCCCAGGTCATCGGTGAACAGCGGCCAGATCCAGCAGTGCACCAGATGCAGGCTCCGCTCCTCCAGCACCGCCTGCCGGACGGCCCACTCGAGTGCCAGGCGTGCCTGATCTGAACCGTCGTAGCCAACGACGATGCTGTGCTTCATTCGGTGCTGCTTCCGCTAGGGGGAGAGTGCTTTTCTGGTCCATGGGCGATCAATACGGGGCAGGTGGCGTGCTCGGCGACCGCCGAGCTCACCGACCCCAGTAAAAGTCCGACGAACCCGCCGTGCCCCCTGCTGCCCACGATGAGCATCTCGGCGTTCCGGCTTTCGTCAAGAAGGACACCGGCCGCCGGTCCCTGGCGGGTTTCGGAGGCGATAAACGGTGGCGGTTCGCCGTCGAACGCCTTGTCCAACGCGGTGGACAGGATGGTCCGGGCGACGCTTTGTGGGTCCCACCCCGTGATGGGGAACTCGTAATAGGTGAATGGTACCTGCCAGGCGGCCACTGCAGTGATGGAGCCGGCGACGGTGGGAACCAGCCGGGCCGCCCATTGCAGCGCGAGAACGGACGACGGCGACCCGTCGACGCCGACGACGATGTGGTGCTCCATGACTGCCCTTCCCGGCCGATGTCAACTGTTTTCCCAGCGTCGTGCGTCCGGGTGGGCCAGTCCAGAGGCTTTGGTCCTGCAACTGTCGGGGAATCTAGGCGGGAGGTGGGACAGCGGCGGGTGTTTCCCGGTTACGGGAGACGTGGCTGCGGGCGTGCTCGATGGCGGGTTCCAGGGAGGTGAAGAGATGGTTGCGATGTCGGAGGGACTCAAGCACCCCCACCTTGGTGATCAGGCGCAGGTGGTGCTCCTGGACCCCCTTCACGAGCACGGTGATGCCGCGCCGTTCAAGTGTAGTGATCAGCTCCGAAATGACTTTCGCCCCGGTCGCGTCAAGGGACTGCAGCTGGGACATCCGGATGATGACCACCTCGACATTGTCGATGTCGCTAACCCGTTCCAGGACCCGCTCGGCGGCGGCGAAGAAGAGTGCACCCTCGATGCGGTAGACGGCAATCCGCGCGTCACCGTCCTGGGCAGGGCCGGTGATCTCCTCGCGGTGCACCCCGCCGGATTTCACCAGCGCCCGTAGGGCGAAGAACGCTGCTGCCAGCACTCCGATGCCCACTGCCTGGATCAGGTCGAAGGAGACGGTGACGACCGCTGTGACGAGGAGGACCACGGTGTCCCCGCGGGTCGACCCGACGACGCTGCGCAGGGTGGAGAACGAGACCATCCGGACTGCCGTCACCATCAGGACGCCAGCGAGGGCGGCCAACGGTATCCGGGACACTGGCCCCGTTGCGAGGTAGACCACGAACAGGAGGATGAGGGCATGGGTGATGGCGGCGAGCCGGGTACGGCCACCCGAGCGGATATTTACGGCGGTCCGGGCGATCGCACCCGTTGCAGGCATGCCGCCGAAGAATCCGGACGCTACCGATGCCAAGCCCTGCCCGAAGAGCTCGCGGTCCGCGTCATAGGGGCCGGTGTCGGAGATGGAGGTGGCCACTCGCGCGGACAGCAGCGACTCGATCGCGGCGAGGATCGCGATGGTGGCGGCCGGTCCCGCCAGCATGACGATGAGTTCCCAGTCCCAGCCGGGCACGGTGGGGGCGGGGAGGGAATCCGGAAGCGCGCCGATGCGCGCCACCGGCAGGGCGAGCAGTTCCGCCAGGAGGCTGGCCGCGATGATTGCGATGATGGAGCCGGGGATGCGGTGGTGGATCCGCGGTGCCACCACCATGACGAGCGCGACGAGCGCGACGAGTGCCGCAGCCGCCAGGAACTCGGCCGTCGACGAGCCGCCGACCGCCTGCAGCGCGGAGATGGCCGCATTGCTGCTGGGGCCGGCGTCGGCGCCCATGGCGGCGGGTACCTGCTGCAGGAAGATGATGATGGCGATCCCCAGGGTGAAACCCTCGATGACGGGCCAGGGCAGGAAGGACACCACGCGCCCCAGTTTCACTACCCCGGCGGCGACCACCATCAGCCCGGCCAGGACGCTCACCAGCGCCAGGGCCTGGATTCCGTGGGTCGTGATGACGGGCCCCAGCACCACGACCATCGCCCCGGTCGGACCGGAAACCTGGACATGCGAACCGCCAAAGATTGCCGCGACCAGGCCCGCAACGACGGCGGTGATGAGGCCGCTGGCCGCCCCGGCGCCCGAGCTGACGCCGAACGCCAGTGCCAGGGGCAACGCGACAATCCCGACTGTGAGGCCGGCAATGAGGTCCCCCTTCCAGGTGCGGGGCAGCTGGGCATAGTCCTTCATTGAGGGAAGCAGGGCGTGGAGTGCCGGGAGGACCCTCACTGGGTGTCTCGGGCAGCGGGTGAAGGGCCGGGGGGAACCGCTGATTCAAGGTTCACCTTGGTCACCTGGAGCATGTTCTCAAGGAGCCCGCGGGCCACCGCCAGCAACTCCGCCACGAGGGGATCGGCAAGGGTGTAGAACTGCTGGAGTCCCCGGCGGTCTGACGTCACAAGTCGATAGCGCCGCAGGACTGACAGGTGCTGGGACAGGTGGGAGGCCTCCAGCCCCGTTGCCGAGAGAAGATCGGACACTGACACCTCGGGTGAGGCGGAGAGGAGCTCAAGGACACGGATGCGCACCGGATGAGCGAGCCCTTTGAAGAGGTTCGCCTTCACCTCGTAGAGGGGGGCGCGGAAGTCACCGAATCCGGACGGCTGGCGTTTCTGATCCATCGACACACTGCCCCATCTAATTGACTGTTTGATCATTCTATCATTCAAGAGGGGTCGAAGGACTCTTTTCTGCGGAAGCTGCGGGTACCACACTGGATGAAGCTGCTGCGATCCTGCCGTGCTGACGAGAGGTGCACATCATGGAAGCAGGGGAGATGACAGGTCTACGCTCCGGGGGCGCTGCGATGGCCAGCAATCACACAGAAGATACCCCGCGTACGGGTCTCTCCTCAGCCGAGGTCACCGTCCGGGTGGAGGCGGGCCTCACCAATAACGTGCCCGATCAGTCAAGCCGCAGTCTCTGGGACATCTTCCAGGCCAACGTGCTGACGCTTTTCAACGCCATTGTTGCGGGCAGCTTCCTGCTGTTGCTCTTTCTTGGCCAGTGGCGGGACGCGCTCTTCGGATTCGCCGCCGTCGGCAACGCCCTGATCGGCGTCGTGCAGGAATATAAGGCCAAGCGTTCGCTGGATCGCCTGGCCGTCCTCAACGCCCCGCGGGCCCGGGTGCTCCGGGACCGCCTGGTGCAGGAAATCGACGTCGCGGACGTCGTCAAGGATGACATTCTGGTGCTTCGCGCCGGGGACCAGGTGCCCGCCGACGCGGTGATCCTCGAGACCAGGGGGCTTGAGATTGACGAGTCGTTGCTCACGGGAGAGTCCGAACCGGTCGACAAGTCCATCGACGACGAGGTGCTGTCCGGCTCCAGTGTGGTGAGCGGCCAGGGGTGGGCGGTGGTCAACCGGGTGGGCGCCGACTCCTTCTCCAGCCGCCTCACCGCCGAGGCGAAACGCTTCTCGCTGGTCCACTCGGAGATCCGGCAGGGCCTCAACCGGGTCCTGCGCTGGATCACCGCGGCGCTGCTGCCCGTGATGGTCATTGTTATCAACGGTCAGATGCAAAGCCAGGGCGGATGGGAGCAGGCGATCACCACCGGGGGGTGGCGGACAGGAGCCGTGGGCGCCGTCGCCAGCGTCATCGCGATGATTCCACTGGGTTTGGTGCTCATGACGAGCGTCGCGTTCGCGGTGGGGGCAGTGCGCCTGACCCGCCAGCAGGTGCTCATCCAGGAGTTGGCAGCGGTCGAGGGTCTGGCCCGGGTGGATGTTCTCTGCCTCGACAAGACGGGCACACTGACCGAGGGCATCATCGTGTTCGATGCCGTGCACGACGCCGGCACTCTTCCGCAGCAGGGGTGGAAGCCGGTGCTCGGCTGGTTCGGGGCGGACCCGAACGCCAACGCGACGGCCCGCTGTCTGACGTCGGCCTTCGAGGAGGCCGCCGCGCTGCACCCGACCGGAGTCGTCCCGTTCTCCTCCGCCCGGAAATGGAGTGCGGTCAGTTTTCCCAGCGGATCACCCCAGGCGGGGACCTGGCTCCTGGGAGCGCCGGAGATGGTGCTCGACCCTGACACCCCCGGTGCGGGGGCTGCGTTGCAGGCCGCGGCGGGGCTCGCCGGGGCCGGTTTCCGCACTTTGGTTTTGGCCTACTCACCGGCCCCGCCGGTGGTCCACGGCGATGATGACGCGGCACTGCCGCCTGAGCCGGTGCCGGTGGTTCTGTTGACCTTTCGGGAGCAGGTCCGGGCGGACGCCGCGCAGACCCTCGCCTACTTCGCAGATGAGGGCGTCGCACTGAGGATCATTTCCGGTGATGACCCCCGCACGGTTGCTGCGGTCGCCAGAGAAGTTGGGGTGGCCACCGGCGCAGGCTATGACGCCCGGGAGCTTCCGGACGATCCCGAGGAGATGGCCGACGTGATGGATCGCCACACCGTGTTCGGCAGGGTCACGCCCGTCCAGAAAAGGTCAATGGTCAGGGCGCTGCAGCGACGCGGCCACGTGGTCGCGATGACGGGTGACGGGGTCAACGACGCGCTGGCCCTGAAGGAGGCCGATATCGGCATCGCCATGGACTCGGCTGCAGCAGCTACCAAGGCCGTCTCGCGGCTCGTACTCCTGGACGGCCGGTTTGACCGGCTACCCGGGGTGGTCGCGGAGGGACGTCGTGTGATCGCGAACATTGAGCGGGTGTCGATGTTGTTCCTGGCCAAAACCGCCTACGCGGTGATGCTCTCGATCACGTTTGGCCTGCTGCTGTGGGACTTCCCCTTCCTGCCCCGTCAGCTGTCGGCAACGGACGGCATCACCATCGGTATTCCGGCGTTTTTCCTGGCTCTGATGCCGAACACCCGGCGCTACCACAGCGGGTTCCTGCGCCGTTCGCTGTCTTTCGCCGTGCCCGCGGGGGCAATTATTTCGCTTGCGGTTCTGGCTATCACCACCTATTCGGTGGTGACAGGCACAGGCACCCCCGCCGAGGTGCGGACCTCCTCGGCTCTGGTGCTGGCGTTGATTGCGCTGTGGGTGTTGGTTGTCCTCTCCCGCCCGCTGAACCGCTGGCGGGTGCTGATCATCGTCTCGATGTACACGGCGCTGGGCTGTGTGCTCACCGTGCCTTTCCTCAGTGACTTCTTCGACTTCACGGTGCCCGGGCAGTCGCACCTGAGGGCGTCCGGCGTCGTCGTCCTCGTCGGCGTGACAGCCATCGAAATCCTGTTCCGGTACCACCGCCGGCGGCTGCACAGTGAAGGGTCGAAGCCATGATGAGCCAACAACATCGAACCTGGTACGGGCGTTGAAGGACATTGCGTCACCTGCTCATGCTGAGGAAGGGCCCTAAGACCCTAACGCCCGGGGGAACTGCGGGTGACACTGGGAGGAGCTGCTGCAACCATGCCGCGCTGACCCGGGAGGCACACCATGGACGCATCCACCTCGCCCCGCATCGTCGTCGGAGTTGACGGTTCCGAACAATCGATCGCCGCGCTGCGCTTCGCGGAGAAGCTCGCGCAACCCTTCGGGGCCGTGATCCAGGCGGTCAGCACCTGGGAATATCCGGCGCAGTATGCCGGCTATGTCCCCATGGGGAGCGACAACTTCGAGGAAATTACCGGGAAGCATCTCGATTCAGCCGTGCAATCCGCGTATGGGGAGAACCCGCCGGAGGGGCTGGAGAAGCATGTCATTTTCTCCCACCCGTCCAAAGGGCTGATCAAGGCGGCGGAGGGTGCAGTGATGCTGGTCCTGGGTCGCCGTGGTCACGGTACCTTCAGGGGATTGCTCATGGGCTCAGTCAGCGGCGCCTGCGTGGCGCATGCCAAGTGCCCGGTCCTGGTGGTGGAAGGATCCACCGCAGAGCTGCCCGAGGACGCCGCGTGAGGGCTCTGCAGTACCGCACGGTCGGCGCTGCGCCGGAGCTGGTGGAGATCGCGACGCCCGTGCCCGGTCCAGGAGAGGTATTGCTGCGGGTCACGGCGGCCGGGGTGTGCCACTCGGACCAGTTCATCATGGACCTGCCCGAAGAGCAGTACATCTACGGACTCCCACTGACCCTGGGGCATGAGGGTGCCGGTACCGTCGAATCCTGGGGCGAGGGCGTCACCGGTCTGGAGGTCGGGGACGCAATGCTGGTCTACGGTCCGTGGGGCTGCGGCCGCTGTTATACCTGCGCCCAGGGGAAGGAAAACTATTGCGAAGTGGCGGCAGCACGGGGCATCCAGCCCCCGGGACTCGGCGCGCCGGGAGCAATGGCTGAGTTTCTCATCGTCGATGATCCCCGCCACCTGGTGCCGCTCGGCGACCTTGACCCCGTCGCCAGTGTGTCACTCACTGATGCTGGCCTGACGCCGTATCACGCCATCAAACAGAGCCTGCCGAAACTGGTTCCCGGTTCGACGGCGGTCGTCATCGGCGTGGGTGGGCTCGGGCATGTGGGGGTCCAGATTCTCCGGGCCATCAGTTCAACGACGATCATCGCCATCGACACAGCAGAACAGAAACTGGCGTTGGCGCTCGACGTCGGCGCTGATCACGCGTTGCTGCCGGGCGAGGAGGCCGAGACGCAAATCCGTGCCCTGACCGGCGGCAAAGGGGCCACAGTGGTCTTCGACTTCGTCGGCGCCCCCGTCACCACCGGTTTCGCCTCCCGGGTCGTCGCTGTGGGCGGGGACGTTGCCGTGGTGGGTGTGGGAGTCGGGACGGTCGACGTCGGATTCTTCTCGACCCCCTGGGATGCCGAGGCCCGGGCACCCTACTGGGGATCCCGGTCCGAACTGATCGAGGTAGTGGAGCTGGCGCGCGCGGGCAGGATTCACGTCGAGTTTGAAAGGTTTCCCCTCTCCGAGGCTCCCTCGGCGTATGAACGCCTCCGGGCCGGAACCCTGCGTGGCCGCGCGGTCATCGTTCCCGAGGGAAGCACGGAATGACCGATTCACGGCCCTCATCCCCGGTCCGTGAGCGTCCAATCGTTGTCGCCTTCAGGGACCAGGCCACGGGTCCGGCGATCCTGCGTTGGGCGGTGGCGCGTGGCACGCTCACCGGGCACCATGTGACGGTTCTCCACGCCATCCCCGATCCATCGCTGATCCCTCCAGTGGCGGCTGGCGGGACCCCCTATGGGAGCCTGATTGCCGCGGCTCGGCAGACGCTGGATGAGGAGTCGAGGAAGGTGTGCGCCGACTATCCGGCGGCGCACGTCACCGCGAACGTGCATTCCGGTGACATTGTCGACGCCCTCGTGAGTCTCTCCGCTGACGCCTCCCTCATTGTGGTGGGGGCCGATCGGATGGATCAACGGAACGGCGAGTATCTGGGGTCAGTGGGGCAGCAGGTGGTGCTCGGAAGCATCGCGCCGGTGGTTGTCATCCCCCGGGACGGTCCGGCCGTGCTGCCGGAGGCGGGAGCGGTGGTGGTAGGTGTGGACGGTTCCGAGGAGTCCCTAGCGGCGCTCCGAGCGGCTGCCGTCGAAGCATCGAGCACGGATCGCGGGCTGGTGGTCGTCACAGCCGTCGAAGGTTCCGCCCCCGACCCGTTCGAGGATGGTAAAACCCAGGAGGTGTTCGCTGGGGTGCAGGCTGCCCACCCGGGCCTGGTGCTGTCGCAGGTGGTTGACCGTGAGCGGGCGCCGACAGAAGCGCTATCGTTTCACGCGGCCGGTGCGTACCTGCTGGTAATCGGCAGGCACGGACGTGGGGCACGGCCCGGCATTCTTCTGGGCTCGGTGACGCATACGCTCCTGTTGACTCCGCAGTGCCCCACCCTGGTGGTCACCCGCCGGTAGTCACTCGTCGCTGGCTACCGGTTCCCCGTGCTGGAGTGGAGCGGGGGTAACGGTGAAGCTCCGCCCGGTGATGGAAGCCGGAACGATCCGCATGAAACGGTCTTTGCGCCCGGGTTCCCACGCGTGCAGGGGGAGGTGGATGGTCGCGATCAGTTCGGCGGTCAGCTGGATCGTTGACGCATGTCCCTTGATCACTACGCTCCACGCCCGGGCCCCGTCCGCCATCAAGCCGTCAGCTTCGAACGCAATGGGCGCACCCTCGGCCGCGCGCTGCTTAGCTCCCTCGGCTGTTCGGAAAACCAGAGTGCCGTGGTCCACCTGGGTGTTGATCGGGAAGATCTCCGGCTGACCGTCAACGCACAGCGCGAGCCGGCCATAGGGGGAACCCCTGAGTAACTCCCAGCAGCTGTGGGCGGGCAAAACGGTGGTGGGTGTATCCTCGGAGTCCATAGCCCGACGGTATGATTCTTCGGCCCGTTCCGCTAGGGCCGGAAGACCTTATCCGCTGGGTCAGCTTAGGCAGGCGCCTTCACATCCAGCATGCTGACGGATTGAAGGTTCAGGGTTTAACCAGTGGAGCCGCAAATGAGTCCCGCACGAAACGCTCAGGTCGCCGATCCCGATGATTCGCTTCCCCCCACCGGTCCCCCCGCCGGTGGTATCGACCACCTGCTTGCCGGATTCGCTGCAATCGCCGAGAACCAAGGGTTGCAGACCGTCCTGGAGCGGGTGGTAGCCGCCGCGTGCCGGCTGGTGGATGCAAAGTTTGCGGCGTTGGGCGTGATCGGCCCCGACGGTGCGCTGAGTCATTTCATTACCGTGGGCCTGGATGAGGGCCAGATCAGCAGGATCGGTCCCCTGCCGGTAGGACACGGGGTACTCGGTCTCCTGATTACCGAGCCGAAGCCCCTGCGGCTCGAAGACCTCCGCCAACATCCAGCAGCATTCGGTTTCCCGCCGGGCCACCCTCAGATGACATCTTTCCTCGGCGTGCCGATCAGGGTCCGCGACACTGTCTTCGGCAACCTGTATCTGACGGAGAAGAACGGCGGCGGGGACTTCAGCCAATCCGATGAGGATCTCTCGGTGGCGCTCGCAGCTGCCGCGGGTGTCGCCATCGAGAATATGCGCCTGTTCGAAGCGGAAACCCGGCGGTCCAGCTGGCTCGAAAGTGGGCAGGATGCCGTGCGGACGGTCCTGAACACGTCCCCGGAGCGGAGCCTGAGCGATGTGGAACTCGTCGCCGAGCACGCGAAGGCGGCCTCGGGGTCCTCACTGGTGCTGATCCTCACCCGGATGGAGCCCAACGAATCCCTTTATTGCGAGGTTGCGCTCGGACTGCACAGCGACAGTCTCCGCGGGAGGCTGCTCGGTGACGGCTCGGCCCTGTGCAAGGTGATGCCTCCCTTCGGGGACACTGCGGTGCTGAACGGAGAGCTACTCCACAATGTGCTGCCCGCCACCGAAGCCACCGCATTCGATGCCGCGATGTCCACCAGAATCAGCGACCGGGGAACCCACGCCCGTTTCCTGGTGATTGTTCGAACCCGGGAAGATCCACCCTTTTCACCGGTGGACCAGCGGATGGTCGCGGCCTTCGCGTCCCAGATCTCAACTGCCCTTGAACTGACCCAGATGCAGATCCAGCGGGAACAGGACGCGGTCTTCGGGGACCGCGACCGGATCGCCAGGGACCTGCATGACCTGGTCATCCAGCGGATGTTTGCCGCTGGCCTGAGCATCCAGAGTCTCCGAAAGCATGTGGTGGGGGAGGAACCTCTCGCCCGGATCGCCTCAGTCACCACTGAGCTCGACGCCACCATTGGCGAACTGCGGGACACCATCTACTCCCTGCAATCCGTCACCCACAGCTCGGATGCGCTGAGCTCGCGGATCCTCGCACTGGTCCGCCGGGTGCTCGATGGGTCCGAGGTTGAACCGGTCATCCACTTTTCAGGACCCCTGGATACGGCCGTTCGGGAGGCGACAGCCACGCAGGTGGAGGCGATCCTCCGTGAATCCCTCTCCAACGCCCTGCAGCACTCCCAGGCGACCACGATCACGGTCGAACTGACCGCGGGCGAGCAGTCAGTCAACCTACGGATCTCCGACAACGGGCAAGGTTTTGAGCAGAACGGGAGGCGCAGTGGCCTGAGAAACATGCAGCACCGGGCTGAGGCACTGGGCGGAGCGGTAACCATCGAATCCTCGCTGGGTCACGGCACCACCATTGACGTGACACTCCCCCTGGGCTGAGAATCCTGGTGCCGACGACCCGTTGGGCTGAGAATCCGGTGAGCAACCCGGACCACCGGGGTCAACCTGGACTTTCGGGTCGGACATGTTGGCCACCGTGGTCCAGGTTGCTCACCGAACCAGCGTTAAGGGTGTGGAGCCGAGGTCTGTGGACGGGAAATGTAGACGGCCGCCTGGGTGCGGCGCAGGAACCCCAGCTTCGCCAAAACGGACGAGACGTAGTTCTTGATGGTCTTCTCGGCGAGGAACAGTTCGGCGCCGATTTCCCGGTTGGTCATGCCAGCGCCGATCAGCGCCAGCACCTTCTTCTCCTGGACGGTGAGCCCGGCGAGGCGCGGATCCTCTGGCTGCACCGCCGAGAAACCGGCGATCACCCGGGCCTTGACCTCCTCGTCGAAGAGCATTTCCCCCCGTGAAGCGCGGCGCACCTTGTCGAGCAGGTCCGAGCCAAGGATCTCCTTGAGGATGTACCCGGCAGCACCAGCGAGGATCGCGCCGCGGACGGCGTCGTCGTCGTCGTAACTGGTCAGAATGACGCACTGCAGCGTCGGGTCCACGGAGCGGACATCCCGGCACACCTCGATGCCGTTCCCGTCGGTCAGACGTGCATCAAGGATGGTCACATCGGGTGCCAGCGCCGGAATGCGGCGGACGGCCTCCACCGCTGAATCAGTCTCCCCGATGACCGAGAACCCCTCGCTTTCCAGCAGGTCCCGCAGCCCGCGGCGGACCAGCTCGTGGTCATCCAGCAGGAAGACTGTCACCGGGCTGGTTGAACTGGGCGCGTCGTGTGTCATCATCGTCTTTCATCATCC
Organism: Arthrobacter sp. CAN_C5; assembly: GCF_017875735.1. Taxonomy (NCBI): domain Bacteria; kingdom Bacillati; phylum Actinomycetota; class Actinomycetes; order Micrococcales; family Micrococcaceae; genus Arthrobacter; species Arthrobacter sp. CAN_C5. Next base: position 409,686 of record NZ_JAGGMZ010000001.1, read on the forward strand.
TTCAGTTGTTCAATCATCGACGGCGACACTCCCTAGTGGCAGTGCCATAAGACCCGGTCATGGGTTTCGGGAGCGGAATTATTCGGCGTGGAACCGGCTTGGCGTAGGTAGGACACCGGCATTCCGCCAGGATGCCAGTGTCACCCCAGGTTCAACGCAAGGAGACTACCCATGAGCAATAGTGAACAATCATCCCCATCCGCCGGGCCAGCAAACGGCACCGCACTGGTCGTCGGCTCCTCAGGCATTGCAGGGTCCGCCCTGGTAGAGAAGCTCACCGGGGAGGGATGGCAGGTACTCGCCATGTCCCGCAGCGCTGGCTCGCCCAGGGCCAACGTGCAATACGTCCCTGCTGACCTCTCCTCACCCCAGTCGCTCAGCGACGCGCTGGCGGAGGTTGCACCCACCCACGTGTTCTTTACCGCGTGGGCGCGCCAGGACACCGAGGAGGCGAACATCCGGGTGAACGCCGCGATGCTGCGGAACCTGCTGGAGGCGCTCGCCGACAAGCCGGTGGCCCACGTCGCCCTCATGACCGGGCTGAAGCACTACCTCGGCCCGTTCGAAGCCTACGGAGAAGGGGAGATGCCGGACACACCCTTCCACGAGGAGGAGCCCCGCCTGCCGGTCAACAACTTCTACTACGCCCAGGAAGATGAACTGTGGGCCGCTGCGGCACATCAGGGCTTCACCTGGTCGGTGCACCGGGCGCACACCGTGATCGGCCACGCTGTCGGCAATGCGATGAACATGGGCCTGACCCTCGCCGCCTACGCGGCCCTCTGCAAGGAGGCCGGCCGGCCGTTCATCTTCCCCGGATCCGCTACCCAGTGGAACTCCCTGACCGACATGACCGACGCCGGGCTCCTCGCCGACCACATGGTCTGGGCCGCAACCACCCCCACCGGTGCCAATGAAGCGTTCAACGTGGTCAACGGCGACGTGTTCAGGTGGCGCTGGATGTGGCAGCAGCTGGCCGCGTACTTCGGGGTGGAAGCCGAAGGATTCAAGGACGGGCCGCGCACGCTGGAAGTCCAGATGGCCGGAGCGGAGCCACAGTGGGAGCAGCTTGTTGCAGCGCATGGCCTCGCCGAACCCCGCCTGGACCGGGTGGCGTCCTGGTGGCACACCGACGGCGATCTGGGTCGCAACCTTGAGGTCGTCGCGGACATGAGTAAGAGCCGGGTCGCCGGATTCACCGGCTACCGCCGGACGCTCGATGCGTTCACCGACCTCTTCGAGCGCTACCGCGCCGAGAAGCTCATTCCCTAGAGTTACCGGCTGGCGGCGTCCTCGAGGTGTGGGGAGCGCCGCCACCCGATGGCTGGGGCAACGTGAGCGGCAACGTTCTCCAGCAGCCGGGCGTTGTAGTCGACGCCCAGCTGGTTGGGGACGGTGAGCATCAGGGTGTCCGCCGACTGAACGGCGGCGTCGTTGGCTAGTTGCTCGGCGATGACGTCCGGCTCACCGATGTAGCTTTTCCCGAAGCGGGACAGGGCGCCGTCGAGCACTCCGACCTGGTCACGGGTTTCCCGTAGCGCGCTCAGTGCGAAGTACTGGCGGTCCTCGTCGCTGACGAGGGGGATGACGCTCCGGCTGACCGACACCCGTGGCTCGAAGCCATGCCCCTGCCCGGCCCAGGTGTCACGGAACATCTGGATTTGCTCGGTCTGCAACTCGTCGAAGGGGACTCCGGTGTCCTCGGTCAGCAGGGTGGAGCTCATCAGGTTCATGCCCTGCTCGGCTGCCCAGACAGCTGTCTTCCGGGTTCCGGCACCCCACCAGATCCGCTCGCTCAGCCCGGGGGACTGCGGCTGGATCGGCAGTAGCCCCGCCCCCATCCGGGGGTTGGCCTCGGCGATACCTGCGCCGCTGATCCCATACCTGAACACCTCGGTGTGGCGGCGGGCCAGGTCGGCGTACTCCTCGCCGTTGGCCGGTACGTAGCCGAAAGTCGCGGCTCCATTGAGCGCCGGCTCGGGTGATCCCCGGCTGATGCCCAGTTGCAACCTGCCGCGGCTGATCAGGTCCGCAGCCGCAGCTTCCTCGGCCATGTAAAGCGGGTTCTCATATCGCATGTCGATGACGCCGGTGCCGATCTCGATTCGGCTGGTGCGGGCAGCGACGGCGGCGAGAAGCGGGAAGGGCGAGGCGTGCTGGCGGGCGAAATGGTGGACCCGGAAGGACGCACCGTCGATTCCGATCTCCTCAGCTGCAACGGCCAACTCGATCGCCTGGAGCAGCGCCTCGCCGCCGGTACGGGTCCGGAATCCCTCCACCGAGGACCAGTTACCAAAGGACAGAAAACCGATTCGCTTCATACCCGGTGCAAACCATTGCGGGCGGGGCGGCATTCCCTAGCGGGGCTACACCCGGAGCCACAGGTAGTTGCGGGGTTCGAGCGTGATCCCACCGTCCATCCGCAGCGTCCCCCTGGTCAGCAGATTGACGACGTCGGGCGCGAATCCGCTCAGCGTCAGCGCGCCCACCGTTTGTGGCTGGTCGCTGAAGTTCGCCAGCACCAGGATCGATGAGTCCGCGCCGGGCCGCTGGTAGCCCAGCACGCTGCGGTTGCCAGTGGCGAAGTCGACCAACCGGGTGCCGGCGAACTCAGCGGTGGCAGCACGGACCTCGATCATGCGGCGCAAACCGGCGAACACCGCGCCCTCGCCGGTACTGGAGTCGTGACGGCGGGCGTAGCGGTCTTCCGGGAAGCGGGGGCGGTGCACCCAGCGGCTGTCGGCGGCGTGGCCGTCCTCGAACATGTACTCGTCGTCGTTGACCTGGGCCACCTCATCACCGAGGTACAGCAGGGGAATGCCCCCGGTGCTGAAGACAATCGAGTGGGCCAGCAGGATGCGCTCGACGGCGGCCGCCTCGTCGTGGTCCACCCCGCACAGCGACGCCGTCGTCCCGGATATCCTGCAGTCCCCGGTGCGGGGGTTGTCCTGAAACGGCACCCCACGGGCGAAGCTGCCGGGGAACCGGTTGACGTAGAAGGAGTTCAGGAACTTGCGGTGATCGAAACCGTTGATGCCCAGCTCAGCGGCGTCCTCGTCGGCGAAGGTCCAGCCGATGTCGTCATGGCTGCGCACGTAGTTCACCCAGGCGGTGTTCTCCGGGATGGCATGCCGCCGTTCCAGCGCCTGACTGAGAAGTGACGCGTCGCGGGTGGCGAGGGCCTCCCAGATCAGCGCCATCTGCAGCGGATTGTAGGAGAGCTGGCATTCCGCGGGGTCGATGTAGCGTGCCACTTCGTCCGGGTGCACGATGGCCTCGGACTTGAACAGCAGCGACGGCGCGGCCAGCCGGCAGAGGGCGTTGAAGGCCCGCAGGAGCGTGTGCGCTTCCGGGAGGTTCTCGCTGGTGGTGCCCAGTTGCTTCCAGATGAAGGCAACGGCGTCCATCCGCAGGATGTCGATGCCCTGGTTGGCGAGGAACAGCATCTCCCGGGCCATTGCCCTGAAGACCGCCGGGTTGGAGTAGTTCAGGTCCCACTGGAAGCTGTGGAACGTCGCCCACACCCACCGGCCGTCGGGAGTGGGGACGAAGGATCCGGGATGGTCGTCCGGGAAGATTTCCCGGACATGCTGCTCGAAGGCATCCGGCATGGTGCGGTCCGGGAAGATCCAGTAGTAGTCGCTGTACTCGGGGTCCCCGGCGGCCGCCTTGCGCGCCCACTCGTGCTCGTTGGACGTGTGGTTGAAGATGAAGTCCACTACCAGGGAGATGCCGTTCGCGCGCAGTTCAGCGGCGAGTACGCGGAGCTGTTCCATCGAGCCGAGCGCCGGGTTCACCTCGCGGTAGCTGGAGACGGCGTACCCGCCGTCGGAGTGCGGCTCCGGTGCGAGGAACAGCGGCATCAGGTGCAGGTAGGTGAGCCCCAGCTCCTTGAAGTAGGGGATTTTCGCGCGGACGCCGTCGAGGTTCTCCGCGTACCGGTCGACGTAGCAGACACCGCCGAGCATCGAGTTGGAAAGGAACCATCCGGGGTTCGTTTCCTTGGCAGCGTCGATAGCTTTCAGATCCGTGGGACGCTCCCGCCACGAATCAGCGCCTTCGAGGACCAGCTGGGTGAGCTGGTCCAGCCAGTCGTTCTGCCATCCGTAGAGCGATTGGAACAACCGGCACAGCTCGGGGAAGTGTTCGTCGAACCGGCGCAGGAACGTGGCGCCGTCGTCGTCCGCCATCCACGTTGGCTGGGCGGCAAGTGCCGCGAGCACATGCTGCCGCGCATCCTGGGCGACGATCTCGTCCATTGAGGAGGGTCCTTCCTTGAGGGGGATCAGCACCATCCTTTCATCTTCGGGACAGAGTCCGCCGTCGCACTGTCCATGGTGGAGCGACGGCGGACCCGGTTACGCCACTAGATGATGCTGCGCCCGGCCTTCCGGGACTCGGCCCAGTCCTTCAGGAAGCCGCGGCACACGGTCCAGAGGACCCCCGCGACGATGATCGGCCAGATGAGCACATAGACGGTGAGAAGGATGGTTTCCATGGTGATCTCCTACTGTCGGGCGGACAGCGTGACGCCGTCCAGGTCGTCGTCCGGGTGGGCGGTGGCGTCGTCGGCCACGGGGTCGTAGTCGCCAATGCGCTGTTTGATCAGCGCGAAGTCGAAGTTCTGCTTGCTCCTGACGGACATCAGGTAGCAGACGATGGTGCTCACCGCGTAGGCCACCAGGGACCCGGTGAGGACCGTGTAGTCGTGCAGGAAGCCGATGACGAACGGGGCCGAGGCGACCGCCGCGAGGGCGCCGACAATCTTCGCCGGTTTCAGCCCGAAGAAACCGAACACCATCAGGCCGAGCACAATGCCGATCCCGGCGGCCGAGAGAATGTCGAAGAAGATGCCAGTGACCCCGTCCATCGAGAACCAGGAGAAGCGGACCGGGATGAAAACGGCGAGCGCGACGATCACCGACGTCGTAAACGCCCTATTGGTCACCTTGTCCCAGTAGAAGCTGGCAATGACCGGGAAGACCAGGGCACCCCACAGTGCACCCACGAAGACCAGCAGATCCAGGATGTCCATCTGTTGGCTGGCGAAGACCAGTGCCGCAGCGGTGGCGACGATCATGGTGATCCGTCCGACCAGCAGCATGGTCTTGGGGTTGGCCTTCTTGGCGATGTTCTTCCCGTAGACGTCGGCCATCATGATGGAGGACAGCGCCGACAGGTCCGAATCGGCGGTGGACGAGAGCGCGCCGAGGATCATGACGAAGAACAGGCACAGCAGGACGGGACCGAGGTAGGTCGAGGCCATCTGCGGGATCAAGTTGTTGACGTCGCCGGCAACCGGGCTGACGCCCAGGTACAGGGCCATGACGCCGACCATGCCAATACCGATCACGGTGGCGCCGTAGCCGACCGTCGCGGTGACGAAAGTCTTCTTGATCAGGTCCTCACGGACGGCGAACAGCCGCTGCGCGATGGTCTGGTTGCCGATGGCGTACGCCAGCACGGCGGCGATGTAGGGTGCGCCCTGGTTCAGGAAGGCATCGCTGGAGAAGAAGTTGGACTGTTGCGGGGTCAGGTTGCTTGCGCCCTGATCAAACATGGCCGGACCCCCGGCGGCAAAGAACACCACCGGAATGATGACGGCGACGGCGCCGAGCATGGCGACCACCTGGGCGAAGTCGGTCAGGACGGAGGCCCTGAAACCCGACCACAGGGTGTACATCAGGACGCCGACGGCGACGGCGAGGACTCCCTGCCCGAAACTGAACGGGGAGAGCAGCGCCACCAGGGCGCCACCGGCGATGAAGTTGGAGGTCAGGCTGATGACGCTTCCGACGATGTTGGACCCGGCGAGCATCAACTGACTGGACCGGCCGTGGCGGGCGTGCATCACCTCGGCCAGGGTGTGGGCTTTCGGTGCAACCGCGCGGATGCGCTTGCCGAAGGGGTAGATGAAGAGAATCATCAGGGCACCCCAGAGGCCGTAGTGGATGGGGCCCGAGATGCCGTAGGTGTACCCGGCGGTGGCGGACGCGTACATGGACGACGCCCAAATCCAGGTGGCGGTCATGCTTGCCGCAGAGATTCCGAAGCCCACCTTGTTGCCGGCCGTCATGTAGCCGTCGGCGTTCTCCTTCTTCTTTCCGATGTAGGCGGACACCAGCAGGGTGCCACCATAAACCAGGACCACGAGCAGAATCACTATCCAGCCACTCAGTTGATACAAATCAGCATCGTTAGGCACTGTCATCCCTTCGTCACGACGAGTAACGCTTGAAACTCGACACCGTCATCACGCTGGCCTCCTGTGGGCCGTCCCCTCCGCAAGCGTTTTCAGGCGCGGAGACCGAGCCCAGATTCGGGCGCAAACGCGTCAATCCCGTAGACAATTACCTGAGGCAATCAAACAGAGCGCATAGCTCGGTCCCTCGGCGGCGCGCGGCCTACCGATCTGTTGGGTGTTTTCCACCCGTACGGGGGCAGGTGATGCTCTGCAATCTTCGCCGCTGATCAATCCCAGTCAATGGGGAAACGGTTACTCGCGGGCAGGCTTCCTGCAACGCAGTCAGGCTAGCATGCTTCGTCGGCGGACCCTAGGGGAAGGCGGGCAGGGCGCGGTGCATGAAAACGCTGTTCGGGTCCGGTCGGTAGTCCGCATACGGTGGGCATTCGGTGAAGCCGTGGCGCTGATACAGCCGGCGGGCAGGAGCGAAATACTCCTGGGTTCCGGTCTCCAGATAGATTCCATCGAGTCGGGCCTGGCGGGCGGCGTCGACAAGGTGGGTGAGCAGAAATGAGGCGACGCCGCGGCCTCGTGCGGCGGTGGCAGTGCGCATGGACTTGATCTCGCCGGCGTTGGGCGGAAACGTCTGGAGGGCGGCGCAGCCCAGCAGGGCTGGTCCGTCCCGGGCGGTCCAGAACCTGATGTCCGGACCGGAGAGCGCTGTGTGGTCGAGTGCGTGAACACTGTCGGCGGGCGAGGTGGCCAACATATCGGTGAGGTGCTCATCCAGAAGCCGCGCGACGTCGTCGCGCGCTGGGGTATCGAGCTCAATCCGGATCATGGATCCCTCCTCGCCCGCCGAAGCGGAAGGTGCCTAGTCTTCGCTGACCTGGTGACGGAAGCGGTCACGCTTGGTGTGCAGGTCCCACAGGATGTCCGCGAGGACGGCGGGATCCTTCTCCGGGTCGCCGGCTTCGATGCGCCCGCCGATGATCAGCTGCGACACCTGGATGCCCTCCTCGCCGAGTACCTCATTGAGGAGCTGGGCGTAGGCTGCCTGGCCGGCGAAGGCGACCGAGGTTCCGGTGACCCCGCGGCCCGGTTTGACCGCCGAACCGCCGTTGACGAAGAGAATGGTGCCCCGGTTCTCGCCGAGGAAGCGCATGCCGGGCACCACCTGGTGGACGGCGGCAACCGGGCCATAGATGGAGAACTCGATAGGTCCCACCAGGTCTGCCGGAGTGGTCTCCAACACCGGGCGCATGAAGTCCTTCTGCGGCAGCGGGCTGTACTGGAGGACCTCGATGGGGCCGAGGGTTTCGGTCACCTGCTCAAGCGCCTTGGCAATAGAGTCCGGATCACGCACGTCGGCGACGAATCCGTTCGCGTGCACCCCGTCCTTGGCGAGATCGTCAGCCAGGGCGTCGAGGCGACCCTGGTTCCGTGAGATGAGGCCCACCGAGTAGCCTTCAGCGCCAAACTTGCGCGCGACGGCGGCTCCGAGACCTGCTCCTGCTCCGATAATTGCAATAGTTGTCATACTTCGTGCAAGTGATCAGTGGACTGAGGTATTCCCTCGGTCGTAGTCCGGAGGCGCCGATTCCTGCGACGGCTCCTGCTGCGCCGATGCGCAAAGGTACGGGAACGCTGGCTGGTCAGGGCAATGATCAGGAGAATGTCCAGGCCCAACCCGATCAGGTTGGTGCTGAGGGTGATCCCCGGTCCGCCGTTGACGACGTCGGCCGCCGCAGCGATGATTGCTGCCACGCTCAGCAGCATGGCCGCGATCCGCACCCGGTTGCTTCCGCGCAGCAACAGCCACGCCAGAAGAACCTCAACCAGCGCGAAGGCACCGACGACGCCGGCGACCACCGAAACGTATTCGTCGACCTCCTGCCCCGCCACGACTGTCAGGTCTCCGGTCCAAAGCGAGACCGCAAGCATGAGTGCCGTCAGTCCACGCAGAAACACCAGGGAGGCGCCGAAGGTGGTGGGCGCAGGGCGACGGTCCCGACTGTCGGCGGGGGCCAGGGCCGCGGGTGGGGAGCCCACGTCGACGGGACGCAGGTCGATGACCGGCAAGTGTCCATCGGTCTGGATGTTGTCACCGCCCCCGTTGCGGGAGTGGTATCCCGTGGAAAAGTTCCGCAGGATCCGCACCGTCGCGCCCGGCTCGGAGGAGGTGAGGGAGTCGATGACGTAATCGCGTTCCTCATCGATGTCGGTTTCGATCTTGTGCGTGATTTGGAGGGTGAAGAGGGAGAAGAGGGAGAACCCCACCGATTTGTCGTAGGTGCCGGCCGCCAGCCAGTCCACGTCGGTGCCGCCCGGGAGGACCCACTCAGGAGGGCAGCGCCAGAACCGGATGTGGTGCCGTTTCCCAGGGCTGCCATTCACCTCCTGCTGGTAGGCGAAATCCTGCTGCCGCCCAAAGACGAACAGGGGGCTGACCGGCGCTTCGTCGTAGCTCCGGCGGGTGACTGTGGAAACGATGATGCGCCGGGTGCTGGTGGCGTCGATCTCATCGGCGCGGGTCCAACCGGCTCTGAGCATTGCGGTGTGCACGGCGGCATCGGAACCGAGCAGGGTCACATTGATGGGATCGCCCAGCAGTCCATCGCTGGTGCGTCCCCTGCCGATGAAGTAGTCGGGCAGGTAGATCCGGCTCAGGATCCGGTGCAGCCGGGGGAGCACCAGATAGGCGAGCACCGCCCAGAAGATGATGCTGAACCACCAGTGGTTCAACTGGAAGCTCTCCTGAAACAGGAGCGCAGCCAACCAGATAGCGGTCAGGCCGCTGAAGACGAACAGTGCTGTGTCGAGGGGGCTGCCTTTCACGGGCTCATCGTCCGCCACAGCGCTCGCCCGGGAGGGGGAACCGGTCATGGCTCAAGAAGAGCATCAATCAGGGTTTATTTGAAGGGCCTTCAGGCCCTGGTTCCACCCCTCCGATTGGGCTTCCGGGAGGTTCTCCTAGCCTCGGTCGGTGTATCGGCCTTCTGTGCGCCCGGTGGGCTGGCTGGCGGACGTAACGTAGGTGCCACGGGAAACTAGCGCAGCGCGTGAGCCGGTGGTGACATACGTTCCTTCGGCTGCTGAGCCGGGGCGCCGGGTGGTGACGTAGCGTCCGCCCAGCAGGGGCAGGGGCGCAGATGAGGTGCCGGGGGTGACCGGTCCGTCGACGGTGCGGCGGGTGATTGCGTGTGCGGGGGCGGTGCGGTTCAGAACTGACATGATGAATCTCCTTTTTGGGCGCGGCAAAGTGGCCGGGCTGTTCAGCGTTGAAAGGGTAGGTGGGCATAACCAATCGCGGCGTGCCGCGTCGGCGATTCCCTGGGGAAAGTGCTGTGGTCTAGCCGGTTTTCGGCTGCCCGTTGGTCTGGCAGGAACGGCATAGACCATTGAAGGTGACTTCAGCCGAATAGATGGTGAAGCCCGAGTCGTCCGACGGGGTGAGGCAGGGTGCCTCCCCGATGACGCAGTCGACGTCCTGGATCATCCCGCAACCAACACACGAAAGGTGGTGGTGATTGTCGCCCACCCTGCACTCGAACAGGGCCGGTGAGTTGGGTGGATCGAAGCGCCGCACCAATCCGGCGCCGGTGAACGACGCCAGAATTCCGTAGATTGCCTGGGCGGAGGTTCCGCTCAGGGTTTTTCGTACCTCGGCAAACACCTGTTCCGCGCTTGAATGCGGTGCGTGTTGGAGGACCTCCAGCACGGCGACGCGAGGGGCCGTCACCTTCAGGCCCGAGGCCCTGATGGAGCTCTTGAGCTCCTCGGGGTGAGTCTGTGGTTCAGTGCCGGTGGCCATGTCATAACCGTACCAGTTGTTTTGAGTAGTTCAAAACAACGGTCGGGATAGCCTTGGATAATGAGTGAAACCTACCGGTACGACGTCGAGGTGCTGCACCTGCTCGTCTCCCCAACACACGCCTACTTCGGCCGTGCCCGCGACGGCGCCGCCGATGTGCCCACGGTCGACGCCGAACGGGCCGAGGTGGTTGCCGGCAAGGGGATTGTGGGGGACCGGTTCTTTGGGAAGGCCGCGCACATGGACGCCGCCGTGACACTGATGGCCGTGGAGGCGCTCGAGGGCATTGCCTCGCTCCTGGGCGCCGCATCGTTTGATCCCCTGCTGACCCGGCGAAACGTCATCGTGAGGGGCGCCCAGCTGCACCCACTGCTCGGTCACGAGTTCGAACTGCACTCACAGGGCGATGCGGTGCGGCTGCTGGCCGGTCGGCCAGCCCATCCCTGCGTCTGGATGGACCGGATGCTCGCCCCCGGAGCCCACGCGGCGATGCGGGGGCGCGGTGGCGTGCGCTGCCAACCGGTCTCCGACGGGGTGCTGCACCGCGGTCCGGCCGTGCTGATCAGCCCGGTCCCGCTCCAGGCGGCGCTCGCCGGGGAGGCCACGCTCCGCCGCCCCTCCCGGCTGCCCTGACCCTCGGTCTCTTAGGTAGCGGGGAATACGCTGCCGCCCGCTGACGTTGCTGAAAAGGAACCAAAACTTTCCAGCAACCAATCTGCAGGAGTCATCTATGCCTACGACCGTCAACGCTTACGCTGCGCCTTCGGCCTCCGAAGACCTTATTGCCACCACCATCGAGCGCCGCGACGTCGGCCCCGATGACGTGATGATCGACATCAAGTTCGCCGGAATCTGCCATTCCGACATCCACACCGTCCGCGGCGACTGGGGACCACAGTCCTACCCGCTGGCGCCCGGCCACGAAATTGCCGGCATCGTCACCGAAGTTGGGTCCAACGTGACCAAGCACTCGGTCGGCGACCGCGTGGGCGTCGGCTGCATGGTCAACTCCTGCGGCGAGTGCAAGAACTGCGAGGCTGGCGAAGAGCAGTATTGCCTCAAGGGCAACACCGGCACCTATGGCGCCGAGGACCGCGACGGGTCCATCACCCAGGGTGGCTACTCCACCCACGTTGTCGTCACCGAGGACTTTGTCGTCCGGATCCCCGAGGGCATCGAGCTCGACGTCGCCGCGCCGCTGCTCTGCGCGGGCATCACCACGTTCTCGCCACTGAAGCACTGGGGCGCCGGACCCGGCAAGAAGGTCGCCGTCGTCGGGCTGGGCGGACTCGGCCACATGGCCGTGAAGCTGGCTGCCGCGATGGGCGCCGAGGTCACCGTCCTGTCGCAGTCGCTGAAGAAGCAGGAAGATGGAATGCGTCTGGGCGCCAAGCACTACTACGCGACCAGCGATGAGAACACCTTCTCCGACCTCGCCGGCTCGTTCGACCTGATTATCAACACCGTCAGCGCCACCATCCCGATCAGCGACTACCTGGGTCTGCTCTCCCTGGACGGTGCCCTAGTCAACGTTGGCGCACCGGCCGAGCCGCTGCCCGTCAACGCCTTCGCGCTGATCGGTGGACGCCGTTCCTTCGCCGGCTCCATGATCGGTGGCATCCGCGAAACCCAGGAAATGCTGGACTTCTGCGCGGAGCACCACCTGGGCTCCGAGATCGAGGTCATCTCCGCCGACAAGATCAACGAGGCTTACGAGCGCGTCCTCGCCTCGGACGTCCGCTACCGCTTCGTCATCGACACAGCAACACTGAACTAAGCTTCAGCGTTCATGAACCCCCAGCGGGAGCTACTCCCGCTGGGGGTTTGCGCGTTAAACTCGGGGTTATGACTGCGCACCTGAACATCACCGACGATCCCGCCGCCGATCAGCTCCTCTCGGAGGAGCCACTCGCCCTGTTGATCGGGATGCTGCTGGACCAGCAGGTAGCCATGGAGACGGCGTTCGTTGGTCCCGCGAAGATCAAGGACCGGCTGGGCGCGTTTGACGCAGCGACCATCGCCCACAAGGATCCCGACGAGTTCGTTGAGCTCTGCCGCACCCCTCCCGCCGTCCACCGGTACCCGGGAAACATGGCGGGACGCATCCAGACCCTCTGCGCCACGCTCCTGGATGAGTGGGATGGCGACGCGTCCCAGATCTGGACCCGCGACAACCCCAACGGCGCCGAGGTCTACAAGCGGCTCAAGGCCCTGCCGGGATTTGGGGAACAGAAAGCGAGGATTTTCCTGGCACTGTTGGGCAAGCAGTACGGGTACGACGGCGACGGCTGGCGTGAGAGCGCCGGCGCCTATGGCGAGGAGGGCAGCTTCCGCTCAGTTGCCGACATTGTGGATCCTGAGTCGCTGACCAAGGTGCGCGAAACCAAGCGTGCGGCGAAGGCTGCCGCGAAGGCGAAGGGCTGATTCACCGCCTGATCCCGGCCGATTGATTTCGTTTCAGCGGTCCGGCGTTACCCCTCTCCGCAGAAGAGTTAGATCGAGCGACTTATTGGACGCCCCGACCCACCAGATCTCACGCTTCGGCGGAGGTGGGAACGTCATAGCCCAGGTCGGGCAGGTAGGTGTTGATGCGGCGGGCTCGCTGCACTTCGTCCTGACTGATCTCCGCGACGAGGAGTTCCTCGGATTGATCCGCCTGCGCAAGGACGTTTCCGTGGGGTCCAACAATGCAGCTGAGGCCGGTGAAATCCGGCGGAGTGTGGTTGGCGTAGGCAATGTAAATGCCGTTCTCCAGTGCCCGACACGGGACCATGATGGTTGAGATTCGCTCGGCGTTGTACGTTCGCTGGGAGGGGAACCCGTCAACGTCGCCCGTGCGCGGCACCGCAGTGGGAATCAGGAGTGCGTCGGCGCCGCGCACCGTGGCCGCCCGGGCAAACTCCGGGAATTCAATGTCATAACAGATGCCCAGGGCCAGGTGAAGGCCAGCGTATCCGAACACGTCGGCTGGCTCGGATCCCGGCACGAAGACCGACTTCTCTTCCGCCCCGAATAGATGTGATTTCCGGTAGCGCGACATCTCCACGCCATCCGGGTCGAAGAAGGATGCGCTGATGTACCGCAGGCCGTCCGCTTCATCAACGCTGGAGCCGACAATAGCTATCCCGTGGCGCCGGGCAGCGGCGGCGAGACTCTCGCGGACCTCACCGCCATCCAGGCCATGAATTTTCGCCGGGGCATAACCGGTGGCGAACAGCTCGGGGGTAACGACGACGTCGATTTCCTCCCGGGCCGCTCGCGCCGCCATCCGGTCCAACCGCGCCAGATTCTGTTGGGTACTGGCTACCGTTCCAGTAGCCTGCCAGACGCCGATCCGAACCACTATGTCTCCTTCATATTGGACAGCTTTCGCCAATTCTATTGACACTTCGATGTGTTTGGGTCTGTTATGAACCTGGAAACCGAAAGATATTCGATTAGTTGTTGAGGAGACGCTCGTGGCCAGAGATTCCGCCCAGGTACAGCAGGAATTACATCGTCGCATAGAGGAAATCAGGACGGTCGAAGGAGCTGACCCGGCTCGGCGTGCGCTCAGCCGCGCTGACCTGGCCGTGTATGTCGGCGTTACCGTATTGATCAGCCTGCTCGGACTGCTGGTGATGGTCCTGTGAACCGCCCCAACGACACCGGAACCGAAGAAATCGAGAATGCCAACACTTTCGGATCCCTTCCCCTGCTGAAATCCGAGCGGGTCTGGAGCGCGTTGGACTTCAGCTGGGTAAACGTTGCACTGGCTATCGCCACCTGGGCCTTCCTGGTGGGCGGGGCGACCGCGTCGTTTGTGGGATTTCAGCAGGGGATCGCGGCGATGATTATCGGCAACGCGATCGGGCTATGTTTTATGGTGCTCGCCAGCACAGTGGCCAGCCAACGGTATGGCGTGGAGCAGTACACGATCCTCCGGCCGGTCTTCGGGGTGGCAGGGGTAGGAGCGCTCGTCTTCACCGTTGTATTGATCACCGAGATGGGGTGGTCGTCCTTGCTGGGCATCATGGTGGGCCGGGCAACCACACAGGTGGCCGGGGTCGCTACCGGGATGGAATTCGATGAATACGGGCTAATGGTCACGCTGGGGGCGCTGGTAGCACTGGCCGTCGCCTGGTACATCCTCTCCCGCGGCCCCATCACGATCGGTCGCCTGAACAAGTTCATTGCTCCGGGGCTTCTGGTGATCACCGCACTCCTGATGGTTTTCCTGGTGATCAATACCTCGTGGGCTGCCCTTCTGGATGCCGCCCCGCTCGCCCCTTTTGATGATCCGCAGCTGAACTTCATGATCGCCGTCGAATTCAACGTTGCTGTTGGAGTGTCGTGGTATCCGGTGATGGGCTCCCTGGCCCGGATGACCACATCACCCAAGGCCGCAATCTGGCCCGCCTATGGAGGATTACTGATCGCGACGTTGCTGGCTCAGATTGTTGGAATGGGCGCGGCGCTGACCCTGGGGGATTCCGACCCCACCGTCTGGATGATCCCCTTTGGCGGTCCTCTGCTCGGAGCGTTCATCCTGTTGTTCATTTGCTTCGCCAACATCACCAGCATGTCCTCGATTGTCTACTCAACTGTTCTCGCACTGAGGCAGTCCAGCGGCGAGTTGCTCACCGGCCTGCACTGGAAATGGCTGTGTGCTGGATTCTTCGTACTGCCTGCTCTGCTCGCCTTCTTCCCGCAGTTTATGTACGAGAGGTTTGTCCTGTTTGTCACGCTCAGCGGGGCGTTCCTCGCCTCGATGTGCGGCGCGATCATCGTCGACTATTTCATTCTGCGCAAGCAGCACATTGATCTGTCCGAGCTGTACGCCCCAGGCGCCAAAAGCGCCTATCACCTGCCGGGTGGGGTCAATTGGGCAGGGATTGTGGCGGTGGTCGCTGGCGCAGTGTTCTACCTGTGGATCTACAACCCCGTCACGCTTGAAACCCAGCCGGTCTTCAACGTCATCTCTGCTTCACTGCCCGCCGCCGTTCTCGGCGGGATCGTGTACTGGATCCTGGCCGTGGTGCTTTATAGGAACCGCGGAGTGGGCGGGTTCAACCTGGCCAAGTCCCACAACCTCAAAGGGTCACGGTCATGACCATCAGTTCACGGGCCGCGGTGCACCGCGGCGGATCTTCGCTGGAAATCACCCAAATCGAGGTGGCCGCACCCGGGCCAGGGACAGCGCTGGTCCGGCTTGGGGCGTCCGGCGTGTGCGGTTCCGATCGACATGTGCTCGACGGCGAATGGGAGATGCCTTCCCCCACCGTCATGGGCCACGAGGGAGCGGGGGTCGTCGAAGCTATTGGTGAGGGGGTCGAAGACGTTGCAGTCGGAGACCATGTCGTCCTCAGCTGGTTCTATCCCTGCCGGCGCTGCACTGCCTGTCTTTCCGGCAGGGCCTTCGTCTGCACGGGCAGCCGTTCAGAGGAATGCCTCCTCCCGGATGGCAGCACGCCCCTGTCGGAGAACGGAACACCTGTGTATCCCTATCTTGCCGTCGGGTCGATGAGCGAATACACGGTCGTCCCCGAATCGGCAGCCGTGAAGATACCGTCGGACGTGCCGTTTGAGGTTGCCTCGCTCCTTGGCTGCTCGGTGTCTACCGGTGTAGGAGCGGTGGTCAACGATGCGATGGTGGCGCCGGGCAGGTCTGCCGTCGTCGTCGGGACCGGCGGAGTTGGACTGTCGATCATTATGGGACTGAACCTGGTGGGGGCGCACCCCATCATCGCTGTCGATCTCAGTGAGGAAAAGCTCGCGATAGCTCGCCGTTTTGGTGCCACGCACTCGGTGATTTCCGGGCCGGACAGCCAGGAGCAGATCCGGAGCATCACCGGGGGTGGAGCGGACTATGCGTTCGAGGCGATCGGACGCAAGGACACCATCGAGTCGCTGCCTGGCCTGTTGGTGCGTGGGGGCACTGCCGTCCTGGTCGGCCTGCCGCCAGCTGACCAGACCATCAATTTTGATGGCCTGGCACTGGCCGAGGGAGGGATCCGGATTGTCGGGTCCAACTACGGCTCCACAGTTCCCGGCCGGGACTTTCCTCGTTTGGCCGCACTCTATCTGGCCGGCAAACTACCGGTGGATGAGCTGATCTCCGACCGGATTCGCCTCGACCAGGTCAACGAGGCCTTCGAGGCGATGCGCCGTGGCGAGCGAGCACGCAGTGTCATAGTGTTTTAGCGGCCCGCAACCACGAAGGAACTTTATGGCCAGGCCTACTACCCGGATCCTCACTCCTGGCAAGATCTTCCGGGCGGCCCTTGAACGGTTCGACGAGCGTCAGGAATTTTCCATCCCACAGCTTGCCAAACGGCTGGGCGTCAGTCCGTCCTCCCTCTATCACCATGTGAAGGGAGGACGGACCGAGATTATCGAGGGAATCCGTTCCCTCATCAGTCAGGACGCTCACGACCGTGGGGATTTCCCGCCGGGAGAGGGAAACTGGCAGGAGCAGACGCGTCGCTGGGCGATCAACTACCGCTACGCGCTGGGGCTTCACCCGATGGCCATTCCGGCGCTGGTGGGCGAATCTGTCGACGATGCGCCCACCCTCGAGATCTACGAAACGTTGGCGCAGATCCTCGAGTCGGCCGGATTCCAGGACGGCCGGCTCCTTGACGCTCTTTCACTCGTTGATCTGCTGGTTCTTGGTTCTGCGATCGACGCGGGATCTCCCGAACCGCCGTGGGAGCCGTCGGAACTTGCGCATCCCTCCCTGTCACGAGCACTGGCGACTCAAACCGGTGCCCGGCGACAGGACAGGGCTTTTGCCCTGGGGCTCGACGCGGTCATCGCCGAACTGGACCGTCAGCTGACCACTCACGTCGCCCCTGACGGGTTAGACCGGGCGATTCGTCGCCCTGCCCCTGCCAGTCCTCACGTTTCGGCGAAGGGGAGCGAAATTGAGGAAGGGGCGAACTTGTTGTAGCTAGTTCGCCGGAACGGGAGCCAGCGGCGAGATGAGCTGTTCCTCGCGCAGGGCATCCCAGAAGGCGGCGGGCACCGTCTCCTGCAGTGCGGCGAGGTCCTCCGCGATGCGGCTCGGTTTGGTGGCGCCCGGTATCACCGCGGTAGTTGCCGGGTGGGCGAGCGAGAACTGCAGCGCTGCCGCCTTGATGCCGATTCCGTGTTCAGCCGTCAGTGCCTTGATGCGTTCCACCTTGGTAATGATCTCGGCCGACGCTTCCTGATACTCGAAGTGCTTGCCGCCAGCAAGAATGCCCGAACTGTAAGGTCCGCCCACCACAATATCCACCTGGTGATCGACTGCCGCCGGGAGGAGGCGCTCCAGGGCACGATCATGGTCGAGGAGCGTATACCGTCCGGCCAGGAGGAAGGCATCGGGCTGGGGCTCGTCCAGATCGAGTGTCAGCTCCAGTGCCTCCACACGGTTGACGCCCACACCCCAGGCCTTGATGACGCCCTCGTCCCGCAACCGGGTCAGGGTGCGGAAAGCGCCGGTCCGGGCCGATTCAAAGACGGCAAGCCACTCATCGCCGTAGAAGTCCTGGGCAATGTCGTGAACCCAGACGATATCCAGTCGGTCGGTTTTCAGTCGTTTGAGACTGTCCTCCACCGAACGGAGAGTGGCGTCTGCCGAGTAGTCGTTGACCACCTTGTTCGGGCGGCCGTGGGCGAACAATCCGCCCTTCTCTCCCATGTCGCGTGCTGAGACGTCCTCGGTCTCGTCGAGGATCACACGGCCCACCTTCGTGCTCAGCACATAGTCACCCCGAGGGTGCGCGGAGAGTACATCGCCGAGGCGGATCTCGGCGAGGCCAGCACCGTAGAACGGTGCGGTGTCAAAGTACCTGATGCCCTGGTCCCAGGCGGCTGCGACAGTGGCCGTGGCCTCTTCCTCGGGAATGGCCCGGAACATGTTGCCCAGCGGTGCAGTGCCGAACCCGATGGGTGCCGGGAGCAAGGATGAAATGGTCACGGAGGGGTTCTCCTTCGGGAGGTGTTGGGCGTGCTGCGCAGGATTCGCACAGGATCTTCAAAGTAAGGCGCCTTCGTATTTACCCGGGGGTTACACTGGGAAAACCGGCGCGAACGTGGTGAAACGTGAAGAACAACACCACTGATTAAGCATATCGTTCGGCTGGGCGGGCCACGGGACCTTCCGCCACCCCACAGGAAGGTCTCTCATGCACTACGTCTCTTGTCGTCGACGACTGATCGCCAATCGACCCACAGAGTGTTGCCGCGCAATCAGCGGTACCCCGGCCCACAATTTGTCATGCAGAAGATAAGCGTCTTTTCGGCACTCTCGCCGTGGAAGCACCTCATCGGTCATGGATTCGCCACCGCTGGGGACTTCAGATTTCCGTTGATTCACCCGAAAGCGAATTGCACTTATGCCCGACCCCGCAAGTGATTCATCCGCCGCACTGTTTCAGGACACCCCCTCCGATCGGGAATACACCGAGTCGTCCATGGCGGGCCCCGAGGCCCGGCCATATGAGCGTGCCCTCGAGGACGTGCGTCGCGGCATTGAGGCTCAGCCCACCCCGGCGGCTGCCCAGGCCGGGCTGACGCACCTGATGCGCCACGACCCCCTCACCGGGCTGGTCAACCGAACGGGTTTCCTCTCCGAGCTGTGGGCCCTCCTCGCCGAGGATGGCACCGACCAGTCTCCCGTGGGCGTCCTGATCCTCGACATTGACCACTTCATGGCGGTCAATGAGGGACTGGGTATCGCTGCCGGCGACGAGGCACTCAGCATCGTGGCATGGCGGCTCCGGTCCACAATGAGCGACACTGCGGTTGTCGCGCGCCTCGATGGAGACGAGTTTGCCGTCGTCGATACTTTTGCTGACACGGCAGCCGCGTGTCAGGCGGCAGCCTTGCTGCTGGCGGCCCTCAACGCGCCGATGATTGTGGGCGGGTCAACGCTCGATCTTTCGGTCAGCATTGGGTTTGCGATGGCTAGTTCCAGCGATACGACCGACGGCGTGCTAGGCAGGGCCACCACCGCCGTGAACCGGGCGAAGAAGCTGGGGCGTAACCGGTTTGAAGTGGAAATCGGAAGCACCAAGGACCCGACAGATGGTCGTCTCAAGCGCCGAGGCGAACTGCGGCAGGCGATCGACGACGGCGAACTGCTCCTCCTCTTCCAGCCGCAGATCGACCTGGCCAACGGACAGATGAGCGGTTTTGAAGCGCTGGTCCGGTGGGATCACCCGGACCGGGGGTTGCTGGACCCGGGATCCTTCATCGACTTCGCCGAGGAGTCCGGGCTGATCCTGCCCCTCGGTGCCTGGGTCGTCAACGCCGCCGTGGCGCAGCAGGCGGCCTGGCACCGTTCCTCACCCGGCCGGGCACCGGTACGCATGTCAGTGAACATTTCGGCCATTCAGTTGAATGACCCCCATCTGGCGGACATCGTGACTGCAGCTCTGGAACGTCACAACGTGGCGGCGGGACTGCTCACCCTCGAGATCACCGAGACGGCGTTGACAGTCGACCCCGAAAGTGCGCTCCGGACGCTCAACGCGCTCAGCGCACTGGGCGTCAGCTTGTCCATCGATGACTTCGGGACCGGCCACTCCAGCCTGGTCTATCTGCGGCGCTTCCCAATCGATGAGCTCAAGATTGACCGGTCATTCATCGCGGGCCTTACCTCCGATACCAAGGACCACGCGATCGTGACCTCCTGCATCCAGCTCGCCCACGCGACGAACATGTCTGCGGTGGCCGAGGGCGTCGAAACGGCCGGCCAGCTGGAAGCCCTGTTGGGGCTTGGCTGCGATCTGGCGCAAGGCTACTTTTACACCCGGCCCATGACCGCGGTAGATCTGGAACCCTGGTTCGTTCCGCGTCCGGACAACCAGATCATGTCCCGGGAGCAGCTCACCGGCTAGTCGCGCCGCTGGATCACCGGCGGTCGCGATGACCGACCAGGCTATGAGGGCCTGCTGGGTGGTCATGCCGAGGAACCGGCTCGCCAGCAGTTCTCTGCCGGGCCATTTGTGACGATCCTTCGAGACCATTTTTTGACCCTGCGAATTATCTGCTTTAGCGTGAACTCAGAATCAAGAGTTCAGCCAATGGCTCCCTGGCCGGTTGAACAGCAACCCTCTCCCGTAGTGGGGTGCTTCAGGTGAAGATTCGGCCACCGGAACAAGTCCCCGGATGGCAAGTACGGCGTATCCAGGAGAGTCCCCGCAAGGGTCTCGGTGATACCGCCCGCGATCTCGAAGCGAGCCAGTATGTAACACCCGAGGAATCCCGCCCGATTGTCGCTGCAGTTTACGCAGCACCTTCACATTTTTCTTTTCTTAGTGCCGATCCAGCAGAGCTTCCGGCCGATTTCGCCTGCCCGCTGGTCCTTTTCCCAAGTAAACCGTTCAAAGGAAAACCCATGAATTCCCGCAAACTCCTGTCCCTTGCCGTAGTCCCCTTTCTGGCCCTCACCGTCGCCTGCGGTTCGTCGGAAGGCTCCGACTCCGGCAACGAAAGCATCAGCCTCGGCGTCGTCGGTGCCAGCGACCCGGAATGGGGGCTGTTGACCGAAGCCGCGGCGGAGGAGGGAATTGACCTTGAGGTCATCGACTTCGCCGAGTACACCCAGCCCAACCCCGCACTGAGCGAAAGCGAACTCGACCTCAACCAGTTCCAGCACCTGGTGTACCTGGCGCGCTACAACGTTTCCAGCGGTGCGGAGCTCGCCCCGATCGGGTCCACAGCGATCTACCCTCTGGGTCTGTACTCCACCCAGTACGGCTCGGTCGACGAGATCCCCGAGGGCTCCACCGTCGCCGTCCCCAATGACGAGAGCAACCTGGCCAGGGGCCTGCTCGTGCTCCAGTCCGCTGGACTGGTGGTGCTCGACGGCGGCGGCAGTGCCTTCTCGACCATCGACGACATTGACGAGGAGGCCTCCAAGGTCACCGTCACCACCCTCGAGGCCTCGTTGACACCCACGTCGTTGCCCGACGTCGCCGCCGCGATCATCAACAACGACTTCGTTCAGGACGCGGGGCTGAACTTCGAGGACGCCATCGCGCAGGACGATCCGACGGATCCCGCCGCCGTTGCGTACGTGAACGTGTTCGCCGCCCGTGCCGGTGAGGAGACCAACGAGACCTACCAAAAGCTGGTGAGCATCTACCAGGAAAACCAGGAGGTGCAGGACGCCGTCCAGGAGACCTCCGGTGGGACGGCCGAGTTCCTGGTGGTAACTCCCGAGGAGCTGCAGTCAACCCTCGACACTGTCGAGGAAGACACCGCCGCCCAGGGCTAGCCAGGCCCCGCCAACTCCTGCGGCCGGCCGGCGATCCCGGCTGGCCGCAGGGCTCTTCCAGCAAGGAGCACCATGCCCCTCATCTCTTTGCAGGACGTCACGAAAAGCTTCCCTCCGGGGCGGCGCGGTGACGATCCTGTGCACGCTATCGACAACGTCAGCCTAGACATTGAGGCCGGCGAGATCTACGGGATCATTGGGTACTCGGGTGCCGGCAAGAGCACCCTGGTCCGGCTGATCAACGCGCTGGAGAAGGCGACCAGCGGCACGATCATCGTCGACGGACACCAGGTCACCAACGTGCCCGACCGCCAGCTGCGCAAGCTGCGCCTCGACATTGGCATGATCTTCCAGCAGTTCAACCTGTTCAACGCGAAGACGGTCTGGAACAACGTTGCCTACCCGCTCCGCGTCGCAGGGAAGAGCCGGGAGGAAATCCAGGCGCGCGTCACCGAGCTCCTCGACTTTGTGGGGCTGGCAGACAAGGCATCGAACTACCCTGAGCAGCTCTCCGGTGGGCAGAAGCAGCGCGTCGGGATTGCCCGCGCGCTGGCCACGTCACCGAAGATTCTCCTGGCCGATGAGGCCACCTCGGCGCTGGACCCCGAGACCACCCACGAGGTGTTGCGCCTGCTGCGCCGGGTCAACGAGGAGCTGGGGATCACCATTGTGGTGATTACTCACGAGATGGATGTCATCCAGACCCTCGCCACCAAGGTGGCGGTGATGGACGGTGGCCGGATCGTCGAGCGAGGTGACGTTTTCGACGTCTTCTCCAACCCGCGTCAGGCCTCGTCGCAACGGTTCGTCTCCACGGTGGTCAGGGGCATCCCGTCACCCGACGAGGTCGCCGTGCTGCGCGAGCGGCATGCGGGTCGGATCGTCACCTTCTCCTTCCGCGACGGCGACTCGTCCCAGGCCTCGGTGTTCCTTGAACTCGCCGCTGCGGGGGTCGAGTTCGAGCTGATCTACGGGGGCATCAACGACATCAGGGGCCGCGCGTTCGGGCACCTCACCCTCGCGCTTACCGGACCGGGCACCGCGATCGACGCCGCACTGGCCAGTCTCGCCACCCGCACCACTGTGAAGGAGCTCAGCTGATGGATTCCCTGATCGATCTCAGCCCGGAACTGTGGCAGGCCACCTACGAGACCCTCTACATCGTCGGGTTCAGCCTATTCTTCGGCGGTCTGGGTGGGCTGCTCCTCGGTATCGGCCTTTACACCACGCGGGCCGGCAGCATCCTGGGGAACAGCGCCGTGTTCAGCACCCTGAACATCATTGTCAACATTTTCAGGCCCATCCCGTTCATCATCTTCCTGGCCGCGGCGCAACCCCTGGCCCGGGCTGTGACGGGGACCGGTATCGGCAACAGCGCCATCATCTTCACGCTGTCGCTGGCCGCCGCGTTCGGGATCAGCCGCATTGTGGAGCAGAACCTGTTGACCGTGCAGCCCGGAGTGATCGAGGCGGCACGCTCAGTAGGTGCCGGCCGGCTCCGGATCATCCTGACCATCATCATCCCGGAAGCCCTGGGACCGCTGATCCTTGGCTACACGTTTATCTTCGTGGCGCTGGTCGACATGTCGGCCGTCGCTGGCTATGTGGGCGGTGGAGGGTTGGGCAACTTCGCCATCCAATACGGTTACCGGCAGTTCAACCCCTGGGTCACCTGGGCTGCAGTGATTGTGATTATCCTGCTGGTGCAGGCGGTCCAGCTCCTGGGGAACGTACTCGCCCGGAAGGCGCTCAGGCGGTAGTCTCCAGTGCCGGCGCCGTGGCCCGATCCTGATTTGTCGTGGCCTGACCCCGACCTGTGGGGTGTGGCCGCGGCGCCGGCTTCAGGACGCCGAGCAGACAGATGCCAGCGGCGATGGCAAAGGCGGCCGTAAAACCGATTCCCTCGATTATTGAACCGGTCAGCGTGGCGCCGACGGCTTGCCCGAGCACCAGGCTGGTGAAGAGGATCGACGTTCCGGCGGCGCTGTGCGTCGCCGAATGGGTGGCCCAGATGATCAGGACGGAGCTTGCCGCGGTGTAGGCCAGGCCGAACAGGGCCGCCGCGGCGAAGCTGAGGGGTATGTACTGCGGAGCCAGAGCGAACACCACCGTAGCGACCGCCGATGCCACAACGGTCGCTAGCCAGGTGGTCCGGATTGAGTGGCGGGCCAGCCAGGGTGCCGATAGGACAGCAACGGCGCCGCCCATGCCGAGTGCAATCCACGCTCCCGCCGATAGCGCTACCGCCATGCCCTGGTCCTCAAGGAGGATGCGGCCGTGCACCCAGACGGCGGAGACCCCCACGCCGAAGACGAAAGCTGCCATGATCGGGTGCCACAGGGCACGCAGTTCTGCACTCGTCCTCGTTGACGTCACCAGATGATCGGTGGTTCCCCCAATGGTGCGCGACCGGTCGGTCCGCAGCACGCCGATCAGAGCACCGAGTGCGACGACGGCGATCAGCCCCCAGGCCACCCGCCAGGAGGAGCCGACCAGCAGAGCCAAGGCACCTGCAAGCACCACACCGAAGCCGGTCCCCGAGTTCACCACCGACTGGGTTTTATTCATCTGTGCGGCCGGGATGTTCCGGCGAACCAGTTCCACCAGGGCAGGGGTGGCGAAGCCAGCCCCCATTCCCGCAATCAGCACTGCCGCAGCGAAGACGAGGGTGTCCTGAGCGGTGGCAACACCCGCACTGCCGGACGCTGCCGTCGATCCTGCGAGGATCGCCACCAGCCGTGGCCTGGTCGGCGCAAACCGGAACCCGATTAGCGCCGACACGCAATAGCTCACCGAAGCGCCGGAGGCCAGCAGGCCGCCGACCGTCGGCGTGAGCTCAAATGTGGCGGAGAACGCAGGAAGGAAGAGGCCGTATCCGAGGCGGGCCAGGCCATAGGTTGCAGCGATGAGCGCCAGCGCCATCACTGAAAGGAAGGGGCTGGCGGCGGTTTGAGAAGACTGTAACGTGCGTTTCATTGAAACGAACGTTATATGGTTAAGCCATGTCTTCACAACTCAGCGCACGAGATCGTCTTCTGGACGCGGCGGAGGATCTGGCTTTCACCCAGGGCGTTGCAGCCACCCCGGTGGATGTCATCCTGAAACAGGCGAATGTTGCTCCGGCCACGCTGTACTCCCACTTTGGAAATAAGGAAGGGCTGATTGTCCAGGCACTGCAACGCCGGTTAGGCCGGTGGGACGAGTCCTGGCAGTTGGCAATGAATGAGGCGTCGACGCCGCGGGAGCGCCTCATGGCGTTCTTGCCAGGGCTACAGAGCTACCGGAAGAGTGTCACCCCGGCACGGTGGTGCCCATTTCTCGGCGTCGCCGCCGAATCCCCGCACCCCGGCGACGGGCTGCAGGAAGCACTGGCCAGTGACACGCACCTTCTTAGAACCCGCCTGCGCGAACTAGCAATCGCGGTGGTGGGGCCTGACTCAGCTGCCGACCTGGCCGAGCAGTTGCTCCTTGTGCATACGGGGGTGCTGGGGATGATTCTCCGCGGGGTGGCAACCAAGGACGCTGTCGCGCTGGGAATGAAAACCTCGCAGCAGGCAATCGACGCTGCCCTGAATCAGCCGGAGTGACATTTGGCCCGACGCCGGAAGGTAGGTTCCTGCTTCCCGGGGCGCGGGTGGGAACGGGAAATTTTCTGCTCCCACCCTGAGAATGCAGTCAGGGCCAGCGAGGCCGCGGGCACTGGATGGCTGAGCCGCTGACTGTCCAACCGGCTGGCCTGGTGACGCTGCTGGCTATCCTGCCGACGGAGGCCTGTCGCCGGGTGCCGGCTTGTGATCGGGAAAGTCTTCCTCGCCAATCCCGCCCGGTTCATAGAACGCCTCAACGAACCCCCGCGCCTCGGCCATCAACTCTTCCCTCGACATCGGGCTCGGTTGGCTCAATCCGACGTTGAAACCATACGTCCCCTGGTCCGGACCGTTGAGCCAGGCGAAGTGGTAGCTCAATCGTCCCGGCGGCTGGTTTCTCTCGCTGATGCGGAACAGTTCACCACCGATCGACAGTTCGAGGTCATCCATGCACCGAGTGTAATGAGAACTGTCAGTACCTGCCGGATGCGCCTCCGCCGGTAAACCCGCCACCCCCGCCGAATGACGAGCCGGACTGCGTGCTGGTGCTGGACCCCGAATACAGCGCGGGGTTGGCGATATAGAGGGGAAGCCAGGTCGGCGGGTAGTTAACGGCGTCATCGCCGCGCTTGCTGTAGCGGTACTTGCGGTAGGCCTTGCGTTGTTCCTCGGTGAGGCGGAAGGTTGGATCCTTCTCTTCCGCCTCCCGGATCTCGTCGTCGGCAACCCGACGACGACGGCGGGAGTCGACGGAAAAGAAGTAGATAATCAGGCCGACCACTGCAGATGCGACACCCACGACCCATGCGAGGACGGCCCAGTTGAACGGTTCCTGGACCGGTTCCTGCCCGTCTGCGTACAGGTAGATCTGCTCCACCGCCTCGGTGAGGCCTTCGGCATATTGTTCATCGGCGAACGCCGGTTCAAGAACGTCCTCGATCACTGCGGCCGCTTCGTCATCAGAAAACTGTTCGCGGACGCCGTCGGCGGTTTCGATCCGAAGTTCCCGTTCGGCGGTGTCGGCAACCACGAGCACACCGTTGTCTGCCCCCGCATCGCCCACTTCCCATTCGGTGGCGACGCTGCGGGAGTAGTCCTCGATGGACCCGCCGGCATTCTCGACGGTGAGCACGGCGACGCGGGCGCCGCTGGTGCTGCTGTTTCGTTCCTCGATCAGAGCATTGAGGCTTTCTTCCTCCGCCGTCGTCAGGACATCGGCAACGTCAAGCACGGTGCCCCCGGCGGGGCGCTCCGGGACCGTCGACGGTTCGCTGCTGCCGCATCCGGTGAGTACGAGGAGCAGCATCGACAGGGTGGCTGCGGCTCCTCCGGCACTTCTGCTGATCGTCACGATGTCCCCTTTTGGCCGTCCAGTATTTCTTTCGTGAGTCTAGCGATCGCCGTGACACGCTCCGGCCAGAACGTGCGGGGCGGTGTCTGGTGGCCTACGCCGTCGGGCATCAGGCGCGGGGCGTCCAGCGCGGCTGCCGGGCTCTCGTTCAGTCATGGGGCCAGCATAGGGAACCCACCGATTGCTGCACAGGGTGGGTAGCTTCGCTCCTTTACCGCCGGGTCGCGCAGCAGTATCCTATCGGGCACAAGCCGCCCGACCACGGACGAGGTGCCCAAGCATGGAGTCTTTCAGATGAGATACACCCTCGAAGTGGTGCCCGTGCCGGTAAGCGACGTCGAGCGCGCCAAGGCTTTCTACGCTGACCAGGTCGGTTTCATCCTCGACTTCGATATCGACGGCTCCGTCGTGCAACTGACGCCGCCCGGGTCGGGGTGTTCAATTCAGATCGGGCGGGGTCTCACTCGCATGGCCCCAGGATCGCTTGAGGGCCTCCAGCTGGTTGTGACGGACCTGGATGCAGCGCATCAGGAGCTCACCGGACGCGGGGTTGAGCTGTCCGAGATCGAGGTCTACGCGCGGGATGGTTTACGTCCGCGGCTCCCCAAGGATGACCTCAACAACGTTGGCTTTTGCACCTTTGCTGACCCGGACGGCAACCGCTGGACCATCCAGCAGATCAGTGAGCGTGAGCTCTGAGTGATTCAGGACGCGATTATTGCTGGTTGAGGTTACCGGCTTCAGCTCCGACAGGTTTCCCCGCGGTGGATTTCCCTCCGATAGGTTCCCCGGAGCTGATGCCGAGGTTCACCCAGTACGCGAGCTCTGCGTCGTCGTCGAGCTGGTGGCGTGGCACGGTCAGCCAGCCGCGCCCCATCGGTTTCTCCTGGCCCATCAGTGCGGGAACCGCGCCCCGTCGGAGGAGATCGTCGTAGTGCGCAGGGTTGGTTCGCACCAGCAGGTCACCGGCACGATCGGCGGCGACCGCCATGCGGTCATTCACCATGAAGGAGATGCCGCCGAACATTCGGATCTCCCGCGCGTCCGGATAGGAGGCGAGGAGGTCCCGAAGCCGTTCGGATAGATAGTCTCGCGATGAAGAAGTGTTGACCACGGCAACCCCCTCGGTTACGGATGCCCTTTGAATATGAGACGAGAGGGAGATTCTGTCAAGGGACCTTCGGTCCCGGTGCCCGGCCCATTCGCTGCTTCGCCGTATTGTTGCGTGCCCCGATGGGAGCGTGCGCCGTCGCCTTCGCGAGACCGAACAGCGGCATTCCGTTGTAGACGGTCTCGATTCCAGTGGCCGGGACCTGATACGTTTCGTGCCAGATGCCGACATCGCCGGTGCCCGAGAGTTCTTTCATGAACCGTCGCCAGGGTGCCAGATGGGGCGATTCCTTGTCCGCCGCGAACCTCCGCAGATGCTCCGGGCTCTCCCAGTAGCTGAGCAGCATGGTGGTGCGGCCGAACCACTGCTCGTAGCCAAGCATGCCCGCGTCAGGATCAGTAGCAAGATGCTGCAGCATGCGCGGCATGGCGGCAGCGACCCTGCTGACTTTCGCGATCTTCCACCACCGATTGGGGCGCATCCCGATCAGGAATACTGTGATGGTGTCCCTCCCCAGATCCGCAGTGTGGCGGCCCGCAAATATTTGCTGTGCCATCGGAACTCCCTCGGTCTGCCGGACTTCTGTAACGCTGTTACAGAACAATGTTATGGAACACTGGTTCTTATGGCAAGACCCGTAGTACATAACGATTCCCTGCGGCAGGATCTATTGGCCGTCGCCGCCGACCTGATTGACCGTGACGGGCCCGCGCGGGTGACGCTCCGCGATGTTGCGTCGGCAGCCGGGACGTCCACCTCTGCGGTCTATTCGCTGTTCGGTGGGAAATCCCAGCTGCTGACGGCCGTCGTGGACGATGGGTTCCGCTCTTTCCATGACTCGCAGCTCGCCGCCGCCGACGGCGGGTTGGATACTTTGGGGGTCGCCTACCGGACCTGGGCGCTGGAGCATCGGGCCCTGTACCGCCTGATGTTCGGCGGGGCCTTGGCAGCGTATGCCGATTGCCAGCCCAGCCCTGACGCCGCGAGCAATGCGATGCAGCCCCTGATGGACGCGGTTGCCTCGGCGCAGTCAGCGGGTGT
Organism: Arthrobacter sp. CAN_C5; assembly: GCF_017875735.1. NCBI lineage: Bacteria > Bacillati > Actinomycetota > Actinomycetes > Micrococcales > Micrococcaceae > Arthrobacter > Arthrobacter sp. CAN_C5. Next base: position 438,022 of record NZ_JAGGMZ010000001.1, read on the forward strand.
GTTGGTGCAGGCACCGGTTGAGTTGGTAGCCGTTGCGATCTGGGGACAGGTGCACGGGATAGTCAGTCTGGAGCTGGCACAGATGGGACGTCCCGACGCCGATTGGGCTGCGGTCTACCGTGCGGCGCTCGACGCCGTTGCCCGTGGGTGGGCCGCCTGAGCCTGGTGACTGGTGACTGGTGACTGTGCAGGCCTGCCAACGGAACTTGCGCAGATGGGCTCATCGGGTGCGGCAGCGTCGGGGCTGCTACGCCTGATTTCCGTTTATCCAACCGAGGTGTGGTCCAGCATGCGCGAGCAGGTCTTGCGCCGGATCAGGCGGCGATTTGCCGTGAAGACCTTTAGGGGATCCACCGTTTTGTGATTTCTGGACTCGCTGAGTTTTTCGGCCTACCGAGCGGTTAGGAGCATCGGACCGGATCTTTCCAGGCCCTTTATCGACCCCTGAAAAATGTTCAAAATTCTTTTGCCCAGGCCCCCTTTTGGGGCCTTATTTTGGGGGTGGCGGATGATCGAATGGAGGTATGGAAAGCAGCAAAGCTTCTTCTATCAGGACGGGATTTCCCTCTGATTCCGGCGCTGATCCCGCATCTGATAGCGGGACCGCGGAAGCTGCTGCGGGAGCTTCTTCTGGCTACGGTCCGGCTGGGCCGTTGGGTGAGGGTGCGGTGTGGTCGTTCCCGGCACCGGCACCGGGACAGGCCCCGGCGCCCGCGCCCGCCCCGTCCGTGATGACCGACCCGACGACACCCTCTGACCCGACAACACCCTCTGACCCGGTCACGCCAACCGTCTCACCAATCGCAACCGACCCGGTAGACCCGTCCTATGTTGGTGACCCATCTGGGGCAGCCTCCTCCCCGGCGGGGATTGATTCGCTGGACTTAGCGGACGCACCGTTGTCTGATCCCGCTACTGCCAACGAGGAGGCTGTTCCTGGTGGTGAGTCGGCTTCTGGTGGTGGGGCGGTGTTGACGGGGTGGGTGTCTTTGGCGGCGTTGGTGGACTCTGATGCGTCCCAGACCCTTGAGGTGCTGCAGGCCCTGGATGGGTTGCGGTCGTGGGTTGATGCGCAGGAAGCCAAAGCGGTCACCCACCTGTGGGATCTGACCCGGGCAGAATACCCGTGGGTGGAAGAGAGAGCGCAGGATCTGGGCCGGACAATCACCGCAACCGAGATCGGTGCGGCGCTGCGCTTGCCGGACCGGACCGCTGGTGCCCTGATCGAGACCAGCGAGTTCCTGGTCCGGGACTACCCGTCAACCCTGCGGGTGCTTGAAGATGGGAAGATCACCAGGCGTCACGCTGTCACCGTGGTCGGGGAGGCGATCAGCATCCCCGACACCGTGCCCGGGGTGTGCGCCGGGTTCGAGGCCCAGTTGATCGATCTGGCCTGCCAGTTGACGGTCGCGAAGTTCACCTACCAGGCCGTCCGGTTACGGGAGGCCCTGCACCCTGAATCGATCACGGTGAGGCGGCGGAAGGCCCTCCAGGACCGGCGGGTGTCAATTAATCCGGACTACGACGGGATGGCCTGGCTTCACGCCTTCCTACCCACCGAGCAGGTCGCCGGGATATTCCACCGCGTCGACACCGCGGCCCGGGCGTTACAAGCCCCCGACGAGGCACGCACGCTCAGCCAGTTACGCGCCGACGTCCTCATCGACGTCCTCACCAGCACAGGCGCCACCGGGCACATGACCACCGCAGAACCCACCACCGCAGAACCCACCAGCGTAGATCCCGCCACGGAAGATCCCGCCACCGACGACCTTGCCGGCGGCGGGATGAGGGAATCGGGCCGCCCGGATAGGACTGACGGGGTCATCGAACCCGGAAGCCCCGTGAGTTCGGATGCACCGAATATGCCGGGTGGGACGGATGGTACGGGTGGTACGGGTGGGTTGGCCGGCCGTGGTGACGCAGACGCTTACTGGGGTGTGCAGGCGAAAGTGTTCGTTACTGTCCCCGTAATGACCCTCCTCGGCGGGGACACCCCAGGCGAGTTGGAGGGCTATGGTCCGATTGACCCCGAGACGGCCCGGAAGCTCGCCGGTCACGCCCAGTCGTTCACGAGGATCCTCACCCACCCGTTCACCGGTGCCAGACTCGGCGCCGACGCCACCACCTACCGGGTCCCCCAGGATCTCAAGGATGCGGTCCGGGTCAGAGACCGGACCTGCCGACACCCGGGGTGTAACCGGTTGGCCGTGTTCTGCGAACTCGACCACACAAAACCCTGGTCGCAGGGCGGGAAAACCAGCTACGGCAACCTCGCAGCACTATGTAAACGCCACCACATGCTCAAATCCGAAGGCTACTGGCACTACCGACAACCCGAACCCGGACTGATCATCGCGACCTCACCCGCCGGTCACAGCTATGTCACCAGGCCAGACCCGCCACCAGCACCACCACCCAAGGTCCCACCACCCTTCTAGGGAAGTGCCATCTTCAAGACCCGAGAGATCAGCCGGATCTGTTCCCGAGATTCGGAGACCTACTGTCCTACTGTCCTGGGGTGCTGGGGTGCTGGGGTGCTGGGGTGCTGAGGTGCTGACACTGAACAACCGATCGCCACCGAACAACCGATCGTCCCTGAACAACCGATCGACCCGGGAGCAAGGTAGACCTGTCAATTGAGCGCTCAGACTTGCCAGGCAGCTGTTAGAAGGTGACCCCACAGCGCAGCACCACATTCGCGTACGGAGTTGCTTCGCCGGTTCGAATGATCAATCGGGCCGACGGGAGGAGCGACTTCAGGTCCTCGTGGCTGACATAGTCGGGGTTCAGCCCCTCAGCGCGGACGATGCTTTCGACGGCTGACCCGGATGCCTCGGAGGCCAACAGCGACGATTCGATCTGCACATCAGTCAGTACCGCCCGCAGCACCTCGGTAAAAGACGGGATGCCCTTCACCAGAGCGAGATCAACCACCGTAGGGGCATCAGGCAGCGGCATCCCCACGTCGGCAATCACCACCAGATGCCCGTGACCCAGGGTGCCCAGAATTCCGTTCAGGGGTCCGTTGAGAATTCCGGTTTTCTTCACGCGGCGGGGTCCTGTCCAGTAAATGATCGTGCACCAGTGAGTGAATCTGCGGTAGTTTCCGGCGCTGCGGGCAGCGGATCATCAAGCGACGGGTAGGACGGCTGCGCACCTTCGGTCCCGACGGCGTACGCTCCGACCAACACGGCAACCCGGACGGCGTCGGGCAGCGAATCTCCGGCGCTCAACCGGGCGGCCAGGGCTCCAGTGAAAGCATCACCAGCCCCGGTGGTGTCCACGACGGGCACCTTCGGCGCAGGGATTTCCAGCAGATCGGTGGCCGAGGCCAGAAGCGCGCCGCTCCCGCCGAGAGTCATGACGACAGAGGCGAAGCCGCAGTCCACCAGCGCCCGCGCCGTCGCGGCATGGTCGGAGGCGACAGACGGCTCAGATGCACCAGATGCTGAACCGGTGAGCTGCTCCAGCACCAGCGCGCCTTCGTGCTCGTTGACCACCAGGGGATCTGCCTGCAGCAGCGTCGAACGGTCCAACGTGATCACCGGCGCCAGGTTGATGATTACCCGGCCGCGGGCCACCCCGACCGCCGCCGTTACCGACGCTGCAGGGATTTCACCCTGCAGCACCAGCACAGCGGCGTCGGCGATGACCTGCGACGAGGCGGCGACCAGCTCGGGGGTCACCTCGGCATTCGCACCGGGGATCACCACGATGGTGTTCTCGCCGTCGTCGTCGACCTCCACAATGGCGACACCGGTGCTAATCCCGGCGACGCGCTGCACAGCCCCGGTATCCACCCCGGCGTCGTGCAGCCCGGACAGCGCAATCTCGGTGTAGGTGTCCTGACCGACTGCGCCGATCATGACGGTGCGGGCGCCAAGCTTCGCCGCAGCAACGGCCTGGTTGGCACCCTTGCCGCCGGGCATCACTGTCATGGTCCGCCCCAGCAGGGTTTCGCCCGGCTGGGGGTGGCGTTCCAGGGTGACTACGAGGTCGGCGTTGATGGACCCTACGACGACGACGCCCGACGGCTCAGTGCTCATTCGGTGAATTCTCCGACATTGTCAGCGTTCACGGTGGTGACCGGAACGGGGATGGTCTCTTCGACAGTTTCCCCGGCGAGGATCTGTTCCAGGACCTCGACTGCCTGCTTGCCCAGTTCAGCGGGCTGCTGAGCGATGGTCGCGGTCAGGGTGCCTGCCTCGATGGCTGCCAGACCATCTTCAGTGCCGTCGAAGCCGACGACGCTGACGTCGTCGCCGGCGCGGTCACCCAGGGCCTGGATGGCGCCGAGCGCCATTTCGTCGTTCTCGGCGAAGATGCCGGTGACATCGGGGTTGGCCTGCAGCAGGTTGGTGGCGACGTTCAACGCCTCGGCGCGGTCGAAGTTGGCGGTCTGCATCGCCACAACGGTGATGTTGGGGTAGGCAGCCATGCCTTCCTCGAAGCCTGCTCCGCGGTCACGGCTGGCTGAGGTGCCGGCGACGCCCTGGAGGACAATCACTTCGCCCTCTTCGCCCATGGCTGCTGCCAGCTCGTCGGCTGCCTGGCGGCCGCCCGCCACGTTGTCGCTGGAGACGAGGGACTGGACCTCGGCGCCGTTGACGGTGCGGTCGACAGCGACCACCGGGATGTCCGCCTCGATCAGTGGTGCCACCGAGGCGGCAGCGGCGTCGGAATCCACCGGGTTGATGAGGACGGCGTCCGTGCCGCTGGTGGCGGCGGTGGCCAGCTGGTTGGTCTGCGTGGCGGAGTCGTTCTGCGCGTCGACGACGTCGAGCTCCATGCCGGCAGCCTCGGCCGCTTCTTCGGCACCATCGCGCAGTTCCACGAAGAAGGGGTTGTTCAGGGTGGACAGGGCGAGCGTGGCCGACGCCGAACCTTCGGCGCTCTCGCCGCTGTCGCGGTTGCAGGCGGTCATGCTCAGGGCAAGTGCCAGGGACACGGTCAGTGCAGCGGTCTTGCGGGAAGTGAACTTCATTGTTGTTTCCTTACTTGAGTGGTGGAACGGGTTAAGGAGGAAAGTTTTAGTGCGGTGAGTTCTTGCGGCGCAGGGAATCGATGCCGACGGCGACGGCGATCACCACGCCAATCACCACCTGCTGCCAGAACGAGGAGACGTTCAGCAGGTTCAGTCCGTTGCGGATGACCACGAGCACCAGCGCGCCAACGAGGGTGCCGGTGATGCGGCCCACGCCGCCTGCCAGCGATGCGCCACCGATGACGACGGCGGCAATCGCGTCCAGCTCATACCCGGACGCTGCCTGCGGCTGGGCGGAATCCAGCCGACCGGACAGCAGGAGACCGGCGACGGCGGCGAACAACCCGGACAGGGCGAAGACCGTTACCAGGACCTTGCGGACCGGAACGCCCGAGAGTCGTGCGGCTTCCCGGTTCCCGCCCACCGCGTACATGTAGCGGCCCATCACCGTGAAGTTCAGGATGAACGCGGCTACCAGGCCAGCGACCACCAGGACCACGATCGGCATCGGGATGATCCCAAGGTTCCCGCCAAGGAAGGACACCGCGGGCGCGGTGGCGATGGGGCGGCCGTCGGAGATGACCAGGGTCAGGCCGCGGGCGATGCTGAGCATTGCCAGCGTGGCGATAAAGGACGGCAACCGGCCGAACGCCACCGCGAACCCGCTCACCGCGCCGCTCAGCGTGCCGATCGCGAGGCCGCCGACAACGGCAACCCACCCGGGCATCGAACCCGTCGAGAAGATCCAGGCGGAGCCCATCGCGGACAGCGCCGCCACGGAGCCGACCGACAGGTCAATGCCCGCCGCGACGATCACGAAGGTTAGTCCGAACGCCAGGACCGCAATCACCGAGGCCTGGATCCCGATGTTCAGGAGATTGGGGCCGGTAAGAAAGTCGGGGGTTGCGATGAACAGGGCGAGGCCCAGCACCACCAGGCCCACGAGCGCCCCGTTGTCGGCGAGGAACTTCTTTGCCTTCGCACCGCCGGACACCTGCTTCCGTGCGGTGGTGGTTGCTACCTTATTCATGCCCGTCCTCCATTGACTTGTCTTCGAGATCGCGCTGCACGTCGCGGACGGCGAGCGTCATGATGGCGTCCTGGGTAGCGTCCTCGGCCGCCAGTTCACCTGAAATATGTCCGCCGCTCATCACCAGGATCCGGTCACTCATCCCGAGCACTTCGGGGAGTTCACTGGAGACCATGACGACGGCGCCACCGGTTGCGGTGATCGCGTTCATCAGTTCGTAAATTTCCACTTTGGCGCCGACGTCGACGCCGCGGGTCGGCTCATCGAGCAGCAGCACCGACGAATTCGCTACGATCCATCGGGCAAACACGGCTTTCTGCTGGTTCCCGCCCGAGAGCGATCCAACCGGCTGGTCCAGGGTGTGCATCCGGATCCGGAGCTTGTCCGCTATGTCCTGGGCGCGGCTGCGTTGGCCGGACCGGTCCACCAGGCCGGACTTTGACGTCGACGCGAGCGTCGCATAGCCAACGTTTTCGTTGACCGTCGCGCCGAGCACAAGGCCCTGGCCCTTCCGGTCCTCGGGGACGTGCCCGACGCCGGCCCTGATGGCCGCGCCAATATTGGACTTGGGGAGGTCCTTCCCACGAACCTTGACGCTGCCGCCAACGTACGGGTCGGCTCCGGCGATGGCGCGAATGACCTCGGTGCGGCCCGCGCCGACCAGACCAGCCAGACCCACAATTTCACCGGCCCGCACAGAGAACGTGACGTCGTTGATGACTCCCTTGGTGGAGAGACCTTTCACCTCCAGCAGGGTGTCGGCGGGGCCGTCCCATTCGCGGCGGCGGGGGAACTGCGCTTCGATGGAGCGGCCCACCATCAGGCGGACCAGTTCGTCCTCGTGGGTGTCTGCGGGTACCTCGGCGATGAATTCGCCGTCGCGCAGCACCGAGACGGAATCGCCGATGGAGGCAATCTCGTCCAGGTGGTGGGAGATGAAGACCATTCCGACGTCGCGTTTGCGGAGGTCCTCGACGACGGCGAACAGTGCGGCGATTTCCCGTTTTGTGAGGGCCGCTGTCGGCTCGTCAAGGACCAGCATCCGTGCGTTGAGGCTCAGGGCCTTGGCGATCTCGACGAGCTGCTGGCGGGCGATGCCCAGGTCGCCCACCTTGTGGTCGACGTCGATGTCGAGGCCAATCATCGCGAGGGCTTCCCGTGCGGTCTCACGCATTTTTCGCTTGTCCACCAGGCCGAAGCGACGGGGGAAGCGGCCCATCGAGATGTTTTCGGCGACCGTCATTGACCCCACGAGGTTGAGTTCCTGGTGGATGGTGGCAATGCCAAGGGCCTCGGAATCCTTGGTGTCGGTGATCTTCACTTCCTTGCCATCGACCAGGATGCGGCCGCCGTCGGGCTGGTGCACGCCGGCCATCATCTTGATCAGGGTGGATTTACCGGCACCGTTCTCGCCGAGTAGCACCTGCACTTTGCCGGGGTAGACGTTGACCGTTACCCCCTTGATGACGGTGACCGGTCCGAAAGACTTGGTGACGCTGTCCAGGGTGAGGATGGGTTGGGTGTTCACAGTGCTGTGCCTCCTGGGAGGGGCGGGGTGGAGCCACGGATGATGAGCCTGCTGGGAAGGATGACTGATGCGGGGGTCTCGCCGGCGATGACCTGGGTGAGCATTTCGACGGCCTGGCGACCCATGGCGTCGACGTCGTGTGCGATGACGGTCAACGCCGGGTTCAGGAGGGTGAACGCGTCGATGTCGTCATACGCCACAAAAGCGAGGTCGGTGCCGATGCCGACGCCCCGCTCGTTGCAGACGCCGATGGCGCCGATGCTCATGAGGCTGTCAGCGGCCAGCAGCGCTGTCGGCGGCTGGGGGAGTTCGAGGAGGTGCCGTGCTCCGGCGGCGCCGCTCGCGGCCTGGAAGTCGCCGAAGAAGATGAGCTCGGCGTCGCCGTCGGCCTCGGTGCTGGCAAGGGCATCCTGGTAGGCGGCGAGACGTTCGCGGCCGGTGGAGGTGGACTGCGGTCCGGCGATGTAGCCGATACGGCGGTGACCCTGGTCAGTGAGGTGGCGGACGGCTTCCTGGACCCCGGTGACGTTGTCGGGAGTGACGCTGGGGACGTCGGTGTCGGCGATGACGCGGTCAACGAAGACGGTGGGGATGCCGCTGTCGAGGATGCTGCGAAGGCTGGCGAGGTCGCCGAGTGGAGCTGCGATGAGGCCGTCAACACGCTGTGAAAGCATCACATCGAAGTAGCGGTCCTGCTGTTCGGCGCTCTCGTTGGCATTGCCGAACAGCGTGAGGTACTTGAAGTCACGGGCGCGCTGTTCAATGGCGTGCGCAAGGTCGGCAAAGAAGGGGTTGCGGACATCGGGGAGGACCAGGCCGATGGTCTCGGTGGTGGTCTTGCGGAGGGAGCGGGCCTGCGCGTTGGGCCGGAAGCCGAGTCCCTGCGCTGCCTCGGTGACGGCCGTGCGGGCCTCGGCGGAGGTAGAGGGGTGCCCTGAGAGCACGCGGGAGGCAGTTGCTACTGAGACACCCGCCTTGTCGGCGACGTCTTTGATCGTCAGTGATCGCACCCTGTTGCTCCTCAACCGCCATGGAATCGTTTCCATGGAATCGATTCCAAACTATGCCACACGTTCTGGAAGCGGTCAACGCCGTGTTTCGTGGACACCTGGAAGGTGATGGGGGGCCGGTGCGGAAGAATAAACTGCATGAGCAGACAACTTCTGGGTGCCGAACGCGAACGGCAGATGGTTAGCGGTGGAACATGGGCCTGATCTATTTGGGAGCGCTACTCTTCTCCCTGAGCGGCATGGTGGTCCTGGACCGCCGGTTTGGCCTCACCTTCTGGAGGGACGCCCGCAAGGCGACCTGGACCATGATTCTTGGGATCACCTTTTTCCTTGTCTGGGACCTCTTCGGCATTGCGCTCGGGATTTTTTTCCGCGGCGTCACTGACCTGATGACGGGAATTCTTCTGGCCCCCGAGTTGCCCCTCGAGGAAGTGTTTTTCCTCGCGCTGCTCTGCTACACCACCCTCAATGTGCTGGGCGCGGTCGCAGCACTTGACCGGAAGCGTGACCAGAAGCGTGACCGGGAGGTGGCGGCATGACGTACCTGGTTCTCAACATCATCTTCTTCGTCCCGATTCTGGCCATCGCCGCCTGGGCCTACCGGACGCGACGCCGTCAGCTTCCCAGCCGTCGGGCCGTCGGAATTACCCTGATTGTGCTGCTGGCCGCCACTGCCGTGTTCGACAATGTGCTGATCGGCATCGGCATCGTCGACTACAACCCTGACCTCATCCTCGGTGTCCGGTTGGCACTGGCCCCGGTCGAGGACTTCGCGTATACCGTCGGCGCCTGCATTCTATTGCCGGCGCTGTGGGCGCTGATTCCAGGCCGAACCGATCGCCATGCGGCGGAGCCTCCGCCGTCGACAGCGGCCTCCACAACTACGCCGTGAACCGGAGAGGTACTCAGCCAGTCGGCTGCCGGGACGGGTGAGTACCCGAACGTCGACATCGTGGAGAAGGAGTTCTCTGACAATGCGTTGCCCGAGGCCGCCGGTTGCGCCGGCAACAAGGATTTCAGTGGTCATAAGACCTAAGAGTACTGACCATTGCAGGCCCTCCCGGTTGAGGTATTTACACGCCTCAGGCGAAGGCCCGCCTCGTTACCACCCCAGGAGGTTGAGAAAACACAGATCAGCTGCTGCGACCAGTCCGGTCCGGTCCAGAGGATGATGGCCACCACCTGCCACAGAATAACCCAGCTCTTCCTCACCCCGGATGCGACGAAGAACGCCGCCGTGAGCTGTGTAGGAGGGGTGCAGAGCATCTCAGTGGGTTGCGCCGAGCTCGATCAGCAGGACGCCGCCGATGATCAGAATGATCCCGAGCCCCATGAGCCAGGTGAAGGGCTCCTTGAACAGGAATTTGCCGATCATCGCGGTCAACGCGACGCCGGAAGCCGCCCAGATCCCGTAGGCCACACCGAGGGGAAGACCGCCGGCGAGAGTGAGCGCGAGCATCGTAAAGGCCACGAGATAGCCGACGACGACGGCGCCGTACCACCGCTTGTCGTCAACCGCGAGACGGAGGGAGACGGTGCCGGCGACCTCAAAGATAATCGCTCCAATGAGGAACAGGTAGGCCACTATGCCACCCCCGCTTTCTCGTGTGCGGCCTGGGAGCCCAGCTCGACGCAGAGCACCCCGGCAATGATGACGACGATGCCGATGCCCATCAGCGGGGTGATCGGCTCCCCGAACACGACGAGCGATCCGATAGCGGTCAGGGCAACGCCCGCCGCTGCCCAGATGCCGTAGGCGACGCCCAACGCCATCCCGGTTCGGAGCACGATGGCGAGCAGAATGAACGCCCCAAGATAACCGCCGACGACTACGGCGTACAGCGCGGGGTGGTCAAGGGCGCCTTTGAGGGACAGGGACCCGGTCACCTCGGCAACAATCGCGGTGGCCAGCAGGAGCCACCCTTTGACGGTCTTGTTCATTGGTCAGATCCTCGGGAAGTCAGTTCACGGGCGGAGAGCCCGCCGGACGGTGCTGCTGATGGTGTAATCCGGCAACCGCGACAAATAGTGATCGGTACGTAGGGGTGATCACAGAACAATCGTCCCCCGTCCCGGTTCCGGCCCGCCACTTTTGTGACCACGAGGTCCCGGCCAAGGCAATGTTCGGGGTCTGCGGACATTGCCGTTGGATAGCTTCTGCTGCAGGATTGGCGCATGGTCATTCGACGTCCCGCCGGTTGCGTCACCCTACTTCTGCTGGCTGGAATGATGAGCGGGTGTACGTCCACGCCAGGCAGCGTCGAAGTTGAGGTGAGGGCTGTTGCGCCGGACTTCGAGCTGGCCACCTACGAAATACAGATTGTCGGTCCGGATCAGGAAATGATCCTCGCCGAGGAGATGAGCACCGGACATAGCGTGGTGATCGGGGATATCCCCCTGGGTGCCGTCACGATCACCGCAGTGTCGCTGTGCACTGTTGAAGCTGAGCTAACGTCCGAGCTGCCGACCATGAGCCTGATTATCGACGGAAACAGTTGCACCCTCGCTGACTAGCTGTCGGCGACCTGGTTGAAGCGGAGGATCCTGGCGATGGGATCGCAGGCGAGAAGTCTCGGCAACTTCGCGTGGGGCGGATGGCGGTAAGATCTGATCCGAGGATCCGGCGAAGCCGCTCTGACAGGGTTCACACAGCGTGACCGATCCACAGATAGAAAGAGGCACCGGTGTTCGAAGCACCAAGTCTGGTTTTTGTTGCCGCAGGCCTGGCGGTCTTCGCCGCCGCCTTGCTGCCCCGCCTGTTGATGCGTGCTCCGGTGTCAATGCCCATGATGTTCCTGGCTGCCGGTTTCCTGACGTTCACCTTTGCCAAGGACTTGCCGGATCCAGACCCCATTGCCTACAGCGATATCACCATCCACCTCAGCGAGATCTGTGTGATCGTCTCTCTCATGGGTGCAGGACTGGCCCTGGACAGGAAGGTGGGCCGCAAGAGATGGGCGACCACCTGGCGGTTACTAGGTATCGCCATGCCATTGTGCCTGATCGCCTTCACCTTACTGGGGATGTGGGTGCTAGGCCTGGGGCTGGCCGGAGCGATCCTCGTCGCGGCTGCTCTCTCACCGACTGATCCGGTGCTGGCATCGGAAGTGCAGGTCGGGGAGCCGTCTGAGACGCAGGAGGACCTCGAATCTGAGGATGAGGTGCGGTTTGGCTTGACCTCCGAGGCGGGACTGAACGACGGCCTGGCTTTTCCGTTCGTCTATCTCGCCATCGCCATCAGCTTGGTGGGTGCTGCCCCCTCTGCCTGGTTCCCCGAGTTCATTGCCCTGGACGTCATGTGGCGGATTGGCATCGGATGCCTGCTCGGGTACGGGATGGGGAAGCTTCTGGGCCGCGTCTTCTTCCGGTCCCGGATTGAGAGCGCGCGGATGGCGAGCCACTCGGAGGGGTTCGTTGCGCTCGCAGCTACCTTCCTGACCTACGGGGTCACCGAGATGATCGAGGGGTACGGCTTCATCGCCGTCTTCGTGTGCGCGGTAACCATCCGGTCAGGAGAGCAGACCCACGGGTTCCACGGCATACTGCACAGCTACATCGAGCAGCTTGAGCGCCTCCTCACCGTGGTGGTTCTCGTTCTCCTGGGCGGCGCCGTTGCGAGAGGCTTGTTGGCAGGGGTTACCGCCAGCGAAATCCTTCTGGCCCTCGCTTTCCTTCTGCTGGTTAGGCCCATTGCCGCCTGGATCAGCCTCGCCCGAGGAACCACTGGGCCTTGGGAACGTGGCGTCATTTCCTTCTTCGGCGTCCGCGGCATCGGTTCCATCTACTACCTCAGCTACGCACTCTCCAAAGGAGAGTTCGCCAGAGAGGACGAAGTCCTATGGCGGATTGTAGGCCTGGTGATTGTGATGTCTATCCTCCTCCACGGCGTCACCGCCGCACCCATGATCAACGCACTGGACCGGGCACGGAAGCGCAAGGCGCTCCGGGAATCCGGGACTGAGGACGCTGCCCCCACCACCGCCATCTAGGCACGCGGGTCAGCGCCGACGGCCTTCAGGCAACTTCAGAAGATGGTGGCAGCTAAGTATTCTCAATGGACTACGGAGGGTAAGCACTGTGGCGGGACGATGCCAAGATCAGGTTTCCGGCTAACCGTGACGGCCCCGGCATAAGCGGGATCTTTGAAACCCCGTAGGGACTTCTACTAGAAATTCGCCCGACACAAACCCTCAGTACGGTCAACAAAACGACCTCCGGAGGGAAAAGATCATGATTGACAGTTTCAAGAGGGAAGCAGCTGAAACCCTGGTCAAGGGGTTGGGTAGGCGGCGGTTCATGGGCGTCGTTGCAGCGTTCGGAACGTTGACAGCGGTCACGGCATGTTCGCCCCAGGCGGTGGGAGCGGGATCGACCGGTTCCACGTTGTCGGCGGTGCCGGCGGCTGCTGGGGCCTCGGGCGGCAGTGGAAAGACCGCATCTGCCAGTGGATTCGGGCAGATCCTTCAACCCAACAGCGGCACGATCATGGGTGACGCCTACCTGGCCTCCACCCCCGAGGATGTCCTGTGGGGGTACGTGCCCACGGTGCACGCCACACCGGTGATGTCCATCCGCTCGGGTCAGACGGTCACCATCGACGCCATGTCCCACGAAGGGATCCTTGAGGACCAGGGCCGGAACCCTCTCGAGTACTTCGGCGGACTAGGGGTGCTCGAGAGCAGCATCCTCCAGGACGCGGTGAGCATCGCCGCCGAGTACAACCGGACGCCGCGGGACTTTGACGTCGACGGGCCACATATCGCGACCGGCCCGGTGGCTGTCGAAGGGGCGCGGTCGGGCGACGTGCTGAAGATCGAAACGCTCGAAGCTGTGCCGCGGGTTCCCTACGGGGTGGTCTCCAGCAGGCATGGCAAGGGTGGCCTTGCAGTGCAACCGGAGGTCCAGCCGCCGGACGGCATCAGCCTCGAGGAAGTGATGCCTCCCGTGGATACAGACAACAGGTCCTCCGGTGTCCCCTCGGATTATGGGAACGTCTCAGTCTTCACGGCCATCGAAGACGGCAAAGGGGTTATGACCAGCGGTGACATGTCCGTCCGGTTCCCGCTGCGTCCCTTCATGGGCATGATGGGCGTGGCCTTCGCCGAGACGGACGGGCTGACCTCACCGGAGGCGAATTCCGTACCGCCCACGCTTGGCGGCGGCAATATCGACATCCGGCATCTGGGTGCTGGGTCGACCTTCTACCTCCCGGTCAAGGCGGACGGGGCACTGTTTTACGTCGGTGATCCGCACATGGGGATGGGCGACGGCGAGGTAGCGCTGACCGCGATGGAAGGGTCGCTGCGCGGCACCTTCCGGTTGACCGTCTGTAAACCCGGATCCGGGGATGCCCCCTCGGTTGCCTACAAGTACCCCTTCGGTGAGACCAGCGACGCCTGGATTCCGATCGGGTTGTCGGATCCCGACGGACTGGATGGCGGCGGGGTCGGCGGGGACCTGAACGTCGCGATGCGCCGGGCGATCGTCAACGCGCTGGATTTCCTGCAGAACGATCGGGGCATGGACCGGGCCGTCGCCTACGCCTACCTTTCCGCGGCCGCGGACTTTGGAGTGTCCCAGGTCGTCGATCGCACCGTCGGCGTTCATGGGGTCATCAGGAAGGCCGATTTCGGGTAGCGGGCAATGCCTGCGATACGTTCAGTGTCGGAGACCTCGATACGCCGGGGTCCTGAAACTAGAGGTGCCGGATGCTAGTTGCGCCGGCCAGTGAGTCGCTGCCTATCATTATGCGACCGACGGGGCGGCGCTTGCCGCCGAAGGAACGGTAGCTCATATGAAGAATCACAACCCACGACGCTGGCACGCGAAAATTCGTAGGGCTGCAACCTTGAGCCCGCGAAAAGGGGTGACCTACCGCCAGCCTCCCCTCTAGGATCGAAAGACAAGGAGAGGATGCCTGATGCCGTTCCTGGTCAGCAGGAATTGGTAGCGTCGAAGGCGACGAAAAGTTTGCTGGTCTTTGATGTTTAGCCACTTGAGCGGTGCGCGCCAGAGCGGCGTCGGGCACAACCAGCGAAAGGAGATCGCCTTGTTCACGCAAACCGATCTGACCCATTTGATGACCAGGAATCCATCCGCCGCGGTGTCCATATTCATGCAGACGCACCCCAAAGGAAAAGAAATCAGGCAGGACCCAATTCGTCTGAAGAACCTGCTGGCGGATGCCAGATCGAAACTCGCTGCGGCGGGCCTAACCGACACAGATATCGATCCCATGCTTTCCCCCGCAACAGCATTCCTTGAAGATCGCGATTTCTGGCAGCACCAAAGCGGAGGATTGGCACTCTTCATCGATGAAGGACAGACACTCGACTATCGGGTTCCGTTGAACCTTTACGAAGGCGTCGTTGTGGGAGACCGATTTCATCTCAGGCCCCTATTGCCGCTGCTCGAGGCGGACGGCCAATTTTCCGTCCTGACTGTGACCGCCGAAAAGGCAACTCTGTTCAATGCTTCACGGTTCCAAATGACCGAGGACGCTCCTGTCGATCTGCCCACGAGGGAGCCAATCGAGAGTGACTATGAAAATCCGGTACAGGCTAGCCCTCCCGCGCGTCCCAACGTCGGTTCAGCGAACATTCCGAATGCTCAGGTTTACGGAGATAGCCCCCCCCGACTTCAAAAAGACACGTCTACTGGAATTCGTCGCGAACGTCGCGAAAGCGGCAGAGCATATCCTGACCGCCCACCCACAACCCTTTGTGCTCGTTGCTGATGCGGAAATCAGCGGACATTTCCAGCAGTCAAATGATCTTGGACCACTCCTTGCAGGCACGGTCGACACCAACCCGCATGCACTGGATCCTCACGAGCTGCACCGTCTGGCCTATGCGAAGGTCCGAGAGCGGCTGGATCGCGGGCGGATGAAATCCCTGTCAGATGCCGCTGCACTTCTGGGCCGGGGAGACGCGACAGCGACGAACAGCCTAGCGGACATCGTTCGGGCCTCACATCAGGGACGGATCAGGACCTTGCTTCTCCGGGACGGCGCGCCGGCCTGGGGGCGCTATGACCGAAAGACCGATAAGGTGGAGATGGATCTCACTCCTGGAAACGTATCGGAAGATCTGTTAGATGTCGCCGCAACGGAGACCCTGCAACACGGAGGGGACGTCCATGTGATGTCGGTCGACGACCTTCCCGCGGATACAGAGGCAGTGGCTATCCTGCGCTATTGAGATACCTACGGAATGAATACCGGCAATAACACGGTTCTTCGCTAGCCCCGGCGGATGGAGTCGCGCACGACGACGGGCATCTGGACGAGATGCTCGCCCTGCGTCGCCGATCCATCCAGCAGCAGCTCGACGGCGCGTGCCCCCATTTCCTCATGGGGCAGGGCTATCGTGGTCAGGCCGGGGCGCAGGTACGACGCGATTTCGTCGTTATCAAACGAGACGATCGAGACGTCGTCGGGAACGCGCAGCCCGTGCTCCGTCAGCGCCTGGTAGGCACCAAACGCGAGGGGGTCGTTGAGGCACAGCAAAGCCCGGGGGAGAGCCCCGTCAGCGAGGAGGGCATCCACGAGGGCATACCCATTGTGGGGGACCCAGTCCCAGACGGATTCCTCGCTCGCGAAGCTCAAACCGCGGTCGTGCATTTCGGCCCGAATGCCCGCGAGCCGGCGGGCGACGGTGGTTGACCGGAAGAGATCCCGTTCGACCACTGCATTGTGGCCCAGGAGGACAATTCCGTCACGGTGGCGAGCATCCGCGAGGAGGGCGACGGCGGCCCGACCACCCTGCTCTTCATCCGGCAGCACCGAGGTGGTGTAGCGATCGCTGAGCGCGTTGAGCAACACCACGCGGGTGTTTCCGGGAAGGGCGGGCACCTCGACTTCCCGTGAGCGCATGGTGGCGAAGACAATGCCGTCCACTTGCCGGTCCAGTAGCGCAGCGATGGCCTCGGTTTCGCGGGCCGGATCCCCGCCGGTTTCGGCCAGCAGGATGACGTGTTCCGCCTGTTCGGCGGCGGCGAGGGCGCCCTTGATCAGGCCGCTCGCGAAACGGGTGGTGGCGACGGTGTCCGAGATGAAGCCGATGGTCTGGGTCTTGTCGACGCGGAGGCTGCGGGCGGCGACGTTGGGCCGATACCCCAATTCCGCGGCGGCGCGGTTGACCCGATCGTGGGCGTCCTGGGACAGCCGGGTATCCGGGCGGCCGTTGAGGATCATCGAGGCAGCAGAAGACGACAAACCTGCCCGACGTGCGACGTCGGCAAGGGTCACACGCTTGGTGGTCATCAAATCCTCCTGCTCGATGCTAACTGTAGATAACGACTTGGCAAACTACTTGCGCAATCCTGATTTAGGCAGTCAGCTGGTTGCTGAATCGATTTAGCATTCACCCCTGTGGATCTTGTGCAGAGAGTCATCGACGAAGGAGTCACCCATGAATTCACCACTACGGCGCCCTGGCCGCCGTCGACCCGTTGCCGTAGTAGCCTTCATGGCCGCCGCTGGCTTTGCCCTGGCCGGTTGTGCCCCCGGCGGCAGCGCACCGTCAGATGAGGACGCGTCTGAAGCAGCCGCCGTAGAGGTCAGCACCGAGCTCACCACCGAAGAGGTCACGCTGACCATCGCTGACGAAACCGGCTTCCCGGTGACCGACGTGCTGGCTGAAGAGTTCACCAAGCAGCATCCCAATGTCACGTTCGAAATCACGCGCGACACGTTCCAGAACCTCACCGCCAACGCACCCCGGCTGCTGGCCGGCGACAACCCACCGGACCTGATCCGCCTGCCGACCATTGGCGAAGCCGCCAATGACGGACTGCTCGCCAATCTCGACCCCTACGCCGAGGCCTACGGCTGGGACGCCTGGCCCGAAACGCAGCTTGCTCCGCTGCGGATGAATGACGAAGGTACCCGCGGCTCCGGCCCGCTCTACCAGGTGGGACTCGGCTACAGCGTCACCGGTATCTACATGAATACCGCCATCGCCGAGGAGCTCGGCATCAACGGACCTCCGCAGACGATGGCCGAGCTGGAGGAAGACCTCGCGACGGCGAAGGAAGCCGGCGAGGTTCCCATCATGGCCGGCGACCAGGACGGCGTCGTGAACTTCGTGGTCCAGGCAGCCATGAACCAATACGCCGACAAGGACGAGTTCCTGTCCTGGATGTTCAACGAACCCGGCAGCAGCTACAACACCGAGGGAAACATCGAGGGCGCCGAGCTCATCCGCACCTGGGCTGACGAGGGCTACTTCCCCGAGGACATCAACGCCGTTGACTACTTCACCTTCGTGACCCGTTTCTCCGAAGGTGAAGGCCTGTTCGCCTTCAACGGCAACTGGGAAGCAGCCAACTACCAGGAGGCACTGGGCGACGACGTCGAATTCTTCCTTGTCCCGCCCGTTGAAGAAGGTGGCGACCACGTTGCCATGGGTGCAGCGAACTCGTTCTCCGTAGCCGCCGGCTCGGACGACCTGGACGCCACCGCGTACTTCCTCGACTGGATCCACACCGACCCAGCGGCCCGCCAGATCATCACCGATGTGACCGGCGCCTCCCCCGGTGGCGACCCCGCGCTGGAACAGCCCACCGTTGAAGAGGGATCGCTGATTGCCAACGCACTCGAAATGGCAGCTCAGATCGGTGAAGAGAACGGCCAGGTCGACTTCATGTCCAACACCACGGCCGGCATCTACGCTGGAGCGATCATCCCCGAGTCGCAGCTGCTCGTCACCAGCATGATCACTGGCGAAGAGTTTGTTACTCGTGTGCAGGAGTTCTACGAGAGTGAAGTAGGCGAGTAATGCAGGAGGCCACCACCGGCCCTGTCCGCGACACCGGGCAAGGCGAACCAGCAGCCACCGGTTCGGCACCGACAGGGCCGGTAGTGGCCATCCCCAAGCAGCGTAAACGCAGATCAGTAGGACGGGCAGGCTACTCGGCCTGGCTCATGCTGCTCCCCGCACTCGCCGTGTACATCGGGTTCGTGATCTTCCCGATGCTGATGGGCCTGCAGTACTCGTTCTACGACTGGAACGGCGTCGGTGTTTCCACTTTCATCGGTCTTGCGAATTACGTCGAAGTGCTGACGAACCCCGTTCTGCTGGGGTCCATCCTGAACGCGATCACCCTGATCCTCTTCTTCACCCTGATCCCCATTGCCACCGGTCTGATGCTGGCCAGCCTGATCCGGTCCATGCGTCAGGGGCCGGCGTCGTCAGCGGCGCAAACCATCCTGTTCCTCCCGCAGATCGTTCCCCTCGCCGCAGCGGGTATCGCCTGGTCATGGATGTACGCCCAGACCGGCACGGTCAACCAGTTCCTCAACGCGATCGGCCTCGGCGGCATCACGCGCTCGTGGCTGGCCGATTACGATACGGCGCTTCCCGCCGTCGGGCTTATCGGCTCCTGGGTCCTTACCGGACTGTGTACGGTGCTGTTGTTGACCGGTATCGGCAAGATCGATTCGTCGCTCTATGAGGCCGTCCGGCTCGACGGCGCCGGCTGGTGGCGGGAATTCTTCACCGTGACCCTGCCCGGGCTGCGGCAGGAGATCGCCGTCCTCGCGACCCTGACCATCATTGCCGCGCTGAGCAGCTTCGACATCATCTACACCTCCACCCAGGGGGGACCGGGCCGCGCCACCCTGGTGCCCGGTATCTCCATCTTCCGGATCGGGTTCACCCAGAGCGACGTCGGACTGGCATCGGCCTTCGGCATGGTGCTGATGGTGCTCGTCCTGCTCGTGGTGCTTCCCATCCAGCGACTTTCGAAGGTAAACGACTGATGCGTACCAGCCGTAGCGAACTCTTCCTGGGCCGACTGCTGCTGGCAGTAGCCATCATCCTCACCCTCCTGCCCCTGATCAGCATGCTGTCAGCGGCGCTGCAGCCCGCGGACCGGAATCCCACCGGACTCGTCTGGCCCACCGACCCCCAGTGGGGCAACTTCATCACCGCGTTCGAGGTGGGCAACGTCTGGCGGCTCATGCAGTCCAGCGCGTTCATCGTGCTGGGCGTGGTGCCGGCGTCGCTGCTGATCGCCACCCTCGCGGGCTACGCGTTGGGAGCGTTGGCGCCCAAGGGTGGCCGGGCGATACTCATCTTTTTCGTCGCCGGGCTCACCATCCCGTTCGAAGCGCTGATTATCCCGCTGTACTACCAGTCCCAGGCGATGGGCACGCTCAACACTCAGTGGGCAGTGATCTTCCCGCTGCTGGGACTGTTCATGCCGTTCAGCGTGTTCTGGATGCGCGCCCACTTCATCAATGTGCCGCGCGAACTCTCCGAAGCCTCCCGGGTGGACGGTGCCTCGATCTGGCAGGAGTTCCGGCAGATCCAGCTCCCGCTTGCCGTGCCTGCTCTCTCGGCGCTCGCCATCCTGCTGTTCCTCTGGACCTGGAACCAGTTCCTCCTGCCGGTGGTGCTGATCGCCAACCCGCTCGATCGAACGGTAGCTGGTGCGCTGACGTTCTTCCAGGGGCAGTACTCGCTGAGTATTCCGCTCCTGAATGCGGGGGCGCTGCTCATCATCACCCCGGCCATCATCGTGTTCCTGATCTTCCAGCGCCAGTTTGTCCGCGCACTGCTCCAGGGTGCCGTCAAGGGCTGACTCCGCTTCACCTCCCGCTTCGATCAAGGACCACCACCATGAGCTTCGCTCTCGCCGACCATTGGGTCTGGGATTTCTGGCACGCCGACGACGGCGACACTCACCACCTCTTCTACCTCCACGCCCCGAAGTCGCTGGGGGATCCCCATCTCCGGCACCGTAACGCACGGGTGGGGCACGCAACCTCAACGGATCTGACGACCTGGAAAAACCATGGGGTGGTGCTCGAGCCGGGGGAGTCCGGTTCCTTTGATGGGAGCGCCACCTGGACCGGCAGCGTGATCCGCGGCGATGACGGCGTGTGGAACATGTTCTACACCGGTTCGCGGTTCCTGTCCCCGGATGCCATCACCAATGTGGAGACGGTCGGTCGGGCTGTGTCATCGGATCTGGCGTCCTGGACCAAGCAGCCAGAGCGGATTTCGGCGGATCCCCGCTGGTACGAGACCCTTCCGGACGGCAGTTGGCATGAAGAGACGTGGCGGGACCCGTGGATCCACCGGGACTCCACCGGGCTGTGGCACATGCTAATCACCGCACGGGCCCGCTCGGGTGTGGACCGCGACCGCGGAGTCATAGGGCATGTCACGTCGCCCGATCTGGAGCACTGGACCACCAAGTCGCCGTTGAGTGAGCCGGGTGCCGGCTTTGCGCACATCGAGGTTGTGCAGCTCGTGACCATCGAGAGCCGGTCAGTGCTCCTCTTCTCCTGCGATACCGGGCACCTCGCCGGAGCGCGCGAGGCGGACGGCGCGCAGGGCGGGATTTGGGCGCTGCCCCTCGAGTCCGACTCTCTGGAGGGACCACTTGACACTGCCGCTGCGGTTCGGTTGACCAACCAGCATCTTTACGCCGGACGTGCGGTGCAAACCCGGTCGGGGCAGTGGGTGCTGCTAGCGTTCGAGAACGTCGACCGGGACGGCACCTTCATCAGCGGTATCTCGGATCCCTTACCTTTGTCCTGGGCGACGGACGGATCACTTTCACTTTCAACTGCACGAGCAAAGGTCAACGCGTGAGCGACATCAACGGTATTCAAGGCACAGTCGATGAGCGCTTCGCCCCGGTGCGGGACGCGTTTACGGCTGCCTTCGAGGGGCGGCCCCGGATGGGTGCAGCCTTGGCGGTTCACCATCAGGGTGAGCTCGTGGTGGACCTCTGGGGCGGGGTGGCTGACGCTCGCGACTCGACTCCCTGGACCCGCGACACGTCAACGGTGGTCTTCTCCTGCACCAAGGGGATCATGTCAATCCTCATCGCTCGGCTCGTTGAAGCCGGCCGACTGGATTACGAAACACCGATCACCGACGTTTGGCCGGAGTTCGGCGCCCACGGTAAGGGCGGGGTTACCGTCGGTGACGCGCTGTCCCATCGGGCAGGAGTATCGGCGCCTCGACAGTCGGTAACACTTGAGGAAGCACTCGACTGGGAGACCATGACCGAGTTGCTCGCTCGTCAGGAACCGCTGTGGGAGCCCGGCTCCGGCTACGGGTACCACGCGCTGACTCACGGCTGGATTACGGGTGAGATTATCCGTCGTGTCACTGGAAAAATGCCGGGTGAGTATCTGGCGGAAACCCTCGCAGGGCCGCTGGGTGCCGACCTGAGGGTAGGCGTGCCTGTGCACGAGCAGTTGAATATTGCGCATCTTGAGGCTGGGGAGAGCCTGCGTGAGTTGGTCGAGATGCAGATTGCGGCTGCCGAACCCGGGGTCATTGACTGGCCGAACCACGCCATGACACTGGGGGAGGCCTTCCCTCAGGAACTGGTGAGCCCCAACTCCGGCTTCAATCGGTCCGATGTCAGGGCTGGCTCGTTCCCCGGAGCTGGCGGCATCGCCACCGCCCGAGGGATGTCAGCTGCCTGGTCGTCGGTCATCCATGACACTGCCACGACTCGGCGACTCGACCCGACCGTCCTCAAGCTGGCTAACGAGGCACGAAGCGAAGGTTCACCGGTGTTCCTCGCACCCGCACCGTGGCCGCGTTGGGGCGCTGGTTTCCAGCTCGACTCGGAGGCGCGGCACTACGTTTCTGCCAACGGGTTCGGTCACGACGGCGCCGGAGGGCAGGTGTCGTTCGCCGAACCGGAGCTGGGTCTCAGCATCGCGTTCGTGACCAACTGGATGGAAGCCGGCGACGACCAAAGGGCCACGAGCATCGTCGACGAGCTGCGCACGATCCTCGTCAGCTAAACGACGAATACTGCGCCTGCTCCGGTCGGTGTCTGGTTGAGTATCGGCGTTGAAGAGTCCCGCAGCGGACGAAGGGTGGGACTGCTGAAGGTTCAGGTGACAGTTGGAATTGATAGTTTCTGCTGTGGAAGACTGCTGGCATGGAGGTTCTAGCGCGCGATCACGACCTCGTCCTCTTCGGCGCGACCGGCTTCGTCGGTGAACTGATCGCCGGATATCTTGCGAACCATGCTCCTCCGGACCTGCGCGTGGGACTGGCGGGGAGATCGAGGGTGAAGCTCGAGGCCGTACGCTCCAGGCTGCCCGCCGCCGCACAGGACTGGGCCCTCATTGAGGCCGATTCGGAGCGTCCTGACTCGCTCGCGGCGCTTGCCGCGGGCACTAGGGTTCTCTTCACCACGGTGGGTCCCTACGCGAAGTATGGGCTGCCGGTTGTCGAGGCGTGTGCCCGCGCCGGCACCCACTACGGGGATCTGACGGGTGAGGTGTCTTTCGTCCGTGAAGCCATCGACCGTTGGGACGCCCTGGCAAGGACTACAGGTGCACGGATCGTCCATGCGTGCGGCTACGACTCCGTCCCGTCCGACCTCGCGGTGCTTCTCCTGCACCAGGCTGCGGAGGCCGATGGTGCGGGTGGACTAACCGAGGTGCAGCTCGTCGCCAGGGCGAAGGGCGGCTTCAGCGGCGGCACTATCGAGTCGATGCGTGGGCAGTTCGACGGTATGCGGGCGGACCCTGTACTGCGATCGCTCGCGGACGATCCCTACTCCCTCAGTCCGGACCGGACGGCGGAGCCCCCGACCAGGCAGCCGTCGGATCTGGGGTGGGTCGGTCGGTCGGAGGACGGCCAGCGGACCGCTCCCTTCATCATGGCGTCGGCAAACACGCGGATCGTGCGTCGCAGTAACGCCCTGCAGAGTTGGGCCTACGGCAGGTCCCTGCGATACAGCGAGGTGATGGGCATGGGGCGCGGGCCCGTCGGCGCCGTCATTGCCGGAGCGACGGCGCTCGGTCTACGGGTGTTCGGAGCCGCGCTGGCCCTTCCTCTCACGAGGAAACTACTGGACCGCGTCCTTCCGGCGTCCGGTGAGGGCCCGAGTGAGGCCGCGCGACGCTCAGGCTGGTTCCATTCTCAGGTGACTGCTTCCACGGAGAGCGGCCGGCGGTACCGGGTCGTCGCAGCCGGGCCCGGCGACCCGGGATACGCCGCCACCGCCGTGATGGCCGGTGAGGCCGCGCTCTCACTTGCCTTGGACGGCGACCGCCTGCCGCCCATCACAGGATCGCTGACCCCGGCGACTGCCCTCGGCGTCGTCCTGGTGGAGCGGCTGCGCTCCGCAGGCCATACCTACGAGGTCATTTCCCTCACCTGACGAAAGCCGTATCGGATCACAGACCGTCCCAGTGGGTCTCGAAAACCTAATGGATGCATGACCCTGGCACGAGACAGTTCCGTTGGATGCTGCCGTAGTGCCGGGAGTGGAAATCAATAGTTCCCTTGTGCCACGGATCGTCAGTAAGGAGATCGGATAAGAGCGGCTAGGAGTCGGTACCGAATCAGATCTCTTGGATCCGGCCCTGAAGGAAGCGGAAGTCGCAGCCCTCGTCCGCCTGGGTTACCTCAGTGACAAACAGCTTCCGATAGCCACGCTCCGGAACCACTGGGACTGCCGGACCGATCGACTCTTTACGTCGAGCCAGTTCAGCATCGGATACCTCCAATTGGATCAGCCGCCGGCTCACACTCAGTGTGATCGTATCCCCGGTCTGCACCAGCCGCAGCGGACCACCTACAGCAGACTCCGGTGTCACATGCAGCACCACCGCGCCGGCTGCGGTGCCGGACATCCTGCCGTCCGAGATGCGCACCATGTCGCGGACACCCTGGGAAGCGAGCTTCTTCGGGATGGGTAGGTATCCGGCTTCGGGCATGCCGGGTGCTCCGACCGGTCCAATGTTCTTCAACACCAGGACCGAATCGGCGGTGACGTCCAGATCGGGGTCATCGATCCGCGCCGCCAGGTCTGCCGTGTTCTCGAACACCACAGCGGGTCCGGTGTGCTCCAGCAGTGCTGGCGAAACTGCGGCCTGCTTGATGATCGCCCCGCCCGGAGCCAGATTCCCGCGAAGGAACGCGAGGCTTCCCTCCGGATACACCGGGTTGGAGAGCGGTCGGATGATGTCCTGCGGGAAGCCGGGGCCTGCGTCGTCAATCTCCTCACCCAGCGTCCTACCGGTCACGGTTGGCACGTCCCGATGAATCATCGACCCCAGTTCCCGCAGCACTGCGGGAACGCCGCCCGCCCGATGAAAGTCCTCCATGTAGTACTTCCCCGAGGGTTTGAGATCCACTAACACGGGTGTCTCCGTGCTCATCCGGTCCAGCTGCTCCAGGGACAACCGGATCCCCAGCCGACCAGCCACTGCGGTCAGGTGGATGATCGCGTTGGTTGATCCGCCGATGGCCAGCAGCACACGCAGCCCGTTTTCGAACGACTCCCGGGTCAGGATGGTGTTCATCTTCGTCCCAGCCGCCGCCAAAGCGACAGCCTGGGTCCCGGTCGCCTCAGCGATCCGCACCCGGTCAGCCGTGACCGCGGGAGCCGACGCCGATCCCGGCATCGCTATCCCCATCGCCTCGGTCAGGCAGGCCATGGTGCTGGCAGTGCCCATCACCGAGCAGGTACCGACGCTGCCGACCAGACGCGAGTTCACGTCGTCGATCTCTGGTTTGGAAATTTCCCCACCCCGGAACTTGCCCCAGAACGCTCGGCAGTCGGTGCACGCACCCACCCGCTCGCCCCGGTAGCCGCCGGTCAGCATTGAGCCGGTCACCAGCGAAATCGCCGGCACCCCCGCCGACGCAGCACCCATCAGTTGGGCCGGCACGGTCTTGTCACAGCCGCCGATCAGCACGACGGCGTCCATCGGCTGGGCCCGGATCATCTCCTCCGTGTCCATCGACATCAGATTCCGCAGGAACATGCTGGTCGGCTGCGAAAAGCTCTCGTGAATGGAGATCGTGGGGAAGTCCACCGGCAACCCACCAGCGAGCATCACCCCACGCTTCACCGCCTCCAGCAGCGCCGGCATGTTGCCGTGGCACGGGTTGAAGCCGCAGCCCGTGTTAATGATCCCGATCACCGGCCGGTCCAGGGCGTCGTCGGAATACCCGGCACCCTTGATGAACGCCTTCCGCAGGAACAGCGAGAACTCGGCGTCCCCGTAGTTGGTCAGACCCTTGCGGATGCCGGTGGCGGGAATACCGCCGGGAGCTGAAGACGCGCGGGCAGCGGCTTCACTCACCGGAACGCGGGGACGCCGGTGATGTGGTTGCCCAGGATCAGGGTGTGCACCTCGTCGGTACCCTCATAGGTCCTGACGCTCTCCAGGTTGTTCGCGTGCCGCAGCGGCGAGTAATCCAGGGTGACGCCATTGCCGCCGAGCATCGCCCGCGCCTCACGGCAGATCGCAATCGCCTCGCGGCAGTTGTTCAGCTTGCCCACCGAGATCTGGTACGGCTGCAGGGTCCCGGCATCCTTCAACCGGCCCAGCTGCAGCGCGAGCAGTGTGCCCTTGTTGATCTCCAACGCCATATTCACCAGTTTCTCCTGCGTCAGCTGGTAGCCGGACAGCGGCTTCCCGAACTGCAGACGCTCCTGCGAGTAGGCCAGCGCCGTGAGGTAGCTATCGCGGGCAGCACCCATGGCACCCCAGATGATGCCGTAGCGTGCCTCGTTCAGGCACTCGAACGGGCCGCGCAGTCCCTTGGCGTTCGGGAGCATCGCGCCCTCCGGCAACCGGATGTCCGTCAGGGTGATGTCGCACTGGATGGAAGCCCGCATGGAGAGCTTCTGCTTGATCGGCGTCGCCACGAACCCCGGGCTGTCGGTCGGCACCACGAAGCCGCGGATTCCGTCGTCGGTCATCGCCCAGATGATGGCCAGCTTCGCCACCGAAGCCAGGCCGATCCAGCGCTTGGCACCGTTGAGGATCCAGTCGGACCCGTCGCGTTTCGCGAAGGTCTGCATCGCGCCGGGGTCGGACCCGGCAGTCGGCTCGGTCAGCCCGAACGCGCCGATCGCGGTACCGGCAGCCATCTGCGGCAGCCACTCGGTCTTCTGCTCCTCCGAGCCGTGCTTGTAGATGGCGCTCATCGCCAACGAGCCCTGCACCGACACGAAGGTCCGCAGACCCGAATCGCCAGCCTCCAACTCCAACGCCGCCAGGCCGTACTCCACCGACGACTTCCCGGGGCAGCCGTAGCCCTTCAGGTGCATGCCGAGCAGTCCCAGCTCAGCCATCTGCGGGACGATCTCCATCGGGAAGACGGCGTCGTCGTACCACTGGGCGATGTTCGGCTTGATCTCGCTGTCCACGAAGGACCGCACGGTCTCCCGCAGGGTGATTTCCTCGGGGGAGAGGAGCGTATCAATACCGATCAGGTCTGATATGTCAGTCATGGTTCTGCTTTCAATGGTTGAGGAGGTCACTGGGGATCCTGCTTTCACTGTAGGTGGTGGAGTGCGGGAATGGCGGGGAGGGCAAAGGCGGCGCCATTGTGCTCGCCGAGGAGGGGTGGCGGACGCCGGTAGCGGGCGGGGGTCCC
Organism: Arthrobacter sp. CAN_C5; assembly: GCF_017875735.1. Lineage (NCBI taxonomy): Bacteria > Bacillati > Actinomycetota > Actinomycetes > Micrococcales > Micrococcaceae > Arthrobacter > Arthrobacter sp. CAN_C5. Next base: position 464,966 of record NZ_JAGGMZ010000001.1, read on the forward strand.
GGACAGGTGGATGGGGTTGGCGACCTGCTGGCTCGTCCGTGACCCGTCAGCATTGGCGATCTCGACGACGGGGGCGAGGCCCAGCGTGTCCGCCAGTTCCAGCGCCTCGACAATCGAGTTCACCTTCCCGGCGGGCACACCGGCGATACTGAGCAGCTCCGACCAGTCAGCGGCGGACTTCGAGCCCAGCTGCTCTTCCAGCAGGGACTTCAGGACCACCCGGTTGGCCACCCGGTTCGAGTTCCCGGCGAACCGTTCATCGTCGGCGAGCTCGGGCACGCCGAGCACCCGGACCAGTCCGGCAAACTGCTTGTCAGTCCCGACGGCGACGGCCAGCGGACCATCGGCGGTTCGCAGCGTCTCATACGGCGCGATGCTCGGGTGCGCGTTGCCCATCCGCTGCGGCGATTCACCGGTTGCCAGGGTGCTCGACGCCTGGTTCACCAGCCCCGACAGCAGCGACGACAACAGGTTCACATCCACCCGCTGACCGACACCAGTCTGCTCCAGCGATCTTAGGGCGGCGAGAATCCCGACGACGGCGTTTTGCCCGGTCACCACGTCCACCAGTGCGACGCCGACCTTGCTCGGCTCGGAATCCAGCCCACCGGTGACGCTCATCAGCCCGCCGACGGCCTGCACCAGCAGGTCATAGCCCGGCAGGTGCGCGCCGGCGGCGCTCCCGAACCCGGTGATGGAGCAGTAGATCAGGTCCGGGCGCCGGTCATTAAGGGACTCGTAGTCCAGCCCGAACCGCTCCATGATGCCGGGCCGGAAGTTCTCGATCACGACGTCGGCCGTCAACGCGATCTCCAGCGCAGCGGCCTGCCCCTCTTCAGTGGTCAGATCGCACACCACCGAGCGCTTGTTACGGTTCACGCTGGAGAAATAGGTGCCTACCCCGTACTCGTCCACGGGAGGCGTCCAGCTGCGGGTGTCGTCACCGGAGGGGCTTTCCACCTTGATGACGTCGGCCCCGAAATCGGCCAGCATCATTGAGGCGAACGGTCCCGCGAGCACCCGGGAGAAGTCGGCTACCTTGATGCCGTCCAGGGGTCCCGCCGGGAACCCGTCGTCGGAGGGGCTACTCATGACCGCCATGGCCTTCCTGATGAACGCTGTCTTCCCGACCAGAGCCAGCTTCCTGGTCGACCACCGGGTTGCTGAGCACGCCGACGCCCGGAATGCGGCACTCCGCCACGTCGCCCGCCCTGATGTGCACGGCGCCGGGGGTGCCGGTGGAGATGATGTCGCCGGGGTAGAGCGGCATCACCTTGCTGTGGAAGCTGACCAGGTACTCGGGGGAGTACCTCATGTTGCCCACCACGTTGCTGCGGTGCACCTCGCCGTTGATCACGGTGGACACCTCGACGGCGGCCAGCGACCCGGCGTCGTCGGCCACCTCAGAGAGGGGCACGATCTCCGGCCCGAAGGAGAAGAAGCTGGGGAAGTTCTTGGACCGGGTGAGGAACCGGGGGTTCTTCTCCAGGATGTCCTCGGCCGTCTGGTCCAGCAGGGTCACGACGCCGGCCACGTAGGACAGCGCGTCCTCCGGCTCCACGTCGCGGCAGTAGCTGCCGATGACGAGGCCCAGCTCGGCTTCGGCGGTGGTGCGCACGCTCTGGTGCGGGATGGTGATGTTTTCGCCCGGCCCGATGATGGTGTGGTCCCCCTTGATGAACGACGCCGGCTCGTCCGGGACGCCCTCGGACAGGTCGGACGCATGCTCCATATAGTTCAGGCCGATGCCCCACAGCATCCGGGGATGCCGGTACGGGGCGCCGAAGGTTACCGAGCCGCGGTCACGGAACACCGCGTTGTCCGCCGACTCGGCGAAGGACTCCAGTTTCCCGAGCGAATCGGTGGCCAGCAGCTCCAACAGGTCACCGGTGAAGCCTGGAATGAGGTCGCGCACCAGCGCGACACCGCGCTCGGGGTGGATCACTGCGGCGAGTTCGTCGCCGCCTTCGCGGACTGAGGCCAGATGCATGGTCAGAGCTTCTTTCTGTTCAGAGTCGAGAGATACAGAGTCGAGGGGGTCACGAAAGGTCAGGAACAGCAGCGGCTAGTACGCGCGGACCAGGCCGCCGTCGCAGCGGATCTGCTCGCCCGTCACGTAGGCGGCGGGGACGCTGGCGAGGAACGCGACGACGGCGCCAAACTCCTCGGGCGCTCCGTACCGGCCGGCGGGGATGGTCTTTTCCGACGCGGCGCGGGCCTCGTCGGGGGTGCTGCCGGTCCGCTTGGCCGCCGCAGCGTCGAGGGACGCCACCCGGTCCGTGTCGATCCGGCCCGGGAGCACCATGTTCACGGTGACGCCGTCGGCCGCCACTTCGGCGGCGAGCGTCTTGAGGTAGCCGGCCAGCCCGGCCCGGCCGATATTGGAGAGTGCCAGATTGGGCAGCGGCTGCTGGACGCCACTGGACCCGACGGCGACGATGCGCCCCCAGCCGCGCTCGCGCATGCCGGGCAGCACCAGGTTGGTCAGGCGCATGTGCTGCAGCAGCAGCTGGTGTACGGCGGCGAGGGCTTGTGCGTCGCTGACGTCAGCTGCACCCCCGGGAGGCGGGCCGCCGCTGTTGAGGATCAGCACGTCGATCGGCCCGAAAGCCTTCCCGGCGGCCTCGACCAGCGCGGCGGGGGCGCCGTCGTCGGTCAGGTCCATCGCGATCCCGACGGCGGAGGGCAGCTTGGCCGCTTCGGCCTGCACCACGTCCTCGCGGCGCGCGGCGAGGACCACGTTGGCGCCCTCGTCGGCCAGCGCCTGGGCAATGGCCAGGCCGATGCCCGAGCTCGCGCCCGGCACCAGTACATTCTTCCCCTTGAGTCCGGTATCCATCAGGCAATCTCCTTCACAGCATCAAGGTGGGCGTCGATCATGTCGGCAAGCGCCGGCGGCAACGTGGGGGAGGGCGGGCGCACCGCGGCGTCGGCGATGATACCGCGGCGGCGCAGAATCTCCTTGCGGACGGCGAGCCCGATCCCGGGCTGACCCTCGAAGTTCGCCAGCGGCAGCCACGGGGCAAACGCTGCGCGGGCCGCCGGGAAACCGCCGTCGGCGAACGCGGTCAGCGCCGCCTGCAGCCCCTCCGGGTGGGAGAAGCCGGTCATGGCGCCCGCGGCACCGGCGGCCAGCTCATCGAGCAGCCCGACGCCTCCCAGTCCACCGAACACCGGCACCGTGGTGGCTGCGGTGAGCGCGGCGATGGGGACGGCTGTCGGCGGTGCTTCGGACTTCACCGCGCTGATGAACGGGCACAGCCCCAGCACCGTCAGGATCTGCGCGGCGCTGATCTTCACACCGGAGGCCACCGGGTAGTCCTGCAGCACAATCCCGGCGCCCGTGTCGGTGGGGATGACCTCGTTGATCGCCGAGAGATGGGAGGCGAGCAGCTCGGGGTTGGCGCTGTTCGCCTGCACCATCAGTGCACCCAGGTTGCTGCCAGCGGCGGCGACGGCGGTGCGTGCCTGCTCGACGGCGACCGCCGTCGACCGTGCCGACAGGCCGACCACCAGCGGGGTGTCACCGGCCTCCTCGGCGACGGTCTGAACGATCAGGGTCTGTTCGGCGGTGTCCAGGGTTACGCCTTCACCGAAGACGCCGAGGACCACCATGCCGGTGGCGTTCAGCCCGGTGTAGAGGCGGACCTCGCTGCGTAGCGACTCGGTGTCGACGGCGAAGTCACCGCCGTGGAAGGGGGTGGCGAGCACGCCCCAGAGGCCTCGGGCGAGCGGGGAGACGGGGGAGTTGGGTGAAGGGTTTGTAGTCACAGGGACGAAGTGTCCTTTCGGTCGGAGCTGTTCTCGAGTGCCAGCGAGACAATGTGCTCGGCGATGGCAAGTGAAGAGGTGGCGGCGGGGGAGGGCGCATTCCTGACGGACAGCACCGAGCCCTGCCGGGTGATCCGGAAATCGTCGACCAGCGAACCGTCGCGGGTCAGCGCCTGGGCGCGGATGCCGCGGGGGCCGGGGACGACGTCGTCGGCGGTGATCTCGGGGACGTACTTGCGGGCCTCCGCGATGAATCGGCGCTTGCTCAGCGACCCGAGCATCTCGGCGGCACCGGTACGCCAGTGCTGCTTCGCGAAGGACCGGAAGCCCGAGTACATCACGGCGTCCTTGAGGTCGCGGAGCGAGATGGTGGACCACTTGTAGCCTTCGCGGGCCAGGGCGAGCACCGCGTTGGGGCCCACCATCACCTCGCCGTCGGTGGTCGGGGTCAAGTGCACGCCGAGGAACGGGTACCGGGGATCCGGCACCGGGTAAACCAGTCCGCGGACCAGGTGCTTGCGTTCCGGGCGGAGCAGATAGTATTCGCCGCGGAAGGGCACAATCTTGGGGTCGTCGTCGTCGCCGGCGAGCTTCGCCACCCGGTCCGCCTGCAGACCGGCGCAGACGATCACCGTGTCGTAGGCGTCGGACGTTTCGATGCCGCGATGCTTGCCCGTAACCACCGTTTGCCCGGCGCGTTCGGTCAGACCGGTGACCTCGAAGTTGGTGTGGACAGTGCCACCGGCGGCCTCCACATCCATGGCGAGAGAACGGGTGATGGCGCCGTAGTCGACGATCGCGGTGTGGGGCGAGTGTAGCCCCGAGGTGCCCTTGACATGGGGTTCGAGTTCCAGCAGTTCGGCCTGGTTGATGATGCGGACACCGGGTACCCCGTTGGCGACGGCACGCTCCATGATGTCGCCGAGCCGGCCCTCCTCGACGGGATTGCGGGCGACGAGCACCTTGCCGCACTCGTCGTAGGGCAGGCCCTTCTCTTCGCAATACTCCTTGAGCATTTCCACGCCCTGCCGGCAGAGCCGTGCCTTCAGCGATCCGGGCGTGTAGTACAGCCCGGCGTGCACCACGCCGGAGTTCCGGCCGGTCTGGTGCCCGGCGAGGATGGGCTCCTTCTCCAGCACGGTGACCTCGGCGTCGGGCTGGACCTGCAGCAGCCGGCGGGCGACGGCGGCACCAACAATGCCACCTCCCACCACTGCAAAACGCATGGGTGTCATCTCTTCTCCTCCATGGGGGTCAGGGTGTGGTCTGGTTCTCCGGCAGCGGTATCCGAGGCTTCGGCAGCTGACGTTTCGGCAGCGGTCAGTGCCCGCGACCGGCGGATCATCCGCCGCGCCACCGTGAAGGTCACGGCGGCCAGTGCGGCGACGACGGCGGCCGCCAGCCAGGCAGTGTCATACGAGGTGGCGGCGGTCAGCAGTCCAAACAACAGCGGACCAGCTGCGGCACCGAGGGACAGGCCGGTCTGGATCACCCCGGTGGCGGTGGCAGCGTTGGCCCGGTTGTCCCGAACCACGGCGAAGTGCACCAGACCGGGCCAGGTCCACCCGGCGCCGTAGGCCAGCAGCGCCCCGACCACGAACAGTAGGGAACTGGTGCCCAGGGCGAGCAGCAGGTACCCGATCACGCCGAGGGCCAGCAGGTTGGTGATCAGCACCAGTGGACTGCGGTGCGGATACCTGTCCATGGCGAGGCCCAGCATAATCCGGATCACCAGTCCCAGCAGCGCTGCGCCAGCGAACAACAGGCCAGCGGTTCCGGGTGCCATCCCGGACTGCACCGCCGAGTCCACGAGGAAGACGCCCAGCGACGTGGCCGCCGCTGCCGCGAGCCCGGCGCCCACGCTCAGCATCACCAGGCCACCCCTGGGAGTGCCGCGGTCAGCCTTCGGGGCTTCCCCGTGCTGGGTCGGACGGGTCCCGGGTGCGCTAAAGAAGGCCCAGACCGCGATAGCAATGGCCATCAGCGAGCCGAGCAGGAACGCGTACCGCCAGCCCACGGCGAGGGCAATCACCGGGACGGCGATCCCGGCGATCATCGAAGCCGCCGGAATGGACGACTGCTTGACGCCGAACGCCAACCCCAACCGGTTCGGATTGACCGCCCGGGAGATGCCCAGGTTCGCCGACGGCTGGGCCATGGCGTTGGCCAGCCCGCCGACAAACAGGGCGACGATCAGCAGCGCGAATGTCGGGGCCAGACCGGCACCGGCCAGCGCGACGGCGGCGAGGGTGGCCGACGCGACCATGCCCTTCGCCGCACCAATCCGCTGTACCAGCCCGCCGAGCGGGCGGGCCAGCACACCGGACACGGTGAACAGGGTGGCGGCTGCCATCCCCATTTCGGCCGGACCGATGTTCAGATCCCCGCGGATCTGCACCGCCAACGCACCCAGCAGGAAGGCAGGAAGCACCCCTGTGGTGGTGACGGAGACGGCCTGCAGCATGGTGACTGCTGCATGCGTCGACGGTGCTGTGGTCATGAAGCGGTGGGATCCGTTGTCTTCGTTGAGGCGGTGTTCGACGCCGGCGAGGACGGTGACCCTGACGACGGCGACCCTGACGAGGATGACGACTGCGCGCGGTGCGCCCCGCGCCCCGAGGAGGCGGCCGACGTCGTACCGGTTGAGGTGGCCTTGGCTTCTGCACCCTCAACCGTGTCAGCAGTACCAGTAGTACCAGCCGAATGGGCAGTACCGGCGTCCGCGACGGGTGGGTCGGTGTCCGGATCGTACGGATGCCGTTTCCGTCCGATCAGGTGCACCACCACGCCGACGGCAATGATTGCGACGCCGATCCCGATGTACAACGGGTCAAGGGTGAGCAGCGGCAGGGAACCGATGGCCAGGATGACCCGTTCCGGCCAGCGTGCCGGTCCGAGCAGCCAGCCGCCCGTGGAGACCGCGAGCGACGCCACCGCGAGGAGCGACACCGAGAAGGCGAGCGCAACGGTGGCGACGCCGCCCTGGAGCAACAGACCCACGCCCGAGCCGGAAAGGACGAAGATGAACGGCACCAGGAAGGCGGACAGGGTGTAACGCCAGGTGAGCCACATGGTCTTGATCGGCTTGCCGCCGGTAATAGCGGACGCAGCGAACGGGGAAAGCGCCGTTGGAGGCGACACCTCGCTGAGCACCGAGTAGTAGAAGATGAACATCGCGGCGGCGAAGGGTGCCACTCCCACATCCTGCAGGGCGGGCCCGATGATCACCCAGGAGATGATGAAGCTCGCGGTGACCGGGACGGCCAGGCCGAGCAGGATCACGGCGGTGGCCGAGAAGATCGCGGTGAGCAGCAGGCTGCCGCCGGCGAAGTCGACGATGATGCTGGCGAGTTTGAGGCCGAGGCCGGTGAGGGTCATGATGCCGACGATCAGGCCCGCCGCAGCCATCACGGGGATGACGGAGAGGGCGCCGGTGGCGCCGGTAGCCAGTGCGTCGAAGATCTTCTTCGGAGTCATCCACGACTCACGGTCGAAGAAGCTCAGCACGAAGGCGAGCACGGTCGCGAAAACCACGGCACGGAACGGCGTCATGCCCATGGCCATGAACACCACGATGGCGAGCAGCGAGCTGAAGTGGTAGCCGAAGCGCAGCAGGAGCTTGCCCACGGGCTTGTGGTCCATGACGACGGCCTTGGTCTTGAACCGTCGGGCGTCCATTTCGATGGCGAGAATGATGCCGAAGTAATAGAGGAGGGTGGGGATGGTCGCCCAGATCAGCACCTCAAGATAGGACACTCCGAGGAGAGCGGCAATGATGAACGCCGCTGCGCCGAGGGTCGGAGGGGACATGATCGCGCCGATACCAGCGGCGGCGAGGATGCCACCGCCGTGTTCCTTCGGATAACCGGCCTTCCGCAGCAGCGGCCAGGAGATGCCGCCGAGGGTCACGGTGGTGGCGACGCCCGAGCCGGAGACGGTACCAAGCAGGAAGCCGGCGAGGGTGACGGTCCGGCCGGGGCCGGACTTGGACTGGCCGAACGCCGAGAAGGAGAGGTCAATGAAGAACTTCGTGGCACCCGAAGCGCCCAGGACCGCACCGTAAATGGTGAACAGGATGATGTAGGTGGCGGCGACGTCAGTGGGCACGCCGAAGATCCCCTGCGTCCCCATCACGTTGTGGCCCACCAGGCGGATCCAGTCGAAGGACGAGGTGGTGAACGGAGCGGGGAAGAGCGGGCCCCAGTAGGCGTAGGCGAAGAACCCCAGCACCACCAGTGGCACCAGGATGCCGACGGTGCGCCTGGCTGCCTCAAGGACCACCAGGATGGCGATGACGCCCATGATCAGGTCGAGGTAGGTCGGCACGATGGCCCGGCGGAAGAACGGGTCCCAGTCGGAAATGATGTAGGCGAACGGGACGATGGCGACGGCGGCGAGCACCCAGTCGAGCAGATGCGGATTGTCGGACTTGCCGGCATCCTTGGCCTTCGCCGACCGGCCCCACCCCCGGTATACGAGGAACGTCAGGGACAGCCCGATCATCAGGAACGCGGGCAGGTAGAACTGGGTCGCCATCGGGTTGAACACCCAGTACAGCGCGAACAGGGAAAGCCCAGCGCCGCCAATCTTGACCACCAGAGCCGGAATTCCGGTCAGCTGCCGGGAAGGCTTCTCCGCCTCAAACTCGGCGATCAGCGCGTCTTCATCGATCTCGTCGCTGCGGTCGATTGGGTTGACCTGCGCATCGTCAGGTATTCGAGCCTCGTCGCGACGGCTCGGATCGAGCGTCTCGCTCGGGGTGGGGCGGTGCGGCGTGCCGGCTTTGAGGGCGCCGTCGCCGTCAATTCGCTCGGTCATGGGGTCTCCTTGATGTCTAGCAGGATGAAGGGCTGATCGTCGTCGACCAGGGACCACAGCGAAACGGGCGCTGCTCCGGGCAGGTGGAGGGTGCGTTCACCGAGGTCGGTGGCGGCAATGGAAAGGTCGTTGAAGACGGCGGGGTGCTCCGGGTCGGGGTCGACCACGTACTTCCGCCGGTCGGTGGGGTCCGCGGGGGTGGGGGCGCCGGGGACGCCGTAATATTCCTCGAGCACCGCGAGCTGGTCGGCGGCGATCTGGTCAAGCCGGAAACTGCCGTCGGGGAGGACCGTGTAGCGTTCCTCTGCGAGCGTTCCGTAGAGCGAGTTGCGGTAGCTGACCGCGAAGGTGTCGCCGGGCAGGGCCACCGTGGCCAGCCCGCCGTCGTCGTTGGTGATCACGATGCTGCGCCTGGAATCGTCCTGGCCGGACGCATCCTGGGCAGCAACCGCGAACGCCCCACCGCCCAGCGTGCCAAGGCACACCAGGACGGCGACGACGACGGCGGGCTTGCGCATCAGTGGTTAGCCTGCATTTTCGTCGAAGTACCTCTGGGCGCCGGGGCAGGTGTCGACGTAGGCGATGTCGCCGGCGGTGGCGGCATCCAGTTCTACGGCGGCGGGGTGCACCTGGGTCAGGGCTTCAACGTTGTCGAAGATCGCCGCGGTGATGTTGTACTGCAGCTCCTCGTCCATGGTGGGGCTGGCGACGAGGATGTTCGGCGACGCGATGGCGGAGACCGCTTCGGTCTGGCCCTCGTAGGTGTCGGCGGGGATCTCTTCCTCTACGTAGTACTCGCCGTATTCGGTGGCGAGCTGCTCGGCATACTCACCGATGTTGAGGAGGCTCATGTCGCCGTCGCTGGCGAGGTCGATCAGCGCGCCGGTGGGTAGACCGCCGGACCAGAAGCCCGCGTCGATGGTGCCGTCGCGCAGGGCGGCGACGGTCTCAGCGGCCCCGAGCTGGCGGCGTTCGAAACCCGACTCGGGGTCGATACCGGCGGCTTCGAGGATACGCAGGGCGGCAACCTCGGTGGCGGACCCGGGAGCGCCGACCGAGACGACCTTGCCTTCCATGTCGGCGACACCCTCGATGCCGGTGCCGTCAACGGTGACGGCCTGCATGAAGTTGTTGTAGGTGTTGCCGAGTGAGCAGATCTCGATGGCGTTGCCGTCGAAGTCGTTGACACCCTCGACGGCGTCGGAGACGACGTCGCCAACGGCGAAGGCCAGCTGGGCTGCACCGTTCTCGATCAGGAGCATGTTGTCCACGGAGGCGTTGGTCTCCTGGACGGTGGCGTCGTAGCCCTCGATGTTGTCGCGGATCATGGTGGCGAAACCGCCGCCGAGGGGGTAATAGACGCCGCCCGTGCCGCCTGTGGCGATGGAGAGGGTGCCGCCGTCGGCGCCGCCACTGGCCTCACCGCCGCCGCTTCCGCCGCCGCTGGTATCGGGGCTTCCGCAGGCGGACAGGAATAGCGCGGGGATGGTCAGTGCGGCTGCGGCAAGCCGTACCCTGCGACGGTGCAGAGGTGAGGTTGTCATGAATGTTCTCCCTTAGTGGTGGTGGTGGTGAGTGAATGAGGTTGGCTAGTGGGGGTGGACTCGGTGTCTGCCGGTGGGCTGTCCGGCGCCGGGGTCACCGGCGTGTTTGCAGGTGGCGCGCTGGCAGCTGGTGCCTCGACGGCGCCCGCTGCGAGCAGGCCGGCCAGCGCCCGGTAGTAGCCCACCAGGACGGACAGCTCGGTAATGCCCGAGTGGCCGTGCTGGGTGAGGGCGGTGGCGTGGTCTTTGGCGGAGACGGTCCGGCCGTTCAGCAGGGCTGCGGTGAAGGTCAGGGCCGAGCGCTCGTCGTCGGGCAGGCCCGGGGGGACAAACCCGCCGCGCAGGCTTTCCAGTTCGTCGGGCGTGATGCCGACGGTGAGGGCGACCCGGCTGTGGGCGTACCACTCGTAGGTCGAGGCGCGCTCGGCGGCGACCGCGCAGATCACCAATTCGCGGGTCCGGTCGGATAGTTCCCCGCCGAACCGCAGTGCCGCGCCCAGCGCCTGGACGGCGTGGCCGATCTGCGGTGCGTAGAGCAGGGCGTTGAAGGGACCGGCGAGGTGGCCGTCGTCGTCGACCACCAGGAACGGACCGCCCGCCCGGGGCGGGCCGGCGATGGTGTTGTAGAGGGCCAATTGATCGTCGTCGAGGGCGTCGGGAGCCAGCAGCGGGAAGCGGCCGCCGTGCGCCTTCTCGGCCGGCAGCGAATCAGCCGGCCGGGCCCCGGTCTGAGGGGTCTCGGTCTGCAGCTCAACCTCCGGTTGGTTAGACAAGGGTCCGCCCACCATCGACGTAGAGCACATGACCGGTGACGAACGCCGCCTGACGGGAGGCGAGGAACAGGGCAGGGCCGGTGAGGTCGCCGGTCGAGCCCAGCCGCCCCGCCGGGACCAGGGAGGTGTAGTGCTCGCGGACGCCCGGCTTGTCCAGGTGTCCGCGGGTCAGGTCGGTCTCCACATAGCCGGGGGCGACGGCGTTCACGGTTACCCCGGAAGATGCCCATTCGCGGGCCATCACGCGGATCAGCTGGTTCAGCCCGCCCTTGCTGGCGGCGTAGGGGCCGTGGTCCGGGTGGGCGAGGAGACTCGACACCGAGGAGCAATACACCTGGCGGCCGTACCCGGCGGCCACCATCAGCTTCCCGGCAGCCCGGCCCAGGCGGAAGGCGCTGGTGAGATTGACGGTGATCATGCGGTCCCAGTCATCGTCGGTGGTGTCGAGGATGGGGACCCGGTGGTTGACGCCTACCGCGTGCATCAGCACGTCGAGGCCGCCGAGTTCGGCGGCGGCGCGGGCGACGGCGTCCTCGCACCCGGCGGTGGATGACAGGTCGATCTCGAGCGCCTGCACCCGCGGGTCCAGGGCCGCCAGGCCAGTCGGGTTGACGTCTGCGACCAGCACGCGTGCCCCTGCGTCGGCGAAGGCTTCGGCCACTGCGCTGCCGATTCCGCCGGCACCGGCAACCAGGACCCGCTGACCGTCCAGGCCGAGCCAGTCACTCATGAAGGTCATCCCCGCCAACGTTCTCCCCGGGCTGCGGCGCACACCACTTGGGTACCCGGGGCAACAAGGGGGAAGGCAGTAGAGATTTGCTCGGCGGTGACCAGATCATTTGGATACTGTATCCAATTAATCCACAAAGTGTAACGCCGGTCACAAATATTACGTGAGGTGGGTCACCTGGCGTTCAGGAAGGTCCTGAGCGCATCGACCGCGTGGTCGCGGTGTTCGTTGAGGAGGGTGATGACCTGCTCGGCATCGCGGGCGACGAATGCGTCGATGATGCGGCGGTGTTCATCTTCCACCCGGTGCCGGTTGACTTCGTCACCGTAGTAGACAAACCGGTACGTTTCAGTGGCGTCCCACAGCACCTGGATCAGCTTCTCGAGGCGCGGCATCCGGGCCGCGGTCACCATCAAGAAGTGGAACCGGCGGTTGGCCTCGGTCATGGCCAGCAGGTCACCGGACGCGCTCGCCGTCTCCACCTCCAGTGCTGCAGCGCGCAGCCTGCCGACGACGCCGTCGTCGGACCTCCTGATCGACACCCGGACGGCCTCGGCCTCGAGGATCTCCCGGATGCGGTACACCTCGAGGAGGTCGGTGAGCGAGAGGGTGGCAACCTTGTAGCCGCGGTGCGGGGCGTACACCACCTGGCCTTCGCCCTCCAGCACCTTGAAGGCTTCGCGGAGTGGGACACGGCTGACTCCGAAGCGTTCGGCGAGAGCGTCCTGCCGGAGTGCCTGTCCGGGAAGGAGTTCACCGGCGATGATGGCGCGACGCAGCTGTGCAAGCACAAAAGCGGGGGCGGTGATGGGCCTCCTGGAGTCCGTCTCGGCGTCGTCGATCACGCTACACCGGGGGTCCGCAGGCCATTCTTCACCTGTATAACTCTAGCCGAATACCCCGGGGGCGGATCAGCGGACCCCATTCCGGTGAGGAATCCGGGCCGAGGGGGTCACAGTGGACATTCGATAGGGAAATTCCCTATCGAATGTCCACTGTGCTCACCGCACCGTGGCGAGGATCCGGAGGCTATCGATGATGTCGCCCAGCCTCACCTCGATCCGGCTGTACACCTCGGCGTTGAGCACCATGTCGCCGTCGAAATCGCCTGAGTTCGCGTAGAAGCCCACGGGGTGGTCGCCGCCTGGAAGAACCCGAAGAGTGGCCGCAGCGCGTGTTCGATCACCAGGGCGTGGCGGTCGCTGCCTCCCGTGGCGACCAGGATCACTGGCTTGTTGGTCAGCGCGTACTGGCCCACCAGGTCAAAGAAGTGCTTGAACATGCCCGCGAAGGAACCCCGGTACACGGGGGTGGCGGCGATGAGCAGGTCAGCGGACTCCACGGCCGCGAACTCCTCCTCGTCCGACGCGTCCAGGTCCTCCCGGGACGTGGCCCCGGTGAAGGACGGTCCCAGCTGGTAGACGTTGGTCTGATGGACCTCAATCTCCAGCTTCTGCGCCAGCGAATCGGTGATCAGCCGGACCAGGCCCATCGTTTTGGACCGTTCGGTGGGGCTGCCATTGACGACGACGACGCGCAGCGGCCTGCTCACGCGTTGACCGATTCCCATGAGGCGATTTCGGCGCGGATGACCGGTGCCACCTCGGAGCCCAGGCGTTCGATGGCCTCAAGGTGGGTCCGCAGGGGTACCCCGCCGAAGCCCATCTGGAACACCGCACGGGAGACGCCGTAGAGGTCGTGATAGGTCAGCGGTTTGTCGATGATCTCCTGGGGGCTGCCCACCAGCAGGCCACCGGCTGGCGAAGCCTGGGCCTCGAAAGCGTTCCGCGGCATGTTGAAGCTGGCGCCGCGCTGGTGGTAGTTCTCACCCAGCCCGCGGGTGAAGTAGGGGTAGAAGTCGTCGCGGGCGTTTTGGCTGGTCTTGCCGACCATGCCGTGCGCGTTGAACCTGATCCGCTGGGTGAAGGGGTCGTGCCCGGCAGCTGCGTAGGCCTGGCGGTAAAAAAGTCCACCGGACGTTCAAACTGGGTGATGGGCCCGAGGAGCAGGGCGAGTGCCAGCGGCAATCCCAGCTGTCCGGTGCGGACCGCCGAGGCGGGTGTCCCGCCAACGCCCACCCAGATGGGGAGTTCGCTGACCGGTCGCGGCGCGATATCAGCGTCGATCAGGGGCGCTCGCAGCGTCCCCTGCCAGGAGACGGGGTTCTGGGCACGGATGGCCAGGAGCAGGTCCAGCTTTTCCCGGAACAGGTCGGAGTAGTCGGCCAGGTCGTAGCCGAACAGGGGGAAGGACTCGGTGTAGGAGCCGCGGCCGGCGATGATCTCCGCCCGGCCACCGGAGAGCAGGTCCAGCGTGGCGAAGTTCTGAAACACCCGGACCGGATCCTAGGAGCTGAGCATCGTGACGCCACTGGTGAGCTGGATGTTCTTCGTGGCCATGGCGGCGGCCGCGAGCACCATGTGGGGGGCGGAGGCGACGAAGTCCGACCGGTGGTGCTCGCCCACGCCGAAGACGTCGAGGCCCACCTCATCCGCCACCCGGGCCTGTTCGATGGTTTGCGCCATCCGCTCCTGGGGGGAGGGCATGCGTCCGGTGGTGAGATCGGTGGTCAGCTCACCAAAGGTGAGGATGCCAAGTTCGAAAGCCATAGTCGTTTATCGTCCCTTGCTGAGGTTGTGGTCTGTGGGCGCCGCGCGTGCTGTGAGTGCTGTGGCCTGCTCGGTCACCGAATAGGCGTGTCCCCACGAGGTGATGTCCCGGAGGATGGGCAGCAGCGCCAGCCCGGCGACGGTGAGCGAGTAGCGCACCCTGATGGGGCGCCCATCGATCACTTCACGCTGGATGAGGCCGTCTGTTTCGAGCTCACGGAGGCGTTTGGCCAGCATGGTGTCGCCGATCTGGGGGACAAAGCGGCTGACGTCGGCGAAACCGGTGTTCCCTTTGCCGATCGCCTCGATGATGATGCCGCTCCAGCGTCTGCCGATGACGTCCATGGCGGCGACGAACGAGGGGCACGCCCCGCCGTCGGCCTCCGCCTGATGGGCAGGGATGACTGGATCATTCATCGTGCGCTCCCTTCGGTCGTGTACTTCCATTGCGGTAGTAACTACGTCAACTGTAGTGACTACGGATCTATTCCTGCCGGATATCACCCTCGATGCGGCATCGCCGGGCAGCACAAAGGGCTGCCCCCGTTCCGGATGACCGGCGGGAGCAGCCCTCTGTCTATCGGCTTACTCGGCGCGGGTGGTCTGTTCAGCCAGCGTGTCCCAGAACGAGGTATCGGCGTCGTCGATTGAACCGTCCGACAACGCGCTCACGGTTGCATCCAGGGTGGTAATAGTCTGTTTGATCAGGTAGCCATTGCTCTTCTGACCAAGGATTGCTCCCTCGTTGAAATGGTCGGACATGCCGCGCATCTCGAAAAGCAGCGTGGAAATGCCATATTCGACGGCGATTCCATTCCGGCTGATGGTCTCAGCGGAGCCACCGGCGTACTTACCCAGGTGCCCCCACCCGGTGGAGTCAACGGCATCGAAGACCACTGCCCCCAGCCGTTTGGACCCTTCCAGGACCTCGGGGTCCACGTTCGGCGTGGTCGGGTGCAGGATTGAGCCGGAGACCAGGCGTCCATCCCGCTCGCTGTTGGCGCCCTGGTGGTGAAGGTCGATCATGTAATCGACGTCGTACTTCGCCAGCACGTTGTCGTGGAGGGCCTGCGTTTCAGGCTGAATCTTGGTGATGTGGTCGCGGTTCAAATCCACGCCGACGGCGTTGAACCGGGTGAGATTCCGGTCACCGCTGGCAATGTAGTCGTCGAGCGAAAAATCGACATCGCCCATGGCGCCGTCAGCATTCAGCATTGGCACCACCAGGACATTCACGCCGTCGAGAACATCGCCGGTCTTGCCGGTGCCCAGGCGTTTGATGTACTCAAGGGCTCCCTCAGTGGTCAGCTGCTCGTTGCCGTGCTGTTGGGTCAGAAAGAGGATGGTGGGATTGTCGGGGTTCTGGATGTACTTCGCCAGGTAGAGGTCGCGTCCCTTGACGGACTGGCCGATCACCTCCAGTTCCATGTGGGGCTGTTTCGCATCCTGGGTCTGCAGGAACTGCGCCATCTCGTCGTAGGTGCGCAGAATCGACGTGTTGATGGTTTCCTTGCCGCCGTACCCCGGTCCTTCACCTACCGCAATGGCTGCAGGAGTTGCCGTGAACAACAGGGCTCCAGCCAACGCGGCAGCCGTAATCGATTTCTTCATAAGCCTGTACCTCTCGTGGAATCTGATGTACCGGTCCTGATGAGCTTTTATGGGCGACCGTAACCAGACCGTAGAAGGATGATATCGATTGCGCTAGGCAATGAAACTATTTTGAGTGAAATGGGTCGGAAATCGCCGTCCACTCTGGACTAATGTCCGGGTAGAGACTATCTTCACCGGGCTGCTCCGGTGATGCGCCGACTGTAAGTCGCATCACCGGAGCGGCTTGGACCGGTACTACGGAGTGACCGGCACGATTCCTGCATAGTCGGTCAGGTAGCCGGTGACCGGTGCGTGCGGGATGTCGTCCCACACGTCAGGGTCGACGTCCCGCACCTCCTCGGTGGCCAGTCCCAGCAGGAGGGTCTCCATGGCGAGAATGTTCTGCTGGATGCTCTTGCCCCTCGCCTTCTGCCCCAGCGACCCATCGCTGGTGTTGCCTGATGTTTCGAAGAACACCACCGGGTTGGAGTGCCCGGTCGGGTTCAGGCCCTGATAGTCGAGCCCGAGCATCATCGCTGACACCACGCCCCCCTTGATGTCGATCTCGAGGCCGCCTCCTACCTGGTAGCGGTCCATGTTGATGAAGCCTGTCTTGCTGAGTTCCTCGTACACGTAGCCGTGCATCTGCCGGGTGAGAATGTCGTATTCGCCATTTGCGAGTGTGGGCAAGGTGGGTCCGCCGGGCGCAAGGGAAATGCCTAGGGACAGGGTGACGTCGTCGCCGGTTCCATACTCTTGCTTGAGGCCCTGATGGTGAATGTCGATGCCATAGTCCGGCTTGACCATGGTCCAGTATTCGTAGAACGCGAGGGATTCGCTGGCCCGGAACTGGGTTGCCACCCAGTCGCGGTTGAGGTCGACGCGCTGCTCGGCTCCCGCAGCGTCCAACAGCGGCGCGTTCGTCGTGTCGTCCCAGAGGACGGTCTGCCGAATGTTCATTTCACTTCCATCCGGGTTGTACATCGGGATGAAGTGGATCGTGAAGGCGTCCCGGATCTCCTGGTAATCGCTTGATCCGTTACTGCCCAGATTCTTGAGAAGACTCAGAATGGACTCGGTTCCATACGGCTCGTTGCCGTGGATGCGACCCTGCACCCACACATCTTCGGGCCCATTTCCTACCGTGGCAACGTAGAGATCCTGGCCCTGCTCGCTCTTGTTCACCTCGGTGCCGGCCTCCTCCAGGGTGAAGACATCCACGTCGTAGCGACTGTTCCGTTCCAGCTTTTTGAGGTCCTTCACCATGTCGTCGTAGGTGAGGATGCTTGCCGTGCTGGTCTTGCCCTCTGTGGAGGGGAAGTTCGCGTCCGCCAGGGCGGGGCCGCTGCCGAGAAGCGGGAGTGCAACTACCGAGGCCGCTCCCAAAGCCCAAAGTTTGGTTGATCTAAAGAATTTTCCCATGCCGGAATTCCTCCATTGACTTCGCTGTCAGGTACGACCGCCCGAAGGGCGGGTGTCAGAAGGTTACTTTCCAGAGGTAACTATTGTCACGGAAATGGCGAAGATTCGTGGAGGGCACCGGCGCCCGCCCAGCTTTCTCACTGCCTCACTGCTGGGAGATGGCAGCCACTGCGGCGCCACTGGCCCGGATGAGGTCCGCGGGCGCCAGCTCGATTTCCAGTCCCCGCCGCCCGCCGGACACCAGGACGGTGTCGAACTGGAGCGCCGACGCGTCCACGACCACCGGGCTTTGCTGTCGTTGCCCCAGGGGTGAGATTCCGCCCAGCACGTAGCCGGTGCGCCGCTCGGCCACGTCGCCAGCGGCCAGCACCGCCTTCTTGCCTCCGCGGGCAGCCGCGAGTGCCTTCAGGTTCAGCGTGCCGGAGACCGGGACGACGGCGACAGTCAGGGTGCCGTCCACGTCCACCATCAGCGTCTTGAAAACACGCGGCGCTGCTACGCCCAGCGCCGCTGCGGCCTCGGTGCCGTAGCTCTCAGCCCTCGGGTCGGGGACATAGGTGCGGACAGTAAAGGGAATGCCAGCGGCATCCAGGGCGGCGGTTGCCGGGGTGGCGCGCGGGGTGCGGCTCATGGGGAAAGTCTATTTCGACCGTGGCCGGAGGGGCACTGCGAACACCCCGTGGGGTCATCATGTGCATTGCGGGCCAATAGTAAGTATGCTTAGCGGATACTTTCTGCAGTTATCCCGATTCTGCAGATATCTTGACGCAGTACCTAGTTGAAGGAGTGATCACTATGGCTGGAAATCTACTGGCACGATCCGTTCACGATTTGAGTGCTGCCGCATGGTTCGGCGGATCTCTGATGGGTGCCGTCGGACTGAACGGTGCAGCAGCCGAGGCGAAGGATCCGAAGGAACGGACCCGCCTGGCAACCATTGGGTGGGCCAAATGGACTCCCGTTCAGGCTGCAGCTTTCGGCGCACACGCCGTTGGCGGCGTCGGCCTGATCCTGGGCAACAAGGGCCGGGTCGCCGGCCAGAACGGTGCGCTGGCCAACACCGTCGTCAAGTCGGTCATCACGGTCGCGGGAATGGGCTTGTCACTGTATGCCGGGATCCTCGGCAAGAAGGTCGGGGAACTGGCGGATGAGGGCGCGAAGGGTGCAACCGAACCAGGCCCATCGAGCTCGCCTGAACTGGCTGCAGCGCAGAAGCAGCTCAAGATCGTTCAGTGGGCACTTCCCGTTGTCAGCGGCGCGGTCATCGTGCTCGGTGCGCAGCAGGGCGAACAGCAGCGCCCCGCGAACCTGTTGACCGGGCTCACCAAGCGCCGCTAAGCAGGTCTCCGGGCGGTTCGCTGCCAACACCGCATGATCCGGACGGGGTAACCCATCCGGTCTGGAGGGACAGGGCCATCGGCCCTGTCCCTCTTCGTGTGCCCGGACAGAAGTGCCGCCGGCCGCCCCACCGAGTCTCAGCTCAGAGCGGGCCAGTCTCAGCCGACCGCCTGTCAGTCTCAGCCCAGAGCCGCGTGGAAGCGTTCCTCAAACTCGGGGAGCGTGGTGGCCGTGTAGGTGATGGTGAGATGGTTGTCGTCCAGGTAGACATAGACGTTGCCCACCACCGGGGTGCAGACCCCCTCGGGGCAGATCAGGTCGGTGAGATCCATCAGCCGGAGTGCCCCGCCGGTTTCCTGAGCTGACGGCACCGGCGCTGTTGCGGCGAGTTTCTCGCCGACCGGGAAGGTGCACTCGGCGGCATCCTGCCCGTGCTCTTCGATGCAGGAGATCATGTTCACTTCAAACCTGGGGTTATCCCGCATTCCGATCACCGGGATGCCCGCATCGCCCAGAACCGCACTGGCCTCACCGATCCCCGCCACGGACCGCTCCTCAGTGGTGTCCTTGGTGGAAATGGTCGCCATGGTGAACACGGCGTCGGGTTTCATTCGCAGCGCGTACTCCGTGGCGGCGTCGTTGAACGTATTGCAAACCTCGTTGCGTGCGTCGCTCTCGGTGCCGTAACTGCACCCGCCGAGCAGCAAAGCCGTCACCTGATAGTTGTTCCGCTGGGCCATCAGCTCGATCGGTTCCAGCCACTGTTCGGCGTGGGAATCACCGATCACCAGAATCTCTTTCACCGGTTCGCCGTCCGCCGGGGTGAAGGAACACCCGCGGACAGCTCTGTCGTTTCCTACCGGGACATGCTCGCCTTCGCACTTTTCGCCGAGAACACCCCACTCGGCGTCCAGGCTCCCCAGATCCGGCAGCGGCGGCGAATCGCCCGTGGACTGGTCGACGAAGCCGGGCAGCAGGGAGTAGGCGCCGGGATTCTCGGTTTGAGCCTGGCTCACGAGGGCCTGGGCCTGGGTCTTCATGACCAGTTGAACACTCGCCACCGAGGCGGAGATCAGCGTGATGCAGACCGCGATCACCGCCAGGCTCCGCACCTTGCTCGCCTCAACCCTCTTTTGGCTGCGAAGCGGCCGCTCGACGAAGCGTGTGGTGAGGTAGGCAAGGGCCAGGGACAGGCCGATGATGGCAAGCCCCCCGAGGGGTCCGACCGTCTCTCGCCCCCGGTACACCAGGTAGATGACAAGGATTGGCCAATGCCAGAGGTAGAGCGCATAGGACAGGTCGCCCATTTTGACCAGCGGCCCCCACGACAGGAAGCGGTCCGCCCCGAGACGGCTTCCCGTCTGCCCTGCGGCGATGATGAGGGCTGCGGACAGAAGCGGCCAGAGGGCAACAAAACCTGGGAACTCGCCTTCGACGTCGAGCACGTAACCGACGCTGAGCATGCCAGCCAGCCCAATCCAGCCGGCCGCGACGGCGATGGTCTTGGGAAGGTTGACCCGCGGCAGGACCAGGGCGAGCAGCGTCCCCAACGCAAATTCCCACAGCCTGGCGCGGGTGTCGAAGTAGGCGAAGGACTGATTGGTATTCGTCTGGTAGATGGAGAAACTGAGGGACACGACGAAGATCGCACCGAAGATCACTGCCGCGACGCTCTGGAACCTCGCGTTGACTCTCCGGGCGATCAGGCTCGCCGCCAGGAACAGGAGCGGCCACAACACGAACACCTGTCCCTGGATGGAGAGGGACCAGAAGTGCTGGAGGGGGCTGGCCACGCTGGTGTCCGCGTAGTAGTCGACTGACTCGGCGGCGAGCAGCCAGTTCTGGAAGTAGAAGAGCGAGGCCCACGACTGGTCGAGCACCATGGACCAGCGCGCCCGCGGCAGGAACAGCAGTGAAGCGACCAGCGTGGCGATCAAGACGACGGCGACGGCGGGCAACAGTCTCTTGAACAGGTGCACCCAGTGCCGCAGGAGGGCGAAAGGGGTTCCCCGCTCTGACCTCCGGACGAACGTCAGGGTCATCAGGAACGCTGAGATGAGCAGGAAGATATCGACGCCGCCCGAGACCCGGTCAAACCAGATGTGATAGGTCACCACCATCAGAACGGCAAGCGCGCGAAGACCCTGCACCTCCGGGCGGTACCCCTCCCGCGGCGGGGTGGCCGGTGCTTCCCGGCGGCGACCGCGGACTGCGGTGCCTTCGCGGTCCATCATGAAAGTCCCTTCGCCGTCCTGGAGGTTGATGCTTCCTGGGTTCAGGACAGCGTGTTTCACGTAGTCCTTATCTTTTCATAGGTGGATCCGCCGGCTTTCCGGAGCCGGACCGGCGTCGGGCGCTGCAATTGCCCGTAGGCTGGTAAGCACACTGTCAATCCGAGGAGTCACTGTGGCACTGAGCAAAGGCACGTCCGTGGAGTGGAACACTCCGCAGGGCACCACCTACGGGAAAATTGTCGAGAAGAAGACCAGCGACTTCCAGCTGGACGGCAACACGCACCGCGCCAGCGAGGACGAGCCACAGTACATCGTCGAGTCCGGTAAAACAGGGGCCCGTGCTGCCCACAAGGCGAGCGCCCTCACCGAGAAGTCGGCCTAGCGGTGGCTGCTGCGGACAGCGATGCGGCCGTGACCCACCATCAGATAGTCATCATCGGCGGGGGGAACGCCGGGATCTCCCTCGCAGCACGGTTGCGCCGTTACGGTGCCAAGGACATTGCTGTGCTGGAGCCCAGCTCCGACCACCTCTACCAGCCGTTGTTTTCCCATATTGCCGGCGGAACCGCCCAGGCTGCTGAGGCCATCAGGCCGCAAAGATCGGTGATTCCCCGCGGGGTGACCTGGGTGCAGGACGCCGCGGTCGACGTCGACGCGGCCCACAACACAGTTCTGCTGGCCTCCGGCGCCCGGCTTGGCTACGACCAGCTGGTGGTTTGCCCCGGCATTCAGAAGGACTGGAACGCGGTGCCCGGTCTGGCCGACGCCATGGCCTCGGAGTACGGCGCCTCGAACTACGAGATTGAGCTGGCGCCCAAGGCCTGGGACCTGCTGCGCACCTTGCGCAGCGGAACGGTGGTATTCAACCTGCCGCCGGGTCCCCTGACCTGCGGGGGCGCCGCCCAGAAGCCCATGTACCTGGGCTGCGACTATTGGGCCCAGCAGGGAGTCCTGGCTGACATCCGGGTGGTCCTGGTGGTTCCCACCCCCACGGTCTTTGCGGAAGCGGTGGCCAACGAGGAGCTCAACCGCAAGATCGCCGAGTACGGAATCGAGCTGCGTTGCAACAGCGAGGTCACCGCGGTCGACGCCGCCGGAAGAACCGTCACAGTGCAGGACAACCTGGCCGGCGGGACGGAAACCCTGAGTTACGATGTGCTGCACGCCGTTCCGCCGCAGTCGGCTCCTGACTGGCTCAAATCAACCGATCTCCCGGCCCTGGGAGACCCCTCGGGGTTCGTCGAGGTGGACCCGGAAACCCTGCGGTCCATCAGGTACCCGGCCGTCTGGTCTCTCGGAGACGCGGCAGCCACCCTGAACTCGAAGTCGGGTGCCGCGCTCCGTGAGCAGACCCTGGTGGTGGCCAAGAACCTGAGGGCAGTCCTCAAGGGCAAGAAGGTCAGTGCGAAGTACAACAACTACTCGGCGTGCCCGTTCACGGTGTCGCGGTCCACGGTGGTGTTCTCCGAGTTTGACGACCAGTACCGGGCGAAGCCGTCCATTCCGTGGAAGGGCATCATGCGGGAACGGCGGGCCACCTTTGTCCTTGAACGCCGCATCCTGCCCCACGTCTACTGGAAGCTGATTCTGAAGGGGCGCGCCTAAAGCGCTCCCGGATGCTGGGTCGGATTTCCGCTATTCCGCGGCATCCAGTTCGTCGCGCAACTTCCCATGGGCGGCCTCCAGCACCAGCACCATCCTGATACCCGCGAGGTTCAGTCCCTCGGTGCAGGCCGGGCAAGTTTCCCCACCTTCACCGTCCCGGCTCGCGGAAATGCGGCGTGTTTGGCGCGACACGCCGTCGTCGTCGGGAGGAGCTGGGGGATTCTGCGGGTGTGAGATTAGTTCCCGGAGGAGACCTGATGACTCCCCGTCCAGCTTGGGCGCGTAAGCTGGAAGACTGCGGACAAAATTACTGCCACTTCAGGCATTGTCCGCGAGGAGGCAAAATTGGCACGACGCATGGCGGACCCGGCTTACCGAGCACAGCAATGGGAACGACGTTACGACCCGAATATCGAAGAAATCAACCGGATGTGTGACACTCTGGCCGAGCAGAAGCCGGACCGTTCACTTCCCTACATTGACCCGGCACACGACCTTGACGAATGTCGCATTGTGAGTCTGTTCTCCAACCCGGGCGCGAACCTCGCCTCAGGATTTGTGTCCGCGGAGAACGACGATCAGAGTGCCATCCGCACTGCCGAGATTTACGAGAGCGTTGGGCTGCAGCCCAAGTTCGTGATGCCCTGGAACGTTTACCCCTGGTATGTCACAGAGGTGAAGGAGAAGGCGCTCACCCCCGAGCAGATCGACGAGGGCGTCAAGCCGTTGTTGGCATTCCTGCAGCGTGTCTCGCGTGCCTCAGCCCTGGTGGCTCACGGCACCGATGCGCACAAGGTGGCGCGCCGCCTCACGCAGCTGGAAAACCGGGCCATCCAGCGCCGCGGTTTCAAGGTGTACAAGGTGCGTTCCACTGGAGATCGCGCGTTTGCGGGCTCTCCGGCGAAGCAGGAGGTGTGGCGCCAGGAAATGCAGGCCGCCTACACTGACGCGATGGCTCGGGCTGGCATCAGCCGCGCCTGATCCAGCACGGGTCACACCGGTGCTGGGCAATCCAGTGCCGCCTGACGGCACCCGGAGAGCAGCCTTCATGGCTCTCGCCGGGTGCTGTTTGTCGTTAAGGGGCGACGTCGGCAGGCGTCGTCGCCGGAAAAAGTATTGCCTAATTCGTGCGCGTGAGGATCGAGACCAGGAACGACGACGACGGCTCCCACGGCCGGAGCTCCCAGGTGGAAAACTGTGCGCTGGATGCCAGGCCCGCAGCGGCCGCATCGGCGAAAAGACTCTCCGCTGAATACCCGCGATCGCTGCCAAACCCCACGACCAGCCGGCCGTCCGGAACCAGGTGAGCGTGCAGCCGGCGCAGCACGTCCGGAGCGGTGCCGGGTGCCAGGAACGGCAACACATTTCCAGTGCAGACGATCAGGTCAAAGGTCCGCCGGAGCGCGAGCGTGCTCAGGTCCGCGACCTGCCATTGGGATTGAGGGTGATCGCGCTGCGCGGCGGCGATCAGCTCGGCGTCCGCGTCGACGCCGGTGACCTGATGGCCCCGCCGGGCCAGTTCCCCGCCGACCCGGCCGGTGCCGCAGCCAGCGTCGAGGATCTGGCTGCCGCGGGCGGCCATCGCGTCGAGAACCCGCGCCTCACCATGCAGGTCCCGGCCCTCCGCGCGCATCACCTCGAAGCGCTGGATGTACCGGGTGGAGTGGCCGGGGTGCTCGCGGTTTTCTGCCGCCCAAAGTGTCTCTTCGTTCACTGGGACAGCCTACTGGGCATACGATCAGTGAAGAATTGTCCGCCAGTGCAGGAGGGTACCGATGGGGTTGGCAGCAAGGGGTTGGCACGGCGTCGTCGCGTTGATCGGTTTGGTGGGCCTCGGCGCCCAGGTTGTCGCCCTGATCAACGGGGAAAACTACTCGGTACTCGGGCCCGCCATGTCCTGGTGGAACTTCTTCAGCTACTTCACCATCCTCAGCAATATCCTGGTCCTCGTGATCAACGCGGACCTCGCCCTCCACCCGTCCGGCCGTTCGTCAACGCTGTGGCGGGTGCTGCGGCTGAACGCCGTCGTCAATATCTCGGTCACCGGGCTGATCGCCTTCACGCTGTTGCGGCGTCTCCCGGAGGTGCAGGCACTGGTGGGCCTGGGCCGGCTCTCCGACACCCTGCTTCACTATGTGGTGCCGATCCTGACGGTGCTCGGGTGGCTCTTGTTCGGCCCCCGGCCGTGCTTCACCATCCAGGCGGTCTGGCTCTCGCTGGTTTTCCCGGGGGTCTGGCTGGTCTACACGCTCCTGCGCGGGGCGGCGGTCACCTGGTACCCGTACCCCTTTGTCGACCTGAGGATCATCGACCCGCTGGAAGTGCTGATCAACTGTGTGTTCATCGGAGCCATGTTCGTGGGATTCGGCTTCGCCGCGCTGCAGATCGACAACCGAATGAAACCGAAATTCTTCAGGGAGGACTCCAATGTCTGACGCAATCGCCTGGCCGGCGGCCCCGCCCCTGGTCAGTTGGCCCATCATGGATCAGGCGTGGCTGGACGCCGTCTTCTTGCACTGGCGGATCCCGGTGGAGACAGCCGCAGGCTTCATGCCGCCCGGGACCGAACCCGACGTGTTCGACGGCGACGCGTGGGTGGGGCTGATCGGGTTTCGGATGGTCGGTGCGGGGATCGGCTCCGGGATGCCCGTTCCCTATTTCGGGTCCTTCAGCGAAATCAACGTCCGGTTGTACTCCCGGGAACCCGATGGGACCCGCGGGGTCGTGTTTCTCACCCTCGACGCATCCCGGTTGGCCGTGGTCTTGGTGGCCCGGGCGGCCGGCATCCCGTACGTCTGGTCCCGGTGCGCACCGGTGACCGACCAGGGCCGTGCCGGCTACACGGTGCGGCGGTTCCGGGGCGGGGCGTCGTCGTCGTTCGCGGTCCGGCCGAACCGGGCGGTGATCGCCAACGATCCGCTGACGATCAACGTGACCGCGCGGTTTGGCCTGCACTCCCAGCTGGCGGGGAGGACGCTCTTCATCCCGAACACCCACGCGCCCTGGCCCCTGCACCCGGCGACCATCGACTATCTCGACGACGGGCTGGTCAGCGCCGCCGGGATCACCGTCACCGGGCCACCCGAATCGGTGCTGTACTCGCCGGGGGTGCAGACGCAGTTCGGTAAGCCCCGGGTAATCCGGCGCGGCTAGTCACGCGTCAACCAGCTTTCCGCAGGGCGGGGTCAGACCATCCCGGAGGGGCGGATATTCAGTGACTCGATGGTGGAGTCCCGGGACGCGTCGACCGCGAGACGGACGGCCTTGGCCACCTGGTCGGGCTGGATCCATTCCTCGGGCCGGTAGGGCTTGCCCTCGAAGGTGTGCAGTTCCTGCTGCATGTCAGTGGCCACCCGGCCGGGATGGATGGAGCTGACCCGCACCCCGTTGCCGCGTTCCTCCTGCCGGAGGGCATCGGTGAGGGCGCGCAACGCGAACTTCGTGCCGCTGTACAGGGCGGAGCCGTCGCCGGAGGCATATCCGGAACCCG
The DNA here is from genome assembly GCF_017875735.1 of Arthrobacter sp. CAN_C5. NCBI lineage: Bacteria > Bacillati > Actinomycetota > Actinomycetes > Micrococcales > Micrococcaceae > Arthrobacter > Arthrobacter sp. CAN_C5. The sequence goes on from NZ_JAGGMZ010000001.1 coordinate 490,893, forward strand.
AGTTGATCGCGATGACCTGCCCCTTGGCGGCCCGGAGTGCGGGAAGCAGCAGCCGGGTCAGATTCGCCACAGCGAACACGTTGACCTCGAAACTTTTCCGCCACTGCTCGGGGGTCAGCTCGGCCACCTGTCCCATCTGCAGCACACCCGCTGAGTGGACGAGCACATCGAGGCTGGTGATGCCTTCGACAGCGTCGGGGGTGAGCTCGGTGAGTTCGGCGGCGAACGGCTCGGCGGAGGGGAACTCGCGGGCCAGGTCCTGCAGGGCATCGGCGTCGCGACCGCCGAGGAGCAGATGGTGGGTAGGCGCGAGCTCGCGGGCGATGGCGAGGCCGATGCCCCGCGAGGCGCCGGTGATCAGGGCTACAGGCAGTTCAGTCATGGTGGACATCCTATGTGTGTCCCCTTGCGTGCGGGAAAAGTGGTGTGGCTGCGGGAGCGCGCGAGGTGGGTGTAGTTGAGCAATTCGCCTACCGTTCACCGGCAGTTTCCTTACCCTGCGGGAACACCATGTTCACCGGTCGTGAGCACCTGGTGCAGCCAGAAACGGCCCTCAGGGCAAGGATTGCCGCTAGCAACCGGCGGATCTTGCGCTGAGGGCCGTTTCTGGGGGGCGGCGGGTTGATGCGGACCCTGTCTGGGGCCGTTTCTCTGGACAGGGTCGACCTGAAAGAGGGCTAGCGTTCCTCCAGCCCCCAGGGGGACCCGTACCCGACCGGCGTGTCTGCAGCCAGCAGGTCCAGGAACGGCCGGGAGTCGAATGCCTCCGGTCCGAGGACGCCGGTACCCTGCCAGGTTCCGTTCGCCAGCAGCTCCAGCGCGATCACGGGGTTCACCGCGGTCTGCCACACCACCGCTTGTGACGCGTACTCGGCCATCGACCACTCGTTATCCACCACGTGGTACAGATACACGGCGCGGGGTTTCCCGTCCTTGCCGGTACCCGTCACGTACAGTCCGGCGCAGGTCTTCCCCGTCATCCTCTCGCCCAGGGAGGCGGGATCGGGGAGGGCCGCCGCAACGACGTCGCGGGGTGACACCGATACCCCCTTCACCGTCAGAGGCTCGGTGGAGTCCAGACCCAGCTTGTGAAGGGTTTTGAGCACGTCGATGAACTCGTCGCCGAGGCCGTACTTGAACGTGACCTTGCGCGCCTTGGTCCAGCGCGGCATCAGGATGACCTCCTCGTGTTCCACGTTTACGCACTCTACTTCGCCGATTCCTTCGGGGAACCGGAAGACCTCGGGGTCGCTGAACGGTTCGGTGGTGTACCAGCCGGTCTCGCGCTCAAAGACGACCGGCGGGTTCAGGCACTCCTCGATGGTGGTCCAGATGGAGAACGACGGCGCGAAGGCCGGTTCGCCGTCGGCCCCCGCCACGACGAGGTTGGCGCCGTCGCGCACCCCCAGCTCGTCGATCGAGGTGAACAGCTCGTCCTCCGCGTAGCGGGCGAAGACATCGGACAGGCCCGGCTCCACGCCCATGCCCACCAGGGCCAGCCGACCGGCGTCCTCCCACTCCTGTGCCAGCGCGAACTGCTCGTCGCCGAGCATCACCCCGGTCTTGGCGAATGGCTCCTCCGGGTGCCTGACGGACAGGCTCATCGCCATATCCAGGTAGGTGGCGCCCGCCGCGAAGCAGCCGTTGAAGATGGGCATCACAAACCGGGGGTCGACGGCGTTGAGGACGTGGGTGATCCGGTGTTCCTTCACGACGGCGGCAACCGCCTCGGCCGACGACGCATCCACCTGCGTGGCCACCAGCCGGTCATCATCGAGTGCATCCACCAGGGCCTGTGGCCGGGCGGGGTCGTAGTCGGCCACCACCAGCAGGTCGAAGAACGAGCGCCGGACGGCGATCCGCGCAGCGGCGGATCCAACACCTCCGGCACCAACAATGAGAATGCGCATTAGGCCAAGCCTCCATCAACTGAGCGTCGGTAGGTATCGGGGGAATCGGGGACGAGCACGGGGGTGTCGGCGTTTAGGCTCTTCCCCCGGAAGAAGGGCAGTGACCCGGAGCGGGTCCGCCAGAGAATCATCAGTACCAGCCCCAGGGCGAGGGAGCCGATGCCCACCACGAAGGTGCCGCCGACGCCGAGCAGCACGCTGTACCCGTAGTCGACGTCGGCCATGTCGATTGCCGACTTGATGAAGGCGGCGGTGAGCATCAGCGCACCCAGCAGGGGAAGCAGGAACCGGAAGAAGAAGTTGTGCCGTGAGTTGAAAAGCTCCCGGCGGAAGTACCAGACGCAGGCATACCCGGTGATGGCGTAGTAGAACGCGATGGCGAGTCCCAGGGACAGGATCGAGTCCGCCAGGATATTCTCGCTGACCAGGGTCATCACCACGTAGAACCCGATCGCGGCCACCCCCATCACCAGGGTGGAGAAGGAGGGGGTCTTGAAGCGGTGGTGCACGGTGCTGAACCGGTGCGGGAGTGCCCGGTAGACGGCCATGGACAGGGTGCCCCGGGCGGTGGGCAGGATGGTGGTCTGCGTGGAGGAAACCGCTGAGACGAGTACGGCCACCACCAGCAACCAGGCGGCAGGGCCCAGCACTGCGTCCTTGAGGGCGAAGAACACGTCCTCGGCGTTGACCTCGTTCCCGAGCCCGGATCCCTCCTCGCCCACCCCGGCGTACATCATCGCAGCGACGGTTACCCCCACGTAGGTGATGAGGAGCAGTACCGTGGAGATCAGTGCAGCCCGGCCGGGGATCCGGCGGGCATCGCGGGTTTCCTCGTTCAGGGCCAGGCAGGCGTCCCAGCCCCAGTAGATGAACAGGGCGAGCAGCACCGCCTCGGTGAACCCTTCAACGCTTTCGAAGGCGAACGGGTTGAACCAGTCCAGCGAGGGCGCGGTGGCGTTTTCGGCCGTGCCGTTGGCGATGCCGATCAGAGCGAACACCACGAACAAACCCAATGCCAGGTACTGGATGCCCAGGAGTACGTTCTGCAGCTTCGCGCCGATTTCAACGCCGCGGTAGCTGACGTACGTCATCGAGGCGATGAAGAAGACTCCGGTCGCGGTCACGAGAAGGGTGTTGTCAGCGAGGGACCCGTCGCCGATCAGCAGCCACAGGTAGATCCCGGCGATCTGGGCGAGATTGGCCAGAACGATGATCCCGGCAACAGCCACTCCCCAGCCAGCCATCCAGCCGACCCAGGGGCCAAAAGCCTTGGTGGCCCAGGTGAAAGACGTGCCGCAATCAGGGATCTCCCGGTTGAGCTCGCGGTAGGCGAAGGCGATGAACAGCATGGGGATGAACGCCAGAATGAAGGCGATGGGTGCCTGCGCCCCGACCGCAAGGACCACGAAACCAAGCGAGGCCGCCAGCGAATACACCGGGGCCGTCGATGCCAGGCCGATCACCACCGAGCCCCAGACGCCGAGCGTGCCGGTGGCAAGTCCCTTTCCCTCGCCCGACGGCGCGCCGGGGGCGTCCTTCCCAACTGTTGCGTGACTCATGGTGCGCCTCCGATGTCCGGTGGGCCGGCGTCGTTGGCCGGTAACCCTGTAACGCAAGTCACTATACCGACTAGTCGGTTTTTTTGGAAGGCCCTAGAATCGAGCCCATGGGTCACGCTCCGAGCACTGTTCACCGCCTGATTGACGCCTACCAGGACATTCTGGTGTCCGACGGCGAACGCAGCGCCACGCTCGACGCCATCGCGCAGCGGGCCGGAGTCTCCAAAGGCGGTCTCACCTACCACTTCAAGTCCAAGGACGAACTGGCGTCCGCGCTGTTCGAGCGGCTGCAGGCGCTGGTGGAGGCGGACCTCGAGGTGATGCGGGCCGATCCCGGGCAAGCGGCCACCTACTACGTGAAAAGCTCCCTCGACGTCGAGAGTCCGTTGGAAAGGTGCAACATGGCTGTCACCCGGCTGGCGCAGGGATCCTATCCGGAGGCCAACGAACTGCTCGCCAGGTGCCGGACCCAGTGGTTTGACGTGCTCATGGACGCGGTCGGACATGAGGACATGGTCCACCTGGTGATGCTGCTCGGCGACGGGATCTACTTCAACGCCTCGCTCACCGGGACGGGGGCCATGCCGGAGGAGACCGATCCGGCCACCATCGACCGGATCATTGGCCTGATCGGGACCATCGATTACTGACCCGCGACGTTCACCGGCAGCGCCCACCGCGGGTGGCTGGCTCTACCGGGCAGCTAAGCCCTACCGGAGGGTGAAGATCCGACGAACTACCCGGCCGTCGGCCAGGGCGTCGAGGCTCTCGTTCAGGTCACCGAGATCCCGGGTATCCGTGTGGAGCAGCTCGACCGGCAGCTTTCCCTCCCGCCAGAGGGCAAGGTAGGCGGGGATGTCCCGGGCCGGGACCGAGTCTCCCATGTAGGAGCCGAGCAGCCGTTTACCGGCCCCGGCGAACTGCAGCGCCTGGGTGGTGATCGTCTGGTCGGGGTGCGGCAAGCCCACCGACACCAGGGCTCCGCCCCGGGTCAGCAGCGCCAGACAGGCCTCCATCACCCGTGCACTGCCGACCGCTTCGAGCGCCACGTCTACCCCGTCTCTGCCGAGGGCCTGCACCAGCGTCGATGCTTCGTCGGGGGCGCCCACGGTGGTCGCCCCGCAGCGCAGCGCCAGGTCACGCTTCGCGGGCAGCGGGTCGATCGCTATCACCGTGGTGCCCGGAACCTGCGCGGCAGCCATCACGGCCATCAGCCCCACCGCGCCGAGCCCAAACACGATGACCGACTGGCCCTCGGACACCCGGGCTGTGTTCAACACCGCGCCGATCCCGGTGAGCGCCGCGCAACCGAACATGGCCGCCACATCGAAGGGAACGTCGTCGTCAATTACCACCACCGACTCCCGGGCCACCACCGCGTACTCGGAAAACGCCGAGACGCCAAGGTGGTGGTTGATCCGGTCACCGTCAGCGGTCTGCAACAGGGCGGGCCCATGCAGCAGGTCCCCACTGCCGGTGACCTCGGCCGCGCGGTGGCAGAGGGCGGGGCGGCCGGCGTCGCACGCGCGGCAGGACCCGCAACTGGGCACAAACACCAGCACCACCCTGTCGCCAACTGTGATATCAGCGACATCCGGGCCCACCACATCGACGACGCCGGTCGCCTCATGCCCCAACGCCATCGGCAGCGGCCGCACCCGGGAGGCGTCGATCACTGACAGGTCGGAATGGCAGAGGCTTGCCCGTTCAATCCTTACGCGTACCTCGCCCGATCGTGGCGACGGGACATCCAGTTCCTGCAGGTGGAGGGGAGTGCTGTCCGCGTAGGGCCGGCCGGCACCGGCTTCGTAGAGGACGGCGCTGCGCATCGTGGAGGGGTTCATGGGTTCAATGTACGGCCTGAAGCTGTCTTGCCGTCCACTCCCTCGGCAAACTACCGTGAGTACACGCCACCTGCACGAGGAGAAAAAACCGCATGGACGTATCCCCAATTGTTTGGGCTCTGACGATCGCCGGAATTGTGGGGTTGCTGCTTTTCGACTTCTTCTTCCACGTCCGGAAGGCGCACACTCCCACCCTGAAAGAGGCGGCGGTGTGGTCCTCAATCTATGTGGGCCTCGCGATCCTCTTCGGCCTGGGCGTCCTGGTCTTCGGTGGACCCACCATGGGCACCGAGTACTTCGCCGGGTATGTCACCGAGAAGGCTCTCTCGGTGGACAACCTGTTTGTCTTCCTCATCATCATGGCCAGCTTCAAGGTGCCACGCGCCGACCAACAGAAGGTGCTCCTCTTTGGCATCGTGTTCGCACTGATTGCCCGCAGCGGGTTCATCTTCCTGGGCGCCGCACTGATCAACCAGTTCGCCTGGATTTTCTACATCTTCGGTCTGGTCCTGCTGCTGACCGCCGGTAACCTGCTCAAGCCGACATCCGAGGACGACCACGGTGACATGATCGTGGTGCGCCTGGCCAAGCGCTTCCTGCCAGCCACCGATCACTACGACGGCGACAAGCTGTTCACCATCGAGAACGGCAAACGCGTCCTCACCCCGATGCTGTTGGTCATGATCGCCATCGGCGGCACCGACATCCTGTTCGCACTGGACTCCATCCCGGCTATTTTCGGCCTGACCCAGAACGTGTTCATCGTCTTCACGGCCACCGCGTTCTCCCTGATGGGGCTGCGCCAGCTGTACTTCCTGATTGACGGTCTGCTGGACCGCCTCATCTACCTGTCCTACGGCCTCGCGATCATCCTGGGCTTCATCGGCGTGAAGCTGATCCTCCACGCACTGCACGAGAACAACCTGCCGTTCATCAACGACGGCGAGCCGGTTCCGGTGGTGGAAATCGCCACCGGGTTGTCCCTCACGGTCATCCTCGGAGTGTTGATCGTTACGGTCGTCGCATCGGTCATCAGCCCCAAGGGCAAGGCAAAGACTGCTGTCAGTGGCGCGAGGCGCCACGCCGTCGAGTACATGGATCTGGACTACGAGACAGATTTTGACGAGCGCGAAAAGATCTACAACCGCATGGTGGATGAAGAGAATATGCTCCGCAAGCTCCCCGAGAAGTACAAGCGGTTGATCCGGAACGAGACCGATTTCATGGACCTGATCAGGCGCGCCCACGAAGCCCATGGTGCGGCTATCGATCGGGAGCCGAACCACGAGTCAGGTGTGACCGGTCCAACCAGGCTCTAACCGGCTCAACTCAGAACCACCCAGGTCCGAGACGGACCCTAACGCAAAGGCGACCCCGCAGTTCATCACTGCGGGGTCGCCCTTTTGTTGCGGTGCCGGCGACTTTCAAACGCTGGCTAGCTGCGGGTGGTAGCCAGCTCGGCGGCCGTCGGGTCGCCCGGCATCTCAGTGCCTCTGATGGATTCCCCGGCGGTCTCGCGGACAAACGGCATCGCAATCATGCCGATCAGACAGGCGCCCATCATGTAGAACGCGGGGACCAGCAGGTTACCCGTGGATTCGATCAGCGCCTCGTTGGCCAGTGGCGCGGTGCCGCCGAACAGGGCGGTCGCGAGGTTGTAGGTGACAGCGAACCCCGCGAACCGCACATGGGCCGGGAACATCGCGGGGAAGGTCGCCGAGATGGTGGCCAACTGCAGGACATAGAGAATCCCCAGCACGGCGAACCCAATCAGCGCCCCGGTGAACCCGGTGCCGATCAGCATGTACATCGGCAGTGCGGCAACGAACAGCCCTACGAGGGAGACCCACCAGAGCGGCTTGCGCCCCACCCGGTCCGAGAGCGCCCCGGCGAAGGGGATCAGCAGCATCATCACTATCTGGCCGATCAGGATCAGGGTGAGGGAACCGTCGTCGGACAGGCCAATCTGGTTCTGCAGATAGGTGGGCATGTAGCTGAGGAGAGTGTAGTTGGCGACATTGAGGGCGATGACCAGGCCAGCCATCGTGAGGACCGGACGCCAGTACTTGCTGGCCAGGTGCTTGAGCGTGGTGGGTCCGCGGTCTTCGGTGCCGGACTCGTTTTCCAATTCACGGAAGACCGGGGTGTCTTCCAGCTTGGACCGCAGGTACCAGCCGATCAGGCCCATGGGTCCGGCGATCAGGAAGGGGATCCGCCAGCCCCAGTCGGTCATCGCCTCAGCGCCGAGGAGGATCTGCAGGAACAGGGTGACGGCGGTGCCGAGCGCAAAACCGAAGATGGTGCCGAATTCGAGGAAGCTGCCGAGGAAGCCGCGTTTCCTGTCGGGAGAGTACTCGGCCATGAAGGTCGCAGCTCCGCCATACTCTCCACCGGTGGAAAAGCCCTGCAGGATGCGCAGCGCCACCAGCAGGACGGGGGCCCAGTAGCCAATCTGGTCAAACGTGGGCAGCAGCCCGATAGAGAAGGTGGCGCCAGCCATCAGGATGATGGTCAGCGACAGCACCGCTTTGCGGCCCAGCCGGTCTCCGAGCGGACCCCAGATGAACCCGCCGAAGGGCCGGGCCAGGAACGAGATGGCGAAGGTGGCGAGCGCCCATTCCGCCCCGCCCGGGAAGAAGTTCGCGGTGATGTAGGTGAGGACCACCGCATACACGCCGTAGTCGTACCACTCGGTCGCGTTGCCTACTGCCGAGGCGCCAATGGCCCGGCGGATGGTTTTCTCGCCCTCCGGCGTATCACTCTCCGGAGCATCGAACCCGCTGTGGGGTGGTTGATTGTCGGCAGTCACTGGTGTCTCCGTCCCTGAAGGTGGGCCCGGTCCGCCATCTTCAGGAAGGGCCGAACAGGGCCAGGTCAGCCATCAACCCTAGCGATGCAATCAGTCGATGGCTAACGCACCCAAGTTCGCGCCGTGGGTCCTACCCGCCGCAGGCAGGGCCCGAAAACGCACTCACGGAGACTTGCTGGGACGGTGCTGCTACTCGGCGCTGATCTGCCAGATCGCGTACTCGTCGGCATGCAGGATGGCCCGTCGGCCGTCGGAGAGGTCGCGGATCCACACGATCCCGAGGCCGGGCGCCGTGTCTTCCACGTAGCCGCTGTAGTGGACCTCGCGGTTGCGGTGAGCTTCAATTTCATCCCCCCGGCGGAGCATGCCGAGGTCATGGATGCGGATGATGGCGGTGGCGGTAAGCAGGGGCATGGTGACTCCTTGGTTCTGTGGCCGGGTCAGGCAGGTCCGGCCGATGGTTTTATTCAACTCCTATGGTGTTGCGGGGGTGTTTCAGCACGGTGAATTTGTCGCGACCAGGACCGTGCTGCCGTGCCAGGACCCGCATTATTACCCAGGATTGCGCTCCGCGGCTGCCATGCCAGCAATTAGTTGCCTAAGCTACCAGGATGACCGAACCAGCCTTGCCGGACCCGGCATACCTTAATCAGATCGACGCCGATACCCAGCGCCGCCTCCTCACAGCCGTTCCCCCGACGTCGGAATTCGACGGCGCGCCGGAAGACCTCCGCGCCGCCGTCGACGGCAATATCGCGGCTCTCCACGACGACCTGCAACGGATCGTGCACACCCTGCATGCCCACCCGGAGACCGCGTTCCAGGAGCATGACAGCGCCCGCCTGATCGCCGATATTCTCACCGAACACGGGATCGACGCCGAACTCGGCGTCCACGGCGTCGACACCGCCGTCCGGGCCGAGATCCGGGGGACAGGCGACGGGCCCACCATTGCCGTCCTCAGCGAGTACGACGCCCTCCCGGGTATCGGGCACGCCTGCGGCCACAACGTTATTGCTGCCACCGGTGTGGGCGCCTTCCTGGCACTCGCCGGGGTCCGGGACCGGCTCAACGGCACCGTCGTCTTCCTCGGCACCCCCGCCGAGGAGGGTCACTCCGGCAAGGAAATGCTGGCCCGCAACGGTGCGTTCGACGGCGTCGACGCCGCCATCATGGTCCACCCGTACGGCTACGACCTGGCAGACCAGGTCTGGCTGGGACGCCGACTGCTCACCATCACGTTCACCGGTATTGCCGCGCACGCCTCAGCCCAGCCGTTCATGGGACGCAACGCGCTCGACGCCGCCAGCCTCACTTACCAGGGCATCGGACTGCTCCGCCAGCAGCTGCCACCATCGGACCGCGTCCACAGCAACATCACCGAGGGCGGGCGCAGCCCCAACATCATTCCGGAGAAGGCAGTGATGAAGCTCTACGCCCGCTCCAAGTACCCTGAAACGCTGAAGGATCTCAGCAAACGGCTGGAGGACATCGCCCGCGGTGCAGCGCTGATGACCGGCACCACCGTGGAGCTGGACTGGGACCAGCACCCGCCGTCGCTCCCAATCCGCACCAACGACGCTCTCACCGGCCGCTGGGTCGAATCACAGCAGCGGCGTGGACGGAGCCCGCTGCCCGCCGGCGTGGTCTCTGACACGCTCGCCGCCTCCACTGACTTCGGGAACGTCAGTTACCGCATCCCGGGCATCCACCCGCTGATCAAGATTGCCGACCAGAGCACCGCGCTGCACACCACCGACTTCGCAGCCGCGGCCGCGTCCGAGGCAGCGGTGCAGGGTGCGTACGACGGCGCCGCCGGGCTCGCGCTGACCGCCCTGGATTACCTGATGGATCCGCTGCTTCAGCAGCAGGTCCGCCAGGAGTTCGACGATCAGGGTGGGGCCATCGACGTGCCCTCCTACTTCGACTGAACTCCTGCGCCACCGGCACGAACCCTCCGCCACTGAAACCCGCGTGACCTACGTCAAGGGAGCACGACCCATGTCCACCACCGCAAGCGCACCGAGCGGATTAACCGACAAGTTCCTCAACGGGGTGGAACGGGTCGGCAACAAACTTCCCGACCCGTTCATGCTCTTCCTTATCCTGTTCGGCATCACCGCCGTGGTGTCGACGGCGATGGCCTGGTCCAGCGTCACCGTGCAGCTGCCCGGCAGCGACGAGATCACCGAGATCAAGGGACTGTTCACCGCAGAGGGGCTCACTTGGCTGACTACCAACCTGGGAGCGAATTATCTGGGGTTCCCGCCACTGGCCACCGTGCTGCCGATCCTTCTGGCGGTCGGTGTCGCCGAGAAGTCCGGTCTGCTGGGTGCGATGATCCGCAAGGCCTTCGGCAGCGCGCCCCGCTGGGCGCTGCCTTACGCCGTCGGTGTTGTGGGCGTCACCGGTTCCATCATGTCCGATGCAGCGTTTGTGGTGATCCCGCCGCTGGCCGCACTGGTGTTCAAGGCCGCTGGCCGCCACCCGGTAGCCGGGCTGCTCGGCGGTTTCGCCGCCGCTGGAGCCGGCTATTCGACCAACATCCTGGTCACCAGCCTCGATGCTCTCTTCGCAGGGATCACGACGGCGGTCACCGAGACCCTGCCCAATGCGGGGTCCCCGGTGACCCCGGTGTCGAACTATTTCTTCAATGTGGTGGCATCGATTGTCCTGATGGCGATTGCCGGTTTCGTGATTGACAAGATCCTTGAACCGCGCCTGGAACGGCAGGGCATCCCCCGCGAAGAGACCGTCGATGAGGACGCCCCCGCTGCGCCCACCAGCGCCGAGCTGAGCGCCGACCTGACTCCCCGGGAAAGCAAGGGTCTGCGGTGGGCATTGATCGGAGGGGTCACCCTCGCCGTCGTCCTGGTGTTGGCGTTCGTGCTGCCGGGTTCGCCCTGGCGGAACGAGGAGGGCGGGTACCTGCCCACGTCGCCGTTGCTCAGCTCGATCGTGTTCGTGGTCTTCAGCATGTTCGTGGTGCCGGGGCTGGTGTACGGGAAAATTGTTGGCACCATTACCACCGGACGGGATATCCCGCGGGTGATGGGCGAGGCCATCAAGGACATGGCCGGGTTCCTGGTCCTGGCGTTCATTCTGGGCCAGTTCATTGCCCTGTTCAACTGGTCGGGCATCGGCCAGTGGATCGCAGTAGCTGGCGCGGGCGGGCTTGAAGCGATCGGGTTGACCGGGTATCCGGCGATCCTCGCGTTCATCCTGTTGGCCTCGCTGCTGAACCTGTTCATCATTTCCGGATCGGCGATGTGGACGCTGATGGCCGCCGTCTTCGTGCCCCTGTTTGTGCTGCTCGGCTACGAGCCAGCCTTCATCCAGGCTGCGTTCCGGGTCGGTGACTCGGCCACCCAGGTGATCACCCCGCTGAACCCCTACATGATCGTGCTCCTGACGATGCTCAGGAAGTACGAGCCCGACGCCGGCCTCGGCACCCTGATGGCGAGGATGCTGCCCTTCGTGGTGCCCTTCTGGCTCGCCTGGGTGGCCATCCTGAGCGTGTTTTTCTTCCTTGACCTGCCGCTCGGACCGGGTAACGGCATCTTTCTGCCCGAGTAACCAGCCCAGTGGGTCCCGCTAGTCCGCAGGGGCGACCACACTCAAACGAAGCCTTTCGGGAGCCGTCAGGGTTGGCTTGAGGCGCGCAAAAATCGACAATTCGTTCAACTCCGACCGGAGCGATTCCCACGTATGTGCTTCGCTCAGATCCAGAATGACGCGTGCCTGCGGCGAAAGTGCACTCGCCCGTCGCACCACCAGGTCCAGGCCGTGAATGTTGACCGGGGAGACGCATCCGTGCACCCGAATGTGCACACTGATGAAGTTGTCATCAGTGGTTACGAGGATTTTCAGTTTTCGTTGGGAGGCCGAGGGGTGTGCTGCCATGGCACGCTCGCGGGGTGTTTCCTCCCAGATGCCAGCCGCACCTTGTGTTCCGCCAGAGGCACCCGTTTCTGGTGACGGTGTGTGAGTCTTCATTGGTCTGGCACCTTGCCTCTCATGCCGAATCTTTGGCGTAGTACCTATGAGACCGGGATAACCTGGCGGCTGCTAGGGCACAAAGTCCTCGCTGGGCCGACCTGCTGGCGGAATACGCCCGCCGGCCGGGAGGTTGTGCCTAACGAACCCAAGCTGGAGGTACGTCGTGACCAAGATTTTTGCCCTGCACGAGAACCCTGAGTGGTTCCCACCCTTCGCCAAGGCTTTCGAAGCCGAGGGCGTCGAAGTGGAAGAGTGGCTGTTGACCGACGGCGTGCTCGATCTCGACCAGGCGCCACCCGAGGGCATCTTCTGGTCCCGGATCAGCGCCTCCTCGCACACCCGCGACCACCACCTCTCCAAGGACTACGCCCGCGCTGTCCTGTCCTGGCTGGAGGCGCACGGACGCCGGACCGTCAACGGGCGCCGCATCCTTGAGCTCGAGATGAGCAAGATCGACCAGTTGACGGCGCTCAAGGCTGCGGGCATCGACACGCCGCGCACCGTCGCAGCCATCGGCAAGGATCGGATCCTCGACGCCGCGGCCGGTTTTCCCACCCCCTTCATCACCAAGCACAACCAGGGTGGCAAGGGCCTGGGCGTCCGCAAGTTCGAGAGCCATGAGGAGCTTGCCGAGTACGTCGGTTCGTCCGAGTTCGAGGAACCCCAGGACGGCATCACCCTGATCCAGGAGTTCATCCAGGCAGCCGAGCCCATCATCACCCGGGTGGAAATCGTCGGCGGCGAGTTCATCTACGCCATCCAGGCAGACACGGCGCGCGGCGGCTTCCAGCTGTGCCCAGCCGACGCCTGCGCGATTGACCCGGTCACCGGCAAACCCATCATGCCGCCCGGGGCCACGATCGAACCCGCGGAAGGCCAGCAGCTGTTCAGCCTCCGCGAGGGCTTCGATCACCCGATCATCGGGAAGTACCTTGAGTTCGCACGCCGGAACAACATCGAGGTCTGCGGGATCGAATTCATCGAGACCGCCGACGGCCGGGTCCTCACCTACGACGTGAACACCAACACCAACTACAACGCAGTGGTCGAAGCCCAGGCGCCCCGCTCGGCGCCCGGCGCGCTCGTTGAGTACCTGTCCGGCCTTACCGCCCCTGCGCCCGAACCCGCACTTCGCTAGGGTAGGCGCACGGGACGCGGTACTCGAGGACTTTCCGCGGCCCAGGAATGCGTGGCCGTCCTCGACGTCGAGGCGAGAAGGAACCGAGCAATGAAGAAGAGCGACCTGCCGAGCACGCTGCAGCGCTCCGGGAAGAAGGCTCAGGACACCTTCGGCAAGACCCTGGAGTCGGCGGAGGAGGAGTACGGTGTGGGTGAGCGGGCGAGCCGGACCGCGTTCAGCTCGCTGAAACACACCCACGAGAAGGTGGGCGACCATTGGGAACCGAAAGAGGAAAGCGGCCCATCGGATGCAGCCGCCGAGCGCGGCGGGCGGAACCCCGGTGAGACGGCCGGCGGCGTGGACGCGAATGCCTCCAGGAAGCACCTGTACGAAATAGCCCGCGCGCTCGACGTCGCGGGCCGTTCACGGATGACGAAGACCGAGTTGGTGGAGGCCATCCAGCGGGCCAACGACCGTGAAACCCGCCGCGCGCCTGATGCCTAAGCCAATTACGCAACATAAACATTTCGTAATCGATGTGAGGGTAGGGTAGCCTTACTTCGTCCGTCCGAACGGGCGTGAGTCACAGTTTCCCGAAAGTCGAGGAGCCCTCCATGGCCCCCACCCGCATGCGCGGTTTCGCCGCGGCAGCTACGGCCGCCGCAGCAATCCTGGCCCTATCCGCCTGCAGCACCGGTCCCGCCGATGGCGGTTCGGGTTCCGAAGCCCCCGAAGCGGCCGGCGCCGCAGATCAGTTCCCCGTCACGATCGAACACGTGTACGGCGAGACAGTGATCGAGGAACTGCCCGAGCGGGTGGCCACCGTTGACTGGGTCAATGCGGATGTCGCCCTGGCGCTCGGCGTCGTGCCCGTTGGCATGCAGAGCGACGAATACGGCGGCAACGAGAACGCCTCTACGCCGTGGAAGGACGCCAAGCTGGAAGAGCTTGGTGCCGCGATCGGCACGGAGAACGCTCCCGTGCAGTACTCGGAAGCTGATGGGTACGCGTTCGATGAGGTTGCAGCGACGAACCCCGACGTCATCCTGGCCGCCTACTCGGGGCTGACACAGGAGGACTACGACACCCTGAGCGCCATCGCGCCGGTCGTCGCGTTCCCCGAGGTCGCCTACGGCACCCCGTGGCAGGAATCGACGCTCATCATCGGTGAAGCGCTCGGCCTGGCCGGTGAAGCTGAAGAATTGGTAGCCGAAACCGAAGAGACCGTTGCCAACGCTGCGGCCGACTACCCTGCGATCGTGGGCAAGACCTTCATCTATGGGAACCTCGAGCCCGCCAGCGCAGAAGGCGTCAGTATCTATACCGCCAATGACAACCGGCCCCGGTTCCTGGAGTCGATCGGTATGGTCCAGGCCGACGTCGTGACCGAAAACACTGAGGGTTCGGAAGAATTCTTCATCCCTTGGTCCGCAGAACGGGCCAACGAGCTGGAATCGGACATCTTCGTGACCTGGGTGCCCGACGAGTCCACGATCGAGGCCATCGGCGAGGACCCTTTGCTGAGCCAAATCCCGGCAGTGGAATCCGGCGCACTCGTTGCTGATCCCGACAACACCCTCACCCTGTCCATCTCGGCAGCCAACCCGTTGAGCCTGCCGTGGGCCCTGGACACCTTCCTCCCCATGCTGGATGAGGCGGCCCAGCAGGCGGAGGGCTAGGCTTCCCTCGCACAAACGGCCCCCAGGGCAAGAATCGCCGGTTGCACTCGGCGGGCCTTGCCCTGGGGGCCGTTTCTGTGGGTGCACCTGGTGTGGACGCGTCTCCAGTTGCTCGCAGGGGCATCCTCGGATGAAATAGGATCAGTCCACTTAGTTTTATCGACGATGGAGATGCACCATGGCACAGCCGGACATTCAGGAACTGCAGGAAGCCACCGCCTGGGACGCCGACGGCGAAAAGCTGGGAGAGGTGTCGCAGGTCCACCTCGACGCCCGCACCGGCGAACCCGTATGGCTGACCGTGTCGCTGGGACTGTTCAACACCCGGGAGCATTTCTTCCCCTATCAGGGGGCGCTGCTCGACGGCGGCGACATCCACGTGGCGTACACCAAGGACAAGATCACCGATGCCCCGGACCTGGATGCGGCGTCGGAACTCACCGACGAGCAGATGGCTTCCCTGCGCGAGTACTACGGGATCTAGGGCCTGCGCCCGTCGCGGGCGTTGGTTAAGCCAGAAACGCGCCCACGGTCAATGGGAGATACCGGCCCTGTATGGTCCGCTATCGCCAGCTGACTGTGGGCGCGTTTGCGTGGTGATGCTTTGTCACTCCGGGCTCTGGAAGTGAGTGCTTCATAACTCCGGGCTCTAGAAAAATTCGATCAGCCGGCCGACCACAAACAGGGCGATGCAGGCCACGAAGACCACGCCGATGCCGATCAACCACGGGAGCGGGTTATTGGACTTCGAGGTTCCCTCGTCATGACCCTGCGGTCCTACCGTTGAGGACTCGCCAGGAGGGGTCTCACCCGGTGGGACGCCGCCGCCCGGCTCAAGCCCGGTGACCTTGTCACCTTGTGGATCGGGATTCTCTCCAGTCATGCAGTTCCTCCTAGATTTCCCAATCAGACCTCTTGGGTGATGGGTCTTTTGTGTCACGCGGCGTCCAGGACATAGTGATATCCGCGCCCTCTTCTGTTTCACGAACAAACAGGTGAAGGTCTTCACCGTAGAGGTTCTCATCCTCAACCACGTCACCCGCCTCGTGGGCCATTTCCACCAGCCGGCTGATGGCCACAGCCATGGCGCGGCCCCAGTCGTGGGGATGCTTGCTCGACGATTCCTCGGTTACAGAGAACTTTCTATCCATAGTTGCCATTGTGCTCCTTAGGTCTCTGCAGCGGGAACGCCAGCGGGGCAGCAAATTCATACCCCGCATCAAAGAATGGTAAGTCCCCTGTGCAGTTTCGGAATGATCCAACCCTAGCAGCACAGTCGTTAACATTGACCTGGCAATTGCGGGCACCGTCTGCCGCCGTGATAGTCCAGTAGATCTGTCTTCCTCCCCAGACGGGCCAAAGCCCCCATCCAGCACTGATGCCCCGCCCGCCGGCGAGGAGCGCAGCGCCCGGATTGCCGTCACGTTGTTTCCGCTCCTGATTCTTGCGGGCGGCGCGGTGGCTGTCCTGACCCCTGACACCTTCGCGGGGATGGGCCCCATGATCAACCCGCTGCTCGGGCTGATCATGTTCGGGATGGGGCTGACCCTCACCCCGCCGGACTTTTGCGCTGATCGCCAAACGCCCCATCCCTGTCGCCATCGGGGTGGTGGCCCAGTTCATGATCATACCTCTGCTCGGCTGGCTGATCGCAGCCGCGCTGGGGTTGCCACCGGCGTTGGCGGCCGGAGTGATCCTGGTGGGATGCTGCCCCGGCGGTACTGCCTCCAACGTGGTCGCCTACCTGGCGAAGGGCGATGTTGCCCTGTCCGTGGCGATGACCTCGGTGTCGACCCTCATCGCACCCCTGTTCACCCCGGTGCTGGCGCTCTGGCTCGCCGGCCAGTACCTGCCGGTTGACGCCGGCTCCATGGCTTTTTCGATTGTGCAGATTGTTCTGCTTCCCGTCCTGCTGGGCCTGGTGGTGCGCCGCTTCCTGCCCGGGCTGGTCGCCAAGTGCCTTCCCGCGCTGCCCTGGCTGTCGGCCGGGGCGATCACCCTCGTCGTCATCGTGGTAGTCTCCGGCAGTGCTGGCATCATCTTCTCCGCCGGACTGCTGGTTTTGGTGGCCGTCGTCGCGCACAACGGCCTGGGGTACGCGCTGGGCTACAGCGCCGCCCGCCTCTTCAAACTTCCGGTCGCCTCCCGGCGGACGACGGCGATCGAGGTCGGCATGCAGAACTCCGGGCTCGCCGCTGGCCTCGCCCGCCAGTACCTGACCCCCGAGGCCGCGCTGCCTGGTGCCATCTTCTCCATCTGGCACAACGTCTCAGGGGCGATACTGGCCGCCTACTGGCGCCGTCGGGACGCGCGCAACGCTGCCCTGCGCGACGAGCAGCCCGTCGGGTAGCTGGTCCGTCGGCTAGCAGGTCAGAAAAGGAGCGACACCGCAACACCCAGCCCCTACCCACGCGCTACTACCCGGCGGCCTCGCGCCGCAGCGCTGCGCGCGCCGCGTCGCCGATGATGGCCGTGTACGTGGGGTAGGCGAACTTGACCCGGGCCAGCGTCGCCACATCGGTCCCCGCCGCCATCGCTGCTGCAACCGCCTGGATCACTTCGACGGCATTCTCGCCCACCGCATGCGCACCCAGAATTAGCTCCCGATGCCTATCCACCACCAGTTTCAGGAACCCCTGTTCGCGGTCGTCGATGATCGGTCGTTCCACGTCCCCGTAGGGTACGACGACGACAGCCGCCTCCCGGTCCCGCACCCGGGCCGCCTCCTCCGTGAGGCCCACCCCCGCGTAGTCAGGATCGGTGAAACCACCGGCGGGCAGCAGATGGTGTGGGGTGGTCCGCTGCGTCCCGAGCACGGCGTTCTCCGCAGCCGTCTCACCCTCGAACACGGCCGCCTGTACCAGCATGCTGGAGCCGTTCGCGTCGCCCGCCACGAAGATGTGCTCGACGTTGGTGCGCAGATACTCATCCACTGGGATCGCATTCCGGTGCGCCTCGACACCGGCAGCGGCCAGCCCCAGCGCTTCGGTGTTCGCGGGCCAGCCCGCCGCCATCACCACCGCGTCGAGCACTTCGATATGGTCGCCAGCGGCATTGCGCCAGTGCAGGTGCAGCGCGCCGTCGTCGTCCCTGATGATTTTCTCGATCCCGGCGATCCCCGTCTCCACCCGTACCCCCCGGTCCCGGAAGCCGTCGGTGACGGCGGCGGACACGTCCGCGTCTTCGGTGGTGAGGATCCGCGGCGCCAGGTCCAACAGCAGCACCTGGGTCCCGAGCGCATGGAAGATGGTGGCAAGCTGCGCACCCGTGTGACCGCCGCCGATGATGCCGAGGGTGCGCGGCAACGTCGGTAGGTCGAGCACCTCGGGCGGGAGTACCGCGTGCTCCGCGCCCGGGATGGGGAGCCTGCGTGCGTTGCCGCCCACACCGAGGATCACCGAACCGGAGGTCACCGTCCGGCCATCGACGTCCAGAGCGTGCGGGCCCGTGAAGGAGGCGTCGCCGGTCAGCAGTTCGATGCCCAACCGGCGGGCGACGGCGTCGTAATCCTTCGCCGCGAGCACCCGGTCCACCGTCGACCGGACCCGCCGGACGATCTGCTGCCAGTCGACGGCCGGTTCGACGACGACAATCCCGTAGTCGTAGGCGGTGCGCACCTCCCGGTAGAGCCGGGCCGTTTTCGCCAGGACCCTGGTGGGCACGCAGCCGGAGTTCACACAGGTGCCGCCGAGCCGCGCGCGCTCCACCACCGCCACCCGTGCGCCCAGCTCCGCCGCGCGCACGGCCGCGGCCATCCCCGCCGGGCCGGCCCCTACAATCAGGACGTCGAAGTCGTATTCCATGAGTTGCTCCCGGTGAGAAGTTGGACAGGTGTGCAGTACTGCTTCCTGTATAGCGCCAAACCGCTCCAAACTCCCGTCCTGATGCCCGACTTAGGTAACCTCATGGGTATGACTACCCAGCCGGCCGCGTTACGTCAGACACAAAAGACCGCTGCGAACCTTATTCCGGCGGTGCTGGTCGCGGCCTCGGGATTTGCCATGTTCGGACTGGATCAGCGGTGGTTGGGCTACCTGCTCCTCGCCGCGGCGTTGGTGTCAGCGTTCTTCATTGGACGGCAGCTGTTCAAGGATCTGGGCCTGCTGGCGCTGGGCCTGGTGATCATGTCCCTGGTGCCGATCACCACTGACATCAGCTTCAGCCACATGCTGATCATGGGCACGGCCATGTTCTTCGCCGTGGGTCTCCCATATTCGATTTCCCGGTTCGTGTTCAAGGACCACGCCATCAGGTTCCCGGTGCTCACCGGCCAGAAGTGGACCCGCACCGAACGCTGGTACCTGGCCGCCGTCGTCGTCATGGGCTATCTCCTGCTGCCCGTCTATATGATTCCCACCGGCGTGTACGAGAACTGGCCGGCAGCATCAGACGGCAGCACGGTGGCGCGGTTGTTCCTCGGTACCAACGTCCTGGGGATCTGGGATGAGCTGTTCTTTATCTGCACCGCCTTCACCCTGCTGCGCCGGCACCTCGCCGACTGGCAGGCCAACATGCTGCAGGCGGTATTGTTCACCTCGTTCCTCTGGGAGCTGGGTTTCCATGCGTGGGGCCCGCTGCTGATCTACCCCTTCGCCCTGGTACAGGGATGGATCTTCAAGAAAACCCAGTCCCTGAGCTATGTGGTGGCGGTGCACCTGCTCTTCGACTTCGTGCTTTTCCTGGTGCTGATTCACGCCCACAACCGGGAATGGTTCGACATCTTCCTGTACTGATTCCGTCGACTGTTCAGCTGCCCGGTTCCTCCGGTGTGTTACTCGAGTGGGCAGTGGCCTCGTTTGTGACGCGCTCGCGGTGAGAGCCTCCCCACAGTTCCGCGGCCCGGCTGGACAGGCACCCGCACACATCTGAGACCGTGAGGTCATGGACGAACTACTAAACACCCTGGCGCCGGTCGCCGCCGTCGTGGGAGCACTGCTCGCGGCAGTCATTCTGGCGTCGCTGCTGCGCCGGATCGCCGCACGGACCCTGCGCAAAGTCCCAGCCATCCAGGGGGCGTCCCGACGGGCGCTGAACCCGGTGCGGCTGGTGCTCGCGATTGTTGGGGTGCGCGTAGCCCTCGGGGTGACCGCCGGCAACACGGCGTGGTTCCCGCCCGTCGATTACGCGCTGGTGCTGGCCCTGATCGGGGCGGTGGCATGGCTGATCGTCTCGCTCCTGCTCGTGGTGGAGGCCGTCGCGCTGCGGAAGTATGGGAAGGACACAGCCGACCACGGGCGCATGCGCCGCCTCAAGACTCAGATCATGCTGGCCCGCCGGCTGGGCGTGGCAGCGGTGATCACGCTCGCGCTGGCCAGTGTGCTGCTCACCATCCCGGAGGTGCGGGCGCTCGGCGCGGGCATCCTGGCCTCAGCCGGACTGATCTCGATCGTCGCTGGCCTCGCCGTGCAGAGCTCACTCGCCAACGTGTTCGCCGGGGTGCAGCTGGCCTTCACCGACGCCCTGCGCATCGACGACACGGTCTTCGTGGAGGACCAGTTGGGCACCGTCGAGGAAATCACCATGACCTACGTGGTGGTCAAGGTCTGGGATGACCGACGGATCATCCTGCCGTCCACCTACTTCACCACCACCCCGTTCGAGAACTGGACGCGGAGCCGCTCCGAGCTGCTGGGCACGGTTGACCTGGACCTCGACTGGCGGGTCCCCATCGAATCGATGCGGGCACACCTCGTCGCCGTGCTCGACGAGACCACCCTGTGGGATGGGCGCACCAGCACCCTGCAGATCACGCAGGCCACTGACGGGATGGTGCGAGCCAGGGTCCTGGTCAGCGCTGCCGATAACGACGCCCTGTGGGACCTGAAGTGCCTGATCCGCGAGTCAATGGTGGTGTTCCTGCAGACGCACCACCGCGAGGCGTTGCCGCGGCAGCGCTGGGAAGCGGTCCACTCGGAGGCAGCCCTCACCGACTGACAGACGGTTAGGCGAAGCCGCCGAGCGCCGTCACGATTGGCACCGCCGACGCCGCTGCCCAGGCCTGCGGGCGGCAGGACGACGGGTACGGGACCGGCGGCCAGACATCGTCCGCGGAGTGTCCTGAGAACAGTTCCGGAAGCCGCCAGTCGAAGCCTTCGGCCGCACGGAGCAGCCCGGTCGCCAGGGTGCGTGCGTCCTCGGCGAAACCATCCTTGACCAGGCCGCTGATGATCATCCCGGTATCGTGGCTCCACACCGATCCCGCGTGGTAGCGGGTGGGCCAGAAGCCGCCGTTGGTGGTGGAGACGGTGCGGATGCCGTAGCCCGAGAACATGGTGGGATCCATCAGGCGGCGGACCACGGCTGCCTGCTCTTCGATGTTCAGGATGCCAGTGCCGAGCAGGTGTCCCATGTTGCTGGTCACGCCGTCGACCGGGCGCTTGGCCGCGTCCAGGGCGATGGCCGGGTAGGGCCCCAGCTCGTCGCTGCACCAGAATGCTTCTCGGAACCGCAGCTCCAGCTTGGTGGCGTAGTCACGCCAGTCGCCGGAGCCGGGTCGACCGAAGGCCTCGAGCAGCGCGGCACCGCCCATCGCTGCCTCGTAGGCGTAGGCCTGCACCTCCGCCAGCGCGATCGGCCCGTCGGCTAGTGCGCCGTCGTGCCAGCGGATGGAGTCCCCGGAATCCTTCCAGCCTTGGTTGGCGAGTCCGTGGCCGCTGGTGTCGAGGTACTCGAGGAACCCGTCGCCGTCGGAATCGCCATGGTCGCGCAACCAGACCAGCGCGGCCTCCAGATGGTCCAGAAGGGCCTCCACCTCAGCGGTGGGCAGTCCCGCCCGCCAGGCGTCGTGAAGCAGCGAGATCCAGAGAGGAGTGGCGTCGATGGTGCCGAAGTAGACCGGCGGCAGGGAGATCCCGGTGCCGTTCTCCTCGAACTGCAGCGTGCCGCGCCGCACCTCGTGCAGGATTTTGCCCGGCTGCTCGGCTGTCGCCGGATCCGTGCTGTCCCCCTGGCGGGAGGCCAAGGCGCGCAGGGTGCTACCTGCCAGGGCGGTGTCGAGCGGCAGCAGCATCCGTGCGGCGATCAGGGAATCGCGCCCAAACATGGTGAAGAACCAGGGAGCGCCGGCTGCCAGAAAGGTGTCCTTCGGTCGGTCAGCGGTAGCCATCCGCAGCCCGTTGAGGTCGGAAACCGACTGGCTGAGCAGGCTGTTCTGCCGTGGTTCGCTGAGCCGCGGAGACGCCAGAGGAGCAGTGCTCGGAGCCACCATGGGGGCCGCGGAGTCGGTCAGGGAGACCCGCCAGGGCAGGACGACGGAGCCGCCCGGCTCCACCTCGGTCACCCAGGTGAGGTTGATCCGGTTGCCGTTGTACTCGGTGCGCGCGCCGCCCGACTCCAGCGCGACCGTGGTGTCTGCGCCACGCCAGTTCCACTGCGGGCCAACGACTGTGACGTCGGCCTGGGTGGCGGCGCCGGACTTCACCTTCTCCATCGGGGTGCTGTCGGCGACGAGGCGGCACTGCACTTCGAGGTGGGCCAGGAAGCTGTGCGCCGACTCGATTCTGATCTCCTCGCTGATGCCCTGGGCATCGGCGATCCGGGACCGGGTGAGGTACAGCAACGGGTCTGCGACGGGGGACTGGACCCGGACGAAGTAGAGGTAGTCCACCCGGCTGGCTGATCGCACCTGGGTGGACACCCATTCGGGCTCTTCGCCGTTGACGGTCAGGATTGCCTGCTTGAGGACGCGGTCGTCGCCGCAGTGGATGCCCTGGGCACCATGGCCGCGAATCTGCCCATGTTCGTCAGCCCAGGCCTGGACCGGTGCACTGAAAACGCCGGTGAGGTTGTGCAGATAAGGCTGGCGGTAGGCCACATGAACTCCTGGATAGTGGATGTTGTCGCCTTGACACTATCGTCAAAACGTTATTTGATCGTTCAACTTAGTGATTGACATCATATTTGAACGTTCATATTCTTGTAAACAGGCAGCCGGTCGAAAGCTGCCGTGAGAGTGAAGCGCGAGGGAGTGCAATGGCGAAGACAACGCTGGTCAGCCTGGCCGAGTCCCTCGGCGTGTCCCGGCAGACCATTTCCAACGTTATCAACGCGCCCCACCGCGTCAAACCGGAAACCCGGTTGCGGGTGGAACACGCCATCGCCGAAAGCGGGTACCGGCCCAGCGCCGCCGCCCGGCAATTGCGGACCCGCCGCTCGATGAACCTCGGCATCCGGATGATGCCGGTGGTCGATGGCATCAACGGATCAATCCTCGACCGTTTCCTGCACGCCCTGACGGAGGCCGCCCAGGAGGAGGGCTACCGCCTGACCCTCTTCAGCGCCGCCACCGACGACGACGAGGTTCGCCAGTACGAGGACCTCCTCAACGTCGCTGACCTGGACGGTTTTGTCCTCACCGGCACCCACCACGGCGACCAGCGGACCGCCTGGCTGCTGGAAAACGAGGTTCCGTTCGCCTCCTTCGGGCGCCCCTGGAGCGACACCGAGGACCCATTCACGTCCCTGCATCCCTGGGTGGACGTCGACGGTGGTGCTGGCACCGAACAGGCCACCCGCCTCCTCATCGCTCAGGGACACACCGCGATCGGCTTCATCGGCTGGCCGGCAGGTTCCGGTGCCGGCGATGACCGCCGGGACGGCTGGCGCCGTGCAGTGAGTGCCGCCGGCTTGTCCGCTGACCAGCTTGAGCTCCGCGTGCCCGACGGTGTCCCCGCCGGGGCGCGGGCTGCCGAGCAGGTCATTGCCGCCGGGGCCACCGCAGTGGTGTGCGCCAGCGACAGTCTGGCACTCGGGGCGTTGTCCACCTTCCGGAGCCGGTATCCGGCGCCCACCACCCCGGATGTGATCGGTTTCGACGACACTCCGGTGGCCGCCGCCGTCGGGCTGTCCAGCATTGCCCAGCCAATCGAGGACGCCGCGCGGCACATCATTAGGGTGCTCGCCCACACACTCTCGGGTGACGCGGCGAGCGGCCGACCCGACAAACACCTGCTGCTCACGCCCACCCTGGCGCAGCGCTTCCCGCACCCGCTGGCCGGCGACGGCTGGCTGGCGTGACCCCACCCGCCCATCCCCCTAGATAGCCCGAAAAAAACAAACGCTAGTTAGCCCGAAATAAACAAAAGAATGAGGAATCAGACAATGAAGACTGGAAACTTCCGCACCCGCAGGAAGACGCTCGCCGTCGCCGTGACAGCCGCGGCAGCCCTGGTACTAAGCGCCTGCGGCGGATCAGGATTTTCGGGCTCCGAGGGCGAATCAGCCGAGGCGGAAGGCGCAACTGACGCACCGATCTCGGTGCTGATCGGCTCTTCCGGCGAAGCCGAGACCACCTCCGTCACTGAGGCAGTCGACGCGTGGGCCTCCGAGTCCGGCATGGACGCCAGCGTCAGCGTGGCCTCCGACCTGCCCCAGCAGCTCAGCCAGGGCTTCGCCTCGGGCGAACCCGCCGACGTCTTCTACGTCTCCACCGACCTGTTCGCTGGCTATGCGGCCAACGGGTCCCTTGAGCCGTACGGTGACGACCTGGAAAACAAGGACGACTTCTACCCCGCACTGCAGGAAGCGTTCACCTACGAGGACCAGCTCTACTGCGCACCGAAGGACTTCTCCACCCTGGGCCTGGTCATCAACAACGCCCTCTGGGAAGAAGCCGGCCTTACCGAGGACGACGTGCCGACCACCTGGGAAGAACTGGCGTCAGTGGCTGAGCAGCTGACCACCGACGATGTCGTCGGCCTCGGCTACGGCCCCGAGTTCCAGCGTCTGGGAGTCTTCACGGCCCAGGCCGGTGGCGGACTCGTGACCGACGGCGAAGCGACCGTCAACAGCCCCGAGAACGTTGAGGGTCTCACCTTTGTCCAGAAGATGATGAACGACGGCGTTGCCGCGTTCTCATCAGACCTCGGTTCGGGCTGGGGTGGTGAGGCCTTCGGTAAGGGCCAGGCCGCCATGGTGATCGAGGGCAACTGGATCGCCGGTGCGATGAGCAACGACTTCCCCGACGTCGACTACCAGGTCGCCGAGCTGCCCGAGGGTCCTGCCGGCCCCGGAACCCTGCAGTTCACCAACTGCTGGGGCATCGCCGCCGACAGCGACAACATTGAGGGCGCCAAGGAACTGGTCGCACACCTGACCACCGCCGAGACCCAACTCAGCTTCGCTGAGGCCTTCGGCGTCATGCCGTCACTGCAGTCAGCAGCCGAGGACTGGTCAACCCAGTACCCCGACCTGGCAGCGTTCATCGCCGGTGGCGACTACGCGCAGAACCTGCCAGCCCAGCAGGGTGCATCGGACGTGCTTGCAGAGCTGAACGCCCAGCTCGAGACGATCAAGACCGCCGACCTCCAGCAGCTGCTGGACACCCTCCAGACCGACATGGAGTCAGTCGTGGCGGACGCCGGATAACCGGTAACCAAACAACCGCAGGAGCACCCTGACCGTCCAAGAGATCGGGTGCTCCTGCGGTACCACCAGCAATTCACCACCAGCGATTCACCACTCAGTAATTCACCCCCGGGGTAACAGAACGAGGACGCAGTGGCACGACGTACAGCGGCAAAGAAGCCGTCCGGCACCAAGGATGCACCTCCTGCGTTCCGCCGCCGCACGGGAATCCAGGGCCGCACCGGCCTGACCGGTTGGCTTTTCATCTCCCCGGTGGTGCTGATCCTCGGACTCTTCCTGGTGATTCCCGTCCTGATGGCAGCCTGGGTCAGCATGTCGGACTGGACCGGCCGCGGCAGCCCCTTCGGAAGCGACGTCACCTTCGTCGGCGGGGAGAACTTCTCGGCCATCCTCGGCGGCGAAGGACTATCCGCCCGGGACTTCGGCACCGCGATCCGCAACAACTTCTACTACGTGCTGCTGGTGGTTCCGCTGCAGACCGCGCTGGCCATGTTCCTGGCAGTGATGGTCAACAAGCAGGTCCTGAAGGGCCGCGGTCTGTTCCGGACCGCCTTCTACTTTCCCTCGGTCACCAGCTCCGTGGCGATCACCGTCCTCTGGCTGTTCCTTTTCAGCGCCACCGGCGTGGTCAACAAGGTGCTGTCCTTTTTCGCCATCTCCGGGCCGAACTGGTTCCAGGATCCCCGCGGGATCTTCCACATCCTCTTCTCGGTCTTCGGTCTGAACCAGGCGCCCGCCGGGTTGCAGGACCCCGGTTTCCTGGGTATTCCGGGCTGGGAATGGCTGGCCGGACCCTCCGTCGCGATGAGTGCCTTTGTGCTGATGGCCATCTTCACCACTTCCGGCACGTTCATGCTGTTGTTCATCGCCGCTCTGCAGAACATCAGTGGGGAAGTGCAGGAAGCGGCGATGGTCGACGGCGCCAGCGCCTGGCAGCGGTTCTGGCAGGTGACTCTCCCCATGCTTCGTCCCACCCTTTTCACCGTTCTGACCCTGGGGCTGATCGGCACCTGGCAGGTCTTTGACCAGATTTATGTCGGCACTCAGGGTGGACCGGCGAAGACCACCCTGACGCCCGCCTACCTATCCTTCAACTCGGCCTTCAACAATCAGCGGTGGGGCGAAGGCGCCGCCATTGCCTTCATCCTCTTCGGCATCATCGTGGTGCTCACCATCCTGCAGCGGTACGCGCTCAGGGAGCGGGACGTACCAAAACGAAGCCGCATGGTCCCGGTCGGCGCTGACCCCAGGACCGCCGCCGCAGCGCAATCCAGTGTCCGTCACGCGGACCGCGTGAAGGGCCGGGATCCCGGTGACACTGGTCCGGGAGACTCCAGCCCGGGCGGCACCAACCAGACTGGCACCACAGAAGGAGACCGGCGATGAGCACCACCGTAGCCCCATCCCCGGCACCCGAGCCCGCCTCGGCGCCCGAGGTCCCGCAGCGAATCAAGAACCGACGCAAGAAGGTCACCCGCGGCGTCTGGATCTCCTACGTCGTGCTGATCATCCTGGCCATCATCTATATTTTCCCGTTCCTGACCCAGGTGGCGACGTCGTTCAAAACCGAGCCCGACGCCGCGCAGGACCCGCTGGGCCTGATCCCGCAGCACTGGACGTTCGCCGCGTACGAAACCCTGTTCGCCAACTCCGACTTCCCAATCTGGGGTCGGAATTCGTTCATCGTCACCGTGTTCGTGACCGCTGGGCGGGTGTTCTTTAACTGCCTCGCCGGGTACGCGCTGGCCAGAATCAATTTCCGTGGCCGTGGACTGGTGTTCGCCCTGCTCGTCGCTGTCATGGCGGTGCCCGGCGTCGTCCTCCTGATCCCGAAGTTCCTGGTGATCAACCAGCTCGGTATCTACGACTCCTACGCAGGAATGATCCTGCCGCTGCTCGCCGACGCCGCGGGTGTCTTCATCATGAAGAACTTCTTCGAATCCATTCCGCC
This sequence comes from Arthrobacter sp. CAN_C5, assembly GCF_017875735.1. NCBI lineage: Bacteria > Bacillati > Actinomycetota > Actinomycetes > Micrococcales > Micrococcaceae > Arthrobacter > Arthrobacter sp. CAN_C5. Next base: position 518,129 of record NZ_JAGGMZ010000001.1, read on the forward strand.
CAGCGTCGAGGAACAGGCGCGCGTTGACGGGGCGGGGACGTTCCGCACCTTCTGGTCGATTGTGCTGCCGATGGCCCGGCCCGCGGTGATGACCATCGTCATCCTGTCCTTCCAGGGCTCCTGGAACGAGCTGAACCACTTCATCATCTCGACCCAGGACCCAGCCCTGACGACCCTCACCAAGGGCGTGGCGCAGCTGGCGTCAGGCCAGCTCAGCCAGGGGACCCAGTACCCGCTGAAACTGGCGGCGGCGGCCCTGACGACCATTCCGGTGGCGATCGTGTTCTTCATCTTCCAGAAGAAGATCATGAACGCCTCTGCCGGGGCAGTGAAGGAGTAGCGCCGGGGAGAGGGTCCGAGGGTCAGCCCCGGGGTTTGAGGGGCCGAGGGTCAGTTCCGGGGTTTGAGTGCGGGGGAGGCGGTGACGCCGTCGCCCGCACTGAGCCCGGTAAGGGCGGCGCTCAAGGCGTCGAGCGAGGAGTGCTCGGGCTCCCACCCGAGCAGCGTCCGGGCACGGTCCGTCTCCATCAGCGGCGACTGGGCTGCCATATCGATCCACCCCGGATCGGTGCGTTGCAGTCCTAGAGCCCAGGTCACGCCGACGACGGCGCGCAACAGCCGCACAGGAAGCCCCACGACCCGGCGGGCGCCCAACTGGGAGGCCAGCCGGGTGGGTGTAAGGACCGGTTCGGCGGCGATGTTGAACGCACCCGGAACGCGGCGGTCGACGGCGCGCCAGTACGCGTCGGCAACGTCGTCGGCGTGGACAGCCTGGAAAACCAGCTGTTCCGGGATCGGAAGCAGGGGCAGGCGAAGGTGGTCCAGCAGGAACTTCGGAACCAGTGGGCCGAGGAAGTACCGCCCGATCTCACTGCCCGCCTCCTGCTGGAAGATCAACCCCGGGCGGAGACGGGTGACAACCGTGTCCGGGTGTCGCGTGGCGAAGTTGTCGAGGAGCGCCTCCTGTTCCCCCTTGTGGCGGCTGTAATGCGAGGTCTTGATGCCGCCGTGGGGCCATCCCTCGTCCACCCGTTCGCTTTTCTTCGCGGGGAGGTACGCACCGACCGAGGACGCACAGACAAAATGCGGGATCCCGGCATCGGCCGCTGCCTGCAGGGCATGAGCAGTGCCCGTGACGTTGGTGCGGTGCATTGCCGCTTCGTTGCGGTTCGGCTGGATTGCCCAAGCGAGGTGCACGACGGCGTCGACGCCGTCGAGCGCGGCGGTCAGTGCACGTCGACCGTCATCAGTTCCCACATCCAGCGCGTGCCACTCGCAGCCCGCATAGGGTGCCTGGGTGGTGTCGGGAAGCCGGCGGGCGAAGCCCAGGATCTTCACGCCACCTGGACGTTCCTGGTTCGCACGCTGCAACCGACGCAGCACAGCGGTTCCGACGTTGCCGGTCGCACCAATCACGGCAACGCGCAGAGGTTCGGCAGAAGATTCAGGGGTAAGGGCCATGCCTCAACGGTAATCCTTAGGTACGCTTAGGTACTAGTAAGCGTCCTTACGATTTGGTCAGGGGCACAGCAGACAACGTGGAGGTACCAATTGGTACAGAGCAGCGGGACAGCGGCGGATTCCCCCGAAGCGCAGACCCAGGACAAGGCGCAGAACGCGCCGCATCCCGACGACGATCGGAAACCCGATAGTCCTGCCGATCTGAAGAAGCCAGCCTGGGGGTACGTATTCAAGCGCACCGTCCGCGAGTTTGGCAAGGACCAGTGCACTGATCTGGCGGCCGCGCTCACCTATTACGCGGTGCTGGCCATCTTCCCGGCCCTGCTTGCACTGGTGTCACTGTTGGGTGTGTTTGGGCAGGCGCAGACCACCACCGATACGGTGCTGGAGGTCCTGGATGGGGTCGCGCCCGGCGCCGCAGACAACAAGACGCTGACAACCACGATCCGAGGTCTTGCCTCCTCCTCCGGGGCAGGAATCACCTTGGTTATCGGTATCCTCGGCGCCCTTTGGTCCGCATCCGCGTATGTGAACGCCTTCAGCCGGGCGATGAACCGCGTCTACGAGGTGGAAGAGGGCCGGCCAATCTGGAAGCTGCGCCCGGTGATGCTCCTGATCACCGCCGTCGTCCTCCTGCTGGTGGTGCTGATGGCGCTGCTCTTGATCCTTTCCGGCCCGATCGCTGAATCGGTCGGAAATGTGATTGGGCTGGGAGATACGGCGCTGCTGGTGTGGAACATTGCCAAGTGGCCGGTCATGGTTGCCTTCGCCGTCCTGATGATCGCTATCCTCTACTACGGCGCACCCAACGTGAAGCAGCCCAAATTCCGCTGGACGAGCATGGGGTCGCTTGTGGCGCTGCTCGTCCTCGCGATCACCACCGCTGGTTTCGCCTTCTACGTCGGAAACTTCGGCAGCTACGACGAAACGTACGGCGCGATCGCCGGCGTGATCGTGCTGCTGCTCTGGCTCTGGCTGGCGAACCTCTCCCTCCTGTTCGGTGCCGAGTTCGACGCCGAACTGGAGCGTGGGCGTCAGTTGCAGGCCGGTATTGAAGCTGAGGAAACCCTGCAGCTTCCCCCACGGGACGACACTGCGAGCCGCAAGAAGCACGACAAGGAACTCCAGGACATCGACAAGGGCCGGGAACTGCGCCGGAAGTACGAGCGCGAGTCCACTCAGCACAGCAACGACAGCTGAGTGCCATCCGGCATTCACAGTGATTAACTCCACCCCCCGCTGCGGGCTGTTCTGATCGACAGCCCGCAGCGGGATATTAGGCTGAGGATATGACTGACAACGAGCACAGCATGCGCGGCGCCTATGTGAACACGGGCAAGGAATTCAGCCGCGACACCACTTACATTGAAACCCGGATCACCCGCGACGGTGCGGACGGCTTCCCAGTGGAGGCGGGACGTTACCGGCTGATCGCGGCCCGCGCCTGCCCGTGGGCCAACCGCGCCATCATCGTGCGTCGGCTGCTCGGACTGGAAGACGCCATTTCCCTCGGCACTCCCGGTCCCACTCATGACAAGCGGTCCTGGACTTTCGACCTGGATCCCGACGGCCGCGACCCGGTCCTGAGTATCGAACGTTTGCAGGAAGCATTCTTCAAGCGGGACCCCGAGTACCCGCGCGGCATCACCGTGCCGGCGATCGTTGATGTGCCCAGCGGCGCGGTCGTTACCAACAACTTCCCGCAGATCACCCTGGACTTCTCCACCGAGTGGAAAGACTTCCACCGCGAAGGTGCACCCGACCTCTACCCGGAAAAATTGCGCGCTGAAATCGATGAGGTCAGCAAGAGGATCTTCACCGAGGTCAACAACGGCGTCTACCGCTGCGGTTTCGCCGGTTCACAGGAGGCCTACAACGAGGCCTACGACCGCCTATTCGCGGCGCTGGACTGGCTTGAGGAGCGGTTGAGCCACCAGCGGTTCCTGGTCGGAGATACGATCACCGAAGCCGACGTCCGGCTCTTCACCACCCTGGTGCGCTTTGACGCCGTCTACCACGGCCACTTCAAGTGCAACCGGAGCAAGCTCACCGAGATGCCAGCCCTGTGGGGCTACGCCCGGGATCTTTTCCAGACTCCCGGATTCGGTGACACCGTGGACTTCGACCAGATCAAGGACCACTACTACATCGTGCACGAGGACATTAACCCCACCGGCATCGTGCCCAAGGGCCCGGAACTGGCCAACTGGCACACCGAACACGGTCGGGAGCGCCTCGGCGGGCGACCGTTCGGAAACGGCACCCCTCCCGCCTAGCTTTCTCGAAAGTATGACTGAGTGGAAAGCATCCTCAGTCATGAGCCCCGCCCGTACCGGATTCCCCGGCTACCGGCGGGGCTTTCTGCGTGTCGGGGGCAACACGCCGTGGAACGACGACGGCGGACTGCAGTACCTGGGGAAACCTGCACGCCGCCGACGTCGGGCGGGCCGGAAAACCACTGAGCAGGGACCGAATTAAGGAACACAACCGTTTCCTAATGGAAGTAACCCTAGGCTAGCCTTACTTAGGTCGAAGTTTTGTTCCCGGCGATCGACGGCCCGGACGGTTGAGGACGACACAGACGGAGAAGGAGGCGCCATGGCAGTGCAGACTGCGCCTGCGCCCCCGCAGAGCCATCCCGCCGCCCCGTCGAAGCCACGTAGCCGACGCCGGATGCTCAAGCTGGGTGGGGCCGTGCTGGCGCTCGCCCTGGTCTGCGCCGCGTCCCTCGCGTTCGGATCCCGGCCCATCAGCTTCGACGTCCTGATCGCTGCGCTGACAGATTACGACCCGACCAACGGCGATCATGCGGTAGTCCATTCCAGGATTCCGCGCACCGTGACCGGTCTGATGGTGGGTGCCGCCCTCGGCCTCGCTGGTGCAGCCATGCAGGGAGTGGCCCGTAACCCGCTCGCCGACCCCGGCATCCTCGGCGTCAATGCGGGGGCAGCGCTTGCCATCGTGATGGGCATCTACCTCTTCGGTGTGGCCGACGTGAGCGGCTACATCTGGTTCGCCTTCGGCGGGGCGGCACTCGCCGCCGTCGTCGTCTACGCCATTGCCAGTCTGGGCAGGGAAGGCGCTTCCCCGCTCAAACTGGCGCTCGCCGGCGCAGCGCTCTCCGCCGGCCTGGGCAGTCTGATGAACGCCGTCCTGGTATCCAACCAGGAGACCCTCGACCGTTTCCGGTTCTGGCAGGTGGGAACCGTGTCAGGCCGGGGCTGGGACATCCTGCTTCCGGTGCTGCCGTCCCTGATCATCGGCACCCTGCTGACCCTCGCGACCGGAAAGGCCCTCAACAGCCTCTCCCTCGGCGACGACATCGCCCGGGGACTCGGCCAGAACGTTGCGGTGGCCCGCGGTGTCGCAGCCCTCGGCGTCGTCATTCTGTGCGGCGCTGCCACCGCTACCGCCGGGCCCATCGCCTTCGTCGGGCTGGTGATTCCCCACATCGTGCGGGTCCTCACCGGCCCCGACTACCGCTGGATTCTCCCGTTCTCGGTAGTACTGGCACCGGTGCTCCTGATCGGCGCCGACATTGTCGGCCGCCTGATCCTGCCCCCTGGCGAGGTGCAGGTGGGAATCATGACCGCCGTCATCGGCGCCCCGGTCTTCATCTGGCTGGTTCGAGCGCGGAAGCTGGCCCAGCTGTGAGCCTGCAGACCTCCCCGCCCGTCACGCCAACCGGCCCGGTGAGGAACACCCAGGCCATCCTGAGCGGCGCCCGGCGGCACCAGTCGGCGCAACGCCGACGCGTGATCCTGATCCTCGCCGCGATCACCGCGGTGCTGTTTATCGTCAGCGTACTGCTCGGCAGCTACACGGTGACCATCCCCGATTTCTTCAGGATCCTCGGCGGTGCGGAGATCCCCGGGGCCACCTTCATCGTGATGGAGAACAAGCTGCCACGCGCGGTCATCGCTGTTCTGATCGGGGTGGCCTTCGGCCTCGCGGGCACTATCTTCCAGACCATGCTCCGCAACCCGCTCGCCAGTCCCGACATCATCGGGATCAGCTACGGTGCCAGCGCCTCAGCGGTCGCGGCGATGGTGCTGTTCGGCGCGGCCGGGGTGGCCGTGTCCCTCTCCGCCCTCGTCGGGGCGCTGGCCGTCGCCGGCGCGATCTACCTGCTCTCCCGCCGCGGATCGGTGGCCGGGTACCGGCTCATCCTCGTGGGGATCGGGTTCGCCGCCGTCATGCACGCACTGGTCAGTTTCCTGCTGACCCGCACGGACATCCGCACCGCCTCGGATGCGATGGTCTGGCTGAATGGTTCCCTCAATTCGAGCAACTGGGACCGGGCCACCATCCTGTTCCTGGCCCTGCTGCTGCTGATTCCCGCCGCCGCGATCCTCTCCCGCGGACTGCGCGGACTGCGCGGACTGGAGCTCGGCGACGACACAGCAGCCAGCCTTGGACTGAGGGTGGAGCCGTCCCGGCTCGGCCTGATCACCGTGGGAGTGGCCCTCGCCGCCGTCGCCACAGCTGCGGCCGGCCCGGTGGCTTTCGTCGCTTTCCTCGCCGGCCCGATTGCCCGCCGTCTCGTCAAGGGCGCGGTGTCCCTCACCGCCGCCGGTCTGGTCGGCGCGGTCATCGTCCTTGCCGCTGATTTTGTGGCCGCCAATATGATTCCCGGTGTCTCGCTGCCGGTCGGAGTGGTGACGGGCGTCCTCGGCGCACCGTTCCTTCTCTGGCTGCTCGTCACCGCCAACCGCTCAGGCCAGGGAGGCTGATATGGCATTGACCGCCAGCGAGCTGACACTCGCCTACGACGACCGCAAAGTGGTCCAGGACCTCACCCTGGAGTTGCTGGCCGGCAAGGTGACCGTGATTGTCGGCGCCAACGCCTGCGGCAAGTCAACGCTCCTCCGCGGGCTGGCCCGACTGCTGAAGCCATCCGCCGGCGTCGTCAGCCTCGACGGCAAGGACATCCATTCGCTGTCCACCCGCGCCGTCGCACGCACCCTGGGCTTGCTGCCCCAGACCCCGGTGGCACCGGATGGCATCACCGTCGCGGACCTGGTGGGCCGCGGACGCTACCCCCACCAGGGTTGGTTCCGCCAGTGGACCGACGACGACGACGCCGCCGTCGCCGCAGCGCTGGAAGCCACCGACACCCTTGAGCTGGCGGACCGTTTCGTCGACGAACTTTCCGGCGGCCAGCGGCAGCGCGTCTGGATCGCGATGGCGCTGGCCCAGCAGGCCGACATCCTGCTCCTGGATGAACCCACTACCTTCCTCGACGTCACCCACCAGGTGGAGGTGCTCGACCTCATCACCGACCTGAACCGGCGCGACGGCACCACCGTGGCCATCGTGCTCCACGACCTCAACCTTGCGGCACGCTACGCCGACCACCTCATCGCCATGACCGACGGCCGGATCGCCGCCCAGGGGAGCCCCGCCGAGGTGGTCACCGAGGAGACGGTGACAGCCGTCTTCGGCCTGCGATGCCGGGTCATCCCGGACCCCGTGTCCGGCACGCCCATGGTGGTCCCGGTCGGCCGGCACCACTCCGGCGACGGAAGCACTCCCGCAGCACCCGAATCGACCACCGGGCAGGGGTTCCTGCCTAACCCGCAGGACACGCTGTCCGCGCACTATCTGGAGGCAGCATCATGACCGAAGTCAGCAACCGGACCGCCCGGCCGGGCCAGCGGACCGCGCAGCGCACCGAGTCCGCCGCCGCGGCAGTGACGGCGTTCGACGTCGTCGTCACCCGGGTGCAACGCCTCAGCGACAACTTCCAGCGGATCACCTTCGGGGGAGCCCACCTCCGGGACTTCGGCGTCCTGGGTCCCACCCTCGACCTGCGGATCAAGGTGATGATCCCTGCCACGCGCGACGGCGACGCGCCCCGGCTGAACCTGCGCGAACTGCTCGAGGCGCCCACCGACGGGCCCGGCTGGTATCAGCAGTGGCTCGCCATGGACCCCGCCGAGCGTGGGTCGATGCGCACCTACACGGTCCGGGAAACCCGGTGCGGCGCCGAAGAGCCCGAAATTGACGTCGACTTCGTCATGCACTTCGATGCCGACGGCAACGGGGGGCCGGCATCGCTATGGGCCGCCGCGGCTACCCCCGGCGACCGGATCTGGGTGATCGGCCCGAACGTCCACGCCGCCACCTGCACCACCGCCGGCTCCTACGGCGGTATCGAATGGCGTCCCGGACTGGCCCAGCACGTGTTGCTCGCCGGTGACGAGACAGCCGTCCCCGCCATCAGCGCCATCCTGGAATCCCTCCCCGCCGACATTGGCGGACATGCGTTCCTTGAGGTGCCGGACCCCTCCGATTTCCAGGAGGTCGGAACCACCTCAGCGGTCAAGATTACCTGGCTGGCCCGGGGGACCCGGCCCCACGGGGAACTCCTCGACGCCGCAGTGCGCGACGCCGTCCGGGTGCCGGGCTGGGTGTCCCTGGCCGCGCCCTTCGCCGTCGGTGTGGATCCCAGTTCACGGGCGGGGCTGACTCTCGCCGCGGCGGCTGCCGCCGCTGCAGGACCAGAGCCCGAGGAAGTCAACATCGACGAGACGATCCTGTGGGAAACCCCGCAGCGGCTCAACGCCTCAACGCTGAATATGTCGATGAACCCGGACCGGCCCTCCGGTGCACTCCCGTTCTACGCCTGGATTGCCGGCGAGGCCGCCGTGGTGCGCGGGCTCCGGCGCTACCTGGTCCGTGACGTGGGCATCGACCGCAAGCAGGTGGCTTTCATGGGTTACTGGCGACGTGGACGGTCTGAATTAACCTAATCGCCACGCTCTAACCGAAGTAACGAAATTGTAACTCTTTAGCAACTCGCCTACGCTGGTGGGAGCTAACCGCATTTTTTTGGCTCTCCGTCTGCACGCCTGACCCTGCCAGCAGCCGGCCCCCAATTCATCGTGGCAGGGGTGGAGGATTGCCTTCCGGCAGCCTTGGCTGACCAAAGCGCCGTTGCCCTCCGCGGATCTTACCTCCCTCTCGCGGGAGTCGCAGCAGTGGACCGAGCCCTCCTGTGCTCGAATCCGACAGCTATCCCCACCGGCGTTGAGAGAGGTAATCGTTGTGCTTCAACCGGTCACGTCCGGACGCCGCCGCGCGCCCGCCCAGCCCACATCCACCCGCCGGTCCGCCACATTGGCCACCGTTGCTCTCGCTGCGGCAGCGGGAATCGCGCTGACTGCATTCTTCCCTTCCCCGGAGGTGTCGCCCACGGCGACTCCCACCGCAGGCGATGGCCCCGCCGTGGCAGCGCCCGTCACCGCTGATGTCCAGGCCGTGATCGACTTCGGCAGGGAATCACCGCAGGCCACCACCGCGACCAAGGCACCCAAGACCACTGTCCTGTCCACGCCCGTCGACGACGCCGCGTTCGCCCCACCCATCAAGGGCGCAGCAATCGCCTCGTCATTCGGGTACCGGGTCAACCCCATGGGTGGATTCGGCAACGAGCTGCACACCGGAACCGACTACGCCGGCGCCTGCGGCACGCCCGTTCTGGCCTCGCGGGCCGGCACGGTGGTCGAATCAGGGTGGCACGCCTATGGGGGAGGCCAGCGGATCGGGGTGGACCACGGCGGCGGTCTGGAAACCTCCTACAACCACCTGAGCGTGCTCGGCGTCAACGTCGGCACGAAGGTATCCAAGGGGCAGAACGTGGGCGCGGTCGGCAACACCGGCAACTCGACCGGCTGCCATCTCCACTTCGAACTCCTGGTCGACGGCGAGAAAGTTGACCCGCAAAGCAGGCTCTAGCAGGATGACCCAGCCTTACGGCGTCGGGCTCCACGGCGAACATCCCGCCATTTTCCCGCCGACCGGGCCCAGCCAATGGGATTGTCCAGACAATCCCATTGACCGCGACGGGCCAGTGGGAAAATTTGCAACCCGGTCAGGCTGGAACCGCCCTAGGGCGTCGGGTTGGTGACTACCGCTGGGTCTTTCTTGCCGTAGGGCATCCGCAACCGCAACGAGTTCGGGTCCACCCGCAGGGCCATGTGCGTTCCCTTGCCGAGGGGGTCCCCATCGAGCTGGATCTCCTGCGGCTCGTCCAGCTCGATTTCGGCGGTCTTGCACTGGAAGTACTCCAGCGACGGGTCCTTGCCCTTGCCCCGGGCGAACAGCTTGCCCACGACGCCGAACCAGCCCAGCCGGCCGTTCGGGGCCACGGTCATAATGTCGAGCAGCCCGTCGTCGATCTTTGCTCCCGGGAAGATCTCCAGGCCGCCCATGATCTTGCCGCAGTTTCCGCCCATCACGCTGCGCAGCCGGCGGGTGATCGTTTCGCCGCCGTCGAGCGTGATCCGGGTGCGGGCGGGCTTGCCGCCGAGGTTCCGGATGCCGGCGTCGACGTAGGCCAGCCAGCCCACCTTGTCCTTCAGATCATCGCGGGTATCGGCCATGATCGACGCGTCGAAGCCCAGCCCGGCCATCACCAGGAACACGTGGGAGTCCTGGGCGCGGTCCACGGTGACATGGACAACGTCGACGTCGCGTTCGGTGCCGAAGAGGGCGGCCTTGGCGGCCTGCTGCGGGTTGTCGACGGCAATGTCCAGGTTCCGGGCCAACAGGTTGCCGGTGCCGAGCGGGATCAGCCCCAGGGCGACCCCCGTGCCAGCCACCACCTCGGCGACGCAGCGGACCGTTCCGTCTCCGCCGGCGGCAATGACGACGTCGACGCCGGCGTCGACCGCCTCCTGGGCCTGGCCGCGGCCTGGATCGTCGACGCTGGTCTCCAGATACAGGACGTCTTCCCAGCCCTCGGCCGTGCAGAGCTCCGAAACGATCGCACGAATGTCAGCGCCGGTGTTCTTGACCGGGTTGATGATCAGCGCGGCGCGCTTGGCCCGGGTATCGGAGGGCTGGGTCATGATGTCCTTCTTGGCTGAATGGATCTGGGGGCGGGGATACTGCACGGAGAAGTTGTCAGCATACTTGCTACCCACCTTATCCCCCGGCAAGAGCAGGTAGCCTCGTCTAGTGGAATTCTCTCAGCGTTATGTGGCCCTTGGCGATTCGTTTACCGAAGGTGTCGGCGACTGGCATGCCGCGAGCCCCAACGGGGTGCGCGGGTGGGCGGACCGGGTGGCCCAGCAGCTGATCCTCGCCGACAGCACCTGGGGGTACGCGAACCTTGCGGTCCGTGGGAAGAAGGTGCGCCAGGTGCTCGACGAGCAGGTGGACCGTGCACTCGCCCTGGAGCCCACCTTGATCACCGTCTACGCTGGCGGCAATGACATCCTGCGGCCACGCATCGACATCGACGCGCTGATGGCAGCGTACGACGACGGCGTGGCCCGGCTGGCGGGCTCGGGCGCCGCCGTCGTGCTGTTCACCGGGTTCGACTCAGTGGGTTCGGCGGTGTTCGGGAAGACCCGCGGCCGGACCGCCATCTACAACGAACTGGTCCGTGAGATCGCCGACCGCCACCACGCCGATGTGGTGGACTACTGGCGGTTCAGGGAGTTCCAGAACTGGGGTTACTGGGACACCGACCGGATGCACATGTCCGCCGCCGGTCACACACTGATGGCCAAACGGGTCCTCGAAGTGCTGCGGGCCTCCCACGAGATTGACCTGCCCGAGCTGGAGGCTGCGCCGGCCGTGTCCCGAATCGATCAGTTGCGGGCCGACGCCCAGTGGGCCCGGGACTACCTCTCACCCTGGGTGGGCCGCCGGCTGCGTGGGGTCTCGTCGGGGGATGTGCTGACGGCCAAGTACCCGGAGCTGACTCGCCCGGTGTGGCAGTAGTCACCGAAGCCTTCGCGGGCAGGAGCGTGCGACACGGTGTGTGCCAGAATGACGAGATGAATGGTGTCAGGTGGTTGAATCCCGAAGAGCGGCAGGCCTGGCTGGCGCTCTACGCGGTAACCACCATCCTTCCGGGATCCCTTGATGGGCACCTGTTCCGGCAGGCGAAAATCACTCTCTTCGACTACCACGTCCTCGCGATGCTCTCCGAGGCCGAAGAGCTGACCCTCGCCATGAGCGACCTTGCGGCCCGGTCGAATGCCTCCCTGTCCCGGCTCAGCCACGTAGTGAAGAAGCTGGAGCAGCGGGGCTGGGTGTCCCGCAGCCCCAGCGCCGTCGACGGCCGCGTGACCACCGCCACCATCACGGACGACGGGCTGAAAAATCTCAAGTCGCTGGCCCGCAAGCATGTGGAGCACGTGCGGCAGGCAGTCTTTGATGCACTGACCGACGACGACGTCCGGGACCTGGAGCGGATCGGCAAGAAGATCCTCGCCAGCCTCGACGACACCCACTGGATCCTGAACGAACCCTCACCTGGAGTACAACCGTGAAGCCACCTTCAGTCCTCGCCATTGTCTTGGCCGGAGGGTCGGGCGGCCGGCTGGGAACGCTGACTGACAAGCGTGCCAAACCGGCCCTGCCCGTCGCCGGCACCTACCGCCTGATTGACATCCCGCTGTCCAACCTGCACAAACAGCGGGTTTTCGGATGTCTGGATGGTGCAGCAGTATCAGCCGAACTCCCTCAACGATCACCTGGCCAACGGCAGGCACTGGGATCTCGACCGGACCAACGGGGGCCTGCGCGTGATGCCCCCGTTCGAGGGGCGGGACGGCGAAGGGTTTGCCGACGGCAACGCCGACAGCCTGCACCGGCAGGCAGCATTCATCAGGGAGTTCAACCCCGATCTGGTGCTTCTGCTCAGCGCTGACCACCTGTACCAGCTGGACTTCCGCGACGTCGTCCAGACTCACCTGGACGCCGGGGCCACCGCAACGATCGTGACGACACGGTTCGACGGCGACGCCTCCGACCACGGGGTGGTGGAGGTGTCCGATGGTGCCGTGACCGGCTTCGAATACAAGCCCGAGAAGCCAAAAACGGACCTGGTTGCCACCGAAGTGTTCCTGTTCGACGCCATGCACCTGCTGGACACCCTGGAGGAGCTGGAGAAGGAAGAGGGCGGCCTCGACGATTACGGGGACCAGTTGCTGCCCCACCTGGTGGAACACTCGACCGTGGTGGAGCACCGCCTCGAGGGGTACTGGCTGGATCTGGGGACCCCCGATAACTACCACCGCGCGCACATGGAACTGCTCGATGGCGAGGGCCTGCGGTTCGACGACCCCGCCTGGCCCATCATCACCGGCAGCCCCCGGCGTGTGCCCGCGTTCGTGGGAAAGGGCGCCGTCGTCGCCGATTCGATGCTGGCACCCGGCAGCAAGGTTTTCGGCGAGGTCACCCACAGCGTGATCGGGCCGGACACGGTCGTGGAAGCTGGCGCCGTCGTCGTTGATTCAATCCTGCTGGACGGTGTCACCGTCCCGGCGGGCGCCCGGGTTCATCGCTCAATCGTGGACTCCGGTGCCACACTCCACGTTGGCGCCCGGATCGGCAGCGACGTCGCTGTCACGGTGGTGGATCGCGACGGCGACATCACCAGCGATTAGCCATAACCGGCGCCAACTCCTAGAATGGAAGGGCATCAGGTGGCGGAGCGTGCGCAATTGCTCCGATTTTTCGGGACACATCTCCCGGTAAATCGGTAGTTAGGGGCTCAAGTTGCGCGAAAACCGCTAATAATCCTTACAGTTTCGACTGTTGTTTTGGGCGCCCCTGGCCGCATTCCAAGGCGGGTAAGACTGCCGGTACCTAGGTACATTTCATTTAACTCTTTGGAGGATCGTCATGGCAGCTCACTGCCAAGTGACTGGAGCCGAGCCGGGCTTTGGGCACAGCATTTCCCACTCACACCGCCGCACCAAGCGCAGGTTTGACCCGAACATCCAGAAGAAGCGCTACTGGGTTCCGTCCCTGCGCCGCAATGTCACGCTGCAGGTTTCTGCCCGCGGCATCAAGACCATCGATGTGCGCGGTATTGACGCCGTCGTCGCGTCGATCCTGGCCCGGGGAGTGAAGCTCTAATGGCAAAAGATAAAGACGTACGCCCGATCATCAAGCTGAAGTCCACGGCTGGCACCGGGTACACCTACGTGACCCGCAAGAACCGCCGCAACGACCCGGACCGCATGGTTCTGATGAAGTACGATCCCAAGATCCGTAAGCACGTCGAATTCCGAGAGGAGCGCTAAACACATGGCTAAGAAGTCCAAGATTGCCCGCAACGAACAGCGCAAGGTAATTGTTGAGCGCTACGCTGCAAAGCGCCTCGAACTGAAGAAGACCCTGGTTGACGCCAACGCAACCGACGAAGCCCGCGAAGAAGCACGCCTCGGCCTGCAGAAGCTTCCCCGCAACGCTTCGCCAGTGCGCCTGCGTAACCGCGACCAGATCGACGGTCGCCCCCGCGGAACGCTCCAGAAGTTCGGTATCTCCCGTGTCCGCTTTCGCGACATGGCCCACCGTGGCGAGCTGCCCGGTGTAACCAAGTCCAGCTGGTAACCCCCGCTGGCTGGTAGCTACCAGCAACGCACAAGGACGACGACCCACGGGTCGTCGTCCTTGTGCGTTAAGGCCCGTGCGTTAAGTTGGGTACGTCGGTGACCGAATCCCCGGCCTGAAAGGTCAACGCCGTGCCGCAGCAGAAACTGCTCCAACCACCCATGCTGCTCCTGGCCGTCGGCGGGTTCCTGGCGGTCGCCACCGAAGTGCTCCCCATCGGGTTGCTGCCCCTGATGGCCGAGGACCTGGGCGTCACCGAGTCCTTGATCGGGCTCCTGGTCTCCGCGTACGCCGCAGTGGTGGTGTTCGCGTCGATCCCCCTGAACGCCTGGACCAGCGCACTGCCCCGCAAGCCGCTGCTGGTGGGCTTGCTGGCCGGCTACGGCCTCAGCAATGTGATCCTGTGCCTGGCGCAGGACTATTCGGTTGCCTTGACCGGCCGGGTGATCGCGGGCGCCTGCCACGCACTGTTCTTCGCGGTGGTATTCGGTTACGCCACCCGGTTGGCGCCACCGGGCCGGATGGGCGCCGCCGTTGCCCTGGTCAACGCGGGAAACGCCGTCGCTATCGCGGTCGGGGTGCCGCTGAGCACATGGCTGGGTGCCACAGTGGGCTGGCGATGGTCCTTCGGCTGTGCCGCAATCATCGCGCTGCTGCTCGCGGTCGGCGCCGCCGTCGTGATGCCAGCGATCCGCGGGTCGGCTGTGTCCGGCGGGACGCAGCTGAAGGAAGCCCTGGCAGAACCCGCACTCCGGCGGGTGATCGTCGCGGTGGTGGTGATGATGACCGGCCAGTTCGCCCTCTACACCTTCATCACCCCGGTGCTTGTGCAGTCCGGGTTCACAGCGACGAACGTGGGGTTTGCGCTTCTCGCCTACGGGGGAGCCGGGGTCCTGGGGCTGCTGCTGTGCAGCCGGCTGACCGACACGGCGTTACGGCCCGCCCTCCTGCTGTCCCTGCTGGTGATGACCGGCTGCTTCCTGGCGATCGCCCTGCTTGGCGGCGCCCCGGCGTGGACGCTCGCCGCGGTGATCGTGTGGGGTCTGCTGTACGGGCCGGTGCCCTCCTACGTGACCACCGCGGCGCTCAGCGCCTTCCGCGACCACCCCGACACGGTGGCCGCCGTCCACAATTCGACCTTCAACATCGGGATCAGCGCGGGTGCGCTCGTGGGGGCACAAATGCTGTTGGTGGGCGATCCCTCGGTGATCGGATTCGCCGCGGCGGCGCTGACACTCCTCGCGCTAGTGGTCGTGTTCACTGGCGCCAGACAGGGATTTCCCCGAATGAGCCCAAAATAGTGCCCTTTGGCATCTAAAAACCCCCAAAAACGCCGGAAACGACCGGAATTTGGTGCTCAAGCTGGTAAGTTTTCGCACAGAGGCTTTCAGAACCGTGAAGGCTTTACAAATAAACGCACAAGTCCAGGAGGACGTAAATTGGCAACGAAAGAAACCAAGAACCGCAGCGAACTGGTAGCAGAAGTAGCAGCGAAGGCTGACACCAGCCAGACCGCCGTTAACGGCGTTCTTGACGCACTGTTCGATGTACTGGCAACCTCAGCTGCCAACAACGTCAAGGTCACCATCCCAGGTTGGCTCGCTGTCGAGCGCACCGAGCGTGCCGCCCGCACCGGCCGCAACCCTCAGACCGGCGAGACCATCCAGATTGCAGCAGGCAGCAGCGTCAAGCTGACCGCCGGCTCCAAGCTGAAGGCTGCTGTCAAGTAGTCACTCACGCCGTCCGCTAAGGACTGTAGGCCGCCACCCTTTCCGGTGGCGGCCTTCCTTTTTAACCCGGAGCGTAGATAACCCGCGGCGCCCCGGCTTGCTACCCGCCGAGGGAACGGTGTCGGGGAATGACTCAGCCGAATTGTTACCCCTTCTACGCAGGGTAGACAATAGGAAGCGTGGCTACGACAACCAAGGTGCCCCGGCCGACCGACCGCCCGGGAACAGATACCCCCGGGGTGAAGGTGGGCTGGCTGATTGCTGGCGGGGCCGCCGTCGTCGTGGCCTTGGTTTTGGCCCTCCTGTTCTCGGGTGCCGCGGGGCCGCGGCAGCTCGGCGACCCGGGGCCTCTCACCCGCTGGGGGTTGCCCGCGGCGAAGGCGTTGAACAACATCTCAGTGGCCGCGGTAATCGGCTCACTGGTTTTCGCCGTCATGATCCTCCCGCGCCGGGTCAGCCCAACCCACCGCCGCTCCAACGCCGGACAGCCCGGCGAGGAACACCCCGCCTTCAGCGCGGTGATGACCCTTGCGTCGGTCGCCGCGGTGTCATGGACCCTCTCCGCCGTCGGCGTGCTGCTCTTCACCTACTCCGACGCCGCCGGGCTGCCGCTGAGCAGCGACCCCGGCTACACCGAGGGCCTGGCGTCCTACCTCATTGATTTCGACACGGGCAGGGCCTGGCTGTCGACGGTCATGATCGCCGCAGTAGTGGCCACCATGACGTTCGGCGCCCGATCCAGCGGATGGCTGGCACTGACCGGCATCCTGTCGCTGGTCGGGTTGCTGCCGATGGCGCTTATCGGCCACTCCTCCAGCGGCGATGACCACTACGCCGCCATCAACTCGATAGCCCTCCACCTGGTGGGGGTCTGCCTCTGGATCGGCGGGATCACCGTCCTGGCCGTGATTGGCGGACGCCTGGGGTCGCTCACCCCGAGCGTGCTGCGCCGCTTCTCCGCGCTGGCAGGGTTTGCCTTCATCCTGGTGGTGCTCTCCGGGGTGATCAACGCGAGCCTGCGGATCGACAACCTTGGCCAGCTGGGATCTGAGTGGGGACTCCTGGTCACCTTCAAGACGATCGCCACCCTCCTGCTGGGCGGGATCGGCCTGATGCACAGGCAATGGATCATCCCCCAGCTGGGCGAAGGGACAG
Source organism: Arthrobacter sp. CAN_C5 (assembly GCF_017875735.1). NCBI lineage: Bacteria > Bacillati > Actinomycetota > Actinomycetes > Micrococcales > Micrococcaceae > Arthrobacter > Arthrobacter sp. CAN_C5. The sequence goes on from NZ_JAGGMZ010000001.1 coordinate 534,835, forward strand.
GGTCGCTGAGCGGTGGCCAGCTCTCCGCACGGAGGGTCCTCTGGCAGCTGATCGCTGTGGAACTGCTGATCATGGGTGCGGTGTCGGGAGTCGCCGTCGCCCTGGCCCGCACCGCACCGCCGGTCAGCGACGGGATCGCCCCCGACGCATCGCCGGCCAGAATCCTCACCGGTTACGAGCTGCCCCCTGAGCTGACGGGTGAACGGTGGCTCACCGAGTGGCGGTTCGACTGGCTGTGGATCGCCTTCGCCGCCGTCGTCGCTGTCGCCTACATCTCGGGTGTCGTGAAGCTGCGCCGGCGCGGAGACACCTGGTCCCTGCTGCGGCTGACCTGCTGGCTGATCGGACTCGCCCTCCTGACCTACATCACGTCCGGCCCGCTGGCGGTATACGGGATGGTGCTGTTCAGCTCACACATGGTGGGCCATATGGCGTTGACCATGGTGGTTCCTCTGTTCCTGGTGCTCGGCGCCCCGGTCACGCTCGCGTTGAAGGCCCTCACGCCACGCGGCGACGGATCCCGGGGGATCCGCGAGTGGATCCTGGTGATCGTTCACTCCCGTGCCTCAGCCCTGGTCACCCACCCGCTGTTCGCGGCAGCCAACTTCGCGGGCTCCATCGTGATCTTCTACTACTCGCCGTTGTTCGGGTTCGCCATGCGTGAGCATGTGGGCCACGAGCTGATGTACGTGCACTTCCTCATCACCGGCTACATTTTTGTGCTGTCAATGCTCGGCTCGGACCCGGTGCCGCGTCGGGCACCGTACCCGCTGCGGATCCTGCTGCTCTTCGCCACCATGGCCTTCCACGCCTTCTTCGGCGTCGCTTTGATGGGGTCGACGTCGCTGCTCCAGGCCAGCTGGTTCGGCAACATGGGCCGCGACTGGGGCCCTTCAGCGCTTGAGGACCAACAACTGGGCGGCGCACTGACCTGGGGAATCGGCGAGATTCCGACGCTGCTGGTGGCGATCGGCGTCGCGATCATGTGGTCGCGCGACGACGCCCGGGAGTCCAAACGGACGGACCGCGCCGCGGACAGGAATAACGACGCCGACCTGACCGCTTACAACAACATGTTCGCTTCGCTGGCGGAACGCGACAACCGACGCGGTCCAGGCACACCGGGACCCGGTAAGCCAGCACCATCCCAGAAGCCTGACCGACCAGGAGCACGTGAATGACTGAGACCTCGATCCGCACCGACTACCGGGTGCGCGCCTCCGAACTGGTGGGCCGCAACTGGCTGAACACCGGCGGGCGGCAGCTCACTCTGGAGGATTTGCGCGGAAAAATCGTGATCCTCGACTTCTGGACCTTCTGCTGCATCAACTGCCTGCACGTTCTGGACGAGCTGCGGCCACTGGAACAGAAGTTCAGCGATGTCGTGGTCACCGTCGGCGTCCATTCGCCCAAGTTCGAACACGAAGCCGATCCGGATGCCCTGGCCGCTGCCGTGGAACGTTACGACATCGCGCACCCCGTGCTGGATGACCCCGAGCTGACCACCTGGCAGGCCTACACCGCCCGCGCCTGGCCCACCCTGGTGGTTGTGGATCCGGAAGGGTACATCGTGGCGCACCTCTCCGGTGAGGGCCACGCTGCCGGACTGGAGTCCCTGGTCCAGGAACTCGTCGAGGAACACTCGGCCAAGGGGACCCTGCACCGCGGCGACGGGCCCTACGTTCCCGCCGAGACCACCGCCGGTGATCTGCGCTTCCCCGGCAAGGCGGTGCCGCTGGCCGGCGGAACCCTGCTCGTCGGTGATACCGGCCACCACCGGTTGGTGGAGCTCGACGCCGACCTCGTCACTGTGCACCGCACGATCGGCTCGGGGGAGAAGGGCGCCGCTGACGGCACTGCCGCCGAGGCCCAGTTCAACGAGCCGCAGGGCCTCGCCGTCCTCCCACCGGAGGTTGCACAGCGGGTGGGCTACGACGTCGTCGTCGCCGACTCCGTGAACCACCTCCTCCGGGCGGTGTCCCTCGCCGATGGGTCAGTCAGCACAATCGCCGGCAACGGCGTGCAGCGGCTCCTCGACGCCGGAAACCACGTCAAGGCACGCCCGGCCGAACTGCAGGAGAGCCCCGACCAGCTCGGCGCCTACGACGTCGACACCCCCGAGGACGCCACACCGCGCCTCACCGACACCCACCTGGGCACCGAGCCGTTGCAGGTTTCCCTGTCCTCGCCGTGGGACGTCCTCTGGTCAACGGTGCTGGAACGGGTGGTCATCGCCATGGCGGGAACCCACCAGCTGTTCACCTTCGACCCGCTCACCGGCGCGGTGGACATCCTCGCGGGCACCGGGCTGGAGGGACTGCTCGACGGCGACGCGCCCGAGGCCTGGTTCGCCCAGTCCTCGGGCCTCGCCGAGGACGCCGCCGGCAACCTGTGGGTCGCCGACTCGGAAACCTCAGCGGTCCGGACCCTGTCCTTCCCTGAAATCAACGGCCACCGGCGCACCCAGGTGCGCACCGCCGTCGGGACCGGACTGTTCGACTTCGGGTTCCGGGACGGCGCAGCCGACCAGGCCCGCCTGCAGCACCCCCTGGGAATCACGGCGCTCCCCGATGGGTCGGTCGCCATCGCCGATACCTACAACGGCGCGGTACGGCGCTTCGACCCCGCCACCGGACAGGTCTCAACCCTGGCACGCGGGCTCTCAGAGCCGTGCGACGTCCTCGTGGACCTCACTCCCACCGCGTCGGGCAGCGAGCCGCTCCTGATCGTGGTGGAAGCCAACCGCCACCAGCTGGTGCGGGTGCCCATCCCCAAGGAGGCGCTGGCCGTCGACGAAGGGGCTTCCCAGACGCAGCGCCCGCAGACCCCCGTCGCTCCGGGCACGCACGCGCTGACCGTCCGGTTCGCCGCCCCGAAGGGTCAGAAGCTCGACGACCGGTGGGGCGACCCCACGCAGTTGAAGATCTCCTCGTCACCCGAGACGCTGCTGCTCTCCGGCGGTGGGACGTCGGTGGGCCTGACCCGCGAGCTGATTCTGAACGACGCCGTCACCGAGGGTGTCCTGCACATCACCGCGCGGGCGGCCGCCTGCGACGGTGAGCCGGGCGGCGAGATCCCCGACCACGCGGCCTGCCACCTGTACCAGCAGGACTGGGGTATCCCGGTGCGGTTGAGCTCTGACGGTGAGACTGAACTGACGCTGGACCTGCGCGGCCTCGACTAGACCCGGTCCACTTTCACCGGTGCAATCAGTTCTGGCCCGCAGGCACCGGTCCGGTCAGTTCTGGACCGCTAGTACTGGACGACCGGGGTGACGGTAACGTCGTCGCCGTCCACTGATAAGCGGGCGGTGAATCCGAATTCGCGGGGAACCGTGACCGCCTCGATGGTGCCGGTGAACAGGTCCTGCAGCGAGGTGGTCAGTTCAGCGGTGCCTGAGAGCGGCTCTATCTCCCAGCTGCCGTCAAACGGTTCAATGGCCACTGTCGGATACTCGGTGATGGCCCAGCGGATGTCTCCGGCCACCCGGCTTTCGGTCTGGAAGTTGAATGGACAGTTCGCCGGCTGGAAAACGGTCTGTGCCGCGCATTCGTCGAGGAAGCGCCGTACCTGGGCGGTGACCTCTTCCACCAGAACGTCGGTGGCAGCGGTGGACAGGGCCATCTGGTGGCCCTCAGAACGCTCGGTGACCGCCACCGTTTGCGCCGGTGCGGCGAAGTAATCGCTGGTGTAGTGGGCTTCAAAGCTGCCCGGGTAGAACACGGCGAACTGGTTCCTGCCCTCCGGCATCGCGACCCGGGTGTCGTTGAGGGTGGCTTCGCCCTGGTTAATGACCGTGAGGTCGACGGTGGGCAGCATGGTGGGCACGAGCTCCCACGTATCGAAGAAGAGCCATTCGGCGCCGGTACGCTCCAGCGGGAAGGTCGTGGCGTGCTCGGTGCCACGAACCGTGTAGGTGACGGTGACGTCCGCCCGGTTGTCCCCGACCGGCACCGCGTCGCCGACCACGACGTCCTCGACCGCAGCGGCTGACTGCTGGAGCGGGGCGCCGTCGAGCATTGCCGCGTTGGCGGCTGGCACGGAGGCGTTCAGCAGGCCCAGCGCGCGTTCGCCGTCGCCGTTGGAGAGGGCCTCAAGGTAGTCGTGCACCTGCTCCTCAGGGCTGAAAATAAACGAGTTGGCAACCACCACCGCCGTGATCGCCCCCGCGATCACCAACAGCAGCCCAAGCAGCCAGGCTGCGAGGACTTTGATCACCGAGGACGTTTGCACGCTCATCACGTTACCTGTTGAGCGCGGCGTGCCTACCAACGACGTCGGCTGCGCCTCCGCAGCGTTCCGAATAACCCTCGTGCCAGCTCGGCTCCGATCGCTCCCGCCGCCTGCAGCGCGAAGTCGATAAGTTCGCCGGTTGGCATGCTGGGCCAGCACGTCCGCCGGCACCCGCCACCAACCCATGACGGTTCATCATGGCCAGTAACAGCCGCACCTCCGCCTCGGGGTACGGCGTGCCGTCGAGCAGCGCCGCCCCGAGGTGGATTGAAGGACCCTCGAACGTGTAGCCGGAGATGATCCCGGCTATCAGCTCCGACTCCTCAGGCGGTGCGATCTCCTCATCTTCCGTCATGGCCTACCGCGGAAGGTCAGCTGGCTGCGGCGTGCTTGCCGCCACCGTTCTGATCACTGCCGTCATTACCGTTGGCTGCAGCAGCCTGCGAGCCGCCCGAGCCGTGGCCGTTTACCCGGTCGGCCTCCTGGGCGGTGGCGATCTCCTCGGCGCGTTCCTCGCCTGCCTCGGCCGTGAGGGCGGCGCCGGCCTCGGCGTCACGGGTGAGGTTCTCGCCGGACTCGGGGTCGAACAGGTGCAGCTTCCGCGTGTCGAGCCAGATCTCGGCCTCGCGACCGCCGCGGATGCGGCTGGCGGCGTCGAGTGTGACCACAATCTGAGGGCGCAGCTCATCGGCGTCCATCTCGCGAGCCAGGTTGTTGAGCAGCTCGCGCATCTCCGGGTCCGGATTGAAGTTGATGTAGCCGTACTGTTCGTTGCCGAGCCACTCGGTGTGGGTGAGGGTGGCCGTGAAGATGGAGCCGTGGGGCAGCTTGGACTCCTCGACCAGTTTCGCGTCCTCGAAGAACTCGGGCCGCACACCCACCAGGACCACCTTCTTGCCTTCGACCTTCGCCAGCTTGTCGGCGGGAACATCGAGCTCGCCGAGGACGGTCTGTAGCTTGCCGTTCTCGATGGTCGCGGGGATGAAGTTCATAGACGGCGAGCCAATGAACCCGGCCACGAAGAGGTTGCGTGGCTGCTCGTACAGTTCACGCGGGGAAGCGATCTGCTGCAGCTCGCCCATCTTCAGCACTGCCACCCGGTCGCCCAGGGTCATGGCCTCGGTCTGGTCGTGGGTCACGTAAACACTGGTGACCCCGAGCCGACGCTGCATCTGGGAGATCTCGGAGCGCATCTGCCCGCGCAGCTTTGCATCCAGGTTGGAGAGTGGCTCGTCAAAGAGGAACGCGTCGGCCTGGCGCACGATGGCCCGGCCCATGGCAACCCGCTGGCGCTGGCCACCGGAAAGATTGGCTGGCTTCCGCTGCAGGTGGTCGGTCAGTTCAAGGGTGGACGCAGCCTCGGTGACAAGCTTCTTGACCTGCTCCTCGCTGTGTTTGCCCTTCGCGAGGCGCAGCGGGAAGGCAATGTTCTCGTACACCGTCAGGTGCGGGTAGAGGGCGTAGTTCTGGAACACCATGGCCAGATTGCGGTCCCGGGGTGCCTTGTCGTTGACGCGCTCACCGTCGATCAGCAGCTCGCCGTCGGTGATGTCTTCCAGGCCCACGATCATGCGCAGGAGGGTCGACTTGCCACAGCCCGAGGGGCCCACCAGGATGATGAACTCGCCGTCGGCGATGTCGATGCTGATGTCATTGACGGCGGGGAACCCGTCGCCATATTTCTTGACCAGGTTGTTGAGGGTAATTGAAGCCATTTTCTGGTGATCCTTTTCTATATATCTGGCGCAAGTGGCTGGGACTGCGCCTCTAGCCCTTGACGGCGCCCGAGGTCAGGCCGGAAACGATTTGGCGTTGGAACAGCAGTACCAACAGAACGATCGGGATGGTGACGATGATCGCAGCGGCCGAGATGGCACCGGTGGGTGACTCGAACTGCGAGGCGCCGGTGAAGAATGCCAGCGCCGCCGGGACCGGCCGGGCGGCCTCGGTGGAGGTCAGCGAGATGCCGTAGACGAAGTCGTTCCACGCGATGAAGAACGCGATGATCGCCGTCGTGAAGACCCCGGGTGCGGCCAACGGGACGATGGCCTTGCGGAAGGCCTGCCAGGTGGTGGCGCCGTCGACCTGTGCCGCCTGCTCCAACTCCCACGGAATCTGCCGGAAGAACGCGGCAAGCGTCCAGATGGAGATCGGCAGGGTCAGGGACAGGTAGGGGATGATCAGCCCGAGCCACGTGTCATACAGCCCGATGTTGCGCCAGAGATTGAACAGCGGGGTCACGATCGAGATCACGGGGAAGATCGAGACCGCCAGCGCGGTGGTAAGGACCAGCTTCTTCCCGGGGAAATCGAGGCGGGCAATCGCATAGGCGCACAGGGTGGCCAGGACAACCGCAATCGCCGTCGCGATGAGCGAGATGCCGATTGAGTTCCGCAGTGATGTCAGGAACAACTCCTGCGCGTCGCCGACCAGGATTTGCTCGTAGTTGGAGATGGTGGCGGCCCCCGACGAGGGAAGGAAGCTTCCGTTGGTGAGGTCGCTGGGGGACTTGAAGGAGGTGGCCAGGATGGAGGCCACCGGGAACAGTGCGTAAACCAGCACCAGGACCGAGATGACCGCCCACCAGATCTTTTCGCGACGGGAAGACATTATTTTTCTCCTCTCGTGCCGGCAAGATCCACTTTGAAGATCTTGATGGCAGCGAAACTGATCAGTATGACGCAGAGGAACAGCAGGACCGACACGGCCGAGCCGAGGCCGATCTCGAGGCGGCTGATCGACGTCCGGTAGGCGAGGAGCGAGAGCACTTCGGTGTTGTTCTCGCCATTGGTCATGATGAACACGTTGTCGAATATTCGGAACGCATCGAGGGCCCTGAAGAGCACGGCGACCATGATGGCCGCCTTCATGTTCGGGATGACCACCTTGCGCATCTGCTCCCACCAGGTGGCGCCGTCGACCTTGGCGGCCTCGGTCAGCTCATCGGGGACCTGCGCCAGACCGGCCAGCAGCAGCAGGGAGATGAAGGGGGTGGTCTTCCAGATTTCGGAAGCCATAATGACGAAGAGCGAGGTGCCGGTCTGTGCGAACCAGTTCAGGTCCGAGTCGATGCCGGGCACCCAGTCGAACCAGGCGTTCACGTACCCCGAGTTGATATCGAACGCGTAGAACCAGGCGTAGGCGGAGACCACCGTGATGATGCCGTAGGGCACCAGGATCGCGGTCCGGAGAATGCCCTTGAGGGACTTCAGCGCCTTGCTCATCACCAATGCCAGGGCGAACCCAAGCACCAGTTCGACGGCGACAGTGATCACGGTGATCAGGACGGTGACGAGGAGGCCCTGCCACCAGACGCTGTCCCCGAGGATGGTGATGTAGTTGGCGAACCAGATGAATTCACGCTCATCGGGAGCGGTGAGCCGGAACGCGAACAGGGATTCGAAGAACGCCTGCAGGATCGGGTAGAGCGTCACCAGCAGCATCACCACGAAGGCGGGGCCCGCGAGGTACCAGCCCATCCGCCGCTCGGCTCTGACCCGGTCGCTGTGCTGTTTCTTCGCCCTCTTGTCCTTGTCCGGATTCGGTGTCTTGCCGGCGTCGGGCTTGTTGATCGTTGAGCTACTCACAGTAGCCTCTCCCCTCTGAGCACTGCGGTGATGAACTCCTGGGACCGTTCGGGGGTTGTGTCAGGATCCACTTCGTTCGGTGGTGACCATTCCTGCTGCAGTCCGGTGGAGATTTCGTTGTAGAACGGTGTCTGGGGGCGTGGTGCTGCGAGTTCGAGGGAGTCCCGGATTGTCGTCGCCATCGGGAAGTCTTCCTCAATGGCTGGGTCCTCGTACGCCTCCGAGTTGGACGGCGGGTTGCCGTTGGTGATGAAGTACTCGGTCTGGTTTTCCGGCTGGACGATGCATTCGATTGCCTCGTAGGCCAGGTCCGGGTTGTCGCTGTCTGCGCCGACGCCAAGGTTAATCCCGCCCAGTGGTGGGGCGGCGTCCTCGCCTTCGGTGACGGCGGGGAACAGGGCCCAGCCGATGTCGTCGACTACAGACTGGTCAATCGACCCCGCTTCGACGGCGCCAAGGGTGGCGGGCCAGACGAACGGGTAGTTGACCATGAAGGACCCGTCGTCGCCCTGGAACAGGGTCAACGAGGTGTTCTCGGTGGAGGTCGGCAGGCCCGGGCCGCCGAGGCCCTCGGTCCCGATGGTCCCGATGATACGTGCCGCCTCCTGGCCGGCCTCGGAGGTGAGGCCAAGCTCCAGTTCGTCGGCAGGGGCCTCGGGGTTCTCGAGGATCTGGCCACCGGCGGATTCCACCAGTGCGTTGATCCAGACGGTCATCGATTCGGCTGGCGAACCCTGGACCCCGAGGAGCTTGTCCTGCTCGGTGGCTGCGTCGATCAGCTGGTCCCAGGTGACCGGCTGGGACATGTCCAGCCCGGCGGCCTCGGCAACCGATTCGCGGTACCAGAGGATCTGGGTGTTGGCCCAGAAGGGGACGGTCACCAGTTCGTCCTTCCAGGTGGCACCGGCGAGGGCGCCTTCGAGGACATTCTCGGAGAAGAGGTCCACCGAATCCTCGGGGATGGGTGCCAGAAAGCCGGGCTCCGCAAGCTCGGGGATGAACGGCGGGTCAATGCTCATGATGTCCATTGACGTGTCCCCGGCCGCGAGACGGCGGGCGAGCTGTTCGCGCTGGGCGGCAGCATCGGTCGGGAGGAGCGACGTCTCAATCCGGTAGGCGCCGTCGGCCTCTTCGGTGCAGCTGGCGGCAATCGCTGCCTGCCCGCCCGCATCGGGATTGATGTACCAGGTCAGCGTCGTGACGCTTTCTGCCGGACCACAGCCCGTCAGCAGCATCGTTCCCATTGCCAGTGTTGCCACAGCCGCCGCCTTCGGCCTGCTCCGGACTGGATCGATTTTCCTTCGCCTGATCGGCATTCCCACCGTGCCTCCACATCGTTGTAGATAGCCCGGTCGCCCTAGGTACAGTAGGCGATCCGGAGCAACCTTGTCTTTGAGACCATATGCCCTGTGTGCGAAATTCGCCACAACATCAGGTTGCAATCCGGGCAGGGTTGAGGTGGAAAGGTGCCCCTGAACGTAAGCGCTTACTGAAGCAGTGCTGAATTATTCAGCGCGTGGGGTGGCCGCTCGAGGCCGTAGACAACGCTCTCGGCGGGGTCGTTGCCGAGGTCGACGATGCGGTTCTGCCCATCGACATGCACCACGGTGGGCAGGTACTCATGCGCTTCGGCGTCGGTGAGCTGCGCATAGGTGATGAGGATGACCGTGTCACCCTGGTGGACCAGATGCGCCGCAGGACCATTGATGCCCAGCACTCCCGAACCGCGTTCACCGGCGATGGTGTAAGTCTCCAGGCGTGCGCCATTGGTGACGTCGACAATCGAGACCATCTCTCCGGGGAGGATGTCTGCCGCTTCGAGCAGGTCAAGGTCCACGGTGACGGACCCCACGTAATGAAGGTCGGCGTGGGTTACCGTCGCGCGGTGGATTTTGGACTTAAACATTGTGCGATTCATCAGAATCAAGTATACGGTCGCCGCGGAGGACCGGCTATGTGGTGTTGCGCACTGGCAGCTCGACCGCATCCACACTGGCCCGCTCCCACTTTCCGAGCGTTGGCTCCAGCGGGTTGCGGGCGGCTGGTCGACGTAGCGTGCAGGTCCTCCCACTTCCTGGTGCCCGACGACGTCGTGAACCAGGAGTGTCCCCCGAAGACACGCCCCTCGGGTGCCAGAACCAGGGGAAACCTGCACGGCCCAGCCCCTCACGCATCCGGGGCCTTCCGGAGGGCGCGGCCCATGATCGCGGACGTCAGCGCGGCCACCAGTTCCTGGTTGGCCAGGGGGTTGCTGAGCAGGGTGAAGTCCACGGCGCCGACCGCGGGGAGGTCGAAGCGGTTGCTGACCTGGACCAGGTCCTCAGGGATGAGGGATTGCGGGAAAACGGCCAGACCAATGCCGGCACGCGCTGCGGCCAGGACCCCATTGATCTCCCGGGTGTTGCAGGTGATGCGCCAGGTCCTGCCGGCCTTTTCCAGAGCATCGATGGTCATCTGACGGGTGAGGCTGGGGGACTGGTAGACGATCAACGGAACCGGTGCGCCGTCCTCCAGGGTGGTCTTCCCGTGACCTGCCCAGACCAGCTGGTCGCTCTGCACCAGGGTTCCCTCGCCGGTGCCGCTCATGTACTTGATGAAAATCAGGTCCACCTGGCCGGCCCGCAGCCGGCGCAGCAGCAGGGGGCTCTGGGTGACGGTGAGCTCGAGGTTGATCTGCGGGTAGAGCTGACGGAAATGACGGAGGATGCGGGGAAGCTGGGTGACGGCCAGATCATCGGCCACGCCAAACCTGAGGCGGCCCCGCATGGCCGAGCCGGAAAAGTACGCCACGGCCTGTTCCTGCGCCGCGAGGATGGTCCGGGCGAACCCTGCCATCGCGTCACCGTTGTCGGTCAGGCTGACGCCCCGGGTGTCCCGCAAGATCAGTTGGCGCCCCGCGGCCTCCTCCAGCTTCCGGATGTGCTGGCTGACCGTGGGCTGGCTCAGGTTTAACCGGCCCGCTGCGCCGGTGAAGCTGAGGGTTTCCGCCACGGCGAGGAACGTTCTGAGCTGAACCGGGTCATACAATGGCGGGCCCATCTATTACGTTTTCGAATACGAGTTATAGCCACCATACGCTTTCATGATGAATCGGCGGTGCGTAGCGTGGAAAGCGTTCCCCCACTCCCAGCACAGGAAGACACCTTGGCACCCCCACCCCCCTCCGCCGGCCCGGCCGGGGACCCCACGCTGACCGCACCCATGCCGATCACCAGCGCGCGCCCTGCTTGGCGCGACACCTTCATCTCCCTCCGCATCCCCAATTTCCGCCGGTTCGCGATCTCCCACCTGATCGCCGTCATCGCGATGTGGATGCAACGAATTGCCCAGGACTGGATGGTGCTGGAGCTCTCCGGATCGGTCACTGCCGTCGGCATCACCGTGGCCCTGCAGTTCGCCCCGTTCCTCCTCCTGGGGCCCTACGGTGGGATCATCGCGGACCGCTACCCCAAACGCATCCTCCTGATCATCACGCAGAGCCTGGCGGCACTGATGGCCGCGGTGATGGCTGTCCTCGCCCTGACCGGGCTTGTGGAGGTATGGCATGTCTATGTCATCGCGTTCACCCTGGGGCTGGTCACCGTGGTCGATGCTCCGGCGCGACAGGTCTTCGTCAATGACCTGGTGGGCCCAATGCACCTGCGCAACGCCATCAGCCTGAACTCGTCGATCTTCCAGGTGGGTGCAATGGTGGGCCCGGCGATCAGCGGTGTGCTGATCACCGCGATTGGCGGCGGCTGGGCGTTCGCGGTGAACGCTGTCGCATGCCTCTACACGGTGATCACCCTCGCACTGCTGCGGACCGACCAGTTGTCGGTGGCCGCCCGGGTGCCCCGGGCCAAGGGGCAGCTCCGCGAAGGCGCCCGGTACGTGATGCGGAAGCCCGCGATCTTCTGGTGCATGCTCACCGGAGCGTTCGTTTCGGTGTTCGCCATGAGTACGCCCGTGCTGATGGCGGCGTTCGCGGACACCGTATTCGACTCCGGCGCCCAGGGGTACGGATTCCTCAACACCGCGCTGGCCACCGGGTCGCTGGTCGGTGCGCTCGCCTCCACCCGACGGACCACCCTGAGGCTGAGGGGCGTGCTCGGGGGTGCTGCCGCGTTTGGTGGTTTCATGGCCCTCGGCGCGGTTGCCCCGAACCAGGCAGTCTTCGCCATCCTGATGTTCCTTGCCGGGATCGGCTGTCTCTGGTTCATCACCGGCGCCAACCAGCTGGTGCAGATCTCGTCCAACCTCGCGATCCGGGGCCGGGTGATGGCCCTGTACATGATGGTGCTCATCGGTGGGCAGGCGATCGGCGGCCCGATGATCGGCTGGCTGGCTGAGAACATCGGGGCTTCCACCACGGTGTTGATCGCTGGTGGCGTGCCACTGCTGGCGTCCGGAGTGATCGCCGTCGTCCTCGCCCGGAAGGGACAACTGACCCTGCGGTTCCGCTACACCCACACCTCCCAGAGCCGACGACGGCTGGTGGCGATCGTCCCGAAGGATCCCGCAGCGCGGCGCCACGCAGCTGTCTGACGGGGGACGCATCTACCTGGAGCCCCGTGCACCTTCCGTCGCCCGGGCTCCGAGGGTGGGCGGGATAATGCACTATGACAGTTGCCCTGGTTGTGGTTCTTTTCGTCTTCGCCGCGCTCGCCGAAATCGGCGGTGCCTGGCTTGTCTGGCAGAGCATCCGTGAGGGCAGGCCATGGTGGTGGGCGGGGCTTGGGGTGATGGCTCTCGCCGCCTACGGGTTCATTGCGACCCTGCAACCGGACGCCAACTTCGGCAGGATCCTCGCAGCCTACGGAGGGGTCTTTGTCGCTGGCTCGCTCGCGTGGGGAGTAGTTTTCGATGGGTTCCGCCCAGATCGCTGGGATCTGGCCGGGTCTGCGCTCTGCCTCGTGGGGGTGGCGATCATCATATTTGCGCCGCGGCCGGTGGTCTGAATTCAGAGCCTAAGAAAGCCAGAAGCGTTCCCGGGGAGATTGGAGCGGGCGACGGGAATCGAACCCGCGTATCGAGCTTGGGAAGCTAGCGCTCTACCATTGAGCTACGCCCGCCTGGAGACCAGGCCACACTGCGGCTCTGATCCCGGCAAAAACAACGAGATTCAGCCTACCCCAACCTCACCGTTGCGAAAACACGTGACCTGGGAAAACCCGGGGTACGGACAGGCAGCCTCGGGCAAGCGGTCCAATCACCGTGCCGAAGTGGAAGTGACTCCCAGCCCCCGGCTCGCACCGGTGTGGGTACCCTAAGACCATGAGCGTCGAGAAGAACACCCGGGACATCGAAGCGGGAATCGAAAAGGATTTCACAGCAAAGATGAGCTACGGGTCGTACCTGTCGCTGGATGAGTTGCTGTCCGCCCAGCACCCGGTGAGCCGGCCGGAGCACCACGATGAAATGCTGTTCATTATCCAGCACCAGACGTCGGAGCTGTGGCTGAAGCTGGTACTCCATGAGATGCGCGCCGTCCATGCGAAACTGCAGGGCGATGACCTGCGCTCAGCGATGAAGGGCATCGCACGCATCAAACACATTCAGCGCTCCCTCACCGAGCAGTGGTCGGTACTGGCCACCCTGACACCTTCCGAATACGCAGAGTTCAGGGGAGACCTGGGGGCGTCCAGCGGATTCCAGTCCTATCAGTACCGGGCCGTCGAGTTCCTGCTCGGCAACAAGAACGCGGGCATGCTGGAGGTTTTCACCAATGACCCGGCAGCCCGGGAACTGCTCTCGGAGCTCCTGGACCAGACGAGTATCTACGACGAGTTCATCCGGCTGCTCTCCCGCCGGGGCCACGCCATTCCCGCCGAGCTGCTCGACCGGGACGTCCGCACGGCGCACGTTTTCAACCCGGATCTGGTCCAGGTCTACAAGGCGGTGTACGAAAACGCGGCCGAACACTGGGACCTGTACGAGGCGTGTGAGGAACTGGTGGACCTTGAAGACAACTTCCAGCTCTGGCGGTTCCGGCACCTGAAGACCGTTGAACGGACCATCGGATTCAAGCGCGGCACAGGCGGGTCCTCGGGTGTCGGCTTCCTGCAGAAGGCCCTTGAGCTCACGTTCTTCCCCGAGCTGTACGCCGTGCGCACCGAGATCGGTCGATAACCACTAACGCCTTGGACTGCGGTATTTTTGAACCGTGCTGATCTCCGACCGCGACATCCGAACCGAAATTGACCGCGAGCGCATTGTGCTCGATCCCTATGATGAGGCGATGGTCCAGCCCTCCAGCGTGGACGTACGGATTGACCGCTACTTCAGGTTGTTCGACAACCACAAGTACGCCCACATCGACCCGGCCGAGGACCAGCCCGACCTGACCCGGTTGGTGGAGGTGGACGCCGATGAGCCGTTCATTCTGCACCCCGGCGAGTTCGTGCTCGGATCAACCTACGAGACCGTGACGCTGCCCGACGACATCGCCGCCCGACTGGAAGGCAAGTCCTCCCTCGGCCGACTCGGCTTGCTGACGCACTCCACTGCCGGCTTCATCGATCCAGGCTTCTCCGGTCACGTCACCCTCGAACTCTCCAACATGGCCACCCTGCCGATCAAGCTGTGGCCAGGATCGAAAATAGGGCAGCTCTGCTTCTTCAGGCTCACCTCCCCGTCGGAACATCCTTACGGGTCAGGACCGTACGGCAACCGCTACCAGGGACAGCGCGGCCCGACGGCGTCGCGCAGTCACCAGAACTTCCACCGCACCGCTATCTGAGACCTAGTAGGACGGCACGACGGCGGGAGCCACCTTCGCCGGTGGCTTCACCGGGAGCAGCACCAGGAGCCCGGCGAGCAGCACCACCAGAATGCCGATGATCCCGTACCGCTGCTCACCGAAGATGGTGATCGACGCGGCGAAGAGGGCCGGGGCGAGGAAGCTCACCGCACGGCCGGTGGTGGCGTAGAGGCCAAACAGTTCACCCTCTTCTCCCGCAGGCGCCAGGCGGGCCAGGTAGGCGCGGGAGGAAGCCTGCGCCGGACCGACGAACAGGGTCAGCATCAGCCCGAACACCCAGAACGTCACGTCTCCGGTCCAGGTGAAGCCCAGCACCTCGTGGGTGCCCGGTCCGAGGATCAGGACGGCGGAGCCCGCAATCAGCAGGCCAATCAGCGCGACGATGATGACCCGTTTCGGGCCCACCCGGTCGTCGAGGAAGCCACCGACGATCGCGCCGACCGCGGCGATCAGGTTCCCGGCGATGGCGAAGACGATCACCTCGCTCAGCGTGAACCCGAAGGTACCCGCCGCGATGATGCCGCCGAACGTGAAAACCGCCGCAAGACCGTCACGGAAAATGGCGCTCGCCAGGAGGAAGAAGATGGTGTGCGGGCTGGTCCGGTAGATCGCCCTGACCCGGCGGAACAACAACCCATAGGACGCGAGGAAGCCCAGCTGCGCTGCCTTGTCCTGACGCGGGACTTCCGGAACCGCAAACATCACCGGCACCGCGAATGCCAGGAACCAGAGGGCCGAGAACACCGCGACCAACCGGATGTTCAGGCTGTCAGTGGTGTCGGAGCCAAACCAGGTGAAGGCTGGCTCCACAAACGCGACCAGCACCAGAATGAGCGCGACAATTCCGCCGACATAACCCATCGCCCACCCGAACCCGCTGATCCGCCCGATACTGCGTGGGGTCGAGATCTGGGTCAGCATCGCGTTGTAGTTCACGCCGGCGAACTCGAAGAAAATGTTGGCCAGGGCGATCAGGGCGACGCCCAGGAGCAGGAACTCCGGTTGGGGGAAGACGAAGAAGCAGAGGCCGGTGAGCAGGGCCACCAAAAGGCTGTTCACCCCCAGCCAGAGCTTCCGCCGTCCACCGTTGTCGGAGCGTTGGCCGGTCACCGGCGCGAGTAAAGCGATCATGGCGCCTGCAATGGCGAGGCCCCAGCCCAGCACCACCGAGGCCCGGGCTTCCCCGCCGAAGGCGTCACTGGTGAGGTACACCGTAAACACGAAGGTGGTCATCACCGCGTTGAACGCGGCCGACCCCCAGTCCCATGACGCCCACGCGAGTACTGGCCGCGACAGGAGCCTGCCCGCACCGCTCGCCTGGCCTGGAACCGCGTCCTTCTCCCGGGCGCTGGAGGAGTGCTGGGACGGTACCGGCTGGGGGGATTCCACGCTCATAGGGTGAATGCTATCCCGCGTTGCCCCCTGCGCAGCTGAGGTAGAAGGCCGTGACGGAACTAAACGTGTAACCGCCACCAGGTATTCCGCGCCGATCATCTCCACTGCCGACGGCGTAACCCGGCGGGATGCCCTGTATTCCACAGGTAGAATAAGTCGAAGCCCCTGACCGTCCGTGCTGTCAACAGCTGACCGTCTCACGCTGAGAGATCAGGAGATCATCGTGCTAATCGTGCTCATCGCGTTGTTCGCGGTAGCCTTTGTTGCGCCCCTGATCTTCCGCCGGCTCGGACGCTCGGCCTTCTACGTGCTGGCCGCCGTCCCCGCTGCTGCGTTCGTCTGGCTGGTCATCACCTTCGACCAGTACACGGGGGAGGGGCAGAACCTCCTCGAGGGCCAGCCCAACGCTCCACCGTCCATCATCTTCCGGTGGATCCCGAGCCTCACCCTGGAACTGGCCTTCCGGATGGACACGCTGGCCGCCGTGCTATCGCTCCTCATCCTCGGAATCGGTGCCCTGGTCCTGTTCTACTGCGCACGGTACTTCAAGCAGAACGACCCCAATCTGGGGCCGTTCGGCGCTCAGCTCCTCGCGTTCGCCGGTGCCATGTTCGGGCTGGTCACCGCCGACGACATGATCCTGCTGTTCATCTTCTGGGAACTGACCACTGTCCTGTCCTACCTGCTGATCGGTTACTCCCGGCACCGTCTTGCGGCACGCCGCGCCGCCCTGCAAGCGCTGATTGTCACCACCCTCGGCGGGCTCACGATGCTGGTCGGCATGATCATGCTGGGCCAGACCGCTGGCACCTATCGGATCTCGGACATCATGGCCCAGTCCGAATCGCTGCTGTCCAACGGGCTGGTGGTCGACGTCGCGATTGGTCTGATCCTGGTCGGAGCGGTCACCAAGTCGGCGCTGATCCCGTTCCACTTCTGGCTCCCCGGCGCCATGGCCGCTCCCACCCCGGTGAGCGCTTACCTGCACGCGGCAGCGATGGTGAAGGCCGGCATCTACCTGGTGGCGCGTTTCGCCCCGGGGTTTGCCGACGCCGCCTCCTGGCTGCCGATGATCATGATCCTCGGATTGGCCACCATGCTGATCGGCGGGTGGCGGGCGCTGCGCCAGCACGACCTGAAACTGATCCTCGCGTACGGTACCGTCAGCCAGCTCGGATTCCTCACCATGGTGGTAGGCCTGGGCGGGCCCGGCGGGGCGCTCGCCGGCCTCGGCATGCTCGTGGCGCACGGGCTGTTCAAGGCGACGCTGTTCCTGGTGGTCGGCATCATCGACCACCAGGCTGGCACCCGTGATATCCGCAAGCTCGCTGGAATCCGCAAAACTGCCCCCGCCCTCGCCGTCATCGCGACCATCGCCGCAGCATCAATGGCCGGCATTCCACCCCTGCTGGGTTTCGTGGCCAAGGAATCAATCTTCGAGACCTTCGTCCACCAGGCAGAGATCGATCCCACTCCCATCGGCACCCTGCTGCTCATCGGCATAGTGGCCGGCTCGGCGCTCACCTTCGCCTACAGCGCCCGGTTTGTCTGGGGCGGATTCGCCTGCAAGGGGAAGGAAGCCACTGAGTTCACCCGCGTGGAGAAGTCATTCCTTTTCGCCCCGGCCCTCCTCACCGTCTTCACCGTGGGGCTTGGACTCTGGCCGGCCCCGCTGGACGCCATCATTCAGCCGTACGTGACGCTGTTCGAGGCCGACGGCGAGGACAGCTACCTTGCCCTGTGGCACGGTTTCACCCCAGCTCTCGCCTTGTCAGTGGTCACCATCGTCGTCGGCGTCCTCTTGTTCTGGTTCCGCGCCCAGGTGGAGCGGACACAGTCCAGGGTGCCGGCCCTGATCGACGCCGAACGCGGCTACAAATACACGATCGGTACGCTCGACGACGTCGCCGTCTGGATCACCGGACGCACCCAGCGAGGTTCGCTGGCGTTCTACCTCTTCGTCATCCTGACCATGGCCATCATCACTCCGCTGACGGCGATCGTGTTCTACGACGCGCCGCTTCCGGACCAGTGGCACTACGCGGACTCGCCGGCGCAGGTGGCGGCCGGCGTCGTCATCATCCTTGGCATCCTCGCTGCGATCCGCGCCACCAAGCGGTTCATGGCGGTGCTCATGGTCGGGGTGACCGGGTATGGAATGGCACTGATTTTCGCGCTGCAGGGCGCCCCCGACCTGGCGTTGACCCAGATGCTGGTCGAGACGATCGTGCTGGTCGCCTTCGTGCTCGCGCTGCGCTCGCTACCCGCACGGCTGTGGCAAAAGGAGCCGGGACGGTACCGGTTGCTCCGCGCCGTCCTGGGGATCTCCTTCGGTCTGGTCATGGCGGCAATCGCGATGTCCTCCATGGCCTCACGTATCGCCGCCCCGGTGTCCCTTGAATATCCGGGCCTGGCCTACGAGGGCGGAGGCGGGGAGAACATCGTCAACGTCACCCTGGTGGACATCAGGGCCTGGGACACTTACGGCGAGATTTCGGTGCTGGCCATTGCCGCCACCGGTATTGCCAGCCTGATCTTCATCCGCGGGCGCGGTGACACCCGCCAGCGGGCCGAAAGCGTCAAATCCGGTTCGGTCGATCGCGGGCAGGAACCCCTGGGCGTGTTCGGGCGGGAAGCCGCGGCGCTGGAGCTGGCGAAGAAGTTCTCGTCGGTCTCGCGGGACGCGTGGCTGGTGGCCGGACGGACCCTCGCACCCGAGCGCAGGTCGATCATCTTCGAGGTCATCACCCGGCTGCTTTTCCACTCGATCATCATTTTCTCGATCTACCTGCTCCTTGCGGGCCACAATCTGCCGGGCGGTGGATTCGCCGGTGGGCTGATGGCCGGGCTGGCACTGACCGTGCGCTACCTGGCGGGTGGGCGCTTCGAGCTGGCGGAAGCCAGCCCGGTCAGTGCGGGGGTTTTGCTCGGTGCGGGTATGGCGACCACCTCCCTCAGCGCATTGATCCCGCTGCTGCTGGGCGGTCAGATCCTCCAGACCGCGATCCTGGAGTTCTGGATGCCAGTGTTCGGGGACGTCAAGTTCGTCACTTCGACCATCTTCGACATCGGCGTCTATCTGGTGGTCGTTGGGCTGGTGCTGGACGTGCTGCGCAGCCTGGGCTCGGAGATTGACGAACGCAGCGAGGGCCTCTCCGCATCGACCGATCCGGACGACATGCAGGCGCAGCAACAAGAACATACCGAGTCCGGCGAGGGAGTGGCCCGATGAGCGTGAACATCACCCTGCTGGTGGTCATGGCAGCCCTCTTCGCGGGCGGCATCTACCTGCTGCTGGAGCGCAGCCTGACCCGGGTCCTGCTGGGCCTGATCCTGCTGGCCAACGGTGCCAACATCCTCCTGCTCTCCACCGGAGGCCGGGCTGGCGTCGCACCGCTGTACTCAGAGGAAATCCCCGCGGACGCCTACTCTGATCCGCTGCCCCAGGCGCTGATCCTCACGGCCATTGTGATCTCCTTCGCCGTCACAGCCTTCATGCTGGGCATCATCTACCGGTCCTGGGTGCTGGGCAGGCGCGATGAGGTGCAGGACGACATGGAGGACCGCAGGGTGGCCAGTCAGAGCAGCTTCGACGCCGAAGACGACGCCGATGTGCCCGAGGAGACCACCGAGTTCACGCCGCTTGAGGAGGCCGAGGAAGCCCCCGGATCCCAGAACGCAGGAGTCCTCGACCTCTCTGCCGACCCGAAGGAGCCACGGTGAACATCGCAAGCTACGCACCGCTGGCGGTAGTCCTGCCCTTCCTCGGTGCGGCAATCGCTTTCCTCCTGATCCGCCACTCAAGGTCACAGCGTGCGGTGAGCATCTCCACGCTGAGCATCACCCTGATCCTCGAACTGTTCCTGCTCCAGAACGCTGCAGTGAACGGCGCAACCGCGGTGTTCATTGGCGGCTGGATGCCGCCGTTCGGGATCACCCTGGTGGTCGACCAGTTCTCGGCGCTGATGCTGGTCATCTCGACGGCAATCAGCCTGGCCGTGCTGGTCTACGCCACCGGGCAGGGAATGACCGACGGGGACGAGGACGGGCCGATCTCGATCTTCCACCCCACCTACCTCATCCTGGTGGCGGGCGTCTCCAACGCGTTCATGTCCGGTGACCTGTTCAACCTGTACGTCGGCTTCGAGATCCTGCTGACCGCAAGCTATGTGCTGATGACCCTGGGCGGAACCACACCCCGAATCCGTGCCGGCGTCACCTACGTGGTGGTCAGCGTGGTGTCCTCCCTCTTGTTCCTGATCGCGATCGGCATGATCTACGCGGCTACCGGCACCATCAACCTGGCCGACCTCGCCGTGAAACTGGGCGAAATCGACCCGGCGACGCAGATGATGCTGCACCTGATGCTGCTCGTCGCGTTCGGGATCAAGGCTGCGGTGTTCCCGCTCTCCTTCTGGCTGCCCGACTCCTACCCGACGGCGCCAGCACCGGTGACCGCAGTGTTCGCTGGCCTGCTTACCAAGGTGGGCGTGTACGCGATGGTTCGCACCGAGACCCTCCTTTTTCCGGGCGACCGGATCAATACGCTGCTGATGGTGGTCGCGATCCTCACCATGGTGGTGGGTATCCTCGGTGCCCTGGCACAGTCCGACATCAAACGAATGCTCTCCTTCACCCTGGTCAGCCACATCGGATTCATGATTTTCGGGCTGGCGATTTCGACGGTGGTCGGCTTGGGTGCTGCCATTTTCTACGTGGCCCACCACATCACCGTGCAGACCAGTCTCTTCCTGGTCACTGGGCTGATTGAACGTCGTGGCGGGACCGCCAACATGGACCGCCTTGGCGGTCTGGCCAAACTCTCTCCGCTCCTCGGAATCCTGTTCTTCATCCCGGCCATGAACCTTGCCGGCATCCCGCCGTTCTCCGGCTTCCTTGGCAAGCTGGGGATCCTGCAGGCAGGCGTCGAGCTGGGCTCGCCGATCGCCTACGTGGCCGTCGGCGCCAGCGTGATCACCTCCCTGCTGACACTTCTGGCGATCGCGAGGGTCTGGAACCGCGCGTTCTGGCGCCGCCCGGAAGACGCCCTCCATCCCGACCCCATCCTGCTGGCAACCAAGGCTGACGGTTCAGCGGTCCGCACCTCGCAGCGCGTCAACGGTGAAACGACCGGCCGGTTCTCCGGACGCAACCCCGTCAACCTGCTGCCACGCACCATGGTCGGTCCGACCATGGGACTCGTGGGGCTCGGCCTGCTGCTCACCCTGCTGGCTGGCCCGCTGTTCGAGATCAGCGACAACGCAGCGAAAAACATGCTGGAACGCACCGACTACATTGAGGCTGTCCTCGGCGAGGGGAGCGCACCATGACCCGGCAGAAGATCCCGTTCATCACCGAACTGCCTCTGATCATCTGGCTGGTCATTGTCTGGGGTGCACTCTGGCAGGACTTCAGCCCGGGTAACCTCATCTTCGGCGGCCTGATCGCCTACGCCGTCGCCAATCTGCTGTACCTGCCCCCGGTGGAGCTCAGCGGACGGTTCAACGTGCTCTACGCCGTGCCGTTCGCGGTCCGGTTCATCTACAAGCTGGTGGTCGCAAGCTTCGAGGTGTTCTGGCTCTCGTTGACCCGCGGGCCGCACCTTGTGAACGCCGTCGTCGCCGTGCAATTGCGTAGCCCGTCAGACCTGCTGGTCACCACCACAGGGCATGCCCTGTCCCTGATCCCCGGATCGCTGGTGATTGAGGTGGACCGTTCCACCTCAACCCTGTACCTGCACTGCCTGAACGTCGTCACCCCCGAAGATGCTGCAAAAATCCGGTCCGACGTGCGCGCCACCGAAGCCTGGCTGATCAGGATCATGGGAACGCGGGACGATCTGGCGCTGCTGACAGCCGAGGACCGGTTCGATGAGGAGAACGACTCCCGTCAGGAAGGGGCCAGCACATGATGACTGTCGCCATCATTATCTCTGCGGGCCTGCTCGTCCTCGCCGCCCTGTGCGCCCTGTACCGCATTGCCCGGGGCCCCTCCATCCTGGACCGGGTGCTCGCCATCGACGTGCTGCTCGCCACCATCGGTGGGGCACTTGCCATGGATATGGCGGTCAACCGGCACCTGGACAACGTGGTGCTCCTGGTAGCCATCTCGGTGATCGGGTTCATCGGCTCGGTCACCGTGGCGCGCTTCGTGACGGACAGGAAATAGGACATGAACGAGACAGTGAATGACGCCCTGACCGCCGTGTTCCTGATCGGCGGATCCCTCATGTCCGTTGCTGCCGGTGTCGGGCTGCTCCGGTTTCCTGACCTGTTGGCCAGAATGCATGCGGCCACCAAACCCCAGGTGTTGGGGTTGCTGTTGTTCCTGCTGGCGATGGCACTGCAGCTGGGCAGCTGGGTCCTGCTGCCCGTGCTGTTGTTGTGCTGGATCTTCATGCTGCTGACCGTCCCCGTCTCGGCCCACATGGTGGGACGGGCAGGCTACCGTACCAAGCACATGCGGCGTGACCTGCTCAGCATGGACGAACTCGATGAGGTCGTAGAGAAGGCGGCCGGCAAAAGGGCGCCCGACCCGAATATGGCCGAGCGCCCCGACGAGACGTAAAGCGGGCGCCTAGGTCAGGTCGCGGGTCTTCGCGAACCGGAGGGCTGCCTTCTGCGTGGTGCGGTTGGTGAGGACCTGCAGGACCGCTCGGACGGCCCCGGAAATCAGGGCGAACGCGATGGCGGAGCGCAGGCTGTTCTCGAGGGCGTCCTCATCCTTGGGTGATGCCTTGCCGGTGGTCTTGTGCCAGATGAAATCCACCAGCTTGGCGCCGACAATTCCGGCTCCGAGGCTCAGTGCTACGCCGAGCAGTTTCATAAACTGGTTCATGGGTGTCTCCTTCGATGGTTGCTCTTTTTCCTAGCCTAGCGTTTCGCCTCGTCGACAACGACGCATCCGTCGCCGAACGCTGGGTGGTTTGGGGGCGGAGTGAAACGATCAGGTGTACGCTGGAAAATGCTAAACATACGACAGGGGAGCGCCGCTCAGATCATGAGCGGGCGCTGAGAGTGCGGACTACCGCAGACCCTCGAACCTGATCCGGCTAGTACCGGCGAAGGGAGTCGAGTATCTCAGGGTGCCCGGCCAGTGGCATTGCTGCAGGCCTTAGGTGCCCTCCCCTCCTGTACCTCAGGAGGAATTCAACATGGCTTCATCACCAGCACAAACCCGTAACACCCCCACCCGACGCCCCAACTATCAGTGGCGCGTGGTCGATATCGTCGTCGCGTCGGTGGTGGCGGTCGCCGTCGGGGTGGTGTTCTTCGCCTGGTCCGCCGGTTACACAGGCATCGCAGCGATCACCAGCGCGTTCCCGCCCTTGGCAGGACTCTATACCGGAGGGTGGCTGATCGCCGGGGTTCTCGGCGGCCTCATCATCAGGAAACCCGGCGCGGCCATTTACTGCGAGGTGCTGGCGGCCGCCGTTTCGGCACTCCTCGGCACCCAGTTCGGCCTGACCACCCTGCTCTCCGGTGCCATCCAGGGACTGGGGGCGGAACTGATCTTCCTGCTGTTCCTCTACCGCAAATGGAACCTCGGGGTGGCGTTGCTCGCCGGGCTGGGTGCTGGACTGGCCCTCGCCATCTCCGAGAACATCCTCTACAACGCCCTCTGGGCCGTGGAATGGCAGCTCATGTACGTGCTCTTCGCATCCATCTCCGGTGTGGTGATCGCGGGGCTTCTCTCGTGGCTGGCCGTCCGGGGACTGGCTAAGACAGGCGTCTTGTCCGCCTTCGCCGCCGGACGAACGGCTGACGTCTAACCGGTATGGCCGAGCAAACGAGGGAGCGGGCAGCCGTCAGGATCGCAGCCTGCGGCTGGAGCTGGCGGCACGCCGGGCGCAAGAGACCAGCGGTCCAGGACATTGACCTGGTGGTCGAGCCCGGGGAACGGGTGTTGTTGCTCGGCGCGTCCGGTTCCGGGAAGTCCACCCTGCTGCATGGCCTGGCGGGCGTGCTCGGCGACGACGGTCAGGGCGAGGAGCACGGTTCCCTCACCCTCGACGGAAGCCCGCCCGGCCGGGTCCGGGGACGCGCCGGGCTGGTCCTGCAGGACCCCGACACGCAGATCGTCCTCGCCCGGGTGGGCGACGAGGTGGCGTTCGGGGCCGAGAACCAGTCCGTCCCCCGCACGGAGATCTGGGAGCGGGTGTGGTGGGCGCTCGACGACGTCGGGCTGGACGTTCCCCTGGACCGGTCCACCACCGCGCTTTCCGGCGGGCAAAAGCAGCGCCTCGCTCTCGCCGCGGTGCTGGCCATGCAGCCCGGGCTGCTGCTGCTGGATGAACCGACAGCCAACCTCGACCCCGAGGGTGTCCTGGAGGTGCGGGACGCCGTCGTCCGTGTCCTGGATCGAACCGGTGCCACCTTCGTGGTGGTGGAACACCGGGTGGCGGTCTGGGCTGACGTGGTGGACCGGGTGGTGGTGCTGGCGGCCGACGGCGGTATCCTCGCCGATGGCCCGCCGGGCACCGTCCTCACTGACTCCCGCACCCGCGAGCGGCTGGCGGAGGCCGGCGTGTGGATCCCCGGGCACCAGCCAGCCGTGCCAGGGCTGCTGCCGTCCCCCGGGGACCCGCTGCTGGCAGCCCGTGGGCTTTCGGTCGCCCGGACCAGGCGCGGTCCAGTGGTGCTCGACGGCGTCGACGTTGACCTGCAGGCGGGGGCGTCGCTGGGCATTGTCGGACCCAACGGGGGCGGCAAATCCACGCTCGCGCTGACCCTGGCCGGGCTCCTTCCGCCGCGGGGCGGAGTGCTTCAGGCCGCTCCGGCGCTCGCCCGCGGCGCCAGCACCAACCCCCACGCCTGGAAGTCAGCCCAGCTGGTGACCCGGATCGGAACCGTGTTCCAGGAACCCGAACACCAGTTCCTCACCCACCGGGTGATCGACGAACTCGAATTCGGGCCGCGCCGCCTGGAAGGCAGCGACGAGGCGACCCTCCGGCGGCGGGTCGATCCGATCGCTGAGCGGCTCAGGCTCACATCGCTGCTGCATGCCAACCCCTTCACGCTCTCCGGCGGTGAAAAGCGCCGCTTGTCGGTGGCGACCATGCTGGCCACGAACCCCGACATCCTGGTGCTGGATGAGCCCACCTTCGGGCAGGACGCGAACACCTGGGCGGAGCTGGTAGCCCTGATGGCTGAACTGATCCAAGGCGGTGGCAGCCTGGTGGCCGTCACCCACGACCAGGAGTTCACCGAGGCGCTGGGAAGCCGGCTGCTGCGTGTCGCCGATAGCCAGGCAGTACCGGAGGCGGCCTCGTGAGCGTTGATGTGCTGACGCCGCAGCTCACCGGCCGGCTCCTGCCGCGGGCCAACCCGCTATCCAAACTGTTCGCTGCGGTCCTGGTGACAGTGGTGGTGATGCTCAGCATCGACTGGGTGAGCGCCGCCGTCGTGCTGGGGAGCGAACTGCTGCTGCTCCCGCTGCTGGGGATCAGCGCCTGGCAACTGCTGAAGCGAACGTGGCCGCTGGTCGTGGCGGCGGTGGTCGCAGGTTATGGCACGGCCCTGCTGGCGGAGAAGACGGGAGCGGTGCTCCTGGAATTCGGTCCGGTGCTCTTCACCCAGGACTCGGTGAACTCGGGGATCGCTATCGGGTTGCGTGGGCTGGCCATCGCCCTTCCCGGTATTTTCCTGCTGACGACCACCGACCCGACGGACCTCGCCGACGCGCTGGCGCAGAAACTGAGGATGCCGCACCGGTTTGTGCTCGGTGCACTTGCGGGGCTGCGGTTGGTGGGTCTTTTGGTGGACGAGTGGCGGACACTCGGCCTGGCCCGGCATGCCCGCGGGGTCGGGTTTGAAGGCAACCCCGTGGCCCGGTTTCGAAACTTCCTGGGGCAGGGGTTCGGGCTGATTGTGCAGGCCATCCGCCGGGCCACCCGGCTGGCGGTGGCCATGGAGGCGCGCGGGTTCGGAGCAGGGGACCGCACCTGGGCGAGGGAAAGCACCTTCACCCGGCTGGACCTCTGGGTTTGCCTGGTCGGCGTGCTGATCGCCGGAACAGCGGTCACCGCCGCGGTGCTGGCCGGGACCTGGAACTTCCTCCTCGACGCCAGTTAGCCGGAGGGCTCGTTGCCCCGGCCCGCCTGTTCGCCGACCTCGGCGGCCCGACGCCGGAGGTGGTCCCGTTCTGCAGCATTACCGCAGAGTGCGATCGCGGCGTTAAACGAGGCAGCCGCCTCCGGTGCCCGACCCGCGCGTGCCAGAAGCTCGGCCCGCACCGCGGGAAGACGATGGTGGTGGGGGAGCCGTTCTTCCAGCCCGGCCAGCAGCGCGAGACCTGCCACGGGGCCTTCGTCCTCCAGCACGGCAACGGCGCGCGCGAGCCGCACCACGGGGGAGCCGGTCAGCGCTTCCAACTCGGAGTACAGGGTTGCGATCCGGTGCCACCGGGTGTCGGCTGCGCGGGCCGCGACAGCATGCTCGGCGGCGATCCGGGCCTGGAGCAGGTACTCCAACGCCAGCCCCGATGTTCCCGGGGGAACCCTGCCCAGCAGGTCCAGCCCGGACCGGATCTCGGCGGTATGCCATCGGGTCCGGTCCTGGTCCGGGAGGAGCACCAGCGAGCCATCGGCTGCTACCCGGGCGTCCCGCCGCGAATGCTGGAGAGTCATCAGGCCGAGCAAGGCGAGGACCACCGGCTGGTTGGGGAGCAGGTCATCGAGCAGCCGGGCCAACCGGATCGCCTCGGCAGCGGACGAGGTGCGCACCGGGTCTTCACCGGTGGCCGGAGCGTACCCGGCGGTGAAGACAAGGTAGATGACGGCGGCCACCACCTCCAGCCGTTCGGCCAGCCGGTCCGCTGCCGGAAGGGTGAACGGAATCCCCGCCGCCGCCACCTTCTTCTTAGCCCGGGTGAGCCGGGCGGCCATGGTCGACTCCTGGACCAGGAACAGGCGGGCAATCTCGGTGACACTGAGGCCGTTGACGAACCTCAGTGCAAGGGCCGCCCGGGCATCGGCGGAGAGCGCCGGGTGACAGCAGGTGAAGAGCATGCGCAGCCGCTCGTCGGGTATGTGGCCGCCGGCGTGGATTGCCTGAGCGGCGTGGGCTCGCACTTCGGTGTCGACCACCATGAGCGGTTCCCGCCGCCGCGCGATTGCCTCGGCACGCACCTGATCCAGGGCGCGACGCCGGGCGGCTGTGAGCAGCCAGGCCGCAGGGGAGTCGGGGGTTCCGTCCCGCGGCCAGGTGCGGACCGCCGCAGCGAACGCTTCGGCCAGCGCATCCTCGGCGAGGTCAAGCCTGCGGAACCGGCCCACCAGCAGGGCGAGGAGCCTGGCCCAATGGTCCTGCCAGGCCCGCTCGAGGGCAGCGTGTGCGTCCCCGGACGGAACCGGCATTGGTGTGCTCCCTGGTATTCGGTGATGGACCGGTTCTCGGTGATAGATCAGTATTCGGTGATGGGGCGCAGCTCCACCGTGTACTCGGGGAGCAGCTTCACCAGGTCCACCGCGACGTCGAGGTCCGGAACGTCCAACACGTAGAAACCACCCAGCTGTTCGGCGGTTTCAGCGAACGGCCCATCGGTCAGACTCACCTGATCCCCGCGTCGCCGCACGGTGGTCGCTGTCGAGACGGCGGCCAGCGCTTCCCCGGCGATGATCGTCCCTCGCTGGCGGGCTGCCTCTGAGAAGGCATCGTGTTCGCCCATCCACTGTTCCTGTTCGGCTTCGGTGGCATTCGCCCAGATCGACTCGTCTTGGTAGAGAAAGACTGCGATTTTCATCTAGCTGCCCTCACTGGGTGGGATGGTGGCCCGGATCTCGGCGGGCCCGGTGGTGTCGGCCAGCAGCTCACTGACCAAATGCGCAAGGGATTCGAGGTTGTCAGTTTCCACCAGGTAAAAACCGCCCAGCTGCTCTGCCGTCTCGGTGTAGGGCCCATCGGTGATGCCGACGCTGCCGCCCCGCACAATCCTGGCGGTCCCGGACGGCTGCAGTTCCGCGCCTCCGGTGATCTTGTGCCCGTCCTCGCCGCAGCGCCGGGTGAATTCGTCATGGCGTGCGAAGGTCTCGGCGCGTTGTGAGGGTGTCGCGTCGAGCCAGGCGCGCTCGTTGTCGTGCAGCAGGATGATGTATTCAGTTCTCATCTGAAAGCTCCTATCGTGTCCTCCGAAGGCGCCCTGTTGCGCCGCTCATGTCCATGACGGCTCACCCGGGCGGAAATCGACAACCGGCGTCAGGATATTTTCGCTACCAGTGCCGACAGTTCCTCGGTGAGCTCGGGCGGGGTGGGAAGCTGTTGTCCGTCGAGCGAGTTGACTGGGGCGAGCAGCCGGATACTGGAGATCAGCCAGACGCCGTCGGCGTCGTACAGCTCTGCGGGGACCAGCGGACCGTACCCGAGTTCCCACCCGGCAGACTTCGCCACCTCGAAGAGCGCACTCTGCGAAGTTCCGGGCAGGATACCGCTCTCCAGCTGGGGGGTCAGCAGCGTCTTCACGCCGTCCCGGACCCGGGCCAGCAGGACCGTGGAGGTGGGACCCTCCAGCACCTTGCCGTCGGAGGAGGTGAAGATGACATCGTCGGCGCCATGGGCCTGCGCGTACCTGACCGCGGCCATGTTGACCGCATAGGAAAGGGTTTTTGCGCCCATCAGTAGCCACGGAGCCCGCTGGGCCACCGTGCTGTCATACCCCCGGTCGAGGAGCAGCACTGCCAGCCCGTCCCGCCGCTGCCGCCGGGTCTTCTCGGGGACCGGCGCCACCTGCACCCAGGCGGTGGGCGTCGTGGCCCCCTCGACCCCGCGGGTCACTACCAGCTTCACCGTCAGCTCGGTCTCCGGCAGAACGTCAGCACCCGCCGTGTACTCGTCGAGCGCTGTAGCAATTGCCCGCCGCCATGCCTCCTGTGGGGGCAGGTCAAGGTCCAGCGCCCGCGCCGAGGACGCGAGTCGGTCGAGGTGCGCCTGCACTTTCCGGGCCTCACCGTTGAGGGCCAGAAGCGACTCGAAAATGCCGTCTCCGCGCGTCGCGCCAAGGTCGGTGGCCATGATCTGCGGCTGGGTGGCGTCGGCCACGCGACCGTCGTCGTAGGCGGGATCAAGGAATACGAGAACAGTCATGGGATCAGCTTAGTTGGGTACCTGCCGACGGCGACGGCGGCGCACTGGCCGGTTTCACTGGGCAGTGCGCTCCCGATAGAATTTCATCAGTAGTGTTACCAAATGGCACTTTTTCCCGCCGGAACGGGAAAGCCCCCACAGAACGGATTGTTATCGTGATCGGATTCATCGTCGCTGGACTCATCATCGGCGCATTGGCACGGCTCATCAAGCCAGGCAAGCAGAACCTCAGCCTCCTCGCGACCCTGTTGCTGGGTCTTGCCGGCTCGGTGATCGGTGGAGTGATCGCCAGCCTCCTGGGCACCGGGCAGATCTTTGAGTTGAACGTGCTTGGCTTCGTCGTCGCGGTCATTGCCTCCGTACTGCTGATCGGTGTGGCCGAGGGCATGAGCGGCCGCCGGAAGGTCCGCCGCTAAGGCTGTCCCTGATGGTCCTTCAGCACTTCGCTGATCACCCGGCGGGTGGCTGACTCCCCGTCGGAGCCGGTGCCGATGCATTCGACCAGGGTGATGAGGGCCTTCCACAGTGCCCATCCCCGGGCCCGCGCCCAGGTCCCGTCATCGAGGCGCACCCGGTCGCGGAACACTTCCCGGCCGGATTGGTCCAGGAGGGTCCAGGCGATTGTCAGGTCGCAGGCCGGATCGCCGACCGCGCAGCAGCCGAAGTCGATCACCGCGGCCAACCGGCCGTCGCTGTCCACCAGGAGATTCCCCGCCGCTACGTCGCCGTGCACCCAGACCGGGGGCCCGGTCCACGGCGCACCCAGGGCGGCTTCCCAGACCACCATTGCGGCACCCCCGGGCAGCACCTCCCCCAGGTCGGCGATCGCAGCACGGGTCTCCGCGTCGTAGGTGGCCAACGGTCCGCCGCGGTGTAAATTGTGTTCACCCGGCAGGGGAGCACCGTTCGTCTCGATCCGGTGCAACGCCCGAAGGAAGTCTCCCAGCGAAGCGGCGCAGTCGGCCAGATCCACCGAGCCGGTGTCGCTCGCAGCAATGCCGTCGATCCACCGGTAGACCGACCAGGGCCACGGGTAGTCGTCGTCGGGGGCGCCCTGCGCCACGGGTTGGGGAATCGGCAACGGCAGCTCCGCGGCGAGCATCGGGAGCCAGCGGTGCTCCTTCATCACCTGGGGGGCGTAACCCGCGGCACTCGGCATCCGGACCAGGAACTCGTCACCGAGCCTGAACGTCCGGTTGTCATTTCCGCCCGGCAGCACCTCGGACACCGCCAGCCCGGCCCAGTGGGGAAATTGGCCGGCGACCAACCGGGTGACCAGCTCCACCGACAGTTCGGGTGCGTGAGGTGCCATGAGCCGTCAGCTGTCCGGGAAGTCGGAGCCGAGACCGGACAACACCCCGAAGGCTTTGGTGCGGACTTCCTCCCACTCGTCGGCGGGATCGGAATCAGCGGTGATTGCTCCGCCGACGCCCAGACTCAGCCGGGTGCCGCCGTCGTCGTCCTCCAACACCAGGGTGCGGATCACGACGGCGAGGTCCGCCGCCCCGTTCAGGGAGAAGTAGCCGACGGCGCCCGAATACACTCCGCGCGGTGCGCCTTCCAGCTCATCGAGGATGGCCATGGTGCTGATCTTGGGCGCCCCCGTCATCGATCCGGCAGGGAACGCTACCGCCACGGCCTCCGCGCGGGACACCCCCGGACGCAACTGGGCATCAATGGTGCTCACCATTTGATGAACGGTGGCGTACGTTTCGATCTCGCACAGCCGGCTCACGCTCACACTGCCCGGCACCGCGGCGTGGGACAGGTCATTGCGCAGCAGATCAACGATCATGACGTTCTCGGCGCGGTCCTTCAGGGACGTCCGCAGGTCCTCCCGGAGGGCGAGGTCGGTCGAGGGATCCGGTGAACGACGGCGGGTCCCCTTGATCGGCTCGGCACGCAGTGCACCGTTGGCGCCGAGGCGGAGGAACCGTTCCGGCGAGGTGCTGGCGACCGCGAAACCGGGAAACTGCAGGAAGTGGGCAAAGGGTGCCGGGCTGGCCGTCCGCAGGGACAGATAGGTGGCCAACGCGTTCACCGGTGCCGCGGTGCGGGCGCGCAACGCGGTGGTTAGGCACACCTCGTAGGTGTTGCCCTCCCGGATCTCAGCCTGCGCGCGCCGGACCTTGGTCAGGTAGCCGGCCCGGGTGTCCCGGGCGGTGAAGACCGGTGCGGGGTGCCCAACCGGGGCAGTCTCATCTTGGCTGGCAGCCTCATCTTGGTTGTTAGCCGGGGCTGCCAACGGTGTGGAGGCCGCCTCGACCGCTCGGCGTGCCGCAGCGGCCCAGCCCCGGGCTTCCTCATCGCGGCCGGGACCGGCCAGGGTGAGCAGGTAGGTGACCTCCTGCTCATGGTCGATGACGACCGCGCGTCCGGCGAAGAGGAGCGCCGCATCAGGGAGGGAGCCAGCCGGCGCCGAGCTGCCGCCGGTCTCGCGTTTGAGCTCGTAGCCCAGGTAGCCCAGCCAGCCGAGGGTGAAACCGCACTGGTAGTCGGCGGGGGTCGGCACGGAGCGTCGGCCCCAGGTCCCATCCAGCCAGCGGAAGAACGGGCCGGGAATGCGGGCGGTGACCGGGCCCGAGACAACCTCCGTGGTTCCCGCGGTGTGCCGGGCCAGCTGACCGAACTGGCCGCCGTTGTCGGCCAGGATACTGAACCGGCTCCGCCCGCCGCCGCCCGGCGTCGAGTCGGAACTGTCCAGCCAGAGAGCGCACGCCGAGCCGCCGTAGAGCGCGGCGAAGAGGGCGCCACCATCCGGTCGCCCCGGCAGGCGCTCCACCTCCAGCGTTACCGCGCGACGCTGTGCCCGCTCCACGGCGAGCAACGTCCCGCACTGAGGCAACCCCGTGAGGGCCAGCCGGACCCGCTGGGGTGAAGCCGGATCCTGGTGGCCGTCCACCACCAGGTCGGCGGTCCGTTGCGGCTCGTCACGGTCGAGCCAGGACTGCTCCTGCCGCGCCCAGCGCTCCCAAAAGGGGGCGAACGTGTCACCGTCGCGCTTCAGTGCGCTGGTGCGCCTGACCGCTTCGTTGGCGTGCACCCAGATACTGACGTCCAGGAATTCCAGGGCCGCCCGGCAGGCCGCACCCACTCCTTCAACGATGACAACGTCGGCTGGCTCGGTGCTGTGCTCCGGGCCGTCGTCGTCGGTGGTCCAGTCCCAGGCCCGCCACCGTGCGGTACGACCAGCGGCGAGTGGGGTGAGCACCCCCGCAACGTAACGATCCATGCCGGCTTCCAGACCGTCCCAGCCTGGGTAAATGTCCTCGAGATGGAACAGGCTCACGGTGTGATGCTCGCGGAGCAGGGCGGCCAGCTCGACGGCGAGAGTGGTCTTGCCGGCACCCGA
This sequence comes from Arthrobacter sp. CAN_C5, assembly GCF_017875735.1. Lineage (NCBI taxonomy): Bacteria > Bacillati > Actinomycetota > Actinomycetes > Micrococcales > Micrococcaceae > Arthrobacter > Arthrobacter sp. CAN_C5. The sequence goes on from NZ_JAGGMZ010000001.1 coordinate 567,220, forward strand.
CCGACCGTCGACGGCGATGATCAACGGTACGACGGCGGTCCCGGCTTTGGGTGCCATGGGCGGCGGATCCTTCGAGGTGGCGTCAGGCGACGGCGAGCAGGATGCCCACGGCTACAAACAGTAGGCCAAAGACGCGGTTAAGAACGATCTGGCCCCGTGGATTCTGGGTGAACCGCCTGAAGGATTTGGCGGCGGCAGCATAGAAGAACCACATGACGAGCACGTCGATGGCCACCACGGTTCCCGCCAGGACACCGTACTGGCCCAGCAACGGTTCGCTGGGCCTGATGAACTGGGGAATGAACGCGAGGAAGAACACGATGGCCTTCGGGTTCAGCAGGTTCACCCACAGGCCGCGCCGAAACAGCGAGAAGGCACCCTCGGCCTGGCGAACGGCAGCCTCTTCCTCAAGGTCGGGGGTCTGGAGCAGTTTCCGGATCCCCAGGTAGACCAGATACGCGGCGCCACCGAACCGGATGACGTTGAATGCCACCGGTGAACTCGCGACCAGCAGCCCCACGCCCGCCGCCACCACCGCGATGTGCACCAGGAGGGCCACCTGCTGCCCCAGAATTCCCCACATTGAACGGCGGAACCCCACCGTGAGCGAGTTGCTCATGGTGTTGACTGCCCCCGCACCGGGGCTGAAGCTGATGAGGGCCTGCGCTCCCAGCAGAGCCAGCCAGACGGAAAAAGTCACCAGATGATTCTACGGCGGTGTGGTGCCGTCCGGTGCGGGCGATCCCGGCCACGAAATGTATCGTCATAGGGTGACTAGGCCAGGTATTCGCAGGGCAGCCCTGCTGGTGACCGGTCTGACCGCTGTGTCCACCCTGTTCGGCTTCGTGCGCGACGTCGTCATCGCTGCGGTTTTCGGGGCTGGCGCCGCACTTGACGCCTACCTGGTGGCCCAGGGACTGATGAACATTGTCCTGGGCCTGATCGCCTACGCGATGGCCCGGGCGGCAATTCCCGTCACCTCCCGTGAGGCTGCCGAGGAGGTCGATGGCTGCCGGGGGCACCCGGGCTTCGACACCGCGATCACCGTCACCATGATTGTGCTCGGTGTGGGTGGCGTGGTGATGAGCATCTTCGCAGGACCGGTCACCGCGGTCATCGCCCCAGGGTTCGACGGCGCCCAGGCGGAGCTCGCCGAATCGCTCACCCGGATCGTGCTGATCGCCACCGTGCTGATCGCTGGCACCGACCTGCTGGCGGCACTGTCACAATCTCACGGACGGGTGGCCTGGTCGGCCCTGCAGGGTGTGCCGTTCAACATCATCATGATCGGTGCGGCTGGCCTGTTCGGGCCTACCTACGGGATTGCCGCACTCGCCGTCGGATTCGTGGTCGGCTCGGGAGCACGCCTGCTGCTGCAGCTGCCACCGCTGTTTTCCCTGGGCACCCGGGTGCGCCCCCGGCTGAACCTGCGCGACCCCGGGTTCCGCGAAATGGCACGGCTGATGCCGCCCATGCTGGTGGGCAGCGCCATCGGCAACATCAACACGCTCGTGGACCGCGCCGTCGGATCCACCCTGGAGGAGGGCGCCATCACTGCCCTGTCCTACGGCTGGCGGCTCGTCAATCTTCCCGAAACCCTGATCATCGCCTCCCTGCTGGTTCCGCTCTACCCGGCGCTGAGCGCCTCCTCGAAGAACATCGTCGAAATACGCCGGTTGGTGGGACGGGGGCTGGCGGTGGCAGTCAGCGTCCTCACACCCCTGTGCGTGGTGATGATTATCGCCGCCCAGCCACTGGCGGAGGTGGCCTTCGGCCGCGGCGCCTTCACGGGTGATGACATCACCGCGACGGCGACCGCCCTGGCCTGGTACGCGCCGGCACTGCTGGCGCTGGGCTGCCGGCAGGTGGTGGTCAGCACCTCCTACGCGATTGGAGATGCGCGGGCCCCGGTAGTGGTGGCGGTGATTGCGATGGTCATCAACGTGGTCGGTGACATCCTGCTTGCCCCGCTGATGGGGATTGCGGGCATCGCGCTGGCGACCACCGCATCGTTGGTATTCGCCGCCCTCGCGAACAGCTGGCTCCTGCGACGTCGCCACCAGGGTCTTGATCTGGGGGCTGCGGTGGCCTTGCTGGCGCGGGCACTGCTCCTCGCCGCCGTGGCCGGCGCGGCTGGAGTGGGAGCGCTGGCACTGATCGACGGCCAGCCCGCGATCATTACCGGTGGGGTAGCAGCACTCGTAGTGTGCGGCGTCTACCTGTTGGGTCTGATTGTGCTGCGCGCGCCCGAACGGCTCCTCGCGCTCGACATGGTCAAGTCAGTGGTGCGGAAGGGCCGGCGGGGCTAACTGGCGACGGCTCAGGTGGTTGCGGCGGCTGGTTTCGGTTTGCGGTCCACCCGACGAAGCCGCGCCGAGGCGAGGTGCAGGGTGGGCCCGGGGTCGCGAAGGTCCCACACACTGTGGACGCCCTGGCTGGCCCACCGCAACGTGTCCACGACGTCAGGGATCCGGCCGCCGCGGCGTTCGACGCCGGCCCGCCGCAGGTCCCCAGCGGTCCAGGCATAGCGCTTGCCCACCGCCGCGTCGGGCAGGCTGTCGACTTTCTCTCCCAGGACCAGCCGTCCCCACAGGTCGGTCAGGCCCGGCCGGGCAGCGTTGGTGAGGGCCATGGATCCGAAGAACCGGCCATTGAGGTCGATGAGGTGATGGGTGCCGTCGTCGTCAATCAGGAACTGCAACTCCACCAGCCCCCACCAGCCGAGGTCGCGGAGCAGGGACTCCGCACGGGCGGCCAGGTCCTCGTCCACGGGGACCGTCTCTGCCCGGGTGGATACGCCGTTGGGGGTGGGCCAGAGGCGGGAGGTCACCTGCTGCACCCGCCCATCGAGGTGGCCGTCATGGAAAACGCCGATCAGCGCGCCCAGATGACCCTTGACGGGTTGCTGGAGGATTGGTTCGGCCCCGGATTTCCGGATCCGCTCGATCTGCGGTCCGGCGGAAACGGTGTCGGGAAAGAGCTTCGCTTCGATCCGGTGCGGACGGGTCTGGCCGTGTGCCCAATGGGTCAGGCACTTGACCACCACCGGCCCCTCCCAGTCCGCAATGGCCTGGGCTGACGCCGGAACGGTTCGCGGTGCTGCAAGACCGGTGCGGTTCGCCCGGTCGGACAACCCCACCTTGTTCAGCGCGGCATTCACGACGTCAGCCGACGGGTGGGCCACCCGGGTCGGAATATCGTCACGGTAGGTAGCGAGCGCTGCCATCCAGTCGTCGCCGCCGCCAAATACGACGTCGTAGGATCCTGCAGCCACCGCGCGGCGTACACCTTCGATGAACCCTGCACCGTCCCGCCGCGGCCGGGGCACCACGTGCCGGGCCGAGACGGCGCCCGATGCGCCCAGCATGCCGCCGCCGTCGGGAGTCCCAACACCCACCAGCCAGCCGGACTGGCGCAGTGACCGGACTGCAGCGAGCGCACCCCTGTCCCGGCTGGTGCTGATGACCAGGGCTCGGCGCCCCTCGTGGGTTTTGTCTTTCAAGCTAGCCTCAAGAATTGTGAGCGCCGGCACCGATGCTCCACACCGGTGCGGTCGCTCGTGTAGATCAGAATCTTTGGTTGACTTCCACTGTACTGTCGTGACCGCCGCGGCCCCGTTTACCTGACCCGCCCGGCGTTTTCCCGTCAGGCTCCCGTCTGCCGGTGGTTCCTACTGCTCCTCAAGGACGGCCATGGCCGCGCTGTGGCGGCCATGGAAGATGTTGCCCCCGGTGAGCCCAAGGGCCTCCTCCAGGTCAAGGGTGGTCTTCGTCTCAATGCAGGGCCGGCCGTCGCCGTCGAGCAGGACGCAGTCCTCGATCGGTTCTGCCAGCACGCTGTTCAGTGACGCCAACACGGCGGCCTGCAGCTCGGCCCGCACTGTGGCGTGGTCGGCTCCCACCGTCAGCCGGTGTGGGGTCTGCAGTGAGAAGACGGTCAGGGTCTGCGCGCCCGATGCGCGGAGCGAGTCCGACAGGATCGACGGATCCGCCAGCGAGTGGCAGTAGATTTCGATCGGGAGCGGGGACGGGATCCGGCCCTGCTCGGCCTCCGAGTAGGCGGTATCAAGCTGTGAGTACAGTTCGTTGATGTGGAAGGTGCCCCCGAACGCCTGCTCGGGTTGCACCGTCGGGTCCTTGAGCCGCGGCAGCCGGGACAGCAGGAGATTGACTTTCACCTGCGCACCCTCAGCCGCGGGGGCAGTGGTAGCGAACCCTTCTGCTCCCGGGCCGCCCATTAGCCGGCCCAGCACCGCGGGCGTGACGTTGGCCAGCACATGCCCACCGGTGACGTTCAGCACCGGCCCCTGAACACCGGACTCCCGGTAATGGACTACGCCGTTCGGCGCGACGGCGGTCACCTCGGCCTGGGTGCGTATCACCACCCCCGCGGCCAGCGCCGCGCGTTCCAGCGCGCCGCTGACGGCACCCATCCCGCCGACGGGAACATCCCAGTCGCCGGTGCCACCGCCGACCACGTGATAGAGGAAGCACTTGTTCTGCTGCAGGTCCTCATCGTGGGCGCGGGCAAAGGTGCTGATCAATCCGTCCGTGAGGAGCACCCCGCGGACCAGATCGGTGTCCACGGTCCGCTCGATCACCTGGCCGAGGGGCTGATCGATGAAGTCGTTCCAGATCCCGTCGTCGCCCACCAACTTCCTGGCCTCGGAGCGCCGGAGCAGCGGCCCGGTGACGGTGGGCCAGAGCTTCTCTGCCAGGACCGCGGTGCGGGCGTAGAAGGTGTTGAATTTGTCCGCGTCCTCACCTGCACCCACCCGGCGGAAGCTGTCCCGGGTGGCCTGGTGGTCCTCGTTGTCGATCAGTAGCCCCGTCTCGCTCCCGGGCAGCGGGGTGTAGGAGGAATAGCGTCGGCGCACGAGCGTTAGGTCCAGGCCCAGATCGTCGATGATCTGTTGCGGGAACAGGCTGACCAGATAGGAATAGCGGGAAATCCTTGCGCCGGTGCCGGGGAAAGGTTCCGCCGAGACGGCAGCTCCGCCCACCTGGTCCTGGCGCTCCAGCACCACCACCGACCGCCCCGATTTCGCCAGATAGGAGGCGGCAACCAAGCCGTTGTGTCCGCCACCCACCACTACTACATCGAAGTGCTCATGTCCGCCTGATGTGTGCTCCATTCACTGAGCGTAGCAACTGCGCCTACTCGGCCGGAGGGCAACTGCGACTACTCGGCCGGCGGACGGACGACGTCGTCCCGTGCGGCGATGGTTGCTGCGGTGATCTGGCGCATCATGTCGGCCAGGAGACGCTGCTCCTCTTCGGAGAAGTTCTTCAGCGCGCCGCGGATATGCCGCCCCAACGGGGCAAAGAGTTGTCCACCCGTGAGCATCGCCTTCTCGGTCATTTCGAGATGGACCTGGCGCCGGTCGACATCGCTGCGCGAGCGTTTGACGTGGCCGGCATTATCGAGGCGGTCCACCAGGGCCGTGGTCGCGGGGGAGCTGAGGTGCAGTTCGGAGCGCAGCATCCCGGGGGTGACGGTCATCCCCGCGCGTGCAGCGCCCATCATGACCCCGAGCGCGTTGAGGTCGGTCCGGTAAAGCGAGTCGCGCGCGCTGACAGCATCCACGTAGCGGTCTGTTTCCACGGTGAACTGCTGGAGCAACGCCATCAGTTCGGGCTGGGAATTCTCTGCCATCGTTACTTTCACCTCGTCGGTCCAACAGTTGCAGCAAAGTCAACTCTAGTCCGTCTACCCAATTATCTCCATGATGGATATAGTCTCCTTTAGAGATAAGTACTTTGAGAGGCGTTCATCATGCACAGCAAGTGGTTACGGGTCCTGCTCCCCGCCGTCGTCGTCCTGATCTGGTTGTTAGGAGCGGCGTTTGGTGGCCCGACGTTCGGCAAGCTGGAGGAGGTCTCCAGTAATGACCAGGCCTCCTTCCTGCCGGCCAGCGCCGAGTCCACGGAGGCAGCGGAATTGCAGGGGCAGTTCACCGATTCGGATGCGCTGCCAGCGGTGATCGTGGTGGAGTCCGAAACCGAGATCCCGCCGACTGAGCTGGGAGCCTACGAAGAGTTGGCGACGTCTCTTGCCGCGGTCGAGGGTCTGGAACCACCCGAGGAGGGCGCTCCGGCAGTCGTCGGCCCGGTACCGTCCGAGGACTCGTTCGCCATCCAGTACATCGCCTTCGTGGCCGACGACGCCGAGCTCGGGGAAGTTGTCGAGGAACTGCGTGCTGTGCTGACCGCCGAAATCCCGGAGGGCACCACCGGCTATGTCACCGGACCAGCGGGTTTCGCCACCGATCTGGTGAGCGCTTTTGCTGGAATCGATGGACTGCTCCTCGGGGTTGCGCTCGCCGCCGTCTTTGTCATTCTGCTGGCCGTCTACCGGTCGGTGATCCTGCCGTTCCTGGTGCTCCTCACCTCGGTGTTCGCGCTCGCCACCTCGATCCTGCTCGTCTACGCATTGGCAAGCTGGGGGTGGATCCAGCTGAGCGGCCAAAGCCAGGGCATCCTGTCGATTCTGGTCATCGGAGCGGCTACCGACTACGCGCTGCTGCTCGTTGCAAGGTACCGGGAGGGGCTGAGCGAGTTCGAGTCCAAGTGGGATGCGATGCGGGTGGCCTACCGCGGTTCATTCGAACCCATTCTGGCCTCGGCGGCGACGGTCATCATCGCGCTGTTGTGCCTGCTCTTTTCCGACCTGAACTCCAACCGGAGCCTCGGGCCGATCGCGGCGATCGGCATCCTGTTCTCCCTCGCCGCTGCACTGACCCTGTTGCCCGCGTTTCTGCTGCTCTTTGGCCGCGCAGCCTTCTGGCCCCTGCGCCCCAAGGCTGGCACGCACCACGTTCAACCCGAGGGGGTCGAGGTCACTGGCCTGGAAGGTCTCCGCGGGATCTGGAAGAGGATCGCCACCCTTGTCTCCCGCCGGGCGCGCACCGTCTGGATTGCCTCATTCCTGGTGCTGGCCGCTGGCTCGCTGGGACTGTTCCAGCTGCAGGCGAACGGTGTGCCACAGTCAGCCCTGATCCTGACGGAATCCAATGCCGTGGACGGCCAGGATGCGCTGGCACGCCACTTCGACGCCGGCTCCGGCAGCCCGGTCTCGGTCATTGCCCCAGAGCAGGACCAGGATGCAGCCCTGGAAGTGGTGCAGAACCAGGCAGGCATTACCGACGCGGCACTCACTGTTGAATCACCCGAACCCGGGAGCAACGTCGTCGTTCGCGACGGCAACGTCCTGATCACTGGAACCCTTGAGGCACAGGCGGACTCCGAGCAGGCCGAGGACGTGGTGCGCGAACTACGGACCGCGCTCGACGACGCCAGCCCGGAAGCGCTGGTGGGTGGGGTGACCGCCATTGCCATCGACACCAATGACACTGCGCAGGCGGACCTGGTGAAGATCATTCCTATTGTGCTGGTGGTAATTCTGCTGATCCTCATGCTGCTGCTGCGCTCGGTGGTCGCTCCGGTGCTGCTGATCTTCAGCGTGGTGCTCTCCTATGCGACGGCGCTGGGCGTCTCGGCACTGGTCTTCAACAACCTGCTCGGGTTCGAGGGTGCTGATGCATCCGTTCCGCTGTTCGGTTTCGTTTTCCTCGTGGCGCTGGGAGTGGACTACAACATCTTCCTGATGACGCGGGTGCGGGAGGAGTCCCTGCGGATCGGCACCCGACCGGGGATCCTGCGGGGTCTGGGCGTGACCGGTGGCGTGATCACCTCGGCGGGCGTGGTCCTGGCGGCGACGTTCGCGGCCCTCGGCGTCATCCCGATCCTGTTCCTGGCCCAGATCGCGTTCATCGTGGCCTTCGGTGTCCTGCTCGACACGCTGATTGTCCGGTCGCTGCTGGTGCCTGCACTTGCGTACGACATTGGGCACCGCATCTGGTGGCCGTCGCGCCTCGGCCGGACAGCCGGACCGGGGCACCGGGCGGGTTCGTCGGGCACTGGGCTCGCGTCCAAGCCCAAGGAGCGTCAGCGCCGGGCCGAACCGGCTCACCGCGGGTAACCCCTTGCCTTCCGCCGAGCGGTGAGAGCTGGCGGGCCGAAACGCCCCGGGCACGCTCTCTCACCGCTCGGCTGGCGGGTTCCGCGCGGTCTGGGCAGGCCTTTACAGAGGCGCGGTTGAGGGCCATTGTGGCAGCACAGCCTCCACTGATTCAGCGCGCTGCAATCCGCCAGCCGAGGAGCCATCATGAATGATCTGGAGAACCGAAGCGAAACTGACGAAACCACCCCGACCGCGTCGGAGCAAAACCGCGCGCTGAAGGCCAGATATCGGGCCCTGTGGGCCCTGGGTGATTACCCTGCGCTGGCCGCCGACATCATTCCTACTCTTGGCGCCGTGCTCGTCGAAGCCGCCCGGGTGCAACCCGGCGACAGGGTGTTAGATGTTGCCGCCGGAACCGGCAACGCAGCCATCCCCGCGGTGCTCGCGGGTGCCAGCGTGGTCGCCAAGAAGCTGGTGGGGGAGCGCGTCACCACCATTGAGGAGCCGAAGGCCACCCTACGGGTGGACCATTTCAGCAGTGCCGAAGGGTTCCGTGACTACTTCAAGACGAGGTATGGCCCCTATATCGCCGTGTACCGCAATATAGGGGACGACGTCGCACGCGTCTCGTCTCTGGATCAGGCGCTCGTGGAAGTAGCCCGAAAGTATGCGCAAAGCAACAGAGACATTGAATGGGACTACCCGATCCTGACAGCCAAGGTCCAATGAACACGTCGGTGGCGCGCACGCCGGGATCACGGTCGCCTGTCTCAGATCGAGCCGCCGCCATCGAGGGGGTCCTGCCCTACCGGCTGCTGAATAAGTTCTTCACGTCGTCGCCGTGGGCCAAGCGGAAAAATGAACCGGATATTTGCGATCTGACCTTCGGCAACCCGCACGAAATGCCGCAGGACGCCTACGTTGAGGCGCTCCAGGAGGCCACATTCCCGCGCGACGACCAGTGGTTTGCCTACAAACAGAACACCCCCGAAGCGCAGGAAGCCGCGGCGTCGTCCCTTGAGCGCCTCCTGGGGGTGCCCTTCCGGCCCGAGGATATCCACCTCACCACCGGCGGGTTCGCTGCGATTGCCCTAGCTCTGAAGGCTGTGGCAGATCCTGGCGACGAGGTGATCTACAGTCTCCCGCCGTGGTTCTGTTACGAGCCGATCGTGGTTGAGGCGGGCCTGGTGCCCGTGAAGGTCACGGTCAATCTAGAGACCTTTGACCTCGATCTTGACCAGATTGCGGCTGCCATTACCGTTCGCACCCGGGCAGTCATCGTCAATACGCCGAATAACCCGACCGGTCGGATCTATCCCGCCGCTGTCCTGCAGGGTCTTGCAGCGGTGCTGGAGGAGGCTTCGGCTCGTATCGGGCGCCGCGTCTATGTGATCTCGGACGAACCGTACAACCGCATTGTGTTCGACGGTGCCCGCTTCCACAGTCCGGTCGAGTTCTATCCCCATACTCTCCTGGCGTACTCCTATGGGAAGACCCACCTGTCGCCCGGGGAGCGGATTGGATACCTTGCGTTGCCGCCAACTTTGCCGGAGCGGGACGGGCTGGTTGGTGCGCTTGCAGCGCTTCAGCTGGCGATGGGGTGGATCTACCCCAACGCGGTGCTGCAGCATGCCCTGCCGAGGCTTGAACGGTTCTCCATCGATGTGGCTTCGCTTCAACGCAAACGGGATCGGATGGTCGACGCGTTGCGGGAGATGGGCTACAGGGTCAGTCGTCCGGAAGGAACGTTCTATCTCTTTGTGGGATCTCCCGACCCGGACGATGAGGCGTTCGTCGCTTCCCTGGCCGACCGGGGTGTCCTGGTTATGCCCGGCGCGTTGTTCGAGACCCCTGGTTTCTTCAGGATCTCCCTGACAGCCAATGAGGAGATGCTCGAACGAAGCCTGCCGGTATTCGCCGCCGCCATCGACCGGTCACCCAGCACCGCTGACTAGATGTATTCAGCCAGCCAGCCAGCTAGCAAGTCGGTCAGGCGGCCAGGCAGCTGGCAAGTCGGTCAGGCGGCCAGGCAACGGGCTGCCTCCCGGTGGTTCATTGATGGGTTGACCGATCTGCAGCGCTGGTTGAAGCCGCGGTGACCTCTATCAGAAGGGTGGCGGGTCGTCTTGCGGGGCCGGTGGTGGGTCTGGTCGGGTGAGGTAGGTTTCGCCCATGGGTGAGATGGCGATGATCATTCCGGGTTCGGGTTGTCGGTAATGCCAGTAGCCGTCGGATTTGAGTTTGTGGTGGCGTTTACACAGTGCTGCCAGGTTGCCGTAGCTGGTTTTCCCGCCTTGTGACCAGGGCGTTGTGTGGTCGAGTTCGCAGAACACCGCCAACCGGTTACACCCCGGGTGCCGGCAGGTCCGGTCCCGCACTCTGACTGCGTCCTGGAGGTCTTTGGGGACCCGGTAGGTGGTGGCGTCGGCGCCGAGTCTGGCACCGGTGAAGGGGTGGGTGAGGATCCTCGTGAAAGATGGTGCGTGACCGGCGAGCTTCCTGGCAGTGTCGGGGTCGATCGGCCCGTACCCTTCGAGTTCACCCGGGGTATCCCCGCCGAGGAGGGTCATCACGGGGACGGTGACGAATACCTTCGCCTGCACACCCCAGTAAGCACCTGCACCACCACGGCCGACCTGCCCACCCAGCCCAGCTAGGCTATCAAGCCCTTCGCTCATCACGTGCGTCCCATCCGGGCTATCGGGGCCATCCGGTTCGCTGGCACCGTCGCCGTTGAAGTCATCGGTGGCGGGTTGTCCGGTGCTGGGGCCATCGGGGCTTACGCTCATGTGGCCGGTGGCGCCTGCGCTGGTCAGGACATCGGTGAGGACGTCGGCGCGTAACTGGGTGAGGGTCCGGGGTTCGTCGGGGCCTTGGAATGCGCGGGCGGCGGTGTCTACGCGGTGGAAGATCCCGGCAGCCTGATCAACGGGGAGGTAGGCTTCGAGCCAGGCCATCCCGTCATAGGAAGGGGTCAGGAACACCCCGCGTTCCTTCACGGCTCTCTTGTGTGGGTATGGCACTCTGAAATGGCCCCACTTAGGGGACTTTTAGCCGTTTGAAGTGGCCCCACCCTCGACCCGCCCGTAGCGTTCTTTTTGTCGGCCAAGACGAAGAGATCGGAACGGGTTTGAAAGAGAGATCGAGAGTGAAGCAATTCGAGCGTATCCGCCTTGATGCGAGGGATAAAGATATGTCGGTCAGAGAGTTGGCACGGGTGCACGGCGTTCACCGCCGTACCGTCCGGGCCGCGTTGGCGGAGGCCACGCCGCCGGCACGGAAGACGCCGGAGCGGAAGGCTCCGAAGCTGGGGCCCTGGGAGGACACCATCCGGGCCTGGTTGACCGCGGACCAGAAGTCACCGCGCAAACAGCGCCACACGGCCCGCCGGATCTGGCAGCGGCTGGTCGATGAACACGGCGTCGTGGTTGCCGAGTCCACGGTCGCCCACGCTGTGGCCAGGATCCGCCGCGGGCTCGTCGACACGCAGGCTGACGTCGCGGTCCCGCAGACCCACACCCCGGGCGGGGAAGCCGAGGTCGATTTCGGCGAGTTCCAGGCCGTGATCGGCGGCGTGCAGGCGAAGCTGTTCATGTTCGTGATGCGGCTGTCCTACTCCGGACGCGCCGCGCATGTGGCCTACGCGAACCAGTCGCAGGAGTCCTTTCTGGACGGGCATAACACCGCGTTCGAACGCTTCGGCGGGATCCCGGCCAAAATGATCCGCTACGACAACCTCAAACCCGCTGTCACCACCGTGATCCTGGGCCGTGAACGGCTGGAAAACGAACGCTTCATCGCCCTGCGCTCCCATTACGGGTTCGACTCGTTCTTCTGCCTGCCCGGCATCGACGGCGCCCACGAAAAGGGCGGCGTCGAAGGTGAAGTCGGCAGGTTCCGCCGCCGCTGGCTGACCCCGGTTCCGGAGTTCGATACCCTGGCCGGGCTGAACGCGTATATGGCTGGCTGCGATGTCAAAGACGACCACCGCGTCATCACGGGCCGCCCCGTCACCGTCGGTGCCGCGGCAGCGGAGGAAGCCGGCATGCTTCGGCCGTTGCCGGCGGACACGTTCGAGGCCGCCTCGACGTTCTCGTTCAAGGCCGACCACAAGTCCCAGGTCTGCGTCCGCCAGTCCTACTACTCGGTCCCGGCCCGCTATGCCGGGCGCCGGGTCAGCGTCCGGCTCGGTGCCCGCACCATCGAGATGTTCGCCGAAGGCGCCCGGATCGCGTCCCACGTCCGGGCCATCCACAAGTATTCCTACGTCCTGGAACTGGACCACTACCTTGAGGTCCTCACCCGCAAACCCGGCGCCCTGGCCGGGGCAACAGCGCTGATGGCCGCCCGCGCCTCCGGGGCCTTCACCGGAGCCCACCAGAAATACTGGGACAGGGCCCGGGCCGCGCTCGGCGACAAGGCCGGCACGAAGGCCCTGATCGAGGTCCTGCTGATGGCCCGGACCCTGCCGGCCGCCGCGGTCACCGGCGCCATGGAGAACGCCGTGAGGACCGGGGACTTCGACCCCGATCATCTGGCCATCGACGCCCGTGCCAGCCAGAGCTTCCACCACGTCCCGGCGGCGCTACCTGATGAAGTTTCCGGACGGATCAGGCACCTGCCCGACCGCTGGGAGCCCTCGCTGGCCGGCTATGACGGGCTGCTGGCCGCGGCGGGCAGCCGATGAGCGCCGGGCAAGGACCGTCCATGGGCCAGCTCAGTGAGCCCGCCGCCGCGGCGGCGATCGGCGCAGCCTGCAAAACCCTGTATCTGAGAGGCACCGCGCAGGTCGCCGGGTCCATGGCAGCCGAAGCCGCCCGGCAGCGCCTCAGCCACCAGGCCTACCTCGCCGAGGTCCTGACCTATGAATGCGAGGAACGCGATAACCGCGCCCGGGCCCGGCGGATCAAGGAAGCGAAGTTCCCTCGCAGCAAACGCCTCGAAGACCTGGACCTGGCCCAGATCCCTGACCTGCCGCCGGCGACCCTGACACACCTGGCCACCGGCGCGTGGATCGATGCCGGGGAACCACTGGTACTCCTCGGCAATTCCGGGACCGGGAAAACACACCTGCTCATCGGCCTGGGCATGGCCGCCGCCGAGCAGGGACGGCGGGTCCGCTACATCACCACGGCCGCGCTGGTCAACGAACTCGTCGAGGCTGCCGACAACAAGGAGCTATCAAAGCTGGTGGGCAAATACGCGCGCCTGGATCTCCTTTGCCTCGATGAGGTCGGCTACGTCAAGCTCGATACCCACGGCGCCGAGCTTTTGTTCCAGATCATCACGGCCAGGGAAGAACGGGCGTCCATCGCCTGCGCAAGCAACGCCCCGTTCAGCGAGTGGGGCCAGACGTTCACCGACCCGCGCCTCGCGGCGGCGGTCGTGGACCGGCTGACCTTCCGCGGCCACATCATCAACACCGGCACCGATTCCTACCGGCTGAAAACCACCCAACAGACCATCAACAAGTCCCGGCAAAACTGACCGGAACACCAACAGGGTGGGGCCAAAACAAGCGGCGAACCCGGGGCCAAATCAACTTGCTATTCCCAGGTAGGCTTCGAGCCAGGCCATCCCGTCGTAGGAAGGGGTCAAGTACACCCCGCGTTCCTTCACGGCTCTCTTGTGCCTGGTGGTGATCGTTTCGGGGTGGAGTTTTTCCCGGAGCCGGTTCGCCTGCTGCCGAAACTTCACCACAGTGGTCAGGGACGCCATCCCGATAAGCCGAGCCTCGAACTCGGCTGTCGCTGTGGGGTCGGTGTCGGGGATGCTGGTCGCTTCCTCCACGACGGCCCAGGCGTGCCGCCGGCTGAGTTTCCCGGCCTCCAATGCCTCCAGGGTGGCCGGGTAGTACCGGGTGAGCAGGGTGCTGTGTTCGACCAGGAACCCCGCCGTCCGGTCCGGCAAATGCAACGCCGCCCCAATTTCAGTGGCGGTGAGCGTTGCTTCGTAACCCCAACCTCGGGGGTCGTGGCGGGTTTGCTCGGTTTGCAGGTTCAGGACCCGGGTAACAATCTTGGCTTCCTGGGCGTCGAGCCAGGACCGTGCTTCGTCGATGTCTTTCAACGTGTCCAACGCCTGACAGGCATCCAAACCACCCACCGCCGCCAGTTGAAGCTGCCCAGTCAGTGCGGGAGGTGCACTGCTGGAACGGACCCGTTCATCCGGGTCGCCTCCCAGGTGAAAGGAACCCCACGATTCAGAGAACAACCACGCCGAATCAGACTCTGCTGATTCAGACTCAGTGGATTCTGACTCCGGAGAATCTGCATCGTTCGGATCAGCCTCAGCCGGGTCCGTGTCGGTCGTGGGCACCGGCGCCTCGATGACGGGGGCCGTCCACACCGACTCGACACCCAACGGACCAGCCGGCCCATACCCCGAGGAAGACCCTGTGGACGCCCCTGCGGACGTATCCGAGGAAGACCCTGTGGACGCCCCCGTGGACGTCCCCGTGGATGTATCCGCGGTCCCGCTATCGGAGGCGGAATCCGCGCCAGAATCGGGGGACGATCCCGGTCCGGGAGAAGAAGCTTCACTGCTTTCCATACCTCAATTCCATCATCCGGCACTGACAAAATAAGGGGCGATCGAGGGGCTCTCAGGAAACTTTCTTCTACTAATTTTCGGCGTCGAGCATTGTGCCCGCGGGGCCCCCAAGAACCGTGCCCGCAGGGCCCTCAGAGACACGAGACAGACCGGACCGTCCGATCCCTCCGAGATACAAGGTCATCCTCCACCGCACCCACGGGCGCATTCGCCAGGGGCCGAGGTAAGTCGTTCTCTCACGGCTGAACGCCCGGGATCCCAATGAATCCGCGGACAACTCCGACGTTATACAGGAACTTGAGTCCACTCGACTCAAGTTAAATTTGACTCTCCCCCCACCGAGAGTACAGTTGAGTGAAGAACGCTCAAGGTCCCGCTTTCAGACGAATAATCGTCAAACAAGGGGTCGAGTGATTCCCCTCATTACGGGCTGTTGAAAGGAAATACGCATGTCACGTGCAGTAGGTATTGACCTCGGAACCACCAACTCAGTGGTTTCCGTACTCGAAGGTGGCGAGCCCACCGTTATCGCCAACGCTGAAGGCGCACGGACTACGCCCTCGATCGTTGCATTCTCCAAGGGTGGCGAAGTACTGGTTGGCGAAATCGCCAAGCGTCAGGCCGTCAACAACATTGATCGCACCATTGCCTCCGTCAAGCGCCACATGGGCACCGACTGGAACGTCAAGGTAGATGACAAGAACTACACCCCACAGGAAATCTCCGCGCGCATCCTTCAGAAGCTGAAGACCGACGCCGAGAGCTACCTGGGCGAAAAGGTGACTGACGCCGTCGTCACCGTTCCCGCCTACTTCAACGACGCCGAGCGTCAGGCGACCAAGGAAGCCGGTGAGATCGCCGGGCTGAACGTCCTGCGTATCGTCAACGAGCCAACCGCTGCAGCACTCGCTTACGGCCTGGACAAGGGTAAGGAAGACGAGCTCATCCTCGTCTTCGACCTTGGCGGCGGCACGTTCGACGTCTCCCTGCTTGAGGTCGGCAAGGACGACGACGACTTCTCCACCATCCAGGTGCGCTCCACCTCCGGTGACAACCGCCTCGGTGGCGACGACTGGGATCAGCGCGTCGTTGATTACCTGCTGTCGCAGGCCAAGGCCAAGGGTGTCGATCTGTCTAAGGACAAGATTGCCCTGCAGCGTCTGAAGGAAGCAGCCGAGCAGGCCAAGAAGGAACTCTCCTCGGCCAGCTCCACCAACATCTCCCTGCAGTACCTCTCCGTCACCCCCGACGGCCCGGTCCACCTGGACGAGCACCTCTCCCGTGCCAAGTTCCAGGACCTCACCAAGGACCTGCTGGACCGCACCAAGAAGCCGTTCAACGACGTCATTGGCGAAGCCGGCATCAAGGTTGCTGACATCGACCACATCGTGCTCGTGGGTGGTTCCACCCGCATGCCAGCCGTCGTCGAACTGGTCAAGGAACTGGCCGGCGGCAAGGAGCCCAACAAGGGCGTCAACCCTGATGAGGTAGTCGCCGTCGGCGCCGCCCTCCAGGCCGGCGTACTGAAGGGCGAGCGCAAGGACGTGCTGCTCATCGACGTCACCCCTCTGTCCCTCGGGATCGAAACCAAGGGCGGCATGATGACCAAGCTGATCGAGCGCAACACGGCCATCCCCACCAAGCGCAGCGAAACCTTCACCACCGCTGACGACAACCAGCCATCGGTGGCCATCCAGGTCTTCCAGGGCGAGCGCGAGTTCACCCGGGACAACAAGCCACTGGGTACCTTCGAGCTGACCGGTATTGCGCCGGCTCCCCGCGGCGTGCCGCAGGTCGAGGTCACCTTCGACCTCGACGCCAACGGCATCGTCCACGTGTCCGCCAAGGACAAGGGCACTGGCGCCGAGCAGTCGATGACCATCACCGGCGGCACCGCGCTGTCGAAGGAAGACATCGACCGCATGGTCCGCGAAGCCGAGGAGCACGCAGCCGAGGACAAGGAACGCCGCGAGGCAGCCGATACCCGCAACGGCGCCGAGCAGCTGGCCTACTCGGTCGACAAGCTGATCGCCGACAACGCTGACAAGCTGCCCGAGGACGTCAAGACCGAGGTCCAGGCCGACGTCGACGACCTCAAGAAGGCGCTGGAAGCCAACCCCGAGGAAGCCGGATCGGTTGACGCGGTCAAGGCAGCATTTGAGAAGCTGCAGGCTTCCCAGACCAAGCTCGGCGAGGCAATCTACGCAGCGGCACAGCAGGACGCCGCCGCACCGGGAGCCGACGCCCCTCAGGAGGGGACGACGCCGGGCGCCGACTCATCCTCGAACGACGAGGACATCGTTGACGCCGAGGTAGTCGACGAAGACGACACCACCGAAAAGAAGTAGCCATGCCGCACCACGGAAACGAAGAAGAGCACCAGTCCGAACCGGTTAGCTTCCGCGACAAGCGGAAAATCGATCCAGAGACAGGCAAGGTCCGTGGGCAGCAGCAGGACGACGACGGCTCACAGGCTGGTCCCAGCGACCAGCCTGTTACCCCGGACTCTGTTCAGGATCCAGTCCAGGAAGCCGACGCCGACGCCGGAGAGCAGGCTGCCGACGGCAGCGACGCCCTGGCCCAGGCCGAAGCAATCCTGAACGGGATCGACGGCGAAGGGTTCACCGAACCCGCCGCCGAATCGGCCTCCAGCCTGGAGACCGAGCTGCGCACCGACCTGCAACGCCTTTCGGCCGAGTACGTCAACTACCGGAAACGTGTTGAACGTGACCGCGACGTGGCCCGGGACATGGCGGTCATCGGAGTGCTGAACTCGTTGATGCCCGTCCTGGACGACATCGACGCTGCCCGTCAACACGGTGACCTGGCCGACGGACCCTTCGCTGCGATCTCCACCAAACTGGAAAACGCATTGAAGACCTACGGCCTGACCCGGATCGACGAGACCGGAGTGGAGTTCGACCCGAACATCCACGAGGCTCTCATCCAGCAGCCCAGTGCAGACGTGCAGTTCGACAGTGTCAGCCAGATCCTGCGGTCGGGTTACAAGAAGGGCGACCGCGTGCTGCGCGCAGCGCAGGTTATCGTCGCAGTACCTGAGTAGTTGCTTGGCAAGCCGGAGCAGTGCCCGACCGGCGGCAACGA
Source organism: Arthrobacter sp. CAN_C5 (assembly GCF_017875735.1). NCBI lineage: Bacteria > Bacillati > Actinomycetota > Actinomycetes > Micrococcales > Micrococcaceae > Arthrobacter > Arthrobacter sp. CAN_C5. The sequence continues at coordinate 584,839 of NZ_JAGGMZ010000001.1, forward strand.
AATTTCATCGCTCGCAGAGCTCGCTTGAAATATTAAAGCCGCCGGGTCGGACACTGCTCCGGCTCCGTAACTACTCACCTATGCTTTGAATTCATATACGAAAGGGGACGCCAATTGGCTAGTCAGGATTGGGTCGACAAGGATTTCTACAAGATTCTGGGTGTCCCCAAAGATGCATCCGCGGCCGACATCAAGAAGTCGTACCGGAAGCTGGCCCGCAAGCACCACCCGGACCAGAACCAGGCAACCGGCGGATCCGACAAGATGTTCAAGGACATCTCCGAGGCCTATTCGGTGCTGTCGGACCCCGAGGATCGCCAGCAGTATGACGCCATCCGGGCCATGGGCGGCGGCGCACGGTTCACCGCCGGCGGTCCCGGCGGTGGTGCGGGCGGAGCAGGTTTTGAGGACATCTTCGGCAACCTCTTCGGCCAGGGCGCAAGCCGTCCCGGCGCCGGCCGCCAACGCGGCGGTGGCGCCCCCAACTACGGCAACCTGCCACCCGAGTTCGCCGATCTTTTCGGTCAGGGCGGGGGAGGCGGTGGCTTCGGCCAGGGTGGCGGATTCCCCGGCGGCTACCAGCCCACCCCACGCAAGGGTGCCGACCGCACCGCGACCACCAGCATTTCCTTCGCCGGCTCCATCAACGGCACCACCATCGGGCTGCGTGAGCCGTCCGGTGAGGTGATCGACGTCCGCGTGCCAGCGGGTATCAAGGACGGTCAGAAGGTCCGCGTCCGAGGCAAAGGGCAGCCAGGTGCGGCAGGCAACGGTGACCTGATGGTCAGCGTCAGCGTCAAACCCCACCCGTTCTTCCAGCGCGACGGCGACAACATCCGGGTGCACGTTCCAGTGTCCTTCCCCGAGGCTGCCCGTGGCGCACAGATCGACGTGCCCACGCTCACCGGTGACATGGTCAAGGTCAAGGTTCCCGGCGGGACGCCATCCGGTCGCACCCTGCGCGTGAAGGGACGAGGGGTCTCCACCGCCAAGGCGACGGGTGATCTGCTGGTGACCATCGTCGTCGTCGTCCCCCAGAAGCTGAACAAAGATGCCGAGGCGGCCGTCGAAGCGTTTGCCGCCGCAACGGCCGACGCCAATCCACGGGCGGGTCTTGCCGCGAAGGCCAAACTCTAAAGCCCAAACTGCCTGAAAGGAGGTCACGATGGCAATTGATGCAACCCTGCCCATCTATGTGATCTCCGTGGCCGCCGAGCTGGCGGACATGCACCCCCAGACGCTCCGGCAGTACGACCGGCTGGGGCTCGTCACCCCCAGCCGAGCCCCGGGCCGCGCCCGGCGCTACTCGCAGCGGGATGTCACCACGCTCCGTGAGGTGCAGCGGCTCTCCCAGGAGGGCGTCTCCCTGGAAGGGATCCGCCGCATCCTGCAGCTTGAGAACCAGGTGGCTGCGCTCCAGTATCGGGTACAGGAGCTGACCGACGAGCTGGCCGCCCGTCGTCGCCAGCCCGACGCCAGCAGGGTCTTCGCTGCCGGCCTCGCCGGCGACGTCGTCACCCTCTCGCGGGGGCAGCGCCCCCGCCCCCGCAGTCAGGCCATGGTCGTGTGGAGACCGTGACCGCGGCCCGGGTTACATTGCTGGCGCGGCAGTACTCGACCGGATAATGAGCGCCGTTCGGGCAACGTGGTCGGTCGAACCATAGGCATCCGGGTCCTGCAGGATCTCCAGGAGGCGTTCGACGGCGCGCTGGCCCTGTTCCCGCGGGAACTGGGCCACCGTGGTCAGCCCAAGAGCTTCCCCGAGCTCATGCCCGTCGATCCCGATCACCGAGATGTCCTCTGGGACGCGCAAGCCGAGCTCGCGCGCCGCGAGGATTGTGCCTATCGCCATCTCGTCTGACGCGCAAAAGACCGCCGATGGAGTATCGCGAGGATAACCCAGGAGCTGCTTTGCCTGGGCATAACCCCCCTGAATGGTGAAGTCGGCGTCGACGCGCCAGGAGTCGACAATGTCCAGGTTCGCATTCCTCATGGCCGACTCATAGCCGTTCCTGCGGGTGCCGGAAACCCGGAAATCGTTCTCAAAAGCTTCGGCGCCACCAAGGTGGGCGATCCGCCGGTGCCCGAGCCTGATGAGGTGCTCCGTGGCGAGTCGGGCGATTTCACCCTCATTGACGCTGAAGGTCTCTGCCCCGGGAAGGGGCCCGCCGATGCCGACCACCGGCTTTCCTACGGCCAGGAGCTGATCCAATTCGCCACGGCCAAGTTCCAGGGAGACGGGAATCATCCCGTCACACCGCTGGCGTAAGAGGAAATCTGACAGGACGCGGTCGCGGTGGTCGGCGTCCTCGTTCAGGTTGTACAGCGTGAGGTCGTAGCCGGACGTGAGTAACGTTGCCGCAACGCTGTCGACTATTTGCGAGTAGTACCAGCGGGCCACCGACGGCACAACGACTCCCACATTGCGGTGACGGCCCGAGGCCAACGAGGACGCAGTCGAACTCACTACGAAGCCGAGTTCTTTTGCGGCTCGCAGAACCCGAGCCCGGCTTCGCTCCGAAACCTGTCCCTTGCCGCTGAGCGCTCGTGACACGGTCGCGGTGGAGACCCCGGCGAGCTGGGCGACATCCTTGATGCCGGCCATGGTCTCCCTCCCAGTGGATTTACTCGGTGCACCCCAGTTGGACTGTGCCTCCTTCGATCATCGCGGAGTCGGCGCGAAAGTGCTATCCGGAGAGAGCATCAGCCAGACGCAGGCATTAGGTGGAAGCATTCGATTTTCCCCCGCTTCCGGTGTGCTGGCGACGATGATGGCACCCGGCGGAAGCGGAACCGCGAATTCACCCATGTTGAGAACCACCATCACTTCGCCGTTGAGGAACGCGACGGCGTCGGTCGTTTCGTACTCGCGGGACCAGCTCAGGGACCCGGCACCGAGCAGCAGATCACGCCGCAACTGGAGGGCCTCCCGATACAGGGAAAGCGTTGAGGTGGGGTCCACCGACTGGCGGTCGCGGGCGTAGCTGGACCACTCCTCTGGCTGTGGCAACCAGGGGGTCGATGCTTCATCGGAAGCGCCCCCGTGGTTTGCCCCAAAACCAAACGTGGGCGTATCTGCGACCCACGGTAACGGAACCCGGCAGCCGTCACGGCCGAGCCGCTCGCCTCCGGTTCGGGCGAAGGTGGGGTCCTGTCGAGCATCTTCAGGCATGGCAGTGTGGTCAGGCAGGCCAAGCTCCTCGCCCTGATACAGATAGATGCCTCCCGGTAAGGCGAACATCGCGAGGGAAGCAGCCCGGGCCCGGGCCAGTCCTATCGCGGTGTCGGGCTGCGCATCGGACCCTCCGATGCCGTCACCCCCACGGGGAGTACCCTCGGGGAGGCCGAAACGGCTCGCGTGCCGGACGACGTCGTGGTTGCTCAACACCCATGTGGTGGTCGCGTCGACTGCGTCGAAAGCGGACAACGAGGTCGAGATTACGTGGCGGAGGGAGTGAGCGTTCCAGGGGTGGTGGAGGTAAGCGAAGTTGAAGGCCTGGTGCATCTCGTCCGGGCGCACCCAATCGGTTAGCCGGGGCAGGGGGTCAATCGATGCTTCGGCGCAAAGGATTCGGTCGCCGTCGTACTCGGCGAGGATGCCACGCCACCGACGATAAATTTCATGGATCTCATCCTGCCCGAACATGGGCGCGTCCGAACCAGGGAATCCCTCCGAGGATCCGCCGTCGGCACGGCCGCCCCAGTCCGGCAAGCCCTTGGCCTTGATGAGGGCATGCGCCACGTCCACACGGAACCCGGCCACACCGCGGTCCAGCCAGAAACGAAGAATCCGCTCGAACTCCTCCCGGACGGCTGGGTTGTCCCAATTGAAGTCGGGTTGGGAAGAATCGAAAAGGTGAAGATACCACTGGCCCGGGGAGCCATCCGGGGCGGTGGTCCGCGTCCAGGCAGGGCCGCCGAAATGGGATTGCCAGTTGTTGGGGGGCTCGTCGCCGCCGCAGCCCGAGCCGTCACTGAAGATAAACATGGATCGCTCAGGCGAGCCGTCTGGAGCAGCTAACGCCGCCTGAAACAGTGCATGCTCACTGGAGCAATGGTTCGGTACAAGATCGACGATAATCCGGATCCCGAGACGGTCCGCACCGGCAACAAGGGCGTCGAAGTCCGCTAGCGTGCCAAACATCGGGTCGACATCACAGTAGTCAGCGACGTCGTAGCCGCCGTCGCGGTGGGGGGAGGGATAAAACGGGGATAGCCAAACAGCGTCGACGCTGAGCTCTGCCAGACGGTCCAATTCGGCCAGGACACCAGGAAGGTCCCCCGTGCCATCGCCGTTCGAGTCCCGGAACGAGCGCGGGTAGACCTGATAGATGACAGAGGAGCGCCACCACTCGGCATCCCCCCACGCAGCGTGCAATGGGTCGTGGAAGGAGGCAGGCGAGGACAGGCGATCGCTGCTCAGGACGGGAACAATCTCAGGCATGCCGACTATCCTAGACCGCAAACCCGCCGAAAGTGGAAGCGCTTGCCCCGGCTCAGCCTGCGGCAACTCGGTTTAGGGTCGGATTCGCTCCTGGATTTTTCTGATAATTGGAATATTTTGTGCAAGCGTTTACAGTTGTGACTCTTATCACCAACTGCCCAATTGGGCAGGTTGCTGGCATAGACATTTCCCGGTGAGCGGATATACCGCTCTGATGCCCGGGCACTGACCGAAGACGTTCACGAAAGGTACACCAATGAAGGTGCGATCAACCCAGCCGATGCGTCGGCACAACCTAGTCACCGGACTACTGTCCGTTGCAGTCCTGGCCCTCACCGCCTGTGGCGGCGGAGCTTCCGAGTCAGCCGGAACCAGCAGCACCCCCGCCGCGGAAAACCTCTCAGAGGGGGGCGCCACGACGCTCACCATGTGGGTTGACGCGGAGCGGGCGCCCGCCCTCGAGGAGATCACCGCTTCCTTCCAGGAGGACACCGGGATCGAAGTGAAGCTCGCGGTCAAGGATTTCGCCGCGGTACGTGATGACTTCATCACCCAGGTGCCTACCGGAAAGGGTCCGGACCTGATCGTTGGTCCGCATGACTGGTTGGGTACTTTCGTTCAGAACGGCGTGGTGGCACCGGTGGAACTCGGCGACAAAGCCGCCGAGTTCCAGGAATCCGCCATCCAGGCGATGACCTACGACGGCAGCGTCTACGGCGTCCCCTACGCGCTGGAGAATATTGCACTGCTGCGCAACACCGATCTGGTACCCGAGGCAGCAACCACCTTTGACGAGGTCATCGCGAACGGCGAGGCCGCCGTCGCCGCAGGCAACGCCGAATATCCCTTCCTGGTGGGCATGGATCCCAAGCAGGGCGATCCGTACCACCTGTATCCGCTGCAGACCTCAATGGGGGTCCCCGTCTTCGGCCAGAACGAGGATGGCAGCTACAACGCGGACGAACTGCTGTTGGGCGAGCCCAACGGCGTCGAGTTCGCGAAGAAGCTTGTCGAGTGGGGCGACGAAGGGTCGAAAATCATCAACTCGAACATCACCGGTGATATCGCGAAGGAGAAGTTCAACGCGGGCGAGTCGCCCTACTTCCTGACCGGTCCCTGGAACGTGCCTGATGCCCAGGCCGCAGGGTTGAACGTCGCTGTCGACAAGCTTCCCACCGTCGGGGAGGAAGACGCGCAGCCTTTCATCGGTGTCAATGGTTTCTTCATCTCCTCGAAGAGTGCCAACGCGCTCGCGGCGAATGAGTTTGCTGTCAACTACCTCAGTACCGAGGAAGCACAGGACGCTATGTACGCCGTCGGAGGACGTCCACCGGCCCTCAACGCCAGCTTCGACAAGGCTTCTTCTGATCCGATCGTTGCGGCGTTCGGCGAGATCGGAGCCAATGGTGTGCCGATGCCAGCGCTGCCGGAAATGCAGGCCGTCTGGGCTGACTGGGGAGCAACCGAGCTCGCTCTGATCAAGGGCAGCAGCGATCCTGAGGCTGCCTGGACCACCATGGTCAGCAACATCGAAGAGAAGATCGCGGGGCAGTAACAACACGGCGCCCGTCCTTCAGCGGACGGGCGCCACCCCTGGCTGCTCCGGCAGCACCCTGTTCGCCGCAGGCCGGTGCCCTTCTCCGGTCCGCGGCGGATCATCTCACCGCAGCGGCCGCCCTCGGCCTATCAACGAAAGCCTTTTCGATGTCTACTCTTGCCCCTCCCGACCGGTCAGCAACGCTGCCACGGAAGAAGCCCAGCTCGCACTCGGATTCCACCTTTGGGCTGCTGGTCAAAATTACGCTGCTCGGCCTGGTTGATGCCTTCGCCGTGTACGTCATGATTACGCTCTTCTTTCAGGAGAAGTGGCTGATCCTGATATTCGCCGCTGCGGTGACACTGCTCATTAACTGGATCTATCTCAGGAAGGGCGGGCTACCGGCGAAGTACCTCGCACCGGGAATTTTTTTCCTGGTTCTCTTCCAGGTGTTCGTGATGCTGTACAGCGGGTACGTTGCGTTCACAAACTACGGCGACGGGCACAACAGCACCAAAGCCGACGCCGTGAGCGCCATCCAGTTATCGGCGCAGCAACGGGTGCCCGATTCGCCCGCCTACCGTGTCTCCATCCTGGAGCGCGACGGCGAACTCCACCTTCTCGCCACCGATCCCGACGGCGATACTTCTGTTGGCGCCACTGGCTCGCCGCTCGAAGCCACAGACGAAGCTGTTACGGATTCGACGGGTAGGGCGGTGGAACTGGAGGGGTACAGGACACTGGGCTTCGCTGAAATTCTCACCAACCAGGCGGACATCCTGGCCGTCACAGTCCCTTTCTCGAATGACCCCGAAGACGGCAGCCTCAAGACGAGTGATGGATCGAGTGCCTACGTCTACCGTCCCTCGCTCAGTTTTGATGAGGCGACCAGTACGTTCACCAACCTCGAAACCGGAGCCACCTACACCGATTCGGGTGAGGGCTCGTTCACCTCGGCCGACGGTGAGCAGCTCAGTACCGGGTGGAAGGTGAACGTCGGGTTCGATAACTTCGCCAAGGCTTTCTCTGACCAGAACATCCGAGGACCGCTGGTGCAGGTGGTTCTCTGGACCTTCACCTTCGCGATCGTCTCCGTTCTCTCCACCTTCGCACTAGGGCTCTTCCTCGCCAACGCGTTCAATCTTTCCGACCTCCGCGGCAAACGGACCTATCGCATCCTGATGATCCTTCCGTATGCCTTTCCGGCTTTCCTCGCCGGCCTCGTCTGGTCCGGACTGCTCAATCCGGAATTTGGTTTCGTCAACAACACCTTCTTTGGGGGAGCGGACATTCCGTGGCTGACCGATCCGTTGCTGGCGAAGGTCAGCGTGCTCGTCGTCAACCTGTGGCTCGGTTTCCCGTACATGTTCCTGGTCTGCACGGGCGCTCTACAATCCTTGCCCGAGGAGGTCAACGAGGCGGCCCGCATGGACGGTGCCTCGGCCTGGCGGACCTTCACCGCCATCAAGCTGCCGCTCCTTCTCGTCTCGGTGGCGCCGCTGCTCATCGCGAGCTTTGCTTTCAATTTCAACAATTTCAATGTCATCTACATGCTGACCGACGGCGGGCCCCGCTTCGACAATACGACGGCGAATGTCGGGCACACCGACATCCTCATCACGATGGTCTACGAGATCGCCTTCGGCACCGGGGTAGGCCGTGACTATGGCCTGGCCAGCGCCCTATCCATCATCATCTTCATCATTGTCGCCGTGATCTCGGCCATCAGCTTCCGGCAGACCAAGGCATTAGAGGACATCAACTGATGACTACATTTACCGACCCCCGGGCGGCCGCCGCCGCCGAACCCCAGCCGCAACCTGCGGGCAAGATCCCCGAGCATCGTCGTCGCACCTTCGGCCAGTGGTTCAGGCACAAAGGGTGGCGGCACGTGGTTGGTGTGGTGACCACGCTCTTTGCCGTCTTCCCTCTGATTTATGTCCTTTCAGCTGCCCTTAACTCGAACGGAACGATGGTCGGTTCCAACGCCCTGTTCAGTCAGATTGACGGCGGCAACTTCGAAGCGCTGTTCACCAACCCGAGCCGGCCGTTTGGCCGGTGGTTCATCAATACGATGGTCATCGGTGTGGTCACGTCCGCGGCGACGGTTTTCCTGGGGGCGCTTGCTGCCTACGCGTTCAGCCGCATGCGGTTTACCGGGCGCAGGTTCAGCCTGCTCACCCTGCTGATCCTGCAAATGTTCCCCCAGTTACTGGCAGTGGTAGCCATCTTCCTGATGCTCAATGCGATCACGGATATCGTGCCGTGGCTGGGCCTCGGAAGCCAGCTCGGACTCATCATGGTCTACCTCGGCGGGGCCCTGGGCGTTAACACTTACCTCATGTACGGTTTTTTCAACACCGTGCCCAAGTCGCTCGATGAGGCAGCCAGGATCGACGGAGCATCTCACGTCCAGGTTTTTTTCACCATCATCCTGCCGTTGGTGACGCCCATCCTCGCGGTGGTTGGGCTGCTTGCCTTCATCGGTTTGAGCAGCGAATTCGTGATTGCCAGTGTTGTCCTGACCGACCCGGACTCCCAGACCCTCGCCGTGGGCCTCTACTCCTATGTAGCGCAGCAGCGGTCCGAGAACTGGGGAGTCTTCGCGGCGGGCGCAGTCCTCGCAGCTGTTCCGGTGATGGCCCTGTTCCTGTTCCTGCAGAAGTACATCACCAACGGTCTCGTGGCCGGTTCCGTCAAGGGCTGAGCCGTGAATGATGCACGCCTGTGCTCACCCCACCACGACGGTTCGCCACAATATGTCAGGAACCAGGCACCTGTTGTAGGCGATATCCTTGCCGTGCGGCTGCGGGTTCCTGCGCGCTGGGGGACTCCGCGCAGGGTTTTCCTTCGGTCGTTGAGGGACGGCGAACCGCACTACGACCAGGCGCGTACCCTCCCGAGCGTCGACGGCTGGTCATGGTGGGAGGCAGACGTCACAGTGGCCAATCCGACACTCAGGTATCGCTTCCTGCTGGAGGAGGCCGACGCCCGGGGCCCCCGCTGGTCCTGGTTTAACGCCACCGGAGCATCCCCCTGGGACACCCCAGACCGGGACGATTTCGTCATCCATTGCCGGGCCGCCCCGACTGAGTGGGCCCGGAACGCGGTGATCTACCAGGTTTTCCCTGATCGTTTCGCAAGGTCACAGCAGCGCCAACCGGTGGACCTCCCCGGCTGGGCGATAGCATGTGGCTGGGAAGACCCGGTCGAGCCCCGGGGCGAGCTCACTCCCCGGCAGGTCTACGGCGGTGACCTCGACGGGATAACGGAAAACCTCGACCACCTCGTTGATCTTGGCGTCACGGTCCTGTACCTGACTCCCTTCTTCCCTGCGCGCTCCAACCACCGCTATGACGCAACAACCTTCGACGTCGTCGATCCTCTCCTGGGCGGGGATGACGCCCTGGTCCGTCTGGTGGAATCAGCCCACGCCCGCAACATTGCAGTGATCGGTGACCTGACGGCCAACCACACCGGTGACGCACACGAATGGTTTCGGAAGGCGCGCGCCGATCCGACCAGCGCGGAGGCAGGCTTCTATTACTTCGACAAGGACACCACCGACTACGCCTGCTGGTTCGGCGTGCCGAGTCTGCCGAAACTGAATTGGGCCTCCCCCGAGCTGCGCACACGCTTCGTTGAGGGAGCGGACTCGGTGGTGGCCAAATGGCTCTTGCCGCCGTTCAATCTCGACGGGTGGCGGATCGACGTTGCCAATATGATGGGACGCAACTCAGACGTCGACGTGAACCATCAGGTCGCCGCCCTGATCCGGGCCACCATGGACGAGGTGCGACCGGGACTGATGCTCCTCGCTGAGTGCACCGGGGACGCCACCGAGAATCTGACCAGCCAGGCGTGGGATGGCGCCATGACCTACTCCAATTTCACCCGGCCGCTGTGGCAATGGTTTGCACGTGAAAACGCGGCAGCCAACTTCTTCGGAACTCCTATCCCCGGCATTCCCCGCATCGATGGTCAGGGTTTCGTGGCGACGCACCTTGCCCTCTCGGCAGGTTTCTCCTGGCGTGCGCGGACACAAAATATGAGCGCGTTGAACACGCATGACACGGCGCGGGCCGGCACCGTGATGATCGAGGGCGGCCCCGCCGTCGGCATGGCCCTGGTGTTCCTGCTACCAGGCCTGCCTACCCTCTTCGCTGGGGATGAGTTTGGGCTGCGCGGCATCAACGGGGAGGACTCCCGTACGCCAATGCCGTGGCAGGCTGCCGCTGACAGGCCCGATGACCTTCGCACGCTCATTGCCGCGCTATCTACACTGCGGGCGGGGTCCCCGGCACTCCGGGAAGGCACGGTGCGCTGGCTCGCCATCACGCCGGACGTGGTTGTGCTCGCCCGGGAGCATGAGGATGAATGCTTCGTGATTGCGGCGGCGAGGGCGGATTACGACCGTCTCACCGTTCCGCTTGATCTCTTGCCGGGTTCGTGGGCCGACGCCGACCAGGTTGTCCTGGGATGGCCGGACGCCATCGGGGAGCTGGCCGATGAGACACTAGTGCTTTCGGGCAGGGGGCCCAGCGTCCAGGTATGGCGCCTCCCTGGGCTGGTCATGCCCTGAGCGGACATCTGGACCCACCGCTGGAAACCGCTGCAGTTACGGTGCAGACTGGGAGCATGCCTCAACAGTTCTCCGACGCCGGTGACTTCGGCGACATGCTCATGCAGCTCCTCATTTTCGGCGGGGTCACGCTGCTGGTCATCGGTCTGGGAATGGCCCTGGCCACGTGGCTGATTGTCCGGCGTCTCCGCCGCTCAGGAGTGGTGCAGCGAGGCTTCTCCAACGGCGTTCTCACCGCTCGTTCGTACGCCGTCGACGACGGCGTCCGCCGGATTGCCCGACTCCGTCTCGACCTGCGGCGGTCCGGTCAGGCCACCCGCCGGGCCCTCGACGCCGTCGCGGGCAGCGGCGGTCCGATCGGGGAACTTCCGATGGTGGCGGAGGACCTGTTCCGGGCCGAACGCGCTCTGGAGGACCAGCTCCGCCTCGCCGAACGCGAACCCGACCGCCAGCTTAAACGCGATCTGGCCAGCCGCATCGGTGAGCAGGTCCAGTCCTACGGCACCCTCTCTGCAGACCTCCGACGGTCGCTCATGCAGGCCGGCCAACCGGCTGGCGGCGCCGAAATCCAACGGGCGAGCACCCACCTGACACGCGAGATCAATGTGCTGCAGGCATGGAGCAAGGCCTACGGCACCCGCGACCAGATCCAGTAGAGGGCTCAAGGAACCACCACCATGTCGCTAGGCCGCCGCATCTCCCGTATCGTTCGTGCAAACCGCACTGCCGCGAAAGAGAAGCCCACCGATCCTATTCAGACCGTCGAGCAGGCCCACCGGCAGCAGCTGGACCTGGTGGACAAGGCCCGCCGCAGCGTCGCGGACCTCGCCGCCAACCGTCACCGACTGGATTTGCTCGCCGGCGAGGCGCGCGCCGAACTGGACCACCTGGAACAGCAGGCCATGGATGCGGTGAACGCGGGCGACGACGACGCCGCCCGGGCCGCCCTCCGCCGCGGCCTCGCCGTCACGAAGCGGCTTGAGACGCTAACCCGTCAACGGGACGAACTCGATTCGCAGGTCCGCCAGCTCGACTCCAACCTGCAGCGGCTGGAGAACCGGGTGGAGGACAACGGCATCCGGTATCAGACGCTGAAGGCCAGGCACGGCGCTGCCCAGGCCGAACTCGGCATGCAGGACGCTCTGAACGGGTCCGGACAGGCTGCAGCGGGGGCCGAGGCCGCGGCACGGCAGGCTGAGCTGGAGGCCCGACGGGTCCAGGCCCAGGCCTCAGCCCACGACGAACTGTCCTGGACCGATCCCAACTCCCGGCGTGTGGAGGAGGCCTTCGAGGAACTGGAAGCGAGCTCTGCCGCTGACCGGAAGCTGGAACGTCTGAAGAACCGGCGCCTCCGCGACTAGCCGTTGCCCCAGATCGCAGGATGGACACCCGGGGGTGGGTAGACTCGGCCACATGACAACTATCAGTGGCAGCCACTTCCTGGTCATCGGTGCGACGGGTGTTCTGGGCGCCGCCGTCGCCAGGCAGTTGGCAGGTGCCGGGGCGAGGGTGACACTTTCTGGCCGATCCGCAACGAAACTGGAGAGCCTGGCTGGCGAACTGGGAGATGCGGTGGCGGGAACCGTCGTCGCCGATCTCACCCACCCCAACACTCCGGCCGAAATAGCCGAGGTCTGCGGTGACGTCGACGGGTTGGTGTACGCGGCGGGAGTAGTCGCGTTCGGGCCGGTAGCGGAGCTCGATGACGAGACTCTGGATGAGCTGCTCCTCGTCAACGTCCTGGGTTATATCCGGCTCGTCCGCGCGGTGTCCGCTCAGCTGCAGCGGGATTCAGTGGTGGTCCAGATCAGTGCTGTGGTCGCGGAAAGCCCAACCGCCGGAATGGCTGCCTACTCGGCGAGCAAGGCAGCGCTAAGCGCATTCGGGAAGGCGTTGTCGCTCGAAGTGCGCCGGCAGGGGACCCGGGTGCTCGATGTCCGGCCGCCGCACACCGAGACCGGGCTGGTGAACCGCGCAATTGCCGGCTCCGCCCCGCGGCTTCCCGCCGGGAAGGACCCGGAGGCCGTCGCGGAGCGGATTGTCCGGGCGATCGCGGACGGCGAGAAGGACCTCCCGGCGTCGTCGTTCAGCTAGCGCGCAGTTCGATCTCGGGGCAGTGACGCCCATCCCCCCAGGAGCGGCCGAAAACAACCGCCGGTGTTTAGATTGATGTTTCCGCCAGCAATCCATCCATGCTCTCGACGAATATGGATCGTTATTGTTGTGCCAGCTCGAGCCGGAAGAATATCTCGAGGTGCTCGGCGTGTTGAGCGACCCCACTCCCAGTGTGATGGATGCCGGCGGGCCGAACTGCAGTGCGTTCTGAAACGGTTCCGCAATGGGGTGGCAGCAATGATCGGCAACCGTTTATGACGACGCCGCACGAAACAATCGGTTCTGCTGGCTGTCTTAGCTGAGGAAACGCGCTCCTTTAGGCCAGTTTTATCGCAGTTATTTCTGGCTGATCCGCACAGCAGGCGGATAGGCGAAATTTGGCTCTATGCTGTGTGAACATCGGCTGGGGGCCACGAGTCAGGGCGTCATGCAACAGGTCATCGAAATACAACGCGATCGTTATGAGATCGGCGTACCCGTCCGCCGTCGTCAGTGGCTTTTGTGGTCGACGGGGGTGCTCCTGGCGATCACTGTGATCTCCCTTCTTCCCATCACTCAGGGTGCTATCGGCACCCTGCCATCCACTGTGTTGTATCCGCTCACAGAAGCTTGCGCGGCAGCCCTATGCTGGATGGCCGTCCGGGCCGCAGGATTCCGACGGCTGGAAGTAACCCTCGGGGCTGCTGCTGTCACTCTGTACCTTGTCGGTGACTCGATCTACACATATACCGCTCTGCAGGGAGAGACCGGCACCGTCACTTTCGCTGATCTGGCTTATCTGCTGTTTGCTGTGTTGATCATCGGATCTCTCAGTGTGGTGATCCATCGTCAGATGCGTGACCGGCTTTGGCCGGTCCTCCTGGATAGCCTTGTCGGTACACTTGCTGCCGCCTCGGTGGTCTCGATCCTTCTGACACCCGCCTTGAAATCCGCATCGAGCGGACCCATGTCGCCCGAATCAATCATCGCGATCGCCTACCCTATCCTTGATATCGCGATCATCGCGGTGATCGCCGGGATCCTTGCATCGCAGGGATTGGACCTCGGAAGACGATGGCCATTTTTCCTGGCGGGGCTGGCCCTGTTCACTGCCTCTGATGTCATTTATGCGCTGGACGTTAGCGGGTATGTTGTTGGATCCGTCCTGGACGCAGGGTGGCTCATCGGCGTCGTCGCGGCAGCATTCTGGGTTGACGGTGCTGCCCGGCCGGTCATCGCGACGGATGAAACCACAGCGGTCATGCCAGCGCTTGCCGCACCTGTAGTGTCGATCGGTGCCGCGCTCGGTGTCCTGGTGCTGGCCAGTCAAACAGAGATACCAACCATTGCCGTTCTGTTTGCAGGGCTTACCCTCGCTGCCGCAGCCGTTCCGATGACTTTCCGGCACAAAATGCAAAGGACCCTGGCCCACACGGATGACCTTACCGGGCTGCCCAATCGGCGAGCCCTCCATTCGGATGTGCCAGCCCACCTGCAACCGGGCCGGAGTGGAGCCCTCCTACTCATGGATCTGGACCGATTCAAGGATGTGAATGACGGACTTGGCCATCATTTTGGCGACGATCTGTTGCATCAGGTAGGACGTCGACTGGCCGAACAGGTTCGTGTTCCAGATATTGTGTCGCGAATCGGTGGAGACGAGTTCGCCGTCTTCCTGACGGACGTGTCGCAGGAAGCGGCGGTTGAAACCGCCGCGCGCATCTACAAGTGTCTCGGCGAACCGTTCGCCATTGGCGGCACGATGGTTCAGTCCAGCGCAAGCCTGGGTATAGCTCTTTACCCCAGCCACGGCACCGACCTCGACGCGCTGTTGCGCAGTGCCGACGTCGCAATGTACCGCGCGAAAGCCGACCACAGCGGGCATCACCTTTACCAGCTGGACTACGACGACCACCGCGAAATCCGCTTCCGCACTATGCAGGAGCTCCGGACCGCCATCGCCGAGCACCAATTCGTCATGCATTATCAGCCGAAGATCTCCCCCCGCGGTCCCGAAATTGCCGATGTGGAGTCGCTGGTGCGCTGGAACCACCCCACCCGTGGGCTGCTCTACCCCGACGCCTTCCTCCAGTTCGCTGAAGAGGCCGGACTGATGCCGCAGCTCACCGAGGTGATCATGGACCAGGTGCTGGACCAGGTGGTCCGCTGGCGGTCCGAGGGACTGGACCTGGCGATTGCCGTGAACGTGTCAGCGAGCTGCCTCCGGGAGGACCTGCCGCACCAGATCACCCAGATGCTGAGCGCCCGAAACCTGCCACCCTCGGTGCTGGTGCTGGAAATCACCGAGGAAATCCTCATGCAGAACGGCGCCCGGGCGGTTGGGGTCCTGCGGGAGCTGCGGGCGAGGGGCGTTGAAATCTCGATCGACGACTTCGGGACGGGCTACAGCTCCCTCGCATACCTGCGGGACCTTCCCGTCGACGAGCTCAAGCTGGATCGGTCGTTTATTTTTCCGATGAACCAGGACCGTCGAGCAACCAGCCTGGTGGCATCGATCATCGACCTGGCGCACAGCCTGGGTCTGCGGATCGTGGCGGAGGGAGTCGAGAATGAGGAGGCGTACACAGAGCTGGCCCGCCTTGAGTGCGACCTGATCCAGGGGTACTACCTGAGCAAGCCCATCCCGGCCGGGGAGCTCAGTGCCTGGATGGTCAAGCAACGGGTCGCAGCAGGTCTGGTCTGACCTATCCGGGCACAGGCATGCCCCAGTGGGGGAGTGCTAGTGATTGGGTGCGCCGCGGAGGGTCCCGACGGCGAGAGCCCCGGCCAGCACGGCCAGGGCCGCCGCGTAGAGGGCCACTCCGTTCCAGCCGAAGCCGTCGAAGAAGAAGCCTCCGGTCCAGCCGATCAGACTGGATCCGGCGTAGTAGAAGAAGTTGTACAGGCTGGAGGCCTGGGCGCGGCCGACGTCGGTGAGCCGGGGCGTCCAGCCGGCCGCCACCGAATGGACGGTGAAGAAGCCGCCGGTGAAGATGATCAGCCCCACGATGATCAAGGGGAGCGAGTCGGCGAGCGTGATGATCAGGCCAAGCACGATCACCGGGATACCGGCGACCATCACCTGAAGCCGCCCGAACCGGACCGCGAGCGTGCCGGCCACCCGCGAACTGACCGTCCCGGCCAGGTAAGCCAGGAAGAGGAGGCTGATGATGGCGACGGGAAGCCCGAAGGGTGGCAGTTCGAGGCGGAATCCCAGGTAGTTGTAGACTGCCACGAATCCGCCCATCAGCAGGAACCCCTGGGCGTACAGGCCGAGTTGGCGCGGCGACCGGAGATTGTGGACAATCCGCTCGGAGAGTTTTGGCCCAATACCGCGGACCACCGGTGCGAACCGTCGTGGTGCCGGCGCGAGCCAGACGAAGGCCACCGCTGCCAGGGCTGCCATCAGGCTCGCCACGAGAACTCCGGCCCGCCAGTCGAGGAGGTCCGCCACCGGTCCGGAGACCAGCCGCCCCGACAGCCCGCCGATGGTCGTTCCCGCAACGTAGGTGCCGGCAGCGACGGCGGCATGGAGTCGCTGCACTTCCTCGTTGAGGTAGACCAGCGCGATGGCCGGGATCCCACCCAGGGCCGTGCCCTCCAGGAAGCGCAGCACCAGCATCAGTTCGAAGGTGGGGGCCAGGGGGACCATCAGTCCGAAGGCGACGGCGGCGCTGATCGCCCAGGTCATGGTCCGTTTCCGGCCCGCCCGGTCGGCGACCCAGGACCAGGGGATGACGGCCAGGGCTAGCCCGATGGTCGCAGCGGAGACGGTGAGCGCTGCCTGGGCAGCCGAGACGGAAAAGTCGCTGGCGATGCTGGTCAGGACGCTCTGCACCGAGTACAGCTGGGAGAAAGTTGCGACCCCGGCGAAAAACAGGGCCCAGAGCATCCGGTTATAGGCGCGGCTGCCTTTTGGGTGGCCCTCCCACGCCTCGTGCGGGTTCACCGGCGTACGCCGTGTGCAGGTTTCCCCAGCTTCTGCAGGGCCCTTCGGTGCGTCGTCGGCGGCACGCCGTGGTGCGGGCGTGAAGGCGCGGGGATGATGGGCAAACCTGTACGCCTAGATCTTGCGATAGGTCAGGTCGAAGATCATCCTGCCGGCCTCGTGGGCCTTGTTCTCGAAGCTGGTGAGGATGCGGCCATCGAAGCGCGGGGCCCAACCCCCGCGGGTGTCGATTCCCTCGTTGACACCGGTGTTCCCGGTGCTGACCGGGTCCTTGCCTTCGCGGACGGGCGCCCCGCCCACCACCAGTTCGACGCCGCTCTCCCACACTTGGGTGAGCGGGCTCTCGGCGCCGGTGCGCTCGCCGTCGTGCACATTGGTGAAGTGCTCCGCACCCGCCAGGACGTCGCGCATCTGCACGGCGTAGTCGGACCAGTCGGTCGCGAGGCGCCAGAGGCCACCGTCGGCAAGCACCCGCGCCGCGACCTCGGCGAAGTCGTCCTTGACGAGGCGGCGTTTCCGGTGGCGGGTCTTGTGCCAGGGGTCGGGAAAGAACACCCAGAGTTCGTTGACCGAGCCGGGTGGCAGCATGGTGGCGAGGGCCTCGGCGGCGTTGGCCTGCGCGACGCGGACGTTGGTGAGCTGTTTCTGCTCGATCCGCAGCAGGGTCTGCGCAAGGCCCGGTTTGTAGACTTCAAGGGCAAGGAAGTTGGTGTGTGGCTGCAGCTCGGCCGCGTGGGTGATGGCCTCGCCCAGGCCCGAACCGACCTCCACGACGAGCGGTGCCTCGCGGCCGAACTCTGCGGTGGCGTCAAACCGGTAGTCAGGGTCGACGGAGGTGTCGGCCATCGTGTTGCGCGGCACCTCGACCACAAACCCGTCGAGCTCAGCCCACGCCTGACGGCGTCGGCCCTGAAGCCGTGAGCCACGGCGCACGAAGGACACGGGCTGGGAAAGATGTGGGCCGGGGGTCGGCGAGGGGGCTGCTGGGTTAGTGCTCATTGTTCTAAGGGTATCCAAGCGAACGAAAAGCGCCCGCAGTGGACAGTGGGATGGCCCGCTGTTACGGACCAACTCCACCCCTCACTAAGGGCGCATTCGTTTTACGGATTCCCGGGACCGGCGCAGGAACTGCTGCCTGGCCCCTCAGGCGGGAATCTAGTGGCCGGATTCCGCTTCCGCGGCGGCTGCTGCTGCCTTTTCGGCGTCCTTCTGAGCCCGCAGTGCCTCGGACTCGTCCTGCTCCTCGGCCTTTTCCTGGTGGATGACCTCGGCGAGAAGTTTCTCCATCTCCTTGGCTACCAAGGCAGCTGACGCGGGATTCTGGCCGGTGACGAGACGCTCGTCCACGATGACCTTCTCTTCGAAGACACCCGCCGAGACATGGGTGGCACCCTGCTCCTCGAGGCGGTCAGCCAGGAAGAACGGGACGATCTTGTCCTTGTCGGCAGCGACTTCCTCGTCGTTGGTGAACGCGGCAACGCGCTTGCCCTCGACCAGCCGGAGACCGTTCTCCAGCTCGACGTTCAGGAGACCGGCCGGTCCGTGGCACACAGCGCCGACCACGCCGCCGGTGTTGTACACGCTGGCGACCAGCTTCTGCAGGCCCTCACTCTCGGGGAAATCCCACATGGTGCCGTGCCCTCCCACCAGGTAGACGGCGTCGTACTGGGAGGGGTCAACCACGTCAACGCGGGCCGTGTTGTAGAGGCCTGCCCTGGTGGTCTCATCCTCGGTGAAGGCGACCTGGATGGGGTCGGAGGTATCAACCTCGTCCTGGGGTGGGACGCCGCCCTTGATGGAGGCGAAGTCAACGAAGTGACCCGAATCCTTGAAAACCTTCCACGGGTGGGCAGCCTCGGCCACGTTGTAACCGGTCTTCTCACCGGTGTCGCCGAGTTCGGAAACGCTGGTCAGTACCAGCAGGACTTTTTTCATGGGGAACTCCTCTAGTCGTTGTTGCCAGCCTAGGCGAGGAGTACTGGCAGCGCATCTTGAATCCGTCCGTAGACTCGGGTGATGACACCAGAACCCCAGGGCGGCGCCACACACGGGTTGCGACGGTTCTTCTCCGACCGTGACGGGAACCTGGTCATCGGCCAGGTCCCTAATATTCCCATCATCGGATGGCTCGTGCTGATGGTGGCCGCCGCACTGGCGCCGGATCCGGACATGTCAGCCACGTTGTCCTTCTTCAGCGCGGCCTTCCTGTTCACCTGGGCGTATCTGGAGCTGGCGCAGGGAGAAAGTCCCTTCCGACGGGTGCTCGGTGCCGGAGCGCTGATCTACCTGGTCGTGGGCCGTCTGATCACCTAGCGCAACTACTGCACGACGGCGGCCAGCTCGGCGATCCGCGCCAGGGCCAGCTGGGTGTACAAAGCCGCTCCGTCGGCCAGGACGCTGTCGTCGAAGGTTGCGTACGGGGAATGGTTGTACGCACTGGTTAGCGGGTCCGCTCCGGGTGCCACCGCGGAGAGGAAAACGAAACTGCCCGGGACCGCTGCGAGAATCCGGGAGAAGTCCTCGGACCCGCTGAGCGGCTGGGCCATCCGGGAGTAGCGGTCCGAGCCGAACAGGTCCGCGATGACCGATTCGGCCCGCACCGTCTCGGCGTCGTCGGTGATTGTCAACGGGTACTCGGTCGAGTAGTTGACCGTGACCTCCAGGCCGTGGGCGGCGGCAATTCCTTCCAGCAGCCTCGGCACCACTGTCTGCATCTTCTCCCGGTTCGCCTCGGAGAAGGTCCTCACCGTCGCTTCGAAGACCGCCGACTCCGGGATGACGTTGCGCTTGGTGCCGGCCCGCAGCACACCGACTGTCACCACCACCGGATCAAACATGTCGAACTGCCGGGTGATCATCACCTGCAATGCCGTCACCATTTCCGCCGCTGCGGTGACAGGGTCCTTCGCCAGGTGCGGGGAGGAGCCGTGGCCACCAGCGCCGTGCACGGTGACATGCAACCCGTCGGAGGCTGACATTAGGGTGCCGGGACGGGTTGCCAGCCGTCCGTTCGCCTGCTGAGCCGACATCACGTGCAGGCCGTACGCGGCGTCGGGGGTCCTCCCGGCCGCCTCGAGTACCCCTTCCCGGATCATCACCCCGGCACCGTCGAAACCTTCCTCACCGGGCTGGAACATGAGGACGACGTCGCCCGCCAGCTGATCCTGCCGCTCCGCCAGTAGGGTGGCCGCCCCGGCCAGCATCGCGGTGTGCAGATCATGCCCGCACGCGTGCATGGCGCCGTCGAATCTCGACGTGTACTCGACGCCGGTCTGTTCCTGCACCGGCAGCGCATCCATGTCGCCCCGCAGCAGCACGGCGGGCCTGTCCGTTGCTGCAGTGGCCGACCCGTGGCCGCCCTGTCCGCGGAGCACGGCGGTCACCGAGGTGGTGTCCGTCCCGAGCGTGATCTCATAGGGGAGACCGTCGAGCGCCTGAAGTACCTTTTCCTGGGTGCGGGGCAGGGTCAAGCCAGTTTCGGGTTCCTGATGCAGGCGGTGCCGCAGCCGCACCAGGTCGTCGTGGAGGTGCTGCGCGTCGTCGAGCACTGAGTGGTCGGGGTGGGTCATGGCGGCCTCCGGGTCGCTGTGGTGTCAATCACGTTCACCCCCAGTTCACGGTCAAACGGGCCATGGCGCAAGTCAGGCGATGCCAACGCTGATAGAGTTGGGGGACTTGTCTGCGTGCCAGCCTGGATGGAAATACTCCACACCTGCTGGAAACCAGCGCAGCTTGCGTCGATGAACGCATTCTTTTGTCCCGCATTTGAGCTCCCAACATTGTGAGCGCGGTTGACACTGTCTGACTTTTCTTCGGCGAACCCCTCGCGTCAACCGATTCGTGGGGAAGATGAGAAGAAAGTTCGTGTACCTACATGACTACTTTTGCTGCACTCGGTGTGCCCAAGGCACTGGTCCAAACCCTTACCGCCCAGGGAATCACCGAACCATTCCCCATCCAGGTCAAGACCCTGCCCGACACGCTGGCTGGCCGTGACGTACTCGGCCGCGGCCGCACCGGCTCCGGCAAGACACTCGCGTTCGCGCTCCCCATGGTGGCCCGGCTCGCCGAGCAGGAAGCCGCGTACCGGCGGAAGCCCGGACGCCCGCTGGCGCTGGTGCTCGCTCCGACCCGCGAGCTCGCCACCCAGATCAACGCGACCATCGAACCGCTGGCCACCGTGCTCGGCCTGAACACCACGGTCATTTACGGCGGTGTCTCCCAGGCCCGCCAGGAGAAGGCCCTGCGCGCCGGCGTCGACATTGTCATCGCCTGCCCGGGCCGCCTCGAGGACCTGATGCGCCAGAAGCTCATCACCCTCGACGCCGTCGAGATCACCGTGCTGGACGAGGCCGACCACATGGCCGACCTCGGCTTCCTGCCCGTCGTGAAGAAGCTCCTGGACACCACCCCCAAGGAGGGCCAGCGCCTGCTGTTCTCCGCCACGCTGGACAACGGCGTGGACAAGCTCGTCCAGCGGTACCTGACCAACCCGCTGACTCACTCGGTGGATGACCCCCAGGCGTCGGTGACCACCATGGAGCACCACGTCCTGCTGGTCGGCGACCAGACGCAGAAGAAGCAGCTGATCGTTCAGCTCGCCTCGGGCAGCGGGCGCCGCCTGCTCTTCATGCGCACCAAGCACCACGCACGCAAACTGGCCAAGACCCTGACCGACGCCGGGATCCCTGCCGTCGACCTGCACGGCAACCTGTCGCAGAACGCCCGCGACCGTAACCTCGCCGAGTTCTCCTCCGGCGACGTGCGCGTGCTCGTCGCCACCGACGTCGCCGCCCGCGGCGTGCACGTGGACGACGTCGAACTGGTGGTCCACGTCGATCCCCCCACCGAGCACAAGGCCTACCTGCACCGCTCGGGCCGTACCGCCCGTGCCGGCTCGTCAGGGACCGTGGTCACGATCACCCTGCCGGAGCAGAAGTCCGAGGTGCAGAAACTGATGCGCGCCGCGGGAGTCGACGTTGCCTTTGAGAACGTGAAGGCCACCTCTCCGCTGGTCGGCAAGCTGATCGGTGATGTCGCCGAGAAGATCGACCCGCGAACCCGCGCGTCATTGGTTGCATCACGTGAAGCGCAGCGCGGCGGTGGCACCTCCACCGGAGCCAACGCACAGCGCAAGCGCCGTGGCACGGCTCCACCCTCGTCGGGTGGCCGTGGCGGCCGCGGCGGTCGCGGGAAGGTTTCCGCCGAGTCGACGGGCAACCGGTCCGATCGTCGGCAGGATCAGCCACGCGGTCCCCGCTTTGGCGCTACGGCCGGCGCATCAGCTGGCGGCTCCAACGGTGGCGGACGCCGTCGTGACGACGACCGTCCCGCCGGCTCGGGAACGGGTGGCGGCAACCGCACCCGCCGTCCAGCCGGTGCACGCGCTGCCGACGTCGCACCCCAGGGCAAGGCACCTCACCGCTCCAGCAACGCGGGCGCCAAGCAGGAGCCGGGTAATCAGCGCAACCACACGCCGTCGGCCGGGGCGGGACGCCGCTCCAGCGGACCCCGCCGGGCCACCGCGCCCGCGTCGAACGACCGCCGGAGCAACTAGGCTCTGACCAATGAGTGCCCTTCCCGTCCGCGGGAAGGGCACTTTTTTGCCTGTCCCCGAAACGCACTGGACGATCGGCAAACTCAGGGGTGTCCCCCATAGACCGCCGCAGTGCACTAAAGGAAAATTGAACCCATGAACGTAATTCTGAATGTCATCTGGCTGATTTTCGGCGGCATCTGGCTTGCCCTGGGGTATGTTCTGGCGGGCGTGATCTGCTGCCTGCTGATCGTGACGATCCCGTTCGGGATTGCGTCCTTCAGGATCGCCGCCTACGCCATCTGGCCTTTCGGCCGAACGATTGTGGATCGGGGAGGCAGAGCGTCGACGCTGTCCGGTATCGGCAACGTCATCTGGATAGTTGTCGCAGGCATCTGGCTTGCCATCGGGCACGTGCTGACGGCGATCCCCATGTTCCTGAGCATCATCGGCATCCCCCTGGGCATCGCCAACCTGAAAATGATCCCGATCTCGCTAACGCCACTCGGCAAGGAAATCATCGAGACCCGCGGCAGCACGGTTCCACAGCTGCGTTAGCGGTCAGGGCTGAGAAGCCGGCCAGATCACAGATGCGGTGAGGCTTTCCTTGGGAACCGGCCCGAAATCCCGAGAGTCTATGGATACCGCGCGGTTGTCTCCCAGCACAAAAACATAACCATCCGGCACTGTGACGGGCCCAAAGTACGTTGCGTCAATGCTCTCATAATCAACGAAGGATTCGTCGGGAGGGATACCGTCGACATAGAGCGTCGCATCCTTGATTGCCACAATTTGCCCCCCGACCGCCACGATGCGTTTGAGGGTGAGGGTACTGTCCACGGGGTTGGGGAAGGCTACGAGGGAACGCGCCTCGCCTGATGGAGGTCCCTTGAATAACACCACTGTACTGCCCTGCGGCACGGTGGGCTCCATGCTGTCCGACGCGACGGTGAATGGTTCGACGACCCACAGTCGGAGCCCGAGGAGGACGGCGATACCCATCAACGCCGCCCCCACGAAACGCCGGGTGCTGGTCCTAGCCATCCCACGTAGCGGGTGCCGCAGTGATCGGGTCATAAGGATCAAAGTTGTCTTCCGGCCCCACCCTGAACTGAACCATCATGTCGTGGTCCTCGTGCGGAAGGTTGTGGCAGTGCAACATATAACGGCCCTTGTGAGGCCCGAACTTCATCAGCAGCCGGACCGTCTCTCCTTCCCCAATGTAGACCACATCCTTTGGCCCCTTCTCGTAGGCGAACGGCGGGCGGCCGTTGCGGCTGAGGATCTTGAAATCGATGAGGTGGATGTGAAGCGGGTGGAACCATCCGCCGGAGCTGTTCTCAAATTCCCAGATTTCGACGTCCCCGAGCCCCGGATCCGCGATGACCCTTTTGTAGCCGCTGCTGATGACGTCTTGCCAGGTTTCCCCGTTGATGATCCACATATTAGTGACGTCGTCGCGCTTGACCCGGAACCTGCGGACCTTACGGGACTCGGATGGGTTGAGGGCCATCACAGGATTGCTGGTTGCGAGTTGCGCCGGAATAGTGTTCCAGGTCGGGTCGCTCGTATCAACCGGTTCATCGGTAACATCGAATGCCATGATCCTGTTGGTGTAGTCATAGTTCACATTGTTTGGGTTGGACAGGTTCCGCAGCACGATCCGTTGCCCGGTGCTGTATTTCCGGAAATCGATGAGGATCTCATAACGTTCCGCAGAGGCGTGCCGCCAGCTTGCCACGGTCTGGGACAGCGGCAGCAGCCCACCGTCAACGCCGACAAAGGTGACCGGGTCTCCGGTGCTCAGGGCGGGCCGTAGCGAGCGGGAGATACAGCAGTTGAGGATCCTGAATCGGTAGATGCGTTTCTGTACTTTCAATACGGGCCACGGCCGGCCATTGACCAGAATGACGTCACCCCAGAGCCCCGAATGGCTGTCGTCCGTGTAGCTGAGAGTGCCGTTTGCCGCGAAGATGGCGTCGGAGATGCTGAGCGCCACATCAAATCGTCCCTGAGGTAGGAGCGCGCGCTCCAGCGGATCGTGAAGGTGGTACTGCCCGACGAGTCCGGAGTATACGTTGAGCGCTGTGTAATGGACGCCGTGGTCGTGATACCAGAGGGTCCGGGCTGGCTGGAAGTTCGGGTAGTGATAGTCCTTTCGGAACCCGGGGCTGGTGATATCGCTGGCGTACCCATCGTACTGCGGCAACGACGCTGACCCGTGTAGATGCGTTGAGGTCGTTAGGGGGTGGCCGTCAAAGGGGTGGACAGCCGGCAGTTGGTTACGTATGCGCAGAACGGCTTTGGTGCCCTGCTCGAGGCTGATCGTGGGGCCGGGAAAGATCCCGTCGTAGCCAAGGATCGGGGTTTTGAGCCGAGGGAGGATGGCGGCGGTAGCCGCCATCTCGGTGAGCGTGAAATAACTGACCGGAGCACCATCCACCGGATCGATGCCCGTGGAGGATGGTTCAAGGATGGGGGCCTGCGTTAGAAGTGTTTGAAACGGGCGGGGCATGTCCCCGGGAGCCAGACGGCTGATCGATTTGGCATCGATGGACCGAGCCGGCAGGGACAGGGCGCCTGCGCCGAGGGCCCCCATCAGGCCGCCCCCCAGCAGCACTTGTCGCCGTGAAATGGACATTGGTATCTCCCTTCGAAGCAAGTGGCTCGATGATGTCAAACCGCCCTTGGAGAAACCCTGTGCCGCTCGGCCCCAGCTAAGCGGCGGAGGGGATGCGGCTGAGTGTTGCGATCACTGAGGTACCGCAGCCTCCGCCTGACAACACCTGAAGGGAGCCGCCTGCCTCCCGGATGGTGTCATGCATGAGCCGTAGGCCGAGATGGCCTTCGGGTGAACCATCCTCTGGGTTGAAACCGCGGCCGTCGTCCCTGATGGTCAGGACGGTACTACCGTCCTCCCTCAGCAGCGAAAGATGGACGGAGTTCGCATGGGCATGCTTCACGGTATTGGTCAGTACCTCCCGGGCCACCCTGTACAACATGACGGCGTGGTCGCGGTCCATCTCATAGTTGTCCGGAACCTGAAGCGCCACGTCGATGCCCTGTTCGCGCAGAGACTCTGCTAACCGGGTCAGAGCCGCCGGCAGCCCCAACGTGTCCAGGTCCGGGGGATAGAGTTCACTCGTCATGGCACGGAGTGTCCGGAGGTTTTCCTGGAGAATGGACCGGACCCGGCCAAACAGGGGACGTTGAGAGGCCGCACCCCGTTTCTCTTCGGCCTCCATCGCGTAGGACAGCCCCGCAAGGTCCTGGATTACCTCGTCATGAAGGTCCCTGGCAATCCGTCGACGCTCCAGATCAGAGGCTTCAATAGCGTATTGCAGCAGTTTGCGACGGGAGACCTCGTGTGCCTGGATCCGGCGGGCGAGCCGGACAGCGGGTATCAACTGTGCGAGTTGGAGGACGCCGAAGGCGAGCAGGAAGATCGGCGTGATCGCCAAAAGCACCCGAGTCTGCTCTTCGCGAACGCCGTCGTCGTCGTAGTACGCCTCAAAGATCAGGGGCGCTCCAGTGGCCGCCAGCGACCCCACATACACCTCCACCAACTCGCCGGAGTCTGCTTCGTACTCATTTTCCAGACCTTGTTGGTCCTCCAGGGACGTGGTTCCGCTAGCTCCGGCGAGCAGACCCAGGGCGGGCGCGGGGAGGTCGAATTGTTGGCCGATCAGGGACGGCACGTCTGAATAGATAATCCGCCCGTCGCCGTCCCACACCTTGATCCTCAACACGGCGCCCCGTTCCAGCCACGGTTTCAGCCGTACATCAAGTTCCTCGATCGCCGCGGGGTCGCCAGCGATCAGGCGATCATTGATCAACGGGCTGACCGCATAGTCAGCTAGGCGCTGGGTAATGCGCTGCGCGTTATCGAGCGCATGGTTCTCCGCTTCAGCCCGAATCCAAAAGGCGACAGGCGTGGCAATCAGTGTCATGACAAGCAGCCCGGTCAAAAGGAAGCGCCCCACCGCACTGCGAACCTCTGAGCGCTCTGAGACGGTCACACCGCCGTCCGCTATGTGTCGAGGCCAGAGGCGTTTACCCATGCCGCGGTTCAATCAGGAGGCCCAGTCTGGTGGCAACAGCAACTGCTTCGAGCTGCGAGTGGGCCCCCAGTTTCACAAGAATGGACTTCACGTACCCTCGACAAGTGTTCTCGGTAATCCCCAGTGCTTTCGCATTGGCACGCACATCGCTACCTGCGGCCATTAACGATAAGACCTCCAGTTCTCGCTGGGTGAGCGAGGCAAAGCCGGTGGAAGGTGGCCGTTTCCTGCGTGCAGCGAGCTGAGTAACGAGAAGCGGATGCACCATCATGCCACCGTTCCTGGCATGCCTGATCGTCTCAAGCAACGTCATCAGGGAACCGTCCTTCGGGAGGAAGGCACAGATGCCACTGTTGGCCGCCCGGCCAAGTGCCTGCAGGTTGGGATCGCCTGTCAGCATGATCACACGGGTATCTGGGGCCACGGCGAGGACCTGTTCGGCTGCGGTGATGCCGTCGCCATCAGGCAGGTGGTAATCCATGACGACGACGTCGGGGTGCAGCAACATGAACTGCTTGATTGCAGTGCCAATGCTGGTAGCGAATCCGACGCTGGCCAGATCGGGTTCCCAGGCGAGGGCCTGGGCCAGCAATTCAGCAAAGGTTGCGTGGTCATCGACGATAAGAACACGAATTTGCTTCAGCTCGACGCTAACAGAATCGGCTGCAAGAACTGTCATGACAATCACCCCTACGGTGTCACGCCCCAACAGCTGTGTGTAGTCCGAGTATGCATCCTCAGGGGTGACAAAACCAGCAAATCCTGTGGAAAAAATGGGTAAATGTTGGGAAGCACAGGAGAAACCCGCATGCTGATACAAACGGCAGTCATCTTGATGGTCGGGTGGTGGGGTTGGGCGAGCCCCCCGACGCGTGGATGGAACCCAATTCATACCTGCAAGCACCACTTCCAGTGACGGCAGATGCAAATCGGCGGGAACTGAGCGGCGGGTCAGGAGGTTGCTAGAGCTTTCAGTAGGAAGGAAGACAACACCTCGCCTGCGGTGCGGACGGTCTTCCCAAGGGACGACTCGGGTGGCACCGAATTTCGGCCTGTACGCTGCTCCACCCGGCCATGCAACACCAGCAGAGCCGAAAGCACTTCAGCCAACTCAGATTGGCCGTCAGCCGTGGCGCGAAGCAACCGGAGCTGGGCGTCCCGAAGTTTGGGTCCGGGAGTGCAGCCGAGCTCAAGATCCAGGGCCCGCCGGCACCGCTCGTACGCCTGGAGACCCTCCGCATGGCGCCCCGACTGCTCCAACGCCGAAACCAGCGCCGTCCAGGCGCCCTCGTTGAGGAAATCGGCGTCCAGGGCACGCCGCGCCCAAAGGACTCCGTCGTCGGGCTGGTGCAGAACACACGCGATTTCGGCGGCGAGGATCAGGGCAGACGTGACCCGGGCGGAATGCAGGGCACGCTCCTCCTGCGCCCATTCGGGTCGAAGCTCGTCGGCCAGAAGCGGGACCGCTGACAGCTCAAGTGCCTGCTGGAGCAGGGGATAGGCAGCCGCGGGTGAAGAAGCCCGCACCGCACGCATCAAAGAATTGAATCGGTCCAGATCAAGATCCACCAAAAACGGATCCATGACATAGCCGCCGTTTGATGTGCGCAGGGGCCCTGCCTTGCCTTCGCCCGGTTGAAGGTGGCGTCGCAGGACGCTGACGTAGCTTTCCAGCGTCGCCATGGACTCGGCTGGGGGGTGGTTTCCCCAGAGCTTTTCGACGAGTCGATCTTTCGACACCGGTGTTCCAAGTGTCAGTAACAGGATCTCAAGGATCTGGCGCGGTTTGGGACCGCCGAAGTGCTCGGCTTCCAGGACTTCATTGCCACGGCGGACCCGCAGCTTTCCGATGATCTGAATTGATAGGTGAACGGGTGCTGGGCCAGGACGGTTGGCCATTGGTTGATGAGTAGCAT
This sequence comes from Arthrobacter sp. CAN_C5, assembly GCF_017875735.1. Lineage (NCBI taxonomy): Bacteria > Bacillati > Actinomycetota > Actinomycetes > Micrococcales > Micrococcaceae > Arthrobacter > Arthrobacter sp. CAN_C5. The sequence continues at coordinate 612,958 of NZ_JAGGMZ010000001.1, forward strand.
CCATGATGAACCCCCTAAAGTGGATGGCTCAAATTTTCCGCTCTTCGTCCCCCCCCAAATAAGCCCCATCTGGGTGGTGTGCACCCCCAAAGTTGAGGGTTGTTTACTGCCCGCCGGAGTGGTGGTCGGTGCCGAGCGAAAGACGTACGTCGTCGTCGTTATCGAGGGTCAAAAGGACAGCCTGATCGGGTAGTTCAAAGACCAAGGCAACGCTGAGGTTCTCTCCCTGATTGACGAACGCCGATTCGACTGGAGCCCACACCACGTTATAGCGGCTGGTTCCTACCCCCGCAACAGAGTAGTCGTCGGCTGCAAAGTCCATACCGCCGAGTTCCAGCGCCGTCAGTTCCAGTATTACCCTGACCCGATGCGAGCCGTCTCCCATGGGCTCGTCAAGCCAGCCGGGACTTCCTGCGGGGTTCCAGCTGTCCGATTCGAGGGGAATGATTCCGTTAATACGGCTTAGGCCGCCAGCGATGGCCGCGGAGGCACCGAGTGGAACGCTAGGAGTTTTCTCCTGGGACAGGGCGATGGCGGCAAGGCCGCTGACAGCGAGGAGCAAAACGACCGGGATTAGGGCCCGGTGGCGTAGTCCCGACCTCGTGCGGGTGCGAGCGGAACCCGCTCCGGGGGGTACGTTGTCGACGGCCATGCCACGATTGTTCTCGACTGACCATGGAAAAACCCTGACCTGCTACTGCGCGGCGCCGCGCAGGAAAGCGTCCATCAGCGGGCCGCCGGAGGTGGATCCCAGCTCTCCCTCCTCCACAAACACCGCGACCGCAAGGTCACCCTGCAGTGCCACAATCCACGCGTGGGTTCGTGGTGGGTCCTCATCCCCGAATTCTGCGGTGCCGGTCTTCGCCAGGACCGGATCCCCGGGTACATCGGCGAGCACCGTGGCGCCGCCCTCGGCGACGACCGCGGCCATCAGGGTCCGCAGCGTTCCCGCCTCGTCGGCGGTGAGCGCGCCCGGGGTACCAGCCGGCGACGGCGACGGGTCGGATTCGCCGGCCGTCTCGCCCGCTGTCTCGTTAGCCGAATCCGCTGCGAGCAGGGTGGGGGTAACACGTTCACCGGCGCCGACACTCGCGGTCATCACCGCGAGGGCCAGCGGGGACACCAGCACCTCGCCCTGCCCGATCATTGAAGCCGCGTGCGCAGTGCCCTCGGCGGTCTCGGGCACTGACCCGAAAAACGCGGAGATCCCCATGGAGGCCTCGACCCCCACCCCCAGATCGCTGGCGGCAGCGGCCAGCTCTTCCTGGGAGACGACGTCGCGCGTGGCGATGAACCCGGTGTTGCAGGACTGGGCGAAGGTCTGCAGCAGCGGAATCTCACCAAGAAACGCGGCTGGGTAGGTACTGGCGTTGTTGAAGGATCTACCGTCAACAACGAGTTCCTCGGTGCACTGGGTGCCGGATTCGGGCGTGAACCCCTCCCGCAGCAGGGCTAAGGAGGTGGCTACCTTGAAGGTTGAGCCCGGCGGGTACTGGCCCAACAGCGCGGTCTGCAGGCCGGCGCTGCCGGGTCCGTTCGCTACGGTCAGGATTTCCCCGGTGGACGGGCGTAACGCCACGATTGACGACGCCGACGGCTCCTCCTCAAGCACACCCTCGGCAAGTGACTGTAGCGTCTGGTCGAGGGTGGTAGTCAGCGGTTCCCCTGGCACTGGGTCCTGTTCGAACAGCACCACCGGCCCGGTGGCGTCGCCGGTTTGTTCGGCGGGTGCCGCCGAGACGACCAGACCGGGCGTACCCGCGAGCTGATCGTTGTGCTGCAGTTGCAGTCCCGACAGGCCAGTGACGTCGCCAGACTCCAGTTCGCCGTCGGACTGCTCAATCATTTCCGCGCTCGCCAGGCCCACCGACCCCAACAGTTCACGGGCGAACGTCCGGGTGGGGGCGAGGGCCAGCTCGTCGGGGAGCGCGAGGGCCCCCGGAACGGCGGCCAGCTCCGCGTCGGTTACAGCGCGGGAATCGTCGTCGCGCAACACGATCGCCTCAACAAACGCTTCCGGCCCCGCTCCGTCGACCTGGGCGGCGAAGGCCTCCGGGTCAACTCCCAGCAGCGCAGCCAGGGCCTCGGCCGATCCGGCCCACTGGTCAGCCTCGAGCTGGGTCTTGTCGATGCCGATGCGGATCACAGGACGGTCAGTCACCAGAATCTCGCCGTCTGCGCCGAGGATGTCTCCGCGCTCGGCCGGATTTGATGACTTCGTCAGGACCTGGCCGGGTTCCAGCCCGTCCACGGCAGCCGCCGGATCCCAGGCCACCTGCCAGACGTCATCGACGAGAGAAAGCTCCACGGAGGTGGTGTAGGCCCAGTCGTCGTCGCTGTCGTCCAGGTCCCACACGTGGTCCAGTTGGACGGTGGCTGTGCCCTCGGACGGAGATTCCACCGCCCCGACTGAGACGGTGGGAGTGAGCGGATCGAGTGCCGCAGTGATCGCGGCGAGTTCCTCATTCACCGTCGCTACCGAACCGGCGGTGAACGTGGAACCGGTGACGTCGAGGGCGGTGAGCCCCTCGGCGAACACGGCGGCGGCGTCCTCTGCCGTTGGGCCGGTATCCGTGCAGGCGGTGAGAGTCAGTGCGAGCGCTGCGATGGTTGCCACTGATGTTGTACGTCGACGTTTCCCCATTGGGTCATTATTGCCTACCGGTAGGCCCGGTCACTCCGATGTCGAAACGATGACATGTTGCTGGTGGGACCCGGTTCCTAGACCGCGGGACGTTAGAGTAGCAGGAGGTTATAGAGGCACGACGGCGCAGTGACGGATCCCCTGGTGGGGGAGCGCTCGGTACGTCGCTACTGAGCCGCCGAAAGGATCCATGTGAATACTCTCGCAGTTGCACCGAGGGTTTCATCCATGCGCTGGCGGAGTGGACTCTGGTGGCTCGCTGGCGGTGCTCTGGCGCTGGTCATGGTGATCGGTTACTACCTGACGGTGAACAGTGGCACACCGATGGCCCAGAGCATCGGGAACATCAGCCTTCTGGCGTTCAGCCTCGCCGCCGCCATCAGCTGCGCCGCGGGTGCCCGGCGCGATAAGGACTCGGCTAAGGCATGGTGGGTGCTGGCAACGGCAATGCTCGCCTGGTTTGGCGGGATGCTGGCATGGACCTACTTCGGAATCACCCGCGATCACCTCTATCCCTTCCCCTCGATTGCTGACCTCGGATTCATTGGTTATGCCGTGCCAGCCACTGCCGCACTATTCCTGTTTCCTCGGCCGTCAGCAACCCTTGTGTCCCGCCTCCACACCCTGCTCGACGGCGGAGTGATCGCCGCAACTGTGCTGTTTATCAGCTGGGCGACGGTTCTTGGACCCGCTTATCGATCCTCCGAGCAGGCATTCATCGGGCAACTTACCGGCACCTCGTACCCGGTGGTCGATGTGATCATCATTTCCCTGGTGCTCGTGCTGGGCATCCGACGCCCGGTGGGTGACCGGCTGCGCTGGTTCTGTATGGGGGGTGGACTGCTTGTCCTCGCCGTTACCGACAGCGTCTACGTCCGCCTGGTCTTTGAGGGCGCGACAGGGTCCACCGGTTCCCCGCTCGCCATCGGCTGGATGCTCGCCTTCGGGCTCATCGCCCTCGCGCCGTTTGTACCGCGCAGCACGCGAGTGGAGGGCGATCGCCACCGGTATGCGGTGGCGCTGGAACTGGTGCCCTACGTCCCGGTGGTTGTGGCGATCATGGTGTCGGGCTACATCACTGTCGGCACCTACCCAGTCCAGCTCGGCATTGGGTTGGTGGCACTGGTGCTACTGGTGGTCCGCCAGGTTTTGATCGTCATCGAGAATGTGACCCTTACCCGCGGACTGGCTGACCAGGTGGCGGCGCGCACGGCGGAGCTCGAGGGGCTCGGTGCGATCGTCACCTCGTCCTCGGACGCGATCTTCGGTTACACCCCGGACGGCAAGATTGTCAGCTGGAACCCCGGAGCGGAACGGATCTTCGGGTACCCGGCGGCTGACACGATCGGCCGGGACAAAGATTTCTTCGTGCCGGCGTCGGCACGAGCAGACAATGAGGCCGCGCAGGCTCTCGTGGCCGCAAGCGGGGAGGGTCATAGTTTCGAAACGGAACGTTTGCGCAGCAACGGATCAGTCGTGCAGGTCTCGATGACTATCTCCCCGGTGTTCACCGATGGGGTGATGCGTGGGATGGCAACCATTGCCCAGGACATCAGCGATCGGCGCGCTGCGGAGACCGAGCTGCGCAACGCGAGGGAGGCGGCACTGGAGGCGACCCGCCTGAAGTCGGAATTCCTGGCAACCATGAGTCACGAGATCCGCACCCCGATGAACGGGGTGATCGGATTGACGGGATTGCTGCTGGACACCCCGCTGGATTCCACCCAGCGGCAGTACGCCCAGGGGGTCAAGGGTGCCGGAGAGTCGCTGCTGCTGCTGATCAATGACATCCTCGACTTCTCGAAACTCGAAGCCGGCCGGATCAACCTGGAGATGGAGTCCTTCGACCCGCGCAACCTCATCGACGAAGTGGCTGGCCTCCTCGCGGAGGGTGCACGACGGAAGAATTTGGAGCTGATTGCCTACTGCCTTCCCGAGGTGCCCCAGCATCTGGTCGGAGACGCCGGGCGGATCCGTCAGGTGCTCCTGAATCTGCTCTCGAACGCGGTAAAGTTCACGGCGGCCGGAGAGATCGCCATCCGGGTGCACCCGGTGGATGTCGCCGATACCCACGGCGGCGACCACCGGTCGATGATCCGCTTCGAGGTGCAGGACACGGGCATCGGAGTAGAGGTAACTGACCACGAGAGATTGTTCGAATCTTTCGCGCAGGCTGATGCGTCGACCACCCGCAGGTACGGTGGAACCGGATTGGGACTGGCGATCTCCCGGCGCCTGACTGAGGCGATGGGCGGGACCATCGGGGTTGCAAGCACCCCCGGTGCAGGCAGCACCTTCTGGTTCACCCTGCCACTCGCTGGGTCGAAGAGCATGACGGCACCGGAATCCAACCTGCTCGACGAGCTACGGGTGCTGGTGGTCGACGACAACGCGACCAACCGGCTGGTGCTGGAATCGCAGCTGGGGTCCTGGCGGATGAACACTGCAGCTGTTGAGACCGGTGACGTCGCAATTGAGCGACTCCTTGCCGCAGCCGACGCGGGAGAACCTTTCGACATAGCTGTGCTCGACATGTGTATGCCGGATATCAACGGGATCGACCTGGCTGAGGCGATCAACAGCCACCCCGAGCTGGCAGCTACCCGGTTGATCCTCCTCACTTCCAACGGGCATATTGACCGCGACCGGCTTGCCGCTGCCGGGGTGTCTGAATGGTTGACCAAACCGGTCCGGAGCTCGGCGCTCTACGACCGCCTGATGCACCTGATGACTGCAACCGACGCCGAACCGGCGCCGGAGACTGTCCGCTCCCGCACCGTCCAGCTGCAGGATGCCCAGTACGGTTCGGATGCCCGCATCCTGGTGGTCGAGGACAACGCGGTCAACCAGCTGGTCGCCGAATCGATGCTGCTGAAGCTGGGATATCGGGTGGACCTGGTCGGAGATGGCACCGAAGCGGTCAAGGCCACGTCCCACGAGACCTACGCGGCCGTGCTGATGGACTGTCACATGCCGGTGATGGATGGGTTCGAAGCCACCCGCGCCATCAGGGGTCGAGGAGGAGCCCATCTGCCAATCATCGCCATGACCGCTGGAGCACTGAGCGAGGACCGTGAACGATGCCGCGCCGCAGGGATGGACGATTACCTCGCCAAGCCGGTAGACATCACCCGGCTCCAGACCACCCTGCTCCGGTGGGTGGGCACCCCCGCCGTCGCCCCCGCCGTCACGACAGCGCCGACGCCCGCGGCCGACGTCGTACACGCCGAACCCCGGGAGGTCGTGGACCCCGCCCGGCTGGAGGTGCTCCGTGGGCTGGGCGCCGATGATGGGTGGGGTGTGCTGCCCGCTGCAGCCGCCGCGTTCCTCGGCGCTGTTCCCGGCGATCTCGCGGAGCTCCGCGAGGCGCTCGAGCGAGGCACAGGATTGGGCGACGCCGCGCACAAGCTCCGGGGGGCAGCCGCAAATATCGGTGCTGACGGCGTAGCCGCGCTGTGCGCGGAGCTCGAGGACGCCTCACGCGGCGGTAGCGGGGTGCACCCGGAAAAGCTGACAGAGCTGGAAGCGGAACTGGAACTGGTATCCGTTGCGCTCGCCGAATCAGTGGTGGGAGCACCGTGAAGGTACTGGTCGTGGACGATGATCCGGGTTCGCTGATGGTCGCGAAAGCGGTGGTGGAACATGCCGGCTACGAGTGCCTCTCGGCGGCCGACGGGGACACCGCGTGGGAGCTGTTCCAGCTGCATCAACCGGAGGTCGTGGTTACCGACTGGGTGATGCCAGGCATGAATGGCCTGGAGCTGTGTGAGTCGATCCGAAGGGTCGCCGAGGACTCCTACACCTACCTCGTCTTGCTCACCTCCTTCGGCTCGCAGGACGACGTGCTCGCCGGGATGGAGGCCGGCGCCGATGATTACGTCACCAAGCCGTTGGACCCCTTCACCCTGCGCACCCGGCTCCTGGTGGCACGCCGGGTGACTGCCCTGCACGCGCAACTCGGAAAGTACCGGCAGGAGCTCACCCGGCAGGCGCGAACCGATCCTCTCACCCATCTGGACAACAGGCTGAAACTCACCGAGGACCTGGATTTGCTGCATGGCCGTAGCCAGCGCTACGGCGGTCGTTACTCCCTGGCGTTGTGCGACGTTGACTACTTCAAGAGCTTCAATGACCTGCAGGGTCACCCGGCTGGCGATAATGCCCTGAAATTGGTCGCCAAGACCCTGGCCGCGCTGGCACGGGACACAGACGGTGTCTACCGCTTCGGCGGCGAGGAGTTTTTGCTGATCCTGCCTGACCAGGGAGCAGCCGACGCGGAGGCCGCGGTAGACCGAATCCGCTCCGGTATTGAATCACTGGGTATCGTGCACGCGGGCAACCCCCGCCAGGTGCTCACGATCAGCGCTGGCATCTCAACCTTCACCGCTGACCATCCAGTCGGCAGCGGGCAATTACTCAAAGAAGCCGATGACGCCCTGTACTCGGCCAAAGCCGCAGGCCGGAACCGGGTTGTGAGTTTCGTCCGGGCCGGATAGAGAAACCCGGCCCGGACGAACCCCTCGTGCCTAGGTGGCCCAGGTCTGTTTGATCAGATCAGCGCAGCGCTCACCGATCATCATGATGGTGATGTTGGGGTTCACTGTGGTCAGCTCGGGCATCACCGACGCGTCAGCCACCCGCAGACCCGTCACGCCTTTCACCCGCAGCTGGGGGTCCAACGGCGACAGGTCGTCGCTGGGCGCCCCCATCCGCACCGTGCCGGCCGGGTGATAAACCGTGTTGTGGGTCCTGCGGATGTAGTCGGTGATCTCCTCGTCCGTCTGCACGTCCTGGCCGGGATAGAGCTCGCGGCCGGCCCATTCCGCCATGGCCGGCTGGGCGACAATCTCCCGTGCCTTCCTGATTCCCGCAATCATGACCCGCATGTCATGGGGGTCGGTGAAGTAGCGCGGATCCACCATCGGCTTGTCCCGATAGTCCCGGCTGCGCAGCCGTACCGTCCCGCGCGACCGCGCGTGAGTGACGTTGGGAGTCAGGCAGAACCCGTTATCGGTGGTGGGATACCCCTGCCGCAGCGTATGCATGTCGAAGGGCACGGACCCGTAGTGGAACATCAGGTCAGGCCGGTCCAGGCCTTCCTCGGTGGTGGTGAAGATCCCGATCTCCCACCACTGCGTCGATGTCTCGGGCATTGGCTGCTTGGCTTCCCACTGGATGACACCCTCCGGGTGGTCCTGCAGGTGTTCACCGACGCCCGGGGAATCCACCCGAACGTCGATGCCATGCGTTGTCAGGTGCTCGGCGGGGCCGATACCGGAGAGCATGAGCAGTTTCGGTGAGTCAATGGCCCCAGCCGACAGGATCACCTCCGACCGCGCGGTGAGGGAATGAGTGCGTCCAAAGGAGGCATCGACGACGTCGACGCCGGTGCACCGGTTGTCCGCGTCGAACGTCAGTTCACGCGCCCGGAGGTCGGTGAGCAGGGTGAAGTTGGACCGGTCAATGATCGGGTGGACGTAGGACACCGAGGACGACGCGCGGGTGCCGTCGGCCTGGCGGTTGATCTGGAAGAAGCTGGCACCGTTGATCACCGTCGCCCCGGTGTTGAAGTGGACCCGCGGGATGCCCGCCTGTTCACAGGCGTCAAGCAGTGCTTTGCCCGAGGGGTCCGACGCCGGAATGTTCATCAGGTGCACGGGGCCCGAATCGCCGTGGTGCGGAGCATCCGGGCCGGCGTCCTCGTTGGTTTCCAGGCGCTGGTACAGCGCGTAAGCGGTATCGGCGTTCCACCCCTCCGCGCCGAACTTCGCTTCCCACTCGTCGATGTCCTCCCGCGGCGCCCAGAAGGCGATACAGGAGTTGTGGCTGGAGCAGCCGCCCATCACCTTGGCGCGGGCATGGCGCATGAAGGAGTTACCGTTCTCCTGCGGTTCGATGGGGTAGTCCCAGTCGTAGCCCGACTCGAGGAGTTCCATCCACCGGTCGAGGCGGAGGATCTGGTCCACGCCGCGGTCGTCCGGCCCGGCTTCAACCAGGGCTACCTCCACGGCAGGGTCCTCGCTGAGGCGTGCTGCGACGGCGGCGCCCGCGGAGCCGCCGCCCACCACGATGTAGTCGAAGTCGGTCCTCTCGATCTGGTCAGTCACTGTTATTGGATCAGACACGGTTACTGCTCCTCTTCACGGTCCGCAAACCAGCCGGTGACCTGCGGATCGATGTTGTGGTAAATGTGCTTGGCCTCCTGGTATTCGGACAGGCCTGTCGGCCCCAGCTCGCGCCCCACGCCTGACTGCCCGAACCCGCCCCACTCGGCCTGCGGCAGGTAGGGGTGGAAGTCGTTGATCCAGATGGTGCCGTGGCGCAGCCGCCGGGCAACCCGCTGGGACTTCCCGGCGTCCTGGCTCCAGACCGCGCCGGCGAGACCGTAGTGGGTGTCGTTGCCGATCGCCACTGCCTCGTCTTCCCCGCTAAACGTCTCGACGGTGACCACCGGTCCGAATGCCTCGTCGACCACGACCGACATGCCCCGTTCCACCTGGTCGAGCACGGTGGGTGTGTAGTAGAAACCCTGTTCCAGGTCGCCGGTGCCCCAGGTGCCGCCGCAGCGCAGGCGTGCCCCCTCAGCGACTCCCTTCTCCACGTAGGCGGTCACCTTGTCGCGGTGCGCCGCCGAGATCAGTGGGCCGGTTTCGGCGTCCTCATCGAAGGGTCCCCCCAACCGGATCAGCTGTGCGCGCCGCACCAGTTCATCGGTGAAGCGTTCGGCGATGGATTCCTCGACGATCAGTCGGGCCCCGGCAGAGCAGACCTGACCGGAGTGTACAAACGCTGCGTTGAGCGCGTTGTCCACCGCGGCGTCGAAATCGGCGTCGGCGAAGACAATGTTGGGATTCTTTCCACCCAACTCCAGCGCCACCTTCTTGACGGTGGCCGACGCTGCGGCGGCAATCCTCTTCCCGGTTTCGAGGCCGCCCGTGAAGGAGACCAGATCGACGTCGACGTGCTCGGACAGTGGTGCGCCGACGGTCGCCCCGGCGCCGAGCACCAGGTTCGCTACCCCCTTCGGCAACCCCAGCTCGTCCAGTACCTCCATCATGAGGATGCACGTGTGCGGGGTGAGCTCGCTGGGCTTCAGCACGAAGGTGCAGCCGGCCGCCAGAGCCGGGGCGATCTTCCAGGCCGACTGGAGGAGCGGATAGTTCCAGGGCGAGATCAGCCCACACACGCCGACCGGCTCGTATTCAATCCGGCTCACCACGGAGGCGGTACCGGGGTCGACGAGCCGTCCCTGGTTCTGGCCAGCGAGCTTCCCGAAGTAGGTGAAGCAGCCGATGATGTCATCCATGTCGATTTCGCTTTCGACCAGGCGCTTGCCGGTGTCAAGCGTTTCGGCACGGGCAAACTCGGCCTTGCGTTCCTGCAGGCGGGCGGCGACCTTCAGCAGGAAGTCCCCGCGTTCAGGAGCTGGCACGGCGGCCCATTCGCCGCCGTCGAACGCCCGTCGTGCGGCGGCGATGGCGGCCACGGCGTCGTCGGCGGTCCCCTCCGAGACGGTCCCCACTGCGGTGCCGTCGGCGGGGCAGCGGATCTCCCGGGTGCCGCCGTCGGACGCCGGCACCCAGTGGCCATCAATGAACAGTGTTGCGGTACTCATGAGCGCTCCTCAGGGGTGGTGAAGTCGGCTTCCCAGTTGTCGGATGCCAAATGGTCGTCGGTGATCGCCGTAGTTCCTGGCGTTGCACGGTTGCTGTGCAGGAATTCAAGGTGCGTCTCGTAGTGGTCCAGCACGTCGGTGATGACCTGCTCTCTGGTGTATCCGAGCAGGTCATACCCGTTGCTGCCCTCGAGGGAGAAGACCTCCATCCGGTAGTACTTGTCGGTGGTGGAGGCGCTCTTCAACGCGTACGACGGAGTGTCGTACTGCACGGGGTACACCTGGTATTTGAACGCGCGTTCGCTGCCCAGGTTGACCGTCAGGTCCACGTGGCCAACCCCACCCGGGCCGGCGCTTCCGGAGGTCAACGTCACGTCGGCACCCTGGGCGGCCAGTTCGTCGTGGACTTCCTGGAGTGCGGGCCGCGCAACCTCGTCGATGAACCGCTGCGCCTGTTTACGTCCAGGGTAGGTCAGGACATGGGCGAGCCGCTGACGCCAGGTGCGTCCGCCGCGGGCCTCGGAACCTGACCGGCTGGAGATGATGCCGGGCAGGGACGACCGGTAGCTGTCCATCCGGGAGCCTTCCACCCGCAGCGCCTTGTACAGCCCGTACATGATGAACAGCAGCAGGATGGAGAGTGGCAGCCCCATCACCACCGTGGCGTTCTGCAGTGTCAGGACCCCGCCGACCGAGAGCATGGCCAGGGTGAGAGCGCCGGTGACCACCGCCCAGAACACCCGGAGCCACTTGGGCCCGTCGGAGTTGGCGTCCTTGAGGTGGGAAGTGAAGTTGGCCATTACCAGGGCGCCGGAGTCGGCACTGGTGACGTAGAAGAGCAGGCCGGTGAAGGTGGCAATCGCGATGATCAGGGGGGCCAATGGATACTGCTCCAACAGTCCGTAGAAGGCCCGCTCCGGGGAGTTCATGCCCACCTCGCCGAACTCGGCGTTGCCGCCCATGACAATGTCGAGGGCGCTGTTACCGAAGATCGAGATCCACAGCACGATGAAGGTGAAGGGCACGATCATGACGCCCAGGACGAACTGCCTGATGGTGCGGCCGCGGGAAATACGTGCCAGGAAGAGCCCCACGAAGGGGGCCCAGGCGATCCACCAGGCCCAGAAGAACAGCGTCCACCAGCTCAACCATTCGTCGGGCCGGTCATAGGCGAAGGTGTCCATGGTCATGCCGGGGAACTGGCTGAGGACGTCGCCCGTGTTCTGAATGATCCCGTCGAGCAGGAAACTGGTCTTGCCAGCGATCAGGATGAAGAGCATGAGCGCGCCGGCCAGCAGGACGTTCAGCTCGGACAGCCGTCTGATGCCCTTCTCAACACCCGACACGGTCGAGACGACTGCCATGACGACGGCGACGGTGATGAGGCCGATCTGGACCGCGAGGTTCTCCGGCAAACCGAACATGAGGGTGAGCCCGTAGTTGAGCTGTACGACGCCGATGCCCAGGGAGGTGGCGATGCCGAAGATGGTTCCCAGGAGTGCAGCGATATCCACTGTGTGCCCGATAGGCCCCTCGACCTTCTTGCCGAGGATGGGGTACAGCGCTGAACGGATGCTCAGGGGCAGGTTGTGGCGGTAGGCGAAGAAGCCGAGGGCAAGGCCCATCAGGGCATAGAGAGCCCAACCGGTAATCCCGTAGTGGAAGAGGGTCCAAACCATCGCCTGGCGGGCGGCCTCGACAGTCTCGCCGGCGCCCTGCGGAGGCGCAAGATACTGGGTAATGGGCTCAGCCACCGAGAAGAACATCAGATCGATGCCGATGCCGGCGGCAAACAGCATCGAAGCCCAGGTGAACATGCTGAATTGTGGCTTGGAGTGGTCCGGTCCAAGCCTGACTTTCCCTACCCGGGAGAGCGCCGCGACCAGGACAAAAATGACCACGAGGGTGACAATCAGGAAGTAATACCAGCCCATGTTGACTGAGACCCACGTGACCAGGGTGCCGATGACCGCTTCAGCGTTGCCCGGGGCGATGATGGCCCAGGCGGTGATAGCCAGAATGCCGACGGCCGAGCCGATAAAGACCGTCTTGTTGACTCTGGTTCGTGGCAAGGGGTTTGGTTCTGCACTCGGCTCGCCGGGGGAGTCCGGCCGATTCTTGATCGATTGACTCATCATTCGCCTCACAGTTGTTTGGTGCCGCGCCTCAGCTGCCTTGAAGTTAAGTGGACGGTTATAGGTATGGCGGGCTTATCTACGCTATCAAGCGTGCTCCTGCACCCCAAGTGGGGTTTTCGCTCAACTGCGATTGTGACCAATCTGCAACTCGCTCTTGTTTCCCCCGAGGCAAGGGCTAAGGGTGGGATCATGACTATCTCCCGGATTGAACTTGCCCCCGGCTTCTCCGTTAGTGCCCAAGGCTTCGGCGGTATGGCGCTCACCGACGTCTACGGTGGGTTGCCCAGTGACGAGGCGCTGGCGACCCTGAACCACGCGGTGGATATCGGGGTGACACTGATCGACACGGCAGACGTGTATGGGGCTGGCAGCAACGAGGAACTGATTGCCCGGTTGCTTCGGCATCGGCGGGGCGAGGTGGAGTTGGCGACCAAGTTCGGGATCATCGGCAGCCCCGCACAGGGCTATTCGGGGGTCCGCGGTGACGCCGCCTACGTCCGCGAAGCCGCCGAGGCGAGCCTCAGGAGGCTTGGTACCGAGGTGATCGACTTGTATTACCTGCACCGGAGGGACATCAGCGTGCCCCTGGAGGAAACGGTGGGAGCAATGGCGGACCTGGTGGCGGCGGGTAAGGTGCGCCATCTGGGACTGTCCGAGGTGACCGCCGACGAGCTGCAGGCGGCGTGCGCGGTTCATCCCATCGCTGCCGTTCAGAGTGAGTGGTCCATCTGGAGCCGGGATGTGGAGGCCGCCGTGGTCCCGGCGGCGGCGCGGCTGGGTGTGGGGTTCGTCCCGTACTCGCCGCTGGGTCGGGGCTTCCTGACCGGCACTGTTCAGGCGGCCTCGCTGGGTGACGGGGACTTCCGCCACCGGGTGCCCCGCTTCGACGCCGAAGCCATGGCAGCCAACGCGGCAGTTGTCGAGGCAATTCAGGGCGTTGCTGCCGACGCCGGTGCCACTGCGGCGCAGGTGGCATTAGCCTGGCTGGCTGCACAGGGCCAGCGGTTCGGATTGCCAGTGGTCCCCATCCCCGGCACCCGGAAGCCACAGCGGATCGATGAGAACGCCGACGCCACCGCAGTGGTACTCACCGAGGCCCACCTTGATGTGCTGGCTGGTGCGGCCGCCCAGGTGGTGGGAGACCGCAGCGCCGACCGGGGCTGGGTTTCGCAGGGAAGAGAGGCTTAGGGCCCTACCCCTGTCCCGGCTGGGGTGCTCTACTGAACCGGGTGTGGTGCTGGTTTGCTCTCAGCGAACCAGCTGCAGGACCACAACCGCGGCGGAGTTGAGCGAGGTACACTCAACTTAAGGTCTAGCTGTTCGAAAGGTTGAGTCATGGACGCCAAGTTCACCACCAAAAGCCAGGAAGCCCTGTCCGCCGCGGCAATGAATGCTTCGACAGCGGGAAATCCCCAGGTCGAGCCAGCGCACCTGCTGAAGGCCCTGATGGATCAGCGCGAGGGCGTAGCAGTGGCCCTGCTCAAGGCCTCGGGGGCGGATCCCGACGCCGTCAGCGTCCGTGCGAGCGCTGCGATCAAGGCCCTGCCGTCGTCGTCGGGCTCAACCACGGCGCAGGCACAGTTCTCTCGTGACATCCTGCAGGCCATCAAAGCCGCCCAGCAGGAGGCCGAAGGACTGGGTGACAGCTTCGTTTCCACCGAGCATCTGCTTTTGGGCATGGCGGCAGGCGTCGGGCCGACGGCCACGATTCTGCAGGGGGCCGGGGCAAGCAGGGAAGCCCTCGCGGCCGCACTGCCGGGCATCCGCGGCGACCGGCGGGTGACCACCCCAGACCCGGAGAACACCTTCCAGGCGCTGGCGAAGTTCGGCGTGGACCTCACCGAGGTGGCCCGGTCCGGGAAGCTTGACCCCGTAATTGGGCGGGACAGCGAGATTCGGCGGGTGATCCAGGTATTGTCACGTCGCACCAAGAACAACCCGGTGCTGATCGGCGAGCCCGGTGTCGGCAAGACCGCCGTGGTGGAAGGACTGGCCCAGCGGATCGTCGCCGGGGACGTCCCCGAATCACTGCGGGACAAGACGCTGATCAGTCTCGACCTGGGATCGATGATCGCCGGCGCCAAGTACCGGGGCGAATTTGAGGAACGGCTGAAGGCTGTCCTGGAGGAGATCAAGTCTGCCAATGGCCAGGTGGTGACGTTCATCGATGAGCTCCACACGGTGGTGGGGGCAGGGGCTTCCGAGGGGTCAATGGATGCGGGCAACATGCTCAAGCCGATGCTCGCCCGCGGTGAGCTCCGGCTGATCGGTGCCACCACGCTCGACGAGTATCGCAAGAACGTCGAAAAGGACGCAGCCCTGGAGCGCAGGTTCCAGCAGGTCTACGTCGGTGAGCCCAGCGTCGAGGACACCATCGGCATTCTCCGCGGCCTCAAGGAACGCTACGAGGCGCACCACAAGGTGACCATCGCCGATTCCGCGCTGGTGGCGGCGGCCACACTGTCCAACCGGTACATCTCCGGGCGCAAGCTCCCGGACAAGGCGATCGACCTGGTGGATGAGGCTGCCTCCCGGCTGCGGATGGAGATCGATTCTGCCCCGGAGGAGATCGACCAGCTGCGACGCTCGGTGGACCGCCTGACCATGGAGGAGCTGGCGCTCGCGGGCGAGAACGACGACGCCTCCCAGGACCGGCTGCATGCCCTGCGAGCCGACATGGCCGATCAAAAGGAAAAACTCGCCGCACTCAACGCCCGCTGGGAGGCGGAGAAGGCCGGCCTGAACCGGATGGGCGACCTCAAGGCGGCGCTCGAAGACCTTCGCTCACAGGCCGAGCGTGCCCAGCGCGACGGCGACCTGGAACATGCCTCGCGGCTGCTCTACGGGGAGATACCTGCGCTGCAGCGGGAGTTCGACGCGGCGCAGGAGGCCGAGCCGGAAGACACGCCGCTGCCCATGGTTGCCGAGGATGTGACCGCCGCTGACATTGCCGAGGTGATCTCCGCCTGGACCGGCATTCCTGCCGGGCGCATGCTCCAGGGGGAGAGCCAGAAGCTTCTGCATATGGAACAGGTCATCGGTTCACGGCTGATCGGGCAGACCAAGGCCGTATCCACCGTCTCGGACGCTGTCCGACGTGCCCGCGCGGGCATCTCCGACCCTGATCGTCCCACCGGATCCTTTCTCTTTCTGGGTCCCACCGGCGTCGGAAAGACCGAACTCGCGAAGGCGCTCGCCGACTTCCTGTTCGACGATGAACACGCAATGGTCCGGATCGACATGTCCGAGTATTCCGAGAAGCACTCCGTCTCCCGGTTGGTGGGTGCCCCTCCCGGCTATGTCGGCTACGAGGAGGGCGGTCAGCTCACTGAAGCTGTGCGCCGCCGCCCCTACAGCGTGCTGCTGCTCGACGAGGTGGAGAAGGCCCACCCGGAGGTCTTCGACATTCTCCTGCAAGTGCTCGACGACGGCCGGCTCACCGATGGGCAGGGCCGGACGGTCGACTTCCGGAATGTCATTCTGGTGCTGACGTCGAACCTCGGCTCCCAGTTCCTCGTTGATCCAGCGCTGTCGGACTCGGCGAAACGCGACGCCGTGATGGCTGTCGTGAACGCGAGCTTCAAACCCGAGTTCCTGAACCGGTTGGATGATGTGGTCCTCTTCGATGCGCTGAGCCTTGAGGAGCTGTCCCGCATCGTCGACCTGCAGGTCCAATCGCTAGCCTCCCGGCTCCACGAGCGCCGTCTCAACCTCTCGGTGACCGATGCCGCCCGTGAATGGCTGGCGCTGACCGGATTCGATCCCGCCTATGGTGCGCGGCCGCTGCGTCGCCTGGTTCAGCGGGAAATCGGGGACCGGCTGGCCCGCGGTATCCTCGAGGGGAGCATCAACGACGGTGACACGGTGCTGGTGGATCGCGCCAGCGACGGGGAGGGGCTCAACGTCGCCGCCGCCGAGGTTTCGGTGTAAAAAGTGCTGGGGTGGCTGGCGTCTCCGATTATTCGTTGATCAGTGTGTCGCTGATGATGTTGCCCTCGCTGCTGGTCACCACGCAGTCCACCCGGCGGTCGCCCTCGGACCAGGACCCCTGGCGCGGGGTCACGCGGAGGAGCTCAAGGCTTTCGTAGCGGGCGGCGGTGCCTTCATCCAGGTCGACGCCGTCGCACACCTCCTGCGCGCGGAGTGCCAGCGCGTCATCGCCAGGGAACGCATCGCCCTCGGCGTAGAACGCTGTGGCCAGGAGTTGGGCGTTGTGCGGGGTTGAGCAGGTGACCACCGTGGACTCGCTGTTGATATCCACGAAGTCCCGCAGGCACTGGCCCTCCTCGATGTCGAGAGGCAGCACGTTCTCGGCGATGATGCCGTCGGCTCCGGGGGTGCCGTTGACCACTGGCTCCCGGTCAGGAGTGGCTGTGAGCCCGCCGATCAGGGCGATCAGTCCCCAGATCAGCAGGCCGAGCGCCAGCAGGCCGAGCAGGGCACCACCGATGAGGAGGTTGCGGTTGCGAGGGCTCTTGCCGGGGTCCTGCCGTCCCTCACCACGGGCGGGGTGGGCGCCAGCCGCCGGGAGGCCGTAGGGGCCCCCGGATGGAACAGCGCCGGACTGTGCTTTTTTGGACGGTGCAGCGCCGGACTGTGCTTTTTTGGACGGTGCAGCGCCGGACTGTGCTTTTTCGGACGGTGCAGCGCCGGGGTTGGCATGAGCGGTGCCAACGACGACGGCGGGGGGAGCGCCGGGCGCAGCGGAATCGGCGTCGGGGGAATCCGGGGTGGTTCCCATCTGGGTGCCGTGCTCAGTCTGGTCGAAGAGTTCGTCCCATCGCTGTTCATCTGTTGCGGCGGGGGTCCACCGTGGCGCCTCACCGTCGGCGGCGAAGCTCGGAAGGGAGCGAGTGGTGTCGTTGCTGTCCAGAGGGCCACCGAACGGGTTTGCGTTCTCACCTACAGAAGCATCACCCACAGCAGGAGCATCGGCAACCGGAGCAGCAGCGTCGGGCGCTGCAATGTCGGAACCTGGGCCGCGGGATTCTGGAGCTCCGGATTCTGGAGCGTCGGAGTCTGGCGCCCCGTTCGCATCCTCAGCGGAACCGTCAATGGCAGCTTCGGCCGGGCGAGTGGCGGAGGTGCCGTCGACCTCTGGCGTTCCCCGTGTGGTGCTTGCAGCAGCGTCGGCGTCAGGGGTTTCGCCCGCAGCGGCGGGAACCTCCGCAGTGGTATCACCGGCTGCTCCGCCGGCAGGAGCAGTGCCTGCTGGTGCCGCCTGGGACGCCGGGTCGGAGGCGGGAACGGTTCCCGCGACGAGCGCCCCGGCATCGAGCGCTTCCTGCTCGACCCTGCGGGCCTCGGCCGCAGTCTCCTCCAGTGATGCGGCGCGTGCCGTGTCCTCGCTGATTCTCGCCGGGTTCAGGGATGGTTCGACGAGGTGCAGGTCGTCGGCGGAGACTGACAATTCTGGTTCAACGGTTTCGGGGGATACCTCGGCGTCGGCAAGCTCGACGGCATCCGCATCCACCAGCTGGGGTTCGTCCACGTGAAACGGGTCAACCTGCGGTGGCTGCGTGTCGTTGTGGTCCGGCTCAGCTTCGGAGTCCCGAGGAGTGTGCTCCTGATCGCTCATGGTGTCCCGCCCTGCCTTCGATGTTCTCTCGCGTCCGCCCAGATTATCGGCTCCATAAGTACGACTTTAGCCAAGTTTTGCCTGCGTCACGCGGGGGCCGGAGATTCCAGTTCCGGCGTCGTGGTTAGCGCGATTTACGGGTGGCCGCGGCGGCGCACGCGGCGGTCGCGAAAGCATGTAATCTATAGGTACGACAAACTGACCAAATACTCCGGGGCCTCGCTGCAGCCTTGGGCCGATAGGGCCCCAGTGACCACCTCCGGATCGACGCAAAAGGGGGTCACGCCATGGGGCGCGGCCGTCAAAAGGCAAAAGCTACCAAGCAGGCTCGGGACATGAAGTATTTCAGTCCCGCAACTGACTACACGGCACTGCAGCGAGAGCTCACAGGCCCGGGCGAGCGAGCCTCCAAACGTTCGGCGGATCCGATGGAGCCGGTCGAACCAGATTACTCGGCTTACGCGGACAAGTACGCTGATGTGGTCGATGATGACGAGGATGACGGCGGATCACGCCGCACCGGTTAATCTCCTTCAAAAAAGTGGGGTACCTGCAAAATAGCCGTCAGCTGACGGCGATTCTGCAGGTACCCCACTTTTTTGTGCTGGAACCGCGCCTGGCCTAGGCGTACTGGCCGACCAGGCGCACGGATCCGCCATCGACACCCTTGGCGCCCTGCACATAATCCGGTCCGTCGGTGGACTCGTTGGAGGCGTCGGCAATCTGTCCCATCACCCAGGCGGGGACGCCCCGTTCGGTCAGCCGGGCAATGGCGGCGTCGGCGGCGGGCGCTGACACGACGGCGACCATTCCGACACCAAGGTTGAGCGTGCGCTCTAGGTCAGGCAGCGGGACGGCGCCAAGCTCGGCCACCAGTTTGAAAATGGCTGGCAGTTCCCAGGTGGACCGGTCCACGGTGGCTTCCAGTCCATGCGGGAGCACCCGGGCCAGATTGGCGGCAAGACCGCCACCGGTGACGTGGCTGAAGCCGTGGACGCCGGCGTCGTGGGTGACCGGCAGGAAGCGTGCCAGGTCCAGGCAATCGGCGGCGTAGACGCGGGTTGGTTCGAGGAGTTCCTCGCCGAGGGTGCGGCCCAATTCGCTGACCTGGCGGTCCAGAGCCCAGCCGGCCTGGTTGATGATCCGGCGCACCAGGGAGTAACCGTTGGAGTGCAGGCCGGACGACGCCATTCCGATGACAATGTCCCCAGCCCGCACCCGGTCCGGGCCGAGTAGCGCGTCGGCTTCGACCACGCCGGTGGCGGCGCCGGCGACGTCGTACTCGTGTTCGCCCAGGAGACCCGGGTGCTCGGCCGTTTCGCCGCCCACCAGCGCGGTCCCGGCGACCGAGCAGGCCGCGGCGATACCCCGCACGATGTCGGCGATGCGCTCAGGTACCACCTTGCCGCACGCGATGTAGTCGGTCATGAAGAGGGGCTCCGCGCCCACCACCACAATGTCGTCGACCACCATGCCCACCAGGTCAAACCCGATGGTGTCGTGGATGTCCATGGCCTGCGCGATGGCGACCTTGGTGCCGACGCCATCGGTGGACGTCGCCAGGAGGGGCTTGCGGTAGGTCAGCAGCCGTGACACGTCATACAGGCCAGCGAAACCGCCGACCCCGCCGATAACCTGGGGGCCGTGAGTCGCCCGGACCGCATCCTTCATCAGCTCGACGGCACGATCACCGGCCTCGACGTCAACTCCGGCGCTGGCATAGGTGATGGGGGAGTTGGTGGTCATACCCGTTCTTTCTTGTCTTCGTCGGTCAGGACTGCCTCGAACTCGCTGTCGGGCCCGGGGTCGCATCCGTTGGAGCCGGGGTCCTCTGCCGGATCGACCCGTTCGAGCAGGTTTTTCCCCCGCCGTTCCTCGGCGGGAAGCGCGATGGGGTAGTCGCCGGTGAAACACGCGGTGCAGAGCCGTTCACGGGGCTGCTCGGTCGCGGCAATCATTCCATCCTCGGAGATGTACGCCAGGCTGTCGGCGCCGATGGAGTTGCTGATCTGTTCCACCGCTGCACCGTTGGCAATCAGTTCTGCGCGGGAGGCGAAGTCGATCCCATAGAAGCAGGGCCAGCGGACCGGTGGGGAGGAGATTTTGACGTGGACCGACGCCGCGCCGGCTTCGCGGAGCATCCGTACTACTGCCCGCTGGGTGTTGCCTCGCACAATCGAGTCGTCCACCACGATGATCCGCTTGCCCCGGATGACCGACTCCAGCGCGTTGAGCTTCAGGCGGATGCCGAGTTGCCGGAGGGTCTGGCTGGGCTGGATGAAGGTCCGGCCCACGTAAGAGTTCTTGACGAATCCGTGGGCGAACGGGATACCCGACTGCTCGGCGAACCCCACCGCGGCGGGGGTGCCGGACTCGGGGACGGGGATCACGACGTCGGCCTCGGCCGAGTTCTCGCGGGCCAACTGGCGGCCCATCTCCACGCGTGCCTCATAGACGGAGCGGCCGGCGATGGCGGCGTCGGGCCGGGCCAGGTAGACGTATTCGAAGACGCAGCCGGCCCTCGTGGGCTCGGCGAATTTACGGGTGCGGACGCCATCCTCGTCGATGGCGATGAACTCGCCCGGTTCGATTTCCCGGATAAAGCTGGCACCGACAGTGGCGAGGGCTGCCTGCTCGGACGCGACCACCCAGCCGCGTTCCAGCCGGCCGAGGACGAGCGGGCGGACGCCGTGCGGGTCGCGGGCGGCGTAGAGGGTGCCCTCGTCCATGAAGACGAAGCAGAAGGCGCCGTTGATCTTGGGAAGCAGTTCCAGGGCTGTCTCCTCGAGGGACCGGCCGTCGTCGCCTGCCAGGAGCGTGGTGACCAGCGCCGTGTCCGAGGTGTTGCCCTGCGCCATTTCGCCGCTGCGGGGCTTGCCGTGGCGATCGAGGACCATCTGGTACAGGTCTGCCGAGTTGGTGAGGTTGCCGTTGTGGGCGAGCGCTACGGTTCCGACCGCGGTGGCCCCCAGCGTGGGCTGGGCGTTGGCCCAGTTGGAAGACCCGGTGGTCGAATAGCGGCAGTGCCCGACGGCGATGTGCCCCTCAAGCGTGTTGAGTGTGGTCTCGTCGAAGACCTGGGACACGAGGCCCATGTCCTTGTAGACGCTGATCCGGGTACCGTCGCTGGTGGCGATGCCCGCAGATTCCTGTCCCCGGTGCTGCAGCGCGTACAGACCGTAGTAGGCGAGCTTGGCCACCTCCTCGCCGGGGGCCCACACACCGAAGACACCGCAGGCATCCTGGGGTCCCTTCTCGCCTGGAAGAAGGTCATGGGAAAGAGTACCGTCACCGCGAGCCATTGCATCATTCTCTCACGCGCTGGCCCCAGCAGTTCCATAGTCAGTCTGTATGTGACTCGTCGTCGTAAGTGCGCTCTGCAACGGTCCTGCGGGAGCGCCGGACGCTGATTCGATCAAGGACGAGGACCAGGAGCGCGCCGAGCAGGAGCCCGGGAATCGCGAACACCATGATGAAAAAACCGAAGATCGATTCGCGGGTCAGGGTGGGATCGCCGGGGCCAGCGTAGGCGACGATCGCAGCGATGATCACTCCCACCAGCACGCCGAGTCCCATGAACGGGGCGAACCGCGGTGCGCGGCGGACCGTCACCTCACGGCGGGCGGGGGCTTGGCCCCGGGCGTTGTCGGAGGTGTTACCAGAGGCGCCGACAAGGGAGTTGTCCGTCGCAGGCGTTTCGTCGGCTGGGGTCGCGGCGTCGGGTGCTGGCACATCTGCGTCCCCGTTGCGGGGTGGGGGTTGCTCTGAGCTCATGCTTTAAGGCTACCGGCGTTTAGCCGTTCCGCCTGACCATTTGGTACCCATCGTCCTGGAAGACGGGCTCGTAGGACTCGCCGGGGTAGGTGTCCTCGGCGTGGGCCGCGGCGTCTTCCGGATGGGTGGGGCCCCAGCTCCAGTCCTGGGTGTCGACGATGAGGAAATCGGGGGGCGGATTCTCGGAGCCCAGCCAGAACACCTCGGTGTGGGGCACCAGGTATGGCATCAGCACCACCCCGGTCTCCACGGTGGCGCCCTCGGGGATCTGATCCATGAGGCGCTGGGCCGTCTCCCAACGCTCGGACTGCCGGTAGGTTTCCGGGTCGGCGAGGGCGGCGAGCGGCTGGGTGGGCAGCAGGAGCAGCGCGACGACGGTTACGGCGGGTACGACGGCGGTCCCGGCCGCCCGCACCCACCGCCGCTCCGACCGGCGGGACGTGTCAATGGCGTCGATCAGTGCGGCGAACAGGACCGGCATCAGTACGGCGCTGTAGTGCCACTCGGTGCCCCAGTACACCGGGTTTTCGGCCACGAAACGCCAGGCCAGGGTGGGAACCATGATCAGTGTGAGCGGGGACCTGAGGAAAAGGACCCCACCCGCCAGCAGCAGCAGCCACACGGTTTCGTATTTCGCGCTGGCGGAGAAGATCGTCACCACAGCACCGACCGGGTCGGCAAGCATCCCGCGGACATCGATCCGGTCCGAGTAGTCGTACTGGCCGCCGCTGTTGAGCAGGGGCAGGATCACCGCCACGGACAGCAGCATCCAGCCCAGTCCCCAGGCCGCGAGCCACAGGCCGATCCGGTCGCGGTGCCGCCAGGCGATGACTAACCCGATCGCTGCGACGGTCAGCCCCAGGTCCTCCTTGACGAATACCAGCAGGCCGGCCCAGACGACGGCGGCGCGCAGCCGCCCGTTGATCATCGCTTCGAGCGCCAGGGCGAGCAGCGGGATGGCGATCGCAATCTCGTGGAACTGGGCTGCGACCGCGGTCTGCAAGC
Organism: Arthrobacter sp. CAN_C5; assembly: GCF_017875735.1. Lineage (NCBI taxonomy): Bacteria > Bacillati > Actinomycetota > Actinomycetes > Micrococcales > Micrococcaceae > Arthrobacter > Arthrobacter sp. CAN_C5. Next base: position 635,712 of record NZ_JAGGMZ010000001.1, read on the forward strand.
CCCACGACAGACCGTAGGCCACGCCAAGACAGATGCCGGCAACGGTTCCCAGGCGGCGGATGCCCAGACGGGCGATCACCAGGACCGATGCTCCGATCAGGATGTTCTGCAGCACCAGAAGGGTCAGCCCGGAGGGGAAGAAGGCGTAGGCGGGGCCGAGGAGCACCAGCAGCGGGTGGAAGTGGTCGCCCAGCAGGTTGAATCCGTCCCCCTTGATCGGGACGATGGGCGCATCAAAACCGGCGTAGGCCTTGGCCAGCTGGGTAAAGATGCCGAGGTCCCACGAGGGGGTGTCCATCCGGTTCCACTGCGCCACGGAGAACACCGTGTAGATGATTGTGACCGTGAGGGCTGTGATCAGTGCGGCGGGTGGCTGCCGACGGAACGCCGACCCCGTCGACCGGAGACCGTCAGCGATGAAGGAGTGCCGGTGCGCAGAGTGTTGGACGCTCACGGAGTGTGGCGGCCGGTGGTCGGAAACAAGGGCAACCATTCACTCAGGTCCGCCCGCTGACCGGACGCGGCGACCTTGCCGGCGCTGACGGCGTCGGGCCAGGCCAGTGTTCCGGTGACCAGCCCCAGCCAGGTGGCAGCGTCGGTTTCCACCACGTTCGGCGGGGTACCCCGGGTATGGCGTGGCCCGGGCACGCACTGCGCCACACCGAAGGGAGGCACCCGCACCTCGACGCTGTTCCCTGGGACCCGCTCGGCGAGCTCTTCGAGGGTGTAGCGGACTGCGGTTGCCGTATCGGGCCGCGCAGCCGTGCCGGACCGCACCGCGTCCAGGGCAGGTTGGCCCGCTGTGGCGGGGATCCGTCGTCGTGCCATAGTGGTTAGTCCAGCAAGGCCATGACCGGTGCGGCGAGCCGGAGCTTGCCGACCGGCTCGTTACCGCCGAGGACAGGCGGCACCACCTTGTCCAGCACGGCGCCCACCTTGTCGACGTCGACCGCACCGGCGGCCGCCAGCAGGGTCAGGCCCACCAGCGTGGTGGCGCGGATGTTGCCGTCCAGGATCTTCAGGGCCAGGGAGACGCCGGTGTCGGTGCCCATCACGAGCACCCCTTCGGCACCGTTCTTCGAGATGATGCCCAGATCTTCCATCACCACCGAGTTCTCGCGGCCGCGGCCGTGAACGGCCCACGGGTAATCGAGCATGGCCGTGGCGATGGTCGCCGCGCGGGCGTCAGCGTGCTTGTCGGACGGCGCCCGGGAGAACTTGCCGATACCGCGGGCCAGCCCCTTCAGGGAGACCGCGGCCAGGGGGGCGCCGCAGCCATCGACGCCCCAGTGCGCAACCTTCTCCTCGGTGTACTCCTCGATGACCGCGGCAATCCGCTGCTGCAGCGGGTGCGACGGGTCGAGGTAGGTGGAGTGGTCCCAGTTGTTTTCGGTGCACGCCCACAGGAACGCGGCGTGTTTGCCGGAGCAGTTGAAAGCGATGCGCTGCTTTCCCCGGTCGGTGCGGATCAGCCAGTTGCGGGCTTCCTCATCCTGGGGCCAGTCGGCCGGGCACTGGAGGTGTTCCTCGGACACTCCGGCGGCGCTGAGCATGGTGCGGACCACGTCCATGTGCTCGTGGGAACCCACATGGCTGGCAGCGGCCAAGGCCACCTGGGGGCCACGCAGCGGCACCCCCGACTGCATCGCGGCGAGGGCCTGGAAGGGCTTGAGGGTGGAGCGGGGGAAGACAGGGGAGTTGATATCTCCCAGTTCGGTGACGACTGTCCCGTCCGCGGCCAGGATCACTGCCGAACCCAGGTGCCGGGATTCGATGAAACCGTTGCGTTCCAGGACGGCGAGGTCGACGGCGTCGGAAGTGGAGAAGGTCTGAGGCATGAGACAAGTATCGCTTATCGGCTGCGGGGTGGAGCTTGTGCCCACCGAAGGGAACGGACATCCGGTGGGCACAAGTGGGGGGTGGCAGGCTATTCGGCGGAGAACTGCACCGACTGCCAGCCGGACGCGCCGTTGGGGACGGTATCGGCGCGTTCCTCGGTCTGTACGCCGTCGGGATCGTAGGCCCGGGCGCGTACCGTGTGTGAACCGGAATCAAGGGTGACCTCGTGGGACCACTGGCGCCAGGTATCCACCGACGCTTCGGCAGCCAGGGTGACTTCCTCCCAGTCACCGCCGTCAATCTGGACTTCCACCTTGGTGATGCCGCGGTGCTGGGCCCAGGCCGTGCCGCCGATCATCGAGGTCCCGGCGGGCACCTGGGCGAAGGAACGGGGCACCTCAACGCGGGCCATTGTCTTGATGGGGCCCTCTTCCGACCATCCGCGGTCGGTCCAGTAGGCCGTCTTGTCGGCAAACCGGGTGACCTCCAGGTCGACCACCCATTTGGTGGCGGAAACGTAGCCGTACAGGCCGGGAACCACCATCCGGACGGGGTAGCCGTGTTCCAGGGGCAGCGGCTCACCGTTCATTGAAATTGCGAGCATCGCATCCCGGTCGTCCTGCAGGATCGGCAGGGGAGTGGAGGCGCTGAAACCGTCGGTGCTGGTGGACAGCACCATGTCGGCACCACCGGTGGGCCGGGCCCGGGCCAGCAGGTCGCGGAGGGGGTAGCCGAGCCATTTGGCGTTGCCAGCCAGGTTCCCGCCCACGGGGTTGGAGACGCAGGTCAGGGTGATGTGGCGTTCGATCAGGTCGGCGTCGAGCAGGTCCTGGAAGGTGATGGTGAATTCCTCCTCGACCATTCCGTGGACGCGCAGTTCCCAGGTTTCCAGGTCGATCTGCGGCACGCTCAGGGCGGTATCGATGCGGTAGAAGTCAGGGTTGGGGGTGACCCAGGGGACCACGCCGTCGACGCCGGCCTCCACCCCGGCAGGGATGGCCGGTGCAGCGCTGGCTGGCGCAGGAAAGCTGAGGGCTTCGCGGGCCATGTTGACCGTGTTGCGGGCACCGGCGATGGCGCGTCCTCCGGCGGCCGCGGCACCCGCGATGACTGCGGTGATGCCTGCGGCAGCGAAGAAGGTGCGGCGGCTGGTCCCGCTGGTTTTTGCCTGCCTGGAGTTCGTCTGGGTGGAGTCCAACCCGTGTGCTGCGGGGTCACCGTCGTGTGCGGCAGGTGAGGCGTCGTCGTCGTGCGCGGCATGGAGGGCCCGGATAAGGAACCGCAGCGCGAGCAGCCCGACCGCGGTGCCGATCACGGTAGGGATGGCATCCACGAGGGTGGCCCCGGCGCGGGAGATCACGGCGGCCACGATGATAGCTCCCATGAGCACTACACCTGCGACGCCGAAAGCCCATCGACGGTAGGCGACCACACCGAGAATAGCTGCGAGGATGACGATGGTGACGCCCATGCCGACGAACAGGGCCACCTTGTCATTGGTGCCGAAGGTGGCGATCGCGAAGTCCTTCAGCCACGGCGGCGTGAAGTCGATGAAGGTGGAGCCCAGCGCGATCAGAGGGGCGGCGCGGGCGGTCAGGAAGGCACCGAGCAATTCGGCAACGCCCAGCACCAGACCCGCCGCCACGATCCCGGCGAGTGCGGCCAGCATGGTTCCCTTACGCCCGAGGCGTTGTAAAGCTTTCATGACCTTCATTCGTAGTCGTGGGGCACGGGTATGGGTTGTCATAGGCCACATCGGCCCGTCACAGCTTCGCGAGGACTCAGCGGAGACAGTACGCTGATCTACTGTGAAGGTTCTAGTGATAGGCCCCGGCGGCCGCGAACATGCCCTTGTCCGAGCGCTGCTGGCCGATCCGTTCGTGCACGAGGTGCACGCCGCCCCCGGCAACGCGGGAATCAGCGCGATCGTGCCCACCCACCCGGTCGACGCCGTCGACCCCGCCGCCGTGACAGCCCTGGCCGAGTCGCTAGGCTCCGACCTGGTGGTGATCGGCCCGGAAGCGCCGCTCGCCGCCGGGGTTGCCGACGCGCTGCGGGCCGCCGGTATCCCGGTCTTCGGTCCGTCCCGGGAGGCCGCGCAACTGGAGGCCTCCAAGGCGTTCGCCAAGCAGATCATGGCGGCGGCCAACGTTCCCACCGGGATGGCCCGGGTAGCCTCAACTGCCGAGCAGGCGGCCGACGCGCTCGATATCTTCGGAGCCCCCTACGTCGTCAAGGATGACGGGCTGGCTGCGGGCAAGGGAGTGGTGGTCACCGCGGATCGGGCCGAGGCCCTCGCCCACGCGCAGGCCTGCTTCGACGCGGGCGGAACGGTGGTGATCGAGGAGTTCCTCGACGGACCCGAGGTTTCCCTCTTCGTCCTCTCGGACGGCCTGAACGTGCTGCCCCTCGCGCCCGCCCAGGATTTCAAACGCATTCACGACGGCGACCAGGGCCCGAACACCGGCGGCATGGGCGCCTATTCGCCGCTGGAGTGGGCGCCGCCTGGACTGGTCGATGAGGTCATCGCCCGGGTAGCGCAGCCCACCATCGACGAGATGGCCCACCGCGGAACCCCGTTCGTGGGAGTCCTCTACGTTGGTTTGGCGTTGACCACGCGCGGTCTGCGGGTCATTGAATTCAATGCCCGCTTCGGCGACCCCGAGACCCAGGCCGTCCTGGCCCGGTTGAAGACGCCGCTGGGCGGGGTGCTGCTGGCCGCGGCGAAGGGCGAACTGGACCGGGTGGAACGGCTGCACTGGTCGCCCCAGACGGCGGTGTCGGTGGTCCTCGCGTCGGCGAACTACCCCGATGCTCCCCGAACCGGCGACCGGGTGCGCGGGCTGAAGAAGGCCGAGGCAATCGACGGCGTGCAGGTGTTGCACGCGGGAACCGCCAGGAAGCTCGGCAAGGTGGTTTCCGCCGGGGGCAGGGTGCTCGCCGTCGTCGGGCTCGGCGACGACCTCGCGGCCGCCCGGGCCAAGGCCTACAGCGGCCTGGCCGAAGTGAAGCTGAAGGGCGGGCAGTACCGGAGCGACATCGCCCTGGTTGCTGCGCAGGGCGGGATCGTCGTGGCCTCACCGGCACCTTCGCCCGTCACGGCGTTCTCCGCCGGGTCCGCCTCCACCCCAGCCGGGGAGTGAGCGTGGTCTTCGCCCCATCATTCGTGGAGGTTCCGGGCTGGAAGCACGTCTATTCGGGGAAGGTGCGGGACCTGTACTTGCCCCTGACCGGGCCTGACGATCGGGTGCTCGTGGTGGCGAGCGACCGGATCAGCGCGTACGACCACGTGTTGACCTCCGAGATTCCCGACAAGGGCCGGGTGCTGACCCAGCTGAGCCTGTGGTGGTTTGACCAGCTTGCCGAGGTGCCCAACCATGTGCTCTCGACCGAGGTGCCCGACGCGGTCGCTGGCCGGGCGATGATCTGCCGGAAGCTCGAGATGTTCCCAGTGGAGTGCATTGCCCGCGGTTACCTGACCGGGTCCGGCCTCCTGGAGTACCGCTCGTCGGGAACTGTCTGTTCGCTTCCGCTGCCGCCCGGGCTGGTGGATGGGTCCCGGTTGGAGCCGGCCGTGTTTACACCGTCAGCCAAGGCTGCCGTGGGGGAGCACGATGAAAACATTGCGTACGACGACGTCGTCGCCACCGTCGGCGAGTCCGTCGCGTCGGAGCTGCAGCGGTTGACCCTGGCGATCTATGGCCGCGCCGAGGAGATTGCCCGGTCCCGGGGGATCATCCTGGCGGACACGAAGGTGGAGTTCGGACTGTCGGGTGACGGGGAGATCACCCTGGGCGACGAAGTGCTGACCCCTGACTCGTCACGGTTCTGGGATGCCTCACTGTACGCGCCGGGTCAGGCGCAGCCCTCCTTCGACAAGCAGTTTGTCCGTGACTGGCTCACCTCGGACGCGTCCGGGTGGGACAAGACCTCGAACCCGCCCGAGCTGCCTCTTGAGATTGTCGAGAAAACCCGTGCCCGGTACATCGAGGCCTACGAGCGGCTGACGGGCCTTACCTTCGCCTGAGCCTGTTTGGGGCTGTCCCGCCACGCAATTTCCCACCGGCCGGTATCCGTCAGTGGGATTGTCTGGACTATCCCAGTGAACGCGCCCGACCGGTGGGTTTTCCTGGCGGAGCGGCCGCGATTGCGGGTCTCTGGTGCACGAATGCTCACCCACCTGCCAGCCCTACCGGGCATAAACGCTCATGCTCGCTGGCTCCTTCACCCTGGTGAGCAGCTGTATCGGACAGGGCATGGAGCAGGCATGAAAAAGGGCCCTGCGTTCAACTGAACCGCAGGACCCTGAAACTGGTCGGGGTGACAGGAATTGAACCTGCGACCTCGTCGTCCCGAACGACGCGCGCTACCAAGCTGCGCCACACCCCGATGCGCCCGAGCGACCGCACGAAGCGGAAGCCAGAGCAACCTCTCAAGACTACCCGAGCACCCGGGGAAGTAAAGCTACACCAGGGTCTGCTGCCAGGCGGCGTGCAGAGTCGCGAAGCGCCCGTCCCCACCGATCAGTTCCGCCGGGGTGCCGTCCTCCACCACCTCGCCGTCGTGCACGACGAGCACCCGGTCGGCGATCGCGACCGTCGACAGCCGGTGCGCGATGATCAGCGCCGTCCGGTTGCCGAGCAGCTTCTGGAGCCCCTCCTGCACCAGCCGTTCGCTGGGAATATCCAGGGAGGAGGTGGCCTCGTCCAGGATCAGCACCGCGGGGTTGGCGAGGAAGGCACGGGCGAAGCTGATCAGCTGCCGCTGGCCGGAGGACACCCGGCCGCCGCGCTTGTTCACGTCGGTGTCGTAGCCATCGGGGAGCGACCTGATGAACTCGTCGGCCCCCACCGAACGCGCCGCCTCCTCGATCTCCTCCCGGCTGGCCTCGGGCTTGCCGAGGGCGATGTTGTCCGCCACCGAACCGCTGAAGAGAAACGCTTCCTGCGTGACCATGACGATGGCGCGACGCAGGTCCCGCGGGTCGACCTGGCGGATGTCGACGCCGTCGAGGGTGATGCTTCCGGCGGAGACGTCGTAGAAGCGGGCAATGACTTTTGCCAGGGTGGACTTGCCGGCACCGGTCTGACCGACGAGGGCAATCGTCTGACCGGCCGGGATGCGCAGGTCCATGGTGGGCAGGATGAGGGGGCCGTCCCCATAACGGAACTCGACGCCGTCGAAGTTAATCTCGCCGCGGGGATCCTTCAACGGCACGGGGTGCTTTGGCGGGCGGACGGTCGGCACCTCCTCAAGCAGCCCCGACACCTTCTCCAGCGCGGCCGACGCCGACTGGAACGAGTTGTAGAACATGGCCATCTGGTCGACCGGCTGGAAGAACCGCTTGCTGTAGAGCAGGAGGGCAAGGAGGGCGCCGACCGCCAGGGTACCGTCGAGCACCCGGAAGCCACCGACCAGCAGCACCACTGCCACTGTCACGTTACCGATCAGCACCAGGCCTGGCTGGAAGATGCCGTTGAGGTTGATCGAGCGGACGGTGACCCGGCGGTAATCTTCGGCCAGCTCGTCGTACTTCGCAGCGTTGGCTTCTTCGCGGCGGAAGGCCTTGACCGCGCGGATGCCGGTCATCGTCTCGATGAAGTGCACGATCAACCGTGCCGACACCACCCGAGAGGAACGGAACGCGATCTGGGAGTGCTTCTGGTACCAGCGGGCCAGGAAGAACATGGGTACCGCGGCAACCAGGATCAGCAGCCCGGTCCGCCAGTCCAGAACGAAGATGGTGATCGCGGTGAACAGCATGTACATGACGCCCGAGGCAAGGGAGCTGACCCCGGAGTCCAGCAGTTCGCGCAGTGCCTCCAGATCGGAGGTCTGCCGGGAAATGATTCGCCCCGACGTGTATTTTTCATGGAATTCAAGACTGAGCCGCTGGGTGTGCCGGAAGACCCGCAACCGCAGGTCCAGCAGCATCGCCTGGCTGAGCAGTGCCGTCGCCCGCACGTAGCCCGCGGTCAGGAAGGCGGTGAGGACGGCGGCAATCAGGTAGGTGATCCCGGCCAGCCACAGGAAGGTCGGGTCGCCGTCGAGCAGCGCGGGCAGGGCATTGTCGATGCCGTAGGCGATGATCGCCGGACCGGCGACGCGCGCTGCCTGGGATCCGACCACCAGGGAGATGGTCCAGATGAACTGGCGCCGGTTGGGGCGGATCAGCGAGCCGAGCAGCCGGAAGGAGCGGGAGCGGACTGACTTGTTCTGGGCCTTGGAGAGAAGGACATCGTCCTCGTTGGTGGTGCCCGATGAGGTAGCGCCAGCCGGTGTTCCTTTGCCGGGCGCGGATCCGTGCTCCGGCTGTGGTGATGTGCTCACGCGAGCGCCCCCTCGTCGTCGTTCTTCAGGTCTTCGAGCTCGGAGTCCAGATCGGTGGGCCCGTCCGGCAGGCTGGCGATCACATACCGGTAGTGGGTGTTCCGGGCCAGCAGTTCGGTGTGGGTGCCGACGTCGGTCACCCGCCCGTCCTCGAGCAACGCCACCCGGTCAGCGAGGGCGACCGTCGACGGCCGGTGCGCGACGATCAGTGTGGTGGTCTGGTCGAGTACGTTCCGCAGGCCCTCCTCCACCAGTTCCTCGGTCCGGACGTCGAGCGCGGACAATGGATCGTCGAGCACCAGGACCCGGGGCTTCGACGCGATGGAGCGGGCCAACGCGATCCGCTGCCGCTGGCCGCCGGAGAGGCTCAGTCCTTCCTCGCCGATCAGGGTGTCGACGCCGTCGGGCAGCGAGTACGCGAAGTGGGCCTGAGCGACGTCGAGCGCCTCCTCCAGGATTTCCGCGGCGTGTTTGTCGTCGCGTGGTTCGGCGCCCATCAGGACGTTCTCGCGGACCGAACTGGAAAACAGCGTGGTGTCCTCGAAGGCGACCGACACGTGGGTCCGCAGGTCGGTGAGGGAAATGTCGCGCAGGTCGGTGCCATCGATCCTGATGGATCCGCCGGTCACCTCGTACAGGCGGGGGACCAGTTGCAGGAGAGTGCTTTTGCCGCACCCGGTCACCCCGACCAGCGCCATCGTCTCACCCGCCCGCAGGGTGAGGTTGATGCCGTTGAGCACATCGGTGGTGCCTTCCTCGGCGTCCGGGTAGCGGAAGTGCACGTCGGTGAGGGTCACGTCACCGCGGGGATCGATCAGCCGGACCGGCTCCTCCGGATCGGTAATCGTGTTGACCGATTCCATCACTTCGTAGTGCCGGTCGATGGCGGTCTTGGCGGTGAAGGTCATGGCCAGGAGCGGCCCGATGAACTCGACGGGTGTCGCGACCACCGCGGCGGTGGCGAAGAAGGCAACCAGGGCGCCGATGGACAGGTCCCCGTTGGCGGCGAAGAGGACACCCACCACCAGCGAGGCGCCGAGCGCCAGCTCGGGCAGCAGGGTGACGATCAGGGAAAAGTTGGCCAGCGAGCGGGCCTTGTAGATTTCGGTTTGCCGCAGTTCCTCGGCCTGCAGGTTGAACCCCTCCAGCGCCTCACGGCTTCGGCCGAAGGCCTTCAGGACCCGGATGCCATGGACGGATTCCTCGACGGTGGTGGCCAGGTCCCCGGCCTGGTCCTGGCTCTTGCGGGACACCTTGCTGTAGGAGGTGCGGAACCGGAATCCGTAGATCATGATCGGCAGCGCGGCGGCCAGGAAAATCAGGGCCAGTGCCCAGGAGGTGAGGAACATGATGACGACGCCGATCACCACGGTCAGCGACGTGACCACCAGCATGATCAGCCCGAACGCCATCCAGCGGCGCATCAGGTTCAGGTCGGTCATTGCACGGGACAGTAGCTGCCCGCTGCCCCACCGGTCATGGAAGGCGACGGTGAGGTCCTGCAGGTGGCGGTAGAAGGACGTCCGCATGTTCGTCTCTACGGTCGTCGCCGGGGCGATGACAAACTGGCGGCGCAGGGCGACGAACGTTGCCTCCAGGACGCCGAGTAGCAGCACCACACCGGCAGCAATCCACACGGTCGACGATGCCCCGCCGATGGCGAGGGCATCGTTGATGAGCACGCGGAACACCTGCGGGATGGCAAGGGCCATCAGGCTGGCGCCCAGCGCGCAGACAAGGCCCAGGATCAGCCGCGGCAGGATGGGCTTGATGTGTGGGTACAGTCGCCCGAGCGATTCCCACAGAGTGGTTTGAGTCTGCATACTTCTGTCTTGACACTGGAAGGCGGATCTGGCAGGAGCGGACACTTTGTGTCCCGTAGCAACTATCCTATGTCAGAGCTCAACCGCTGTCCCGAGCGGCCGAGGGGTGCCGCTGGTTCCGCGGCTCTTACCGTGCTGTCAGCGACAGGAGGACAGCCTCGGGCCGGCAGGCGAACCGTACCGGCGCAAACCGTGAGGTACCGATCCCGGCTGACACGTTGAGCGGGATGCTGCGTCCCTCGTGTTCCCAATCGGTCAGGCCTCGTGCCCGCCAGGTGGGAAGGTCGCAGTTGCTGACCAACGCGCCGTAGCCCGGGATGCAAACCTGTCCGCCGTGAGTGTGGCCCGCGAGGATGAGGTGGGCGCCGTCGGCGGTGAAGTAGTCCAGCACCCGCTGGTAGGGGGCGTGCGCGACAGCGATCCGCAAGTGACGCGCGTCGGGGGAGGTACTGCTCCCGGCCGGATAGCCTGCATAGTTATCCCGGTCGATGTGGGGGTCGTCCACGCCGGTGAAGTCGAGACGCAGGTTGCCCATCGCAACCGACTGGGACCGGTTGGACAGGTCGATCCAGCCAGCATTCCCGAAGCTTCTGAACATTTCGGCCCAGGGGAGCGCCTTGGGCTGGCGGTCGCTGCGGTGCTTCGACGGACCCGAAAAGTACCTCAGCGGGTTGTTGAGGACCGGTGCGTAGTAGTCGTTGGACCCCGGAACAAACACCCCGGGGAACTGCAGCAGCGGGCCCAAGGCCTCCAGCAACGGCTCAACACCCTTGCGGTGGCTCAGGTTGTCGCCGGTGTTCACCACGAGGTCGGGTTCTAACCGGGCGAGCCCCTTCAGCCACTGGGTCTTGGCTGCCTGGTGGGGTGCCATGTGGATGTCGGACAGATGCAGGATCCGCAGCGGCCGGCTCCCTGGCGGAAGGATCGGCAGGTTCTCCTCGCGGAGCTGGAACAGATTCCGTTCCACCAGTGAGGCGTAGCCCAGACCGGCGACGGCTACCGCGGCTGTACCTCCCAACGCGATCGTCGTGGCGTCGAGCAGCTTCGATGAACTCAAGGGTTAGCCTTCGTCTTCGTTGTCGTCGTCTTCGTTGTTGTCGAAGTCGAGCTGTTCGACCCGATTATCTTCGCCAGGAGTCATCTGGGTGGGGGAGCGCTGTGCGGTGAGCATCCGCTGCGGTGGGTTCACGAACTCCTCGGCGGGATAGCGGTCCGGGATCTGCTGCATAAACCGTTCCCAGGAGGGCGCCGCCACGAAGGAACCATCGATTTCGGGGTACACCTGACCGCCGATCTGCAGCCCGCCGAGGCCTACGCTGTTCTCTTTCCAGTTTCCGAGCCAGGTGGCGGTAGCCATCCCCGAGTTGTACCCCATGAACCAGGTCTGTGACCGGTCATCGTTGGTTCCGGTTTTCCCGGCCATGGGGACGTCGCCGTATTCCAGGAGCTGGCCCGAGCCGCGTTCCATGACTTCCTCGGTGGCGTAGTTCATCCCGCGCGCCAGTTCCTTGGGAATTACTTGCTCGCAGGTCTGTTCAGGAACGGGGAAGCTGGTGCCATCGACGGCGACTACCTCGGTCAGTGCCCGAGGCTCGCAGGTCAGGCCTTCCGCTCCCAGTGCTGCGTAGGCCGTGGCCTGGGACAGCGGGGACACTTCGGTGCCGCCGCCGATCAAGGCTGAAGGAGACACCTGCAGCGGCGTATAACCGCCCTCCGCGCTCTTGGCATCGTGGAGGCCGAGGTCCGCTGCGATCTCGAACGGCTTGCACAGGTCAACCTGCCTCGCGGTTTCCATGGTGATCGTGTTGTAGGACTGTGCCAGCCCCTCAAGGACGGTGTAGTTGCCGTAGTTGATGTCGCCGTAGTTCTGGGGCTCGTAGCCATCCTCGTCGGGCAGCACGTAGGCTCCGTCGGGGAAACAGCTTGCTTCCCACTCGTCACCCTGGGGGTAAAGCCTCTTCGCGCCGTTGATCACGGTGTTCAGCGCTTTGCCGTCCTCGAGCCAGGCTCCGACGGTGAACGGCTTGAACGTGGATCCGGGTTGGAACCCGCCCACTCCACCGAGTGGTTGGGCGGGGTCGCCGTCCTGATAGAGATCGACGTTGAAGTTGAGCACTGAATCGCCCGCTTCGGTTCCTGGCATGTAGCGCGTGTTCTGGGCCATCACCAGGATGTCTCCGGTCCCCGGCTCAATGCTGACCATTGAGTGTCCCACTGACGGATCAGTCGTCGCGCGATCGGCGGTCTCCTGGATGGCGGTCTGCGCGGCGGTCTGCGCCACGGGATCGAGGGTGGTCTTGATCGTGAGTCCAGCGCGGTACAGCGTATCGGTCCGATCCTCAAGCGTCTCACCATAGGCCGGATCGTTGAGGATCAGGTGGGTGACATAGTCACAGAAATAGGGTGCCTGGGCGGCGCCGACGCAGCCGCTGTAGGTGGGGGTGATATTGAGCCCCAAGTCGGAGGCGACGGCGGCGTCGTACTCCTCCTGGGTGATGTGGTTGTTCGAGAGCATGGCGCCGATCACCAAATTGCGGCGTTCCAGCGCACGCTCGGGGTTAAGTTCAGGGCTGTAGAAGGTGGGGCCGTTGACGACGCCGGCGAGCAGCGCTGCCTGCTGGATGTTCAGGTCGGCGGCCGCAACATCGAAGAAGTACCTCGACGCCGCCTGGACCCCGTAGGTAGTGCCGGTGAACGGCACGATGTTGAGGTAGCCCTCAAGGATTTCGTCCTTGCTGAGTTCCTTCTCCACGGCGATGGCCAGCTTGGCTTCGCGAAGCTTGTCTCCGAGGGTTTTCCCGCCACTGAACGTCACCGACCCGTCGCCGGCCTGCAGGCTGGCGTCGATCAGGACGTTGTTCACGTACTGCTGGGTGATGGTGGAGGCGCCGCGGGTCGTGTCGCTGCTGACGTTGCTGACCACGGCGCTCATGATGCCCTGCAAATCGACGCCGCCGTGCTCGTAGAACCGGGCGTCCTCAATGGCCAGCAGTGCGTTCACCATAGTGGGGTTGATCTCGTCCAGGGTCACTGGCTGCCGGTTTTCCTCATAGAGGGTGGCGATCACTGAACCGTCGGCGGCGAGGATGGTGGACGGCTGAGCGAGTGCACCCCGTTCCAGCTCCGCAGGCAGTTCCTCAAAGAACTGAATTGAGGCGGAAGCACCGGTGCCCGCCGCCGCAGCGACAGGGACCAGTAAACCCGCAGCAAGCACACCGCTCAGAGCACTGATTCCGAGAAACGCAATCAACTTCCCCAGGGTGGTTGCTGTGTCAAAGATCGGTGATTTACGAGCAGCCATTACTCCAGTTTACAAGCACGCGCTAGTCTGTGAACCATGACCAAATGGGAGTACTCGACAATTCCGCTCATCATCCACGCCACGAAGCAGATTCTGGACCAGTGGGGAGAAGACGGCTGGGAACTGGTGCAGGTAGTTCCCGGGCCGGACGGCAAGGGCCTCGTTGCCTACCTGAAACGAGAGAAGAACCAGTCGTGACCAGCGCCGACGCGCCCGCCTCGGCTGTCGAACGCCGGTTACAGGACCTCGGGATTGCCCTGCCGGAGGTGGCGCAGCCGCTGGCGTCCTATGTCCCCGCGGTGGTCTCCGGTAACTACGTCTTTACCGCTGGGCAGCTTCCCCTGATTAACGGGGAACTCCCAGCTTTGGGCAAGGTGGGCGCCGAGGTCACCCCCGAAGCTGCCAAGGAGTATGCGGCCACCTGCGCCGTGAACGCCCTGGCCGCGATCAAATCGCAAATCGGCGATCTGGACCGGATCAGCCGAATCGTCAAGGTGGTGGGATTCGTCGCCTCCGATCCCAGTTTCACCGGCCAACCCCAGGTCATCAACGGCGCATCAGACCTCCTCGGTCAGGTCCTCGGCGACGCGGGAACACATGCCCGCTCCGCCGTCGGTGTCGCCGTACTTCCCCGGGATGCGCCCGTGGAAATCGAAATTATTGCGGAGTTTGTCTGATTTCTGTGGGCCGTATTACTAACCGTCATTTCCCGGTTCCGGAAGACCAGCTTGGCGCAGCGCGAAGCTGGGTGGAGCATGGCGAACGAACGCCGGTGAAACCGCGTCCGGCGTCGTCGGTCGTGTTGATCCGTGATGCCCCCGGTGGCACCGAAACCTACCTTTCCTACCGGCGTGGCGAGTCCCCGCTGGGTATTGTCGCCTTTCCCGGCGGCAGTATCGAGGAGTCCGACGACGACGACGTCGCCTGGTTTGGACCCTCGCCCGCCCAGTGGGCCAAGGCCATGGGCATTGATGACCTATTCGTGGCACGGCGGCATGTGGTGGGGGCGATCAGGGAGCTATTCGAGGAAACTGGTGTCCTGCTGGCCGGCCCGGACGCAGTGTCGCTCGTCGACGGTAGCCGGAGTCCTGAGTGGATGAAGGCCCGCGAGGACATCAATACGCAGGAGCGCTCCTTCACCGAGATCCTGACCCGCCGCGGTCTGGGGCTCCGGACAGATCTACTGAAGCCGCTCGCGCACTGGCTGAGCCCGGACTTCGCCCACCGCCGGTTCGACACCCATTACTTCGCCGCCGCGCAGCCTACCGGCCAGGAAGCCACCATCCTCGCCAGCAAGGGAATCTGGGGGGAATGGCGCTGCGCAGCGAGGGAAGTTGCCCGGGCCGACAGCATTGCGCTGGGCGACGAGGTGGGCCAGCCCAACTCGGTGGGACGCACCCTTGATGAGATCGCCGTCCCCGCCGTCGAGCTCATGCTCGAGAAGATCGGGTCTTCCAAGGGCTGTATCGCCTACCTGACGCACAAGCGACCCATGAAGGTGTACTACCCGCACCTGGTCACGCCCGATGAATCTGCCGACCCGATGCTCGAAGTCGCCTGCTCCGTGGCCACCGAGGGCGGTTCGGGCCAGCGCGGCCGCTAGCCCGAACCCACGTCCACCGCGACCAGTTCCGGCCCGGAGCAGGACACCCTAGCGCGGCTCGCGGGACACCTCCGGTTCCCCGATGGGCTCATGTCCTTCTTCGATCCTCGCGAATTCGGGGTCGTCAGCGTAGGACTTCAGCCTCGCGATGCGATAAATGATCAGGGCATATACCGCTTTGGCTGCAATATCCGCGATGGAGTACCCGCCCTGCTTCAGGACCCAGGCGTCGGCGCCCGAGATGCCAAGAAGTGGCAACGCATAGGCGAGCGGGTAGACGATCCAACTTGCCAGGAGCAGGATCCGGAGACGGCTGATCAGCGCCCGAACCTGCGGGGGCTGGCGATCAAGCGACTTCGTCAACTCGACGAACAATACGTACAGAATGAAAATAAAGGGAATGGTGGAGAGGATCCCCCACAGGACGCGCGTTCCGTCAGAGGTGCTGATTTCTCCTGGATACCCGAGCAGGATCATCAGAGTGGCAGCGGGAACCAGTTTCCACAGCAGGCTGGTCTGCACTTTTCGTGCGAGAGCCAAAACAGCAATCAGCTCTACCAGCAGCAGCGGCACGGTGAGTAACCAGTCAACATACCGGTATCCCTCGTTGAACGACGCGCCCTCGGCCTGTAAATATGTTCCACGACCGCCGACGGCGTCCGTGATGAAAGCGTCCTTGAATGAGTCAAAGATCCGGAAGTAGTGGTATGCGGCAATGCCGCAGACTATTGCCGCAATGACAATTGCCTGCCGGTACCGGGGAAGGACGCGCGGCAGCACAAGAATGAGGAAGACGGCCGTGAAGAGCTGTGAAGCAATAACCAGCGAGAGCAAGTTGTAGACAGTGTCGAACTGGCTCTGGGTCAGGTCATCAGGAATCATGGTTGTGCTCCTTTGCACATGAGGTAAACCCTGCATGGCGGCGGATGATGGAAATCATCCCGTTCCGCACAGTGCGTGGAAGAATTCTACGCTCTGTAGAATCTCCAGCCAAGGGTTATTTCAAGCAAAGGTGAGCGTCTGGATCACGACGTCCTGAAGGAGGTGGTGTTAGCGGCTGCGCTGCCGCAGGCGCTGGATGTCCAGGATGACGACGGCGCGTGCTTCCAGGCGCAGCCATCCCCGCTGCACAAACTCGGCCAACGCCTTGTTGACCGTCTCGCGGGAGGCGCCGACCAGTTGGGCTAGCTCTTCCTGGGTCAGCTCGTGCGCAACCAAAATCCCATCCGTTGCCGGCCGGCCGAACCGGTCGGCCAGATCCAGCAGGGCCTTGGCGACACGGCCCGGAACGTCGGAGAACACCAGGTCGGCCAGGGACTCGTTGGTGCGGCGCAGCCTGCGGGCGAGGGCCTGCAGCAGCTGGGCGGAGACCTCGGGACGCGTTTCCAGCAGGGTACGCAGATTCTCGTTCTTCAACCCGGCGAGGCGCGTCTCGGAAACAGCAGTGGCCGTCGCGGTTCGTGGGCTCGGATCAAACAGGGCCATCTCACCGAACAGTTCGCCCGGGCCGAGGATGGCCAGCAGATTCTCGCGGCCGTCCTGGGCGGTGCGGCCGAGCTTGATTTTGCCGGACACGATGAAATACAGCTGGTCGCCCTGATCGCCTTCGCGGAAGACCGATGCCCCGCGTGAGAGATCCACTTCGGTCAGCTCATCGGTGAGCGCGGCGAAGACGTCGTCGCCCAGCGAAGCGAAGAGTGGCGCGCGGCGCAGTACCTCGATATCCATGAATTCTCCTGATAGTTGTCGGCTCATTCCATCTTGCCGTACATAACGAACTTGTGACACCTGCTACACGCGTGTTCGCCGTCGGAATAGCCGATTTGCCTGCCATTTGGGGTCAACGGAGGGTTTGCTGACCGGAAACAGCAGAGTCACACAGTGGGGCCTTCCCGCTCAGGGGACTGTCAGCACCGCCCGATAGACTCGCCTGTAGAACGGAGGCGGAGCGCCTCTCAAGGATCAGGGAGCGTACGTGCCGGACTTCACCATCTTGGACATCCTGCTGGTGCTCGCGCTGCTGGGATACCTTGTCGCTGGGCTCCGGAATGGCTTTCTGGTGACACTCGGGGGAATCGCTGGTTTCGTGGCCGGGGCAGTCGCGGCTTTCTTCGCCATCCCCCTGGTCAGCGAGTGGGTACCCGACGACGCCTGGCGGCTCCCCGCAATCATCTTTACCGCCCTGGTGTTGGTGGTGGTGGGCCAGGCAATCGGATCGCGGATCGGCTCCGGCATCCGGCGGGCCCTCGATTTCCGCCCCATCAGGACAGTCGACCGCCTGCTGGGCGGGGCAATGAACGTGGTGGTAGCGGCGCTGGTGATGTCGATGCTCGCCTTCAGCATCGGCACCCTCGGGGTGCCGTTCCTCTCCCAGTCCATCGCTTCCTCCCAGGTCATTCGCACGATCGATAACCTCACTCCTGCCCCCGTGCGTACCTGGATGGCCGAGTTGCGCACCATCGCCGTCGACGACGGTATCCCCACCCTTCTCGAAAGTGTCGCTCCTGCTGCTCCGGCGCCGGTGCCGGACGCGGCGGTTGATACCCCCGAGCTGGCCGTTGCCTCCGAATCGGTGCTCCGGATTGCCGGGACGGCGTTCCAGTGCGGTCAGAACCAGACCGGTTCGGGCTTCATCATCGCCCCCGGTCGGGTGGTGACCAACGCCCACGTCGTCGCCGGGGTGAACGAGCCGGTCGTGGAGATCCCCGGTGGGGGAGCGTTGCCCGGCCGGATTGTCCACTTCGACGCCGTCCGCGACCTCGCTGTCCTCGCCGTGGACGGACTGGACCGGGCGGCACTGCCGCTCGGGGAGGACCTCTCGATCGGCGACACCGCCGCGTTTGCGGGGTTCCCCGCGGGAGGACCCTTCCAGATCCAGCCGGCAAGCATCCAGAACCGCAGCGACGTTCTGGTAGCGAACATCTACGGCGCCGACCCGTCCCCGGTGAACGTGTACAGCCTCGCGGCGAACGTCCAGCAGGGGAACTCCGGCGGGCCGTTGCTGGATCTGCAGGGCCGGGTCGCCGGTGTCATCTTCGCGAAATCGACCCAGGATGCTCCCGTCGGATACGCACTGACGCTCGGGGAGTTGCGCCCGATCGCAGA
The DNA here is from genome assembly GCF_017875735.1 of Arthrobacter sp. CAN_C5. Taxonomy (NCBI): domain Bacteria; kingdom Bacillati; phylum Actinomycetota; class Actinomycetes; order Micrococcales; family Micrococcaceae; genus Arthrobacter; species Arthrobacter sp. CAN_C5. Next base: position 653,713 of record NZ_JAGGMZ010000001.1, read on the forward strand.
ACAGGCCGGGGTGTTCACCGATACCGTTTCCGCCGGGCAGTGCAACCGCCGCTGACATTCGGGCAGTGCAACCGCGATCTGCGGCTCACCCCAGCCAGTGAAGCGACTGGCCATGCCCTCCGGTCCGTGCGACTGCCTGGCCATTGTGTGCGAGCACAAACAGTCGATCAACCTCACCGTCAGCCTTCTGTAGCGCCCCCTCGACGCCGGGCAGCACCCCGTAGCCCTCGTTGGACAGCCAATGCACTGGCCGGCTCCGGTCGGCCGTCAGCCTGAGCATGGTGTCCCGGAACGCCTCCCGGCCGGATTCCTCGACGTACGCCAGCACCGCGCTGTGAAACACGACGACGACGGCGTCCGCCGGGGCCCGCTGGATCAGGGCTTGCAGGTCGACCGTCAGGTCGCCCCGGACCAGCAGTGGCGGCTCCCGGCGGGCCTCCTCGATGGCGGCGCGGAGCCGGTCCCGTCGTCGGGTGTGTTCAGGCCAGACAAGTGCTTCCAGCCAGGCGACGTCGTCATCGTTCCCCACCTGCAGCGGATTCAGGTCGATGCCCGCACGGAAGCTCACCCGGGGCAGCGACGCCGGCAGGGGCGGGTGGCCTGTCGTGGCGCAATCCATGACCAGCGCATCCGGGACTGCGCGGGCGGACAGGACCGGGCCGCCGTCGTACGCGAAGCCATACCGGTCCGGGTACAGGCACAGTCCGGCGGAAGCGCCCACCTCAAGCAACGCCAGCGGGCGTCCCTCGGCGGCCGCGATCCTCGCGAGCGCCGGGAGCAGGACCGCGCAGCGGCCCGCCTCATTGGTCTGGGTGCTGCGGGTGAGCATCGTCTCCCTGAGCTGCGACCAGTGGTCCAGAAGGAACGCGCGGAACTGGGGGTAGGGCGTCGCAGGGGCCCCATGGAACCGGGCGGCGCCGAGCAGGAGGTTGGGTTGCCGTTTGGCGGCCGGCAGGTCCTCGAGCAGGGCGAGGAGGCGCGGGTCCTCGCTGATTCCAGTGCACCACCGGTCATAGGTCGGGGAGTATCCACGGGTCTCGACGAGCGCGAAACGCCGATACCATCCCGCCGTGTCGAGTTTCTCCACCATGCCAGTCCCTCCGCCAGTGCTGGGTGAACAGCCACCCAGCCAATCTGCGCCCTTGTGTGCAGGCGCCAACGCGTGACCAAATCGTAACCTCATCTGTGATGTAAATCCCATCAGGGACCTTCCTCAGGGATAGGCTCATTCCACAGATTGCTCCGCTCGCGCGGAGCCGTCAGGGCATCACGTCACGTGCACTGCCTCCCCACTCGTACATGAGGAGCTCAACATGCAAGAAAGCGCCACACCGCCGCGCAGCTCACGCCCCGCGAAAAAGCGGGCCGCTGTGGTCACGGCTGGATTGGCAATCGGTGCGCTGTTGCTTTCCGGTTGCGTCGAAAGCCAGCGGGACGACGAGACCGCCGACGGCGGTGAGGCGACTGTCGATTCGACGTTCGTGTTCGCTGCGTCGTCCGATCCCGCGTCCCTCGACCCCGCATTTGCCAGCGACGGCGAGACCTTCCGGGTCAGCCGTCAACTCTTTGAGGGCCTCGTAGGCGTCGAGCCCGGCACCGCCGACCCCGCGCCACTGCTCGCCGAGTCCTGGGAAACCTCCGAGGACGGCTTGTCGACCACCTTCGCGCTGAGGGAAGGCGTCACGTTCCATGACGGCACCGAGTTCAACGCCGAGGCCGTCTGCTTCAACTTCGACCGCTGGTACAACTGGACCGGGGTTGCCCAGGCGCCGTCGGTGTCGTACTACTACAACAACCTGTTCCGCGGGTTCGCTGATTCACCTGATGCAGCGGTCTACGAATCCTGTGAAGTAAACGGTGACCTTGAGGCGACCGTGACGCTCGCGCAGCCGTTCGCCGGGTTCGTCCCCGCACTGTCCCTGCCGGCGTTCGCCATGCAGAGCCCGACGGCGCTCGAGGAGTTCGCTGCCGATGACATTGGCGGCTCCGCCGAAGCGCCAGCTCTCAGCGAGTACGCCGAGAACAACCCGGTGGGAACCGGGCCGTTCAAATTCGATTCCTGGGATGTCGGCGAGCAGCTGCAGCTGTCCGCCTACGAGGACTACTGGGGCGATCAGGGGGATGTGCAGACCATCATCTTCCGCGTGATCGATGACCCTCAGGCGCGCACGCAGGCGCTGCAGGCCGGCACGGTCGACGGGTTCGACCTCGTCTCGCCTGCTGACATCCCCACCCTTGAAGACGAGGGATTCATGATTGTCCCCCGCGATCCGTTCACGATCCTCTACCTGGGCCTGAACCATGAGGTCGAGGAACTCAGCGATCCTCTGGTCCGCGAGGCGATCCACCACGCCATCGACAAGCAGGCACTGATCGACCAGACGCTTCCCGAAGGAACGCAGCTGGCCACCCAGTTCATTCCTGACGTTGTTGACGGTTACAACGACGAGGTGACCACCTACGAGTACGATCCCGAGCGAGCCATCGAACTGCTGGAAGAGGCAGGCTACCCTGACGGCTTCGAGGTCGAGTTCAACTACCCGACGAACGTGTCGCGGCCGTACATGCCAACCCCCGAGCAGGTCTTCACCAACCTGACCGATCAGCTCTCAGCTGTCGGCATCACTGCCACGCCTGCTCCTGATGTGTGGACCCCCGATTATCTGGACAAGATCCAGGGCACTACCGATCATGGGATCCACCTGCTCGGTTGGACCGGTGACTACAACGACACGGACAACTTCATCGGTGTGTTCTTCGGCCAGGAGAAGCTCGAGTTCGGCTTCGACAATCCCGAGCTGTTCGCGGCACTGGACGAGGCACGCGGTATGACCGACCGCGAAGCACAGACGACGGCGTACGAGGAGATCAACGAACAGATTGCCGAGTTCAACCCGGCGATCCCGTTGGCCCACCCCGCACCCTCGCTGGCTTTCGCCCCACGTGTTGACTCGTACCCGGCAAGCCCCGTCAATGACGAGGTCTTCAACATGATCGAACTCAACGAGTAACACTTATTGATGACAGGAGAGCCTGGCCGACAAGGCCCGGCTCTCCTGTTGTTCGTTGGACAAGTGTTTGATCCGTTCCTGAAAGGACCCCGTGCTACGCGTCATTGGTAAGCGCCTTGCGCTGCTGGTACCCACTCTGATCGGCCTGTCGATCCTGTTGTTCCTCTGGGTACGCAATCTTCCCGGCGGTCCGGCCACCGCACTGCTGGGCGAACGGGCCACCCCTGAAGCGGTGGAAAGGGTCAATGAGCTCTACGGCTTCAATGAGCCGATCATCTCCCAGTACTTCACCTATATGGGCAAGCTGCTGCAGGGTGACTTCGGTACCTCGATCAACACCGGTCGCCCCGTGCTCGAGGAATTCGCCACCCGGTTCCCCGGCACCGTCGAACTCACCATCGTTGCCCTGATTTTCGCGATCGGCATCGGTATCCCGCTGGGATACGTGGCCGCCCGTTACTACGGCCGGTTCGTGGATCACGGTTCTGTTGTCCTCAGCCTGCTCGGTATCACCGTCCCCGTCTTCTTCCTGGCTTTCATCCTGAAGTACCTCTTCGCCATCCAATGGCCCATCCTCCCTCCGGACGGACGCCAGGATCCCCGGATGGACGCCACCCATGTGACCGACTTCTATGTACTGGATGGCATCCTTACCGGTGAATGGGATGCGGCCTGGGATGCGTTTCAGCACCTCATCCTGCCGGGCATCGCCCTGGGCACCATTCCGCTCGCGATCATTGTGCGGATCACCCGGGCATCGGTCCTCGAGGTCCAGAACGCCGATTACGTCCGTACCGCCCGCGCCAAGGGCCTGATGGAGAAGACCATCCGGAACCGTTTCATCCTCCGCAACGCGATGCTCCCGGTGGTCACGACTATCGGACTGCAGGTGGGTCTGCTGATTTCCGGTGCAGTGCTCACCGAGACGGTCTTCGCCTTCAACGGGATCGGCAGGTTCCTGCGTGACGCGATCTTCGGCCTCGACTATCCGGTCCTCCAGGGATTCATCATCATCATTGCCATCCTGTACGCGGTGATCAACCTCATCGTTGACATTTCCTACAGCATCATCGACCCAAGGGTGCGTGTGAGTTGAGTACAACATTGCCTCCGTCCGCCGGCGGTGGGCCGACACCCGCCGAACCGACGATTCCCGACGGCGCCGGGACCGGCCTCTGGAAAGACGCCTTCCGGCGGCTGAAGAAGAACCCGCAGGCCATCGCTGGGGCCGTCATTGTGGGACTCTTCCTGCTGGTCGCTATTCTGGCGCCGGTGCTAGCCCCGTTTGGCGGTGACGAACTGCCGGGCCGGACGGAAATCACCCCCACCAACATCCCTGGGCCCGGTGAGCTTGACGCCTACCCGCTGGGGCTCGACCGGTTCGGTGGTGACCTGCTCAGCAAGCTGATCTGGGGCGCGCAGGCGTCCCTGCTGATCGGCGTCGTCTCGACCGCGCTCGGCCTCGTGGGCGGCATGATCCTGGGGCTGCTTGCTGGCGGCCTCGGTGGCTGGGTGGACAGCGTCATCATGCGGTTCGTGGACATCCTGCTCTCGGTGCCGAACCTTCTGCTCGCGGTCAGTATCGCGGCGATCCTCGGCCAGGGACCCTACGCGGTGATGATCGCGATCGGTGTCTCACAGGTGCCCATCTTTGCGCGGCTACTTCGGGCGTCGATGCTCTCCCAGCGGGGCTCGGATTACATCCTTGCCGCCCAGACGCTTGGACTGAGCCGCTCCACCATCACCATGAGCCACCTGTTGCCCAACAGTGTGGGGCCGGTGATTGTCCAGGCGACCCTGACCCTCGCCACCGCGGTGATTGATGCCGCAGCGCTGTCATTCCTTGGTCTGGGCGGTGGCAGACCGCAAACGGCCGAGTGGGGGCGGATGCTCACCTACGCGCAGGCTGAACTGGCGAATTCGCCGCAGCTCGCCTTCCTGCCGGGTATCTGTATTGCCGTCACAGCCCTGGGCTTTACCCTCCTGGGCGAATCGCTGCGCGAGTCTTTGGATCCCAAGACCCGGAAAAAGTAGCGGGACGGAAAGGGAGCGCAAGACCCCCGGCACCATCGGTGCCGGGGGTCTTGCGCTGATCAGGGCAGTTCTAGGCGATGTTCAGTTCGTTGCCGGGGATCGATGCGAGCAGCTTCCTCGTGTACGGGTGGCGCGGGTTCTGGAACACTTCCTCGGAGCTCGCCGCCTCGACCAGCTCGCCGTCCTTCATCACGCAGACGTAGTCCGAGATCAGACGGACCACAGCCAGGTCGTGCGAGATGAACAGGTAGCTCAGGCCGAGCTCAGCCTGCAGATCGCCGAGCAGTTTCAGGATCTGGGCCTGCACCAGGACGTCGAGCGCGGAGACCGGCTCGTCGCAGATGATCAGCTCGGGCTTCAGCGCCAGCGCACGGGCAATGGCGACACGCTGCCGCTGCCCACCGGAGAGCTCCGACGGGTACCGGCGCAGCGCGGCCTGCGGCAGCGACACCTGGTCCATCAGCTCGCGGACCCGGGCCCGCCGCTCACTCTTGGATCCCCGCTTGTAAGCGTTCAGGGGTTCCTCGACGATCCGCTCGATGGTGAACATCGGGTTCAGCGAGGAATAGGGGTCCTGGAAGATGGGCTGAACCCGCTGCCGGAAGTCCGCGAGTTGCGCCTTATCCAGCGTCCCCACGTCCATCCCGTCGAAGGTCATGGTGCCCGACGTCGGCTCGATGAGCTTCAGGAGCATCCTCGCCGTCGTCGTCTTCCCGGATCCTGATTCACCAACGATGGCGACGGTCTGGCCGCGGGGCACATCCAGGGTGACGTTCTTCGCGGCGTAGAAGTCCTCGGAACTGCCTCGCCGCTTGTACACCTTGGTCAGGTCGCGGATCTCTACGATGTTCCGGCCCGCTGTCGCAGCTGCGGCGATTTCCGTGGGTGCCTCGGTCTGGTGTTCGGCGAACGCAGCGCCCGCGGCTTCGACCCGCTGGGCAGCGTCGGCGTGGTACGTTCCCGGCTGGAGGCGGACGGCTGCCACGCTGGGCGCCGCGCGGACCAGTGACTGGGTGTAGGGGTGCTGGGGGTCGGTGAGGAGCTGTTGCGCCGGACCGGTCTCCACCACCCGGCCGCGGTGCATCACCACGAGATCGGAGGCCCGTTCAGCCGCCAAGCCGAGGTCGTGGGTGATCAGCAGCACTGAGGTGCCCAACTGCTCGGTCATCTGGTCGATCTGGTCGAGGATGGTCCGCTGCACCGTGACGTCGAGAGCGCTGGTCGGCTCGTCGGCGATCAGCAGCCGCGGCTGGCATGCCATTCCGATGGCGATCAGGGCGCGCTGGCGCATGCCGCCGGAAAACTCATGGGGGTACTGTTTGGCCCGGTCGCCGGCGTCCGGCAATCCGGCGGCCGTGAGCACCTCAATGACGCGGTCCTTCACGTTTTTCTTGGTCGCCATTCCGTGGACCAGAAGGGTCTCGGCCACCTGGGTGCCGATTTTGGTGACCGGGTTGAGGTTCGACATCGGGTCCTGGGGGACCAGTCCAATGGCCCGCCCGCGGATCGCGCGCATTTTGGCTTCGGGCAGCGTCACGAGGTTCTGTCCCTCGAACTGGATGCTCCCGCCGGTGACGCGGCCGTTCGAGGGCAGCAGGCCGATGCATGCCATCGCCGTCGTCGACTTGCCGGATCCCGATTCACCGACAATCGCCAGGGTCTTGCCGCGCCGCAGGGTAAAGCTGGCGTTCTCCACCGCTGTCACGTCACCGTAGGTGGTACTGAAGGTTACGGCAAGGTCTTTGACCTCAAGGAGCGGGGCGTCGAACGGGTCGCCGTCAATGGGTGTGATGTCGATCATGGTCCTATCGTCCCCTATATCGGGCTCTAACCAGCGGATCCGGACGAGAGTTTCTCGATCAGCAGGTCGACGGCGAACCGGTAGCCGCTGATCCCGGCGCCGACGATGACCGCCTCGGCAACGCCTGAGAGGTAGGAGTGGTGCCGGAACTCCTCGCGCCGGTGGACGTTGCTGAGGTGGACCTCGACCATCGGGAGGCCGACGGCGGCGATCGCGTCGCGGAGTGCGACCGAGGTGTGGGTGTAGGCCCCGGCGTTCAGGACGATGCCGTCAGCGGTGCCGGCGGCGGCGTGGATGGCGTCGACCAGCTCACCCTCGTGGTTGGACTGCACACAGGTCACAGCCCAGCCGTGCCGTCCGGCGGCGTCGGCGGCGACGGCCTCGACGTCGGCCAGCGTGGCGGTCCCATACGTGGCCGGCTCACGGGTGCCCAGCAGGTTGAGGTTGGGTCCGTTGATGATCAGGAGCGTGGTGGTCTTCGGCATGGCTTAACTATGCCCCACGCCCCCGGGCTGCCCGACACGGGGCGGGGTTAGTGGCTAATGTCTGCCGCAACGGTGGCGGCAGGCTCAACCCCCTGGGACTTCCGGCGCAAGCGGACCGCCGCGAGCGCGCCGGCTACCGTCACCAGGCTCATTACCGCGAGCACAATACCGGGATGCCACCAGGCGCCGTCGGTGGCCTGTCCGAGGAGCTGGGTGATCGAGGGTGCGAAACCGGCGACGATGGCTGCCAGGCTGTACGCGAACGAGAGGGCCGTGAAGCCGGTGCGCGGCTCGAAGAGATCCGCCATCAACCCGCCCAGCGCGGCCCAGCTTGCCGTGGGCAGAATGCCGCCCAGCAGAATGGCGGCGGTATAGGTGGGCGCGTCAGCGATGCTGATCACCCAGTACAGCGGGAACGCGATCAGAGCGGTGCCGATCGCACCACCGGCCACCACCTTGGCTGAGCCGATCTTCATTGCGAGGTAGCCGAAGGCGGGGATGGTCGCCAGTTGCAGCAGCGAGCCGATCAGTGCGGCGTTCAGGACGGTCGCCTGCTCCAGCCCCAACCGTTCGGTACCGTAGGCCTGCGTATAGGACACCATCAGGAAGTAGGAGCCAATGCCGAGCACGGCTGCGGCGGCGGCAACGGCGATCGCTGCCGGCTGGCGGCGAATCACCTCGAAGAACGGGATGCTGGCGCGCGACTGGGTCTGCACCGTCGACTTGAACACGGGTGTCTCGTCGATGGCGAGCCGCAGGTAGAGCGCGATACCCAGGAAGGGGAACGCGAGCAGGAACGGGATGCGCCAGCCCCAGGTGGTCATGACGTCCGGTGCAGCCACCGCAAGGATCAGGAACACAAGCGAGATGAGCATGGTGCCCACCGGGGAGCCGAGCTGGGGGATTGAGGCGTAGAGCGCCCGTTTACGCGGCTCGGCGTGTTCGGTGGCGATCAGGATGGATCCGCCCCACTCACCGCCGAGGGACAGCCCCTGCAGGAGCCGCAGGACGGTCAGGAGGATCGGAGCCCACACGCCGATCACACTGTAGTCCGGGAGCAACCCCACGGAACCGGTGGCCAGCCCCATCAGCACGATGGTCCAGATCAGGGTCTTCTTGCGGCCGATCCGGTCGCCGAGGTGTCCAAACAGGATGGCACCCAGCGGGCGGGCCACAAAACCCATCGCAAAGATCAGAAACGCCGACAGGGTTCCGGCCAGCGGGTCCTGGGAGGTGAAGAACACCTGGTTGAATACCAGGGCGGCGGCCGTTCCGAAGACGTAGAAGTCGTAGGACTCAAGGGTGGTGCCAACAAACGAGGCGGCCGCGGACTTCCTGGCCATCTTGCGGTTGGCGGCTGGCGGCGGCCCGGGGATCGCGGGGGCAGTAGTAGTAGACACGCTTGGAAATTGTCCTCGGCGGCCGAGGGGCTACGCCATCTATTCCGGACAAGATCACACGCCACCGGGATGCAGGTCACATCCCGCGCCGGCCTCCCCTGGGGGTGGGTCCGGCAGATCGGTCCCCTAGACCCGGTGAGGCGCCTGCAGGCGCGTCACCGGGTGCCCGGTCAAGGGTGGGGCCGGGGGGGCTACTTCCTGAGGGACTGCGCGATCTGGGCCATGATCGTCGGGTCGGACAGGGTCGACGAGTCGCCGACCTCGCGGCCCTCGGCGACGTCCTTGAGCAGGCGGCGCATGATCTTGCCCGAGCGGGTTTTCGGCAGTTCCGGCACCACGAGGATGTTGCGTGGCTTGGCGATCGGACCGATCTCCTTGCCCACGTGGTTGCGCAGGGTGGTGACGATGTCGTCGTCGTCGACGGCGGAGCCACGCAGGATCACGAACGCCACCACTGCCTCACCGGTCATCTCATCGGACGCGCCCACGACGGCGGCCTCCGCCACCGAGGGGTGGCTTACCAGTGCCGATTCGATCTCCGTGGTCGAGAGCCGGTGACCGGAGATGTTCATGACGTCGTCCACCCGGCCCAGCAGCCAGATGTCGCCGTCCTTGTCGCGTTTCGCGCCGTCGCCGGCGAAGTACATGTTGTCGAAGCGGGACCAGTAGGTGTCCTTGAACCTCTGCGGGTCGCCCCAGATGCCACGGAGCATTGACGGCCACGGTTCGCGGACCACCAGGTACCCGCCCGAACCGTTGGGGACCGACTGCCCCATCTCATCCACGACGTCCACCGAGATGCCCGGCACCGCCACCTGAGCGGAGCCCGGCTTGGTGTGGGTGACACCCGGCATCGGGGCGATCATGTGCGCGCCGGTCTCGGTCTGCCACCACGTATCCACGATCGGTGCGCTGCCGCCGCCGATCATTTCGCGGTACCACATCCACGCCTCGGGGTTAATGGGTTCGCCGACGGAGCCGAGGACCCGGATGGAGCTGAGGTCGTACTTCTTCGGGATGTCGCGGCCCCACTTCATGAAGGTCCGGATAGCTGTCGGCGCGGTGTACAGGATCGACACCTTGTATTTCTCGACCAACTCCCACCAGCGGCCCTGGTGCGGGGTGTCGGGTGTGCCCTCGTACATGAGCTGGGTGGCGCCGTTGACGAGCGGCGCATAGGCGACGTAGCTGTGCCCGGTGACCCAGCCGACGTCGGCCGTGCACCAGAACACGTCGGTCTCCGGCCGGAGGTCGAACGTGTTCTTGTGGGTGAAGGCCGTCTGGGTCAGGTAACCGCCGGTGGTGTGCAGGATCCCCTTGGGCTTCCCGGTGGTACCCGAGGTGTACAGGATGAACAGCGGGTGCTCCGAGTCGTGGCCCTCTGCGGTGTGATCGGGGGAGGCGGTGCCGACGACGTCGTCCCACCACACATCCCGGCCCTCGGTCCACTCGACCGGCTCACCGTTGCGCTTGACGACCACCACGTTGGTGACCGTATGGCCCTCACGTTCCAGGGAGCCATCGACGGCGGGCTTCAGCGAGCTGGGCTTGCCGCGACGGTAGGTGCCGTCCGCGGTGACCACCAGTTTTGCTTCCGCGTCGTCGATCCGGCTGCGGAGCGCGTCGGCGGAGAAGCCGCCGAAGACCACCGAGTGGACGGCGCCGATCCGGGCGCAGGCGAGCATCGTGATGACTGCTTCGGGAATCATTGGCAGATACACCGCCACCCGGTCGCCTTTTTCCACGCCGAGCGACAGGAAGGCGTTGGAGGCCTTCTTGACCTCTTCGGTGAGCTCCGCATACGTGTAGGAGCGGGTGTCGCCCGGCTCGCCCTCAAAGTGGATGGCCACGCGGTCTCCGCGTCCCGCCTCGACGTGGCGGTCCAGCGCGTTGTAGGCGGCGTTGACCCGGCCACCGACAAACCACTTGGCGAACGGTGCGTCCGAGAAGTCGAGGGCTTCGGTGAAGTCCTCATCCCAGCTCAGTAGTGCCCTCGCCTGGGCGGCCCAGAACTCCGGGCCGGCCTTGCCCTCCTCGTACAGGGACGGCTGTGCCACCGCGTTGGCGGCGAATTCCTCGGTCGGAGGGAAGCTGCGCTCCTCCAGGAGGAGGTTCTCGAATGCGTCGCCCTGGGTGGTGGTCTGGGTGTTCTCCGACATGTTCTGCCCTTCTTCTGCCGATGATCTCTCTGGGGCGGTGAGCCAGACGGTTCGAACCGGCACGCCGCACCGCGATACTGCTGATCAGACTAACCGGGGATGCGGTGGAAATGTGCGCGCGCTCACACTCCCAGATGTGAAAGGCAGAGATTCTGCGGTGAGCGGCGGGACGCGGGGTCGGCGCACCGCCGAATGGCTAGTGAAGGAGGGGTGGGGTGGCTAGGCTGGTGCGAGAAGAGAACGCTGGCGACTGCGGCCTGCCCGGCCGCCGCGACGAATGGAATTTCGACATGACAGATCCGCAGACCGGCCGGAGTTCCGGCACCAGTGGCAGCACCCGCGTCGAGACCGGGAGGACCGGCGGCGAGGCGGTGGCGGGGCCGTTCACGCTCCGCGAAACGGTGATCGGGGGGTCGGTCCTGGTCATCTTCATTGGCTCTGTTCTGCCCTTCTTCGAAGCCATGGGGCGGTTCGGCAACCTCTGGAACTCGTCCTCGCTGTTCTTCCTGGCCATTGGGATTGTGCTGCCGATCGCCACCGCAGGCCTGCTGACGGCTCGGCGGCTCGGCACGGACACGCGGGTCGGTTCCCTGTCGGTCGACCAGTTCGCCTCAGTGGTCGCCGTGCTGGCCACCGCCTTCTTCTTCCTGCAGACCGTCACCTCCTTCCATTACGGTCCCCTCATCTGCCTGATCGGTTCGCTCGGGATGCTGGCGGCGACGGTCGGTGGACCGCATCTGCCCGGTTTTGCGGTCGACTTCGCCGGTCGTCCGTCCGCCGAGGCCCATGTCATGGCGCGGAAGGTATTGCCGGCCAAGCCCAAAGCGCCCAAAGCACCGAAGGCACCCACGGACACGGCTACCCAGTCGGAATCGGCCGAAGAGGTCACCCAGTGGAGCGATGGAGCCGGAAGGACAGGTGCTGCCGCTGCTGCCGGCGCCGCCGCCGGGTCACCCGCGGGATCATCAGCGGAAGGCCGCCAGCCGGGGACCCCGAAGAAGCCCGGCAGTGCGCTGCGCAACAAGCTCGGGTTCGGAGCTGCTGCCAAAGCATCAGCCACGGATCCATCCCGCAGCACCCCCGACGCCCACCTCGACAGTTCGGTCGCTGCGGTTCCCGGGGTCCAGGACAAGGAAATTTCCGACGCCGACTCCTCGGGCTACCCCCGGTTCGCCGACGAGGACTTCGCCCCCTACGCCACGTCGGCCGATTCGGCGAAGTCGCCGGATTCAGTGAAGCTTGCCGGGGCGACGTCGTCCTCCGACAAAGAGGAACCAGCTCGTTCAGCAGCACCAGCCGGGACGGCCACTCCAACCGGGGCGGCCACCCCAACCGGACCGACGAATGCCGGAAACGATGACGCGGCCACTGCTCAGCGGGAATCCACCGAGCAGCGGGACTCCACCGGGCAGCGGGACTCCACCGGGCAGCGGGACTCCACCGAACAGCGGGAATCCACCGGGGACCAGCGCGCAGAGCGCGACGCCGACCGGGGTACCGGAACGAACGCCGGATCCCGCCCAGCGGAGCAGGCCTCGGCGGACACCGGCCGGCAGGACGCCGTCTCCGGCGGAACCGCCGGCGGATCCGCCGCCAGCACCGGCGCTGCAGCCGGCGCTGCAGCAGCCGCTGGCACCGCCGCTGCAGCCGCAGCGACCACCGCGCAGCCGGTGGTGGAGCACCGCGGCAGCGGAAACCACGAGTCCATCTCGGCCACCAAGTCGGAGGACGAGGGGCCCGTCGTCGAAGCGTTCTGGTTCGCGGTAGGAACCCCCCGCCCCGTGGTTGACGAGGCCTCAGGGGTGGAACTGTTCGTCCTGCGCCCGGGTGACTGGGAAGTGGGTATCGAGGATCGCGGTGAGGAATTCCTGGTACAGGACAAGCGCACCGGCCGTGTCGGAGTCATGCGGGACCTGAGCAACATCGAGCGCGCCCCGAGCGACGGCTAGGCGCGGTGGTCAGCAGGACTCCCGCGGTCGGGGCGGACCTTTCGCCGCTGGCGGTCAAGCGGCGCGCACGTCGGATCCACCGGCGGTTGGCGGAGGAATACCCGTACGCCGTCCCGGAGCTCGACTTCACGAACCCGTTCGAGTTACTCATCGCGACAGTGCTCTCAGCCCAGACCACCGATGTGCGGGTGAACCTCACCACGCCCGCACTGTTCGCCCGTTACCCTGACGCGCGCAGCCTGGCGGAAGCCGACGAAACACTCCTGCAGGAGCTGATCAAGCCCACCGGGTTCTTCCGTGCCAAGGCGAGGAGTCTGCTGGCGCTGTCCACCCGGTTGGTCGACGAGTTTGATGGCGTCGTGCCGGCGCGGCTGGAGGATTTGGTAACTCTCCCCGGGGTGGGGCGGAAAACGGCGAATGTGGTGCTGGGCAATGCGTTCGGCATCCCGGGGATAACCGTCGATACCCATTTCGGGCGGCTGGCGCGGCGTTTCCGGTGGACCGATTCCGACGACGCCGTCAAGGTGGAGGCCGACGTCGCCCGCCTGTTCGAGCCGCAGGACTGGACCCAGTTGTCCCACCACGTGGTCTTCCACGGCCGGCGTGTCTGCCACGCACGGAAGCCCGCGTGCGGCGCCTGTCCGCTGGCGACGCTCTGCCCCGCCTACGGCGAGGGCGAGGTGGACCCGGTCAAGGCCACCAAAGCGCTTAAATACGAGTTGGCACCCGACAGGGAAGAATTGCTGCGCCTCATGAAGGATGGCGCAACGCGACGCGAACTGCAGGCCGCCGGCTACAGCCTCGGACCATGAGCGCCCGGGAACAACTGCTGGACCTCGCGGCACGGTCCACTGACCTGTGCGGGACTCTGCGCGGCGTCGACCCGGCGTCGGCGCGCCACGCTGCCGTCCTGATCCTGTTTGGTGCACTCGACGACCGGCCCGCGCAGTTCCAGGCGTCAGCCGTGCCGGAGGACCTCGACATCCTGCTGGTGTTGCGGTCCGGGTCGCTCACCGATCATCCCGGCCAGGTGGCTTTCCCCGGTGGACGGATCGATGACGACGACGACGGCCCGGTTGCGGCAGCCCTCCGCGAGGCCCGGGAGGAAACCGGCGTCGACCCGGGCGGCATCGAAGTGCTCGGGCCGCTCCCGGAATCCGGGCTCCCGGTCAGCAATTTTCTGGTCACCCCGGTGCTGGCGTGGTGGACCCGGCAATCACCGGTCACCGCCGTCGACGAGGCGGAGTCCGAACACGTGTTCCGCCTCCCGGTCGCAGACCTTCTTGATCCTGCGGGTCGACGGTCGGTCGTCGGAAGCAGGAACGGCGTGAGGTGGACGACCCCGGCTTTTCTGGTCGGTGACGTCACGGTGTGGGGTTTCACCGCGATGCTGCTGGACGGCCTGTTCGATGACCTCGGGTGGACCATTCCCTGGGACGCCTCCGCCGTGATTCCGGCGCCGCTCTAACCAGGGGCTGTCACTTGGCATCGGCGTAGGAGTCCACCACCATCACGTTGACGGCGAACTCGATCGGGATGTCGCCGAACATGAGCCGGGTCGCCGACTGGGCCGCCGCCGTCACGAGGCGGCAGACCTCGTCGACCTGTGCTTCGGGGATATGGAGCATCACCTCGTCGTGAAGGAAGAACACCAGTTGGTCCACCGGAGCGGGCACTGCCGCCGCGCGCAGCTCGCGGCGGAGCTCGGCCAGCCAGCACAGCGCCCATTCCGCAGCGGTGGCCTGCACCACGAAATTACGGGTGAACCGGCCGCGCGACCTGGCCAGGTTGTCCGCCCGGCGTTGCTCATCGGCGCTGGCGGTCTGCTGGGCGGCCACCCACGCATCCGTCGCGGGGGGACAGCCCCGGCCCAGATAACTGGTCACCACGCCGCCCGCTTCGCCAATGCGCGCTGCACCCTCCACCACCTGTATCGCCTGGGGGTAGGTGCGGGCCAGCTGCGGCATCAGACGTCCTGATTCGCCGGTGGTCGCTCCGTACATGGCCCCGAGCATGGCGAGTTTCGCCTTCGCCCGGTCGCCGAAGCCCTGCTCGGCAATCCCCTGATACAGGTCCTTCCCCCGGGCGGCCGTCGCCAGCGCCGAGTCGCGGCCCAGCGCGGCCAGTACCCGCGGTTCGAGCTGGGCGGCGTCGGCAACCACAAACCGGTGACCGGGGTCCGGGCGGACGGCGTCGCGGATCTGTTTGGGGATTTGTAGCGCCCCGCCGCCCCGTGAGGCCCACCGGCCGGACACCACGCCTCCGACGACGTACTCGGGCCGAAAGCGGCCGTCCTGTACCCAGGCGTCAAGCCAGGTCCAGCCATTGGCGGTCAGTAGTCGGGAGAGCTTCTTGTAGCGCAGCAGCGGTTCGATCGCGGGATGGTGGTGCTGCTCCAACTCCCAGGATTTGGTGCTGGTCACCTCGATGCCGGCCCGGTGGAGTGCCCGTAGCAGCTCCTGCGGTGAATCAGGGTTGAACCCGGGATTGTTCAGATGACCGCGCAACTCGCCCGCTATCCGCTCCAACTCGCGTGGTCGTGTGCCCTCGCGGGGTCGGGGACCCAGCTCGGATTCCAGCAGTTTTTCGTGCAGGTCGCGGCGCCAGGGGATCCCCGCCGCCTCCATCTCCGCGGCCAGCAGTGCACCGGCGGACTCGGCGGCGAGCAGCAACGCCAGCCGCTGGGGCTGGCTGCCGGTGGACACTGCCTGTTGTTGCTGGCGGAACTCTGCGAGGACAGCCTCGGGGCCGGGACCGCTGGGGGCGCTGGGTGTGTCGAAGAGGCTGAACTGGCCGGCCTGTTCAGGGAGCGGCGGAAGCTGCCGGGCGGGCTGCTGGTCCGGTGCGTCCGCTCGGTCCCGCAGGTCCGTCACGTAGGGCAGGTCGGCGCTGAAGCTGGAGTTGCGGAGGATCTCCCGGGACAGGCTCAGATCATGGCAGCGTTCAACACTGATCCCCGCCGCCAGCAGGGCCGGGTACCAGGCGCGGGTGGACTCCCACACCCACCGCACGCTCTGTCCCTCGAAGTGGCGGACCGCCGCGGGGAAGTCGCCCTGTCCGACGGCGATTGCGTCACCCGCGGGGGCCCCTGTCCCATCGGCGGGTTGCAACACCGCCATCTGCACAGCTGACGCGGCTTCCGGAGGTCCCGGCGATGGGGCTGCCTCGGCCCCGCGAGGGGATGGGGCTGAGACAACTACATACATGGCTACATTCTCCCCTGCGAAGCCCTACCTCCTGCACAGGCAGGGGCAGCCGTTGGCACTCCTCCTCCACCGGATGCGACGTCGGACGCTTTGTCCACATTGGCAGTGAGCAGTCAGGGTAAGCGCTGCTTCCCGCGGCACGCTAAGGGCATGACAACTGGCCAACCGTGGCTCCCGGCACCCGACGACGGGGGTGCGGCGCTTGTGACTGGCTCGCAACGCATCCGCGACGAGACGGCACGGGTGGCAGCTGCCGCGGGTCTTGAGCTGACGGTCACCGGGACGCTGTCTGAGGCACGGATGCAGCGGCCAGCAGTCCTGCTGGTGGGAACCGACATCGGCGCGACTGGGCCGACGTCGGACAGTGACCTGATCCTGGTGGGGCTGCAGGGAGAGGAGACCAGCGCGTGGGAAGTGGCGTCACGGATCTGCGCGTCACAGGTCGCACTGCTACCGGCCGCGGCACCTTGGCTGGCCGGGAGGTTCGCTGCACTACGGACCCGGGGTCCGGCAGGTCATCTGCTGGGAGTGCTGGGCAGCACGGGCGGGGCAGGGGCAAGTTCCCTCAGCTGCTGGCTGGCGCTCGCCGCCGCCCGCTCCGGCCGATCCACCCTGCTCCTCGATGGTGATCCGGGTGGGGGAGGGCTGGATCTGGCGCTGGGGGCCGGGCGGGGGCCGCGTGTGCGGTGGGAGGACCTGGGTGAAGTCAGCGGCACGCTCAATCCCGATCAGCTGGTCGGCGCCTTGCCCACGGTGTCGGGTGTCTCAATCCTGTCCATGAGCGGAGCCGGTGCAGCCGAGTCCGACATCCTTGCCTCCCCGGCCGCGCCGTCGGTGGTGGATGCCGTCCGCACCGCCTTCACGCTGACCGTTGTCGATCTGCCGTCGGGCTGGCCGGCAGGCGGGCCGCTGCTGCAGGTCTGCGACGCGGTAGTGCTGCTGGTTCCGGGCCGTGCCAGATCAATTGCGGCAGCCCGCTCCCTGGCGCACCAGACCCAGCACCTGCCTGGCTCGGTAGTCGCCCGCGGCCCGCTGGTTTCGGGGCTGGACCCACACCGGGTGGCTGAGCTCACTGGGCTACCGCTGGCTGGCTACCTTCCCCAGCTGCGCGGCGTGTACACCGCCGAACATCAGGGGCGGCTGCTGGAACTCGGGTCCCAGCGGGCTCTCCGGCGGCTCACGTCCGCCCTCCTTGACTCGCTGCCGGACGTGGCTGGGCGGACACGGAGATGAGCGACCGGCCGGCGATCCGCCGTGGCGACCGCCTACCTGGCGACGTCGGAAGGTCAATGGTCAGCGAAGTGCGCCGGGCCGTCCTGGCGGATCAGCTCCCACTGACCGGTGCCCGCCTGGCAGCGGCGGTCCAGTCGACCGGCAAGCTGCTGGGGTCCGCGGGGACCCTCCGCACCGTGGACCGGGTGCAGGCCGAGCTGCAGGGTTTAGGGCCGTTGCAGCATCTTCTCGCTGACCCCATGGTCACCGACATCCTGGTCAACGGGCCCGACGAGGTGTGGGTGGACGGCGCCGACGGTCTGAGGCGTGCCGCGGTGAGCTTCGACGCGGACGCCGAGGTACGGTCGCTGGCCGTTCGACTCATTTCGGCGGGTGGGCGGCGGCTCGACGACGGCAACCCCTGCGCCGACGTCCGGTTCAGGACGTTCCGGGTGCACGCTGTCCTCACCCCCGTCTCCAATCGCGGAACGCTGCTGTCCATCCGCATCCAGCGCCCCCGCGAGTTCACTCTGGGGGAGCTGACCCGGTCCGGCACCCTCGAGACGGAAATGTCGGAGGTGCTGCGCGCGGTGGTGGAACAGCGCCTCAACTTTCTGATCAGCGGCGCCACCGGCACCGGCAAGACCACCCTTCTGTCGACTCTGCTGGCGCTGAGCGCCCCTACCGAACGGCTGATCACCGTCGAGGATTCGGCGGAGTTGACCCCGCGGCATCCCCACACGGTGCCGCTGCAGTGTCGTCACGGCAATGTGGAGGGCGCCGGAACCGTGGACCTGGCAGAGCTGGTCCGGCAGGCGCTCCGGATGCGACCGGACCGGTTGATTGTCGGCGAGTGCCGTGGAGCCGAGGTCCGGGAACTGCTGGCCGCGATGAATACCGGCCATTCGGGAGCCGGCGGAACGATTCACTCCAACTCGGCTGAAACAGTCCCGGGGCGTCTGACGGCGCTGGGATCGCTGGCGGGATTGAGCCGCGAAGCCGTCACCCTGCAGGCGGCCAGTGCCCTCGACGTCGTCGTGCATCTGGTCCGCACCATCAGTGGCCGCCGGGTCGCAGCAATCGGCCTCGTGGAACTGGACGAGGCGAGCCACCTGGTGGTGCGGCCGGCTCTGCTCCGGAGTGCCGGCGGGTGCGACAGGGCACCCGGCTGGCCCCGGCTGGAAAACCTGCTCGGGCACGGGCCGTCCCGATGACCGGGACCATGGTCGGCGCTCTCCTGTTGGCGAGCTTCCTGATCCTTGCCCTCCCCTCCGACGGTGGCGACGGTCTGGTTCCTCGGCGGACCAGCGGGGTCATCGGCTGGAGGCGCTCCGCGCGGCCAGCCGCCGTCGATCCGGCAGAGTTGCCGTTGTTCGTGCATCAACTCACCACCCTGCTGCAGGTCGGGAGGTCACCGCACCAACTGTGGCAGGACATTGCCCTGCTCTACCCGGCGACCGACGACGGCAACGGGCGAAGGGCTGCAGCCGGCTTCGCCCACTTCGCGGCACCCGTGCTGAGGGCCGCCCAGCAGGCGGCAGCCATCGGCGCGGGTGTCCCGGAGGTGCTTCGGACCGCGGCCGCCGAGCCACCCAGGTCCAGCGGCTTCAGGCCAGGCCGGGCGCGAACGCCACCCTCGGTGTGCGCCGGCCTATGGCGGGATTTGGCAGTGTGTCTGGAGGTTTCAGAACGGAGCGGCGCACCGCTGACCGAGGTCCTCAGTCGATACGCGTCCCAGCTCGACCTTGCACTCGACTCGGCATCAGCCCGTGCGACCGCCCTGGCGGGTCCGACGGCGACGGCCAGGTTGCTCGGTTGGCTACCCATGGTCGGACTCGGGCTGGGCTATCTGACCGGGCTTCAGCCGCTCGCCGTCCTCTTTGGATCGGCTGCCGGGGTAACGGTGTTGTGTGCGGGAGTCTTGCTGATGCTGCTGGGGCGGTTCTGGTCCGGACGGCTGGTCGCCGCGGCCGGAAAGGAGTCGGGATGACCGGTGTGGTGGTCTTTCTCCTGGCCTTCACCGGTTTCTGGCTGCTGGCCAGCTCATTTCGCTTCCGGATCGCGGCGTTGGACTCCGAAGGTTGGTACTCCGGCGGTGTCTCAGGCGTGGAGTTCAATCCGCCGCGTACCGGTCGGCGACAGGGGTGGCACCCATTCCGCGACCGCGATCATCCGGAGGAAGCGGTCCATCCGCTCGACCCGGCCGTGATGATCGACCTGCTGGGGGCAATGCTGGTTGCGGGTGCGCCGGTTGGGGATGCGCTGGGAGCGCTTGCCAGTTCCTGCCCGCCGCCCCTGGCGTGGGGGCTCCGGTGCGTAACGGGGGCTCTCACCCTCGGAGCGGACTGGGACGCGGCCTGGAACTCAGCGCTGTCGCAAGCAGATCGCCCCACCCGTCGGGTGCTGGCGGAACTGAGGGATGCGCTGCGATTCTCCGCGCTGACCGGTGCATCCTCGGCCGGGATGGTTCACTCCTACGCCGCACTGTTGCGGCGCCGGAGAAATGGTGAGGCAGAACGGCGTGCCGCGACCCTCGGTGTTCGCCTGGTAGTTCCCCTGGGGCTGTGCTATCTGCCGGCCTTCATCTGCCTGGGGGTGCTTCCAGTGGTCCTGGCGCTGCTTCCGCGCTGGGCGTGACCCGGGGCAGGGCCAGCACCGGCAGTCCAGTAAACGCAGTGTCAACGTTGCCGTTGCCGTTGCCGTGGGCGTTTGCCGTTGCCATGACCGTGAGCGTGGCGATCGTCATGACGGTGGCAGTCGCTCGGGTGGCCGACTGTCGGCGACTTATCCACATAACGAGTGCGGGCGAACCGCAGCCCCGCGTGAACGGGCAGAGTCTCAGCAGGACACAGCAGCGTCCTAGCCGATCGAGACCCCGAGGGGCGGGGCTCTCACCAGATGGATCACACGGAGGAAGATATGTCGTCAATCAAGGTATTCGTTTCAAGCAGCGGCCGGCGCCTGGCCAGGGAGGTACGTCGTCTGGGCAGGTCAGAGGCGGGGATGGCAACCGCGGAGTACGCCATTGCCACCCTGGCTGCGGTGGGGTTCGCTGCCCTGCTGGTGGCGATTCTGTCCAGCGGTGAGGTCAGGGGCATGCTGATGAACCTGATCAGCTCGGCCCTCAGCTTCGGGTAGCCCACGGTGTCCCCCCACCCCCACCCAATGAGACGTCGGCCTCGGCGCGGGACCGGTCTGGTGCCCCGCCGTGAGCCAGCACAGTGCCCGCGACGGCCCGAATCCCAGTGCGGGGCGGTGACGGCGGAAGTGGCGGTGGCACTGCCGTCCTTGATCCTGCTTCTGGCACTGCTTCTAGGCGCCGCCACGGCTGGACTGACCCAGCTCAGATTGGAAGAGGCGGCCCGGGCGGGCGCCCGGGAAGTGGTCCGGGGAGAGCCAGCGGATCAGGTGGAGGCAACGGTGCGCAGGCTCGCGGGCCCGCAGTCGCGGCTGGAAGTGGCGGAGCAGGGTGTCTGGACCACGGTGACCGTCGGGTCGAGTGTCTCCCTGCCCGGGATGGATTTTCTGGGATGGGACCTGTCGGCGTCCGCCACGGCCCGGGCCGAACTCCAGGAGCAAGCCCCCCGGACGCCGGATCCGGTTGCGTCAGTCGCAGGTAATGACTCAACCGCTCGCCCTTTCGGCACCGCTTGTCCTCCGGGCCCCGCTTGCTCTCCCGGCCCCGGTAGCCGTCCCGACCCCGGTAGCCGTCGGGGTGGTTGCCCGGCAACGCCCTGTCAGGTACCCGCGGTGCACGCCTGATGAGGGGGTGGACGCAGCGGCGGCGCCGTGGCGCTGGCGCGGAGGTGGGAGCCGGGACAGTGTTGACCTGCGGGCTCGCAGTGCTGCTCATGTCCCTGATTGCCGCGGTGGTTCTGCTGGCCCAGGCAGGCGCTACGGCGTCCCGGGCAGCCACTGCTGCCGATCTGGCAGCGCTGGCCGCCGCGGACGCGTCCCGCGGACTGCTTCCCGGCGACCCCTGTACGGTGGCCGCCGAAACCGCAGCGGCACATGGGGCAACCCTGCAGTCCTGCAGCAGGGACGGACCGGGTGGCACCGTCGTGGAGGTGCGCACCTCTGTCAGGGTGGGCCCAGCGGCCCACTGGTTCGCGCTGGTCCCGGACGCGACCGGCCGGGCGCGTGCCGGGCCGCCGCCCTGACCCGCCAACCTGGGGGTGGCCGCCCTGATCTGCCAACCTGGGGATCGCCGCCCTGACCCGTCAACCTGGGGATGGCCGCCCTGATCCGCCTAGGGCGTGTCTCCTAATTCTTTGAGCCAAATAGTGATGGCTCGGAGTACGACTCCTCCGCGGTAGGTGAGGGCGAGTTTGTCGTACCGGGTGGCCAGACCGCGCCATTGTTTGAAGGTGTTGAAGGAACGTTCAACGACGTTGCGCCGTTTGTAGGCTTCCCTGTCGAGACCGACGGGTCTTCCACCACTGCGGCCGCGGCGTTTACGGTTCGCTTGCTGGTCGGAGCGTTCCGGGATGACCGCCTGGATCCCGCGGGAACGCAGGAGGTTCCGGTTAGCTTTGGAAGAATACGCCTTATCTCCCAACGCCCGGTCCGGCCTGGTCCGAGCCCTGCCTTTGCCTATCCGCGGGACGTGCAACGCATCGAGCAAGAGCGGAAACATTGGTGAGTCCCCGCCCTGGCCCGGTCCGATGAGCATCACCAACGGCCGCATTTTCCCGTCGCAGAGATGATGGATTTTCGTCGTCAACCCGCCACGGGAGCGGCCGATCGCGTGGTCAGGAGGCTCCTCGCGCAGTTTCATGTAATTCGACAGGTCCCCCTGTGGTGCGCGGAAGGTTGGTTGCGTGTTGGTGAGCCCGGTTCACTGTCGAGTCCACGGAAACCTCCCAATCGATCATCCCTGCCGCGTCAGCTTCTGCCAGCAACTGGGTGTGGATCCTGTCCCAGGTGCCATCGCTGCTGAACCGGCGGTGGCGTTTCCACACCGTCTTCCACGACCCGAAACACTCCGGCAGATCCCGCCACGGGATTCCTGCCCGGAACCGATAAACGATGCCCTCAACGACCAGCCTGTGATTGTTGAAGGGGCGGCCCGGGCTTCCGTCCGAGCTTGGCATCAACGGCTCAATCCGAGCCCACTGAGCATCCGACAAAACAGCAGTACGTGACATACCACCAGCATCCCAAAGACCTCACCGAACAATAAGGAGACACGCCCTAGCCCGGGATACCAGGATTGCTGGGGTTGCCGCCCGGGTCCTGGGCCAGCAGGAGGGCAAGCAGGGTGGTGGCACCTGACTTGCTCAGCGGGTTATTCCGGTTCCCGCACTTGGGTGACTGCACACAGGAGGGGCACCCGGTGTCGCACTCGCAGGCGCGAATCGCATCGAGGGTCGCCTTGATCCAGATCCTGACGGCGTCGTACCCCCGTTCGGCGAAGCCTGCCCCACCCGGGTGGCCGTCGTAGACGAAGATGGTCGGCACCATGGTGTCGGCGTGCAGGGCGGTCGACACTCCGCCGATGTCCCAGCGGTCGCTTGACGCCACGAGAGGTAGCAGGCCGATCGCGGCGTGTTCGGCGGCGTGTAGGGCTCCCGGCAGATCGGCTGCCGTCAGGCCGTTGGCCTCCAGCAACCGCTGGTCGAATTCAAACCAGACCCCCTTCGTGTGGAGGTCACGCGCGCCCAGCTCCAATGGTTCCTCACCGAGGATCTCGTTGGAGACGAAGGCCTTCCGCTGGAAGGAGACTACCTGGGTGGTGACCAGCACCTCACCGAACCGGATCTGGACTCCACCCCAGTCCTGGGTGCGGTCAGTCCCGATCACCTCGATCTCGGTGATGTCCCTGGCCTGGGTGTAGTAGTCAGGGTTCGAGCGGGTCACCATCGCGCAATGATCCTGCTCGTTGAGTTCGTCCACCACATAGGTCTGCCCCTGGTGCACATAGATCGCGCCGGCGTGCGCCTGGTAGTGGCTCTGCGGCGAATCCATGGTGCCGAGCATCGTGCCGGTCCCGGTTTCGACGATGCTGATGGGTCCACCGCCGTCCGCGCGAAGGTTCACCATCGCGGCTGCACTCTGCGGATGGGTCCAGAACCAGCCCGCGGGTCGCTGCCGGAGATACCCCTGCGCCACCAGTTTGCCCAGCAGGGCTTCGACACCCACCCCGAAAAGGGGCAACTCGGAGGGGGTCAGCGGAAGCTCCGCCGCCGCCGCACACAGGTGAGGGCCCAGCACATACGGGTTGGTCGGGTCGAACACGGTGGCTTCCACCCCAACGTCGAACACCGCCTCCGGGTGGTGCACCAGGTACGTGTCCAGTGGGTCGTCGCTCGCGACGAAAGCGGCGAGGGCATCCTGACCGGAACGCCCGGCCCGCCCGATTTGCTGCAGGAGCGACGCCCGCGTGCCCGGCCAGCCAGCCACCAGCACCGCGTCCAGCCCTGAGATGTCGATGCCCAGTTCCAGGGCGGGGGTGCTCGCAACGCCAAGGAGTTGCCCGCTGCGGAGCGCCGCCTCCAGTTCCCTGCGCTCTTCGGGTAAATAACCCGACCGGTAGGCCGCAACCCGGGAAGGCAGGCTCGGATGGACCTCGTGGAGCAACCGTTTCGACATCGCCGCGATGCTCTCGGCGCCCCGTCGCGACTTGATGAACGCGATCGTCCGCACCTGCGCGGAGACCAGGTTCGTCAACAGGTCAGACGTCTCGGCGATGACGGTCCGGCGCTTGGGGGCGCCGTTCTCCCCGCGGAGCTCGGTGAGCTCAGGTTCCCAGAAGGCCACTGTGGTGGACCCGTGGGGCGAGCTGTCCTCAACAACGGGGGTCGCCTCGCCGCCGATCAGCTTCCCGAAGGAGGCCCCGGGGTCGGCCGAGGTGGCGGAGGCCCCAATGAAGACGGGGGAGGCGCCGTAGTATTCGCAGACCCGGCGCAGCCGCCGCAGGAGGTTCGCCACATGGGACCCGAAGACTCCCCGGTAGCTGTGCGCCTCGTCGATGATCACGTACTTCAGCCGTCGGAAGTACCTGGCCCACCAGGCATGGTTGGGGAGGATCCCGTAGTGCAGCATGTCAGGGTTGGCCAGCACCAGGTTCGCGTGATCCCGGATCCAGCGGCGGGCGGTGGGATCCGTGTCGCCGTCGTAGGTTTCCGCCCGCACCGTTGGAATGTTCAGAGCCTTGACGGCGGCCAGCTGGTCGGCGGCGAGGGCTTTGGTCGGGGCGAGGTACAGGGCCACCGAGCCGGTGGGCTGTAAGGAAACCTGGTCTCCGAGTGCCGTCCGGTGGATCTCGTCGAGGACCGGTAACTGATAACAGAGTGACTTTCCGGATGCCGTTCCGGTGGCCACAATGGTGTGCTGCCCGCTATGGGCGGCGTTGGCCGCGGTGACCTGGTGCCGCCACGGCGTGGGAACCCCCAGTGCGCCGTAGGCGGCGACAACGTCGGGGTGCGCCCAGGCCGGCCATGGCTCGGTGACGGCCTGCCGGGCCGGGATCTGCCGGACGTGGACCAGCTGCTCCGGTTCGGCGCCCCCACCAAGCAGGGGGATGAGGGAGTCATGTTGGGCCACGGTGCCATTGTGTCACTCCGGCTGCCCCCCACCCGCGGGGAGCGCGGGTCCGCTCCGCCCGGGCGGAGCGATCAGGCGCGAATCACAAACACGTCGGCCAGATGGGTCCAGCCCAGGAACTGGTACAGCTGCTGGCCATCTGCTGAGGCCATCAGTAGCCCGTCCTGCACGTCATCCTCGAGGACCGCCGAGGTGAGCGCCCGCATGACGAAGCTGCCGAGCCCCCGTCGCCGGTACGCCTCGTTGGTGATGATGCGGTCGTAGACCGCGAACTCCTGTTCGACGGCGACCGAGCCGCGGGCGGCTTCCTCACCATTGGCTGTCACCATCACCCGCCGACACGATGGTTCACGCAGGTGGGTCAGGGAGAACACCTCGTCCGGCACCCGTGGCTCCTCCACATCCTGGCCGTCCATATTGACGGTCATCAGTGCCTGACGGTTGTCGATCACGCGCAGCCCGAGGGGACGCAGCGTCGTCAACAGATCATTCATTCTGGTGGTGACCACTGTCAGGAGACGGTTCGGATCGGCCTTCGTTTCGGTGGCGAGCGCCAGCGCCTCCTCATCGGATGGTTCATAGACGAAGTGTTCGAGCTGGTTACCGGTGTCGGTCAGCAAAACGGACACCGTCCGGCCATCGTCATGCGGTTGATAACCCCGGCAGGCGGACCAACCGGAAATCCACGTTTTCATCAAATCTTCAGAGAGGGTTGCGCTCATGCAATGACCATAGTTTGTACGAGAGATATTGAACATAGAATTACCCGGCCGTAGCGCATTTGAGACCTGCCATGACAGGGGCCGTTATGCTTAAATGCGTGTCCATGAACCGCATTGTGCTCTATTACGCCTTCACCCCGTTGCCCGATCCGGAAGCCGTCCGCCTGTGGCAGCGCGCCCTCTGCGAGAAGCTCGGGCTGCGGGGACGCATCCTGCTGTCAAAAGACGGTATCAACGGCACAGTGGGCGGTGAGCTCAACGCGATGAAACAGTATGTGAAAGCCACCCGCGAATACCCGGCTTTCAAGAAGATGGACATCAAATGGTCGGATGGTGGCGCGAACGACTTCCCACGCCTCAGCGTAAAGGTCAGGGACGAGATCGTGTCCTTCGGTGCCCCGAACGAACTCAAAGTCAACGACTCGGGGGTGGTAGGAGGCGGTACCCACCTCAAGCCGGCTGACCTGCACCGGCTGGTGGACTCGAAGAAGGCCAACGGGGAGGAAGTCGTCTTCTTCGACGGCCGCAACGCCCTCGAGGCGCAGATCGGGCGGTTCAGGAACGCCATTGTGCCCAACGTGGCCACGACCCAGGACTTCGTCAACGAACTGGACTCCGGCCGGTATGACGACCTCAAGGACAAACCCGTGGTCACCTACTGCACCGGGGGGATCCGCTGCGAGGTGCTGTCCAGCCTGATGATCAACCGTGGTTTCACCGAGGTGTACCAGCTGGACGGCGGGATTGTGCGGTACGGCGAGGAATACGGTGACTCAGGCCTGTGGGAAGGGTCGCTGTACGTGTTCGACAAACGCATGCACGTCGAGTTTTCCAAGGACGCGAAGACCATCGGCAAGTGTGTCCGCTGCGAAACACCCACCAACAAGTTCGAGAACTGTTCCAACCTTGCCTGCCGGAACCTCACGCTCTACTGCGCCGACTGCGCGGCCTCTCCTTCGACCCTGCGCTGCCCGCAGGGCTGCGAATCCGACGAGTCCGAGGCCACCGCAGCGGGTGCCGCGTGACCCCTCCGGACTTCACGGCCGACGTCCCCGACGCACCGGCCAGCAACGACCAGGCGCTGCTCAGGCAGCTGGCCGCTGACCTTCTGGCATTGAACTACACGGTCGACGGCGTCGCTGACCTGGTCGGCATCGAGGCCTGGCAGGCGTTGGAGAAGGACCAGCTCATCCCGGCGCTGCTCGCCTGCCAGCACTCGGAGACCACCGGTGGCCAGCTGGCAGTCCCTGTCCTGCTCTGGATGCTCGGCGAGCGGGTATCGGACGAACAACTGGGTAAAGCCTTCCCCCGCACGGAACCGGCCGGACTGCACCGCCTGGGACTGGCTGAGCCGTCTGACGAAGACGAATGGCATGCAGCTCTCGACCTTCGGCCCTATACCTCGGACACGAGCGGGGACCTGTGGGTTGCCAGCGACCTCGGGCAGCACCAGCGGCCTGGCGTCCTCCGACGCGATCATGTCCTCGGAATCGGTCAAGCCTCGTTGAACCTCGCCCAACTGACCATCCGGCCGACCGTCGACCGTGCCCTGGACCTGGGCACCGGCTGCGGAATCCAGACCTTTCACCTTCTTGATCACGCACGGCACGTCACCGCCACCGACATCTCGGCACGAGCTCTCGCTTTCACCCGGTTCAACCTGCTCCTGAACGCTGAGGGTCTCCACCTCGACCCCACGGATCTCGGCGCCCGGGTCACCCTCAGGCAGGGCAGCCTGCTCGATCCCGTGGCGGGGGAGACCTTCGACCTGATCGTCTCCAACCCACCATTTGTCATTACCCCGCGCCTGCCCGGTGAAACCGCCGACAACCAGTTCACCTACCGCGACGGCGGTCTGCCGGGAGACGACATTGTCTCCACCCTGGTCAGGGACCTCCCGGGGCTACTCACCGATGGTGGAACCGCCCAGCTTCTGGGCAACTGGGAGATCACGTCCGGCGGCGGCGCATGGTACGAGCGGATTGAGTCCTGGATTCCGGCCGGAGTGGACGGCTGGGTAATCCAGCGGGAACAGCTCACGCCGTCGGGATATGCCCTGACCTGGCTGCGGGACGCCGCAGAAACCCGCGACCCACACCGGTTTGCTGACCGCTATTCCGCGTATCTCGCTGACTTCGCCACCCGGGACGTTCAATCCATCGGTTTCGGCTCGGTAGTGCTCCGGGCGCACTCACCGCGCAGCGTCGGCCAGGCGGTGACCGCACCGCTGCGCCGGTTCGAGGAGATCACCCACCCCCTGGAGCAACCCATCGGCCCCCACATCGGTGCTGCCCTGCGGCGGCAGGACTGGTCGACGGCGCACGCCGAGGACCTCGCCGAACAGCACCTGATGGTGGCTGATGATGTTACCGAGGAACGGCACCAGCGCCCCGGCGCGGAACATCCCGGCGTGATCCTGCTGCGGCAGGGTGCCGGATTCCGGCGCACCAACCTCCTCAGCACGGAACTGGCTGGTTTTGTCTCCGCTTGCGACGGCGAGCTCTCCGCCGGTCAGATCACGATGGCACTCGGTGCCCTCCTCGGCCAGGACGACGCGGCCTTCCGGGACGCGCTTCTCGCCGAGGTGCGGGAAATCCTCCTCGACGGCTTCCTCATCCCGGCCGACGATCAATAGGGTCAGGATGCGTCCGTCCAGGGCCTGCGGTGGCCACCCCCGCGGGGCTTCCGGCGACGAGAGGTTGTACACAGTTATTGCGCTTTTGTGACCACCCCTACACAGGAGCCGTTACCCTATTGCAAGAAGGCATACCGCATACTGTGAAGGGTATGGGGCCAGAGAACCAGTGGCGTCCCGTCACGAACCACGCTGAATCACCACCAAAATCAGCGACCTATATATAGGAGAGAAGTGCCCACTAAGGCAACGGACAAGAAGCCCGGCCGCAAGCTCGTCATCGTTGAGTCACCCGCGAAGAGCAAGACCATTGCGGGTTATCTTGGCGAGGGCTTTGAGGTCACGGCGTCCATGGGGCACATCCGGGATCTTCCCCAGCCCTCCGACCTTCCCGCTGAGTTGAAGAAGACCAGTGTAGGCAAGTTCGCGGTGGATGTGGACAATGACTTCGAGCCCTACTACGTGGTGTCCGCCAACAAGAAAAAAACCGTTGCGGAACTCAAGGCAGCACTCAAAGGCGCCGAAGCCCTCTATCTCGCAACTGACGGTGACCGTGAAGGTGAAGCGATTGCCTGGCACCTGCTGGAGGTCCTCAAGCCCAAGGTTCCCGTGTACCGGCTGACCTTCCCCGAAATCACCAAGGAAGCCATCCAGCGAGCGCTGCTGGAAATGCGTGAACTCGACACCCCCATGGTCGATGCCCAGGAGACCCGTCGCATCCTGGACCGCCTGTACGGGTACGAAATCTCCCCCGTGCTCTGGCGCAAGGTTGCCCGCGGTCTCTCCGCCGGCAGGGTACAGTCCGTCGCCACCCGGCTCGTGGTGGAACGCGAACGTGAGCGGATGGCGTTCCGCGCCGCCTCCTACTGGGATTTGACCGGAACATTCTCACCGTTGAGTGGTGGGGAGCGGCAATCGTTCGGCGCCAAACTGGTCAGCCTCGACGGTGCACGCGTGGCCACCGGCAAGGACTTCACCGACCTGGGTGAGCTGAAGTCGTCGACAGTGGCACGGCTCGACGCGGAGACCGCCGAATCCTTGGCGACCGAACTCCAGACTTCAGAGTTTGCGGTCCGCTCAGTGGACACCAAGCCCTACACCCGCCGCCCGGCGGCGCCGTTCACGACGTCGACCCTGCAGCAGGAAGCGGCGCGGAAGCTCCGCTTCTCCTCCCGGGTGACCATGCAGGTGGCGCAGCGGCTGTACGAAAACGGCTACATCACCTACATGCGAACCGACTCGCCAGCCCTGTCGGACCAGGCAGTCAACGCTGCCCGCCGCCAGGCGTCCGAACTGTACGGCGCCGAATATGTACCGGACGCCCGCCGGGTATACAAGGGCAAGTCGAAGAACGCGCAGGAGGCCCACGAGGCCATCCGTCCGGCGGGGGACTCCTTCCGCACCCCCGCCCAGGTGGCGGGGCAGCTCCGTGGCGACGAGTTCCGGCTGTACGAGCTCATCTGGAAGCGCACCGTCGCATCCCAGATGGCGGACGCCAAGGGGTCGACGGCGACCCTCCGGCTGGGAGCGCTGGCGACCGGACCGGACGGCAAGACGCGCGACGCTGAGTTCTCGGCTTCCGGAACCGTGATCACCTTCCGCGGCTTCATGGCCGCCTACGAGGAGGGCAAGGACGCCAGCCGCAACGAACAGGACACGGCCGACGACGGTGGGCAGGGAGCACGGCTCCCGAACCTCACGGCGGGGGACAAGTTGGGCGCCGAGGAAGTCACCGCGGTCGGACACGAAACCTCGCCGCCGCCGCGCTACACCGAAGCGTCCCTCGTCAAGGTGCTGGAGGAGCTCGGCATCGGCCGTCCCTCCACCTACGCCGCGACCATTTCGACCATCATGGACCGCGGGTATGTGCGCACCCGGGGCCAGGCCCTGGTCCCCAGCTGGATTGCCTTCTCGGTGGTCCGGTTGCTGGAGGAGCATTTCCACGATTACGTCGACTACGACTTCACCGCCGAACTGGAAGAGGATCTGGACCGCATTGCCCGCGGCGAGGCCGGCCGGGTCGACTGGCTGAACCACTTCTACTACGGGGACCGCAAGGTCACCGGGCTGCACACCATCGTGAACGACCTGGGCGAAATCGATGCACGCAAGATCAACTCCATCGAGATCGCCGAGGGCATTACCCTGCGGGTCGGCAAGTTCGGCCCCTACCTGGAGAAGCCGCTCGACCCTGACGCCGAGGAAGGCACCGAGCCGCAACGCGCGAATGTTCCGGAGGACCTCGCCCCCGATGAGCTGACCGTCGAGAAGGCCATCGAGTTGATGAACTCGTCCGGCACCGAAGAACGCGTTCTCGGGGAGGATCCCGAGACGGGGCGCTCGATCGTGGCTCGCGACGGCCGGTACGGACCCTATGTGATCGAACTGATCCCGGAGGTCACCGAGGAGGAACTGGCCAAACAGCCGGTCGAGTACTACAAGAACGGCAAGCCGAAGCCGCCCAAGAAGCCGGTGAAGGAAAAGCCGCGGACAGGGTCCCTGTTTGCTTCGATGTCCCTGGAGACGGTTACGCTCGAGGATGCCCTGAAGCTGATGAACCTTCCCCGGGTCCTCGGAACCGACGAGGACAAGGAGATCACTGTCCAGAACGGGCGATTCGGTCCCTACCTGAAGAAGGGGACCGATTCGCGATCCATCGGGTCGGAAGAGGAAATCTTCACCATCACCCTCGAGCAGGCACTGGAGATCTACTCGCAGCCGAAGCAGCGTGGGGGACGGGTGGCTGCCCCGCCGCTCGCCGAGTTTGGCGATGACCCGGTCTCCGAGAAGCCGGTAGTGGTCAAGGACGGTCGCTTCGGCCCGTACATCACCGATGGCGTCACCAACATCACCGTTCCGCGGTCGATGGCCATCGAGGAGCTGACCCGTGAGATGGCGCTGGACCTGCTTGCAGAGAAGCGCGCTAAGGGGCCGGCGCCGAAGAAGAAGACGGCCAGCCGTGCCCCCGCCAAGCGTAAGGTTGCTGCGCGGAAGTAGGGGTTTGGTGGCGTGCGCCACTGGGTAGGTCTGGATCAGTCACAGGATGTCGTGGGGGCGCGTCGTCAACGAAAGTAGCTAACGAGACATAATGGAACCATGCGTCTAGGCGTCCTCGATATCGGGTCAAATACCGTGCACCTGCTCCTGGTTGATGCACATGCCGGGGCGCGACCGGTGCCCTTCGCATCCCACAAGCGTTCACTCCAGTTGGTGGCGCACCTGGACGCCGACGGCGCCATCACCGATCAGGGTCAGGTCGAGCTGATCAGTTTTGTCCGGGAGGCCAGGAAATTTGCCGATCGGCACGGAGCTGAGGACTTCCTCGCGTTCTGCACCTCAGCGATCCGGGAGTCGGCGAACGGCGCCGCAGTGCTGCAGCGGGTCAAAGAGGAGACGGCCGTAGCGCTTCAGGAGCTCAGTGGAGACCAGGAGGCGGCCATGACGTTCCAGGCCGTCCGTCGCTGGTACGGCTGGAGCGCCGGTTCAATTCTCAACCTTGACATCGGTGGTGGCTCCTTCGAAATGGCCATGGGAGCCGACGAGCTGCCCGAGGTCGCTATCTCAGTGCCCCTGGGAGCCGGGCGGCTCACCCGGGACTGGCTGGCCGAGGACCCGCCGAGTGCGAAGAGCGTCAAGGACGTCCGGAGGTACATCCGCGGCACCATGAAGGAAGCGGCTACCGAGTTCGCCGCCCTCGGTGAACCACATCTGGTGGCGGGGACATCGAAAACGTTTCGTTCGCTGGCCAGGCTGGCCGGGGCTGCGCCGTCGGCGGCGGGGCCGTTTGTGGGCAGGGAACTCCGCCTTGAGGACCTGTCCCTGTGGACCAAGCGGTTGGCAGCCATGTCCGTGAAGGACCGGGTCAACCTTGACGGTGTTTCTGAGGCCCGGGCGGCGCAGGTGCTGGCGGGTGCGTTGGTGGCCGAGGCAGCCCTCAAGGCGTTCAGGGTGGACAGCATCAAGATCTGCCCGTGGGCGCTGCGGGAAGGGTTACTGCTCCGAAGGTTCGACACCCTGATGTTCGAAGCCCAGGAACCGATGCCTGCTGTCGGCGTGGGTCACGTGCAACTCAACTCTGCCCTCCAAGACACCCCGTGGGCAGGGCGCGCGGCGCTGTGAGCGGGGAGTCTGCACCGGAGCGGAACGGGGTGCGGATCGCTCTCTCCAGCGCGTCCGTCTACCCCCTCGCGGTGCATGAGGCTTTTGCGGTCTCCCGGAGCCTGGGATACGACGGCGTGGAGGTAATGGTCACCAACAATCATGTGAGCCAGAACCCGGACATGCTCAGTGCTCTCAGCCGGCAGTACGACCAGCCGATTGTGGCGATCCATGCGCCGACTCTCCTGCTCACCCAGCAGGTGTGGGGCAAAGCGTGGACCAAGGTGGAAATGTCCGCTGCGATGGCTGTGGAGGTGGGCGCCGACACGGTGGTGGTGCACCCCCCATTTCGATGGCAAAGCGGCTACGCGGAGAATTTCGCGGAGGGAGTGCTCCGCATCACCGCGGAGTACGGAGTTACGGTCGCCGTCGAGAACATGTATCCATGGCGGGTCCGCGGGCGTGAGGCGAAGGCCTACCTGCCGCACTGGAACCCGGTGCCGCAGGCCTATGACGCCGTCACCTGGGACTTTTCCCACGCGGCGATCTCCGGGATGGATTCGCTCGACGAGATGCGGACGCTGGGCGACCGGCTGTCGCATGTACACCTGACCGACGGCACGCCCAATGGAAGGGACGAGCATTTGTTGCCCGGGCAGGGCACACAACGCTGCGCCGAGTCACTGCAGTTCCTCGCTGATTCGGGATTCACCGGTGTGGTGGCGGTGGAGGTCAGTACCAGAAAAGCGAAAGGTGCCGACGAGCGGGACAAGTGGTTGGGTGAAACACTTGCTTTTGCTCGACGGCACCTGGGTCAGGCCAAGGAAGCCTGACTGATATCACTCGCACCTCAAGGAGGTGTTACCCACACTAGGACCGCTATTTGTGTGTTAGCCGTGAGGTACCTGAGTGTTGGGCTTAAAAGAAACGGTGCCGGCAAGCTGTCCAGGCAAGTGGGGGGCAAGCCTGAGTCGCTCACCGGCACCTGAGACGGATCAGACCACGAGGGTCCGATCCGTCATCACTCGCACCTTTATGAGGCAATAACGAGTGTACTGTTATTGCCTCGCGGATTACCCCGAAAAGGCTGGGATATCGCTGTGAATTTCTCCGTGGCAGGATGGATTCATGAAAAACACCCCTGAACCCACGATTTCCTTCCTCGGCTGCGGCTCCATGAACGAGGCAATTTTGCGGGGATTACTCGCCGGCGGACTCCCACCCGAGCGGGTGACAGCGACGGTTCGGGGCGCGGAACGGGCGGCAGAGCTGCGCAGCACACATGGCATTACGGTGCTCGCCACGTCGGAAGACCCGGAGGCCAACCGTGTGGCGGCCGCGGGAGCCGACGTCGTCATCATGGGTGTCAAGCCAGTGGGAACGATCGACCTCGCCCGCGAGATCGGGCCGGTACTGAAACCGACCACCACCGTCCTGAGCGTCGCCGCCGCCATCTCCCTTGCGATGCTGGAGGCTGCGCTCCCGGACGGCCAGCCGGTCATCCGATCGATGCCCAACACGCCGTCCCGGCTCGGCCGGGGGGTTCTCTCCATTTCGGCGGGAACACACGCTGATACGGCCCTGATGTCGCAGGCGCGGGAGATCCTTGGCTCGGCCGGAACGGTGGTGGATATTCCGGAGAGCCAGGTCGACGCCCTGTCAGCGGTCAGCGGCTCCGGCCCCGCATACGTGTTCTACCTCGCTGAGGCCATGGCGGCGGCCGGCGTGGAGCTGGGCCTGGATCCCGACCTGGCCAAGGTCCTGGCCACCGAGACGGTGGCCGGGGCCGGTCTGATGCTGGCGGAGCCGGGGGCCGATCCCATCGCGCTTCGGCGGGCAGTGACCAGCCCCAATGGCACCACCGAGCAGGCGATCGCCACCTTCGACCGGCTGGACCTGCCCGTGATCGTTGCCGCGGGAGCCCGGTCTGCCAGCAACCGTGCGAAGGCGATCAGCGAGGAGCTGGACAGCTGACACTGCCCCGCCCCTCCGGGTGCTCCCGGGCTAGGGGCGGGCGGCGAAGCGCTCCAAAAGGTCCACGTGGCCCGAGACAATCAGCATGTCCCGGCTGGTCACCTTCGTGTCCGGACGCGCGTAGGTGAAGTCCTCGCCCGGCGATTTCACGCCGACCACCGTGACTCCGTACTTGGACCGCACCGCTGACTCGCCGAGGGTGAACCCCTGGGTCTCCTTGGGTGGGTACATCTTCACGATCGCGAAGCCGTCGTCGAACTCGATGAAGTCCAGCATGCGTCCGCCCACCAGGTGGGCCGCCCGCACCCCGGCGTCCGCCTCGGGGTAGATGACGTGGTTGGCACCGATCCGTTTCAGGATCTTGCCATGCGCAGGGGTGATCGCCTTGACCCACAGATGGTCGATGCCCAGGTCCACCAGGTTCGCCGTGATCAGGACGCTGGACTCGATTGACGTTCCCACGCCCACGACGGCGGCGGTGAACTCCTGCGCCCCCAGCTGGCGGAGCGCGTCGATGTTGGTCGCGTCGGCTTCGACCACATGGGTGAGGACCCCCGACCATTTCTGGACGAGCTGGGTGTCGCGTTCAATTGCCAGGACCTCGCGGCCCTGCTTCACCAGTTGGTCGGCGGTGGCTGAGCCGAAGCGGCCGAGTCCGATCACCAGGACCGGTGCGTTATGTGCTGGTCTTTCAGCCAATGATTGGCCTCTCTTCGGGGTAGTGATACAGGGTACTGCGTTGCCGCAGGGCAAGCGCGGAGGCGAGCGTGATGGTTCCCATCCGGCCAGCAAACATCAGCGCGGACAGGACATACTTGCCCTCCGGTGGCAGCTCGGCGCTGAGGTTGGTGCTCAGCCCGCAGGTGGCAAACGCCGAGATCACCTCAAAGAGCACCCTGTTGAGGTCCTCCTCGGTCATCCAGAGCAGGATTCCACAGCCAACCAGCACCAGGGTTGCGCCCATGAAGATGACCGAGATGGCAACCCTCATCACACCCTCGGGGATCTTGCGGCCGTAGGCCTTGACATCCGAGTTGCCGCGGGCTTCAGCCACGATGGCAAGGAACATGACGGCGATCGTGGTCACCTTGATTCCGCCCGCGGTGGAGGCCGACCCGCCGCCGGCGAACATCAGCGCGTCGGTGAGCAGCATCGTCGCCGAGCCCATCTCCGACTGGTCCACCAGGTTGAACCCGCCGGAGCGGGTCATCACCGAGGCGAAGAGGGCATGGATCACCTTGTCACTGCCGCTAAACGCCCCGATGGTCCGGTCGTTGGACCATTCCATCGCCCCCCACGCGAGCGCACCCAAAACCAGGAGGATCACCGAAACGTTGATCGTCAGCTTGGTGTGGAGGGTCCACTTACGGACCCGGTGGCGGTACTGGATCAGGACCAGGATCACCGGGAACCCGAGGCTACCCAGGAACACTCCGAGCATGATCGGGACCAGTATGAACAGGTCTGTCTCGTAGGGAACCAGCCCGTCCGAGTGCGGCGTGAAACCCGCATTGTTGAAAGCGGAAATGGAGTAGAACACGCCGTGCCAGACGGCGAGCCAGAACGGTTCCCCCAACACCATGAACCGTGGGATCAGCATCAGGGCGAGCACGATCTCCACCACCACCGACGTGGTGATCACGATCCGCAGCAGTGTTCCCACCTCGCCAAGCCGGCTGGCGTTATTAAGGGCCGACTGCGCCAGAAGCTTGCCGCGCACGCCGAGCCGCTTGCTCACCATCAGCGCGAGCAGCGAGGCAAGGGTCAGGGTGCCCAGGCCGCCCACGAAAATGGCAATCAGGATTACCAGCTGGCCGAAGAAGGACCAGTACGCCGCAGTGGAGACCACGGTCAGCCCCACCACGCAGACCGCCGATACCGCTGTGAACATCGCATCGTGCAGGGGGGCGGCCTCGCCGCCGGCGGTCGCTATCGGCAGGCTGAGAAGGGCGGTGAAAATGAGGATAACGCTAAAGAAGATGATCAGCGCGACGCGGGCGGGTGAACTGTTCGCCACCCCGTCGACGAAATCCCGGATGCGAGCCAGCAGCCGCAGGTACACGCTCTGCTCTTCCCGCAGCCAGGACGGCTGTTGTCTTGCCATAGCGTTCGCTTTGCCCCGGTTCCGCGGTCTCGACTTCGGCTGGATTACACCAGATGTCCTCCGAGTAGTAAACCACTTTCGGGGGGCCAGCGTGTCCAGACATCCCGCACATCACGTACCCTGTCAGTGATGAGTAGCGAATCCGCGTCGTTCCCCACCAGCGTTGTCTGGGACGACTCAATGCTGGCCTACAACTTTGGCCCGACGCACCCGATGAACCCGCAGCGGCTGGCGCTCACGGCACGGCTTTCCTCTGACCTGGGGCTCTTCGACCATCAGGCCGTCACCCTCACCCCACCGTTCGTGGCCAGCGACACCGAGTTGGCGACCGTGCACGACGACGACTACATCGACGCCGTGCGGACAGCCGGAGTGGATCCCGGGCAGGCGGATCAGGCCATGGGCCTGGGCACCGCGGACAATCCTGCGTTTGTCGGCATGCACGAGGCCAGCGCGCGGCTGGTCGGGGGATCACTCGCCGCCGCCGACGCAATCGTCGCTGGGCGCGCAGTGCACGCGGTGAACTTCGGTGGCGGGATGCATCACGCCGGCCGTTCACTGGCCAGTGGCTTCTGTATCTATAACGACGCCGCCGCCGCCATCCAGCGGCTGCTCGACTCAGGGACACAACGGGTCCTCTATGTCGACGTCGACGCCCATCACGGTGACGGAACCCAGAGTATCTTCTGGAATGACCCGCGGGTGATGACCATTTCACTGCATGAGACAGGCATGTCCCTGTTCCCGGGGACCGGGTTTGCCAACGAAATCGGAGGGCCGCGGGCCGAAGGATACGCGGTCAATGTCGCGCTTCCGACGCTGGCCGGCGATGGCGCCCTCCTCCGGGCGTTCCACGCGGTGGTTCCGCCGCTCACAGAGGCATTCCAGCCCGAGGTGATCCTGAGCCAGCACGGCTGCGACAGCCATGTTGACGACCCGCTGACCAACCTCAGAATCAGTGTTGATGCCCAACGCGACCTGATGGTCAGTATCAGTGACCTGGCAGCACGGATCTGCGAGGGGCGGTGGATCGCCACCGGCGGAGGTGGCTACAACCTCACCAGCGTGGTGCCCCGCGTCTGGTCAACACTGGTCGCGGTGGCCGCCGGTGCGTCAATCGGTCCCCATACCCCGGTGCCCGAGGCCTGGCGTTCATACGTGCTCGAGCAGTACGGGGCGACCGTGCCCCTGCTGATGGGTGACGGCGCTGATACCTGGTGGCGTTCCTGGGAGGTCGGCTACGATCCGAATGATGAGCTGGACCGCACGGTGATGGCCACCCGCAAGGCAATTTTTCCGCTGCACGGGCTTGATCCGTGGTTTGACTAGCATCGACCGCATATATGCCGCTAGGGTAATGGAATGGTCATTGAGGATGTTTTCGCCGTCGTCGCCGAAGGTACCCGCCGGGAGATCCTCGGGTCGCTCCGCGCGGGGGACAAGGCGGTTGGCGAGCTGGTCGACGAGCTCGAGGTCAGCCAGCCGACAGTATCTAAGCACCTGAAGGTGTTGCGCGTTGCAGGCCTGGTGTCCATGCGGGCCCAGGGACAGCGCCGTTATTATTCACTGAACCCCGCGCCTCTGCGAGAGATAGAACTTTGGCTGGGTTCGTTCGACCTCCCGGCCCGGACGCCAGCGGAGCCTGAACTGGCCGGAGTTGCTCCCCGCCCGTCAACGGTGCTGGCGACCGCCGTTGACCCTGCCACCGATCTAGCCGGTCAGCAGGCGTTCGGGCGCACCGTGGGGAGGGCGGCCGAACGCGCTGCTGATCTCTTCGCGCAACTGCCGAAACTGCGGCGTCGACGCGACTGACACGGCGGCTCCCGCCTCGCCCTACAGGGTCCAATGGCACTTTCACTTTAGTCACATCAGCCACTAGAATATTAGGTGGCGGAATCTTCCCTTCACGTGGTGAAACGCCGTTTGGTCTGCCACAAGGCACGCCTCAGACTGCACACGTTGGGGGTGCAAGCCTCAGTTTTTAGGAGCAAGGTGTGATGGTAGAAGTGAGCAACTTCTCGGATGTGCGGTTTGTGACCGTAGCCGAGGTGGCCGACATGATGCGGGTCTCCAAAATGACCGTTTATCGCCTGATTCACGCCGGTGAAATGCCAGCAGTACGCTTCGGCCGGTCCTACCGGGTCCCGGAATCGGCGGTCGAACAGTTCGTCCGGGGCGCGGTAGTGGACGATCACTCCGAAACTGGCTAGTTGTCCTCGGGTGCCCAGGTGCCCGATGCGCACGATGTAGGCCCGGTCGGGAGAGGTCACAATTAGCGGTACCCTGTTAAGGAGCGTTTTACGCGCTGTTGGCTGTGTGCCCGCCTTGCGGGAAGGCCGATCCGCGTAGGTAGTTGCGTTATTGTCAGAATCCGGTCCTTGGCCCCACCCGGGCCGGGTCGGAAATCGAAGATCAGTTTGTGAGGACTTTATGGGTTCAGTAATTAAGAAGCGCCGCAAGCGTATGGCCAAGAAGAAGCACCGCAAGCTGCTTCGTAAGACCCGTCACCAGCGTCGCAACAAGAAGTAGTTTCAGTTTTGCTCAAGGGCCCGTCACTTCGGTGACGGGCCCTTGAGCGTTAACCGGGCGCTGCCTAGTTCCCGCGCATCCTGGTGAACCCGCGCCAGAGTCCGTAGACCGCCCCCGCGCCCGTGGCCGCCTTCAGCCCCAGGGTTGCGGCCCGGCGGCCACTGCGGAAGTCGTAGATTGGCCAGTTGTTCTCGCGGGCATGCCGCCGCAGTTTGCGGTCCGGGTTGATCGCTACCGGATGCCCCACGATGCTCAGCAGTGGAATGTCATTGAAAGAATCTGAGTATCCCCAGCACCGCCGCAGATTGAGGCCCTCCTTCTCCGCCAGGGCGCGAACTGCAACCGCCTTGGCCGGCCCGTGGAGAAACTCGCCCACGAGCTTCCCGGTGTACAGGCCATCAGCCACTTCTCCTACCGTGCCCAGCGCGCCGGTCAGACCCAGCCGGTTGGCGATCACGCTGGCCACCTCCACGGGTGTCCCGGTGACAAGCCAGACGCGTCGCCCTGACTTGAGGTGCTGTTCGGCCAGGGCGCGGG
Organism: Arthrobacter sp. CAN_C5; assembly: GCF_017875735.1. Classification (NCBI taxonomy): domain Bacteria; kingdom Bacillati; phylum Actinomycetota; class Actinomycetes; order Micrococcales; family Micrococcaceae; genus Arthrobacter; species Arthrobacter sp. CAN_C5. The sequence goes on from NZ_JAGGMZ010000001.1 coordinate 693,114, forward strand.
CGCCGGGCCAGATCTTGGAGGCGATCATCTCGTCGTAGACCTCTTCGCCCAGAGCCTTCACATCTTCATGGGCAATGCCGATGGCGAAGGCCAATGCCGCATCACGCACTGAATTGATGTCGGTCATGTTCTCGCCACGCATGACAAAGCGGAGTTGTTTCCACGCCAGCCCGGTAGCGAACCGGAGGGTGAATGCCCTGCGCTGATACATCTTCCGTCCCACGTGGAAAAGGCTGGCGCCGCGCATCATGGTGTTGTCGACGTCGAAGAAAGCGGCATCTCCTCCTGGGCCGGGGAGGGTGTCGGCTACCCCTGGGATCACGCGCAGGGGTCCGGTGCTGGCAACGGACATGCTCTGAGTCTAAATCACTTGAGTCTGGGCCCGGTCCGATGCCGCGCGGTGATCGGAGAGGCGGTAACTTGGTGGCATGATCCCAACACACCAGTCCGGCTCGCCAGGGAACGGGGCACCCGCACGCCGTGTGGAGCTGCTCACCCGGCCCGACTGCCATCTGTGCACCGATGCCCGGGCCGTGGTCGAGTTGGTATGCGGCGATCTAGGTATGCCCTGGCGGGAACTGTCGACGGCGGAGAGGGCGGATCTGCTCGACCAGTTTGCCGAGGAGATCCCGGTGCTGTTCATTGATGGTGTGCAGCGGGACTTCTGGAAGATTGACGAACGGCGACTTCGGTCGCTGCTGACCCCGTGACTGTTCGGTCGGCCACTGCCAGCTTTGTGCGGTCCACTCGGCACCCTACAGTGGAGTTACCCACGGCATCGGCTAGTCCGGCGTCGTGCAACCCTGCCGCCTGAGCGGCTGGTGGATAGCAACGGAGCGATGGAAAGTGACGACGCCGGAAGTACCCGAGCTGAGACTGTCGATGAGCGGCAACGCCGCACGCCAGATCCCGAGCGCCTCCCTGACGCGCCTGACCATTTACTTACGCGCCCTGAATTCCTTTCTGGCGGAAGGCACGGAACGGGTGTCTTCCGATCGCCTGGCGGAGGCCGCTGGTGTCAACTCTCCGATCCTGCGCAAGGACCTGTCCTACCTAGGCTCCTACGGCACACGGGGTGTCGGCTATGACGTGCAATATCTGAACCGGCAGATCTCGGCGGCGCTCGGCCTGACCCATGACTGGCGGGTAGCCATCCTGGGGGCGGGCAACCTGGGCCGGGCGCTCGCCGGTTACTCCGGGTTTGAGTCCCGGGGATTCGAGATTGTTTCCCTCTTTGACGCCGACCAGCTCATTGTCGGAGCGGAGGTGGGCTGGCTGCGGGTCAGCCCGGTTACCGACCTGGAGCAGGTGCTGGAACGGACCCGGGCCAACATGGCGGTCCTCGCCGTGCCGGCGGCGGTGGCGCAATCGCTATGTGACCGGTTGGTCGCGGCAGGAATCACGAGCATTCTGAGTTTCGCCCCGGTGGTGCTGCAGGTGCCAGATGGGGTTCAGCTGCGCAAGGTCGACATGGCCACTGAGCTGCAAATCCTTGCCTATCACGCACAGCGGGCGCAGGAGCCGGAGATCACAGATGGCTCCCGCGCCCGTTCGGCCCAGTAGGTCTCAGGCCCAGTAGGTTTCGGCCCAGCAGGTTTCAGGCCTGAAGGTTTCGCGCAGTCGGTTTCCCGCTCGGGCCTATCTAATACTGGCCGGGAGCGGTCTGCTTCTGGAAGTACGGCCGGGCCGGCTTCAGGAAGGTCATCGCGACGCCGGCGATCCCGAGCAGCAGCACAGCGATGTTCAGGATGGTCTGCAGCGGCCCTGGTGTGACCATCTCCTGGCCTTGCAACAGCTCACTGCCCTCAAGGATTGATGCCGACAGCAGGCCAAAGAGGTAGCTCAGCACCGAGAGAACGGCCAGCACCGCCGCGGTGATCCGCGCCCAGTTGTGACCCTTGCGGATGAAGATCGCCAGCAGGATGTAGATGCCGGTCGCGATGGCGGCGAAGACCACGGTAATCGCGGTTGCCGCGCCGGCACCGAGGCCCTCCAGCTGCGTTGACGTTGCGCTGAGGATGCTGGAGATCAGGCTGAGCGCGCCCGCAGCAATGATCAACCAGAAAGCCCGCTTCACTTCCTGGGGGGCCGGGCCCTTTTCCGTCATGGCGACCTGACTCATGTTCCCCGGGTAGTTGTAGCTGGCGGGCGGATTGCTGGGCGATCCGTACGGCGACGAAGTGTGGCCCGCCGCGTTCTGGCCTGGGGCGGACTGTCCCGCCGAGGGATCGCGCGGCATTTGATCCTGGCCGTAGTTGGGGTCGTTGGGAGGTGTGCTCATTGCCGTTTCCTCTTCACTTGAGACTGACTGGTGCAGACCCTGCGGGGTCCCAAAATCAACCCTAGCCCGGAGGGCCGAGCGTCGGCAGCATTAGACAAGAGGCAGCATGAAACAACAGTGGCTGCCCTTCCCATGGGGAAGGGCAGCCACTGAGAGGGATGCTTAGGCTGCTGGTGCTACAAACGCTGCATCGAGGTTGATGGTGACCTTGTCGCCGACCAGGACGCCGCCTGCTTCGAGCGCTGCGTTCCAGGTGAGGCCGAAGTCCTTACGGGAGATCACGGTCTTGCCGGAGAAGCCGGCGCGGGTTGCACCGAAGGGATCCACTGCAACTCCGTTGAACTCGGTCTCGAAGACTACGGGAAGGGTGGTGTCGCGGATGGTCAGGTTGCCTGAGAGCTTGTAGGTCTCGCCGGAGCCGTCGATGGAGGTCGACTCAAAGGTCATCTCGGGGAAACGCTCGACGTCGAAGAAGTCCTCGCCACGCACGTGGGCGTCGCGGTTCTCGTCGTTGGAGTTGAAGGATGCGGTCTTGATGGTCGCGGTGATCTTGGAATCGCTCAGCGAGGAGCCCACCTGCATGGCTGCATCGACGGTGTCGAAGTTGCCGCGCACCTTGCTGATGCCAGCGTGCCGCACGGTAAAGCCGACCTCGCTGTGCGAGCCATCGAGGGTCCAGGTGCCGTTGTTCAGTCCGGTGGGAATTGCCATGGTAGTTCTCCTGATCGTGGTGCCGTCTAGGTGATGCTGCTGTCGCTGCCGGGAGGCCGCTACTCAGAATAAGCATGCATTTGCATTGATTATTCCTCAAGTTACTTGAATGTTCAAATAAATGGTTCCTGAGCTACACCCGGCACGGATTTCGAGGCATGAGCGAACTCTGAGAAACTAGAGGCATGTCCCTAGCTACCGTTCACCTCGTGCGCCACGGTGAGGTCCATAATCCCGACCGCGTCCTCTATGGACGGCTGCCCGAATTTCACCTCTCCGAGTTGGGGCATGAGATGGCAGCCCGGGTTGCCGGGCATTTCGCGCAAAGCGCCGCCGAGGGTGCAAACATCGTGCGAATCGTGGCATCACCATTGACACGTGCGCAGGAAACCGCTGCTCCGATCGCTGAACGGCTTGGCCTGGAAGTGCGGACGGATGGGCGTGTGATTGAGGCGTTCAGCCGTTTCGAGGGCATGTCGCAGGTAGTCCGTCAGCTCAAGCACCCCCGCTACTGGCCGCTCCTTGCAAATCCCTTCCGGCCATCCTGGGGGGAGCCCTATCGCCAGCAGGTCGCGCGGATGAAGTCGGCCGTGGATGACGCGCGGAGGAGCGCTGTCACGCTGGCAGAAGCTGCCGGAACCTCCGGCCCGGCCGAGGCGATCGTGGTCAGCCACCAGCTGCCGATTTGGGTTTCCCGCCTGGCCGCTGAGGATCGTCGGCTCTGGCACGACCCCCGTGACCGCGAGTGCACCCTCACCTCCGTCACGTCTTTGGATTTTGATGGCGAGCGGTTGACCGGGGTGCGCTACCACGAGCCGTGCGCGGATCTGCTGCCCGGTGCGGCGAACCTGCCGGGAGCATAATAGAATTACTACACGTTGTAGAACTGTGGAAGAAGCTGTGAAGAAATCTGACCGATCTGCCGGGCGCCTGAAAAAGCTGGGTGCCGCGTTGGCCCTTGGGCTGGCTGCCTCACTCGCCCTTTCGGCGTGCGCCGCTGACGACCCCCTCGCGCAGCAAGCCGCCGTCGGGGACAACAAGAACTACATTGCTGGCGACGGATCGGTGACCGAATACGCTGCCAGTGACCGCGGTGAGCCGCTCGCCATCACCGGCACGCAGTACGACGGCACGGTAGTGGATTCTGAGGAGTGGGCCGGCCAGGTCACGGTGGTGAATTTCTGGTACGCGGCTTGTGCGCCTTGCCGCGAGGAGGCGCCCGACCTGGTGGCATTGCATGACGAATACGCGTCGGCTGGCACCGAGTTCTACGGGGTCAATATCCGCGATACGCAGCGCACAGCCGAGGCTTTCGAGCGCAGCTTTGACATTCCCTACCCAAGCCTGGACGACCAGGATGGTGGGGTACTGCTGGCAATGACCAGCTATGTGCCCCCGCAGGCGGTCCCCACCACGCTGGTGATCGACAAGGAAGGCCGTGTCTCAGCGCGGATCCTCGGGTTGGCCGACAAGAGCACGCTGGCCGCTCTCATCGACGCCGCGTTGGCCGAGTAAGACACAAGTGACTTTTCAGCTGCACCTCAATGCCGCCGTCGGGGGTTCACTTCCGACGGCTACCTCCAACGCGTTCGCCGACACCGTGCTGAACGGGTCGATGCTTCTGGCGCTCCCTGTGGCCCTGCTGGCTGGCCTGGTGTCGTTCGCCTCACCGTGCGTCCTGCCGCTCGTCCCGGGCTACCTGGGATATGTCACAGGGTTGACCGGCGTCGATCTTGAACAGCAGAAGCGCGGCCGGATGTTGACCGGGATCGCCCTCTTTGTGCTCGGGTTCTCGTTGGTCTTCATGGCGTACGGCGCCCTGTTCGGCCAGCTGGGCGCCTGGATGGTCGGGTCGGAGAGTTGGCTCATCCCGGTGCTGGGTGTGGTGGTAGTGCTCATGGGCCTGATCTTCATGGGAGGTTTTTCCTGGTTCCAGACCGAGAAGAAGCTCCACACCAAAGTACCGACCGGACTCTGGGGTGCGCCCCTGCTGGGTCTGACCTTTGGGCTGGGCTGGGCACCCTGCATCGGGCCCACCCTGTCGGCGGTGCAGCTGCTCGCCTTCTCGAACGACGACGCCAGCGCCGCGAAGGGCGCCGCCCTCACCTTCGTATATTGCCTCGGACTGGGCCTGCCGTTTCTGCTCATTGCGCTAGGGGTGCGGCGCGGCATGGGCGCCATGGCGTTCTTCCGGAAGCACCGCCTGGCCCTGCAACGGTTCGGAGGCGGGATGCTGGTGGTGGTTGGCCTGCTCATGGCAACCGGCGTCTGGACGCTCTGGATCAATGAACTGCAGAACTGGCTCGGCGGGGTGACCCTTCCCATCTAATGACTTCTGACCACTTTGAAAGGGGGCAGACAATGACCCCCGACACTCCCGACGGCGGTAAACCCGACGTCGCTCTACCGGCCCTCGGCTTCCTCGGCAGCCTGCGCTGGGGCTGGACCCAGCTCACCAGCATGCGCACCGCACTGTTTCTGCTGCTGCTCCTTGCGGTCGCAGCGGTGCCCGGATCGTTGTTCCCTCAGCGTCCAGCCAACCCGGCAGTAGTCACCCAGTACATTCAGGACAACCCGGACACCGGGCCGATCCTCGACTGGTTCCAGCTGTTCGATGTCTACTCCTCGGTCTGGTTCTCGGCGATCTACCTGCTGCTCTTCGTGTCCCTGATCGGTTGCGTCATCCCGCGGGCTCTCGCCCACGGCCGGGCCATGAAATCAAAGCCACCCCGGACACCCCGAAAGCTCTCGAGGATGCCGATCTACGGCACCCTGGTCCTTCCTGCCTCCACACAGTTCGGCGGCTCCCCGATCACTGCGGCGTCCGCTGCCGCTGACGCCGCAGCGATGCTGAAAAAGCGCGGCTACCGGGTGGACCTCCGGGATGCCGCCTCCGCGCAGCCCTCCGTCGGCGCCGAACGCGGCTTCCTCAAGGAAGTCGGCAACCTGGTATTCCACTTCTCGCTGATCGGCGTGCTGGTCTCAGTGGCAGTTGGCGGTCTTTTTGGCTACAGCGGGCAGAAAATCATCGTCGAGGGTGACAGTTTCGTCAATACGCTCGTCGGCTACGACACGTTCACCCCCGGAGCCAACTTCACCGCCGGCCAGCTGGAGCCCTACTCGTTGCGCCTCGACAATTTCGACGTGCAGTTCGACCGCCAGGAAACCCACTACGGGCAGCCCCTCGACTTCACCGCCAACGTCACCACCAAGGACGGGCCGGACGCCGACGAGGAAGAACAGGTCCTCAAGGTAAACTCGCCGCTGAGCATCGGCGGTACCGGCATCTACCTGGTGGGCAACGGTTACGCGCCGGTGGTCACCGTCCGCGACGGCAACGGCGACATCGCCATGCAGGGTCCGGTGGTGACCATCCCGCAGGACGGACTCTTCACCTCCCTTGTCGTGGTCAAGGCCCCGGACGCCGCACCAGACCAGCTGGGCTTCGTCGGATTCTTCCTTCCCACAGCCTTTGTGGGCGAGGACGGCGTAGCCTTCTCCCGTGATCCTGACCCGTTCAACCCCCAGCTGAACCTCAACTCCTACTACGGTGACCTCGGTCTCGACGACGGCGAACCGCGCAGCGTCTACGTCCTCGACACCGAGGACCTGACCGAGCTGAACAGCCGCACCAGCGATGAGGGTGGGATTGTCCTTGGCGCCGGACAGACCTACGATCTTCCCGAGGGCAAGGGCTCGATCTCCTTCGATGGGCTGGACCGCTACATCGCCGTCGACATCCGCCACGATCCCGGGCAGCTGGGCGCCCTCGTGTTCTCCTCCCTCGCGTTGGCCGGGCTGACGGCATCGCTGTTTATCGGACGGCGGCGGGTCTGGGTGCGAACCGGCACCCACGCCGATGGCCGCACCATGCTCGAGTACGGACTACTCGCGCGGGGCGAGGACCACAGGCTGACCGGTGAGGGAGCTGCGATCGAGAAGGCGCTCCGAGCGCAGTGGCTGGTGGACGAGCCCGTTGAGGAGCAAAATGGGAAGCTTGGCGCACCAGGCAGCACGAACATCGAACACGCGTCACACCAGGCAAGAAACCGGTAAGGAAAGCTAATGCCACCAATCAGCCAGACCCTGGGGGAGTTCAGTGAGCGCTTCATGCTGCTCGCTGCGCTCACCTACACGGTCGCCTTCATTGTCTTCACGCTTGACCTTGTAAAGAGCAGTAAGCGAATCCGCGCGGTGGAGGAGAATCTCGCCGCATCCCAGCAGGCCGAGCAGAAGGTGCTGGTGGGGGCGGACCGTACCGGTGGCCCCTCGGCACGTGGCGGCGCTGCCCGTCTCGAAGCTGACACCACCGCCGACGATTCGATGGATTACTCGGGCCGGCGGAAACTGGCGCGCATCGCCGTCGTCCTCACTGTCATCGCCGCTCTGATCCACGCGGCCGGGGTGATCTCCCGCGGGCTGGCAACCAACCGGGTCCCCTGGGGCAACATGTACGAGTTTTGTACCACCGGCGCCCTCGTGGTGGTGCTCGTCTTCCTCATCGCGCTGATTCGGAAGGACCTCCGGTTCCTCGGCACGTTCGTGGTCGGTCTGACCCTGGTGATGCTCTGCGCTGCGACCATCGGCTTCTTCACCCCGGCCGGCAACGTGGTTCCCGCCCTGCAGAGCTACTGGCTCATTATTCACGTCTCGGTGGCGGTAGCCGCCTCGGCGCTGTTCACCCTGACCTTTGCCATGTCAGTCCTGCAGCTCATCCAGACGAGCCGGATCCGCAAGCTTGCCGCCGGCGGTGTGGACCGCGCCCCGTTCATGCGGTTGGTTCCGTCGGCTCTGAGCCTTGAGAACCTCTCCTACCGGATCAACGCTTTCGCCTTCGTGATGTGGACCTTCACCCTGATGGCCGGCGCCATCTGGGCTGAAGAGGCCTGGGGCCGTTACTGGGGCTGGGACGTGAAGGAAGTCTGGACCTTCGTCATCTGGGTCGTCTTCGCCGGGTACCTGCACGCCCGGGCCACCCGTGGCTGGACCGGCATCCGCGCCGCCTGGCTGTGCATCATCGGGTACCTGTGCATCGTGTTCAACTTCACGATCGTGAACATCTACTTCTCGGGCCTTCACAGCTACGCCTAGCGAGGCAACCGACCAGTCAGAAAAGTGCAGCCACCCCTTACGGAGTGGCTGCACTTTTTGTCTCGGGCGGTCGGTGGGCCTCAGGTGTCACCAATCCGACAACGACGGCGCCGCAGGGAGGTCCGCCACGACGTAGCCGGGAGGTGCGTGACGGCGAAGGAATCAGGCGGTCTGGCTACCCGGTTCGGGGTCGGTTTCCCCGTCTTTCTTCTGTTGTTCCTCGCGGGCCTTCTTCTCCTGGGCTGCGCGCAGCTCCTGCTCCTTGCGCCGGATTTCCTTCTCGCGGGCCTGCTGCCGACGCTTTGCCTCAAGGTTCCGGAGGAACTGGGGATCGTCGTCGGGTGCGGTGGGATGGCGGGGAGCGGGGCGGGTGCGTCCGCGGGTGCCACTGGGCCGGGGACGACCGAAGAGGAACCACAGTCCCGCACCGAGAAGCGGTACCAGGGCAATGGTGAGGATCCACGCGGGTTTGGAGATGCTGCGCACCGAGTGCGCCTTGGTCATGATGCAGTCGATCAGAGCGTAGACGATAACGGCAACTGCAACGAGGATGAGAAACAACAACAGGCGAGGCATCTATCAATTGTAGGCGAGTAAACTTGATGAGTGCCCTTCTTCAAATTCACTGCCCTCCGCCTCGGCCTCGTCGTGGTGTTCTTCGTTATTGCCTATTGGCTCGGCCTTGGCGCCATCTTCTCGGCCGTCGCAGCAGCAATCCTTGCCTGGTGCGTGACCTACCTGTTTTTCCGCTCCCAGCGGGACGCCGCCGCAGCCTCCCTGCAACGCCGGTTCCGGGACGGAGCGCCGCCGCAGCGCAACCCTGCCGAGCTCGACGACGCCGCCGCTGAGGACGCGTACGACCCCAACGCAGCGGTGAACCCCGACCGCAAACCCAGCCCTTAGGCCCCGGGGTCCCCAGGGTAGGAAGCGTCAGGACACGATGATAGTCGTCAGGATAAGGCCGGCCCCGTAGAGGACGCTGAACCCGAGGTTGATCAGGCCGGTCTGCTTGAGCACCGGGATCAGGCTGCTACGTTGCTCACCCTTGAGTATCAACCGGCTCGGCATCAGGCAGGCCGGGACGAGTAGCAGCACCAGTAGCACCCACGGGTGGTTGAAGACCAGGAGCACCGGAAGCAGCAGCGCGACGGCAAGCATCATCACGTAGGTGATCCGCGCCGTGGTGTCACCAAGTCGGACAGCCAGGGTGATCTTCCCCGCCTCACGGTCGGTCGGGATGTCCCGGACGTTGTTGGCCATCAGGAGCGCCATCGCGATGAGGCCGGTGCTGATCGCGCCGATCCACGCCGCAGCGCTCAGCTGACCGGCTTGCGTGTAGGTGGTGCCGAGTGTCGCGACCAGCCCGAAGAAGACGAACACAAAGACATCGCCCAGACCCAGGTACCCATACGGCTTCCTGCCGCCGGTGTAGCCCCAGGCCGCCGCGATGCAGCCCACTCCCACGAGCAGCAGGAACCAGGCCTGGGACAGTACGACCAGCCCACCGCCGGCGATCATCGCGAGCGCGAAGCACGCGAAGGCTGCCCGCTTCACCTGTTCCGGCCGCGCGGCCCCGGATCCTGTGAGGCGTAGCGGGCCGACCCGGTCCGCGTCGGTGCCCCTGACGCCGTCGGAGTAATCGTTGGCGTAGTTGACGCCGATCTGCAGCAGGATGGCGACGAAGGCCGCCAGGGCAGCGTTGACGGGTTTGAAGGCCCCGAGGTCGAAGGCGGCGGCACAGCCCACGATTACCGGTGCGATAGCCATCGGGAGAGTTCGCGGGCGGGCGCCCTCAAGCCATTGTGCGGCAGTAGCCACGGTGTTGTCCTTTGTTTCGGGGCGGGAGGTCTAGGCGCCGGCGCGTTCGAGCAGGGCCAGCACGGCGAGCCGGTCGGGTTTGCCGTTGGGCAGCACCGGCAGCGATGCGAGGGTGAGGATGGTGTGCGGCGTGGCGTGCGCGCCGAGGGCAGCCTTCGTATGCCGGCGCACGTCGTCAGGGCTTACCTGGCCGACGACGGCGGCCGCCACCTCCGAGCCCCACTCGGCGCTCTCGATGCCCAGCACAAGAGCCGACTGCACCCCGGGCATCGACTCGATGGCGGAGGCGACGGCGGTGGCAGACACCTTGACGCCCCCGGTAACGATGACGTCGTCGATCCGGCCGGAGACTGACAGTTTCCCGCCGGTAAGGTCACCGGTGTCATCGGTTCTGAACCAGCGGCGGCCCGAGTTGAACCTGAACCGGTCGGCGCTGAGCTCGGGCTGTCCCAGATAGCCGTCGGCCAGGACCGGACCGCTGATCCACAGCCGGCCGTCCTCGTTGATCAGGTCAACTCCCTCCAGCGGGACGCCGTCGTAGACGCAGCCGCCGCAGGTCTCGCTCATCCCGTAGGTGAGCACCAGGTTCAGCCCCTGCCGTCGCGCTTCCTCACGGAGGCTCGCCGATGCGGGCGCGCCACCGAGGAGGATCGCGTTGAACCGGCGCAACGCTTGGAGTGTTTCCGGACGGGGATCCTGGAGCAACCGGTGCAGTTGGGTGGGTACCAGCGAGGTGAATCGAACCTTGTCGGTGAGCTCGCCAGCGGCTGCGGTGAACGATTCGGCGCTGAACGGTGCCGCCAGGTCCATGGCCCAGGGGCGGGTGCCAGCGTACAGCGATCGGACCAGGACCTGGAACCCTGCCACGTAGTGCACGGGAAGGGTGAGAAGCCACTGGCCCTCGGCCTTCAGTGCCAGGGCTGTGCCCATCGCCGAGGCGGCGAGCGCGTCGACGCTGAGCATGGTTTGCTTGGGCGTCCCGGTCGAGCCGGAGGTGCTGAGGACGGCGGCTATCTCGTCGTTGGGCAGTTCACCATCGAAGGTCTGCCCCTGATCCAGATGGGGAGCAATGGCTGGGCCTTCACCGGCGAGGGCAGCAGCCAACGGAGTGAGGAGGGCATGGGGGTCGGATCCGGGCGGGGTGTGAAGTGGGAGCAGTTCCATGGTGGCCTAGAAGTAGTAGGGGTAGGCGGACCAGTCTGGTGCCCGTTTTTCCAGGAAGGCTTCCTTGCCTTCGACCGCCTCATTGGTCATGTAGGCCATCCGGGTGGCTTCGCCAGCGAAGACCTGCTGGCCGGCGAGGCCGTCGTCGGCCAGGTTGAACGCAAACTTCAGCATCCGGATAGCCTGTGGACTCTGCCGCGCGATGTCTGCGGCGTACTGCAGCGCAGTGGTCTCCAGTTCCGCGTGGTCCACCGCCTCGTTCACGGCGCCCATGGCAACCATCTCATCCGCTGAGTATTCGCGGGCGAGGAAGAAGATCTCGCGGGCCTTCTTCTGGCCGATCTGCCGGGCCAGCAGGGCAGACCCGTAACCGGCGTCGAAACTGCCCACCGTGGCATCGGTCTGTTTGAACTTGCCGTGTTCGCGGGACGCGATCGTGAGGTCCGCCACCACGTGCAGGCTGTGCCCACCGCCGGCTGCCCACCCGTTGACGACGGCGATGACCACCTTGGGCATGGTGCGCATCAGTCGCTGCACCTCCAGGATGTGGAGCCGTCCCGCACGGGCCGGATCGACGCTTTCGCTGGTCTCGCCGTCGGCGTAGCGGTAGCCGTCGCGCCCGCGGATCCGCTGGTCACCGCCGGAGCAGAAGGAGTGACCGCCGTCCTTGGGCGACGGACCGTTTCCGGTAAGCAGCACGGTGGCCACGTCGGAGGTCATCCGGGCATGATCCATGGTCCGGTACAGCTCATCGACGGTCCCGGGGCGGAAGGCGTTGCGGACCTCGGGCCGGTTGAAGGCAATTCTCACGGTGGGGAGATCCCGCGTCTTCCCATCCACGGCCCGCTCAACCTGCCGGTGGTAGGTGATGTCCTGGAGGTCACCAAACCCGGAGACGAGTCGCCAGCGGGCAGGGTCGAAGAGGTCTGAAACCTGTGGGGGAAGGTCGATAGTCACCCATCGAGTGTAACTTCGCGGCGGGCCCTTCATGTGATCAGGTCGGTCTGCTGGGATCGGCCGGAAGAGGGAAACCACGAGGGCTGGCGGTTTTTCTTGGTGTTTGGTTAGCTGGCGCGTGAGAGCTGGCCAAGAGGGGCAGCCGACATCAAGGGGGAGTCATGAGACTCACTAAAATCCTCACCATCGCGGCGGCCTCGGCTGTGATCGCTCTCACGGGCGCCCCGGCGGCCCTCGGAGCTCCCGATGAGATTGTGTTCGTTCCCTTTGACGAGGCGACGGTGATCGACCCGAACACCGTCACCTTCGTGACCGGGGGCCTGCTTGACGCCAACGGAAACAATCTGTGTGCCGTCAACCCCGGTTCCATTGTGTTCCCGGATGGAACCTACCCCTGCTTCATCGATTTTGCGTCGCCCACGCCGGACCCCGCACCGCAGGTGGGTCAGCTGCCCGTGGGAGGGGTCGACACGGGGGTGTCCACGCCCCCCGTTCTGCCCGGGGTGACGGCCACGATCGCGGGAGCCGCCGCTGGGGCTCTCAGCCTTGCAGCAGCGGGCGTGGTGTTGCGGAGGCGGGACGTTTAGCCAGCGTCAGCCAATGCAGAACTCGTTGCCCTCGGGGTCGGCCATCGTGTACCAGATGTGCGGCCCCTGGTTCGCCTGGTAGAGGAACCGGGTGCCCCGTCCCTCAAGCCGGGACCGGAGTTGGTCCTTGTCGTCGCTTTCGAGGTTGATGTCCAGATGGCAGCGGTTTTTTGCGGTTTTCGGTTCGGGGACCGGTTGAAAGAGTATGCGCAACCGGCCCGGGGTGCCCTCCTCGCCGGGACGGCAGATAGCTGCGCCGTCCCGCCAGACCCGCACCCCGTTGTGCACCACCAGTTCGTCAGGTTGAGCCCAGCCTTTGGCAAGCACGTCATCGATGAAGGCCTGGTTCGTGGGCTCCACTACCCAGCCAAGCGTTTCAGCCCACCAATCCGCCTGCTGGTGAGTATCGGTGCAGTCGAAAGTGATCTGAATGTTGTAGGTCATGCACCGACACTAGGGAAGTACGGCTGCGGCAACCACCCCATAGCGGACAGCATTTGTCCGTGGGAGTGGGCCGTCCCTGGCAGCAGCTACTTCCACCACTGTGCTGGCCCGGGAGGTACCGGTTACTGGCAGTTGAGAGGATGGTTTTCGGTGAGCTAGAATCTTCTTATCAAGGGGAGTACTCCCGTCTGTGATTGGCCCGTCAATACGGATGCACTGAAGCATCCCGGGTCGTCAGTACCGGTGCCGTCCGGGCGGAGGAGACCTTGGCGTATTTGTTCAACGCCTAAACCCCTGGGAGTCTCCTCATGCAAATCACCCCTCAGATTTGGCTCATCACAATCGCTGTGACGATCCTGTTCTTCGTGTACGAGTTTTTCGCCCACGTGCGTAAACCCCACGAACCCTCCATCGGAGAATCGGCGCGCTGGTCCGCGTTCTATATCGGACTAGCGCTACTGTTCGGCGTCGGAATCGGAGTGGTCTCCGGCTGGAGGTTCGGTGGCGAGTACTTCGCCGGGTACCTCACCGAGAAGGCACTCTCGATCGACAATTTATTCGTCTTCCTCATCGTGATGACCGGATTTGCTGTGCCAAAGAAGTACCAGCAGAAGGTGCTGATGATCGGGATCATCATTGCCCTGATCCTGCGTGGCGGGTTCATCGCCATCGGGGCGGCCCTGATCGAGAACTTCTCCTGGGTTTTTTATATTTTCGGCGCTCTGCTGCTTGTCTTGGCGTACCGGCAAGCATTTGGCAGCCACGAATCCAATCCGGCTAACGGTAAGTTCATGGCACTGGTACGCCGGTTCCTGCCGGTCACGGATGAGTACCACGAGGACAAACTCACTGTGAAGCAGGGCGGGAAGCGGTTCGTCACGCCCATGCTGTTGACAATCATCGCGATTGGCTTTGTGGACCTCATATTCGCTGTCGATTCGATTCCCGCCATCTATGGTCTGACCAACGAGGCCTACATCGTTTTCACCGCCAACGCGTTCGCATTGATGGGTCTGCGTCAACTGTTTTTCCTCATCGGAGGGCTGCTTGAGCGCCTGGTCTACCTTGCCCAGGGTCTGGCCGTTATCCTTGGCTTCATCGGCGTGAAGCTCGTCTTCCACGCACTGCATGTCAACGAGCTTCCCTTCGTTAACGGCGGGGAACCGCTCCTCTGGGTACCAGAAATCCCCATCTGGTTCTCGCTGCTCTTCATCACCGCAACCATCGCTGTGGCGACCGTCGCGAGTCTGCTCAAAACCCGCGGAGCCGATGACAAGGACGACCACGCCGTGGCGACGGCAAAGCGCTCAAGCTAGCCTTCAGTCTCGAAATCGAGGAGTCCTGATAAGAGGGCTAGCGAAAGTCTGAGCTGTAGCCCTGCGACTGTAACCCTGCGTGTTACAGGGCGGTGGATGCTTCGTTTCCGGTGACGGTGCCTGAAAGGGTGGAATAGTGATGGTGTCCACAACGGGGCCTCGCCGAATGATTGGAGACCCCTTGACCATCATGCCTGCTCCTCAGATCGGCCGGTATGCCGCTTTCTCGGACCGGGCCGACTGTGGAAACCCCGCCGGAGTTGTCCTCGACGCACAGCATCTGAGCGTCGAGGACATGCAGCGCATCGCGGCCGATGTGGGAGATAGCGAAACCGCGTTCGTGATCTCTTCCCTCCAGCGCAACACCGCGCTGACAGTCCGCTATTTCGCACCCGGGGGCGAGGTCGATTTCTGTGGTCATGCGACCATCTCCACTGCTGTCGCGCTGGGACATGAACTAGGTTTCGGGGATTTCACACTGGATACCAGGGTGGGAAACGTTTTGCGTCAGCCACCACCACTGACGCAGGGACCAGCGGCGCATTCCAGAGCCCCACCATCTCAAGCGCACCCATAACTGCTGGTCAGCTCAAAGATGTCCTCCACCATCTCGGGTGGGACGGCACAGACCTGCATCCGGATTTCCCGCCGGCGATCGGATTCGGCGGCAACCATCACCCGGTGCTCGTCGCCTGCAACACATCGCGGCTTGCGCTGCTCAACTATGACTTTGAGAAACTCCGGGCCCTCTGTTTGGCGCAAAACTGGGTGACCGTCCAGCTCATCACCCCCACCGGGGCTGGGCAATGGCACTCACGGAACCCGTTTCCGTGGGGCGGAGTCATCGAAGACCCAGCCACAGGTGCAGCGGCAGCAGCCTTCGCCGGTTACCTTGCAAAGCTTGGCCGTGCCACAACCGGTGACACATTGACGATCACCCAAGGAGTCGAAATGGGACGCCGCAGCCACATCAACGTGGAACTCCTCGCCACCACCGCCCTGATCTCGGGATCAGTCACCCCTATCCGGGCTTGACCCCGACCGGACTGTTCGGGGGAATCAGCACTATGGATGGTTCAGACCGAAGGTCTCCTGATGGACTCCGGACAACACGCGCCCCGCCCGAGTGAGTAGCGACGCTGTTCGCTTCTGGGACTGTTCAGCCCTTCCAGGCGGAGGCGGGCCCGAGAATGGCGTCAGACCCGTCAGGTGCTGCGGGTGTAAGTTCCTTCAACTCTACGAAGAATGAATGAGTGTTCGACTGCCCGATATTGTCCCCTACGTGATCCTGGGCGGGCAACCAGCGGACAACCCCGGCGGGAAGGTCAACCTCCACTGACTTTCCATTGGCAGAGATACGACGGCGGAAATCGCTGGCAGTGATCATTACGCTATCCGGGTGATGATGTTCTGTGGTGACGTTCCCCGGTTCGTCCGTGTATTCGAGAACACGGACTCGCTCATTTTCGAATACAACGCGGTAGTTCTCAGGATTTGTCTCGACGGGATCCTTTGCCATGGACGGCAACTTACGCTCGTCCGAGGATAGTGGCAAGACAACGCGTTGACTCATCAATAC
Organism: Arthrobacter sp. CAN_C5; assembly: GCF_017875735.1. Lineage (NCBI taxonomy): Bacteria > Bacillati > Actinomycetota > Actinomycetes > Micrococcales > Micrococcaceae > Arthrobacter > Arthrobacter sp. CAN_C5. Next base: position 709,062 of record NZ_JAGGMZ010000001.1, read on the forward strand.
CTACGATGATGATTGGCCGCTACGTCGGGCTGCTGAACGGTTCCAGTTTCCGTCCCGACCGCTTCCCGGTGGGCCCGCATACAGTGACGGTCAATATAGTGGCGGCCGCTCCGGCCGCCACTGCAACTGCGGACCGGGAACGACCGCGTTGCCCGATGATCACACCGGCGAATGCCCAGAGGAGAGTGCCGATGTAGAAACGGGAGGAGACGCTGGTGCGTTCCGGCATGGCCGCAGCTCTGGTGCCGAGCACACCGAGCCCCGCGAGGAGCGCCGCTCCTGCGGTGGCGGCTTTCGGCCCGGCGGGGACAATGTTGTTGCTGACGAGCATGGCTGCCAGGTTGACTCCGCATGCTGCCTGACCCCAGGCCGCGAGCATTCCCGCTGCGGGGGCGGCCGCAGCCACTTCTGCGGTGGTCAGATCGCCCTTGAGCTCTGCATGAGCGATTCGGCGGCGTCCCAACTCTGCGAGCACAGCGATTGTGACCAGCGCTCCCTGGGCGCTCCAGAACTTGCCGGATCGCACGAGTGGCGCCCAGATACCGGTGGCGGCGAACGCCCCGGCGAGAGGCCAGCCCACTGCACGCGAGATGTCCAGGTTCCGGGCCGGGCCGAGGGCCTGATGGACCGCGTAGGCGATGGACGAGGCGAAGATGGGGAACCAAACGGTAAAGGTGTAAGGGGCCGGTTGAATCACGTTGGGTGGAGCGTTCTCCCCGTTGAAGCGTGGACCGTAGACCGTTGGCAAGAGGACCTGGGCGGCAGCGGCCGCACACGTGAGCACGCGCCGGGATGGGTCGCCCGTGGCAAATGCCCACACTCGGCTGGGGAGACTGGGAACGGGGTCGGTCATGTGAACTCCTAGGAGGGTGCGAGCAATTCCCGGCCGGAACGCCAGTTTCATCAGTAGTGGGAAAGCAAAGTGGTGTCTCAGGCATCACTCCTGCGGGAGAGGAGTTCCTGACGTGCCGATTCCATCGCTGTCCCCGAGGGATGGGACTAGGGTAGGGCCTCACAGGGCTGGCAACAAGCCCTGGGGTGGTCACACTGGATCCGATAGCTGGGCTCCCCGTCACACCAGCGGGTTGACGGGCCCACCGTCCCGGGGCACGCTAGGGGCATGTGGAATTAGCCGCCCCGCCCGTCCCGTCGGTGCCCACCGTGCGCCGTGACAATGACGCGCCGTCCCACCGGTGCCCCCTTCCACAGTACGAGGAACCCCCGTGAGCGAACACATAGAGCTATCCGAGGTGTCCCATGGTTACGGCGATCGCCTGCTGCTGGATCACGTCAACCTGAGAATCGGCAGCGGCGAACGGGTAGCAGTGGTCGGTGAAAACGGTGCCGGGAAGTCCACCCTCCTGCGGCTCATCGCGGGGCTGGAGTCTCCCGACGGCGGTCAGGTCTCCGTGCACGGGGCAGTCGGTCACCTGCCGCAGACCCTCGACCATGCTCCGACCGACACGGTGCAGACGGTCATCGATACGGCGTTGGCCAGGATCCGCTCCATCGAGGCGGAGCTGCGGACCCGGGAGGCCGCGTTGGCTGTCGCTGACTCCGACGAGCTTGAACGCTATGGCGCGGCCCAATCCGCGTACGACCTCCATGATGGCTACGCCGTCGATTCTCGGGTCGATGCTGCACTCAGCCAGCTCCGCCTGGGTGGTCTGCAGCGGAACCGCACCCTCGACACACTGTCCGGTGGGGAGCAGGAACGTCTGGCGCTGGCCTGCCTGCTCGCGGATCCCGCCGCCATCCTGCTGCTGGATGAACCGACCAACCACCTCGACGACAACGCCGTCGCCTGGCTGGAGCGCGAGCTGGCCGCCCACCGGGGCGCGGTCGTTGCCATCTCCCACGATCGTTCGTTCCTGCGCACCTTCGCCACGACAATCATCGAGGTCGATGGCGACCGACGGGAGCTGCGCCGCTACGGTGACGGGTACAACGGGTATCTGCAGGCCAAGGCCGCCGAGCGGCGCCGCTGGGAACAGGACTACCAGCAGTGGATGGACGCCAAGGAAGCTGAACGGGCCAAGGCCGCGGCGGTCGAGGGCCGGATGGGTTACGGTCGGCGACGCGACGGGGACAAGATGGGCTACGACTTCAAGCAGGGAACGGTCCAGGAAGCAATCACCAGCCAGAAACGCAACGCCCTGGAACGCCTGCGCCGACTCCAGGAACACCCGGTGGACCGGCCACCGCAGCCACTGACACTCTCAGCACAGTTCGGGGGCCAGTCGCTCACTGGTACAGTCCTGGAACTGGACGGCGCGGCGGTAGCCGACCGACTCGCCGTGGAGGCCCTGGCTGTCGGAGCGGGGGACAACCTCCTGGTCACCGGACCCAACGGGGCGGGCAAAACCACCCTTCTCGAGGTCATGGCCGGGGTGTGTCCCGTGGACCGGGGCACCCTAGCCCAGCGCGGACACCTGGGGTACCTTCCGCAGGAACTGCGTCCACACCGGAAACCGTCAATGCGCCTGCTGCCAGCCTTTGCCTCCGGGCTCATCGGGGATCTGGAGGAGCATGCGGATCGCCTGCTGAACCTGGGCCTGTTCCGCACCGCTGATCTCCTGGTGCCTGTGGGATCGCTGTCCGCCGGGCAGTATCGGAGGCTCGCACTGGCCCGCCTGCTGGTGGGGCGCTACGACGTCATCCTGTTCGATGAGCCGACCAACCATCTGGCGCCCGTCCTGGTAGGGGAACTCGAGGAGGCCTTGGCTGGCTACGGAGGGACGCTGGTGATCGCCAGTCACGACCGCGAGCTGCGGCGGTGGTTCTCGACCCTCCCCACGGGGCGTGAGCTGCGGCTGGAATCCGGACGGGTCGCAGGATCGCCCAGCTAGACCCGGGCCGCCCAGGGAAAGTGCCTCACCAGCAGGCGAGTGGTGTGGCAACAACGCCTGTGCAGTAGCGCCACTTTTTTGGGCACGTCTGTAATATAGAACGAACGGTCAGTAATTGAGCTGGCCGAAGGACTAACAAAATCGCTGATGATTCTGGAGGCAGGCATGGCCGAGGCATTTCTGGTCGGCGGGGTTCGCACCCCGGTAGGACGCTACGGCGGGGCCCTTTCAGGAGTCAGGCCCGACGATCTGGCGGCGCTGGCGATCCGCGAAGCCGTAACCCGCGCGGGAATCGACCCCGGGGAAATTGACGAGGTAATCTTCGGCAACGCCAACGGAGCCGGTGAGGAAAACCGCAACGTCGCCCGGATGGCGTCCCTGCTCGCCGGCCTGCCGGAGACGGTTCCCGGCATCACCGTTAACCGGCTCTGCGCGTCAGGCCTGTCAGCAATCATTATGGCCTCCCACATGATCAAGTCCGGGGCAGCAGATATCGTCGTCGCCGGCGGCGTGGAATCCATGAGCCGTGCCCCCTGGGTAATGGAGAAACCCGCCAAGGCCTTCGCTAAGCCGGGCGATGTCTTCGACACCTCCATTGGGTGGCGCTTCACCAACCCGATCTTCGCGGCGCAGCACAAGACCACCTACTCCATGCCTGAGACGGCCGAGGAGCTCGCATCGGTCGACGGGATCACCCGTGACGAAGCCGACGCCTTCGCCCTGCGGTCCCATCAACGGGCCCTCGCCGCCATCGAGGCGGGCCACTTCCGCGACGAGATCGTGCCGGTGCCCACCCGTGCAGGCAAGCGGGAGGTCCTCGTCGACACCGATGAGGGTCCTCGCGCTGACACCACGCTCGACGTACTCGCGGGTCTCCGCCCGGTCGTCAAACGCGACGGGGTGGTCACGGCCGGCAACTCCAGTTCCCTGAACGACGGCGCCTCCGCTATCATCGTCGCTTCAGAAGCGGCGGTAAACCGACTGGGACTCGCAGCCCGCGCCCGCATTCTCGATGGCGCATCGGCGGGCGTGCCGCCGGCGATCATGGGCATCGGCCCGGTCCCCGCCACCCAGAAGGTGCTTCAGCGCACCGGCCTGGGCATCGGCGACCTCACCGCCGTCGAACTTAACGAAGCCTTCGCCACCCAGTCGATCGCCTGCATCCGCAGGCTGGGACTCGATGAGGAAGTGGTGAACCGGGATGGCGGCGCGATTGCCCTCGGACATCCCCTCGGCTCCTCCGGATCGCGCCTCGCCATCACCCTGCTGGGCCGCCTCGAACGTGAGGCACGCGGCGAGGGACGGGCGATCGGACTGGCGACCATGTGCGTCGGCGTCGGCCAGGGCACCGCAATGCTGCTGGAGCGCGTCTAGTGGCTGGGTTCACCACGCTGAAGGTGCGCGACGACGGCGACCGCCTCACGGTCCAGCTGCACCGGCCGGAGGTTCGCAACGCCATTGACCAGACAATGGTCGATGAACTGCATGCAGTGTGCGTCCTTCTGGAGAAAGAGCCCCGGGTCCTGATCCTCGCCGGGAGCAACGGCGTCTTTGCCTCAGGGGCGGATATCGCGCAACTGCGCGAGCGACGCCGGGACGATGCCCTTGCTGGTATCAACTCCACCCTGTTCGCCCGGATCGCCCGGCTGCCCATGCCGGTGATCGCCGCGCTCGACGGGTACGCGCTCGGGGGAGGTGCTGAGCTTGCCTACGCAGCAGATTTCAGGATCGGTACGCCCAGCCTGAAGATCGGCAATCCCGAGACCGGCCTTGGCATCCTCGCCGCGGCCGGTGCAACGTGGCGGCTGCGTGAGCTGGTCGGCGAGCCGCTCGCCAAGGAGATCCTGCTCGCGGGCCGGATCCTGGGGGCTGACGAGGCGCTCGCCGCCAGGCTCATCACCGAGATCCATGAGCCAGACGCCTTGCTCCCCGCCGCCAACGCGCTGGCCGTCCGGATCGGACGGCAGGACCCGCTGGCCGTCCGGATCACCAAGTCCGTGTTCCATGCCCCGCCCGAAGCCCACCCGGTCATCGACCAGTTGGCCCAGGGAATACTGTTCGAATCCGAGGCGAAGTTCGACCGGATGCAGGCATTCCTCGACAGGAAGAACAAATGACACCATCACCGGAAACCCCTGACACGGTTCCTATCCCCGACCTCGTCGGCGTCCTGGGCGGCGGCCGGATGGGGGCGGGTATCGCCCATGCGTTCTGCACGGCGGGTGCCACCGTTGTGGTCGTCGAGCGCGACGGCGACGCCGCCGAGGCAGCCCTCCAACGCGTCCTCGACGCACTCGGAAAAAGCGTGCAGCGCGGGACGACGACAGAGACCCTCGACACCCTTTCGGCACGGGTGTCCGTCTCCGTTGACTACGCAGCGTTCGAGTCATGCGGGTTGGTGGTCGAGGCGGTTCCTGAGGATACAGACCTCAAGTCAGCCGCCCTCACCGCCGTCGAGGAACGGCTGGCTCCCACCGCGTGGCTGGCGACCAACACCTCGTCCCTGTCCGTCAGCGACCTGGCCGAGAGACTGCAGCGTCCCGATCGCTTCTGCGGGCTCCACTTCTTCAACCCGGTGCCCGCCTCAACGCTCATCGAGGTGGTCCTGGCACGGCAGACATCGGACGAGCTGGCCGTCGCAGCGCGCGGGTGGGTGCAGCAGCTGGGGAAGACCCCCGTCGTCGTGAAGGATGCGCCTGGGTTTGCGAGCTCGCGGTTGGGCGTTGCGATCGCGCTCGAGGCCATGAGGATGGTCGAGGACGGTGTTGCCTCGGCCGAGGATATCGACACCGCAATGGTACTGGGCTACAAGCACCCGGTCGGCCCGCTGCGGACCACCGACCTGGTGGGTCTCGACGTCCGGCTCGGCATTGCCGAGTACCTGGAGTCGACGCTGGGGGAGCGGTTCGCGCCGCCTCAGCTGCTGCGGGACAAGGTGGCCCGCGGAGAGCTGGGCCGAAAGTCGGGCAAAGGCTTCTTTGACTGGACCGAGTAAACCAGGGGAGGGTCGAGGATTGCTGAAGTTGGTCGACTGGTTTCCACCAGCCAGGGCGAAGGCCTTGCCAGCGACCGCAAGGTGGGCCATAGTGGCAATCCACCGACGGCTTTGGTTGAGGAGCCGCCACACCCGGTGAGGTGTTCCAGGAGGCACCCTTTGAGCCAGCCCAGCCAACAATCACAGGATCACGAGCACACGACCCCAACCGCGGAGGCGGTGGCACAGCGTGTGCTCGATGCGTCCCTTGGCATGGTCGACGCGCTGGCCATCCATCTGGGAGACCGGCTGGGGTGGTACCGGCAGTTGCGGGATGGCGGACCCGCGACAGCAGCTGAGCTGGCCCAGCGATCCGGGACGAACGAGCGGTATACCCGGGAATGGCTGGAGCAGCAGGCGGTCACCGGAATCCTGTCCGTCGCTTCCGGACCGGCGGACGGTGTAGACGCCGCAGCGCGCGAGCGGCGATTCAGCATCCCCCCGGGCGCGGTGGAGGCGCTCACCGATGAGGGCAGCCTGAACTACCTCGCCCCGCTGGCCAGGATGTTTGCGGGCGCCGCGGTACAACTGCCATCCCTGCTGGACGCCTATCGGACCGGAGGCGGCGTGGGATGGTCAGACTTCGGCGCTGACGCCCGGGAGTCGCAAGCTGATATGAACCGGCCCTGGTTCGAGTCGGTCCTGCCTGGCGCGTTGCGGGGGATCGAACACCTTGATGCGCGGTTGCGCCTCCCCGGGGCCCGGATAGCCGATGTGGGCGCCGGGGGAGGATGGTCGAGCATCGCCCTGGCCCGCGCCTATCCGAACGCCACGGTGGAGGGCTTCGACGTCGACCCCGCATCAGTGAAACTGGCGACAGTCAATGCCACCCATGCGGGCATGCAGGACCGGGTCAGCTTCTGGGAGGCGGACGCCAAGGCGCTCCCCGCAGCGTCCTACGACGCCGTGTTCGCCTTCGAGTGCATCCACGACCTGCCCCACCCCGTGGAGGTCCTCGCCGCGGCCCGGCAGGCGCTCGCCCCGCATGGCACCGTGATTGTCATGGACGAGGCTGTCGCCGACACTTTCACCGCACCGGGGGATGAATTGGAGCGGCTCATGTACGGAGTCAGCCTGCTCGTCTGCCTGCCTGATGGCATGTCGCACAAACTCAGCACCGCCACCGGGACGGTGATGCGCCGCGACGTCCTGCACGCGTACGCGGTGGCGGCCGGGTTTGCCGGCATCAGGACGCTACCGATCGAGGACTTCGGTTTCTGGCGGTTCTACGAGCTGCTCCGATAGCCGTGTCTCACCCAGCGCCGGAGCCGTTCGGTGCCGGGTCCCGTTCAGCGCGCCAGGGTGGACAGGTTGACCATGCTGCGGACCGCCTTGAAGTAGCCCCGCTCATACCCCCTGGCGTTCGGGTGCAGATCGTCGATTGCGGTGAAACCGGTATAGGTGATCCAGGGGTCCCTGGTCCCGATGCCGTGTCCCTTGAACTTCTGGACCACGTCCACGTACTGCAGACGGTTGGCCTGGGCGTTGTGGCGGATGACCTCATTGAGCGCATCAGTGCCGTCATTGAACAATCGTTGCGCCTCCGTGCTGAGGAGTACTTCGGAGCCCGATCGTGGCGAGAACAGGTGAGGGTAGCCGGTGACCACAATCTCCGCCGTCGGCGCGGCGGCGCGGAGGTCCCCATACAGGTCATCCAGGGCGGCGGCGAGGGTGGTCTGAGCCTGGAGCGTGCGGGAATCAATGACCTGCTCGCAGACGGCGAGTGGTTGAGAGGCACACGCGCCCACCACCGAGCCGAAGTTGAGATCGTTGCCTCCCGCGGAAAGGGTGACCAGATCGGTGCCCTGTCCGATCAACCTGGCGCCGACGAGTTGCTCCAACTGCTCGGGAAGGTCAGGGACGGCGTCAGTACGGTCGGCGGAAGCCTTCGCTCCGCTGCAGGAGGCATTAAAGGTCAGTTCGATCCCCCGCCGCTCATCGAGGAGACCAGGCAGCCCCAGCGGTGATTGTCCGCAGGCGTTGACATAGGAGCCTGCACCGAATCCCGCGGCGTAGGAGTCCCCCAGCGCAACATAGTCGGCCGACACCCGGTGGCGGTCGGGGGTGGTGGCCGAGGTGGGGCCGGCGACGGTGCCGGCGACCAGGCCAAAAGCGAGAAGTGTGGCGGCAGTGCCGCGTCCCAATAGGGACCAGACGGGAGTTTTCATGGATTCAAGGTACTCCTGCAAAGGGCTTCCTGGATACGGGTAGCGGGAAGAACCCGCTACCCGGCCGACACTTGTTAGGGTGGGGCATGACCCCGCACCCAGACCAGGCCACCGACCCCTCCCGCGCGGGAATTGTCGGGTGGGACGGCGCGGTCAACGCCCGCGATCTTGGCGGCTTAGGCGGCCTCATTCAACCGGGCCGGATCTACCGGATGGGCCGCCACGAGTGGATCACCGCTGACGGCTGGCAGCACGCGCACGACGACGGCGTCCGCACCGTCGTCGACCTGCGGAATCCCGGCGAGTTTGGCCGGCGGGACAGCGACCCGGCGGTTGCCGATGAAGCCATGGGCCGTTTCTTCATCGTCAACCGCCCCACAGAGGACCAGTCCGACGCTGAGTTCATGGAGCTGGTCGGCCCGTACCTGAGCTCACCGAAGTACTATCTGGAGAATTTGCGGCGCTGGCCGGAAAAGATCGTCGCAGTGGTGAGGGCTGTGATCAACGCACCTGACGGCGGAGTCGTGGTCCACTGTTCGGCGGGCCGCGACCGCACTGGCCTCGTGGTGACGGTGATGCTGTCAGCCGCGGGGGTCCCTACCGACGAGATTGTCCAGGATTATGCCAGGGGCGTCCGGGGGATCAACGAGTTCCACTCCACGCAGGAGACTCCCCGAGAGGTTCCGCTGTCCGAAACTGAGCTGGTGGAGCGTCTTGACGGTGCGGTCGCCCATCTGCGGGAGCTGCTGGATGTCTTCGACGCCGAGCGGTATCTCCTGGATGCGGGCCTCACCGCGGCGGAACTGGCAGCGTTGAGGGCCCGGCTGACCGGCTAGCCTGGCCGGCTGACCTACCCAGCCAGTGGTTCCTCAGCGCAGCCCCCGGGAGGATGGATCGCGTGGTTGAATGAGCCCATGACCGCACTGCTGCCCGTAACGCTGACCGGCCCAACAATCACCCTGGAGCCGCTCTCGACTGAGCACCATGACGGGCTGGTCGATGCCGTCCGGGACGGCGAGCTGTGGAATCTCTGGTACACCTCGGTCCCCACCCCCGAGACGATGGCAGCGGAGACCGACCGGCGGCTGGCGCTCCAGGCCCAGGGCGCCATGCTGCCCTTCACCCTCCGCCGGAATGACAACGGCCAGGTTCTCGGCATGACCACGTACTGCAACATCGATGCCGACACCCCGCGGGTCGAGATCGGCTACACCTGGAACCGTGCCTCCATCCAGGGCACAGGAACGAACCCCGAAAGCAAGTGGCTGCTCCTGGCCCACGCCTTCGACCAGATCGGGTGCACCGCCGTCGAATTCCGCACCCACTGGATGAACCATCAGTCGCGGGATGCGATCGCCCGGCTCGGGGCCAAACAGGACGGCGTGTTACGAGCCCACCGGCGGGGGCCCGACGGAAGTCTTCGGGACACCGTCGTGTTCTCGATCGTCGCGGCCGAGTGGCCGCAGGTGTTGGCGGGGCTCACCTACCGGCTGGCAAGGAAGCGCTAGCGGATGACCTAGCGGCGGTCGATGATCAGGTTGGTGATCCTCAGGCTGCACAGGCGGGCGCCGTCGTCGTTGGTGAGGACCACCTCGTGGGTGGTGAGGGTGCCGCCCAGGTGGATCGGGGTGGCGGTGATCGTGACCAGACCCTCGCGGGCAGACTTGTGGTGGGTGGCTGAGACATCCACGCCCACGGCTGTCTTCCCCATGGTGCTCGCATGGATCACGGCTGCCCAGGACCCCACAGCCTCGCCCACGGCGAGGGAAGCACCGCCGTGCAGCAGACCGAACGACTGCCGGTTGCCCTCCACCGGCATGGTGGCTACCACCCGCTGAACCGACTGCTCAAGAATTTTCACGCCCATCTTCTCGTCGAGTTCGCCAAGCTGAATCTGCCAGACCTGATGGGTCACGGAGGGCTCCTTAGGGAGGAAAGAAACGGGTGCGGAAAATGTCGACTAATGTACGCTGGACATATTACCGAACGTCCGTTCAGTTATCCTCCTTCAGGGGGCGGCGGGCGCTTGAGACACCCAGAGGCGAAAGGTAAGTCGACGATGACTTCAACAGCGGTACGCGTTCAGACGGTTCCCAGTTTTATCGAGGATGCCTGGTGGACGCCCGACACCAGCTCCCTGACCGACCGCAACAGTGCGGATGTCAGGGATGCCAGCACCGGCGAAACACTCGCGGTAGTCAGCACCGAGGGCCTCGACGTCGCCCGGGTGGTCGACTACGCGCGCACCACCGGTCAGCGGACGCTGGGCGAATTCACGATCCACCAGCGCGCGCTGATGCTCAAGGCGCTGGCGCAGTTCCTCAACGACCAGCGCACCTCGCTGTACGAACTGTCGGCCCGGACCGGTGCCACGAAAATTGACTCGATGGTGGATATCGACGGCGGGATCGGGGTGCTCTTCACCTTCGGGTCCAAGGGTCGCCGCGAGCTGCCGAACTCGAACGTGGTGGTGGACGGGCCGCCGGAGATTCTCTCGAAGGATGGCACCTTCCTTGGCGAGCACATCTACACCCGGATCCCCGGTGCAGCCGTCCAGATCAACGCCTTCAACTTCCCTGTCTGGGGCATGCTGGAGAAGCTGGCTCCTGCCTTCCTGGCCGGAGTGCCGACCATCGTCAAACCGGCTACGCCCACCGGATACTTGACTGCCGCCGTCGTGAAGTTCATCATCGAGTCCAACATCCTGCCGAAGGGGGCGCTCCAGCTGATCTCCGGGTCCGCTCGTGACCTGCTGGATTACCTGGACTACCGGGACCTGGTGTCCTTCACCGGATCGGCGTCGACCGCCAACAAGCTGAAGTCCCACGACAACGTGGTGCACGGGGGAGTCCGCTTCACCTCCGAAACCGATTCCCTCAACGCCGCGATCCTCGGTGAGGACGCCGTCCCGGGCACACCCGAATTCGACGCGTTCATCAAGTCGCTGGTCACCGAGATCACCGTCAAGGCTGGACAGAAGTGCACGAGCATCCGCCGCACCATCGTGCCCAAGGCGCTGGTGAACGACGTCGTCGCGGCGGCGAAGGAGCGCATTGAGCAGCGCGTCGTCCTCGGCGACCCGCGGGCCGAGGGTGTCACCATGGGCGCCCTCGCATCGCTGGACCAGCTCAGGGATGTCAGAAGTGCCGTCGAGACGATGATCGCGGCCGGCGGTGAGCTGGCCTACGGCACCCTTGATGCTCCCCGCGTCACCCGCGCCGACGGCACGGTGGACACCGTCACCGACGGTGCTTTTATGTCCCCGGTTCTCCTGACCTGGGAAAACGCCGAGGCGATCGAACTGCACACTGTTGAGGCATTCGGTCCGGTGGCGTCGGTGATCGGGTACGACGACGCCGCCCACGCCGTCCGGCTCGCCGCCCTCGGCGCCGGGTCACTGGTGGCGACGGTCTGCACCAACGACCCCGCCGTCGCCCGCGAACTGGTCCTGGGTATCTCCGCCCACCACGGCCGGGTACTGATGCTCAACCGGGAAGATGCCCGCAGCTCCACCGGCCACGGCTCACCCGTGCCTCACCTGGTCCATGGCGGGCCGGGGCGTGCCGGCGGCGGCGAGGAACTCGGTGGTATCCGCTCGGTCCTGCACCACATGCAGCGCACTGCGATCCAGGGATCGCCGAACATGCTCACCGCGGTGACCGGTGTGTGGCATACCGGGGCCGACCAGCGGTTCGATGACGCCCACCCGTTCCGGAAAAATCTGGCCACCCTCCGGATTGGGGACGCCGTCCGCTCGGAGCTGCGACAGGTGACCCTCGAGGACATCACCGCGTTCGCGAACAGCACGGGGGACACTTTCTACGCGCATACCAACGAGGAAGCCGCGGCGGCCAACCCGTTTTTCCCCGGCATCGTGGCGCACGGGTACCTGTTGCTGTCCTGGGGTGCGGGATTGTTCGTCGACCCCGCTCCGGGTCCGGTGCTCGCCAACTATGGGCTGGAGAACCTGCGGTTCATCACCCCGGTGGCCGCCGGTGATTCGATCCGCGTCACCCTGACGTCCAAGCGGATCACCCCGCGTGAAGACGAAGAATACGGCGAGGTCGCCTGGGATGCGGTGCTGCACAACCAGAACGACGAGATCGTCGCCACCTACGACGTCCTGACCCTCGTCGAGAAGTAGGCCGCTACCTGCGAACCGACCCCAATCGGGGGTAGCACCACTGCGCCGAGGAGCCAGATCTGGTGGGTCCGGGGGTTCCTGGCCCACCAGATCTCACCGTTCGGGGGACGGGGTTGGCCGGGTCCTCGATGCAGCTGATCAGGTGCTGTGGAGCCCGTCGAAGACCATCGTGATGACGTCGTCGGCCAGCTGATCCGGTGACACCGCGCCGCCGGGTTTGTACCACTCGACAATCGAGTTGATGGTGCCGAACAGCAAGCGGGTGGTGGTGCGTGGGTCGATATCGGAGCGCAGGGACCCCTCGGTGCGCGCGGCGTCCACCAGTGCCGCCACCTGATGGTCGAAGGCCCGGCGACGTTCCAGGGCGCCGCGCTCCACCTCGGTATTCCCCCGAAGCCTCAACAGCAGGGTCACGAACGGGAGCCGCTCGATCAGCACGGCGATGGTGCCCCTCAACACGAACTCCAGCCGGGCGTCTGCCTTGCCCGAGGTGGCGGCTGGATCGGTCAGCACGGCTTCCAGCCCGCCGAGTGCGTGATCGAGCGCGAGGCGGAGCAGGTCCCCCTTGGAGGGGACATGGTGGTAGATGGCGGACTTGCTGATCCCCAGGTTCTCGGCGAGGATGCCCATCGACGTTGCCTCATAGCCGTGTCGGTTGAACACGTCGACGGCGATCGTCAGGACGGTCTGCTGGTCGTAGCCGGGCCGCCCGCGGCGGTTGCCCGTCTGCGGGGAAGCGGTCGGCATCAGCTGCCGCCCTTGGGTCGCAGGTCATAGATGCGGCGGAGTTTGCCGCTCGACCGGGCCAGTGAACCCGGCTCAGCGACGGTGACCGCGCAGCTGGACCCGATGTGGATCTTGATCTGCTCGCTGAGGTGGCTGGCCGCTGTTTCGGCGTCGTGCGCTGAAACCCCTTCCCGTGGTTCAATCTTGACGGTCATGGCATCCATCCGCTGGCCTTCCGGACGGGTGATCTCCAGCTGGAAATGCGGGCTGAGCGCCGGGATGCGAAGCGCGATCTCCTCGATCTGGGTAGGGAAGAGGTTGACCCCGCGGAGGATGATCATGTCGTCGCTGCGTCCGGTGATGCGACCCATCCGGCGCATGCCGGGCCGCGCGGTGCCGGGAAGCAGTCGGGTCAGGTCGTGGGTGCGGTACCTGATGATGGGTAGCGCCTCCTTGGTGAGGGAGGTGAACACCAGTTCTCCGTGCTCGCCGTCGTCGAGCACCTTGTCGGTGAACGGGTCGATGATCTCGGGCCGGAAGTGGTCCTCCCAGATGTGGGAGCCGTCCTTACTTTCGACGCATTCACCTGCCACACCGGGGCCCATCACCTCGGACAGGCCGTAGATGTCACAGGCATCGAACCCCATCCGGCTCTCCAGTTCGTGGCGCATCTCCTCGGTCCAGGGCTCGGCGCCGAGCACAGCAGTCTTCAGGGACGTGCTGGCGGGGTCGATGCCCGCGGCAGCCATCGCGTCAAGGATGGTGAGCAAATAGGTGGGGGTCGCCAGGATCGCGTCGGGTTCGAAGTCGGAGATCAGCTGGACCTGTCGCTCGGTCTGCCCGCCCGAAATGGGGATCACGGTGCAACCGAGCTTCTCGGCCCCGAAGTGGGCCCCGAGGCCTCCGGTGAAAAGCCCGTAGCCGTACGCGTTGTGGACCTTGTCGCCCTTCTTGACGCCCGACGCGCGGAGCGACCGGGCCACCAGCGTGGCCCAGCGGTCAAGATCACCGGTGGTGTAGCCGACGACCGTCGGGCGGCCAGTGGTGCCCGACGACGCGTGGATCCGCGCCACCCGGTTCTGGGGGACGGCGAACATCCCAAAAGGGTAGGTTCGCCGCAGGTCCTCCTTGGTGGTGTACGGGAAGGCCGAGAGGTCGCTGAGTTCCTTGAGGTCGGTGGGGTGCACCCCCGCCGCATCGAACTTGTCCCGGTACAGCGGCACGTTTTCGTAGGCGTACTGCACGGTGTGCTTCAGGCGGGTTAGCTGAAGAGCCTCGATCTGATCGCGGGACATCAGCTCCTCGGCGTCGAGGGTTGCGGGATCCGCGGCGGTGGCCTTGAGTGCCGTGCTGGTCATGGGAGGCTCTTTTCTGTCCTGGTGCCGGTGGAGCTGTCGGAGGTTGCGTTGTTGGGCATGATGCGTTGCGGATTCGGGATGGTGCGGGACCGCCCACGGAACTCGGCAATCGCACGCGTGCCCTCGCTGTTCTCGGCGGTCACCGAAATGTCGTAGAGACCGCTGCGCCCCGCCGACGCGCGGCGGGTGGCGGTGGCAGTCAGTCGGTCGCCGGGCTGCGCGGATGCGAGGAAGGTGATGTCCGCGCCCGAGGCCACCGTGGCAGTTTCGGTCTTACCGACCGGGTTGCAGGCCAGGGCGAACGCCGAGTCGGCGAACGCAAACACCATCCCGCCGTGAGCTATCCCGAACCCGTTCAGCATTTCGTGGCGGAGCGTCATGGTGATCACCGCGTAACCGTCGTCGAGGGCAACGACGTCGATCCCGAGCCAGCGCGAGGCGTGGTCCCGTTCGAGAATCGGATGCGTGGGTTGGACGCCGGTGTCCGCCATTGGAGCCTCACTTAGGTATCGCTGATAGGTGATTCATTTTAGTGACCGAATGTTCATTCAGATAATCCCGCGGGCGGGACGGTGTCAAGAGATGACGCACTAGCGGACGGGTCGATGGCGCACCCGCGTGGCCGGACGCGTTCCATGGCGCATAACGATTTGATTACGGCCGATTCGAGCACGCTCGTCTGACTAGGAGCTTTGGTTCGAAGTGATCCCGAAATGGATCCGTGGAAGCGCTCCCACTTGACATGAGACGCAGGTCACTCAAAGATGAATCAAGAACGTGAGAGCGCTCCCATGACGATTTAGGTCAACACCCGACAAAGGAGTCACCCCGTGCACAATCGAGCAAGATTCACCGCACTATCAGCCAGCGCAGTTTGCCTGGCCCTCGCCGTCTCAGCCTGCGGTTCCAATTCAGCCCCGGCGGGCAATATCGACGACGCTACCGGCGAGTCAGACGTCACCCTCACCGTTGCCACCTTCAACGAGTTCGGGTACGAGGACCTCTTCACCGAATATGAAGAACTCAACGACAACGTCACCATCGAACACAAGAAAGCGGCGACCTCCAACGAGGCCCGTGATAATCTCACGACCCGCCTCGCCGCAGGATCAGGTTTGTCCGACGTCGAAGCCATCGAGGTTGACTGGCTGGCCGAACTGATGGAATTCCCCGACCAGTTCGCTGACCTCGCCGACCCGGCAGTCGACGGCCGCTGGCTGGACTGGAAAACCGAGGCCGCCACTACCCCCGACGGCAAGCTCATTGGGTATGGCACCGACGTTGGCCCCCAAGCTGTTTGCTACCGGTCCGACCTCTTTGAGGAAGCCGGTCTGCCCACCGACAGGGAGGAAGTCGCAACGATGCTCGGCGGTACCTGGGATAGCTACTTCGAGGCTGGCCGGGACTTCGTCGCCGCAAGCGACGGAGTCGCGTGGTTCGATTCGGCGGGAGCCACCTACCAGGGCATGATCAATCAGGTCGAAAACGCCTACGAAACTGAGGACGGCACCATCATCGCCGCCGACAACGCTGAGGTTAAGGAGATCTACGAAACGGTTCTCGCTGCCTCCGTTGACGACAATCTTTCGGCACACCTGGGCCAGTGGAGCGAAGACTGGACCGCAGGATTCCAGTCGGATGCGTTTGCCACCATGCTGTGTCCCGGCTGGATGCTCGGTGTGATTGAAGGCAATGCCGACGGCGTAGAGGGATGGGACATCGCCAACGTCTTTCCCGGCGGCGGCGGCAACTGGGGAGGATCCTATCTGACGGTTCCGGTACAGGGTGAAAACCAGGCCGAGGCCAAGAAACTGGCGGACTGGCTCACCGCACCCGAGCAACAGATCAAGGCGTTCACCTCGAAGGGAACCTTCCCAAGCCAGGTTGATGCTCTCGAAAGCCCGGATCTGCTGAGCGCAACCAACGAATTCTTCAACGAAGCACCCACCGGCGAAATCCTTGCCGAAAGGGCTTTGGCCGTGGATGTCACCCCCTTCAAGGGGCCGAAGTATTTCCCGATCAATGATGCGATGCAGCAGGCCCTGACGCGAGTCGATGTCGATCAGACAGACGACGAGGCATCCTCCTGGGACAAGTTCGTCACCGCGGTCAACGCTCTCTAACATCATGGCCATCACTGACCGCGGGCTGAAACCAGCCCCGCCCCGGCGCCCACCAGAGTCAAGGAGGGTCCGGCGAATAGCTTTCTCCCATCGGCTCTCCCACTGGGATGTGAAGTTCTCCCCCTACCTCTACATCTCGCCGTTCTTCCTCCTGTTCGCCATCACCGGTCTCTTCCCCCTGGGATACACGGCCTGGGTTTCCATTCATAACTGGAACCTGATCGGCGGGCAGGGGGAGTTCACCGGATTGGAAAACTACTCGTTCGTCCTGTCCCAGCCGTTCTTCTGGAATGCAGTGGGCAATACCTTCAGTATCTTCCTGCTGTCCTCGGTGCCTCAGGTGGTGGCGGCGCTGGTCATTGCGGCTTTCCTTGACGCCAACCTCAGGGCAAAAACGTTCTGGCGGATGGGGGTCCTGATTCCCTTCGTCGTCGCGCCCGTTGCTGTTGGTCTGATCTTCAACAATCTCTTTGCTGACCAATTTGGACTGGTCAACGAAATCCTGCGGTTTCTCGGGTTTGAGGGAATCCGGTGGCATTCTGATGCCACTGCCAGCCATGTGGCCATTGCCACCATGGTGAACTTCCGCTGGACCGGATACAACACCCTGATCTTCCTCGCCGCTATGCAGGCGATTCCCAGGGACGTCTATGAGTCAGCAGCGATCGATGGTGCGGGCCGGCTGCGCCAGTTCTTTTCCCTCACGGTCCCAATGCTGCGACCCACAGTAATCTTTGTGGTGATCACCTCCACCATTGGCGGACTTCAAATCTTTGATGAGCCACGCGTCTTCGACCAGTATGGGCTGGGCGGGTCAGACCGACAGTGGCAGACCCTCACCATGTACATCTGGGAACTCGGGTGGGGGCAACGCAACTTTGGACGCGCGTCAGCCGTTGCCTGGCTGCTGTTCCTCATCATCGTGCTGATCGCTGTGCTGAACTTCTTCATCACCCGTCGCATCGCTAACCAGGGAGGTGCCAAGTGAGTTCCATACCGTTGATCGCACAGACAGCCGGCAAGGGAGCGGCGAAGGCTGCCGCCCGTAAGGGCGGCCGCCGACGGCGCCCGGGTCCAGGGGGGACCGGCCGGCGTCCGGGTTTCATCACCTACGGCTTCCTCGGCGCAGTCCTGCTGGGTTCGTTGTTTCCGCTGTACTGGTCGTTCCTCGTCGGCAGTCACGACAGCACTGTTCTCTCGAGAGGGATCCCCTTAATCCCGGGAGGCAACTTCCTGGCCAACGCGGCAGAAGTGATGGATAGCATCCCGTTCTGGCAAGCGCTAGGCAACTCCCTGGTGGTGTCCACCGTCACGGCGTTTTCGGTGGTGTTTTTCTCCACGCTGGCGGGGTTTGCCTTCGCGAAACTGAAGTTCAGGGGCAGCAAATGGCTGCTGGTGTTCGTCATTGCCACCATGGCTGTGCCGACCCAGCTCGGTGTGGTGCCATTGTTCATCGTCATGTCCAGGTTCGGTTGGACCGGGTCTCTGTGGGCGGTCATCATCCCGGCCCTCGTGACGGCGTTCGGTGTGTTCTGGATGACCCAGTACATCAGGGAAGCCCTGCCCGATGAGCTGATCGAGGCGGTGCGGGTGGACGGCGCGTCAATGATCAGGGCGTTCTGGCATGTGGGCCTTCCGGCCGCGCGGCCCGCCGCCGCCATGCTGGCCCTCTTCACCTTCATGGCCACGTGGACCAACTTCTTCTGGCCGTTCATTGTGCTCGATCCCAGTAACCCCACCCTTCCGGTGGCACTGCAGCTACTGCAGGCAGCACACTTCGTCGACTACTCAGTGGTTCTCGCAGGTGCAGTGCTTTCGACCATTCCGCTCCTGCTGGTATTCGTTATTGCAGGACGCCAACTCGTTTCAGGAATCATGCAAGGAGCAGTTAAAGGATGACCACTACACCCATCACCTTTCCAGAGGGTTTCCTCTGGGGTGCAGCCACGGCTGCCTACCAGATCGAAGGGGCGGCCCACGAGGGCGGCCGGCAGGATTCCATCTGGGACGTGTTTTCTCGGGAGCCCGGCGCGGTGGCCGATGCGCACAACGGTGACATCGCCTGCGACCACTACCACCGGTCGGCTGAGGACGTTGCTCTGATGAAACAGCTCAACCTTCAGGCCTATCGCTTCTCGACCTCCTGGGCCAGGTGCATGCCGGACGGTGTGACTCCCAACGTCGAGGGAATCGAGTTCTATTCACGGCTGGTGGACCAGCTCGTCGCCGCAGGGATCAAGCCCTGGCTGACGTTGTACCACTGGGACCTGCCGCAAGCTCTGGAAGCCCAGGGTGGGTGGGCTAATCGTGAAACCGCCTACCGGTTCGCCGAGTATGCCGCGGTAATGCATGAGGCCCTTGGCGACCGGGTCCGTATCTGGACCACACTGAACGAGCCGTGGTGCTCCGCATTCCTGGGCTATGCAGGGGGAATCCACGCGCCGGGACGTCAGGAACCGCGTGCGGCACTGGCGGCCGCGCACCACCTGCTCCTGGGACACGGCCTGGCCGCGCAGGAGCTACGTCGCCGCGACCCATCCGTAGAGCTGGGTCTTACCCTGAATCTCACGGTGCCGGATCCTGTGGATCCAGCCAGTGATGCCGACGTCGATGCCGCTCGCCGCATCGATGGCCAGTTCAACCGGATCTTCCTTGATCCGGTGTTCCGGGGAGAATACCCCGAGGATGTGCTCGACGACGTCCGCCACCTCGGTCTGGACGACTTCATTCAGAGCGGTGATCTGGCCATCATTGCCGAGCCTCTCGACCTTTTGGGAGTGAACTACTACCACGGCGAGGCAGTCACAGCGTCAGCAGACCCAGCCGATGGCGGCAGTCAAGCACCGGAGGGGCGGCCTGTCTCGTCACCGTACGTGGCGGCCGACGGGATCCGTTCGATTCCGCGGGGTCTCCCCGTCACCGGGATGGGCTGGGAGGTGCAACCCGAGGGGCTGCGACGGCTCCTGGGACGCGTCCACCGGGAATACACCGGTCCTGCCGGGATCCCGGTCTATATCACCGAGAACGGGGCTGCTTACGACGACCTGCCCGATGACCTCGGTTATGTGGACGACCAGGACCGCTTGGCCTATTTCGAGGCGCACCTGCGCG
The DNA here is from genome assembly GCF_017875735.1 of Arthrobacter sp. CAN_C5. NCBI lineage: Bacteria > Bacillati > Actinomycetota > Actinomycetes > Micrococcales > Micrococcaceae > Arthrobacter > Arthrobacter sp. CAN_C5. The sequence goes on from NZ_JAGGMZ010000001.1 coordinate 728,575, forward strand.
CCGTGAAGGAGGCGATCAACGATGGTGCCGATGTCCGCGGATATCTTGCCTGGTCCTTCCTCGACAACTTCGAGTGGGCCTGGGGCTATCACCAGCGTTTCGGTCTGGTCCGGGTTGACTATGACACCCAACAGCGGATCCCCAAAGCAAGTGCCCTGTGGTTTTCGCAGGTAGCTAAGACAAACGCGCTACCGCCCTCAGCGCGCTCCATCGATAGTGCCTCCATGGAGGGGGCGGCAGGGCCGGGGGAGGTCATGGCAACCGTCCCCCGGTGAGCTTCACCGGCGGCCATCGTGTCGTATCCTCTAAATGATGGAAGATCAGCAGCGACGAACAGAGCGTCTCGGACTTGCCCAGCCGTTGGCTGCCAAGTCCACTCCCACTCTTGAGGATTTGGCGGCGGCCGCCGGCGTGTCCCGGTCGACGGCGTCGCGCGCCATCAATGGTGGGAGCAGGGTGAGCCCCGAGGCCCAGGCGGCGGTTGACGCTGCTGTTGTCGCCCTCGCCTACACGCCCAACCGCGCCGCCCGGTCGCTGGTCACCCGGCGTACCTCCTCCATAGCGCTGGTGATTCCCGAACCTGACATGCGGGTCATGATGGACCCGTTCTTTGCGATGGTGATTACCGGTGTTACCGAATCACTCAGAGATACCGATGTGCAGATGGTCCTGCTGATGTCGCGCAGCGACGATTCCGCGAGGACCGTCCGCTATTTGCGCGGTGGTCACGTGGACGGGGCAATCGTGGTCTCTCACCATCAGGGTGACAGTTGGGTTGGTCCACTTGCAGAAAGTGGCCTGCCGATGATTTTCATCGGCAGGCCATGGCAGAGCGGTCCGGGCCTGACCTATGTCGACACCGACAATTACGGGGGAGGCATCCAGGCGGCGCGTCATCTGATCGCGGCGGGAAGTAAGCGCCCCGCCACTATCGCGGGCCCCGCCGATATGACCGCAGCAGTGGACCGACTTCGCGGTTGGCAGGCCGGGCTACGCGAGGCAGGCCTGGCGCCGAGCCCCGTCGAGTTCGCTGACTTCACCACGGTGGGGGCAGCAGCAGCAACCCGGCGGCTGATGGATGCTGTGCCCGGAACCGACGCCATTTTTGCTGCTTCTGACCTGATGGCCGTGGGAGCGCTCGAGGTGCTTCGCGATCGTGGCCTGCAGGTGCCCGGCGATGTAGCGCTCCTGGGTTACGACAACCACAGCATTTCAGCCTTGGCCAACCCGACCCTGTCCACCATCACCCAACCGATGGCGGAGATGGCAGCAAAGGCGGGTGCCATGCTCCTCGAGGAAATCGAAGCGCCTGGCACCCACCCTGATCCGGTCATCTATCCCGCTGAACTGGTGGTGAGGCGCTCCTCGGCGCCCAGTGCGGCGGCCACAAAGGCGTAGTCCCAGGCAACGTCCTTCCATTTCTCGTACCGGCCACTGGCGCCGCCGTGTCCGCCGTCCATCTCGGTCTTCAGGAGGATCGGTTCGCTGCCGGTGGTCGTTTCACGGAGTTTAGCCACCCACTTGGCGGGCTCCACGTACAGCACCCGCGTGTCGTTGAAGCTGGTTACCGCGGCAATCCGGGGGTAGGCGGTCGACTGGATGTTCTCGTAGGGGGTGTATTCCTTCATGTACCGGTACACCTCGGGGTCGGTGATGGGGTTGCCCCATTCTTCCCATTCCAGGGCCGACAACGGCAGCTCGGGATCGAGGATGGTGGTCAGCGCGTCGACGAACGGCACCTGGGCCACGACCGCCCGGTACATTTCGGGTGCAAGGTTGGTGATGGCGCCCATCAGCAGGCCACCCGCCGACCCGCCCATGGCGGCGATCCGGGCCGGATCAACGAAGGGTGACGCCGCCACGTGGCGGGTGGCGTCCACGAAGTCGGTGAACGTGTTCTTCTTGGTGAGCTTCTTGCCGCCCTCATACCAGGTACGGCCCATCTCGCCACCACCCCTGATGTGCGCGACGACGAAGACCACGCCGCGGTCCAGGAGCGAAAGCCGCGAGATGGAGAAGCCGGGATCCATGCTGATCTCGTAGCTGCCGTAGGCGTACACCAGCGCCGGGTTGCTGCCATTCGCAGGAAGGTCAGCTCGCCGCAGCACCGAGAGCGGCACCAGGGTACCGTCGGTGGCGGTGGCCCATTGCCGCTCGGCCACGTAGTCCTCCGGCCGGTATCCGCCGCGCACCTCGGTCTGCTTGCGGAGCAGCAGGCTGCCGGTGTCGAGCACATAGTCGTAAACGCGTGGGGGAGTGAAGAACGAGGTGTAGGAGAGCCTGATGATCGGTGAGTCGAACTCCGCGTCGGCCAGGTGACAGGTGAACAGCTCCTCATCGAATGCTGGTTCCTCGGGGACGGGCTGGGTGGTGGTCCCGAGCCCCTCGAGCGGGAGCACCTGGACCCGCTCGATGGTGTCCTTGCGGACAGAGACGACGAGGTGTGTGGAGGTGACGGCGACGCCACCGACGCGGACGGCGTCGTCGTGCTCCACCACGGTCCGCCACTGCTGGTCGGCGAGCGGCTTCCTGAACTCGGATTCGGCGGCGAGGCTGACCATCGAGTTCTTGGCGTTCCGGTTGTGGGTCAGCACGTAGTGGCGCTCGCCGTCGATCGTCACTGGATCCGCCTCGTAGAGCACCTTCTCGCTGCGCGGGATCAGCGTGAGGAGACCGGCGGACGGGTTGGCCAGGTCGAGCACGCGGTACTCGCTGTACTCGGAGCAGCCGATGCCGATGATGAGCTGCGAGCGGTCGGCGGACAGGTCGAAACCGGTCCACATCGCGACGTCGTCCTCCTGGTACACCACAGCGTCCTGTTCCACCGGGGTGCCGAGGGTGTGGGACTTGATTTGGTACGGGCGCCACGAGTCGTCGACCACCGTGTAGAACACCTGGGTGCCATCAGGGGAGAATGCCAGGCCGTAGAAGATGTGGGGCACTACGTCGGGAAGCAGTTCGCCGGTGCGCAGGTCCTTGATCCGCAGGGTGAATCGCTCGTCGCCGGCGTTGTCCTCGCAGTAGGCCAGCAGGTGCCCGTCCTCGGTGACAGCCAGCCCGCCGAGAGAGAAGAACGGCTTTCCCTCGGCCTCGGCGTTGCCGTCCAGCATGATCTGTTCGCCGTCGATCGGCTGGCCCGGGACTATTTCCGGTGGGGTCCAGTCCCTGTTGAGGTCCCCGGTGTCAGCGGCAGCGACCCGGCAGTTGATGGCATACTGTTTGCCCTCCTCGGTGCGGGCGTAATACCACCAGCCCCGTTTGCGGGAGGGAACCGACAGGTCGGTCTCCTGCGTGCGGTTCTTGATCTCGGTGAAGATGTCCTGCCGGAGCTTCTCCTGGCCAGCGGTCACGGCCTGGGTGTACTCGTTCTCGGCGGTGAGGTGGGCAACCACCTCGGGGCTTTCCTTTTCCCGCAGCCACTCATACTCATCCACGAAGGTGTCCGAATGGTGCACGCGCTCCGTCGGAACCTTCTTGGCGACGGGCGGGGCGGGAAAATGCGTCTCTGCAGTCATGGAATCCATCCTGCCAGAGACTCCGGCGTGCAGGTTTCCCCAGGTTCTGCGGCCCACACCGCGTGGCGGGCTGCGACGCGCCGGTCAATGGCCGACGACGGCGGCAGCACCTGGGGGATCCGGTACGCCCTGGTGGGGTGTCAGAGAGCCGGGGGTTGCGGCTCAGGCGGACAGGAAGGCGCCAGCGGTGAAAATGCCCGCGCCGATGGCCATCAGCCAAGGCACGGCTGCAACCACCGCTCGTTCCACGGCCGTTTCCTGTTCCGGAACGCCAGCATTGGCCGGGCGGACGATTCCCTCGCTGCTATTGACCGACGCACGGGTCCAGAATCCAGCGCCGATGATTATTGCGCCCGACAGGATGGACGCGGGAACGGCCGGGGCTTCCCACAGTGGAAGACCGAGAAGTCCCGGCAGGACCGATGCCAGGACGCCAAAGCCCACGACCGCCAGCCAGATCGCAAGCAGCACCCACCACTTCCTCACCATCGTGAAAATGTTCCTCGCAATCAGGAGCATGGCGATCCCGAGAACCAGGAACACGGCGAACTCGACCCCGCTGAAGCTCACCGGTTCGCCCTGGGTTGCAGCCGAGATCGAGGGGAGGTAGATTAGCAGTCCGAAGATGCCCAGCAACGCGGGGATGAGTATCCGGGGGAAACCTGGCTCCGGTGTGGTGGGCAGCTCGAGGGCCTGCGCATAGGCCACCGGGTCCCCGAAGGACTCCGCAGCAGATTCCCCACTATCGGCCAGATGGGATTCGACTGATGCCTTGGCATCACCAATATCCCGGCCGTTGACTCCCCGGTGGGAAAGCTCAAGAACAAAATCCGTCAACCACTGCTGGTCCTTTTTGGTGTCGTTCACTGGGTGTCTCCGTTCAGGTGGGTCAGTGTCTGGGCGGTGAAGGCCCGCCAGTCGGTGGCTTGCTGAGCCAGCTCGGCGCGGCCGGCGTCGGTGAGCGAGAAGTACTTGCGGCCCGGGCCGCCGTCCCCGGCTCGCCACTCGGTGGTGACCAGCTGTGCCGCTTCGAATCGGGTCAGCAGGGGATACAGGGTGCCGCCCTTGATCGAGCCCAACCCCGCTTCCGCCAGGGCGGCGGCAATCGCGTAGCCGTAGGTGGGTCCGCCGTCGAGGACCTTGAGCACACTCATGCCGAGTACGCCCCGCATCCACTCGCTGGGCCATTGTTTGTCAGTCACGTGTTTGTCAGTCACGGCTATATAGTTGCACTAACTAGTCAGGCTGTCTACCTAGTTCGAGGATAACTTCACTGACTGTTGACTGTCCGGTGGCCGTCCCGATATCCTGAACGAACGGTCGGTAATTACCCTGCGGCCGACATCGCGTACTTTTGACGCTCACAGTGAGGTGACCACCATGGCAACAGCACCAGCAGTTGGCCAGACGCCGGCCGAATCAGCCAACGAGACCGAAGACGAGCGCGCCGGACGGGAACAGTTCGAGCGACTCATCAGCGAGGACTCACGGATCGAGCCCCGCGACTGGATGCCCGAGGCCTACCGGAAGACCCTTGCGCGGCAGATCTCCCAGCACGCACACTCCGAGATCATCGGCATGCAGCCCGAGGCCAACTGGATCTCCCGCGCTCCCTCGCTCAAGCGCAAGGCCATCCTCATGGCCAAGGTACAGGACGAGGCTGGCCACGGCCTGTACCTCTACTCGGCCGCCGAAACCCTGGGCACGCCCCGGGACAAGATGACCGAGGATCTGATCGCGGGTAAGGCCCGCTACTCAAGCATCTTCAACTACCCCGCCGTCACCTGGGCGGACATGGGTGCCATCGGCTGGCTGGTCGACGGCGCCGCGATCGCCAACCAGGTGCCGCTCTGCCGGGCCTCCTACGGCCCCTACGGCCGCGCCATGGTGAGGATCTGCAAGGAAGAATCTTTCCATCAGCGCCAGGGCTTCGAGATCCTGCTGGAACTCGCGAACGGCACCCCGGCCCAGAAGGAAATGGCCCAGGACGCCGTCAACCGCTGGTATGCCCCCTCGCTGATGATGTTCGGCCCGCCCGACGACGATTCGCCCAACTCCAAGCAGTCGATGGCCTGGAACATCAAGCGGTTCTCCAACGACGAACTCCGCTCACGCTTTGTGGGCATGATGGTGGAGCAGGTCAAGGTCCTCGGCCTGACCCTCCCTGATGACCAGATCCGGTTCAACGAGGACACCCAGCAGTGGGAGCACGCCCCACTCGACTGGGACGAGTTTAAGGAAGTTCTCGCCGGCAGGGGTCCCTGCAACGCCCAGCGGATGGAACGCCGTCGTGAAGCCCACGAAGATGGCGCCTGGGTGCGCGAAGCAGCGGCGGCCTACGCCGACAAACGAGCTGCAGCGGCAACACAGCAGAAGGCGGCCTAGATGACCGGCGGTTCAACCACAGGCGACGACGGTTCGGTAGCACCAGCCCCGGTAGCTCCCGAGAAGCGCCAGCCCTGGCCGCTATGGGAGGTCTTCGTCAGATCCTCCCGCGGTCTGTCGCACGTTCACGCTGGCTCCCTGCACGCCCCCGACGCCGAAATGGCCGTCAGGAACGCACGGGACCTGTACACCCGGCGCAACGAGGGCGTCAGTCTGTGGGTGGTGCCGGCGTCGTCGATCATCACCAGCGATCCCGACGCCAAGGGCCAGTTCTTCGAATCCCCGCAGGGCAAGGACTACCGGCATGCGACCTATTACACGAAGAGCGATGGGGTGAAGCACCTGTGAATGAATCCAACACCAGCGCCACCCGGATCACCCCGGGGAACGCCTTGCGCCCCGAGGATATCGCCGCCGCGGACCTGCGGCCGAGTACCGACGTCGCCGAGTATGCGCTGCGCCTCGGTGACGACTCGCTGATCCTCGCCCAACGGCTCGGCTGGTGGATCTCACGGGCACCGGAACTGGAAGAGGACGTGGCACTGGGCAACATTGCCCTGGACCTGATTGGCCACGCCCGGTCCTTCCTCAGCTATGCAGGCCATGGCCTCGACAAGACCGAGGACGATCTGGCCTACTTCCGCCGCGAACCTCAGTTCCGCTGCGCGCACCTGTTTGTGCAGCCGAACGGCGATTTCGCCCGCACCATCGCCCGCCAGTTGGTGGTTTCGCACTACCAGTTCGAGCTGTACTCCCGGCTGATGCATTCGTCCGACGCCACCCTGGCGGCTATCGCCGCGAAGGCCGTCAAGGAAGTGGATTACCACCGCGACCACAGCACCCAGTGGGTGCTGCGCCTTGCCCTGGGCACCGACGAGTCCCGCCGCCGCATGATCGCCGGGCTGAAACTGACCTGGCCCTACGTCGAGGAACTGTTCGTCGACGACCAGCTCATCGACACCCTCGGTGACGCGGCGGTCCGCCCGAGCACCCTCCGCGCGCCGTTCGACTCCCTCATCGGTTCACTGTTCGCCGAGGCCGAACTGGACATCCCCCAGGTACCTGCTGCGGTTGGTGGCGGCCGCGCCGGCAAGCACAGCGAACACCTCGGCTACCTGCTCGCCGAAATGCAGGTGCTCGCCCGCGAGCACCCCGGCGCCACCTGGTAACGGAGGCTACAGCCATGAGCATTGAGATCAGCAGCACCAACACTGGCAGCACCAACACTGGCAGTACCAACACCGCGCATCGCCCCGTCGACGCCGAGACCGCCCGTGTCTGGGACATCGCCGCCACCGTGGTGGACCCCGAGATCCCGGTCCTCACCATCGAGGATCTGGGCATCCTGCGCCAGGCAACGGTCGACGACGACGGCGCCGTCACCGTAACCATTACGCCCACCTATTCGGGCTGCCCCGCCATGGACGCGATCCGGGATGACGTCACGAGTGCGCTCGCCGGACACGGGTACAGCGATGTCCGGGTGCGGCTCACGCTCGCTCCGGCCTGGACCACCGACTGGATGACCAGTGCCGGCAAAGCCAAACTGGACGAGTACGGCATTGCCCCGCCCACCGGCCTCGCTGCGGCGGGACCCATCCGGGTGGGACTCAGCGTGAAGTGCCCCCAGTGTTCCTCCCTCAATACCCGCGAACTCACCCGCTTCGGTTCCACTTCCTGCAAGGCGCTCTATGTCTGCCAGGACTGCAAGGAACCTTTCGACTATTTCAAGGTGCTCTAGATGGCAGTCAAGCTCGCCCCGTCCACCCAGCGCCGCACGGCCTTCAACGAACTCACCGTCGCCGAGGTTAGACGGCTCACCGGCGACGCCATCGAGGTCACCTTCGCCGTCCCCGACCATCTGACCGACAAGTACAACTACCTGCCGGGCCAGTACGTTGCCTTGCGCACCACCCTCGATCTCGACGGCTCACCCGTCGAAGTGCGCCGTAGCTATTCCATCTGCGCCGAACCGGTGCCTGGGGAAATCCGGGTGGCGATCAAGAAAGACCTTGGCGGCGTGTTTTCCAGCTGGGCGAACGAATCGCTGAAGGCTGGCGACCGGCTCGACGTCATGAGCCCGATGGGGCAGTTCATCTCCAAGCATGAAATGAACGAGCTCAACCGGCCCGAGCACCTCCAGCAGAACCTCACCGTCGCTGGGGAGTCGACCTTTGTTGCCGTGGCTGCCGGGTCCGGCATCACACCGGTGATCGCTATCGCCCGGACGGTCCTGGCCGCCAACGATTTTGTGCGCTTCGATTTGATCTATGCCAACAAGGCAGCGATGGACGTGATGTTCCTGGAAGAACTCGCTGACCTCAAAGACCGCTACCCGGCACGGTTTGCCCTGCACCATGTGCTGTCCCGCGAACAACGGATTTCGCCGTTGCTCAGTGGACGGATCGACGCGGACAAACTGGAGAAGCTGCTGGGCACGGTAATCCGGACCGACGATGTTGACGAGTGGTTCCTCTGCGGGCCCTTTGAACTCGTCCAGCTGTGTCGAGACACTCTCGGGGAGCGGGGTGTGGCGCCCGAAAAGATCCGGTTCGAGCTCTTTTCGACCGGCGAGCCTACCCGGCCGGAAGGGCAGATCGGCCGTCCGGTCCGCGCCGACGATAGCGGTGACAATTACACCATCTCCTTCAACCTCGACGGGTTGCAGGGCAAGGTGGCCAGCCCCACCCATGCCCGGGAGTCAATTCTCAACGCGGCGCTCCGGGTGCGCCCTGATGTGCCGTTCGCCTGCGCCGGCGGTGTCTGCGGCACCTGCCGCGCGAAACTCGTCTCCGGCACCGTGGAGATGGAAGAGAACTACGCGCTGGAGGCGGACGAAATCGAGAAGGGCTACGTGCTCACCTGCCAGTCCCGACCCACCAGCGACGCAGTCTCGGTGGACTACGACGCCTGAGCTATTTCATAAACTTTCATGTTTCTGCATCCAAAGAGCCGCCACCGACGGTAGTACCGGTGTAAGCATCAGTTGGAGGCCCTCTGGGCCCGAGTGAGGAGCAAGAAATGCGAAAGAGTCTTTACGCAGTAGGAGCAGTAGCAGTTCTCGGCGCTGCGTCCGTCGCAGCACCGGCTGTAGCCGCCGAAACCGGTGACACGGCCTCATTGTCAGTCCTTCACGCTGTCCCCGACCTGACGGTCGACGTCTACGTCAACGGTGACCTGACCCTCGACGACTTCACCCCCGGAGAGCTGGCTGGACCCCTCGAACTTCCAGCTGGGGATTACGAACTGGCAGTGACGGCGTCCGACGCCGCTGACGCCAGTGAACCCGTGATCGGCCCTGTCGCAGTGACGCTGGCAGCGGGTGGCAACTACACCGCCACCGCCAACCTCGATGCTGAGGGCGCCCCCACAGCTAACTTCTGCACGAACGACGTTTCGGCTGTGGAAGCCGGCCAGCCCCGGCTCACCGTCCGCCACACCGCCGCTGCGCCAGCGGTCGACGTCCTCGCCGGCGATGCCGCGGTGGTGGAGAACCTCAGCAATCCCGACGAGGCAACCCTGACCACCGTCCCGGCACCATTTCCGCCTCCGTGGCGGCCACCGGGACCACCGACCCCGTGATCGGCCCGGCAGACCTGACCCTCGGTGAAGGCACCGCGACCATCGTTTACGCCTGGGGAAGCCTCGAGGACGGCAATCTCGCCCTCGCCACCCAGGTGATCGAGGGACTGCACTCCGACCCTGCGGCGGTCCCCGGCGCACAGGCCGGTCCAGCGCAGGACAATACCGCAGCCATCCTCGGAGCGGGATCCCTCGGCCTCGTGCTCCTGTCGGGAGCAGCTGTCGCCGCCCGGGTGCGTACCGCCCGCGCCGGCAAGTAAACCAGTGTGGGCAGGGTTGGGGCTCCCTCTCGCTCCTTACCCTGCCCGCCTGTCCACCTCTCCCTCACGAAAGCCCCAGCTCTTGCCGCACAAGTCCCTCCGCCTCACTGCAATGGTTCTCGCCACGTCATGTGGACTATTCGCTGGTGGATGCGCCAACCCCGCAGGCCAAGCCGAACCCGCGACCACCGTCGAACGGTCGACACCTCTGGCGACCATCGAGGCGAGCGATCGCCCGGAGAGCGAAACCAGTGGGCCGGCACTGCCGGAAACGAAGGCTCCGGCCACTCCTGAAGCAGACGTCGACACCGCTGGTGTCGACATCCGCCCTGCCACCGGAGCCCTGGCGGAAGCCTTGCCCCGTCCTGTTTCGCTTGATATTGCGGGCACCGACATCACCGTCGATGTCATCGACGTAGGCATCGCGAGTGACAACGAAATGGAAATTCCCGACAGCTTCTACGAGGCGGGGTGGTACCGGTACGGCCCCGTGCCGGGTGCCGACGCGGGGAACGCTGTTCTCGCCGCGCACATAGACATCGGGACGGAAATGATGCCGTTCACCCAGCTGAAAGACGTGCCGATGGGCACGATCATCACCGTCGGACGCGAGAACGCTGAGCCAGTCCAGTACCAGGTCACCGACGTCAGGCATGTACCGAAGGCAACCCTCGATACTTCGCAGATCTTCCAGCGGGACGGCGAGCACCAGCTGATGATCCTCACCTGCGGAGGGGACTGGCTAGCAGACAAAGATGATTATGAGGATAATGTTGTGCTGACGGCCTCCCCGCTCTGAACGGTCCGTGCACGAGCGACCGGCCAGTAGCGTGGATGCCATTTCAGAGGGCACCAGAGACGCGGCCGCGCCGTAAGGAGAGTAGTTTGACACCTCCAGGCCATGACTGGACACGGCAGCGCGATGTCGAATTTTCGGCGGGTGATGAACACGCGTTGGCTCTCGCCTACAAGAGTTTCTCCCCGCTGATCTTCACCGTAGCTCTCCGTTCGCTCGGTGACCGAGCGGCGGCGTCCGATGTTACCCAGGAAGTGTTTGTCAGGGCGTGGCGGTTCCGCTCCGGGTACAGCCCGGAGGCGGGGAGCCTGCCCGCGTGGTTGCTCGGTATCAGCCGCAATGTGGTGTCCGATGCGCAGGGTGCTCGCTAGAAGAGCGAGAAAATTGTGCAGCGGGCCCACACCGTGGGAGAGCACCGGGTGAGCGAACAGGGTGCGGACGAGATCGAGAGTCGGCCAATCGGGAGGTGCTCGATTCCGAACTCTCGCTGTTGGGTGAACCCCAGCAATCAATCCTTCGGCGCGCCTTCTACGAAGACTTAACACATCAACAAATATCTTCACGGCTGGATCTGCCCCTCGGAACCGTCAAGAGCCATATTCGCCGAAGCCTCACCTAACTACGCAGCCGATTGGAGACCTGGAATGCAGCACCTTGACCCGGGAACCATCAGTATGGCTGCCCTCGACGAACCCCTGGACGCAGCGGCGCAGGGTCACCTGAACCGCTGTGATACCTGCGCCGGCGAGGTGCTGGAGTTGAACAGTGTGGTCCTCGCCGCCCGGGGGGATGTGATCGGAGCCCCGCTGGAATCGCCGGACGCACAGGTGTGGGCCGCGATCCACCAGGAACTGGGCCTGCAGTCTTCCCTCCTCCCTGACCCGCTCAGCAATACCCCGCAGGCCAGCACGACAGTGCCCGGACACCCAATCACCGAAACCACCGCGGCCGATCCTGCGGAGCCCGATACGACCGTGGTGGCCCTCAAGCCGCGGGCCGGACGGCGGACGTTCACCTCACGATTTCTGGTCGCCGCAGTGACCGTCGGAGTCCTCACCGGTGCGGCAGCGGTCTGGGCAGCGCAGCAGTTGGGCGCGGAATCCGCCCCCGCCGTGGTGGCACAGAGTGAACTGGATCCTTTGGAAGGCTTCACCGCGCAGGGCAGCGCCACCGTCTACGCCGATGACGACGGCGCCGGCACGCTGGAAATCACCGTGACCGACGACCAGGTTGCTGGCTACCAGGAGGTGTGGCTGATCGCGCCGGACCTGCAGCAGATGTACAGCCTCGGGGTGGTCGGGGCCGGTACCAGCTCCTTCACCATCCCGGACAGCGTTGACCTGGCGGCTTTCCCCATCGTGGACGTCTCGGATGAACCGCTCGACGGCGATCCGGTGCATTCAGGCGTCAGCGTGCTCCGCGGCACCCTGTCCGCCTCGGCAAGCTAGGGACCCACCAGGCCCGAACCGGCGGGTGGATGCCCTTCTGGGCGGGTTTCCCGGTGTGGGCGCAGCGTCCCGGCAGGACGCTGCGCGTGCGGTCCCCGCTAGGCTGGAATCCACCCGACCGGAAGGCCCCGACCATGATTGACCTGACCTATCAGAACAATGTCGCCGAGATAGTGCTCAATGCCCCTACAAAACTGAACTCCCTGGACGAAGCAGGCATTGCCGAGCTGTCACGCGCCTACGACGAGGCGGCGTCCAAGGCCGCCACCGGAGCTGTCCGGTCGCTGGTCCTGCGCGGGGAGGGGAGGGCGTTCTGCGCCGGTCGCGACATCTCGGGGGTGGAACCGGCAACGGACGACGCCGTCGCCTACCTGGACGGCCTCGTCACACCCCTGCTCCGGAAAATGGCGGACTTCCCGGCGCCCACGTTCGCAGCGGCACACGGGGCGTGCCTCGGCGTCGGACTGGGACTGCTGGTCGCGACGGATGTGGTCTATGTCGCCGACACGGCGAAACTGGGATCTCCTTTCGCCAATCTCGGGGCGACCCTCGATTCCGGAGGGCACTGGCTGTTCACCGAGCGGCTGGGCGCCCACCGCACCCTCGACCTGATCTACACAGCCGAGCTGATGACCGGCGCCGACGCCGTCGCCGCTGGCCTGTTCAGCAGGGTGATGCCGGCGGAGGAACTCCTGCCGCGCACCCGAGAGACGGCGCAGCGGGTGGCCTCGGGCGCCACCGGGGCGTTCCGCGCGTCGAAAGCTCTGGTGGCAAGTATCCGCGACCGTCGGCTCGGCCTCTGGGATTCGATCACTGAGGAAAACACCGCCCAGGGGGTCCTGTGCAGCAGCGAGGACTATGCCGAGGGTTTCACGGCCTTCCAGGAGAAGCGCAAGCCGGTTTTCACCGGCTGAGGACCGAGCTCAGGTATCCATCATACCCGTAGTCTCAGCCGGGCCCGTCCGGCGTCTAACGGATTCAATTGTTTATAACTTTTGGGAGAATATTCCCGATGAAAGCCTACTTTCAAAGTATTTTACCTAGGCAATGACTTTTACTGGTGGTGTGGCCAAGGGGCGGTTCCGCAGCGTCTCATGGGGGAGGGTGACATTCAGAACGGGATGTCACCACCAGTCAGGATCGCCCCTTGGTCACACCAAATCACCTGAGGTCCCGCAGCCGCCCCGCAGATCACCGAGTGTCAATGTCCTCGAATACCAGGAAGGTCTGCGTATCCATCACTCCGGGCATGGACTGGAGTTGATCGAAAATGACGCGCCGGAGGCCCACGTTATCTTCGGCCCGCACTAACAGGATGACGTCGAAGTCCCCGCCGACCAGGGCAATGTGATGGATCTCGGGAACCAGTCTGAGTTGTTCGCGGAGTTCCCGCCACGCGTGCTGCTGCACCTTCAGGGTGACGTAGGCAGAGGACCGAAGACCGGCTTTGATGGGGTCAATGAGGGCCGTGAATTTGGTCAGAACACCTGATTCGGTGAGGCGGGCAATACGGGAGTAGGCGTGTGCACGGGAAATGTGGACATTCTCCGCAACCGCGGTAACGGATAGCCTCCCATCCCTGGTGAGCTCGGCAAGAATACGCCGGTCCACTTCGTCCAAGGGCTGGTCCATTATTTGTCCACACCTTCCTACGTAACGCAGCTCACAATAGCAATTCGTCCACAATATTATGCCTCTATCTGGTAGAAGTCCAGAGATGTGCCCGTTGGTAGATACGAATAGCTACCCCAGACCATAATTGGACTACACAGCATCCAGTGCCCGGCATCTTCTGGGCCCCTCGGATCAGGAGAACAACCGCCCTACCGGGGCGGTGCGACGGAGGCGGACATGACCATCTCGACCGGTACCAACAGGGCACCCGGCACCGCAAAGACATCGGAGCAGCCGGAATCGGCTGAAGCAGCCATGCTTCCCTCGGCGACACCGGTGCAACTGGTGGACCCCAACGGAACCCACACCCCGCACGCGGACTATCCGCTGCCGGACGGCGGGAGCCTCCTGGCCGCGTATCGCAAGCTCGTGGTCGGACGGCGGATCAATGATCAGGCGAACGCCTTGGTGCGGCAGGGCCGGATGGCCGTCTACCCCTCCTCCCATGGCCAGGAAGCCTGCCAGGTGGCTGCCGCCGTCGTCCTTGATCGCCAGGACTGGCTGTTCCCCACGTACCGGGACACCGTCGCAGTCATCACCCGGGGGGTGGACCCGATGGAGGTGCTGACGCTCCTGCGCGGCGACTGGCATTCGGGGTATGACCCCCTGGAACACAAGGTAGCCACCCAGGCCACCCCGCTGGCCACTCAGCTGCTCCACGCTGTTGGGGTGGCCCACGCGGCGAAGCTCAAAGGCGAGGACACCGTGGTACTGGCTCTCTGCGGCGATGGTGCCACCAGCGAAGGGGACTTCCATGAGGCGCTGAATTTCGCCGCAGTATTCCACGTCCCGGTGGTCTTCCTCATCCAGAACAACGAGTACGCCATATCGGTCCCGCTGAAGTCGCAGACCGTCGCACCGTCGCTCGCCCACAAGGCGATCGGGTACGGAATGCCGGGCGAGCGGGTGGACGGCAACGATCTCGCCGCCCTCCTCTCCGTTCTCGGGAAGGCAGTGACACGGGCACGCGACGGTGGCGGACCGACGCTGGTCGAGGCCCATACGTACCGGATGCAGGCCCACACCAATGCCGACGATCCGTCGCGCTACCGCTCCCAGGACGATGTGGAAAAGTGGATTCCCAAGGACCCGCTCAGCCGCATGCGTACCTATCTGCGGGAACTGGCAGTACTTGATGACGACGGCGAGGCCCGCATTGCCGCGGCCGCCGAGGAGATGGCTGCGAGCCTGAGGAACGGCCTGAATACTGACCCAGTGGTGAACCCCGAGGACCTGTTCAACTTCGTCTTCACCGAAAAGACCAGCCAGCTGCGCGAACAGGCGGATCTCCTGCGCGGGGAACTTAGCCGCGAAGAGTCCTCCGAGGAAGTGACACCATGACCGATACAACCGAACGGGTGATCGACGCTGCGGCGGAGCTGCCCGACGCGCCGCAGGCCGGAGAGCTGAACGAGCCGGGGCAGGCCGAGGCGCGCATCGCTGGGCCAGTCACTTTCGCCAAGGCCCTGAACGCAGCACTGGCCGATGCCATGGAAGCCGACAGTTCGGTGGTCATGTTCGGTGAAGACGTCGGCGCACTGGGGGGCGTGTTCAGGATTACCGACGGGCTCACCGCACGGTTCGGCACCAGCCGCTGCTTCGACACTCCGCTCGCGGAGGCGGGGATCATGGGGATGGCAGTCGGGATGGCGATGAACGGGATCCGGCCCGTGGTCGAGATGCAGTTCGACGCGTTCGCCTACCCGGCCTTCGAGCAGGTGGTCAGCCACGTCGCCAAGATGCCGAACCGCACCAAGGGCAAGGTCAAACTGCCGATAGTCATCCGCATCCCCTACGCTGGCGGCATCGGCGGGGTCGAGCACCACTGTGACTCCTCTGAGTCCTACTACGCCCACACCCCTGGTCTGACAGTCCTTGCGCCGGCAACGGTCCGGGACGCCTACACCATGTTGCGCGAGGCGATCAGCTACCCGGATCCGGTGGTCTTCCTGGAACCGAAAAAGCTGTACTGGTCCAAGGAAGTGCTGGACCTGGCGGAACTGAGGGAAACCTTCGAAGCCAGCACCGCGGCGCCGAGCATCGGCCGGGCCGTAGTGGCCCGCGCCGGCACTGATGCGACCCTGGTCGCGTATGGGCCGTCGGTACCCACCGCGATGGCCGCCGCTGCCGCAGCGGCTGAGGAAGGCCGGTCGCTCGAGGTGATCGATGTGCGGTCGATCGTCCCGTTCGATGACGAAACAGTCTGCGCGAGCGTGCGCAAGACGGGACGGGCTGTGGTGATCGCTGAAGCGCCCGGGTTCGCGTCCGTCGCGTCCGAGATCGTGGCCCGCATCCAGGAGCGCTGCTTCCATTCGCTGGCGGCGCCTGTGCGCCGGGTGACCGGATTCGACGTGCCGTATCCGTCACCGAAGCTGGAACACTTCTTCCTGCCCAGCGTTGACCGTATCCTTGACACCGTCGACGAACTGCAGTGGGAGGATCAGGCGTGAGCGCTACAACTGCCAGCGCACCGGCGCCGGCCACTGGGATGCAGGTCTTTAATCTCCCCGACCTGGGCGAAGGCCTGACCGAGGCGGAACTGGTGAACTGGCTGGTCGCCGAGGGCGACGTCGTCGTGGTGGACCAGGCCATCGCAGAGGTGGAGACCGCGAAGTCCGTCGTGGAGGTGCCGTCGCCGTTCGCGGGGGTGGTCGAGAAACTCCACGGCAGCGCGGGAGAGACAATCGACGTCGGGAAGCCGCTCATCTCAGTCCGCCCCGCGGACCAGGCTGGAGTCACGTCGCCTTCGGCGGCCGAAGAGACCTACCGGCAAGAAGAGCGTGCCGGGATCACCCCGCCCCAGGACCGCGAACCCGTGGCCGCACCTGCGCCCGACGAGGGGTCCGGAAATGTCCTGATCGGCTACGGCACCCCCGGCGGGCTCGCCTCCGGGAGGCGGCGACGTCCCAAGCATCAGGGTGCGGCCGCAAACCCGCAGCAGGTCGCCGTCACCCCCCACGCCGCCGCCAGTGAGGTGTCCACTCGCCAGGCACCCCTGTTTATCTCCCCGCTGGTCCGCAAACTCGCGCGGGATGCGGGCCTGCGGGCAGTCGACCTCACCGGTTCGGGCCCCGACGGCATGGTCCTGCGCCGGGACGTGGAGTTGCACCTCGGCCGGTCCGCCGCCCAGCCGCCGTCCGACGGCGAAGCCACCGCGGCTGTTTCCGCGCCCGCCGTTCCGGCAACCGACGTTCCGGCAACCGCAGCTCCGGGCGTTCCCTCCGCGGAATCCTCGACCGATCGCAAATCCGGCCTGGGCATCTCCACCCGCACGCCCGTGAAGGGAGTGCGGAAGACGGTCGCCGACAACATGTCGCGCAGCCGGCGCGAAATACCCGAGGCAACGGTCTGGGTGGACGTCGACGCCACGGCACTGATGGACCTGCGCGCTTCGCTCAAAAGCACCGATCCGGACGGCACTCCCGGTCTGTTGGCCTTCGTAGCGCGGTTCGTGACGGCCGGGCTGGCGAAGTACCCGGAGTTGAACACCAGGATCATCACCGACGAGGGAGGGAGCCAGGAAATCCTCGGGTTTGATGGGGTGAACCTCGGGATTGCAGCCCAGACCCCTCGCGGGCTGATGGTGCCCTGTGTGCAGCGGGCCGATGCCCTGAGCGCGCGCGGGCTGGACACCGAGATCCGGCGGCTTACCGCCGTCGTCAGGGAAGGAAAGGCGACCCCCGCCGAACTGACCTCGGGCACCTTCACCCTGAACAACTACGGCGTGTTTGGTGTGGACGGCAGCGCCGCGATCATCAATCACCCGGAGGCCGCGATCCTGGGCATCGGGCGGATCATCGACCGCCCGTGGGTGGTCGGCGGCGAGCTGGCCGTCCGGAAGATCACCGAACTCACCCTGACCTTCGACCACCGGGTGTGCGACGGCGGGGTGGCCGGTGGCTTCCTTCGGTATGTTGCGGATGCGATTGAGAATCCAGGCACAGTGCTTGCGGACCTCTGAAGCTCACCGTCGGGCGGCGACCACACCGCTGATCGGTCCGGTGGCGGCCCCTGAATACCATGTGATGACCTTCAATATCCGACGGTCAATGCCGCATTTGCTGCCCGGGCATCGTGACTCCTGGGCTGTCCGCTCGCCACTGGTGACACGCCTGCTCCGGGATGAGCAGCCAACCCTGCTCGGTGTGCAGGAGGCTCTCCCCACCCAGCTGGATGCAGTCCAGTCAGGGCTGGGGTCCGCCTACACGGGGATCGGTCACGGGCGGAACGCCGACGGAATGGGTGAACAGTGCCCGCTGTTCTACGACCGGACCAGGCTTTCCCTGCTGGAGTGGGAGCAGTTGGCGCTCTCAAACACGCCGAACGTTCCCGGGTCCACCTCGTGGGGCAACCGGATCCCCCGGATCGCGGTCCGCGCCGTGTTCAGCGACGTCGGTTCCGGGCAGGAGTTCACGGTCATCAACACACACCTTGACCATCTTTCGAAGCGTTCCCGCCTCTATTCAGCCGATACCCTGCGTCACCTGGTGCAGGACACAAAACGGCCGGGGATCGTGACGGGCGATTTCAACGTCGATGCACCCTCCGGTGCCTACGACGTTCTCACCCAGGGTGGCCGGTTGGTGGACACCTGGAGAGCGGCGAACCGTCAGCTCACCGAGCAGTGGGGCACGTTTCCCCACTATGGGAAACCGCAGCGGGGCACTAAACGCATCGACTGGATCCTTGCCACCCCCGACTTCAGCGTGCAGCGAGCAGGAATCAATGTCACCCGGTACGGTGGTGCGTGGCCGTCCGATCACGCGCCGGTGCAGGCAGTCCTGATACCCGGTGGCCGCACCGGCTCGTAAATGCCCGCACGAGGTACTGCGCAGCGACAGCAGTTGAGAGGAATCCATGTCCGACACGCATGAAGTTGATCCAGACTCCCGATGGCGGAGCGTGGGTCCCCAGACGTGGATCCTGCGGGATGCTGGCTACGGAATCAACCCCGGGCTGGTGATTGGTACGGAGCGTGCCCTGGTCATCGATACTGGCGCTGGTCCCGGCCAGGCGGTTCGCATCCTCGACGCTGTCCGCGAGCTGACGGACCTCCCGGTGACCGCCGTCAACACCCACTCGCACTTCGACCATGTGTTCGGCAACGCCTATTTTGCGGCCCACGGTGTCGAAGACATCTGGGCAACGGTGCGGTGTGCCGAGGACCTCGCCCAGACGGGTGATCAACAGCGGGGGCTTGTGGCCGACCTTGAGCCGGACATGGCCAACGACGCCGGCCCGCACACGGCCATTCATCCGGCCAACCGGTTGGTGGAGGGCAGCCCCGTGGACCTGGATCTGGGCGGAATCTCCGTGACCCTGTTCCATCTGGGGCGTGGCCACACTGACAACGATCTACTCGTGGGTGCTGGCAATGTGCTGTTCACGGGCGATCTGGTCGAAGAGGGAGCGGACCCTGGATTCGAGGACTCCTATCCGGCGGACTGGATTCGCACGCTAGGAAAGATCGCGGCGCTGGAAGACCTCTATGAGGTGTTTGTCCCGGGCCACGGCAATCCGGTGGGGGTGGAGTTTGTCACCGCCCAGCTGTACAAGATGAGAACCGCTGTCCGGGTCACCAAGGTGGCCATGGACGAGGCATCGGTGGACATGACGAAGGCAATCCCCATCCTGCCCTACGGTCCCGAACAGTCCCGGGCCCTGCTGATCCGGCTGCGGACCCTCGCGCACTGGAAGTGGCACAAGACCGCCACCCCCTGATCCTGGCTGGTCCCTGTCCGCCCACTGGGTTCACCCTCAGGCAGCCGGAGGACAATCCGCAGGCCCGGCTGTGACGAAGACCATATGACACTATGATCCACAAACCAGCCGGGACCCGGGTTCATCCGCGTTCCGACTGCAATTCTTCGGAGGACAGCCATGAAAATCCGTCAGAGCATCACAGGAATAATGTTGACCGCAGCATTGGTCGGGCTTGTCGGCTGTGGGACCGCTGAGGACTCGGGGAGCACCGAGACGGAGGGGCCGAGCGCACCTCCGGTAGCCACCAGCACCCCGGCCGCCTCCAGTCCAGCTGCCGCGCCGGCCGAGACCACCGAGTCAGCTGAGGCCCCGGCCGAGGCGGCCGAAGAAGTGGTCATCACCATCACAGACTTTGAGTTCGAAGTTTCCGGACCGGTCGCTCCGGGCGCCGAAGTGACTGTCATCAACAATGATGCAGTCGGCCACACTGTCACCTCGGATGAGGAAGGCGTGTTCGACACGCCCGTCGGGCCGACCGAAACTGTCACCTTCACGGCTCCCGAGGACGCCGGCGAGTACTCCTTCTTCTGCATGCCGCACCCGGCCATGATTAGCACACTGGTCGTCGAAGGGTGAGCAACCGGGTACTCCCACGCAACCGCCCGGTGCTGGTCGGTCTTCGCGTAGCCATCGCCATCGGACTGGCGATCGATGCCTTCGTCCATGTGCAGCTCGCCGCCAACTATCAGATCGCGTATCCAGGTGGGATGGGCGGTGGCACGCTGTTCTGGCTACAGGCGGCCGCAGCGGTGCTGGCGGCTTTCTACGTCCTCCTCCGAGGCAGCAGGTTGTCCTACCTCATTGCCGCGGTAGTGGCTTTATCAGCATTCGTGGCCGTGGTGGTGTCGGCGTACGTACAGCTTCCCGCCATCGGTCCCATTCCCGCGATGTATGAGCCGATCTGGTTCTTCGAAAAAACCCTGAGCGCGGTCGCTGAGGGCTTAGCTGGAATCCTCGCCCTCGTGGCGTTCTTCCTCCTGGGGCGGAGTACCCGGGAGGGCTAGGGCGTGTCTCCCAAATGGTTTCTGATCTTTTTGGAATGCTGGAGGGATGTCGCGCACAGCCACGTTGACCGATGCCCAATGGGCTCGGATTGAACCCTTGATGCCGAGTTCGGATGGATGCCGCGGGCGACCGTTCGGTGACCACCGGCTGATCGTTGAGGGCATCATCTACCGGTTTCGTGTCGGGGTGCCCTGGCGGGATCTGCCCGGGTGTTTCGGACCGTGGAAAACAGTATGGAAGCGGCACCGCCGCTTCAGCGGCGATGGCACTTGGGACAAGATCCACACCCGGCTTCTGGCCGAGGCCGACGCGGCCGGGATGATCGATTGGGAGGTCTCCGTGGACTCCACGGTGAACCGCGCCCACCAGCACGGAACCAACCTTCCCCGCACCACAGGGGGAGCTATCGAATTACACGAATCTGCTCGACGAACCCCCTGACCATGCGGTCGGGCGCTCCAGAGGCGGACTGACCACGAAGATCCACCACCTGTGCGATGGGAAAATGCGGCCACTGGTCATGCTGATCGGGCCGGGGCAGGGCGGTGATTCCCCGATGTTCTTGCACCTGATCGATTCACTCCATGTTCCCCGGATCGGCCCGGGCAGAGCCCGCTCGCGGCCGGACCGCGCGCTGGGCGATAAAGCATACTCCTCCAAGGCGAACCGGGAACTGCTGCGCAGCCGTGGTATCCAGGCAGTTATCCCGGAACGCTCGGACCAGGAAGCAAACCGGAAACGCCGTGGCCGCAACGGCGGCAGACCCATCGGCCTCGACAAAGAGGCGTACAAGCGCCGAAACGTCGTTGAACGTTCATTCAACACATTCAAGCAATGGCGCGGTCTCGCGACCCGCTACGACAAACTCGCACTCACCTACCGCGGAGGAGTCCTGCTCCGCGCGATAACCATCTGGCTCAACGAATTAGGAGACACGCCCTAGGCCTGCGCTGGCACTCCAGCGCTGGCCCTGCCATGCTGGCACCCTTCCGATGGTTGCTGTCCTGGCAGTCACCGGTGCCGGGGACCAGCGAGCCGGTGACTACAGTAGAACCGTGCCGGCCGAATCGTTCAACCTGAAATCGATCGCCGTCGGCGCGTATGGTCCATCCCTCCTCTACGGAGTGGCGACGGGTGCCATCCTGCCGGTCATCGCGCTGTCGGCGCGCAGTCTGGGAGCCGACATTGCCACCGCTGCCCTAGTAATCACGCTGACCGGTATCGGTTCGCTGGTCACCAACGTCCCCGCCACGTTGATAGCTACCCGGTTCGGCGAACGGTGGTCGCTGGTGGGTGCATCACTCTGGTGTTCGGCCGCGATGGTGCTGGGGCTGCTGGCCCCAAACCTCGCCGTGTTCGCGGCAGCCATTTTCATGGTCGGAATGGCCGGCGCAGTGTTTGGCCTGGCGCGCCAGAGCTACCTCACGGAAGTGGTTCACCTCCATTTCCGGGCCCGTGCCCTCTCCACCCTGGGCGGCGTGACACGGATCGGGGTGTTCCTTGGTCCGTTTGGGGCAGCCCTGGCGATGAGTTCTGCCGGTCTCGCTGGCGCCTACTGGGTGGGCGCCGGGGCGGCCCTCCTGGCCGCGATGCTGAGCAGCAGAGTCCCGGAACTGGCTGCACCCGGTCGGCTGGCAATGGCCGGGTCGACAGGGATCGAAGGGACGGCGGGCCAACCACAGCCCGCGCCGACCGTCCGGTCAATCCTGCGTTCTCATCGCCGGGTCTTCGCCACCGTGGGCATTGGTGTCCTGCTGATCGCTGCGATCCGGGCCACCCGGCAGGCAGTGCTCCCACTCTGGGCCCAGGACATTGGGCTCGACGTCACCACGACGGCCCTGATCTACGGACTGTCGGGGGGCATCGACATGCTGATCTTCTACCCCGCTGGGAAACTGATGGACGTCAAGGGACGCCGCTGGGTCGCCGTGCCCTGCATGTTGATCATGGGGGTCGCCCTGATCCTGCTCCCCTTCACGGCTGACGCCGTCGGGCTGCTGCTGGTAGCGCTGCTCATCGGGTTCGGCAACGGAATAGGGTCGGTCATTGTCATGACCCTCGGTGCCGATTTCTCCCCGAACCCCGGCCGCCCGCAGTTCCTGGGGATCTGGCGGCTGCTCAGCGACATCGGCACCATGACCGGTCCCGGGATCCTCGCGGGGGTGACCGTCGTCGCGACCCTGTCGGCGGGTATCTGGGCCACAGGCGGTCTCGGTGTGCTCGCTGCTGTGGTCCTCTGGTTCTGGATACCGCCGCACCGGCCGACAGCACTCGCGAGGAACGAACGGTGATGACCCCGCACAGCTGAACGGGGGACTCGGTGGCAGAACCTCTGAGGAGGCGGGCCGTGGTCCGGCTCAGGCTTGGCGTCGTCGTGCCTGGTGGCCGAACAGGCATCCGGCAGCGGCGCTGAGCGTGAATCCGACCCCCACAATCATCGACAGCCCCGACCAGAAGAAGAGGGGAATGCTCGCTGTCCCCGGGACCGGGGCAGGGCCAATCATCTGCACGTACAGGTAGAGAATCACGCCGAGGGCGAGGCCCGCCACCCCTGCCGCCCAGCAGAAGGTCAGCCACAGTTTCGACGCCGCCCAGTGCCCTCCGAACCCGTCCCAGACGTTCCAGTCGTTGCCGAACCGCATGGTCAGCAGTCCTCCCAGGAGGGTCCACGCGCCGACTACCAGGAAGGCGGCGACCACGTCCGCCGGGCGATGCCAGAGGTTGAGGAAGGTCGCTGCGCCCGCAGCCACCGCGTAGGTGCCTCCGGCCGCAGCAGCCAACGGCCGCCACCGCGGGGTGACCACGAGGAAGATGGCGGCGGCAGCTGACGCGGCGAGGGTGGTGTGCCCGGAGGGAAGCGAGTTGAAATCGAGGGTTGGCACGCCACGGTCCGGGCGGTCCAGCAGGAAATTCTTCAGGAGCTGGGTGGTCAGATTGGCTCCGGCGATTGTCCCCAGCGCGATCACCGCAGCCGGCCACCGGCCCCGGCGCAGGGTGACGAAGAGGATCACCCCGGCCGCAATCAGGACCGACAGTGCGGGCAAGCTGTCCAGGAACCGCAGGAAGGGTTGCTGCGAGTCGGGTGCGGCGAAACCCGCCTCCCGCCAGGCGGATTCATCGGCGAACTGCCCGGTACTGGTGCGGACAAATGCCCAGTAGGTCCAGCCCAGAGCCACGGCGCACAGGAGCGAACCCAGCAGGAATAAGGCTGGGTTGCGCGCGGCGGGGGGTCGCCGCGTGTACGGGTTCGTGGATTGCCTGGAGCTCACCCTGCAAGACTTCCACATGCGCGCCGCACTTCTGTAATCCAATTGTGATCTTGCGTGGATCCTGCCGCGAGGGGGAGCCGGGACAATGAGTCAATGACACGGCACCGCGCGCTCCGGCCGACGTCGTCAGCGACGACGACATTGTTGTTTGCCGCGACGGCTCTGGTCGCCGTGGTTCTGGCCGGATGCGGGGCAGTGGGAGTTCCGGGGTCGACCAGTCCAGGGTCGACCAGTCCGGATTCTCCCGTTGCGAACTCCCCGGGTACCTCCCTAGCGCCGACCTCTCCGTGGTCGGCCGTGCCTTCGGCGGGCGACGCGCGGGGTATCCCAGCCCCGGGTGAGGTGTTAGCGCAGGGCGCCGTCCTTCAGCAGGGTGAGGCTCCGCCACAACTGTGCCTCGGCGGCGTGGCCGAGTCCTACCCGCCGCAGTGTTCCGGACCGGAGCTCCTCGGCTGGGATTGGCTGGCGGTGGAGCAGTCCGAAACCGCTGCCGGGGTGACCTGGGGAACCTACGCGGTGCAGGGGACGTGGGACGGCGCCGCTTTTACCCGCACCGGCGACCCGATCCCGCTGTCCCTCTACGACCCCATTGCCGACATTGATCCCCGGCTGGATCCGGCCAACCCCGGGGGCGGTGAGGAGGCGGAGCTGGAGCAACTCCAGGCGGAGCTGTTTGAGGCCGAACCGCTGATGCTGACCTCCTCGGTGGTCAACGGCTACCTGTTCGTCACCGTGGCGTACGACGACGGAACTCTCCAGGAACGTTACAACCTCCAATACGGCCCGGACCTGATAGTGGTGCAGTCGGCCCTGCGGCCCGTCTCCTAACCCTGTCGCTCCCATCCGGCGGCCGCCGATCCGTCGCGTAATCTGAACGCGTGAGCACACTCGTCCCAGCCTCCGATCTCCGCTCTTCCGCCCGGGTGGTGTCGATTCCCATGCGGGTGAAGTTCCGCGGGGTCAGCCACCGCGAGGCCGTGCTGGTGCGGGGTCCTGTCGGCTGGGGAGAGTTCTGCCCCTTCCCCGAGTACGACGACGCGGAAGCGGCCCCCTGGCTCCGGGCCGCCATTGAAGCTGGTTGGGAGGGCTTCCCCGAACCGGTGCGGGACCGGGTGGCGGTCAACGCCACCGTCCCCGCTGTATCCGCTGGGGAGGTGGAATCGGTGCTGGCCCGTTTTGGGCCGGTCACCGCCGTCAAGGTCAAGGTCGCGGAGAAGGGCCAGAGTCTCGCCGACGATCTGTCCCGGGTGGCTGAGGTGCGCAGACTGCTCCCCGCCGCGGGGCTGCGGGTCGACGCGAACGGCGGCTGGACTGTCCCGGCTGCGATCACCGCGCTCACAGCCCTCGCCGAGCACACCCTTGAATATGCTGAGCAACCGGTGATGGATATCGCTGGTTTGCGGGAGGTCAGGCTTGAACTGCGCCGTCGCGGTGCCCCGGTGTTGATTGCCGCGGATGAATCAGTCCGCAAGGAAACCGACCCGCTTCGCGTCGCACGGGAGGACGCAGCCGATCTGCTGGTGATCAAGGTGGCACCCCTGGGCGGGGTGCGGCGGGCGCTCGATATCGTTGCGCAGGCGGGGCTTCCCGCCGTCGTCAGTTCGGCGCTGGATACGTCGGTGGGCATCAGCGCCGGCGTAGCCCTAGCGGCGGCGCTCCCGGAGCTTCCCTATGCCTGCGGACTGGGCACCGTGACCCTCATGAACGGGGACATCACGGCGGAGTCGCTGGTGCCCGACCGCGGATGGCTGCCCGTGGGGCTGGTGGACGTGTCCGAGGAGTTGCTGGACCGGTACGCCGCCGATCCGCAGCGGACGGCCTGGTGGCTGGACCGGCTGGACCGGGTGACCTCGATCCTCAGCCAAAACCCCTGTTGAACCGATCCTGGAAGAAGTTCACCCGCCGGCCATCTTGATGGCCCGCGGAGTTTGCCTGGGCGGGACAGGGTAGGAGCGGCTCTCTCCCCTCCGCTGCTGGAAGGCACCCCATGACTGACACGAAAAAGCGTTTCCTGCCCATGCTGGGCCACACCAACGGGAAGCGCAGCCCGGTGACCTGTGCGCTGAAGTGTGACAACGCCTGCGCCTCGGCTGTCTGCAACACCACCGACAACAGCTACTTCCGGGACATTGCCTCGTCCGAATTTTCACGCCGGAACATGCTCGGGGTGGGCGCAGTCGGGGCGTTGGCGCTGATCGTCGGCGGCCAGGCGGGCACCGCACTGCAGGCGCCCGGTCAACCGTTGGCACCTGCCGTCGCGGTCCAGCGGCGCGGCCCACGCAGTAACCTCAAATATTCGCCGATCCGCCCGGTAGACGATTTGGTAGATGACTTCACTGTGCCCCAGGGATTCACCTGGCGGCCGATCATTCGCTGGGGCGACCCACTGTTCCGCAGCTCCCCGGCGTTTGATGTCTTCAACCAGTCCGAAGCCGCGCAGGAGCTCCAGTTCGGTTACAACTGCGACTACACGGAGATCCTTGACCTGCCCGGCAGCAAGGGGAAGCGGGCCGTCATGTTCGTGAACCACGAGTACACCAACGAACCCATCATGGTTCCGCCCAGCATGCCCGCCGCTGAGGTGCGTGGCATCGGCCGCGCAGCGCACGGGCTGACGGTTGTCGAACTGGAACGGCAGAACGCGTCCAAGCCCTGGAAATACGTCCAGGGAGCACCGTTGAACCGTCGCTTCCTGCTGGCTACCCCCTACGAGCTCACCGGTCCCGCCGCCGGATCCGACCTGGTCAAAACCGTCGACGATCCCGCAGGCCGCACCATCCGCGGAACCCTGGGCAACTGTGCGGGCGGTACCACCCCCTGGGGGACCATCCTGTCGGGGGAGGAGAACTTCAATGGCTATTTCGTCAGCCCTGGAACCAGCGCATCAGACCGGCGCTACGGTCTCACCGCGGCGCCGACCGCCCGCGGCTGGGAAATTGACGAACCGCGGCTGGACACCCGCAACGCCGGCTACGGGAACGAAGCCAACCGCTTCGGCTACATCGTTGAGGTGGACCCGTTCGACAAAACCTCGACGCCGAAGAAACACTCAATGCTGGGCCGGTTCAAGCACGAGGGCGCGAACGTTTCAGTGGCCGACGACGGCCGGGTGGTCGCGTACTCCGGCGACGACGAGCGTTTCGACTACCTGTACAAGTTCGTGTCCAAGAACCGGATGGACACGGCAGGCACGCCGGCCGCCCGACGAAGGAACATGACGCTGCTGTCCGAAGGGTCGCTCTATGTGGCCCGGTTTCAGGGCAATTCGACACCCGAGATTGATGGTTCGGGCACCGTGCCCACCGATGGGGCGTTCGACGGCGTCGGCGAATGGCTGCCGCTGATCGTGAACAACAAGTCGGCGGTGCCCGGGATGAGCGCCGCGGAGGTAGCCGTCTATACCCGGCTGGCGGCAGACAAGGTGGGTCCCACCAAGATGGACCGTGCCGAGGATGTGGAACCGAACCCGCTGACCGGCAAGGTGTACGTTGCGTGCACCAACAACACCAACCGCGGGGTCGGAGCCAATGCCGTTGCCGACGAAG
The DNA here is from genome assembly GCF_017875735.1 of Arthrobacter sp. CAN_C5. Lineage (NCBI taxonomy): Bacteria > Bacillati > Actinomycetota > Actinomycetes > Micrococcales > Micrococcaceae > Arthrobacter > Arthrobacter sp. CAN_C5. Next base: position 755,817 of record NZ_JAGGMZ010000001.1, read on the forward strand.
CCAATCCCCGGACCGGCAACCGGACCGGGCACGTCATCGAGATCATCGAGCGCGGGGGAGACCAGACTGCAACCCGTTTCACCTGGAACCTGCTCCTGGTCTGCGGCGACCCAGCGAACGACCCCACCGTGTACTTCAGCGGTTTTCCGGCGAACAAGGTGTCGCCCATCTCGTGCCCCGATAACCTGGCGTTCGACTCGGTTGGCAATCTGTGGATCTCCACCGACGGGCAACCCGGCACCATCGGGTATTGCGACGGACTGTTTCAGGTCACGCTTGACGGTGAGGACCGCGGCAAGGTTGAGCAGTTCCTGGCTGTCCCAAGGGACAGCGAAACCTGTGGGCCGATTATCAGGGACAAGGACAAGCATGTGTTCGTTGCCGTCCAGCATCCCGGGGAAAACGGGGTCTGGGGAAACCAGACCTCCCTTTTCCCGGACTATGTCGCAGCGGGCAGCGCACCCCGTCGAGGGGACGCGGCAGTGCCCCGGCCCTCAGTGGTGCAGGTGTTCCCCGGCAATGACAAACCGCGGGGCCGGGGTCGGGGAGACGGGAGGCCGCGCCGGGACCACCACCGGGGCGGTCGGGACGCGAAGGGCCTCTCATAGCAACGCCTCACCGTAGCTTCATGCCATCCCGGTCCGGAAGGCCAGGGCGCCCGCTGGGTTGTGTGAGGATGGAGGCGTGAACCAGCAGCTGAACTCCATCGACGCCGCCCGGCTGGCGGTAGCCTCGCTGACGGCCGCGGGTGTGCGTCACGTCGTTGTCGCGCCCGGGTCGCGCAGCGCACCGATGGCGTACGCGCTCGCCGAGGCGGAAGCGGCCGGTGCCGTCCGGTTGCACGTCAGGATTGATGAACGGGTGGGCGGGTTCACCGCACTTGGCCTCGCCCTGGGATCGCAGGCGCCGGTGGCGGTCCTGACGACGTCGGGCACCGCAGTGGGGGAGCTGCTACCCGCCGTGATGGAGGCCAATCACGCCGCCGTGCCGCTGGTGGTGTTGTCCGCGGACCGCCCCGCGGAGCTCAGGGGGAGCGGGGCCAATCAGACCACCAACCAGATCGACCTCTACGGTGTTCACGTCCGGTGCGCACTCGATGTTCCGGCCGGTACTGATCCCTCCCCGTTCGTGGCCCGGGCCCTCGCCGAGGCTCGGGGCGCGTCCGGGCCGCGGGGGCCGGTCCAGCTGAATCTCGCCTTCCGCGACCCACTGATCCCCGGCCCCGCTGCGGCACTGGATCCTGCTGCGGCTCTCGTTTCTGCTGCACCGGATCCTGCTGCGGCTCTCCTTTCTGCTGCACCGGACCCTGCCGCGGCTTCCCTTTCCGGTGGCGCCGTGCACGACGGCGGTCCGGTGGTGCCAGCCGAACGAGTCCTCCCGCGCCGGACCCAGCCAACCCCGACATCGCAGGCCCGCACCGTGGTGGTTGCCGGACACGGTGCAGGCGAGCTGGCCGCCGTCGTCGCGCAGCACCTGCGCCTCCCGCTCCTCGCCGAGCCCTCCTCGAACGCCCGTTTCGGACCGAACGCCGTCGCCCAGTACCGGCTACTCCTCGAGCATCTGGGGGCTGACATCGAACGGGTGGTCGTCTTCGGGCGCCCCACGCTCTCCCGGCCGGTGGCGGCACTGCTGTCACGGACCGACGTGGCACAGGCCCTCTACCTTCCCGGACCGGTGGCCTGGTTCGAGGAAGGACGACGCCGGGAGGAGATCATCACCACCCTTGATGACCTGCTGCAGTTCGCCGGGACGGGCGAACCCGGCTGGTTGGAACGCTGGCAGGTCGCCGGAACACACGCCGACGCCGCTGTCCGTTCACTGCTCGCGGAGCGCAGGGCCCTGAACGGTCTGCATGTTGCGGATGCTGTCTGGGAACACACCGACGGCAACCTGGTCCTGGGATCCTCCAACCCCATCCGGGACGCCGACCTGATCGCCTCCCCAGGCTGGCACCCGCTCGAGGTGTACGCCAACCGTGGTCTCGCGGGCATCGACGGGACACTGTCGACCGCCGCCGGAGTGGCGCTCGCCACCGGGATCCCGACGCGGCTGCTCGTGGGAGACCTGACGTTCCTGCACGACGCCGGGGGGCTGCTTCTCGGGCCGGGCGAGGAGGAAGCGGACCTGCAGATTGTGGTCCTCAACGACTCAGGGGGAGGAATATTTGGGCTACTCGAACACGGCGCGGAGGAAAACCTGGAACGCCATCGTGGGGTGGTCGAACGGCTCTTCGGAACCCCTCACGCAGCCGATCTCGGCGCGCTGGCCCGCGGCTACTGCGTTCGGCATACCCTCGTCGACTCGGCCCCCGCACTGGAGGCGGCTCTGGAACCTGCCATCGAGGGCCGCTCCATCATCGAAGTCCGGGCGGATCGCGCCGGTCTCCGTGCACTTCACACATCGATCAAGGCGAGCGTTTCCCGGGTCGTCTAGCGGTATCGACCACAGAGGTTGGTGACGGCCTGCTGGCCCTACCCGGCCTACCCAAGGCGCCCGGCCAGCCCTGGCGGCCTGCCGAATAGCCCGGCCGGCCGCCCGAAGACGCCCGGCCGGAGCCTGGATCCTTTTCTGTCGGACCGGAACTACCGGAACAACCGGTAGTCCTGCCAACCGGTGCCAATGGTGAACGAGCTGCCCCACCCGCTGGAGGTGATCGGATAGTGCTTGAGGAGGCCCGAGCTGGTGCGGGCGGTCAGCCCGTAGGAGCCCGGACCCTGGAATCCCGAGACAGCCCGTGTGCTCTCGATGTGCTGCCAGCCGGAACCGATGGTTCTGCGGCTTTCCGGAATGAAGCGGGCCAGACCGTTCGACCGGTAGAGCACGAGCTCGCCGCTGGCACGGGTTCCCAGGACGTCCTGGTTGCCGTCCCGGTCGTAGTCGGCGAGGGTGATCCGCAGGTTCTGCCAACCCGACCCGATCTGCCCACGCGCCTGAGAGGACAGGGCGCCGCCGGTGTTGTTGGCATAGTGCCAGAGCCGTCCCGCACCGTCCTTGGTGACAACCGAGGGATATTTGCTTCCACGCCACCAGGTACCCACGGTGATTTCGTGGTTGGCCCATCCGCTCCCGATCCGGATTGGTGTCTGGAAGCCGCCCCCGCGGAGTCCGCGGTAGAGGGTCAGCCTGCCGTCCTGCCACTGGGCAAGGATGTCCTGGACGCCGTCAGCGTTCCAGTCGGTGGCGAATCCGGCCTTCAGACCACCCCAGCCACTCCCCACCCGGGAGCGTTTGGACAGCCCCCCGGACCAGGTCGGCGGGTAGTTCCACAGCACTCCCGCCGAGTCCACCGCGGTGAGGTCCGTGGAGCTCTTGATCGTTGGGTTGGAACCGTTGAAATAGTGTTCAAGGGTAGGGAAGCCACGGGTCTTCATTTCGGTGGCCAGGGGGCGTCCGACATACCGCAGGTGCCAGGGCTCGTAGGTGTAGCCGGTGGTGGACTGGTAGCCGTCCGGGTAGCGAATGATGAAGCCGTACTTGTACGCATTGGCCGCCACCCACCGACCGCCCGGAGTGTCACCGAAGCAGGATCCCAGTCCACACGAACCGTTGGCGTTCCCGACGTCGACAGCGAGTCCCGTCTGGTGCTCGCTGTGCCCGGGCCGCGCCGAGAGGGAGTCCGCGACCGCCTGGCCGTAGGTCGATACGTAGTAGTTGTAGAGGGCCGCCTGCTCGTCGTAGGAACGATAGGCACTCACCACGCTCAGCGGCGCCCCGGCGTTGCGGGCACCGGCGAAGAGGTTCGTGAGGTTCGCGGAGACGGCGCTGCGCATCACATAGTTGGTGCCCGGGAAGTAGACCAGATCCGGAGCGATGTAGTTCAGCGGGTTCAAGGGCCGGGACTTGGTCACCAGCACGTGATAACTGTTGGCGTCGCCCACCGGAAGGGCCGCGGTCGCAGGCTGGGCTGTGAGCATCCCGCCCAGAAGGGCACAGCAGAGGGCGACGACGCTGATCAGTCGGGCGCGAAGCCTTGCGGGCTGGGTGGGTGAGGGCATGAGGATTCCCGCGGTTGGTTGGTCAGGTGGACTGATCGTCCCACGCGTTCGGGCCTGCCGCTAGGGCCCGGCGCGGGGTTGAGCTACAGCACTGTTGAGCCACAGGACCGTCGAGCTACAGGACCGTCGAGCTACAGGACCTTGGAGAGGAACTCGCGGGTACGTTCGTGCTGCGGGTTGCCGAGGACGTCCTCGGGTTTGCCCTGCTCGACCACCACTCCGCCGTCCATGAACACCACCCGATCCCCCACCTCACGGGCGAACCCCATTTCGTGGGTCACCACCATCATGGTCATGCCGTCCTTGGCAAGCTGCTTCATCACGTCCAGCACGTCACCGACCAACTCGGGATCCAGGGCGCTCGTGGGTTCGTCGAACAGCATCATGTCCGGATCCATCGACAGCGCGCGGGCAATGGCCACCCGCTGCTGCTGACCGCCGGAGAGCTGGGCCGGGAACGCCGTCGCCTTGTCCTCGAGCCCCACCTTGGCGAGGTTGCGGGCCGCGACCTCGCCTGCCTCGGACTTGCTGCGCTTCTTTGCCCGGATCTGCGCCAGGGTAAGGTTGCGGGTCACGTTGAGGTGCGGGAAAAGGTTGAACTGCTGGAACACCATGCCGATGCGGGTGCGTACCTTGTCCAGGTCCGTCTCGTCGTCCGTGATGTCGACGCCCTCCACCATGATGGTGCCGCTGGTGGGTTCCTCCAGCCGGTTCACGCAGCGCAGGAGGGTGGATTTCCCGGAGCCCGACGGCCCGATCACGCAAACCACCTCGCCTCGGTCAACATGGAAATCGATGCCCTTCAGGACCTCGTTGTCGCCGAAATTCTTGTGCAGGTTCCGGACCTCAATGGCAGGCACGCCTGTGCGGAGCGTTGGTTCAGTCACTTCGCTCACCGCCCTCTCTTGTTGTGTCGTTCGAGCTTGGCCACCAGCTGGGTGAGCGGCAGAGTGATGATCAGGTACAGCAGGGCGGCGAGGACCAGCGGGGTCGCGTTGGCGGAAGAGGAGACCATGTCGCGGGCGAACGTGGTCAGTTCGCGGTCGCCCAGGGCCATTCCCGCGATGAACAACAGCGAGGTGTCCTTGATCAGGATCACCAGCTCGTTGGTCAGCGGCGGGGTGATGATCCTGAATGCCTGAGGGAGCACGACGGAGATCATGGTCCAGGAAGGGTGCATTCCCAGCGACCGGGCAGCCTCTACCTGACCCGGCGGGACTGCTTCAATTCCAGCCCTGATGGTTTCGGCAATGTAGGCCGAAGAGACAATGATCAGAGCAATCAGGCCCGCTCCGGCGCTGCCACCGGGCGGCCGCCAACCGAACGCAATCGGTACAGCGAAGGCGAAGCCAAAGATCACCAGCAGTGCTGGTAGCCCGCGGAAGAGCTCAATGTAGGCGGTCGCTGCCCAGCGGTATGGCAACACGGGGGAGAGCTTCATCAGGGCGAGGATCAACCCTAGGAGAAGTCCGCCGACAAAGGCGATGGCCGTATACAGGACGGTGTTCTTCGCCGCCACTGTCAGGATCTCCGGGAAGGCCTGGATGGCTACGTCCACATCGAAGAAATTGCTTCGGATTGCCCCCCAGTCAGCCAGCGAGACGATGACGACGACGGCGAGGATAAAGACTGCGTACAGGGCGCCGCGGGTCAGGCGTCTGCGGGTTGAGCGTTTCACGGGGGCCAATCTCTCTCAGAAGACATACGGCCCGGAACCCGCCATGGCTGCGCAGGATAAGTCCTGCCGTGGCGGGTTCCGGACGAGGGGTTTCTACTCCGAGAAGTAGGTGTTGTAGATCTCGTCGTACTCGCCATTGTCCCGCAACTCGGCGAGCTGCTCGTTGACGGCTGCGAGGAGATCCTCGCTGCCATCCTTCGTGGTGGCGAAACCGTACTGCTCATCGGTCTCGAACTCTGCGGCGATCGTGTAGGTGCCGTCCTCGGTGTGGACGAGGTTCACCGGGAGGTCCTGCAGGATCGCGGCAACGTTGCCGGCCTGAAGCGCCGAGTACAGTTCAGCGTCGCTGGGGAAGGCCACCACCTCGGTGTCCTCGGGGACGTTCTCGCGGGTGTAGGTCTCGCCGGTGGTGCCAGCCTGCACCCCGACGGACTCGCCGGCCAGATCGTCGATTGAGGCAACGTCGGAATCGACAGGGACCAGCAGCGACTGCAGGGAGTCGTAGTACGGCTCCGTGAATGCTAGATTCTCCGAGCGCTCCTCGGTGATGGTGATGGCGCTCGCGCCGATGTCGCACTGGCCGGCTGCAAGTACCGCACCGCTGGCGAGGCCGTCGAAGCCAACGTCGACCACCTCGAGCTCAAGGTCCATGCCGGTGGCGATGGCCCGCATCAGGTCCATGTCGAAGCCGACGTACTCGCCGTCTTCCTCATATTCGAAGGGTGCGAAAGGGATGTCCGAGCACACGGTGAGGGCACCCTCGGCGACCAGGCCGAGACCCGATTCCTCGGCGGCTGGCTCGTCGGAGCCACCGCAGGCGCTGAGCGCGAGCGCGCCGATGGCCGCGATGGCGAGGGTCTTGGGAACGGTTGAGCGCTTGGCAAACATACAGCTACCTCTTTTGTGGACGGGGAAAACTTCGTTTCACAGTGTAGTCGTATCGAGATGTGCATCACAGGCTACAGCTATTGCGTATAGGTAACCATCAGGTTTCGCGCCCGCGCGGAGTGTGATGTAGGAGGAAGCTCTCGTTAGCGGCGAATCCCCAAAGCCTCGATCATGGGCCGGAACTTGCTCCAGGATTCCGCCAGCTCGGCGGCGGCATTCGAGGCCGCAACGATCCCGCACCCCGCGTACATCCGCACCCGGGTGGGGCTTTCGATCACAGCTCCCCGTAACGCGATTCCCCATTCCCCGTTGCCGCGGGCGTCCATCCAGCCGACGGGTCCGGCATAGGGTCCGCGCTCCAGGTGTTCCAGTTCGCGGATCAGGGCGCCTGCCACCGTGGTGGGAGTGCCGCAGACGGCGGCAGTGGGGTGCAGCGCGCCGACCAGGGCCAACGACGTCGGCACGCTTCCATCAGCCCCGGGTTCCAACTGAGCTGTGACATCGGAGGCCAGGTGCCAGACATTCGGCAGTTCCAACACGAAGGGCTCACTATGCGAGGTCATCGAGCTGGTGAACGGTTCAAGCTGCTGGGTCAGCGAGTCGATAGCGATCTGGTGCTCATGGAGTTGTTTCTCCGAGCCGGCCAGGACCCGCTGTGCGTAGTCCGGGTCGTCCGCGGGAGCGTTGTTGCGGTCCAGCGTGCCTGCCAGGACCCGGGCGCGCGCCGTCGACTTCTCCACCTTGATCAGCATTTCCGGCGTCGAGCCAATCAGCCCGTCCACCGAATAGGTCCAGCAATCGGAATACCTGACAGCCAACTCGCGCAGCACCTGGGCCGTGGCCACCGGGGATCCCAGTTCGGCCACCACGTCGCGGGCGAGCACCAGCTTGCTCAGCTCTCCGGACCTGATGTGCTCGATCCCCCGCTCCACCGCGGTCATCCACTGCTCTTCGGAGAGGATCCCCGAGGTGAGCCTGTCTCCAGCGTTGGGTACCCGTTCGACAGCTGTCTCGTCGAGATACCCGGCCAGTGCAGCCTCGGCTGCGGCCCCGCTCAGCTCCGCGTCGGCGTCGTCGGTGATGTAGGTGAGCCAGCTATGGCCGTCTCGGCAACCGACCACGATCCGCGGAACGATCAGCCGGGACGGGTGCCCGGAGGTCTTCGAGAACGCGAATGAGCCGAAGGCCACCAGCCCGGAGCCGGGAACACTGAGCGGATTGACGACGTCGGCGGCCGCCAACTCGGTCCGCCACCATTCCTGGGCGTCGGCGAACCGGTCTGGTCCCGTCGCGGTAAATCGGGTGGTCTCGCCAAAGGCAACCAGTCCGTCGCCGCGGCGGACCCAGGTATGAACGTCGTTGCGCGCCACGTAGTCGAGGAGTCCGGTGCTGTCGTCGAGCTGTCCCCGCTCGATCGTAATACTGCGGAGGCCGTGCGCTGATGTCAGCGGCGGCGCGACCGCGATGGGGGACGGGGTGCTCATGATTTCCAAGCCTACTCTTGCCTTCGGAGCGGGTGTGTCAGGGGCACTGCAGGCGCCGATGGCAGCCGGTCGGTGAACGATCGATTAGGGACCTGTCAATTGTTTGAGACAATGGAGGGGTGAACCGTGCATCACTGGAAAAGCGTCCCGAAGAAGTAGCAGCCATGTTTGACGACGTGGCGCCCAAATACGACGTGGTCAACGACGTCCTGTCCCTTGGGCAGACCCACCGCTGGCGGCGCATTGTGGTGGAGGCAGTGGGTGCCGTGAAGGGCCAGCGGGTCCTCGACCTCGCGGCAGGCACCGGCACATCCAGCGAGCCGTTCGCCGACAACGGCGTGTACGTGGTGGCGTGTGATTTCTCGCTCGGCATGCTGCGGGTGGGGAAGCGCCGCCGCCCGGACATCGACTTCATTGCCGGCGACGCCACCGACCTTCCATTCGCCGATGACTCCTTCGACGCGACAACCATCTCCTTCGGCTTGCGCAATGTGCACCGCCCGCAGTTGGCGCTCGCCGAGATGCTCCGGGTCACCAAACCAGGCGGCAAACTGGTCATTGCCGAGTTCTCCCAGCCGACCGTCCCGCTGTGGCGCACCATGTACACGGAGTACCTGATGCGGGCCCTCCCCGCCATCGCCACCAAGGTCAGCTCGAACCCCACCGCCTACGTGTACCTTGCCGAGTCCATCAGGGCCTGGCCCGACCAGGATGCTCTAGCCGGGTGGCTCGCCGACGCCGGCTGGGAAAGCGTGGCCTACCGCAACCTGAACGGCGGTATCGTGGCCATCCACCGGGCCACCAAGCCACTGGGCTCTCCAGCGACAACACCGGTCAAGGCGCGTGCTGGCCGCCGCAGCGCACGGCCCGCCAACTAGATGTCGGTACTGATAGTCGGGGCTGGCCCCGCGGGATCGACAGCTGCCTATTACCTGGCCCGTGCCGGGGTGGACGTGACCGTCGTCGAAAAATCGGTCTTCCCCCGGGAAAAAGTCTGCGGCGACGGGTTCACCCCCCGCGCGGTGCGGGAGATTCAGTTGCTCGGGCTACCCCACGAGGAAACGGCAGGATGGCGCCGCAACGTCGGCCTGCGGCTCCGGGCTGGCGGGCGAACGGTCGAGGTGCCCTGGCCAGAGCTCACCGACTTTCCCGACTACGGCCTGGTCCGCACCCGGCTCGGATTCGATGAGGAACTTGCCGAGCACGCCCGCGCCGCCGGAGCGGTCATCCTTGAAGGCCACTCAGTCACCTCCGCAATCCGGGACGACGCCGGACGGGTGAAGGGCGTCGTCGTCAATATCCTTGACGCAGCCGGTCGGAAAACGGGTGAGACCCGGCAGTTCCACGCCGACACCGTCCTGGCAGCCGACGGCAATTCGACCCGGACCGCCGTCAGCCTGGGCCTGGCGAAGCGCGATGACCGCCCGCTCGGCGTCGCGGTGCGCACCTACTTCACGTCCCCGCGTCACGAGGACCCGTGGATGGAAGGGTGGCTTGAGTTGCCCGATGCCTCCGGCCGTCCGCTCCCCGGTTATGGCTGGGTGTTCGGCGTGGGGGATGGGACCTCCAACGTGGGCCTGGGGATTCTCAACTCGTCGGCCGAGTTCGGGAAGATCGACTACAAGCAGGTCCTGAAGGATTGGACTGCCGGGATGCCCCCGGAGTGGGGTTTTGTGCCCGAGCAGCAGGTGGGCGAGATCCGTGGCGCCGCCCTGCCGATGGGGTTTAACAGGACACCCCACTACAGTCCCGGAATGCTGCTGCTCGGCGACGCCGGCGGAATGGTCTCCCCGTTCAACGGGGAAGGTATCTCCTACGCAATGGAGTCGGCACGCTACGCTGCCGAGTTCATCATCAACGCCGAACAGGTCCGGTCGCCGCTGGGCCGCGACCAGGTGCTGGCCGGTTATGCACCGCACCTTCGGGGACTGTGGGGCAGCCACTTCACGCTAGGTACCATTTTCGCGCAGCTTATCGGTAAGCCAGCGATCCTGCGCCTGGCGCTGCGGACCGGCATGCCCATTCCGGTGCTGATGCGCTTCGTGGTGCGCATGCTCGCCAACCTGACCGACACCGGTGGCAAGGGTTTCGAGGACCGCGTCATTCACTTGCTGGAGCAGCTGGTACCCGCCGTCAGCAACCAATCCCATCCACGCACCCGGACCCATGCCAGCTCCGCGCGCTCTACTGGTTAGTCTTAGACAGTGACAGAATCTGCGAACCCCGGCTGGACCAGCGCTGGGCACCCGCGCTCCGACGGCGCCGAGCTCGATACTGCCATCGGAGCCATTGCCACCGGTCTGAAGCTTCCCCCTGGGTTCGCCCTGATTGCCGATGATCCCGATCTGGGTCCTGCCGTCTCCTCCTGCCTCGCCGAGGTGGAGAAGCAACTGCGAGAAGCCATCTCCAGTTCCGACCCACTGGCAGACGCCACCAGCCGCCACCTTGTCGAAGCGGGCGGCAAACGGATCCGGCCGCTGCTCACGATCCTCGCCGCGCACCTGGGCGACTCGAGCCGCCCCGAGGTGGTGCAGGCCGCCGTCGTCGTCGAGCTCACCCACCTGGCCACGCTCTATCATGACGACGTCATGGACTCTGCGCCCTACCGCCGCGGCGCCCCGACAGCGCACGAGGTGTGGGGGAACTCGGTGGCCATCCTGACCGGTGACCTGATTTTCGCCCGTGCCTCAATCCTGGTGTCGGAGCTGGGTGGTCAGGCGCTCGGTATCCAGGCGCGGACCTTCGAGCGGCTCTGCCTGGGACAGCTGCACGAGACGGTGGGCCCCCGCGACGACGAGGACCCCGTGGAGCACTACCTCTCGGTCATCGCGGACAAGACCGGATCGCTAGTGGCTGCATCCGGGCAGTTGGGTGCGTTGTTCGGTGACGCACCCCAGGCGGCGATCGACGTGATGCTTGCCTACGGTGAGCGGGTCGGAGTGGCCTTCCAATTGGCCGACGACGTCATCGACGTCACCGGCGTCAAGGTCACCTCGGGCAAATCGCCCGGCACCGATTTGCGCGAAGGCGTGGCAACCTTGCCTGTCCTCCTGATCCGTCAGGCTGCCGCGCGGGGGGACGCCTCGGCCGTAGCGGTGCTGGATCTGGTGGATGGGGACCTCACCTCGGACGAGGCGCTCGCCACGGCCGTCGCCGCGGTCAGCGGCCACCCGGCCACCCAGGAGGCCTGGGCGGTAGCGCACCAGTGGGCTGACGACGCCGTCGCCGCCCTTGAGCCCCTGCCCGAGAGCACCGTCAAGCAGGCGCTGACCGCGTTTGCCCAGGCAGTAGTCACCCGGGACGTCTAGTCCCAACAGGTTCCCGTCTCAGCCTTTCGCTGGTGTGCACGTCTCCCCAGGTTCTCCGCCGCAAGGTTCCCTTAGACGGCGTGTTGCCCGTCGCCACGGGGTTGAATGCCCAGCACCCGGGGAAACCTGCACGGCTTCCGCCCGGCTTTACCTCCACAGGCCTATCCCGCGGCCGTTTGTCGCTGCGCCTGCCCACATAGGGCCGCACCGAAGACCGGAACGGGCCAGGATCGGCTGCACTGGCCAGATGGATGCCATCACCACCCTCAGGGGTCTGGGGTCGGTCGCCCGCTGCTGCGAGGTGTTGAAACGAGGTCCGACCCGCCGCCAGATTGATCGCCACGTGGCACGCGGTGAGATACTCCGACTCCGTACGGGGGTGATTTCACTGCCCGACGCGCGTCCCGACTATGTGGCCGCCGTCCTCAACAACGGTCGCCTGACTTGTGTTTCAGCAGCCGCGACGTACGACCTGTGGACGGTAACGCCAGCAAACTCCCTGCATCTGAGTTGCCTGCATGGGCATGGCGCCGGCTACACCAACCATCGGGAACGCACCGTCCCTCCCCATCCGCGGTTGCCGCTGGTGGGACTGGTGGATGTGCTGGTCCACGCGCTGAGATGTCTTCCGCCACTTGAAGCCGCCGTCATGGTCGAGTGTGCGCTCCGTCGGGGTGACACGATTCGTAGCTTTCTGCTGGATCGGTTACCCGGGGAACGGAATGCCCCCGCCCGCGCGGCGGTGGGTCTGGTGACGTGCGCCGCCGAGTCTCCCTTGGAGGTGGTGGCACGGGTCCTGTTCATCAACGCAGGATTCCACGTTGAGACTCAGGTGCCACTGGCCGGCGTCGGGAGGGTTGACTTCCTGCTTGAGGGCTTTCTGGTGGTCGAGGTGGATGGTGCCGCCTTTCACTCCGACCGGCGTGCCCTCCGTCGGGATCTCCGGCGAAACAATGGGGCCATTGTCGGCGGGTACCTGGTGCTGCGCTACAGCTATGAGGACATCATGTTCCATCCAGAGGAAGTGCTCCGGGAGATCCGACAGGTCCTTTCCGGCCGCGTCATCCGCTGACCGGGTGCAACTCTCCCCAGGTTCCACGCCCCAACTCCCACGTCATCGGGGTGGCGCGCGCCGACACGCGGTGTGACGCCCACAACCTGGGGAAACCTGCACGGCTTCCGCCCGGCTTTACCTCCACAGCCACGGGTCAGCCCGCGAGGCCAGACCCCGCAGGCCGGGTTACAGGACGGCGCGGAGTTCGTCGGCCTTCCGCGCCCGGACCGCGGGGTCCACGACGGGGCGCTTCGGGGTGAAGTAGAAGCCGTCGTTGTGCCAGCGGGGGAGGACATGCTGGTGGTAGTGCCAGACGTGCTGGCTGCCTGCAGGTTCGTTGTGTTGGCGGGTGGAGATACCGTCCGGGGACCAGGCCCGTTTGATGGCGACGGCCATGTCACGGGTGACGGTCATGATGCGGGCGGCGACGTCGTCGGGCAGTTCGTACAACAACTCGAAGTGCGCGCGCGGGGTCACCAGCACATGGCCGGGGTGCGGTTCGAATCCGTGGGAGGCAATGAAGGCCAGCACCAGATCGTCCGAGTAGATCAGATCGCCTGGCCGGCACAGGTTCTTGGGGGCACCGAAATCCCCGGCAGCAAAGTCGCAGAACGGGCACTGGTAACCGTCAGGCGCGTGCCGCACCCACTCGGTCACTGCTCGTCCGTGTCTTCCTCGAACACCCACTCGAACATGTCGAGGACGTACTCGCTGAACGTGCCCTCTTCGCTCTTCCATGTTCCGCGGGCATTGTTGCGACGCCAGATAATGGGGTCCGGGACATCCAGCTGGTCCACGCGGATTCCCCAGGTGTACTTTTCCTCTTCATCCTCGAGGAAAAGGAGGTGGCCGTCTTCGATGGTCAGCTCGTCGGGATCCCAGAAGAAGTGGTAGGCCTCCATGATGTCCTCGACGGCGCCAACAGCGAGGTAGAAGTCGCGCAGGGCAAGTGGGAGGTCGAAGTCCTGGTCCTCCATGAGGTCCTGGAGCTCTTCCTTCGACAGTCCATCCTCCGCCGACCACTGGTCGTCGAAGTACGCCGGGACAAGCGCACGGAATTTGTCCAGGAATAGCTCAGTCACTTGGAACTCCAGGGGTGGGGGTGGGGGATACTTCCATCCTAGCCCCCGCCGCCGGGTCGGCTACGCAGTGCCTGAACGCTTCCAGCCGAGCACCGCGAGGGGTGCACGCCAGCTGAAGCGCCAGGCGAGGACCCGTAGCGCGAACACCAGCGTCGCGACGACGGCTCCGGTCACCACGTTGAACCCTCCAGTGCCTACCAGCAGGGTGGTCAGCCCGGCGCCCAGCATCGCGGGTAGGGCGTAGATGTCCCGTGGGTCAAACAGTTGGGGTATCTCATTCGCGACGACGTCGCGGAGTAATCCGCCGCCGACGGCGGTGGTCACCCCGAGCAGGATCCCCGCCACCGGGTGCAACCCGAACTCCAGCGCCTTGACCGTGCCGGTGATGCAGAACAGCCCCAGGCCGGCGGCGTCAAAGACCACCAGTAGGTTGCTGACCCGTTCCACCCCGGAGAACAGGAAATACACCAGGAGGGTGGCGAGCACGGGGGGAATCAGGTAGGCGGGATTCGAGAATGCCGCGGGGACCGTGTCGATGATGAGGTCCCGTGCCACACCACCGCCCAGTCCGGCGAGCGAGGCCAACAGCAGGGACCCCACCAGGTCGAACCCCTTCCGAGCTGCCAGCAGGGAGCCGGAAACGGCGAAGAAAAAGACCCCCAACAGGTCGATCATCAGGGCAACGTCTACCGCGTTGGTCATGGATTCCTCGCCGTCCGGGTTGCACGTGGTTGGTCTGCGCCAGATGCATTACCGGCCTGCACGAGTTTACCCAGTGCGGGCTACCGCAGGCGGCCGGGCGCTAGCCGATCCGTCGGGCGAGTCCGGGATAGTCGAGCACGACGCCGTCGTCGTCAACAGTGAGTTCAGCCGTAAAGCCGCCGTTGCCCGAACTGAACAACACCATGGCAGGACTATCCTCACGTGCCGATCGCACCTGGCTGTACACCTGACGGCTGGGGATCACGCGCAGGCTGGGGACCTCAACCCAGGCCATGGTCAGCTCGGTTTCATCGACCGGGGCAGCGTCCCCCGTCAGGAGGTCCAGACGCAGGATCGGCATCGTATTGGTGACCGGGCACAGGCCCAGATCGCAATCCAATGCGCCAGCCAAGGCGTCAGGATCAGCGATCCCGGGCTCGGGAAGGGAGGAATCCCCGGAACTCTGGGCAACGCAGGACCATTCACCCGCTTCGGTCCGGTCCAGCTCAAGGTGGCGGCTCCACCCCTGCCCATGGACCGTCACGGTGAGCCGCTGGGTGACCCAGCCCGACGTCGTCCCGAGTGCCCAGCTGATCGCGTAGTCGGCAGTCCTGGAGGTGCCGTGCGCGGTGAGGCGGTCGGTTTCAAGGTTGATCGTTGCCGTGTCGATCCGGGAGGGATCGTCCTCGCCCTGCCAGCTGTGCTGGAGGCTGGTGTGTGCTGGGTTTGCCATCCTCTCACCTTAGGCAGCGGCGCCCGCCTCCGCTAGGCCCCTAGAGTTAAGCCCATGACCCCGACCAACCGGACCACCCCCGATCGTCCGAGCATGCCCCTGCGATTCGCCAGCGCCGCTTTGCGCCTGACGCCCACCAAGGGGCACTACAACTCGGTCGACTGGATGCGGGGACAGTATTTGCAGCGCACCTATCCCAGCCCCGCGTCGCTGACCCGGGCACTGCGCCGGCTGTGCAGCGTCGAGGACTACCTTCTCGACGGCGTGCGCACAGTGACGCTGCGGCCGCGGTCCGGCGGCTCGGGACGGCACATCATCTACACCCACGGCGGCACATACATTAACGAACTGACCACTCCCCACTGGTGGATCATCGCAGCGCTGATCAGGTCCACCGGTGCCACGGTGACGGTGCCGCTGTACCGGCTGGCACCTGAGCACACGTTCGCTGAGGCCTACTGCTATCTCACCGCCGTCTACGAACGGGTGCTCGAAACCACCGCCTCCGACGACGTCTGCCTGGCGGGCGATTCGGCGGGCGCTGGATTGGCGGTGGGCCAGGCCCTGCACTTCGCCGCTGTGGATCTGCCGCGACCCGGCCAGCTGGTACTGTTCTCCCCGTGGCTGGACGTCACAGGTACCAACCCGGATATTCCGCAGTACGATCGGGTGGACCCGATGCTGGGGGTGCCGGGTGCTGTCGAGGCTGGCAGGTGGTGGGCAGGAGAAGCGGATCCGCGGCACCCATCAGTCAGCCCGGTCTTCGCCCCTCCCACCGCGCTGGCCGAGCTACCGCCGACTTCCATCTATCAGGGCACCCGGGATATCTGCATGGCGGATGCACTCGCTTTTCAAAGAAAAATGATCGATGCCGGAGGCGACGTGGTGCTGCACCGTTTTGCCGGGGCATTCCACGTGTTTGTCGGCTTGCCGTGGCTCCGCGAATCGCGCGCGGTGTTCGCTGATATTGCCGAGACAATGCAGGCGAAAAGATCGCTGGGAGAAGAAAAGCCCCAACCGTAGACGCAACAGCCCTGGAGGATTACGATTGGTGTACTGCCCCAGACCCCGGCACCGTGTTGATTATGTGCATTCCGCGGAAGCAAATTGGTTGGGGTATTTCTCTGTCCCCGGACCTGATGTTTCTTTGCCAGGCGGAGGGTTCCTGCTGAGCCGATTACGGCGCTCCATTTGCTGGCAGCAGGGCGGATCCTCAGCATCGTCGGATCTGGGTAAGTAGATGAAATATGAAGTCTGAGACGGTCGAACGACTCTTAGAGGGAGAACATATGGCAGCTAAACCGCGGTCGGTAGTCGATGAGGTACATCGGCGCTGATGGCAACCTGACAACTTGCGCTGTCAGCCGGTTCGGTCATTTCCCCCAGCCACCGAACCGGCTGGCAGCGCACCTATCTGTAAACGGCTTCAGCCATATCCCGGGCGGGCTTCTCACAACCCATCCCGCGCCGGTCAGAAGGTCGAGGGTCGGTCCACGAATCTGACGGTGGTGTCGTCCAGGGTGGGGTAGGGGAAGAGCCGTAGCATGGCTGGATGGCAACAGAGGATGGGCTGCAGCGGTATCGTCCGCTGCTCCTCGAGGAATTGCAGCGTGCACGTGCCAGCTCGGCGGCGCTTGCCGCGGAGAGCCGCTCGGTGAGCGCCGCCCGGGACAATTCGAACGTCGACGACGAACACGATCCTGAGGGAACCACTATCGTATCCGAACTGTCCCAGATGTCGGTGCTCTCGCGGGCCGCCACCGCCCGCGCCGCCGAAATCCAGGCGGCATTGGAAAGGCTCGACATCGGCACCTACGGTCGGTGCGCGGTCTGCGGGGATCCCATTGCCGTGGGGAGGCTCGACGCCCGGCCATGGACCGCGTTCTGTATTGGGCACGCGTCGTCGAGCGCTCGTTGATGAAGCGGCCCTGACTCTCGCGGTCGCCGGCGGGGCAAGGTGCGTTTCACCCCGTGCTCCTGCTACTCCTCGGGGGTAGCAGTGATCACCACGTTCTTACCCCAGATGTCCTCGGTGTAGCAGCTGATCACCACCAGGCGGTTGGGCACGATGTCCCAGATCTCGCTGTCCTTGAGCGTGTCCTTGTCGAGGGTGGTGATCGAATCGATGACGTAGTCAAGGACACCGGTCTCGGTGGTCAGCTGAATGGAGTCACCCACCTCCGCGTCGGTGCTGAGCCGGTTGAAGGGAGCGTCCTTGCCTTCCCAACTGTGTCCGGTGAGGTAGGTGGTGTCCTCGGAGCCGCTGCCCGGAGACCCGAACGAAGTCAACCAGTAGGCGTCCTCGGTCAGGGGCGGAACTATTGACTGGGAGGCGAAATCCTCAGACGACGGCGTGAGCGGAAGGATCGACTGGTCGATTCCGGCCGCTTCAACCGTCAACCACCCCGGCGGGGATGCCGCGGGGGTGGCATCTGAGGCGGGTGGAGTGACAATCGGTTCGGGGGCAGCAGGCTGAGCCGGAGCGTAGGCGACTGCCACCGCCTGCCGCTCGAACGTGGCTGGCGCCGAAGATGCTGCACCAGCCACCGAGGAAACGGTAACGATCAGTGCGGCCGACAGCGCCAGTCCCGTCCAGCGGGCAGCGCGACGCCGTCGGCCGGTCACCGTTATGCCCGTGTGGATCGGCGCAGCCATACTGCGGCACCCGACAGGAGCAGCAACGCTCCTGTCGCCAGTCCGCCGATCGCCAGTGCCCCACCGTCGGTCGCCGATGTTTCAGCTGCTGCGGTCTGGACGTTCAGACCCCGCCCGGCCGCTGGGGCGGCGGTACCGGGTGCGGCGGGGGTGCTGGGCACGATATTGACGACGGGCACTTCAATTTCCTGTCCCGTCCCGGCACCGGTCGCGGCGCAGGCGGCAATCGCGGCGTTGACCAGTACCTGGACCTCCTCGACGCTGGTGCCCGGGCCGCCCAGGGCTGAGAGCACGCCCTCGATCACTTCGATGGCAGCAAAGTAATTGTTCTCCGCGGTAAGCACAGCCTCGGTGTACAGAGCGTTGTCGAGGGCCGTCTGAGCGTCCATCAGGGCGGCGTCGGCTGCATCAAAAGCGGCGGGAGCGGCGTCGCGCTCTGCCTGCCGTGCGGAGAGAGCTGCGGTAGCGTCGGCCTGGGCGATCAGGGCCGCCGCGAGTTCCGCTTCGGCTGCCAGACGAGCATCGTCGTCCCCGTCCGCCACCGCGGCGAGCGCCAGCTCGGCAGCGATCACCCGATCGTCTGCGAGGATCTTGATGGTCTGAGCGGCATCCAGTGCCACCTGGGTGGCTTCGATCGCGACGATGGCGGATTCGTAGGCCTCGATTGCCACCTCGTAGGCCGCGTATTCCTCGGCGGCGGCAGCGTCGGCGGCCATCCATGCCTCGTCGAGAGCAAGCGAAGCCGCTTCCACCGCGGTGAGCGCGGCCTTCAGCTCGTATGCCAGGGCGATATCCACCGACGCGGAGTCCAGGACGCCCGCGAGGGCTACCTGCGCGGTGACGCACGACTCAGAGTTCGGCGCCGCCGCAGCGGGAGTTGCGGTGATGAACGCTGAGCCGGCGATAAGCGCGGCACAGGAGCTAAAAGTCAGCAAGCGATTACGGTGTGTCATGAGAGCATGTCTTTTCCCCGAAATGGGCCCTCAAGTCCCCCTTGAGCGGCATCCGCCGGATGCGCGTCGCTGGGTGCGGTTTGCTGTGCGGCTGAAGTAATTTGACCACGCGGACTGACGAAATGCCAGCAATTCTTTGAGTAATCTCGAAATATCTTCGAACTGTCATCAACCTCGTCGAACGGTTACCTTAATCCCCTCACATTCAGGGCGAGGTACAGGTGAACCCGGTCAGCGGTGACGCCCGGGTCGTACCCGCTGAGGTCCTGGATTTGCTGCAGCCGGTACCGCACCGTGTTCCGGTGTAATTGGAGGGCTTCAGCCACGGCGGCGACCGATCCGTTGAGGGCGAGGTACCGGTCCAGGGTCACCATCAGCTCGGAATGGTGGCGCTGGTCGAACGCCGCCACCGGATCCAGCGCCTCCGCGGCCAGGTCGGCGAGCGGCACGTCCTCGCTGGCCATCAGGAGCGAGGTCAGGGATAGCCGGTCGGGGGCATTGACCGGTTGGCCCCTGGTCAGTGACTCGCGGGCCTCAAAGTAGCTCCAGCGGAAACCGCTGGCCTGAGCGTAGGCTCCACCGAAGCCGACCTTCGCGGTCAGCCCCGCCCCATGCAGGTAAGCGCCCATCGACTGGCTCAGGGCGGGGCCGTCGGCGTCGGGCACGGCGATCACCAGGCGTTCATCGACCAGCGCCGCCACCCCCGCTTCGAATCCCGCAGGGGTCGGCAGCGTGCGCAGGGCGCGGCGCTGGCCGGAGGCAACCTCCACGATCACCACCACCTGGCGCAGCCCGGGGTCGATCCCGGCGCCGCCGAGGCGTGCGACGGCGTCGGGACCCGCCAGGGTTCCCCTCACCACATCCTGGAAGAGTTGCCCCATGACCGCTCGCTCGCTCGCGCGTCGTCTGGCCTGGTTGCTCAGCTCAACGCTGATCAGGCTCTGCGCGTAGGCCACGATGGCGTTGGGTGTGTAGGGCTCGGCGATGGCGAGGGTGCACCGGTCCTTCAGTCCTGTCGCCACCGGCAGGCGGTGCCAGTGGCCCGACGGCGGACCGGTGGGTCCGGTGCCGAACAGGCGGGTCCCGTACTGGGACAGCGCGACGTCGGCCCCCAGCATCGCCCTCAGTTCTCGCAGCAACTGATGAAGGCCGCCCTCGCCGAGAAGCGCTGATGCCAGGATCTGGTGGCCCTTGAGCAGATTCTCGAGCCGCGAGTAGTGGTCGGCGGAGAGCGAATCGGCAACGATCTTCCCGATGGCGATGAATGGGGTCTCGTAGGGGACCCGGAAGACGGGGAGCCCCAGGGTGTTGGCTTCGGCGATCAGGGCGGCCGGGACCTGCTTGTGCCCCAGCCCGGTGCCGAAACCGATGCCGAGTGCTCCCGACTCGTGGACCCGGCGCACAAACGCCCGCTGCTGCGTCGTCGTCTTTTGCCGCGCCCCGGTGGTCAGTACGATCTCGCCGCCGCTAAGGAAGGGGAGCGGGTCCTCGAGTTCGGTCACCGCAACCCACTGGATCGGGAGGTCGACTGCGGGGGTCATCCCGACCGGATGGAGATCGAGGCCAGCGGCGGCGAGGAGGGCGGGGAGCGTGATGGCCATGGCTCAACTATAGAGCGGGGACACTGTGCGGTTGCATCACAGTCAGCCTAAGTTGTTGTGCGCATCACCCTAGGCCACGGATCGCGTGAAGGCGTAGGGTCGGCAGTGGATTTACGCTGCGACGGGTCCGATTTGACCCGTCAGCCCATCATAGAAAAGGGATGAATACCGTGGTAACCACCCTCCAGAACTTTATCAACGGCGAGTTCGTGACGCCGGCCGGCACCGAGTTGCTGGACATAGTTAATCCGACCAACGGCGAGGTCGTGGCGAAGGCGCCTGTTTCGCTGCAGTCGGACGTCGACTCCGCCATGACAGCGGCGGCGCAAGCTTTCACCACCTTCAAGCACGTTACCCCTGGTCAGCGGCAGCTCATGCTGTTGAAGCTGGCTGACGCGTTGGAGGCCGCGAGCGACGAACTCGTCGAAGCGCAGCACCGCAATACCGGACAGGTACGCGACCTGATCGCCGCTGAGGAAGTGGCGGTCGGTGCCGACCAGCTGCGCTTCTTCGCCGGCGCAGCACGCCTGATGGAGGGCAAGTCCGCCGGTGAATACGTCGAAGGGCACACCTCCTACATCCGCCGCGAACCGATCGGCGTAGTCGCCCAGGTGGCACCCTGGAACTACCCGCTCCTGATGGCGATCTGGAAGATCGGCCCCGCGCTCGCCGCAGGCAACACTGTGGTCCTCAAGCCCAGCGACACAACGCCCGAGTCAACGCTGGTGCTGGCGAAGCTGACCCAGGGCATCCTGCCCGCCGGTGTGCTGAACGTGATCCTGGGGACCGGCCAGACGGGTGCCGCGATGGTGGACCACCCGGTTCCCGGACTGGTCTCGATCACAGGATCGGTCCGCGCCGGTATCGCCGTCGCCACCGGTGCCGCCAAGACCCTCAAGCGTGCCCACCTTGAACTGGGAGGAAAAGCACCCGCCGTCGTCTTCGCTGATGCCGATATCAAGAAGACCGCAGCGGCCATCGCCGAGTTCTCCTTCTTCAACGCCGGCCAGGACTGCACGGCGATTACCCGGGTCCTGGTCCAGGATTCGGTACACGATGACCTGGTAGCCGCCATGGTGGCGCACACCGAGACGCTCAAGACCGGCAACGCTGACGACTCGGAGAACTACTTCGGTCCGCTGAACAACATCAACCACTTCAACGCGGTCAACGCCGTGATGGATGCCCTGCCGGAACACTGCAGGGTCGAGATCGGCGGGAAGCGCTCCGGCGACAAGGGGTACTTTTACGAGGCCACCATCATCACCGGTGCCCGCCAGGACGACGACATTGTGCAGAAGGAAACCTTCGGCCCGGTCATCACCGTGCAGAAGTTCACCACCGAGGACGAGGCAGTGGAACTGGCGAACGACGTCGAGTACGCCCTCGCCTCCAGTATCTGGACCACCGATCACGGCACGGCCATGCGCGTCTCCCGCGACCTCGATTTCGGGGCCGTCTGGATCAACACCCACATTCTTCTCACCGCTGAGATGCCGCACGGGGGCTTCAAAAGCTCCGGTTACGGCAAGGACCTCTCGATGTATGGCGTTGAGGACTACACCCGGATCAAGCACGTGATGAGCGCGCTGGATGTCTAGAAAGGCAGTTTCCCTATGACCACCCAAGTAACCCAGCCGCAGTTCCGGCTCGAGCAAAAACGCAAGATCATCGCCGACTTCCCCGGACCCAAGTCCACTGAGCTGGCCGCCCGGCGCGCTGCGGTCGTCGCCAAGGGTGTCGCCTCCGGCGTCCCGGTGTACGTTGCCGACGCCGACGGTGGCATCGTGCACGACGTCGACGGCAACTCCTTCATCGACCTCGGCTCGGGCATCGCGGTGACCAGCGTCGGGGCATCGGATCCCGCCGTCGTCGGGGCCGTCAAGGAACAGGTGGAGCACTTCACCCACACCTGCTTCATGGTCACCCCCTACGAGGGCTACATTGCGGTCGCCGAGAAGCTGGCCGAACTGACGCCGGGCGATTTCGAGAAGCGCACCGTGCTGTTCAACTCGGGTGCCGAGGCTGTCGAGAATGCGATCAAGGTGGCGCGTCTGGCAACCGGCCGCACCGCCGTCGCGGCTTTCGATCATGCGTATCACGGCCGCACCAACCTAACGATGGCACTGACCGCCAAGTCCCTGCCCTACAAGGGCGGACCTGCTGGCGACTTCGGGCCCTTCGCGTCAGAGGTGTACCGGCTGCCGATGAGCTACCCGTTCCGCGAGGAAAACCCCTCGATCTCCGGTGTTGAGGCTGCCCAGCGCGCCATCACGATGATGGAGAAGCAGATTGGGGCCAGCTCACTGGCCGCCATTATCATCGAACCGATCCAGGGCGAGGGCGGCTTCATCGTTCCCGCCGAAGGCTTCCTGCCGACCCTGGCCGCGTGGGCCAAGGAGAACGGTGTGGTCTTCATCGCTGACGAGGTGCAGTCGGGCTTCTGCCGCACCGGCGCCTGGTTTGCCGTCGACCATGAGGGTGTGGTGCCCGACATCATCACGATGGCCAAGGGCATCGCCGGCGGGATGCCCCTGTCGGCCATCACCGGCCGGGCGGACCTGCTCGACGCCGTCCATCCCGGTGGGCTCGGCGGCACCTTCGGTGGTAACCCGGTGGCGTGCGCAGCCGCACTGGCCGCCATCGAGACGATGCAGGAGCAGGACCTGATCTCGCGCGCTCAGGCGATCGAAGAGCTGGCTACATCGCGTCTGAGTGCGTTGCAGGACGACCTGGGTGCCGAGTCGATTATCGGCGAGATCCGTGGTCGTGGCGCGATGCTGGCACTCGAGTTCGTGAAGCCCGGCACCAAGACACCCAACCCGGAGGCCACCAAAGCCATCGCCGCGGCCTGCCTGCAGGAGGGTGTCATCATCCTGACCTGTGGCACCTACGGCAACGTGGTTCGGCTGCTGCCCCCACTTGTGATCGGCGACGAGCTGCTAAACGACGGCCTGGACGTTCTTGAGGCGGCAATCCGCGCCGCGAAGTAGTCCTACGCTCGACGCGGGCACTCGTTGCCGACACGTTGTCGGCTTCGCATTCGCCGTCTATTCCGTTCAGCGCTAAGGGAACCGGCCACCGCACCAGAAGTATCTGGTGCGGTGGCCGCTTTTTGTCTGTTCGGCCGGGTGAAACGGCGTTAGCTTGCGAGCTGCGCCTGCAGGCCCACGATGAGCGCCTCGAGGCCCAGGGCGAAGGCCGCATCGGCCGAGTCGGCCTGCAAGCCGCCTCGCACCCGCACGGCCGCAGTGAACCGGGGGTAGTCGGGTCCCAGGCTGCCGGACTCGAAGATGTCCTCCGGTGCGGCGACGTCGAAAGCGGACCCGAAGATGAAGGACTCCAGGGCCACAATGGCGGGAATGATGCGGTCCTCTGGCCATCCGGCGTCGAGGAAGCCGGCGGAGACAGCCTCGTACATTGCCAGAGTTTCAGGTGCACCAGTTACTGGCAGGACAGCGATCACCGAGATTAGCGGGGTGTGCGCAGCGAAAACCTCGCGGTAGGACCAGGCCCACGCGCGGACTGCCTCATCCCACGGCGCCACGGCAAAGGCGCTGAAGTCCACCTGCGCCATCACCTGGTCCTCCACCCAGCGCAGCACTTCCTGCTTGGACTCGGCGTGGTTATACAGGGCCGATGGCGCCACTCGTAGCTGTTGTGCCAGGGCAGACATGGTGAGGCCGTCGTAGCCGTGGGAGGCTATCAAGCTCAGCGCCGCATCGGTGATGAGGTCGCGGGAGAGTAGCCCGCGGGGCGGGCGACCCGCCCGCCGACGGCCGACCGGCGTTCCTACACTTCCCATGACCGCCCCTTTACCGTCCCTGTTGCGCGTTCATTATACTGTGCGCTCTGACGATCATCCCCGCCGCTGGGCATCATTGCTGCCCGGGATCGCCATCGGCAAACACGCGGGTCCGGCGCCCAACCCGTTGTCGACTCGGTAGGAGTGCAGGCTGGCCCCTTTCCAAACCGGACGATTATCGCTACAGTATCCCCAATAAATGAATGACGTTCATTTTGTGGTCTGGACCATACCGTTCGTGAGGGGTAGTTGTGAAGCAGTTGGAACGCGACGTAGTCATCGTGGGTGCGGGGCCATCGGGTCTCACCGCCGCCTGGGAGCTGAGCAGGGCGGGACTGAGCGTCGCCGTCCTGGAAGCGCGGGACCGGGTGGGTGGACGCACCTGGACCGACACGGTCGACGGCGCGGTGCTGGAGATCGGCGGCCAGTGGGTCTCCCCGGACCAGACCGCCCTCAAGGACCTGCTGACTGAGCTCGGACTGGAGACCTACGAGCGGTATCGCGACGGCGACTCCGTCTACATCGCCGCTGATGGCACCCGCACCCGCTACACCGGCGACATGTTCCCGGTCTCCGCGGACACCGAGGCGGAGATGAACCGCCTGATTGAGTTGCTGGACCGGCTGGCCGCCGAGGCTGGCCCCGAGACACCATGGACCCACCCGGAGGCCAGGGCGCTGGACACGATTTCCTTCCACCATTGGCTCCGCGAACAGTCCAGCGATGAGGAAGCCTGCAACAACATTGGCCTCTTCATCGCCGGCGGTATGCTCACCAAACCCGCTCACGCGTTCTCTGCCCTGCAGGCCGTGCTCATGGCCGCGTCGGCCGGGTCCTTCTCCAATCTGGTGGACGAAAACTTCATCCTCGACAAACGGGTTGTCGGCGGCATGCAGCAGGTCTCGGAGCGCCTCGCTGGGCGCCTGGGTGACGACGTCGTCCTGTCCAGCCCGGTCCGTACCCTGCGGTGGTACGGCGGCTCGAACGACGACGGCACCACCGACGGAGGCCACGTCACGGCCGTCTCGGACACCGTCACCGTCAAGGCCCGCCACGCGATCATGGCCGTCCCACCGAACCTTTATTCACGGGTGTCGTACGAGCCGCCCCTGCCGCGCCGCCAGCACCAGATGCACCAGCACCAGTCCCTGGGCCTGGTCATCAAGGTGCACGCCGTGTACGCGACGCCGTTCTGGCGCGCGGACGGCCTCTCCGGCACCGGGTTCAGCGCCTCCTCGATCGTGCAGGAGGTGTACGACAACACCAGCCACGAGGATTCCCGCGGCACCCTGGTGGGGTTCATCTCGGATGAAAAGGCCGACGCCATGTTCCGGCTGGACCCGGCGGAGCGCCAGCGGACCATCCTCGAATCAATCGCAGGCTTTCTCGGACCGCAGGCGCTGACCCCTGAGGTCTACTACGAGTCGGACTGGGGCTCTGAGGAATGGACCAGGGGAGCGTATGCCACCAGCTACGACCTCGGCGGCCTCCACCGCTACGGACCCGACCAGCTCACCCCGGTGGGCCCCATCCACTGGTCGTGTTCGGATCTCGCGGCCGAGGGCTACCAACACGTAGAGGGAGCAATCAGAATGGGTCAAGCGACTGCCCGCAACATCCTGAGCCTCACACCAGCCGAAGGAGCATAAGGCGCATGGACTACATCGTCGGGTACACGGCTGACGAGCGCGGCCGCGACGCCGTGAGCCTCGCCGTCGCCCTCGCCCGCCGCCAGGACGCGAAGCTGCAGCTCGTCATGGTGATGCCCGAACACTCACCCTTCAACGCCGTCTACCCTCCCGAGCGCGGCTTCGAGAGCATCCTGTCCGCACAGCTGCAGGAATGGCTGGCGGAGGGTCTGGCCATGATTCCCGACGACGTCACCGCCCGTGCGCACGTCATCAGCGCTGATTCGCAGGCAGGCGGCCTGATCGACGCAGCAGTGGACTCGGGTGCCTCGCTGATCATCATCGGTGCAAGTTCCCGTGGGCTGCGCAAGCGGTTCAACGTGGGCAGCGTCGCGGGGACGCTGCTGCACGCATCCCCGGTTCCGGTGGCCCTGGCGCCACAGGGCTACCGGCGGCTTGACCCAATCACCCGGCTCACCTGTGCCGTGGGGACGAGGGTCGGCGCCGACGAGGTCATCGCCGTCGCCGTCGACTCCGCAGCCCGGCGGAAACTGCCCTTGCGGCTGGTTTCGCTGGTAGCCCTGGACCCGTCGTCAGGCGCTGACGGAGCCGATACTGCGGCGGTGGAGGCCGCCCACGAGCACGCCAACACCCGGTTGGCCCAGGCGGCCGCCTCGCTCGCAGCGGGAGGCCAGGTCAGCGTCGAGGTGGTGAGCGGGTCAACCGTCGAGGAAGCCATCGGCGCGCTCGCGTGGGATGAGGGCGAGATCCTCCTGGTCGGGTCGAGCCGGCTGGCCCAGCACAGCAGACTATTCCTCGGCGTGACCGCCAACAAGATCCTGCGGGCCCTGACCGTGCCAATGGTTGTGGTGCCACGCGACTACAGATCCGACGATAACCAGTCGCTCCAACCGGAGCGATCTGTCACGAAGCGCTCCGATGCCGGTGAGGGCAGGGACGTCCAACCTACCGAGGTGTCACAGTGAGCACTACACAGGATTCGTCCACCGGGCTGAGCAAAAAGGGCCTGAGCTCCGGGTCGGTCGGGCTGCTGGGCGCCGTCGTCATCGGAGTCTCCTGCATCGCCCCCGCCTACACGCTGACCGCGGCGCTCGGCCCCACCGTCGCCGAGGTGGGGGTGCAGCTTCCAGCGATCTTCCTCGTCGGATTCATCCCGATGCTGCTGGTGGCCCTCGGCTACCGGGAGCTGAACAATGCGATGCCCGACGCCGGTACCTCCTTCACCTGGGCGACGCGGGCGTTCGGCCCGTGGATCGGCTGGATGGGTGGGTGGGGGTTGATCGCCGCCACGGTGATCGTGCTGTCCAATCTGGCGGCCGTCGCCGTCGACTTCTTCTATCTCATGCTCGCCCAGCTGACCGGGAACGAGTCGCTGGCCGACCTCACCCTGAACCTGCCGCTGAACATCGCCACCACACTGGCCTTTGTCGCGCTCGCCTGCTGGGTGTCCTACCGCGGGATGGAAACAACCAAGGCGGTGCAGTACGTACTGGTCGGTTTCCAGCTGCTGGTCTTGGGCTGGTTCGCTATCGCCGCCTTTGCGCACGTCGCAGGCGGCACTGCTTTCGATGCGACCGCCATCAGCCCTGAATGGTTCAATCCGTTTGCCGTCGAATCCTTCTCGGCCTTCGCCGCCGGGGTGTCCCTGTCGATCTTTGTCTACTGGGGCTGGGACGTCACCCTCACCATGAACGAGGAAACGAAGGACCCGGAGCGGACACCCGGCCGGGCCGCCACTCTGACCGTGCTGGTCATCGTGGTGATCTACCTGACGGTAGCCCTCGCGACCCTGTCCTATGCAGGGATTGGCGACGGCGAATTCGGTGCCGGCAACGTCGACAACCAGGGGAGTATCTTCGCCGTGCTGGCTGGACCGGTGATGGGCCCGTTCGCCATTCTGATGTCCCTGACTGTGTTGAGCAGTTCAGCAGCGTCCCTGCAGTCGACCTTCGTTTCACCGGCCCGCACCCTGCTCGCGATGGGCCACTACCGGGCCCTGCCGGCAAGCTACGGGAAGATCAGCCCCACCTACAAGTCCCCGAGCTACGCGACCATCGCTGCGGCGGTCGCCGCATCCGGGTTCTACGTGGTCACCCGCATTGTCTCGGAGAACGCTCTGTATGACACCATCACCGCGCTCGGCATGATGATCTGCTTCTACTACGGGATCACCGCCATGGCCTGCGTCTGGTACTTCAGGACTATCGCATTCAATAACGCCCGCAGCTTCCTGCTGAAGTTCCTCGCACCGCTGCTCGGCGGCGTGATCCTGCTGGTGATGTTCGTGAAGACGGCCACCGACTCGATGGACCCCGACTACGGGTCCGGTTCGTCGATTGCTGGAATTGGACTGGTGTTCATCCTGGGTACCGGAGTGATCCTCCTCGGGGCGGTGCTCATGGTGGTGATGTACCGGGTCAACCCAGCGTTCTTCAAGGGCGACACCCTGCGGAAGGGAAGCGCCCCGGCCGACGTCTAGCGGTAGAACACCCCACGGTCCGCCACCTGATCAAATCACTCTCTACAGCCGCGATAGGGTAGAGCAGATCTGCGGCGGTGATCAAAGGCGCCGGTCAGAATCCGAACCGGAAGGCGCCGTATGCGTTATGTAGTGGGTTTCACCAACAATGATCGTGGCCGTGATGCCCTGGCTCTGGCGACGTCGCTTGCGCGCACGCAGGGTGCGAGTATCGACCTGGTGACGGTGCTGGACCGTCCGCAGGACGGCAGCGTCGGGGCAGGTACGGGCCGTGCGATGGCCGCCCTCGAGGAAGCCATCCAGGGGATCCCCGGCGGCGTCGAAGTGGTTCCCCACGTGAAGCTCGCCGACTCGTTTGCCGAAGGCCTGCTGGAGGTTGCCGCGGAACTGGAAGCTGGGCTGATTGTGATTGGCGCGGCCAGCAATGGTTTGCTGCGCCGGTTCACCGTGGGCAGCGTGGCCAATGCAGTTCTGCATTCGTCCCCTGTCCCGGTGGGGCTGGCTCCCCGCGGCTACCGTCACCGCGACCGGATGACCCGGCTGTCCTGCGCCGTCGGTACCCGCGCGGGTGCGGAAGCTGTTCTGGACGTGGCGGTCGACTCGGCAGCTCGCCGGGGCATGCCGTTGCGCCTGATCTCCCTGGTGGCACTGGACATCAACGAGCAGGCTGATACCGGGGAAGCAATCAATCTGGCGCACCAGCACGCCAATACGGTGCTGGCCCGTGCGGGGGCACAGCTGCCGGAAGGCCACGAAACGACTATCACCGTGGCTCACGGCCGGACTATCGAGCAGGCCATCGATGACATCGAGTGGGATCCGGGAGAGATTGTCTTTGTCGGCTCGAGCCGGCTGGCCAAGCGGAGCCAACTTTTCCTGGGCTCCACTGCCAACAAAATGCTGCGTGCGCTGCCTATCCCGATGATCGTCGTTCCACGGGACTGGAACCTGCCGGCCGCCTAGCGGCACCGCGCCCAGCAATACCAGCAGAGCTTCCCGGTCAGACCTTCGCGGTCTCCTCAACCACTGCGGCGGCGCGGGTGCGGCGGGGGCGGGAGTTCTTTCGGACAGTGCGCAACATGTCGATGGTGAGCATCGCGAGGGCAACCCAGACCAGACCAAATCCGATCCAGCGTTCCAGCGGCATCTCTTCCTTGAACACGAACAGGGCCAACAGGAACTGCAGGACCGGTGCCAGGTATTGCAGGAGGCCGATCGTGGTCAGGGGCAGCCGACGTGCGGCGGCGCCGAAGAAGAGCAGTGGAACGGCGGTGATGACTCCAGCGGCCGCCATGATCCAGAAATGTCCCGGCCCCTCGGTCAGGACTGTCGCAGCCCCGGAAAAGGTCAGCCAGATCATGACCACGGCGGCAATCGGGGTCAGGACGGCGGTTTCGATGCTGAGGCTCGACAGTGCATCCACCCTGGACCCGACCCGCTTCTTCACGAAACCGTAGAAGCCGAACGAGAAGGCTAGCGTCAGGGCAATCCAGGGCACGTTGCCGTAGCCGATGGCCAGGACCACCACCGCGATGATGCCCATGCCGACCGCTGCCCACTGCAGCCTCCGCAGTTTCTCCCGCAGGACCAGTACCCCCAGAAGTACCGAAACAATCGGGTTGATGAAGTAGCCGAGGGCGGCTTCGATCGCGTGGCCAGTGGTCACGCCGTACGTGTAGACGAACCAGTTCACGGCGATCAGCAGTGCGGCGATGGCCAGGGTGCCGAGGATCCGTGGATTGGACGCCGCGGCCCAGACAGTCCGCCAGGAACGCATCACGGTCAGGAGCAGGGCGCAGAACACCAGTGACCAGAGGACCCGGTTGGCGACAATTTCGATGGCCGTCGCCGGCAGCAGGATCATGAAGTACAGCGGCAGCAGCCCCCAGAGGCCGTAGGCGCCGATTCCGTAGAGGATGCCCGTCGAATTTTCGCTTCGGGGCTGACGCTGGCGAGCGGTTTCGGTAGGAGTCACGTCGGCTCCAGCGCTCACGGGTCGTGATTTATTCCCGGCGAACCAATGATCCTGCTATGAGACGGGTATCACCGGTTTAGACGACACCCCGGCAGGGCATTTAGAATAGGAAACTGTGCGCTAAATGTGCGTCTCGGTTTGTCCACTAGGAAGAAGGCCAATCAGTGTCCACCTCAGCTGCGGGGCGACCGCTGCGGGTAGCGATCATCGGTGCCGGTCCGGCAGGCGTGTACGCCGCCGACATCCTGACGAAGTCCCAGGAAGTCCAGGGTGGTGACTTCCAGGTCAGCATCGATCTCTTCGATCAGCACCCTGCCCCCTACGGATTGATCCGCTACGGCGTGGCCCCCGATCACCCGCGTATCAAGGGAATAGTCAACGCCCTGCATAAGGTGCTGGACCGTGGCGACATCCGCTTTCTGGGGAATATTAACTATGGCCGGGACCTCACGCTGTCTGACTTCCGCAAGTTCTACGACGCCGTCATCTTCTCGACCGGTGCGATCAAGGACGCTGAACTGGCCATCCCTGGAGTCGACCTGGAGGGTTCCTTCGGCGGAGCCGAGTTCGTTTCCTGGTATGACGGCCACCCCGATGTGCCGCGTGACTGGCCCCTGGACGCCCAGGAGATTGCCGTCATCGGGAACGGAAACGTTGCCCTTGACGTCGCCCGGGTGCTGTCCAAGCACGCCGATGATCTGCTCGCGACCGAGATCCCTGACAACGTCTACGCCGGATTGAAGGCGTCCCCGGTCACTGACGTGCACGTCTTCGGCCGCCGCGGCCCGGCGCAAGTGAAGTTCACTCCGCTGGAACTGCGTGAACTCTCGCACTCCCGCGACGTGGATATTGTGCTGTACCCGGAGGACTTCGACTTCGATGAAGCCTCCGAACAGCAAATCGCCAGCAACAACCAGACCAAGACGATGGTCAAGACCCTCACCAACTGGCTGGTCGACGACGAACCAACCGGCGCTTCCCGCCGGTTGCACCTTCACTTCCTCCACTCACCCGTCGAGATCACTGACTCCCCGGAAACACCAGGCAAGGTCGCCAACATCCGGTTCGAGCGCACCGCGCTGACCGGCGAGGGGACCGTCCGGGGGACAGGCGAGTTCATCGACTACCCGGTGCAGGCGGTCTACCGTGCCATCGGCTACTTCGGGTCGGAGCTGCCCGAGGTCGGATTCGACAGCCAGCGCGGCGTCATCCCCAACGAGGGAGGCAGGGTCATCGACCAGGAGGGCACCCCGGTCCCCGGCATTTACGCCACGGGCTGGATCAAGCGCGGCCCGGTGGGGCTCATCGGCCATACCAAGGGCGACGCGCTGGAGACCATCGGGTTCCTTCTTGAGGACCGGTTGAACCTTCCCCCGGCCCAGGACCCGTCCGAAGACGCCATCATCGACCTCCTCACCGAACGCGGCATCCGGTACACCACCTGGGAAGGCTGGCTCAAGCTCGACGCCCATGAGCTGAAGCTCGGTGCCAACTTCGTGCCCGACGGCGGCACCAATGCCGAGCTGGTCAGGGAACGTGTGAAGGTGGTTCCCCGCGACGAGATGATCGCCATTTCCCGCGACGAGTAGCCTGCCAACCCAAGCCGGTACCGCCCGGTGCATCGGCGCAGGAGCGTCGTCGGTGCGCTGTCGGCAGACCTAGACTGGGTCCATGACACGCAGGCACATGCAGCTAGCTTTCGTCCTCGCCGGGGCGGCGCTTACCGTCGGGTGCAGCGGTGCCGAGGCCGAACCCGACCTCGGCACCCAACCGCTCGCCACCTACAGCGACCCCGACGACGCCGGTGATGCAGCGGGGATCTCCGGCCGGCTGGTGCTGGAGGAGGGGTGCGTCTACCTGACCAGCCCCGAGTTCTCCGAGCGGTGGGTGCCGGTTTTCCGCGCCGAAGCAGAACCCGAGTGGCGTGACGGGACCCTCATCTTCGACGGTGAGGAGTATTCAGGTGATGAGACAGTAGGCCTGGGTGGTAGCGAATGGGGCGGCGACGACGCCGACCTGTCGATCCCCGATGCCTGCGACGATTCCCCACGCTGGGCGGCCTGGCAGGTCCTTCCAGGGGACGCGCTCTAGCCTTTCCGGGATCACCCAGCCCCAGGGTCAGCCAGCCCCAGCGGCCGGTGCAAGAAAAAGCGTGAGACACCCGCGACAGCGGGACTCCGCCGGCACTAGACTGATGCAACCCCACCGGCGGGGAGACCATGAAGCGGAGTGTCGATGACGCAGCAGCAACTGCCGATTCCGGGGGGACTCACGTCGAGAACCCTGCAGCAGTACGCCCACCGTGCACACGAACGGCTCGGTAGCGCTCCTCCTTCCGGTGTGCGCTCGCTCGTCAGGGACTCCTGGCTCCGGTCGCTGCAGCATCTACCCAGCCCCGACGCCGCCCGGGCGCCCCTGTTCTACACGGACGAGGAGCTCGAAGCTTACCGCCGGGGGCACCCCCTCGCGGTGGTCCTGCCCATCATCCGCAAGCTTCTGGTCCAACCCAGTCTCGACAGTGGCCTGCTGGTCGCGGTGGGTGACGCGGACGGGCGGCTGCTCTGGGTGGAGGGAGACCGCCAGCTCCGCCGTCGCGCGGAGGAGATGATGTTCGTCGCCGGCTCGGACTGGTCGGAGTCGGTTGTCGGAACCTGCGCTCCGGGTACCGCACTGGCGCTCGGACGCAGCGTACAGATTGCCGGGGCCGAGCATTTCAGCCCCCAGGTGCATCCGTGGAGCTGCACCGCCGTCCCCGTCCATGATCCTGACACGGGGATCGTGCTGGGCGTGGTGGACATTACCGGTACCGATGACGCGGTGGCAGTCCACACCCTCTCCCTCATCGAAGCAACCGTCGCGGCAGCGGAAGCACATCTCAGCCTGCATCGACTGCGGGCCAGCCAGCCGGCACGGAAGCGGGCCGCGGCGAAAACGCACTCCGTCTACCGGGACGGGCTGCAGATTCTGGGACGTGATCACGGGGTCATCCAGCTGGGCCGACGGTCGGTGGAGCTCAGCGCCCGGCATGCCGAGCTTGTCGCTCTGCTTGCCCTCCACCCCGGCGGTCTGAGCGCCGATCAGCTCGCGGCGATGGCCTATCCCGAGCATGTCTCGGTTACCACCGTGCGGGCCGAGATGCTGCGCCTGCGACGGGTGCTTGCTCACCAGCTACCGTCCCTGGTGCCATGGTCGCGGCCGTACCGCCTGCCGCGCGAGCTGACGGTCGACGCGTCACAGGTGCTTGATTACCTGCAGCGGGGAGCACACCGGATGGCGCTCAACCTGTACCGCGGCCCCGTGCTGCCCCGGTCCGAGGCGCCGTCGATCGTGCGGCTGCGCACCGAGGTCAGCTTCCTGCTCCGCGAGGCGGTACTCAACGACGGGGCTGCCGACGCCGTCCTGCAGTACCTGCAGCTCGCTGAAGCGCAGGACGACGTCCAGGCGTGGACGGCCGCACTGAAGGTGCTGCCTCCACGTTCGCCGCGCCGGGCCGCCGTCGTCGCGCATGTCGAACGGCTGGAAGCCGAGCTGAGCCTGCGCTGACGCCTCGCTGACACTTCACCGGTCGCTCCCGCGGTGCGGCACCGCCATGCGTCCCGGTGCCGGGTCCGCGACTGCCGGTGCAACCCCCGTGCAACCGGTGCCCGCCTACAGTTCGGAGGAAGGACGACGACGTCCCTTTCGGAACCCAAGGAGTCAAACAATGACTGTGTACGCCCAGCCCGGCCATGACGGATCCAAGATCACTTTCAAGCCGCGGTACGAGAACTGGATCGGCGGCGAATGGGTTGCCCCGATCAAGGGCCAGTACTTCGAGAACATTTCACCCGTCAATGGCAAGGCTTTCTGCGAGGTAGCCCGGGGTACCGCCGAGGACATCGAACTGGCCCTCGACGCCGCCCACAAAGCCGCCCCCGCGTGGGGCAAGACGTCGGTGGCAGAACGAGCGGCGATTCTCAACCGGGTCGCGGACCGGATCGAAGAAAATCTGGAAATGCTGGCGGTCGCCGAGACCTGGGACAACGGAAAACCCATCAGAGAGGTCCTTGCGGCGGATCTGCCCCTCGCCGCCGACCATTTCCGCTACTTTGCCAGCGCCGTCCGCGCCCAGGAGGGACGCCTGTCCCAGCTGGATGAGGACATGACCGCCTATCACTACCACGAGCCCCTCGGCGTGGTGGGCCAGATCATCCCCTGGAACTTCCCGATCCTGATGGCCACCTGGAAGCTGGCGCCTGCGCTCGCAGCAGGCAACGCCGTCGTCCTCAAGCCGGCGGAGCAGACTCCCACCTCGATCCTGGTCCTGATGGAGCTCCTCAGCGACATCCTCCCGCCGGGCGTGCTGAATGTGGTGAACGGGTTTGGTGTGGAGGCAGGTAAGCCGCTGGCATCCTCGAAGCGGATCCGGAAGATCGCCTTCACTGGTGAAACCACCACCGGACGGTTGATCAGCCAGTACGCGAGCCAGAACCTCATCCCCGTCACCCTTGAGCTTGGCGGGAAGAGCCCCAACATCTTCTTCGGCGATGTCGCGGACAAGAATGATGCGTTCTACGACAAGGCGCTGGAGGGCTTCGCGCTGTTCGCGTTCAACCAGGGCGAGGTGTGCACCTGCCCGTCGCGAGCGCTGGTGCAGGACTCCATGTACGACTCCTTCATGGCGGACGCGGTCGCCCGGACCGAGAAGATGATCCAGGGCAACCCATTGGACACCGACACCCAGGTGGGTGCGCAGGCGTCCAACGACCAGTTGGAGAAGATTCTCTCCTACTTCGACATCGGCAGGCAGGAAGGGGCGAAGATCCTCATTGGCGGCGAGCGGATCACGCTCGACGGCGACCTCTCCGAGGGCTTCTACGTCAAGCCCACGATCTTTGAGGGAACCAACTCCATGCGGGTGTTCCAGGAGGAGATCTTCGGCCCCGTGGTGTCCGTGACCCGGTTCAGTGACTACGACGAAGCGCTACAGATCGCTAACGACACCCTCTATGGGCTGGGCGCCGGCGTCTGGTCCCGCAACGGCAATGTGGCCTACCGAGCAGGCCGGGAAATCCAGGCCGGCCGGGTCTGGGTGAACAACTATCACGCCTACCCGGCGGGTGCGGCGTTCGGCGGCTACAAATCATCGGGCATCGGTCGCGAGAACCACACGATGATGCTGGACCACTACCAGCAGACCAAGAACCTGTTGGTCAGCTACAGCGAAGACAGGCTGGGTTTCTTTTAAGGAGCGGGTGTGAGCATCGAGGCCAGCATTGTCCTACCCGGTGAGGATTTCTCACGGGTAGCACTGACCGAGCCAGCCGTGGAGTTGCTGCGGAAACTATGGGAAATCCATGGCCCGTTGATGTTCCACCAGTCGGGCGGCTGCTGCGATGGCTCCTCGCCGATGTGCTACCCGGCGGGGGAGTTCATCACCGCGGAGGCCGACGTCCTGCTGGGTGTGCTGGACATCAGTGGCGGAACCCCTGGGGAGACGCAACTCATCGAGTTCTGGATGTCCCGTGAGCAGTTCGAGTACTGGAAACACACCCATCTGACGGTGGACGTGGTGGTGGGACGGGGGAGCGGCTTCTCGGTCGAGGCTCCGGAGGGGAAGCGGTTCCTCATCCGCTCCCGCCTGATGTTCTAGCTGCTGGTCCGATCTCGCTGCCGAAACCGGCGGACGCGCCCGATACTCAGGGAGCGTCCGCCGGTTTGGTCAGCGTCCGCCGGTTTCTGGAGCGTCTGCCGGTTCTGCAACGTTCGCTGGTTTCGACGGCAACTGCGACCGCGTCGGCGACGGCGACGGCGACTGTGTTGGGCGGATGTGACGAAACGTGAGCAGAGGCACACGTCATATGGTTGCACAGCATGCAAACTTGCACTTAGTGTAACTATATGAATAGTCCAGTGACGGCGACGGGCCCTGCCCTCATGCCTGCTACGAGCGACCCGTCCGGTGCAACCACGTCCGACGCCGGCTCCTCCGCTGCGGCCACCTCCGGCACTGGCACCTCCGACACCGTCACTTCCGGCGGGGCCACCTCTTCCGGCGGGGCCACCTCCGGTGCAACCACCTCCGGCGCGGCCACTGCGCCAGGACGCCGGGAGCAGAACAAGCTCGACACGCGTCGGGCCATCGCGGGCTCAGCCCTCGATCTCGCCCGCACCCACGGGCTGGGCAAATTTACTGTGGACCAGGTCGCAGCGGAGGCCGGAGTCTCCCGCCGCACCTTCTTCAACTATTTCCACAGTGCTGAGGAAGCCCTCACCACCTCCACCGACGCGTTTCTGGAGCTGGCCGCGGCAGAATTCATGGCCCGGCCCACTGCTGAGCCCCTGCTGGACGCCATGATCGCCGCGCTGGCAGCTATCTCGAAGACCGACAACCTGGGTGTCTGTGGCGAGCTTTTCCGGATGGCCGAGGGCAGCCCCGAGTTGATGCGCAGCCAACTGCACTCCTGGGAGCGGGCTGAAGCCCGGATCCGCCAGGTAGTCGACGAACGCACAGGCGGCAACCTGGACCCGCTGTACCTGCTCGCCTTTGTCGGTGCCGTCCTCTCCTGCGTCAAAGCAGCCATGCAGGTCTGGGCCGCCTCCGCGAACGAATCGCTCAACGACTCGGCCGATGATCTGGAGGAACAGATTGTCGACGCGTTGACAATGCTGCGCGACGGCTTCAACAACCCCATCTAAGCCCGATGCTCACCATTTAAGCCCGCCGGTCATCGCCGACCAGCCCCACCCAGCTTTTATAGCCTCCACCCACCGAACGAACCGAGGAACTTTTCATGGCACACCTGCTGTACCGCTTAGGCAAGTTTGCATCACGACAGCGCTGGTGGATCGTGTCAGCCTGGCTTGCCATCCTGCTGGCCGTCGGCGGATCAGCGGCCGCGTTCTCGGGCACGCTGAGCAACAACTTCACCATCCCGGGCACCGAGTCACAGCGTGTGCTCGACGAGCTGCGGGAGACCATGCCCGAAGCCATCGGAGGCATGGGCACCATCGTGTTCGAGAACTCCGATGGGGTCATCACCGAGGAGCAGCAGTCCTCCGTTGAGGAGGCGCTCGCCGACCTGGAACAGGTTGAGGGAGTCGAAGCGGTCATCAATCCCTTCGACGTCTCCCGACAGCTCGACGAGGGCAGGGCCGGAATCGATGAAGGCCGGGCGGAGCTCGAGCAGGGCACCGTCGAGCTGGAGGCCGGCGCAGAGCAGGCGGCAGCGGGCCAGGCCGATCTCGATGCCCAGCGCGCAGAGTTCGAAGCCAGCCGGGAGTTGCTCCCGCCCGAACAGGCGGCAGCCATCGAAGCCCAGCTTGACGAAGGTCAGGCGCAACTCGATGCCTCCCTCTCCGAGATTGAGGATGGCCGGAGCCAGCTGGAGGAAGGCAGCGCCGAGATTGACCTTGCCGAGCGCACTCTCGATGCGTCGTCGGGAATCCAGTTCGTGTCCGACGACGGCTCCGCAGCGGTTGCCAGCGTCCAGTTCGATTCTGCGGTAGACGCCGTCACGCTGGAAACCCGCGAAGCGGTTCAGGCCGCGGCGGACACCGTCACCGACGCCGGCGTCAACGTGTTCTACAGCAAGGAGATCGTCCAGGACATCTCGGAGATCTTCGGGATCGCCGAGATAGTGGGGCTGCTGGTCGCCGTCATCGTGCTGATCGTCATGCTGGGAACGCTGGTTGCTGCCGGACTGCCGCTGCTGATGGCCATCGTTGGCGTTGGGGTCGGTGTGGGCGTGACCTTCGCTCTGACCGGCGTCATCTCGATGAGTTCCATCACCCCGGTCCTGGCGTTGATGCTGGGCCTCGCTGTTGGCATCGACTACTCCCTGTTCATCGTGAACAGGCATCGAACCCAGCTGCTTCGGGGAATGGGCATGCAGGAATCGATTGGCAGGGCCACCGGAACCGCTGGTAACGCCGTCCTGTTTGCGGGCATTACCGTGATCATTGCCCTCGCCGCGCTGGCCGTCCCCGGGCTGCCGTTCCTCACCCTGCTGGGTCTGTCCGCCGCGGGCACCGTTGCCGTCGCCGTCCTCGTGGCGCTGACCCTGACCCCGGCGTTGCTGGGATTCATGGGCCGTAAGGTCATTTCCCGCCGGCGGTGGGCCAAAGCCGAGGCCGAATCCGATCTCGACGCCTCCCACGAACAGGTCCAGGCGGAAGAGGACCGGAAGGCAGCCAGCGGACGTGGTTGGGGTGGGTTTGCCACCCGGAAACCGATCCTCACCCTGATTGCGGGCGTTGCAGCCCTGGCTGTGATCGCGCTGCCGGCCCTCGATCTGAGGGTGGGCCTGCCCGACGGCGGCTCGGAACCAGCCGACTCGACCGCCTTCCAGGCCTACGAACTGGCCGGAGAGTACTTCGGCGAGGGAACCAGCGGTCCACTGCTGGTGGTAGCGAATCTTCCGGCTACCGATACCGACGCGGAACTGAGCGAACTGCAGCTTGAGGTCGCCGACCGGCTGGCCACCGTCGACAACGCTGCTGCCGCCGTGCCGGCCGGCGTGAGCGACGACGGACGTACGGGCATTTTTCAGGTGATCCCCACCGAGGGACCCGCCAGCGAGAGTACCGAAGAGCTGGTCCGCGAACTGCGGAGTTCGGCATCGGCCATCGAGTCGGACACCGGTGTGCTGATCTCGGTGACCGGCCAGACAGCTGCCAACATCGACGTCTCCGAGAAGCTCATGGAGGCGATGCCCCTGTACCTGGGGATCGTCGTCGGCCTTTCCTTGGTGCTGTTGCTCCTGGTGTTCCGTTCGATCCTGGTACCGCTGATCGCCACCGCCGGCTTCCTGCTGTCACTGCTGGCCAGCTTCGGTGCAACGGTCGCCATCTACCAGTGGGGCTGGTTCGGTGACATCTTTGGTGTGACCAACCCGGGGCCCATCCTGAGCTTTCTGCCGATCATCCTGATCGGTGTCCTGTTTGGGCTGGCGATGGACTACCAGATGTTCCTGGTGTCGGGGATGCGCGAAGCATGGGTTCACGGTGGCAGCGCGAAGAGCGCCGTCCGCGTGGGGTTCAGCCACGGCGCACGGGTGGTGACCGCTGCGGCGATCATCATGGTGGCGGTCTTCGCCGGGTTCGTGTTCTCCCACCTGACCATGGTCCGGCCCATCGGCTTCGGCCTGGCCTTCGGGGTGCTGGTCGACGCGTTTGTGGTCAGGATGACCCTGGTGCCCGCCGCGATGTATTTGCTGGGCCGACACGCCTGGTGGCTGCCGAAATGGCTGGACCGCATCCTGCCCGACGTCGACGTCG
This sequence comes from Arthrobacter sp. CAN_C5, assembly GCF_017875735.1. Classification (NCBI taxonomy): domain Bacteria; kingdom Bacillati; phylum Actinomycetota; class Actinomycetes; order Micrococcales; family Micrococcaceae; genus Arthrobacter; species Arthrobacter sp. CAN_C5. The sequence goes on from NZ_JAGGMZ010000001.1 coordinate 795,116, forward strand.
AAGGCGCTCGTTTGTCGCGCACCGAACCCGTCGCCGACGGCGCAGACGAGGGCCGCTCCGACCGGGTGAGCATCAAGAATTAGGCAGAACGTTACTCAAACGTTGTACGTGTTGGCCCGATCGATAAGCCAACGTACTATGCAAAGTATGGCGCGACCACCGAACCCGGAACGCAAGACAGAACTGCTTGACCAGATCCTCGACCACCTGCTGGACAAGACTCTTGCAGGCCTGAGTTTCCGGACACTGGCGGATGGTCTTGGCATCAGCAGTTACGTGCTGGTTTACCATTTCGGCAATCGTGAGGAACTGGTCAACCAGATCGTCACCCATATCGAGCGTCGCCACGATTCGGTGAAGGTGCCCCGCCCGGAAGATCTCAGCCGCGAGGACTTCCGGGAGTGGTCCCTGGCAACCTGGCGGTGGACGCAGATCGAACGCAACCGGCAACTGCAAAGGCTGGAGTTCGAAGCGTCCCTTCACGATGCGGTCAGCGATTCACCACGCGAGAGCGCGGCGGCGAAGTACGAGTACTGGCATGGCTTTATCAGGGACTGGCTGTTGTCTCAGGGCATGCCCTCCGATTTGGCAGACACGGCGGCGCGGATGCACCTGTCGGGGACCTACGGCCTGCAGTATGACTTCGTGGTCAACCGCGACCGGTCGGCGACGGAAGCCGCGCTGCTGCTGATGCTTGACTATTTCTTGGACTACCTTGACCGGGTAACCGAGCCGGAACAGCGGCGGGCCTGACTGATCCACTCCGTACCTGTGCCGGACACCAAAGATTCGAGGCAACAAGAAAGGCGGGCCCCACCGGGACCCGCCTTTTTTGTTGCCCGCTAGGGGCTAGTATCCGTTGAGACCAAGCGGTTAGACCTTGTTGGCGGCTTCGGCCTGGCTGTTTCCGCCGGAGGCGTCAGCGCCGAGGGCCGCACGCAGCTTGGCGCCGAGTTCGACGTCGACGTTGGTCCAGTACTGGATGGCCCTTTCCCGGATGGCGTCGATGGTCACGCCGCCCACGGCACCGGTGATGGTGTCGAGGAAGCGGGCCCGCTCGCCGTCGGAGAAGACCTCGCGGTACAGGGTGCCTGCCTGACCGAAGTCGTCGTCCTCAGTGTGGAGGGAGTGTGCGGCGCGCACCAGATCGCCGTCGTTCTCCCAGCCGCCATGAGGGCCGTACTGTGCCGGGTCAGCGGCCGGACCGCCCACCGAGTTCGGAGCGTAGACCGGAGTGGACGGCGAGTTAAAGTCGTACCGTGCCGCTCCGTCCTTGGAGTAGTTACGGACCTCGTTCTTCGGCGCGTTCACGGGCAGCTGTGCGTGGTTGGTGCCCACGCGGTAGCGGTGTGCGTCGGCGTAGGAGAAGATCCGTGCCTGCAGCATCCGGTCAGGGCTGGCCGCGATGCCGGGGACGAAGTTCGACGGCGCGAATGCAGCCTGCTCGATCTGCGCGAAGTAGTTCTCCGGGTTCCGGTTCAGGGTGAGCTTGCCGACGGGGATCAGAGGGTAGTCGCCCTGAGGCCAGACCTTGGTGAGGTCGAACGGGTTGAAGCGGTAGTCCTTGGCGTCGTCGTACGGCATGATCTGGACCTTGAGGTCCCAGCTCGGGAAGTTGCCGGCAGCGATGTTCTCGGAGAGGTCGCGCAGGTGGTGATCGGCGTCCGACCCGGCAAGCGCCTCGGCCTGGTCTCCGGTCAGTACCTCGTGGCCCTGGTTGGACTTGAAGTGGTATTTGACCCAGGATTTCACGCCGGCCTCGTTGATCCACATGAAGGTGTGCGATCCGTAGCCGTTCATGGTGCGCCATGAGTTGGGGAGTCCGCGGTCACCCATCAGCCAGGTCACCTGGTGTGCTGACTCGGGGCTGAGGGTCCAGAAGTCCCACTGCATGTCGGCATCGCGCAGGTTGGTTCCCGGCAGGCGCTTCTGGGAGTGGATGAAGTCGGGGAACTTGATGCCGTCGCGGATGAAGAAGACGGGGGTGTTGTTGCCGACCAGGTCGTAGTTGCCCTCGTCGGTGTAGAACTTCAGGGCGAAGCCGCGGGGGTCGCGCCAGGTGTCGGGTGAACCCTGCTCGCCGGCAACCGACGAGAACCGCAGGAGCGTCTCGGTGACCGCGCCTGGCTGGAACATGGATGCCTTGGTGTATTCGCTGACGTCCGAGGTGACCTCGAAGGTACCGAATGCGCCACCACCCTTGGCGTGGACCACACGCTCGGGGACACGCTCGCGGTTGAACTGCGCGAGCTTCTCGATCAGGTAGTGATCGGTCAGGGGGATAGCGCCGTCGCGGCCGAGGCTGGACGAGTTGGCGTCATCAATGACTGGTGCTCCGGATTGGGTAGTGCTGAAGTTCGAAGACATCTGGCTCCTTTTGTTGCTGTGGTTAGGAATGGGGGTGGTTGAGGGGGGCTTAGCGGCAGTCAGCGCAAAGGCCCTGATAGACGACATCCGCAATCTGGATGGTCATCGGGCTGCTGCCTGCTGGCCACTGCGGGGTCAGGCAGGGCGCGTGACCGACGGCGCAATCGACGTCCTCGATACGACCGCAGCCGGTGCACACCGCGTGATGGTGGTTGTCATCGACGCGGGTCTCATACCGGGCGGGGGAGTGGGGTGTTTCGATCCGGCGCAGCAATCCCAGGGCCGTAAGATCGGCAACCACCACATACACGGACTGCACGGTGATCTCCGGCAGGTCGACGCGGACGCTCGCGGCGATATCCTCGGTGGTGGAATGGGGAGAGAGTTCGACCGCTGCCAGAACCGCCAGGCGTTGACGCGTCACCCGGCGGCCGTGAGCGCGCAGGGCTGTTGCCCATTGCGCAACAGCTGCGCTCGGTGGTGTCGCGATGTCGGTCATGACCTCAGTCAACCATCTATTCTGACAAACTCATAATAGGCGCGCCCGTGGCTGTCGGGTAGGTCGGGGTTGGGTACCGTTGAGGAAATAGATGAAAGAGGTTGCAGTGGGCCGGACCATGTGGGAGCACTCCCAAACCGTCGTCGTAGGTGAGGTGTCCTGTGCTGTGCGAACGGTCGGGGCGGGCAGCCGCGAGGTGATCCTGATCCACGGAATAGGGGTCTCAGCCCGCTACTTCGAGCCTATGGCCGCCCACCTGGCCAGGACCTGCACCGTGCGCGCCATTGAACTCCCAGGATTCGCCGCGCTACCGGCGCCGCGTCGCCGACTCACCGTGAAGGAATTCGGGGGCATTGCTGCTGAGGTGATGCGGGTCCTGGGGGTGCGGGACGCCGTCGTCGTCGGACACTCAATGGGGTCCCAGGTTGCTGCCGAGGCGGTGCGCGCGGCCCCCGATCTGGTGTCAAGCCTGGTCCTGCTGGCCCCGACCATCAACGACCGGGAACGGACGGTGGCGACGCAGATGATGCGGCTCGCGCAGGACACGCTGCGTGAGTCCCCGGCGGCCAACTACATTGTTGTTTCCGACTATTTCCGTGCCGGGATGAGGTGGTATCTCAAAACCCTCCCGTCGATGCTCCGCCACCGGTTGGAGGACGCTCTGCCCACGATCACCTGCCCGGTCACGCTGGTTCGCGGCAGCCGTGACCCTATTGTTCCTGCCGACTGGATGCACCGCCTCGCTGAGGCGGGGAACGACGTGACCACCGGAGAAGTCCCCGGCGAGCCACACGTCATGATGTATCGGTCGCCCGAGGCCACCGCCCGATTCTTTAGTGGTGAAACCTCACATGCTGCTCGCTAGGCGCGGATGGTCCTGGGTCCTGGACTATGTCTACGTGGGTTTCTGGCAGGTGCATGGCTTCCTTTTCCGTGAGGATCCCTCTCAGTACCTGACCCCGGAGATTGGGCCATCGGAGCAGCCGGGCCCGCCGGTGCTGCTCATCCCGGGAATCTACGAGACCTGGCAGTTCATGCGGCCGGTCGCGGCGCATCTGTCAGCCGCTGGCCACCCTGTGCACGTGGTCCAGCAACTCGGCTACAACCGGGGCACCGTCCAGTCCATGGCTGCGCTCGTGGCCGAGTACCTCGGCAGGCACAATCTCACCGACGTCGTCCTGGTGGCCCATAGCAAGGGTGGTTTGATTGGCAAATACGTCATGACCCAGCCCGACGGCGGCGACCGGGTACGTCAACTGATCGCCGTGAATACGCCGTTCTCCGGTTCGATCTACGCCAACTTCTTTGTGCTGCCGAGCATCAGGGCCTTCTCGCCTCGGAACACGTTCCTGCGGACGCAACTCGCCAACATCGGATCCAACGCACGGATCACCTCCGTCTACAGCCGGTTCGACCCCCATATCCCTGAAGGCAGCCAGCTTCCCGGCGCGGAGAACGTTGAGCTGGAAACAATGGGTCACTTTCGGGTCATCGGTGACCGGCGGTTGCTCGAGGCCGTGGATCGGGCGATCGCCGACTATGGGCCCCACACTGCCTGAACGGTGATTCCCGGAGTGCCGCTCACCCTGGGGATCGGTGGTTGCTGGAGGAAACCACTTCGCCGCTACACTTCATGAGTGCCCAAACTTCTAGCTGATATCACGCCGCTCAAAGAGAGTCCCGCGTTCAGGAGACTGTTCTTCGGGATGGCGCTGTCGGCAGTCGGCACCCAGCTGACCTTGGTCGCGGTGAGCCTGCAGGTCTACAGCCTGACCGAGTCCAGCCTCAGTGTCGGGCTGCTCGGGTTGTTCGCGCTGGTGCCGCTGGTGGTGGCGGGACTCTACGGAGGCGCGATCGCTGACGCGCACGACCGGCGGAAGGTAGCCCTGGTCTCCGGGGTGTTCCTGTGGGGCAGCACCATGGCGATCGCTGCACAGGCGTGGGCCGGGATCGAGAATGTCTGGCTGTTGTATGCGCTGGTCGCGGTCCACTCCGGTGCAGCAGGCATCAACCAGCCCACCCGGACGGCCATCATCCCCCGGCTGGTCCGCCCCGAGCTTCTTCCCGCCGCCAACGCGCTGAGCATGATCACCTTCGGGCTGGCGATGACCGTGGGCCCGCTGTTTGCCGGGCTGCTCGTGGCCCAGGTGGGCTATGGCTGGACCTACACCGTTGATGTTGTGACCTTCACGGCTGCCCTGTGGGCGCTGTTCAAGCTGCCGCCGTTGCCTCCCGAGGGCAAGGTGCGGCGGGCGGGACTGGCGACGGTGCTGGAAGGGTTCAGGTATCTGGGTACCCGGCCCAACATCCGGATGACCTTCCTGATTGACCTCGCGGCAATGGTGATGGCGCAGCCGAGGGCGCTGCTCCCGGCCATCGGCGCGGTGCTGATCGGTGGCGGTGAGCTGACGGTCGGGATACTGCTGGCGTCGGTCGCTGTCGGAGCGGTGCTTGCCGGATTGTTCTCGGGCCCGCTGGGGCACATCCATCGGCAGGGTCTGGCGGTGATGTGGGCTGTGATCGGGTGGGGTGCTTCAGTGAGTGCGTTTGGCCTGGTGGTGGTAATGGCCGGTTCCTCTCAGGCCGCCGCGTCCGATGAACTGTCCCCCTGGATCATCCCGGCGGCTATCTGCCTGGTGTTCGCCGGCATCTCCGACTCGGTCAGCGGGGTGTTCCGCAGCACGATCCTGCAGTCCGCCACCCCTGACGCAATGCGTGGCCGTCTGCAGGGCGTGTTCATCGTGGTGGTGGCGGGCGGTCCGCGGCTGGGTGACATGGTGGCTGGCGGCAACGCGGAGTGGCTGGGGGAGGGCTGGACGGCGGTGTTCGGCGGGCTCCTTTGCATTCTGTTGGTGATTATTCTGATGAAGCGTCAGCCCCGGTTCGCGCAGTACGATTCACGTAACCCTGAACCGTAGTCAAGGGCAGAACCGGCTGAGTGTGTGGAACAGCGGTGCAACGTGGCGCGTTGTACTCGGTGATTGACCGTTACCCAAGGAGTTGTCAGTTTCAGTGCACAATCATTTCAACGGACCCAAGACAGTGATGTTGTTCGGTGCCCTCATGGGCATCTTCTTGGTTTTCGGTGCGGTTATTGCCGGGGCCACTGGCAGCTCGTCATTCATCTGGATCTTCGCCCTGATCGGCGTCGGATCGGTCGCCTACAGCTACTGGAACAGCGACAAGCTGGCGATCCGCGCGATGAAGGCGGTCCCGGTGACCGAGCAGCAGGCGCCGGCCATGTACCGGATTGTGCGGGAGCTCAGTACCAAAGCCAACAAGCCGATGCCGCGCCTGTACGTGTCACCCACGATGGCGCCGAACGCGTTTGCGACCGGCCGTAACCCGGAGAATTCAGCCGTATGCTGCACCCAGGGCATCCTGTCCCTGCTCAATGAGCGGGAATTGCGCGGGGTGCTGGGACACGAACTGATGCATGTCTACAATCGGGACATCCTTCTCAGCTCCATGGCGGCTGCAGTAGCGGGTGTGATCACGTCGGTGGCGCAGATGTTCGCCTTCACCGGGATGATGGGCGGCAACCGCAATTCGGGCGGCAACCCGATCGCGGCAATCCTGCTGGCCGTTCTCGCGCCCTTCGCTGCGGTACTGGTGCGCTCGGCCATCGGCCGGACCCGCGAGTACGACGCCGACGAGGATGGCGCCAAGCTGACCGGCGACCCCCTGGCGCTGGCCTCCGCGCTGCGCAAGCTTGAACGGGGAACCCAGCAGGCTCCGTTGCCGCAGAGCCAGCAGCTCGTCAATACGTCGCACCTGATGATCGCCAACCCGTTCAAGGGTGGCGGGGTGCAGAAAATGTTCGCGAGCCACCCACCCATGGGTGATCGGATCCAGCGGCTGGAGCGGATGGCTGGTCAGCCTCTCCGCTAAGAACCCGGTCCCTCAGCATGCAAACGACTTGGTAGGCCACTGACTTTGTAGGCCACTGACGACGGCGGCGCCACCCTGGCTGGGAGGCGCCGCCGTCGTCGTGCGTGGTGGTGTTCTGGTGCTGACCTAGGCGGTGGTGATTCTGTCGTCGGCGGCCTTTTCAGCAGCGATTCGCTTGAAGGAGCGGGTGCCCTTGACGGCAAGATCGAACTCGGCTTCGATCTCGGAGTTGGACTTCCAGGTGAGTTTGCTGACGACGATGGCGACGATCAGGTTGAGGAAGAAACCGGGGACAATCTCGTACATCGTGTCGGCCAGGGGCGAGTTGCCCCAGGTGAAGACGACGACAGCGCCCGAAACCATTCCGGCGAGGGCGCCAGGCATGGTGAGCTTCTTCCAGTAAAGAGCCAGAAGGACGGTGGGTCCGAAGGCGGCGCCGAAGCCAGCCCAGGCGAACGCGACCAGCGAGAGGATCGATTCGCTGCGTCCCGAGGCAAGAATGATGGCGACGATCGCGACCACCAGAACGCCCAGGCGGCCAAGGATGACACCCTGCTTGTTGGTCAGGGTGCGCTTGGAGACCATGTTGTAGAGATCCTCAACGAGGGCTGAGGAGCAGACCACCAGCTGCGAGGAGATGGTGCTCATGACCGCTGCGAGGACCGCCGCAAGGATGATGCCGGCGACGAAGGGGTGGAAGAAGGCTTGCGACAGGTCCAGGAACACGGCTTCGGGGTCGGTCAGGGACAGGTCCGGGTTTTGCTGGAAGTAGGCAATACCGACCAGTGCTGTCGAGATGGCGCCGATGACAGTGATGACCATCCAGCCCACACCGATCCGTCGTCCGGCAACGGCATCCTGCGGGGTGCGCATGGCCATGAAGCGGACGATGATGTGCGGCTGGCCGAAGTAGCCGAGGCCCCAGGAGGCAGCCGAGATGATGGCTACCGTGGAGCCGCCGGCGACGATGTTCAGGAACGACGGATCGACCTCGCGGATGGATGTGGTGAGGCCGTCGAACCCGCCCACCTGTATCAGGCCGATGATCGGCACCATGATCAGCGCGACCAGCATGAGCAAGCCCTGGGCCACATCGGTGAAGGTAGCGCCCATGAAGCCGCCGAAGAGGGTGTAGGCGATGGTGATGGTGGCAACGATGATCATGCCGACGGTGTAGTTGGAGTTAAACGAGCTTTCGAAGAAGAGGCCGCCGGCCACCATGCCGGAGGAAACGTAGAAGGTGAAGAACACCAGGATGATGATTCCGGAAACGATCCGCAGGATGCGGCTCTTGTCTTTCAGCCGGTTCTCGAGGAAGCTCGGCACAGTAATCGAATTGTTCGACACCTCGGTGTAGCTGCGCAACCGTGGAGCAACGAATTTCCAGTTGAGCCAGGCTCCGATGGTGAGGCCGATCGCTATCCAGACCTCGATCAGACCGGAGACGTAGATGGCTCCGGGCAGTCCGAGGAGAAGCCATCCCGACATGTCGGAGGCTCCGGCGCTAAGGGCTGCCACGCCCGGCTTGAGTCCACGGCCGGCGAGCATGTAGTCGTCGAGGTCCGAGGTTCTCTTGAAGGCATACCATCCGATTCCGAGCATGGCGCTCATATAGATCACCATTGCGATGATTTGGAATGTCTGGTCGGGCATGACGAGGTCCTCTCATATTTTGCTTGGAATTTGCTGGGTGCAGCCGTCGACTATGCCAAAGACGAGCGCCATTCGCTAATAAAGTGATAGGCATCACACTCTGCGGACGCGCTTTTTCGCGGTTTTAGGAAGTATGCTGTCTAGTTTTAGATCGGCGTGCCGGGAGGTCATCTGATGCGTTGAAGTGTCGCGCCGGGGTGCCTGAGACACTCCGCTGCGCGGTGACTTCTGGCTGGTCAGCGAGGGCCCGACCCGCCAGTCTTGGCGCTTTGGCGGGTGGCATCGATCGCAGGTTTCTTGACCATAAGTGTCTTGGGTATAAGCGTCTTGGGCTTGAGCGCCTTGGGCTTGGGCTTGGGCTTGATGGTTGTTCAGCGTGGAGGTGGCAGGCCAGCTCGACCATTGATCTTCAAGCAAGCCTCGCTTTTGGCGCGCTCCGTGCGTGGTTAGAAGGGTGGCGGGTCGTCCCGTGGTGCCGGTGGTGGGTCTGGTTTGGTGAGGTAGGTTTCGCCCATGGGTGAGATGGCGATGATCATTCCGGGTTCGGGTTGTTGGTAGTGCCAGTAGCCTTCGGATTTGAGTTTGTGGTGGCGTTTACACAGTGCTGCCAGGTTGCCGTAGCTGGTTTTCCCGCCTTGTGACCAGGGTTTTGTGTGGTCGAGTTCGCAGAACACTGCCAACCGGTTACACCCCGGATGCCTGCAGGTTCGGTCTCTGACCCGGACCGCATCCTTGAGGTCCTGGGGGACCCGATAGGTGGTGGCGTCGGCGCCGAGTCTGGCACCGGTGAACGGGTGGGTGAGGATCCTGGTGAACGACTGGGCGTGTCCGGCGAGTTTCCTGGCGGTGTCGGGGTCGATCGGCCCGTACCCTTCGAGTTCGCCCGGGGTGTCCCCGCCGAGGAGGGTCATCACGGGGACAGTAACGAAGACCTTCGCCTGAACACCCCAGTAGGCAGTTGCATCGCCACGGCCCACCAGCTCACCCGTGCCATCCGGCACACCTGTTCCATCCGGTGTATCCGGGCTATCTTGACCATCCGGTTCGCTGGCGCCGTCGCCGGTTGCGGCTCCGCTCGCGGCCTCGTCGGCGGGTTCTCCGGTGGCGGGGCCATCGGGGCTTACGCTCATGTGCCCGGTGGCGCCGGCGCTGGTGAGGACATCGGCGAGGACGTCGGCGCGTAACTGGGTGAGGGTCCGGGGTTCGTCGGGGCCTTGTAATGCGCGGGCGGCGGTGTCGACGCGGTGGAAGATCCCGGCAGCCTGATCAACCGGGAGATAGGCTTCGAGCCACGCCATCCCGTCATAGCTCGGGGTCAAGTACACCCCGCGCTCCTTCACCGCTTTACGGTGCCTGGTAGTGATCGTTTCGGGGTGGAGTTGTTCCCGGAGCCGGTTCGCTTGCTGGCGAAACTTCACCACGGTCGTCCGGGACGCCACCTCAATAAGCCGAGCCTCGAACTCGGCTGTCGCTGTGGGGTCGGTGTCGGGGATGCTGGTCGCTTCCTCCACCACGGCCCAGGCGTGCCGCCGGCTGAGTTTCCCGGCCTCCAATGCTTCCAGGGTGGCCGGGTAGTACCGGGTCAGCAACGTGCTGTGCTCGACCAGGAACCCCGCCGTCCGGTCCGGCAGGTGCAACGCCGCCCCAACCTCACTAGCGGTGAGGGTTGTTTCGTAACCCCAACCGCGGGGGTCGTGGCGGGTCTGTTCGGTTTGCAGGTCAAGGACCCGGGTAACAATCTTGGCTTCCTGGGCGTCGAGCCAGGACCGTGCTTCGTCGATGTCTTTCAACGTGTCCAACGCCTGACAGGCATCCAAACCACCCACCGCCGCCAGTTGAAGCTGCCCAGTCAGTGCGGGAGGTGCACTACTGGAGCGGACCCGTTCATCCGGGTCGCCTCCCAGGTGAAAGGAACCCCACGATTCAGAGAACAACCACCCCGAATCAGGTTCAGTTGAATCCGACCCAGCCGAATCTGACTCCGTCGATTCTGGCTCTGTTGAATCGGACCCGGCAGTCTCCCCTTGGTTCGGATCAGCGTCGTACCCGGCGGGGTCCGTGGCGGCGGTGGGCACCGGCGCCTCGATGACGGGGGCCGTCCACACCGACTCGACACCCAACGGACCAGCCGGCCCATACCCCGCGGAAGACCCTGCGGAAGCCCCTGCGGACGTATCCGAGGAAGACCCTGAGGAAGCCCCTGCGGACGTATCCGCGGACGTCTCCCCAGCCGTCTCTGTGGGAATATCCGTGGAAGTATCCGCAGTCCCGCTATCGGAAGCGGAATCCGCGCCAGAATCGGGGGATGATCCCGGTCCGGTAGAAGAAGCTTCACTGCTTTCCATACCTCAATTCCATCACCCGGCACTGACAAAATAAGGGGGAAATGAGGGGTGCTCAACAAACTTTTTCAACTATTTTTGGAGGCTATAAATAGAGCTCATATTGTGGGCGGTAGGCCCCTGTGGCCTAACCGCGAGTGTCTCATCGACCTAGGGTTTGACCCTGCCGCTAGGCGATCGTATACCCCGCCGCGCGGCGAAATCTGGCGGGTCTGGACGCGCCGGACCCGCCAGATTTCACTCTCCGGCGGGGGCGGTCTGCTGGATAGCGACAGCGCGAACGGGTGACCCGTCCATCCCGAGGAAAGGCAAGGGCAGCACCGAGACCCACGGATCGGCCCAATCGACTGAGCCAAGATTGGTCAGGTTCTCGATGATCACGCCATCCGCGCCCAGCAGCTCACGGTGGAACGGCAGATCGACCTCGGCCCCTGACAGGTCGGTGGGATCCGGATTGAGGGTATCCACCCCAACCACCGAAACTCCTCGATCCAGGAGGCGTCGGGCGATATCGCCGTCGAACGCTGGATGGCGCAGATAGAGCTCAGTACCGAAATGTTTCGACCAGCCCGTCTGAAACAACACCATCGCGACTGATCCAACATCCGCCAGCTGTGCCTCGACGTCGTGCCAGCCGTAGACGTGACCCGGCCCGACGGCGGGAAGCCGGACGATCCGGGCGGGTCCAACCAGCCGCTCGAGGTTGATCTGATCCACCGATGCGCCCCCCTCCACCGTGTGCAGCGGCGCGTCCAGATGGGTTCCGGTGTGGGTGCCCGCGTGCACCTCGGCCACCTGGAACCCGTCGGCGGCGATCTCGGCTGCAACCGTGATCGTCACCTCCGGGTCACCAGGAAAGACTTGCATCCCGGAAACAATGGGATGCGAGAGATCAACGACCCGCATGGCTGAGATTGTCGGCTTCGGGAGCGCTATCGCTGAGGTGCGCGTGGGTGGGGGTACCGGAAACGATCCGCCGAGCCACAATCGCCCACAGCAGGTACAGGCCAGCGGAAATGATGAAGGTGGGGATGGTTGCCCCGATAGGGCTCGGCACCGAGTACGTCAGGATCAGTGACGCTGTGGCGCCGATTACCCATACGGCAACAGCTGCCAGGTTGACGCCCTTGAAGTACCAGTAGTCACCACCGGATCCGCGAAGGATGTCTTTGTTGTAATGGCGTTTCCGGACGATGTAGTAGTCCACCAGCATGACCGCGAACACCGGAATGAACAGTGATCCGATAAGAACCAGGAAGGAGGTGAACTGGTCCAGCAGCGCCAACCAGGTGGAGCCAATGATGGAGATCGCGCCGAGGACCAGCGCCGTCGGCAGGAACTTGACCTTGCTGGACGGAACCATGTTCACCACCGATGAGACCATCCCGTACACCACCATGGTGTTGGTCGCCATGACCGACAGGAAAATGACGACCGCGAGCGGTGTTCCGAAGGCAGCAACAATGGCGGTGGGATCAAACGCCACAGCCTCACCGCCGTCGAGCACCAGGTACGCCACGGTGGTGGCGCCGAGCACCATTGCGAGCACGGTGGACAGGGTGTAGCCGACGCCCGAGCCGATCATCCCCGCTGCCTGGGACTTCGCCAGGCGGTTGAACTCCGCCGACAGGACTGTCCAGGAAATCGCGGTGGCGATGACGACGTCGAGCACTACCACTCCTGACCAGCCAAGCTCAGGATCGGCGGGCAGGTCAATGAACTCAGACGGCGCAAAGGCAGTGAACGCGCTGACGAAGATGTACGCCATGAACGCGAGAATCACCAGAGCGAGCCAGGGCTCAACCCGGGCGATGCCGGCGTGACCGAAGATCGCCAGGCAGACGACCAGCAGTTGGCATAGCACTGAGAACAGGATGGGGTTGGAGAACCCGGTCGCCTGCTCCACGAGGAAATTCACGGTGACGCCTGCCAGCATCGCCTGCACCCAGCTCCAGCCCATCAGGATCACCACGTTGGCGGCGACCGGAAGGAATGAGCCGCGGAGCCCGAACGACCCCTTGGTCAGGGACATGGTGGGAAGGCCGGTGCGGGTGCCCATGTTGCCGACGAGCACCAGAACCGCGCCGCCAATCAGGGTGCCGAGGATGATGAGTCCGACGGCGAGCGGCCAGCTCACGCCGGGAACAAAGAGTGTTCCGGTGAGCAGGGTGGTGACCACCAGGTTGGCGGCAAGCCAGATCATGCCCATCCGCCCGGCGCCGAGCGTCCCACGGATCGGGCCGAAGCCCTCGGAGTTTTTCTCGAGGTGGTCGGATAGCCGGGAGAAGGCTGACCCGGACGAGGGGCCGGTACGTTTGGAGGTCGTCATGGCGCTACCTGATTTCGGGGGAGTCGGAGGGGTCAACTGGTGGGAGTGGTGAGAGATGTTCGTGAATAGCTTGCACTGCGCCGGTGGCGTTCCGGTGGAAAATGATGGTCTCGCGCTCAAGGGTCGTCTCACCGGTGTTGATGGTGGTCATGACATCGTGGCTGAACACGGCGCTTTCCCCGAGGAGCTGGATGGACGGGTTGCTGCTCACGCAGTCGGTCACCCGCCAGCCCTCCGCAAGCCACGAATCCCACAACTCTTCGTAGTCCTTGCGGCTTGGGAGACGCTCGGCCTCGGTATGAAAGATGAAGGTCGCGTCCTCGCTGAAAGCCGCGAAGTATGCTTCGGTATCCGTCTGGGAGAACGCCGTGACGACGCGCGAAGCAGCCGTCTCAACCTCGTGCCGGGTCAGACCAGTGTGATCGGTCATAGGGTGTGGTCCTTCTTCGAAAGGTCGACGACGGCGAACTCGTCTTGTAGCCTGACAGACAACTTTTGTTTTCAAAGTTTGAGTGACACAGCTAACAATGTCAAAGGATTCACCAAATTTACTGCCGCAAATGTCGATGGGGAAGCAGGCGGTACAAAAAAGGTGGCGCTCCCGTAGGGGAACGCCACCTGACCTCGGATGAGGCTCTAACGCATGTTCACGAACTGCAGATCGGCCTCGTCGAAGTTCTTCAGCAGTGCCATGGTGGCCTGCAAATCGTCGCGGGACTTTGAGCTGACACGCAGTTCGTCGCCCTGGATGGTGGACTTCACGCCCTTGGGCGCCTCGTCGCGGATCAGCTTGTTGATCTTCTTCGCAACGTCCTGGGCAATGCCCTCTTTGATAGTCGTTTCCAGGCGGAACTCCTTGCCCGAAGCATAGGGCTCGCCGGTATCCAAGGACTTCAGGGAGATGCCACGCTTGATCATCTTGGACTGCAGAACGTCGAGGACCGCCAGGACGCGCTCCTCCGAGTTGGCCTTCATGAGAATCATCTCCCCGCTAAAGTCCACCTCAGCGCCAATGCCCTTGAAGTCGTAGCGCTGGACGATTTCCTTTTGCGCCTGGTGCAACGCGTTGGCAACCTCCTGCTTGTCTACTTTGCTAACAACATCGAAAGTGGATTCGCTCGCCACAATGTCTCCTAAGGGGTAGTGAGAAGGAACTGCTCCCAGCCTAATCGGTTCTCCATGGATCGGCTTGAGGCTAAGACTCACAGCCGATCTACAGGGAGTGCGGTGTCCACTCACAAATGCCGGTGAAAGTCTTGGGTCCAGCGATCAACCCATCAGGAGAGGGCCATGACTGACAAACCGCGTGTCCGGTACCAGGTTCGAGTCCGGCATGTGGTGGCCGGAACTTTCCTCGTTGCATCATCGGCGGTGTCGATTACCGGCCTGTCGCCAACGCCAGCGGTGGCGGCCGGGGCGTCGTCGTCGGTCGAGGTCTCCTACGAGGCGTCGGCCGGTGCCGAGCGGTTGGCGGGAGTGCGATCCGAGTTGGACGACGCCGTCGCCTTCGGCTCGGTGACGACCGCGCAGGCGGATGCCTTCTATGCCCAGATTGAACGCCGCGTGCACGCCGGACTCTAGGCCCGGGACCGCACCTCCGGAGGCGATTCGATTCTTGCCCCGATTTTCTGTAAAGTTGTCTTGCCCGCGGTTACCGTGGGCGAACCTCATATTTGAGGACGTTTGGCAGATTACCCGAGCGGCCAAAGGGGGCTGACTGTAAATCAGCTGGCATCGCCTTCACTGGTTCGAATCCAGTATCTGCCACATCGCCGGTATACCGGGAAAGTAGCCCGTCAGGATCTTCGCCAAGATCCAGGCGGGCTACTTTTTTGCCCTTTTACTTCCTAGGCGACAGGTTGCGGATCCCGCGACCCGGATCTGCTCGTTGATGACCTCGTGATTCCCGGCCCCGCCGGTGCGCCCGACGTGGGACTGCGACTAATCCGCCCAAAGACGCTGCGGGGTAACGCGCCGGCGGTCCTCTGGCTGTATGTCGGCGAAATGGTCATCGGTAGCAACAGCCAGGATTGCCCGCACCCTGGGAATCACCGTGGCATCAGTCGAATATCGCCTCTCGCCGGAGCACAAGTCGCCCGTAGTCCTCGACGCCGCCTACCGAGCTGGAAATTGTTGACGGGGCGTTCCACGGCTTCGATGCCTTGTTCTCCAACAAACACGTCTCCAGAACCTTCTGGCGTGCCCAGGCAGCTGCCCTGCAGGACCCATTGTTCACCCGATAGGGGCAGGCCGGAACGCCCTCCGCCGATGACATAACTTCCGCCCCCTCTTCATTGAGAGCGAACACGGGGAGACATCTGCGGGCAAACTCGTTAGCGTTAAAGGTATGGCAACTATTGAAGTAACCGAGGCAACTTTCCCCGAGACCATCGAAACGAACGATATTGTGTTCGTCGACTTCTGGGCTGAATGGTGTGGCCCGTGCAAGCAGTTTGCTCCCGTGTACGACGCCGTTTCGCAGAAGCACGACGACATCACCTTCGCGAAGGTGGACACCGAGGCCGAGCAGTCCCTCGCGGCAGCAGCCGGGATCACCTCGATCCCCACGCTGATGGCCTTCCGCGAAAAAGTGCTGGTGTTTTCCCAGCCCGGTGCGATGAACGCTACCCAGTTCGGCGAACTGGTTGATGCAGTCAAGGGCCTCGACATGAAAGAGGTCCACGAGCAGGTAGCCCAGCAGCAGGCAGCCGCTCAGGCGGGTGCGCCAACCGACGCTCCAGCAGCGGACGCCCCGGTGCAGGGCGAGCAGAAGACCAACTAGTCTTCGACTCAGGCACCAGCTAGACCCAACGAAACCCCCGGTCCTTCAAGGACCGGGGGTTTCGTGTGCAGTCAGTATCTAGTTAGTTGCTCTTGGTAATCTGCACCGGCTCGGACAGCAGGCCGCTGAGCGACTCGTTGAGATCCTGCACCGCTGAGCCGCGCGAATGCTTTTCCAGCAATTCCTCTGACTCCCAGCGTTCCGTCAGGAGGATCCGGTCCTCAGTTACGTCGGTAATTTCGTAGCGGATGCACCCCGGCTCGTTGACCACCTGTTCGATGGCGATGTCCAGGGCCAGTTTCACCCGGAACACCTCACCTGGATTGGGGAGAAATACAGCAGTCACGTCAAGTGGTTCACTCATGACATTCAGCCTACCGCTGGCGATGATCCTCGGGCGCAAGCCGTGGACCATAGGTGGGTTTACGGAACCCGCTTGAATACAGCATTCGCACCACCCGCTGCCGATTCCCGCTCCAGGGCGCCAGCAGCTCAAGCATCCCGGCGTCGTCGGTCCGGCGGCCAGTCAGGGCGGCACCCACGTAGGCCGCCAGATGATAGTCACCCACCGAGATCGAATCGGGGCAGCCGTGCGTTCGCTGCAAGACTTCAGCAGCCGTCCACGGGCCGATCCCCGACACCGAACACAGCGCGGCAGTGACCTGGCTGGCTGACTGGATGGCCGCCAGGCGCTCCAGCCCCGAGGCCAGCGACGCCGCCTTCAGAATGGTCTCCGACCGGTGGGCATCCACACCCGCCCGGTGCCAATCCCAGGACGGGACCCGACGCCACTGAGCAGCGGTGGGCGGCAACCGCAGGCCAGCCGGTGCCCCCTGCGGCCGGGGCGCTTCGTCGCCGTGCCGCACCAGTAGCCAGCGCCACGCACGCTTCGCCTCGATCCCCGTCACCTTCTGTTCCAGGATGACGCGCGCGACGGCGTCCAGCATTCGGCCCGTGGACGGAAGCCGCAAACCGGGAGACAGGTACCTGCCCTTCCGGGCGAGCTCTGGCAGGGATGCCTGGAACCCCGGGGTGTCGAAGTGGCTCCAGTCGTCGTCGGCGCCAAGCAGGACGGGCACCGACTCGATCGCGGCGGATGCCCCGGGGCCCCAAGCCGTCGCGTGGACACGGGCATCGTTCAACGCTCCGCGCTGCTCCAGCCGGACGGTTGCGGCGCCATCGTCGTTCCGGAAAGCCAGCCAGATGCCACCCAGGTGGTGGATGAATGCCGGATCATGCGCACCGCACTGCAGCGACCCCACGGTACGGACAAGGCTGTAAGGACCCCCGGGTTCCCACACCAGCGAGTGCGCGCCGGACCCGGCACCCCGTTCGGGTGCGGCTGCCGGACCAGCGCTGGGCTCTGCGCCCAACCCAGGATCGTCACTCTTGGCAGCTGAAACGGTCATACCTCAATGGTGTCACGGCAGGCCGACATCAATCCGGTGAGCAACCTGGACAGCGCGCAGCAAGATGGACAACGGTGAGGAAGATGTCGCTATCGGATGTCTAGGTTGCTCACGAAAACGGTGGCGGGTTCGCAGGGAACCACCTGGACGGTCCCCACCGTCACATTCAGCAATGTGTGAGTTCCCACAGCTCGGCCAGTCCGGTGTGGGTAGGGACCACCATCAGCACAGCTTGCCCGGCAGCAGGCTGGGGCAGCAGGTAAGGGCGCTTCCAGGCAGCCTTTCCGGCCGGTGGTCGAGGCCCATCGAGGTACCCGGCGACTCGGCGGAGTCCGGGAACAAGAGGACTTCGCGGTAACTTTGTAGGTATGAAGTATGTGAACTCCGTAGTGGACCTGATCGGCAACACCCCGCTGGTCAAACTGAACAGCGTGACCGAGGGAATCGCCGCGACCGTCCTGGCGAAGGTGGAATACCTGAACCCCGGCGGCTCGATCAAGGACCGTATTGCCGTCAAGATCATCGACGCAGCCGAAGCCGAGGGTAAGCTCCTGCCCGGCGGCACCATCGTCGAGCCGACCTCGGGGAACACCGGCGTCGGGCTGGCATTGGTTGCCCAGCAGCGCGGCTACCGGTGTGTCTTCGTGGTGCCGGACAAGGTGGGCGAGGACAAGCGCAACGTGCTGGCCGCCTACGGTGCCGAGGTGGTGGTCACTCCAACCGCCGTGGCACCCGATAGCCCGCAGTCCTACTACGGCGTCTCCGATCGGCTCACCCGCGAGATCCCCGGCGCGTTCAAGCCGGACCAGTTCTCCAACCCCAACGGTCCGCGCAGCCACTACGAGACCACCGGTCCCGAAATCTGGAACGACACCGACGGTTTGATCACCCACCTCGTGACGGGCGTTGGCACCGGCGGCACCATCAGCGGCACCGGCCGCTATCTGAAGGACGTCTCCGCTGACCGCGCCAGCGGGCCGGTCCGCGTGATCGGCGCCGATCCGGAGGGCTCCATCTACTCCGGCGGCACCGGACGCCCGTACTTCGTGGAGGGCGTGGGCGAGGACATGTGGCCCGACGCCTACGACAAGACCGTCGCCGACGACATCCTGGCCGTCACCGACGCCGAAAGCTTCGCCATGACCCGCCGCCTCGCCCGCGAGGAGGGCCTCCTGGTCGGCGGCTCGTGCGGCATGGCTGTGGTGGCGGCCCTTCGGGTGGCCAAGGACCTGACGGCGGACGACGTCGTCGTCGTCATTCTGCCCGACGGCGGCCGCGGTTACCTCGGCAAGATCTTCAGCGACGACTGGATGAAGTCGTACGGCTTCATGGAGAGCGGCGACGAGGCGACGGTCGGCGAGATCCTGCGCACCAAGAACGGCAACATGCCGGACCTGGTGCACACACACCCCACCGAGACGGTCCGCGACGTCATTCACATCATGAACGAGTACGGCGTTTCCAACATCCCGGTCCTGTCACAGGAACCCCCGGTCAAAATGGGCGAGGTGCTGGGCTCCGTCGACGAACGCCTGCTCACCGACAAGCTCTTCCACGGCGAAGCGAAGCTCACCGACAAGATCTCCCTGCACATGAACGACAAGCTCCAACTGATCGGTTCGCTGGAGTCAGTGGCCACGGCGCGGGAGCGTCTGGTGGACAGCGACACGCTGATGGTGACGTTCGTTGGGTCACCGGTGGGAATTCTGACGCGCCATGACTTGCTGACGTATATGAGTATCTGACTTCCCTTCTAAGGAGCACCATGACGCACCACGAGAACCAGGGCTTCAACACCCGGGCCATCCACGCCGGCCAGACGCCGGATCCCACCACGGGCTCCGTCATTCCCCCGCTGTACCAGACCACCACGTTTGCCCAGGACGGGATTGGGCAGCTGCGCAACGGCTACGAGTACGGCCGCGGCACCAACCCGACCCGTGACTCGCTGCAGACTCAGCTCGCCGCGCTCGAAGGGGCAACCCACGGGTTCAGCTTCTCGTCCGGTCTCGCTGCCGAGGATTCCCTGATCCGTGCGCTGCTGGCGCCGGGTGACCGGATCGTCATGGGCAACGACGTGTACGGCGGCACCTACCGCCTGATCGACCGGGTGCTCTCACCGTGGGGCATCAGCAATGCTGCCGTCGACATGTCGGACCTCGACGCCGTCAGGGCCGCCGTCGGCGACAACACCGCCATGGTGTGGGTCGAGACGCCGTCGAACCCGATGATGAAGATCTCGGACATCGCCGCGATCGCCACCATCGCCCACGACGCCGGTGCCGTTCTCGTGGTCGACAACACCTTCGCGACGCCGTACCTGCAGCAGCCGCTCTCGTTCGGGGCCGACGTCGTGGTCCACTCCACCACCAAGTACATCGGCGGACACTCCGATGCCAGCGGCGGTGCAGTGATCACCAGCAATGAGGAGATCGCGGAGAAGGTGGGCTTCATCCAGTTCGCCGTCGGCGCCGTCTCGGCACCGATGGAAGCCTGGCTGACCACGCGCGGGCTCAAGACCCTCGGCGTGCGGATGGACCGGCACAGCTCCAACGCCCGGGCGATCGCCGAGTGGTTGCAGGGCCGTCCCGAGGTGGAGCAGGTCTTCTACCCTGGCCTGCCCGGGCACCCCGGCCACGATCTCGCCGCAGCCCAGATGAAGGACTTCGGCGGCATGATCTCCGTGTCGTTCACGGGCGGGGAGGCGGCGGCGCGGAAGGTCGCCGAGTCCACCCACGTGTTCACCCTCGCCGAATCACTCGGCGGCATCGAGTCGCTGATGAACTACCCGTCGGCCATGACCCACGCCTCGGTGGCTGGCACGGACCTAGCGGTTCCCGAGAACCTGATCCGGCTCTCCGTCGGCATCGAGGATGTGCAGGACCTCATCGCCGATCTGGAACAGGCCTTCAGCACCCTCTAGGAGTCTCAGACAGACAACAAGCCCTCAACGGAAAACGCGCCGGCAGTATTCATACTGCGGGCGCGTTTGTCGTTAAGAAAGCTAACGCCTGAAAGGACTCAGGGTCCGCCGGACGAGCCGGACCCACTTGTTCTCCGGCTTCGGGTCCACCGTCGCGAACCATTCGGCGCTGGGCGGCAGCCACAGGGGCACGATCGCCAGCAGCATCACGACGGCCACCACCGAGAGCCCCGGGGTGCCGCGCAGCAGGACCGGCAGCCCGACGATGATCCCGATGGTGGTGAGCAACTCCCGCGCACTGCGCCTACCCCGTCGCAGCCGGAACACCAGGAAGAACTGCAGCAGCGCCAGCACTCCGAGCACGACGCCGAGCCCCACCAGACCGGCGCGGTCCTGGTCCTGCAGTTGGGCAGACCCCAGGAACGAGCCGGCCGCCACCAGGAACAGGACCGCCACCACCAGCCACACAATCACGGCCAGTTTCAGGGTCCACGGCAGTGGCGGCCGGGCAACCCGCGGGGGACGGGCCATGCTAGCCGCGGGGGACGACGACGCCGGCCCGCGTCTCGTCGTCGTACGTGTACACGGCGCGTCCGCCAATCCATACGGTCAGGGCCCGCTGCATGACGTCCAGCGGGTCTCCGCTCCAGAGGACGACGTCGGCGTCCTTGCCTACCTCGAGCGAGCCCATCCGGTCGGCCAGCCCCAGCACCTTCGCCGGGTTGATCGTGATCGAGCGCAGGGCCGTTTCGCGGTCCAGACCCTCCTTGATGGCGAACGTCGCCTGGTGGATCAGGAAGTTGATCGGGATGACCGGGTGGTCGGTGATGATGGAGATCTCGACGCCGGCCGCCGCCAGCTTGCCCGGGTTGGCGATTGAGCGCCCCCGCAGTTCCACCTTGGATTTGGTGGTGAACAGCGGCCCGATCAGCACGGGGATCCCGCGTTCGGCCAGGACGTCGGCCAGCAGGTGGGCCTCGGTGCCGTGGTCCAGGACCAGTTCGTAGCCGAACTCGTCGGCGAGCCGGATCGCGGTGGCGATATCGTCGGCCCGATGCGCGTGCTGGCGCCAGGGGATTTCCCGGCGCAGCACCATGGCGAGGGCCTCAAGCTTGGGGTCCCGGGCGTTTTCATCGGCCTTGCCCATGTAGTTCTGCGCATCCATGAACGCCTTGCGGATGATCATTGCGGTGCCCAACCGGGTGGAAGGGGTCTGCTTCTTGTCGCCGTAGACCCGCTTGGGGTTCTCGCCGAGCGCTGACTTCAGGCCGCTGGGGGAGCGAAGCACCATCTCTTCGATGTAACGGCCGTGGGTGTGGATAGCGACGGCGAGGCCGCCAATGGGGTTGCCCGATCCGGGGTTGACGTTCACGGCAGTGATACCGCCGGCCAGAGCGTCGTCGAACCCGGGGTCGTAGGGGTTCACGGCGTCGATTGCGCGGACGCCGGCGGTGACGGGATCAGTCATTTCGTTGGTGTCGTCCCCGGCCCAGCCTTCGCCTTCTTCATGGGTGCCGAGGTGCACATGGGCGTCGATCAGACCTGGCAGCAACCACTGGCCCCCGGCGTCGTGGATCTCGGCGCCCTCTGGGATGGTGATGTCGGCGCCGAGCGCCGCGATCTTTCCGTCCTCCAGGAGCACCGACCCGTCGAAGGGCGTGCCCTCGATGGGGACAACGTGGGCGTTGATGATTGCTGTGACAGTCATGGGTGGTGACCTTTCGACAGGGAATGATGTGATCTCCAACCTACCTTCTTCGCCCTGTGAGGGGTCAGCTTCCCTGGCAGGGCGAGTGAGCCGCCTAGACTGAAAACCGATCGGGCATGGGAAGGACAACAGGCAATGGCAAGGAAATCCGCACTCATCACCGGGGTTGGACGAACGGTGGGGTTGGGCGCCGGGATTGCCCGCCGCCTCGCCGTCGACGGCTGGGATCTGGCCCTGAGTTACTGGCACCCCTACGACCAGCGGGTCAACGGCACCGCCAACCCGGCGTCCGAGGTGCAGGAGCTGATACCGGAGCTGGAGGCACTCGGGTCACGGGTGATCGCGCTGCCCGGGGACCTCGAGGATTCCAAGACGCCCGGGGAACTGGTCGCTGCCGCCCGGACCGAACTCGGCACGCTCAGCGGGCTGGTGCTCTCCCACACCGAAAGCGTCGACTCCGGGCTGCTGACCACTTCGCTGAAAAGCTTCGACAGGCATTTTGCGGTCAACGTCCGCGCCTCCTGGCAACTTATCAACGCGTTTGCACTGCAGTGCAATGACGGCGGGGGAGCGATCGTTGCCCTCACCAGTGACCACACGGCGGGCAACCTGCCCTACGGCGCCTCCAAAGGGGCACTGGACCGGATTGTGATCGCCGCGGCACGGGAACTTGGCGAGCGCGGTATCAGCTCCAATGCGCTGAACCCGGGACCGGTCGACACCGGCTGGATGACCGAGGAGGTGCGGCGGGACCTCACCCAGCGCCAACCAACTGGCCGTCTGGGCACTCCGGCAGATATCGGCGGGGTCGTCGCGTTCCTGCTGTCCCAGGACGGCCGCTGGGTCAATGGCCAATTGGTCAAGGCCGACGGCGGATTCTCCGCCTGACAGCTGACCCCCAACCACCGCCTACACTGACAGAATGCTGGCATGGCCTCTACCTTCATGAGCAACCTGGGCCTCGCCCGGGTGGGCACCGGATTCGCCCTTGCGTTGCTGCTCCCGCCCCTCCTCGAATGGGGAATGGTCACAGTGGGCAGCGACTTCCTCGCCGTGGACGTGCTGGTGCAGCTGGCGGGTGTGATCGCCGTCGCGCTGGTGGGTGGGATGTGGCCCGCGCTGCTGGCCGCCGTATTCAGCACCCTGGTCCTTAACTACTACTCGACCGACCCAGTCGGTTCGCTGGAGATCACGGACCCGCAGAATCTTCTGACGCTGGTCATCTTCATCGCCGTGGCAGTGGCGGTGTCACTGGTGGTGGGCCTGGCTGCCCGCCGCTCCCGGGAGGCCGCGGCGGCGAGCGCTGAAGCGGCGACGCTTGGGGAACTGGCCCGCGGCGTGCTGGCGGCCGAGGACACCCTCCAGGGTTTCCTCGCCCACGTGCGCACCCACTTCCAGGTCGACGCAGTAGGTCTGTTCACCCGGGACGCCCGGGGCGGACCCCCACCGGTACTGCTTGCCAGTGACGTCGCCCCCGATAATGCCTCGCCCGACCACCCGACGCCGGGTGATGTTTCGCTGGGCGCCCCAATCGACGACCTGTTCGCAGCTGACACCACCGAAAACCTCCCGGACGAGCTGGTCCTCGCCCTCTACGGGAGGGCCCTGAACACGAGGGAGCGGAGCCTCCTCACCGCTTTCGGCTCCCAGCTCACCGCGATGCGGCAGCGCCAGGAACTGGTTGTCAGCTCCCAGGCCAACCGGCGCCTGACCGAGGGCAACGTCATGCGGACGGCGATCCTGCGGGCCGTCTCGCATGACCTGCGGACGCCCCTGGCGGGCATCAAGCTCGCCGTCAGCAGCCTGCGCCACGAGGCGGTCCAACTACCCGTCGATGAACAGAAGGAACTCCTCGAAACCATCGAGGACTACGCTGACCGGCTGGACGCCCTGATCAACAACCTTCTGGACATGTCCCGGTTGACGGGCGACGCCGTGACACCGCACCTCCGCGCCGTGCACTGGGCCGATGTGCTTCCAGGCGCCCTGATCGGACTCCCGCCGCAGCGGGTCCGGGTCGAGATCCCCGGGAACCTGCCGCCGGTCGTCGCCGACCCCGGAATGCTGGAACGCGTCATCGCCAACCTGGTCGAGAACGCCGACAAGTACGCGGGCGGCGAGGACATTGTCATCAGCGGGTCGGTTGAGGGGATTGTCGGTCACGTCGACGACGGCGTGCCAGCCGGTGAGTTGCGGGTGGTCGACCACGGGCGGGGAGTCACAGCGGACGACGCCGACACCATCTTCCAGCCATTCCAGCGCGCCAGCGACGCCCCCGCCGGTGCAGGAGTGGGCCTCGGCCTCGCCGTCGCAAAGGGGTTCACCGAGGTGATGGGCGGACAGCTCATTGCAGAGGCGACGCCGGGCGGCGGGCTGACCCTGCGCATCCGGCTGCCGTTGGCAACAGGGTTGCGCGACGGCGAGCCAGGCAGCACGGTAACCCCGCACCCGATGGTGGGTCACGGTTCACCATGACATCGGTCCTGATTGTCGACGACGAGCCGCTGCTCCTCCGCGCCCTGCAGATCAACCTCCGCGCCCACGGCTACCGGCCGATCACCGCTGTCGACGGGACGACGGCGCTCGCCGTGGCAGCCGAGCACCGCCCGGAGATCGTGGTGCTCGACCTGGGCCTGCCGGATATGGACGGCATGGACGTGATCACTGCACTGCGGAAGTGGACCCAAACCCCGATCATCGTGTTGTCCGCCCGCCACGGCTCCGACGACGTCGTCGACGCCCTCGACGCCGGCGCCGACGACTATGTGACCAAGCCGTTCGGCCTGGATGAACTCCTGGCGAGACTCCGAGCAGCCAGCCGTCGGGCGACGGCACCCGCCGCGACAGTGGTGCAGACCGCCGATTTCAGGCTCGACACCGGTGCGCGGCAAGCGTTCCGCGGCACCACGGAGGTACGGCTGACACCCACCGAGTGGAAGATCATCGACCAACTGGTGGCCCACCCGGGCCGGCTGATCACGCAGGGGCAACTGCTGCTGGAGGTGTGGGGTCCCGCCTACGCGAAGGAACTGCAGTATCTGCGGGTCTACCTGAACCAGCTGCGGAAGAAACTCGAACCGGATCCCACCCAACCCCGGTACTTCATCACCGAAAGCGGCATGGGGTACCGCTTTGAACCCTGAGGATCCCTAGGATGGACGCTATGACAACAGGTTCCCTACTCGCCGTGTGCCGCGTCCATGCCCTGCTGCCCACGCAGGACTCGACCGGGGTCACCGCCATCGACAAGCGGCCCGTCGACGGCCCGGTCGCCGTCCATAAACTGGGTCTCACCGGCGACATCCAGGCCAGCCGGAAACACCACGGTGGCGAATCCAAGGCCCTCTACGCCTACTCCCAACAGGACGCCGACTACTGGGATGAAGAACTGGGGCGGGACATGAGCCCGGGCAAATTCGGGGAGAACCTCAGGGTGGCAGGAATCGACGCGAGCCGCGCCGTCATCGGCGAACGCTGGCAGGTGGGCGACGACGTCGTCCTCGAAGTGACAGCGCCGCGCACCCCCTGCGTTAACTTCGCCCGGTTCCTCAAGGAGCCGCGCTGGGTGAAACGTTTCGCCGAGGAGAACCGGGTTGGTACCTACCTTCGTGTGATCAGTAAGGGACAGATCACGGCGGGGGACACCGTCACCGTAGTCAACCGCCCGGAGCACGGCATTACGGGCCACGATGTGTTCGCGGGGCTCGACGCCGACGCCGCCCAGCGGCTCCTCTCCGCCGAAAAACAGGGTGTGAGGCTCAGCCCCGAGATCCACAAGGTGGTTGCCGCCATCCTGCGCCGGGCGTAGCACCACTGACCCATCCCGTCACACGGGGATGTGCGCAGGCTCACGCGCCGTCGTCGCCCGGATAGGTGCGGCCCAGTGAAGCCATGCAGTACACTTGAAACATCCCCCACACCGGTATTCCCTTAAAATTCCGCCCATTTTGCTGGGCTGGATAGGTTGTGTTGGGGCTCGCAGAGTAAGCATGCGGGCAGATTCATCAGGGAGCGCCGGCTAGAAGAAAACGTCATACAGACCGCTGAGATAGCGGCCGCCAGTTATGACGCGAAATCCTGCCGCGGGATTGAAACAGTGCCGGATTTCTATGTTCATGGGCTGGAATTCCCCTTTTGTTCCAGCTGTCCGGCATCTACCTGAAGGTCAATCCCTCCATGCCTGAAAATAACACTCCCGAAACCGTCATTCCTCCTGACGCCGTCGACGCTCCTCAGAATGTCGAAGCTCCCGAGGCAGACGAAATCAAGTTCACCGACTTCGGCCTCGACGGTCGCGTTCTCGCGGCCCTGAGTGACGTCGGCTATGAAAAGCCCTCTCCCATCCAGTCCGCCACCATTCCGGTGCTGCTGGAAGGGCGCGACGTCGTCGGCCTGGCGCAGACGGGTACCGGTAAGACAGCAGCATTCGCTATCCCCGCGCTGTCCCGGATGGCCGAGCTCGCCGATCTCAACGGTCCCAGCAAGTTCACGCAGATCCTGGTGCTCGCACCAACCCGCGAACTGGCGCTTCAGGTTGCCGAGGCATTCGCCTCCTACGCCAAGCACATCGACAACTTCACGGTGCTACCCGTTTACGGTGGAGCTCCTTACGGCCCCCAGCTGGCCGGCCTGCGCCGCGGCGCACAGGTAGTTGTGGGTACCCCGGGTCGCGTGATCGACCACATCTCCAAGGGTTCACTCGACCTGTCCAACCTTCAGTACCTGGTACTGGACGAGGCCGACGAGATGCTGCGCATGGGCTTTGCCGACGACGTCGAGCAGATCCTCTCCGGAACACCTGACGACAAGCAGGTGGCGCTGTTCTCGGCAACGATGCCTAGCGCCATTCGCCGCATTGCGTCGAAGTACCTCAACAACCCCGCCGAAATCACTGTCAAGGGCAAAACCTCGACCGGCACCAACACGCGCCAGCGCTTCCTGCAGGTCATGGGCCCGCACAAGCTGGACGCCCTGACGCGCATCCTCGAGGTCGAAGACTTCGATGGGATCATCGCGTTCGTGCGCACCAAGATGGCGACCGAAGACCTGGCGGACAAGTTGCGTTCACGGGGCTTCCAGGCCGCAGCAATCAACGGTGACATTCCCCAGCAGCAGCGTGAGCGGACCATTGAAGGTCTCCGCGACGGCAAGTTCGACATCCTCGTGGCCACCGACGTCGCGGCCCGCGGGCTCGACGTCGAGCGCATCTCGCTCGTGGTCAACTACGACATCCCTCACGACACCGAGTCCTACGTCCACCGCATCGGCCGTACCGGCCGCGCTGGCCGTTCAGGTGACGCGATCCTTTTCATCACGCCGCGGGAGAAGTACCTGCTGCGCTCGATCGAGAAGGCCACCCGCCAGCCTGTCGAGCAGATGCACCTGCCATCCTCCGACGCCGTCAACGCGTTGCGGATGAACAAGTTCGCCGAGCGGATCACCGAGACCCTGGCCACCGAGGATGTCTCAATCTTCCGTGACCTGATCACCAGCTACGAGACCGAGCACAACGTGCCCGCCAACGAGATCGCTGCAGCCCTCGCCGTCATGGCACAGGGCAGCAACCCGATCCTCGTCAAGGACATCCCGGTAGCCCCGGCAGGGCAGAAGGAACGCGCGGCGGGGCGCAAGGATGGTTTCGGGTCACGCGGACCAACACGCAGCCTCACCGAGGGGAACGCCACCTACCGCATCGCGGTGGGACGGCGCCAGCGGGTCATGCCGGGCTCAATCGTTGGCGCCATTGCCAACGAGGGTGGCCTGTCCTCCGCGCAGATCGGCGGCATCGATATCCGCGCCGATCACACGCTCGTGGAACTGCCCGCTGACCTGTCGAAGGACCAGTGGCGTGCCCTGTCCAAGACCCGCATCGGCGGCGAGCTGATCCACCTCGAGCTGGACAAGGGCCGCAAGCCAACAGGTGACCGCGACGGCTTCAAGAAGCCGTTTAAAAAGCGTGAAGGCGAGGGTGGCGGCTTCAACAAGGACCGCGGGCACGAGGGCGGCTTCCGCTCCTCCGGCCACAGCGCCGGCGGTGGCGGCGGGGACCGTAAGGAACGTCACGGTAAAGGTGCCGGAGCAGGTGCCGGTGGACGCCGCGAAAAGTGGTAATTTTGTAACTGAATAACCCCGTCGGATCCCTGGTAGAACAGGGATCCGACGGTGGAATCAGCACCCGGCCGCAGCGGCCGGATCCTGATTTCGCCTTGATGGCAGAAGCTGGTAAAGTTTTTTGCTGTTGCCCCCCTAGCTCAGTGGTAGAGCGCGTTCTTGGTAAGAACGAGGTCACCGGATCGATTCCGGTGGGGGGCTCTCAAATGGGAGTCCCGTAAGCAGGCCAAATGGTCCGGCTGCGGGCACACTCATTTGTGGCGGTGTAGCTCAGCTGGTTAGAGCGCACGACTCATAATCGTGAGGTCCCGGGATCGAGTCCCGGCACCGCTACAGATACAGCAGGTCAGAGGCCCCGAGCCGCTGGCCTGCTTTTTTGTTCCCTCCCTCACACCGAAAACTAGGCAGCTTGCTTATCACCCGCGGGCTTCATAGGGTTGATTGGTACGACATCGACGTTCTGACACAGGAGGAACCATGTCCCCCCATAATCTTTCCGGCAAAAAAGTTGCCTTCCTACTCACCGACGGCGTGGAGCAGATCGAGCTAACCAGCCCCTGGGATGCCGTCAAGCAGGCTGGCGGCGAACCAGTCCTCGTTGCGCCAGGCAGCGGCACCCTGCAGGGTTTCAACGGCACCGACAAGGGTGACACCTTCACCATTGATCTGTCGGTAGCGGACGCCTCAGCCGAGGACTTCCACGCATTGGTGCTCCCCGGCGGCGTCATCAACGCGGACCACCTACGCGTCGACAAGGACGCCCAGGAGTTCGCCCGCGCGTTCTTCGCCCAGCACAAGCCGGTGGCAGCGATCTGCCACGCACCGTGGCTGCTCATCGATGCGGGGGTGGTCAGCGGCCGCGACCTGACCTCGTACCACACGCTGCAGACTGACCTCCGCAACGCTGGCGCCAACTGGATCGACGACGAAGTGGTCACCGACCAGGGCTTCGTCACCAGCCGCACCCCGGACGACCTTCCCGCCTTCAACGACAAGATGCTCGAAGAGATCGCCGAAGGCGAGCACGAAGGCCAGACCGCCTAGGTAACCTTTTGCACAGTGTTTAACCGAGGACGCAGTGTTTAAACGAGGACACAGTGTTTGACCGAGTACACAGCGTTTGACTGAAGGACCGGTGGGAAACCGCCGGTCCTTCAGCATGTCCGGGCCCGTCCCCTGGGTGTCTACAGTAGAGGCATGGCTGCCGAACTTTTCCTGTGCCGGGGGGTGAGCTGGCATCGGGAAGGGCCGGTGCTGTCGCTTGCCACTCCGGAGGGGACCGCCCAGGAACTGAGCCTGGATCAGGCAGCCGCGGCCGGCCCGGGCGGCGTGGACCTGGGGTTCCGGATCCTGAGTCAATTCGGGGAACGGTACTGTCTGGGGTTCCACCGGGTCTACGGGCCCGACGCGCGGGAGCACACGCCCTGCCCACGGCAGGACACAGCCGCCCGGGGGTACCAGTGCGGACCCTGCTTCGCCCGCGACGACCTGCGGTTCATGCACGACGTGCACCGGTCCGGAGTGGCGCCGGCGGGCCTGCTCAGCTACCTTGCCCAGAACCACTGGCTGTACGTCGCAACGTTCGCAGACGGCGCCTCCAAGGTCGGAACGGCCGCGGACCTCCGTAAATGGCATCGGCTCGCTGAACAGGGCGCCGTCGTCGCGCGCTATGTGGCCTCCGCCGACGACGGGCAGATCGTTCGCGTCCTGGAAGACGCGGTGACCCGCGCTGTCGGGTTGGCTCAGGCCGTGCGGTCGGCGGCGAAGACCGCTGCCCTGGCTTTGCCGCGTGACGGGGCAACCCTCGACGGGATCAACGCGGAGTTCGCTGGAAGTGTCAGGGCACTGCTCCGCGACGGGCTGGACTTATCAGGGTTTCGGGTGATCGATGAAAAGTGGGTGGCGCCGTCGTCGTGGTCCCGGTTGCTTGCCAGTACCGGACCGCAGCTTTACCCGCACAGTCTCGCCGCCGGTGAGCACGGATTTCAGGTCGAGGCCATGGTCGGCGCCGCCGCGCTGGTTCTGATTCGGGGGTCGGAGGTGCCGTTCCTCGTCGACCTGGCCCGATTGAAGGGGCAACGGATCGAGTTGGGAAGGTATCAATCGGTGGTTCCCGAAGTCCAGGAGGCGTCGTTCTGACGAGCAAGTCTCACTCGGGTGTTACGTACGCGCCGCTAATACCTCCGTCTACGAGGAAGGTCGATGCTGTGATGAAGGAGGAATCGTCGCTGGCGAGGAACGCTACCGCAGCGGCGAGTTCTTCCGGTTCAGCGAAGCGGCCCAGCGGGACATGAATCAGCCGGCGGGCGGCTTTCTCGGGGTCCTTAGCGAAGAGTTCTTTCAGGAGCGGCGTGTTGACCGGACCGGGGCATAGTGCATTGATTCGGATGCCCTGACGCGCAAATTCGACGCCGAGCTCTCGGCTCATGGCTAGGACCCCTCCCTTGGATGCGCTGTAGGATATCTGGGATGTTGCTGCACCCATGACGGCGACGAACGATGCCGTGTTGATGATCGAGCCCTTGCCTTGGGTCTGCATGTAGGGGATGGCGTATTTGCAGCAGTAAAACACCGAGGTGAGATTCACCTCCTGCACCTTACGCCAAGCATCGATACCGGTCTCCAGAATTGAACCGTCCGCGGCAGGGGAAATGCCGGCGTTGTTAAAGGAGATGTCCACACGCCCATAGGTTTCATTCGTGATGGCGTAAAGGTTCTTGACCTCCTCTTCGTTTGTCACGTCGACCTTGACGAAGAGACCACCGACTTGTTCTGCGGCACGCAGGCCGGCGGTCGGGTCGACGTCGGCGATGACGACATGAGCTCCTTCAGCGGCGAATCTGCGGGCGGTCGCCAAACCGATGCCACTAGCGCCACCAGTGATTACGGCGCTGCGGCCCTCGAGGCGGCTGGAGATGATCTGCTGGGTCATTTCTTGCTCCCTAGTGTTGATGTCGGAGTCACGGGTGAGTGGCAATGAAGACGTTCTTGGTTTCGGTGAAGGCATCTAGGGCATCGGGGCCGAGCTCGCGGCCGAGTCCTGATTGCTTGAAGCCCCCAAAGGGCGTGGAGTACCGGACTGAGGAATGGGAATTCACCGAAAGGTTTCCGGAATCCAGACCGCGCGCCATCCGCAGAGCACGGCCAATGTCCCTGGTCCAGATGGACCCCGAAAGCCCGTAAATGGAATCGTTGGCAAGGCGGAGGGCATCGGATTCATCGGTGAAGGGAACAACCGCCACGATCGGCCCGAAAATCTCCTCGCGCATTACCCGGTCATCCCGGGAAGGAGTCAGCACCGTTGGTGGAAACCAAAAGCCCTCACCGTGCGGCGCGGTCCCCTGGAAGGCGATGGCGGTGCCGGAAGGAACGAAGCCGGAAACCGTCTGGCGCTGTGCGGCGGAGATCAGCGGACCCATGAACGAGTTCGCCTCGCGGGGGTCTCCGACCTTCAGCGACTTCACCAGTGGTTCCAAAAGTTCAAGGAACTTCTCGTACACAGTGTCTTGTACAAGGATTCGGGAGCGGGCGCAGCAGTCCTGGCCAGCATTGTCGAAGGCCGCGCCGGGCGCAGCGGCGACTGCCTCCTCGAGATCGGCGTCGCCGAAGATGATGTTGGCGCTTTTACCCCCGAGTTCAAGAGTGACCGGTTTGACCTGCTCGGCGCAGCCGGCCATGATTCGCTTGCCAACCGTGGTCGACCCGGTGAACACCACCTTCCGGACCGACGGGTGGGTGACGAATCGCTCTCCCACCACAGAACCCTTGCCCGGGATAATTTGCAGCACTCCCTCGGGAAGACCAGCTTCCAGAGCGAGCCGTCCGATCCGTAGTGCGGTCAGCGGGGTCACCTCGGCGGGCTTCAGGACAACAGTATTTCCAGCGGCAAGCGCGGGAGCGAATCCCCAGGCTGCAATGGGCATCGGGAAGTTCCAGGGCACAATCACGCCAACGACACCGAGAGGTTCGTGAAAGGTGACGTTGATGCCGCCGTGTACTGGAATCTGTTGGCCAAGGTGGCGTTCCGGGGCGGCGGAGTAGTAGTTCAGCACATCTCGAACGTTGCCTGCTTCCCACCGCGCATTGCCGATGGTGTGTCCGGCGTTCCGGACTTCCAGCTGGGCGAGGGTTTCAAGGTCGTCGTCCACGGCCGCGGCAAAACGGCGCAAGAGCATTCCGCGGTCGGCCGGGGCAACGTGTCGCCAGGCCTCGAAGGCCGTCGCCGCCTTGGCTATCGCATGGTCGGTGTCCTGCAGGCTGGCCAAGGAAACGGTGTCGATGATCTCCTCGGTGGCCGGGTTCA
This sequence comes from Arthrobacter sp. CAN_C5, assembly GCF_017875735.1. Taxonomy (NCBI): domain Bacteria; kingdom Bacillati; phylum Actinomycetota; class Actinomycetes; order Micrococcales; family Micrococcaceae; genus Arthrobacter; species Arthrobacter sp. CAN_C5. The sequence goes on from NZ_JAGGMZ010000001.1 coordinate 827,433, forward strand.
GGACGTCAAATGTGGTGGTCGACATTGATGGTTCTCTCCGTTCGTGTTCTGGAGTAGGCGCGGGCGGCTTCAATGAATCCCTCAAACAGCCGGAGATCTTCAGGGCCCTGTTCGGGGTGGAACTGCACGCCAAGGACCCATCCTCCTGAGGTCGTTTCGACGGCTTCGATGGTTCCGTCAGCCGCCTTTGCGGTGACATGGAGCTCGGCGGCAACCCGGTCGAGAGCCTGATGGTGATAGCAGGGGGCTGTGGCCCGCGGCCCCAGCAGGGATGCGCATATACTGCCGGGTGTGGTCGTGAACTCGACAGTTCCGAAGACGCCGGGCGCGGGTTGATATCGCGAGTCAGGCAACACATCAGGGACATGTTGAATGAGCGATCCGCCCAGGGCGACGTTGAGGATCTGGGCACCACGGCAGATGGAAAACAGTGGTAGGTCCGCCGCCATAGCCGCGCGGGTCAGGGAGAGGTCATGGCTGTCCCGGTGGGGTTGCGCAAAGGTCAGCGCATGTGGTCGGGCGCCATAGTGTTCAGGGCCGACATCGGTGCCGCCAGCAATGATCAACCCGTCTAGCAGATCGATAATAGAGGGGTCGGAGCCGATGGGCGGCAGGAGCACAGGTGTTCCCCCCGCTGCCACAACCGCGTCGACGTAGGTGCCCGGGAGGAGGGCGGCGTTCGCAGTCCACACTCCCCATGCGGCCTCCTGGTAGTAGGTAGTCAGCCCGATACGCGGGCGGTAGGGCTTAGAGGCGCTCAAAGACACGCCTCCTCTCCCAATCCGTAACAGCGCTGTCGTAGGCCTTCAGCTCCACGCCGGCGGCGTGCACATAGTGGTCAACAACCTCGTCGCCGAAGGATTTCCGGGCAATCTCACTGGCTGCCAGCAGTTCACGGGAGTCGCGCAGGTTTGTGGGAATCCGGTCGGCCTCCGACTGGTAAGCGCTGCCTTGGGTAACTGCCTCCAGCGTGAGCTCATTTTCGATGCCATGGATGGCCGCAGCGATAAGTGCAGCGGCGGCGAGGTAGGGGTTGACATCTCCACCGCCCACCCGGTTTTCCACCCGCAGGCCAGCTCCGTGCCCGACCACTCGCAGCGCACAACTGCGGTTGTCTAGGCCCCATGCAATTGCGGTGGGCGCGAAGCTGCCTTCAACGAACCGTTTGTAGGAGTTGATGTTAGGGGCTACGAAATAGGCCATCTCCTTCAGAGAGGCCAACTGGCCCGCGATGAAGTGTTCCATGACGGGGCTGAAGCCGTGCTCGCGGTCGCCAGCTAGGACGGGTTTCCCATCGAGGTCAGTAAGGCTGAAGTGAATGTGGCAGGAATTGCCTTCCCGTTCGTTGTACTTTGCCATGAAGGTGATGCTTTTGCCCTGCTGGGCAGCAATCTCTTTGGCACCGTTCTTGTAAAACGCGTGGTTATCGCAAGCGGTTAGAGCCTGCGCATACCGGAAAGTGATTTCCTGTTGGCCGTAGTTGCATTCGCCCTTGGAAGATTCGACGATCAGGCCAGCCTTCTCCATACCTGTGCGGATACTTCGGATGACTGGTTCCAGCTTTGCCGTTGCGAGAAGGGAATAGTCGATGTTGTACCGGGTGGAAGGGGTCAGGCCTTCGTAGTTTGTCTTCCAGGCTTCCTCGTAGGTGTCATCGAACATGATGAACTCAAGCTCAGTGCCGATATGGGCGCGGTAGCCCATCGCTTCGAGCCGTTCGATCTGCGCCCTGAGGATTTGCCGGGGGGACTGACTCACCGGACGGCCGTCTGGCCAGAGAATGTCGCACTGGATCATCGCCGTACCCGGCAGCCAGGGGACAAGCCGTAGCGTGGAGACATCGGGTCGCATGACCATGTCCCCATAGCCGTTCTCCCAGGAAGACATCGCGTAACCGTCGATGGTGTTCATTTCCACGTCGACGGATAGCAGATAGTTGCAGCCCTCTGCCCCGTGCCCGAGTACGTCCTCGAGGAAGGAACGGGCGCCGCAGCGTTTACCCTGAAGGCGGCCCAGAGAATCGGTGATGGCCACCACTACGGTATCGATCTTTCCGGCGGCGACCTGCTCCCTTAACTCATCGATGCTCAGTTGTGCCTGTGTGCCAATTGCCTGATCGGTCATCTGTTATCCGTCGCTTCGACTTGGTTCGGGGATGGGTGGGGTGAAAGCTGGGTGACGCGGTGCTCAGTTCTTTAGCTCCGCCTCGGCCGCGGCCAGCCGGGCGAATTCCTCTTCGGGAGCGCCGGCGACAATGTGGTGGCGGCTGTAGAACCAGTAGTACAGCAGGGCCGCACCAAAGATTCCTGCCGTTATCGATGCCGCGAGCACATCGACAACGAAGGTGGCAACGACAGCGACGGCGGCCAGCGCCAGTGCAATGGAGGTCGTCACAACGCCTCCGGGGGTTCGGTAGCCACGGGGAAGGTCAGGTTCTTTCTTCCGCAGCACAATGTGGGAAAGGTTGAGCAGGACGTAGGACACGGTGGCGCCGAATACTGCGATGTTGATCAGGAGTCCGCCGTTACCCGTGGCGGCGGCCAGGATGAATCCCACGGTGCCGGGGATGATCAGCGCCCAGTAGGGCGTGCGTCGGCTGCCCGTGAGCGACAGCCACCGGGGAAGGTACCCGGCACGGGACAGGGCGAACAACTGGCGTGAGTAGGCGTAGATGATCGAGAAGAAGCTGGCCACAAGACCCGCAAGGCCCGCATAGTTGACGAATTCGGCGAGGACTGAGTTTTCACCGTAGACATGTCGCAGAGCTTCCGGGAGGGGGTTGTCGGAGGTACTCATGGCCTCCGACCCGCCTGCTCCCGGTACCAGAACAAGCATCAGCGCGCCGAAAACCACAAGGATCAGCATGGCGGCTATGATTCCGCGCGGCATGTCCTTCTTCGGGTCCGCCGTTTCCTCGGCGGCTAGTGGAACACCTTCGATCGCCAGAAAGAACCAGATCCCATAGACGAGGGCGCCCACGACGCCGCTGATTCCCATCGGCAAAAATGCGCTGGAAGCGGGGGAACCATCCGGAACGATGTCGAAAAGGTTCGCCGCACTGACGTGTGGGAGTAGGCCAATTACCGTGGCCGCCAACGCCACGACGGCGATAGCCGTGATCGCAAAGATCAGCCGAAGGGCCTCGCCCACGCCCCGGAGATGGATTCCCACAAAAATCGCGTACGTCACCAGATAAACGGGCCAGGAGTTTGTCAGACCGAAGAGTCCTAGGGCTTCGACGTAACCACCGATGAAGATTGCAATGGCCGCTGGGGCAACTGCATACTCGATCAGCACGGCCATCCCGGTGGCGAATCCTCCCATGGGCCCCAGCGCGCGCCGCGCGAACCCGTATCCTGCGCCAGCGGCAGGCAATGTGGACGATAGTTCGGCCAGACCGAAAACCATGCATGTGTACATGATTCCCATCAGTACAAAGGCGATGAGGAGCCCACCCCAGCCTCCTTGCGCGAGGCCTAGATTCCATCCCGCGAAGTCCCCTGAGATAACGTACGCCACCCCGAGACCGGCTAACAGCACCCACCCGGCGGCCCCACGTTTGAGTTGGCGGTGCTGAAGGTATGTTTTTTCGGAGTCTGGCTGTTTCGATGCCATGCCGGTCCCTCTCTTCGATCTTAATGGTCTTTTATTAGTCCATGAAGTTGATCCCAGTGTGAGCTAAATCACGAAGTTCGTCAATGGTTTCCGCCTACGTCCGATCAGGCTCCGATAGCAATCGTTTTAGTTGCAGACCTGAATAGGATGGTGGCATGGAAGCCGAATCATTTGAGGGAGCGGCTCGGTTCCTTCGACCGGTCAGGCAGGGGAACGCCTTTGAAGAAACGATCGAGCGACTCTTGCGGAACATCAAACTGGGAATTCTTGCGGCCGGCGACAAGCTTCCCCCCGAGCGTGAGCTTGCCGATTTGCTGGGGGTGTCACGTGCCACCCTCCGAGAGGCCCTCGCCGAATTGCACAAAGCCGGATATGTCGAGGTCAAACGCGGCCGCTACGGTGGCACCTACATCGCACAGAACCGCCTTCCGGGGCCGGAAGCATATCCGAACATCAGCCCCGAGGAGGTTGAGGATGTGCTGATCCTCCGCGGTGTGCTGGAGCCGGCCGCGGCTTCCCTTGCCGCCAGGGCGAGGTTGTCCCCTCCCCAGCGTCGGCACCTACTCGATACCTTGGCGGAGGTGGCAGGGGCGTCGGCTAATGCCTATCGGCCCAAGGATGCGAGATTCCACGTGGCCATCGCGGAAGTAGCCGGCTCGCGGAGCCTGGCAACTGCCGTGGCTGATGCCCGTGCGAGAGTCAGCGATCTTTTGGACTGTATACCCCTGCTGGAGCCTAATCTTGAGCATTCCAACAAGCAGCACCAGAGAATTGTCGATGCCATCCTGAGCGGTAACTCCGAGGAAGCGTATGAGGCTACCGAGGATCATTTGCAGGGAACAGCCTCGCTGCTCCGTGGATTTCTTGGCACGTCCCGAAGCTCCACCCCTGAACCCCCCAGTGAATCCGGGCCTAGCCACGGTGAATGAAGCGGGAAGTGCCGCGAGCAGGCTGGTGGTGACCACGGATTGGCTCCCGATGCCTCCGCCTATGCGGGGCGGACGCCTATCCCCAGTAAACTGAATCTCATGTTGAACACCCCCTGGGACACCGGATCGGATCTGTACCGTCGGCTGGTGATCGCTGCCCTGGTGCTGACCGGCGCGGGAATCCTGATTGCCGTGCTCGGCGCCGTCACCGGTAGCAATGCGACGGTGTTCACCGGAATCCCCGTGCTGGCTGCAGGTCTCATCACCCACCTTGCTGGCCTCGTGGTCAGGACACGGGATGCCAGACGCCGGCATCAGGCCCGCGCTCCAAAGAAGTAACCTGCCCTGCACTAGGCTGGGATACGAACGTCGATCGCATCCGGCAGGAGCACCATGACCATTAATCCCGAGCTGCAGGGCCGCAGCTATCCAGCAGGCGCCGTCTATACGGTGGGCCGCGAGAAGATCCGCGAATTCGCGCGGGCGGTGAAGGCTACCCACCCGTCGCACTACGACGTCGACGCCGCCCGCGAGCTGGGCCACCGCGACCTGGTGGCACCGCCGACCTTCGCGATCATTGTCGCCCAGCTGGCCGATGCCCAGCTGGTCTCCGATCCGGATGCGGGCATCGATTTTTCCCGAGTCGTGCATGCCGACCAGCGGTTCATCCACCACCGCGCCATCGTGGCGGGCGACGAACTGGTCGCCGAACTCCACGTTGATACGGTCAGGGCCATGGGAGGCGGCGCAATGATCACTACCCGCGCCGAGATCTCGACTACCGACGGCGAAAAGACCGCCACCACGACGTCGTCGCTGCTGGTGCGCGGGGAGGAACAGTAATGGGTATTGCTATCGCCGACCTCACCGTCGGCCAGGAGATCGGCTCCGCCACCGTCGAGGTCACCCGGCAGGACCTGGTGAAATATGCGGGAGCCTCGGGTGACTTCAATCCGATCCACTGGAATGCCGACTTCGCGCAGGGTGTTGGCCTGCCGGGCGTGATCGCCCACGGCATGTTCACCATGGGCGCCGCCGTCCAGTTGGTCACCGACTGGGTGGGCGACCCCACCGCCGTCGTCGACTACCAGACGCGGTTCACCAAGCCGGTCATCGTCGAAGACACCACCGCTGCGGGCACTCCCGGCGCGGTAATCGAGGTGGCCGGCAAAATCGGTGCCATCGATCTTGACAATTCGACCGTCCGCGTGGACCTCACTGTGTTGTCGGCCGGGCTGAAGGTGCTGGTCAAGGCGCAGGCAGTGGTGCACATCTGGTGACCTCGCTTGCATCGCTGACCACAGCAGGGGTGGGCGGTCCCGCCCGCACCTACGTGGAGGCCCGCTCCGAAGCGGAGATCATCGACGCCGTCCGGTCCGCCGATAATTCCGGCGAGCCGCTACTGATCATCGCCGGTGGGTCCAACCTGATCATCGCCGACGACGGCTTTGCCGGCACCGTGGTGCGGCTGGCATCCACCGGATTTACGGTGAACGACGACAACGCCACCTGTGGCGGTGTCATGGTCACGGCGGAGGCTGGCCAGAACTGGGATGCCCTGGTGGAGTACACCGTGCTGCACGCCTTTTCCGGGCTGGAGGCGCTGTCAGGGATTCCCGGGTCCACCGGAGCGACCCCGGTGCAAAATGTCGGGGCCTATGGTTCCGACGTCTCGCAGACTCTCGCGACGGTCCGCACCTGGGACCGCGAGACCAAAACTGTTAAGTCCTTTACAAACTATGAATTGAAGTTTGGGTACCGGGACTCGCTGTTGAAGCACACCACCGTTGACGGTTCGCCCCGCTACGTGGTGTTGACCGTTGAATTCCAGCTGGCGCTTGGACGGATGAGCGCCCCGGTCAAGTACGCCGAGCTGGCGCGGGAGGTCGGTGTGAACATCGGCGAGCGGGCTTATGCCAATGACGTCCGGCGGGCAGTTCTGAAGTTGCGCGCCGCCAAGGGGATGGTGCTCGACCCGGCGGACCGGGACACGTTTAGTACCGGATCCTTCTTTACCAACCCCATCGTGGATGCGGGGACAGCGGCGACGCTGCCCGAGAACGCCCCGCGGTATCCCACCGCGAAAGACGGTCAGGTGAAACTCTCGGCGGCCTGGCTGATCGACCAGGCCGGCTTTGGGAAGGGCTTTGGACTGGCAGGGGACGACGGGTTCGCGGCCGCTGGTGGCAGGGCATCCCTGTCGACCAAGCACACCCTCGCCGTCACCAACCGCGGCGGCGCCTCGGCTGCAGATCTCCTGGCCATCGCCGCTCTGGTAGCTGACGGCGTCGACCACCAGTTCGGGATCCGCCTCCACCCCGAGCCGCTGCTGATCGGCTGCGCGCTCCAGCCCTAGAGGTTTCCCGTGCTGATGAGGAGCATCCGGCGCAGGGGTTCGGCGGCTCCCCACAGCAGCTGATCGCCCACAGTGAAGGCGCTGAGGTACTGCGGCCCCATCTCCATCTTTCGGAGCCTGCCCACAGGAACCGTCAGGGAACCGGTCGCCGCGACGGGGGTGAGGTGGGACAGTGTTGCCTCTTTGGTGTTCGGGATGACCGTGGCCCACTCGTTGTCCTGGTCGATCAGTCGCTCAATCTCAGCGAGCGGAATGTCTTCGGTGAGCTTCAGGGTCAGCGCCTGGGAGTGGGAACGCATGGCACCCACCCGGACGCAGAGGCCGTCAAACGGGATCCGTGCACCCCCGGCGCCATCGGTGCCCAGGATCTTGTTCGTTTCGGCGCCGGCCTTCCACTCCTCGCGGGACACGCCGTTGCCCAGATCGGCGTCAATCCAGGGCAGCACCGAACCGGCGAGCGGTACCCCGAACTGTGAGGCATCCATCCCCGGGTTGCGCTGTTGGGCGAGGACCGCCTGGTCGATGGCCAGGATGGCCGACGCCGGATCCTCAAGGTTGGCGGCCACCGAGCCATGGATGGCACCAAACTGGTTCAGAAGCTCGCGCATGTGGCGGGCACCGCCGCCGGAAGCCGCCTGGTAGGTCATCGAGGTGCCCCACTCGACCAGGCCGTTGCGGAACAGTCCGCCGAGACCCATCAGCATGCAGGAGACGGTGCAGTTCCCGCCCACGAAATCACGTACACCGCGGGAGAGCCCCGCGTCGATGACATCACGGTTGACCGGATCGAGCACGATGATTGAGCTGGACTCCATCCGCAGCGTCGACGCGGCGTCGATCCACAGGCCGTCCCAGCCACTGTCGCGTAGTTTCGGGTACACCTCGGCGGTGTAGTCACCGCCCTGGGCAGTCACGATGGTGGACAGCTTCGCCAGCGCATCGACGTCGTACGCGTCCTGAAGGGCAGGGGCGCCCTCAGCGAACGACGGCGCGGCGCCTCCCGCGTTGGAGGTGGAGAAGAACACGGGGTTGATCAGGCGGAAGTCGCCCTCGTCCTGCATCCGCTGCATCAGGACCGATCCCACCATGCCGCGCCAGCCCACAAAACCGACGCTGGGCAGGGACGATGAACTGTTTACTGCTGTAGTCATGCTGCAAGTCTAGGCGAGCGGGTCCACGAGCTCCGATTGGGTTACGAAGCGACCGTGACAGGAGCCGCTAGTCGGTGCCCTTGGTCCAGAGGCTGATCCGGTAACGGGTGCCGTTGGCTCCGGAGAGCCACCCCTGCTGCGGGGTCACCCCGTCGAGTTGCCAGTCCGGGCCGAGCGTAGGGGCGAACGTGTCGCCCTTGGTGGTCGACTCGATGACCGTGACCACCGCAGCCTGGGCAACCGGCAGCGCCGCCTCATAGATCTGCCCGCCGCCGATGACCCAGATCTGCTCCGCACCAGGGCTGCGCCGGGCCTCCACGAATGCATCGTCCAGGGAGTCGACGACGACGGCGCCCGCCAGCTCGCCCGCCTCAAGTCCGTGCTTGCTCACCACGATGTTGGTCCGGTCCGGCAACGGGCGGTACTTGGCCGGGAACGACTGCCAGGTATGCCGGCCCATGATTACCGGGTGGCCCAGCGTGGTTCGCTTGAAGTGTTCCATGTCCTCGGGGAGGCGCCATGGCATGCCGCCGTCCTTGCCGATGACCCCGTTCTCGGTCTGGGCCCAGATCATGCCGATGAATGGTTCCCGGCCTATGGCGTCGATGATGCCGCGATTCTGGGAGCTCATACGGCGATCGGCGCCTTGATGGTGGGATGGTGTTGGTAATTCACCACGTCAAAGTCCTCCAGCGTGTAATCGAAGATGCTCTCGGGTTTACGGTTGACCAGCAATTGCGGGCTTGGGTAGGGCTGCCGGTTCAGTTGTTCGTTCACCTGCTCGACATGATTGTCGTAAATGTGCACGTCCCCGCCCGTCCAGATGAGTTCCCCCGGCTCCAGGCCCACCTGCTGGGCGACCATCAGGGTCAGCAGCGCGTAGGAGGCAATATTGAACGGGACACCGAGGAAGGTGTCGGCCGAGCGCTGGTAGAGCTGGCAGGACAGCTTGCCGTCCGCCACGTAGAACTGGAAGAACGCGTGGCACGGTGGCAGGGCCATGTTGTGCAGTTCGGAGACATTCCAGGCCGAGACGAGGTGGCGCCGTGAGTCGGGGTTGTCCTTAAGGTCCTGCACTACCTGGGCGATCTGGTCGATATGCCCGCCGTCCGGTGTGGGCCACGAGCGCCACTGGACGCCGTAAACCGGGCCAAGTTCGCCGTCGTCGGCGGCCCACTCGTTCCAGATCTTCACTCCGCGCTCCTGCAGCCAGGACACATTGGAGTCGCCGCGGAGGAACCACAGCAGTTCCAGGGCGACCGATTTGAAGTGCACGCGCTTGGTGGTGACAAGGGGGAAGGAATCGGCGAGGTCAAAGCGCAGTTGGCGTCCGAACACGCTGCGCGTTCCGGTGCCGGTACGGTCGGTTTTGACCACTCCGTTGGCCATCACATCGCGCAGGAGATCTTCGTACGGTGTGTGGATGGGTTGTGAACTCACGCCCACCACTCTAGTGGTGGGCGTGTTACACCTCAAAAGGCGCGCGGTCAGCTGTGACAGTGCCCGCCAGCAGCCGGCGCGCTCGGTGGGACGTCCAGGACCGGGCTACGGTCGAAGAAGCCCTCCGGGCGGAGCTTGAAACCCACGGTGTCCACCGGCATGATCGGCCAATCCTCAATCCGGGGGAAGTGCGTCAGTCCGAAGGTATGCCACACCACAAGGTCCTGCCCGTCGAGATCGCGGTCCTGAGCCACATACTCCGGAAGTCCACCGCCGCCGCCATGCTGGTTGACGAAGTCACCGGTGGGGTATTTCTCATCCTCAGCGAACCGCGTCACCCACAGATCCTTGGTGGCGAAAGCCGCACGACGCGCGATGGAGGACTCCGGATCCGCCAACAGGGTGGGCTGGCCCTCCGAGTGCAGCTTGTACCCCACCGGCTCGCCGAGGCGATTACGGGACTCCGGGTTGGAGATCACCCAGGTGCGACCACTTTGCGGATTTCCTTCCCGCACGCTCTCGGACTCCCTGGCCAGCACCGTCCGCTTGCGGGAGAACGCGTTGCCGCGCGGGTTCTCTGGTCCGATGGCCTGCCGGACGATGTCTTCTTCTTCCACCCGGTTGGTGAAACCATCGATGGCCATGTCGAGGCGGGCGCTGAAGAGGTGCTGGTGGAATGGTGCTCCAAGCCCCGGCGCCAACTGTGACATGTTCGGCGACCCGTCCTCCGGATAGGCGCTGGTGAAAACAACGCCTGTGGCTTTGGCCTCGAACTCGATGGTGCCGTCGAGATAGAGGTACCAGAAGAATCCGTAGTCGTAGTTGCCCACCGTGGTGAAGAACGAAATCACGAGGCGACGGTTGCGCCGTGTGTAGTTGATCTCCGACCATAGGTCGCTGTGTTTGGCGAGGACACCCCAGTCTTCCTCGTGGATGCACACTGCGTTTCGGATTTCCCGCGGATTCCCGGCGGCATCGCTGACCGCGGGACTGAGGTAGGTGATGTCACCCAGACAGTCACAACCGAGTTCCAGTGAGTTGGCGTACTGACCGACCAGATACTCTCCGGTGTCGAAGTAGTTCTGCCACGACCGAACAGGGGAGGGGTCACCGTAGGGCACCACCATTTCAGCGATGGATGCCCGCTTGATGATGGGCCGAACCCGGCCCTTGTCGTTGAAGGAGAGGTTGTGGAGCACCACGCCCTCACGGACATCGAAGCCAACGTCCACACTCCAGTTCTCCCAGTCCAGGTGATTACCCCCGGTGAGGGTGAAGCTGGGCCCCTCGGGCTGGGTGATGCTGATCGGCTTCTGCGAGGTGCGCAGCGGCCCCGTTAGCTCGGGATCGGTGTAGTTGCCGTGTTCCCTGGGTATCGGCACCGCGCCTAGATCGATGACCTGCGTGACCTCCTTGCTGACGACGTCGACGTACGCCACCAGCCCGTCGATCGGGTGCGCCCACGCGCTGTCCGTTTCGTGCTCCTGGACGAAGGCGAGCCCGCGGAGGATGCGGCGCCCCCTTTCTTCGGGGTACTCGTACACACCGGCTGACAAGGGTGCAACGCGTACACTGGCGACGTCAAGGTTTCTGGCGGCAAGGGCGGCAAGCCATCGCTCGTCGGTCGACAGCAGTTCCTCCACGGCCGCAAACTCCTCCTCAAGTACCGGGAGCTCACCGGTCACCGCCGTATCCAGTTCCACGCTGGACAACACCGCTGATGTGGTCGTCGAAACGACAACATCCAGCGGCGCGGAACCCGAGGTGTCGTGCAGGAACACGCGGAACCGGCGGCCCTCCTCGCCCGCACCCGATGAACGGCTGGGATCAACGAGTCCGAGATACGCGATCCTTCTCGTTGAACCGAGAAGGCCCCGATCCTGCAGGACGCGCCTGACCTCGAGGATTTCGTCCGCTGTGGCCAGCGCGTAGGAATTGGCAGTCGCTGTGGGTGACGTTGTCATGGGAATCCTCAGTCAGGGGTTTTTCTCTGTTTGTAGACTATGCCGAAGGTAAGATGGATCACAAGAGATCCTCGAAGGAGAATTGCGCAGTGCCAAAGATTGTTGATCATGACCAGCGGCGACTGGAGCTGGTGGATGCGACCTGGCGGATCATTGCGCGGCACGGGATCGAGGGCGCGACGATGCGCGACATCGCCCTCGAGGCCGGATTCTCGAACGGTGCACTGAAGCCCTACTTCCCCACGAAGGATGATCTGCTCACCTTTGCGTTCCGACATGTCTTCAATCGCACGAATAACCGGATTGCCCTGACTACCTTCAACCAGACCGGGCTTGACGCTATACGTGCCTTGGGGATGGAAGTTCTCCCCATCGATGAAGAGAAAATCAGCGAGGCGCGCGTTGTCATTCCGTTCTGGCAGAAGGCCGTCACGGATGAATTCAAGATGGCGATTCACCGCGAGTCGATGGAGCAGTGGCGGGTTGCGCTGAAGCGCCATCTCGGGGAGGCGCGGCAGGTGGGTGCGATTACTAGCGCGGTGCCGGACGCCGTCATCAGCGAGCAACTCATGAACCTGTTCCTGGGTGCGCAGATCACGGCAGCCCTATCACTGCCCGAGGACAATCTCCCCGCCTATACCGACCAATTGGATGGGTTTCTGAAGAATCTGTCGTAACGGAAATTCGCCCGCTGTCGAAAAAAGGTGACGAATGAGGGTCGCCGGGTCTACTCTGTAGCCAATGTGTTGCAGAACACATTTCACGGGGGGACCACAGCCTCCGGGTCGCTGTCAGGGACACCTGGCCCAACTACTCAAAGGGGAGTATTCATGGAAACCTACGACGCGCTACTGAAATCAATTACCCCGGCATCCGGGCCCACGAGGGCTATCCAGGACCCCGCGACGGGTGAAACCGTCGGCGAGGCACCGGAACACACCGTCGCCGATCTGGAGGCTGCGATCGCGGCAGCCTCAGCCGCCCAGCCGGAATGGGCTTCGCTCGGCCATGCAGCGCGCACCGACATGCTGTTGAAGGCTGCCGACGCGATCGACCGCTCAGCCGAGGAGCTCGCCATCCTGCTCTCCCGGGAACAGGGCAAGCCACTCAACGGCCCCAACGCGCGCTTCGAGGTCGGCGCGTGTTCGGCATGGCTCCGCGCCGCCGCCACCGCGGTCCTCGAGCCGGAAACTGTAGCCGACGACGGCGAGACCTTCGCGCAGATTCACTACCGCCCCATCGGCGTGATCGGGGCCATCGGACCCTGGAACTGGCCCATGATGATCACAATCTGGCAGATCGCTCCCGCTCTCAGGATGGGGAACGCCGTCGTCGTGAAGCCGTCGGAGTACACCCCGCTGAGCGTTCTTGCGCTGATTCACGTGCTCAATCAGGAACTGCCGGACGGCCTGCTGGCCGCTGTCTGTGGTGATGGCGAGGTGGGTAGCCGCATGGTGGAGCACCCGGCGATCGGGAAAATCATGTTCACCGGATCCACCGCCACGGGCAAGGCGATCATCAAGTCCTCCGCTGACAGCGTCAAGCGGCTCACCCTTGAGCTGGGCGGAAACGATGCCGGCATCGTTCTGCCCGATGCGGACCCCAAAGCAATCGCCGAGGGACTTTTCTGGGGCGCCTTTATCAACACCGGCCAGACCTGTGCCGCACTGAAGCGCCTTTACGTGCACGAGGATATTTACGACGCTGTCTGCGAAGCCCTGACCGCAGTCGCCGAGGCAATGCCCATGGGAGTTGGGCTCGACGAAGCTAACCTCCTTGGACCGCTCCAGAACAAGCCGCAGTACGACATCGTGGCTCGCCTGGTGGATGCCGCGAAGGAATCCGGAGCCCGCGTGTTGACCGGTGGCAACCCTGATCCGGATCAGCCGGGATATTTCTACCCGACAACGCTTATCGCTGACATCGACAACGACAACCCGCTCGTTGCCGAGGAGCAGTTCGGCCCTGCCCTGCCGATCATTAAATACAGCACGATCGATGAGGCCATTGCGAAAGCAAACGGTCTGGAAGTTGGTCTCGGCGCCTCCGTCTGGTCGTCGGATGTCACAGCTGCACGCGAAGTAGCCGCGCGGATCGAAGCTGGCACAGTGTGGATCAACAAGCACGGCGCCGTGGACCCCCGCATCCCGTTCGGCGGCATCAAGCAGTCCGGGTACGGGCTGGAGTTCGGTGTCGAAGGGCTGAAGGGCGTGGCAGTCCCGCAGGTCATCAACGGGTAAGACTGACTCACTGGTCAACCGGCAACTGCATCACACAAATTTGCTTCCAAGAGAGCAGCAGAAAAGTACTCGTGCGCAGGAGGAAGCTTCCGGAAAGGGTTCCGCATCGTCGGGACAGCTCATTGAGGAGATAGACCATGAACAGACCCGTTACGGCCTCCGACGGCGGATCAAGCGCCATCGATGGATCACGGACCATGCTGCGCCGCGGCAGGCTGGGAGTCATCGGCGTCGTATTCTTCGTCGTCGCCGCCGCGGCGCCACTGGTTGGCATGACCGGCGCCGTCCCGATTGCGATTGTGCTGGGAAACGGCGCAGCCGCACCCGGAGCCTACCTGGTGGTTGGCCTGACGCTGTTGCTCTTCAGCGTTGGGTATTCAGCGATGAGTCAGCGTGTCACCAATGCTGGCGCCTTCTTCGCCTACATTGGGCGTGGTCTGGGACCGAACGTCGGCCTCGGGTCCGCGTTTGTATCCCTGATCGCCTACGTGGCCATCCAGCTCGCGATCTTTGGTTTCTTCGGCGGGTTGATGGCTGGACAGATGGGTGCGCTCGGCCTTGAACTGCCATGGTGGTTGTGGACGCTGAGCGCGTGGGCGCTCGTCACTGTCCTGTCGATGGCAAGCGTCGATGTGGGTGCGAAGGTGCTCGGAGCGTTGATGCTGCTCGAGGTGCTCGCCCTGGCGATCACCGCCGTTGCCATCCTGATCGACGGTGGCCCCGAGGGTTACGACTTCGTGGCCTCCTTCTCGCCCCAGGCCATCCTGGTTGGTGGACTTGCAGGCTCTGCCGGGATCGCCTTCGCCTTTGCTTTCGCGTCGTTCATCGGATTTGAAGCAACAGCGATCTATGGCGAGGAATCCAAGGACCCGAAGCGGATTGTGCCGCGCGCCACCTACCTGGCGGTGGGATTGATCACGGTCCTGTTCGCTGTCACCGCATTCGCGCTGGTGACGGGGATGGGAGCGTCGCGGGTGGTCGAAGCCACGGTGGAGTATTCGACGGTGGACGGCGTTCCGCTAGCCGACCCAGCCGCCGTGCTCTTCTCCCTGGCCACCGAATACGTGGGCGGGTGGATGGCCACGGTGATGAGTGTGCTCGTACTCTCGAGCCTGTTTGCAGGACTCCTCGCATTTCAGAATGCGGCCAGCCGCTACGTTTTTGCCCTCGGCCGTGGCGGAGTGCTGCCCCGCCCACTGGCACGGGTCAATGTCAAAGGTGCTCCCCAAAGCGCTTCCGTGACGACGTCCGCCGTCACGGGGATAGTGATCCTGCTCTTCACTCTGTTCCAACTCGAGCCCATCCTGAACATGTTCTACTGGTTCAGCGGCCTGGCAGTGGTAGCAATTGTGCTGATCGAAGCGATGGTCTGTCTCGCTGTCATCGCGTTCTTCCGCAAGAACAAAGGCACGGAGGGTATCTTCGTAACGATCATTGCCCCGATTGTGGCATTCGTAGGACTCCTGATCGGCGAATATCTCCTCATGTCCCGCTTCGGTCTGCTGGCCGGGACAACCGCCGAGGGCGTGGATCCCTCGGTGACGCCGTGGGGGCTGAGCCCGTTGGGCTGGGTCCTGATTGCCCTGCCGTTCGTCGTCCTCGTGATCGGCTACCTCTACTCACGCGTCGCCGCCCCGGAAAACGAGGAATTCATCCGCGACGAATTGTCCTGAAGGTCTCAAACAGGGAAGAGTTTGAATCTCCGCGCAGTAACGCTCAACGGCTGGTCCGGTTTAGTCGTCGTAGGCCCTGAACTGTTCAACGGCGACGATGCGGCCGGGGACCGTGCTGCTGACATGGCTGATAAGCACCTCGCCGGGGGCCAGGAAAGGGTCATCGACCGGTAGGGCTGCGGCCAGCTCCTTCGTCATGTGGCGCCGGAGGACGCCGAAAACTACTGGTAAGACGGGGCGGTGGGTGCAGAGCGCCACCGGGCGACGCTTGTCGAAAAGCTTCTCGACAGTGGCGGAGGCCTTGTCCGGTTTGCGGCCAGCGTTGCGCTCGGTGATCGAATCGGCGAGCTTGAGCTTGATGTCCTTAGACGTGAGATAGGGCGCGACCGTCTGGATACACCGCTCCCACGGGCTGCTCACCACCCAGGACGGATGCCAGGCCTCGAGAAGCCGGCTCACCGCCACCGCCTGGCGGCGGCCGGTCGCGGCCAGGGGGCGTTCACCCTCGGCCCGGGTCCACGAGGACCGAGGCTTCGCCTTGGCATGGCGGACGACAATCAGGGGCCAGGTGGCCAGCTGATCGGCCTTGTACGCCGCTATCAGTGATTCGAGGGGTTCCCGGTCCGTGGGGTTGGTTAGGAGCTCGGACGCGCGGGCGGGGGAGACCCAGAGGAACTTGTCCACTTCCTTGCCATCCGGCCGCACCACCATGCGCTCGGTACGTGCTGCCCAGTAGTGCACCAGTTTCATGCCCGATCCGACGGGATAGCGGGTGGAGGCCAGAGGGATTCCCAGTGAAACCCTGATGCCAACCTCTTCCTCGACCTCTCTGATGGCGCACTCGGGGGTGGTCTCGCCGGGGTCGATCTTTCCCTTGGGCCAGGACCAGTCCGTGTAACGGGGGCGGTGGATGAGCAGCACCTCGAGCTGGCCCTGCTCCTTCCGCCAGCAGATGGCACCCGCGGCAACAACCGCGGGTTCCGTGTCCCGGGTTGCAGTGGAGACAGCCTCGTCGGTCGTGGCCATCAGCGGCGAATCGCTGACCGGTTGCGCGCACGGGACGCCAGCAGGTAGCTCTGGACATCGCTCAGGGGGCCGCCCTCGGCGTCCTTGTGATGCCGGGTCCACCCGCCGTCGCGATCCAGGTGCCAGCTCGCGGTGCCCTCATCCATATAACGGTCGAGCAGTGACATGAGGTAGCCAATGTCTTCCGGTGCGCTCAACTGGACGAGGGTTTCCACCCTGCGGTCGAGGTTCCGGTGCATCATGTCGGCCGAGCCGATGAAGACCGCCGGATCCCCGCCATTGGCGAAGGCAAAGACCCGGGAATGTTCGAGGAAGCGGCCCAGCACCGACCGGACGGTGATGTTCTCGCTGAGTCCCGGCACACCCGGCCTGACCGAGCAGATACCCCTGACGATCACGTCCACCTTCACACCAGCCTGTGATGCCCGGTAGAGAGCATCGATCACGGCTTCGTCGACGATCGAATTGACCTTCACCACCACGCGGGCCGCCAGGCCAGCCTTCTGGTTGGCAATCTCCCGTTCAACCCGGTCGATCAGGCCGGAGCGCACCGAACGCGGGGCAACCAGCAGGCGCTTGAACGTGGACTTCGGTGCGTACCCTGACAGCTGGTTGAACAACCGGGACAGGTCCTGGCCAACCTGCTCGTTGGCGGTCAGCAACCCGAAATCCTCGTAGTAGCGGGCGGTCCGCGGGTGGTAGTTTCCGGTGCCGATATGGCAGTACCGGCGGAGGCCGTCGATTTCTTGCCGGACCACGAGGGACAGCTTGCAGTGGGTTTTCAGTCCCACGATGCCGTACACCACGTGGACGCCCGCCTGTTCCAGCTTGCGGGCCCAGGAAATGTTGGCCTGCTCGTCGAAGCGTGCCTTGATCTCCACCAGGGCCAGCACCTGCTTGCCGGACTCGGCAGCGTCGATCAGTGCATCAACGATCGGTGAATCGCCGGACGTCCGGTACAGCGTCTGCTTGATTGCCTGCACCTTCGGGTCCGCGGCAGCCTGCTCGAGGAACGCCTGGACCGACGTGGAGAACGAGTCGTACGGGTGGTGCAGCAAAATGTCGCGGCGGCGCATGGCAGCGAAAACGTTGGCCGCCTTCGAGGTTTCGCTTTCCTTCAGGTCCCGGTTGGTGTGCGGGACGTGCTTGGGGTACCGGAGCTCGCCCCGGTCGATGCTGCCAATCACGCTGAGGCCCCGCAGGTCTAGAGGCGCGGGCAGTCCGTAGACCTCGTCCTCTTCCACACCAAGTTCGCGGGAAAGCAGGGCGCGGATGCTG
Organism: Arthrobacter sp. CAN_C5; assembly: GCF_017875735.1. NCBI lineage: Bacteria > Bacillati > Actinomycetota > Actinomycetes > Micrococcales > Micrococcaceae > Arthrobacter > Arthrobacter sp. CAN_C5. The sequence continues at coordinate 845,105 of NZ_JAGGMZ010000001.1, forward strand.
GGATTGATGTCGGTGGTGACTTCCAGGCGGACAGGTGGGCCAAACCGGCGGCGCAGCAGTTCCTTCTCCAGGGCCTGCAGCAGGTTCTCGGCGTCGTCCTCCTCGACCTCCAGATCCTCGTTCCGGGTCACCCGGAAGGTGTGGTGCTCAAGTACTTCCATTCCCGGGAACAGCTGGTCCAGGTGCACCGCAATGACCTCTTCCAGCGGGATGAACCGGGCGGTCCGACCGGTGACATTCCCCGCGCGGGGCCCATCCACGGAGATCAGGCGGGGGAGCTGGTCGGGCACCTTGACGCGGGCGAAGAGCTCCTTCTCGCTGACCGGGTTGCGGACGACGACGGCGAGGTTCAGGGAGAGCCCCGAGATGTAGGGGAAGGGGTGCGCGGGATCCACCGCCAGGGGCGTCAGGATGGGGAAGACCTTCTCCGCGAACAGGGTCGTCAGTTCGGCGCGGGCGGTGTCGTCGAGTTCATCCCAGGTGGTCAGGTGAATGTTCTCTTCGGCCAGGGCTGGCCGGATGTTCTCGGCGAAGACCGCTGCGTGGCGCTGCTGCAGCTTGTAGCCGTCAGCCATGATCTGTTCGAGCTGCTCAATGGGGCTCAGCCCCGCAGCGGATGGGACGGCGAGCCCGGTCGCGATGCGGCGCTTCAGCCCGGCGACGCGCACCATGAAGAACTCGTCCAGGTTGGACGCGAAGATCGAGAGGAAGCTGACCCGTTCCAACAGGTACAGATCCGGGTCCTCGGCCAGTTCAAGGACACGGGCGTTGAAGTCGAGCCAGCTCGATTCCCGGTCAAGGAACCGGTCAGGGGTGATGGCACCCGAGGGAAGCAGGCTGGGTGCGAATTCCGGGATATCGATACGGTCCTGGGTGGCACGCGCTGGTGCCACCTCGGATGAGCCGTACCGCGCCGGAACGCGTGCTGCGATTTCGGATTCCATGGTGTCTCCTGACGGCGGGTGGGTTGCCGTTTTTCATCCCGGAAAGTGCGGGTATTACGGCATCAGGATCCACCTTACAAGCTTGCCCCGGCAACCTGCGGCGCGTACATGACGTCAACGTCCCACCGGGTGAAGCCCAACTTGCGGTAGAGGGCCACCGCGGCGGTATTGTCGGCGTCGACGTACAGCATGATTGCCTGCAATCCCAGGGCATGGAGGTGCTCGATGCCGGCGATGGTCAGAGCCTTCCCCAACCCCATGCCCTGTGCCTCGGGGGTCACGCCGACCACGTAGACCTCACCCATTGCGGGGTGGCTGCCTGACCGGGGATGCACCTTGGTCCAATGGAACCCGAGTAGTTGGCCGTCGGACTCCCGCACGGCCAGCAGGAACCCGGCGGGGTCGAACCAGTCCTCGGCCATCCTGGCCTGCAGGTCCTCGAGGGTGGTGGCTCCCTGCTCGGCGTGGTCGATGAACGCTGCCCGGTTGGCGGCGAGCCAGGCCTGTTCGTCGACGCCCGGCTGGAAGGCACGCAGCACGACGCCGTCGGGCAGGGTGACCTGGTCGGACGCCGGAGCCAGCACGGAAGCCTCCAGTGCGGCACGGGTCTGACGCATCCGCCACAGTTCCCGGACCGGTTCAAAGCCGTTCTTCGCGGCCAGGCTGACCGCTGCCGCGTGGTTGCCGTGGGACCAGGCACGCAGGGCGGGGAGGCTGTGGGCGGTGACGGCACCGGCCAGCGCCGTCCCGACGCCCTGGCTGCGGTAGGTCGGCCGGACCACCAGTTCGAGGACCCCCGCATCGGATTCGCCCGCGGCTTCGTCGCGGGGCAGGCTGACCACCGCTACCCCCGCGAGCTCCTCGGCGTCGCCTGAGGCGCTAGCCGGGTCACCGGTGGACACAGCCGGGGAATCGCCGTCGACGGCGTAGGTCGCGAAGACCAGAAGAGAGTCCGGGTGGGCGTCGGCGGCCCTGAGGTTGACCAGGGTCTGCTCGGACAGGGGCGGGTTCCCGTCAGCCTCAGCGGCGGCTGCCGCCAGGTCGAGGATGTCCTGCAGGAGCCGGGGCTCGGGGGCGCCTGTGGTGCGGAGGATGGGCCAGGTGGGGACGTGGGCTGTGGTCATGGTGCCAGCCTAACCCTCCGGACCAGGCGAACGGGAGAAGATTCTGCCGGGCTCCGTTTTGGCACACTCCGGCGGGTGGGGTAGTGTAAAAGATCGTTCAGGGGGGATGCACCAGTGGGGTGCCCGCGATACGTTCGACCCGTATGTCCTCCACGAGTAAGACCCGAAAAGTCCCGAAACCACGACTGTGGCGGAGGGACTTTTCGCGGTTAACCGGAGGGTAGCCGACTACTGACGGACGGCAGGGTTACGCGTCGACCGCCGGGCGGTCCTCGGTGGCCCGGTTCAGTGTGAACCGGTAGCCCACGTTGCGCACCGTCCCGATCAGCTGCTCGTGGTCGGCGCCGAGCTTGGCCCGCAGGCGACGGACATGCACATCGACGGTGCGGGTTCCCCCGTAATAGTCGTAGCCCCAAACCTCGTGCAGCAACTGGTCCCGGGTGAACACCCTGCCCGGGTGCTGCGCCAGGTACTTCAGCAGCTCAAATTCCTTGTAGGTCAGGTTCAGGGGCTCCCCGCCGACCCGTGCCGTATAGCTGGTCTCGTCGATCACCACGCCCGACGCGCGGATCTCGTTGCTGGTTTCCGTTTCGGCGGCACTGGACCGCGCGATGACCAACCGCAACCGCGCTTCCACCTCGGCGGGCCCCGCCGAGTCGAGGACGACTTCGTCCGCCAGCCAGTTGGCAGCCACTGCAGCCATGCCGCCCTCGGTGAGCACCAGCATCAAAGGGGCGCTCAGGCCGGTGGCCTTAAGCAGTTGGGTCAGGGACCGTGCGCCGACCATATCCTTGCGCGCGTCCACCATCACCACGTCGCACGGTTCTGTCTCGAGGAGCGCCGTGGGCTCGGCGGGCAGAATATGGACCTTGTGGTTGAGCAATTCGAGCGCGGGAAGGACACCCACCGACGAACCGGGGCTATTGGTCAACATCAGGATGTGCGGCATGTGTCCTCCATAAATTTGGACGCGCATCATCGGGCGGCTGGGTCGGGCAACCAGGCCAGGTCAGAGGCCAGCTGATCCCGTCCGAAGCCCTTGCAGGTTTGATCCAGTATACCGGGTGTGATGCGCCGCACCCGGAGCGCCAAGTTTTCACATGCCGAACCGGTAGGGCAGTATTGCTGGGGTGAGAGTAAGGATTGTGGCCGTCGCGGCGGCAGCAGCCGTCAGCTCAGTAGTGGCCGCTTCCTACCTTTCTGTGACCGCCGTCGCGGCCGTTACCTCCGTCCTGATCCTGGTGGCCGCTATCGGCTGGCCCCACATGCTCGGTGTCCCCGCAAAGAAGAGTCAGTCCGCCGTGATCGCCCTCAGTGGCCTGGCCGCGACCGGCGCCGCTCTCACCGCGACCGATACCGATTTCATGACATGGATGCCGGTGACCACCGCCCTCGGCCTGGGCGCGGTGTTCCTCATCCAGCTGTTCCGGGGCACCGGCCAGAGCCACCGGCTGGAATCGACGCTCGGAGCGGGGGTGGGTGTGCTGCTGGCCTGTCTCGCGTCCGGCTGGGTGGCGGCCGACCGGCTGGCCATCGACGCGGGAAACACCTCGATGATGCTGGTCACCGGAATCAGCGTGCTGATCGCACTGGCGGCATCCCTGTTGCCCTGGCCAGACCGGTTCGTCGCGCCGCTGGGAATTGCACTCGCGACCACCGCCGGACCACTGGGCGCCATCCTCTTCACCGATGTCCCGGGGCTGGCGGCGGGCTTCATCGGCGCTGCAAGCGGCGCGGTGATCGTTGCCGCCCGGAGGTTGTTCCTGACCAGGGACGCACCCCTGAACGTGCCCGCTGCCCTATCCATCGGGGCAGCTCCCATCCTCGTCATCGGCTCACTCACCTACTTTCTGGGCAAACTGTTCACCGGTTAGCACGCCGGGTTGGCCGCGGCGGGGTTCAGAGCTACTGAGAGGTCGCGTTAGGATGGACGCATGTCGATTCTTGCGCTTGAAATCTTCTTCATCGGACTGCTGGTGCTCGCTTCGCTGGCCATGGCCGGAGTGGCGTGGCTGGTCATTAGCCGCCTCTACAAGGGCCAGCGGTAAGGCTTCACCTCACCATGTCTTTCGAAATTCCTACCGACCTCACGCCCGAGTTGGTCCCCCTGTCCTGGCTCCTCGGGGCCTGGAAGGGTTCCGGCAGACTGGGTGAGGGCTCAGCTGAGTCGGAACACTTCGAACAGCGAGTCACCTTCACCCAGAATGGGCTGCCTTACCTGCAGTACACGGCGGAGACCTGGCTGACCGACGAGCAGGGCACCCGGTTGCGCCCCCTCTCGGTCGAGACGGGCTTCTGGGCGCTGGACCGCAAACTCAACGACGCCGACGGCGGCCCGGGGCTTTCCCCAGCCGATATCGTGCCGGCGTTGAAGAGTGCCGACGAGGTGGAACAACTCCGCAACGCCGAGGACGGCTTCGATATCACCGCCACGATCGTGCACCCCGGGGGGATCGCAGAGCTGTATTACGGTGTCATCAAGGGGCCGCAGATACAGCTCAGCACCGACCTGGTGATGCGCGGGCAGAACTCGAAGGAGTACACCGCGGCCACGAGGCTGTACGGCCTGGTGGACGGCGACCTGTACTGGCGCTGGGACGTCGCCGCTGACGGCCGCTCGCTGGAGGCCCACGCGTCAGGGATTCTGAAGAAAGAGTCCTGACCCAAACCGGGGCCTGATCATAGGGTCAAGGAATACGCCTAGCCTCAGGAAGCGTTGATACCACCATGACCTATCTCAGCCCGCTGCTGTCCCTGCCCGGCGCCGTCGCCTCCGGTGCACCCGATTTGGGTACCGCTTCCCATTACGGTGACCCCTTCAAGGAACAGCGGGCCCTCGCGCGGGGAACCGCCGTCGTTGACCTGTCCCACCGGGGCGTGGTCACCGTGACCGGGCCCGACCGGTTGAGCTGGCTGAACACCCTTTCCTCCCAGCTGCTCCTCGGGCTGCAACCCGGCAGCAGCTCGGAAACCCTCCTGTTGACCGTGCAGGGCAGGATTGACTACAACGCCCGGGTGGTTGATGACGGAGTCACTACCTGGTTGATCGTTGAGGGCCCCGAAGCCGAAGGCTTGGCCGCCTGGCTGGACCGGATGAAGTTCATGCTCCGCGTGGAGGTCGCCGATGTATCCGATTCGTGGGCGGTCCTGGGCTCGGTCAAGCCCATCGAGTCTTTCGCCGACCGCACTGTGTGGGTCGATCCGTGGCCGCGGGTCGCCGAGGGGGGCTACGCCTATTCGGTGGTGACCGAGGACGATCACCCCGGGCTGGAGAGGCCCTGGTTCGAGTACCTGGTGCCGCAGGCTGACCTCGCCACCATCGTCGCTGACCTGGCGGAGCAGGGCCTCAGCCTTGCCGGTGCAATGGCCTCAGAAGCGCTGCGGGTGGCCGCGTGGCGCCCACGCTCCGGCGCGGAGACAGACGAGAAAACCATCCCCCACGAACTGGACCTCATGCGTACCGCGGTCCATCTGTCCAAGGGCTGCTACAAGGGCCAGGAAACCGTCGCGCGGGTCCACAACCTGGGCCATCCGCCACGTCGTCTCGTCTTTCTGCAGCTCGATGGCAGCCAGCACACCCTGCCTGCCGTGGGAAGCGCAGTCGTCGCCGGTGGACGCACGGTCGGCACTGTGACGTCAGTTGCGCAGCACTACGAAATGGGAGCGGTGGCGCTGGCCATCATCAAACGCTCCGTCGACCCGCTGGGTGAGCTGGTGGTGCAGGATGGCGACGAGATCTACGCCGCAGCCCAGGAAATCATTGTGGCGCCCGACGCGGGCCAGGTGGTGGGCCGGGCCACGGGCTTCCTGAAAGGACGCAGATAACCATGACCGACTCCACCGACGACAACCCGGGCATCACTGACGGGAAAGACGCCGAGCAGGCGGGCGCGGAGCAGGCTGTTGCGCTGGCGCACCAGCTGTTCGACGCAGCGCGTACCGGCGACGGCGCAACCCTGACCCGCTACCTCGATGCGGGAGTCCCCGCCACCCTGACCAACAGTGGTGGCGACAGCCTGCTGATGCTCGCCGCCTACCACGGGCACGCAGGCATCGTCGCTGACCTTGCAGGCCGTGGTGTCGACGTCAACGCCGTCAATGACAAGGGCCAGACGCCGCTGGCTGGCGTGGCCTTCAAGGGGTACGCCGAGGTGGCCGAGGTGCTGATCGGGGCCGGAGCCGATCCGGATCGGGGTCGGCCCACTGCGACGGAAACAGCTCAGATGTTCAAGCGCCAGGATCTGCTCGAGCTGTTCGGCGCGGCCTAGCCTCCACCCGCCGGAGGTTACTTCGACAGCAGGACGCTGGTCTGGCTCCCGCATTCAACGAAGCCGGCGCTGAGGGCCGTCCTGATGGACGCTGTGTTGTCGGTTCGTGCGCGCCACTGGGGAATCAGCCCCGCCGCCATCGCCTCCTCCACAGCCACTTTGGCAATGTAGGTGGCATGCCCCTGACCCCGGTGGTCCGGCGCTGTGAGGACTCCCATGTGCGCGAGGATACCGCTCCAGATGGCATAGCCGGCGCCGGCGAAGGGTGCTGGCGGAGCCTGTGCGTCGTCCACGAGGATGGCGCGGTGTTCGAGGTCGCTCAGCCCCACCTCGGCGGTATCGTCCGGTGGACAGAGCCGTTCCAGGGCGACGGCGAACGCGTGGTCATCGCTGACGGCCGCATCGTCACGCGGGTTGAGGGCGGGCAGGCTGTCGCAGAAGTACAGGTTCGCCGCGCCCAGACCGCGGCCGCCCTGGTCCCTGGTGAGCTGCAGCAGGGTCGAGTGGTGGGCAAGGTTGTCGCCGTCGAGCTCCGCTGCCGCGTCGAGGGCCCAGCCGGGACCCACAATCGCTTCCGCACCGAACAGCCGCACAAAGGTGACCAGCTCGGCGTCGTCGTCCCGGTGGTAAATCCGTTCGCCGGCAGCCTCGGCGAACGCGGTGTCGTCCAGCTTCAACAGCCGGGACCAGCCGAGTTGGATGATTGAGACGGTGCCTGAATCCAGTTCCATCCCGACAACGTTAGCCGAAGAGGATGGCCGCCTCGTCATACCGGTGCTGGGGGACCACCTTGAGATTGCCCAGGGCGGATTCAAAGCCGACCCGCGCAATTTCTGTTCCCTTGAGCGACACCATGGTGCCCCAGGCCTCGTCGATCGCCGAGTCCACGGCCGCCATGCCGAGGCGCGTCGCGAGGACCCGGTCAAAGGCCGAAGGAACTCCGCCACGCTGGATATGGCCCAGCACCGTGGCGCGGGTCTCGATGCCGGTGCGGGATTCAATCTCCGGTGCCAGCTGATCGGCGATCCCGCCGAGGCGTGGCCGTCCGAAGGTGTCGAGGCCCCGCTCGGAGTGGGCCTGGTCGAGATGGGCCGGGACGAAGCCCTCCGCCACCACCACGAGGGGGGCGCGGCCACGGTGATTGGCTTCGGTAACCCACTCGGAGATTTGTTCCAGGCTGGTCTGCTGTTCGGGGATGAGGATGGCGTGGGCGCCGGACGCCATCCCGGCGTGCAGGGCGATCCAGCCCACGTGGCGTCCCATCACCTCGGCGACCATGCAGCGGCTGTGGGATTCACCGGTGGTGCGGAGCCTGTCGATCGCTTCGGTGGCGATCTGGACGGCCGTGTCGAAGCCGAAGGTGTAGTCGGTGGCGTCGAGGTCATTGTCGACGGTCTTGGGGACGCCAACAATTTTCAGGCCAGCATCGGTGAGCCGCTTCGCCGCGGCGAGGGTTCCCTCGCCGCCGATCACGATCATCGCGTCGATGCCCAGCCGCTCCAGGACGGCCTTGATTGCATCGGGTCCGCCGTTGCCCTCGAACGGGTTGGTGCGCGAGGTGCCCAGAATGGTGCCACCCTGCTTGGAAATGCCGCGGACGGCACTGCGGGGAAGGTCGATGATGTCGCCGTCGACGACGCCGCGCCACCCGTCCCGGAAGCCCACGAATTCCAGGTCGTGGGTTTTGATGCCGTTGAGGACCGCTCCACGGATCACGGCGTTGAGCCCAGGGCAGTCGCCGCCGCTGGTGAGGATTCCGATTTTCATGTGGAACTGAGTCCTTGCATTGTGGGGAGTATTGATAGGTCAGAGCGCCCCATTGAGCCCAGCTATGATTCTAAACACACTTTTCCCGGGACCCCCTATCCTCAGTGACGTCCGTGACCAAACAGGTCCCCACGCTCCATGGCCACCACCACAATGCGGGGATCGGTGGAGAGCAGGTTGATCAACCCGGCGCGCACCACCGGGTGGTCGTCGACGACCAGCAGCCGCACTGTGTCCGCGTTCGGGGAACTGTTCCCCGCCGAGGGGACGGTCATCAAGCTTCCGCCCGCGCTTTCGCCTCAGGGGTTGTCACCTGTGCTGACCTGATCTTGCTTTCCCTGTGCGCCGCCTCTTCCTGGTGTGGTTCCCCAAAGGCAGTTGTCTCCGGGGCCGGGCGGGGCCCAGGAGTGGTGCCGTTCTCGGTCACTGGCACCACCATCCCAAGAGTGGTTCCGGCACCCACAGCCGTGTGGATGGTGAGCTGTCCGCCGATCTCGCCGAGTCGGGCGCTGATGGACTGCAGGCCATAGCCGGAGGTGTCCAGGCCGGGGTCGAAGCCCACTCCGTCATCGGTGACCGTCAGGTGGAGCTCGGTCCCGGCGCGGTCCAGGGTGAGATGAGCCCGGGAGGCGGCGGCGTGTTTGCGAATGTTGGTGAGCCCTTCCTGGGCGGAGCGGAGCAGGGCGATCTGCTGATTGGAGGTGAGATTCGGCAGTTTCTCGGGGAGGGTGCAGGATGTTTCGATCCCTCCCTGGGTGGCCGCAGCAGCGAGCCGCTCCAGAGCGCCCAACAGGTCACCGCCCTGAAGCTGTGAGGGGCCTGTCGAGGCAATCAGGGCGCGGGCCTCCTGCAGATTGTCCCGGGCGGTGGCGTTGATGGTTTCCAGCCGGGTGGTCAGGTCCTGCCGCGCACCAGTTTCCGGTCGAGCCGTCCGCAATTGTGCCAGTGCTGCTTCCGACAGCATCACCACTGAGGTGAAGCCCTGCGCCAGAGTGTCATGGATCTCGCGGGACATCCGTTCCCGCTCGGCCATGGCTCCCTGCCGCTGGTCGGCGAGCTGGAGTTCCGCCCGGGCGGCATTGAGCTCGGCGAGCAGCTGGGCGCGGTCTTCACTCTGGTCGATGATCTTGTAGATCCACAGCCCCAGCATGGTCGAGGCCAGGAACGACAGGCCAGCCTGCAGACCGATCCCCACCAGGTCTTCGGAGGCTCCGCTAAATCGGGAGAGCTGCCCGAGGGCCACCGCGACACAGATTGCCGCGGTACTGATCAGACCCGCGCGGGCGGTGGCTGAGAACATCCAGATCTGCGGGAATGCCACGAAGAGAAGGACAGCCCCCGAGCCCGGCAGGAAGGCGAGGAATCCCACAACCAGGACCAGCAGCACCACGTAGGCCACCGGGCGCCACGTGTCCAGGTAACGCTGGCGGGTCAGGAAGGGGTAGGCAGCGGCGAGGAGTGCCATCGCTCCGAGGATCATCGCCCTGACGCTGGGGTTGGGTTCGCCGTTGAGAACAACTATCACTACCGCTGCAAGTGCGGTATAGAAACCGATGTGCCACCACTTCATCCCGTGGATCCACACCGAGTTCTCGGGTAGGAGCCGGTCGGCCCGGTCGGGGTTCGTGCTCATGCCAACACCCTACGGCTCCGGAGCTGCCGCGTCAGATGAGTCGTCACTTCCTTTTCCCCTACTTCTGGGGTGGCCACTTGAAGGTCACCCGCGTCAGGATCAGGCCAGCGACCAGCCAGATCGCGATGACCATCGCCGACATTCCCAGTGCCCATGTTTGACCCGGTTCGGCCATTTCGAACTGTTCGGGCAGGAACACACTCCGCATGCCGCTGGCGGTCCAACGGAGGGGTGTCACGTTCGCGACCGACTGCAGCCATTCGGGCAGGCCGGTGAACTGGAAATAGACCCCTGAGATGAAGGAGAGGATGAGCACCGGAAGGACGGCCAGCGTCGTCGCACTTTCAGTCGATTTCGCGAGGCAGGCGAACGCGGTGCCGGCGACAGCCCAGGCCGCCGTCGCACCCAGCAACAGCCACGTGATGGTGAGCCAATCGCTCCAGGAAGTGGGAAGGTCGACGCCGAGGAACAGGGAACTACCCACCATCAGGATGGTGGTCTGTCCGACTATCAGGTACAGGGTGACGCCCATTTTGCCGATGAAGTAGGACAGCATGGGCAGCGGCGTACCGGCGAGCCGTTTGATGCCGCCATTGAACCGGTCAGCGGCGACGTAGCCGCTGAGATTCTGGAAACCGCTCAGGATGGTGCCCAGGGCCACCATGCCCGGGAAGTAGTACTGCGCCATGGTGACCTGGGAGCCCGGTGGTCCGACCGACGGGTCGCTGCCAAACACCGTACCGAACAGGGCCATCATCACGATCGGGAAGAACAGAATGAGGATCAGGGAGAGCCCGTCCCGGTTGAACGCCTTGATCTCCGTGACCGCCCTGCGGGCTCCCAGGGCGAGGATGCTCGGACGCCAGGTAGCGTTCTGGGCTGGACCGGCCTGCCGGCCCGTCTCGATGGTGGTCATGCCTGGGCTCCTTCACGGGGTGTGACCGTGTCGGTCACGGGGTTCACTGTTGTGCCGTCGTCGTGACGTCGCAGGAGCTCGAGGTAGACGTCCTCGAGACTCGGCCGGATAACCTCCAGATTGACCGGCTCACGCGTGCCACCGTTTGTCAGCCTGTGGACGAGTGCGCCGGGGGACGTTGTTGCTTCCTCATGCCGACCGGCGTCGTCGGTCCACCGCACGCGGGGAATCCTCAGATCGGGCCCGCCGACGGTATCGGCTGTACCGGAGGCGATCAGCCGCCCGGACGCGATGATACCGAGCCGGTCCGACAGGTGCTGGGCCTCATCCAGGTAGTGGGTGGTCAGCACGATGGTGGTGCCGTCCTGCCCGAGGCCGCGGATCAGGTCCCAGAACCGGCGTCGGGCGGCCGGGTCGAAGCCCGTGGTGGGCTCGTCCAGGAAGAGGAGCTCCGGGTTACCGATCATTCCCAGGGCGACGTCGACCCGCCGGCGTTGCCCACCGGACAGCGACTTGATGAGCGATCCGGCCTTCTCCTCGATCCCCACAGCGCTCATGACCTCCTCGACGCTGCGCGGGTTGGGATAGAAAGCGGCGGCGTCCTTGAGTGCCTCGGAGACCTTGAGGGTGCCCATGTCGGTGGCTTCCTGCAGCACGATGCCGATGCGCGACCGGAAGTGGGCTGTCGCCTGGTACGGGTTCTGGCCCAGGACGGAAACGGTGCCCGAGCTTGGCTTGCGGTGTCCCTCCAGTATCTCGATGGTGGTGCTTTTCCCGGCACCGTTGGGACCCAGCAGGGCATAGGTTTCGCCGGCGCGGATGGTCAGGGACAAGTGGTCGACGGCGAGGAGGTCTTCCTTCTTCGGCTGCCGGTAGGACTTCGTCAGAGAATCGACGACGACGGCGTCCGGCCGTGGATCGCCCAGCGGCGACGCTGGTGCTGGAGCAGCGGATGCGGCGGGTGCTGCGGTGCTGTGGGTGGTGGCTGGCTGTTTCATACCCCTAGCGTGGCACCCATCGGGGCGGGGGAGAAGGTCCGGCAGATTGAGTGTGCCTGTACTGCTGAAGCAGGACAGGCACCCGAGGGTTTAACGAGCGCCGCCCCCGCCGAAGAATGACTCGGCGGGGGCGGGCGGTGGAACCACCGGCGCGGGTTAGTTGCTCGCGATCATTTTCTGCAGGGCGATGGTGCCATCGGTCTTGGGCAGGAGCAGCCACAGCACGAAGTACATGGGGATGCTGATGAACGGGAGGAGGAAGCTGAGGAGGATGCCAATCCGGACGTAGGCCACCGGCCAGTTGAACTGGGCGGCGATGCCCGAGGCAATCCCGCCGAGCCAGCCGCCCGGTGCGCGCTTGATAGGGGACTTGCGGAGGATTTCGAAGAATTTGTCCATGGTTTAGGTTAACCCGTTTCAGCGGTTGAGGAGTGAGAGGTTGAAAGCTGCTGGGGTGGTGCGGGGCTGGTATTCGGCCGGAGCTACTTACGGCCGGCCATCGAGACGAGGCCGCCGACCACCAGGGCGATGCCGGTGCCGACCAGGAGACCCATCAGCACCAGACCGGTGTCCAGGTTGATGTCGACGAGCTGCGCCAGCAGCACCAAGATGCCCACGGTGATCGCTATCAGCCCCCAGACCACGGTTCCGGCGCGGACTGGCCTGCCGCCGTCGTCGTTCTTTACGGTGTGCTCGGGTGTGCTCATCGCGAGATGCCTCCTACGTTTTCAAGTTCGGTCTGGCTGGCAGCAACGGTGGTGTGGCTCATCGCGCCGCGGATCTCGAGGATGATCGAGGGTCCTGAGGCGTTCTGGTTGAGGTCGATTTCAGCCGGGTGCCACATGCCGCCGGCCGTCGCCTCCTGGCCGTTGTCCACGGTGCTGAGGGCTCCCAGGGCGATCGAGGAGCGAACCTCGACCGGCACGTCGTCGGGAATCAGAATGCCGACGTTCCCCGCGAGCGAGTTCACCGGGACCACGATGTCCTCGTCGAGATCGGTGAGGTTGCTGAGATCGATCGTGCCCTGGCCAGCTACCACTGTGTACCCCTCGCTGGCCGGTCCCTGCGTGGCGGCGGTCCAGACGGCACTGCTGCCGATGGTGAGTGCTCCGGTAGCGAAGGTGGAACTGGTCACGACCGCCGCCACCACGCCAACCGCTGCCATGAACCCGAGGGAGCCCGAGGTGCGGCCACGCAGTCCCAGTACAACGATGCCTACCCCCAGGAGGATCAGGCCAGCGGCGATTGCCACGGGGATTGCGGCGTTGCCAAGGTTGAAGACCCCGGTGTAATCGAGGGCGAGGACCGCGCCAACGGCGATGAGCGCGCCACCCAGATAAAGGGCCAACTCGGCGCCGCTTGGTTTGGGGATGGGAGGTTTGCGCGGGACGGGTGGGCTGTTCCGTGGTGCAGGAAGCGGCGGAAGCTCGCTGTAGAGCGGAGGTGGGGTGAGTGTGCTCGCGCGAGGTACCTGTCCCGGTTTGTCGGTGGCTACTGTGTGAGCAGCGCCGGCGTGGGTGGCACTGGTGGGGGAGGAATCATCCGATTTCCTGTTCGACACCGCGACCACGACATAAATCCCGAAGACGATTGCTCCGACCCAGAAAAGGGTCCAGAAGAACGCGCCGTCGCCGACGAAGAACGGGAAGTTGGGGCGCCCGATCCCCGCAATGGTCAGGATCAGCGCGCCGGTCATTCCCGAGGTCCAGCTCCCCTGGGTCGCGGATTCAAGGTGGATCCGTCCGTCAGGTTCGGGGAGCAGCGCCCAGGCAAGGCCATACAGCAGGATCCCTACTCCGCCGAAAATGGCCAGCAGCACGAACCCGCCGCGGATCAGGACCGGGTCCAGTCCGGTCCTGGCGGCGACGCCGCTCGCGACCCCGCCGATCCAGCGGTCCTGGCCCCTGACCACGCCGAGGCCGCGGAGCCAGCCGAAGAAGTTGGTGCCAGCGGATGACGACGACGACGATGACTGCGCAGACGCAGACGAGGACGACGGCGCAGACGAAGACGACGGGGACGAGGATGAAGACGACGACGCACGGGCGCCCTGCGGTGGCAGTTGTTCGGTGGTCGGGGTCGGGGTCGGGGCCGGGGTCGGGGGCGGGGTCTGGTCAGCGGGGCGGGTCGGAGGAGCAGCGTCGTCCTCATTCCTCTCGGGCGAGGCCGGTGCTTCCCCGGAGGTGGACTCACCTGGGTCCTGCGGGGTTTCCGGCGCCGGCTCCGGCCGGGGGTCGTTCGGTTCCTGATGCGGGTTCATACCTCAATCCTGTCCACCGGGAAGGGAAGTCGCTATCGGGGCCTCCCCTGACCTACCCCTGAACGGTGCGGGTCTTTCCCTGAATCCCACCCCGACCCAGCCATGATCGTGTTTGGATGGGGGTATGCGACCAGCCCTGCTCCGTTCCAACGACGCGATGATCGCTGGTGTCTGCGCGGGCCTTGCCGCCCACCTCGGCATCACCGTGAACGTGGCACGGATCGGCATGGTGGGTCTGGCGCTCGCTGGCGGGGCCGGGATCTTCCTGTACGGGTGGTTGTGGGTGCTGGTTCCTACCCAGGAGGAACAGCTCCGCAAAGGGCCCACCTTGGTGGGTCCGCGCCTTGCCTTCCCCAAGTCCTCAGGACAGGCGGAAGGCATCAGCGGACGCCCGGACACCGGTGGGCGTTCCGCTGGCGGTCCGACGGCGGACCAGTGGGCTGGTCCCCGAAGCAGCGCCCAGTCCTGGATTGGCAAACGTGAGGTACTGCTGGGCACGGCGCTCCTGCTGGTGGCGGCGGTGGCGATTGCCCAGCAGCTGGGCGCCAACCTGCCACTGGATACGCTGCTCCCGGTCGGGGTGGTCGCGGCTGGCGCCGTCCTGGCCTGGACCCAGTTGGATGAGAGCCGCCGCGCCGGCCTGATGAACCGCGCCGGGGCCTCGCAGGCGGGTGGACTGGCCCGCCTCGTCGCGGGTCTGCTGCTGGTCACCGTTGGGGTGCTGATTCTGGTCTCCGGTTCCATTGCCTGGGAGATCACGTGGTCCACCTTGATTGCGACGGGGGCGGTCCTGGCCGGTGTCTTCCTGGTGCTGGCACCCTGGGGGCTGAAGTTCTGGCGGGATCTCGAAACCGAGCGGTCGGGGCGGGCCCGGGAGACCGAGCGGGCGGAGATAGCCGCCCATCTCCATGATTCGGTGCTGCAGACCCTCGCGCTGATCCAGAACCGGGCCGGCTCCGAACAGGACGTCATCCGGTTGGCCCGTGCTCAGGAGCGGGAGCTGCGGAGCTGGCTGTATGCCGACGCCACCCACCAGTCCGGGAACCTTGCCGCACGGATCCGTGCCCTGGCGGCCGAGATCGAGGACAGCTACGGTACCCCGATCAACGTGGTGGTGGTGGGTGATACGGAGTTGTCGGCGCAGCAGGAGGTTCTGGCCCAGGCGGCCCGGGAAGCCGTACTGAATGCCGCCAAGCACGCCGGCGGCAGCATTTCCGTCTACCTTGAGGCGAGCCCCACCAGTTCCACCATCTTCGTCAGGGACCGTGGACGTGGCTTCGACCCGGATGCGGTTCCTGCCGACCGGATGGGGATCCGCGTCTCCCTGTACAGCAGGATGCACCGTCACGGCGGCGACGTCTCCATCAGGAGCAACGCCGACGGCACCGAGGTTAAACTGTTCATGCCCGAAAGTCCCGCGGATGGAGCGCAGTGAATACTACTCAGGATCCAGTCACCGTGGTGGTGGTCGACGACCATGCCATCTTCCGTTCCGGGCTGCGTGCTGACCTGGACAGTCGAATCGCTGTGCTGGCCGAAGCCGCGGGGGTGGTCGAGGCGATAGCGATGATTCATGAGCACCGGCCACAGGTTGTCTTGCTCGACGTGCATCTACCCGGTGGCTCCGGCGGAGGTGGAGCCGAAGTGATCGCCGGGTGCACGGCGCTGCTGGCCGGAACGCAGTTCCTGGCGTTGAGCGTCTCGGACGCAGCCGAGGACGTGGTCACCGTCATCCGGGTTGGTGCCCGCGGTTATGTCACCAAGACCATCTCCGGCGCCGAAATCTCCGACGCCGTTCTCCGGGTTGCCTCAGGTGATGCTGTGTTCTCGCCACGCCTGGCCGGATTTGTGCTCGACGCCTTCGGCACCGCGGCGGTGGCGTCGGTCGACAGCGAACTCGACCGCCTCTCCGCCCGCGAGCTCGAGGTGATGCGCCTGATTGCCCGCGGGTACAGCTACAAGGAGGTGGCCAAGGAACTGTTCATCTCCATCAAGACGGTCGAGACCCATGTCTCGGCGGTGCTTCGCAAGCTGCAGCTGTCTTCCCGCCATGAGCTCACCCGGTGGGCGGCGGAACGGCGCCTGCTGTAACAGCGACGTTCGACAGCTGTCGCGAGCTACCGCGCCGTTGCCAGGAACTCCTGTAACCTGCCGACGCCGGTGGCAAGGTCGGCGTCGCCCAGCGCATAGGAGAGGCGCAGGTAGCCGCTGGGTCCGAAGGCCTCACCCGGAACCACCGCAACCTCGACCTTGTCCAGGATCAAAGCCGCGAGTTCCGCTGACGTCACCGGGCGGACACCTGCGAGCTCCCGACCCAGCAGGGAGCGCACGTCGGCGTAGGCGTAGAAGGCGCCCTTCGGGACGGGGCACTCGATGCCGTCGATCGCGTTCAGGCCCTCGACCATCGCCTTGCGGCGCCGGTCGAACGCCACCTTCATCTCATGCACCGCGGTCAGCGGGCCGGCGACGGCGGCCAGCGCTGCCATCTGGGGCACGTTGGACACATTGGAGGTGGCGTGGGACTGCAGGTTGGTGGCCGCCTTGACCACGTCCTTCGGTCCGATCATCCAGCCCACCCGCCAGCCGGTCATGGCATACGTCTTGGCGACCCCGTTGAGGATCACCATCCGATCCCCGATTGCGGGGGAGGCGGTGGCAATCGAGGTGAAGGGGACGCCGTCGTACGTGAGGTGCTCGTAAATCTCGTCGGTCACCACCCACAGCCCACGTTCGGCAGCCCAGTCACCGATCTCCTTGACCTGCTCCGGGCTGTAAACCGCACCCGTGGGATTGGAGGGGGAGACGAACAGGAGAATTTTGGTGCGCGGGGTCAGTGCGGCCTCAAGCTGGTCGACGGTGACCAGGTAGGACTGCTCCGGTCCGGCGAAGACCTCTACCGGAACACCGCCTGCCAGCCGGATGGCCTCGGGGTAGGTGGTCCAGAAGGGGGTGGGCACCAGTACCTCATCATTCGGGTCGAGGAGGGTGGCAAACGATTCATACACGGCCTGCTTGCCACCGTTGGTCACCAGCACCTGGGACTGATCGATTGCGTAACCCGAGTCCCGGAGAGTCTTCTCGGCAATGGCTTGCTTCAGTTCCGGGAGGCCCCCGGCCGGGGAATACCGATGGAAGCGTGGCTGCCGGGCGGCGTCGATCGCTGCCTGGACAATGTAGTCGGGGGTCGGGAAATCCGGTTCACCGGCACCGAACCCGATGACCGGTCGCCCCGCGGCCTTGAGTGCCTTGGCCTTGGCATCGACCGCCAGCGTGGCCGACTCCGCGATCGCAGCGATCCGCTGCGAGATTCGCCGCGAGGGAGGGGTGAAGGAGTCCGGTGAGGTGGCGTCGGAGGTGGCAGCCATAGTGTTCCCTTAGGGTCGATGTGCGGTGGACTGGGACGTCATCCCAGCTTAGGCCGTTGCCGCGATCTGGGCCCGCTCCGGAAGCCAGGGCACGCCGGTTCGACGTTGGGGCAGTGATTGCGTAGACTTGTTCCTCGGTGTTGAAATCGCCATGATGGTCCATGCCTGCGCCAGCGCAGCGGGATCGGCGGATTCTCTCCATAGGGTAGTGGCGCAATTGGTAGCGCAGCGGTCTCCAAAACCGCAGGTTGCAGGTTCGAGTCCTGTCTGCCCTGCGCATTAGGCGTAAACAAAAAGTCCTTGCGGACTTCAGAAACCGACACAGATGGAAGAGGTTGAAGGTGACCGAAACGGCTGCGGGCAGCTCACAGGGTAGCCCTTCCGACAAGAAGGCTCCCAAGCGGGGCTTCTTCGGTCGGATCTTCCTCTTCGTGCGGCAGGTTATCTCTGAACTCCAGAAGGTAGTTGTACCGACCCGCAAGGAACTCGTGCGGTACACCATCACCGTGATGGTCTTCGTGATCATCATGATGCTGATCGTGACCGCCCTGGACTTCCTGTTCGGGACGGCTGCGGTGTGGGTCTTCGGCGGCGCATAGCTGGACCCGCGCGGTAATGCAGTAAACGAAGCTGATGAATCTTAGAAAGCAGGC
Source organism: Arthrobacter sp. CAN_C5 (assembly GCF_017875735.1). NCBI lineage: Bacteria > Bacillati > Actinomycetota > Actinomycetes > Micrococcales > Micrococcaceae > Arthrobacter > Arthrobacter sp. CAN_C5. Next base: position 863,033 of record NZ_JAGGMZ010000001.1, read on the forward strand.
GGCTAGGTGTCCGAGCAAGAACTCGAACGGCAGATCACTTCTGTTGAGGATGATCTGGAGAACGAGGATCAGGTAGCTGATTCCGGTGTCGAAACGACCCCGGCTGACAGTGACGCCCCGGCAGATAGCGAGCCCGAGACTGCAGCAGAGCCCGAAACGGGCGATGTCGAGGTAGAGGCCAACGACCAGGTTTCCACGGATGACGAAATGTCCGAGGATGCCGAATCAACCGACAGCGACGACGCCGTTGAAGGCGACGACGAGGATGCGGCTCCGGCTGAAGATCCCGTCGCACTGTTCAAGGCCAAGCTCCGCCGCCAGGAGGGTGACTGGTATGTCATCCACTCCTACGCCGGCTACGAGAACCGGGTCAAGGCGAACCTCGAAACCCGTATCCAGACCCTGGACATGGAAGAGCACATCTTCGAGATCCAGGTGCCGATGGAAGAAGTGGTGGAGATCAAGAACACCACCCGGAAGATCGTCAACCGGGTCCGGATCCCGGGCTATGTCCTGGTGCGTATGGACCTCACCGACGCATCGTGGGGCGCCGTCCGGCACACCCCGGGCGTCACCGGTTTTGTGGGCAACGCCCACAACCCCGTCCCGCTGAGTCTGGGTGAAGTGTTCTCCATGCTTGAGCACACGGTGGTCCACACCGACCCAGAGTCCGGCAAGCCAGCGAAGAACCAGCTGACTCCAGCAACGGTCAACTTCGAGGTCGGCGAGCCGGTCACGGTCAACGAGGGCCCGTTCGAGACGCTGCAGGCCACCATCTCCGAGATCAAGCCGGAGTCCCAGCAGCTCGTTGTCCTGGTATCGATCTTCGAACGCGAAACTCCTGTGACGCTTTCGTTCAGCCAGGTCACCAAGCTGCAGTAATCAAGCTTCGTACCACCAGGGCCGGCTTAGCTCAGGTGGTGCGGTAGGTCATCACGCCATGGTGACCAACAACCCATGGGACGCTCCTGTCCTATGGACGTAATGTGAAAGAAGGACCCTTCATGGCCCCCAAGAAAAAGGTCTCCGGCCTGATCAAGCTGCAGATCAATGCAGGCGCTGCCAACCCAGCGCCCCCCATTGGTCCAGCACTTGGCCAGCACGGCGTCAACATCATGGAATTCTGCAAGGCGTACAACGCTGCGACAGAATCACAGCGCGGAAACGTCATCCCCGTTGAAATCACTGTGTATGAGGATCGCTCATTCACGTTCATCACCAAGACTCCTCCAGCTGCCGAGCTTATCAAGAAGGCTGCCGGAGTTGCCAAGGGTTCGGCCACGCCGCACACCGTCAAGGTTGCCAAGCTGACCAAGGACCAGGTCAACGAGATCGCCACCATGAAAATGGAAGACCTCAACGCCAACAACATCGAGGCTGCTGCCAAGATCATCGCTGGCACCGCCCGCTCAATGGGCATCACGGTAGAAAGCTAACCCTTTCCACCCACCGCACGGCTGAGCAATTCACCGTGCACCCCAAACAACAAAACGTAGACGTCAGGGCCGCCAATCAGGCGGGATCGGACGTCGGAGTGTGGCAGGGCCCGCGCGGTCCGCTGACCACAACTGCATAAGGAGAAAAAGCAGATGGCAAAGCGCAGCAAAGCATATAAGGCGGCCGAAGCCAAGATCGAGGCAGACAAGCAGTACGCCCCGCTCGAGGCAGTAGTTCTGGCCAAGGAAACCAACCCTTCCAGCTTCGACGCGACCGTCGAGGTAGCGTTCCGGTTGGGTGTTGACCCACGTAAGGCCGACCAGATGGTCCGCGGCACCGTCAACCTTCCTCACGGCACCGGCAAGACCAAGCGCGTCCTGGTCTTTGCAACCGGCGAAAAGGCTGAAGCGGCAATCGCTGCCGGCGCTGACTTCGTTGGCTCCGATGACATGATCGAAAAGGTTGCAGCCGGCTGGGTCGACTTCGACGCCGCCGTCGCCACCCCTGACCTCATGGGTAAGGTTGGCCGTCTGGGTAAGGTACTGGGTCCCCGTAACCTCATGCCGAACCCGAAGACCGGCACGGTTACCGCCGACGTCACCAAGGCTGTCACCGACATCAAGGGCGGAAAGATCGACTTCCGCGTGGACAAGCACTCCAACCTGCACTTCATCATCGGCAAGGTGTCGTTTGATGTGCAGAAGCTCGCCGAGAACTACGCGGTGGCACTGGAAGAGGTCCTGCGCCTGAAGCCTTCCGCTTCGAAGGGTCGCTACATCCAGAAGGCAACTGTCTCCACCACCTTCGGTCCCGGCATCACCGTGGACCCAAGCGTCACCAAGGTTCTTGCCGACGCATAGGGTTCTATCCGCCGTCGGGCGCAGCATCACTGCTGAATAAGTGAAGGGTCGCAGCACAGAGCTGCGGCCCTTCGCGGTGTAAGGGATGGGGACAGATAGTCAGAAGCATCAGGAGAATTAGTGATTGGCAGTTACCAATCACTCGGTTAGACTTCAGCTATGAAAACCTCAGCCGTCACCATCGACGTCCTGCCCCGCCCGTCATCCCTGGACCTGCCGGGCGGTGCGGATTTCATCGCTGCCGCTGAACTGAGCAACCTCGTGGAACGGGACCTCTGGGGGAATGATGACCACTATTACAGCCCCCAGGCGCGGCACGAGTCCTCGCAGCCCAGCGACTACGAGGAGCGCGTGATGTTCGTGGCGCGGGACGGCGGCAGTGTCGTGGGGAAGGGCGTCGTCGATATTCCGCTGACCGACAATCTGGGCACCTGCTACGTGTTCGTTGCCGTGCATCCTGACTATCGCGGGCAGGGAATCGGTACCGGGTTGTACCGCGCACTGGAGGGTCACGCGGCGGGGATCGGCCGGTCGACCATTATGGCGTGGGCCGACGAGCCCGCCGGGTTTGACCTGGACCCGGGCAACGTCCTGGTCCCCGCTACGGGCGCCGGAGCATTCCCCCGGAACAGCGCGACGACGGCGCTGGCCCTGCGGAACGGATTTCAGCTGGCGCAGATCGATAGGTGCAGTGTGCTGGATCTCGCGACATCACTGCCACAGGCTGGCGCCCTGGCCCAGGCCGCCCAGGATGCAGCAGGGCCGGACTATGAACTGGTGCGATGGCAAAATCGCTGCCCGGATGACCTGGTGGAGCAGTACGCGCTCCTGCGCCAAACGATGAGCACGGATGTGCCGATGGGGGACCTTGACTGGGAGGAAGAGGTCTGGGACGCCGCCCGAATCCGTGAGGGGGAGGAGAGGCTGCTGCGGACCGGTGGATTCTCCCTGGTCAGGGCGGTCCGCCATCGACCCACCGGGTTGCTTGCCGGCCACACCATCCTCGAATACCAGCCAGCAAGGCCTGAAGTGGTCTCACAGGACGACACTCTGGTCCTCCGGGCGCACCGTGGCCGGCGGCTGGGCATGTGGCTCAAGGCGGCGAACCTCCTGGATGTGCCGGCGGTGTGGCCCGAGGCCCTGCGGGTCTATACCTGGAACGCCGAGGAGAACGCCCACATGCTTGCCGTGAACGTGTCAATGGGATTTGTGCCAGCCGGATACACCGCCGCGTGGCAGAAGAAGGCCGACGACGACGGCGTGACTCAGCACCAGAGTGACGACGGCGTGGCCCAGCACCAGGTGTAGTGCCCGTCCGGTCCCGTCTGTCCCCTTCGGGTCACAGGCGAGTGGTTCAGCTGCAGAATAGTGGTTACCTGACCACTATCCTGCTGCTGAACCACTTTTCTCGTCTGCGGTCGCATCGGGGAGCCGTGCGGAAGGGGGATTTGGCTACCTTCCGGACCGTGACGTACCCTTGAAGAACCAAAGACCGTCGGTCGATGCGTATCCCACCCTTAGCTCGCAGGATTTTTCTGTGGTGTGAGGTTCGGGGTGTGCGTCTGAAGGTTCCCGTAACAGGGCGGCCAGCGCAGGTGAACGAAGCTTCTCGGAATAGACGGCCCAGCCGTAGTTTTGAATCAAGCCCCGTGCATCTGCGCGGGGCGTTTTTTATTGGGGCAGTCGCAGCCGGCATCAATTCCCCGGAAGGAGGGTTATGGCAACCGCAATCAAGGTAAGCGCAGTTGAGGAAATCGTCACCGATTTCAAAGACTCAAATGCTGCAGTCCTAACCGAATACCGCGGGCTCACCGTCGCACAGCTCAAGGAACTGCGCCGTTCACTCGGCCAGGACACCAAATACGCTGTCGTCAAGAACACCCTGACGGGCATTGCAGCCAAGGAAGCCGGCATCGACGCGTTCGAAAGCCAGCTTGCCGGACCAACTGCAATCGCCTTCATCAAGGGTGACGCCATCGCGGCGGCAAAGAGCCTCACGGATTTCGCGAAGTCCAACCCACAGCTCATCATCAAGACCGGCGTCTTCGAGGGTAAAGCCCTCGACGCAGCCGGTGTCAAGGCTCTCGCTGCTCTTGAGTCGCGCGAACTTCAGCTGGCCCGCGTTGCCGGAGTGCTGCAAGCACCCATGGCAGCACTTGCCCGCACCCTTGATGCACTGCGCATCAAGCAAGAGGAGGAAAGTGGAGCGCCTGCAGCAGCAGAGACGCCAGCCGCTGACGCTCCTGCTGCAGAGGAAGCAGCTGCACCCGCAGCCGCCGAGTCAGAGGCGGCTCCCGAAGCTGCTGCAGCGCCTGAAGAAAAGTAATTTTCTTCATCCACCAAACTCCGGTACCCAGCATCACATTCGATGCACGGCACCACTATAGGAAGGAAGGCTCTCGCCATGGCGAAGCTCACCAACGAAGAGCTCATTGAAGCTTTCAAGGAACTGACCATCATCGAACTCTCCGAGTTCGTCAAGCTGTTCGAAGAGACCTTCGACGTCACCGCTGCTGCAGTTGCAGCTGCACCTGCCGGCGGCGGCGCAGGCGAAGCTGCTGAAGAGGAGAAGGATTCCTTCGACGTTATCCTCGAAGCAGCAGGCGACAAGAAGATTGCAGTGATCAAGGAAGTTCGTGCCCTGACTTCACTGGGTCTGAAGGAAGCAAAGGACGTTGTCGACAGCGCCCCCAAGGCTGTGCTGGAAGGCGCAACCAAGGATGCTGCCGAGAAGGCCAAGGAATCCCTCGAGGCCGCTGGCGCGACGGTAACCCTGAAGTAGGCTCTTTCAGCTATTCAAAGAAGCCCCGGACTCCACGAGTCCGGGGCTTCTTTGTGTCCGGGGGCGGTCGATCACCCCGAGCTGATGGGCCCGGGGTGATTCCCCACGCCGCCTAGTTCAGGTAAAGCAGCAGCGCCTCGCCCTGACCGCCGCCACCGCACAGCGACACGGCCGCCCGGCCAGCGCCGCGCCGCCCCAACTCATGCGCAGCGTGCAACGCGAGGCGTGCACCCGAGGCGCCGATGGGATGGCCCAGGGCGATTGCCCCGCCATGGATGTTGCAGTTCTCCAGCGGGTAGTCCAGGTCCTGCAGTGACTGGCAAGCAACCGAGCCGAACGCCTCATTGATCTCGATGAAGTCCAGATCGGAGCTCTGCCAGCCGGCGCGGTCCAGCGCCTGTTCGATCGCGCGCGACGGCTGCGAGTGCAGGGAGTTGTCGGGCCCGGCCACCTGACCCGGCTGCCCCACCACCGCGAGGATGGTCAACGACTTCTCCTCGGCGTGGGCACGGGTGGTCAGCACGAGCGCTGCGGCTCCATCGGAGAGTGGGGACGAGTTGCCAGCGGTAATCGATCCTGCCTTATCAAACGCGGGCCGCAGCCCGGCCAGGGACTCCACGGTCGTCGTGGGGCGGACACCCTCGTCCTGGGTCAGCACCACCGGCTCACCCTTCCGCTGGGGGACAGTGACCGGGACGATTTCGACGTCGAATACGCCCGACTCCATGGCAGCGGCTGCCCGCTGATGCGAAGCCGCGGCCACGGCGTCCTGATCTTCGCGGCTGATCCCCAGCCCGGTGTTGCCCCGTTCGGTCGAGGCGCCCATCGATTCGTTGTCGAAGGCGTCGGTGAGGCCGTCGTTGGCTACCGAGTCGATTGCCTGGATGTTGCCGTACGTCCAACCCTGCCGCGATCCCGGCAGGAGGTGCGGTCCGCGGGTCATTGACTCCTGGCCGCCGGCGATGACCACCGTCGCCTCGCCGCTACGGATCAACCGGGCGGCATCGATGACAGCGGTGAGGCCTGAGAGGCAGACCTTGTTAAGGGTGACGGTGGGGACATCCCAGCCGATACCGGCCTTGAGCGCGGTTTGCCTTGCGGGGTTCTGGCCGCAGCCTGCCTGGATGACATGGCCCATGATCACTGCCTGTACCGAGCCGGCGTCGACCCCTGCCTTGTCCAGCGCGCCGGCGATTGCCATGGCACCCAGGTCGACAGCCGTGAAGGAGGACAGTTGCCCGTTGAGGCGGCCGTGCGGGGTTCGCGCACCCCCGACAATGACGACGTCGGTCGGGGACTTTTCTTCAGTGTTCATCGAGGGGAACGCTCACTTTCGTCTTTGAAGCAGTTGCGTCAAGGCTACTCTGTCCGGTCCAGCTCAGCTAGTGAACATTAACTGAAATGGGTTGCCGACTCCGCGAGAGCGTGGCTGCCAGCAGCACCCCAGCCACCAACGAACCGACTCCACCGGCAGCTATATCGCTCAAGGTGTCTTCATAGCCCACATTGATTTCATGGGTGATGTACTTGCTCCCCGCCCACTCGGCAAACTCCCACACGACGCTCAGGCTCAGACCCAGGGCAAGGGTGATGATGGTGACCCCGGTTGCGGTCCGACGGCCGGGCGCAGGTCGAGGGAGATAGCGCATCCGCAGGAGCAGCAGGTAGGCGATGAGGGCAATGGCCGCGGTGGCAAGCGTATGGACGGCAAGATCCCACCACGAGATGAGCTCGTACAGGTCGATGACGGCGCTCCACCCCGCAACAAGCAGGGTAGCTCCGTAGGCGGCATCGACCCGGGGATCAACGCGAACCATCCGGGACACAAGGACGCCACCGAGCACAAGGAACAGCACTGCGAATTCAACGGGCCCCCACCAGAGCAACACAGCGATGACGCTGAGCAAGGCAGCCGTTCGGATCACGTCGGCCGTCACCGCCCAGGGGGTTGACGCAGGTCGAAGTAGATCGTCAATCATGTAAAACACCCTAGTATCAATGGCATGCCCCCAACACTTTCAGTGGTCATCCCGTGCCGCAACGACGGTGACCTCCTGGCCCTTTGCCTGCAGGCTCTGGGCGCCCAGACCCGGCCCCCGCTGGAGGTGATAGTCGTCGACAATGGTTCGACCGATTCGACAGTTGCGATTGCCGAGGCGCACGGGGCGCGGGTGGTCACCGAACCGGTGATCGGGATCGGGGCAGCCGCAGCAGCTGGCTACAACGCTGCCCAGGGCACCATCATTGTCCGATGCGACGCCGACTCGGTGCCGTCCGGGGACTGGCTGGAGAAGATCGCCACCCGCTTCGCCGACGACGTCGGGCTCGCAGCGCTCACGGGACCCGGACAGTTCTACGATGTTTCCCGGTGGCGGGGCGCCGCCGCGGACCTGCTGTACATGCGGGCCTACCTTGTCCTCATGGGTGCGGCCATGGCGCACTGGCCACTGTTCGGCTCCAATATGGCCTTCCGCTCCGAGGTGTGGGAAGCGGTGCGTACCCGGGTGCATTCAACCGACCCCGAGGTGCACGACGACGTCGACCTCGCGTTTGCACTGGCCCCGGGGCATCGAACGGCGTGCGATTTCTCGCTTCGGGTCGGGATTTCGCCCCGGGCGCTCATCGGGGGAGCCGACCTGCGACGCCGCTTCGTCCGTGCGTTTCGCACGATTGCGCTGCACTGGAGGGTTTCGCCACCGTGGGAGCGGTGGGCGGGCCGTTACCGCCCGGCGGCCAGATAGCGCGACGACCGGCTGTGCCTCGGGGACTACCCGGCGGGGTAGAGCAGCGGAAGCTGGAGCGTCAGCCAGGGGCTGAACGCCCAGGGGGTGAGCCGGACCGATTCGACCAGCTGGTGGGGTTCTACCCACTCCCACTGGCTGACCTCCGAGTCCCGTGGGGATAGCTCGCCAACGCAACGGGCGGTGTAGACGGGGCAGATCTCGTTTTCGACCACCCCGGAGAAGTCCACGGCCCGGTACCTGAAATCGGGGAGCGCGAGGGAAAGGTCAGTCACGGCAATCCCCAGTTCGTAGCCGGCCCTCCGCGCAATCGCGTCGACGGTGGATTCGCCCGGTCCTGGGTGCCCGCAGAACGAGTTGGTCCAGACGCCCGGCCAGGTGCGCTTGGACAGCGCCCGGCGGGTGACGAGGATCCGCCCGTCGTCGTCGAACACGTGGGTGGAGAAGGCCAGGTGCAGCGGCGTCGAGGTGTGGTGCACCTCCGCCTTGTCCTGGGTGCCGGTGGGTGCCCCGGATTCGTCAACGAGGACCACCAGTTCAGTACCGGATCCCGAACCGCCGTCTGCTTCAAGCACTGTCTGACTGCTCCCTGACCTGAGTCGTTTAGCTAAAGAATGTGAGGTCAGTGTTTACTTTACCTATGGACATGGAAACCTTGCTGGTCGACTCCCGCGGCTTGGAGCAGGTGGAAAGTGTCCTCTCAAACAGTTTTGCCCGCTCGAAGGCCCGTGCGGCGACCCTTGGTCCTACGTACCACCACCTGTGGGAAACACTCGAGAACTGCGCCGCTGGCGGCAAGCGTTTTCGTCCGCGCATGGTCATGACCGCTTACGACTGCCTCGCCGGGACCGACCGGGACAACGCAGCTCTGGTGGCAGCGTCCTTCGAAATGCTCCACACGGCACTGATCGTTCACGACGACGTGATCGACCGGGATTTCGTCAGGCGGGGCATCCCCAACGTGTCGGGTACCTACCGGCTGCTGGCCGAAGACGCAGGCCTCGCACCCGACGACGCCGCGCACCGCGGACTGTCCATGGGACTCATTGCCGGGGACCTGGCCCTCTCCAGTGCCCACCGCCTGCTCGATGGCGTCCGCACCGACCCCGCCACGCGGGAACGGCTCGGTGAGCTCCTTGATGACGCAGTGTTCGCCTCCGCGGCGGGGGAACTGCTCGACGTCGACGCTTCAACCTCCGACGTGGCATCGTCCGAGGAAACCCTCCAGATGGCGCGGCTGAAAACGGCTGTGTACTCGTTCGAAAGCCCGCTCAAGGCCGGTGCCGTCCTGGCGGGTGCCGATGAAGCCATCATCGATTCCCTCGGTGATTTCGGCAGGGATGTGGGGATCGCCTACCAGCTGGCCGATGATATCCTCGGCGTTTTCGGGGACGAGAAGACCACCGGAAAGACCACCTGGGGGGACCTGCGGGAGGGCAAGCGGACCGCCCTGATCTCGTACGTCGCCCAGCGGGCCGAATGGGAGCAGATTTCATCACTGGTCGGATCGCCGGAGCTCTCGGCCGCCGGGGCCGAGAAGATCCGCGGAGTCCTGAGGTCCAGCGGGGCACTGGATCACGTGGTGTCGCTGGCAGGAGACTATGCGCAGCGGGCACAGGAGCATCTGGGTGCCGCGCATATCCCGGCTGAACTGCGCGACGGGCTGGCCCACGTCGCCACGGCCGTCCTGGCGAGGGTGCGTTAGCCCATGCAGCCACACGACGCCCTTGCCTTCTACACCGATGTCACCCACCGCACCTCGGCCGTGGTGATCAAGTCCTACTCCACCTCGTTTGGGCTGGCCTCCCGGCTATTGGGTGGTGACGTCCGCCAGCACGTTGAGACGGTCTATGCCCTGGTCCGGGTTGCCGACGAGGTGGTCGACGGCGCGGCTGCCGCAGCGGGGCTCAACCCCGATCAGACGCGGGAGGTACTCGATGACCTGGAGAGCGAAACCGAGCGGGCCATGGCTACCGGGTACAGCGCCAACCCGGTGGTTCACGCCTTTGCCAACACCGCACGGGAAACCGGAATCACCGCCGAGCTGACCCGACCCTTCTTCGCCTCGATGCGTGCCGACCTGGAACGGACCGAGCACACGCAGGAGTCCTTCGACGAGTACGTCTACGGCTCGGCCGAGGTGGTGGGCCTGATGTGCCTGAAATGCTTCCTGTACCAAGAGGTAACCAAGCCAAGCGCCGCCCAGGAACAAAAGTTCGTCGACGGAGCCCGCCGACTGGGAGCTGCCTTCCAGAAAATCAATTTCCTGCGCGACCTTGCCGACGACTTCAAGTCGCTGGGGCGCAGCTACTTTCCCGGTATCAGGCCCGGAAACTTCGGCGAAGCCGACAAGCACCGGCTCCTCGATGACATTGCAGCTGACCTGGCCGTGTCTGCCGAGGCACTTCGGGAGCTGCCGGGTTCCAGCCGTCGCGCCGTCGCTCTGGCCCAGGGGCTCTTCGCCGAGCTTTCCGCGCGGCTACGCGACACCCCTGCTGAAGAACTCCTGACGTCGCGGGTCCGGGTGCCTAACCCGGTGAAACTCCGAATTGCCGCCCGGGCACTGGCGGGCCGTGTCCCGCAGCCTGATGAAACACCCTGATGACCACCGGAAGGCTGCCATGAACTCCCACGCACCCCTGAACAGCCCAGTGAACGGCCCACGTCGGAAGGTGATAGTCATCGGCGGCGGAATCGCTGGCCTCGCCTCGGCTGCCCTGCTCGCCGAGGAGGGCCACGAGGTCACCGTGCTGGAGAAGCAGGCAGCCACGGGCGGGCGGGCGGGCCTCTGGGAACAGGATGGGTTCAGGTTCGACACCGGCCCGTCCTGGTACCTGATGCCCGAGGTGATCGATCACTTCTTCAAGCTGCTCGGCACCAGCGCCACCGCGCAGCTGGACCTGGTCAAACTCGATCCGGGGTACCGGGTGTACTCGGAGGGGCACACCCAGCCCATCAACGTTCCCGCTGAGCGCGCCGACGTCGTGAAGTTGTTCAACGACATCGAACCAGGGGCGGGGGAGGCCCTGGAGAAGTATCTGGACTCGGCGAGTGAAACTTACACCATGGCTACCCGGCGTTTCCTCTACACCACCTTCCAGTCGTTCCTGCCGTTCCTACGCCCGGATGTCCTCAGCCGAGTCCCCAAGCTGGTTCGCCTGCTGCTGCAACCGCTGTCCAGGCTCGCCGCCGCAACGGTGACTGATAACCGGCTGCGCCAGATTCTGGGGTACCCGGCGGTCTTCCTCGGTACCTCCCCCTTCGAGGCACCCAGCATGTACCACCTGATGAGCCACCTGGACCTCGACGACGGTGTCCTGTACCCGATGGGTGGGTTTACCCGGCTGACCGAAGCCATCCACTCGCAGGCCCGGAGCCGGAACGTGGAGATCATCACCGGAGCGCGGGTGGATCAAATCCTGACCCTGCCCGGCGATGGGCGGTCCCAGAAGGCGCGGGTGACCGGCGTCCGTTGGGTCGCGGCCGACGGCGCCGTGCACACTACCGCTGCGGACACGGTGATCGCAGCCAACGACTTGCACCACGCCGAAACGCAGCTCCTGCAACCCGCGGACCAGACCTACCCGGAGAAATACTGGTCCAGCCGGACGGCTGGCCCCAGTGCTCTGCTGCTGTACCTGGGCGTCAAGGGCGGACTGCCCGAACTGGAACACCACACCCTCTTGTTCACCGCTGATTGGGAAGACAATTTCTCGCGGATTTTCGGTAAGACCACCTCGGTGCCGACCCCCGCGTCGCTGTACGTGTGCCGGCCGAGTGCCACCGACCCCGGTGTGGCCCCTGAAGGCCATGAGAACGTGTTCGTGCTGGTGCCAGTGCCTGCTGACCCCGGGCTGGGAGCTGGCGGGATCGACGGCGCGGGCGATCCCGGCATTGAGAGCCTCGCCGACACAGTGATCGACCAGATCAGCAAGTGGGCGGATATCCCCGATCTCGCGGACCGCATTGTCGTCCGCCGCACCTATGGGCCGCAGGACTTCGTCGGGGACTTCAACGCCTGGCAGGGCACCTCGTTGGGCCCGGCGCACGTGCTCAGGCAGAGCGCGTTCTTCAGGGGCCGCAACAAGAGCCGCAAGGTCGAGGGGCTCTACTATGCGGGCAGCTCAACCATTCCGGGCATCGGCATCCCCATGTGCCTGATCAGCGCCGAACTGCTGATCAAACGGCTGCGCTCCGACACCAGCACCGGTCCGCTGGCGGAGCCCCTGGTTGCCCGGGCGGGCGTTCCAGAGGCCGCCGTGGGCAAGGACGGGCAATGATTCCTGCCCCCTACCTGGTCATACTGTTGGCCGCTACGGCGCGGGCTGAACGGAACCGCGCATGAGCGCCGACGCCAGGACCGGCCTGTCCGGGACCGCGAAGATGCTGCTGGTGTCCTCCCGCCCCGTGTCCTGGGTGAACACGGCGTTCCCCTTCGCGGCCGCGTACTTCCTCACCACCGGGTCCATCGATCTGGCGTTTGTTCTCGGGACGCTGTACTTCCTGATCCCCTACAACCTGGCCATGTACGGCATCAACGACGTCTTCGACTACGAGTCGGATCTCCGGAATCCCCGCAAGGGCGGGGTGGAAGGTGCCGTCCTGGACCGCAGCTTCCACCGCGTCACCCTGTGGGCTGCAGTGCTGACGAATGTCCCGTTCCTGGTGGCACTGCTGCTGCTGGGCAACCCGCTGTCTGCGCTGGTGCTCGCGGTGAGCGTGTTCGCGGTGATCGCCTACAGCGCTCCCGGACTCCGGTTCAAGGAGCGACCCTTCCTCGATTCGGTCACCTCCAGCACCCACTTCGTCAGTCCGGCCGTATTCGGGCTGGTGCTTGCAGGCGCCACCTTCGACGTCGGCCTCTGGGCGGTGCTGGGGGCGTTCTTCCTCTGGGGCGTCGCCAGCCAGGCCTTTGGTGCGGTGCAGGACATCCAGGCCGATCGTGAAGGTGGCATCGCCTCGATTGCGACGGTCCTCGGGGCACGCACCGTCGTGCGCTTCGCCGTCTTCGCCTACCTGCTGAGCGGACTGCTGATGCTGATGACGCCCTGGCCGGCAATGCTCGGTGGACTGCTGGCCCTGCCGTACATCCTGAGCATCCTGCCTTTCGCCGATCTCCGCGACGAGGACTGCGAAAGCGCCAACCAGGGGTGGCGGCGTTTCATCAGGCTGAACTTCCTCACCGGGTTCCTGGTGACCATGCTCCTGATCTGGGTGACCCAGGCAGGTTGACCGGGCCGGGCTGACCCGGATCACGTATACCACACCCCGGCTGGACAGGGCGGGCGCTCTGCAGTACAGTAGATATTTGCGTCTTTCCTCTTAACCTCGGCCTTCATATAGCGGTGGGCTTTGTTTTGCGTTAGTCATTTAACGGCAGATTCACTGTCCGGTATGACCGCAGGCAATTGGTTCGCACACACAATCCCCGCGTTGATACGCGGCGGCAGTGCAAAGAGGGCGGATATAGCTGAACAAGCCGAAGGTCTGTGGAAGGATCCCTCTTGGTCGCCTCGAGCACCTCTAATAATGCAACCGCTACCAGCCAGGTCGACGCCGACGGCGTCGCCCCCCGGCTTTCATTCGCAAAGATTCACGAACCGCTGGACGTTCCTAACCTCCTCGCGCTCCAAACCGACAGTTTCGACTGGCTGGTAGGAAACGATCGCTGGAAGGCGCGCGTGCAGGAAGCTCTGGAACAGAAGCTCCAGGGTGTGGCCTCCACATCCGGTCTCGCTGACATCTTCGAAGAGATCTCCCCGATCGAGGACTTCCAGGGCACCATGTCCCTGAGCTTCTCGGAGCCGGAGTTCGCCGATCCGAAGTACACCATGGCCGAGTGCAAGGACCGCGACGCTACGTACGCGGCCCCGCTGTACGTCAAGGCCGAGTTCATGAACAACAACACTGGCGAGATCAAGCAGCAGACAGTGTTCATGGGCGACTTCCCGTTGATGACGGAGAAGGGCACGTTTGTGATCAACGGCACCGAGCGTGTCGTCGTGTCACAGCTGGTTCGTTCGCCGGGCGCCTACTTCGAGCGCACCGCCGACAAGACCAGTGACAAGGACATCTTCAGCGCGAAGATCATCCCGTCACGTGGCGCCTGGTTCGAACTCGAAATCGACAAGCGTGATCAGGTCGGCGTTCGCCTTGACCGCAAGCGCAAGCAGTCGGTCACGGTCCTGTTGAAGGCACTGGGATGGACCGAGGGCCAGATCCTCGAGACCTTCGGTGAGTACGACTCCATCCGCGCCACCATGGAGAAGGACACCACCGAAACGCAGGAAGACGCGTTGCTGGACATCTACCGGAAGCTTCGCCCGGGAGAGCCACCCACGGTCGAGGCCGCCAAGACGCTGCTCGACAACCTGTATTTCAACCCCAAGCGCTACGACCTGGCCAAGGTTGGTCGTTACAAGATCAACCGCAAGCTCGGCATCGACAAAAACCTTGACGATAAGGACGCCTCGGTCCTGAACATCGACGACATCGTCGCGATGATCAAGTTCCTGGTTGCCCTGCACGCCAATGAGAAGACCCTCACCGGCAAGCGCGACGGCGGCGACGTCGAACTGCGCGTCGAGGTCGACGACATTGACCACTTCGGCAACCGTCGTATCCGTGCGGTTGGCGAGCTCATCGAGAACCAGGTCCGCACCGGCCTGTCCCGGATGGAGCGCGTGGTCCGGGAGCGGATGACCACCCAGGATGTTGAGGCCATCACGCCTCAGACCCTGATCAACATCCGCCCGGTCGTCGCTGCGATCAAGGAGTTCTTCGGAACGTCCCAGCTGTCGCAGTTTATGGACCAGAACAACCCACTGGCCGGTCTGACGCACAAACGTCGCCTGTCAGCGCTGGGCCCGGGCGGTTTGTCCCGTGACCGTGCAGGCATGGAAGTTCGAGACGTCCACCCGTCCCACTACGGCCGTATGTGCCCCATCGAAACCCCTGAAGGCCCGAACATTGGTCTGATCGGCTCGTTGGCATCCTACGGACGCATCAACACCTTCGGCTTCATCGAAACCCCCTACCGCAAGGTAGTTGGCGGCATCGTCACCGAGCAGATCGACTACCTCACCGCCGACGACGAGGTGGAGCGCCTGATTGCCCAGGCGAACGCCCCGCTCGACGACAAGGGCAACTTCATCGAACCTACGGTTCTGGTGCGTACCCGCGGTGGTTCAGGCGAGCCTGTTCTGGTCGAGGCCATCGAGGTCGAGTACATGGACGTCTCACCGCGCCAGATGGTGTCGGTCGCTACGGCCATGATTCCGTTCCTGGAACACGATGACGCGAACCGTGCGCTCATGGGTGCGAACATGCAGCGTCAGGCTGTCCCGCTGCTCCGCTCCGAGCGCCCCCTGGTGGGCACCGGTATGGAGAAGAATGCCGCTGTCGACGCCGGCGACGCAGTCACCGCTGTCAAGGCTGGCGTGGTCAAGGAAGTTTCAGCCGACATGGTGAGCATCCTCAACGACGACGGCACCGAAACGAACTACCCGATCATGAAGTTCGCCCGTTCCAACCAGGGCAACGCCTACAACCAGCGCGTGCTGGTTGCAGACGGTGACCGCGTTGAATACAACACGATCATCGCCGACGGTCCCTCAACCGACCAGGGCGAACTCGCGCTGGGCAAGAACATGCTCGTCGCGTTCATGTCCTGGGAAGGCCACAACTTCGAGGACGCGATCATCCTCTCCCAGCGCATCGTCTCCGACGATGTCCTGACCTCGATCCACATCGAGGAGCACGAGGTTGACGCCCGCGACACCAAGCTTGGTGCCGAGGAAATCACCCGCGACATCCCGAACGTCTCCGAAGAGGTCCTGGGGGCCTTGGACGAGCGCGGCATCATCCACATCGGTGCCGAGGTTGAAGCAGGCGACATCCTGGTTGGCCGTGTCACACCCAAGGGTGAGACCGAGCTGACCCCCGAGGAACGTCTCCTACGGGCCATCTTCGGTGAGAAGAGCCGCGAAGTCCGCGACACGTCACTGAAGGTTCCCCACGGTGAGTCCGGTACGGTCATCGGCGTTCGCATCTTCGACCGCGACAACGACGACGAACTGCCCCCCGGCGTGAACCAGCTGGTCCGCGTCTACGTGGCACAGAAGCGTAAGATCACCGACGGCGACAAGCTCGCAGGGCGTCACGGCAACAAGGGCGTCATCTCCAAGATCCTTCCGATCGAGGACATGCCGTTCATGGAAGACGGCACCCCCGTCGACATCGTGCTGAACCCGCTGGGTGTCCCAGGCCGCATGAACGTGGGCCAGGTTCTGGAAATCCACCTCGGTTGGGTGGCCAAGCAGGGCTGGAAGATCGATGGCGAGCCGGAATGGTTGAAGAACCTCCCGAACCTGCCCCGCGAAAGCGGTTCGACCACGGTTGCGACCCCCGTCTTCGACGGCGCAACCGAGGACGAAATCGTTGGTCTGATGAACTCCACCCGGGAAACCCGCGACGGAAAGCGCCTCATCGGCGGTTCCGGCAAGGCGTTGCTCTTTGACGGCCGCTCCGGCGAGCCGTTCCCGGACCCCATTTCGGTCGGCTACATGTACATCCTGAAGCTGCACCACCTGGTGGACGACAAGATCCACGCACGCTCCACCGGGCCGTACTCCATGATTACCCAGCAGCCGCTGGGTGGTAAGGCACAGTTCGGCGGACAGCGCTTCGGTGAAATGGAAGTCTGGGCCCTCGAGGCTTACGGCGCGGCCTACACGCTGCAGGAACTTCTGACGATCAAGTCGGATGATATCCACGGCCGCGTGAAGGTCTACGAAGCGATCGTGAAGGGCGAGAACATCCCAGAGCCGGGTGTCCCCGAATCCTTCAAGGTGCTGATCAAGGAAATGCAGTCGCTGTGTCTGAACGTGGAAGTACTCTCCACCGACGGAACCACGATAGAGATGCGTGACTCGGATGAAGAAGTCTTCCGGGCCGCGGAGGAACTGGGCATCGACCTGTCACGGGCCGAGCCAAGTTCTGTCGAGGAAGTCTAAGGCGACCTTCGGATTTAGCCCACTCCGGTGCCTGGAGTAAGGCGGCTTTAATATTTCAGAGGCCGTCCGCGGCCGAAGAAATTTCGTTGCCGCCGTTCCAGGTACCGGAGCGGGCGCCGGAACCGCCCGCTCCCTCCCCGCCCCTTATGAAGACTTCAAGAATTTAGAGAACAAAGAGAGAACAGGGACCATATGTCCAGCGAATCCTCCTTCGGCCTCATGCGAATCGGCCTTGCCACTGCGGACGAAATCCGTGGTTGGTCTTTTGGCGAGGTCAAGAAGCCGGAAACCATCAATTACCGTACCCTCAAGCCTGAGAAGGACGGCCTCTTCTGCGAGAAGATCTTCGGACCTTCCCGCGACTGGGAATGCTACTGCGGCAAGTACAAGCGCGTCCGTTTCAAGGGCATTATCTGTGAGCGCTGTGGTGTAGAAGTGACCCGCGCCAAGGTACGCCGTGAGCGCATGGGACACATCGAGCTTGCTGCTCCCGTCACCCACATCTGGTACTTCAAGGGCGTCCCTTCGCGCTTGGGCTACCTGCTGGACCTGGCACCGAAGGACCTCGAGAAGGTCATCTACTTCGCTGCCTACATGATCACCGCCGTCGACGAGGAAAACCGTCACGCCGAACTGCCGAACCTCCAGGCCGAGCACGACCTCGAGAAGAAGCAGATGATCGACCAGCGCGACTCCGACATCGCCACGATCGCCAAGGACCTTGAGGATGAGGTTGCACGGCTTGAAGGCGAAGGCGCGAAGGCTGCCGAGAAGAAGAAGGCACGTGACTCGGCCGATCGCCAGATGGCGAACGTGCGTAAGCGCGCCGACATCGAGATCGAGCGCTTCGAGCAGGTCTGGGACCGGTTCAAGAGCCTCAAGGTTGCTGACCTTGAAGGTGACGAGGGCCTTTACCGCGAACTGCGCGACCGTTACGGACTGTACTTCGAGGGCTCAATGGGCGCCGAAGCGATCAAGAAGCGTCTTGAGAACTTCGACATGCCAGCCGAGGCCGAGATGCTCCGCGACATCATCCAGAACGGCAAGGGCCAGCGCAAGACGCGTGCCCTGAAGCGCCTGAAGGTTGTCAACGCGTTCCTCACCACCACCAACAGCCCCCTCGGCATGGTGCTTGACGCCGTTCCCGTGATTCCGCCGGAACTGCGCCCGATGGTCCAGCTGGACGGTGGCCGCTTCGCGACCTCCGACCTCAACGACCTGTACCGCCGCGTGATCAACCGCAACAACCGGCTGAAGCGCCTGCTCGATCTCGGTGCGCCCGAGATCATCGTGAACAACGAAAAGCGGATGCTCCAGGAAGCAGTTGACTCCCTGTTCGACAACGGTCGTCGTGGCCGCCCCGTCACCGGGCCGGGCAACCGTCCGTTGAAGTCGCTCTCCGACATGCTCAAGGGCAAGCAGGGTCGTTTCCGCCAGAACCTTCTGGGTAAGCGCGTTGACTACTCGGGTCGTTCGGTGATCGTTGTTGGTCCTCAGCTGAAGCTGCATCAGTGTGGTCTGCCCAAGCAGATGGCGCTGGAACTCTTCAAGCCGTTCGTGATGAAGCGTCTGGTTGATCTCAACCACGCGCAGAACATCAAGAGCGCCAAGCGGATGGTCGAGCGTTACCGCCCGCAGGTCTGGGATGTTCTCGAAGAGATCATCACCGAGCACCCAGTGCTACTCAACCGTGCACCTACCCTGCACCGTTTGGGCATCCAGGCGTTCGAACCGCAGCTGGTTGAAGGTAAGGCCCTTCAGCTGCACCCACTGGTTTGTGGTGCGTTCAACGCCGACTTCGACGGCGACCAGATGGCAGTCCACCTGCCGCTGAGCCCTGAGGCCCAGGCTGAGGCGCGCATCCTGATGCTCTCCTCGAACAACATCCTGAAGCCTTCGGACGGCCGTCCGGTGACCCTGCCTTCGCAGGATATGATCATCGGCCTGCACCACCTCACCACCAAGCGTGAGGGCTCAGCAGGCGAAGGCCGCGTATTCAGCACCCCGGCCGAAGCCATCATGGCCTTCGACATGGGTGTCCTGCACCTGAACTCGGTTGTCCGGATCCGCATCCCACACTTCGTGCCCAGCGCTGATATCGCTGCGCCCGAAGGCTGGGAAGAAGGAACGCCGGCGTTGATCGAAACCTCCCTTGGGCAGGTTCTGTTCAACGACACGCTGCCTGCCGACTACCCATGGGTTGAGAAGGTTGCCGACAAGGGACAGCTGTCCACGATCGTCAACGATCTCGCCGAGCGGTACCCGAAGGTGGTCACCGCTGCAACGCTGGATAACCTGAAGGATGCCGGCTTCTACTGGGCAACCCGCTCAGGTGTCACCGTGGCGATCTCGGACATCTCCGCCCCGATCAACAAGGCCGGAATCATGGAGGTCTACGAAAAGCAGGCCGCCAAGGTTCAGTCCCAGTTCGACAAGGGCCTCATCGCTGATGAGGAACGTCGTCAGGAACTGATCGACATCTGGAACAAGGCCACCAACGAGGTAGCCGAGTCCATGCGCGGCGCGATGCCGAAGGACAACACCATCAACCGCATGGTGTCCTCCGGCGCACGTGGTAACTGGCTCCAGGTCCGTCAGATCGCGGGTATCCGTGGTCTGGTAGCGAACCCCAAGGGCGAGATCATCCCTCGACCGATCAAGTCCTCGTACCGTGAAGGCTTGTCGGTGCTGGAGTACTTCATCGCAACCCACGGTGCCCGTAAGGGCCTGGCCGATACCGCGCTGCGTACCGCCAACTCGGGTTACCTGACCCGTCGTCTGGTGGATGTGTCGCAGGACGTCATCGTTCGCGAAGACGACTGTGGCACCGAGCGTGGACTGAACGTCACCATTGCGGTGCCGAACAGCGACGGCGAGTTGGTCCTGCACGAAGAGGTCGAGAACTCGGCCTACGCACGCACCCTGGCCAGCGAAGTTGTTGACGCCAAGGGCAAGGTGCTCGCTCCGGCGGGCTCCGACGTCGGCGATGTCCTGATCGGCGAGCTGTTTGCCGCAGGGGTCACCGACATCAAGGTGCGCTCCGTGCTGACCTGCGAGTCGAGCGTCGGCACCTGTGCCCTCTGCTACGGCCGCTCGCTGGCCACCGGCAAGACCGTCGACATCGGTGAGGCCGTTGGCATCATCGCTGCACAGTCGATCGGTGAGCCGGGCACACAGCTGACCATGCGTACGTTCCACACCGGCGGTATCGCGTCGGCGGAGGACATCACCCAGGGTCTGCCTCGTATCCAGGAGCTCTTCGAAGCGCGTACCCCCAAGGGTGTCGCTCCGATCTCCGAGGTTGCGGGTCGCGTCAACATCGAGGACGGCGAGAAGCAGCTTCGGCTGGTTGTCACCCCCGACGATGGTTCCGAAGAGATCGCCTACCCTGTCCTGCGGCGTGCGCGCCTGCTGGTCACGGACGGCGAGCACGTTGAGGTGGGACAGCAGCTGGTCTTTGGTGCTGTCGATCCGAAGCAGATCCTCCGGATCCTCGGCCCCCGTAAGGCCCAGGAATTCCTGGTCGATGAGGTACAGACCGTGTACCGCAGCCAGGGTGTGGGTATCCACGACAAGCACGTCGAGGTTATCGTCCGCCAGATGCTTCGCCGCGTCACGGTGATCGAGTCCGGCGAGTCGAACCTCCTTCCCGGAGAGCTGGCAGAACGCCGCCGCTTCGAGGACGAGAACCGTCGCGTGGTGTCCGAGGGCAAGAAGCCGGCTTCAGGCCGTCCCGAGCTCATGGGTATCACCAAGGCGTCGCTCGCCACCGAGTCGTGGCTTTCGGCCGCATCGTTCCAGGAGACCACGCGTGTTCTTACGCAGGCCGCCATGGAAGGCAAGAGCGATCCTCTGTTGGGTCTGAAGGAAAACGTGATCATCGGCAAGCTGATCCCGGCCGGTACCGGCCTGGATCGCTACACGAAGATCACCGTGGAGCCGACTGAGGAAGCGAAGGCCAACCTGTTCACCGGTCCTAGCGCGTTCAGCGACTTCGACTACGCAGGTGTCGAGGGCTCGATGACTCCCGAGTTCCACGCCATCCCTCTGGATGACTACGACATGGGTTCCGAGTTCCGCTAAACGGACCTATTCCGGTCGGCCCCGCACACCTTCGGATGTGCGGGGCCGACCGCGTTAACCGCGTCCCCTCAACCGGACCGTGCAACCGGACCGTGCAAGGGGTCCGTGCAAGGGCCCGACAGCGGGGGAGGGGCGGGGGTACCACCGAATCGGGGCCCCGCCCGATCTCTGCTAGAGTAGAGGTAATTGTTTGTGTGGCAGAGGATCGGCGTCCTAGCGGACGTATCTCCGCGTTGTAGGGAACTTGTACAACGAATGCCACATTTTCGCACGCCTACGGTCAAGTCGTTTCGGCTTCCCCCTGTGGGTTCGGCGCAAACGACAGTCAATATCTCTAGACATTACGGAGAACGCAGAAGTGCCTACTATCAACCAGCTGGTCCGTAAGGGCCGGACACCTAAGGTCGTCAAGACCAAGGCGCCCGCATTGAAGGGCAGCCCCATGAAGCGCGGCGTTTGCACCCGCGTTTACACGACCACCCCCAAGAAGCCGAACTCGGCGCTCCGTAAGGTCGCACGTGTGCGCCTCAACGGCGGCATCGAAGTTACCGCTTACATCCCAGGCGTCGGTCACAACCTTCAGGAACACTCCATCGTGCTGGTGCGCGGTGGTCGTGTGAAGGATCTGCCCGGTGTCCGCTACAAGATCGTCCGTGGTGCGCTTGATACCCAGGGTGTCAAGAACCGCAAGCAGGCTCGCAGCCGCTACGGCGCGAAGATGGAGAAGAAGTAATGCCACGTAAGGGCCCGGCCCCGAAGCGGCCGCTCGTTGTAGATCCCGTTTACGGTTCACCCCTGGTCACTCAGCTGATCAACAAGGTGCTCGTCGACGGCAAGAAGTCCACAGCAGAACGCATTGTCTACGGCGCACTTGAGGGTGCCCGTGCCAAGAGTGGTGGCGACCCCGTCGCAGCACTCAAGAAGGCGATGGACAACGTCAAGCCTTCCCTCGAGGTTCGCTCCCGCCGAGTCGGCGGCGCGACCTACCAGGTACCCGTCGAGGTCAAGCCCGGCCGCTCCATGGCTCTTGCCCTGCGGTGGCTCGTTGGCTACTCGAAGGCTCGCCGCGAGAAGACCATGACCGAGCGTCTGATGAACGAAATCCTGGATGCCTCGAACGGTCTCGGAGCAGCGGTGAAGCGCCGCGAGGACACGCACAAGATGGCCGAGTCGAACAAGGCCTTCGCACACTACCGCTGGTAACCAGACTCCGACTTCTAGAAACCCAAGAATAAGGGAGACACCGTGGCACAGGACGTGCTTACCGACCTTAACAAGGTCCGCAATATCGGCATCATGGCCCACATTGATGCCGGCAAGACCACTACTACCGAGCGCATCCTGTTCTATACGGGTGTAAACCACAAGATTGGTGAGACGCACGACGGCGCCTCGACCACCGACTGGATGGAACAGGAAAAGGAACGCGGCATCACCATCACGAGCGCCGCCGTGACCTGCTTCTGGAACGACAACCAGATCAACATCATCGACACCCCCGGTCACGTCGACTTCACCGTTGAGGTTGAGCGCTCACTGCGCGTCCTCGACGGTGCCGTCGCAGTGTTTGACGGCAAGGAAGGCGTAGAGCCTCAGTCCGAGACCGTCTGGCGCCAGGCCGACAAGTACGAAGTCCCCCGCATCTGTTTCGTCAACAAGATGGACAAGCTGGGCGCTGACTTCTACTTCACCGTCGACACCATCATCAGCCGTCTCGGCGCCAAGCCCCTGGTTATCCAGCTGCCTATCGGTGCTGAGAACGACTTCGAAGGCGTCGTCGACCTCGTGGAAATGCGCGCGCTGACCTGGCGTGGCGACTCCAAGGGTGACGTCACCATGGGTGCCAAGTACGAGATCGAAGAGATCCCTGCTGACCTCGTGGATCGCGCGAACGAGTACCGGGCAAGCCTGCTCGAGGCCGTCGCCGAAGCTGACGATGAGCTCATGGAGAAGTACCTTGCTGGCGAAGAGCCTTCCACTGCGGAGATCAAGGCCGGTATCCGTAAGCTCACCATCGCTTCGGAGATCTACCCGGTCCTCTGCGGCTCGGCGTTCAAGAACCGCGGTGTCCAGCCGATGCTTGATGCTGTTGTCGATTACCTGCCGAACCCGCTCGATGTTCCCCCGATGATCGGTCACGATCCCCGGGACGAGGAGATCGAGCTGACTCGCAAGCCGAGCACCGAAGAGCCGTTCTCGGCCCTGGCGTTCAAGGTTGCCACCCACCCGTTCTTCGGACAGCTGACGTTCATCCGCGTCTACTCCGGCCATATCTCGGCTGGCACGCAGGTGACCAACTCCACGAAGAACAAGAAGGAGCGGATCGGCAAGCTGTTCCAGATGCACGCCAACAAGGAAATTCCCGTTGAGGAAGCACGTGCTGGCCACATCTACGCAGCTATTGGTCTGAAGGACACCACCACCGGCGATACCCTCTCCGACAGTGCCAACCAGATCGTCCTCGAGTCGATGAGCTTCCCTGATCCCGTGATCTCGGTTGCTATTGAACCGAAGACCAAGGGTGACCAGGAGAAGCTGTCCACGGCTATCCAGAAACTCTCCGCTGAGGACCCGACCTTCCAGGTCTCCCTCAACGTTGACACCGGTCAGACCATCATCGCCGGCATGGGCGAGCTCCACCTGGACATCCTCGTGGACCGCATGCGTCGCGAGTTCCGCGTCGAAGCCAACGTGGGCAAGCCTCAGGTTGCTTACCGCGAAACCATCAAGCGCGCCGTGGCCAAGCACGATTACACCCACAAGAAGCAGACGGGTGGGTCCGGCCAGTTCGCGAAGATCCAGATCGCCATCGAGCCGATGGAAGTTGAAGATGGCGTCCTGTACGCGTTCGACAACAAAGTCACCGGTGGACGTATCCCTCGCGAATACATCCCGAGCGTTGATGCGGGCATCCAGGATGCCCTCAACGACGGCGTGCTCGCCGGCTACCCGGTTGTCGGCATCAAGGCAGTACTCCTTGACGGCGCCTACCACGACGTTGACTCATCCGAAATGGCATTCAAGATTGCCGGCCGGATGGCGTTCAAGGAAGCCGCGCGGATGGCTAACCCTGTCCTGCTCGAACCGCTGATGGAAGTTGAAGTCCGCACCCCTGAGGAATACATGGGTGAAGTTATTGGTGACCTCAACTCCCGCCGTGGCCAGATGCAGTCCATGGAGGATGCCAGCGGCGTCAAGGTCATCAAGGCCATGGTGCCCCTGTCGGGGATGTTCGGCTACATCGGTGACCTGCGGTCGAAGACCCAGGGCCGCGCGGTGTACTCGATGAAGTTCGACAGCTACTCGGAGGTTCCGAAGGCAGTTGCCGACGAGATCATCCAGAAGACCCGCGGCGAATAACTTTTCCGCAGACCAGCTGATGGAGCCATCCGGCTCCTGAAGCATGCAGTAATTTCATCAAAGTAAAAGCCCCCAGTAGACTTGCAACAGTTTCAGCCGCGAACAGCGCGGCTGGGAAGCAAATCTTCTCAAAACGTTCTAGGAGGAACCCGTGGCGAAGGCAAAGTTCGAGCGGACTAAGCCGCACGTTAACATCGGAACCATCGGTCACGTTGACCATGGAAAGACGACGTTGACGGCTGCCATTTCGAAGGTGCTGTACGACAAGTACCCCAATCTCAACGAGGCACGCGACTTCGCGTCCATCGACTCGGCCCCCGAGGAGAAGCAGCGCGGCATCACCATCAACATCTCGCATGTTGAGTACCAGACCGAGAAGCGCCACTACGCACACGTAGACGCCCCCGGTCACGCTGACTACATCAAGAACATGATCACCGGTGCTGCTCAGATGGACGGAGCAATCCTCGTGGTTGCTGCAACCGACGGCCCGATGGCTCAGACCCGCGAGCACGTTCTGCTTGCCCGCCAGGTTGGTGTTCCCTACCTGTTGGTCGCGCTGAACAAGTCCGACATGGTCGACGATGAGGAACTGCTTGACCTGGTCGAGATGGAGGTCCGCGAGCTCCTCAGCGCGCAGGGCTTCGACGGCGACGAGGCACCAGTGGTGCGCGTCTCCGGCCTGAAGGCACTTGAGGGCGACGCCGAGTGGGTCAAGTCCGTCGAGGACCTGATGGACGCAGTCGACAACAGCGTTCCGGACCCCGTGCGCGACAAGGACAAGCCGTTCCTGATGCCTGTTGAAGACGTCTTCACCATCACCGGCCGTGGCACCGTTGTAACGGGCCGCGCCGAGCGTGGAACCCTGAAGATCAACTCGGAAATCGAGATCGTCGGCATCCGTCCGGTCCAGAAGACCACGGTCACTGGTATCGAGATGTTCCACAAGCAGCTCGACGAAGCATGGGCAGGCGAGAACTGTGGTCTCCTGCTCCGCGGAATCAAGCGCGAAGATGTTGAGCGTGGACAGGTTATCGTCAAGCCGGGTTCAATCACCCCGCACACTGATTTCGATGCCAACGTCTACATCCTGGCAAAGGACGAAGGCGGGCGTCACAACCCGTTCTACTCCAACTACCGCCCGCAGTTCTACTTCCGCACCACTGACGTAACCGGTGTCATTACCCTCCCCGAGGGCACTGAAATGGTTATGCCTGGCGACAACACTGAGATGACCGTTGCGCTCATCCAGCCAATCGCTATGGAAGAGGGCCTCGGCTTCGCTATCCGCGAAGGCGGCCGGACCGTAGGTTCAGGACGCGTTACCAAGATCATCAAGTAACTCTTCACGAGTCACTGAGGAGAGGCCCCGCTGCACTGCAGCGGGGCCTTTCCTTTTGGGTCAATGTCAGCCAGGGACGCGTGCAAAAAAGTGGGCTACCCGCAGAAACGTGGTGGGGACACAGCGGTTCTGCGCCGGCGGCACTTTCCTGGCGGCGGATGTCAGATCGCAGGGGAGTGGGCGGGGCAATGTTCATCACACCGAAGGCGTGTCGGGCCTCCAATTAGCCTTATGCCCTGATATCTGGCAAACTGGACAAGTTGTTCAAGCGCTTGCGCGCGCGGTTTGAGATACCGTCCCGATCAGGATAATGCCTGATGCAGGGTCAGTGTTCACCGGGCGGTTAGCCCAAATATAGCCACCCTCATTTCAGTTCGGCTGGAAACGTGGATGCAAACCGATGGATTAGTTTGCGAAGAATCCGCGACACGCCCGAGCGCGGGGGTCGGTACCTCCACAGGGTGAGGAACCCGGAACTATCCGGATTCAGTCTGTGGGAGGAGCGCCAGTGCAACGGGCGCAGCACGTGCAGGAACTGACAGATATTCAAGAATTCTTGAGAGAGAGAGTCGAGACGCCATGGCGGGACAAAAAATCCGCATCCGGCTGAAGTCGTATGACCACGAGGTCATCGACGTATCAGCACGGAAGATCGTTGAGACGGTGACGCGCGCAGGCGCTACGGTAGTTGGCCCAGTGCCCCTGCCGACGGAGAAGAACGTTTACTGCGTTATCCGCTCACCGCACAAGTACAAGGACAGCCGCGAGCACTTCGAAATGCGCACGCACAAGCGTCTGATCGACATCATTGACCCCACGCCCAAGGCCGTTGATTCGCTGATGCGTCTCGACCTGCCTGCGGACGTGAACATCGAAATCAAGCTGTAAGGGAGAGCGGATCATAATGTCTACTTCACTTACGCGTCAGGTAAAGGGTCTTCTGGGCACCAAGCTCGGCATGACCCAGGTCTGGGACGAGAACAACCTGCTGGTGCCGGTTACTGTCGTCCAGGCTGACTCCAACGTCATTACCCAGCTCCGCTCAGCGGACCAGGATGGCTACAGTGCCGTCCAGATCGGCTTCGGCCAGATCGATCCCCGCAAGGTGACCAAGCCTCTGGCCGGTCACTTCGAAAAGGCAGGCGTCACGCCTCGCCGCCACGTGGTTGAGCTGCGTACCTCCGATGCTGACACCTACTCGCTGGGCCAGGAGCTCTCTGTTGAGATCTTCGAAGCCGGCCAGAAGGTCGACGTCATCGGCACCACCAAGGGTAAGGGCTTCGCAGGTGTCATGAAGCGTCACGGCTTCCACGGCGTCGGCGCATCCCACGGTGCCCACAAGAACCACCGCAAGCCCGGCTCGATCGGTGGCGCGTCCACCCCTAGCCGCGTCTTCAAGGGTATGAAAATGGCAGGCCGTATGGGTGCCGTTCGTCAGACCACCCTGAACCTCACGGTTCACGGCGTGGATGCCGAGAAGTCGCTGCTGCTGATCAAGGGTGCCGTCCCCGGCGCCCGCGGCCAGGTCGTACTTGTACGCACTGCCGTGAAGGGAGCATGACCAGAATGGTCACCAACTCAGCTGTCAACACCGTAAAGGTCGATCTCCCCGCAGAGATCTTCGACACGCAGACCAACGTGCCCCTGCTGCACCAGGTCGTCGTGGCACAGCTTGCTGCTGCCCGCCAGGGTACGCACAAGACGAAGACCCGTGCCGAGGTATCCGGCGCAGGCCGCAAGCCGTTCAAGCAGAAGGGAACTGGTCGCGCCCGTCAGGGTTCGATCCGTGCTCCTCACATGACCGGTGGCGGCGTCGTCCACGGACCTACCCCCCGCGACTACAGCCAGCGCACCCCCAAGAAGATGAAGGCTGCCGCCCTGCGCGGTGCCCTCTCTGACCGGGCGCGCAACGGCCGTATCCACGTCCTCGAGTCCTTGGTATCCGGCGACAAGCCGTCCACCAAGGGTGCAATCGAAGCGCTTCGCAGCATCTCGGAGCGTCCCAACTTGCTCATCGTTATCGAGCGCGCCAACGATCTCACGGCACTGTCCGTGCGGAACGTCCCGGAAGTACACGTCCTCTATGTTGACCAGCTCAACACCTATGACGTGCTGGTTTCGGACGACGTGATCTTCACGAAGGCCGCTTACGACACGTTTATCGGCTCAGCCGACACGACCGTAGATGCTGACGAGAGCACAACAGCTACGGAGGACGCCAAGTGAGCGCGACCATCTCCAAAGATCCCCGCGACGTCGTCCTTGCGCCGGTCGTCTCGGAAAAGAGCTATGGCCTGATCGACGAAGGTAAGTACACCTTCCTGGTCGACCCTCGCTCGAACAAGACAGAGATCAAGTTGGCGGTGGAGAAGATTTTCTCCGTCAAGGTCGACTCGATCAACACACTCAATCGTTCGGGTAAGCGCAAGCGCACCCGCTTCGGATGGGGTCAGCGGAAGGGCACCAAGCGTGCCATCGTGACCCTCAAAGAAGGAACGATCGACATCTTCGGCGGTCCGCTCGGTTAGGGCGGAGACCACTTTAACGAGGAAATGACACATGGCTATTCGTAAATACAAGCCAACAACGCCTGGCCGCCGCGGCTCCAGCGTTGCTGACTTCGCAGAAATCACTCGGTCGACACCGGAGAAGTCCCTGGTACGTCCCCTCCCTAAAAAGGGTGGTCGTAACAACACCGGTAAGATCACGACCCGTCACAAGGGTGGTGGCCACAAGCGCCAGTACCGCCTGATTGACTTCCGTCGCCACGACAAGGACGGCGTTGACGCTCGTGTAGCTGAGATCGAATACGATCCCAACCGCACGGCCCGCATCGCGCTGCTCCACTACGTTGACGGCACCAAGCGCTACATCGTTGCACCTAACCGCCTGAAGCAGGGCGACATGGTGGAAGCCGGAGCCGGCGCTGACATCAAGCCAGGCAACAACCTGCCACTGCGGAACATCCCGGTTGGTACCGTGATCCACGCTGTGGAACTTCGTCCAGGCGGCGGGGCCAAGATGGCCCGTTCAGCCGGTGCGTCGGTCCAGCTGGTTGCGAAAGAGGGCCGCTTCGCGCAGCTCCGCCTCCCCTCCGGTGAAATCCGCAACGTCGACGTACGCTGCCGGGCCACCATTGGTGAAGTTGGA
This sequence comes from Arthrobacter sp. CAN_C5, assembly GCF_017875735.1. Taxonomy (NCBI): domain Bacteria; kingdom Bacillati; phylum Actinomycetota; class Actinomycetes; order Micrococcales; family Micrococcaceae; genus Arthrobacter; species Arthrobacter sp. CAN_C5. The sequence goes on from NZ_JAGGMZ010000001.1 coordinate 891,802, forward strand.
AACGCAGAACAGTCCAACATCAACTGGGGCAAGGCCGGCCGTATGCGCTGGAAGGGCGTCCGCCCAACCGTTCGTGGCGTTGCCATGAACCCGGTTGACCACCCACACGGTGGTGGTGAAGGTAAGACCTCTGGTGGCCGTCACCCGGTGAACCCGAACGGTAAGGCCGAAGGCCGTACCCGCCGTCCAAACAAAGAGAGCGATTCACTGATTGTGCGTCGCCGTCGTTCCGGCAAGAACAAGCGATAGGAGCCTGGAGACATGCCACGCAGCCTGAAGAAAGGCCCCTTCGTCGATCAGCACCTTTTTGTAAAGGTAGCTCGTGAAAACGACAAGGGCACCAAGAACGTCATCAAGACGTGGTCCCGCCGCTCAATGATCATCCCCGACATGCTGGGGCACACGATCGCCGTGCACGACGGGCGCAAGCACATCCCGGTGTTTGTCACAGAGTCAATGGTCGGGCACAAGCTCGGCGAATTCGCTGCGACGCGGACCTTCCGCGGCCATGTAAAGGACGACCGCAAGGGCAAGCGCCGCTAGGCGCTGCTCGTAGCGGCAGAAGACGAGAGAAGGAAAGCAATGGAAGCCAAGGCAGTTGCGCGTTTTTCGCGTGTCACGCCTATGAAGGCCCGGCGCGTCGTCAACCTGGTTCGTGGCAAGCAGACGAATGAGGCTCTGGCAATACTGAAGTTCGCCCCACAGGCAGCTTCAGAGCCGGTATTCAAGGTAGTACAGTCGGCGGTCGCCAACGCCCGGGTCCTCGCGGACCGGGACGGCATCGCATTCGACGAAGATAACCTGATCATCAGCGAGGCATTTGTTGATGAAGGCCCCACGATGAAGCGGTTCCGGCCGCGCGCTCAGGGCCGTGCGTTCCGCATCTTGAAGCGGACCAGTCACATCACAGTTGTAGTAGCAACCCCTGAGAAAGCGCAGGTCCGCTAGTGGGACAGAAAGTAAACCCGCATGGGTTCAGGCTCGGTATCACCACGGACCACCGTTCGCACTGGTTTGCCGACAGCAACAAGCCCGGACAGCGGTACAAGGACTATGTCCGCGAGGACATCAAGATCCGTCAGCTCATGGCTACGGGCATGGACCGCGCCGGTATCGCCAAGGTAGAGATCGAGCGCACCCGTGACCGTGTTCGTGTGGATATCCACACCGCACGTCCCGGCATTGTGATCGGCCGCCGCGGCGCCGAAGCAGACCGCATCCGCGGCGAGCTGGAAAAACTGACGGGCAAGCAGGTTCAGCTGAACATCCTCGAGGTCAAGAACCCCGAGATGGAAGCTCAGCTTGTCGCTCAGGGCGTTGCTGAGCAGCTCTCCTCACGTGTGGCTTTCCGCCGCGCAATGAAGAAGGCAATGCAGTCGGCACAGCGGGCCGGTGCCAAGGGCATCCGTGTCCAGTGCTCCGGTCGTCTGGGTGGCGCTGAAATGAGCCGTTCCGAGTTCTACCGTGAAGGCCGTGTGCCCCTGCACACCCTCCGAGCGAACATCGATTACGGTTTCTTTGAAGCGAAGACCACCTTCGGCCGCATCGGCGTCAAGGTCTGGATCTACAAGGGCGACATCACCGCGAAGGAGCTCGCGGCGCAGGCTGCAGCAGCACCGTCGCGTGGACGTGGCGGCGGAAGCGACCGCCCGAGCCGTGGACCAGCAGGAGCTGACCGTGGCGGTGACCGCGGTGCAGACCGTCGTCGTCGTAACCCGGCCGGTTCCGCTCCCGCCGAGTCGCAGGCAACTGCCGCTCCGGCTGAAGCTGCAGCTCCGGCAGCAGCGGAAGGAGGACAGGCTTAAATGCTTATCCCACGTCGAGTCAAGTTCCGTAAGCAGCACCACCCGGGTCGTTCCGGCGCTGCAACCGGTGGCACTGAGGTCAGCTTCGGTGAATGGGGTATCCAGGCGCTGAGCCCGGCATACGTCACCAACCGTCAGATTGAAGCTGCTCGTATTGCCATGACCCGCCACATCAAGCGTGGCGGCAAGGTCTGGATCAACATTTATCCTGACCGCCCACTGACCAAGAAGCCTGCCGAAACCCGCATGGGTTCCGGTAAGGGTTCCCCCGAGTGGTGGGTTTCGAACGTCAAGCCGGGCCGGGTTCTTTTCGAACTCTCCGGTGTATCAGAAGAGGTAGCCCGCGAAGCCCTGCGCCTAGCAATCCACAAGCTGCCGTTGAAGGCACGCATTGTGCGTCGTGAGGGTGGTGAATAGACATGGCTATAGGTTCAAAGGAACTGACATCCGAGCAGCTGGACGGTTTCGATCGTGATCGCCTGGTCGAGGAACTCCGGAAGGGCAAGGAAGAGTTGTTCAACCTCCGCTTCCAGTCCGCTACGGGTCAGTTGGAAAATCACGGGCGTCTGCGCTCAGTGAAGCGCGATATCGCACGCCTGTACACGGTGATGCGTGAGCGTGAGCTCGGCATTCGGCCTGACTACGTTGCTCCCGTTGAGGAAGCAAAGCCTGAAAAGGCCAAGAAGTCCAAGAAGGCCTCCACCAAAGACGCCCCGGATGCGGGCACCGAGGCATCTAAGGAGGACGCCAAGTGAGTGAACAGAAGAGTGAAGCAACGATGTCGGACGATCTCGCCCGCGGCTACCGCAAAACCCGTCGTGGGTATGTAGTTTCGGACAAGATGAACAAGACCATTACGGTGCAGGTTGAAGACCGCGTGAAGCACGCGCTTTACGGCAAGGTTCTTCGCCGCAGCACCAAGGTGAAGGTCCACGATGAAGAGAACACCGCCGGCATCGGCGATCACGTTCTCATCAGCGAGACCCGGCCGCTGTCCGCTACCAAGCGGTGGCGCCTGGTCGAGGTTATCGAGCGCGCCAAGTAGGCTGCAAGGATAACCAAGCACTTTACGAATTGCGCCCCGGACGTGATATCGCAGCAGCGATTTCGCGTCCGGGGCGCTTTCGCGATAAGATGAAAATCTTGTCTGTCCGGTGGGTTAGAGGTATTAGCTTCCACACCGGCGATTGAGACAAAAGCCCGATAATCTTGTTCAGCTTCTTTGTGCCGGCGTGTTCGCGTGCCTGCACAGGCTGAGGACCAGTATTACGGGGCCAACCCATATCCGTTCCGCAAGGCTCGCAGAGAGAACCAGCGCGACGACAGGAGTAATCAGTGATTCAGCAGGAGTCGCGGCTTAAGGTCGCCGACAACACGGGTGCCAAGGAAATCTTGACCATCCGCGTTCTCGGTGGATCTGGACGCCGCTACGCAGGCATCGGCGACGTGATCGTCGCCACCGTCAAGGACGCAATCCCCGGCGGCAACGTCAAGAAGGGCGACGTCGTCAAGGCGGTTATCGTCCGCACTAAAAAGGAACGCCGCCGTGCGGATGGTTCCTACATCAAGTTTGATGAGAACGCTGCGGTGATCTTGAAGACAGACGGCGACCCACGCGGTACGCGTATCTTCGGTCCCGTCGGTCGCGAACTTCGCGACAAGCGCTTCATGAAGATCATCTCGCTGGCGCCGGAGGTGCTCTAACCCATGGGAGCGAACAAAGCAGTGAAGTTCAAGATCAAGAAGGGTGACCTGGTTCAGGTCATCAGTGGAGCCAAGCAGGAGCGCGGCGGAGACCGCGGCAAGCAAGGCAAGGTTCTGAAGGTATTCCGGGAGAACAACCGGGTCCTCGTTGAAGGAATCAACCGCGTTACTCGCCACACCAAGGTTGGACAGTCGCAGCGCGGCTCCAAGACCGGCGGCATCGAGGTCATTGAAGCCCCCATCCATATCAGCAATGTTGCAGTGGTTGACCCCGAGACCAACAAGCCGACCCGCGTCGGCTACCGCATCGATACCGTCGAAAAAGACGGTAAAGAGCGCACAGTCCGGATCCGCGTCGCCAAGGCATCAGGGAAGGATCTCTCATGACTACCGAAGCCGTAGAGACTAAGATCTCCCCGCGCCTGAAGACGCGCTACGCCGCTGAAATCAAGTCGGGACTGCAGGAAGAATTTGGTTACACCAACGTCAACCAGGTTCCACGCCTGGTGAAGGTTGTTGTCAACATGGGTGTTGGAGATGCCGCCAAGGACTCCAAGCTCATCGACGGCGCTGTCCGGGACATGACTCAGATCACCGGTCAGAAGCCTCAGGTCACGAAGGCCCGCAAATCCATCGCACAGTTCAAACTGCGCGAGGGAATGCCCATCGGCTGCCACACGACTCTGCGTGGAGACCGCATGTGGGAATTCGTTGACCGCCTGGTCTCGCTTGCCCTTCCCCGTATCCGCGACTTCCGCGGCCTCAGCGGCCGCCAGTTCGACGGGAACGGCAACTACACCTTCGGACTCACGGAACAGTCAATGTTCCACGAGATCGACCAGGACAAGATCGACCGCGTACGTGGCATGGACATCACCGTTGTCACCACCGCAAAGACCGACGACGAAGGCCGCGCGCTGCTCAAGGCGCTTGGCTTCCCGTTCAAATCCGAAGATTAATCTAACTACGTTCCAGGTCCGTACCGGGCAGGGCAGGGCGCAAGTCCAACACCCTAAACCGGGCCCCGGAAACCGTTACGAGGAAGGGCAAGAGCCCACATGACAATGACAGATCCTGTGGCAGACATGCTGACACGTCTGCGCAATGCAAACTCCGCATACCACGACACCGTGAGCATGCCATACAGCAAGCTCAAAGCTCGCGTCGCCGACATCCTGAAGGCTGAAGGCTACATCGCGGGCTGGAAGGAAGAGGAAGCGGAGGTCGGCAAGAAGCTGACCATCGACCTCAAGTTCGGTCCTGAGCGCCAGCGTTCAATCGCCGGCATCCGCCGCATCTCCAAGCCGGGACTGCGCGTTTACGCGAAGTCCACCAACCTGCCGCACGTACTGGGTGGACTTGGTATCGCAATCCTGTCCACGTCCTCCGGACTGCTGACAGACCGCCAGGCATCCAAGAAGGGCGTGGGTGGGGAAGTCCTCGCCTACGTCTGGTAGCCGGAACAGAGAAGGAGTAAACACATGTCACGTATTGGACGTCTCCCCATCTCCGTTCCCGCGGGTGTTGAGGTAAAAGTCACCGGTAACCTGGTGTCCGTCAAGGGAGCCAAGGGGGAGCTGAGCCACACTGTGCCCAGCCCGATCCTGGTTGATCTCGACGAGAACACCCTGACCGTCACCCGGCCGAACGACGAGCGCGAATCGCGTTCGCTCCACGGCCTGACGCGCACGCTGATCTCCAACATGATCATTGGTGTCACCGACGGTTACAAGAAGAACCTCGAAATTGTCGGCACCGGTTACCGTGTGCAGGCAAAGGGTTCCGATCTGGAGTTCGCACTGGGCTTCAGCCACCCGGTAGCCGTCAAGGCACCGGAGGGCATCACTCTGACCGTTGAGGGACCTACCAAGGTTTCCGTCTCCGGCATCAGCAAGCAGCAGGTCGGCGAAGTCGCCGCAAACATCCGCAAGCTGCGGAAGCCGGACCCCTATAAGGGCAAGGGCGTGCGCTACGCAGGCGAAGTTGTTCGCCGTAAAGTCGGAAAGTCTGGTAAATAATCATGGCTATCAGCATTAACAAGAAGCGAAGCTCCAAGAGCAAGTCCGCCCAGCGTGGACGCCGCCACCTCCGTGTGCGTAAGCGCATCACCGGAACAGCGGTCCGCCCGCGTCTGGTAGTCAACCGGTCCGCACGGCACATGTTCGTTCAGGTTGTCGACGACGGACTGGGCGTCACGGTTGCTTCGGCATCCACCCTCGAAGCGGATCTCCGTGCATTCGACGGTGACAAGACCGCCAAGGCCAAGCGCGTGGGCAACCTCGTTGCAGAGCGTGCCAAGGCCGCTGGTATCGAAGCAGTCGTCTTCGACCGCGGCGGCAACAAGTACCACGGCCGCATTGCCGCCATCGCAGATGGCGCCCGCGAAGGTGGGTTGGCACTGTGACCGAGGAAAACAACGCAAAGGAACCTGAATTGAGTACAGGTACTGAACAGCCTGCTGCTACAGCTCCGGCTGCAGAGGCACCCGCAACGGCAACTGCCGACGACCGCAAGGGTGGTGCCCGCGGAGAACGCGGTGGCCGCAACAGCGGCGCCGGTGGCCGCGACGGAGGCCGTGGCGGTCGCGACGGTGGCCGTGGTGGCCGTGACGGCGGTCGTGGTGACGACAAGGACAAGTTCGTCGAGCGCGTCGTCGCCATCAACCGTGTATCCAAGGTGGTCAAGGGTGGACGGCGCTTCAGCTTCACCGCCCTGGTTGTCGTTGGTGACGGTAACGGTATGGTCGGCGTCGGTTACGGCAAGGCTAAGGAAGTTCCATCAGCCATCGCCAAGGGCGTTGAAGAGGCCAAAAAGTCCTTCTTCAAGGTCCCCCGCATCGGCGGCACCGTTCCTCACCTGGTACAGGGTGAAGCGGCTGCAGGCGTAGTCCTGCTTCGCCCGGCCTCCCCAGGTACCGGTGTTATCGCCGGTGGCCCGGTGCGCGCCGTACTGGAGTGCGTCGGTATCCACGACGTGCTGTCGAAGTCACTCGGCTCCTCGAACGCCATCAACATTGTTCACGCAACCGTTGACGCCCTGAAGCGGTTGGAAGAGCCCCAGGCAGTAGCCGCCCGTCGCGGGTTGCCACTGGACCAGGTCGCTTCCTCGTCGATGCTGCGCGCAATGCAGGAACAAAAGGCAGGTGCGTAATGGCAACTCCCAAGCGCGTGTTAGTAAGCTCAGCGCAGCTTCAGATCACCCAAACCAAGTCCGCCATTGGCGGCAAGCAGAACCAGCGTGACACGCTGCGGTCCCTCGGCCTGAAGCGTATCGGACACACCGTTGTCCGTACCGCCGACGCCGTTACCGTTGGCATGGTCAACACGGTTCCGCACCTCGTGAAGGTTGAGGAGGCCAACTAATGGCAGAGAAGAATGTGGCAGCAGCCACGGTTACTGCGGACTCGGAGCGCGTTCACGCGCTCAAGGTCCACCATCTGCGTCCAGCTCCCGGAGCCAAGACCGCCAAGACCCGTGTGGGCCGTGGCGAAGGTTCCAAGGGTAAGACCGCAGGTCGCGGTATGAAGGGCACGAAGGCCCGCTACCAGGTCAAGGCAGGCTTCGCAGGTGGACAGCTTCCCCTGCACATGCGCCTTCCCAAGCTGCGCGGTTTCAAGAACCCCTTCCGGGTCGAATTCCAGGTTGTCAACCTGGACAAGATCTCGGAGCTGTACCCCAACGGTGGCGAGGTGTCAGTCGAGAGCCTGGTTGCCAACGGTGCGGTTCGCAAGAACCAGCCCGTGAAGGTACTGGGCACCGGAGAGATCACCGTCAAGGTTGATGTCACGGTGCACGCCTACTCAGCTAGCGCTGCAGAGAAGATCACTGCAGCTGGCGGTTCGGTCACCGGACTTTAGGTAGATCTGCTGTGATCTACCCGATCTAGCAACTAGACTCTTGGTGGGCCGGAAGATTCCGGCCCACCAAGAGTTTTTTTACGGCCATATTGCCGCACGGAGTTGCCCCCGGGTCCAATGCACCGGGTTTCAACCGTTAGACTCGGTTGTTGAGTATCTGTCCGCCATGGACACCAAGACCTTCAGGAGGACGCTTGCTTAGCGCTATTGGCCGGGCTTTCCGGACGCCAGACTTACGGCGCAAGCTGTTGTTCACGCTGGGAATCATCACAATTTTCCGCCTGGGTGCTTTCATCCCCGCGCCCGGTGTTGACTACGGCAACGTCCAGCAGTGTTTGCAACTTGGGAACACCGAGGGCGGGCTCTACGAGTTCGTGAACCTTTTCAGTGGTGGCGCACTCCTCCAGGTATCCATTTTTGCTCTGGGCATCATGCCCTACATCACCGCGAGCATCATCACCCAGCTGCTCCGCGTGGTGATCCCGCGTTTCCAGGAACTGCATCAGGAAGGCGCGCAGGGCCAGTCCACTCTGACCCAGTACACGCGTTACCTGACGATTGCACTGGCCCTGTTGAATGCGACCACCCTGGTTTCCCTGGCGCGATCCGGTGCGCTGCTGGGCGACTGTCCGGTGCCGATCATTCCTGATGACAGCATCATTACCATCCTGCTGCTGATCCTCACCCTGACCGCTGGCACAGGCCTGATCATGTGGATGGGTGAACTCATCACCGAACGCGGTGTCGGCAACGGCATGTCCCTGCTGATCTTCACCGCCATCGCTGCAGGCTTCCCCACCTCGCTGGGCGAAATCCTCCGGACCCAGGGCTGGACCGTCTTTGTGGCAGTCATCGCCATCGGGTTGGTCGTCGTCGCCCTGGTGATCTTCGTCGAGCAGTCGCAGCGGAGAATCCCGGTGCAGTACGCGAAGCGTATGGTCGGCCGGCGCACCCTCGGCGGCAGCAGCACTTACATTCCCATCAAGGTCAACATGGCCGGGGTTATCCCGGTCATCTTCGCTTCGTCGATGCTGTACCTGCCCAGCCTGATTGCGCAGTTCAATACGCCAACCGATGGGCAGACACCGCCACCGGAATGGGTCAACTTTATTACCACCTACCTGGCAAACGGGGACCACCCGCTTTACATGGCCCTGTACTTCGCCATGATCGTGTTCTTCACCTACTTCTACGTAGCGATCACGTTCAACCCGGACGAGGTCTCCGAGAACATGAAGAAGTACGGCGGGTTCATCCCGGGCATCCGGGCTGGCCGGCCGACGGCCGAGTATCTGCAGTATGTGCTGTCCCGGATCACCCTCCCCGGCGCCCTCTACCTCGGCCTGGTAGCACTGATCCCGTTGATCGCCCTGGTGCTGATCAACGCCAACCAGAACTTCCCGTTCGGCGGCGTCTCAATTCTCATCATGGTGGGCGTTGGACTCGAGACGGTGAAGCAGATCGACGCTCAGCTACAGCAGCGTCACTACGAAGGGTTGTTGCGATGACACGCATGCTCATAATCGGTCCTCCCGGATCCGGTAAAGGCACACAGGCGGCGCGGATCTCCGAACGGCTCGGGGTCGTAGCAATCTCCACGGGAGACATCTTCCGGGACAACGTCAAGCGCGAAACACCACTGGGGCTGGAAGCCAAGAAGTTCATGGATGCCGGAGATTTCGTCCCCGACAGTGTCACCAACTCAATGGTCCGCGATCGGTTGAAACAGGCTGACGTCCGTGACGGGTTCCTGCTCGATGGCTACCCCCGGACTGCCGCGCAGGTGACCGAGCTCGACGACATCCTGCAGCAGAACGAAGTGGCCCTGGATGCGGTCCTGCAGTTGACAGCTCCTGACGAGGAACTGGTCCGCCGGCTTACCAATCGTGCGCAGCTCGATGGACGCAGCGACGACAACGAGGCCGTCATCCGTCACCGCCTGGACCTCTACCACGGGCAGACGGAGGGTGTGGTGTCGCAGTATGAAGGACGCGGCATCGTCAGGCGTGTCGACGGCATCGGGGAGATCGACACGGTTACCGAGCGCGTGGTCAGCGCACTGAACGGTTCGCGGTAACTTGTCGATGTTCCGCCAGCCTAAGGTTGAGTACAAGAGCAACCAGCAGATCCTCACCATGCGCAAGGCGGGACTGGTTCTTTCGGCGGCTCTGGACGAAGCTATCGGCGCGGCAGCGGTAGGTGTCACTACCGGTGAACTGAACGCAGTCTTCGCGGACGTTCTCAAGTCGGCTGGTGCCACCTCCAATTTTCTTGGCTACCACGGTTTCCCGGCGTCCATCTGCGCCTCCGTCAATCATGAAGTGGTCCACGGTATCCCCGGGGACTATGCGCTTCAGGATGGCGACATCCTCTCCATCGACGGTGGCGCAGTAGTGGACGGCTGGCATTCGGATTCCGCACGATCGGTTATCGTCGGTCAGCCCCGGCCCGAAGATCAGCGTCTCTCCGACGCCACTGAGTCCGCCATGTGGCACGGCATCGCTGCTCTGGCCAGTGGGCGCAACGTCGGCGACGTCGGCAATGCGATCGATGACTACGTGAGCGGGCTTGAGGGCGCACCACTGGGTATCCTGCAGGACTATGTGGGACACGGGATCGGCACCCAGATGCACCAGGCGCCTGACGTTCTGAACTACCGAAGCGGACACCGGGGCCCTAAAATCAGACCCGGGCTGTGCCTTGCGATTGAACCGATGCTGGTCCTCGGTAGCCTCGAGACAACCCTGCTCGACGACGATTGGACGGTCGTCACGACAGATGGCCGCCGCTCCTGCCAATGGGAGCACACGGTGGCGGTGCATGACCGTGGCATTTGGGTTCTCAGCGCAGCCGACGGTGGTGCTGCAAAGCTTGAGCCGCTGGGGGTCACACCCGTTCCGCTGTCCTAGTGGTTCAGCCGCCGGTCGCAGATTTAACATTTCCCCAGCGGTAGCGTAGAGTTGCCTGTTGGTTGTCTCTACTCGTGTGCCCATTTCGGGCGCCCACGCCTGCACAAATCGGGAAGTCCGGTTCTGGTGCTGAGGCGGAAGTAAGCCAACAATTACCATTCCATTCGTTCATCGTGCAAGCGGTGGGCATAGACGTTAGCGGAGGATATGGCCAAGAAAGACGGTGTCATTGAGATTGAAGGCACTGTGAACGAGGCTCTGCCCAACGCGATGTTCCGCGTTGAGCTGGCCAACGGTCACATTGTCCTTGCCCACATCTCGGGCAAGATGCGTCAGCACTATATCCGGATCCTCCCTGAGGACCGGGTGGTAGTGGAGCTTAGCCCCTACGACCTCACCCGAGGTCGTATTGTCTACCGCTACAAATAAGGAATTCTCCCATCCTGCCTCAGGGTAGGGAGTGTAGTTACAGCACAATCTGCAAACAACGCAAAGGAAAACCATGAAGGTCCAGCCGAGCGTCAAGCGGATCTGCGATAAGTGCCAGGTGGTTCGCCGCAAGGGCAACGTACTCGTGATCTGCGAAAACCCGCGCCACAAGCAGCGTCAGGGATAGTTCTTCTCCTTTCGAGAAGAGCCCCGCACGCAGCAGCAGTACATCCATAAAGGCAGAGCAGTTCCCCTCGCTTGAGGGGAGCACACCCCCGGGCACGGAGGCCGGGGAGCTGAAAACCTCAGCAGGCCGCTCTGTTTCAGACCTCCAGTATCACCAAAGGAGAACCGCCACTATGGCACGTCTCGCTGGCGTAGACATTCCCCGCGAAAAGCGGGTAGTGATAGCGCTTACCTATATCTATGGCGTGGGCAAGACCCGTGCAGACCAGACGCTCGCAGAAACCGGGATCAGCCCGAATACGCGTGTCAAGGACCTCACTGACGCGGAGCTGCTGCAGCTTCGTGACTACATCGAAGTCAACTACAAGGTCGAAGGTGACCTCCGCCGTGAGGTAGCTGCCGACATCCGCCGGAAGGTGGAAATCGGAAGCTATGAAGGCATCCGGCACCGCCGCGGTCTTCCAGTGCGCGGACAGCGCACGAAGACCAACGCGCGTACCCGTAAGGGCCCCAAGCGCACTGTAGCCGGCAAGAAGAAGGCCGCGCGCTAGTTCCCCACTGGCTCCCTAACCTGACTCGCTAGCGCTCGTCCGGCCAGGGAACCCTCGCCAGCGGAGGCCCCTGTTGTAGGGGCTTATGGTTCTAGCCAGCCGCTTGCTCGCCAGACCTTCAGGTCCCGGCACCTCACCCATCACCTTTCGTAGGAGAAGCAATGCCCCCCAAGACTCGTGGAGCGGTACGTAAGCCGCGTCGCAAGGACAAGAAGAATATCGCGCTTGGACAGGCGCACATCAAGAGCACCTTCAACAACACCATCGTGTCCATCACGGACCCGTCAGGAGCAGTCATTTCCTGGGCCTCCGCTGGTGAAGTTGGATTCAAGGGCTCTCGTAAGTCGACGCCGTTCGCCGCGCAGATGGCAGCCGAGGCTGCTGCAAAGCGTGCGCAGGAACACGGCGTCAAGAAGGTCGACGTTTTCGTCAAGGGCCCAGGCTCAGGTCGCGAAACGGCTATCCGCTCGCTGCAGGCCACCGGCCTGGAGGTTGGCTCCATCCAGGACGTCACCCCCAGCGCCCACAACGGTTGCCGGCCTCCGAAGCGTCGCCGCGTCTAATTAGCTTTTCCGGCGTCGAATGCCGCTCTGAGGGTGATCCCGGTCCCGGGATCATTCCGGGGCGGCGTTCGACACCGATCCTTAAGCTAATAAGCGTTGCTTGCTAGCTGTCCCTTTCCACCATTTGTGTTGCGTCATATAGCGGATGCTCCCTGAAAGGAAATGTAAGTGCTTATTGCACAGCGCCCCACCCTGACTGAAGAAGTCGTCGCCGACAACCGCTCGCGGTTCGTCATCGAGCCGCTTGAGCCCGGTTTCGGCTACACCCTCGGAAACTCACTCCGCCGCACCCTGCTCTCATCGATCCCGGGTGCAGCTGTCACCAGCATCCGCATCGACGGTGTGCTGCACGAGTTCACCACGGTTCCGGGTGTCAAGGAAGATGTCACTGAGATCATCCTGAACATCAAGAATCTGGCTGTGTCCTCCGAGCACGACGAGCCAGTCGTTGCCTACCTGCGCAAGCAGGGCCCCGGCGTCGTCACGGCAGCGGACATCGCGCCTCCAGCAGGTGTCGAATTCCACAACCCGGATCTGCACATTGCCACCCTGAACTCAAAGGGGAAGTTCGAGCTCGAACTGACCATTGAGCGTGGACGCGGTTATGTGTCGGCGTCCCAGAACAAGTCCGGTGACTCCGAGATCGGCCGCATCCCGGTCGATTCGATCTACTCACCAGTCCTGAAGGTCACCTTCCGGGTTGAAGCAACCCGTGTTGAGCAGCGCACCGACTTCGACCGCCTGATTGTCGACGTCGAAACCAAGGACGCCATCGCCCCCCGCGATGCCGTCGCTTCGGCCGGTACCACCCTGGTGGAACTGTTCGGTCTGGCCCGCGAGCTTAACACCGCCGCTGAAGGCATTGAGATCGGCCCGTCGCCTACTGACGCTGCCCTGGCAGCCGACATGGCGCTCCCGATCGAAGATCTTGAGCTGACTGTTCGTTCGTACAACTGCCTCAAGCGCGAGGGTATCCACACCGTGGGTGAGCTCGTTGCCCGCTCCGAGGCAGATCTGATGGATATCCGTAACTTCGGTGCGAAGTCCATCGACGAGGTCAAGGCCAAGCTCGTTGAGCTGGGCCTGTCCCTGAAGGATTCCCCTCCAGGGTTCGACCTCGCGGCTCGCGCAGCAGCCATTGAAGAGGACGACGCCGCGTACAGCGACGAAGAGCTCTAACAATTTAGAACGACCTGTCCGCCGCTCCTAGCGGCGGACAGGACCACTTAGAGGAGAAACAATCATGCCCACACCAACAAAGGGCCCACGTCTCGGAGGCGGTCCGGCGCACGAACGCCTGATGCTCGCCAACTTGGCCGCCTCACTGTTCGAGCACAAGCGCATCACCACCACGGTGACCAAGGCGAAGAGGCTTCGTCCCTACGCCGAGCGCCTGATCACCTTCGCGAAGAAGGGCGATCTCGCCTCACGTCGTCGCGTCCTTGGCGTCATCAGCAGCAAGAGCATCGTCCACGAGCTGTTCACGGACATCGCTCCGGCCGTTGCCGAGCGCGAAGGTGGCTACACCCGCATCACCAAGATCGGCAACCGCAAGGGCGACAACGCTCCGATGGCTGTCATCGAACTGGTTCTTGAGCCAATGTCAGCGAAGCAGTCAGTCGTTGCAGAAGCTGAGCAGTCCAAAGCCAACGCAGCTACTGCCGCACCGGTGAAGGCCGACTCGCCTGAGTCAGCCGACTCCCCGGATTCACCTGAGTCAGCCGACTCTCCGGATTCACCTGAGTCAGCCGACTCTCCGGATTCACCTGAGTCAGCCGAATCAGCACCGTCGGCCGAAGAGGTCGCCGCTGAAGACACGAACGTCAGCGCCGAGGCCGGCGCCGACGAGGTTGTCGTCGTTGAAGAAGGCACCACCGAGGACGACGGCAAGAAGTAATTCTTCCGCCGCTTGGTAAGTACCGTGATTGAGCAAAAGCCCGCTGTCCCTGCTGTGGATGGCGGGCTTTTGCGTGTCCGGCTAGACCTGGCCTACGACGGGGCGCACTTCTCTGGGTGGGCGGTACAGCCCGGGTTGCCCACCGTTCAGGGAGTGATCGAGGCTGGGCTTCAGACCCTGCTACGCAGACCCGGACGGCTGACCGTCGCGGGACGCACCGACACCGGCGTCCACGCCCGGGGCCAGGTGGCGCACGTGGATCTCACGCCTGAGGAGTGGCACGGACTCAGCAGGGGCAAGGAGATGACACCGGAAACCGCAATGCTGCGGCGGCTTGGCGCTACAATCAGCCGCGAACTGGAAAAATCGGACCGGCAGCGTCACCAGGTTCCGGCCGTCGTCGTCCGGAAGGTCTCCCTTGCCCCTCCCGGATTTGATGCCCGGTTCTCAGCGCTGTGGCGCCGCTACAGTTACCGGATCGCCGACCGGCCCGAGCTGCGGGACCCGTTGGTCCGCGGGGTCACCCTCTGGCACCCCGAAGAACAACAGGTTCAGAGACTGAACGACGGCGCACGGCAGCTTCTTGGGCTGCAGGACTTCCGGTCCTTTGTGAAACCCCGACCCGGGGCGACGACAGTCCGTGAACTGCAGCGATTCGATTTCGAACGAGTCGAGGACGGAATCATCACCGTTGCCATCCAGGCCGACGCGTTCTGTCACAACATGGTGCGTGGATTGATCGGATCGGCCTTGCGTGTGGGCGCCGGAGAGAAGGAGCCGTCCTGGCTCCTTGAACGGCTGAACGCACGCAGCAAGGAAGCCCGCTCGGTGCTTGCCGCTCCCCACCCGTTGATCCTCGAAGAGGTCCGCTATCCCGACGACGCCGTTATCGGGCTACGGGCCGAAGAGACCCGCGCCCGGCGTGCCGGCACAGTGGTCGTTTTTCCTGATCGCTGATGCACCGAGGGGCTCAGGAATGCGAGGCGGCGGCCGTCGCAGTGTTAGCGACAGTGGTGGGTAGGGTGACGGTGAACGTGGTCCCGACGCCTGGGGAGCTGGAGCACCTGATAGTCCCGCCATGTCCCTCGACGATCGCCTTGGTCACCGCCAGCCCCAGCCCTACGCCGGGAATGGCTGCCTCGCGGGCGCTCCGGGCGCGGAAGAAGCGGCCGCAGACGAGGCCGGCCTCACGCTGCGTCATTCCAATGCCGTTGTCCTGAACTTCAACCTGGATGGTGTCCTCACCTGCGTGGGCACGGATAACGATTTCGCCGCCACCGGGGGAGTATTTGATCGCGTTGGAGAGCAGGTTATCCATGACCTGGCCCAATCTCAGCGGGTCGGCGATGACCCACAGCCGGTCGGGGAGCTCAGTCACCAGAGTCACCCCAGCGACGTCGGCATGGGCGCGGGCGGAACGCAGCCTGGTGGAGATGAGCTCTGACAGTTCGGTGGATTGCGGATGGATACTCATGGCGGCGGTGGTGGATGAGAGGAGATCGGACACGAGCACCGACAACCTTTGGGCGTTCCTCCGGGCGACCACGAGTGACTGATGCGCCGACGGAGACAGGCACTCTTGGGATTCCAGGACCAGATCCAGGTGGCCGATGACCGAGGTTAGGGGGGTACTGAACTCGTGGGTCACATTCGCAACAAAGTCTTCCTTGACCGTGAGTAAGCCAACCAGTTCAGTCACATCGTTGAAGACGATGACGGATCCGACGAGATTACCGTTCGTATCGGTCATTGGTCGTGCAGCAGTCGAGACTGCCCGCTGGGCTTCCCCTTCGCCGAGCCAGAGCAGGTTGTTGGAGAACGACTCGCCGTTGACTGCGCGGCGGATCGGATGCCTGGAGCCGGGCAGCCGGGCAGCACCCTTGCTGCCCGAGAACGGGAGCACGTCCTCGTCCGTCGAGTCCGACGGGTCCGCTACCTGGTGGAATAGCTGTTGTTGCCGGTTCGAAAGGAGCATCCTACCCTCCGCATCGACCGCGACCACCCCGACGCCAACCGTGTCCAGGATCGTGGCGAGCAGCCGTTCGCGATTCCCGCTCTCAGCCTCCAGAACACTGACCGCCTGGTTTTTCCGGTCCAGCTCCACCCTTTGCCGGATGACGCGCATGCTGAGGATGTGCATGGTGAGGAAGGTGGCCAACATCATTGTCGGAAGAAGCAGAGTCTCAACGGCGCGGGAACTTGTCATGGAAAAGGTGGCGAGCTGTGGGAAATGAATGATGAGATAGGGCGCAACGAAGCTCATGACAGCGGCGACAAAGGTAATACGTCCGGATGCGGCAAGCCAGATCACGGGAAAAACAGCCAGTGTGCCCAGACCCGGCAGATCCTCGTAGGCGCCGTTCCTGCATAGTCCGATGGCGACGAAATCGAGGAACGGGACAGCGAGCACGGACCAGACTGGCAGACGTTCCCAGGGCGTCACCAGGCATGCAGCGAAGAGCAGCACAATCATCACAAGGCCAGCGAGAAAAGGTTCGCTTTGAAGAATTCCTGGATTCAATAGCGGTGCCGTGCCAGCGATCAGAACTACACATAACGTTAGTGGCAATTGGTAGAGCGCGGTCTTCCCGCGCAGGCTAAGATGGCGCTCGAACTTTCCGTCACCAAGGAGCCAAAAGGGCTCTGTCGTTTTAGGCTCGCTGAAAAGTTTCTGCTCTGGCACAATTGCGGCGTCCCCGGGCCGTAGGCGATGCATAGGCCTATTATCCTCCCCGATACGCAGAGCGATAGCCACCTTGGAGGATTAGTTTCAAGTGCGAACGAGTGTGTTGGGAGCCAAAGATGAGTATTGTGAAATGCAAGGTACGTCATAAGTGACGCACTACCACCACAGGCCAGGTTCGAGTGAAGACGAGGGGATGACATATGAGCGATCCCGGAGTAGCAGTTGTCATCGAGGACGATGATGATGTGAGGAACCTGCTCGATGCGGTTCTCACGCAGTCAGGTTTTGAGGTTCACTCGGCCGGCCTCGGGCGCGACGGGGTTGAGCTTGTCTCACAACACGGCGCCACCATCGTCACTCTCGACGTAGGGCTTCCGGACATTGACGGGTACGAGGTGCTGCGGCGCATCCGGGCCACCAGCGACTGTTACGTGCTGATGCTCACCGCCCGCACCGACGAACTCGATACCCTCACGGCACTGCAATCCGGGGCTGACGATTTCATCACCAAGCCGTTCCGCCCGCGGGAGTTGAGGGCCCGAATAGCCGCGATGCTTCGCCGTCCACGTGACCAGGGACCGGTCGGCATGGGAGCGGCGCCCCAGGAAACTCTCGACAGTGAATCGGGGCTCCTCAAACACAACGGGCTGACCCTCAACCATGAGACGCGGACGGCAAGCCTCCCCGGCACCACACTCAGCCTGACCCGAAGCGAATTCGATTTGTTGCACGACCTGCTGCGCAGTGGTGGAGCGGTTCGTACCAAGGCCAACCTGGTGAGGGTGGTACGCGGACACCACTACCGGGACGATGCCTTCATCAGTGACGCAGACGAGCGGGCGGTGGAAGTCCACATGGGAAATCTGCGCCGGAAACTTGGCGAGGATTCGCGGGAACCAAAGTGGTTGCTCACCGTGCGTGGCGTTGGCTACCGTCTCGCGCCCAGCCAAGACTGACTGACGGGAAGATCTTCAGGGGCGTCCCGGACCTAGCCGTTGGTTTCAGCCTCCCGGAGAAGAGCCTCGATGGTTTGGAGCGCGCAGGAATGTAGGCGAGGCAACAATGCGGCAGCCGCGGGGTACTCGTCGACTCTGATCAGGTTTTCCAGGTCAGCTGCGAGGTCGGCGAGCCGGGAGGCTCCCACCATGGTCGCCGTCGTCTTGATACTGAGGATGGCATCCACGGCGGCTACGCCACTGTGGTCCTCAAGATCGGTGGTCAGGCGCAGGTACCTGTCGTCCCAGGCGTCGACGAAGTCGAGTACAAACGATTTCAGAGCCGTGGGGTTGTCGATGTGATCTCCGAGGAGAGCGAGGATCTGGCGATCAACCAAGGGTAGTTCTTCACGCTCCGGGACGGTCACCACACGCATTTCGCGGAATCCGCCGCAGACGCAGCCACCGAAATTACCATGATCACCGCCTGACGCCCGGCGTATTCTGTCTTCAACATTTCATTAGAATACGTTCGAAGTGCCCGTTGGGGATGGCAGTGCCCAGACCCTGCGCAAAAGCTTCGCCATTCCTACAGATGGTGCGTATCCACCACCGCTCTTAGCGTGGGGACAGGTCCTGATCGCGAACCAGCACGCCGTCGTGAAGCTCCACCAGAGGACCTGCACGAGTGGTCAGGCGAATCCCACGACCCCGGCGAAGCAGGCCATGAGCATTGGTGGCCCGAACGGGAATACCGAGCGGCGGGACGCCTTCTGTGCAAGGAGCAGGAACACGCCGATCAGAGCCCCGAGCACAAAACCCCCCAGCACCGTCACCGTCCACGCGGTCATACCTGCATAGCCACCGTAGAGTCCCAGGACTGCGGCGAGTTTCACGTCGCCCATACCGAGGCCCCCGGGGGAGACCAGGGCCAGGACCAGATAGAGGGCGAACATGGCGGCACTGCCGACGATCGCCCCCGCTAACCGGTCCCATTCGCCTGACACGAGGCTGGCGAGCGTGAACAGGACCAGTGCGGTAACGCCGAAGGGCAGCAGAAGCGCGTTCGGCAAAAGACGGGTGCGGAGATCCACGACCCCCAGCACCACCGAGAAAACAGGGAGTGCCAGAAAGGCCGGGGTGGCGGGGGACCACCCGAGCCGCCAGAACACCGTCGCGCACAACACAGCGGTTATCAGACCAGTCCATTGCCTCACCGCAGGGGGAAGGTCCAGCACCGATCGCGGCAGGACCACGCGCCCCGATTTAGTGTCCCGTTGCCGCTTCATTCCCCCATTATCTACTGGTGCGGTGGCATAGGCTGTGATGATGAGCACGCACCGTCCCCCGGTCTCGCCCGGGGGCAAGCCGCTGACTCGGGCAGAGCCGAGGTTGAGCGAGACCCTGGATGCTCTGCCGGTGGCTGTGGCCCTCCTCTCGGCACACGGTGTGATCACCGAAGTCAATCGGGAGTGGGAAAGATTTCCTCAGCCCTTCGATGAGATCGGAGGGGTCCACGGAGCGGGTGAGTCCTACACCGCGGCGTGCGACGATGCCGCAGTACGCGGGGATGATGCGGCGATAGCGGTCTCCCGCGGCCTGCGCACGGTCTTAGCCGGGGACGAACAGAACCTGGCCCTGGAGTATCCAACGCGCGGCGGTGAACGCTGGATTCGGACCCGGATCTGCGGGATCGACGGCGGCGGACTGCTCGTCACCCATATCGACATTTCGCGGCAGATGCTTGGGCAGCAGGAAATATCCTTTCAGGCGTCGCTGCTGAACGCGGTCGGGCAGTCAGTGATTGCCATTGATCTGGATGGCAGGATTTCCTTCTGGAACGATGCCTCAGTGGGGATGCTGGGCTGGAATGCAGGGGAGGCGGTGGGCCGACACTTTGCCGATCTCGCCCTCTTTGAGAGCGGATCCAAGGCGGCAGCGATCATCTCCCAGGTCGCCGCCGGCGGGACTTGGTCAGGCGAGCACTGGACGAAGCACCGCAGCGGGCGCCGGTTGTCGGTTTACTCCACTGTCACGCCGCTGTATGGCTCCCGGGGCGAAGTGATCGCGGTGATCGATGTGTCCACTGACACCACCGAGTCCCAGCAAGCCGAGGCAGAAATGGGTCGCCTGTCCAGCCTCGTCGAATCGTCGAATGATGCAATCAACGGTGCCACTCTCGACGGTATCATCACCAGTTGGAACTCCGGGGCCGAGAAGATGTACGGCTACTCGTCGAAGGAGGCCATCGGGAAGAGCGTCGCGATGTTGTCCCCGGTGGAGCGTTCCAGAGCGGATGAGGAGCTGCGCGACCGGCTGCGCCGTGGCGAAGCGGTCATGGGCCAGTACGTCCGGGGAATGCGCAAGGACGGCACGCTGATGGATGTTTCCCTGACGTTGTCGCCCATGTATGACGCGTCGGGTCAGCTGATCGGATCGTCGGCGATTGCCCGTGATGTTACGGAGCTGAACAATCTGCGTGCGGCCTCCGAACTGGAGCGGGACAGGCTGGCCGCTGCCCAGGAGATGGCCCATGTGGGCTCGATCGAATGGGATGCAGGCTCGGGTCGTGTCTGGTGGTCCGACGAGTACTGCCGGATCCATGGGATCCCGGTAACGTCCGCAGGTGCGCGGGTACCACTGGTACAAGCCGTCCATCCTGCCGACCGCCGACGCGTGGTCCAGATCTGGGATGAATTGATTGCCCGCGGGGGGCCGGTCGACTTCACCTATCGGGTCAGGACGCCCGAAGGGGAAACGCGGTGGGTGTTCGCCCGCGGCACCCTGGAGAGGAACAGCGACGGCGGGCCGGTCAAAATGCTGGGAACCGCGATGGACATTACCGAGCGCAAGCTGAGCGAACAGGCGCTCGAGCGGCTGGCTTTCCGTGACCCGCTCACCGGGCTCGCGAACCGTGCGCTGCTCACTGAGAGCATCGACAGGGCGCTCTCCCACTGTGCCCTCCGGGGTACCCGGGTGGGATTGCTCTTCCTCGACGTCGACCGGTTCAAGGTGATCAATGACGGTCTGGGCCATGCGGCGGGCGACAGTCTTCTGGTCCAGCTGGCTGCCCGCTTACAGCACGCGGTGCGCCCCGACGACACCCTGGCCCGCTTTGCCGGTGACGAGTTTGTGATCGTGTGTACGGACCTGACCGAAGAAAGTGCGACGCAGCTCGCCCGCCGCATCCGGACCGCGGTGCAGCTGCCGTTCGAATTGCTGGAACGGGAGGTGTTTGTCGATGTGAGTATCGGGATCGCGATCTCGGACGCGGACGACACCCCTGGATCACTCCTGCGCAACTCGGACGCCGCGATGTACCGGGCGAAGGGGAGTGGCAGGAAGAAGGCAGTTCTCTTTGACGAGGCGATGCATCGGCGGGCTGAACTGCGCCTGGCGGTGGAATCGGAATTGCCCCGCGCCATTGAACGGGATCAACTGAAGATTCACTATCAGCCGGTGGTGGACGTTGCCGGCGGTGAGCCGATCGGATTTGAGGCGCTGCTGCGATGGCAGCACCCGGAGCATGGGCTGATTGGTCCTGACTCGTTCATTCCGGTGGCCGAGGAGACTGGCCAAATAGTGCCGATTGGCCTGTGGGTCCTGAACCAGACACTGAAGCAGGCGCAACTCTGGAAATCCGAAGTGCCCGGCGCAGCCAACTGGCGGATCTCGGTGAACCTGTCCGCGCGGCAACTCCAGGACCCAGGACTGCCCGCCGCAGTGGCTGAGGCGATCCGGACGGCAGGGATCGACGCGGCCGCCCTGGTACTGGAAATCACCGAGTCGGTGCTGATGGGCGACGCCGACCAATCGTTGAGGACCCTGACGAAACTGCGGGGCCTGGGCATCGGGATAGCCATTGACGACTTTGGAACCGGGTACTCGTCGCTGAGCTATCTCCGGCGCTTCCCCGTCACCTCGCTGAAGATTGACCGCTCCTTTACCGAGGGGCTTGGGGGAAGCGATGCGCACGCTGGCCCCATTGTGGAGGCCATAACCGCCATGGGGCGGGCGCTTGGGTTACGGGTGGTCGCCGAGGGGGTGGAAACCGTTGAGCAGCTCAGGGAACTGTCCCGCATGGAGGTCCAATTTGCCCAGGGTTACCTGTGGTCGCCAGCGTTGCCGGCCGACGAGGTGCCCGGATGGTTCGCGGCGCATCAGGTAGGCGCCGCTGAGCGGTCGTTACCCTAGCGTCTCCACAAGCTGGATTGCTGCTGGTCCCATCACCACAATGAATAACACCGGGAGGATGCAGACCATTAGTGGGAACAAGACCTTCACGGGAATCTGCATAGCTTTTTCTTCGGCCCGTTGCCTGCGTTTAAGTCTCATCTCACTTGCCTGCACTCGAAGAACACTGGAAATCGAGATGCCGTACCGGTCGGCCTGGACTATGGCGTTGACGAACTTACGCAGATCCGGCGCATTGGTGCGGGAAAGTAGGGCCGCATAGGCTTCACGGCGTGCCATCCCCAACTGCATGTCCTGGAGGGTCCGGACCAGCTCGGCCGAGAGTGGGCCCTTCCCATTTTGGCCGGCACGCGCCATGGCGGAGTCGAAGCCGAGCCCGGCTTCCACAGCGATGGTCATCTGGTCGAGGGTGTCTGGCAATTCGAGTGCAATGGCAGCCTGACGTTCGGTGCCCTTGCTGTAGACGAGAAGATCAGGCACGAAATAGGCAATCCCGGTGAGGGCCAATGCGAGCAGGACGCTCCGGGCCCCCGGTGCGCCGCCGACGTAAAGAACTCCCAGAACCGCGGCTGCGATAGCCAGGAGGATTTTGGCGGTGACAAGTCGTTTCAGTGGCCATCCCGCTGGGCGTCCTGCCAGTGCGAGGCGCCGATCGAGCTTCGCGACCAGACGGTCAGGGGTGAAGCGGCTGGCGAAGGTTTCGAGCGAGGAGCCGTTACGCTGCTTCGCCTTTGTCTCATTGGGGAGACCGCGGGTCAGATTGTGCTGGATCTGGGTTCGTCCCGGCGCCCGATGCCCAACGATCGACCATGCAAAGAGCGGGATGGCAGCCACGATGGCCAGAATGCTGAGTGTTACCAATGGCGGCATGCGATCCTCCTTCCAGGGGGCCGACCCGATTGACAGTGGGCTAGAACTTGAACGAGACCACCTTCTTCATCCACACCCCACCCACCAGAAGTAGTATCAGTGAAACCCCGATCAGCAGGTAGCCGATGGGGTGCTGAAACATCGGATCCATATACCCGGGACTGACCACCATCAGAATTGCACCCATGGCGAACGGCAAACCCATCAGGATGTAGGCCGACAGCTTGCCTTCAGCGCTCAACGTGTCTACCTGCCGACGAATCTGGTTGCGTTCACGAATGGTTTGACCCACCTGATCGAGCACTTTGGCCAGGTTGCCACCCACTTCACGATGGATGGCAATAGCTTGCGCCACCCAGGAAAAGTCCTCGGATTGCATCCGATCGGCGGCGTCATCCAGTGCGTCACCCAGGTCACGACCGAGCCGGGTTTCGTTGATGATACGGGTGAACTCCTCGGTGGTCGGAGCTTCCGAATCGGCTGAAACGGCGTCGATTGCGCGCAGCAGGCTGTGCCCGGCACGCAAACCTCCTGCCAGCAATTGCAGGGTGTCGTCGAGTTGCTCTGCAAACTGTTTCTGACGGCGGGACGTCAGGATGCCGAGGGTCACCTTGACGAGAAGCGGGGCAGCAATAGCCAGAATGATGGCGAAGAACGGTCCGGCAAGGATCAGCCCCACACAGGCGGCGAGCACAGTGACGATGCCGGTCAGCACAACGAAGTCGGCTGGTCGGATCGTCACGCCAGCGCTTTCAAGTCTCGCAGCTGTTCCCGCCATCAGGTTGCGTCTCTTGAGGAGCCTGTCGACCAGGCTGATGGTCACGCTCGCCAATTGGGTCAGCTGGATAGGGGAGGGTGGGGCAGCCGACTTGGCGCGGTTTAGCGAATTCCGTTGGGGACGGGGGATGAGTACGAGCAAGATGGCGGCGCCCAGTGCGGCGAAACAGGCGACGATTCCAAGGAGGAGCTGGATAACCGGTGGTTCAGGCGTCATCGTTCACTCCTCCCGTTGACAGGGGACCCGAAAACGCTGGGGGAGAGTTCAATGCCGAGGTCCCGGAACCGGTCGGTGAACTTCGGGCGTACTCCGGTTGCCACCGGAACGCCAAGGAACCGGCCGTTGGAGTCGACGCCCGCGCTGTAGTCAAAGACGAAGGCATCCTGCAGGGTCACGATCTCGCCCTCCATGCCCTGGACCTCGGTCACATGGGTGACCCGACGGGTACCATCACGCAGACGGGTGAGCTGCACAATGACGTCCACTGCAGCAGCGAGCTGCTCACGGACCGCACGGAGCGGAAGGTCCATCCCAGCCATCAGAACGAGAGTTTCCAGCCGGGCAATTGCGTCGCGGGGTGAGTTGGAGTGGACGGTGGAGAGGGATCCGTCGTGGCCAGTGTTCATGGCCTGCAGCATGTCCAGGGTCTCGCCCCCGCGGACCTCCCCCACCACTATGCGGTCGGGCCGCATACGGAGGGAGTTGCGGACCAGATCCCGTATGGTGATCTCACCCTTGCCCTCGATGTTGCTGGGCCTGCTCTCCAACCGCACCACGTGGTCCTGCTGGAGCTGCAGTTCCACCGCATCCTCGATAGTAACGATCCTCTCGCCCTCCGGGATGAAGGAGGAGAGGACATTCAGGAGAGTGGTCTTCCCTGTGCCAGTGCCGCCGGACACGATGATATTCAACCGGGCCTTGACGCAGGCATCCAACAGCTCAGCCATGTCGGGGGATAGGGTCCCGAAGCCGATCAGGTCGTGAACCTGAAACGGGTCGGTGGCGAACTTTCGAATGGTCAAGGAGGATCCATTCACCGCCAAGGGCGGAATCACGGCGTTCACGCGGGAACCGTCGGCCAAACGAGCATCCACCAGCGGGGACGACTCGTCAATCCGTCGGCCCACCCGGGACACGATGCGTTCAATTACCTTCCGGAGGTGTTCCTCTGACGCAAACCGGACCCCGCTGCGGGTCAGCTTGCCGTGCTGCTCCACATAGATCATGTTCGGACCATTCACCATAATTTCGGTGACGCTTTCGTCGTCGAGCAGGTGCTGCAACGGACCGTAGCCCAAAACATCATCGCTGACACCACGGATCAGCCGCTGACGTTCATCTTTGGAAAGGGGCACCTCCTCTTCCTCGACCACCTGGGTGAGTTCTTCCTGTACCAGGGCGTGCAGCTGATCCTCGGTCAGGGCTGAATCGAGTAGCCGGTTTCCGAGCCGTTCGAAGAGAATGGTGCCGGCCCTGTCTTTCAGCTTGGCCAAGGCGTCGCGAGCTGGTGGCGGGGCTGACGCCGACGGCTTGGGAGTTCGCGGCGGCTGCCCTTCCCTCGTGCGCGGCTGTAATGACTGTTTCTGCTGAGGAGCGGCGGCCAGCACAGGCGCGTCCTGCGCTGCTGGTTGAGAGGACCCTGTTCCTGACGATCGACGGGCGGCTTCCAGACGCTCGGCAAGATTCACTGCTTTCCTCCCCGATGACGTCCATGACCCTTGGCTTTCACGGCGACGACGGGCGGTGCGAAGCGGAGCAACAGCTTCCGCAGCGCCTTGCTCGCGGGATCCCGTCGCTTGTTCTCGAGCAGGGGTGCCCCCTGGTTGGTGGAAAGCCGAACGGCGCGGGAGGACGGGATGACGATGTCGACCTTGACGCTGAGTGCCTTCTCGACGTCGGCGAGGGTCAGGCCGTCCCTTTGGTCAGCATTGTTGAGCACAATATGACGGGTGATCGGAATGAGTGCCAGCTCCCGCAGCACATCGAGTTCCTTGCGCAACCCCCGCACGCTGGGTACGTCCATGCCGCTGACAAAGACATAGTCGGTTGCCTTGTCCAGTGCGGCGAGGGTGTGCTCGGACAGCCCGGGGGAGGTGTCGACCACCACGTAGCGGTACTGGCTTGCCAGCTGGTCCAGTAGATGCGATACGTCTTCGCCGGAGACCTGATCCACCGAATCGGGAAGATCGGGGGCGCACAGGGCAAATAGCCCGGTTGGATGGGCGCTGAGAAAAGATTTCAACACCATGGTGTCGCGGCGGGCTGGACCATGAACCGCATCGGTCACCGAGTGGTCCGGGGAAATTGTCAATGCACTCGCCACGTCCCCGAACTGCAGGTCGAGATCGACCAGTACCGTGGCGTGGGGAGCTGATGCAGCCAGTCCGACCGCCAGGTTGCTTGCAACAGTAGTTTTTCCGGCTCCCCCCTTGGGAGAAACCACTGCGATTACCCGACCGTTGGCAGTGCCAGCGGTATCGCCGGACGAGAGGCTGGCTGAGCGTCGTCGAATGGCCGCGCTGCGGGTGGCCCGATGAAGGAGCACGCTCAGGTCGGCAACCTCGGCCTCGGGTTCAACGACGTCCCGGATCCCGGCGCGCATGGCGCTGAGCACCACACTGGGGGTGGGGGTGGTGGCGAGAAGAACGCTGACTTCGGGGAACTGCACCTCAAACTCGTCGGCAAGCTGCAGTGCGTCATCGAGGGGAACCCCTGGCCCGAGCATCAGTACGTCGAGAAGCCGGGGATCTGGAAGCTGGGCAACCAGCTCCTGCGCACCCGTCGGAAAAGCCGAGCCCGGCCAGGAATGTATTTCTCCCTCGAGTACTCCCGACGCCGCTTCCGTGAGTCGCTGGAGAAAGTCAGGAGCTGCGGTGACTATCGCGTAGCGGCTCATTCGTAAATCTCATCTGCAGTGATCGGCCGGGTGCCGTCCTCGGTGGCTGTCGCCGGTTCTTTTGAAAGCCAGATCCTGCCAAATTCTTGCCCATAGACGACTTTCTCGGCGTCAGGTGCTGGGCGGGCTACCGTCACCAAGACGCTTCCGGCAGGAATTGGGGTGGAGCCTGGAACATTCGATTCCTCCACCTGCTCTGGCAAGCCCTGAACGTTTGTGACCAGTACTTTATGCAGGGTGAGGTGGCTTACAGCCAGCGGATTTTCTTCACCGCCGCCTTCCAGCGATATAAAGACGCCGACCGTGTCCCCGGGACGTATCTGGCCACCAACGGCACGCTGGGGCTCCAGAAGAATGGTGACTTCCTGCATGCCCTCGGGCACCTCGACCACTGAGTCTTCACTGAGCTCCGCCGGGTCAACAAACCGGCTGCTCAACACCTGCTCACCAGCTACCAACTCCACACTGGTTACCAGGCCGGCGACCTGATCAAGGCTCACGATTGCGTCTGCGGGTACCACTTTGGCGGGGACTGCCTCCTCGCTCACCAGCTCGACTATGCCCTCGGCAGTAGTGCCCTCGGGGATTGAGATTCCGTTCCGGACCACCAGGACTGTCTGGGTTTCGGTGCCAGCCAGAGCCCGCTGCTCGGAGGCGCTGACGTATTGCACCAGGAGCACGGCGCCGATCACTGCAAGGACGACGGCGGCTATCGCACCGATGATTCGGCTTTTCACTGGAAATTCCCTTACTGGCTTAGCGTGACAAAGAAGGCGTTTAACTCGTCTCCGCCGAGCTCTTCGACGCCGAAGGACTCGAGGTCTTCGAGGGAGACCAGGGTAATGAATTTGCCCTTGATTCCGGCGCAGTTGTTGCAGCCGGTCTCCTTGATGGATTCACCGGGCCAGCTGTGTTTTGTGGTGTAGAACGCAGCAAAACCGTCAATCACGTAGTTAACGTTATTGCCGTTGCCTGACTTCGCCACGTAAACAGGCAATAAGATGGTTTTCCCATCGATATCGCAATTCTGGGGGCCACTCTTTCCTGGATCCCCTGCAATGATCTCGTCGACATCGACTGTTGCGCTACAGCTCTTCTTGTCGAGCGTATCGAGCCAGCCGAAAGCTCCCGGTAGAGACTTGCCGTCCGTACCCGTGCAACTGGAGTCGACGGTTATCCAGATCTCTTCGTCAGTGGGGGTCTGATCGAAGAGACACTTCGGTGCGGTGAAAGGAAAGACAGTCGCTTTGGAGGGGCTGCCCCAAGACGCCCGTGCTTTGGCCTGTACAGCCGACGACTCGATGCCCAGCACCGGCGCAAACCAGAACTGGACCGCCGATTTGCCATCGATGGTGAGGGTATTGGTGGTGACGGTGACCGTGTTGGAAACTGACAAGTCGACGACTGCGCTCGCGCGGCCGTCATTGGCGTTGGCGCTGGCAAGAGTTGCTGCGGTCACAGCTGACACTCCTGGATCGCACAAGTCCTTATATGCGCACTCCTGGGCAATGGCGAGAGCCGCGGCGTCTGCACCGTTCTGCAACTGGGCGCGTTCGGCGAAGACAATTCCGACATCGATGACCAGCGCGGCCATTCCCAGTACCAGCACCATCAGGAGCGACGCCATGACCGCCACCGCGCCGTCCTCGTTCTTCATCAGCCGCCGCATCGCATCACTCCCCTTCCAGTGACGGATACTGCATCGGCGAATAGTCCGGACAGCAGATCGACCGAGTAGGTCACCGTAACCGTCGTTTCAGTAGCGCTTTCGCAGGGCGTGACCGTGACCTGTCCTGAAGACAAAGCGGGTTGGAGGCCAGGTGCCGAGAGAATCGCTGCGGCCACGGCGACATCAGAGTCCTTCTGGATGGCCATCACCCGGACCGCCTCACGGGCAGCCGAGGTCACCTGAAGCTGGGCGTTGTAGACCCGCCCGAATTCGACGATTCCAAACAGGACCAGAAGGAGAATGGGCACCACGAGCGCGAATTCGACCGCAGCCGCTCCGGATTCGGAACGCAATCGTCTCATGGGGTTCTTTCCTTGAATCTAGTTCCGCTGTTAAGCAGATCGAAGCAGCGGTGCTGTACGCCGCTGCTTCGATCTGTATCCCGACCTCCCCAGCGGGCCGGGAGGACCAAAGCCAGTTGTAGTTGAGTGAAGTTAGTCGACAGCCGGGAGGATGTCCGTGAATGCATCCTGAAGCTGTGGACCGAAGACCACCATGAGACCGGTAATAACTACTGCGATCAGGCCGACCAGCAGGCCGTATTCAACTGCGGTGGCACCGGTTTCTTCGCGGCGAAGGCGTTCGGTGGCCTTGAGGCCGAGGACGTGGAGGGTGGCAAAGAGAGAGACCATGGGATGCTCCTGGAAAATGTGAGTGAACGGAAGCGGGGGATCAATTCCGCCGCTGAATAGAAAGTAGCATTAGCAATCGGCCAAATACGGGCGTGATTCCTATCCTGTGCAAACACTGCGGTTTGGCCCGTATTGATGCGCCAATCCTTCGCAGATTCCGCACTGTTCCGACCCATACGGGCGGTCAAGGGCTCAGATCGGGCTCAGGTGTAGTGGAAGCTGATCCGGTTTCCATTGATGCTTTGCACATCGATGGGCGTCTCGTAGATCGACGACAGTACTTCCGGCTGCATGATGTCGTCGACCGGCCCCTGCCGGACGATCCGGCCGTTGCTCATCGCCACAATCTCGTCCGAATAGACCGAGGCGAAGTTGATGTCGTGCATGACGAGGACCACGCGTTTTCCCATCTCATCGGCGGCGCGGCGGAGGAGCCGCATAATCTCGACGGCATGCCGAAGATCGAGGTTGTTCAGCGGCTCATCGAGGAGGACATAGTCAGTGTCCTGCGCCAGCACCATCGCGATGAATGCCCGCTGTCTTTGCCCACCCGAAAGCTCATCAAGAAAACGGGTCTGGAGCTCCGTCAGGTCGAGGTACGCCAAGGCATTGGCTATCCGCGACTTGTCATCCACTGTCAGCCGGTCCCGGGAGTGGGGGTAGCGTCCGAAAGCTACCAATTCGCCGACCGTCAGCCGGGCCGTGAGGAAGTTGTCCTGATGCAGCAGGGCAACCTTCTTCGCCAGGATCCGGCCCGACGTCGTCCTGGTGTTCAGCCCGTCAATCTCGACAGCGCCCGCATCCATGGTGAGCAGCCGGCCGATGATTGAGAGCACCGTGGACTTGCCAGCCCCATTGGGTCCGATGATCGAGGTCACCCCGATTCGGCCGAGATCCAGATCGACACTGTCGACCACAGGGACCGACCCGTACGTTTTTGTTACCCCTCGCAGAGTGATCATCGGGGTCCCTTTCTGATCAGAAGAACGACAAACAGGATGCCACCGACAGATTCGATGATGATGCTCAAGGCGGTGTTGAACCCGAAGACCTGCTCAAGAACGAACTGTCCACCGACGAGAGCGATAATTCCCAGCAGGACAGTCGCAGGAAGCACCACCAGGTGGCGGCTGGTTCCGGTGAGGCCATAGGCCAGGTTGGCGACGATCAGGCCGAAGAAGGTGATTGGACCTACCAGGGCGGTCGATACCGACACCAGCACCGCAATGAGCACCAGAATGCCGAGAACTGTTCGGCGGTAATTGACCCCCAGTCCCACCGAGTGGTGCTCGCCTAGGCCCAGGACGTCGAACACGGACATCAACCGTGCGCCGACCAGCACGCAAACTAGTACGGCAATAGCCGAGATGACAATGAGGTCTTCGTTGACGGCGTTGAAGCTGGCGAAGAACGAGTCCTGCAGGACGGCGAAGGCGGCGGGGTCCAGCATGCGCTGGAGGAAACCGGAGATGCTGCGAAAGAGGACGCCGAGGATAATGCCCACCAGGATCATCAGGTGCAGGCTGCGCCGTGCACCGAAGAAGAGCCAGCTGAAGAGGAGGGTGGAGAAGAGCACCATTGCACCCACCTCGAGAAGCCATTTCAGGCGGTCGTCGAACGTCGACAGGGTCAGTGCTCCAAAGCCGAAAACGATTACCGTCTGAATCAGCACATAAAGGGCATCGAATCCCATGATGGACGGCGTCAGGATCCGGTTGTTGGTGATGGTCTGGAAAAGCACCGTCGATACTCCCACGGCAATGGCAACCAGGACCATCGCTGCTACTTTGCGGGCCCGGAACGGCACAGCGAAGTCCCAGCTCCCGGTAATGCCGACGGTGAGGAAGCAGATGATGCTGCCGAGTGCCACCGCGCAGAGGACCACGAGGACCATCGCAGGGCGGGTGAATCGCCGTCGTCGGGCAGTCACTAATGAGGATGTCGACAGATTAGTGGACACGGCTGGGGCTCCTGAGCAGGAGGTACAGGAAGATCGCGGCGCCCACTACACCGACCACGACACCCAGCGGGATTTCGTAGGGAAAGCGCACCAGGCGTCCGATCATGTCGCAGAGAAGCACGAATCCAGCTCCCAGCACAGCCACCCAGGGCATGGACTTCCGGACGTTGTCGCCCACCATGAGACTCACCACATTGGGGACGACGAGGCCCAGGAACGGGACGACGCCGGCCGTCACCACCACCACGGCGCTCACAACCGAAACGATCACCAGCCCGAACGTGAGGAGGCGTCCATAGTTAAGCCCCGCGTTCGCCGTGAACTGCTGGCCGAGCCCGGCAACGGTGAATCTGTTGGCTGCCAGGTAGGCGATGACCGTCATGGCGAACGCAACCCAGAGCAGCTCGTAGCGGCCCCTCAGGATGCCGGAAAAGTCGCCGGTCATCCACACCCCGAGTGTCTGGAGCAGGTCCAAGCCCAGGTACGGCCGGCGTCGTCCAATTTTCTGCCGGTTGATCCCGCTTTGACCTGAGGCACAGCTTCGCGCTAATCTTGGTAGTCGTTGTGCGTATCCCT
The DNA here is from genome assembly GCF_017875735.1 of Arthrobacter sp. CAN_C5. Lineage (NCBI taxonomy): Bacteria > Bacillati > Actinomycetota > Actinomycetes > Micrococcales > Micrococcaceae > Arthrobacter > Arthrobacter sp. CAN_C5. The sequence continues at coordinate 922,958 of NZ_JAGGMZ010000001.1, forward strand.
CCTCGATACGTCCATGCCCGCGTGGCGACTCGGTTGCAGAGTCACCTGGCCCGCGGGGATGGCCGAGATACCCGGGATCACTGGCTTTCAGCCCTCACCTGAAGTTCCGGTAGCGCATGCATAAGCTGAGCTTTCGCGTGGGAATCATTTTCCTCTCGTGGAGGCGTCACCGAACAAGAAACGAAGGCAAAAACCGTGCGTACGTACACCCCGAAGCCAGGCGACATCAACCGCCAGTGGCACGTCATTGACGCCACCGACGTTGTCCTAGGCCGACTTGCCAGCCAGACCGCAACACTGCTGCGCGGAAAGCACAAGCCGACCTTTGCACCCCATATGGATATGGGCGATTTCGTCATCATCATCAACGCCGAGAAGGTAGCCCTCACCGGCGCCAAGCTCGAGCAGAAGCGTGCATACCGCCACTCCGGTTTCCCGGGTGGCCTCTCGTCAGTCAACTACGCAGAGCTGCTGGAACAGAATCCGGTCCGCGCTGTGGAGAAGGCCATCCGAGGCATGCTTCCCAAGACTTCCCTGGCTGCCCAGCAGATCGGGAAACTGAAGGTCTACCGCGGTGCCGAGCACCCTCACGCTGCCCAGCAGCCCAAGACCTTCGAAATTACCCAGGTCGCCCAGTAGTCCTGGCCACCACACACTAAGAAATTAATTCAAGGAGAACCGTGGCTCAGAACACTGAAGAGCTGAATGAACCAACTGAGGAGCTTACGAGCTACACCTCAGAAACCGGCGAGACCACCGAGGCAACCGCCAAGGAACGTCCCGCCCTGACCGTCGGCGGCGGAGCCGTCGGCCGTCGCAAGGAAGCAGTTGCACGGGTCCGGCTCGTCCCCGGTACCGGCAAGTGGGTCGTCAATGGCCGCGAACTGGCCGATTACTTCCCGAACAAGCTGCACCAGCAGGAAGTCAACGATCCGTTCAAGATCCTTGAACTTCTCGGCTCCTACGACGTCATCGCCCGTATCCACGGTGGTGGCCCATCCGGCCAGGCTGGTGCGCTTCGCCTCGGCGTCGCCCGTGCCCTGAACGAGATTGACCGCGAGAACAACCGCGCCATCCTCAAGAAGGCCGGCTTCCTGACCCGCGACGCACGAGTGATCGAGCGTAAGAAGGCTGGTCTGAAGAAGGCTCGCAAGGCACCTCAGTACTCCAAGCGCTAGAGCACCGCGTGGATCGGCCCGCTTCCTCAAGCGTGACTGGTCCTGTGTGCTTCCCAACGCCCGTCCGGGTTCCGGACGGGCGTTGGCTGTTTAAGATCGGGATCGTTTCCCCCTGAACTAGGATGTACATCGATGAGTAGATTATTTGGGACCGATGGGGTCCGCGGACTGGCAAATGAACTGATCACGCCCGAGCTGGCAATGCAGCTGGCACAGGCGGCGGCAGTGGTGCTGGGGCACCGCTTTACCAATGGCAGACGGCCCACCGCCGTCATCGCCCGTGACCCCCGCATCAGCGGCGACTTCATTGCCGCAGCAGTGGAGGCCGGCCTGGCCGGGGCGGGCGTTGACGTTTTCGACGCCGGAATTCTCCCCACGCCTGCCGCAGCGTTCCTCGTGGCGGACCTGGACGCCGATTTCGGTGTCATGATCTCCGCTTCCCACAACGCGGCGCCCGACAATGGCATCAAGTTCCTCGCCCGCGGAGGCAAGAAGCTCGATGACAGGATCGAGGACGCCATCGAGCTGGAGCTGACCCGCCCAGCCCTTCGGCCCACCGGGGGTGATGTCGGACGGATCCAGCGCTTCGCCGATGCCGAGGACCGCTATGTGGTCCATCTGCTCCAGACCCTCCCCAACCGGCTGGAGGGAGTCAAAGTGGTGCTCGACTGCGCCAACGGAGCCGCCAGCGGTTGCTCGCCCCAGGTCTTCGCCGATGCGGGCGCCGAGATTGTGGTGATTGGTGCCGACCCCGACGGGATCAACATCAATGACGGGTGCGGGTCCACCCACCTCGGCCCCCTGCAGGCGGCGGTGCTTGAGCATGGCGCGGATCTGGGTATTGCCCACGACGGCGATGCCGACCGGTGCCTTGCCGTCGACCACGAAGGAAACATCGTTGATGGCGACCAGATCATGGCGATCATGGCCGTGGCGATGAACGCTGCCGGCACACTCAAGGACAACACCCTGGTCGCCACGGTGATGAGCAACCTCGGTCTGAAGCTCGCTCTCCGCGAGGCTGGCATCAGCCTCAGGGAAACTGGTGTTGGCGACAGGTATGTGCTTGAGGGAATGCGCGACGGCGGCTACAGCCTCGGCGGCGAGCAGTCGGGTCACGTCATTTTTGCCGAGTACGCCACTACCGGTGATGGCGTCCTGACCGGTCTGCAACTGGCGGCCCAGGTCGCGCGGACCGGACGGACGCTCAAGGAGCTGTCCCAGATCATGAACAAGCTTCCCCAGGTGCTGATCAACGTCAAGGGCGTCGACAAGGGCGCCGTGACCACCAACGAGCATGTCCAGCAGGCAGTCCTCGAAGCGCAGGACGTGCTGGGGGAGACCGGTCGGGTGCTCCTGCGACCATCCGGCACCGAGCCCGTGGTGCGGGTCATGGTGGAGGCAGCCGACATGGCAACCGCCCAGCTGACCGCCGACCGCCTCGCCGAGACGGTCTCGCTCCGGCTGGCTCTGGCCTCAGCGTAGGTTCGGGCCCCAGGGTCCGCAGCAGACAGCGGCCAGCCTGGAATATCTGCCCCTTAGGGGCGGGTCGCCAGACTGTCCCGGATCTCCGTCAGCAGGGCGATCTGCGGGTCCACGGCAGGCTCCTCCTGCACGATGCCAAGGGTCCGATTGCGGCGCGCGATCATCTTGTTCATGGGCAGCACGACGACGAGGTAGATTGCTGCCGCTACGAGCAGGAAGTTGACGATTCCGGTCAGGAGTACCCCGAACATGATGTCGTTCCCATCGATGGTGACCTTCGCGAAATCATCGAAGTTCGGGGATCCCACCAATGCCGAGATCAGCGGCATGAGAACCGAATCGACGAGTGCGGTGACCACAGCGCCGAAGGCAGAGCCGAGAACGACGGCGACGGCCAGGTCGACGACGTTTCCCTTCATGATGAATGTCTTGAATCCGTTGAGCATCCGCCAAGGATATCTTCGCTAGCCGTAGTCGGGCGCATCGGGCAGCCCGAAGTACTCCTCGAGGGTCTGGACCCCGTCATCCCACATGGAGGTAGAGGTCTCCGCTCCAACGAACCGGTAGTGCCATGACTCGGCGAGAAACCCGGTGGTGTCCTGGCGACCCTCCGGGTACCGCAGGATGAAGCCGAACCTGTGGGCGTTCTCCGCTGCCCAGGCTGCTGCGGCTGTCTCCGCAAAACATGATCGGAGGGTACAGGCGCCGTCGTCCTGCCCGATGTCGAAGGCCAGCCCGGTCTGGTGTTCCGAGAAACCGGGGCGGGCCGAGTAGTTGTCGGCGTTCTCAGCACTGCCATTAAGGCTCACCCAGTAGTTATAGGTATCCACCTGCACCGGATAGGAGCGGTAACCGCTCACGAGGGTGAGTCCGACGTCGTCGGCGGCTGCCGCTGCGTACATCTCCTCCACCGCCTGCGCGGCGTCGGGGCGCAACGTGGCATTTGCCTGGTCGACGGCGAGGGCCACCGCGGGCAGGACCAGATCGTCGGGTACGTAGTCGATCGGGTCAAGGGGACGGCGCTTGTTGACGACGACGGTCACGGCGGCGGGGTCGGCGAACGCGTCCGCCACGACAGACGGGACGGAGTTGGTCGCGGGAGCGGAGGGGGCAGGGCCCGCAGACGACGGCGCCCGTTGGGCGGGCGCGGGGATCTCCCCGACGGTAAGGCTGGGGATCTCCGACGTTGCAGGGTCCGGGTCGGTTGCCCCGCAGCCGGACAGGACGGCGGCAAGGACGATGGCGGCTGCCAGGAGCCCTCGCACGGGCCGCCGGGACTGGCTCACGTCTTCCGCAGCAGCATTCGCCGCACCGAGTGGTCGGCTTCCTTGGTGAGGACCAGTTGCGCCCGCCCGCGGGTGGGGAGCACATTGTCCATCAGGTTGGGCTCATTGATCCGCTTCCAGATCCCGAGGGCGGTTTCCTTCGCCTCATCGTCGGTCAGCGACGCGTACCGGTGGAAGTACGACTGCGGATTGGCGAACGCGCCGGTCCTCAGGGACTGGAACCGCTGCACATACCACTGCTCAATGTAGGAGGTCTTGGCGTCCACATAGATGGAAAAGTCGAAAAAGTCGCTGAGCGCCAGGCCGGACCGGCCATCCGCCCGGGTGCGGGCGGGGGCGAGCACGTTCAGGCCCTCGACGATCAGGACATCCGGCCGCCGGACCACCACCTCCCGGTCCGGGACAATGTCGTACGAAAGGTGGGAGTACCACGGTGCCCGCACTTCCTCGGCACCGCTCTTGACCTCGCTGACGAACCTGAGCAGGCGCCGCCGGTCGTAGGACTCGGGGAAACCCTTCCGCTGCATCAAACCGCGTCGTTGCAGCTCGGCATTGGGGTACAGGAACCCGTCGGTGGTCACCAGCTCCACATTGGGGGTGTCCGGCCAGCGGCTGAGCAGTTCCCGGAGCACGCGGGCGGTGGTTGATTTGCCGACGGCGACCGAGCCGGCCACGCCGATGACAAAGGGGGTGCGGGTGCGTTGCTCGCCCAGGAAGGTGGTGGTCGCGGCATGCAGTTCCCCTGCGGCGGCGACGTACAGGTAGAGGAGCCGGGAGAGGGGAAGATAGACCTCACGTACCTCGTCGAGGTTGAGCTCATCGCCCAAGCCTTTCAGCCGCAGGATGTCTTCCAGGCCCAGAGGTGAGGTGATTTCGTTGGAAAGCCGGGCCCAGGTCTGCCGGTCGAGTTCGACAAACGGTGTGAAATTGCTCTCCGCACCATTGGTTGCGGCCTCCCCGGCATTTGATTCGTTCACCATAGGAATTGTGCCTGTTGGTGCGGCCATAAGCGAACTTACTCCTTACCCGGGGGCCCCGCGCGGGCCCGGCTGCAGCTGTTACCTCGCCGCTGACGGTACTCTTAAACCCATGTGTGGAATCGTAGGCTACGTAGGCCGGTCATCAGTGTCATCCGACGGAACAGCAGCGACGCATGGCGCGCTGGACGTTGTCATGGAGGGGCTGCGGCGTCTCGAATACCGGGGGTATGACTCGGCTGGGGTAGCAGTACTGACTCCTTCCGGTATCGCATCACGGAAGAAGGCAGGCAAGCTCAGCAACCTGATCGGCGAGCTGGAGGCCAGCCCCCTGCCAGCGTCGATGACCGGGATTGGCCATACCCGCTGGGCCACCCACGGGGCACCGAACGACCTCAATGCCCACCCGCACCTCGCCGACAACGGGCGACTGGCCGTCATCCACAACGGCATCATCGAGAACTTTGCTGAACTGAAGGCAACTCTGCTGGAGCAGGGCGAAACGTTCCTCTCGGAGACCGACACCGAAGTGGCGGCTACCCTGCTGGGCAGCATTTACCGGGAGCTCGCGCTCGCCGGTGACACCGACCCACTGAGCAATGCCATGCGTCAGGCCAGCCAGCGCCTGGAGGGTGCTTTCACCCTGCTCGCCGTGCACGAGGATTCCCCGGGCGTCGTCGTCGCCGCCCGGCGCAATTCGCCGCTCGTCGTCGGTCTCGGTGACGGAGAGAACTTCCTCGGCTCCGACGTGTCAGGCTTCATCGACTTCACCCGGCGCGCCGTCGAACTCGGGCAGGACCAGGTTGTCACTATCACCCCCGACGAGGTCATCATCACCGACTTCTTCGGGGCTCCCGCCGTCGGCAAGGAATTCCACGTCGACTGGGATGCGGCGGCAGCCGAGAAGGGCGGTTACCCGTCCTTCATGGAGAAGGAAATCAATGACCAGCCCGACGCCGTCGGCCAGACCCTGCTCGGGCGTTCCGACGCCCAGGGCCGCCTGGTGCTCGACGAGCTGCGCATCGACGAGTCGATCCTGCGCTCGGTCGACAAGATTGTGGTTCTCGCCTGTGGCACGTCGGCCTACGCGGGGCAGGTGGCGAAGTACGCCATCGAGCACTGGTGCAGGATCCCCACCGAGGTGGAGCTGTCCCACGAGTTCCGGTACCGGGATCCGATCGTCAACGAGAAGACCCTGGTGGTCGCCATCTCCCAGTCCGGGGAAACCATGGATACCCTGATGGCGGTGCGGTACGCCCGCGAGCAGGGCGCCAAGGTGGTCGCGATCTGTAACACTAACGGCTCCACCATCCCGCGCGAATCCGACGCCGTCCTCTACACCCACGCCGGCCCCGAAATCGCCGTCGCCTCGACGAAGGCGTTCCTGGCGCAGATCACCGCCGCCTACCTGCTGGGCCTGTACCTCGCCCAGCTGCGCGGCAACAAGTTCGGCGACGAAATCGCTGCGGTCCTCGCCGACCTGGCCGAAATGCCGGCGAAGATCCAGAACATCCTGGACAACGCTGACAAGGTCAAGAAGCTCGCCCGCGACATGTCCGACGCCAAGTCGGTGCTCTTCCTGGGCCGGCACGTCGGTTTCCCTGTCGCGATGGAGGGTGCGCTGAAGCTGAAGGAACTGGCCTACATCCACGCCGAAGGATTCGCGGCAGGAGAGCTCAAGCACGGCCCGATCGCGCTGATCGAGGACGGCCAGCCTGTCGTTGTCGTTGTCCCGTCACCGCACGGCAGGGATTCGCTGCACGCCAAGGTGGTCTCCAACATCCAGGAGATTCGCGCCCGCGGTGCCATCACCATCGTCATCGCCGAGGAGGGGGACACCTCGGTCGAGGCGTACGCCGAGCACGTCTTCTATGTGCCGCAGACCCCCACCCTGCTTGCGCCGCTGCTGACGACCGTCCCGCTCCAGATTTTCGCCTGCGAGCTGGCCTCTGCGAAGGGGTACGACGTCGATCAGCCCCGCAACCTGGCCAAGTCAGTCACCGTTGAGTAGTCGCCGGTGATCGTGGGTATCGGCGTCGACGTCGTCGACATCGAGCGGTTCGGCCGCCAGCTGGAGCGCACCCCCGGACTGCGGGACAGGTTGTTCGTGCCCGCCGAGCGGGTGCTCAACCTGCGCTCCCTGGCTGCTCGGTTTGCTGCCAAGGAGGCGGTAGCCAAGGTGCTGGGAGCACCCGCGGGGATGAACTGGCAGGACTGCTGGATCGGTGTCGACACTGCCGGTAGCCCGTCGATCGAGGTCAAGGGGACGGTCGCTGCTGCAGCGGCTCTCAAGGGCGTGCGCCGCTGGCATCTGTCCCTCAGCCATGACGGCGGGGTAGCCACCGCCATGGTGGTGGGAGAGGGCGTAGCCGGCGAAGGTGCACCGGCATCGCTTTCTGGCGGGATAGACTCCTAAGTATGCTTAGCGCCTATTCGGGCAGTGCGATCCGTTCGGCTGAAGCCCCCCTCCTCACGGCCGGGCACAGCGACGCCCTGATGCAACACGCGGCCTATGGCCTCTACACCGCCGCGACCACCGAGCTCCTTGCCTCCCGGGGAGGCTGCTACGGGCGCAACGCTTTTGTCCTCGCGGGCAGCGGCAACAACGCCGGTGACGCCCTCTTCGCGGCGGCCCGCCTGGCCGGCAGGGGAGTACGCACCACCGCGGTGCTCACCGCCGGGACCACCCACCCCGCCGCGCTGGCGGCGTTTGAACGCGCGGGCGGCCGCGTCGAGCGGCTTTCCGAGGAAATCCTCCACCGGCTCGTGCAACTGTGCGCGGCTGCGGACCTGATCATTGACGGCATCCTGGGAATCGGCGGATCCGGCGGATTGCGCGAACCGGCAGCGAGTCTCGTCCGCGAGCTCGCCACCGCCGCAACGGGAACGGTCATCGCCTGCGATCTGCCCAGCGGGCTGGATGCCACCACCGGGATGGTCCACGAACCGGTGCTCCCCGCCGATCTGACCGTGACGTTCGGCGCGCTGAAGGCCGGGCTCCTCACCGGTGCGGGTGCCCGCGCAGCAGGACGGGTCACGGTCATCGACATCGGGCTCGGCGCGACGCTCCCCGAACCGGCTATCCGCCGGCTGGAGCCGGCCGACCTCGCGGCACTCTACCGACAGCCGCGCGCCAGCGATCACAAGTACACCCGCGGGGTACTCGGGATCGCCGCCGGCTCCGTGAAGTACCCGGGGGCCGCGGTGCTGGCCACCGGTGCTGCCCTGGCTACCGGCCTGGGCATGGTGCGGTACCTGGGACCGGAGCCCGTCGCCAGTCTGATCAACCGGAGCCACCCGGCAGCCGTCTGCTCCCAGGAATCCGTCAGGTCATCCCAGGTCCAGGCCTGGCTGGTCGGACCCGGCGCCGAAGACGACGCGGACCAGCGACGGCGGGCCCGCGACGCCATGTCCTCGGGTCTGCCCACGGTGGTCGACGCCGGAGCGCTGCCCCTGCTGCCGCGCAGGCTGGGACCTCATGTCATCCTGACCCCCCATGCCGGTGAGCTGCAGACGGTCCTGGCCAGCCGCAAGGTCCGGGTAACCCGGCAGGACATTGAGTCGGCGCCCGCCGACTACGCCCGCAAGGCCGCGGAGCTCACCGGTGCGACGGTGCTGCTCAAGGGTGCCGTCACGGTGGTCGCCTCGCCGTCGGGCGCGCTCTTCAGCCAGGCCGCCGCAACGCCGTGGCTCGCCACTGCCGGATCAGGTGACACCCTGGCCGGCATCCTTGGAGCCCTCGCGGCGACACTTGCCGAGGACGACGACGGTGCGGCCGCTGGCCGCCTCGGGGTGCCCGAGGCCGACACCTGGGCCGCCGTCGCGGCGGCGGCAGCCCTGCTGCATGGCCTCGCCGGGACGAGGGCGGCCGCCTTCGGGCCCGTGGTCGTCTCGGACCTGCCGAAGCATGTCGGTGCGGTCCTCGCGGACCTGCTGACGGGACCGCCCGATAGGACACAATTCACCAAATAGTCACCTGGTTGCGCTATGAAGGTAGCTGGACCGTTTACTTTTCGACCCACGATTTACCCACTTTTCAGGAGAATACATGGAACTCTGGCCCGGCGAAGCGTACCCCTTGGGCGCCACCTATGATGGCACCGGCACCAACTTTGCGCTGTACAGCGAGATTGCTGACAAGGTAGAGCTCTGCCTGCTCGACGACGACGGCGTCGAGACCCGCATTGAACTCCACGAAGTCGATGGTTACGTCTGGCACGGGTACCTGCCGCAGATCGTGCCCGGCCAGAAGTACGGCTACCGCGTGCACGGCCCCAACGCACCGGAGGAGGGCCACCGCTGCAACCCGAACAAGCTGCTCCTGGATCCCTACGCCAAGGCAGTTCACGGGCAGATCGACTGGGATCCAGCCCTCTTCGGTTACAACTTCGGTGACGAAAACTCGATCAACAACGATGATTCGGCACCCCACATGATGCTCGGCGTCGTCGTGAACCCGTTCTTCGACTGGGACGGCGACCGCAAACCACGCATCCCGTACCACCAGTCAGTCATCTACGAAGCCCACGTGAAGGGTCTCACCCAGCTGCACCCCGAGGTCCCTGAGGACCAGCGCGGCACCTACGCCGGTGTCGCCCACCCCGCGGTCATCTCGCACCTGCAGAAGCTTGGCATCACCGCCATCGAACTGATGCCCGTGCACCAGTTCGTCAACGACAGCACTCTGCAGGAACAGGGCCTCACCAACTACTGGGGCTACAACACCATCGGGTTCTTCGCACCGCACAACACCTACGGCTCCGCCGGTGACACCGGCGAGCAGGTTCAGGAATTCAAGGCGATGGTGCGTGAACTCCACCTCGCCGGCATCGAAGTGATCCTCGACGTGGTCTACAACCACACCGCCGAGGGCAACCACATGGGCCCCACCCTGTCGATGCGTGGCATCGACAACTCGGCCTACTACCGGCTCGTCGAAGACGACAAGAAGTACTACATGGACTACACCGGTACCGGTAACTCCCTCAACGTCGGCAACCCGCACTCCCTGCAGCTGCTGATGGACTCGCTGCGCTACTGGGTCACTGAAATGCACGTTGACGGCTTCCGCTTTGACCTGGCGTCCACGCTGGCCCGCGAGTTCTACGACGTCGACCGCCTGTCGGCCTTCTTCGAACTGGTCCAGCAGGACCCCATAGTCTCCCAGGTCAAGCTCATCGCGGAGCCGTGGGACGTGGGTCCTGGCGGCTACCAGGTGGGCAACTTCCCGCCACAGTGGACCGAGTGGAACGGCAAGTACCGCGACACGGTGCGCGACTTCTGGCGTGGAGAAGCGTCGACCCTGGGCGAGTTTGCGTCTCGCCTGACCGGCTCAGCGGACCTGTACGAGCAGTCGGCCCGCCGTCCGGTCGCGTCGATCAACTTCGTCACCGCACACGATGGCTTCACCATCCGCGACCTCGTGTCCTACAACGAGAAGCACAACGATGCCAACGGTGAAGACAACAACGACGGCGAATCCCACAACCGGTCCTGGAACTGCGGCGAGGAAGGTCCCTCCGAGAACCCCGAGGTGAATACCCTCAGGGTCCGCCAGCAGCGGAACTTCATCGCGACGCTGCTGCTCTCGCAGGGCGTCCCGATGCTGCTGCACGGCGACGAGGTGGGCCGCACCCAGCAGGGCAACAACAACACCTACGCGCAGGACTCCGAACTGAGCTGGATTCACTGGGACCAGGTGGACCAGCCGCTGCTGGAGTTCACCGCCGCAGTGAACCGGCTGCGCTCCGAGCACCCCACGTTCCGGCGTCGCCGGTTCTTCGACGGACGGCCCGTGCGACGCGGCGAGGGCGAAGCCCTGCCGGACATCGTGTGGCTGGGCACCGACGGCACCGTCATGGCGCCGGAGGACTGGGACACCGGGTTCGGCCGCTCCATCGGCGTCTTCCTGAACGGGCAGGGCATCTCCGGCCGCGACGCCCGTGGGCAGCGGATCACCGACCAGAACTTCCTGCTGTTGTTCAACGCCAGCGACGAGCCGGTCGACTTCACCCTCCCACCGCGGGAGTACGCTCCGGCCTGGGACGAAGTGATCGACACCGCCGGCAAGTTCGCCGACTCGGATTCCATTCCCTCGGAAGCCACGATCACGCTGGAAGCCAAATCAATGGTGGTCCTGCGCGCCCACACCGAAACCGAGGATCTCGATCACTCGGTCGCGGCATCATTGGCCGCACTGGCAAACTCGCACCAGCCCGGCGGCGCCTAACCACTGCTGGCCCAAGGTTCCATCCGGCTGACCCCGGCCCCGCCGGGGTCAGCCGGCTCACCCCGCACAACCGCAGCATCCCAGTTCAGGAGTACATGCATGAGGACCCCGAAGTCGACCTACCGGTTGCAGATCCGATCCGAATTCGATCTCAGGGATGCCGCTGCGGTGGTTCCCTACCTGCGGGATCTTGGCGTGGACTGGGTGTACCTGTCGCCAGTGCTGACCGCTGAACAGGGATCCGGTCACGGCTACGACGTCACCAACCCCACCGCAATCGACCCTGAGCGTGGCGGACGTGACGCGTTTGTGGCGCTCTCGGACGCCGCGCATGCCGCAGGCCTCGGCGTCCTCGTGGATATTGTGCCCAATCACCTGGGAGTGCAGACCCCCGCCCAGAACCCCTGGTGGTCTTCACTGCTCAAGGGCGGTCAGGATTCGCCCTACGCCGAGGCGTTCGACGTCGACTGGGAAGCCGCGGGCGGGAAGATCCGGCTGCCGGTGCTCGGCGACGGCGGGGACGAGCTTGCCGCCCTGGAGCTCGACGGCGGGGAGCTGCGCTACTACGACCACAGGTTCCCCATCGCGGACGGCAGCTACGAAACCGGTGACACCGCCCAGGCGGTGCACGCCCGCCAGCACTATGAGCTGGTGAACTGGCGCCGGGCGGACAGCGAACTGAACTACCGCCGCTTCTTCGGCGTCAACACCCTGGCCGGCCTGCGTGTTGAAGTGCCGCGGGTGTTCGACGAATCCCACAGCGAAATCCGGACCTGGTTCGAGGAATCCCTGGTGGACGGGCTCCGAATTGACCACCCGGACGGGCTCGCCGACCCCGCCGGCTACCTTGACCGGCTGCGCGAGCTCACCGGCGGGGCCTACGTGCTCGTGGAAAAGATTCTCGAGCCGGGGGAGACCCTCCCCGCCGACTGGGCCAGCGAAGGAACCACCGGCTACGACGCGTTGGCCGACATCGACCGCCTGTTCGTGGACCCGGCAGGACAGGCCACCCTGGAACAGGTGGCACCGGCCGAGGACTTCCACTCGATGATCCACGGCACGAAACGCGGCATCGCCGATGGCATCCTCCGGTCCGAAGTGCTCCGCCTCACCCGGTTAGTACCTTCCGACGCTGGTCTTGACCACGAGCGGGCCGCCGACGCCATCGCCGAACTGCTCGCCTGCTTCCCGGTCTACCGGAGCTACCTTCCCGGCGGGGCCGACTACCTCGACGACGCCGTCGTCGCGGCCCAGGTGCACCGGCCGGACCTCGCCGACACCCTGAAGGCATTGCACCCCCTGCTCAACCCCTACCTGGCTGATCCTGACGCCGCCGACGCTGACACCCCCATGACCGAGCTGGCTACCCGGTTCCAGCAGACCTCGGGTATGGTGATGGCCAAGGGCGTCGAAGACACGGCGTTCTACCGGTACAACCGGCTGACCTCCCTCAACGAGGTGGGCGCCGACCCGTCGATCTTCGCCATCGACCGGGTGGAAATGCACAACCGCCTCCTGCGCCGCCAGCGCGACAACCCACTCTCGATGACGGCGCTCAGCACCCACGACACCAAACGCAGCGAGGACACCCGGGCCCGGATCAGCGTCCTGTCCGAAATGGCTGACGACTGGGCCATCGTGCTCGGCCAGCTCGACGACGCTGCGCCCCTCGGTGACCCGGCCTTCTCGTCGCTGCTGTGGCAGGCCATGATTGGTGCCTGGCCGTTGAGCCGCGAGCGGGCGCACGCCTACGTGGAAAAGGCGTCCCGCGAAGCGGACTCCAGCACCCACTGGACGGCACCCAACGAGGCCTTCGAGGAGCGGATGCACGCTGCAGTGGACGCCGCCTACGACACCCCGGCGGTCAACGCGCTGGTCACCGACCTGGTGGAAAAGATCAAGGGCTACGGCTGGTCCAACTCGCTCGGTGCCAAGCTTTTGCAGCTGACCATGCCCGGTGTCCCGGACGTGTACCAGGGCTCCGAATTCTGGGAAGACTCGCTGGTTGACCCGGACAACCGCCGCCCGGTGGACTTCGAGGCGCGGAAGCAGTCCCTGGTGGACCTCGCCTTCGGTGCGCTGCCCGCCGTCGACGACGGCGCGGTGGCCAAGCTGCTCGTCGTCTCCCGCGCACTGAAACTCCGCCGCGACCGGCCGGAACTCTTCGACGGCTACGCGGCCGTCCCGGCAACCGGTGCGGCGGCCGATCACGTCTTCGGCTTCGACCGCGGGGGAGCCGTCGCCCTTCTCACCCGGCTCCCGCTGGGGCTTCAGCGACGCGGCGGCTGGCAGGACACCGCCGTCGTCCTGCCGGAGGGCCAGTACAGCTGCGCCATCACCGGGGCAACCTTTTCCGGGGGCGCCGTGCCCGCCGGAACCATCTTCGAAACCTACCCCGTAGCACTGCTGATCCGGGAGGACGCATCATGAGGAAACCATTCGACGTCTGGGCACCCAAGGCCACCACCCTGTCGCTGACGGCGGCGGGCACCACCACCACGATGACCAGGGGCGACGACGGCTGGTGGACCGCCGACACCGCACCCACGGGTACCGGGGACATCGACTACGGCTATCTGGTGGACGGTGCCGAGTCGCCAATCCCGGATCCCCGCTCGCGTCGCCAGCCCGACGGCGTGCACGGGCTCTCCCGGACGTTCGATCCCGGCGCGCACACCTGGCAGGACAGCTCCTGGGTCTCACCCGGTCTGGCCGGCGGGGCCATCTATGAACTGCACATCGGGACCTTCACTCCCGAGGGCACCTTCGACGCGGCCATCGGGAAGCTGGACTACCTGGCGGATCTGGGTGTGCAGTATGTTGAGCTACTCCCGGTCAACGCCTTCAACGGCACCCACAACTGGGGTTACGACGGCGTCCTCTGGCACGCCGTGCAGGAAACCTACGGGGGACCCGCCGGATACCAGCGGTTCGTCGACGCGACCCACCAGCGCGGCCTCGGCGTTATCCAGGATGTGGTGCACAACCATCTGGGACCCAGCGGCAACTATCTGGGCCAGTTCGCGCCCTACCTCACGGAGGGCAAGGCCAACACCTGGGGGGACTCCCTCAACCTCGACGGACCCTTCTCGGACGAGGTCCGCCGGTATGTGCTCGACAACATCGCGATGTTCTTCAGGGACTTCCACATCGACGGCCTGCGCCTGGACGCGGTGCACGCACTGCACGACGAGCGGGCCGTCCACATTCTCGAAGAATTCGCGGCCGAAACGGACGCGTGCGCCGAGGAGCTGGGCAAGCCCCTGTTCCTGATCGCCGAATCCGACCTCAACAATCCGCGGCTGATCACGGCGCGGACCGCCGGTGGCTACGGGCTCGCTGGCCAGTGGAGCGACGACTTCCACCACGCGGTCCACGTCAACGTCACCGGTGAAACCGATGGCTACTACGAGGACTTCGGCTCCGTCGCCGCGCTGGCCAAAGTGCTCGAACACGGGTTCTTCCACAACGGAACCTACTCGTCGTTCAGGGAACGCGTTCACGGGCGACCCATCGATCCGGCCCAGGTGTCCACCCACCAGCTGGTGGTCTGCACCCAGAACCATGACCAGATCGGCAACCGTGCTGCCGGCGACCGGATGGGCGCCACGGTGGGTTACGCCCAGCTGGCGCAGGCGGCCGTCCTGAACCTGGCCGGTCCCTACACCCCGATGCTGTTCATGGGCGAGGAGTACGGTGCATCCACCCCCTGGCCGTTCTTCACCTCCCACCCCGAACCGGAACTGGGCAAGGCCACCGCCGAAGGCCGCCTCCGCGAGTTTGAACGGATGGGCTGGGACGCCGACACGGTGCCCAACCCCCAGGACGAGGCTACTTTCGCCTCGGCGAAGCTTGACTGGGCGGAGGTTCAGACGGGCGACCACACCCGCCTGCTGGACCTGTACCGCCGACTGATCCGGCTGCGCCGGGACACCCCCGACCTGATGAACCCGGATTTCACCGCCGTGTCGGTCGAATTCAGCGAGGCAGAGAAGTGGTTGGCCCTGCGCCGCGGAGGGACCGTCGTCGTCGTCAATCTTGCCGATGAGGAACGCACCCTCCCCGTCGACGCGGCGCAGGTGCTGCTGTCCACCGTCCCGGGCGAGAGGCTCGACGCCGGACGGCTGTCCCTGCCCGCCCGCGGGTCAGCGATCCTCAGCTGATTCCTCCAGTTCGCGCCCCCGCCCCCATTTCCCCAGACCCAGGAGCCATTCATGACGTATCACCCCGCCGATGACCGGTACGATTCCATGCCCTACCGCAGAGTGGGACGCAGCGGCCTGCAGCTGCCCGCGGTGTCTTTGGGCCTGTGGCACAACTTCGGGGATGACAAGCCGTTCGCTGACCAGCGTGCCATCCTGCGACGCGCCTTCGACCTGGGGGTGACCCACTTTGACCTGGCCAACAACTACGGGCCACCCGCGGGAAGCGCCGAAACCAACTTCGGTCGGCACCTCAAGGACGACTTCACGCCGTTCCGCGACGAACTGGTCATCTCCAGCAAGGCCGGCTACGACATGTGGCCCGGCCCGTACGGCGAATGGGGTTCACGCAAGTACCTGCTCGCGAGTCTCGACCAGTCCCTGAACCGGATGGGCCTGGACTACGTGGACATCTTCTACAGCCACCGTCCCGATCCAAACACGCCGCTCGAGGAGACCATGGGCGCCCTCGACACCGCCGTACGCTCCGGGCGTGCCCTGTACGCGGGCATCTCCTCCTACTCACCCGAGAAGACGGCTGAGGCGGCAGCGATCCTGCTGGACCTCGGCACCCCGCTCCTGATCCACCAGCCCTCCTACTCAATGCTGAACCGCTGGGTGGAGAACGGTACCCCCAACCTCCCCGAGGTGCTGGAGCAGGAAGGCGTCGGCTCGATCGCCTTCTCGCCGCTGGCCCAGGGGCTCCTGACCGACCGCTACCTCGACGGCATCCCCGAGGGCTCCCGTGCGGCGTCCAACAAGTCGCTGTCGGAAGACCACCTGTCAGAGGACAACCTGCGCCGGGTTCGCGGCCTGAACGAGATTGCGAAGGGCCGCGGCCAGTCGCTCGCCCAGCTGGCGATCGCCTGGATTCTGCGGGAGCAGTCGAAGGGCAGTGCCATCACCTCGGCGCTGATCGGCGCGTCCAGCGTGAAGCAGCTGGAGAACAGCCTCGCCGCCGTGAAGAACCTCGAGTTCAGCCACGACGAGCTCACCAGCATCGACGAGTTCGCTGTCGAATCGGACATCAACCTGTGGGCCAAGGCCCTCGACGCCTAAGCAGCGCCGCTGATGTCCACCCCGGGTGCGCTGCACCTCCGCCCTGCCACCGAGGCGGACTGGCCCGATCTCTGGGCCATCATGGAACCGGTGGCGCGGGCGGGGGAAACCTACTGCTGGGACACCGGCCTGTCGGAAGCCCAGGCCCGGATCGAATGGCTGGCTCCCGCCGACCCGACGATGCGGGTCTACGTGGCCGAAGTGTTCACCGGGGCCTCCACCGTGACTGACCAGTCCACCCGAGGAGCCGACGGACACCGCGCCGTCGTCGGGACCGCGCAGCTGCACGCGAACCGGGGCGGAGGCGGGGCACACGTGGCCAACGCCAGTTTCCTGGTGGCCGGCGACGCCGGCGGCCTGGGGGTCGGCCGGGCACTTGCTGCACATGTCCTCGCGCAGGCCCGGGTGCAGGGGTACCGCGCCATGCAGTTCAACGCGGTCGTGGCGACCAACACCCGGGCGGTTCGCCTGTGGGAGTCCCTCGGCTTCAGGATCCTCACCACGGTGCCCGGGGCGTTCAGGCACCCGGTGGCGGGGTTCGTCGGCCTGCACATCATGTTCCGCGACCTCTGACCTCCCCGGGGTACTCCACGCCGGTGGCCGCCTACTTCCAGAAGGCGGCCAGTGCGGGGAATTCCCGCTCGTACCCCTTCAACAGCCGGGTGGCAGCGTGTGCCGAATCGATCAGTGGATGCAGCAGGAAGGCCCGCAGCGCCGCGTCGCGGTCCGCGTGCACCGCCGCTTCCACCACCGCTTCCTCGACGGCCAGCACCTGTGCCATCAGGCCCAGCTGATGCGGGGCCAGGGGTTTGGAAGGCAGCGGCGTCGCACCCGTCCGGTCCAGGCGTGCCGGGACCTCGACGACGGCGTCCGCCGGTAGCGTGGACAGCGCACCGTTATTGCGAACATTCACGATCAGCTCGGCGGGGTGTCCGGTGAGCAGGGCCCGCATCGCCGCGAGGGCAATCCGTTCGTAGCCTCCTCCGGCGAGGTCGGCTTCGTCCCGCACGGCTGTGTCCGGGCGGGCTTCCGCCAGATAACCCTCCTCCCGCGCGAGGCGCGCACCCTCCCACACCGCGTAGGGCTCAGGAGCGGACAACAGCTCGGTGTAGAGCCCCTCCTGCTGGCGGTGCAGGAACGCGCCCCGCGTTTCCGCCGAGCCGGCGAGCGAGCGTACGGCCTCGCGGTGGAAGTAGTAGTAGAACAGATACTCGTTCGGGATGGCACCCAGGAGCCCAGGCAGGTCCGGGCCGAAGACCCGGCCCTCCTCGAAGGACGCGAGACGCTGCGGGTCGGCCAGCAGGGCTGGCAGTCGGTCGGTGCCGTCAAGTGTCAGTCCCCTCAGCCAGCCCAGGTGGTTCAGCCCCACATAGTCCACCCCGGCGAGCGACCCCTCCGTCAGTGGCACCCCCGCGGCGTGGGCGGCCCGCGACACCAGCCCGGAGGCCGAATCGCAGATCCCGATCACTGTGTCGCCAAGCACCCCCTGCACGGCCCGGGTCACCATGCCCGCCGGGTTGGTGAAGTTGATCAGCCACGCGTCCGGGCAGACCCGCCGCATGGACTGGGCAACAGTGAGCATCTGTGGCACTGACCGCAGCGCATAGGAAATCCCGCCCGCCCCGACCGTCTCCTGGCCCAGCAGCCCCTCAGCCAGCGCCACCCGCTCGTCGATCACGCGTCCCGCAGCACCACCGCTGCGGATGGCGGCGAACACGATGTCCGCCCCGGCCAGCGCCACGTCGAGCCGGGTCTCGGTCGCGAGGTGGGGGCGGGTGGAGCCGGCAGGCAACGGCATGGTGTGCAAAACCCGGACGATTGCGTCCAACCGGGTGGGCTCCGAATCGTGCAGCACCACCTGGTCGATGAGCCCGGCGAACCGCCCCGCGGACAAAGCCCGGTACACCAGGGGCACCCTGAACCCGCCGCCACCCACAATGACCAGTTTCATTCACCCTCCACGCTGTCGGTGTTCCCTTCGGTCAGGCCGGGTCCGCTCCGGTTGCCGGGTGCGGTGAGCCTAAGAGTATTGTGCCGTACATGGGCACCGCGCATCGTTTCGATCCACTGGCCGACAGCCGCACCGCGGCCGACCCGGAATTTGACCTGCTCCTGAGCGGGTCGGTGTTCCTCGACATTGTCTTCACGGGCCTCGAACACCTGCCGTCCCCCGGCACCGAGGTATGGGCGGACGGGATGGGATCCTGCCCAGGCGGCGTCGCAAACCAGGCGATCGCTGCGAGCCGGCTCGGGTTACGCACCACCCTGTCGGCCGCGTTCGGTGACGACGGCTACGGCGACTACAACAAGGGCATCCTCCGCGACCAGGAGCATGTTGACCTGTCCCGGTCGAGGACGTTCGAGAACTGGCACTCACCGGTCACCGTGTCCTTGTCCGTCCAGCGTGACCGCTCGATGGTGACCCACGGCCACCCGTCGCCAATGTCCGCCACCGACCTGATCGGTGACCCGCCCCCTCGCTGCCGTGCCGCCGTCGTGAGCGTTGAACCGGAGCTGGCCCCCTGGGCCCTGGCGGCCCAGTCCAGCGGGACCCGACTCTTCGGTGATGTGGGTTGGGATCCGACCGGCCAGTGGGCGGGCAGTGCCCTGGACACCCTGCAGTACTTTCACGCGTTCATGCCCAACGACCTTGAGGCGATGGCCTACACCCGCACCGACGACCCGTGGGCGGCGCTGTACGCGCTCGCCGACCGGGTGCCGGTGGCAGTGGTCACCGTGGGGCAGCAGGGCGCGATCGCCATCGACTCGATCACGGGGGAGGAGGAGTGGGTGCCCGCCCTGCCGGTGAAGGCGTACGACCCGACCGGTGCGGGTGACTGCTTCGGCGCGGCCTTCGTGATGGGGGACCTCGCCGGGTTCTCGCTGGCGGACCGGCTCCGGTTCGCGAACCTGTGCGCCGCGCTCTCCGTCCAGGAGGTCGGGGGTTCCCTGGCAGCGCCCGGGTGGGGCGATATCGCCGACTGGTGGCACCGGATGAGCGCCTCCCGGGAGAAGGTGCGGAAACAATGGCTTCGGCGCTACGAGTTCCTTGAGGAAATGATCGCAGGGGTCCCGCCGGGGGCCGTCCGGCGAGCCTCGGCGACCATCGCCCACCAATCTGACGCCTGACCTGCGCTCCCGGGTCAGCGCGCGGGCCAGGCTGCGTCCCGTGTGCGGCGGGAATGACAGAATGGACCAGTGAGTTTCTCTACTGTTCCCCCGCCTGTTGAACGCCGGGTGGAGATCGATTTGTCCGCGGTGCGCCACAACGTCAGGCACATCGCCGACGTCGTCAGTCCCGCGAAGGTGATGGCGGTCGTCAAAGCCGACGGTTATGGGCACGGGGCGCTCCCCGTTGCCCGCGCGGCACTCCAGTCGGGCGCCACCTGGCTGGGGGTCGCCCACATCACCGAGGCGCTCCAGCTGCGGGAGGCGGGCATCGAGGCCCCCATCCTCGCCTGGCTGCACACCGTCGAGTCCGACTTCGGTGCAGCCATCCGGGACAGCATCGATATCGGCGTCTCCGGGTGGGAGTTGGGGCACGTGGCGGAAGCCGCCCGGCGCGAGGAAAGGCCAGCCCGCGTCCACCTGAAGATTGACACCGGTCTGGGCCGCAACGGGTGCCCGCCCGAGCAGTGGGGGGCGCTCGTCAGCCTTGCCCTGCAGTACCAGGAAGAGGGCCTGCTGCGCGTGGTCGGAATCTTCTCCCACCTGGCCGTCGCCGACGAACCGGACCGACACGAAACCGATGAGCAGGTCCGCCGGTTCCGCGAGGCCGTCGCCGCCGCTGAGAACGGTGGCATCGACGTGGAACTCCGGCACCTCGCCAACACGCCCGGCGCCCTGTCCCGCCCCGACACCCACTTCGACCTGGTGCGGGTGGGTCTCGGCATCTACGGACTGTCGCCGTTCCACGGTCAGAACTCCGCCGGGCTCGGCTTGCGCCCCGCCATGCGGTTCGTGACATCGGTGGCCAGCTGCAAGGAGGTTCCCGCCGGACAGGGGGTCTCCTACGGGCTCACCTACCGCACCACCCGGCCCACCACCCTCGCGCTGATCCCGGTGGGCTACGCCGACGGCGTCCCCCGGGTGGCGACCGGCGCCCCGGTCCTGGTGGGCGGTCGCACCTATCCGGTGGTGGGCAAGATCGCCATGGACCAACTGGTGATCGATCTGCAGGCCACCGGGATCGCCGGAACCGGGCAAAGCGTCCTCGGGCTTCCGGCAGTCCTGTTCGGCGGGGACGCCGGTGAACCGTCGGCCGATGACTGGGCCGACGCCAGCAGTTCCATCAACTACGAGATCGTGACCCGGATCAGCGCACGCGTCCAGCGCATCTATCTCAACGGAGCGGACGCCAGTGCAGGTCAGTAACGGAGTGGAAGGCCAGCAGTGGACCAGGACCCTTACCGTTCACTCGGCGGCCGAACTGCAGCGCTTCGCGGCCGATCTCGGCGGCGACCTCGCCTCGGGTGACCTGGTGATCCTGACCGGCGGACTGGGCGCAGGCAAGACCACCTTCACCCAGGGGCTTGGGCGGGGGTTGGGGGTCCGTCCCGGCATTATTTCGCCGACCTTCGTGCTGGTCCGGGTGCACCCGCCGCTCTCCGACGGACCGGCCCTGGTGCATGCAGATGCCTACCGGCTGGAATCCGCCGCCGATATTGACGACCTCGACCTGGAATCGACGATGGACACCAGCGTCACCGTGGTGGAATGGGGCGCCGGGCGGGTGGAGCACCTGGCCGCCAGCCGTCTGGAGATCCGTCTGGAGCGGCCGGTGGGGTCCGAGACCGTCCCCCATGAATCCCCCGGGACCGACAACGACGACGACGAACCCCGCCGGGTGCTCATCACGGCCTTCGGTCAGCGCTGGGCGAATACGCCGCCCGCCGCCAGCCGGCTCGATTAGGCTGGCAGGATGCTGATCTTGTCCCTCGATACCTCCGCCGCGGCGAGTGCCGCACTGGTGCGGGACGGCGTCGTGACCGGGAATTTTGCGACCGAGGACACCCGGAGCCACGCGGAAGTGCTGGCCCCCGCCGTCGCCGGGCTGTTGACCCGGGAGGGGATCGCCGGAGCGGCCCTGGACGCGATCGTGGTGGGTGTGGGGCCCGGACCCTTCACCGGGCTGCGGGCAGGACTGGCCACGGCCCGGACCCTCGCCTACGTCTGGGATGTACCCCTGCACGGTGTGATGAGCCTCGACTCGATCGCCGAGGACGCTGCAGCCCACCTCGGGTCCGGCGAGTTCCTCGTCGCCACCGACGCCCGCCGGAAAGAGGTCTACTGGGCCCGCTACCGCGCCGCCGACGGCCTCCCGGAGCTGCTGGCCGGCCCCGCGGTGGGCGCGCCGTCGTCCCTGCCATCGCTCCCCGCCTACGGGAAGGGCGCCGGACTCTACCCCGGGGCGCTCGCCGGAGTGGACGGATTCACCGATGTCCACCCGTCGGCCGCCGCCCTCGGCCGCTCGGCCTACCGCCGGCTGACGGCCGGGCTGGACCTCCTCGACACCTCGCCGCTGTACCTCAGGGAGTCCGACGCGCGGGTCCCCGGCCCCCGGAAGAGAGCCACCGCATGACTTTTTCACTGCGCGACCTGCTGCTGCAGGATGTGCCCGCCGTGGCCCAGCTCGAGCTGGAGCTGTTCCCCGTGGATGCCTGGCCGCTGGAGCTCTTCCTCGACGAGGTGTCACAGACGCAAACACGCCGCTACCTCGTGGCCGAGGTTGACGGCCGCATGGTCGGCTACGCCGGGGTCATGGTCGTGGCAACAACCGCCGACATTCAGACGATCGGCGTCCTCCCCGAGTGCGAGGGCCGGGGCATCGGCAGCGCCATGCTGACCGAACTGCTCGCCGAGGCACGACGGCGGGGCGCCGCTGAAGTCCTGCTGGAAGTGCGGGCCGACAACCCCCGGGCACAGGAGCTGTACGTGCGCAACGGGTTTGAGCACATCCACACCCGCCGGAAGTACTACCGCGACGGCGTCGACGCCTGGGTAATGAGGCTGATCCTGTGAACCGGGACAATCCGCTGGTCCTGGGGATCGAGTCCTCCTGCGACGAAACCGGCGTCGGAATCGTGCGCGGCACGCAGCTGCTCGCCAACACTGTGTCCTCCTCGATGGACGAACACGTCAGGTTCGGGGGAGTGATCCCCGAGATCGCCTCCCGGGCACACCTCGACGCCTTCGTACCCACCCTGCGGCAGGCGCTCGCCGAAGCTGGCGTCACCCTCGCGGACCTTGATGCGATTGCTGTGACCTCCGGTCCGGGGCTCTCCGGCGCGCTGATGGTGGGTGTCTCCGCTGCGAAGGCCCTGGCCCTGGCCACCGGGAAACCCCTCTACGCGGTCAACCACCTGGTCGCGCACGTGGGTGTGGGGGTGCTTGACGCGGCATTCCCGGAGGGACTGCCACCGAACCTCGGTGCGCTGCTGGTCTCGGGAGGCCACACGGAAATCCTGAGGGTCAACAGTCTCGCCTCCGACGTCGAGCTGCTGGGCTGCACCATCGACGACGCCGCCGGAGAAGCGTACGACAAGGTGGCGCGCATCCTCGGTCTCGGTTACCCGGGTGGTCCGGCGATCGACCGGATCGCGGCCGACGGGAATCCCCAGGCGATCCGCTTCCCCCGCGGCCTGACCCAACCGAAGTACCTCGGCACGGCGGAGCAGCCCGGCCCGCACCGGTACGACTTTTCCTTCAGCGGTTTGAAGACCGCCGTCGCCCGCTGCGTCGAGCAGTACGAGGCCGACGGCGTCCAGCCCCCCGTGGCGGATATTGCCGCGTCCTTCCAGGAGGCGGTGGTGGACGTCATCACGTCCAAGGCGGTGCTGGCGTGTCGCGAACACGGGATCACCAGTCTGCTGCTCGGCGGTGGGGTGGCCGCCAACTCCCGGCTGAGGACCCTGACCAACCAGCGTTGTGCCGCCGCCGGGATCACGCTCACCGTTCCGCCGCTGTCCCTCTGCACCGACAACGGCGCCATGGTGGCCGCCCTGGGCGCGCAGATCGTGATGGGCGGTGGGGAGCCCACCGGGCTGGGGTTCGCCACCGACTCCTCGCTCCCGGTGACCAGCGTCTACGCCTGACCCCCGTTTTCCATGACCCGGGGGATAGGGGCTGGCTACTCCCGGAGCTGCGCCACCATGTCGAGGACGACGGCGCTCAGGTCGCCGTCGTTTTCGGCGGCAATCCGGCGCTGCCGCTGGTAGCCAGCGCCCCGGGCGAGGATTTTCTCCACGTCACCGAGCTCCTCGACGCAGCCCAGCTTCTTCGCCACCGGCTGCAGCCGGTCCAGCACCTCGACCAGGTGATCGGTGACCAGCTGCTCGTTGCCCTGCGCATCGAGGATGATGATGGCTTCCATCCCATACCGGGCGGCGCGCCACTTGTTTTCCTGCACGTGCCACGGCGGCATGGTGGGGATGGTCCCACCGTTGTCGAGGGTGGTCGAGAACTCGTCGACGAGGCACTGGGTCAGCGCTGCAATCGCCCCGACGTCCTGAAGGGTCGACAGGCCGTCGCACACCCGCATCTCGATGGTCCCCAGGTTGGCGACGGGTCGGATATCCCAGCGGATCTCGTTCACCGCGTCGATCACTCCGGTGGCGAACATGTCCTGCACGTAGGACTCGTACTCGGCCCAGGAGGGGAACTGGAAGGGAAGCCCGGCGGTGGGTAACTGCTGGAACATCAGGGAGCGCTGCGAGGCATAGCCCGTGTCGTCGCCACCCCAGAACGGCGACGACGCTGACAGTGCCTGGAAGTGCGGCACATAGTTGACGAGCCCGTCGAGCACCGGCATCGCCTTGTCCCGGCGGTCCAGTCCCACGTGAACGTGCACGCCGTAGATGACCATCTGCTGGCCCCACCACTGGGTGCGGTCGATGAGTTTGAAGTAGCGTTCCTTGTCGGTTACCGGCTGCGAACGGGGCACACTGAACGGGTGCGACCCGGCCGAGAACAGTTCCACACCCATCGGGTCGGTCACTTCACGGACCGCGGCCAGCGAGCGGGACAGGTCCGCCTTAGCATCGGCGACCGTATGGCAGATTCCGGTGACGAGCTCCACCGTGTTCAGGAGCAGCTCCTGCTTGATGTGCGGGTGCTCCTCATCCTCCTGGAGCTCCGGATGGTTGGCTGCCACCCCCCGCAACACCTGGTTGGCCACCGACACCAGGTCACCGTTGTAGCGGTCCACCAACGCCAGCTCCCACTCCACTCCGAGCGTGGACTGCGCTGACTGCGCGAATTCGATCTTCATCTAGCTGGCTCCTGACCGGTACCGGACTGTAAAGGGAAATGTGCCTCGGTAGCGCGGCATCCGCGGAAGAGAACTGTCCCAATATTAGTGCAGGAGTAGCATCGATAGGGTGAAAAGCGCAGCCCATCGGGCGAACACCGGGGATCAGCCACGCCGTCGGGGCTCACGCCACCTGGGATTGGCGGTCCTGACCCTCCTGCTCGTGTCGGCGTGCACCCCCGGTGGGGGTGGCGCCGGCGCCCCCTCCGCGACGCCCCCGACGTCGTCGTCGGGCCCGCCAGCCTCCCAGCCTGCGACCGCCGAGCCAACGGCGACCGCCGGTGCCCGGCTGTCCTGGGGCCCCAGCACCCAGCATTACGACGACGCCGTCGCGGCCGTCGCGGACATGACCACCGAGGAGCTGGCTGGCCAGGTGATGGTCGGCTTTTACGCGGGCACCGACCCTGCGTCACAGGAGCAGGCGATCCGTGATCTGCACCTTGCCGGCAGCATCGTGATGGGCGACAACGTGCCGCTCACCGCCGACGGGGCGGTTGACCCGGTGGCCATGACCGCAGTGACCCGGGGCTTCACGGAGGCGGTGGCCGCGGATGGCAGGACCTGGCCGGCGGTGGTGTCGGTGGACCAGGAGGGCGGTCAGGTCGCACGGTTGGGCTCCCCGCTCACGTCCTGGCCCACCCCCATGACCTACGGTGCGGCAGCTGACCCAGCCCTGCTTGAAACCTCGATGACCGCGATGAATTCCGAGCTGGCAGGTCTCGGCTTCACCATGAACCACGCCCCGTCGGTGGATGTCACCACCGGCGCCGACGACCCCACCATCGGGGCCCGCGCCTACTCGGACGACCCGGAGCTGGTGGCCGAGTTGGGCCCCGCGGCCGTGACCGGGATGCTCGCCTCGGGAATCCTGCCCAGCGTCAAACATTTCCCCGGGCACGGTTCGGTCCCCGCCGACTCCCACCTGGAACTACCGGTGCAGACCGCTTCGCTCACGGAGCTTGAGGACCGTGACTGGGCACCGTTCAGGGCTGCGGCCGAGGCCGGGGTGCCGGTGATGATGATGGGCCACATCGCGGTGGAAGCCCTCGACCCCGGGGTGCCGTCCTCCGTGTCGGCACCCAACTACGACGCGCTGCGCGATCTGGGCTTCGAGGGGGTGGTGGTCACCGACGCCCTGAACATGGCAGCGGTGGAGCAGCTCTACCCGGGTGGCCAGGCGGCGGCACGGGCCCTGGCGGCCGGCGCCGACCTGCTGCTGATGCCCACCGACGCCTACGCGGCCCACGCGGGGATCGTTGCCGCAATCCAGGACGGAACCCTGCCCAGCGAACGACTGGCCGAAGCCGCCACCCGGGTGGTCACCCTGATGATGTGGCAGGCCGAGCTCGCCGACGACGCCGAGACCGCTTCACCCGGGGAACATGGACCGGCCAGTGAGGCTGCCTCCGCGGCGGGAATCACCGTCCTGACCGGAGCGTGCGAGGGGGATCTGCTGAACGGGACCGCGTCGATCATCGGAGGTACCGCCGCCGACGTCGAACGCTTCACCGCGGCCGCAGCCGATCGCGGGGTCATTGTGGGTGCCGGTGGCACCACCGTCGCCCTCGTGGGTCCGGACGGTGCGGGTGCTGCGGCGGACATCGCGGTTGCACTGGATGCGCCGTGGTCACTGGATGCGGTTGACGCTCCGGTGGAGATCGCCGCGTACTCCAACACGCCGGGCGCCTTCGCCGCGGTGCTGGATGTGCTCACGGGTGCGGCGGCCGCCCCCGGACGGCTGCCCGTCGCGACGGCCGGGTATGACGCCGGCACCGGATGCTGAGCCGCTAGCCCGAAACCGTCGCGCGTACCCTTGGATCATGCCAGCCGATGCGCCGCCACCCGTGCGGAACCCGCCTGCGCGGAAGACGAAGTGGCGGCTAATCCGACGGGTACTGCTGGTGCTCGTTCTCCTGTTCCTGGCAGTGGTGGTCACCGCAGCGGCGGTGGTGCTCACCCCGTCGCCGGCCGAGGAGGACGCGGCGGCAGCGGTCCGGAACAACCCGGCGGTGCAGGTCCTCGATCGGGACGGATACCTGGCGTTGCTGCCGGTCGGCACGACGACGGGAACGGGGATCGTCTTCTACCCGGGCGCACGAACCACTCCTGAGGCGTATCTGGCGTCGTGGGCCCCGATCGTCGAGGCGACGGGAGTCGCGGTGTACCTCGCCGACATGCCGTTCGGATTCGCGTCGCTACGCGACGACGCGGCAGCGGGGATTCTCGCCGCCGAACCGGACGTCACCTCGTGGTGGATCGGTGGTCACTCGCTCGGCGGGATCACCGCGGCCCACTATTTCGACACCCATCCGGAGTTTGAGGGGCTGCTGCTGTGGGCCGCGTTTCCCGACGACGAGGTGGTTCTTACCGGTGCCGCCGGCCGTGAGGTGCTGGCGGTCACGGGCAGCAGGGACGGCATCGTTCCCACCCGGGTGGTCAGGGAGCGCCTCGCCGATGCCGGGATCAGCGCCGACCTGGTCGAGATCAACGGTATGGAACACAGCCAGTTCGGTGCCTACAGCTCCATCTTCGGCGACGGTGACCCAACCATTTCCGACGAGGCTGCCCGCCTCGCCCTCGCCCGTGTCACGACCGATTTCCTGCAACCTGCCGGTTAACGACGACGAGACCTGGCGGGGCGGCGATCATGCCCCTCCAGGTCTCGTCCTCAGCGGTTAGCCGGCGTGTGCTACTCGTTGACCGGGATTGACTGGGCCTTCAGGGCGTCGATGGTCTTCTGCTGGCCATCGGCGAGTGCATCCATCAGCGTGCCGGACCCGCCGATTGCTGCACCGAAACCGTCAGAGACGTCGGTGTAGGTCTGCGTCATGGTGGGGCCCCAGGTGAAGTTCGGGTCCACATTGGCCGACGCTTCAGCGAAGACATCGTAGATTTCCTGTCCACCGTAGAACTCCACTCCACCGGCGAAGGCGTCAAGATCGGCTGCCGACTTCGCTGCCGGGTACAGTCCGCCGAGCTCGTTGGCCAGTGCGAGGGCCTCCGGGTCGGTGTTCAGCCACAGGGCGAACTGGGCGGCCTCAGCCGGGTGCTCAGAGCCCTTCAGCACTGCGGTGGACGACCCACCCCAGTTGCCGGCGTTCTGAGTGTCGGCTTCCCACTGCGGCATCGGGGCGACAGCCCACTTGCCGGCGGTGTCGGGCGCACCATCGGAGAGGGTCGTGGCACCCCACACTGCTGAGACCCAGGTCCACTGCTCTCCCTCGTTGAAGGAGGCGTTCCACTCATCCGAGAAGGACGGCAGGGTGGAGACCAGGTCCTCGGAGAGCAGGTCCTGCCAGTAGGTGGCGACCTCTTCCGACTCGGGGGTGGTCAGGTTGACGTCCCAGCTCTCGCCGTCGTTGGCGAACCACTGGCCACCGTTCTGCCAGACCATTCCGGCAAACCAGTTGACGTCGGTCTTCGGGAAGTTGGTGATGTAGGCGCCCTCGGCCTTGATCTGCTCGGCGGCGGCAGCGTATTCCTCCCACGTGGTGGGGACCTCGATGCCTGCCTCCTCGAAGAGGTCGGCACGGTAGTACATGGCCATGGGGCCGCTGTCCTGCGGGATGGCATAGACGGAGCCTTCTTCACCGAAGGTCACCTGTCCCCACGTCCAGTCCACAAACTGGTCCGCGGACCCCGCGACGTTCTCGCACTCGGCGATGTTCTCCAGACCGTCCTGGACACGGAAGTTGGGCAGTGCGTCGTACTCGATCTGGCCCAAATCGGGGGCGTTGCCCGCCTGGATCTGGTTGAAGAAGTTCTGGTAGGTGCCGGAGTTGCCGTTGGGGCCGGTCTGCACCGTCACCTGGATGTCCGGGTTCTCCTCATTCCACAGCTCGACGACCTGGTCCATTCCCGGAACCCAGGTGGTGAAGGTCAGCTCGACCGGGCCTTCGGAGGCTTCGCAGGCTGCTGCCTCGGCTCCGGCGTCGGTGCTGTCCCCGCCGGCTGAGCAGCCGGTGAGAGCCAGCGCAGAGATGGCAAAGGCCGCGGTGACTTTTCCGTAATGCGCGCGCATTGTCTTTCCTATCGGTGGTAGTGCAGTGCGGAAGCGGACGCTCCCGCACCAGTGGTGCTGGTCATATGAATTTGTGGGTGTTACTTCACGCCGCCTGCGCCGAGCCCGCTGCTCCAGAAACGCTGGAGCGCGAGGAACGCGATGATGAGGGGCACGATGGAGACGAGTGCTCCAACGATCACCAGGATGCGGAGTTCGGGGATCTGGCTGATCTGGCTGTTCCAGGCGTAGAGCCCCAGCGTCACCGGGAAGAGCGCCTGGTCGCGGAGCATGATGAGCGGCAGGAAGAAGTTGTTCCAGATCGCCACGAACTGGAACAGGAAGATGGTCACCAGAGCGGGTGCCATCAGGCGGGTCGACACGGTGAAGAAGGTGCGGATCTCTCCCGAACCGTCAAGCCTCGCGGCTTCGAGGAGTTCACCGGGGACACTGGCCGCCGCGTAGATCCGCGCCAGGTAGACGCCGAACGGGCTCACCAGGCTGGGTAGAAACACCGCCCACATGGTGTTCGTCAGGTTGGCCTGGCTGAAGATCAGGAACAGCGGCAGGGCCAGTGCGGTGGCGGGAACGAGGACGCCGCTGAGCACGATGTTGAAGATCGCCTCGCGACCCTTGAACTCGTACTTGGCGAGTGCATACCCGCACATTGCGGCCACGATCGTGCCGATCAGCGCCCCGACGCCGGCGTAGATCGCCGAGTTGATGAGCCATCGTCCGAAGAGCCCGTCCCCGTAGGTGAACAGACGCGCCAGGTTGTCGAAGAACGTCCCGAAGGAATTGGCGGTGAACCACAGGGGCACGGTCGAGGTGATCTCGCCGCCCGTTTTCGTCGATGTGGTGAGGAGCCACCAGATGGGGGTCAGGAAGTAGAGGGTGAAGACGCCCATGACCAGCATTGCGGCGCTGCGCGACATGATGCTCTGGCGTGGCCCGCGACCGTGGTCCACGGCGCCATCCGGTTCGGTGGGACCCGCTCCGCGTGGGCGCCTGGGGGCGGTGGTGGGGGAAGACATCACTGGGTAACCTTCCGCTGGGTCGACTTCAGGAAGACGAAGGAGAGGATGAACGTGGCGAGTGCCAGGACCACCGAGAACGCAGCGGCGAGGTTGTAGTTCGGGACCGAAGCGGTGGTGTAGACGGCAAGGTTGGGGGTGAAGGTGCTGTTGATCGCCGAGCTGAAGCTGCGGAGGGTCTGCGGTTCGGCGAGCAACTGCAGGGTGCCGATGATCGAGAAGACGGCCGTGAGGATGATTGCCGGGACCACGAGGGGGATCTTGATGCGCCAGGCGATCTGGACGTTGTTAGCACCGTCGAGCCGTGCGGCCTCGTAGATCTCTGTCGGGATAGCGAGCAGCGAGGCGTAGATGATGAGCATGTTGTACCCGACGTAGACCCAGGTCACGATGTTGGCGATCGCCCAGAGCACGAGTTCGGCCGAAAGGAATTCAACGTTCGACGTTACGGCGCTGAAGGGGGACAGCGACGGTGAGTAGAGGAACCCCCACATGATGGCGGCGATGACACCGGGCACGGCATAGGGGGCGAAGAACGCCAGCCGGAAGAACTTCTTGCCTTTGAGCAGCGGCGAATCCAGGAGCAGCGCAAACAGAAGTGCGAGACCGAGCATAATCGGCACCTGTACCGCGCCGAAGAGCAGGACCCGGCCCACCGAGGCCCAGAATGCGTTGTCCTGGAAGACCTGCTCGTACTGCACCAGGCCACCGAAGACCTGGCGGGGGGCGCCGAACGTACCCTCACGCTCGACGGTGAGCAGCGACTGTACGACCGCGTAGACGATCGGGATGGCGTAAAAGGCGAGGAAAAGCACCGCGAACGGCGCGATGAACAGGGCCACAGCGCGGCGCTGCGCTCTCGCCGAACGGGTCTTCCTCGCGACCTGGGGCGCTTTCGGGGCCTCGGCCGACGTGCTAGGGACTGTCATTGCCTGCATCCTTTCGGCCCGGGGTGGGGCCGTCGGTGTCGGGGATCTCTGGGGTAGTGCGAATGACGCGGACCGCACCAGCGGGAACGACAACGACGCCGTTCACCGGCTCAGCGGTGAGAAGCTCGATGCCGGTGACCCGATGCTTGCGATCCTCGGCGGAGTGATTGATGAGGAAGAGGTACTCGTGACCGTTCCCGTGGCGGGTGACCGCTTCGAGGCCGGTCTGCGCATCGGGGAGGAGGATTCCCGCTCCCACAGCCGCGCGGAGCAGCAGGTCCTTCAGGACACCAGGGTCCAGCACGGTCGCTGCGTACCAGGCAACGCCAGCGCCGAACCGGTTGCGGGTCACCGCGGGCGTCCCCTCATGGGTGCCGGCCGCGTAGCTGAGGTACGCCTCGGCTGTGGTGAGGCGCAGCGCCTCTGACCACAGGGCGGCGGGGGAGCCGTTGTCCAGCGTGAGCGGGTGTGCCGGGTCGAGGGGGAAGAATTCCTCGGTGCGGACTCCCAGCAGGTCCTTGAACGCGCCCGGGTAGCCGCCGGGGCGTACCCTCTCGTTCTCGTCGACGATCCCGCTGAAGAAGGTGACGACGGCGGATCCGCCGCCGTCGACGTAGTCGCTGATGACCGCCGCGTGCTCATCGCGCACCAGGTACAGGTTGGGCACCACCACCATCCGGTAGCCAGCGAGGTCCGCGCCGGGGGCCACCACATCGACCGTGAGCCCCGACTCCCAGAGTGCCTGGTACACAGCATGGACCTGGCCCAGGTAGCTGATGTCACCGGAGGGGTGTGACTCCTGGTCGTGTGCCCACCATGCTTCCCAGCTGAAGATGATCGCGACCTCCGCCTGCACCGTGGTACCCGCGACCTCGCGCAGCTTCCGGAGGCATGCGCCGAGCTCGACGACGTTACGCCAGGTCTGTGAATCGGTGCCGGCGTGCGGCAGCATGGCCGAGTGAAACTTCTCGCTGCCCTGCAGCGATGCGCGCCACTGGAAGAAGCAGAGTCCGTCCGCCCCGCGGGCGAGGTGGGCGAGGGAGTTGCGGATCATCTCCCCGTGACCTTTCGCAATGTTCCGAGGCTGCCAGTTCACTGCGCCCGTGGAATGCTCCATCAGTAGCCACGGGTTCCCCTGGGCGAGACCCCGCGTGGTGTCGGCGGCAAAAGCCAGCTCGGCCAGCGGCGCATCGAGCCGGTGGTCAAGGTAGTGGTCGTTGGCGATGACGTCCATCTCGGGGGCCCAGGTCCAATAGTCCTGGTTGCGGATGTGGGCGGTGACCATGAAGTTGGTGGTCACGGGGATGGAGCTGTGGTTCCGGATCACAGCGGCCTCGGCCCGGTAGTACTCCAGCAGCTCATCGGAGCTGAACCGGTGGAAATCGAGTACCTGGGTGGGGTTGTGCGCCGAGATGGTGGCCCGTGGGGGGAGGATTTGGGACCAGTCGGAGTACCGCTGGCTCCAGAAGGAGGTGCCCCAGGCCTGGTTGAGCGCCTCCATGGTGGCGTAGCGGTCCTGCAGCCAGAGACGGAACGCAGCGGCGGACGCGTCGCAGTAGCACAGGGCGTTATGGCAGCCGAGTTCGTTCGACACATGCCAGAGCCTGACGGCCGGGTGGCTTCCGTACCGCCGTGCCACCTGTTCCACGAGCCGCAGTGCGCGCTCGCGGAACACCGGCGAACTGGGGCACCAGGCCTGGCGCCCGCCCGGCCACCGGCGGGTGCCGTCGGCCATCTGCGGAAGGATGTCCGGGTGCAGGGTGGTCAGCCAGGGCGGCGGGGACGAGGTGCCGGTGCCCAGGTTCACCGAGATGCCGTTGGCGTGCAGGAGGTTGATGACCTCATCGAGGCGGTCCACCTCGAAGCTCCCTTCAGAGGGTTCGAGCTCCGCCCAACCGAAAATATTGATGGCGACGAAGTTGACGCCCGCCTCTTTCATCAACCGGACGTCCTCGGTCCACACGGATGGGTCCCACTGCTCCGGATTGTAGTCACAGCCGAAGACCAGGTCTCCGGTGCCGGAGAGGTCAGTGACGGTCATCGTGCTCGGTTTCAACCCGGCTCCTCGTAGTCATGCATGGATGTTCATGCCGAGGGCAGGCAGCGTATCGGGAAGCATTCTGTGAACGCTCCCAGACCCGAGTGGAAAGCTCGCCATCGAGATAATCTGTGAACGTTCCCAGAGTAAGGCACGTCACATTTGGTTGTCAACGGAAAGGGACGCACTGCCACGGCGGGACGTACGGATCATCGCACCGCGGGCCAAGGGATTGCTCGGCTAAAGTACAGGTATGGAGTCGACTCGCACGCGCACCAGAAGGGCGACCATCAATGATGTCGCCTCGGCGGCGGGGCTGTCCCGTGGAACGGTCTCCCGGGTGGTCAACGGGGAACGCTACGTGTCCGAGGATGCGAAGCTCGCCGTGGAGGAAGCAATCTTGAGGGTGGGTTATGTCCGGAACTCGATGGCCCGGAACCTCGTTCGGCAGGAGTCGGGTGCCATCGGGTTGATCATCCACGAACCCCACTCGCTGCTGTTCGAGGACCCCAATATCGGGTCGATCCTGTTGGGTGCCAACGCGGTGCTCTCCGCCGCCGACTTCCAATTGGTCACCCTGATCATCGATTCCGCGCGGGACAGTCGGCGCGTTGCTGACTATCTTCAGGGCGGCCTGGTGGACGGCGCGGTGATCGTGTCAGCCAGGGAATCGGACCCGATTGCGTTGGCTGTCAGGAACCTGGGAGTTCCAGCGGCTTTTGTGGGCCACCCGCCGGGCATCCCGGATATCCCCTATGTGGCGATCGACAACGTGGCCGCGGCCGAGGCCATCACGTCCCGCCTCGTCGGCACGGGGCGAACCCGGGTGGGGATGATCGCGTGCGCGCTGGACCGAGACTCCGGCCAGGACCGGCTTGCGGGGTTCAAGGCGGCGATGGGTGAGCTGTTTGACCCGTCGCTGGTGGTGGAATATCCGCTATACACCTACGGGTTTGGCCTGGAAGGGATGCAGGAGCTGTTGCGGCGCCGCCCTGACCTGGATGGTGTGTTCGCCGCCTCGGACGCCGTGGCGGCGGGCGCAATGACGGCGTTACAGGAAACCGGCCGTCAGATCCCGGGGGACGTGGGGATCGTCGGTTTTGACGACAGCAGCTGGGCTTTGCGGTGCAGGCCTCAGCTCTCCACGGTCAGGCAGCCCGCCGACCTCCTCGGGGAGCGCGCGGCGGAGCTGGTGCTCGCCCAGATTCGGGGCCTGCCCAGCCCGGCACAAGTGCTTGAGACCTCAGTGATGTGGCGGGGTTCGGCCTAGCGAGGTGGCAGGGCACTATCTCCGCAGTCGCCGTCGGGCCTGCCTGATTGCCACGGTGCACTCGTGGATTCCGCTGGAGCAGTAGTAAAGGTCCCGTGGGTACCGGTGCCTGATCCACCGCAGCAACCGGTCCGTCAGGCTGACCTGGGTCCGCGCATCAGCCGGATCCTGCATCAGCCACCGGTTGTCGAGGAAGCCGGGTAGGCAGAACACCAGATCGTGGGCCGTGAACAGCCGGAGGAAGGCACCGCTTGGGTGGAACTCACGCTCCGCGGCGAGCAGGGTCCCAGCTGCAGTGCCCAGCACTGCGTCGGCGTCGACTGACTCCAGATAGCAGTACAGGTGCACCATTACCCGGTAATACCGCGCGCCGACTGAGTTGCTCCGACCCGCGCTGACGTCCTCGAGGAACGTTCGCAGAATGACATCGATACGGGGAATGTCCGTTTCCATGCCCAACTGTCCCATCCGGCACCGACAGTTTACGGAGGAGATGGGGCGGCGCCGACGACGGGACTGGGCCGTCGACGGGATTGGGCACCGCAGGAGCCCGTTTTGGTGAGCAACCTGGACCGGCGGGGTCAACCTGGGCATCCGTGGGCGAGATCTTGCCCACCGATGTCCAGATTGCTCACCAAATGGAGGGGAGTGGGGGCAGGTGCCGCCGTCAGCCGGTGACCGGGTCGACAACGATCGCCACCCGGTCTTCGCCGATCCGGGTGAGGACCAGGGTTGCCTTCTTCTTCCCGGCTGATTTGCGGGCCTTCCCCGACCCGGCAAAGAGCTGCTTCCGCAACTCCTCCGGGGTCACCGAGGTACCGCGCTTTTTGATGTCCAGCACGCCGATTCCCTGCTCGCGGACCCACGCCTTTAGTGCCTTGACGTTGTACGGCATCACGTCGATCACCTTGTACGCACGGGCAAACGGCGTGTCCTGCAAAGTCGGGGCGCAGATGTAGGCGATCCGCGGGTCCAGCAGATGGCCATCCAGTTGACGTGCGACGTCGGCCACCAGTCCGGCGCGGATCACCGCGCCGTCCGGTTCGTACAGGTAGCCTTCGGGGGCGCCGAGAGGCGGCCGGCCGTCGGCGTCGAAGTCGGAGGCGCTGGTGAGCTCGGCGGCACCATGGGAGCTGATCACCAGCGCGGAACGGCGCACCTCAGGGCGCTTCAGGGAGTTGAACCAGAGTGTCACCTCGGTGACGTCCCCATCCACCGAGACCCATTGCGCCTCGCACCCGGCAGGCACCGCCTCGTGCGGGATGCCCGGTCCTAGCTTCACCCCGACGGGGGTGCCGCTCCCTGCCAGCCGTTCCACGAACGAGAGGGGAGGGGAAAAGGCTTCCGGGTCGAAGATCCGCGTGGTGCCGGAGGTGCTGGTGGTCCGGCGGGCCGGGTCCAGCCACACGCCGTCGTAGCCGGTGAGGTCGAACGACTCGGCGTCGCCACCCACCACAGTGGCATTGGGCCAGGGCATCAGGTTCATGGTCGCTGCGGCGGCGGTCGTCTCGTCGATCTCCACAGCAGTGACCTGGCGGTCCAGGCTGGCCAGGGCGATCGCGTCAGCACCAATCCCGCAGCCCAGATCGGCGACCCGTTCGAGGCCAGCCGTGACATAGCGTTCAGCATGACGGGCAGCCACCCCGAGGCGGGTGGCCTGTTCCAAACCGGCGGCGGTGAACAGCATACGGGCAGCAAAGGGCCCAAACTTCGTTTCCGCCTTGGCGCGCAACCGGGACTGGGTGAGAGCGGCCGAGATCACCACCGGGTCATGCCCCGCCCGGCGCAGTGAAGTGCTCAGACGCATCGTGTCGGCTTCGTTGTACGGAGCCAAGGAATTCAAGAGTTCCCAACCGGCAGGGGTCAGGAGCGGCGCGATGGGATCCGGGGAAGCAGCCGCGGCTGCGGCATTGGAGGCCATCTCAGTAACCTCGGGCGTCCCCGGCATCGGTGCCGATGGTGCTCAGCGTTATCTCGGGGGAATTCTTCTCGACCCGGCGAAGCGCCCAGATGTCGTTGAACAGGGCCAGGTATTCGCCGTCGGACCGGATCAGCACCTCGGTGCCGCGGATGGCGCTGAGCGCGGCCTGGGCGTCGTGGGTGGTAAGCCGGGCCAACGAATACTGCAGGGGTTCCATGCGCATCGGTGCGCTGAAGTCATGTTCCATCCGGTCTGCGACCACCTCGAACTGCATGGGTCCAACGGCGGCCAGCACCGGTGCCTGGTCTCCGCGGAGGTCCGAGCGGAGCACCTGGATGATTCCCTCGTGGCCGAGCTGTTCGATCCCGCGCCGGAACTGCTTGAACCGGCTGGGGTCCTTGGACCGGGCCACCCGGAAGTGTTCGGGGCTGAACAGGGGGATCGGCGGGTATTCGACCGGCTCCTCGACGTAGAGGCTGTCGCCCATCCGCAGGGCAGAGGCGTTGACCAGCCCGACGACGTCGCCCGGCCAGGCTTCGTCGATCACTTCGCGTTCGCGACCGAACAGCTGCTG
This sequence comes from Arthrobacter sp. CAN_C5, assembly GCF_017875735.1. NCBI lineage: Bacteria > Bacillati > Actinomycetota > Actinomycetes > Micrococcales > Micrococcaceae > Arthrobacter > Arthrobacter sp. CAN_C5. Next base: position 959,448 of record NZ_JAGGMZ010000001.1, read on the forward strand.
CGCGTATTTGGTGGCGAAGGTCTTGCCCGAGTTGGCGTGGGTGACCACCATGCCGCGCTCGAAGACGCCGGAGCAGACCCTGATGAAGGCCACGTGGTCGCGGTGGGCGCGGTTCATGCCGGCCTGCACCTTGAAGACGAAGCCCGAGAACGGGGCATCCACGGGGCGGGGGTTGCCGTCGATGTCCTTGCGGGGTGAGGCGGCGGGCGCCAGGTTAACCAGGGTGTCGAGGATGTGCTGGACGCCGAAGTTCAGGACTGCTGAGGAGAACAGCACCGGAGTGCCGGTTCCGGCGTGGAAGCTTTCCTTATCGAACGGCTGGTTCGATTCGATCACCAACGAGGCCTCATCGAGAGCATCGGTCCAGGCGTCACCCTCCTGGGCCAGCGCCTCCTCAGGGGTGAGATGCTCCTCCGTGGCGAGGGAGGCGCCGGCGTTTTTCCGGGTGAAACGGACAAACTCGTTACGCTTCAGGTCCCAGACGCCGCGGAAGTCACCGGCAATGCCGACCGCCCAGGTGAGGGGCATGGGAATCAGGCCGGTGCGCTCGGTGATCTCGTCCATCAGTGCCAGGGTGTCGAGCCCGGGCCGGTCCCACTTGTTGATCACGGTGATGATGGGGATATTCCGCTGGCGACAGACCTCGAACAGTTTCATGGTTTGTGTTTCGAGGCCCTTGGCGGCGTCAATCAGCATGACCGCGCAATCCACTGCGGCGAGCACACGGTAGGTGTCTTCGGAGAAGTCGGAGTGGCCGGGGGTGTCCAACAGATTGATGACGGTGTCCCGGTAGGAGAACTGCAGGGCCGTGGAACTGATCGAAATGCCGCGGTCCTTCTCCATCTGCATCCAGTCAGAGACGGTCTCCCGACGGTTCTCCTTGCCATTGGTGGCACCGGCCGTCCCGATCACCCGGGCATGCAGGGCCAGGGCCTCGGTCAGGGTCGACTTGCCGGCGTCGGGGTGCGAGATGACCGCGAAGGTCCGACGGCGGGAAGCCTCCTGGACAATGCCGCTGTTGCTCCGGGCGGTGGCCTGTACCTGCTGGGTCACGAAACTGCTTTCGAAAGAGAGTGGATTGGCGATGGGTAAGCCAGCTCCCCAGTCTAGCCGAGGCAGATTTGCGGGCGCTTCAAGGAACAGGCAGGAGGCGCTAGGGTTCAGGGATGCGACCCGGGGGAGAGCAGTACCAGGACCACCAGCCCGACAACCACCAGCCCGGCACTCCTGCCGGCATGGGGCGGCGGTATGGCCGGAAGCCCGGGCTCGACGGCGGACGCGTGGTCCTCGGGCCGCATGCCTTCCTCAAGGGGTGGATCGTGACTTTTGGAGTCTGGGGCCTCTCCACCCTTGTCTTCAGCACGCTCAGCGAGATCATTGGCCCGAACTCTGGCGCTGTAACGTTCTGGGGCATCGCCATGGTGGTCAGCCTTTTGGTCGCGATCGTGATCGCGGCACCGCTGGCACTGATCCTGAGCGTGCTGTTGCGGCGTGTTTTGAATCAGTGGGTCCACGTGGCGGCCTTCGCCGTGGTCTTCGCTGGCCTGGCGGCTGCCACCACCGTCCTGGTGCTACCGGGGACGGGCTCAACGTTCCCTGCCATCCTCGCCGTCGTCGTCGGGATCTCTGCAGGGGTAGGCCGTGCGGCGATCATCCGCAACGTGAATCCCTGAGTGATCTGGGCCGGACATTGGGCTGCGCTGGGAGCGCAATTTAGCACTCGCCTTGACCGAGTGCTAACCAATGCATAAAGTCGGACTTGGCACTCTCACCATGAGGGTGCTAATTCCTTCAGGGACGCGTGAGCCGGCACCGCGACGACGGTCAGCGCCATCCGAAGGCCCTTTATTTCCATTTGTCACCCAAGCGAAGGAGAGGTCCGAGTGTCGGTCTCTATTAAGCCTCTTGAGGATCGTATTGTTGTCCGCCCACTGGAAGCCGAGCAGACCACTGCTTCGGGTCTGGTCATCCCGGATACTGCCAAGGAAAAGCCCCAGGAGGGTGAAGTTGTTGCAGTAGGCCCAGGCCGCGTCGATGACAACGGAAACCGCGTACCTGTCGATGTAGCCGAAGGCGACATTGTCATCTACTCCAAGTACGGCGGAACCGAAGTCAAGCACGGCGGCGCCGAGTACCTCGTACTCTCCGCCCGCGACGTTCTGGCGATCGTCGTTAAGTAGTTTTTCCCCGAGAGAGCCCCGGCCGCACAGGCCGGGGTTCTCTCGTCGGTGCGCGTAGCCGCACCAGGAACCATCTGGCAGTACCAGGATTTGCACAAGCAGTATTTTGCACAATGGAAGAGGAAACACATCATGGCAAAGCAGTTGAAGTTTGACGACGCTGCACGCCGCGCGCTGGAAGCGGGAGTCAACAAGTTGGCTGACACCGTCAAGGTGACGCTCGGCCCCCGCGGCCGCAACGTCGTGCTGGACAAAAAGTGGGGCGCCCCCACCATCACCAACGACGGCGTGACCATCGCCCGCGAGATCGAACTGGACGACCCGTTCGAGAACCTTGGCGCGCAGTTCGCCAAGGAAGTGGCCACCAAGACCAACGACATCGCCGGTGACGGCACCACCACCGCGACCGTCCTGGCTCAGGCACTGGTCAGCGAAGGCCTGCGCAACGTCGCGGCTGGGGCTGCCCCTTCGCAGCTGAAGCGTGGCATCGAGGTTTCCATCGAAGCCGTTGCCACCCGTCTGCTCGAGAACGCCCGCGAGGTTGTCGGTCAGCAGACCGCCAGCGTAGCCTCCATCTCAGCGCAGAGCTCCGAGGTCGGCGAACTCATCGCTGAAGCCTTCGAGAAGGTCGGCAAGGATGGCGTCATCACCATCGAGGAATCCTCCAGCACCCAGACCGAACTGGTCCTCACCGAGGGCATGCAGTTCGACAAAGGTTTCCTCAGCCCGTACTTCATCACCGACGCCGAGCGTCAGGAAGCAGTGCTCGAAGACGCACTCATCCTGATCAACTCCGGCAAGATCTCCTCGCTGCAGGAATTCCTGCCGCTGCTGGAGAAGGCGCTGCAGGCAGGCAAGCCCCTGTTCATCATCGCCGAGGACATCGACGGCGAAGCGCTGTCCACCCTCGTGGTGAACAAGATCCGCGGCACCCTGAACGTGGTCGCTGTGAAGGCACCTGGCTTCGGCGACCGTCGCAAGGCCATGCTGCAGGACATCGCGACGCTGACCGGTGCGCAGGTCGTTTCGCCTGACCTCGGCCTCAAGCTGGACCAGGTAGGCCTCGAGGTGCTGGGTTCGGCTCGCCGGATCACCGTCACCAAGGACACCACCACCATCGTCGATGGCATTGGCACCGAGTCCGACGTTGCTGACCGCGTTGCCCAGATCCGCGCCGAGGTCGAGCGCACCGATTCTGACTGGGACCGCGAGAAGCTTCAGGAACGCCTGGCCAAGCTGGCCGGCGGCATCGGAGTCATCAAGGTCGGCGCAGCCACCGAGGTTGAGCTCAAGGAAAAGAAGCACCGCATCGAGGACGCCGTGTCAGCGACACGTGCGGCTCTCGACGAGGGCATCGTCGCCGGTGGCGGCGCTGCGCTGATCCACGCGTCGAAGGCTCTGGACACCGATCCAGCCGTCCTCGCCCTCGAGGGCGATGCAGCCACGGCCATCAACCTGGTGCGCCGCGCCCTGGCCCAGCCGCTGCGCTGGATCGCCGAAAACGCTGGCCACGAAGGCTACGTTGTGGTGCACCGCGTCGAGGAACTCGAGCCAGGTCACGGCTTCAACGCCGTCACTGGCGACTACGAGAACCTCGTCGACGCCGGCATCATCGACCCCGTCAAGGTCACCCGTTCAGCACTGCGGAACGCGGCGTCCATCGCGGCTCTGATTCTCACCACCGAAACCCTCGTGGTCGAGAAGCCAGAGACCGACGACGAAGAAGGTCACAGCCACTAGTAATACCGGCCTCGCGTCCCACCAGGGGCGCAGCGCCATTGAGTAACGTCGACACCCCCGGTTCTTCGACCGGGGGTGTCGTCGTACGCTGGGCTGGCGATGACCGGCATCCTGGTATGGCTGCTGAGCACCGCCTGGCTACCGCGGTTCATGCGGCCCGCCTGGGTGACGGCTGAACAGAATGCAGCAGGCGTGGGCCCGGATTAGCCGACGGACCAGTGAGCGACTTCACGCTCGTCCGAAGGGCAGCGGAATAGGGCGCGCCCGGCAATGGTTTTAGGATGAGAGTCTGGCGCTCTGATCATCCAAGGGCCAGCTTCTACCAACAGACCATCTGAGAAAGAGGCGACGCAGTGAGCTACCCGTCCCCGCGTAACGAAACCCACGACCCGTTCGGATTCGTTGGCCTGACGTACGACGACGTCCTGCTCCTGCCCGGCCTGACCGACGTGATCCCGTCCGAAGCTGACACGAGTTCGCGTGTTTCAAAGCGGATCACCGTCCGGACCCCGTTGCTTTCCTCGGCCATGGACACGGTCACCGAGGCGCGAATGGCCGTCGCAATGGCCCGCCAGGGCGGTCTCGGGGTAATCCACCGCAACCTCTCCATCCAGGACCAGGCCGAACAGGTTGACAGGGTGAAGCGCAGCGAGTCCGGGATGATCACCCACCCGGTGACCATCGGACCTGATGCCACCCTGTCCGAGCTCGATGAGTTGTGCGGACACTACCGTGTCTCCGGCCTCCCCGTGGTCGACGATGCTGGCCACCTGCTGGGCATTGTCACGAACCGCGACACCCGCTTTGTTTCCGAGCACGAGTGGCCGCATCGCCTGGTCCGCGCCGTCATGACCCCCATGCCCCTGGTGACCGGCCGGGTTGGGATCAGCGGTGAGGACGCGATCGGCCTGTTGGCCACGAACAAGATCGAAAAGCTTCCCCTGGTCGACGACGACGGCGTCCTGCGGGGACTGATAACCGTTAAGGACTTTACAAAAGCCGAGCAGTATCCGCTCTCCACCAAGGACGAGGAGGGTCGCCTGCGGGTCGGCGCCGCGATCGGTTTCTTCGGGGACGGCTGGGAACGCGCCATGGCCCTGGTCGATGCCGGTGTTGATGCATTGTTCGTCGATACAGCCAATGGTCACAGCGCTGGGGTGCTCGACATTATCGCCAGGCTCAAGGCCGAAAAGTCGCTGGCCCACGTCGACATCATCGGCGGCCAGGCTGCCACCCGCGACGGCGCCCAGGCCCTGATCGACGCCGGAGCCGACGGCATCAAAGTGGGAGTAGGCCCTGGATCCATTTGCACCACCCGCGTGGTCGCGGGGGTGGGAGTACCTCAGGTGACTGCCATCTACGAATCGGCGAAAGCGGCCATTCCGGCTGGCGTGCCAGTCATTGCCGACGGTGGCCTGCAGTACTCGGGGGACATCGGCAAGGCTCTGGTGGCAGGCGCGGACACCGTCATGCTCGGGTCGCTGCTGGCGGGTTCCGCCGAAGCCCCGGGCGAGCTGATCTTCGTCAACGGCAAGCAGTACAAGACCTACCGCGGGATGGGGTCCCTGGGTGCCATGCAGACCCGCGGGAAAAACACCTCCTATTCCAAGGACCGCTATTTCCAGGCAGACGTTACGGGCGACGACAAGCTGATCCCCGAGGGAGTGGAGGGGCGGGTAGCCTACCGCGGCCCGCTGGCCTCAGTCGCCTATCAGCTGGTTGGGGGGCTCCGCCAGACGATGTTCTACACGGGCGCCCGCACCATCGACGAGCTGAAGTCGAAGGGCAAATTTGTCCGCGTTACCTCGGCCGGGCTGAAGGAGTCGCACCCGCATGACATCCAGATGACCGTTGAGGCGCCGAACTACGGCTCCAAGTAGCCGTCCCGTCCCATGGGAAGGCAATAGCTGGACTCCATGACTGAGGCACGTCGTGACGGGCAGCGGGTATTGCGGGCTGTGCTCGGCGCCTTCAGCCAGGATGAAGAGCGGTGAGTCATGACCGACAGTGAGCTTCGTCCGGCCCGGGATCCCCGGTCTCGGCTGTCCCTCGGCCCGTACGCTCGGGCCGTGGGACAGGTCCTGCGGGTGAGCTTCATGGCTTCTCCGGGCGCCGTCGTCATGAAGGTGCTCGGATCGCTGATTGCCGCGGTGCTCCCCTTGGTGACCACCTACTTTGCGGCGCTCACCACCACCGCGCTGGCGGAGGCGTACGCGGGCAATCCCGACGCGGGGCGGCAAGCGGTGGTCTACGTGCTGATCACCGCGGGGCTGGGACTGCTCTGGGGTGCATTCACCAGTGTGGACCGATATATCCAGCAGGTGATGAGTTTCAGGGTCGGCGCCGTGGTGGGGGACCTGATGTATGAGCGCTTTCTGGCCCTCGAGTTCTGGCGGTACGACGACAAGGACACCGTCGACCTCTACGACCGGGCCAAAAGGTTCTCGGACTCCTACGCCCGCGTGCTCGACCGGATCGCCGCGATCTTCACGCAGCTGATGTCGGTGATCCTTGCTATCGGGGCGCTGTTGCTGGTCAGTTGGTGGGTGGCCCTGATCGTCCTGATCGCGATCATCCCGAGCGTGTACCTCCAGTTCAAGCTCTCCCGCGAGCAGATGGCCCACTGGAACACCCAGGGGGACTCCCGCCGGCAGCGGCGGTTGATCGAAACGAACCTCATCCGCCCGCAACACATCGCCGAGATGCGGCTGTACGGCGTCGTGAAGTACTTGATGGACCTGCGCTCCCGGCTGCGCGACGCCGACGAACTGCGCCGTCTTGAGTTCCAGAAACGATATATCCCCAAGCAACTGCTCGCCGATGCGCTCCAGTACGGTGCCGAGGTGGTGGCGCTGATCTGGGTGGTGGGGCAGATTATCGCCCGGGCCCAGCCGGTTGGGCAGTTCCTCTATATTCAGCAGATCGTCAGCCGCGCCCTATCCACGGCAAATCAGCTGGTGACTTCGCTCAGTTCCATCGACGAGGATCTCGCCAATCTGAAGGACTACGAAGAGTTCATGAAGTTCCCGACGGCGGTCGGCGGCGGGAAACCCCTGACAGGGCCGCCCGCCGAAGTCCGGCTCGAAGACATCACCTACACGTATACGTCGGGGAGCACCCAGGTCCTCAAAGGCGTCTCCCTGACCATCAGAGCGGGTCAACACATTGCGATCGTGGGGGAGAACGGCGCGGGGAAATCGACGCTGATCCGCATTCTGGCCGGCCTGTACCAGCCCGAGTCCGGCCGGGTCCTGCTGGACGGGCAGAACCTCCGGACCCTCGACATTGCCTCCTGGCACCGGCCTCTGGCCGTGATGTCACAGGACTTCCTGAAATACGAGTTTGCGACGGCAGCCAACAACATCTACTTCGGGGACGTCTCGCTTCCCAGAGAAGACCCGCGGGTGGAGCGCGCCGCTGCGGACGCCGAGGCCACCGACTTCATTGATCGCTTGCCGAACGGATTCGAGAGTCATGTCAGCAACTGGATGGAAGATCCGCGGGGCCGCAAGGGAAGTGGGCTGTCCGGGGGACAGTGGCAGCGGCTCGCGATGGCCCGCAACTTCTATCGCGGGGCGCCGTTCATTGTCATGGATGAGCCGACGTCGGCGATCGATGCCCTCGCCGAGCATCGCATCTTCAGCCGTCTCTTTGCCGACAAGGACCACACGATCATTGCCATCAGCCACCGGCTGGCGACCATCGAGAAGGCCGACGTCATCTACATGATGGAGGCAGGGGAGGTGGCCGAGTCGGGCACCCATGAGGAACTGGTCAATCTCCGGGGACGGTACTTCAGGATGTTCGAGAGCCAGCTGGGACTCGATCCGGAGCCTCGCGATCCGGAGCCAGACTCGGGTACTACCGGCCACTAGCCGCACTGCTCAGGCGGGAGCCTTGTCCTTGGGATCGGGTGCGGCGGCCTGTGGCGCGGGCGTTGATGCCTTGGGTTCGGGCGGCACCACGGGCTGCACCACGGCCTGCACCGCGCTGACATCCTCGGGCGGCTGGTGGTCCTCGGCGGCACGGAAATCCAGCTCCGCCTTCAGCTCCTCATGCCGGAATTCAGTCTCGGGGTCCGGTTCATGATCTACCGTGTATTCACGATCCAACTGACGGTGAATTTTGCTGTTGAGAATCTCGACCTGGCTGTCCTCCAGCGGTGCCAGGTCAACCGGGAACGGTTGCTCCGGAGAAAGCCTGCTCTTGTCGCCCATAGCCTGCCCTTTCGCCAATGGTGTTCGAAAACTTTTCGCACAGGCAGTCTACGTCCAATGGGGGCCTGTGTTAGCCAGCGGCCCGGGATCCGGAGTTCCGGCCCGCACCCAACTCTTCGATCAGGTTCCGGAGCTCGGCGCGGAGGGTCTCCGACAGCAACCCGCCTCCAGCGATGAGGGACTGCTCGATCTTCTCGGCACTGGCGAGGGCTCGCTGGCCGGAGTCGGACACCGACACCATCTGGATCCGCTGATCGACCGCACCCCTGGTGCGGTTGACATACCCGTTCGCCTGCAGCTTTTCGATCGTCTTACCCATTGTCTGGTTTTGCACCCGAATCAGTAGGGCCAGCTTTGTCTGGTTGATGGGGCCCTGATCCTGCAGGACCCGTAAGGCGGTGTAGCCAGCATGGGTGAGGCCCAGATCGACCAGGCCCGCATTCCACGCATGGTCGACCAGACGCGCCGCGGTGGTCAATAGCCTCCCGGTGGGCCATTGCTCCAACTCCTGCATGTCGACACTTCCTTCAGTGGTGGGATCGGTGGACTCAGACCGTTCGGGCTCCGCTTCCGGGATGCCATCCACCCTAGCCTCCTCACCGCCGGAAAGGAAAGCACGCTTAGCACCTGTTGGCGGACTTCGTTGAAACTCCACCGCCTATTTGTCTTGCCCTGGCGAAGTATGCCGTCTGGGTAATATGCTGGAAAACCGGCGCATTCCAGCGCTCGCCCCCTGTCCGATGGCTACCCGCAGCAGCCACTTCGCGATCTTTGCTGACGGTCAGGACCTGCTCGCCCAGGCTGAACAGGACGCTGCGGAGTCCTTGCTGGCCGCGCTGGGATAACCTTGGTGAGTGACTAACGAGATTGAGATTGGCCGAGGCAAGCGCGGACGCAGGGCGTATTCGCTCGATGACGTGGCGGTGGTCCCCTCCCGTCGGACCCGGGACCCACACGATGTGTCAGTGCAATGGCAGATCGACGCCTACCAGTTCGAGATGCCGGTCATCGCTGCTCCGATGGACTCGGCGATGTCGCCGGCAACCGCGATCGCGATGGGCCGCCTCGGCGGGCTGGGAGTGCTCAACCTGGAAGGCCTGTGGACCCGATACGAGGATCCACAGCCCGTCCTGGACGAAATTGCCCATCTGGGCAACGAAGCCTTCAGCCCGGCGGCCACCCGCAGGATGCAGGAAATCTACAACGCCCCCATCCAGGAGGGCCTGATCACCAGCCGCCTGGCCGAAATCCGCGAGGCTGGTGTCACCGTCGCTGGTTCGCTGACACCCCAGCGCACCCAGCAGTTCTACAAGACCGTGCTGGCGGCGGGGGTCGATATCTTCGTGATCCGAGGCACCACCGTCTCGGCCGAGCACGTTTCGAAGAATGATCAACCGTTGAACCTGAAGCAGTTCATCTACGAACTAGATGTCCCGGTCATTGTGGGCGGCGCCGCCGGCTACACCCCAGCCCTCCATCTGATGCGTACCGGCGCAGCCGGGGTGTTGGTCGGATTCGGCGGAGGAGCGACCACCACGACCCGCCGCGCACTGGGCATCCACTCACCCCTGGCCTCCGCAATTTCCGACGTGGCGGCGGCCCGCCGTGACTACATGGACGAGTCGGGCGGACGCTATGTCCACGTCATTGCCGATGGCGGGATGGGCGCCAGCGGCGACATCGTCAAGGCCATCGCGATGGGTGCCGACGCCGTGATGCTGGGATCGGCACTCGCCCGGGCAGAAGAAGCACCCGGTCAGGGCTGGCACTGGGGCCAGGAGGCCCACCACGATGAGCTGCCCCGCGGCGACAGGGTAAACATCGGCACGGTTGGTCCGCTCAAGGAGGTGCTGTGGGGGCCGTCCCACCACACCAATGGAACCTCCAACCTGATCGGCGCCCTGCGGCGGGCCATGGCCACCACCGGCTACTCGGATCTCAAGGAGTTCCAGCGGGTGGAAGTGGTCCTTTCCCCCTACCTTTCCAACGGCTGATTGCTAAGGTTGAGGGACGTAGTATCGAACCCGACGAAGGATCGCCGCCATGTCATCAGGAGCACTCAGCCCGAAAAACCGTGAAGACGCGCTAGCAGCGCTGAAAGCCACCTCGGAAGCCGGCAAGGAGCTGGACATTCTGATCGTCGGCGGAGGCGTCGTCGGCGCCGGATCGGCGCTCGACGCGGTGACCCGGGGCCTCGACGTGGGGATGGTTGAGGCCCGCGACTGGGCCTCCGGCACTTCTTCACGCTCCTCGAAGCTGATCCACGGCGGGTTGCGGTACCTCGAAATGCTGGACTTCGCCCTGGTGCAGGAGGCACTGAAGGAACGGGGGCTGTTGATCCAGCGGATTGCCCCGCACCTAGTCCGACCCGTGCCTTTCCTCTACCCGCTCACCAAGAGGTTCTTTGAGCGCCCTTACGTTGGCGCCGGGATCCTGCTGTACGACACGATGGGGATGACCTCAGGTAATTCACGCGGAGTCCCTCTGCACAAGCACCTGTCCCGGCGTGGCACCCTGCGCGCTGCGCCCAGCCTGAAGGACGACGCGATGGTGGGCTCGATCCGCTACTACGACGCCCAGGTGGACGATGCCCGGTATGTCGTCAACATGGTGCGCACCGCCGGGCACTACGGTGCCAAGGTCGCCAACCGGGTCACCGTCGTCGACTTCCTGCGCGAAGGCGAACGCGTGGTGGGCGCCCGCGTCAAGGACCAGGAAACCGGGGAGCAGTTCGATATCCGTGCGAAGCAGGTCATCAATGCGACCGGCGTCTGGACCGACGAAACCCAGGCAATGGTCACCGACCGGGGCCAAATGAAAGTCAGGGCGTCCAAGGGCATTCACCTGGTGGTGCCGCGCGACCGCTTCCAGTCAACGGTCGGGCTCATCCTGCGGACCGAGAAATCAGTCCTGTTCGTCATCCCCTGGGGCCGGCACTGGATCATCGGAACCACCGACACCGACTGGGACCTGGACAAGGCCCACCCTGCCGCATCGTCCAAGGACATCGACTACATTCTTGAGAACGTCAACAAGGTGCTCAGGCGCCCGTTGACCCGCGAGGACGTGGAGGGCGTCTATGCCGGGCTGCGCCCCCTGCTGGCCGGTGAGAGCGACTCCACGGCGAAACTCTCCCGGGAGCATGTCGTCGCGCACCCGGTCCCCGGGCTGGTGGTGGTCGCCGGTGGCAAATGGACCACCTACCGCGTGATGGCCAAGGACGCTGTCGATGAAGCCACCCGCGCACTGGACGAGCGGGTTCCCGCCAGCTGCACCGAAACCGTCCCTCTGTTAGGCGCCGAGGGGTACAAGGCCGCCTGGAACAAGCGGGCGAGGATGGCCGAAAGCTCGGGCGTGCATGTGGCACGGGTGGAGCATCTCCTGCAGCGTTACGGCAGCCACGCCGAGGATGTCCTCTCGCTGATCCGCGAGGATCGGTCCCTCGGCGAGCCGCTGCCCGGTGCAGACGACTACCTCGGCGCTGAAGTGGTGTACGCGGTCACCCACGAGAACGCGCGCCACATCGACGATGTACTCACCCGGCGCACCAGGATTTCCATTGAGTCGTGGGACCGGGGGGTGTCGGCGGCGCCCGCCGTCGCCGCGCTGATGGCGCCCTTCCTGGAGTGGAGTGACGCGCAGGTGGACCGCGAGGTCAAGCACTACCTGGCGAGGGTCAAAGCGGAACGGCTTAGCCAGGAGCAGCCCGACGATATCCTGGCGGACAGCGCCCGGATGGGAGTCGAGGATATTGTGCCGCTAAGCTAGGATCGCGGTCTGGACGCCGCACCGCCTGTCCAACGCAACCCGCGAGAGGTCTACCGTGACCGAGCGATCCCTGGAATTTCATGACGCCATCCTGACTACCCCTGAGCTGGTGGTCCTCGAAATGGTCGCCGCCGACAAGGAAGACGCGGCGGCGCAGCTGGCCACCAGACTGTTCGAGGCAGGGAGGATTTCCGACCTCGATGGTTTCCTGGCGCAGGTCAACTCCCGCGAACACCAGATGGCCACCGGGCTTCCCGGTGGCGTGGGGCTGCCCCACGCGCGCAGCGACTATGTCACCCAGACCAGCATTGCGGTGGGGATCACCAAGTACGGACATAGCCTCGACTTTGGTGCAGTGGACGGACCGGCGACGCTCATTCTGCTGATTGCCACCCCGTCGCAGTCCTTCTCCGAGCACCTCGAGGTGCTGGCAACACTGGCGAGGTCACTGTTCAAGGAGAATTTCAGGGAATCGCTCAGGCGGGCTCACGACACCGAGGTGATCGCCGAGCTCATCAACTCGACGCTGGTGTTTTTCGACCACTGAGGTTCTTCTGGAGTACGTCAGCCGGGGAGCATGCTGGGGTCGAGGATCAGCATGCCCGCCACCCGGCCGTCGCCGTCGAACGCTATCCGACCGGCCATTTCACCAGCCTCGAAGATCAGTTCCAGGTCAACGATCTGCAGCACTCCGTTTTTCCTGGTGGTCACCTTGCCCGGAAGCTCATACTGGCCAACAGCCTCGACTACCGAGCTCCACACCGAGGAAAGCCCCTCAACAGTCACCGCCTCCAGCATGACCGGAGCAAAGTGTTCCCTCACTGCAGGCCAGTTTTCGTCGGCGCACTGGGCGAAAATGCGTTCTGCGACGCCGATCAGGGCGGCCATGCTGCGGCGCTGGGTCTTCCCGGTGGCAGGTGCGTGGCCGGCGGGCTGGCCGAAGCGCTGGAATGCTGCCTGCCTGCTGATGCCCAGCACCGCGCCGATGTCCTGCCAGGTGGTGCCATGGCGGCGTGCCTGGTGGACCGTTTCGCGGAGCAGGTGATCAACGCCGTCGTTCAGTTCAACGATGGCCCGCAGCGCATCGGGGGCGGTCAGCCCAAAAGGTTCGTAACCCAGGAGGTCGCGCACCGTCTCCGCGCGGGTCTCGACGATCCGGAGGGCCTCGGCGGTTCCCGGTTCGTTTGCCTCAGGGGAGGGCTGACCATGGTGGTCGCGGTCGTCAGACGGAGGATCGGGGGCAGACACAGTAGCTATGTTAGGCGAACGGCCAGGAGCGCGGCGGCGCCGACAAGGGTGACGGCGAGGGGGTCCAGCCGCGGCGGGTCACTGCGGCCGTCCGGTCCCGGAGGGAATGCCGCCGCACTGCGAGCGTGATGGTGCCCGCCAGGACGAAGGCTGCCGCCAGATTCCACAGCGCTGGTGCCGCCACAGTGAAGCGGGTCAGGATGGCGCCGAAGACCAGCCAGCCGGCGGCGGTCAGGGAACGGGCCACCAGAGCGATCGCTGCTCCACTCCCGCCACCAGGCCCATGCCTGGTTCATCCACCGGACCCGAGGCGCTCCTGAGTACGATGGACACCCGCTCAGAGTCCAGATCAAGGATCAGCATGCCCGCGAAGCGCCCGGTTTTCCCGTTGTATCAGGGGTATGAATCAGCCCCGGCCGGCGACATCCCCCCATTCTGCCCGCGGGGACACCCACTGCCAATCATTTGTAAATGCTAGATTGACGGTCGGTAAGCGTCAACGTGAGATTTACGCTTGTCGACCAGTAGGGTAGCTCGCTGCGCTACTCCGAGCGCCAGGACTTCCACAGGGCAGCGTAGGAGCCGTCCAGCGCCAGAAGCTCGTCGTGGGACCCCAGCTCGGTGATGTTCCCGCCTTCCACCACGGCCACCCGGTCGGCGTCGTGCGCCGTATGTAACCGGTGGGCAATGGCGACCACTGTGCGTCCCTCCAGCACCGCATTGAGGGAGCGTTCCAGGTCGCGGGCCGCCTGCGGGTCAATGAGGGACGTCGCCTCATCGAGCACCAGAGTGTGTGGATCGGCGAGCACCAGCCGCGCCAGCGCTAGCTCCTGCGCCTGCGCCGGAGTGAGCTCATGCGCGCCCGAACCGACCTCCGTCCGGAGGCCTTCCGGGAGCCCGAGGGCCCAGCCGAGGGCGCCGACGTCGTCCAGGGCCTGAATCAGCTCGGCTTCCGTCGCGTCGTCCTTTCCGAGCCGGATATTGTCGGCCAGCGATCCCACGAAGACGTGGTGCTCCTGGGTGACCAGGGCGACCTCCCGCCGGAGTGCGTTCAGTGGACGGTCAACCAGCGGCACATCGCCCACGGTGACCGTGCCTGCGGTCGGAGGATGGATACCGGCGATGAGTCGGCCCAGCGTGGACTTGCCCGCACCGGAGGGTCCCACCATCGCGAGCCGTTCGCCGCGGCGGAGTTCCAGGTCCACGCCGTGGAGCACATCGTGGCCAGGACGATACGCGTACCTCGCCTTGGAGACGAGGATGTCCTCGTTCAGGGGCTCATGGTCGGTGGCGTGCCGGTCAGGTTGCACCTCCTTGATGCCGACGATGCGTGCCAGGGAAGCAGCTCCCACCTGGATCTCATCGGTCCACATGATGAGCAGGTCGACCGGGTCAATCAGTCGCACTGCAAACAGTGCGACTGTTGCCACCACGCCGGGCGTGACCACGTCCAGGGAGGCCAGCCAGCCGCCCCAGAGCAGTACGCCGGCCACCGGTAGCCAGAACGCGAAATCGGCGGCGGGGAAAAGCACTGTCCGGAGCCAGAGCGTGTACCGTTCGGCGCGGTAGCTGCCGGTCAGGGCCGAGTCGATCCGCCCGCGGCGCAGGGCACCCAGCCCCAGGGCGTCCACCGTTCGGGCACCCTCGATGGTCTCGGTGATCGATCCGTTGACTACCGCGTAGGTTTCCCGTTCCTTCTGGTAACCGGCTGAACTCCGCTTCAGGTACCACCGGGTCACGGGGTACAGCACCGGGACCCCAACCAGTAGTGCCAGCGCAAGCACCGGGGACGTGATGACTGCTGCTCCGATCGTCAGGAGGATGGTGACAATTGAGACCACCACCTGCGGGACGCCAAACCGCACGGTGTGGGAGACGGCGTCGACGTCGTTGGTGGTGCGGGAGACCAGGTCTCCCGTCCCTGCCTTCTCCACCGTCGACAGCGGCAGGGAGGTGACCTGCTCCATGAAGTCCTCCCGCAGCTCGGCGAACACGGTCTCGCCGAAGACCATTCCGGCGCGTACCGCCAGTCGCCGCAGGAGCGACTGCACAATCAGGAAGGCCAGCATGATCAGGGAGACGATGGCGATGTAGTTCGAGGTGGTTCCCTCCACCACCGCGTCCACCACGCGCCCGAGCAGAACCGGC
Organism: Arthrobacter sp. CAN_C5; assembly: GCF_017875735.1. Classification (NCBI taxonomy): domain Bacteria; kingdom Bacillati; phylum Actinomycetota; class Actinomycetes; order Micrococcales; family Micrococcaceae; genus Arthrobacter; species Arthrobacter sp. CAN_C5. Next base: position 974,749 of record NZ_JAGGMZ010000001.1, read on the forward strand.
CCCACCAGGCCGGCGATAGCCGACCCCACGTAGAGGGCCACGACGCGGGAGAGCCCGCCGCGGTGATGCCTGATCAGCCGCGCGGCCTCGGCACGGACCTGGGCCGGCTCGGCGACCGGAAGCTTCCCGGAGGTGTCGGTGCCAGCTGCTGTTTCACTCACTTCGGATGACCACATTTCGGTAGGCGGGCTGAGAAGACAACAGTTCCTGATGGGTTCCCTCGGCGGCGACCTGGCCATCTTCGAGGTACACGACGTGATCCATCACGCCGAGCATGAGGGGGCTGGCTGTCACCACCACGGTGGTCTGGTCCGTGCCGCCCCGCATTCCCTTCAGGCGGGCGGCAATACGGGATTCCGTGTGTGCGTCAACGGCGCTGGTCGGTTCAATGAGCACCAGGGTCTCGGCCTCGGTCAGGAGGGCGCGGGCCAGGACAAGACGCTGTCGCTGGCCGCCGGAGAAGCTGCGCCCGCGCTCGGTGACCTCATGGTCCAGGCCGTCGTCGACGCCGTCGAGAATGTCCAGGGCGCTGGAGGCGTCGAGTGCCGCAAGGATTCCAGAATCGCTATGCCGGGACCGGGGGTCCAGCTGGGATCGCAGGGAGCCAGTGAAAAGCTGGGGATTCGCCTCGCTGACCACGATGCGTTGCCGGATGTCGCGGAGGGCAATGTGCTGCAGGGAGCCCGTTCCCCAGCGGACTTCAGCGGTTTCGAGGACCTCATCCTCGAAGCGCCCCAGCCGCGTCGCCAGGTCGGCCGAGGCCGAGGTGTCCACCGAGACGACGGCGGTGATTCGGCCCGGCTGGATGACGGTTCCGGTCCGGGCATCGCGCAACAGGGACCCCGGTGGCGGGGCAGACAGGGTGGACGCCCGGTCGGCAACATCGGGGTCGACGCTGAGCACTGCGATGATCTTGCGTGCGCCGACATGGGCCCTGATGAACCGGGCCACGCTGTCAGCTGCGGCGCGGATCGGGGTCATCAGGAAGATTGAGTAGCCATAGAGTGCGACCAACTGGCCGGGTTCGATTTCTCCTGCGAGGGCCAGGTTTGCCCCTACCCAGGTGAACAAGACGCTGAAGGCGCCGGCAATAAACACCTGGGACGCTTCAAGATCGGCGAGCGAATAGGCTACCCGGATACCCGAATCCCGGGTTTTTACTGAACGCTCCCGATAGCGGTTGACGAAGATGTGTTCCCCACCGATACCCCTGAGGACACGCAGTCCCGCGACGGTGTCCGCGCCGACGGCCGTCATCTTGCCCGACGCCTCGCGCTGCTCACGCTGGCGGGCCTGCAGGGGGCGAACCACGAAGAGCAGCAGTCCACAACAGGCTGGTACCCCCACGAGGACGATGATCCCGAGAAGCAGCGACGTCTGGGAGATCAGCACGCACACCACCAGCCAGGCCATCACCGATCCGGCTAGCCGGGCGGATACTGCGTAAATCTCACCCAGCCGGGTGGCATCCGAGGCGGCCGTGGATACCACTTCACCGGTGGAGAGCTTCCGGGGTAGCGCGTCTCCGGTCCGCGTGATCTTGTAGCCGATCAACCGGATGGAGTGGAAGGCCGCCTGCAGCCAGCCGCTGATCGCGGTCCGGTGCTCCAGGGTGCCGGCGGCGGCCTGGAGCACGGTCAGCCCGATCAGGACTCCGGCCCAGAGGAGGAGCCGGTCGAACTCTCCCGCAACGATCCCCTCGTCAATGGCCCGGCCCAGGACGAAGGGCATCACCGCCTGCGCGACCATCCAGGCGGTGCCGAAAACCACCCCCGCGAGGAGGGTGGCTTTCTGCTTCGATGCCAGCCAGAGCAGGTAGCGGGAGGGGGAGCGGAGATCCGGTGTTCCGGGATCAGGGTAGGGATAAGAGCGCACGATCAACCATCCTAGTCCGCAGGACGCAAAAGTGATAGACATTTCCCAATCACTTGTGTTGAGGCGTGCCGTGATCAAGGTTGCTGGGCGGGCATTCGGTTTTCTACACGATGACGAAGTACCGTTAACATGTGCTCAAAACCGCCCTGAAGCCCCGCTGGATCCTTTCGCTGATCCTTGCCATGGTGATTGCGGCGGTCTTCGTGCTCCTGAGCCAGTGGCAGTTCTCCAGCTCGACCGGTAACGCGCCGCCGCCGGAAAGCACTACCGAGAGGGAGCGTGCACTGACTGACGTGTTCAGTCCCGGTGTCCCCATGACCGCACCTGTCGCCGACCAGATGGTCACCATGGACGGGGAATTCCTGGCGGACACGACGGTGCTGGTGCAGGACCGCCTGCAGGGTGACAGCCAGGGCTTCTGGTTGATCTCGGCGTTCGCCGTCGACGGCGTCCCCGAGGGCGCAGCAGACGATCCGGCCGGTCCGCCCGTGATCCCGGTGGTGCATGGCTGGATCCCGGATGCGCAGGCAGCCGCCGAGGTGCGCGAACCCGTCGACTCCGCGTCGGTGGTGGGGCGACTGCTGCCCGCCGAAGGCCCGGTCGCCGAACGGTCGGTTGCCGACCAGATCCCCACCCTCGCCACTGCCGAGCTCACCAACCGCTGGGACCGTCCCATCTACGCGGGTTTCGTGGTTTCCACCACCACCGCCGTGGGCGGGCTGGACTGGCTCCCCGAAGCTCCGCTGGAGGCCGTCACGGTAGGGCCCCAGCCGCAGGAAACCCCGCTCAACTGGCTGAATATCTTCTACGCGGTGGAATGGTTCGTCTTCGCCGGGTTCGCTTTCTTCCTCTGGTGGCGACTGGTCGCCGACGACCATCGGAGGACCCTCGAAGAGGCGGAGGACAGCGCCGCGGAGGCGGACAACTTAAACGACGACGACGACGACGACGATGGCAGTACGGGTCACCCTGACCCCGCAGCGCAGGGCCCAACAACGAGTGAGGCACGACAGTGAGTACACCCAAAGTGAATGGACCGGCGCCAGGAAGTGGCACCCCCGGTGCTGCCCGGAAGCCCAAGCGGCGGTTCGGCGGTACCCATGCGCAGATCCTTTCGGCGCTGACCTTCTACAAGGTGCTCGCCTACGCCACCGGCATCATGCTGATGTTGGTGGTCGTGGAAATGATCGCGGCCTACGGGATGGGATCCCACATCATGATCGGCGGACCCGAAGGGCTCTTCTCGCTGACGGACAAGAACTTTTCCGAGACCGCCGCGGGATTCAACTTCTCCACCACTGTCCTGATCGTCCACGGGTGGATGTACGTGGTCTACCTGATCGCAGATTTCCGGCTCTGGCAGATGATGCGGTGGCCGTTCAAGCAGTTCATCGTGATGGCCCTGGGAGGGGTGGTGCCGCTCCTGTCCTTCATTGTCGAGCGCCGGATCCACCGGCAGGTGGAGCAGGAGCTGGAAGCACACCCCGAAGCAGCCTCCCGGTACTAGCCGGGTACCCGGCCGTAGTGATGTGCGATCGGGTGCCCGTGGCGACTATTGTTGACGCGTGACTATTCCCGCACCCGGACCCGGAATTTCTGGCCATGCCGACTCCACCCCCGACTCCCCTGAGGGGACCAGCGAAACCAGCCACCGGCCGGTGCTGGTGGTGGACTACGGCGCGCAATACGCCCAGCTGATCGCCCGGCGGGTCCGCGACGCGGATGTGTACTCGGAGGTGGTTCCCCACACCCTGAACACTGCTGATCTGCTGGCGAAGAACCCGGTCGCGATCATCCTCTCCGGTGGACCCTCGAGTGTCTACGCGGAGGGCGCGCCCCGGGTTGACCCGGAGCTGTTCACCGCTGGGGTGCCCGTCCTGGGAATCTGCTACGGCTTCCAGGCGATGGCCTCGGCTCTCGGCGGAACCGTTGCGAAGACCGGCCTCCGCGAGTACGGATCGACCGACGTCGCCGCGACGTCCAGCACCGGATCGCTGCTGGACGGGATCCCCGAGCACCAGAACGCCTGGATGAGCCACGGCGACAGCGTGCAGGCTGCCCCTGATGGCTTCGAGGTCCTCGCCAGTACGGCTGGCGCACCGGTTGCCGCCTTTGCGGACGAGTCACGGCGCCTCTACGGCGTGCAGTGGCACCCCGAGGTGAAGCACTCGGATCATGGGCAGCAGGTGCTGGAGAACTTCCTCTTCAAGGGCGCCCGCCTGGATGCGAACTGGACCACCGGCAACATCGTCGAGGAGCAGGTGGAACGCATCCGCGAGCAGGTGGGAGACGCCCGCGTGATCTGCGGGCTCTCCGGCGGCGTGGATTCGGCGGTCGCTGCCGCCCTGGTGCAGCGGGCGGTCGGAGATCAGTTGACCTGCGTCTTTGTGGACCACGGGCTGCTCCGCGAAGGGGAAGCCGAGCAGGTGGAACGGGACTTCGTCGCGGCCACCGGCGTCAACCTCTACGTGGCCAATGAGCAGAGGCGCTTCCTGGAGGCGCTCGCCGGCGTCAGCGACCCGGAAACCAAGCGCAAGATTATCGGCCGTGAATTCATCCGCGCTTTTGAAGAGGCCGAGCGGGCGATCATCGCCCAGGCGCAAGCCCACGGCGAGAAAATCCGGTTCCTCGTGCAAGGCACCCTCTACCCCGACGTCGTAGAATCCGGCGGTGGCGAGGGCGCGGCGAACATCAAGAGCCACCACAACGTGGGAGGGCTCCCCGAAGACCTGCAGTTTGAACTGGTCGAGCCCCTCCGGGCGCTGTTCAAGGATGAGGTCCGGGCAGTCGGAGCCCAATTGGGCCTGCCCGCCGAAATTGTTGGTCGTCAGCCGTTCCCCGGCCCCGGGCTGGGCATCAGGATTGTCGGCGACGTCACCCAGGAGCGGTTGGACCTGCTCCGCCGCGCCGACGCTATCGCCCGCGCTGAGCTTACCGCCGCAGGACTGGACAACGAGGTGTGGCAGATGCCGGTGGTCCTGCTCGCCGACGTCCGCAGCGTCGGGGTTCAGGGTGACGGCCGCACCTACGGCCACCCGATTGTGCTGCGTCCGGTATCCAGCGAGGATGCGATGACCGCTGACTGGTCACGGCTTCCCTACGATCTCCTGGCCCGCATCTCTAACCGGATCACCAACGAGGTTGAGGGCGTCAACCGGGTGGTGCTGGACATCACCAGCAAGCCGCCCGGCACCATCGAATGGGAGTAGCCCCTCCCTCAAGGGAACGGGTATTTTCCCGCCCCCGGTGTTGCGGCCCCGCCGCAGCGCCCTAGTCGGATAGCTTGGAAGACATGCCCCTCTGGTCCAGACCGTCGAAAATAACCGTAGAAAAGGAGACCGCCGTGTCAGTGCAGGAACCAGGGGACTCCGCTGGGACTTCACTGTTGCCGTGGCTCCAACAGCTCGGAGCCCACGCCGGGACGGACACCCTGCTGCACTTCTCGCCTGCCTCGACCAACAGCATCGATCTCACCCACGCACACCCCTCCGGTCTAGCGCAGCTGCTCGCCGGTCGTCGTACCCGCCTGTCCACGCTCCTGCGTGACCCGGCGCAGTACGCCGCGGCGATGAAAACGGCCCAGGTGTTGCGCGCCAAGATCTACGAGCTGGGCACCGAACGGGGGATCGACGTCGGATACCTGGCGGCGGGCACCGCTGCCTGGCGCAGCGTTGACGACGACGGCAGGACTGAAGCGTTGACTGCGCCCGTGATGTTGACGGCTGTCTCGCTGACCGTTCACGCCTCCCAGGACGACTACGAGCTGCAACTGACCGAGCACGCACGGCTGAACCCGGCACTGGTCCGGCACCTGCGGGGCGTTCAGGGCATTCCACTCGACGCCGAGGCCATTGCACGGCTTGCCTACGGTACCGCCCGTTTCGATCCGCTCCCCGTGCTGGACCGTCTCCGTGCGGTCACCGAGGGTGTCCGCGGAATGGCGATCGAGCATCACCTCCTGGTGTCTACGTTCGCGGATCTCGGCGACCTTGCCGACGACGCCGCCATCCGGGGCGAACACCCGGTTCTGGCCGCCCTGATGGAGGCGGCACGCGATGGCCAGGCCGCGCCGTCGTCCGGCCCCACCGATCTCACCGACCGGGTCACACCTGTTGACGAGCGCCACCCCGCGGAAGAGGTGCTCATCCGGGACGCGGACTCAACGCAACAGGAGGTCCTGGACCAGATCGGCCAGGGACACTCGCTGGTGGTTTCCTCACCGCCGGGATCAGGACAGACCCAGACGGCGCTGAACGCTATCGCGGGGCTCACCGAACAGGGTAAGAGCGTTCTGGTTGTTGCCGAACGCCGCGGAACCCTCAACGAACTGGTGGAGGAACTCGACACGCTCAACCTCGGGTCCCTGGTGCTGCAGCTCAACGCCAACATCAATGAGCAGCAGTTGAAGGACCAACTGATCCGCGCCATTGTGAGAAATGAGAAGGCTACCCAGCCCGAACTTGCTGGCCTGCATCAGACCCTGGTGGAGAACCGCCATCAGCTGCAGGATCACGTCAAGTCTCTGCACAATGTACGAAGCCGCTGGGGCTGCTCGCCCTACCAGGCGATGCAGTCGCTGGCTGAGCTGACCGCGCTGAACCCGGCCCCCGCCACCACCGTGCGGCTGCTCCGTAGCGTCATGGACAGCATCTCTGACCGCGCCGAACTCACCGGGCGGCTTCGCCGGGCTGCCGAACTGGGCAGCTTCAGCGCGTCAGCGGTTGATAGTCCCTGGTTCGGGGCGAAACTGCTTAACCGCAAGGAAACCGAGCGCGCTCACGAGCTTGCCGTTGAGCTGGCACGGGATACTCCGCTGCTTCGGGAAAAGGTGTTGCGGGTCGCAGACTATTCGCAGATCCGGCTCGGTGGTTCCTTCACTGAGTGGGGCGAGCAGCTGGACCTCCTCGCAGCGGTCCGCGGGAGTCTGGACAAGTTCACGCCGGACATCTTCGACCGGCCGGTCACCGACCTCATCTCGGCCACCGCGCCGTCGTCGTGGCGCCGCGAACGGGCCATCGAAATGAGCTCGATGACCCGCTCACGGCTCCGCAGGGTAGCCAAGGAATACGTGCGTCCCGGGGTCCACATCGCGGATCTCCATGCATCGCTGGTGGAAGTGCAGCAGCAGCGCACGCGCTGGACCCGTTACGCGACCACCGAACGGCACCCCGCGGTCCCCACCGGTCTCGCCGAGATCAACAGCTTCCACCAGAGAATCAGCCTGCAGCTGGATGAGCTCAACCGCGTGCTCGCCACCACGCCTGGCCACATTGACCTGGCGGACATGCCGCTGGACGACCTCGGTCGCCGACTGGCCGGACTGGCCAGGGACGAAGAGACTCTCGCGACCCTGCCGGAACGCACCCTGCTGCTGGATGAAATGCGTGAGCACGGCCTGGGCGACCTTCTCGACGACCTGGCGAGCCGCGAGGTGGGCCCGGAACAGGTTGGCTCCGAGCTGGAACTGGCTTGGTGGCAGTCCGCCCTCGACGCCATGATCAGCGGCGACGACTACCTGGCCATGTCGGACGGCGGCAGTCTCCGGCGGTTGGAGGCCGACTACCGCTTGGCGGACAACGCGCACATCGCCTCCGGGCCGGGCAGGCTCCGGTTTGCCCTGGCGGAACGGTGGCGGTCGGCAGTTGCCTCGCAGCCTGACGAATCTCAGAAGCTGCGTGATCTGCTGCGCACCGGCACCCTGGATCTTCCGGGGCTCAGTGCCCAGAACGACGAGCTGGTGACAGCGCTCATGCCTGTATGGGCCGCGAGTCCTCTGATGCTGCCCATGGTGCTGCCGGCAGGTAAGACCTTCGACGCGGTGATCATTCTCGACGCCGAGTCGATCTCCCTGCAGTCGGCTATCCCGGCGATCGCACGCGCCCGCCAGGTCATCGCCTTCGGTGACGACCGGCTGGGCGGCCCCCAGGGGTTCAGCGTTGGGTCAACCGCTGCTGCGACGCCGGAAGCCAACCAGCTGACGAGTGCCTCCTCCGCCCTCGCGACCATCTTCCCGACGGTCGACCTCAGCGTGGTCTATCGATGTGTCGACAAGGCGCTGACCAGCTACCTCAGCGACACCTTCTACGAGGGCAGGCTCTCACGCCTCCCCCACGGCTCGGAAATAACTGGCGCCGGTCGCGCGCTCACGGTGGAGTATCTGCCGGACGGCACGGGTATGCCCAGCGCCGACCAGGCTGGCGTGGAGAGTGTCGACGCCGAGGTGGCGCGCGTCGCCGACCTGGTGTTTGAGCACATCCGGCTCCGGCCCAGCAGCTCGCTGGCCGTCGTCACCGCCAGCCCCCGCCACGCCGGCCGCATCGGCCAGGCAATTAGACAGCGGATGACCGATCTCCCGTGGTCTGCCGATTTCTTCGCCCCCGGACGGGAATCCTTTCGGGTGGTCCCGGTCGAGCGGGCAGCCGGCATCACGCGCGACTGCGTGATCTTCTCCCTCGGGTTCGGCAGGACCCCGCACGGCAGGGCGCTCCACAACTTTGGCCAGCTCTCCGGAGCGGACGGCCGGGGGCGGTTTGTGACCGCTATGACCCGGGCACGTCAACGGCTGCATGTGGTGACCTGCTTCCTTCCCAGCGACCTCGATCCCGACCGGCTCGAGCACGGTGCCCTTGATTTCTATGGGCTGCTGGAACGCGAACTGGGCGAACGGGTACCCGACGCAGCACCCGGACAAGGGTCATCGGATGAGGCACCGAACCCGGATCCGCTGGTCGCTGACCTGGTGAGCCGGCTCCGTGAACGGGGCGCCCATGTCCTTGACCACTACGATGGGGTCCTCGACATTGTTGCGACGGGGAGTGTCCGCGCCGCGGACACGTCCAAGGACCCGGCCAGCAGTGCCCAGATTCCGCCGATGGCGATTGAATCGGATGGCACGGAGCGGTACCGGACCATGACCGTCAGGGAACGCAGCAGACTCCGCCCGCAGCTGCTGGAACGCATGGGGTGGCGGTACATGCCGCTCTGGACCATCGAAGTTTTCACCGACCCTAATGGATGCGCAGACCTGGTGAGCAGCTACCTCGGACTCCCCGACACGCCAGCAGCTGGGCGCCGCCCTGTGACGGGTCCCGCTTCACGGCTGGGTCGAACGAGCGAAGCAATCGTCGAGGATGCTCGAACGCAGGTCAAAAGGCCTCCCCAGGGGGCCCCCGACGACGGTGCTTCGGCCAGCGTTCTGCCTGCCAGCGGAGCGGCGTCCACCGGAGGTGTCCTCCCGAAGCACGCTGCCGAAGACGAGGGCAGGTCCTGGGGCGACGCTGAGGATTCGCACGAGGAGTGGCTGAAAGACCAGCGTCCACCGCACTGGGACTGAGGCGCTTTCAGGGCCAGGCCCCGGGTGAGGTGAGCACGGTTCAGCGGCATACGAGGATTGCTTGAACCGTTCTACTGGTCTACCGGAGGTGCGCCGGTAAGCACCAGATGAACCTTTCCTGTGCTCGACGCGCCGGCGAGGGCGGCGGCGTCGGATGGATCGGCCGCTATCACCACCAGCCCCTCGGCGTCCGTGGCGTTGGGCCATCCGGTGGCGGATCCGGCGGAGGAGCCTGATGTCCACAGCACCGGTGCCGCCCGGACGAGCACGCTGGTAGTTGCCGGGACCTCGAAGCCGTTTCCGGTGCTGAGAACCACATCCACATGCTGCCCGGGGGAGAGCAACTGGACGGTGGTTTCATCGGCGGGGCGCAGGGGGACCGCGACCGATCCCGGTGGGGAACCGGTGAGTAGCCCGGTGCCCACCAAAAAGGTCTCTGCCAGGACGCTGCCGCGATGCAGGGGAGTGGCCAGCTGTTCCCCGACCACGGCCGGGATCTCGGTGAACGACCGGAACGGGATTGCCTCCGGCGGCAGATCGATAGTGGTGAGGTGGGCGGGGGTGAGCACGGTGCCCACTGGAAGATCCTCGGCCGCCGCTACCACCCGGGAAAGTGATTGCTCCGGCGGAATGAGGGCTTCGACAATTACCGCTGCGGCAAGGCAGAACAATAGTGCAGCGAGAAACCGGCGATGGCGGAAGACAAGCCTCCGGACGCCCAGGGGGAACCCGGTACGTCGTGAGGGGCTCTTGCCGTTGGCCATTCACCAACGCTAGGGAGGTCCTGCACCCAACGGAAACGATTGACCCGGAATGTGGACAAGACCAACAGCCCGGGGGGGGTGTCCCTATGTTCTTTGTCAAGCTGGTTTGGGGAGTTTTTCCTCGTAGAGAGTCATGTCTCTGAGCATGGCGAAGAGCGTGTCGGTGCGGCGGCGCGCGAGGGCTATGAGGGCCTGATTGTGGCGTTTGCCTTCGGCGCGTTTCCGGTCGTAGTAGGTCCTGGATACCGGGTCTTTCAGCGCGGCGAACGCGGAGAGGAACAGGGCGCGTTTGAGGATCTTGTTGCCTTTCCGTGAGGGGTGGTCGCCGCGGATCGATGTCCCTGACCGCCACGTTACTGGGGCCAGTCCGGCGTATGAGGCCAGGTGGCCGGCGGTGGCGAAATCCTTGCCAACAATTTCGGTCAGGATGCGGGCTTCTGTCCTCACGCCGACCGCCGGTGTTGACGTCAGGACGAGGTGAAGAGGGTGGGCCTCCACGAGGGCCTCTACCTGGGCATAGATTTCGGCGCGGGCGTCGCGCAGGCCGAGGAGCATCCCGGCCAGTTGTGGGAGCACGGTCCCGGCGGCTTTGGTGCCGGCTACCACGACGGTTTGTTCACCCAGGGCGGCGAAAATCTCCTCCGCCCACCGGTTGCCGGCCCGTGGAGCGAATTTGGTTAAGAAGGTGCCCACCCGAGTTCTGCCGGCGGCCGCCAAGGCCGCGGGTGTCGGGTATTTGCGCAATAGCTCGGCCATGGCTCGGTGGTCCAGATGCCCGCCGATGACCCGTTCCAGCGCGGGGTGGATCTGCGTCAGTAGGCCCCGAATCCGGTTGGATGTCGCGGTGGCCTGGGCGGCCAGATCGTCGTCGAAACCACAGAGCATGGACAGCTCAGCGCCCTGTTCATCGGCCACGACAATGGAACGCAGCGTGTGCGGCATGGTCCGCGCCGCCTCAGCAATGATGTAGGCGTCGCGGGCGTCAGTTTTCGCCTCGCCGGGGTGCAGGTCAGCGATCCTTCGCATGGCGAGGCCGGGCAGGTAGCCGACCAGGATTCCAGCGGACTGGGCAACAGCGACCGGTAACGCGCCGATGGTGGCCGGCTGATCCACGACCAACAACAGGTTCCCATGAATGGTCAGGGAGCCGATGATTGCGCGTAGTTTCGCCTCGTCATTGGGCAGCGTCTTATCGAGGAGCTTCTTACCTGACTTATCCAGTGCCACCGCGTGGTGGTCACTCTTACCGACGTCGACTCCGATGAAGACGTCGACGCTCTCATAACCCTTGATCACCGCAAACCTCCAGCCTTTAGAACTCCAGTAAAAAGGTGCTGGTCTGTCCTGCGGTGGCAAGCGTCGGCATCCACGTTACGGCTGACTTGTCGCCCTAAAAACGCGACTGGTCTTGTCCCCATCAGCGATCACCTGACACCTATCGGCACCTGGTGACAACACCCCCCGGATCATCAACGACTGGGGGCAAAAATCATGCCAGGACCGACAGGCCAGCAACCCCAATTCTTACTCAACAAGGGGCTACTAAAAAGGTAACGGGGTGTCCCTATGTTTTTTGTCAAGCTGGTTGGGTGGTTTTCGGAGATTGGGGTTTGCCGGGTTTTTGGGCAGGAGGGAGTGGCCGGTGGCGCGTGGTCGGCCGGCTGCTGGGCTGGTTGTTTAGGCGGCTTTGACTGCGGGTGCCTCGTATAGCACTCCGTCGCGCAGCATCGCGAACAGTACATCGCGGCGGCGTCTGGCGAGGGCGATCAGGGCCTGATTATGCCGTTTGCCTTGGGCTCGTTTGCGGTCGTAGTACGCCCGTGAGACGGGGTCTTTCAGGGCCGCGAATGCGGAGAGGAAGAACGCCCGTTTGAGGATCTTGTTGCCCTTTTTTGAGGAGTGGTCTCCTCGGATCGAGGTACCGGATCGCCACGTCACCGGCGCGAGTCCGGCGTAGGATCCCAGATGCCCGGCGGTCTTGAATTCCTTGCCTGCAACCTCGGTAATGATCCGTGCTGCCGTCCTGACGCCGACCGCCGGTAGGGACGTCAGGAGTTCGTGAAGAGGGTGGGCCTCCACGATGGCTTCAACCTGGGTCAGAACCTCGGCACGAGAGGTGCGTAGTTGGGTCAGCTGCGCGGCGAGTTGGGGCAACACGACGCCGGCGGCGCCAGTGCCGGCCACGACTACGCTCTGCTCACCCAGAGCGGTGAAGATCTCTTCTGCCCAGCGCCTGCCGGCCCGCGGCGCGGACTTGGCCATGAACGCGGCGACCCGGCTCTGGCCAGCCCGGCGCAGAGCCTCAGGGGCAGGGTATTTCCGCAGCAGTTCGGCCATTACGGGGTGGTCCAGGTGCGGGCCGATGGCCCGTTCCAGGGCCGGGTGGATCTGCGTGAGGAGCCCGCGGATCCGGTTCGAGGCGGCGGTGGCCTGCTTGGCCAGGTCGTCGTCGAAACCGCAGAGCATTGACAGCTCTGCGGCCTGTTCATCGGCGACGGCAATCGAGCGCAGCGTGTGCGGCATGCTCCGGGCGGCCTCAGCAATGATGTAAGCGTCTCGGGCATCCGTCTTGGCCTCACCGGGGTGCAGGTCAGCGATGCGGCGCATCGCCAGGCCCGGCAGGTAACCGACGAGGATACCGGCGGCCTGCGCCACAGCGACCGGCAGTGCACCGATGGTGGCCGGCTGGTCCACGACGAGTAAAAGCGTGCCGTGCTTGGTGAGACTGTCGATGATCGCCCGCAGTTTCGCCTCGTCTTGCGGCAGTGCCTTATCGAGCAGTTTCTTGCCGTTCCTGTCCAACGCCACCGCGTGGTGGTTGGACTTACCGACATCGACGCCGATAAACACATCGACGAGTTCGTGATCCTTAATCACTACTACCTCCAGAGGTGAAACCCAATGAGACCGTGCTGGTCTGTCCTGCGGCCCCAGAGCTCGGCATCCACGTTACGGCCGACCTACCACGATGGTGTCTGCAGCTGGTCCGGTCCCCATTAGCGATCCTCTGGCGCCTATCGAACCCCGGTGACAACACCCCCGGATCATACATTCGACTGGGGGACTCAATCATGCCAGGACCGACAGGCCAGCAACCCCGATTCTTGCTCGTTTAGGGGCTATAAGAAAGGTAACGGGGGGGGGTGGAGGACGGGTCGTGCCAGCTAACCGCGCCTAGCTCGCGGCGGCAGTCGTTTTGGAGCTCTCCGAAGGTTTTTTCACTGTCGTCGAAGCATCCTTGCCCGGGCTGGTCTTGGCCGCGCCGGACCCCGGGGAGGACTGATCGGAGGAGGTGCCGGATGACGGGCTGCTACTGCTCGTTCCCGGGTCAACCGACTTCTTGCTGTCGCGCGAGTCGTTACGGTAAAAACCCGACCCCTTGAACACCACACCCACGCTGTTGAACTTCTTCCTCAGCGATCCCTCGCATTCGGGGCACTCGGTGAGTGAGTTGTCAGAAAAGGCCTGATGGATATCGAAGGCATGGTCGCAGTCTTTGCAGGCGTATGCGTAGGTTGGCAAAGCAAATCCTCCTGGACGAGCGTGATTCCCGGAACTGGATCACCAACCCGATTCGGCTGGCACTCTAGTGGTCCGAGTGCCAAGTCTACACTGCCGGTGACCAGACGATGTCGCGGCGACGTCTCGCCTACACCGCGTCCCGACGCGTCTCCAGGCGGTGGCAGGCCGACGGCGTGAAGGCGCCGGCGAGGGGCATGTCCAGTGGCGTGGCAGCCAGCGTTCCGGCCGGCAGCAGTTCGTGGTCGTACACATACCCGAGGGTGGGGACGGCCGGATCGACTGCCCGAAGTTGCGCGAGAAACCGGTCATAGTAGCCGCCGCCCTGGCCGAGCCGGCTGCCGCTGCGGTCCACCGCTAGTGCCGGGACCAGCAGGAGCGACACCGAGCGCCCACCAGTGAGCAGCCCGGTGAAATGCCGGCGTTCCCCCACCGGCTCCAGCACGGGTGCGCGGGGGCTGCGTCGCAGTTCGACTCCCGCCGACCAGCTGCACCAGGAAAGCTGGTAGGCGGACTCGCAAATCGGCACCACCACCTCGTAGCCACTCCCGGCCAGCGATGCCAGGAGATCAAGGGTCCCTGGCTCTGGGTCCACCGACAGGTAGGCGGCGATCAGACCGGGACGGTCGGAGCCCGGCAGAAGCCACCCCTCAACCTGCTGCCGGAGCCCGGCGGAGGCTTTAGCCCGCTCCTCGGGGGCCATCGCCAGCCGGGCCGCCCGGAAGTGTTGCCGGGCAGCATCCTTGCCGGTTGCAGGCGATTGGGGTCCCATATCGGCATAGTTTACCGAGTCCCGCACCCCCAGCTGTGGGACCCGACGGTTCCGGGCGACTGCAGGCTTGCATAGAAAGGCCACTGTCGTTATGTAGGGTGGTGGCATGACCTCACGAGTGAATAAGGCCGTTATCCCCGCTGCGGGACTTGGCACGCGGTTTCTCCCCGCCACGAAGGCGATGCCCAAGGAAATGCTTCCAGTAGTCGACAAGCCTGCGATCCAGTACGTGGTCGAAGAGGCAGTCAACGCCGGAATGACCGACATCTTGATGATCACTGGGCGAAACAAGCGTTCGCTCGAGGACCACTTCGACCGGGTGCCCTTCATCGAGCAGACCCTCGAGGCGAAGGGCGACCATGAGAAGCTGGCCGCCGTCCGCCGTCCGTCCGAGCTGGGTGACATCCACTATCTCCGGCAGGGGGATCCGAAGGGACTCGGCCACGCCGTCCTCCGCGCAAAGCTCCACGTCGGCAAAGAGCCGTTCGCCGTTCTCCTCGGCGACGACCTCATCGACGAGCGCGATGTCCTGCTGCAGACCATGATCGAAGTACAGGAGAAGACCGGCGGATCAGTTATCGCACTGATCGAGGTCGATCCGGACCAGATCAGCGCCTACGGGTGCGCGGACATCTCGGCCATTGACGGCGAGGACTATGTCAGGGTCAGCGAACTGGTGGAGAAGCCAGCCATCGACGAGGCCCCCTCCAACCTTGCCGTCATCGGCCGGTACGTCCTGCACCCACGCGTTTTTGATGTCCTGGAAACCACCGGCCCAGGCCGGGGCGGCGAAATCCAGCTCACCGACGCCTTGCAGACTCTCGCCTCAGCAGAGGGCGAAGGATCGGGCGTATACGGCGTCGTGTTCCGTGGCCGTCGTTACGACACCGGCGATAAGCTCAGCTACATCAAGGCAGTCGTGACCCTGGCCTCAGAGCGCGAGGATCTGGGACCGGACCTCCAGGACTGGTTGAAGAGCTTCACCCAAAACCTGAACGGCTAGCACAGTCCCGTGAGCGGGCAGTTCGCCTGGCCGGTGACCCTCGAGACCGACACTCTCGTCTTGAGGCCGGTACGGCTGCGTGACCGGAAGGAATGGTCGGCTGTTCGGGAACGCAACGCCGAATGGCTCGCGCCCTGGGAGGCATCCAACCCGGCGCCGGGGGGATACCTGCCCAGCTACCCCGAGATGGTCCGGTCGCTGCGGAAGCAGGCCCGGGCGGCGACCGGCCTTCCGTTCCTGATCACCGAGCGGACCGGGCACCTCAGGCAACCTGCGATTGTCGGTCAACTGACGGTGTCGACCATTGTCTGGGGTTCGGCGATGACAGCGACGCTCGGCTACTGGGTGGACCGCGACCGTGCGGGGCAGGGGATCGCGCCGACCGCCGTCGCGCTGGTGACCGACTACTGCTTCAAGAGCCTCGGACTGCACCGGATGGAGATCAACATCCGCCCCGAGAACTCGGCCAGCCTTCGGGTCGTTGAGAAACTTGGCTTCCGAGACGAGGGCTTCCGTAAGGGTTACCTCCACATCGCAGGGGAGTGGACGGACCATCGAAGCTTCGCTCTCACCGGGGACGAAGTGCCCGGCGGCCTGTTAGCCCGCTGGCAGTCGCAACGCCGACGGGGCCAGGATGGCGGCATTCGCCAACCCGGAGGCGACACACCGCCATCAATACACTCGTGACGAGGGTGTACGACCTACCGTTTTAGACGTGGACTTCTCTATGAACAGCTCGGTGGTGCTTGTCGCGATCGTTGGTCTGTGGCTGATCTGGGTTGCCCCCTTTGTACTGCGTATCCGCAGGCCAGCACTGCTGGCCGAAACGGCCGCCCCGTCAGCCCTTGTCCCACCCGTAACAGCCGAGAGCAGCGTCTCTCAGGGGAGCATTATGGAAATGTCCGGTCACAGTAGCTCCGGTCACAGTAGCGATGCTGCCGAGCAACGGCCAGCAGGGTTCTCCCCGCGATCCGCATCGAGCCAGCAACGGTTCGTGATCCGACCCGCCCGAACCGCCATCGCAGTGGTCGGCATAGTGTCACTGCTCGCGGCAATTGTCTGCCTTCCCTTGGCTATCCTTTCCGTTGTTCCAGCCCTGGCACCTTCGGCTGCGTTCCTCCTGTTCCTGCTTTCGGTTGCTGGTCTCCGCCTCCTCGCCGTTAGAGACCGTCGCCGTCGGGTCAACGCGGCCTTTGCCGAGGCAATGTACGCTCCCACCGTGACAGCCCAGCCCACCCCCTTGGTCCTCCATGCTCCCCGACGGGAGACGAGCCTGTTCGACGCCGAAACCTCCAGCAGCCTTACCGGAGAGAATTCAGTGGCTGAGGAGCATCGGCCGGCTGCGGCGGCGCCCCTGACCGCTACCGAGCTGCGCCAGGCGGCGCTTGCGGTAGCTTCCGGTGCGGATGGTGGCGCAGCGGGTGAGGCGGCTCCCACCGGCCCCACAGCACCCGCAGGCTCTACCCCCGCGGTCCACCCGGGTGGCGCCACCTGGGAGCCAGTTGAGGTACCCAAGCCCATGTACGTTGCAGCCGCCAAAGCCGAACGGCAGGCGCCGGTACCGCTTGAGCTTCCCGACGCTCCCAAGGCCCAGGCCAAGACCAGCCTGAAACAAGGCGCTGTCCCGCCCGTCGTCGAAATTTCAGAGCAGCCAACAGTTGATAACGCCACCACTGCACCGCCGACCGGCAGGTTGAACCTGGATGACGTCCTGCAGCGTCGCCGGGCCTAACGCCCCTTCACCGGAACCGGGAGCAGAAACCGCCCAGCTGCGCCTGCTGGAAGGCGTTGGTGCGGCCGAACCCCTCCGACTCGCGCTGGAGACGCTTGGTTGCCGTGCGTCCACTTGGTCGCTCGTCCAGGTCCATCACCGTCCCGGCGCTGGCGCCACCGGGATCTATCAGGTGGACGTCGTAGCCAGTGACGACCGGGTGACCACCGAATTCCTCTGCATCAGTACGGCAGCCCTGACCGCCCCAGCGGATGGCACCGTGAAGCTGACAGGGGCGGACGGCCTGGCCCTGACCGTGTGGCGTCATCCCCATGACCCGCTGCTGCCGGGTCTGCCCTGGGCCTGTGACTCGGCGAAGGTCGGGGCCGCACTCTTTGGCCTCCGGACGGGTAGCAAAACCGACAGCGCCGTGCCTGAACTGGCAACCGTCAGCTATCGACCGCTGCGGAGAGCCGTCCTGACCGCCGAGTACCTCGGGGAACGCCGGTACCTGAAGGTCCTGCGTCATGGACAAGCAGGGCGTCTCGCTGAACGCCACCTCCTGCTCACCCGGGCCGGAATTCCAGCCCCAGAACTGATCGAGGTGCCAGCACCGGACGTGCTGGCCATGCATCGAGCTCCTGGGGCGCCCCTGGCCGAACGGCTGATGAGAGACGGCGCACAGTCGATGCAGCCGGGCGCCCTCATCGACCTGCTGCAAAAGCTCCCGCCCGAGTCGATGAGGCTACCGGAGCGCCCCGCCTGGGCTGCGCGCGTGCGCGACTACGCCATGGGCGCGGCAGCTGTCCTGCCGGAGGAGCAGGCGCGGATCACAGCATTGGCCGACAAGGTGCACCATCTCGTGGCCACGGTCGACGCCGGTCCGAAGGTGCCCTCCCACGGGGATTTCTATGAGGCGAACCTTTTGGTCACGGGCGATAGCATCTCGGGACTCCTGGATGTTGATGCACTGGGTCCCGGCCACCTGGTGGACGACCTCGCCTGTTTCATCGGTCACCTGGCGGTCCTACCCTCCCTGGATAGCCGCTACATCCACATCCCGGCAGCCTTGGACCGGTTCCTGGCGGCTTTTGATCGCGCCGTCGAACCCTCGGCACTCCGCGGTCGTGCGGCTGGCGTTGCCCTCACGCTGGTGGCGGGGGCGAAGCACAGGGCATCACCGGCCGACCCTGATGCCTGGCACGCTGACGCACTCAGACGACTGACGATTGCCGAGTCGCTGGCCGACGCGGCCCTGGCCCGCCGCAGCTAACTGAAGATGAGAGGTCTCTCATCTTCAGTTCCTCTTCGTCTCACATTCGCCGTGCACTGTTGTACACATGGCCCACACCGCCGATCGGGAAAGGAAACCTACCGTGCACAAGCGAAACATCTGGATCGCCACCGGCTCTCTCAGCGTGATGGCCCTCGGTCTGGGCGTTGCAGTCGCCGATAGTACCCACGACCCCCGGGACCTCGGCTCCAGCATCAACAGGTCCAGTGACGACGTCGCCACCGGCACTGATGACGCCAGCAACAGTGGCGGAACAGACAGTCCCGATGGCTCACGCAATGAGTCCAACCTGAACCGTGAACAGGTCGGTGACGACGACGGTTCGGCGGGCAGCCGCACACCATCGCCAACCACTGAGCCCCGGAGCGCGGAGCCCACGGCGCCGACCGCGGCAAGTGCTCCGTCGGCGGTAACACCTGCAGCACCCGCTCCTGCCCCAGCCCCAGCACCCGCACCTGCCCCGGCGCCCGCTCCTGCCCCAGCCCCAGCACCCGCACCGGCGCCCGCCCCGGCTCCCGCTCCCGCACCAGCCCCAGTAGTGGTCCCGGCACCCGCCCCGGTCCCACCGCCGGTCGGGTCAGTGGATTCGGGCTATTCGGCGCCAAGCGGGGTGTCCGCACCGAGCGCTTCCAGCGGCGGCTGACAGATTCGAGCGTTGGTGCCGCCCAGAGGGTGGATCCAACGCCCTATGGCGGGATTCCGGAGTGTTCCCCCAGCATTCCGGAATCCCAACCCGCCCGGCCATCTTCCTCCCGGACGCGTTGACACCATCCTCCCCGCGGCCCTACTCCGCCCTCGCAGCGGTGGATCCCGCCAGTAAGCGGCGTTCAGGACTCGTCAGAGGAGAGCCTGTACCCCATGCCGCGGACGGTGGTGAACCGCTCGGCTCCGAGCTTGTTGCGCAGATAGCGCACGTAGACGTCCACCACGTTGGACCCCGGGTCGAAATCGTAACCCCACACCCGGGAGAGAAGTTGTTCACGGCTCAGCACCTGGCCGGGGTTTCTCAGAAAGGCCTCGGCCAGTGCGAACTCGCGCGCCGACAGGTCCACTTCCCTGCCGTTGACCGCCGCCCGGCGGGTTCTCAGGTCGAGCTGCAGGTTCTGGTGGTTCAGGACCGAGCTGTCGGCGGTGGGTGTGTCCTGCCGGAGCCGGAGCCGAACACGGGCCAGAAGCTCCTCGAATCGGAAGGGCTTGGCCATGTAGTCGTCGGCGCCACCCTCCAGACCGGCCACCGTGTCGTCGATGGAACTTCTGGCGGACAGGATGATGACCGGGGTCGTATTCCTGGACTCGCGGAGGCGACGCAGGACCGTGAACCCATCCTGGTCGGGCAACCCGAGATCAAGGACGATCAGCTCAAAGTCACCCGTCTGGGCCAGGTGGTACCCGTCTCTACCATTGTCGGCGACGGTCGGGACATAGCCTGCGGACCGCAGTCCCTTGGCAACGAACGAACTGATGCGGTCCTCATCCTCGACAATTAGGATCTGGCTCAATCTCGTACTTCCTCTGATGTGTCAGGTGTGCGCGCGTCGAGCGGCAGCACCATGGTGAATGTCGACCCTCGGCCGAGGGTGGAGACCAGATGAACCGTACCTCCGTGGGCTCCAACGATCGCATTGACAATCGTCAGGCCGAGACCCGAGCCCTCTGTGCGGCGTCCATGGGTGCCGCGGGCAAACCTGTCGAAGATGCGCTCCTGGTCCCCACCTGGAATTCCAATACCTTCGTCGCGGACCCACAGCAGCAACCCCCCGGGGTCCAACCGGGAGCCTACGGCGATCGTCGACCCTTCGTCGGAAAATTTCACCGCATTGACTACCAGTTGCAGCCAGGCCTGGGTGATCCGGCGGGGATCCAGCAGCCAGGAGGCTTCTGCCCGCGCATCGATGGTCCAGCGCCGGGTACCCAGCGGACGGGATTTGTCCAGCACGTCATCGGTCAGCCGGCCGACGTCGACCGTCTCTTGCCGGACAAACCCAGGGCGGGTGATTCCGGCGAGGGTCACCAGGTCGTCCACGAGGAGCCGCATCCGGTCCAGTTCATCGAGGGCGATACCACGCACTGCTGTGACATCAGCCGGGTCGGTCGAATCCTGGAGCTCGAGGTGCCCCTGCACAATGGTGATGGGTGTCCGCAGTTCATGCCCGACGTCGTCGAGCAGCTGGCGTTGGGAGGTGAAGGCCCCCTCCAGCCGTTCGAGCATTGCATTGACAGTACGGGTGAGGTCCGACAGGTCGTCATTCCCGGAGACCGGAATCCGTTCAGAGAGGTCAGAGTCCCCGATGTGCTGGGCGGTGTTCCGCAGTAGGCGGATCGGCGCGAGGAGATTGCCCACCAACAGCCAGCCGACCACGCCAATGAAGACCAGTGTCCCGAAGCTGATCAGGGCGAACGCCGCAAAGGTCTGGTTGAGCTGCCCATGCTCGGCGCGGGCGTCGTACGCCAGCACATACTGGGTGGGGGTCGTGTCGGCGGACAGTTGCACGGGGACAACCAGCGCGCGATAGGTGGTCATGGACGTCGCGATACTCGAAATGCTGACCCGGCTGGGATCGGCCTGGGTGGCCACGAATTCGACCAGCTCCGCATCGTCCTCCAACCGCAGTTGCACTGCCGGATTGGCGAGCAGGACAACCTCGCCGTCGCGCATGCCCAGCATCCCCTCGTTGGACGCGGGGAGGGTGCGTTGCATGGCAACGAAAACAAGTTCCTGGGCTTCAGTGAAGTCCTCACGGGTTGTCGGGTCAATTCCGTTGTCGAGGAGGGACTCGAACTCCAGAAAGTTTCGTTCCAGCGAATTGTCCGTATCCGAGTTAATGTCGCTGCGTTGCAGCGCGTAGGCTGCCGATCCGGCGACCAGCAACCCCAACGCTGACAGGGCAAGAACAGCTCCGAGCACCCGGGTCCGGACGGTCCAACTGCCGCGCAACGCGGTGGAAAGCCGCCGCCAGATCGACCGCCGCTTTCCGGAAGCACCCGGGGCTGGTTCGTCAGCCGTCCCGGAGAGGTTCGTAGCAGCAGGATCGAGTTGCGGTACTACCGCAGGCCTGGTGGGGGAGCGGGTGGGCTGGGTGTGGGGCGCGCCATCAGGCCCGCGGGAATGGGCGGAACGCAGCACCTCGGTGGTCGGGCGGCCTTGCGGTTTAATCATCCCCGTCATCCCCGTCATCCCCGTCATCCCCGTCGTCTCCTACGTCCTCACCATCGTCGAGGTCGTCGCCGTCGTCGCCCGCGTCGTCGTCAGCGTCGTCGTCGTCGTCTCCTACGTCGTCGCCGTCGTCGTCACCTCCGCCAGGATCGGAGTTGTCATCGGTGTCTCCCGGGATGGGTGGTGGGGGAGGCACCACCTCGACCGCCAGACCGGTTGGCTCGGTAGTGGGATCCGACGGCGACGCGTCGGACGGAGACGGCGTGGACGCCGGGGTGGACGGTGCCGATCCGGGGGAAGACGGTGGGGATCCGGGCGTTCGGGTTGCGGTATCTGTGAACGAGGAGCCGAGGTCCGCGGGCACGGGATCTGCCAGCGAACCGATAATCCCTATCGCCGCCGCAACCACTCCACCCGCGCAGGCCACACCCACCACCCAGGTATGGAGCTCCGAAGACTTCATGGGTTAAGTATCCCGACAAAAGATGAGATGCACATGAGAGTCCGTCAGGTCATTGTTCGTCCGCGAGGGTCCGCAGTAGCGGTTCGGTCCGGTAGGGAATGTGCTCGTGTAGGGCGAGGACTGTCTCGGTACGAATGACTCCCTTGATCCGCAGAATCGACCGGAGTGCTGACTGGAGGTGGTGGGTGTCCTTGGCCGTCACGCGGCACCAGACATCCCCTCGACCGGAGATCTCGTGAACCTCCAGTACCTGATGGAGACGGCGTAGCCCACTGATCACCCCATCAAGTTCGCGGTGGGAGACCTCGATGGTTACGAATGCCGCGACATCGTAGTTGAGGGCCTCCAGATCGAGCTCACGCCCGCTGGCGCGCAGGGTGCCGGATCGGAGCAGCCGTCGAATCCGCGACTGTGCGGTGTTGCGGGCCACTCCGAGGTGTTCGCTCAGCTCACCGATCTGGGCTCGGGGGTCCCGGACCAGCTCCAGGAGGAGACGGATATCGACCAGGTCCAATTTGCTCACGACGTGCACTTCCAATCAGTTGGATGGCTCAAAACTGATGATTTTGATCAAGTCTAACGACAAATATGTTCCCAATAATCCTGTGGCCCGGAGAATATAGGGGAGATGTGCTGTTTGTTCTACTGTATGGAGAAGTTGTGAGCGTGCTGAGCGAGCTGCGGATGAAGCCGCCGGAGAAGGTGCGCTGGGGCTGGGATGCGTCGGTGAGGGCGAGGCTGGTCCTTGCGGCGGTGGTCATTTCCACCCTGCTCATTGGCGCCAATCTGGCGACTCCCCTGTACCCGCTGCTGCAGGCCGAGTTGGATATCACTTCGTTCGAGGTCACGGTGGCCTTCTCGGCCTATGTGGTGACGCTGGTGGTGGGCCTGCTGATGGTGGGGCATTGGTCGGATCACGTCGGGAGACGGGCGGCCCTTGTCCTGGCCATTGTGATCGGCTTCGCTGGGGCTGGCGTCTTTGGAGCGGCGTCGTCGTTGCCCATGTTGGTCCTGGGGCGGTGTCTCCAGGGCGCATCTGTCGCTCTCGCAACAGGAGCCAGTTCCGCGGCCCTGCGCGATCTCCTGCCGCATAGACCCGACTGGGCCTCTCGATTCACGCTCCTTGCGTCGGCAGGAGGGGTTGCGGCCGGCCCCGTCATCGGCGGGCTGCTGTCCCTCCTGCCGGATCCCACCCGGACGCCCTTCGCACTGTACTCACTGGTTCTGGCTGCCCTGCTGCTGCCTCTCCTGACCTTGAAGGCTCGGCCGGCAATCCGTGCCGCCGATGCCTCGTCGCCTTTCAAGGCGCTCAGGCCCCGCCGGCCCGTTGTCTCGCGGGCTGCTGGGCGTGCCTTCTGGAATGCATCGGCCGTCGGATTCCTGAGCTTCGCGGTCTTCGGTTTCACGCTGAGCCTCGCCCCGACCTACTTCGCGTCCCTGGCCGGTACCGACTTCCGCCCACTAATTGGTCTCCTGGCAGCTCTGGTTTTGGGATCGTCGGCGGTTAGCCAATTAATGCGGGTGCGGGGCAGGCATGTCGTCGCAGTCGGATTGACGGCTCTGGGCCTTGGCGTGGCACTGATTCCGGTCGCAGGTGCGCTGGACAGCGTCGCTCTGCTGGTCTTGGCCTGCTTCCTGGCCGGGGCGGGCCAGGGAATCGCTTTTCGCACCGTCTTCAACGAGGTTGCCCTCCAGGTCGAGCCGTCCCAGCATTCCCAGATCATCAGCACGCTCTACGTGTTGACTTATCTCGGCAGCGCCGCCCCGGTGGTGGGGTTGGGGGCTGCGGTGGAACGGTGGGGACTGGACCGGGCAGTCCTGGGATTTGCGGCAGTGATTGCGTTCGCCAGTCTCTTGCTGGCTACCGTTAGCCTTCTGCGGACTCTGCGCTCACGGCCGGTGGACTGATCGGCCCTGCGTTTCAGGTTCACAAACACAAAGATTAATTTGCAAAGAATTGCTTGCAAAGAAACCTTTGCAGATCTATCCTTGAGAGATGAATCCTCGAGACGAGCCAACGGACCGCTCAGACGACCGCACTCTTGATCTGGCGGGGCTAAAAGCACTGTCCCATCCGCTGAGAATCCAGCTTCTTGAACAGTTGTCGCAACGTGGTCCGCAGACGGCGAGTTCGCTCGCCGCCAGTCTGGGGGAGTCCAGCGGTGCCACCAGCTATCACCTTCGCCAGCTCGCCAAGCATTCGCTGGTCCGGGAGGTAGAGGGACGGGGGTCCGCCCGGGAGCGGTGGTGGGAACGACCTCCGGGGGCTCTCACGCTGTTCTCCAAGAATCTTGCAGCAGATCCAGCAGCATTGCACGCCTCGAAGATCGTGAACCGGGAATTCGAGCACCACCGGGCCGTCCTCCTGCAGGACTTCATGGAGCAGGGGTACGAGTTTCTTCCAGAGAACTGGTTCAACGGGTCGGTCATCGCCACCATGAATGCCCGCCTGACAGCCGAACAACTTACCGAAATCACCGAGGAGATGCTCGGCCATGCCAGGACGCTTCTCGAAAAATACCGCGTCAGCGGCACCACCGATCCGAACGCCCGCGCCGTACAAATGCACTTCAACGCGTTCCCGATCCTGCAGGGGCAGTTCGACACACCAGTGCAACGGGATAACCCTTACTGAACCGCAACGAAGAATTAGAAAGATGCAGCCATGACCACCACCTTTGTTACCTCTGTGCCCTCAATACGTCCAACAGGCTTCGAAGCTCTCCTGATCCGCATCGGCCACCGCTTGATTTCCGCCGGCGAGCGGATGGCCGTCAACCATGCCCGCCACAGCGAGGCGGTGGTGGCCCACGATGAACGGCGTCGGGATCTTTTGGCGCAGCATCATTCAGGTCTGCTGCCCTAGGGCTGACCTCCGCGCGTAGGTTCCTGATCAGCTGGAGCTAAGGGAGTACCCCAGAATTACCGGGCAGATGGTTGAACACCAGGGTTGTTTCGGTATGGCCCACTACCGGATCAGTCGTCAGGTGATCGAGTACCCAGTCCCGCAAGACCTCGGTGCTGGGGACCGCCAGATGCAACAGGTAGTCCACCGACCCGGCCACATGGAAGGTGGACACCACCTCGGGCAACAGGGGGACCCTGGCGGTAAACCGGTCGATCTCCTCCCGGTTGTGACCCTTGAGCTGTACCGACACCATCGCCTGCACCGCCCGGCCGACGGACGCGAAGTCGAGCTGGGCGTGGTAGCCACTGATGACCCCGCGGTCCACCAATTGCCTTGTCCTCAGCAGGGCGGTGGATGGTGCTACCCCGATGCGCTCGGCCAGCTGGGCATTGGTTATCCGGGCATCAGCCACCAACTCGCGCAGGATCAGTCTGTCGGTGTGGTCGAGCGTCATCGGGTCCCTGGGCCGCGCGGGGGTTCCTGATGGTTCGGGTGCGGCATCGTGTGCCATGGGCAAGCCACTTCCTGATGAGCTACTGCGGTTGTCTCCACCCTAGCGCTCACGAGTCGTCCGCGTTCAGTGCCGTGGTGCAGTTGGTGATCAAGCGATCCAGTTGGCTACGCAGGACGGCGTCGTCGACCCCGTGGTCGACGGCGTCCAACGCCGCTTCGAGCCCATGCCAGGCAGCATCGGTCAGTCGCCGGCCGGGAATCGTCAGAGTGACCACGTTCGCACGGGAGTCCGAGGTGCTGATCGTGACATCCACCAATCCTCGTCCCGTCAACTGCTGGATCCGCTGCGTGACCGATGCGCGGCTCACATCCAGGGCCTGGGCTATTTTCTGCTGGGAGGAAGGCCCGGCAATCCGCACGGCGAGCAGCACCAGAAACGGGGCGTAGTGGATGCCGTGGCGGGCAAGGAGATACTCATCCGAGACGCGGTTCACTAGTGAAGTTGCACGGTGCAGCTTGAACACCGTCGACTGTCGAAGATCCATACCGTTAAGTAGTTAACGTTTTCGGGTCCACGTCAAGTATGTCGGGGAGCGATTCTTCACGATCTGGCTAGACTTGCCGCCATGAGTGCTGAATGGGACACGCGGGTTGGGGCCTATGGCCTGATCATCAAGGAGTCAAAGATACTGCTGGCACATTGGAATGAGGGCGGCTCTACCGGATGGACCCTCCCGGGTGGGGGACTGGAGGAGGGAGAAGACGCGCCGACCGCGGCCGTCCGCGAGATTGAGGAGGAAACCGGGTACACGGCGCTGCTGGAGGACCTTCTCGGTGTGGATAGCCTGCACATTCCCGGAGCCTCACGGCACAACGGGTCGGGCCGGCCGATGCACGCCCTGCGAATTGTTTACCGTGCACACACCACCAGCGGAGTCCTTCGGCACGAGACTAACGGGTCCACCGATAGGGCTGCCTGGGTGGATCTCGCCGATCTGCCCACCCTGAACCGGGTGGGACTGGTCGATATCGCTCTGACGATGGTCAACCAGGGTTGAGGCCCGCCGATGGACGCGCTGCAGCAGTATGGCCTGACCGACCGGATTAGCGTGCTCTTCGCGGGTGCTTTCCCGGACGGGCGGATCGGGCCGGGGCGCGTGGTCAGGGTTGACCGCAGCCGGATGCTGGTCGCGACGGCGCGAGGCATTGAACCGCATGACGCACGTCCCGACGTCGCGACGGGTGACTGGGTGGCCTTGGCGGGTGCCGACCCCACGCACTCCGCCATCGTGGGGGTGATGCCCCGGTACTCGGTCCTGCACCGCAAGAAGGCCCATGATCCGCTTGCTGAGGTTCAGGTGCTTGCGGTGAACGTCGACCTGGTCGGCGTGGTGGTCCCCCTCGATCGCCCGATCTCGTCCAACCGGCTGGAGCGCACCCTGGTGGCTGCCTGGGATTCGGGTGCGGTTCCCCTCGTGATTCTCACGAAAGCGGACCTGAGTACCCGTTTCGATGAGGTCGTCGCCCAGACTGTCGAACGAGCCGGAGCGGCTGAGGTGCTCACCACCTCAGCGGATACCGGCGATGGCCTGGATGAACTGCTGTCGCGTCTTGTTCCCGGCGTCACAGCTGTGCTGCTGGGCCCCTCCGGCGCGGGGAAGTCCAGCCTGGTCAACGCACTGTTTGGCAGGGCCGTGCAGAACACCGGGTCGGTGAGGGCTGGCGATGGAAGAGGAAGACACACCACCACGTCGAGGGAGCTGATTCCCCTACCGGGAGGTGCGGTCCTGATGGACACGCCGGGGGTGCGTGGGTTTGCCCTGTGGGACGCCACCGACGGCCTGGACGAGGTGTTCGGAGACATTGAGGAACTTTTCGCCGGCTGCCGGTTCGCCGACTGTCGCCACGGACCTGAACCCGGGTGCGCTGTCCAGGAGGCCCTCGCCGGTGGGGTGCTCGAGGAGCGGCGCTGGCTGAGCTACCAGAAAATGGCGCAGGAGCTGGCGATTCTTCACCTGCGTCAGACCGACGCCAGACGTGCCCGAGGTCGCGGATCACACCAGCAGGCGAAGGAGTCTGCGATGGCCAAGGACCACCGCAACCGGTTCCGGCAGACCTAAAGCCTTTCGGTGGCGGGGGCGAGAATCATGTGTCCCACGGTGTCACTGTGGCATCCTGTGTAAATGGCAGAATTCAAGCAGTCGACCAAGCTCCACAACGTTCTCTACGACATTAGGGGGCCGCTGCTCGACCATGCCAAGTTCATGGAGGCGGAGGGGCACCGGATCCTGAAGCTCAACATTGGGAATCCAGCACCATTCGGATTCGAGGCTCCGGAAGCCATTCTGGTCGATATGATCCGTCACCTCCCGAAGGCCCAGGGCTACAGCGATTCCCGGGGCATCTTCTCAGCCCGGACCGCTGTGGTGCAGTACTACCAGAGCCGCGGGCTCACCCATATGGACGTCGACGACGTCTACCTGGGCAACGGGGTCAGCGAACTCATTACTCTTTCACTCCAGGCGCTGCTGAATAACGGCGACGAGATTCTGGTGCCCACACCCGATTACCCCCTCTGGACTGCCTCAGCGAGCCTTGCCGGGGGAACCGCTGTGCACTACCTCTGTGACGAGGAGAATCACTGGTGGCCCGATCTGGAGGATGTGGCCGCAAAGATCACCAGCCGCACCAAGGGGATTGTGCTGATCAACCCCAACAACCCAACCGGTGCCGTTTACCCCCGTTCGATCATCGAGGGCATGGTAAAGCTGGCGCGTGAACACGATCTCATCATTTTCGCTGACGAGATCTACGAGAAGATCCTGTACGACGACGCCGTCCACATCAACGCTGCCACCGTTACCGGCGACGACGTCCTGTGCCTGACCTTTAGCGGCCTGTCGAAGGCCTACCGGATTGCCGGATTCCGCAGCGGTTGGATGGCCATCACCGGGCCCAAGCACCAGGCCGCCGACTATATCGAGGGCATCAACCTCCTCGCGAACATGAGGCTGTGCGCCAATGTGCCGGCCCAGCATGCGATCCAGACGGCGCTCGGCGGCCACCAAAGCATCAATGACCTCATCTTGCCTGGGGGCCGGCTGAAGCAGCAGCGCGACAAGGCCTACCAGCTGTTGAACGAGATACCCGGGGTCAGTTGTGAACTGGCCCAGGGGGCCCTCTACCTGTTCCCGCGGCTGGACCCTGAGGTCTACCCGATCAAGGACGACGAGCAGTTTGCCCTCGACCTGCTCAAACAGCAGAAGATCCTGATCTCCCACGGCCGGGCGTTCAACTGGGTCAACCCCGACCACTTCCGCATGGTGACCCTGCCCAATGTTGATGATCTTGAGGACGCCATCGGTCGGCTCGCCGAATTCCTGAGTACCTACAAGCCCTAGTCCGCCTTCGGAAGGATCACCATGTCGTCTGCTCCCGCGTTCAAGACAAGCCCCACCCAGTCCCTGATGGTGGGGCCGGATGTGGACCTGGCTTCGATCCGCCCGCGCTCCACCCCGGGGTTTTCCGGTGGCAAGAAGAAGGGCAAAGCCAAACTTGCTGCGGGAAGCGCCCAGCTCTCGGAGCTGCAGGAGAAACTGTTCGCCGAGAGCAGGTTCGGCAGCGAAATCTCCCTACTGGTGGTCTTGCAGGCTATGGACACGGCAGGCAAGGGCGGGATCGTCCGCCACGTGGTGGGGGCCGTTGACCCGCAGGGTGTGAATCATTATGCCTTCAAAGCCCCCACCCGGGCCGAGAAGCGCCACGACTTCCTGTGGCGGATCAGGAAACAGCTTCCCGGGCCGGGAATGATCGGCGTTTTCGACCGGTCCCACTATGAGGACGTGCTGATCCAGCGGGTCCGTGGGATGGCGGAGCCCGCAACGATCGAGGAGCGGTACGGCATCATCCGGGACTTCGAGGCCGAGCTAACGGAGTCCGGGACCCGCATCATCAAGGTGATGCTGCACATCAGCCCCCGGGAGCAGAAGGAACGCCTGACCGAACGGCTGAAGCGCAAGGACAAGCACTGGAAATACAACACCGGTGACCTCGACGAGCGTCAGCTGTGGGACCAGTACCAGGCGGCGTACCAGGTGGCCATCGAACGGACAGCGACCCCCGACGCCCCGTGGTACGTGATCCCTGCGGACCGCAAATGGTACGCGCGTATTGCGGTGCAACAGCTGATCATCGATGCGCTGCAGGACATGCAGCTGAGCTGGCCACGTGCGGATTTCGACGTCAAAGCAGAGAAGGCGCGGCTGGCCAAGTCCTGACCAGGATCCGCCCGCCAGGTCAGCTGCGTCCCTCCATGCCACGGTTCAGCGTGGCGCTGTGACACTCCGGTTCAGTTCGACCGTTCAGCCCGACTGTTCAGCTTTGTCCCGTGCAGCGGCGAGACGCTTCTTGGCGCCTTCGAGCCAGGATTCACAGTGATCTGCCAGCGCCTCACCGCGTTCCCAGAGGGCGAGTGATCGCTCGAGCGTCACCCCGCCGGCCTCCAGTTGGCTGACGACGGCGACAAGCTGTTCCCGTGCCTGTTCGTAGGAGAGGCCGCTGACTTCTGCCTCCGGTCCGGTGTCGCCGGTCGAAGGTCCTGTGGTTTGGCTCATGGGATGTCTTTCGTTTCGGTGGATGGGGAATCGGGGCTGGGGGCGAGCGCTGACGCGGCCAGGTCGCCGCGTGCCAGCCGGA
The DNA here is from genome assembly GCF_017875735.1 of Arthrobacter sp. CAN_C5. Classification (NCBI taxonomy): domain Bacteria; kingdom Bacillati; phylum Actinomycetota; class Actinomycetes; order Micrococcales; family Micrococcaceae; genus Arthrobacter; species Arthrobacter sp. CAN_C5. The sequence continues at coordinate 1,004,693 of NZ_JAGGMZ010000001.1, forward strand.
TTTTGAGCAGTGTCCCGGGGGAGACGTTTGCAGCATCCCGGGCGATGGATCCGTCGGCCAGCTGGACCACCGCGTACCCTCGGTCGAGGGTGTTTTGCGGTGACAGGGCTCTTACCTGTGAGCGGAGGTGGTGCACCCTATCGACGTCGCGCGCCACTGCCGAGGTCGCCGCCTGACGGGCCCGCCCACGCAGCCGTTCGACGTCGTCCGAGCGCACCGACACCATGCCTTCGGGCTGGGCCAGGACAGGACGCGATCGCAGGTGATTGAGCCGCTCCGTTTCCCGGGAGACCAGGGTGTCGATGGCGCGGGACAACTGTGCCCGCGACTGGCGGATCCGCTGGAACTCCTCGGCGACGTCGGGAACCACACGCTTCGCGGCGTCGGTGGGGGTGGAAGCGCGCAGATCCGCAGCTTCATCAATCAGCGGCCGGTCGGCCTCATGCCCGATCGCGCTGACGACCGGGGTGCGGGTGGCGGCGACGGCCCTGACCATTTCCTCGCTGCTGAAGGGCAGGAGGTCCTCCAGCGACCCGCCGCCGCGGGTGATGATGATGACGTCGACGCTGGGTAGGGCGTCGAGCTCTGCCAACGCAGCGGTCACCTGCCCCACACACCCAACCCCCTGGACCGCGACTTCCCGGACCTCGAACTCTACGGCTGGCCAACGGAGGCTGGCATTGCGCAGGACATCCTTCATGGCATCCGACCCCCGCCCGGTGATCAAGCCGATCCGATGGGGCAGCAGCGGCAAGGGTTTGCGCAGCCGCGCGGCGAAGAGGCCCTCCGCGGCCAGCAAGTGGCGAAGCCGTTCGATCCTGGCCAGCAGGTCGCCCAGTCCCACCTGCCGGATCTGCCAGGTCTGCATGGACAACCGTCCGGTCTTCAACCAAAAATCGGGTTTGAGCTGGGCCACCACGCGTGAACCGTGCTCCAGTGGAAGTTCCAGCCGGGAGAGCACATTGCCCCGGATGGTCAGGGGCAGGGACACCTCGGCGTCGACATCCCGCAGCGTCACGAAACACATGTTTGACCGGCGGTTGACCTCGATCACCTGTCCCTCGACCCACGCCGCGGGGGCCCGCTCGAGGTGCGCCTTGAGTTTCTCGGACAGAAGGTGGAGTGGCCAGGGGCGTTCGGCGGTAGTTTCAGCGGCGGTGGCGGGCAGCGTCGTCGGCCCGCCCTGCCTGGCGTCAACCAGCGGCGGCGTCCCTGTTGCCGCGCCCGCAGCGAAGTTCGGCGGCTGCGCCGCGCCTTCGTTCTTCATCAGTTGACACTCCCAACGCTCGTGGCGGGAACGGGTAGTAGACCTTCTGACCCCACGCCTGTTCTCCTAATGTCTATCAGCTTGCGCCCCCTCTGAGTGTCCACACCGGGTCGGTGTGGAGGAATAGTGCAGCGGGAAGTGCATAATCGATACTTCTGCCACTACAAGCCAGGGACAACACATGCGGACAGTTGGTGCAGCGCTCTTGGTGCTGATCGCGTTGATACTGGCGGGCGTCGCCCTGCCGGGTGCGTGGATTGAACGAAACCTCGTGCAGGCTGATGGTTTTGTGGAACTAGCTGGGCCGCTCGGTGCTGATCCCGACTTCCAGGCCCGACTGACCGATGCCCTCGCTACTGAGGCGACCGCTGCTGCCGAGCTTCCGCCAGCGTTCGCAGGCATCATCGAGCCCTTGATAGCCGACGCGGCAGCCACCGTCGCTGCCCTGCCGGGGTACCCCGCAGCCTGGGACGATACGCTGCGCCGTTCCCATGACCTGAGCGTTCCCACCGAAGTGAATGTGAGCACCGGCGTGGAGTCGCCACAACCCCTGAGGCTCGACCTGACGCCTGTGGTGTCCCTTGCGCTCCAGGAGGTCGGCTCGGGTATAGGTATCGAGGTTCCGGAACCCGCAGAGACTCTCATCGAGATCGGTCCGGCCGAACAGCAGGTGGCACTGGGGCAGTTGGCGGCAATCTCCGGCCTCTGGCCCTTTCTGCTGACCGCGGCCGGGATGACCGCGCTGCTCGCACTGGTCCTTGCGCGCAGGCGTGGCACTACACTGGCGCTGCTTGGCGTCGGAATCGCTGTCCTCGGCGGGATCTACTGGCTGGCTTCCGGCGCCGCGCCGGGGGGCGCTGAACAGCTCCGCGCGCAGAACGCCGACGCTGAAAGCCCCATTGCTGCACTGTTCAGGGAGGGCCTGGTAGCGAGGGCGGTCGAGGATGCCCAACCGCTGAGTCTGGCGGTCTTTGGATTGGGTGTGGTGCTGTGCGTGATGGGTGTGGCGGCGAGACTCCTTGCAGGTGGACGGACTCGGACCCAGCAGGACTAGCCTCTGCGGATGAACCCGGCCGAGTTGGCCCGGCCGAGTTCACCCGGCCGGATTTGCCTAGCCAGATTAGCTCTGAGCGGATCACGGCTGGCGGCTTCGGGTAGTGCGGCTTCGAGCCGTTAGCATTGAGGGATGACCAGCACAGCAGTCTCAGTGCCCATGCCTTCGGTTCCTCGGAGGCGGCGTTCGCCTGCCGAGATCGAGGCCGCGCAGCCCGTCGATGGGGGACGCAAAGTCCTGCTTGCCGCTCCACGCGGCTACTGCGCGGGAGTGGACCGAGCCGTGATCGCCGTCGAGAAGGCTCTGGAACACTACGGTGCCCCCGTGTATGTCCGTAAGCAGATTGTCCACAATCTGCATGTCGTCACCACGCTGGAGGCCAAGGGTGCCATCTTCGTTGAAGAGAACGAGGAAGTGCCCGAGGGTGAACTGGTGGTCTTTTCCGCCCACGGAGTGTCGCCGGCCGTGATCCAGTCGGCCGAGGACCGCGGACTGCGAACCATTGATGCCACCTGCCCGCTGGTCACCAAAGTGCACAAGGAAGCTGTCCGTTTCGCTCGCGATGATTTCGACATCCTGCTGATCGGCCATGAGGGGCACGAGGAAGTGGAAGGAACTGCGGGGGAGGCTCCGGACCACATCCAGATCGTCAATGGGCCCGAAGATGTGGACAAGGTGACGGTTCGCGATCCTGAGCGGGTGATCTGGTTGTCCCAGACCACGCTGAGCGTCGATGAGACCATGCTGACCGTGAACCTCCTGAAGGAGCGGTTCCCCACCCTGCAGGATCCCCCCAGCGACGACATTTGTTATGCAACCTCCAACCGCCAGGCCGCGATCAAGAAGATATCGCCCAGTTCTGACCTGGTGATAGTTGTGGGATCGGCCAACTCGTCGAACTCTGTGCGGCTGGTGGAAGTGGCCCTTGAGTACGGTGCCAAGGCTTCCTACCGGGTCGACTTCGCCAACGAGGTCGACGAGACCTGGTTCGAGGGTGTCTCGACGATCGGCGTGACCTCGGGTGCGTCAGTGCCCGATAATCTGGTTCAGGACGTTTTACGTCTGCTGGCAGACTACGGGTACGGCGACGTCGAGGAAGTGGTGACTGCCGAGGAGGACATTATTTTCTCGTTGCCCAAGGAGATCCGCGCCACGCTGAAGGCGATGGGGGACTCCACCAGCGGGATCGGTGGCAGAGGGCCCCGGCCGAAGCGCTGAGCTTCGATCACCAGCTTTTCCGCCGCCGTCCCTAGGCGCTGCGGCGGTCGCCGTCGCTGTCGGAGGTGTTCTCGTTCAGTAGTTCGGCGGCGCCCAGGAGCCGGGGCGTCGATTCCACTGGGGACACCCGCAGGGGCCCGGATTTCTCCTCTGGCTGGGATGAGGCGCCCAGCGACGCCGAGTCGAAGTCGTTGATCCGGCGTGCTGTCGGCAGCACCCGGGTCTCGAGGGTACCCACAAACGAGTTGTACTTCTCCACCGAGGACTTCAACGAGTTGCCAAGCTTCGTGACGTGCTCGCCCATCGTTCCGAGACGGTCATACAGCTGCCGGGACAGATCAAAAAGCTCCTTCGCGTGCTCGGTCAGCACATCCTGCCGCCAGCTGTACGCCGCACCCTTGAGAATGGTCAGGAGCGACACCGGTGATGCCAGTGCGACATTGCGGGTGAAGGCGTAGTCGAGGAGTCCCGGATCAGCACGGAGAGCGGACGAGAGCACCGACTCCACCGGGATGAAACACACCACCAGTTCGGGGGTGTTCTCCACTCCGAGCCAGTACCTTTTGCGGGCCAGGGCATCAATGTGGGCGCGGAGAGCCTTCGCATGCTGTTGCAGGAGCAGGTCCCGCTGGCCTAGTACGCTCCCCTCTGCGGTCTCGGATCCCTCCGGTAGTTCATGGGCGTCAAGGAAGGCGGCCAGCGGCACTTTCGCATCGACCACCAGTTGCTTGCCGCCGGGCAACTGCACGATCATGTCCGGCCGGGCAGCAGTATCTTTTGCGCCGGCGTTGAGGGTGATGGTCGCTTGTTCCAGGAAGTCGACGCGGGCCAGCATCCCGGAGGCCTCCACCACCCGGCGCAACTGCACTTCACCCCACTGTCCGCGCGCGCTGTTGCTGCGGAGCGCTGCGGTCAGGGAATGCGTCGTGGACAGCAGCTGTGCATCCGAGTGCCTCGCCTCGCGAAGCTGCTCCGCGAGCTGGCCAAACTGTTCCACCCGGTCGCGTTCCAGAACCCCCACCTGGGACTGCAGGTGGTTCAGCTTGTCCGCCACAGGGGCCAACGCGCGCAGCACCGATTGGTCGCCGACTGATCGATTGGTGAGTTCCCGGTTCTGGGCCACCAGCATCCGGTTCTCCGCCGTCGCCGTCGCCAGGGCCGCGGTGGTGCTGCCCAGGCGGCCGCCGACGTCGTCCAGCTCCTCCGCGAGCCGCTGAACCCGCTGGCGAGCCCCCCATCCCATGCCGGCGGCGCCCAAGATTGCCCCCACCAGGAGTGCTAATACGATCAGAACCACAATGAATCCATCCATGGCACTACCCTGACAGTTGGCACCGACATTTTGTGGATCCGGTGGCGGCGCGGTGGAAGCCGGGGCAAACGGTAGACTCTATTCCCGTGGCTCTTACTATTGGCATCGTCGGACTGCCCAACGTCGGCAAATCAACCCTTTTCAACGCGCTAACCCGCAACAACGTGCTCGCGGCGAACTATCCGTTCGCAACGATCGAGCCGAACGTGGGGGTGGTCAGTCTGCCGGACGCGCGTCTCGGCCAGCTGGCGGAGATCCATGGGTCACAGCGCATCCTGCCAGCCACCGTCTCCTTCGTGGATATTGCGGGAATCGTCAAGGGTGCATCGGAGGGAGAAGGGCTGGGCAACCAATTCCTGGCCAACATCCGGGAGGCCGAGGCCATCGCCCAGGTCATCCGCGTGTTCGATGACCCCGATGTGATCCACGTGGATGGCAAGGTCGATGCACGCTCCGACATGGAGACCATCAACACCGAACTGATTCTTGCCGACCTCCAGACCCTCGAGAAGGCCATTCCCCGGGTCGAGAAGGAAGTCAAGATCAAGAAGCGGGAGCCCGCGCAGCTGGCCGCCATGATCGCGGCCCAGTCGGTGCTGGAACGCGGCGACACCATCTTCGCGTCGGTGGCGAAGGACAAGCTGGAAATGGAGCACCTGCGGGAGTTGAGCCTGCTCACCGCCAAGCCATTCATCTACGTGTTCAACGCCGACGATTCGGTGCTGGGCAATGAGGAGAAGGAGGCAGCGCTCCGCGAACTCGTTGCCCCCGCCGACTGCATCTTCCTGGACGCCAAGCTCGAATCCGATCTGGTGGAGCTGGATGAGGAAGAAGCCCGCGAGATGCTCGAAATGAATGGCCAAAGTGAATCCGGTCTCGATCAGCTGGCACACGTCGGTTTCCACACCCTTGGACTGCAGACCTATCTGACGGCCGGCCCCAAGGAAACGCGGGCGTGGACAATCACCAAGGGTGCTACCGCCCCCGAAGCTGCGGGAGTCATTCACACTGACTTCCAGCGCGGCTTCATCAAGGCCGAGGTGGTCTCATTCTCCGATCTGGTTGACGCCGGATCGATGGCCGAGGCCAAGTCCCGTGGCAAGGTGCGGATCGAAGGCAAGGAATATGTCATGACCGACGGCGACGTGGTGGAATTTAGGTTCAATGTCTGATTGCTTCCTAGGCGCTGTTCCGTCGGGACCCCGGGTGCGGTGCGATAGCGGCTGCTAGCCTCTCTTCATGCGTAAGTCGTCGGCACGTGGACACCGCCCCGAAGGAGGGGAGCGGGTCCTGATCCTGTCCGCCGGGGTGGGGGCGGGGCATAACAGCGCTGCGGCGGCGATCCAGCAGGAGTGCGCCAGGCGTTCCGACATCGCCGAGGTGCAGGTGTTGGACGTGTTGGAGGTGAGCAGCGTGCTCTATCGCGCACTCCTTGGAAAGGGTTACTTCGTCCTGGTTGAGGGCCTACCCTGGCTGGTTGACTGGGGCTATGACATGAGCGACCCGCCTTTCCGACGCCGCGGCCCCATCGACCCTTGGACACGGGCGAACGCTGTTCCGGTCATTAGCGCAATCAAGCGATTCCGGCCGACCGCGATCGTGTGCACGCATTTCCTGCCAGCCCAGCTCCTGGCGTCGCTGCTCCTCCGGGGTGTGACTGAGGCGAGAACCGCTGTCGTGACGACGGACTACGATTTCCAGGGCCTGTGGCTTCCGAGCGCGTTTCACACCCTGTTCGTGGCCCGGGAGGAGGCACGGGTGGAGCTGCTGGCGCTCGGTCTACCTCCCGATCGGGTCGTCGCCTCGGGCATCCCGATCGCCAAACCACTCGACGTCGCGCCTGCGCCGCTGCGCGATAGCACCAAGCCCCCGATGCTCCTGATCTCGGCGGGCGCGACCGGCGGCGACTATACGGTCTCGGTGGTGCGGCAGACGATGCACATGCGTTCGTCCTTCACCGCCACGATCGTCTGCGGACACAACGATGCACTGCGGCAGCGCATCGAGGAGCTGGTAGCGCCCGCTGGGGACCGCTACCGCGTGCTCGGATTTACGGAGGAAATGCCGCAGCTGTTGCAGCGTGCTGATCTGTTCGTGGGCAAACCAGGTGGGCTATCGGCGTCGGAATGCATGGCCGCCGGGCTCCCCATGGTGCTGGTGAACCCCATCCCGGGGCAGGAGGTTCGCAACGGCGATTACCTGATGGAGCAGGGGGCAGCCGTCCGCTGCAACACCGCCGCGACAATCGGTTGGAAGATCGACGAGGTGCTGCGCGAGCCGGGTCGGCTCCAGCGGATGCAGGCGGCCGCGCGGAGAATCGGTCGCCCTGAGGCTGCAGCGAACGTGCTGGCCAACACGCTGGATGGTCCGTCACGTCCGCTGGTGGTCACTCGTGCAGCGCAGAAGGCGATTCTCACCGCCAGTGGTCAACGCGTCGTCGCCACCGATCTGACGGGGCCGTCCGCGCTGGCCCGCCTCATCGACTCGGCGGCGGGAAGCACCGTCGCGTTGTTGCAAGCTGGAGAGCTGGACAATCTCCGGAAGCGGTACGCGGCTCCAAACGGGGGAATGGTGTTGCGTCGCGGCCAGGCGCATCGTTGGCTCCCGCGGGAAGCGCGGCGGTTGCTCCGCGCCCTGCTCCAGGGCGACAAGACGCTGTCTGTCCGCGCCGAGGGAGTGTCGGCACGCCCGACTATCCCACCTGGCTGACGGATAGAACGCGACTTCTTGCTGATCCCAGATTGACGAACCCTCCGGGCATCAGCCTGGTCATTGCGTCATTGACCCCAGGCCGGGAGGCTGGTGCCATAAGGGATGTGCCCGCCGACACCGGACTAAAGTCCCTGTTTCTCAGGAACCGGCGGGCGTAGCTTGAAAGTGCGGTCTCGCAACGGGGCGGGGCCGCACCAAGGGGAGCGCCATGAGCAGATCTTCGGTAGCCAGGATTCTGGGGCTTTCCAGCCTGATCGTGCTCACAGGGTGTTTCGGCCCACCGGCCGCCGCACCGACAAGCAATCAAGCCGCTCCAACCACGACAGTGAGCGAGTCCGTGACGACCGCGACCCCTCCCGCGCCGAGCCCTCCTGCGCCGATCACTCCGTCGGCCTCTCCTACCTCACCAGCAGTATCGCCTTCTACTGCCCCCGCAAGCGCGCCCGAGACTGCGGAACCAACGCCCACGGGACTTCCTGAGCAGGTTGCTCCGCTGACCATCTACTATGTTGCCGTCGACAATAACGGTGTTTCAGGACCTGTGATCGGCTGCGGCGACAGCCTTGTCGCTACGACCACGGCTCCTGTCCGATTCACGGACCAGGTTGGCCCTAGCATGAAGACTCTGCTCGCCAACAAGAGCCGCGACGTGGGCATGTCGGGGCTCGTAAACGTCTTGTACCAGTCCGGTCTCACGTACGTTGGCGGCGAGCTGAACGGCAGTACTGTCACCATCTGGCTCACCGGGCAGTTCATGCTCGGGGGTGTCTGCGACATACCGCGAGCAGAGGCGCAGCTGGAATACACCGCCATGACCGCTGCCGGAGCAACGAATGCTCGGGTGTTTGTCAACGGTCGCCCGATCGACGAGGTGCTCAGCCAGAAATAGGGCACGAAACCGCGCCCCGGTCTGCCGGAACTCTGCCACTTGGCCAGTATTCTCGTCTCCTCTAGCCGGGCGCGTTAGCCAGCAAGCTTCATCCAGTAGCCTAGAAGAGCCGCTGCCTGCCGGTGCTGGTCTCACATGCCGGAGGAAAGAATGAAACGAGTGCGCCCGCGCCGATCCCAACGGATCGTCGTCCTGGCCGTCGTCGCCCTACTGGGAATCAGCGGCATCGCCGCCTGTTCCTTCGATGGTTCCTCGGAGGGAAAGAGTCCCGACGACGCAGCCACCACTCCTGCTCTCATCAACGGCTACCGGAGCGTTGGCTATTTCCCCCAGTGGGGGGTCTACGGACGCCAATACACAATGAAGGACTTTCAGGACTCGGGCGCGGCGGGCAACCTGAGCCACATCAACTATGCCTTCGGCAACATCCACCACGAGACCCTCACCTGCTTCCAGGCAAACAAGGCCCAGGAAAGCGGACCGGATGGCTCGGACGGCGCATCCGATGCCTGGGCGGACTACGGCATGACCTACGACGCCGCCGGTTCGATTGCCGGTACGCCGGACACGGCTGAGCAACCGCTGGCCGGATCGTTCAACCAGCTGCGGCAGTTGAAAGCAGCCAACCCCGGGTTGCGCGCCGTAATCTCGCTCGGTGGATGGACCTGGTCGAAAAACTTTTCTCGTGCCGCCGCCACCGATGAAACCCGGAAAGCCCTGGTGGCCTCCTGCATCGACCTGTACATCAAGGGAAACCTTCCGGTTATTGAGGGCAGGGGAGGGGACGGCGCCGCTGCCGGCCTGTTCGACGGCATCGACATCGACTGGGAGTGGCCGGGCACCGACAAGGGTCTCGAAGGGAACGGTGTGGACACCGAGAACGACGCCGAGAACTTCCGGTTGCTGTTGCAGGAGTTTCGGACACAGCTCGACGCCTACGGTTCAACCACCGGTGCGTCCTACTCCCTGAGCGCCTTCCTGCCCGCAAATCCAGTAGTCATCGAGGCTGGCGGGTGGAACGACCCTGCCTTGTTCGAGTACCTGGACTTTGGAAACATCCAGGGCTACGACCTATGGGGAACCTGGGGGCCGAACCTCACCGGACACCAGGTGAACCTCTTCGACGATCCGGACGATCCTCGTGAAGATGGTGAACGTTTTTCGGTCGACCGGACCGTGAGTGCCTATCTCGATGCAGGGATCGATCCCGCCCAGCTCGGGCTCGGCCTCGCGGCGTTCGGTAGGGGGTGGTCCGGCGCTGACTCCGCAGAGCCCTGGGGTACGGCCACCGGGCCCGCACCGGGTGGGGAAGAACCCGGCCTTGAGGACTACGACGAACTGCTTGAGGTTGGCGAGGAGTTCACCGACTCGACCCTGGGTACGGCCTGGCGGTTCGACGGCGATCAGTGGTGGAGCTACGACAACCCCGAAACCGTGCGCCTCAAGAGTGACTACATCCTGGAGCGTGGACTGGGCGGTGGAATGTGGTGGGACCTGGCCGGCAACCGGGACGGCTCGCTCTTTGCTGTGCTGTCCGATCAACTGCGCGAGGCTCCGACGGGCCCCGCCCGTGACCGGGTGATGCCCGAGCCAACAGTCCAGCCATCCAGCCCGACGTCGGCACCCGGTACGCCGACCGCTGCCCAGGACTCGGCCACCCAGGGTGCGGCGGACTCCGACCCGTCACTGTCTGTCGATGGGGCAGCGGACGTTGCACCCGTTCCGTGGGACGAAAACGAGGTGTACACCGAGGGCCGCCGCGTGGTCTTCGAGGACAGGGTGTACCGGACCCAGTGGTGGACCCGCGGCGATGTGCCTGGTGTCGAGCAATGGGGCCCGTGGCGGCAACCGAATGATTGACCGGTCCCTAGCCCCCTTATAGGAGTTCTAGGGATGGGCTGTCTGAGTCCTTATATAAGGGGTCAATTAGCCCCGTTGTGATTTAAATGAACCGCCGCCGATCACCTCCGCTCAGCTGCGCCAAACGGCTGGGAATCAGCTGTGCGATGGCTGTAAATAAATTTGGTTGCATCTCGGTAACAACCCGGACGCGCCGGGGGTTATGACACCTCGCCGCAACAATTAGCATTTAGGCTTCTACTCATGTGAGGCACGCCACTCCTCTCGAGGGGGCGTGTCAGCTCTTTGTAAAACCACATTGAGCTATTTCCAGAACATGAAATAGGAGGCGGAATGCGTTTCGGACGTACTTCCAAAGCTGTTGGAGTCGCAGCAATCGCTGCACTTGCACTCAGCGCCTGCGCCAGCACTGACAGCGGCGACGGCAATTCTGACCCAGACGCAAGCGGTGACACCGGAGCCTCAAGTGGCGGCGTCGTCAGCGTTGCCGAGGTAAACCCGTTTACCTCGTTCAACTCAGACAGCGCCACAGGCAACGTGGACATCAACGGCAAGGTCAGCTACCTGACCAAGTCGGGGTTCAACTACATCAACGACCAGCTCGAGGTTGTTCCCCGGGAAGAGTTCGGATCCTACGAAGTCGTCTCCGAGGATCCCCTGACGGTCACCTACACCGTGAACGAGGGTGTCGCCTGGTCCGACGGCGAGCCCATCGACGGTGGGGACCTCCTGTTCTCCTGGGCCGTCAGCTCCGGCTACTTCGATGATGCAGACGCCGAAGCAGAAACCGGCACTACGTACTTCACTGCTGCGAGCACCGCTGGCCTGGATCTGTCCCTCCTCCCCGAACTGGGTGAAGATGGCCGTTCCATCACCATCGAATACACCGAGCCCTACGCCGACTGGGAAATCGCCTACGGCGTGATCGACACCCCAGCGCACGTGGTCGCCACCCAGGCTGGTCTGGCTGACGAAGATGCACTGATTGAGCTCATCCAGAACACCCCTGAGGGTGACCCGGAGGATCCCCAGGAGCGTCCCGATCTGCAGCCTGTTGCCGACATCTGGAACACCGCGTTCGACACCACCACCCTTCCTGACGATCCAGCCATGTACCTGTCCAGCGGACCGTACATCGTTGACGCAATGACGCCCGACCAGTCGATGACCCTCGTCAAGAACGAGGACTACAACTGGGGCCCCGAGACCCAGCTCGACGAAATCACCATCCGCTACATCGGTGACGCCACTGCCCAGGTCCAGGGCCTGCAGAACGGCGACGTCGACGTCATCCAGCCGCAGGCATCCGCCGACACGCTGGCTTCACTCGAAGCCCTCGATGGCGTCAACATCTTCGAAGGTGACGAACTCTCCTTCGATCACCTTGACCTCAACTACAGCGGTGTCTTCGAAGATGAGAACGTCCGCAAGGCGTTCATGATGACGATCCCTCGCGATGCGATTGTTGAGTCAACCATCCGTCAGCTCGACCCCGAAGCAGATCACAGGAACTCCCACATCTTCGACGTCGGCACCCCCGGCTACGAAGCCGCAGTGCCTGAAAACGGTTCGGATATGTACGACGAGGTAGACATCGAAGGAGCCACCGAGCTGCTTGACGGTGCTACCCCAGAGGTCCGCATCATGTACAGCGTCGACAACCCCAACCGTGTTGACGCCTACACCCTCATCGCTGAGAGCGCCGAGCAGGCAGGCTTCGTAGTTGTTGACGGCGGTCTCCCCGGTAACGAGTGGGGTTCTGCCCTCGGAACCGGCACCTATGACGCGACCATCTTTGGCTGGGTCAGCACCGGCGTCGGCGTCACCGGCGTTCCGCAGCTGTACGGTTGTGGTTCGGCATCCAACTTCAGCGGATTCTGCGATGAGGAAGCTCAGGCCGCTATGGATGAGCTGATCGTCACCACTGATGAAGCTGAGCAGCAGGAACTGCAGACCATCGTCGACACCCGTCTGTTCGACACCGGCTACGGCCTGCCACTGTTCCAGTCGATCGGCATCAATGCCGCCAGCGACTCCATCGAAGGCGTCGGCTTCAGCCCGACCCAAGAAGGAATCTGGTGGAACTTCTGGGAATGGAACGTTGCTGAGTAATTCGGCCACACCCACGACCTAATGTGCTAGATCTGAAAGCGCTGGGGCCGGACCACTGGCCCCAGCGCTTTTCTAGTGCCTGAAGTACCCGAAGACGTGCCCAGGAAAGCGATTGGGATCTCCCAAATATCGGCTGCCTATTAGGTGCATTACACTTTTGCCACAACGCCGGGTGATCCCCGGAACCTTAACATTGAGGTTATAAACACTATGGTGACCTACATCGTCCGGCGCTTAGTTGCTGCCGTACTCATCCTGCTGGGCGCATCCTTCATCGTCTACATGCTGACCGCAGCATCAGGCGATCCGTTGAGGGACTTGCGCGAGAGTAACGTCCCCAACCGGGACACGCTCATCCAGCTGCGGACAGACCTCCTGAGTCTGGACGTCCCCGCCCCTATCCGCTACTTCGAATGGCTGGGTGGCGCCGCAAGCTGCCTCATCCCCTTCGCCGCTACCTGCGACCTCGGCAGCAGCATCGCCGGCATCGAGGTGACCCAGCTCCTGGGCCGGGCAATGGGACAAACCATTCTCCTGGTGACCGGTGCCACCGTCCTCGCGATCCTCATCGGTATCTCGCTGGGAATCATCACCGCCCTCCGGCAGTACAGCGGGCTGGACTACGGCGTGACCTTCATGGCATTCCTCTTCTTCTCTCTCCCCATCTTCTGGGTGGCGGTTCTCCTCAAGGAATACGGAGCCATCAGCTTCAATACGTTCCTCGCCGATCCGAATATCTCTCTCACAGCCATCCTCATTACCAGCCTGGCGAGTGCGTTCATCTGGTATCTGGTGGCACGTGGAACATTGAAGAAGCGACTCATCGCAGCCGCCGCAGGGTTCGCCTTTGCGGCTGCCATCCTGTTCTTCCTTGACATCACGCAGTGGTTCAGTTCGCCAGGCTTCGGCCCAGTAGTGATCGCAATCGCCGGCGTTGGCATCGCCTACGGGATCACCCTGCTGACTGCCGGGCTCAAAAACCGTAAGGCCCTTTACTCCTCCCTGATCACCGTGGGAATCGGTCTCATCGCCTACTTTGCGGTCCAGCCACTCCTGGATCTGGCCACCCCGCTCATGATCGTCCTACTGGCCATCGTCACTGTCCTGGTCGGCGTTGCGGTCGGCTACTTCATGGGCGGCTACGACCGGCGTCAGAGCATGAATGCAGCCGGGCTGACAGCGTTCCTCATGGGGTTCACTATCCTGCTCGATCGCTTCATGCAGTCCTGGCCGCTGTACTCGGACAACAACCGCATCCGTGGCAGGCCAATCGCTACCCTCGGTTCGTCAACCCCGAATCTTGACGGCGACTTTTGGATCATGGGCATCGACACGTTCACCCACCTGCTGCTCCCAACCATCGCCCTCATGCTGATCTCCCTGGCTGGTTACAGCCGCTACTCCCGCGCGTCAATGCTGGAGATCATGAATCAGGACTACATCCGCACCGCCCGGGCCAAGGGCCTAGGGGAGCGCACAGTGGTCATGCGTCACGCCTTCCGCAACGCGCTCATTCCGCTGGCCACCCTCGTGGCGTTCGATATCGGCGGTCTGATTGGCGGCGCCATCATTACCGAGCAAGTCTTTGCCTTCAGTGGCATGGGCCAACTGTTCATCGGTGCCCTAGGACGCGTTGATCCAAATCCCATCATGGGAGTCTTCCTGATTACCGGCATTCTGGCCCTGGTCTTCAACCTGGTTGCTGACCTGGTCTACTCGGTACTTGACCCACGAGTGAGGGTAAAAGCATGAGCACGAGAGCAGAGAACAAGAGAAAGCCCACCCCGGCGAAGGACGACTCGATCGGTCTGAGCCAGGGTCAGATCGTCCGTAAACGGTTCTTTGGCAACTCCGCTGCCGTCGTCAGTATGGTTGTCTTCGTCTTCGTGGTGATCATGGCCTTCACCTCGATTGGGTACGCAGGTATCCCCGGCTGGTGGAAGTGGAACTACGTCCAGACGCTTCCTTTGGCGACGCCGAACGGGGCTCCCACCTGGGTCCTGCCGTTCGACTTCGGTGACCACCCCTTCGGTCAGGACCGCGTTGGTCGTGACCTGTTTGCGATGACCATGCGTGGGACCCAGCTGTCCCTGATCATCATGTTCATCATCGGCATCCTCGGAGGCATCCTCGGAGTAATCATTGGTGGTGTCTCCGGGTACTTCCGCGGTTGGGTCGAAGCAGTGCTGATGAGGTTCACCGACGTCATCATCGTGATCCCCCTGATCATCCTCGCTGCCGTACTGGGCAGCGTGGGCAACAACCTCACCGGGAACGGCACCTTCCTGCGGACCATTATGGGCGGCAGCGCCGGAGTGATTCTGCTGGGCGTCTTTGTGGGTCTCATCATCTGGACCGGACTCGCACGTTTGGTCCGCGGCGAATTCCTCTCCCTGCGAGAGCGCGAGTTCGTTGATGCTGCCCGGATCGCCGGCGCATCCGACACCCGGATCATCTTCAAGCACATCCTGCCGAACGCCGTCGGCGTCATTATCGTCAACACCACCCTGGTGATGGCTTCGGCAATCCTGCTCGAATCCGCGCTGTCCTTCCTGGGGCTCGGTGTGAGGGCTCCGGACATTTCCCTGGGCAGCCTGATCAGCGATAACCAGCAGGCATTCAACACCCGCCCCTGGCTGTTCTGGTGGCCGGGGCTTTTCATCATCCTGATCTGTCTGTCGATCAACTTCATTGGTGACGGTCTCCGGGATGCGTTTGACCCGCGGCAGAAGAAGTTCAATGCCAAGAAGGCAGTGCACTCGGGCGACATCTCCGATCCCAGCCGTCCCGAGGCCTAAGATGCCGAGGCGCAGGGTTCATCCGGTGGGTGTGGCAGCGGTGCAGTTGCGCCGCGGCCACCGGTTAGACCATGGAGAAGGCGATCACATTGGCGGCGATCAGTGCAACAGCGCAACCGATAGCAATCCAGTGGAAGCGGGACGTCACAGTGGTCGTTTCAGTGGCGTCAGCGTCAATCAGGCCGCCGTCGACGAGCGTCGCCCAGTGGGTTCGCACCAGGAAGGCTGCCGCACCCGAGTCGGTGTTCTTCAGGTCTCCCGGCCGGATCGACTGGGCAGGACCGTAACTGGATTCGGGGAGCCCCTGGACATGCTCGGGCTTCCCCCGGTGCGTGCCCCACACCCCGGGCGCCGGTGCTGCCCACGCGGTATGGCTGCCACGGACGGTGACCAGGGTGAGCGCGAACTTTGTGTCGACATGGATGAGCGCCGCCCACGGGACGGAGATGGACCGCACCGGGTTATTCAGCGTGACAGCATCGTCGGCAACAACCACCGAGGGATACCAGAACAGCAACCAGCCAAAGTAGGCCAGGGCGAGCAGGGGCCACGCGGACACCAGGCCCTCGACGCCATCGCTGAAGACCGACAGCACAATGCCGATCCCCGCCAGCACCCAGGTCAGGGACGCAAACCACTTGCCGAACCGGGGTTTGAACACAACGGGGCTGGCGGCATCATTCGGGCGACTCATACCCATATAGTTTCAGGATTCCGGGCCAGGCCACTAATCACCAGAATGTGGCAGGCCACGGGCGGAAGGAAAGCAGAATCATGACCGACGGCGTCATCATCAACTCGGACCCAGGGCAGACACCACGAAGCGACGTGCCAGTGCTGGAGGTCAGGGGCCTCAGCGTTGACTATGGGGTGGACAAGGTCTGGGTGCCTGCCGCCATCGACCTCAACTACGAGGTCAGGGCCGGTGAGGTACTCGCAATCGTCGGTGAGTCCGGTTCCGGCAAAAGCGCCAGCTCGATGTCGCTGCTGGGGCTGTTGCCCGAAAACAGCCGCACCTCCGGCAGCGTCAAGCTTAATGGCAAGGAAATCCTGGGCCTGACGGGGAGCAAGCTTCGGCAGATCCGCGGCCGCGACGTCGCCGTGATCTTCCAGGAGCCGATGACGGCGATGAACCCGGTCTACACGATCGGCTTCCAGATCGTTGAGACGATCCGGCTGCACAACGAGATTTCACCTGAAGAGGCGAAAGAGCGCGCCCTGAAGTTGCTGGAGATGGTCGAACTGCCGGATCCGGACAAGGCCTTCAAATCCTATCCGCACCAGTTGTCGGGTGGGCAACGGCAGCGCGCCATGATCGCCCAGTCGCTCTCCTGCGACCCGAAACTGCTGATCGCTGACGAGCCAACCACCGCCCTCGATGTGACGGTCCAGGCAGAAATCCTCGATCTGATGCGCAACCTTCGCAGCAAGCTCAACAGTGCCATCGTGCTGATCACCCATGACATGGGGGTCGTCGCCGACCTCTCCGATCACATTGTGGTCATGAGCAAGGGCAGGATCGTCGAGGCTGGCACCGCCGAACAGATCTTCCACAACCCGCAGCACGAGTACACGCGTAAGCTGCTCGCAGCCGTGCCCCACCTCGGGCAGGGCGGCGAAGGCACCGATGAGGTGGACATCACCGCGGCGCTGGCCGCCGCCACGTCCACCGAGCTGCGCGGGGTGGACCACGACGAACTGATGCGCCGCGAACGCGAGAACCAGGCCCGCCTGGAGGAGAAGGAACGGGCGGCCGATACCTCGCGGGGTGAGGCAGTCCTCAAGCTGACGGACGTGGCGATCGAATATCCCAAACAGGGCCGGGTGCCAGCCTTCCGCGCAGTGGAAGGAGCGAACCTGGCAATTTATCCGGGGGAGATCCTCGGCCTGGTGGGGGAGTCGGGGTCAGGAAAAACCACGATCGGCCGTGCAGCGGTTGGTCTTCTGCCCGTCGCCGCAGGCTCCCTGACCGTCACAGGCAAGGAAATTTCCAACGCCACCCGCAAGGAACTCTTCGAGCTGCGACGCAATGTAGGAATGGTTTTCCAGGATCCCTCCTCATCACTGAACCCTCGCCTTCCTCTGGGTGAAAGCATCGGCGAGCCCATGTTTCTCGCCAAGGTAGCCAAGGGGGCGGACCTGCAGAAGCGGATCGAAACCCTTCTGGATCAGGTGGAACTGCCGCGCGCCTACCGCAACCGGTACCCCCATGAGCTGTCCGGCGGCCAGAAACAGCGGGTAGGTATTGCCCGGGCGCTGTCCCTGAAGCCCAAGCTGCTGGTCGCCGATGAGCCGACGTCGGCGCTCGACGTTTCGGTGCAGGCCACCGTGCTGGAGTTGCTGAAGAACCTGCAGCAGGAGTTGGGCTTCGCCTGTCTCTTCGTCACCCACGATCTCGCCGTCGTCGACCTCATGTCCGACCGCATCTGCGTGATGCGGCGCGGCAAGATTGTGGAGCAGGGCACCCGGGACCAGATTCTCCGGCGACCACAGGACCCGTACACCCAGCGCCTGCTGGCAGCGGTGCCGTTGCCCAACCCGGAGAAGCAGCGCGAACGCCGCGAACTGCGGGCGAAACTCCTGGCGTCAGCCGAGTAGTTCCGCACGAAACCGCCACGAACGACGGCGTCCTGTCCCTGCCGGGATGGGCCGCCGTCGTTCGTAGGTTAAGGGGGGACCTTATGCATAGAGTCCCATACTTCTGTAGGGTGGGGTAGGCCTTACTGCCTGTGCAGCAGCGTGTCAATAGTCATTCTCACCTTAAATCGAAACGTACGAGGAGTAACTCGAATGTCCCTCAGGTCCGGAAATCCGGCAACCGATAGTCCACCCGGCGAGCCAGACGGCCACCCCACGGAAAGAAAACCGCAGCCAGCCTCACGGCTGTCCAAAGCGGTGTTCATTCCGGCCGCCGCCCTCATCGTGGTGTTCGTGGGCTTCGCCCTCATCTTCCCCTCCACGGCCGCAGAGGTGTTTGGCGCCATCCAGACGAACGTCATCAGCGGGTTCGGCTGGTACTACGTGGCAATCGTCGCCATGTTCGTTGCGTTCTCCCTCTGGGTCGGCCTGAGCCGCTTCGGGGATATCCGGCTCGGTAAGGACGAGGATCGTCCCGAGTTCTCACTGATGTCCTGGTTTGCGCTGCTTTTCGCCGCTGGCATGGGCATCGGCCTGGTGTTCTGGGGTGTCGCCGAGCCGCTGAACCACTTCGCCGCTCCGCCTCCCGGCACTGAAGGCACTGGCATCGAGCTGGCCCAGCAGGCCCTCACCCAGACCTTCCTCCACTGGGGACTGCACGCCTGGAGCATCTACGTGGTGGTGGGCCTCGCCATTGCCTACGCCGTACACCGCCGCGGCCGCCCGATCTCCATCCGCTGGACCCTTGAGCCGCTGCTGGGCGACAAGGTCAAGGGCAAATGGGGCGACGCGATCGACGTCGTCGCCCTCGTCGGTACGCTCTTCGGTGTCGCCACCTCCCTCGGATTGGGAGTACTCCAGATGTCCGCCGGTCTAGATACCGCCAACATTGTCGAGGCAACCAAGTTCACCCAGGTGGGCCTGATCCTTTGCATCACGGCGCTGACCCTGGTCTCGGTGATTTCCGGCGTCGGCAAGGGCATGAAGTGGCTCTCCAACACCAACCTGGTGCTGGCCGGCGTCCTCTTGCTGTTCGTCCTCTTCACTGGTCCCACCCTGTTCCTGCTGCGCGAATTCGTTCAGTCGATCGGTAACTACCTGCAGAACGTCATCGGACTGACCTTCGACACCCTAGCGTTCGCCGGGGCCGACGGCGAAGCCTGGCAGTCCGCCTGGACCACCTTCTACTGGGGTTGGTGGATTTCCTGGGCCCCGTTCGTAGGTATCTTCATTGCCCGCATCTCCAAGGGCCGCACCGTGCGCGAGTTCGTTGCCGGCGTGCTACTGGTACCCACCATGCTCACCTTCCTGTGGTTCTCGGTGCTCGGCGGATCAGCCCTCTACCGCGAACTGTTCGGTCAGGGCGGCCTCGTGGGCGAAGACGGAGCGGTGGACACCAACAACGCCCTGTTCGGGCTGCTCACCGAGCTTCCCGGTGGGCCGATCCTGTTGATCGGCGCGATCATCCTGATCGCCATCTTCTTCATCACCTCCGCGGACTCCGGCGCGCTGGTGATGAGCATGATCTCCACGGGCGGACACCCGGATCCGAAGAACTGGATCCGTGCGTTCTGGGCCGTTGCTGCAGCATCAGTGGCGATCGCGCTCCTGCTCGTGGGGGACGACGGGCTGGCCTCGATCCAGACCGCCGCGATCCTCACGGCCCTGCCGTTCAGCGTGGTGATGATCTTCATGTGCATTGCGACAGCGAAGGCCTTCCACGACGAGCACCAGCAGTTCCTGCGTGCCCAGCGACGCCAGGCCCGCAACGCCCTCGCCGATCAGGTCACGGACCAGGTCAACGAGCACATGTCCGATCGGATGGATCAGCAGATCCAGGACCAGCTTGCGGATTACCATCTCGAGGAAGCCTCAGGTTCGGCGGGCACCAACTCCACCCGGCGCTGGAAGCTCTCCCGCTCGAAGAGGTCCTAGACTTCTCCGAACACGTCCTGCGGCCTGAGGTAGCGCAGGAAGCAACGGCGGTCCGTCCCTCTGGGACGGGCCGCTTTTGTGTGCCCCCGGACGTTCGGTTTCGTCAGGCAACTTTAGAGGCCTAAGCTTGTCCACTGTGAGCCAGGACATGTACAACAGCGTCCTGTCTCAAATCCGGGCGGAAACATCGATCCGGTCTATCAAATTACACAAGGAGGCGGAATGCGTTTAGCGCGTATTCCAAGGTTGTCGGCGTTGCATTGACTGCGACGCTGGCACTAAGTGCGTGTGGCGGCAGTGGCGAGGACGCTGCGTCGAACACCGAGCGGCCCATCGTGGTTGACGGCGTTGAACCACAGAACCCACTGATCCCCACCAGCACCAATGAGGTAGGCGGCGGAGCAGTGGTCGACCTGATCTTCTCCGGTCTGGTCAGCTACGACGCTGATGGCGTATCCCAGAACGAGATGGCGGAGTCCATCGAGACCGAGGACGCCCAGAACTACACGATCACGCTGGCCGAGGGCAAAACCTTCACCAACGGGGAGCCAGTCACGGCCCAGTCCTTCGTCGACGCCTGGAACTATGGCGCGGCGGCGAAGAACGCCCAGTTGTCCAGCTACTTCTTCGAGAGCATCGAAGGCTACGACGAGGTCAGCGCCGAAGGCTCCGACCTCGAGGAAATGTCAGGCCTCACCGTTGTAGACGAGCGCACCTTCACGGTCGCCCTGAGCCAGCCCGAGTCGGACTGGCCGCTCCGTCTTGGCTACAGCGCGTTCTCCCCACTGCCCGAGGTTGCCTTCGAGGATTTCGAAGCCTTCGGCGAGAACCCGATCGGCAACGGACCCTACAAGTTCGCAGCCGAGGGTGCCTGGGAGCACAACCAGCAGATCGCCCTCGTCCCGAACGAGGACTACGACGGCCCCCAGGCCGCGCAGAACGCTGGCGTTACCTTCAAGATGTACCAGAACGGCAGCACCGCCTACCAGGACCTCATCTCGGACAACCTTGATGTTCTTAAGACGGTCCCTACGTCCGACGTGCAGAACTTCAAGAATGACCTTGACGACCGCTGGCTGGAATCCCCCTATGCGGGCAACCAGACCATCTCCATCCCTTACTACCTGGAAAACTGGGACGGCGAGGACGGCAAGCTTCGCCGCCAGGCAATCTCCATGGCGATTGACCGGGAAGAGATCACCACGGTGATCTTCAACAACGGCCGCACCCCAGCCACGGAATTCACGGCCCCCGTGCTCGAAGGCTACAACGACAGCCTGCCCGGCAGCGAGAACCTTGAGTTCAACCCGGAGCGCGCGGTCGAGCTGTGGGAAGAGGCAGAAGCTATCGAGCCCTACGACGACTCCGAGCCACTGACCATCGCCTACAACGCCGACGCCGGCGACCACCGCACCTGGGTGGAGGCAGTCGTGAACGGGCTGAAGAACAACCTGGACCTCGAGGTCAGCGGTCTGCCGTTCTCCACGTTCGCCGAGTTGCGCACCAACGCCACCGACAAGACGCTGACCGGTGCCATCCGCACCGGCTGGCAGGCAGACTACCCGTCCCTGTACAACTTCCTTGGACCCATCCACGCCACCGGCGCCGGATCCAACGACTCCGTGTACGAGAACCCCGAGTTCGACCAGGCCCTTTCCGATGGCCTCGCGGCGGACTCCGTCGAGGCGGGAGCCGAGGCCATGAACAAGGCGCAGGAGACGCTCCTTGAGGACCTCCCCTCCATCCCGCTGTGGTACCAGGTTGCCCAGGGCGGCTGGAGCCAGAACGTCGACAACGTCGAGTTCGGCTGGAATGGCGTTCCCCTGTACAACGCCATCACCACCAAGTAACACCGAACAACTGATGGGGTCCTCTCCGGAGGGCCCCATCAGTTTGCTCCAAATCCAAAGGTCCACAACAGATGAATAAGCTTCAACAGCGTTCCTTGGGGACGCTTTACGCCGGGGGTGTTGCCTGATGGCCTGGTACATCATCCGGCGTGTTCTGCAACTGATTCCCGTCTTTCTCGGTGCCACCCTGCTGGTCTACTTCCTGGTCTTCAGCCTTCCCGGTGATCCCACCGCCGCCATCTGCGGCGAGCGGGGCTGCACCCCAGCCGTCGAGGCGGCGTTGCGGGAGCAATACAACCTGGACCAGCCGTTCTGGGTGCAATACTTCCTCTTCATCAAGGGTGTTCTCACCTTTGACCTGGGCGTCAACTTCGCGGGTCGGGAGATCGCGACGATCATTGCCGAAGTCTTCCCCACGACCGCCCGGCTCGCCATCATGGCCCTCGTGTTCGAGGCCGTCTTCGGCATCCTGTTCGGCCTCATCGCCGGCCTGCGGAAGGGAAAGATCTTCGACTCGACCATCCTGGTGGTCTCCCTGATTGTCATCGCGGTTCCCATCTTCGTTCTCGGGTTCCTCATGCAGTTCATTGTCGGCGTCAAGCTCGGGTGGGCCAGCCCCACAGTGAGCGGTGCGGCGCCTTTCAACGAACTGATCCTGCCCGCCGTCGTGCTGGGACTGGTGTCCTTCGCCTACGTGCTGAGGCTGACCCGCACCAGCATCATCGAAAACGTGAACGCCGATTATGTGCGCACCGCCACCGCCAAGGGTCTTTCACGGCGCCGCGTGGTCACGGTGCACATCCTGCGCAACTCGATGATCCCCGTCATCACCTTCCTGGGTGCGGACCTGGGCGCCCTGATGGGTGGCGCGATCGTCACCGAGGGCATCTTCAACGTAAACGGAGTGGGCAACACCTTGTACCGCGCCGTCCTCAACGGTGAAGCCCCGGTGGTGGTGGCAATCGTCACCGTTTTGATCCTGATATTCTGCATCGCCAATCTGGTGGTGGATCTGCTGTACGCATGGCTTGACCCGAGGATTCGATATGCCTGATATGGAAAACACACCCAAACGCGTGGTCGCACCCAAGCAGGCCGCATACCCCATCGAGCACTTCGTGGCCGACGCCGAGGACACCCCTGTCGTCGCCACCGACAGTGCAACCACCGACGATGCACCGCGGAGCCAGTGGAGCGAGGCGTGGCGCAACCTACGTCGTCAACCGCTCTTCATTCTGAGCGGCATCCTCATCCTGGCGGTCATTTTCGTCGCCCTGTTCCCGGGGATCTTCACCAACGAACCACCCAACGAGAACTGCCTGCTGGCCAATTCCGGTGGCGGTCCCGCTCCCGGGCATCCGCTGGGTTTCACCCAGCAGGGCTGTGATGTGCTGTCGAGGGTGGTTTACGGAACCCAGTCGTCGCTCATGGTGGGAATGTTCTCCACCCTGGGCGTCCTCCTGATCGGCGGCGCCATCGGTGCCATCGCTGGATTCTACGGTGGCTGGATCGACGCCATCCTCGCCCGGCTGGGAGACATTTTCTTCGCACTGCCCCTGATCCTGGGGGCCATCGTCGTCGTGCAGTTGCCCTTCTTCCGGGAGAACCGCAGCGTGTGGACGCTGGTGGTGATTCTGGTGACCTTCGGTTGGCCGCAGATTGCCCGTATCACCAGGGCGTCTGTGATTTCGGTGAGGAACGCCGACTTCGTCACCGCGGCACGCTCGCTGGGTGTTTCACGGTTCTCGGCTCTGCTGAAACACGTGATCCCCAACTCGCTGGCTCCGGTGATCGTGATCACCACGATTTCGCTCGGGACGTTCATCGTCGCCGAATCGACGCTGTCCTTCCTGGGCATTGGCTTGCCACCCGACGTCATGTCCTGGGGAAATGACATCTTCTCGGCGGAACCCACGGTGCGGACCAACCCCATGCCGTTGTTCTGGCCAGCCCTCGCGCTCTCCCTGACGGTCCTCAGCTTCATCATGCTGGGCGACGCGCTGCGGGACGCACTCGATCCAAAGGCCCGGAAGCGATGACACACACTCCAGAGAACACCACTGCGGAAACCACGCCGGCGCCCCCGCTCCTTGAGCTGCGCGACCTCGCGATCACCTTCACCACCTCGCAGGGGGACGTGGAGGCAGTCAAGAACGCCCGGCTGACCATCATGCCCGGCGAGACCGTCGCCATTGTTGGGGAGTCGGGGTCCGGCAAGTCGACCACGGCCCTCGCGGCGATCGGCCTGCTGCCGGCGAACGGCCGCGTGTCCGGCGGACAGGTACTGTTCGACGGCGAGGACATCACCCATGCGGACGAGAAGCGGATCGTGGAACTGCGTGGATCGTCCATCGGAATGGTCCCGCAGGACCCCATGTCCAACCTGAACCCAGTCTGGAAGATTGGGTTCCAGGTCAAGGAAACGTTGCGGGCCAATGGCCTGCCCCACGGCAAGAAGGACGTAGCGCAGGTGCTTGCGGAGGCTGGCCTCCCCGACGCCGAATCACGCGCCAACCAGTACCCCCACGAGTTCTCGGGCGGTATGCGGCAACGCGCACTGATTGCCATCGGCTTGTCCTGCAGGCCCCGCCTGCTGATTGCTGACGAGCCGACGTCGGCCCTGGACGTGACCGTTCAACGGCAGATCCTCGACCACCTGGACACCATGACCAGGGACCTGGGGACGGCGGTGCTGTTGATCACCCACGACCTGGGACTGGCCGCAGAACGGGCCCACAAGGTGATCGTCATGTACAAGGGGAAGGTGGTGGAAGCCGGCCCAGCGATGGAACTGCTCACCAACCCGCGGCACGCCTACACGCAGAAACTGGTTGCGTCGGCGCCGTCCCTGGCTTCCCGGCGGATTGAATCCGCCAAGAAGCTGGGCGTGGCAACCACCGAGGTGCTCGCACCCGAGGAGCCAACCGCGGTCGGTGGCGCCGTCGACAAGATCATCGAAGTCAAGGACTTGACCAAGGTCTTCAAGATCCGTGGCAGCTGGGGCAAGTCGACCGACTTCAAGGCGGTCGACGGGGTGTCCTTCTCCATCGCACGCGGGACGACGACGGCGGTGGTCGGCGAGTCCGGCTCCGGCAAGTCGACTGTCGCGCGGATGGTGCTGGGACTCGAACCTGCGACAGGGGGCAGCATCGACTTCGACGGGGTGGACATCACCACCCTGAGCCGGAAGAAGATGTTCGACTTCCGGCGCCGGGTGCAGCCGATCTTTCAGGACCCGTACGGGTCGCTGGATCCCATGTACAACATCTTCAGAACCATTGAGGAGCCTTTGAGGGTGCACGGGATCGGCGACGCGAAGTCCCGGGAGCGCAAGGTCAGGGACCTGCTGGAACAGGTGGCACTGCCCGCATCGATGATGCGCCGGTTTCCCAACGAGCTCTCCGGGGGGCAGCGGCAGCGGGTTGCCATTGCGCGGGCGCTGGCCCTCGACCCGGAGGTGGTGATTTGTGATGAAGCCGTGTCAGCCCTCGATGTCCTGGTTCAGGCACAGATCCTGAACCTCCTCGCGGACCTGCAGGCCGAGCTGGGGCTGAGCTACCTGTTCATCACCCACGACCTGGCCGTGGTCCGTCAGATCGCCGACCACGTGTGCGTCATGGAGAAGGGGAAGCTGGTGGAACAGGGGGCGACCGACGACGTCTTCGACCACCCGCAGACCCCCTACACGCGGGCGCTGCTCGACGCGATTCCCGGGGCCGGACTGGTGCTGCCACCGGACGCCGCCTAGCGCCAACTGCTGGTCACCGACCGGTCCGACGGCGGCTCGCTCCCTGGGGGTGGGCCGCCGTCGTGCGTCGCGGTGACGCCCGGTAGGGCTGTGATTTTGACCCGAAATGGTCCCTGCGTTAGGCCATTTTTTCCTGAGAGCTTAGACTGGTACAAGCAGGCGCCGTCCTCATAACGCTAGATTCCCCTCAAGATTACTGAATTGAGTCATTACGCATGTCTGAAACCACAGGCAACACAGCTGTTCGCAGCGACCTCCGCAACGTTGCCATCGTGGCCCACGTTGACCACGGAAAGACCACCTTGGTTGATGCCATGCTCCGGCAGACCAATTCCTTCGCAGCCCACGGCGACGTGGCAGACCGGGTCATGGACTCGGGCGACCTTGAGCGCGAAAAGGGCATCACCATTCTCGCCAAGAACACCACCGTCTTTTACGACGGCCCGTCGGCTAACGGTGAGACCATCACGATCAACGTGATTGACACCCCCGGCCACGCCGACTTCGGCGGCGAGGTGGAACGCGGCCTGTCGATGGTTGACGGCGTCGTTCTGCTGGTTGATGCCTCGGAAGGCCCTCTTCCCCAGACCCGTTTCGTCCTGCGTAAGGCGCTGGCCGCGAAGCTCCCCGTGGTGCTGCTGGTCAACAAGACCGACCGCCCCGACTCGCGGATCGACGAAGTGGTCAGCGAATCCATGGACCTCCTCCTGGGCCTCGCGTCAGACCTGTCCGACGAAGTTCCTGACCTGGACCTCGATTCGGTGCTGAACGTTCCCGTGGTGTATGCGGCAGCCCGCGAAGGCGCAGCCTCGCTTGAGCAGCCCGCCGATGGAACGGTTCCGTCGAATGACAACCTTGAGCCATTGTTCAAGACCATCATCGATCACATCCCAGCGCCACGGTACAACCCGGAGGGCGTGCTGCAGGCCCACGTGACCAACCTGGACGCCTCACCGTTCCTCGGCCGTCTCGCCCTGCTGCGTATCTTCAACGGCACCCTGCGCAAGGGCCAGACCGTTGCCTGGGCGCGTCACAACGGTGAAATGAAGTCAGTCAAGATCACCGAGCTGTTAGCTACCCGCGCCCTCGATCGTGTGCCCACCGATTCTGCCGGACCGGGCGAGATCGTCGCCGTCGCCGGCATCGAAGACATCACCATCGGTGAGACACTGACCGACATTGACAACCCTCAGCCACTGCCGCTGATCACCGTCGACGATCCGGCCATCTCGGTCACCATCGGTATCAACACCTCGCCCCTCGCGGGCCGGGTCAAGGGGGCCAAGGTCACCGCGCGCCAGGTGAAAGATCGCCTGGACCGTGAACTGATCGGCAACGTCTCCCTGAAGGTTCTTCCCACCGAGCGTCCCGACGCCTGGGAAGTCCAGGGCCGTGGCGAGCTCGCTCTTGCCATCCTGGTGGAGCAGATGCGCCGCGAAGGGTTCGAACTGACCGTCGGAAAGCCACAGGTTGTTACCCGGATGGTTGACGGCAAGGTCCACGAGCCGATGGAGCACATGACCATCGACGTCCCTGAGGAGTACCTCGGCGCCGTCACCCAGATCCTGGCAACCCGCAAGGGCCGGATGATCAACATGTCCAACCACGGCACCGGCTGGGTGCGGATGGAATTCATCGTTCCCGCCCGCGGCCTCATCGGCTTCCGCACCAAGTTCCTCACCGACACGCGCGGCGCCGGCATCGCTTCCTCGTACTCAGAGGGCTACGAGCCGTGGGCCGGTGACATCGAGTACCGCACCAACGGTTCGATGATCGCTGACCGTGCCGGAGTTGTCACCCCGTTCGCCATGATCAACCTGCAGGAGCGCGGCTCATTCTTCGTGGAGCCCACCTCCGAGGTGTACCAGGGCATGATTGTCGGCGAGAACTCACGCGCCGACGACATGGACGTGAACATCACCAAGGAAAAGAAGCTCACCAACATGCGTGCGGCCTCCTCTGACACCTTCGAGAACCTGACCCCTCCCCGCAAGCTCACGCTGGAGGAGTCGCTGGAATTCGCCCGCGAAGACGAGTGTGTCGAGGTGACCCCTGAGTCGATCAGGATCCGCAAGCTGATCCTCGACGCCAACGAGCGGATGCGTGCGGCTCGTTCACGCGCCCGCGTCTAGGGTCGCTGACGTTGCAGGATCCTCCTCCGGGACTGACTGACGACGACGCGCGGCGCCCTGCCGCCGTCGTCGTCGGTCGTTCGGGGGGCAGTACCCCTGGTGACCGTAATCGGGGGAACTCTGCGCGGCGTCCCGCGTCCCGCTGGCTTTCGCTGGCAGGTTCGGTCGCTGCTGGGGTGGCCGCAGCCATCCTGGGGACCGCGCTGCACGCCCGGGGATGGGATCTGGCTGGGTTGACCGTGCCCCTCGGGGCCCTGGCCGCTATCGTCCTGGTGGGAAGCACTGCTGTTTTCGCTGCGGTGTGTGCCCGGAACGTGTATTTGAGCCCCGTGGTCGGCGGGGTGGCGTACCTCGTGGTGGGGTGGTTTGCCGCCGTCGAGACCTATCCCCTGGTCCTGACCGATACGGGAGCGGATCCGGCGCTGCCAGCGGCAATCGCCGGAAGTGTCTGGGTTTTTGGAGTGGCCGTCGCCACGCTCCTGGCGACCCTGGTGTCCTGGTGGGCGCTGCGTCCCCGGCGCCCAAACAGGCTTCGCGCCGTGTAGCTTTTGCCTAGTCGGCGCTGCGGTCCAGGTGGTGGGCCAGCATGATCGAGGTTGCGGTGCCGTCGGTGTCGGAGTCACGCACCGCGTATTCTTCGAGGATTTCGCGGATCCTGCGCATCATCTCGGTGCGATTGTCCTCGTTG
Organism: Arthrobacter sp. CAN_C5; assembly: GCF_017875735.1. Taxonomy (NCBI): domain Bacteria; kingdom Bacillati; phylum Actinomycetota; class Actinomycetes; order Micrococcales; family Micrococcaceae; genus Arthrobacter; species Arthrobacter sp. CAN_C5. The sequence goes on from NZ_JAGGMZ010000001.1 coordinate 1,032,905, forward strand.
AGTCGTACTCCGAGGCGCCAGACATCAATTTCGGACGGGTTCAGACCGTCAATCTCCTGCAGGAACGTTTCCACCAGCACCGGTGCGGCATTGGGAATCCTGCTGCGCCACGACAAACCTGTCGCGCGGTAGGGGATTTCCTTCGCTCCACGGTTACCGGTACGGGGCTCTTCTGCGGCGAGGAACTCGGTGGCCAGCAGGGTCCGCACGTGGTGCAGCGCGGTCGCTGGGTTCAGGTCGAGGATTTCGGCAATTTCCTTGTTGGTTCTGCCCTTGTGGAGGCATAACCGGAGGATTCGCAGTCTAACGGGGGAGCTGAGCGCACGGCCGCGCGCCTGTACGTCCTCATCAGTATCCATGGCTTAAATGATACGTCAGACCGGCCGAGTGGTTGACAATTTCCAATCACTGCCCGCTCCAGCTCTGGAAGCCGCAGTGTGTCCCAGTGACGAGGGTTATTCAGTGGGATTGTCTAGACAGTCCCACTGACTCGTGGGCTTCGGTGGGACAGTTCGCCATTGCGGCTGAGGATTGTCCACATCCAGCCTCCCGCCCCCACAAGGAGAGCTGTCCGGGAGCAGTATTCATTCATGGATCTTCTCAATCTGATGGCCGCAGGTGGTGGAGTTGCCCGGCGCAAGGATCTGGTCGCCAACGGAATCAGTAGTCACCAACTCGCCGCAGCGCTCTCTGCAGGCCAGCTATCCAAACCTTGCCGCGGAGTCTATTGCCTTCCCAACGCCAACCGCTCCGCCCTAGCCGCTGCCTGCGCGGGTGCTGACCTCGCCTGCATCAGCGCGGCCACGCGGCACGGACTATGGGTCCTGCGTCCACCGACGCAGATTCATGTCAGCATTGACCATGGCCGCTCGCTGGATCAGGCGTTCAAGGTCCACCGATCGTCAAAACCCCTGACCATTCTTGATATCTGCGTTCAGTGCATGAGGTGTCTGCCTGAGCTGGATGCGCTGTGCATCGTCGAGTCCGCGGTAGTCCTGGGCGAAGTCACCATTGACGCCCTTCGGCGCAGGGCGTCCGGCCGTCGGGATGCATCGCTTCGAACAGTCATCGACATGATTGACCCATTCTCGCAGTCGATCATCGAAACGGTGTCAAAATATTACCTGCGTCGGGCCGGATACAGCTTCCAGTCCCAGGTCTACGTCAAAGGGGTGGGACGGCTGGACCTGATTGTCGAAAAGGTGCTGGGGATCGAAGCAGATGGCCGTCAGTTTCACAGCGGGGCATCAGACTTCGAGGAAGATCGTCGGCGGGGAAACCTGCTTGTGATCAAGCGAATTCCAGTGCTGCGGGCTTCATACGCACTGCTGGTCGACCACCCGGAGGTGTTCCTTCAGCTGGTCAGACAGGCGATCGATGCGTACGTTCCCAATGAACAGCACCCACCGGTGGGAATATCTAGACAGTCCCACTGATCGGGTGGGTTCGATGGGATATTCGGTGCCAGGGTGAGCACACCGGCCTAGAACCGCCGGGGACGGCGGGGTGGCGGGGGAGGGACGGGCTTCGCTGCGGTGACGAGGTCCAGATTGACGACGACGTCGCCCTGCCGCCGGGTCCGTATCGTGCAGCTGACGCTGTCGACGTGCACCAGATCGCCCAGCGCATCCGTCAGTCCACCATCGATGCGATACCGCACCACCACGCGGGTACCCACGGGAAGGTGCGTCAGCTGCTGTCCGGGGGAGTCCATTCTGTTTATCGTAGTGGGCAGCGTCATAGCGCGGGTCGTGGAGGCGATGCGGCTGCAACCGGCCCTTGCGTTAAGCTGGAAACGGAATCAAAGCCCCAACTGGAAAGGCGTGGGAAGTGACCTACGTAATCGCACAGCCGTGCGTGGATTTGAAGGACAAGGCCTGCATCGAGGAATGCCCCGTAGATTGCATCTACGAAGGCGAACGGTCCCTCTACATCCATCCGGATGAGTGCGTCGACTGCGGCGCCTGCGAGCCGGTGTGCCCGGTGGAAGCCATCTACTACGAGGACGACACCCCCGACCAGTGGGCCGAGTACTACAAAGCCAACGTCGAGTTCTTCGACGACATCGGCTCCCCGGGCGGTGCCGCGAAGCTGGGAAACATCGGCAGGGACCACCCGATCATCGCTGCCCTCCCGCCCCAGACCCACGACGTATGAGCGTCCAGGGCGGAAACCGGCAGTTCGGGATCGCCCTCCCGGACTATCCGTGGGACGCCATGGCACCCTACGTGGCGATGGCAGGAGAGCACCCCGACGGCGCGGTCAACCTCTCGATCGGCACCCCGGTGGATCCCACACCCGCCGTCATCCAGGACGCCCTGACCGCAGCCGCTGACGCGCCCGGCTACCCGACCACCCACGGCACCCACGAACTCCGGGTGGCGATCAGTGACTGGTTTGCCCGCCGCCGGGGAGTCGATGGCTTGGACCCCCTGAACATTCTGCCGACCGTCGGCTCCAAGGAACTCGTCGCCTGGCTGCCCACTCTCCTTGGCCTGGGCGAGGGCGACGTCGTCGTCCGCCCCACCGTCGCGTATCCCACCTACGACATCGGCGCGCTCCTGACCGGCGCCACAGCAGTGGCCGCCGACGACCTCTCCACCCTTGACGACGACACCCGTGCGCGGGTGCGGCTGGTGTGGGTCAACTCGCCGGGGAACCCGACCGGCCAGGTGTTGTCAGCCCCCGAGCTGGAGCGGATTGTCACGGATGCACGGGCGCTCGGAGCCGTCGTCGCATCGGACGAATGCTACGCGGAGCTGGGCTGGGGCGACTGGGACAGCGTGCGCGGTGGCGAGGCCGTACCCAGTGTGCTCGACCCCCGCGTGAACGGTGGCGACCACACCAACCTGCTGGCCGTCTACTCGTTGAGCAAACAATCCAACATGGCGGGTTACCGGGCGGCGTTCACCGCTGGCGACCCGGATCTGATCGCGAACATGGTCAACTCCCGCAAACACGCCGGAATGATTGTGCCCTTCCCTGTTCAGGCTGCCATGCGCGCCGCCCTCGGCGACGACGACCATGTGCAGGCCCAGAAGGACCTTTACCGGGTGCGTAGGGAACAACTGATGCCGGCACTCCAGCACTTTGGTCTGAAGATCCAGGACTCTGCCGCTGGACTGTACCTGTGGGCCACCGCGGGTGAGGACACCTGGACCACCGTCGAACGGTTCGCCCGGCTCGGCATCATCGTGGGGCCTGGCACCTTCTACGGCGACGCCGGCAAAGGGTTCATCAGGGTGGCCCTGACCGGGACCGACCAGGGCATTGCGGCGGCCGCAGCAAGGCTCACCGCCGCGCAATGAGTGTGACGGGGCTGGCGGATTAGCGCTGGGGGTGCCCCTGACGGTAGCGTTTTAGTTGAATGTGCTTTCGATGCCGTAGAGCCAATGCATGCCCCACTCCTAGAGGAGAGTTCAATGACCGAGCTAAACGGTGCGTCCCTGCACTATGACGGAGGCGAACTCAGCCTTCCGATGGTCAACGCCGCTGAAGGCAACAATGGCTACGACGTGTCGAAGCTGCTCAAGCAGACCGGCGCTGTCACCTTTGACCCCGGCTTCATGAACACCGCAGCCACCACCTCGGCGATCACCTACATCGACGGCGACCAGGGCATCCTGCGCTACCGGGGGTACCCGATCGACCAGTTGGCGCAGCACTCGAGTTTTCTCGAAGTCTCCTATCTGCTGATCTACGGGAATCTGCCCACCCCCACCGAGCTGGCCGCGTTCGACGACCGGATCCGACGCCACACCCTGCTGCACGAGGAGCTTAAGGGCTTCTTTGGCGGCTTCCCCCGTGATGCGCACCCCATGCCGGTGCTCTCGTCGGCGGTGTCGGCGCTGTCCACCTTCTACCAGGATTCCCTCGACCCGTTCGACGATGAGCAGGTGGAGCTCTCCACCTTCCGCCTCATGGCGAAGCTCCCCGTCATCGCGGCGTACGCGCACAAGAAGTCCATCGGACAGCCGATGCTTTACCCGGACAACTCGATGAACCTGGTCGAGAACTTCCTCAGGCTCTCCTTCGGCCTCCCCGCCGAGCCGTACGACCTGGACCCGATGATGGTCAAGGCGCTCGACCTGCTGCTGATCCTGCACGCCGACCACGAGCAGAACTGCTCGACGTCGACCGTCCGCCTGGTCGGCAGCTCGAACGCCAACATGTTCGCCTCGGTTTCGGCCGGCATCAACGCGCTGTTCGGCCCGCTGCACGGTGGCGCCAACGAGGCAGTCCTGAACATGCTCCGCGACATCCATGGCAAGGGCATGAAGCCCGAAGACTTCATGGAAAAGGTCAAGAACAAGGAAGACGGCGTGAAGCTCATGGGCTTCGGACACCGCGTTTACAAGAACTATGACCCCCGCGCCACCATCGTCAAGGCCACCGCCCACGACATCCTCAGCAAGCTCGGCGGAAACGACGAACTGTTGGACATCGCGATGCGGCTTGAGGAGAAGGCCCTCGCCGACGACTACTTCATCGAGCGGAAGCTGTACCCGAATGTGGACTTCTACACCGGCCTGATCTACAAGGCGATGGGCTTCCCGGAGAAGATGTTCACCGTGTTGTTCGCCATTGGCCGCCTCCCGGGCTGGATTGCCCAGTGGCGCGAAATGATGCAGGACCCGCAGACCAAGATCGGTCGCCCGCGGCAGCTCTACACGGGCGAGGCGGAGCGCAACTACCCCGCGCGGTAGCGGTAGCGAACGCCGCATCGGTGTCTTCTGATTAACGACGACGACGGCCGGTCACCTCCTGAGGTGGCCGGCCGTCGTCGTCATACCCGGGGGAATCCGGGCGTCTCCTAGCTCGCGTAGCCCTGGGGGTTGTGCTTCTGCCAGCGCCAGTGATCCTCGCACATCTGCGACAGCGAACGGTGCGCGGACCAGCCAAGGTCGGCCAGGGCCGCTGACGGGTCGGCGTAGCTGACCGCCGCGTCGCCGGGCCGGCGGTCAGCGAATTCGTAGGGGATTTCGTGGCCGGCGGCGGACGAGAAGGCGGCGAGGACTTCCAGGACCGAGGAACCGTTGCCGGTGCCCAGGTTCCAGCGGTGCACCCCGGCGTGGGTGCGCAGGTAGTCGAGGGCGGCCAGGTGGCCGGCTGCGAGGTCCACCACATGGATGTAGTCGCGGACGCCGGTGCCGTCGGGGGTGGGGTAGTCGTTGCCGAAGACCATTACCTTCTCGCGGCGGCCCACCGCCACCTGTGCGACGAAGGGCAATAGGTTGTTCGGGATGCCGGTCGGGTCCTCGCCAATCTTGCCCGACTCGTGGGCGCCCACGGGGTTGAAGTACCGAAGGAGGGCAATGTTCCAGCGGTCGTCCGCTGCGCCAAGGTCGGTGAGGATGTCCTCGATCTGTTCCTTGGTGCGGCCGTAAGGGTTCACAGCGTCGAGGGGCATCTTCTCGATCAGTGGGACCTCTTCAGAAGCACCGTACACGGTCGCCGAGGAGCTGAAGACCAGGGTCCGCACCTGCCGGGAGTCCATGACGCGCAGCAGGTTCAGGGTGCCGCCCACGTTGTTGTGATAGTAATGCAGCGGTTGGGCTACCGACTCGCCGACAGCCTTCAGGCCCGCGAAGTGGATGACGGCGTCGATGGCCTCGGCGTCAAACACCGCGGTCAGCGCCGTCTCGTCCAGCAGGTCCACCCGGTGGAAGGTGAGGTCCTTCCCGCTGAGTTCCCGGACCCGGTCCAGTGCTGTCTCGGAGGAGTTCATCAGGTTGTCGACCACCACCACCTCGTGTCCCGCGTCGAGGAGGGCGAGTGTCGTATGGGAGCCTATGTACCCGCTACCGCCGGTAACCAAAATTTTCATGCTTCCAGCCTAGTTTGTTCCTGCCATATTGACCTGCTCAACCGCTGGAGGGGTGTGAGAGTTAGGTCTACCCTTGAAGGCAGCGGGCCGAGCCCAGGACCGGGTACCGGGAGGGCTTGCCGGGAAAGGTTGTGCTGATGATGTCCACCGGTGGGCCCGGATGGCAGGTCGTTGCTGGTTCATCGCGGGTGCTGCTGTTCGCTCTGTACCTGCGGGACTGCGCCGGGCTGGAGGCGGTGGGAAGCCCCCTGCTGCCGCCGGTGATCCCTCCGGTGCGCAGGGCAGACCCATGTCAGCTGGTGCACGCGGCGGGTGGGCTGACGGTCCTGCGGATCGAATGGGAGACCTGGTGGTATCAGCTGGTGGGAGATTGCTTCGACGCCAAGGCGACCGCTCCGGGGTTCCCTGAACTCGATTCGCTCCCGGCGTTGCAGCTTCTTGCTCGTGCCCACTACGGGGCGGGCCTTGACTGGGCCCGCGAACGGCGGACGGAGTACGTTGCCATGGCCGAACGTCGCGGCGGTAGCTTACGGCAGCCGGAACCTTTCGATCAGTTGGTTCATGAGCGGGAGCTGGAACTGGGCAGGGACGCACGGCCTTTCACGTTGCGGGTGGTTGAACTTCCGCTCAGCGAGGCGCGGGCATGGTTCGTCGAACCCGGTACCCTCCTGATGAGTCAGGACCTCGCCACCGACCCGCCGACCTTCAGCAGCTACGTGCGACCGGTGGTCGAACTGCTCGCTTAAAGCTAGAACTAGGACTAGGGCTGTTCGCCGTCGTCGCCAGCGAGCTCGATGCGGATCTGTCCGGTGGTCGTGTCGACGGCGGTCCATCCGTGCCCGGCACGGGTCCATTCGAGGCCTCCGAAGGCTACCGACTCGATGTGCAGCGCCTTCGCGTTGGCGACCGCCCACTGCGCCGCCGCCCAGCCGGTTGCGCCGGTGGCTTCGAGGATGAGCGATCGGTCATCCACCACCGTCGAGCCGAGTGAACCGAAGGCAGTCGCCGCCGCAACCTGGACTGACTCAGGGTCCCCCACCTGGTCGGCACCGCGCAGCACACAGTTGAGCGACGCGGGGGAGTTGCCGGTGAGGGCCGAAGCGAACGCCCGGCCCTCCGCCTCATGGTCGGCGTAGGCGTCAGGCAGCGCGCTGCGCTGCACCGCCTGCGCAGCCTCAGTGATGGGCAGCGACTCGTACCCCGGAATGTCCAGCAGGGCGTCGTAAAACGCGCCGGCAGCATAGAGCGGGTCCTGCACCTGATCGTCGGTACCCCACCCCTGGGAGGGGCGCTGCTGGAAAAGACCCCGCGAGTCTGGGCCGGCGTCGTCCCCGTAGTCGAGGTTGCGCAGCCCCGACTCCTGGACGGCCGTGGCCAGCGCAATCGATGCGGCGCGGGCGGGAAGGCCACGCGCCACCGCCACCGCCACGATCAGGGAGGCGTTCTGTGCCTGTTCGAGGCCCAGCTCGTACGTGTCGTTGCCGACGACGGCGGTGCACCGTTCCCGCACCAGGACCTCCGAGGAATTCACCTGGCTGACGGCGAGGTAGATCCCACCCGTCAACACCGCCAGCAGAATGACGAGGACAATCGCAGTCTTCCGGCGGCGGCGTCGACGTGCCTCGGCCTTCGTGTACGCCATCGGCTAACTAGTTGGCGTGCAGCACTGAGTTCAGGGCGACGCCGTGGCCGCTGCGGGGACGGGCTTCGACGACGCCGGTGGCCGAGTTGCGGAGGAACAGGAGGTGCGATTCGCCGGAGAGCTCGGACGCCTTGATCACGCGCGCGTCCGGCAGGGTCACCTTGGTGCCGGCGGTGATGTACAGCCCGGCTTCGACGACGCAGTCGTCGCCCAGGGAGATACCGATGCCGGCCTGCGCACCGAGGAGGCACCTCTCGCCGATGGAGACGCGTTCCTTGCCCCCGCCGGAGAGGGTGCCCATGATGGAGGCCCCGCCGCCGATGTCCGAGCCGTCGCCCACCACCACTCCGGCGGAAATACGGCCCTCAACCATCGAGTGTCCGAGGGTACCGGCATTGAAGTTGACGAATCCCTCGTGCATCACCGTGGTTCCGTCGGCGAGGTGGGCGCCCAGGCGAACCCGGTCGGCGTCAGCAATACGGACGCCGGTGGGCACCACGTAATCAACCATCCGGGGGAACTTGTCCACCCCGTAGACCACCACGGCGCCGCGGGAGCGCAACCGCAGGCGGGTGGTGTCAAAGTCCTTCACCGGGCAGGGGCCGAAGTTGGTCCACACCACGTTGGCCAGGAGGCCAAACAGTCCGTCGAGGTTGATCGAGTTGGGAGCGGCGAGCCGATGGGACAGCAGGTGCAGACGCAGGTAGGAATCGGCAGCGTCGGCTGGCGGGGCATCCAGATCGCTCTGCACCTGGACTACCTCCTGGCTGGTGCCGCGGAGGTCATCGGGGCCGGCCAGGGCAGTGAGGGAGTCCCTGAGATCCTCCTGGGTGGAACCGCCAAGCTCCGGGCGGGGGAACCACACGTCGAGGACTGTGCGGTCGGCGGTGAGGGTCGCCAGGCCAAGTCCGTGGGCTGAGCGGGGGCCAGAATGGGCTGGGGCGGGGGCTGTGGCTCGTTCAGTCATGGCCTCAAGTCTACCGAGCGATAGGCTGGATCAATGACCGCACACCTTCCCCCCGCCCTTGATCTGACCGCCGATGTTGCCCTCCTGACCGCCTCGCTGCTGGACATCGAGAGCGTTTCAGGGAACGAGCTCACCCTTGCCGATGCCGTTGAGACCGCACTGCGGGGGTACCCCCACCTGGAGGTGGTGCGCGACGGCGACTCGATAATCGCCCGGACCTCGCTGGGCCGGGCGGAACGGGTGATCCTCGCGGGCCATTTGGATACTGTCCCCCTGCCGACGGTGCCGGGCTCCCGCGGCACCGTGCCGAGCACCTGGGACGGGGAGGTCCTCTACGGCCGTGGCGCGACCGATATGAAGGGCGGCGTGGCGGTGCAGCTGGCCCTGGCCGCAGAGCTGACCGCGCCCGCCCGCGACATCACCTATGTGTTTTACGACCACGAGGAAGTGGAAGCCTCGCTCAGTGGGCTGGGCCGACTGGTCGAACGGTTCCCGGACTGGCTGACGGCCGAATTCGCTGTGCTGCTGGAACCCACCGACGGCACCGTGGAGGGTGGGTGTAACGGCACCGCCCGTTTCAACGTCACCACCACCGGGCGGGCCGCGCACTCCGCCCGGGCCTGGATGGGGGAGAACGCCATCCACGCCGCAGCCGACATTCTCGCCCGGCTGCGGGACCACGAGCCGTTGACTGTCGACGTCGATGGCCTGGCCTACCGCGAAAGCCTCAATGCCGTGATGATCAAGGGTGGCACGGCGGGGAACGTCATTCCGGACCGGACGGTGATTGAGGTCAACTACCGGTTTGCGCCCGACAAGACGCCCGACGACGCGGAGGCGTACGTCAGGGCAGTGCTGGCGGGCTACAACATCGAACGAACCGATGCAGCAGCCGGCGCACGTCCGGGCCTGAACCATCCGGCGGCTGCCGACTTCGTCGCGGCGGTGGGAGCCGAGCCCAAGCCGAAGTACGGCTGGACCGACGTCGCAAGGTTCAGCGAACTGGGTATCCCCGCCGTGAATTTTGGGCCCGGCGACCCCTTGCTGGCCCATTCCGACAATGAGCATGTAAGCGCCGACGAGATCAGGCAGTGTCTGGGTGCCCTGCGGACCTGGCTGGGCTAAAGCCCCCTTCCGCAAGGCTCCCTGACGAAAAGAGTGCGGCTACACCCCCCTCCTGGGGTGTAGCCGCACTCTTTTGTATCGCGAAGTAAACGTCGCGGGCGATCAGGGTACTGGGGCAGCGGCCGCCAGTTCCGGATCCTCGGTCTTCTTCACCTTTCGACCGGTCCTGAAGCTCAGGAGCGTAGAGAGCCTGTTGGCGACCGATGACAGGATGAAGTTGATCAGGATAAAGATGAACGCTGCAATCAACAGGGACTGCAGCAGGTTTCCTTCACCCACCCCGAGTCGACGTGAGTACTGCAGCAGCTCGGCGTAGCCAATGATGTAACCCAACGCGGAGTCCTTGAGGATGACCACGAACTGGCTGACCATTGCCGGCAGCATTGCCACCAGCGCCTGGGGAATCTCGACGCTCCGCAGGGACTTGCCGGGCGTCATGCCGATCGCCATGGCTGCCTCACGCTGTCCCTTCGGGAGGCCATGGACGCCCGAACGGACCAGCTCGGCAATTACCGAACCGTTGTAGAGAGTCAGCGCCGTGACAACGGACACGAAAATCGGGTCCTCAATGAATGGCACCTGCGACAGTGCCAGCCACAGGAAGATCATCATCAGCAGGACCGGCACAGCGCGAAGGAATTCGACCACCAGTCCGGCGAACCAGCGGATCGGGGCAATGTGGGACAGCCGGCCGACGCCGAATAGCAGACCGAAGGCGATTGACGTTACGACCGCCACCGCTGCTGCCTTGAGGGTGCTGAGAAGGCCGGGGAGGATAAAGAACTCCCAGGTCCGCCACTCAAGGAAGGGAGTCCATTTTGCTGCGGCGAATTGCCCTTGCCCGGCCAGTGCGACGACGACGAAGGCCAGGAGTCCGACGACCAGCAGGACGCCGGCAATGTTGCCGAGGAGAATGCGACGCTTGCCCTTGGGCCCGGGGGCATCGAATAGAACCTGTTGAGCGCTCATCGTGCCACCGCCAGTTTCTTCGACAACCAGGTTGTCAGCAGGCCAATGGGGACCACGATGATCACGAACCCCATGGCGAAGACGAAGAAGATCGGGATCACCAGGTCGCCTCTGAACTCGATCATTTCCTTCATCAGGTTCGATGACTCGACGACAGACCCAGCAAATGCGACAGTCGAGTTCTTGGTGAGGGCGATCAGGACGTTACCCAGCGGTGCGACGGCGCCGCGGAGCGCCTGGGGGAGGATGACCAGGCGTGCAGCCGGGAGGAAGCTGAGCCCGATGGCACGGGCGGCCTCGGCCTGGCCGAGCGGGACGGTGTTCACGCCGCTGCGGATCGCTTCACAGACGAAAGCGGCGTGGTAGATACTCAGCCCCAGGATGGCGAGGCGGAGAAAGTTCACCTGGAAGTCTTCGGCCAGGACAACGTTCAGCTGCCCCCAGAGCCCGAGAACACCGAAGGCAATAATCACCGTGAGCGGTGTGTTCCGGAAGATGTTCACGTACGCTGCCCCGAACCACTGCAGGCTGGCGATCGGCGAGATGCGCATCAGCGCAAGAATGGTTCCCAGGATAAATGACCAGATAGCGGCCCAAAACGTCAGCTGGATATTGACCCAGAACGCTCCTGCGACGTCGTACGTCTCAAAGAGCGATAGGAAATTATCCATGGTTCACCTCTTCCGTGGTGGTGAAATGCCTTGACGGGGCGACCACAGGGTCACCCCGCCAAGGCATTAAACGGTTGGAGCCTAGGCGCAGGCGTCAGGTTCTGGTGGGTTCAGTTCTTCGTTGTATGAGTAGTCAGCACCCTCGGTGTTGGCCATGATGGCATCTTCCCAGGCGCCGTCGTCGATCATCTGGACGATCGCGGCGTTGATGTCTTCACACATGTCGCTGCCCTTGGGGAGGCCAACTCCGTAGTTCTCCTCGGAGAACGGGTTACCGACCACCTTGAAGTTGCCAGCGTTGGCTTCCTGGGAGGCGAGGCCGGCCAGGATGATGTCATCGGTGGTGACGGCGTCAATCTGGCCGCCGCCCATCAGTGAGACACACTCCGCGTAGCCGGGCTGCTCCACCAGGTTCGCGTCAGCGCCGAACTCTTCGTTGATGCGTGCGGCCGAGGTTGAACCGGCAACTGAGCAGAGGTTCTTGCCGGTCAGCGCCTCCGGGCCCGTAATCTCTTCATCATCGGCGCGGACGAGGAGGTCCTGGCCAGCGACGAAGTAGGGTCCGGCGAAATCGACGGTCTCTTTGCGCTCGTCGGTGATGGAGTAGGTCGCGAAGATCATGTCCACCTCGCCGGTGGAGAGCAGGTTTTCACGGTTGGCTGAGGGAGCCTCAACGAATTCGATCTGATCCTCTTCGTAGCCAAGTTCAGCGGCTACGTACTTGGCCACGTCGACGTCGAAGCCGGAGTACTCGCCGCCCTCATCGAAGCCGAGTCCCGGCTGGTCGAACTTGATACCGATGCGGATGCTGTCGGAGGCTGCTTCCGAACCGGTGTCGTCGCTGGCCTCGTCCCCTCCGCCACAGGCGGAAAGGGTGAGTGCGGCTGCAGCAGCCATGGCGGCTACTGCATAACGGGGCTTGCGCATGATTTCTCCTTGCGTTCGTCTATTTATTGAAATTTTTTCGGTGCGGTGGCAGCTAGTGCGCAAGGATCTTGCCGAGGAAATCCTTGGCCCGGGGGCTCTGGGGGTTGGTGAAGAACTCTTCGGGAGTGGCTTCCTCTACGATCTGGCCGTCGGCCATGAAGATCACCCGGTCGGCAGCCTTCCTGGCGAAGCCCATCTCGTGGGTGACCACGATCATGGTCATGCCCTCCTTGGCCAGGGTGACCATGGCGTCGAGCACCTCGTTGATCATCTCGGGGTCGAGCGCGGAGGTCGGTTCGTCGAACAACATCACCTTGGGCTGCATGGCAAGCGCCCGGGCGATGGCGACACGCTGCTGCTGGCCGCCGGAGAGCTGGGCCGGCAGTTTCTGGGCCTGGTTGTCAACGCCAACCCGTTTCAGCAGGGACATGGCCAGCTCTTTGGCCGCGCCGCTCTTCATGCCCTTGACCTTGATCGGGCCGAGGGTCACGTTCTCGAGGATGGATTTGTGGGCAAACAGGTTGAAGGACTGGAACACCATCCCGACGTCGGCACGGAGCTTCGCCAGTGCCTTGCCTTCGGCGGGCAGTTCGACACCATCGATGCGGATTTCGCCGTCGTCGATGGTTTCCAGCCGGTTGATGGCACGGCACAGGGTCGACTTTCCGGAACCGGACGGACCAATGACCACCACCACCTCCCCGCGGGCAACCTCAAGGTTGATGTCCTGCAGCACGTGCAGGTCGCCGAAGTGCTTGTTGACGTTCTTCAGCAATACAAGCGGCGTCTTCGGTGATGGTGCTGCGGACGCGGACGAGTTTGCTTCGAAATCACTGGTCATAGTGATGAATGTAGCGAAGGATTGCCTTCTGGCAAGACACCTTGGTGCCGAATGTCGAAATCGTGACTCAAGAGCAACCAAGACGGAGAGGGGTTGCGGTGGACCGATAGGCTCAAAAGATGCCTTCCAATGAGTTCACCCAGGATCCAGTACCGACCACTGCCACCCCTACGCCGACCCGTCGCCGAGGGCAGGTCGAGTTGCGCCGCGGCCAGACCAAGGCAACCCAATCAGACCGGTACCTGCTCGATTCCGGTGGCGGCAACCACTTCACCAAGACGGACCCGTGGCGGGTACTCCGCATCCAGAGCGAGTTCGTGGAAGGTTTCGGCACCCTTGCAGAGTTGGGCCCGGCGATCAGCGTGTTCGGATCCGCCCGCACCCCACGGGATTCACCGTTCTACGCGATAGGTGAGGAGGTGGGTCGCCGGCTGGTGGAAACGGGCTACGCGGTGATCACCGGTGGCGGACCGGGCGCCATGGAAGCAGCCAACAAGGGTGCGTGCGAGGCGGGCGGCATGTCGGTGGGCCTGGGTATTGAGCTGCCGTTCGAGCAGGGGATGAACGAGTGGGTGGACCTGGGCGTCAACTTCAGGTACTTCTTTGCCCGCAAAACGATGTTCGTGAAGTACGCCCAGGGCTTCATCGTGCTGCCGGGTGGGTTCGGCACACTGGATGAACTCTTCGAGGCGATGACCCTGGTCCAGACCCAGAAGGTGACCTCCTTCCCGATCGTCCTGATCGGCACCGAATTCTGGACACCACTCTGGGACTGGGTCCGCGGCAGTCTGTTGGCGAACGGGATGATCTCCGCCAAGGATCTGGACCTGGTCCACCTGGTGGACGACCCGGCCGAAGCGGTCCGGTTGGTGCGCGCGGACACCGCCTCCCATGTCTCACCCTGACGGAGGCGCCGTCGCTGATCCTGGGTGGGTATCTTAGAACGGTGAGCATTTTCCTTGTCCTGGTCGCGGTAGCAGTTCTCGGCGCGGTGGCGTTTGCGTTGCTGGATGGGCGCCGCGCCGGTGGACAGGAGGCGACGCCCGCCGCCAGCTTCGCAGGGCTGGTTGAACCCACCCCATCACTACCTGCGGTGCTGTTGCCCGACGAACCGGACGCCGCCGACGTGGGAGCGGTCCGGTTCGCGCCAGCCCTGCGCGGATACCGGATGGACCAGGTCGACGAGGTCCTCGATCGGCTGGCGACAGCGCTGGAGGAGCGCGACGCGACGATTGCCGAGCTTCGCCAGGCACGCCAGGACTACCCGTGAGCGCCGGTGTCCGTGGCGAGGACGGCCTGATTCGCTGTGCCTGGGCGGATTCAACCGCGGACTACCGCAGGTACCACGACGAGGAATGGGGCCGGTCCGTCGCCGGTGAGGCGGCACTTTTCGAACGGCTCAGCCTTGAAGCTTTCCAGTCGGGTCTGAGCTGGCTCACGATCCTGCGCAAACGGGACGCCTTCCGGGCCGCGTTCAGCGCGTTCCAGCCGTCAGCGGTGGCTGATTTCGACGACGACGACGTCGAGCGCCTACTGCAGGACCAGGCGATCGTCCGCAACCGGGCCAAGATCCTCGCCACCATCGCCAACGCCCGCGCACTCCAGCAACTCCCGCCGGGGGAGTCCCTGGGCATACTGCTGGAACAACACCGTCCGGCGCCCCGGCCGGCACCGGCCACTCTGGCCGATGTTCCTGCGGTGGTCCCGGAATCGGTGGCTTTGGCCAAGGCCTTGAAGGCCCGCGGGTTCCGGTTTGTCGGGCCCACCACCGGGTATGCGATGCTTCAGGCCACGGGGTACGTGAACGACCATCTGCGCCACTGCTGGGTGCGGGGTTCGATGTGACCCACGACGCACCGCGATTCGCCCACTCAGCCCACGTGTTGGATAATGAACAAGGATCATTGCGCGGGGGCCAGCATGCCGCTGTGTACGTGAAGTTAATTTTCGTTGACGGGCGGCCGGGGATCCCGGGCGCGCACTTGTGAAGGGATACTCCTTATGGCTGCGATGAAACCGCGGACCGGCGATGGGCCGATGGAAGTCACCAAAGAGGGACGCAGCCTGATTATGCGGGTCCCGATCGACGGCGGCGGGCGGCTCGTTGTCGAGCTCAACGCGGAAGAAGCGGGCAAGCTCAAGGACTGTCTCCTCACCGTCACCGAGTAGTCAGCGCTCCGTCATCACGATGACGGACCAATCTTGTCGCGGTGAATCAGCTGGTTGGCATCTTGACGGCGAGCAACAGCCCATGGCCGGTCGGAAGCAGCGCTGTGACCAATTGGTCGTGATCGCGAATGGTGCGGCCCACCTGGCGCGTGACGTTCGTCGATTCGTCCCTGATGGCGGGGTCCGCTACCCGGTCCTGATCCAGCGCATCGTTGAGCATCAGCATGCCGCCGGGCTTGAGCAGGCGAATGGCCTGGTTCACGTAGAGCGGGAGACCTGCCTTGTCAGCGTCGATGAAGACCAGGTCATACGCGGCGTCGGTCAGGCGTGGCAGCACGTCGGCTGCCCGGCCCGAGATGGTACGGGTCCGGTTGCCCGGCACGCCTGCTTCGGCGTACGCTTCCCGGGCTGCCCTCAAATGGGCGACGTCGGAATCAATCGTGGTCAGGACCGCCTGTGGCCCCAGTCCTCGGAGGATACAAACTCCCGAAACGCCGGCTCCCGCGCCGATTTCAACGACAGTCTGCGCCTTCGACGTTGCGGCCAGGACGGTCAGAGCCGCGGCAACACCGGTGCTGACCGGGGTGACCCCGAGTTCGTAGGACCGGTCGCGGGCCCGCAGGAGCACGTCGTCCTCATCGGGGAGTCCCTCGGTGTAGGACCAGCTGCTCTGTTTGTCCGCGCTCATATGTATACCGCTGTCTTCTCGCTCAGGTTGTGTGCACTTCGACGTCCAGCCGCTGGGTGTCCCTGCAGTCGGCGAAAGTTTTCCTTACCAGCGTACTGGGTGCCGGCCCGTGGCCCTATTGGCCGCAGGCCGCGCAGTGCGTGCTGATTCATGACCGCGAGGGCCAAGGGGCTGCCGGGTTGATTTTTCAGCGATTTCCCAGCTTGATAGGGCAATATTCAAGTCCGGGCATCCGGTTCTTCATCGGCCGCGAATACCCTGATGAGACGGCAGCAGCCGTCCCACACTGGGAGGAGAGGTTGATGTCCACTTCGCAAACAACGGTGGCCGATTCGACTGCTGCCGATGGAACCCCCGAGACGGAACCTGTTTGGGTGGCGCCGTCCTGGGAAGAGGTAGTGACTGTCCATTCGCCAAAGGTTTACCGTCTTGCCTACCGGCTGACGGGCAACAAGTTCGACGCCGAGGATCTCACGCAGGAAGTGTTTGTCCGGGTCTTCCGGTCGCTCGCCAATTTCAAGCCGGGCACGCTCGACGGCTGGCTCCACCGCATCACCACGAACCTGTTCCTCGACCAGGCGCGACGCAAGAGCAGGATCAGGTTCGACGGGCTCACCGAAGAGGCCGAAAGCAGACTTCCGAGCTCTCACCCCGGCCCCGAACGAACCTTCGAGTTCAACAACCTGGACATTGACGTGCAGGCCGCCCTGGAGGAGCTTCCCCCCGATTTCCGCGCCGCGGTGGTCCTCTGCGACCTTGAGGGACTGGCATACAACGAGGTTGCGGAGGCGCTCGGCGTCAAGCTCGGAACGGTTCGCTCCCGGATTCACCGCGGCCGCACGATGCTGCGGGAGAAACTCGCCCACCGGGATCCGTCGCTCACCGCGGCGAAGGGTCCGCGGATGCAGATGCCCCGGATTGCAGGTGCCCGTTAGCGGCTATGCGACATCCGAAGCGACATCTAGCTGACTTCGTCGACGGGGAGTTGCCCTCCGGCCGCCGTCGGGCGGTCGAGAACCACCTTGCTCGCTGTGGTTCCTGCCGGGAGATCGTGCAGGGACATCGTGGTGTCCGGAACCGGCTACAGAATTCCGAGATCCCGCGACCCGACGCCGACCTGGTGGGCCGGATCATGGCCACAGCCCACCACGAACCGGCCAACGCGCCCGTGGACCTGACCGACGACGTCGGGCACCACGGTGAGCAGGCCCGCAGGATGAGCGGGTTCGCGTCGCGTCACCGCACACCGATGGCCGTCGCGGGCGGCCTCGTCGTTGTGGCATTGGCAACCCTGACGGGTGCCTATGTACTGGGTGCTGAATCGGAGGACGACATCCTCGCCGACACGGGCCGAAATGGCGCGCTGATGGCGGGCTGGGAGTCGGTGGCCGCCGAATCACCTTCGGTGCTGAATGCCAGCGAACTCGAAGAGCTGAGGGGCGGCGGTTGGTATTGCCCGGACCTGGAGCGGATGGGGTTCACGGTCTCCAGCGCAGAAGCGATCACCGTCGCCGGTCGCCCGGCGCTGATGATGGTGCTCGAGGACGGGGCCAATTCGGTCACCATCTACGAGCAACGGAAGCTGGGTAGTGGTCGGCAGCCTGAGGCGTCGCCGCCCATCAATGCCGTCACCGGGAACTCGGTGACTGCGGACGGCTTCGAACGCATCGGCGGGATGCAGCGCCAGCTGTGGGTGCACCCCGGCCACTCCTGGCAGGTGGTGCTCGACTCCCGCTCCGTGACCTACACGGTGATTTCCAGCCTGCCAGCTGCCGAGATGCCCGCGGCCGTCAACCAGCTGGTGCTGGCCGAACACTCGCAGCTCGCCCCCACCACGCCGACCCCCCACGATCCGCTCAGCCGGATCCTTCGCGGCCTCAATAAGTTGGCGCAGCCATCCTCGGGGCAGTGAGCCAAGTAGCTCCTGCCGCCGCAGAAAGGTAGTCTTCATCAGTGTTTGGAATCAACGGGCTCGAGTTTCTGCTGCTGGCGGTGATCGCCGTCATGGTGCTCGGACCCGAACGCCTCCCCGAGTATGCCGGTCAGCTGGGGCGGCTGGTCAAGGACCTTCGACGGATGGCCACCGGCGCCCGTGAACAGCTCCGGGACGAGGTGGGTCCGGAACTCGACGAAGTGGACTGGCGGAAGCTCGACCCCCGCCAGTACGACCCTCGCCGGATCATCAAGGAAGCCCTGCTCGACGACGTGCAGGAGGCTTTCAAGCCGGTCAGCGGCGGCGCACCCGGCAGCATCAAGGGGTCAGGTGGCGCAGCATCGGGCGCCGCCGGGTTGGCCTCGGGTGGGGCGGTTCCTCCGGTCGAGTCGGGACCACGTGCCCGCCCGATGCCGTCGGTAGCCAGCTCCCCACATCTTTCGGTCGGCGAGCGAGCACCGTTCGATCTGGAAGCGACCTAGGCCACCTGCTCTGACCGCGCTGCTCGTCATTGACCTCGGTGGTCAATACGCCTAGGTGGGAGTGACCTTCAGCCGCAGGTCGCCGAGCCCACGTGGACGGCGCGCAAGGGCCCCCGCGATGTCGCGGAGTTCCCGTGCGGCGGCCGAGTCGCTGGCGCCGGCGACGATGGGTTGGCCGCTGTCGCCGCCCTCCCGCAGCGCAACCTCGAGTGGGACACTGCCCAGCAACGGTACCGGGTATCCCATCGCATCGGTGAGGCGCCCCGCGAGGGCCGCTCCTCCACCCCGGCCGAAGAGTTCCATCCGTTCCCCGCCGGGAAGCTCAAGCCAGGACATGTTCTCGATGACTCCCGAGACTTTCTGCCCGGTCTGGGCGGCGATGGTGCCCGCCCGCTCGGCCACGTCAGCTGCGGCCGTCTGCGGCGTGGTGACCACCAGCAGCTCGGATGAGGGGAGGAGCTGTGCGACCGAGATCGCGATGTCTCCCGTGCCGGGAGGCAGGTCCAGGAAAAGGACATCCAGGTCACCAAAATGCACGTCGCCAAGGAACTGTTCCAGTGCCCGGTGCAGCATCGGTCCTCGCCATGCGACCGGCTGGTTGCCGGTGATGAACATGCCGATGGAGATGACCTTGACGTCCATTGCCACGGGGGGCAGGATCATCTCATCAACCCGGGTGGGCGCCTGGGTGATCCCCATCAGTGACGGCACGGAGAAGCCGTACACATCGGCGTCGACAATCCCTACGCGCAGCCCCTGCGCGGCCATCGCCACCGCAAGGTTCACTGTGACACTGGATTTACCGACGCCGCCTTTTCCGCTGGCCACCGCATAGATCCGGGTAAGGGACCCGGGGTCGTTGAAGGGGATACCCAACCGGTCGCCGGGCCCTTTGAGCTGTTCCTTGAGCCGGTCCCGCTGCTCCTGGGTCATCACCCCTAGCCGGACCTCCACTGCCGAAACGCCCGGCAAGCCGCCAACCGCTGCCTCAACATCCCGGGTAATCGTGCCCCGAAGCGGACAGCCCGCAATGGTGAGCAGAATGTCGACGGTGACCACGCCGTCGTCGAACGCGGTGCCAGCCACCATGCCGAGCTCCGTGATGGGTTTGCGAAGTTCAGGATCGATCACGGTCCCCAAGGCCGCGTCAATTTCCTCCAGCGTTGTAGCTGACGTTTCCGTCACGTCCGGTCTGTCCGGTTGGGTTGGAGTTTTGGCAGGGACGCTGTTTGCTCGCCGCTCCGGCGCCGGGCCTTTTTATGCAGTGCGGTGTCCTTGTCCTCGGTGTCGAGGATCTCCTCGAGCACTGAGCGGAGCTCCGACCTGACGTAGTCGCGGGTGGCAACCTCACGGATGGCGATGCGGAGTTCCGCGATCTCGCGGGTCAGGTACTCGGTGTCGGACAGGTTGCGTTCGGCACGCTGACGGTCCTGGCGGAGTGACACCCGGTCGCGGTCGTCCTGCCTGTTCTGGGCCAACAGGAGCAGGGGAGCGGCGTAGGACGCCTGCAGGGACAGCATCAGGGTCAGCAGGGTGAAACCGATCGCGGCGCTGTCGAAACGCAGCCCGCCGGGTGCCCACGAGTTCCAGGCAAGCCAGAGAGCAACGAAAACGGTCATGTAGAACAGGAACTGGGGGGTCCCCATGAACCGGGCAAAGTTTTCGGTGGCGCTGCCGAACCGGTCAGGGTTGGGGCGCAGGCGGGGGAGCCAGCGGGTCCTGCTCTCACGGGGGGTGTCGAGCCCCGTCGCAGTGGTTTTAATTCGCTCAGCCATTTGTTGCTCCCTTTGTCACTCCGGGATAGTCGTTTGCGGCCCGCCAGTCGTCGGGCAGCAGGTGGTCCAGCACGTCGTCGACCGTTACCGCACCGACCAGCCGGCCCTCCTTGTTGACCACGGGAAGGGAGTTCAGGTTGTAGGTGGCAAGGATGCGCGCCACTTCACTGATGTTGGCCTGGTCGCCAACGGGTTCCAGATCGGTATCCACGATGTTGCCCAACTGCTCGGGCGGTGGGAACCGCAACAGCTGCTGGATGTGGACAACGCCCAGGTACCGTCCGGTCGGGGTCTCCAGGGGTGGCCGGCAGACGAAGATCGACGACGCCAGGGCGGGAGTAAGCTCCTCGCGGCGGACATGAGCCAGTGCTTCCGCCACCGTCGCTTCGGGCGGGAGGATGACCGGCACCGTCGTCATCATGGAGCCCGCAGTGTCCTCCTCATACTGAAGCAGCCGCCGGACATCCTCGGCGTCCTCGGGCTCCATCAGCGCCAGCAGATCTTCCTTCTGCGCCTCGGGGAGCTCATTGAGCAGGTCGGCGGCGTCGTCCGGGTCCATTTCCTCAAGGACATCAGCGGCGCGCTCGCGGTTGAGGGACGAGATGATCTGTACCTGGTCGTCGTCGGGCAACTCCTGGAGGATGTCCGCAAGACGGTCGTCTTGCAGTGCGCCAGCGATCTCGGTGCGCCGCTTGTCGCTCATTTCGTGGAGAGCATCAGCGAAGTCGGCCGGTTTCAGGTCCTCATGCTGGGCGACGAACTGGGAGGCACCCTGGGGCTCGGCCGCGTCGCCGTGATAGGCGTCCAGCCAGTCAACGATCAGGCGCTCGCCGCGCCTGAGACCACGCAGGGGTGACGATGCCGTCCCGCGCCTGATGAACACCTGGGACACGTGCCAGTCGCCGGCACGGTCCATCTCGATGGCAATGTCCTCGATCGTCGCCTCACCGCTGTCGTCACGAAGGGTGACCCGGCGGTCGAACAGTTCCCCGACGACCAGCATTTCGGCACCCCGCTGCTCGAAGCGGCGCAGGTTGACCAGCCCGGTGCAGATGATCTGGGTGGAGTCAATGGAGGTGACGCGGGTCATCGGCACGAAGACGCGCCGTTTGCCGGGAACCTCAACCACCAGGCCCACCGCCTGCGGGGCGGCATTCGGTCCAAGATCCAGGACGACGGCGTCGCGAAGCCTGCCCAGACGGTCACCCAGGGGGTCGAACACATCGAGGCCAAGCAGGCGCGCCACAAAGACGCGGGTCGGGTTAGTACTCACCTGCCTAGGCTACTTCGGAACAGCTGGTTCTGCGTTATTGAGTCGGGGGCCGGTGGGGGCTAGTTCACTGCGAGCGATACGGGCCCACAGCACAGTCAAAGTGGGCAAGAATAGGATCATGTCAAACGTGCTTGGACGAACGGCGTCACGGGATGAAGGCCGCACCCTGCCCAAAGGCGAGACCGTTGGGAGGTACAGTGCCTACCTGGATGCGCAGAAGGCAGTGGATTTCCTTGCCGACAGTAAATTCCCGGTCCAGAAGGTCTCGATCATCGGCAGCGACCTGAAAATGGTCGAACGGGTCACCGGGCGGCTTAGCTACCCACGGGTGGCTCTTGCCAGCGCGGCTACCGGTGCCTGGTTTGGCTTCTTCGTGGGCCTGATCCTTACCCTGTTTGGCGACGGCGGCACGTACCTGCCGATCATCACCTCGATGGCGCTCGGTGCGGTGTTCTGGATGCTCTTCGGCGTAATCACCTACGCCTTCCAGCGTGGCAAGCGGGACTTCACCTCGACAAGCCAGGTCATCGCGACCAGCTACGACGTCATTGTCGAACCGGATTCGGCGGGCGAGGCCCGTCGCATGCTGCAGCAACTCCCCATGAATGGGCAGTCCCAGCACCCCGCCCGCGCCCCGCAGGGCTGGCAGCCCCCCGCAGCCGGTGGACAACCGCAGCAGCCGACGACGCCGGCCGCCTGGCAGGATCCGCTGGCGCAGCCGCCCCGCAACATGCAGCCTGCCGGCGAGCAGCCGACCGGTTCGCAGGGTTCCGCCGGGGAACCGACCCCGGAGTCAGGCGTGCGACGCGGACAGTTCGCCGATCTCCCAGACGGCCGTCCCCAGTACGGGGTGCGCGTGACCCAGCCGGACAACGGGCCGGCGACCGAGCCAACCGGGCCGCAGGAACCCAGGGAAACCGCTCAGCAGGATCCGAAGCAGTAAAGCTCCCGCCCGTGCAGGTGACGTCGCGGTAGGCGTCAACTGTCCTGCTGAACGCCTCCGGTGGGGCGCCGGAGTACCCACTGTTCGCCGTCGAGGGCGGTGGCGAACACCACCCGGTAGTCGAGGCTCGCCTCGTTGAAGCGCAGACTCTCCGGATCCAGCTCGAGACCGTGACCGGCCGCCAGCGCCGTCAGCTCTGCCGGTGACGGCGCTGCCGGCTGGGCGGTCATCGGATTACTCTCCGGTGGGGCTGTAGATGCCCGCCATCCAGGCTTCGACGTCGTCAGCCTCGCGGGGCAGCGCTGCGCTCAGGTTCACGGGACCGTCGGCAGTCATCAGGATGTCGTCTTCGATGCGTACACCGATGCCGCGGAACTCCTCGGGCACTGACAGGTCCTCGTCTTTGAAATACAGGCCCGGCTCAATGGTGAACACCATGCCCTCGGTGAGGATCCCCTCCAGGTAGAGCTCACGCTTGGCCTGAGCGCAGTCGTGCACGTCCATGCCGAGGTGATGGCTGGTGCCGTGGGGCATCCAGCGGCGGTGATGCTGGCCGTCCTGGGACAGGGCCACCTCGAGGGACACCGGGAGCAGGCCCCAGGCGTCGAGGCGTTCGGCCAGGACGGTGATCGATGCCTGGTGCACGTCCCGGAACTTGCGGCCCGGCTGGGCGGCGGCAAACCCGGCGTCGGCCGCGTCGAGCACAGCCTGGTAAATCTTCCGCTGGACGTCCGAGTATTTGCCGTTCACGGGGAGGGTGCGGGTGATGTCGGCGGTGTACAGGCTGTCGGCTTCGACGCCCGCGTCGAGGAGCAACAGGTCACCGGCGTGAACCTGCCCGTTGTTCCGGATCCAGTGCAGCACCGTCGCGTTGTTACCGGACGCGGCGATGGTGTCATATCCCAGATCGTTGCCCTCCTCCCGGGCGCGGGAGAAGAAGGCGCCCTCAACCACACGCTCACCGCGGGGGTGGGTGATGGCTCGGGGAATTTCCTTGACCACTTCGTGGAACCCGTTGACGGTCGCGGCGACGGCAACCTTCATCTGCTCGACCTCCCACGAATCCTTCAAAAGCCGGAGCTCGGAGAGGGCCTCAGCGAGTTTGCTGTCCAACTCGTCGGACTTCTCCAGATCGACGCCGGTGTTGATCCGGGAAGTATCGACCAGCGCGTCGGCGTTGAAGTCCACCTCACGCAGCAACCGGATCCGCATGCCGCCGACCTCCGGTACTCCCGCATCCTTGGTGACCGCGACCTCCAGTTCGGACAGGTCTGCCGTCTTGATCGACAGCAGTGTCTGGACCTGGGCGTGGGACAGGCGGGATCCGATCCAGAACTCGCCGTACCGCGCGTTGGCGTAAAACTCCGGGTTGTCGTGCCCGGCGAGTTCCTTGAAGTACAGGGTGGCGTGGTGCTGGCCGCCGTCGTCGCCCTGGCCAGCCTCGGTGGGCTCCATGATCAGGACAGCGTCCGGCTCGTGGTCAAGCCCGAGACCGGTCAGGTGGGCGAACCCTGAATGTGGCCGGAACCGGTAGTCGGTGTCATTGGAGCGCACCTTGAAAGGTCCGGCTGGGATCACGATCCGCTCGCCGGGGAACTTGTCAGAGATGGCCCGTCGTCGCTTCGCTGCGTAGGGCGCCACCTCCGCCTCGGCGGGCAGCTCAGTGGGCTTCGCTGCCCACTGCTGGGCCATGAAGGCCTTGAATGCATCCGAATCCGGCCGCTGGGAACGGTTCTCGTTCCGGGCGGCGAGGGGCTGCTCCTCTGGGGTGAGAGGCGTCGCGGCGGTCTGGGACAGGGTGTCGTTCTCTGCAGTACTCACCCCCCTATGATCCCACCGGTACCGGAGGCAACCAAACAATTGTTCATCCGAGCGTCGGCGCGGGCGTAGATTGGGTGGGTGAGAATCGACCTACACACCCACTCGACCGTCTCGGACGGCACCGAAAGCCCAGCCGTGCTGATCAGGACGGCCCGGGACGCCGGACTCGACGTGGTCGCGCTGACCGACCACGACTCGACCGCTGGTTGGGGGCCGGCTGCCGAGGCTGCGCAGCTGGAGGGAGTGGCATTGATCCCCGGGATGGAGGTCTCCTGCCGGACCGAAACAGGCATCAGCGTCCACGTGCTCTCCTACCTGCACAACCCGCTGAACGCGCCCCTGATGGAGGAGATCCAGCGGTCCAGGGACGCACGGCTGTCGAGGGCGGAGCGCATGGTCGAACGCCTCGGCGCCGACTATCCCATCACCTGGGCCGACGTGCAGGAGCACATTGCCGAGGGTGCAACGGTCGGCCGCCCCCACATCGCTGATTCGCTGGTCACGCTGGGAATCGTCTCAGACCGCAGTGAGGCCTTCAGCCACATCCTCACCGCCGCCTCGCCCTACTGGGTGGGCCACTACGCGCCACACCCCGCGCGGGCCGTTGAGCTGATCCGCCAGGCGGGAGGGGTGGCGGTCTTCGCCCATCCGGTGGCCTCGGCGCGCGGACGGGTGGTGGGCGACGACGTCGTCGGGCAGATGATCGACGCCGGCCTGCAGGGCCTCGAGATTGAGCACCGGGACAACCCGGAGCCGGGACGCCAGGAGCTCCGGCGCATCGCCGCCCAGCACGGGCTTCTTACCACCGGATCCAGTGACTACCACGGGGAGGGGAAACCCAACCGGTTGGGGGAGAACCTGACCTCCCCGGCGGTGCTTGAGCAGATTGAGGCACTCGCCACCGGGTCCGTCGTCGTCCGCTGACCCGGCCCTGGAGAACTAGATCTTCGGAGTCCGGTCCGGGCCTGCCGGAGTGGAAGGCTCACAGTACTGGCCGAGCCGGGAGTTCATTACCTCGATCGCCTGGGGGTTCTGGTCCACGCAGACAAAGCGGCGGCCCAGTTTCGCTGCTACCGCTCCCAACGTCCCGGACCCCGCGAAGAAGTCAAGAACCCAGTCGCCTTCGCGGCTGCTGGCCGTGACGGCCCGACGGAGAAGACCCTCGGGTTTTTGCGTGGGGTAGCCGGTCTTTTCCCGGCCTGTGGGGG
Organism: Arthrobacter sp. CAN_C5; assembly: GCF_017875735.1. Classification (NCBI taxonomy): domain Bacteria; kingdom Bacillati; phylum Actinomycetota; class Actinomycetes; order Micrococcales; family Micrococcaceae; genus Arthrobacter; species Arthrobacter sp. CAN_C5. The sequence goes on from NZ_JAGGMZ010000001.1 coordinate 1,058,166, forward strand.
AGACGATGGTGTGCCACCAGACATCGGTGGGCAGTTTGCCCAGCGCCGCCTTCTCCGGCGTGACCAGCCCGGGCGCCATGTACGGCTCCCGGTCCACCCCGCTGCTGTCGAAGTAGTAATTCGCCGGGTCCTTGACATAGACCAGGATGTTGTCGTGCTTGGCGGGCCACCGGCTCTTCGCCCGTGCACCGTAGTCGTAGGCCCAAATGATCTCGTTCAGGAAGCTTTCGCGGCCGAAGAGCGCATCAAGCATCACCTTGACGTAGTGCACCTCCCGATAGTCCAGGTGCACATACAGGGTTCCGTCATCGGTGAGGAGCCGCCACGCCTCCGCGAGGCGTGGCGCAAGGAACTCCCAGTAGTCCTCGAAGGCATCGTCATAGCTGGCAAGCATGCCCTTGACGGTCGAGTAGCTGTGTCCCTTGAAACCTATCCGGTCCCCGGTCCCATCAAGGTTGCGCACCATCGAGGTTTGCTGGCGCCGCTGAGCCCGCCCCGTATTGAAGGGCGGGTCAACGTAGATCATGGTGAAGGACCTGTCCGGCAGCGTGGGAAGGTAGGTCGCGTTGTCCGCGTGCACCACCAGGTTGCTGCCGTCCGGGCGCCACAGGGGCGCCGGCCCGGGAACGGCCACTGAGTGCTTAGCCGTCGGTTCCGGCGGCGGGCTTGTTGACTACCTCGCCATTGCGGCTACGGGTCCGTGAGCGGCTCCGGCGGGGACGGTCGGCTGCAGGAGCGCCGTCGCCAGCGGGCGCGGTCGCCGCTGGCTGCCGTGCCTGTGCTGAATCCTCGCCTGATCCGCCTGATCCGCCTGATCCGCCTGATCCGCCTGATCCGCCTGATCCGCCTGACCGACGACGTCGGCTGCCCGGGGTGTCCCCGGACTTCTGTGAGCCGCGCTGATCGGCGGAACGCGAGCGGTCCCCGCCGCGTGAGCGGTCGTTGCTGCCCGAGCGTTCCGAGCCGCGTCCCCGGCCGGAGCCCTGCGAATCAGCACCGGTGCGGTGCTTCTTGCCGGTTTCGCCCAAATCTTCGAGCGTTTCGGCGTTGATGCCGGCCAGAGTTCGTTTGTTGCGGGGGAGCCTGCCCTTGGTGCCCTCGGGAATGTCGAGTTCTTCGTAGAGGTGCGGGGAAGAAGAGTAGGTTTCCACCGGCTCGGCGGCAGCCAGGCCGAGGGCCTTGTTGATCAGGCCCCACCGGGGCATGTCGTCCCAGTCCACGAAGGTGACGGCGGTGCCCTTCTTGCCCGCGCGGCCGGTGCGGCCAACCCGGTGCAGGTACGCTTTTTCGTCCTCGGGGCACTGGTAGTTGATGACGTGGGTGATGTCCTCGACGTCTATACCCCGGGCTGCCACCTCGGTGGCGACCAGGACATCGATCTTGTCGCCGCGGAAGGCTCGCAGCGCCTGCTCGCGGGCGCCCTGGCCAAGGTCGCCATGAATCGCTCCGGCGGCGAACCCACGGTCGATCAATTCTTCCGAAAGCTTCGCGGCGGTGCGCTTGGTCTTGGTGAAGATGATGGTTCGGCCGCGGCCGCGGGACTGTAGGATCCTCGACACGACCTCGGCCTTGTCAAGGTTGTGCGCGCGGTAGATGACCTGGCGGATGTCCTTCTTGGTGATGCCCTCGTCCTCGGGATCCGCAGCCCGGATATGGGTGGGCTGCGTCATGTAGCGCCGAGCCATCGCGACCACGGGGCCGGGCATGGTGGCGGAGAACAACATGGTCTGACGGACCGCAGGAGTACCGGCGATGAGCGTTTCGACATCCGGAAGGAACCCGAGGTCGAGCATTTCGTCGGCCTCGTCCAACACCACCAGCTTCACATTGGCGAGGGAGAGCAGCTTCTGCCGGTACAGGTCAATGAGACGACCGGGGGTGCCGACCACAATCTCGGTGCCGTTCTTCAGCGCCTCGATCTGTGGCTCGTAGGCCCGTCCGCCGTAGATCGTCACAATCCGCGCGTGCCGCTTCTTGGCGGCAGTGGTGAGGTCGCCGGCAACCTGGACGGCGAGCTCGCGGGTGGGCACCACAATGAGGGCCTGGGGAGCGCCGGGCACAGGGAGGCGGTCGTAGCCGTCGTCCTTGGGGGCCACCACACGCTGCAGTGCGGGGATGCCAAAGCCGAGGGTCTTGCCGGTTCCAGTCTTGGCCTGGCCGATGATGTCATGGCCGCCGAGGGCGATGGACAGGGTCATGGCCTGGATAGGGAAGGGGTGGATGATCCCGGCGTCGGCCAGGGATTCCACAATGTCAGCGCGGACGTTGAAGTCGGCGAACGTTTCCTCCGCCTCCTTATGAGGCTCCTCGGTGGTTACGAGGGTCTCCTCGACGAAGATCTCCTCGTCGCTGTTGTCAGCATGGAGGTGGTGGGTGTCTTGCACCTGAGTGTCATCAATGTTCAATTAAATACCGTTCATTTAGGCCGTGCGGCTGCTTGAACTCGACGGGTGGCTGACGTGTGGTCAGCCCGGAGGAACAGGCGCATGGCGTCCAGTGGAAGCCGATCGCGGGCTTACAACTGCAGGCCGGGGATTCGAGGGAATCCTGCCGGCTAAGAAGAACTCAAGATCGCGTAGGTACTTGCGGGTCAGGGGTTACTAATCAAGATATGACGAGTACGACCGGGCATCCATTACTACGGAAGTAAACTCTACCCTGCCCCGGCGGCGGTACCCGACACGCCGGGCGTGGGCGCACCATTGACCAACTCGAACCGGGTAGTCCGTGTTGGAATATCGGCGATTACCAGCCGTACCCGGACTTCCTCGCCCGCGACCAGTTCACCCTCGCATCTGGCCTCCACCGCGGGGTTGGCCAGCTGGATGGTTCCGACTGGCCGATAGTCGTCGGGGGAGTTCCCGTTCGGTGGCTTCGAAGCGGCAATGACGACGGCGTCGAACTCCTGGCCGACCAGGTTGCTCAGGAGCGCCGCCTCGACGGCGTCCAGGGCGCCCCGCTCCAGCCGGGAGGACAGCTGGTTGGATGAGTTCATCAACGAATGCAGTTCCGGCAGTGCGTCCCGGGCCCACCCGGGGACCTCCGTCCCGGCGCACAGCGCCGCGCAGATCACCAGCACAAATCTGTCGACCAGCCGGCGCAGCGGGGCTGTGGTGTGGGCATAGGGGGCGGCGATGGCCGCCTGTGTCATGGTTGCAGGCAGGTCGCCGTCGAACGCAGTGTAGCCAGCACCACGGAACAGCGAGGCGGCCGCGTGCATCAGGGACAGCTGGCGCGGTTCGGTGGTGTCAAGGCTTCGCAGGAATTCGCCGTAGGCCATGCCCTCCGGCCAGGGTTTCCCGAGGACCCGTGCCTGATGGCGAAAACGGGCCACCGACTCTTTATCGGGTGATGGCATGGTCCGCAGCACACCGATCTTTCCGTCGATCATCAGCTGTGCGGCGGCCATTCCGGTCATCAGGGAAATCTGGGCATTCCAGTCCTCGGCGGGCAACGGCGGTGAAGTGAGGATGAAATACCTGTCACCGTCGTTGGCGATTTCCTGCTCGGGAAGGTTCAGGCTGGCACCCCCGCGCAGTCGTTCCAGTTCGATGCGCAACAGTCCCACCTCCCTGAGCAGCACCAGGTTCTCGGGTGCGCCGCCGGAGTCGAGGTCCCGTTGCACCTGCTCATACGTCAGTTGGGCCCGGCTGCGAATCGTGGCGCGCTGCAGATCCATGTCCTGCACCTCCCCTTCCGAATCCAGCAGGAACTGCCACACATAGGCTGGCCGTACCTTTTCGGGCAGCAGGCTGGCGGCATCCTCGGAAATCAGCTCAGGATGCAGGGAGATCCTGCCGTCCGGCGCGTAGACGGTCTGACCGCGGCGGCGGGCCTCACGGTCAATGGCACCCCCGGGTGCCACGAAGGCTGGAACGTCCGCAATCGCGTACCAGACGCGGTAGCCGGACCCGTCGCGTTCCAGATGAACCGCCTGGTCCAGATCGGTGGACCCGGGTGGATCGATGGTAATGAAACCAAGGCCGGTTAGATCGGTCGTTGGGGAAGAGTGGCTGGTGATTGCCCGCCTGGCCTCATCGAGAACGTCGGGCGGGAAGTCAGCCTCAAGGCTCAACTCTTCACGGAGCAACTGCAGGGAACGGGTCAGCTGAAGCTGTGAGTTCCGGTTCGACAAATCCAGATGCGAGTACGGCACAACCTCAACCGTAATACACCGGGCTCCGGGAACGCAGGGTTGGTGGTGGGACAGATGACCGGGCCCGACGGTTCGGCACCGGTACCCTTAACCCCATGAGTTCAGCGCCGTCCTCCCCATCCGGGCAAGTCACCCCTCAGCAAGCCACCTCCTACGCCGCGGAATCCGGCGCCGTCACAGATACGGCCACCGGAGTGACGCCGCGGCTTCCCGATGATCCCCGGTACGCACGGTTCATCGTTGACCTGTTCGGGGTGATGGCCTACGGAGAATTGTCAGGGTTTGAGCGGCTGTCATCGGATGCCCGGTTCTCGCCCACGCTGCATGACCGTGCCACGCTGGGGCGTCTCGCCGTGATCGAGTTTGAGCATTTCGAGATGGTCAGCGCCCACCTGGCCGCGCTGGGGGTGGACGTGGAAACCGCAATGACCCCGTTCCAGCCGTCCATTGACTCCTTCCACGAAAGGACCCGGCCGGGCGACTGGTATGAGTCACTGATGAAGGCCTATGTGATCGACGCGATCTCGGACGACTTCTACACAGCGCTCGCCGGACGGCTGGATGCGCCCACCCGGGAGCTGATCGGCAGGATCCAGTCCGCCGATGAACAGGGCCCGCTACTGCAGGAGCGACTGCAGGCCGCGCTCGCCAACGACCCACGGTTGGCGTCTCGGCTGGCACTCTGGGGGCGACGTCTGGTGGGCGAGGCGCTTACCCAGGCGCAACGGATCGGGATCGAGCGGGCCTTTCTCGGTGCCTTGCTGTTCGCCGGCGCCGAGGAGGACCAGGAAAAGGAGACCCTCCTGCTCTTCTCTCAGCTGACCCGTAATCATTCCCGCCGGATGAGTGTTCTCGGGCTGACCGCCTAGCTGTCTTGGGACACCTAGGCTGGGGATTTCGCCGGCGTTGATGCTCGCCGCCAGCGGGGCGCAGGTCTTGGACCAGGATCTGCTCCGTATCCGGCCCGTCCTGCCCTTGACGCCGAAGCTAACGACTAAACCTGACAAACTCTCTGCGCTGGCTCCGGGCGTCTCTCAGCAACATTTTGTTCGTCCTCTCCTTCTGGCCTGGCCCTACCTCGTCGGATAGGCAGACTCTCATCGTTCGAATATTCGTTCGAGAGGTTTGTCCACATAGCCCTTAGTTCCGCAGGAATGTCGGTGGGGTTTGGGACAATAGAGGTATGGAAGGCAGGGCAGCTCCATCACCGAAACGGAAGGGAACCCCCTCCCGAGTGGTGGCTCCGCGGGGAGCCTCGGGTGCTTGTTCTTCTGGTGAACCTGGCGGCGGCCGCTCCTCTGGTGCTGCTGACGGTGCTTCTTCCGCTGCGTCTGCCGGGGTTGGCCGTGAGCGTTCCACCCTAGCCCTGGCCGAAGCGCTGAACTCCCTGAAACCGGCGGTGGATGCGGCAGGGTTGATTGATCAGTTGCGGGAGTTGGAGGATCTGAAGTCGGCGATTGCTGGGGTACAAGCCCGGATCACGGTTGCGATCGACGTCGCTGAACGCGACACCCAAACCCTCGCCGGGGTACCCGCCGCCGAACAGGGCAAAGGGGTGGGGGCGCAGGTCGCATTAGCCAGGCGTGAATCCCCGTCCCGCGGCAGCCGGCTCCTCGGCTTGGCGCGGGCGCTGGTCACGGAGATGCCCCACACACTGGCGGCCCTTCACACGGGTCAGCTCAATGAGTGGCGGGCGACCCTGTTGGTGAAAGAGACCGCGTGCCTCAGTAGTGTTGACCGTGCTGCCGTGGATGAAGAGCTATCAGCTGATACGGGTAGGTTCACCGGGTGTGGGGATAAGGCGGTCGTCGCCGCTGCGAAGGCAGCCGCGTACCGGCGGGATCCCCGGTCGGTGGTGAACCGGGCCGCCCACGCTGTGACGGAGCGGTGTGTGAGTATCCGGCCGGCACCGGACACCATGGCCTATCTGACCGCGTTGCTTCCGGTGAAGGAAGCCGTCGCCACCTACGCCGTGTTGACTCGTCACGCTGACACGGTCCGGGGTGCCGGTGACCCCAGGTCCCGGGGTCAGGTGATGGCCGATACCCTCGTCGAACGCGTCACCGGGGTCCCCGGGGGTATCAGCCGGGTCGAGTTGCAGCTCATCATGACCGACCGTGCCCTCTTCCAAGGCGACAGCGAACCAGCCAGGATCCCCGGCTACGGCATCGTCCCCTCCAGCTGGGCACGCAACCTCCTCAGCACAAAACCAACGACCAGCCCAGCAACCAGCCCAGCAAACAGCCAGGACGGAACGAAAAGTTCGACCGGGTCAGGGCCAGCTGGCGGCACTGTCACTGGTCCGAAAGGTCAAAGCCGGTCGGGGGAAGGAGGTTCGGCTTTCGACGTCTGGTTACGTCGCCTCTACACGGCCCCGAAAACCGGGGATTTGGTGGCGATGGATTCCACGGCCCGGCTCTTCACCAAAGCGCAACGCCGGTTTATTACTGCCCGGGATGACACCTGCCGGACCCCGTACTGCGACGCCCCGATCCGCCACATCGACCACATCATCCCGTGGCATCGGGGCGGGCCGACATCGATCACGAACGGGGCAGGACTCTGCGAAGCATGCAACCACACCAAAGAACACCCCGGCTGGGCTGTAGCCCCCGCACCCGGACCGAGACATCAGCTCAAAACCACCACCCCCACCGGCCACACCTACCACTCCACCGCACCACCCCTACCCGGAACTGGAGCTGGAGCTGGAGCTGGCGCTGGAGCCGGCGCCGAGCCGGGGAGAGCCAAACCAGCTATTCGGCCCGAATCCGTCACACTAGGTATCCGGCGCCGTCGGATACGGAAACGCGGAAGCCCTCAACCCGGAGCGGCTTGAGCACGCTGCGCCCCAAACCGGAGCGGCTTGAACCTGGTGCGTCCCAACACAGTGCGGCCCAACATCCCCGATACTGACAGAGTGCTTGCCGAGATCGCCTCGCCCAAAGGCACGATCAAAGCGGTGAACGAACGGCATGGGGATGACCATAGGGTGAAACTGGGTCGCAGGATTGCGGGAGGGGACTGTGAAACCTACGTGCCGCAGAAGGTCCGGTAGGTTCCGAAGTCCTCAGGTGCGCCGGTAGCGTAGCGTTCCAGTCCGGGGCGGCTGTCAAAAGGCGCGGTGACCGCTTCCAGGAGGCGTCCGAGTGGCTCCAAATCGCCGTCCGTCGCCGCCGCGAGAGCTTCCTCCACCAGATGGTTGCGGGGGATATAGGCGGGATTGGTTCGCTCCATCGCTGTGGAATCCGGACCCAGAGCGAGCCAGCGGTTAAGCCACTCATCCAGACCCTGCTGGTCGCCCTCAAACAGGGCGTGAACCGGCCCGGCGTCGCCCCGTGCCGCAGCCCCGAGGGACCTGAAGAAGGAGGTGTAGTCGGCGCGAGTGTCCTGCAGCAGGGCCAGGAGCTGATCCACCAGCGGCAGGACCACCGAATCATCATGGTCGGCGGCGAACCCCAGCTTGGACTTCATCCCGGCTGACCACGCTGCACCGTACTGATCACGGAACCGGCCGAGGGATTCTGTGGCCAGCGCGACGGCCTGCTCTTGGTCATCGTCCAGCAGGGGCAGCAACGCCTCGGCGAGCCTGGCCAGGTTCCATTCGGCAACCACCGGTTGGTTGGCGTAGGCGTAGCGACCGGCATCGTCAATTGAGCTGAACACTGCTCCGGGATCAAACCCGTCCATAAACGCGCACGGTCCGTAGTCAATCGATTCCCCGGAAATGGTCATGTTGTCCGTATTCATCACCCCGTGGACAAACCCGACGAGCATCCATCGGGCCACGAGGGAAGCCTGGGCGGCCTGGACTGCCTCGAACAGGGCGAGATAGGGATGGGCGGCGGTCGCGGCCTCGGGATAGTGACGGCTGATCGCGTGATCGGCGAGGCGACGGAGGAGGTCGACGTCGCCCATCGTCTGGACGTACTGGAAGCTGCCTACCCGCAGATGGCTGGCCGCCACCCGGGCCAGCACGGCACCGGGCAGGAGCGTCTCCCTGCGGACGGATTGTCCGGTCGCCACCACGGCAAGGGATCGGGTCGTTGGAATACCGAGGGCGTGCATGGCCTCGCTGACGATGTATTCACGGAGCATCGGTCCGACAGCGGCCAGCCCGTCGCCGCCGCGGGCGAAGGGCGTGCGCCCCGACCCCTTGAGGTGGAGGTCGTAGCAGTGGCCGCTGGGGTCAGTGAGTTCTCCGAGCAGGAGCGCCCGACCATCACCGAGACGAGGAGAGAACCCCCCGAATTGGTGCCCGGCGTAGCCCTGGGCCACCGGGGTTGCACCTTCGGGCACCTCGTTACCCGTCAGGAGCCCGAGGCCCCCGGGTGCGCGCAGTGCAGAGACGTCGAGCCCCAACTGCGTAGCGAGAGGTTCGTTCAGGACGAGCAACCGGGGTTCAGGCGTAGTCTCGGCCTGCCAGGGAACCGCCAACTCGGGCAGTTCCCGCACGAAGCGGTTGTCGAGTGAGAGTGCCAGCTCGGGTGTAACGCTCATGGTGTGAGCCTACAGGGCAAGGTCCGACGGCCGTGCGGGGCAACCCGGGCTCTAGTCATCGGACACTTTCCGGAGCGCTGCGGCCTCAGCTGCCTCCCGGTGCTGGCCGAGCCACCACGCGACGCCAATGGTGATCACGGCGGAGCAAAGGATCGGCAGCAGCCAGCTGAGCCAGAACAGATCCGGGTTGTAGCCGAGCCCGGTGAACTGCACGATCACCCAGGCCGCCAGTCCCGAGGCGAGGGCAACGACCGGTAGCAGCAACGTGTTGTAGTGCTGATGGTGCCGGTTGGCGAACCGCACGGCAAGGCCGAGCACCAGCGTCACCAGGGTGACCGCCAGGAGCGTTACCATGCCCGACCCCGCCTATGGTCCCTGTGGACCGTTCCCTAGAGGGCCCCGAAACCTACCCGACGCGACTCTTCGGCGCCGATTTCCACGTAGCCGAGAACGTTTGCCGGGACGATGACGTGGCGGCCCTTGCTGTCCGCCAGCCGGAGCTCAGCGCCGCCGTTCATCGCCTTCGCCACAATGTCCGCAACCTCGTCGGCGGTCTGTTCGGACTCGAGAACAATTTCCCGGTTGACGTTCTGGATACCAATCTTGATTTCCATGGCGGTTCCTCCTGCTGTAGCGGTAAGTGGGTGGTTATTGCTTGCCCTCACTGGAACTTACTCTAGATTTCCTTGGGGAAGCGACTGATTCCGCGCCAAGCTAAACGGTAAATCAGCTCGCTTGCCGCATCGATGTCCATGCTGCCGTCTGTCTCAAGCCAGTAGCGCGCGCTGACCTGTGCCATCCCGGCCAGACCGTGCCCCAGCAGGGTCGCTTCCAGGTGGGACAGGCGGGTGTCCTCGGCGATCACGCCGGCGATCGCGTCGGCAAACCGGGCGTTGAACTCTTCGAGCCTGCCGCTGACATCAGGGTCGTTGAACAGATCGGATTCGAAGACCAGCCGGTGGGCCTGGCTGTCCTGGGCGATGAACTGGAAGTAGGCCCGCATCGTGGCGTGGACCCGGAGCTTGTTGTCGGTGGTGGACTGCAGAGCTTCTACCAGCAGTGCGGTCAGCTCGGCGAGGTGGCTCTCCAGCAACGCCAGGTATAGCTCCCGCTTCCCCGGAAAGTGCTGGTACAGCACCGGTTTGCTGACCTTCGCCACCTCTGCGATCTCGTCCATCGCCGCACCGTGATACCCGTTGGCGACGAACACTTCGTGGGCGGCGCTCAGCAGTTGGCGTCGTCGCTCATCCCGCGGTAGGCGCGTCGATTTGCCGCCTGTCGGTACTTCTGCGCTCACAGTTCGTCTGGCTTTCGGTCGAGGTGCGTCCCGCGGTGGGGCCGGGGAGGGTAGCCTCCAGTTTACCCGCGGGTAACCTCGTTGGTCGCGCGACTGGCCCCCGGGAGTTTGCCGGGCATACATTTAAGGCATGAGCACAAACGGCCAGGCTCTGGCCCCCCTGGTCGACCCGGATGCCATGCTGACCAGGGAAGAGACCGAGCGCTATTCCCGCCACCTGATCATCCCCGAGTTCGGGATGACCGCGCAGCAGCGACTGAAGAACGCCCGGGTGCTGGTTATCGGCGCCGGTGGCCTGGGCTCCCCAGCGCTGCTGTACCTCGCCGCCGCTGGGGTGGGGACCCTCGGGATTGTCGACGACGACGTCGTCGACCTTTCCAACCTGCAACGCCAGATCATCCACGGGGTCTCGAACGTCGGTCAGTCGAAAGCGGAGTCGGCCGCACAGCGCATCGCCGAATTGAATCCGTTGGTCACCGTCGTCAAGCACGAGGTGCGGCTGGACAACAGCAACGCGGTGGACATCTTCTCCGGCTATGACCTGATCCTGGATGGCACCGACAACTTTGCCACCCGCTACCTGGTGAACGACGCCGCAGAGATCCTGGGAAAGCCCTATGTCTGGGGCTCCATTCTCCGGTTCGACGGTCAGGTGAGTGTGTTCTGGGCCAAACACGGGCCCAGCTACCGTGACCTGTACCCGGATGCGCCGCCGCCCGGATCCGTTCCGTCCTGCGCCGAGGGCGGGGTGCTCGGTGTCCTGTGCGCCCAGATCGGCTCGGTCATGGTCAATGAGGCAATCAAACTCATCACGGGCACGGGGGTTCCCCTGCTGGGCAGGGTGCTGATCTTCGATGCACTGGAGATGAGCTGGCGTGAGGTGCGGGTCCGCCGCGATCCCGACGCGGTGCCGGTCACCGAGTTGATGGACTACCAGGCGTTCTGTGGCCTGCCGGCCGACGGTGAGGCGGCCAGCAGTGCGGCGTCGGAGAACCCCATACCGTCGGTCAGCGTCGCCGAGCTGGAGCAGCTGTTGCGCGAGCGGGGGAGCGGGCAGCGTGACTTCGACCTGATCGACGTCAGGGAACCGGGCGAATACCACATTGTCCGTATCGACGGCGCTACCCTCATGCCCAAGAACTCGGTGCTCTCTGGCGAACTCACGGTCAGCGCGGACCGGGACGTCTACGTGCACTGCAAGGCGGGTGGTCGATCGGCGGACGTAGTCCGGCACCTGCGGACCGAGGGACACTCGCGGGTCTACAACGTGGACGGCGGAATCCTGGAGTGGGTCAAACAGATAGAGCCGGAGAAGCCGGTCTACTAGATGGGGGGTGCGGTTATCCAGTGCCGGTGGCGGGTGGATCCTGCCGCACCGGGCAACCGGCGTCGCCTGACTGGTCGGCCGGGGCATCCAGGTTGATGCCGTACAACGCTTCCAGCGCTGCGGCGTAATCCTGTTGGCGGCCGTCAGCGGCCAGTTCCCGGGCGCGGACCGTCGGCACGTGCAACAGTTGGCGGACCATCCGGCGCAGAGCGAACTCCACTTCCTCAGCGGCCGCCGTGCACCCGTGCTGGGCCCGGACCTTCTGCATCTCGGATTCCAGTACCTGCTGCGTGTGCTTCCGGAGCGCGACAATGGCGGTGTCCATTGCGCGTGAGTCCTGACGGTCCTGGAAGTTCTTTGCGGCGTCGATGACGAGGGTGCTTGCCTGGCCGAGGGCTGCTGCCTGCTCGCTGGGTGCCGCAGCCCGGACCGATTCGAGTGTGATCAGTTCAACGTTGTGCAGGGACCCGACGGCCGGGTCGAAATCATGGCTCAGCGCGAGGTCGACGATGATCAGGGGCTTGTCGACGCCGGCCCGCACCCGTTCGACGTCGTCGGCCCCAACCCGGTTGTCGCTGCCGCTGCAGCCCACCACGATGTCGGCGTCGGCCAGCGCGGCCGGAAGTGTTTCGGAGGTCAGCGCGACCCCGCCCCGGGTGGAGACGAAGGTTTCGGCGCGATCGGAGGAGGAGTAGACCGAGACGCTGGTGCAGCCTTTCTCCTTCAGCAGTGCCATGGTCGCACCGGCGTAGGCCCCGGTGCCGAACACCACCACTGACTTGTCAGTAAACTCGCGGGTCAGTGACAGGTCCGCCGCCAGCTCGAGGGCTACCGACACGATGGAGCGGCCCTGGCTACCCAGCGCTGTCTGCGCGCCGACGTCCTTCGCGGTGCGGGAAGCTTCCTGGAAGAGCTGAACCAGCGGTCCGCTGGTGGTCCCGTTAGCCTGGGATTCGATCAATGCCCGTCGCACCTGGCCGGCGATTTCCCGTTCCCCGACGACAGCAGAGTCAAGACCCGCCCCGACGGCGAAGAGGTGGCGGGCAACGTCCTCGCCCGTACGGGTAGTGAAGGCCGAGGAGACCCAGCTTTCGGGCAGGCCCGACAGTCCGCTGATGCGGGCGATGACGGTGGAGCGTGCAGCCTCCACATCATCGGTGGACGGGGCATCGCAATAGATTTCGAGGCGGTTGCACGTGGCCAGGGTGACAGCGCCAGAGACCGCCGGGCCGTCAGCGAGCACAGCGGATGCGACCTGGTCGGCGCCGACACTGAGTCGGGCGACGGTTTCCAGATCCACATCGGAATGGGTTGCAACCAAAGATAGTAAAACCACAGCCCCATCAGCATAGCGAAATCTGCTTCCTGCGCTTCAATAGGTATGCCTAAGTTCCCCGCCAATTCGGTGATCGTGGCGGGTGAGATTCACCACCCTCCATCGGCTGTGGCCAGCGGAGGCAGGCGGACCGCTCAACGTCGGCGACCGGTGGGTTAACCCAAACCGTCCGAACTTGGGCACAATCGAGATATGACTTTGAGTGCAGCACACCCCCTGGTAGATGGCCGGACTTCCTCCTCGCCTCTGATCTCGGCCTACCGCGGTCAGCGGCCCAGTCGTCGTCCGGTGTGGTTCATGCGCCAGGCCGGACGGTCCCTCCCGGAATACCGCAAGCTGCGGGAGGGGACAGCGATGCTCGACTCCTGCCTCGACCCGGCCATGGCCTCGGAGATCACTCTCCAGCCGGTCCGCCGGCACGACACAGATGCGGCCATCTTTTTCTCCGACATCGTCATCCCGCTGAAGCTCGCCGGTGTCGACGTCGACATCGTCCCGGGGATCGGTCCCGTGCTCGGCGCCCCGATCCGCACTGCCGCCGACGTCGCGGCGCTTCCGGAGCTTACCGACGAGGCACTTGAACCAATCCGTCAGGCGGTCGCACTGACCGTCGCTGAACTCGGCAGCACCCCCCTGATCGGGTTCGCCGGTGCGCCGTTCACCCTCGCCGCCTACATGGTCGAGGGCAAACCCTCCCGCGACCACCTGGGGCCGCGCACCATGATGCACTCCGATCCCGAGACCTGGGGTGCGCTCACCCGCTGGGCTGCCGATGCGTCGGGCAAGTTCCTCCGGGCCCAGCTGGAAGCCGGCGCCAGCGCGGCGCAACTGTTCGACTCGTGGGCAGGGTCCCTCGGTCTGGCGGACTACCAGGCGCACGTCGCCCCGGCCTCCGGGCGTGCCCTCGAGTTCGTGAGGGGTCTCGGCGCACCCCTCATCCACTTCGGGACCGGTACCTCGGAGCTGCTGGTCGCCATGCGCGACGTCGGCGTGGACGTGGTGGGGGTGGACTACCGGCTACCGCTCGACGAGGCCAACCGGCGCCTCGGCGGCACGGTTCCCCTGCAGGGCAACATCGACCCTGCACTCCTGACGGCGCCGTGGGAGGTGCTCGAAGCACACGTTCTCGACGTCCTCAAGGCAGGGTCGGCTGCCCCGGGCCACGTGGTGAACCTCGGCCACGGGGTACCACCGGACACCGATCCCACCGTTCTGACGCGCATCGTCGAACTTATCCACTCGGTGGAACCGTAACCATGCCGCACCGCACCACTGTTTCCCGCCAGCCGGCGGCCAGGACCGTCGTCGTGGTCGGTGGCGGAATGGCCGGGCTGGTCGCTGCCCGCGAGCTGGCGGAGCGGGGCCTGGACGTGACTGTCCTTGAGCGCTCGGCGGGTTTCGGCGGTTGCGTCGCTGACCATGAGGTCGCCGGGCTGAGGCTGGACAGTGGTGCCGAGTCCTACTCCACCCGGTCGGAGACAGTCCCGGCGCTGGCGCGTGAGCTGGGACTCGGAGATCTGCTGGTCACGCCCAACCCGGTGGGCGCCTGGATTCAGTTCCCCGGGAAGGATCCGCAGCACAGCGCAATGCCGTTGCCCCGCAGCGGCATCCTGGGTATTCCCGCAGACGTGCTCGACCCGGACATCGTCAACGCTATTGGCCGCGCAGGAGCGCTGCGGGCATCCCTTGACCGGGTGCTGCCCCTCGGGAGCCTGTACAAGGACGACGGCGTCAGCCTCGGTGAGGTGGTGCGCGCCCGCATGGGAGTCGACGTCCTCGACCGCCTCGTTGCCCCAGTGGTCGGCGGAGTATTTTCGGCGGACCCCGACGACCTGGACGTCGATTCGGTGGCGCCGGGCCTCCGCAAGATGATGAAGAAACACGGGTCACTCGGCGCGGCAGTGGGTGCCATGCGTGCCGCTGCGCCAGCCGGATCAGCGGTTGGTGGACTGAGCGGAGGAATGGCCCAGCTCACCCGGGTGCTGACCGACGAATTACGGGCCGCCGGAGTCCACCTGCGCCCCGGGAGCGAGGTGCGCAGCATCGCCCGTTCCGGGATCGGCTGGACAATCACGACGAGCGTTTCCACCAGCACGGAATCCACCAGCACGAATCCCGCCAGTGCAGAAGTTTCCAGCACGGAATCCGACGCGGAGTCCACGGTGAAGGCCGACGCCGTCGTCATGGCAGTGGATGGGCCCGGCGCCGTCGACCTGCTGGGCGACGCGCTGCCGCGCCTCCTCGCCGACCGTCCCCGGGCCGTTCCCGGCGTTGCACTGGTGACCCTCGTGGTCGACGTCCCGGAACTCGACGCGCATCCCCGGGGGACGGGGGTCCTGGTGGCTGCCGGGGCCGAGGGCGTCAGCGCCAAAGCCCTCACCCACGCCACCGCCAAATGGCAGTGGCTGGCCGACCAGGCAGGGCCGGGCTCGCACGTGTTGCGACTGTCCTATGGCAGGGCCGGGCAGGTGGGGGAGGAAGTCGCCGACGACGACAGCCTGTACCGGCAGGCGCTCGCCGACGCGTCGGCCCTGCTCGAGACCCCGATTGCCGATGACGACGTGGTGGGGTGGAAGGTGGTCCGCTGGAACGGTGCCCTCCCGCACGCGTCGGTGGGACACCGGGACCTGGTGGCACGGGTTCGTGCCGCCGCCGCCGCCGAACGGAACCTGGAGATCACGGGTGCCTGGCTGGCGGGCACCGGCCTGGTCGCCGTCATCGACGACGCACGGGTCCGGGCGACAGCGCTCGCCGACCGGCTCACCTAGCGGTCGGCAACGTGGCCGCATTGTGATGTTCGCGACTTTCTACGCGCAGTAGAACCTTTGAATTTCGGTTTGCTCATTGCGGCGGGGCAGACTAGTACCATGAGTGAGCAAACCCGCACGGAGCACACGCAGAATTCCTCAACAGCCACCGACGGCGACGCCGCGGTAGAGCAGTACTTCACCCTGTGGACGGTGTTCAAACGCAGCGCCGTCACGCAGCCCTCCGCCACCGGATCTCTCGATGAGGTAGTCGCCTCCCTCGACGCTGACGGTGTGACACTGCGCGGCTTCTATGACGTGTCAGCGATGCGTGAGGATGCCGACGTCATGGTCTGGCTCCACGGATCCAAGCCCGAAGCGCTGCAGGCAGCGGTCCGCAAGATCCGTCGGACCGCCGAGTTCGCAGCCGCCGAGATCGTCTGGTCGGCAATGGGAGTCCACCGGGCCGCCGAATTCTCCAAGAGCCACTCGCCGGCCTTTTCACGAGGCGTGGCGCCGGCCGAATGGGTCTGCGTCTACCCGTTTGTCCGCTCCTATGACTGGTACATCCTGCCATCGGAAGAACGCCGGGAAATGCTGTACGACCACGGCTTGAAGGGCCGCGACTACCCGCAGGTCCTGTCCAACACCGTCTCCTCGTTCGCCCTCGGCGACTGGGAGTGGATCCTGGCCCTTGAAGCACCCGAACTGGTTGACCTCGTTGACCTCATGCGCCACCTGCGTGAGACAGAGGCCAGACGCCATGTTCGTGACGAGATTCCCTTTTATACCGGACGGCGGATTGATACCGCCGGGATTGCAGAGGTGCTCCTATGACCGCACAGGCATTTCACCCGCTCGACGGTGTTGACGACAATGGCAGGATGGCGCCGAAGGACTACGACGCTATTGTGCTCGCCTCCTTCGGCGGACCCGAAGGCCAGGAAGATGTCATTCCGTTCCTCCGGAACGTGACCCGGGGCCGCGGTATCCCCGACGAACGGCTCGAAGAGGTCTCGCACCACTACCGTGCCAACGGCGGCATCAGCCCGATCAACGCGCAGAACCGTGCGCTGAAAGCGGCGATGGAGGCCGAACTGGCCAGCCGCGGGATCGACCTGCCGGTGTTCTGGGGCAACCGCAACTGGGCCCCGTTCATTGCTGACACGCTGCAGGAGGCGTACGACGCCGGCCACCGCCGCGTGCTGACCGTCACCACCAGCGCCTACTCCTGTTACTCCAGCTGCCGCCAGTACCGCGAGGACCTGGGGATGGCCCTGGTGGAAACCGGCCTCGACGGGAAGCTCGAGGTGGACAAGGTCCGGCAGTACTTCGACCACCCCGGCTTCGTTGAGCCCTTCGTTGAAGGGGTGACCGATGGCCTGGCCGCGCTGCGCCGGAAGCTCGCCGACAGCGGGGAGGCTGATGCGCCAATCCACATCCTGTTCGCGACCCATTCGATTCCCACCGGTGACGCCGACGCCGCCGGCCCCCGGGTCAACGGCGAAGCCGACGGCGGCCCCGCCTATGCTGAGGGCGCCTACGTGGCCCAGCACCTGGCCACCGCGCAGGCGGTCCTGGACCGCATCCCGACGTCGGCCAACGTCGACTGGTCGCTGGTGTACCAGTCGCGCTCCGGAGCCCCCCATGTGCCGTGGCTTGAGCCGGACATCAACGACGCCATCAAGGACCTCGCCGCTGCCGGCACCAAGGGCGTCGTGATCGTTCCTCTCGGGTTCGTCAGCGACCACATGGAAGTGAAGTGGGACCTCGACACGGAGGCCCTGGAGACCTGCGCCGATCTGGGCGTCCTCGCTGAGCGGGTGCCGACCCCGGGAACCCACGAGAAGTTCGTCGCCGGTCTGGTAGACCTGATCTGCGAACGGACCGTCGACAACAACATCACCGAACGGCCCGCCGCAACGAACCTGGGACCCTGGTTCGACGTGTGCCGGCCCAACTGCTGCGCCAACCGCCGGGGGCCCAAGCCCACGGTGGCCGCCGCCGACTCGACGGTCGGTGTACCGGGGACGGTGCCGGGCGCGTGACCCAGCCGCTCCGGGTAGGCACCCGCGCCAGCGCGCTGGCGCTCACCCAGACCACCACGGTCGCCGAGCGGATCAGTGACCTGAGCGGGGCGCAGCACGAACTGGTCCGGATCCGCACCGAAGGGGACGTCCACAAGGGATCCCTCACCCAGATCGGCGGGACCGGGGTGTTCGTCGCCGCGCTCCGGGACGCGCTGCTCGCTGACCGCTGTGACCTTGCGGTGCACTCCCTGAAGGATCTGCCGACCACCCTTGCCGACGGGTTGACGGTAGCTGCCATTCCGGAACGCTCCGACACCCGGGACGCGCTGTGCGCCCGCGACGGACTGACCCTGGCCACCCTGCCCGACGGCGCCACCGTGGGAACCGGGTCGCCCCGCCGGGCTGCGCAGTTGCGGGCCGCCCGGCCGGGTCTGGACGTCATCGACATCCGCGGCAACGTGGATACCCGGCTGGCCCGGGTGGCCGGGCTGAGCGAATCGGGACCCGGGGACCTGGACGCCGTGGTACTCGCAGCGGCCGGGCTGCTCCGACTCGGCCGCGATTCCCACATCACCGAACTCATCGACCCGGCCGTCATGTTGCCGGCTCCCGGCCAGGGTGCCCTGGCCGTCGAATGCCGGACCGGCGACGCCGGGGATTCACCGTTCGCCGCGGCCCTGCACGACTACGACCACACCCGGACCCGGTTGGCGGTCACAGCAGAGCGGGCCGTCCTGCGCCGGCTCGAGGCGGGGTGCAGTGCCCCCATCGGGGCGCTCGCCACCGTCAACGACGGGGTCCTCGCCCTGCAGGCAGTGGTGTGCAGCCTCGACGGGACGAAACTGCTCCGTCTGGCCCGCTCGGGACGGGACCTGTCCGTTGACGGCGCCGACGCGCTGGGTGTGGGGCTCGCCGAGGACCTGCTCGCTGCGGGCGCCGCCACCATCGCGCCGTTGACCGCTCAATGATTCCAGCCCCGGCCTCCGGTGCGCTGCCGCTTGATGGTGTCAGCACTGTGTTGCTGCGCGGGGCAGACCAGGCAGGGCTGATTGTTGGGGAACTGACCTCCCGGGGGGCGACGGTGAAGCTGCTGCCGCTTATTGACTTCGAAATTCCCCAGGACACTGCACCGCTTGATGCCGCCCTGGGTAGCCTGCGCGAGGGCGGGTATCACTGGCTCATCGTGACGAGCAGCACCACGGTCCGCGCCCTGAAACAGCGCTCGGCCCACCTCGGTTTGGATCTCCCCGGTGGGATTCCCCGTCACACCCGCATTGCGGCAGTCGGGGAGGCCACCGCCAGTGCCCTGGCAGCCGAAGGCTACCGGGTGGATCTGGTGCCCGGGCGGTCCGGCCAGGAAAGCTCGGCGTCCGGGCTGGCAGCCGCCCTGGGCATGCTGCCACCCATGGGCCGTGTCCTGCTCCCGCAGGCCGACCTCGCGGCTGACACCCTGGAGCGTTCACTCAGGGAACAGGGCTGGGATGTGCTCCGGGTCATTGCCTACCGAACGGTCGCTTACCCGGCGGTGGCTGCGCAGCGGCTGACCACCGAGATTTCGCTGGCCTCCGAACGGGGTGTGCCGCGACCAGCGTCGACCGAGACCGAGTTGGATCCGGCGGGTTTCTGGGCGGCCGTGGCCGACGGCGCAGTCGACGCGGTGGTGTTCACCTCACCGAGCACCGTCCGCAGGTTGAGCGAGCAACGTCCCGGACCCAGCGGGAAGGATTTTCCGGCCGGGCTCGCCGCCGTCATGATCGGTGCCAGCACAGCTGCGGAAGCGGTGCGGTGGGGCATCCCCGTCGCTTCCGTGGCCGCCGAGCCGACCCCCGCGGGAATCGCCGACGCCGTCGCCGTCGCCGTCGCGGGACCACTTCCAATCGTGACAGGCTAAGTGCAAGAGAGAAGGAGCACCATGAGTTTCCCCCAACACCGGCCCCGTCGGTTGCGGACCACGCCGGCGCTGCGCCGCCTGACCGCCGAGCACCGCCTCAGCCCCGCCGAGCTGGTGCTGCCAGCCTTTATCAGGGAGGGCCTGACCAGCCCCCACCCTATTTCGTCGATGCCCGGGGTGGTACAGCACACCACCGACTCCCTGAAGCGCGCCGCAGCGGAAGCTGTCGGGTTGGGCGTTGGCGGAATCATGCTGTTCGGTGTTCCCGCGCACCGCGATGCGACCGGCAGCGCTGGCCTGGATCCGGAGGGCGTGCTGAACCGTGCGATCGCCGATGTCCGCGCCGAGGTGGGCGATGGTCTCGTGATCATGAGTGACGTGTGCCTGGATGAATTCACCGATCACGGGCACTGCGGTGTCCTGGCCGCTGACGGCACTGTCGACAACGACGCGACGCTCGCCGTCTACGCCGAGATGGCCGTCGCCCAGGCGGACGCCGGTGCCCACGTCTTGGGGCCGTCGGGGATGATGGACGGCCAGGTCGCGGTCATCCGGCAGGCCCTCGAGGAGGCGGGACATCAGGAGACGGCCGTCCTGGCCTACGCCGCCAAATACGCTTCGGCGTTCTACGGCCCGTTCCGGGAAGCCGTGGACTCCCAGCTACAGGGCGACCGGCGCACCTACCAGATGGATGCCGCCAACCGCCGCGAGGCACTCCTCGAGGTCGAGTTGGACCTCGAAGAGGGTGCTGACATGGTGATGGTCAAACCGGCCATGAGCTACCTCGACATCCTGGCCGACGTCGCTGCGCTCTCCCCGGTGCCGGTCGGGGCCTACCAGATCTCCGGCGAGTACGCCATGATCGAAGCCGCCGCAGCCAACGGGTGGATCGACCGCCGCCGGGCCATCGAAGAATCGGTCCTCGGCATCAAACGCGCCGGGGCAAACATCATTTTGACCTACTGGGCCGCCGAACTTGCCGGCTGGCTGAAGGAGCAACACTCATGACCGTTTCAGAAGATCTCTTCGCCCGCGCGCAGACCCTCATGCCGGGTGGTGTGAACTCGCCGGTCAGGGCCTTCGGGTCCGTCGGCGGCACCCCCCGCTTCCTGGTCTCCGCGAAGGGCCCCCACGTGATCGACGCCGACGGCACGGAATACGTCGACCTGGTCTGCTCGTGGGGGCCAGCGCTGCTCGGACACGGCCACCCGGCGGTGCTGGATGCGGTGCACCGCGCCGCCGACAACGGTCTATCCTTTGGAGCTTCGACCCCGGCCGAGGCTGACCTCGCGCAGCTGGTGCAGAATCGGGTGCCCGCCGTGGAACGGTTGCGGATGGTCTCCACCGGCACCGAAGCCACCATGACCGCTGTCCGGCTGGCCCGCGGCTACACCGGACGCAACCTGATTGTGAAGTTCGCCGGGTGCTATCACGGTCACCTGGACTCGCTGCTGGCCGCCGCTGGGTCCGGCGTCGCCACCCTGGCGTTGCCCGGCTCGGCCGGGGTCACCGCGGCCACCGCAGCCGAGACACTGGTCCTGCCCTACAACGACCTTGCCGCCGTTGAGGCCGCGTTCGCCGACCACGGGGATTCAATCGCCGCGGTCATCACCGAGGCAGCACCGGCCAACATGGGTGTCGTCACGCCCGGCCCCGGCTTCAATGCCGGCCTTGCCAGGATCACCGCAGCGCATGGCGCGCTGCTCATTGTCGACGAGGTTCTCACCGGATTCCGGGTGGGCCCGGGTGGGTACTGGGGCCTCACCGGTGGCGCGGCCGACACCGCCGAGGCCTGGACCCCCGACCTGCTGACCTTCGGAAAGGTGATCGGTGGCGGACTCCCCGCTGCGGCCCTTGGCGGCCGCGAAGAGGTGATGAATCACCTTGCCCCGCTCGGCCCCGTCTACCAGGCTGGCACGCTGTCGGGCAACCCGCTGGCGATGGCCGCCGGAGTCGCCCAGCTGACCGCCGCGACGCCGGAGGTCTACCGGCACATCGACTCCGCGTCGCTGGCCCTGTCGACGGCACTGTCCACCGAACTGGACCGGGCCGGGGTAGACCACTCCATCCAGCGCGCCGGCAACCTGTTCAGCGTGGCCTTCGGTACGTCGTCGGGCGGTGTGCACAACTACGCTGACGCGCTGGCGCAGGAGGCCTACCGGTACGCTCCGTTCTTCCACTCAATGCTGGACTCCGGTGTCTACCTGCCGCCGTCGGTGTTCGAGGCCTGGTTCCTGTCCTCGGCGCACGACGACGCCGCCCTGAACCGGATCTACGAGGCTCTGCCCGCCGCCGCGGCGGCCGCTGCGCGAGCGACGCCGGACAGCTGAAGCTGACGCAGACACCAAAGAACCCCGCACCGAGACGATGAGCGCTCTGGGTGCGGGGTTCTTTGGTGAAGGCGCTGTCTAGGAAGCCGGTGCGACGTCGCCGCTCGGCCACTGTTCCTCAATGTGGGCCTTGACCTCGGGGGAGTGCAGGAGTTCCTCCAGCTTGTCGATCCGCGCGTCGCCCTCCGACGCGGTGTTCCACGCCAGGAAGTTTGCGTACGGGTTGCCGTCCAGCGACTCCACCACCAGTGCATCAGTGGTGCTCAACCCGGCGTCGAGGATGTAATTCCCGTTGATGATTGCCAGGTCAACGCTGGGATCCTGCAGGTCGTTCAGCAGCAGCTCCGGCTGGTTCTCGATAAACTCCAGGCCCATCGGGTTCTGCTCGTCGGAAAGCGCGAGCACTGACGCGTCCTCGGCAATGTCCTGCAGCAGCCCGGCATCCTGCAGCAGGGTCAGCGCGCGGGCCTGGTTGGATGGATCGTTGGTGATCGCAATACGTCCACCCTCGGGGATCTCAGCGACGTCCCCGTGCTGCTCTGAAAAAGCGGCGTACGGTTCGATGTGGACACCCTCACCATGGGCGAACTCGTAGCCCTGGCCCTCGACCTGGCTCTCAAAGTAGGGCAGGTGCTGGAAATAGTTGGCATCCAGATCCCCGTCGCTGAGCGCGATATTGGGGGTCGTGTAGTCGTCGAACTCGGTGATCTCAAGGTCGAGCCCTGCGTCCTCGGCGAGGTTCTCGTCGACAAATTCGAGGATCCGGGCGTGGGGTTGCGGACTCGCGCCGACGGTGATGGTCTGAGGGTTTGCCGGGTCCAGCGAGGAGACGACCTCGGTATCGGCTGACCCTCCACAGGCGCTCAGGGCCAGGGAAGCAGCGACACCGGTAATGGTGAGGGTAAGTAGCTTGCGCAACAGAATTGGTTTCCTTTCGAGATGACGTGCAAAAAAGATTCGTGACCGGGTGGGCTAGCTGCCGACCACCTGGACGGCGGCCCGACGGCGGAGCCGCCTGCCGCTTCCCGCTGTCGCGGCCGAGCGATGATCAACGCGGCGCGCGGCTGCGTCGCCGGCAAGCTGGATGGCCTGCACAATGAGCACGATGATGACGATCACCACCACCATGACCGTGGTGTCGAACCGTTGCAGGCCGTAGTTGTAGGCCAGCCGTCCCAGCCCGCCACCACCGATAATTCCTGCCATCGCTGAATAGCCGACCAGGGTGACCAGCGTGGTAGCGAACGCGGCAATCAGGCCAGGAAGCGCCTCACGAAGCAGGACCTTGCTCACCACCTGCATCCGGGTAGACCCCATTACGAGCGCGGCATCGATCTTTCCGCTGCTCACATCCCTCAGCGACGTCTCGACCAGGCGTGCGAAGAACGGGATGGCGCCGATGCTCAGCGACACTGACGCCGCGACCGGCCCGATCGAGGTGCCGGTCAGGAGCCGGGCCAGCGGGATCAGGGACACCATCAGGATGGCGAACGGAATGGAACGGGTGATGTTGACGACGACGCCGCTGATCACCTTGTTGGTCAGGGGCATCGGCCGGAGCCCGTCGGGGGCGCTGGCGGAAAGGAAGACACCCAGGGGTAGCCCGATCAACAGGGTGAAGAACCCTGAGATGCCGACCATCTGCAGGGTCGCTGCAAATTCCTCGGGCAACGCGCGGGTAATGCCCGGGTTGGTGAACAGCTGATCAAAAAATTCCATTACGCCACCTTCGCCGAGACGCCCTGGGACTGCAGGTACTCGAGCATCTCGTCGATGGGCGCCAGTTCCCCGACTTCAATGCGGAGCCGGCCAAACCGGCTGTCTGCAAGCGTCTCCACACTCCCGGCCAGCACATTGATCCTCTGATCGAACTGGCGGCCAAGATCGGACAGTACGGGCCCGGAGGCGACCTCACCGGCTAGCAGCAGTTCAAGCACTGGCCGGTCACCCGGCCGGTGCGCCGGTAACGGCAGGAGGGCCTGCGACAGCTTTCCATCAAGCTGGGCGGCGACGTCCCGCAGTTGGCCGTGCTCCACGACGCGTCCATCCTCAAGCAGGGAGACCGAATCGCAGATCCGCTTTACGACATTCATCTCGTGGGTGATGATCAGCACAGTCAGCCCGAGGGTGTCGGTGAGATTGTGGATCAGGTCCAGGATGTCATCGGTGGTCGTCGGATCGAGGGCTGAGGTGGGCTCGTCGCAGAGCAGCACATCCGGGTCGGAGGCCAGGGCGCGCGCAATCCCGACCCGCTGTTTCTGGCCGCCGGAAAGTTGTGAGGGGTAGGCATCGGCGAAACCGGCCAGGCCCACCAGATCCAGGAGCCGTGCCACGGTGCTGGCGATTTCGGCCTTCGGAGTCTTCACCAGCTCCAGCGGATGGGCCACATTCTGGGCGGCTGTCCGCGAATCCAGCAGGTTTGCATGCTGGAACACCATGCCGATCCGGCGTCGGGCGGTGCGAATCTGGGAATCGTGGACCGCGGTGAGTTCCCGGCCGTCGATCGTCACCGAGCCGGAGGTGGGACGGTCGAGGAGGGTAAGACACCGGACGAGCGTGGACTTTCCGGCACCGGAGTGCCCGATGATGCCGTGGATCGACCCTCGCGGCACTGTCAGGGAAACGCCGTCCAGGGCGGTGATGGTGCGGGTGCCCTGCCGGTAGGTCTTGCGCAGGTCGGAGACGGTGATCATTGGCCCTCACGGTTGCAGGTGCGCCCCAGGACCTGTTGGGATCCCGGTGGCGGGCGCGCTGGCCAGCGCCCAAGCCATCTTCACACGCATGAAAGATGTGACTGAACTTTAGTGCTACGCATCACGCTGACGCCGTCGATGGGGGATCTGGGTCCCTATCCTCGAAGAATCTTCGATGGGCCTCGGGTGGTGGTGCGGCGAAGTGGGGACGACGGGGCCCGGTGGCTAGGAGGCGATCGCCGGCCAGCGCCCTTCGACGACTGCCGACGGGTTCTCGCGGCGGAGGTACTCCTGGAAGCTTTCAGCCTGTCGCGCCGCCCACACCACCTGCGATGCGTGCAGCGCATCAGCCGGGTGTTGCAGGTGGGGGAAACGAACAGCCAGGACCGCTGCCACCTGCAGCGTGGCCAGCACATCGGCGGCCGAGGTGTGGGCGTTCTGAAACGGCACCCCATAGTGCTCGCACATGGCCGTCAGGGTCCGTTTGCCGCGACGGAAGCGATCCGCCTGTTTGTCCATGATGTAGGGATCCAGCACGGGGAACGGAAGGGGCACTTCCACGCCGTGACGTGAGCCTTCGCGGGCCAGCACAGTGAAATCATAGCGGGCGTTGAAGGCGAGCACCGGGATGCCCGCCGCGAACAGCCGCCCGAGGACTGCCGAGATCTGGCCAACAACCTGCTGTATCGGGTGACCGTCCCGGCGGGCTCGTTCGGTACTGACCCCGTGGATGGCTGCGGCTTCGGCGGGAATCTCGACGCCGGGGTCAGCCATCCACTCGTGCTGTTCCAGCACCGCCCCGTCGCCGTCGACAAGCAGGATCGAGGCGGTCACGATCCGTGCCTGCTGCGGATCGCGTCCGGTGGTTTCGAGGTCAAATGCTGCGCGTGGGTGGTGGTGCCAACTGTCCATACCTCAAGACGCTATCGGTCGGCTATGACATTTTCGGGGAGGTTCCTCCGGCTAGGCTGGAATTCATGCGCGGGGACTTTGCTGAGGCGGTGTACGAGGTGGCGGGGCTGATTCCCGCCGGCCTGGTGTTGTCCTACGGGGACATTGCCGAACTCCTGGAAATGTCCGGCCCGCGCCAGGTGGGGGCCGCGATGTCCCGATCCGGGGACGGCTCCCCATGGTGGCGGGTTATCCGCGCAGGCGGGCAACCACCCCGCGGCCTCAGCGCACGGGCGCTGCCCTGCTACGAAGCAGAAGGCACCCCGCTGCGCAGCAGGGGGTCGGACCGGGCACCGTCCCCAGACGGGTACTCGATCGACATGCGGGCAGGGCGCTGGCAGCCGACAGCCCAGGAGCGGGCCATCCTCGACGGCATCCGCGACCGCCTCGCGGCGTACTCTGACCCGGCTGCGGACGTCACGTCAGTGGAAGTCATGGCAGCGGAGAAGACGGCGTCGAAAATGTCAGTGGCCCGTGATGAGCTGGTGCCATGAATTCGATACCACGGCTGGTGACGGCTCCGGACGCCGCGGCGCCCGCATCAGCACTACCCCAACTCAGCCCCGAGCAGCTCCGGGTCGTTGAGCTGGGTGCTGGCAGTGGCCCGGTGCTGGTCCTCGGCGGTCCAGGAACCGGCAAGTCAACTGTCCTGATCGAGTCGGCCGTGCGCAGGATCAACGAGGAGGGCCTCGACCCGTCGACAGTGTTGGTGCTGGCACCCTCGCGCCTGGGCGCCGCCCGGTTGCGTGATGCATTGACCGCCCGCCTGAACCGGAGTCTCAGCACTGCGCCGGCGAGGACCTGGACTTCCTACGCCTTTGATCTGATCCGTAGGGCACGGATCGCCGGCAGGATGCCGGAGCTGGTCCGCAGCCCCCGGCTCCTCTCGGGCGCTGAGCAGGACCTCATCATCAAGGAACTTCTGGACGGGCACAATCGCCCCGGGGCCACCGCGCTGGGCTGGCCGGACGGGCTGTCC
The DNA here is from genome assembly GCF_017875735.1 of Arthrobacter sp. CAN_C5. Taxonomy (NCBI): domain Bacteria; kingdom Bacillati; phylum Actinomycetota; class Actinomycetes; order Micrococcales; family Micrococcaceae; genus Arthrobacter; species Arthrobacter sp. CAN_C5. The sequence goes on from NZ_JAGGMZ010000001.1 coordinate 1,084,403, forward strand.
CTGGCGCTGGGAACCAGGGGTTTCAGGCAAGAGGTCAGGGAGCTCTTCGACCGGATCAGCGAATACGGAATGGACCCGGCCGAGCTGGCCGATCTGGGACGCCGGTTCGACCGGCCCGACTGGACGGCGGGCGCGCAGCTGTACCGCGAGTACCGCGACGTCGTGGACCTACGGATGCCCGAGGCCTTCGACCCGGCCGGAGTGCTGACCGCCGCCCGGCACCTGCTGGAGTTCGATGAGGAGTTCCTCGATCAGGAGCGTGCCCGCCTGCGGCTGATACTGGTGGATGACTACCAGGAGTCCAACGCAGCCGTCCACGCATTGCTGACCCTGCTGGCCCGGGACCGCGACGTGCTGGTGGCGTCCTGCCCGGACACGGTGGTCCACGGATTCAGGGGTGCCCGCCCGGAGCTGACGGGGAGACTTGCCGCAGACCTGACGGGCACCACCGAACTCCACACCGTTGCGCTCACAGCCTCCCACCGGTTGTCGGGTTCACTTGCCAGTGCCTGGCAAAACGTCGCCTCCCGTATCTCGGTGGTGGGCGGCGCCCCGGTGTACCGGACGCTCGAGCCTCCTACCCCAGGCACAGGATCTGTCCTCGCCGCGGGAGCGGCAAAGGTATCAGCGCACCTGGTCGATTCCTCCTTCCACGAATTGCGGTACGTTGCCCAACGCATCCTTGAGGCACAGCTGTTCGGCGGGCGAAGCCTGGCCGACATCGCCGTGATCGTGCGGACCGGCGCACAGGTGAACGAGTTCCAGCGCTACCTGACGGGCCAGGGCATTCCCGTGAATGTCCCCGCCGCCGAGCGGGCCATCCGTGACGAGCCGGCGGTGAAGCCGCTTCTGGACCTTTTCGGCGTGGTGCTGGGTCAGCTCCACCTCGACGCCGAGGTGGCCGTTTCACTGCTCTGCTCGCGGATCGGGGGAGCAGGGACCCTGGAACTTCGTCGGCTCCGCCAGAGTCTCCGCCAGGAGGAAGTGGCGTCCGGCCGCGGACGTACCAGCGACGAACTGCTCGTGGAAGCCCTGACCGATGCCCGGCTGCTCGGCACCGGGCTGCAGGGCGGAACGGCGGCGCGGCGGATCTGTCGCATGATTGCCGCTGGAACCGCTGCGCTCGACGCACCCGGTGCCAACCCCGAGACGGTGTTGTGGGCTCTCTGGGAGGCCTCCGGGTGGTCCACCAAATGGGCCGACGCTGCGGTGGCGGAAGGGCCGTCGTCGGTCCGGGCGGACCGTGACCTCGACGCCGTCGTCGCACTTTTCCAGACCGCTGAACGGTTCGTCGACCAGGTCCCCGGTGCTCCGCCGGCACGATTCCTGGAATATCTGACCAGCCAAGAGCTTCCCATGGACACGCTGGCGCCGCGTGCCCAAAAGCAGGAGTCGGTCGCCTTACTCACTCCGGCCAGCGCTGCAGGCAGGCAGTGGCCAGTGGTTATCGTGGCGGGTATCCAGGAGGGGATCTGGCCGAACCTGCGGCTGCGGGGGGAGCTGCTGGGGTCGGGGGAGCTCACAGCGCTGATGGACCATGGAGCCGACTTCCGGCGGCACCGCGACCCGTTGATCCTGATGCAGGACATTCGCTTCGATGAACTGCGAAGCTTCTCGGTCGCCGTGTCACGGGCCGCCGAGGAGCTCATCTGTTGCGCTGTCGCTTCAGATGTCGCGCAGCCGTCCCCGTTCCTCGACCTGGTGGATCCGCTCCCGCCAGGGCAACTGGAGCGTTCCCGCACCGAGGTCCAGCGGCCCCTGACGCTCCGGGCCCTGGTGGCCGAACTCAGAAAGTATGCTCAGCAGGCTCCCACCCACCCCGACCTTGCAGCCGAAGCGGCGCGCCATCTGGGATCCATGGTCAATCATTCGCCTGCTGTACCCGGTGCCCATCCGAACGGGTGGTGGGGCCTGTTGGACCTCTCCACCACGTTGCCCGTCGCGCCGGTGGACCAACCGATTCCGGTGTCTCCCTCCAAGGTCGACGCCGTGTTGAAGTCACCGCTGAACTGGTTCGTCTCAGCCGCCGGTGGTGAACCGACGATGGACTTCGCCCGATCGCTGGGGACGCTGGTCCACGGGATCGCCCAGGACTATCCCGAGGCGACCGGAAACCAGTATGTCGAGGAGCTGCAGCGGCGGTGGCCATCCCTGGGAATGAAGGAGAATTGGGAAGGGAAGATCGATTTCGAACGGGCCGAACAGATGGTCCGGAAGCTCGCCGGCTACGTCCTGATGATGCGTAAGTCGGGCCGGTCGCTGGTCGGGACAGAGGTGGACTTCGAGGTCGATCTTGAGGTCGCTGTCGGGGACGAGCAGCGTGTCGCGCGGCTACGGGGACAGATCGACCGCCTGGAAATAGATGCCGAGGGCCGTCTGGTCATTGTGGACCTCAAGACGGGGAAATCCTCGCCGTCCCAGACGGACCTTCAACAGCACCCCCAGCTTGCTGCCTACCAGGTGGCCTTGAACGAGGGGGCGCTGGCGGGTGGGCAGGCCGCCGGATCCGGCGGTGCGGCACTGGTTCAGCTCGGCACCACCCGCAAGGAGGCGGGAGTTCAACAACAGCCAGCACTATCCACCGACGACCGGTGGGCGAGGGAAATGATTGAGGAGGCAGCGGGTCTGATGTCCGCAGCGCAGTTCGACACGATCCACGATCCGAAACGCTCGGGTCACGGCGGATCGGGGTGCAGGCTCCCCGAGATCTGTCCGCTGTGCCCAGAGGGTCGGCAGGTGACCGAATGACCAGCCCGGTGGCCCCGACGAGTGTCACAACCCCGACCCCTGCCGACAAAGCGCCGGAGAGTCGCCCCACGCCGCGGTTCTCCGCCCGGGAGCTCGCCGAATTGCTGCACCAGGACCCGGACTCCCCGGTGCAGTACCCGACGCCCGACCAGGTCACGATCATTGAGGCACCCCTCGAACCGCTGCTCGTGATCGCGGGTGCCGGATCGGGCAAGACGAAGACAATGGCTGACCGCGTGGTCTGGCTCGTGGCGAACGCTCAGGTACGTCCCGAACAGATCCTGGGGGTGACCTTCACCAAGAAGGCGGCGGGGGAGCTGTCCACCCGGATTCGGCAGCAGCTCGCCGCCCTCTACCCGGCGCTGCACGCGGCCGGCTACGACAACGCCGACGAGGACCGCCTGGATCCCAGTGTCTCCACCTATCACTCCTATGCGAACGCCATCGTGCAGGACTACGGGCTACGGATCGGTGTGGAACGGGACTCGGTGCTGTTGGGGGCGGCACAGGCCTGGCAACTATCCAGTGCTGTGGTGGAGGCCTACGAAGGGGAGTGGGAACACTTCAGCGCCGCGAAGTCCACCCTGGTGAAGGCTGTCCTGTCGATGGCCGGGGAATGCGCTGAGCACCTGGTCACCCCCGCGGAGGTGCGGGGGATTCTTCGGGAACAGATCGCGGCCGTGGGCGAGCTGGAGTACGCGGCAGGTACGTCCCGCCGCCCGGCCCAGGCGGTATCGAAACTGTTGGACAAGCTGCGGACCCGGATTACCGTCACGGAGCTGGTCGAGCATTACTCCGACGCCAAGCACTCCCGCAGGCAACTCGACTTTGGAGATCTGGTGGCACTTGCGGCCCGGATTGTCAGTGACATTCCTGAGGCTGTCGAGATGGAGCGCCGCAAGTTCAAGGTGGTGCTGTTGGACGAGTTCCAGGACACCTCGTTTGCCCAGATGGTGTTGTTCTCCAAGCTTTTCGGGGACGGGCGGGCAGTCACCGCAGTGGGTGACCCCCACCAGTCGATCTACGGGTTTCGGGGAGCGTCGGCGGGCCAGCTCGGCACCTTCCGCCACACGTTCCCGCTGAGTGTCGGTGAGGGACTCCGTCCGTCACCGGTGGCCAATCTTTCGGTCGCCTGGCGCAACGGGACCAGTATCCTCGCTGCAGCGAACACCGTCGCCGCGGAACTCAACCAGACCCCCAGCTGGCTCCGATCCACCACGCTGTTCGTTCCCCCACTCGAACCCAAACCTCGGGCAGGCGTGGGCCAGGTGTATCTGGGCCGGTTTCTCTGCGAAGCGACAGTGGCACATCAGGGTGGCCCGCTTCCCGGTGAGGCAGCAATGCTTGCGGACCAGGTGGTCCAGCACCGGCGTCGAACGTTCGAGCGCGGCGGGGACGGCCGCCGGCTCAAACCAACCGTGGCGGTGCTCTGTCGCGGGCGTCGGCAGTTTGAGCCCATCAGGGCCGAACTTGTTCAGCGCGGGATCCCCGTCCAGATCATCGGGCTGGGCGGACTGCTCCGCACCCCCGAAATTGTGGAGGTGCTGGCTGTCCTGAGGGTACTCGGCGATCCGGACCGGTCGGACTCGCTGCTCCGGTTGCTCTCCAGCGCGCGGTGGCGGATCGGTGCCGCAGACATCATGGCCCTCGGGGACTGGGCCAGGCAGCTGGCCAGACGCAGACTTTTATCGGCGACCGGCCAGGGTTCCGGCGCTGAGGCAGCGCCCGGCTCGGGGGCCGTCAATGAGCCGAACGAGACGGTGGTCCTGCCCGACACGGTGGTCCTGCCCGACACAGTGGAAGCGGGCAGCCTGGTCGAGGCGGTCGACCAGCTTCCGCCGAGCGACTGGATCTCGGGAAGCGGCCGCGGGTTGAGCGCCGAGGGTCGTACCCGCCTGACCCGGCTCCGCGATGAGCTGCGGGTTCTCAGGGATTTCGTCGGTGATGACCTCACCACCCTGATCAACGAGGTGGAACGCCGGATCCTCCTCGACATCGAGGTGGCCGCAAAGCCCGAGGTCGGTATCCACGAGGCCCGGCGGAATCTTGATGCATTTGTCGAAGCGGTGGCCGGGTTCAGCTCGACCGCCGAACGGGTTGACCTCGCGGCCTTCCTGGCATGGCTTGAGGCGGCTGACGCCGAAGAGGACGGCCTGCCCGTCACCCAGTTGGAGACCAACCGGGACGCCGTGCAACTCTTGACGGTGCACGCAGCGAAGGGGCTGGAATGGGACGTCGTGCTCGTCCCGGGCCTCAACGAAGGGTCCTTCCCCAGTGGGTCGGACTCCCGGTGGAGCAGCGGCGATTCGGCGATCCCCTGGAATCTCCGTGGAGACGCTGCCGAGCTTCCACAGTGGGATTGGGAACAGCCTGACCAGGTGTCCTGGATCGCCAGTGAGAAAGACTTCACCGGGGAGGCCCGCTACCACGCCGAGAGGGAAGAACGCCGGCTCGCCTATGTGGCCTTCACCCGAGCGAAGTACGTCCTGGTCTGCACCTCGGCGGCATGGGGTGGGGGTCGGACCAAACCCACGCCGCCGTCGCCGTATCTCACCGAGCTGCGGGAACTCGCCGAGCAGCGTGAGCCTGGCTTCACTCTCCTGAACTGGCTGCCCGAGGAGGATGAGGGGGACACGAATCCAGCGAACTCAGTGCTGGCGCGGGCTGCGTGGCCCGCGGATCCCCTGCGTTCGCGGCGGCAGGGAGTCGAGACAGCTGCGTCAGCGGTTCTCGCCGCAGCTGCCGAGCAGATGGCAGGTACGGGTCCGGACGCCGCCGGTACTGACGCCCCATCGCAGACCCCAGGCGGCCGCTGGGCCGAGGAAACCCGGCTGGCACTCGCCCGGCATTCGCGCCACGCGGTGAGTTCTGCCGTGGAACTGCCCGCGCATATATCGGCGTCGTTGCTGGTGGAACTCTCCGACGATCCAGCCGCCGTCGCACGCCAGCTTCGGCGGCCGGTACCGCGGCGTCCCGGAATGGCCGCGCGTCGTGGCACTGCCTTCCACTCCTGGATCGAGGAGTACTACGGTAAGAGCGGCATGCTGGACCTCGGCGAGACCCCGGGCGCGGACTCGCACATTGACGAGGCGCTCGATCTGGAGGAGATGATCAAGACGTTCAAGGACTCCAGCTGGGCGCAGCGGGTGCCGGTGGAGCTTGAAGTGCCGATTGAAACGAAGGTGGGTTCCCTGGTGGTCCGGGGCCGGATCGACGCAGTGTTCAGCGACGGCGATGGCACCTGGGAATTGGTCGATTGGAAAACCGGTAACCCTCCGTCGCGGGAGAAACTCGCTGTCCGATCGGTGCAGCTAGCGCTCTACCGGCTGGCCTGGGCACGGCTGAAGGAGGTTCCCCTGGAATCGGTCCAGGCAGCGTTCTACTATGCGAGCACGGACACCGTCATTCGTCCCTACGACCTGGCTGACGAGGCGGGACTGGAGGACATCATTCAGCGGGCGACGGCCGAACCCCGGGCTCCCCACAAGGGGCCGGCCCGGCGGGCCACACGAGGCTAGTCGGACTTGATGATGGGAAGCGCTGAGGTTTCGGTGTCCTCGGCGGGAACCCGGGACGCGGAGACTGTATTCCGTGGATTCTCCTCAGCGAGATCCTGCCCGGGGTGCACCTCGGCAACGAGTTCCTCGGGGGTGGTGCCGGCGAGGTGGTCCTCGTCCGAGAGTTCGCCGTCCCGGGGATCCCGCCCGTCAACGCCGTCGTCGGATGTTTCCCCGTCGTTGTAATCCTCGCTGTCGTCGAAACCGTCAGTGTCGTAACGGTCACTATCGTCGGTGCCGCCGGTAGGGTCCTGGTCTGCCGCTGCCCGGTTGGCTTCCTGGGCTGCCAGGTAGGCGGCGGCCGATGCTTCCTCCGCCTGGAGGTCGCGGTCGAGCGTGGCCATCATGTCCTCCGCCTCGGCGATCATCTCGGCGTTGTCCATGGCCACGCCGCGCACGAGCCACTGCGCCAGGGCGAACTCTGCAGCCAACGCGGCACGCCGCATCAGGTGCGGGTCGGCGGGGTCGGCACGGGCCGAGAGATAAGCGTCGTGGACGTCGACGGCGAAACGCGGGTTCGTGGCGGCCAGGAGCCAGGCGAAATCGTCCGCGGGGTCACCCACCCGAAGATCGGTCCAACCCGTCACGGCGCTCACCCGGCCCGCCGAAATCAGCAGGTTGTCCTCATGCAGGTCCCCATGGACCACAGTTGGGTGGAACCGCCACAACGTGACGTCCTCCAACGCGTGTTCCCAGCGCCGCAGGAGGTGGGCGGGGATCCGGCCGGTGATGGCTGCCTGGTCGAGTTCGTTCAGCTTTCGCTGACGGAACTCGTTTGCCTCGTAGCTGGGCAGATCAGCGTTGTGGACCAGCAGCGGCGGAAGATCATGAATGGCGGCGAGGGTCCGTCCCAGCTCGCGGACCATCTCGGGGCCTCCGGCGGCGAGGCCATCGAGCTCGCGGGGGGACCCCTCCAGATGGGCGTACACGAACGTACACAGCTCGCCGTGCCGCAGGGTTCCGGCGATGTGGGGCACCTGGAACGGCAGTTCTGCCCGCATTGCGGGGGTGAAGGCCTTCAGCGCCTGAAGTTCGGTCTCGAGCCTCATGGAGGCGTCCGGGTGCTTCGGTGACCGCACCCGCCACTGCTTCCCCGAGTCATCGACCAACAGCGCCGACTCGAAGTCTGCTGCATCGTCCGGGACGCCCGCCACCCCGGTGGGGGTAAGCCCGGGTACGGCGGCGCTGGCAATCGCGGCGAGTTCCATGGGTGTCCGTTTCACATCCTCAACGGTAGGGCTGACACCCCCATAATGGGGTGGTAACGGGCGGCGAGTCGTCAGAACCTCGTCCACCGTCCGCCGAAAAGCCCTGTGAAATGTGTTTTGGGGGAGCAAGAACGTACCGTAGAACCATGAGTGAAACCCTCCGGATCCCTGCACTGCCATCCTTCGGAAATCTCCCCCTGGCACGGGTGTCCCTGGACCGGGGCGGTGCCCTCCGGTCCGACCCTGCGCTCCTGGATGAGCTGTGGGGAGCACCCGGCACCCGGGTGATGTTCATTGCGGGGGGCCGGTCACCGGTGGTTGGCGGCCAGCTGATGCTGAAGGATTCGGCTCAGGTGGAGCGTCCGGACACGCCCATTTATCTCGGCAGGACACTCACGGATGAGCCCGACCATGGCGGTGTCACCGAAGGCACCCATATTCTTTTGGCGGTTCTGGACGCGGTGGACCCGGACATCCTTGACGACGGCGGCTGGGTGGGCCTGCGCGAGGCCGCGACTCTCCTGTCTGGTCGGGACGCAGGTATTTTCGTCCAGGCGGCCGCCATTGCCAACTGGCATGCCAAACACACCCACTGCCCCCGCTGTGGCACGCTGACCGAGGTTGTTGAGGGCGGGTGGGTGCGTCGCTGCCCGACCGACGGCACAGGCCACTACCCCCGGACCGACCCGGCTATCATCGTCGCAGTTGTCGACGACGACGATCGGCTCCTGCTGGGATCGGCTGCTGCCTGGCCGGAGGGAAGGTTCTCCACCCTCGCCGGGTTTGTTGAACCGGGTGAATCACTCGAGGGCGCGGTGATTCGTGAGGTCGCCGAAGAGTCGGGAATCGAAGTGCATTCGCCGCAGTACCTCGGTTCACAACCATGGCCCTTCCCTGCCTCCCTGATGCTGGGCTTCATCGCTACGGCCGTGAATACCAATCAGGTGCCCGACGGCGTGGAGATCATGGACGTCAGGTGGTTCACCCGCTCAGAACTCGCGACAGCGGTGCGCGACGGCGACATCAGCGTCCCCACGGGGGCGTCGGTCTCCCGGGCACTGATTGAGCACTGGTACGGCGGTCCCCTCGATGAGTCCGTCGCGGAGGGTCAACCATAGGCATGGAAACAACTCTCGAAGAGAGGATCCTGGCCGGCCTCGATGACGAACAGCGCACAGTCGCGTCCACCCTCACCGGGCCACTGTGTGTTCTGGCCGGTGCAGGTACGGGCAAGACCAGGGCCATCACCCACCGGATCGCCTACGGCGTCCATACCGGGGTCTACAAACCACAGCAGGTGCTCGCCGTCACCTTCACGGCACGTGCCGCTGCGGAGATGCGCACCCGGCTTCGCGACCTATCCGCCCAGGGGGTGCAGGCGCGGACGTTTCACGCCGCCGCACTTCGCCAACTCCAGTACTTCTGGCCCACTGCGGTGGGCGGCCCGCTCCCGGCCCTCCTCGACCACAAGGCCCAGCTGATCGCGGAGGCCGCCCGACGGTTGCGGCTTTCCACCGACCGTGCGGCGATCCGGGACGTAGCGGCAGAAATTGAATGGGCCAAGGTCTCGATGCTCACCCCTGAGCGGTACACAGCGGCGGCCGCCGGCCGGGTGGAACCCGCTGGCATGGACCTCACCACCGTGGCCCGAATCTTTGCGGGCTACGAGGACCTGAAGATCGACCGCAATGTGATCGACTTTGAGGACGTCCTGCTCATCACAGTGGGCATCCTGCAGGAGGACGAGAAGGTCGCGGCCACCGTGCGTGCCCAGTACCGCCACTTCGTGGTTGACGAATACCAGGACGTTTCCCCGCTCCAGCAGCGTCTGCTCGACCTGTGGCTCGGTGACCGGCGTGAACTCTGTGTCGTCGGTGATGCGAGCCAGACGATCTACTCGTTCACCGGGGCGACATCGCGTCACCTGCTCGACTTCACCGGTCGGTACGAGGGAGCCCAGGTGGTACGGCTGGTCCGGGACTACCGGTCCACGCCCCAGGTGGTCCGGCTCGCCAACAACCTACTTGCGGCCCGGACCGCGGAAACCGGTAGGCATCCCGGTTCGTCCAGCTGGTCGACCCCGCTGGAACTGATCGCGCAGCGGCCAGCCGGTCCTGAGCCCTTCTTCACCGAGTGCAGTGATGATGAAGCCGAAGCGGCCGAGGCAGCACGCCGGATCGCCGCGCTGCTGGACAGCGGGGTGCTGGCCAGTGAAATCGCCATCCTCTACCGCACCAACGGGCAATCCGCAGCTTATGAACAGGCGCTCGCCAGCGCCGGGATCGGGTACCAGTTGCGCGGCGGTGAACGGTTCTTCGCGCGCCGGGAAGTCCGGGACTCGCTGCTGCAACTGCGCGCCGGTGCACGGACTGCCGGGTCCGACGACGTCCCCCAGCTGGTCCGCGACATCCTGGCCAGCCTTGGGTACACAGCCGTAGCGCCGGGCAGCTCGGGTGCCGTCCGGGAAAAGTGGGAATCGCTCGCCGCGCTGGTTGCACTGGCTGACGAGCTTAGCGAGTCACGGGCGGCGGACGGGTTCACCCTGCAGGACTTCGTTGCCGAACTTGAGGAGCGGGCCGCAGCCCAGCACGCTCCCACCGTGCAGGGGGTCACCCTGGCCTCCCTCCACGCCGCAAAGGGCCTTGAATGGGACGCGGTCTTCCTGGTGGGACTCAGCGAGGGCCTGATGCCGATCTCTTTCGCTGATACGCCCGAAGCGGTCGACGAGGAGCGCAGGCTCCTTTACGTTGGTATCACCCGGGCGCGGGAGCACCTGGCTCTGTCCTGGTCGACCGCGCGCACCCCGGGCGGGCGCGCCAGCCGGAAACCTACCCGCTTCCTCGACGGGCTGCGCCCCACCGCCGATGGCGAACGGGTCTACCGCACTCCGAAGGCCAGGCAGCCACGCAAGGTATCGGCCCCGTCCACCTGCCGGGTGTGCGGGAAGGTGTTGGGCTCCGGGTCCGAGCGGAAGATCGGCCGCTGCGCTGACTGTCCGGCAACCTACCAGGAAGCCACGTTCGAGGCGCTGCGAGCCTGGCGCCTGGAACAGGCGCGTGAGAACGACGTGCCAGCGTTTGTGGTGTTTACGGATGCCACGCTGGTCGCCATCGCCGAGGCACGACCGGAAACCATCGAGTCCCTCGGCGGTCTCGCCGGGATTGGGCCGTCAAAGCTGGAGAAGTACGGCGAGTCAGTCCTGGGTATTATCGCGGACAGCAACTCCTCATGACCGCCGCGCCTGCCGATGGCTGGTCGCCGGGGACCGGCAACCCACCCGTTGAAGTCCGACGCTCGGCGCGCCGGCGGCGCACTGTGAGCGCGGACCTGCGCGACGGCGTCGTCGTCGTCTCTATCCCCGCCCACTTCAGCGCCGCGCAGGAGAGGGAGTGGGTGCACCGGATGGTCACCAAGCTCCAGTCCAAATACCAGCAGGCGCCCCGGCCGGAGGATGGCGACGGGGCCTCCGGGTGCGCGGATGAGCTTCTGCAGCGGGCGGCCGGTCTGTCGCGGGACTACCTGCAGGGTAGGGGGCAGCCCCTGAAGATCGGGTGGGTGAGAAACCAGAACTCCCGGTGGGCCTCGGCCACTCCGTCACGCAGGAGGATCAGGCTGTCCCACAAACTGCAGGGCATGCCCGACTGGGTGGTTGACTATGTGATCCTGCATGAGATGGCACACCTGATCGAACCGTCCCACAACAGGGCCTTCTGGCGGCTGCTGGAGGCCTACCCGCAGACGGAAACAGCGAAGGCCTTTCTTGCCGGTGCGGCCTTCGCGGCCAACCACGCGTTGGTTGGCCGCTAGGCAGCGACCCGGGTGCCCGGCCGAGGCCCTGCCAGAGCTCTGTCAGGGTGAGTCGTCAGCGACGACGCCGCGCGGCGTCGAGCCAGTAGTTGCTGAAGCCAGCATCGGCCGGGTCGATGTTGGTACCGGGGGGAACAATCCCGTCGATCCGGTCAAGGGCCGCGTCGTCGAGTTCCAGGGCCGCCGCGTCGAGCAACGATTCGAGCTGCTCCATAGTGCGGGGCCCGATGATCGCGCTGGTGACCCCCGGATGGCGGAGGACGAAGGCCAATGCGAGGTGCGTCAGGGGCACCCCCAGATCGTCAGCCAGTCCGCCCAGGGCGTCGGCCGCCTCGAACTTCGCAGCGGTGACGGGGTTGGTCAGGTCGAAGGGATCCTTTTCGGAGCCACGCCTCGTCGCTGGGAGGTCCTGGCCCTTGCGGTACTTCCCGCTCAACCAGCCACCAGCGAGCGGGCTCCACACCAGCGTCCCCATCGAGTGGCGGTGAGTGGTCGGCAGAAGATCAGCTTCAACGCCCCGCGCCAGCAGGGAGTAGGGCGGCTGCTCGGTGACAAAGCGGGAGGTGCGATGCTCCCGGGCGGTCCACTGGGCTTCAACCACCTGCGAGGGCTGGAACGTTGACGAGCCAATGTAACGGACCTTGCCCTGACGGACGAGGTCATCGAGTGCACCGAGGGTTTCGTCGATGTCGGTGTGCTCATCGGGCCGGTGCATTTGGTACAGGTCGATGTAGTCGGTGCCCAACCGGCGCAGCGAGTCCTCGACCGCGCGCATGATCCAGTGGCGGGACCCGCCGCGATAGTTCGGTTGCTGCTTCATCCCATTGAAGAATTTGGTAGCGATCACCAGGTCTTCGCGGTTGCCGTGCTCGGCAATCGCCTTGCCGAGAATTTCCTCCGACTCGCCGTACGCGTAGATGTCGGCGCTGTCAATGAAGTTGATTCCCGAATCGATGGCGCGCCGGATGATCCGCACCGAATCCTGGTGGTCCTTGTTGCCCCAGTCGCCGAACATCATGGTGCCGAGGCAGAGGCGGCTAACCTCCACGCCGGTCCTGCCGAGCTGGGTCGTGGGCTGGGTCGTGGTGTGCTCAGACACTAGGCTTTCCCGCTTTCGGAACTGTCGTCGTCGTTGTCGTTCTTCTCGGGCTCGTCGGTCGGGTCAGCCTCAGCCGCTTCGGGGGCCTCGTCAAAACCGCCGTCCAGCAAACGCTGCAGGGCCGCATCGACCTCGGAGTCCGAGGACTCAGCGAGCTGCCGACGCTGACTGAACCCCTGGGGGTCATCGAGGTCCTCTGCTGTCGGCAACAGATCGGGGTGGTCCCAAACTGCGTCCCGGCCATCGATACCGCGCTCTTCGGTCAGGTGAGCCCACAGCGCGGCCGCGTCGCGGAGCCGCCGGGGGCGTAGCTCAAGTCCCACGAGCGAAGCGAACGCCTGCTCGGCGGGCCCGCCGGTGGCGCGGCGGCGCCGCACCATTTCCCGCAGGGCAGCGGAGGATGGCAGGTTGGCGGTGGCGGTGGCGGTCAGTTCGTCGACCCACCCCTCCACCAGGGCAAGGGCGGTTTCCAACCGGACCAACGCGGCGTCCTGCTGTGGGGTGCGTCCTGGCATGAAAACACCCTCGGACAGGGCAGCCTGCATCGACTCGGGGTTGGACGGGTCAATGTCCCGTGCGACCTCTTCGATCTTGGACATGTCGATGTGGATCCCGCGGGCGTAACTTTCAATTGCGCTCAGCAGGTGGCCGGAGAGCCACGGCACCCTGGTGAACAGACGGGTATGGGCGGCTTCGCGCACCGCGAGGAACAGCCTGACTTCCTGCTCCGGAATGTCCAGACCCTCCCCGAACGCGCTGACATTCGCAGGGAGGAGTGCCATTTGCCCCTCGGCCAGCGGCACGCCGATGTCTGTGGAACTCACCACGTCCTTGGACAGGCCACCGACCGCCTGGCCCAGCTGCATGCCGAACATGGCACCGCCCAGATTCTGGAGCATCGAGGACGCCCCGCCCATCATGGTTTTCATTTCCTCGGGCAGCTGCTCCGAGATTGCATCGGACAACGCCTTCGCGATGCTGACAGCTACCGGTTCGGTCAACCGTTTCCAGGTGTCCATGGTCGCCTCGACCCATTCGGCACGCGACCACGCACGGCCGAGGGTGCTGGTGGACGGGAAGTCTGTCACCGGATCCAGCCACATTTCGGCGAGCTTCAGGGCCTCGTCGACGTCGCGGCGCTGCTGTGGTGTGACCGAAGGGTCACTATCGGCGGCCGCGACACGTCGGGCATGCTCATGGGCGAGCTGCCAGTTCACCGGACCGTCGCTCTGCGCAGCGAACATCGCCTGCACCTGCTGCATCATCATCGCCATCGCCTGGGGATCCGAAGGCAGCCCCGCGGCCTTGGCGAGCTCCTGCGGGTCCATACCCTGCGCGTTACCACCCATCAGGCGCGCCAGCATTTCGGCGAGGGGGTCCTTGGGAGTGTCGCCGTCGTCGTTCGACGGATCTGACGGGTTGGAGGTCACTGCTACCACCGGTCCTGGAATTGACTGCTGTTGGATGTGGCTGCGGCTAGAGCAGAAAGTGGCTCAGCTGCAGCCGGTGAACAACTTGTTCTGGCGCCCACGTTACCCGCCGCCGCCGGGCGTTGTCCCGGGCGCGCTGAACCGTTCGCTGAGGGCAAAGCAGACACCTGGCCAGCGGTAGGTGCCCCTGGTCGGTGCACGAAGTACGCTGGAGAGGCTCACGAGTGGGGTCCGGTGAACCGGCAAAGTCTGGCAAAGACAAGTTGTTCAATCACGCACCACCAGCCAAGAGCGCCGTGTCTGATCGTCGTGGCAGTGTCTGAAGAAGGGCAGTGCCTGAATTCAAGAGAAGGTTCCCTGTTGACCCAGCCCACCCACGTCGACGTCCCGGCACCGCCCAGCAAGGCAACGAGGGACCCCCGCTTTACGGTGATGGTGGTGTCGGGATTCCTGGCGCTCCTGCTGGGTGCGGCGGCGATTCTGTTGCCAGCACCCTACGTGGTGGAGTCTCCCGGCCCAACCTTCAACACCATCGGGGAAATCGATTCCCAGCCACTCATTGAGGTGGACGGTAGGGAAACCTTCCCGACCTCCGGCGACCTTGATCTCACCACCGTGTATGTGACCGGTGGGCCGGGAACCCAGCTCGGTATTTTTGAAGTCTTCAGGGCGTGGCTCGACCCCACCGAGTCGGTCGTGCCACGCGAACTGAGGTACCCGCCCGAGGTCACCCAGGAAGACATCCAGGAGCAGAACGCCGTCGCGATGACGTCCTCCCAGGAATCGGCAATCGCCGCAGCCCTCGCCCACCTGAATATCGAGTTCGAAGAGGAGCTCTCCGTCGCTGGTCTGGTCGAAGACGCGGCAGCGGCAGGAATCCTGGAGGAGGGCGACGTCATCACCTCTGTCGACGGGACCGACGTGACCAATATCGGGGTGCTCAGGGATTCATTGAATGCAGCGAACGGCTCAGCGGTCGATATCGGGCTATTGCGCGACGGCGGGGAGCTCACCGAGTCCGTCATCCCCAAGGAGTCACCGGAGGGAGATTTCCAGCTCGGGGTGGGGCTGGTCGCCAACTTCACCTTCCCGTTCGACATCACCATCGCCCTGGACAACGTGGGGGGACCGTCGGCAGGGTCGATGTTCGCCCTCGGGATCGTCGACCTGCTCACCGAGGGTGAGCTGACGGGCGGCAAGCACTTCGCCGGGACGGGAACCATCGACTCGGCCGGCAGTGTGGGACCCATCGGCGGGATCAGGCAGAAACTGGCGGGGGCCCGTGAAGCAGGGGCCGAAGTATTCCTGGCCCCTGCCGCCAACTGCGACGAAGTGGTGGGCCATGTGCCCGACGGGCTGCAGGTGGTCCGGGTCGAAACCCTTGACGACGCCGTGGAGGCTGTCAGCACTCTCGGTGCCGGGGACGACGGCGCCGACCTTCCCACCTGCGAAGCCAGCTGATCGAGCAAATCGGTGACTCCGCGATGCTTTCTGCGGGCGGGGTCGGACAGGTTCCGGGCGGGTTTGGACACGATTTCATTTCGATCCTGGGTCCAGGGGCTCGGACCGGAACGAAATTGGGCTGCTTAGACGTGTTCAGGGCAGAATGTAAATGCATGGAACTACTGTGTTGCGCTGCCGATCTGGGTGGTTGGAACACGGTTTCCGTGATCCAACGGATCCAACGATGAGGTAAATGTGACTTCCGGAGAAGACCGGCCGTTCGGCAGCAGGCCGAGCCAGACCAATTCCAGCAGCGCGAAAAGACGCAGCCCGCTCATCCCGACCCTGGTGGTGCTGGCCGTGCTGGTCATCGCCTTCGTCTGGGTCTCTCAGATTTACGCCGATGTGCTCTGGTACAGCCAGCTCGGTTTTGTGGAGGTCTTCGTCACGGAGAACCTGTCCAGGATCGGCCTGTTCGCAGCGGCATTCCTCATCATGGGAATCTGCGTATACTTCAGCCTCCGGGTAGCGTACCGGTCCCGGCCGATCTATGCTCCGGACAATGCGGTCCAGGACAACCTGAACCGGTACCAGGCCCAGCTGGAACCAATCCGCCGCCTGCTGATGCTCGGCATTCCCGTGGTGCTCGCGGCCTTCGCCGGCACCGCTGCCGCTTCCCAGTGGCAGCCCGTCCTCCTGTTCTTCAACCAGGTGCCGTTTGGCGAGGTGGACCCGGAGTTTGGTCTGGACATTGCGTTCTACGTGTTCACCCTGCCGTTCCTGAACTTCCTGATCGGCTTCCTGATCAGTGTCGTCATTATCAGCGCCATCGCCGGCATCCTGACCCACTACCTCTACGGCGGCATCCGCCTCGAGGAAAAGGGCCTTTTCACGTCGAAGGCAGCCCGCATCCACATTGCCATCCTCGCAGCCCTGTTCCTGCTGCTGCAGGGCGTCAACTACTGGCTGGACCGCTACGCTACCCTCACCGGCACCGGGGGACGCTGGGACGGAGCTCTCTACACCGACGTCAACGCGGTGATTCCCACCAAGGCGATCCTCGCCGCGGCCGCGATCATCGTCGCTGTGCTGTTCATCGTCTCCGCTGTCATCGGCCGCTGGCGCCTCCCGATCATCGGGACGGCAATGCTGATCATCGTCGCCATTCTGGCCGGCGGCGTATACCCGTGGGTCATCCAGCGCTTCCAGGTGGTGCCGTCGGAGTTCAGCCGTGAAGAGCCGTTCATCGAACGCAACATCGACCAGACGCGTGCGGCCTACGGGCTGGACGAGGTCGAGGTCAGTGCCTACAACCCAACGGACATCCCCGAGCCCGGCGCCCTCGACGAGGACGGCGAAACCACCGCGAACATCAGGCTGCTCGACCCGAACCTGGTCAGCGATGCCTTCAGCCAGCTCCAGCAGTTCCGGCAGTACTACCAGTTCCCGGAAACCCTCAACGTCGACCGGTACGAGATTGACGGCGAAGTCGAGGACACAGTGATCGCTGTTCGTGAACTGAACACTGCAGGCGTACCTGACGGCTGGATCAACGAACACGTCCTCTACACGCACGGTTACGGGATTGTCGCCGCGGCAGGTTCGACCACCGAACCCGACGGCCGGCCCACCTTCATCCAGTCGGGTATCCCGTCAACCGGGGTGCTGGGCGACGAGTCCAACTACGAGCCCCGGATCTACTTCGGCGAAGAGTCACCGCTGTACTCGGTGGTGGGTGCTCCTGAGGGAGCGAACCCCATTGAGATCGATCGCCCCCAGAGCGAAGAATCAGATCAGCAGTCGCGCAGCACCTTCCAGGGCAGCGGCGGCCCGGACGTGGGTAACATCTTCAACCGGTTGGTATATGCACTGAAATTCCAGTCGACCGACCTCCTGCTGTCCGATCAGGTCAATAGCGAATCCCAGATCTTCTATGACCGGGATCCGGTGGAGCGGGTCGAGAAGGTTGCCCCGTACCTGACCCTTGACGGCAACAGCTACCCGGCCATTGTCGACGGCCGGGTCAAGTGGATCATCGATGGCTATACAACCACCGCTGACTACCCGTACTCGACGCAGCAGGAGCTGCAGTCCGCAACCCAGGATTCACTGACCGCAGAGGGCCTTGCGACGGCGCTTCCGCCGGAGCAGGTCAACTACATCCGCAACGCTGTCAAGGCGACTGTCGATGCCTATGACGGGTCCGTGGATCTGTACGCCTGGGACGAGGAAGATCCGATTCTGAAGGCGTGGCAGAACATCTACCCCGCATCGATGCAGCCCTACAGCGCCATGTCGGCCGACCTGATGGCCCACGTGAGGTACCCGGAGGATCTCTTCAAGGTGCAGCGTGAACTGCTCGCCCGGTACCACGTGACCGAGACCGAGCCGTTCTACAGCAACAACGAGGCTTGGAGCGTCCCGAACGATCCAACGCTTGAGGGGGAGGCCGTCAGCGTCCCCCAGCCGCCGTACTACCTGTCACTGCAGATGCCCGAGCAGGAGGGGGCCAGCTTCTCGCTGACCACCCCGTTCATCCCGTTCGTCCCTGCGGGCCAGGAGGCCCGGAACGTGCTCTACGGTTTCCTTGCCGCCGACGGCGACGCCGGCACCGGCGAGGACGGCGTGAAAGCCGACACCTACGGCACGTTGCGGCTGTTGGATTCGTCCGGCCAGGACTCGGCGGTTGGACCCGGTCAGGCAGCCAACCTCTTCAACTCGGACACCACCGTGTCGCAGGAGCTGAACCTGCTGCGTCAGGGCGCTTCCGAGGTGATCAGCGGTAACCTGCTTACTCTGCCCATCGGCGGCGGCGTGGCGTACGTACAGCCGGTCTATGTCCAGTCGTCCGGCGACTCATCCTTCCCTGTCCTGCGACGTGTCCTGGTGAGCTTCGGTGAAGAGGTTGGTTTCGCACCGACCCTCGCGGAAGCCCTGGACCAGGTCTTCGGCGGAGATTCGGGTGCGGTGACTGGTGACAGCGAGAACGTCGGCGAGACGCCTGCTGATCCTGCTGCTCCACCTGTCGAGGGTGAGCCCACCGAGGGCGAGCCCACTGAGGCACCTTCCGAGCCAGCGACCGGCGGAACCGATGATCCGGCAGCGGACCTTCGGGCGGCGCTGGAGGATGCCAACACTGCTATCCAGGACGGTCAGGAAGCCCTTGCAGACGGCGACTTCGCCGCCTACGGTGAAGCCCAGGATCGGCTGAGCGACGCTCTGGCACGGGCCCTTGAAGCCGAAGAGCGGCAGTCAGGAGCCGCACCAGCAGGGGAGTAGGGCAGCAAATAGCCGCCCATTTCCCGCCGATTTGCACTATCCACCCCGGGGCCGTAACGTTGAGTCTACGCCGCGGGGTGGAGCAGTTCGGTAGCTCGCTGGGCTCATAACCCAGAGGTCACAGGTTCAAATCCTGTCCCCGCAACGAGAGAAAGATCCCGGCCAGTCACAGACTGGCCGGGATCTTTTTTTGTGCCCAGTCCACTCCCTCAGGAGGCTGCGCACAGGGCTTTCATCTGGCGCAGCCGCCCACGGGTTCAGTGGCCCCAGGGCCTGGGTGACCTATTTCTTGTTATCAGCCGCCGCGGAGATCCTGGTAAGCGGAAAGTGCACGTTCCCTGGTTTCGGCCAGGTCAACCACGGGGGAGGGGTAGCCGGTGGGCGCCTCCGTATCCTTCCACGGTTCGTGGACGTTCCCCGCAGCCCTCAGTTCCGGAACGAAGTGCTTGAGGTACGTGCCGTCCCGGTCGAACTTTTTGCTCTGGGTGACCGGATTGAAGATCCTGAAATAGGGGGAGGCGTCGACACCGGAGCCCGCAACCCACTGCCAGTTCGCTGGATTGTTGGCTGGGTCGGCGTCGACCAGGGTGTCCCAGAACCATTGCTCGCCCACCCGCCAGTCCACCATCAGATTTTTGATCAGGAAGGAAGCCGCGGCCATCCGCACCCGGTTATGCATCCAACCGGTGTCCCACAGCTGGCGCATCCCCGCGTCGATCAGCGGGTAGCCGGTGCGTCCGCGCTGCCAAGCACCCAGCTCGCCGGGGGTTGGCGTCTGCCACGCGAACCCGTCGAAGTCCCGCCGATAATTCTCGGTCGCAAGATCGGGGTTGTGGTAGAGCAACTGCCAACAGAACTCGCGCCAGCCAACCTCGGAGCCGAAGACCTGGATGTCCTTCGCGATCGAGGGGTTGGTCGCGGCTCTGGACGCGTGCCAGATCTGGAACGGACTGATCTCGCCGAACCGCAGATGGGGTGAGAGCCTGCTGGTGCCCTCGACGCCGGGCAGATCCCTGTTCCCGGCGTACCCGTCGACGGATCCACCGAGAAACTCATCCAGCCGTTCCCCGGCTCCGTCCTCACCAGGGCTCCACTGTTCCTGCAGCCCGGCAGACCAATCCGGCCGGGTGGGGAGCAGACCCCAGCTGGCGAGGTCCTCCGACGGCAGGGATGGGCCCTCCAGCCGCTCAGGGGCGGGTAGGGGTGTCCGTGGCTCGGGCTGATCCCTGCAGGCCCGCCAGAATGGCGTGAACACCTTGTATGGTCCTCCGGAGCCGGTAGTGATCTGCCAGGGCTCGAACAGGAGGTTGGCTTGATAGCTGGTTGCTTCGATCCCGTTATCACCACACCACGTTTTCAGCGCGGCATCGATGGTCCGCTCGGGCTGACCGTACCGACGGTTCCACAGCACATGTTCGGCGCCGGTTTCGGCCACCAGGGCGCGAATGACGTTCTCGGCCGGACCGGAGCGCAGCACCAGCTGGCCGCCGAGCTGCTCGATGGCCTGGCCGAGTTTGGCGAGTGAATGGTGGAGCCACCAGCGGGTGGCACCACCGAGGGGGCGGATCCCCTCGCTTTCCTCGTCGAACACGAAGCAGACAATGGTGTTGGTGGCGTCAGCAGCCAGGGCAGCGGAGAGGGCCGGGTTGTCGCTGAGCCGGAGGTCGTCGCGGAGCCAGACAAGTAGTGGAGACATGGTGCCAATCTACCCGCAGCGGGGGACAAGAGAGGGGCAGCAAAAAGCCGGCGCCTGTCGCTCAACGCCGGACGCCGGCTTTGTGCTGTGATTCCTCCGGGGCTGCTCGCCCGGGTTCGCTGAGGGTTACTGGCCGGGCCGGTATTCCTCGGATTCGCTGCCCTGCCCGATGGCCGACGGAGTGCGACCGCCGGACCCGCCGGACTTCAGGGCGGCGAGGCGTGCTTCGACCTCGGTCTGCTCACCCAGGTCTTCGAGGCTCTCGAATTGTGAGTCGAGGCTTGAGTTGGCCAGTTCAGCCTGGCCGAGGACGCGGGCTTCCTCGCGTCGGATCTTCTCTTCGAACCGTCCCACCTCGCTCGTGGGATCCATGAAGTCGATGCTCTTCACCGCATCGTGCACCTGCTGCTGGGCCTGTGCGGTGCGGGAGCGGGCGATCAGCTCGTCCCGCTTGCTGGTGAGCTCGTTGAGCTTGCCCTTCATCTGGTTGAGCCCGGTCTTCAGCTTCTCGACGATCTCTTCCTGCGAACCGATGGTCGGCTCGGCACCGCGTGCCTCGTTCTCAGCGGTCATCTGGCGCTGGATGGCAACCTTCGCCAGGTTGTCGAACTTCTCGGCGTCGACCGTATCCCCGGCGTTGCGGTAGTCGTCGGCCTTCTTCGACGCGGCAAGTGCCTTGTTGCCCCAGTTCCGGGCATTATCCAGATCTTCCTTGTAATCCTCCTGCAGCATCCGCAGGTTGCCGATGGTCTGGGCCACGGCGCTCTCGGCTTCGGCAATGCTGTTGGTGTAATCACGGACCATCTGGTCCAGCATCTTCTGGGGGTCCTCCGCCTGGTCGAGGAGGGAGTTGATGTTTGCCTTGGCTAGCTGGGCGATACGTCCGAAGATTGACTGTTTTACCATGGGTTTGCCTTTCAATTCGCGTCTGTACTGGATAAATTTTCACCACTGCGGTGAGGTTTGGAGCCGAGGTGCGGGCTAGAAATCGCCGCCGCCGCCACCGAAGCCTCCGAAGCCTCCGCCGCCGCCACCGAAGCCTCCGAAGCCGCCGCCACCGAACATGTCGCCGCCACCCCCGCCGAATCCTCCGCCGCTGTCGCCGCCGCCCCCGAAAAGGCCTCCGCCTCCGCCGCCGCCGTTGAGGATGCCACCGAGCAGGATGCCGCCGAGAAGGGCTCCACCCATTCCGCCGCCGCCCTGGTTGCCCCGGCCACCGAACATGCCGCCGCCGCCGAAGCCGCCCATGCCGCCGCCGAAGCCGTCCACGTCCTGCTGGGCTATCTGAGCCGCCTGCTCTGCCAGGGCCGTGGCCTGTTGTGCATGGGACAGCGCGGCAACGGGGTCGTCCGACTGGATCTGGACCGCGTAGTCAAGGTTTCGTTCCGCCTCCGCGAGCCGGGTGCGTGCTTCACTGCCGACTCCGCCCCGCCGGGCGCGGATGTAGTCGGAGGTTCCTGAGATACGGGACTGGGCCGCCATGATGGCATGCTGCAGCGCCTCACGGGCTCGTTGCGTCTGCTCGGTCTGATTCTTGATGCCCCCCAAAGCAGCGTCCAGCTGTGCATGGGCAGCCTCGGTGCGTTGCAGGAGCGACACCGGGTCCACCCGGTTCGCCGATGATTCGTTACGGACAGTGTTCAGTGCGGCTTCTGCTGAGGCCACTGGGCCAGCCAACTCCTGGTGCTGCCCCGTCGCGAGCATCGCCTGCGCCTGTGCCAAATCCTGGGCGGTGTCGGACACGGAGCGGTCCAACTCCTCCTTCGCGGCATCCAGCTCGGTAGCCCTCTTGCTGATCGCCTCAAGAAGGACTGTCGTCTGGTGGACGCTCTCCTCTGCCGCCCGGACGGCGATGACCGCCGATCCGGTGTCACCGGTGTCCAGATGCTGCTGGGCGGATGCGGCGGCGCTGTCGACGAACTCCAACCGTTCGTTGGCCTGTTCGACGTTGTCGCGCACCTGGGACGTGGCCGAATCCGCGTACTTCTGCTGCAACTGCTGCAGGGTCTGCTCGGCGGTTGACACACGGGTCCTGACGTCCTCTGCTGAGCCCTGCGCCGCAGCCAGGGCTGCGGGGGCGTTGCGTTCGAGCTCCCTGAGGGCGTCGAAGTCTGCCTTGTGCTCCTGAAGTGAGCTGTTGACCGACTCGCAGCGGCGGATGATGTCGCCGAGCCAGGTGCGCTGTTGTTCCTTGGTGTCAGGAATATGGTCGTCGAGCTGCTGTTGGAGTTTGAAGGATTCGCTCATATGCGCCTTGGCAGCAGCGATGTCGTCAACGAAGGGCTGCACCGCAGCATCCCCGTACTGGGCCTGGGCGAACCCGACTTCCTGCTCGCTGGACTTGATTGCATCATCGGCGGCAATGAGGAGACTGCCCGCCTTCTTCCGCAGGTCCTCGACGCTGAAGGCTGCCAACGGGTCGAGGACTTCGCCGTCCGGTCCGCGTCCTGGACCGAAGTCCTGGGTGGTGGAGGGGCCGCTGGTAAGAGATTTCTGGCTGCGCGACCTCAGGAAGAAGAAGCCGCCGATACCGGCGAGCGCCACCAGGGCACCGACCAGAATCACGGCGCCCAAACCGCTACCGCCGCCGTTGGATTCGTCGGCGTCGCTGTCCCCTGAGCCGCCTGACTCGCCGGAGAGAATACTTGAGACGGACCCGGCTGCGGCAACCCCAGCACCGGCCCAATCGTCATCCCTCAGTTCGGGGAGGATGTCTGAATTGAACCGGGGTTCCGTGCCGGACTGCACGGGACTGGAGTTGCTGGCAAAGAAGCGGGCCTGCCCGTCCTCTACCGCCACCGTGAGGAGAACGTCAGCGTCATTCAGCTGACTGATTTCTGCAGTCTCTTGCGACCATTCATCGGGGTCGGCCGGATCAGTGAAGGAGTCAACATAGACGACGCGGAGCCGGTAGCCCTCAGTCTCTTCGAGCTGGGCAATTGCTTCTTCCACCTCAGCCAGACCTGCAGCGTCGAGCACTCCGGCGTCGTCGATCACGTTCTCTGCGCCGAAGTCGACCGGTGGCGCGGCATACGCGCCGGGAAGCGTGGTCAGGGGCAGCATTAGTGCAGCGGTGACGCCTACTGTTGCCGCGAGGCGCCTGGTGCTCGATCGCATTCAATACCCTTCGATGAGTGTCCCCGGAATCCCAGTGAACGGCGGGCCAGCGGTCGATGGCAGATGCCCCCACGCTGTCACACGCCCTTTGTGAATTCTAGGGTGCACCGGTGGGGCAGTCCACCTAACCCCATCTGCCCCTAGCGAAATCTGAACCACCACAGCCCCGATCTTTGCGGTGGGGGGTGGACCCGGGGAGAATATCTGTCAGGAGCGCCACAACGTCCGGTTGGCTCACAGTATTCACCCAGCGAACATCAGCCAAAGGCCCAGAATGGTTTGGCATAGTTCGATGCATCGAGACGAAAGGCTTTCCGATGACTGACGACAACCTGCACGGGTTCGAACGGAATATTCCACCACGCCCTCAGACACCCCCATCCCATGTGTGGGCGGATTCCTCTCGTCCAGACGGTGAAAACAGTGATCCTGAGAACACCGGGCAGCACCACCGCGCCGCCTATGACGATGGCTCCTACTCCAGCGGTGGTTTTTATAGATCTGCGCTGCCCCCTGCGGCGCTTCCCTCGCAGCGGGACAAGAAACGCTTCGGTACCGCCACCTTTGTCAGCGGGGTGTTGATCGCCGGCCTGCTTGGCGGTGGCGTGGTGGCGGGGGCAGATCAGCTGCTCGGCGGACAGGCAGTCACACCGGCCGCCACCACCGGCCAGTCACAGTCAGTCGTGGTCAACGACACCGAAAGCGTCAATGAGGTCACCGGGGCGGCGGTAAAGGCTTCCCCGAGTGTGGTCACGATTGCCGTGAGCGGCGCGGGCTCCGGTGGCTCCGGTTCTGGGATCGTGCTCGACGGGGAAGGACACATCCTCACCAATACGCATGTGGTCACTCTTGGTGGCCAGGTCAGCGATGCGGCGGTGGAGGTCCGTACCAGTGACGGGCGGGTGTTCCCTGCGGAGATCGTCGGGACCGACCCGCTTTCCGACCTCGCAGTGATCAAGGTGGATGCCCCGGATCTGCAACCAGCAACCCTCGCGGACTCGGATGCGCTCAATGTCGGCGATACCGCCATCGCGATCGGCGCTCCGCTGGGACTCAGCGGAACGGTGACTGACGGCATCATTTCCACCCTGAACCGGACCATCAGTGTCGCCTCCTCGGCGGTGCCCGAGGAATCGGCCGATGCTGCTCCTGAGCAGGAAGGAGACGGCTTCAACTTCCTGCCGCCCGAAGGTGCCGAGGTACCACAGAACCAGGCACAGGGGTCGATCTACCTGAACGTTATCCAGACTGACGCGGCCATCAACCAGGGCAACTCCGGTGGAGCACTGGTGGACGGCCAGGGCAGCGTGATCGGGGTGAACGTCGCCATCGCCTCGGCGGGTTCGGCGGACAGCACCGGAAACATCGGTGTCGGTTTCTCCATTCCGATCAACTATGCGGAGCGGGTAGCCCGCGAGATCATCGAGGAAGGCAGCGCTTCCCACGGATTCCTGGGGGTATCGGTCTCACCATCGGCCTCGGAGAACTCCAGTGCGGAAACCTCCTTCTCCGTGGGTGCAGAGGTTGCCGGAGTCGAGCCGGGATCACCCGCAGCCAACGCCGGATTCCAGGAGGGCGATGTCATCACCAACGTGGCCGGACGGCAGATCACCGATCCACGGGACCTCACTGCGGCAGTGCGGATGCAGGCCGAGGGGGACACCGTAAGCGTCGAATTTGAGCGCAACGGTGAAAGCCAGACCATCGAGGTCACCGTGGGTCAGGCCGAGGGCTAACCAGCCATCGCCAACGACTGGCCCCGGGTGTCGGAGCGCCCCGATATGCTTAGCTAGGTCACGGGAGATCCCCGTCAGAGGAAAGGCAGCAATGGAAGACGCATCGCAGGCAGGCCTGGACATTGTGGTCCTGGTGAAGCATGTGCCAGACGCGCAGTTCGACCGGCACATCGGCGGCGAAGACCGGACCACCGTCCGCGAGGAGAGCATCCTCTCGGAGTTGGACGAGTACGCGCTGGAAGCAGCACTGCAGATTGTCGAGGCGCACGGCGGGGAGGCTGCCGGTCACCGGGTCACAGCTGTCACCATGGGCCCGCCCGCAGCCGCCAGCGCGGTCAAGAAGGCGCTCCAGATCGGCGCCCACGCGGGAGTTCACCTGAGCGACGAGGCCCTTGCAGGCTCGGATGCGGCCGGTACCTCCCGGGCGCTCGCCGCCGTCGTCAGCCACCTCGGACCCGTGGACCTGGTGCTCACCGGGATGGCATCGACCGATGGCGAAACCTCGCTGGTGCCGGCGCAGCTCGCCGAACGCCTGGACCTGCCGCAGGTCACCTTCGCCTCGTCCCTGGAGTTAGAGCAGCACGGAAGTACCTGGTCGCTGACGGCACGCCGGGACGGTGACGTCTACTCGGAAACCGTTGAGGCCACCCTGCCGGCCGTGGTCTCGGTGACCGACCAGATCAACGAGCCACGGTACCCGAACTTCAAGGGCATCATGGCAGCGAAAAAGAAACCCCTGACCACCCTCTCGCTGCAGGACGTCGGCGTCGATGCGAGCGAGGTGGGGCTCGCGGGTTCCTGGACGAGTGTGCTGACTGCCGATCCCAGGCCGCCACGGAGTCAGGGAACCATTATTAGCGACGAGGGTGACGCCGGAATCCGGATCGTGGATTTCCTTGCGGCGCAGAAACTGCTGTAGCAAGCCACAACTGCTGTGGCAATCCACCGAATTTCGTTCCCTAATAGCGCAAAGGAGCCAGTGTAATGGCCACCGTTCTAGTACTGATTGACCAGCCCGGCGAAGCCCTGCACAAGAGCCATCGGGAACTCCTCACCATCGCTGCGCGTCTTGGCGGCGCAGCAGTCGCCTTCCTCGGTGACCTCAATGACGAGATCTCGCAGGAACTGGGCGCGCGGGGTGTGGAAACCATTTACCGGCCCGCTTCGCCCGATGTCGCGGAGTTCCTCGTTGCAGGGAAGGCCGCGTTCCTGACGGCGACTGTCCGGGCGAGTTCACCGTCGGCCGTCCTCCTGGGCAACAGCTCCGAAGCCAAGGAGATCGCCGCGCGTGCCGGTGTCCAGCTGACGTCAGGCGTGATCACCGATGCTGTCGCGATCGGTGCGGACCTGACCGTTACCAAGTCGGTGCTGGCCGGTTCGTACGCGGTCGAGGCGAAAGTCACCACTGGAACGCCGCTGATCACGGTCAAGGCGAACATCGTGGAGGTCGCACCCGCGGGCGACGGCGGGGCCCCCGAGATGGTCACCGTCGACTCGGTCATTCCAGCCCGCGCAGCACGGATCACAGGGCGCACCGCGAAGGCCGCCAGCGGGCGCCCCGAGCTGACCGAGGCCCGGGTCATCGTGGCCGGTGGGCGTGGAGTGGACGGGGACTTCACCCCGGTGGAGGAACTCGCCGACGCACTCGGCGGGGCCGTCGGAGCCTCCCGTGCGGCCACCGATGCGGGCTGGATCGAACATTCGGCGCAGATTGGCCAGACGGGGAAGACGGTGTCGCCGCAGCTCTACATTTCGGCGGGTATTTCGGGTGCTATTCAGCAGAAGGCGGGCATGCAGACCGCGAAGGTAATCATCGCCGTCAACAAGGACGCAGATTCCCCGGTGTTCGAGATTGCTGACTTCGGGGTCGTCGGCGACCTTTTCACTGTGCTGCCGCAGGCCACGGCTGAGATTATCAAACGTAGGTCCTGATCGTCGTGTCAGCCATCTTCGACCCGGACCGCCACCTGATCACCAGCGTCCTGTGTTTCGCGGCCCACCCCGACGACATCGACTTCGGTGCTGCCGGCACGGTGGCGCAATGGACGGCTGCGGGAGTGCAGGTCCACTACTGCATCATGACCGACGGCGACGCCGGTGGTTTCGACGCGGCACAGCGGGACACCATGGTCGAACTGCGCCGCAGCGAGCAGATTGCTGCGGCCCGGGAGGTTGGTGTCCAAGACATCCATTACCTGGGGGAACGGGACGGATACCTCGAACCAACGACCGACGTCATCAGGCGGGTGGTTGAGGTCATTCGACGGGTTCGTCCCGACGTCGTCCTGTCCATGCACCCTGAACGAAACTGGGACCGGATCCAGAAGAGTCACCCGGACCACCTCGCCTGCGGCGAAGCGGTGACCCGGGCGGTGTATCCCGCCGCAGAGAATCCCTATGCCTTCCCCGAGCTGGAGGCGGCAGGCCTGGCAAGCCACCGGGTGTCCTGGCTATGGTTCTACGCAGGCCCGACACAGTTGGAAAACCACTTTGTGGACATCACCGAAAAGGTGGAGGACAAGCTGCGCGCCCTGCATTTCCACAGCAGCCAGCACCCGGACGCTGGGCGGATGGACGAAGTGGTCCGCGGAATGCTCCAAGCCAACGCTGCGCGCGGAGGATTGGCCGCGGGACGCAGCGCCGAGGTCTTCCACGTGGTTCCGGTTAACTCAGACCAGACCATCGCCGGCTTCTAGCCACCGGCGCGGAACAGGCTCGACTCAGGCTTCGAACGGAATCTCAGCGACCAGCGGAAGGGTGGGCTGTTCGGACCCGCCATCAGGTTCGACCGTGATCGCGAACCCCATTGACGAGCCGATCCCCTCGACGGTGGTCACCAACGAATCCTCGACGTCCTCGCCGGTCATGGTGCTGATAGACACCGGGGCAGAGCCATCGGTGGGTACCCGCCACATCTGGTACACCTTTCCTGCCGGGGGAGCGGGGACCTTTTTCAGCGTGATCACTGCTGCGTCCTCGGCGCGGGACAGCCTGAGCTCGGCGGTGCCCCCGGCGGGAATGGTGAACGTCCCCGACTGGAGGTCCTGTGCCTGCAGCACCTCCTGCTCCACGGAGGTCTGCTGAAGGTTCTGCACGACGCTGACTCCACCGACCGCGATCACCACGGCTGCCGCAGCAGCAACCAGCCAGCGTCCCATGGGCCGGGATCGGCGCTGCCTCGACTCCCGGCGGGAGGCCAGGTCATCGGTGGTGCCTGAGGTTTTCGCTGCGGCCCGTGGGGCATCGGATGCTCCCGGGGTGGCCATGCTGGCGGGCAGCTGGGCAAGGATACGGTCGAACAATGCGGCGGGCGGCTCGACGTCGTCCACCACGTAAGCCCGGGCCAGGGTTTCCCTGGTCGAGCTGACACGGTCGTTGAAAGCTTTGCGCTGCGCGTCGGCGGCAGCTGACACGTGCGCCTCAAGGACCGTCCGTTCGGGATCGCTGAGCGCGTCCAGGGCGTACAGTTCAGCCCATTCGAGTGCGCGGCCGCCCTCCAGATCTTGCCGAAGGTCCGCGGTTGATTCGTCACACATTGAGTTGTCCTGCATCTCAGTTCACCCCCAAACAGGTTCTCAGTCGAAGCAATCCGTCACGGATCCTCGATTTGATGGTTGGTACGGCAACGCCAAGTTTTTCGGCGACTTCACGGTAGGTCAGGCCCCCGTAGTAGGCGAGTTTCACTGACTCCTGCTGGGTGTCGGTGAGCGTCTCAAGGCATTTCACGACGGTCTCCGCTTCGAGACGCTGGGTGACCGTGTCCACGACATTGTCGTGATCGATCTCCTGCATTGCCGCACCGTAGCGGGCCTCCCGGTCGGTTGAGCTCTGCTCCGACCGGACCTTGTCCACGGCCCGCCGGTGGGTGAGGGTCATCAGCCACGCCATGGGTGATCCCATCTCAGGCCGGAACTGGTCGGCGATGTTCCAGACCTGGAGGTACACCTCCTGGGTGGTGTCCTCGCTAAGTTCCGGGTCGATCAGAACCCGGCGGGCCAGACCATACACACGGCGCGAGGTCTGCGCATAGAACGCGGCGAACGCCTGCTGATCTTTGGCAGCCACCCGCAGCAGAAGATCGGTGAGGGTGGCCATGGTGGGTTCAGCGGCGAATCCACTCGCTGATGAACCTGCTGAGGTGGTTCTGCTGGCTCGTGGAGTTTCCATATTCTCCAAGCATAAAGCGCCCGGTCTACGATTCCGAACAGGCGACGGCCTGGTGCGGTGCAACTCGATCGTGCCCCCCGCGTACCTGCTCATCCGTCCCACCGTCCTGATCCTGTGTCCGAGGACAGTCGCTGTCATCGCCCGGGACGTTAACTACCCCGCCCAGGCGGATCAGCATTTGCTGTCATCAATTATTCGGAGCTGACGCCGCGGGGGATGGGAGGGCCCAGCAGCAGATCTGCCGCCGTGCTATTCGGCGGTTTCGGCGACGGCCACGAGGGAACGTGCATCGAGCACATAACTGGTTCCCAACCGGTCAAGGAATCCGCTCCGGATCCGCTGAGTTGCCGTGGGATCCTGTGGGAGGAGGTGGCGGAACAGCGAGCCATTCACGAGCGACCAGGCCGAGTCCGCGTCGAGGGGCACCTCGAGGGGCACCGAGTCCACCCCTGCGGTGCTGAACCCATGGGCGAGCAACCACTCGCCCAGCCGCTCGGTGGAGGCCAACTGTTCCATGTTGGCCAGCTCCCGCTCCAGTAGGGCTTCACCCTCGGCGGGGACCTCGGCTGAGCAGGCTTCCTGCAGAATCTGGCGGAACTCGGAGTGGGCGCCCGTGTCCCAGGTGCTCAGCGCAATCCGTCCGCCGGGGCGCAGCACGCCGGCCAGCTCGGTGGTGGCGACAGCCATGTCGGGAAAGCGGGGCAGTCCGTAGCAGCACAGCACCACATCGTAGGGGGTTTCAGCGGTCCACCCGGCGAGTTCGGCGGTGTCGAACCTGATCTGCGTGAGGTTCATTGCCTCGGCCTTTGCCCGCGCCAGGTCCAGCAGGGACGACGATGGGTCGAGGGCGTCAACCACTGAATCCGGACCGGCGAACTGGGCGGCCGGGATGGTGCTTGCACCACTACCGCAGTAGACGTCGAGCACCCGGTCACCGAGGTCAATGTCTGCTGCCGCCGCAACGGCGTTCCCCATGGGGTTCCACAGGGCGGGGGCGAGACGTTCAAAGTCCTCGGCGCCGGTCTCAGACACATCTTCGGCATGGCGTGGTGGCATGGTGGCTCCTTGTGGGTGTGAGGATCAGCTGCCAGCGCCGCTAAAGCTGTGCTGCCGCCAGGCCTCATAGAGAACAATTGACGCCGAATTGGCGAGGTTGAGTGACCGACGGGTGGGGAGCATGGGCAACCTGACCCGGGCCGTGACCCGGGGATCGTGTTTGACGTCCGCGGGTAGGCCCACCGACTCGGGCCCGAACAACAGGACGTCGGACGCCTGATAGGTAATATCGGCGTAGGAGATTTCACCCTCCGCGGTGAAGGCGAACACCCGCTCAGGGGCGAGTTCCTGCCAGGCAGTCTCCAGGTCCCGATGCACGCGGAGCACCGCGAGATCGTGGTAGTCGAGGCCCGCGCGGCGGAGCTTCGCATCCTCAAAGGTGAAGCCAAGGGGTTCCACCAGGTGCAACTCGGCGCCCGTCACCGCAGCGAGGCGGATGGCGTTGCCCGTATTGCCGGGGATCTCGGGAGTATAGAAAAGGATACGGAACACGTCTCAATCCTAGCGCTCGGCGTACTTCAACAACCGGCCCAGCGCCGGTAGCTGCACCACATACGGCTGGGGCCCGCCGCCCAGAAACTTCCGGAGCTCCCGCAGGAGCGTTCCAGGGTTGGCCACATGGACTGCTGTCAGCGCTGACTTGTCCAACGACGGTGGGTAATCAACGATCGGCTCGAACGGGTTGCCGTCCCCGCCGTGCAGCACGAGCCACGCCTGGACGTTGCACTCGGGGAAGAGATCCTGCACGCGCCGGACGGATTCGATGATGCGCACATCTCCAGCGATCTTGCCGTTGCGGCGCAGGGCCGCGCCGTCCCACCGGTAGTTGCCCGGAGGGGCGAGCAGTGAGTCGATGACCGCCAGCCGGTAGCCGGCCAGCACCGCGTGAGAAGCTTCGGTGCCAGCATCATCCCCAAAACGCAGCCCGTTGACCAATCGCGCCGCGGGGAAGCTGTCAAGGAAACGGTGCTCCAGCAATGCCGAGGTGCGGCGTTCGCCGTCGTACCGTGAGCCGCTGTTGGACCCGAGCCGCGCCAGGAATCCGGGTTGCCGGGCGGTGCCATGCACCTGGCGGCCCGCAAGGGTGAGGGGGATCACCGGTGGCTGTTGGGGGGAGAAGGGGGGCTCGTAGACGGCCGGTCGCTGGTAGGCCTCGTCGTCGGCCGCCTGGGCGCTGGGCGTGGTGGATGATGCCCGGGAGGGCGGGCGCGGAGCCGGCTTGTCCCGGCCTGCGGCGCTGCCGCCGAGCCCCTGATCGTAGCGACGGCGTCGTTCGGGGTCCGCGAGGGTCTCGTAGGCGACAGCCACGTCGTGGAACTGCTCTGCGCTGCCTCCCGCATCCGGGTGCGTCGACCGGGCCGCCCGGCGGTAGGCGTCCTTCACCTGTTTGGCGGTGGCGTCCCGTGACAGCCCGAGCACGGCGTAGTAGGACCGGTCGGACGGTGTCGCCATGGGTGCCTTTCATCTTCGGTGCGGCTTGCGCATCAGGGCAAGACTGTAGACGTATCCGTAGCCACCAACCAAATGCCTGCTCCTCTCTCAACGGCGGAGGAGGCCGATGGGTTCGGTAGCATCGTAGGGATGGTGATCAGTGGCGAGGATTGGTATGGGAAAGTACTCGACCGGGAAGACTATGCCGGGGCGACGTTCATTGACTGCGACTTCACCGAGGTACGCACCGCAGGGTCAACTTTCAGTAATTGCGTGTTTCGCAACGTCAAATTCAATGTCTCGACTCACACGGAGGGAGCGTTCGATGGCTGCCGCTTCGAATCCTGCAGCTTCTTCGATTCCACCTTTGTTGGCTGCCGGCTGACCGGCAGCATCTTCAGCAACTCCTCACTGGTGCCGCTGAAGGTCACCGGCGGCAACTGGTCCTATGTCTCGCTGGTGAGGGCCGACCTCTCCTCGGCCGAATTCAACGAGGTGGCACTGACCGAGGCCGACTTTACCGGAGCCAACCTCAACCGGGCCGTCCTGCGGAATTGCCGGTTATCCAACGTGGAGTGGTCCGGAGCCCGGCTGCGGGACACGGATCTTCGGGGCAGCGAGCTGGGTGAGCTGTCAATGGAAAATGTGCAGTTCCGGGGTGCGGTGATCGACGTCGCGCAGGCCATGACGATTGCCGAGGCGCTGGGGCTGGTGATCCGGTAGCGCGGTCACCCGGTGGCACAGGCGATTGCCGGTTCCCGGACCCGACGTGAAGTGTGGGGCCGAAACGGCTAGAATTGACCGATGCCCGTGTATCTTGACCACGCGGCGACCACGCCCCTCTCGGCGCCCGCGCTCGCCGCACTCACCACAGAACTTAGCCGTAGCGGCAACCCCTCGTCGCTGCACGGCTCAGGCCGCCGTGCCCGCAGGGTCGTTGAGGACTCCCGCGAAACCCTCGCTGCCGCGGCCGGAGCGCACCCGTCGGAGGTCATCTTCACCTCGGGCGGCACCGAGGCGGACAACCTTGCAGTGAAGGGCCTGTACTGGGCCCGCAGGTCAGCCGACCCGCGCCGACGCAGGATCCTGTGCTCGACAATCGAACACCCGGCTGTCCAGGACACCGTCGAGTGGCTGGCCCGGCACGAGGGCGCCGTCGTCACCTGGCTGCCCGTGGGTGCCGACGGGATCGTTTCGCTTGACGCTCTGCAGGGCGAGCTCGACGACGACCCAGCGTCGATCGCCCTGATTACCGTCATGTGGGCGAACAACGAGGTTGGTGCAGTCCAGCCGATCCGGCTCATCACCGAGGCGGCGGCTGCGCACGGCATCCCCGTCCACTCCGATGCCGTCCAGGCCTTCGGCTCCCTCCCGGTGTCGTTCGCCGAGTCTGGTCTGGCCACAATGGCTGTCAGCGCCCACAAGATTGGTGGTCCGGTCGGCGTCGGCGCCCTATACGTCGGGCGGGCAGTGAAGCTCACCCCGGTGCAGCACGGCGGCGGGCAGGAGCGGGACATCCGGTCAGGGACCCTCGACGCCGCTGGCATCTCGGCGTTCGCGGCCGCAGCCTCCTATGTGACCGCCGACCTCACCGGGGAATCCGACCGCATCGCCGCCCTCCGGGATCGGCTGATCAGCGTTGTCGAGGCAGCGGTGCCTGACGCCGTACTAAGGGGGCATCGCACCCAAAGACTCCCCGGCAACGCCCATTTCACCTTCCCCGGCTGCGAGGGGGACTCGCTCTTGTTCCTCCTGGACCTGGCAGGGGTGGAGAGCTCCACCGGGTCGGCCTGCACCGCCGGTGTCCCCCGACCGTCGCACGTTTTGCTGGCAATGGGGCTCTCCGAAGCGGAGGCCAGGGGAGCCCAACGTTTCTCCCTGGGGCATACCTCGACCGCCGCGGACGTTGATGCTCTTGGTACGGCCTTACCCGAGGCCTACCAACGGGCCCGCCAGGCCGGGATGGCATCCCACGCGTCAAGCATCCAGACAGCTGGCACAGGATTTCGATTGTGAAGGAATATTCATGAAGGTACTCGCAGCAATGAGCGGCGGAGTGGACTCCGCCGTCGCCGCAGCACGCGCCGTTGAGGCGGGGCACGACGTCGTCGGGGTCCACCTGGCGCTGTCCCGGATGCCCGGAACCCTCCGCACCGGCAGCCGGGGATGCTGCACCATCGAGGATTCCCGGGATGCCTGGCGTGCCTGTGACATCCTCGGGATCCCCTACTACGTGTGGGACTTCTCCGAGCGGTTCAAGGAAGACGTTGTTGACGACTTCATTGCCGAATACGCGGCGGGCCGCACCCCCAACCCCTGCATGCGCTGCAACGAACGAATCAAGTTCGCCGCGCTGCTGGAGAAGGCGCTGGCGCTGGGCTTCGACGCCGTCTGCACCGGCCACTACGCGAAGGTGATCGAGGACGGCGACGGCAACCGCGAGCTGCACCGGGCAGCTGATTGGGCCAAGGACCAGTCCTACGTGCTGGGTGTCCTCACGCACGAGCAGCTGAAGCACTCGATGTTTCCGCTCGCCGAAACGCCGTCCAAGGCCGAGGTCAGGGCCGAGGCGGAACGCCGCGGGCTGTCGGTGGCGAACAAGCCCGACAGTCACGACATCTGTTTCATCCCCGACGGCGACACCAGAGGCTGGCTCGCCGAGCGGATTGAGATGACCGAGGGAGCCATCGTGGACACCGACGGTGAGCAGGTGGGAACCCACCCGGGCGCCAACGCTTTCACCGTGGGACAGCGCCGTGGCCTGAAGCTCGGAACCCCCGCGGACGACGGCAAGCCGCGCTTCGTGCTGGAGATCCGGCCCAAGGAGAACAAGGTGGTGGTCGGTCCTGAACGGATGCTGGCCGTCGATCAGCTCCGGGGGATCAAGGTCTCCTGGGCAGGGCTGCCAATCGACGCCGTCGTGAACGGCGGAGAGTTCGACTGCATGGCGCAGGTCCGTGCTCACGGCGACCCTGTGGACGCGGTGGCCTGGATGGAGGACGACGCCGACGGGCAGGCCGAACTCGTGGTCCGCCTGAACGAACCGATGCGAGGCGTGGCACCCGGCCAGACGGTGGTGCTGTACCAGGGCACCCGGGTCCTGGGCCAGGCGACCCTCGACTCCGCCCGGTCCCTGGAACGCCCGGAGCTGCAATCCGCCCACTGATTGTGTCGTCGCCGGATTAGTCGGTGGTCCGCACCTGGTGCTTGACTTGGGTCATGACTGAATCGACCAGCAGCTACGACCCGGCGGCGAGCTCGCTGGCCGGGCAGGTACAACCAGAGGTAATGGCGGAACTGTTGTCGGTGCGGAGCAGCATCGACAACATTGATGCGACACTCGTTTATCTCCTCGCCGAACGGTTCAAGGCCACCCAGCGGGTCGGGGTCCTCAAAGCCGAACACCAGCTGCCAGCCGGTGACCCGGACCGGGAAGCGTCCCAGATCACGCGGCTCCGGGCGCTCGCTGAGGAGGCCAACCTCGACCCGGCCTTCGCCGAGAAGTTCCTCAACTTCATCATTTCCGAGGTGATCCGGCACCATCAGGCGCTGTCCGAGAACCGTCGGCCAGCGGAGGGCACCAGTGGCGCCTGACGCCCCACAGGTCACCGCAACGGCGCTCGGCGACTGGCCGGGAACCGACCCGCTGGAGGCGACCCGCGTGGTC
This sequence comes from Arthrobacter sp. CAN_C5, assembly GCF_017875735.1. NCBI lineage: Bacteria > Bacillati > Actinomycetota > Actinomycetes > Micrococcales > Micrococcaceae > Arthrobacter > Arthrobacter sp. CAN_C5. Next base: position 1,119,844 of record NZ_JAGGMZ010000001.1, read on the forward strand.
CGAGGCGAACTGGGCGACCCCCATCTACCCCACCTGGTCTCCCTGCCCCACCGCGGAGTCGGTAGCGACGCGGTCGGACGCACCGCCGCCATCCTGGTGGAGCTGCCGGTCGATCTGCAGCCCCACGGCTGGCGACTCGTTGACCGGCCCGGGAAGGACCACCGACGCGCGGTGTCCGCACTCTCGACCGACCTGAACGTGCTCGGTGATCTGATCGGCGCCGAGTCCCACCCGGCACCGGCGCTGAAGATCCACCTCCGGGGTCCGCTGTCCGTGGCTGCCAACCTCCACCTGCACAGCGGCGAACGTGCGCTGCTCGACCATGGTGCCCGCCGGGAGATCAGGGACTCCCTGACCCTTGGGGCGGCGGAGACGATCAGCAGGGTCCAAACCCTGGCCCCGGGGACCAGGGTTCACCTGCAACTGGACGAACCCGAGATCGCCGACATCCTCGCGGGCGGGATCCCGACGGCGAGCGGGTACCGAACCCTGCGCGCGGTGCCGGACCAGGAAGTGTCGGACGCCTGGGATGCGATCGCGGAGGCGGTGCGCGCCGCCGGGGCAGCCACCGTGACCGTGTCCTTCCCAGCCGACCGTGCGCCCCTGGACGTTCTCGGCATGAGCACCCTCAGTGCGGTGGCGGTCCCGCTGGCGGGGCTGACCATGGCGCAGTGGGAGCAGCTCGCGGGACATCTCGAAGCCGACGGCGAATTGTGGGCGGGCATTGTTCCGGATCCCCGCCGACCGCGGAGAGTCGCGACGCTCGCCGCTTCCGTCCTCACCCCGTGGCGTCAACTTGGCCTGCCCGTCAGCCGGTTGGCGCAGTTGCGGCTGACGCCTGATGCGGGGCTCGAGAGCGTTTCCCCGTCGGCGGCCGGGACCATCCTGAGCCGGCTGACCCAGACCGCCGACGCCCTGAACCAGGAGATGGCGGGGAACTAGCTGCGCCGTTCCCAGCGCCTCGGTTCGGCCTCGGCGGGCAGCACCCCGTCAAAGTCGATCAGGTGGTAGTCGAAGGCCCCCGCGTAGACCAGGAGGGTACCCAGTTGCCGCTGCACCACCCGGGTCTGGATCCTGAACCTGCCCGTCGCCTCATCCCACCACTGCTCCATGTAGGCCACGGCGCCGACAACATCGGGTACAGCCAACCGCGCCGGGCCGGCAAACACGCGGGTCCGGTTGGAGACCATCCGCATCCGACCCTCAGCGGTGACGGAGCAGGTGAGGTCGGTGAGCGTCAGCCGGTGTGCCCCCACGTAGTCGAGCAACTGACCGTCCTCCTCGGAGGTGGTGTCCTCGAAAACGCGGTCGACCCCGGGAAAGTGCAGCACACGCCGGGCGGTCAGCGAAGACCTGCCGAATGGATCCGTATGCGGGTAATTGACGATCGTGAACGGTACATCGGTCCCGTATTCGGGGAAGAACGAGTTCTCCGCAGCCGCCAGCCGGAAAACGGGTCGAGCGAACCAGGCCGGGCAGCCCGCCACCTCAAAGGTGCCGCTGCCCACGCCGGCCTTTCCCGCGTCGGAGTGGAGGCTGAAATATGCCTGCAGTTCCGGCTGGAGCCGGTCAAAGTCAGTGCCCAAAGCGCGCTGGTAGATGGATTGCATGTTAGAACTCCCAGTGTCGTCGTTCGCTGATCCAGTCGATCAGGATGCGTGCGGTAAATCGTTGGTGGGTGCGCAGGAAGGGACTGGTGGCCAGGTCCGGTTGGGATCCACTGGTCACCATGTAGGCGGCAAGGACCGCCAGCCAGGCATCAATATGGTCGGGGTCGGCGTCTGCACTCAGCGGTGACTCGGTGACCCAGGGACCGACGTCGATCCCGGCGTGGCGCGGATACACCAGCAGCGCCACCCAGTCCGCCCACGCCGGGCCGGTGGACAGGAAGTTCCAGTCACAAAAGAGCGCAACGGGTTCGGTGGTGCTCCTGGGGTTGGAACGGATCAGAATGTTGTCAGCCCGGAGATCATTGTGCAGCACTGCGTCGCCCACCAGTGCGTCGCGGCCGAGCAGGGTCAGGTCCTGAAGCTCCCCCATCTGCTGAGGGGTAAGGGGGGACAGATAGGAGGGGAGCCGATCATTGACCAGCCAACAGTCGGACACGCCGGTCGGGGAGTCAGCGCCAAAGAAGTCGTCGACCATCGAACCACCGGAGAACTCGGCCGGTAACTCCTGAAGACCGGACTGAACCGTCAGCAATGACCGGTGGACGGCCCCCAGATCGGTGGCGGTCCAGGGCTGCCCCGGCATAGAGCCGTCAATAGCCTCAAAGCAGAGCAGTTGCCACTGGGTTCCGGCAGCGGGGATCAGTTCCGCAAAGTGCAGTAACGGGAACGGCAAATTGGCCGGGAGTGCGGCGAGGACCTCAGCCTCCCGGACATAGGCAGCGAAAATGAGGTGATCGGTAGCAGGGGCTGCCTTGGCGAAAACCCGTCGGTTCCCGCCGGTAAGCACCGCCGCAAAACCGTTGGTGAAACCGCCACCGGCCAGTGGCGCTGAATCCACTGGAGCGCCGAGCCCGGCTGCGAAACGGTGCTGGACAGCAGCAGGCAGGGCAGACCATGGCTGGCGGCGGGCCGTCTGGGAATAGTCGACGCCGACGGGTGGCGTCGTCACAGCCGGCCCGCCGCCTTGAGCCGGATGTACATGTCGGCCAGTTGGGGAGGCAACTCGTGCGGGGGAGCGTCGACGACCTCGGTCCCGAGCTGGCGGAACTGTGATTTCACCGCTGCCCGGTCCAGCAGGGCGCGCTCCGCGGCGGCCGCCCGGTACACATCGGAGGCTGACTGGCGCTCCGCTCGCATTTCGTCCAGCCGCGGGTCGCGGACCGAGGCAACCACCACCACGTGCTGGGACGTGAGCTCCGCCAGGACGGGGAGAAGTCCCTCCTCCACCGACCCGGAATCGAGGGAGGTCAGCAAGACAACCAGGGAGCGGTGGGACGAAATAGCGCGCACATGGGAGGGAATCCGTGACCAGTCCGCTTCGATCAGTTCGGCTTCCAGGGGGGCCATGGCCTTGACCAGGGAGTTCAGGAGGTTCCCCTTCGCCGCCGAGGCCACCCGGGCGCGGGGACGACGGTCAAACGCGAGGAAATCTACCCGGTCACCTCCACGCTGGGCCAGCACGGCCAGGAGCAGCGCGGCCTCCATCGACGTGTCCAACCGGGGCTCGTCGTTGATCCGGGCGGCGGACGTGCGGGACGTATCAAGAACAATCACCACCCGCCGGTCACGTTCAGGGCGCCAGGTGCGCACCACCGTCTCACGGCGGCGGGCGGTGGCGCGCCAGTCGATGGAGCGGACGTCGTCGCCCCTCACATAGTCCCGCAGCGAGTCGAATTCGGTTCCGGCACCGCGGATCTGGACCGCGGCGCGGCCGTCGAGTTCCCGGAGCCGGCGCAGTTTGGAGGGTAGGTGGCGTTTGGAGTGGAACGGGGGGAGGACACGGAGCAACCCAGGGGCTGGGATGCTGAGCTGCCTGGCCGTGAGTCCCAGCGGACCGAAGCTGCGAATCGTCACCTGCTCCACCCGCAGGTGGCCCCGGCGTTCCGGAAGCATCCGGACCTGTACCTGCCGTGACTCTCCCACGGGTACCGATATCCGCTGTACAGGGTTGATGGCGCCGGCCGACGGCTGCCATCCCTCGCGGACTTGCGCGTGCAGCGGACGGCGTGAGTAGTTGCGGACCGTGAGGACACTGGTGCAGGCCTCGGTGAGGCGGACCGTGTCCGGCAGCGACCGGCTGAGCCCTTGCCGCCGGGGTGATGCTGCGAGCGCCAGGTCAAGGGCCGCGGCGCCCAGGAGGCAGGCCGTCCAGAGCAGGATCGAGGTCGCGCCGGGGTACAGCGCGACGGGAAGCGTTCCGAGGAACGCCAGGAGGACGAAACGTCCAGTAATGCTCATGCGGGCCGGAACCTTAGCGGGGGACGGGAACGGTAGCGAGGATACTCATCAGGACGTCGTCCACTTCGACGCCGTCCATCAGTGCCTCGGGGCGCATCGACACACGGTGCCGCAACGCAGGGAGGGTGAGCGCCTTGACGTCGTCGGGGGTGACGAATGTCCGTCCCGAAAGCCAGGCCCACGCCCGGGCGGTGTTCAGCAGGGCAGTGGCACCCCGGGGAGACACCCCCAGCTGGAAGGATGGGGCGGTGCGGGTGGCCCGCACCACGTCCACAATGTAGGCGATCACCTCGGGGGCGATCGCCACGGCTGCCACCGACCGGCGGGCACTCGCCAGGTCCGTTGCGGAGGCGACGGCGCTGACCCGTGCTGCCGCGAGCTGCCGGGGGTCGAATCCTATGCTGTGACGGCGGATCACCTCGATCTCGTCGTCCCGGTCTGGCACCGACAGGGTGAGCTTCAACAGAAAACGGTCCAGCTGGGCCTCCGGCAGCGGATAGGTTCCCTCGTATTCCACCGGGTTCTGGGTAGCGGCGACGATGAACGGATCGGGCAGGGCACGCGACACCCCGTCCACCGACACCTGGCGTTCCTCCATGGCTTCGAGCAGCGATGCCTGGGTTTTGGGAGGCGTCCGGTTGATTTCGTCGGCCAGCAGGATATTCGTGAACACTGGTCCCTCGCGGAAGGTGAACTTCGAGTTCTGGGCCTCGTAGATCAGGGAGCCGGTAACGTCACCGGGCATGAGGTCGGGGGTGAACTGTACGCGCTTCGTGTCCAGGCTGAGGGCCGCCGAAAGGGTCCGGACCAGCAGGGTTTTTGCGACACCGGGTACCCCCTCCAGCAGGACGTGACCGTTGGCCAGGAGGGCAATCAGCATCCCGGTCACTGCGGCGTCCTGGCCGACGATCACCTTGGCCACCTCGGCACGCACATTCAGCAGGGCCTGGCGCTCCGGGGCCCGCCCGTCGGTTGCAACCGGTGAGTCGTGGTGGTTGGGGAACTGGTGGCTCATCTCGCGTCGATCTCTTTCTCTAGGGAGTCAAGGTCTTGGCTCCAACGCACCAGGTGCGCGTTGGAGGCGGGTGCATCGGTGCGGAGCAGCCTGTCAAGATCCGCGGGAGTCCGGCCCGAGTGCCGCGCGGCCGCGTCCACCACCTCGGCCACCGAACTGGTCGCTGGCAGGCGGAGCCGTGAGGCAAGACGGAGGAGGGTAGCGGCACGCAGATTTGCGGCTGCGCGATCCAGTGAGGAGGAATCCTGGTAAAGGCGGGCCCGTCCTTCGGCGGTCTCGGCGGCACGAACCACCACGGGCAGGGGCTCGGTCACCAGCGGACCCAGCCTCCGCCCACGCCACAGCACTGCCAGCAGCCCCGTGGCGAGGAGCCAGAGCATCACCGGGTTCACCCATTCGGGCAACAGGTTCAGCGGGTCGACCAGTGCATCGGCCGGGGCGAGGTCCGCGGGGGTGGGCTGGTACCAGACGAGCACCGGGTTATTGCCCAGGGTACGTAGCGCCAGCGCCGCATTCCCTTCCCGGTCGATTGACTCGTTGCTGAGGATGGCGCCGTTGCCCAGCGCCACGATGTCCTGCCCTGCCGTTGCGGCATAGGATCCCGACGGCGGACCACCCTGGGCCGAGGCCGGTGGGAAACAGATCAGGTCCCCCCGGTAGGCGAAGCCTCCGGCCGTGATGGCAGCGGCAGCGGTGGCATCCGTCACCTGGCAGGCCGCCGGAAGCGCCCCGTCCGCCTCGGCCGCGGGGATCAAGCCTGCCTGACGAATGGTGGGGGCAAGCTCGGACAGCATGATGGTGGTGGGTTCGATGAGGACCAGCCGGTCGGCGACTCCGCTGAGCTGTCCCAGCTGGTCGGCGCTCAACCAGGAGTCGGGGTCGTGGAGTAAGAGGGTGGCTTCGTTGCTGAGAGCGTCCTCGGCGGCTTGCAGGGATTCGGCCTGTACTACCTCGACGCCGCGGTCGGCGAGGACCTCGGCGAGTGCCATCGCACCGGACGGTGCAGGGTTGACCGGCGAGAGGGCGGCTCCGTCCTGCCCCGACCGGCCGAAGAATCCGAGCACCACAACCAGGACCAGGAGGAGCCCGAGGGCCAGCCAGGGGGCGAGCCGACGGAACCGGGTGCCAGCGGTCCGGGCGGCGCTGCCGCCGTCGCCCAGAACCTCGGGCGCGACGTCGTGAGTTTCCTGCTCAATCATCAGCGGGGCGCCATCAGTTCGGGTGTGTGCCGTTGCAGGGCGGGAGGGGTGGCGGTCAGCAGATCATCGATGGCGGTGGCGCGCTGGTAGTCCGACGCATCGGCAGCCTGGCTGCCGTAGTGGACCTCGTTGAACCGGTTGGCGAGCCAGCTGGTTTCCTCAGCTGTCGGGCCGAACGCAGCCCGGAGTTGCACAGCGGTTTCGCCTGCAGTGCGACCGGGCTGGCTGTCGACGATTCCCCGTTCCTCAGCCGATCGGATCACGGCGCGGAGCCGCTCGGTCAGCGCGGTGTCCCAATTCTTCGAGGAGGCAGCGCTGTCTGCGAGTTGTCGGTGTTCGAGCGCGGTGCGCACGGTATCACCGGCGAACACCCCGACCCCGTCCACCTTGCGCCGGGCATTGAGGCGCGGACGGACCAACCAGACGGCCGCCGCAATGACAATCGCCGCACCCAGGGCGAGCAGCAGTGTGCCTGGACCAGCCTCCAGCGGCCGTAGTCCCGCGAGAAGCGAGCCCAACCACTCGAGGATGGCGGCGATGAGCCGCTCAATGATGTTCGGCTCAGCCTCCTGATAGGGCCCTTTGGCCAGTTCGTCGACCAGCCACCGGCGCGCCTCGTCGTCGTCAGGCACCACCGGGCGATGACCGGTGAGGGGCAGGACAGCGGGCACTGGTGGGGTTGGCATCGTGGGGGTGCCCTGGCTTAGGCGCCATTGGCGGGCGGGTTGCCCGGCTGGTGGCCGAACTGCTGGCCGCCGGGGTTGGCGGACTGGCCCGGGATGGAGGTGAATCTGCCCGCGGTGGCTTCTTCGTGTTCGCGCAGCAGGACGACGTCGAATCCCTCACGCCTGATGCGTAGGTCCACGTAAAGGAGGGCGGTCACGCCAGCCTGGAAGGCGTAGCCGATGGCGCCGAACACCGCGGTGATCAGCTGGGCCAGAATCAGGACGGGCAGCGAACTCATCAGTTCCTCGCCAAGTTCCGTGGGGGAGTCGCTGAAGGACACGAACTGGGTGGCGAGCAGGCTCAGCGGGGTGGAAATCACCGACGTGATGATCGAGACGATGATGCTGGTGAGGATCAGGATCCCGAACGTGCGCCACCAGTTACGGCCGGTCAGGGTCCAGGACCGGCGCAGCGAGGTGATTGGTCCGGCCCCTTCCAGCATCAGCACGGCCGGGGCGAGCACGAACTTGATGCTGAGCCACACGATTGCGGCCAGCGAGGCCAGGAACCCGAGCACGATGAGCCAGATGGAATCCTGGCCCAGGGCTGTGGCCAGCAGGACGGCGATCACCACCAGGAGACCCAGGCCGACGACAATGATCAGCAGCAGCAGGAACCCGAGTCCGAGCAGCGGGAGGATACGCCGGGCAGCCAGCTTCCACAGCTGTACGAAGCTGGTTCGCTCGTTCAGCACTGCCCGCGCGATAGGGATGACCAGGACCCCCTGGAGGATGAGCACCCCCACGCTGCTCAGGACCACGAGCGCGGTACCCACCGAAATTGCCGATACCGCAAGGCCGGTCACCTGATCCACTGAGGGGTTGTTTGGATCCAGCTGGGCAAGTGACCCGACCAGCCCGACCGTGAGCAGCAGGGTCAGCACGGAAATGACGACCTGGAAGAGGATCGCCGTGCCGAAGGTCGCTAGGGGGTTCTTGCGGCATGCCTGGAACGCTCCATCGAGGATTTCTCCCAGGCCCAGGGGACGTAGTGGGATGATTCCCGGCTTCGGCGGAGCCTGATAGCCGCGGAACTGGCCATGCGGAACGCCCTGCCAGGGCGCTGACGCGCCCCACTGGGGCTGTTCACCCTGCCCGGTACCGGGTTGCTGGCCCCACTGGGGCTGTCCGCCCCATTGAGTGTTCTGTCCCCATTGGGGCTGTGGGCCAGAGGTCGGCGGCAGCTGGCCGTCGGGCGCGTTGTCCCGCGCCTGGTCGCCTGGTTCACTGTCGTGCGGATTGTTGCTCATCCTGTCCCCCCGGAACGATCGTTCCACTCGTGAACCCGTTTCCTAAAACTATAGTTACAAAGGAGGGGGGTTGAGGGAACTCTCCTCACTGTGGGGCGCGCGGAGAGTCCCCGCCAGTACAACATTGCCGCCGCAATGGGGGACTATGGAGATATGAAGGCACGCATTCTGGTCGTCGACGACGACGAAGCTCTGGCTGAGATGATCGGCATCGTACTGCGCAACGACGGGTTCGACCCGGTGTTCTGCGCCGACGGTTCCCAGGCGTTGGAAATCTTCAGGAGCTCCAAACCGGACCTGGTGCTGCTCGATCTGATGCTGCCCGGGATCGACGGGATTGAGGTCTGCCGGCAGATCCGCAACGAGTCGGATCTGCCTATTGTCATGCTGACGGCAAAATCCGACACGTCCGACATTGTGCGGGGCCTCGAATCCGGGGCTGATGACTACGTTCCCAAGCCCTTCAAGCCGGCCGAACTGGTGGCCCGGGTCCGGGCCCGGCTCCGGCCAGGGGATCAGAAGGCCCCGGAAACACTGCGGATCGGCGAGGTCACCATCGACGTCGCAGGCCACTCGGTGGTCCGTGCGGGCGACCGTATCTCGCTGACACCGCTGGAGTTCGATCTGCTCGTGGCGCTGGCACGCAAACCGTGGCAGGTGTTCACCCGTGAACTGTTGCTGGAGCAGGTCTGGGGCTACCGGCACGCTGCTGATACCCGGCTCGTTAACGTTCATGTGCAACGGCTGCGGTCGAAGATCGAGCGCGACCCCGAGGCACCTGAGATTGTGCTGACGGTCCGCGGCGTCGGATACAAGGCAGGACAGGGGTAAGTTGGAGCGCGCTTCAGCCACGGTTCGGGACCGGCTGTCGGAGCTGGCCTCCCAGACCTGGGCCCTGATCCGGCGAGGGCTGTCGCGGACGGCCCTGCAGTGGCGCCGATCGCTGCAGTTCCGCACCGTGGTCTCCACCCTGCTGCTCACCGCGCTGGCCTTCGCCGCGGTCGGTGCGTTCCTCTCCAACCAGATTGCCTCCGGGCTGTACGAGGAGCGGTTCGAGCAGTTCCGTGCCGAGTCCAGCAACGGGCTGACCGAAGTGGAAGCGATCTTCAGCAGCGCCTCCACCACCGACCAGGAATCCACCACCCAACTGGTGCGGGACACCCTCCCCAGTCTGGAGGGTGGTGGCGCGGACGCACCCCGCCGCTACCTTCTCGCAATCATCCCCGACCAGACCACTGACCTGTACATGGCACCGTTCGGCAGCGACGGCCTGCTGGAATCCAGTGTCATCCCGCAGACGATGGTTGACGCCGTCAGAAACGGTGATGACCAGTACTGGTCCGCCACCTCCATCAAGTCCGACACCGGGGAACGTGTGCCAGGTCTGGCATTCGGCACCAAGGTAACCCTGCCGCCCGCGCAAACCGAGTACGCCCTCTACCTGATCTACGATCTGTCGTCGATGCAGGCAACCCTGGATTACATCCACGGGGTGATCTGGATTGCCGGCACGCTGCTGCTGGTTACCATCGGGGCCATCGCCTGGTTTGTCACCCGCAGCGTCGTGGGACCGGTCAGCCACGCGGCAGTGGTGTCCGAGAAGCTCGCGTCCGGACACCTGCAGGAACGGATGGACGTCAAGGGGGAGGACGAGGTGGCACGGCTGGGGGCTTCGTTCAATCACATGGCCGAGAGCCTGCAGGACCAGATCACCCAGCTCGCCCAGCTGTCCCAGATGCAGCAGCGCTTCGTCTCGGATGTTTCGCATGAGCTGCGCACCCCGCTGACCACCGTCCGCATGGCCGCGGAGGTGCTCCATGATGCCCGTGCCAATTTCGACCCCATCAACCGGCGGTCGGCGGAGATCCTGTACAACCAGGTGGAGCGGTTCCAGGCCCTGCTCGCCGACCTGCTGGAAATCTCGAGGTTCGACGCTGGCGCCGCGGTGCTTGAGCCGGAATCTATCGATATCTTCCAGATAGTCCGGTACGTCATTGACGGAGCTCAGCCGCTCGCTGATGCCTGTGGCTCCGAACTGACTATCATCTCGCGCGAGACCGAGTGCGTCGTCGAAGTGGACCCGCGACGGATCGACCGGATCCTGCGGAACCTCGTAGTCAACGCGTTGGAGCACGGCGACGGGAAGCCGGTCGTCATCTATATCGCTTCCAACCCCGACGCCGTCGCTGTGGCGGTCCGGGATTACGGCATTGGGATGACCCCGCTGGAGGCCTCCCGGGTCTTCGACCGGTTCTGGCGGGCTGACCCGGCACGCGCCCGGACCACCGGGGGCAGCGGGCTGGGACTGTCCATCGCCACCGAGGACGCCCACCTGCATGGCGCCTGGCTGCAGGCATGGGGCTCGCCGGGCAAGGGCGCCTGTTTCCGTCTGACCCTGCCCAAGCTGCGCGACTCGGTGCTCAAGGTTTCGCCCCTCCCGCTTCCCCCACGCAAGGGCGGGGTGCCGGAACGGCCACCGGTCGGAACCACCCCCGAGTCGCTGCCCCAACTGCACACGATGGTGAAGGGATCTTTCGATGCCCGCTGAGAGACGAACCCTGACCCGGTCCCTGATGCTGGCGTTGCTGCCCCTCCTGCTGGTCATCACCGGCTGCTCATCGATCCCCACCTCCGGTCCGGTGGGAGTCATCACCGCCGACGACGGGTCCGATGCCACGGAGCCGCTCATCTTCAACCCGCTCGGCCCCACCGAGGACGCCGACCCGGAGTCGCTGCTGGCATCCTTCATCACCGCTGGCAGGGGGGCAGCGGGGGATTACGAAATAGCCAGGGACTACCTCACCGAGGAGTTTGCCGATCAGTGGCAGCCTGAGGAACGCATCATTGTCTATAACGCCAGCCCGCAGATTTCAGCGACCCCCGTGGAGGGGGTTTTCCAGATCCAGCTTGAGGTCGAAGGGACGATCGATGCCGAGGGTATCCGGAGGAGCGCGGCGGCCACCACCACCGAGTCAGTCACCGCCGAAATGGTTCAGGATGCCGATGGGCAGTGGAGGATCACCTCTATTCCCAACGGCATCATGATCTCCTCGATCGACGCTGAGTTGTTGCTGCGAACCTACAGCCTGTACTTCTACAGCAGCTCCTTCGAGCGCTGGGTGCCGGACGTCAGGTGGTTCGTAAACCGCACAGCCATTGCCGCCAACATTGTGGAGGCGATGCTTGAGGGCCCGGCGCCTTATCTGCAGGGGTCGGTGACCAGCGCCTTCCCTGAGAGCACCACTCTGGGCGTTGAGTCGGTCCCGATTGTCTCGGGCACAGCGACGGTGGAGCTATCAGCCGATGTGCTGCAGGAGACCAGCGACCTGGTCCGCCAGCAAATGCAACAGCAACTGCGCGCGAACCTCGCTGGCCTGAACACCGTGAATGCGGTGGAGATGACTGTCTCCGGGCAGCCGGTGTTTCTGGGCGACGGGGAAAACCTTCCACACCCAAACCTCATCGTCCCGGTTGGTGACCCGCCAGTGGGCAACGAACAGGTCGTGGTGTCCGGCGATGAGCTCTTGCTGTACCAGGCGGACCAGACGGTAGTCATCGATGCGATGCCGTCCGTGGCTGCACTGGACCCGCAGGATCCGGCGATGTCGTTGACCGGAACGGACTTTGCGTTTCTTAACGGGAACCGCACCCGCCTTTACACCACGGGGCCCGAACGGGAAGTCGTCATCGTTGCCACCGGCCGGTCGTTGACCGCTCCGAGCTTCGACCCCGACAACTGGGTCTGGACAGCCAGTACCGACGGAGACGGGCAGGGCGGCACCGTCACCGCAGTGCCCCCCGGCGGTACCCAGGACAGCGCAGTCACCGTGATTGCGCCGTGGCTGGCCGATGTCGCAGTCCTCGAACTCAGGGTCTCCCGGGACGGCTCACGGGCGCTGGTCGTGACCGAGCAGGACGGGGTCAGCCGGGTGCTGCTGGCCGGAATCATCCGCAACAACGACCGAACGCCGCAGTCACTGGCCACCCCGCAGGAACTCTTTGCCAGTGGGCCGGTCAATACCGCCAAGTGGGTCAACGAGGACACAGTAATCGTCGCGGAAACGCAAGCCGAGGCTAAGGTGGTCCCGGAGTTCCTCGGCCTCGATGGGAGCTCCGAGGCCCTGGCTCCCCTGGACGGGATCATCCACATCAGCGCCGGCACCGGCACGACGGCCATCTTTGCTGGCACTCCCGAGGGGGTCCGGAACCGGGTCGGCGATACCTGGTCCGACCAGCCGGTGGAAGGTGTCGCCGACCCGGCGTTTCCTGGCTAACCTTCAGCCATCGGGCCAGCCGGCTGCTCCCGACGGGCGCTGGGGTTATCCACATCCGCCGCCCGGTAGGACCGCCGGCCGTGGTGCATCGCCACAGTAGAGGTTATGCATTGGCACGAGCGGAGAGTGACACGGCTGGCCGCCGTCGCCGTCTGGCTCGATGGTGTCCTGCAGCGTCCGACGACGGTTCGGCTGCTCGGTGCCGGCCGGGACTTCTGGTCTCTGGTCCTTCCCACCGAATGTGCCGCCTGCACCTCGCCTGCGGTGACACTGTGCCCCGAGTGTCTAGCGAGGGTCCGGGCGGCGACGGTCCGCCCCTTCCGTGCCGACGGGGGAGCGGACGCCCTGCCTGCAGCTGAAGGCTACGAGGGTGGCCCGGGTGATCCCACTGATATTGACGTCCTGCCGGTGACCGCAGCGGGGCACTACCGGGGCACCGTGTCCCGGTTGCTCCTGTCCTACAAGAATCGCCGCCGCACCGACGTCGGGCGGCCCCTGCAGGCAGCGCTCGCGGGCGCCCTGCAAACAGCTGTCCAGGGGATCCGGAAGCGTGGTGAACAGGGCATGATTTTGTTGGTGCCTGTGCCATCGAGGGGCGCGTCGATGCGTCGTCGCGGCTACGATCCGCTTGGCCTCCTGCTTGCAGGCCTGGACCGGAGGGGTGAGCTGCCGGCAGGGTGTCATGTCGCTGCCCTGGTGGTCTACCGTGGTGCTTTGACCGGGGAACCGTCCGTTCTCGCCAGCCGCGCCAGGCCGGTCAGCCAGAAGGGTCTGGGCGGCTCCCAACGGCGGATCAATGTCCATGCCAGCATGGCGTTGAGGCCGGGCCGCTGTCTACCGCCCGGAGCCGTCTGCCTGGTAATCGACGACGTCCTGACCACGGGGGCCACCATCGCCGAAGTGACGCGGGTCCTGCGACACGCCGGAGCAATCGTGGCTGGGGCGGCCGTCGTCGCTGCCACACCGGCGCCGTCCCGCTCCCGGTGAAACGTAGTCGAAATAAACCCCTCTGAAGGTAGGAATATCGGGGCTGGGTGAACTAACGTGAGGTATGGGTATCTTGACGAAGACAGGTACCCGTCGACAGCGGCTGGAAGCACGACTCCCCGGCCGCTGTTGTGTCACCTAAGCGATTTTGGAGGGCACCATGGAGTTTTTGATCAGTGGTCGAAATCTGTCAGTTTCGGACCGTTTTCGTGAGTACGCCGAAGAGAAGATCGATAAGATCGAGCAGCTCGGCGATAAGGTGCAGCGGCTTGAGGCGAAAGTCACCAAGGAGCCCAATGCCCGGAACGCGGACAGCGCGCTCACCGTCGAACTCACCGTCCTCTGTAAGGGCCCGGTGATCCGAGCTGAGGCATCAGCGGCAGACAAATTTGCAGCCTTCGACCTCGCATACAGCAAACTGCTGGAGCGACTCCGCCGGGCCAGAGACCGCCGGAAAGTGCACCACGGACGCCACACCCCCCTGGCTGTCCGTGAGGCCACAGCTGATCTTGAACCCGCCAGCACCACCGCGCCGCTGTACCTTGAGGTGCAGTCCGCCGATGCCGAGCCTGACATTGAGAAGACAGTGGTCGATGGCTACGAAACCGAGAATGACATACCCGCGGGAGACTCGCCGGTACTGATTCGCCGAAAGGTCTTCTCGGGGACCCCCATGGCGCTCGAGGACGCCGTCGACAACATGGAGCTGGTGGGACACGACTTTTACCTCTTCATCGATTCGGCGACGGGCGCGCCGTCGGTGGCGTACCGCCGGCAGGGCTGGACCTACGGTGTCATCACCCTGGACGCCAAGTGCGCTGAGGGGACAGAGGATCCGCGCGAGGAGCTGCTCGCCTACCGGGCGAGGGAAGCAGCCGCTTCCGCTTAGCCAGCGGGGGAGGACACGGTTAGTGTCAGGGTATGACCAGTGTTCTCACCCAGTCGCAGGCCCGGCGCATAGCACTCGGCGCCCAGGGACTGGCTAACGTAAGGCCCACCGGCCCCGCTACGGCGCGGCAGGTGGGCCTTACCTTTGACCGCCTGCAGTTGCTCCAGATCGATTCTGTCAATGTGCTCGCCCGCAGCCACTATCTTCCGCATTTCTCCCGGCTGGGCAACTATGACCGCGACCAGCTGGACCGCCTGGCTGGCAAGCATCCCCGTCGGATGGTCGAGTACTGGGCACACGAAGCCAGTTTCATTCGCCCCGAGCTATTCCCCTATCTGCGGCCGCTCCAGGAGCGGCGTTGGGTGGGGGCGAGCTCAGTGCCTGAGGGGCTCAGGGAATCCCTGCGGGAGCGGATCCTTGAGGTGCTCGCCGTCAGTCGCCCCCTTACCGCCGGGCAGCTACAGCTAAGGCTTGGTCACGAAGAGATCCGCAGCGCTGACCAGTGGGGGTGGAACTGGAATTCGGTGAAGCGGGTGCTGGAGGACATGTTCGAGCGGGGGCAGGTATCCTCGGCCGGGCGAACCCCGTCCTTTGAACGACGTTACGGGCTTTCGTCACGGGTGTTGCCGGATCCACAGGCGGCGGTGATGGAGGTGGATCCCGCCGAGGCTCAGCTGGTGCTCATCGAGCGTGCGGCCCGCGCTCAGGGGGTGGGGACGCTGAGGTGCTTGGCCGACTATTTCCGGCTGCCGCTGACGGCGAGCGAGACGGCGGTCGAGACGCTGGTTGCCCGCGGGACGCTCAGCCGGGTCACGATTTCGGGGTGGGGTAAACCAGCTTTCCGCCATGTCGGATCGGTGCTCCCACGAAGAGCCGAGGGAAGGGCGCTGCTCAGCCCCTTTGATTCGATGGTCTTCGAACGACGCCGGTTGTCGGCACTGTTCGGGTTCGACTACCGCCTGGAGATCTACACCCCTGCTGAAAAACGGCGGTACGGCTACTATGTGCTGCCGTTTCTGCTGCGGGAGACGATGGCCGCGCGGATCGATCTGAAGGCCGACCGGGCGACCGGGCGGCTCCTGGTGCGTGGAAGCCACGCCGAGCCCGATGCGCCGTCGGACACCGCTGCGGAACTAGCGGCCGAACTGAGGCTGATGGCAGCATGGCTGGGGTTGCATGAGGTGGTGGTTGAACAGAACGGGAACATCGCGGCGGCCCTGAAGCTGGCAGTTTCCCACGAATAGCGGGCCGGGCGGGTACCGACTCGACAGGACAAGTCGTCTCTCCCGTAGACTGAACACGCCAGATTTCGGCGCACCTAGATTGGGAGCAAATACCAGTGCCATCACTTCTTGAACGAGTCCTCCGCACCGGCGATAAGAAGACACTGAAGAAACTCCGGAACTATGCTGACGCCATCAACGTCCTGGAGGACGAGTTCCGCGAGATGAGCGACGACGACCTCAGGGGCGAGGCCGACAAGCTGAAGCAGCGTTTCGCCGATGGTGAGACCCTCGACGATCTGCTACCCGAGGCGTTCGCGGCCGTCAGGGAGGCCTCCAGCCGCACCCTGAAGCTGCGGCAGTTCGACGTCCAGTTGATGGGCGGCGCCAACCTGCACCTGGGCAACATCTCCGAAATGAAGACCGGCGAGGGCAAGACCCTGGTGGCGGTGGCCCCCGCGTTCCTCAACGCGCTTTCGGGCAAAGGAGTCCACATTGTCACCACGAACGACTATCTGGCGGAGTACCAGTCGGAGCTGATGGGACGGGTGTTCCGGTTCCTGGGCATGACCTGCGGCTGCATTCTGTCCAAGCAGGATCCGGCAACCCGCCGCGAGCAGTACAATTCCGACGTCACCTACGGCACCAACAACGAGTTCGGGTTCGACTATCTCCGCGACAACATGGCGTGGAGTGCTTCCGAACTGGTGCAGCGCGGCCACAACTTTGCGATCGTTGACGAGGTTGACTCCATCCTGATCGACGAGGCACGCACCCCGCTGATCATCTCCGGTCAGGCCTCCGGCGACGTCAACCGGTGGTACACGGAGTTCTCCAAGGTGGTCAGAAAATTGGAGAAGGACACCGACTACGAGGTCGACGAGAAAAAGCGCACGGTTGGCGTCCTGGAGGACGGCATCGAAAAGGTTGAGGACTACCTCGGAATCCAGAACCTCTACGAATCAGCCAACACCCCCCTGATCGGCTTCCTGAACAACGCGATCAAGGCCAAGGAGCTGTTCAAGAAGGACAAGGATTACGTGGTCCTCAATGGTGAGGTCATGATTGTCGACGAGCACACCGGCCGTATCCTGGCTGGCCGCCGCTACAACGAAGGCATGCACCAGGCCATCGAGGCCAAGGAGGGGGTGGAGATCAAGGCCGAGAACCAGACCCTCGCGACCGTGACCCTGCAGAACTACTTCCGCCTCTACGAAAAGCTCTCCGGCATGACCGGTACGGCCGAAACCGAGGCCGCCGAGTTCATGGCCACCTACAAGCTCGGCGTGGTTCCCATCCCCACCAACCGCCCCATGGTGCGCGCCGACCTGTCCGATCTCATCTACAAGAATGAAATTGCCAAGTTCGACGCCGTCGTGAAGGACATTGTTGAACGGCACGAGAGCGGGCAGCCGGTTTTGGTTGGTACCACCAGCGTGGAGAAGAGCGAGTACCTCTCGAAGCAGCTGGCGAAGGCCGGCATCCGCCACGAGGTGCTGAATGCCAAGAACCACTCCCGCGAAGCAGCCATCGTCGCCCAGGCGGGGAGGAAGGGCGCCGTCACCGTCGCCACCAACATGGCCGGTCGTGGCACCGACATTATGCTCGGCGGCAACGCCGAGTTCAACGCGATCGCGGAACTGGAAAAGCGGGGCCTGAGCCCTGTCGACAGCCCCGAGGACTATGAAGACCAGTGGCCTTCAGCGCTGGATGCCGCAAGGAACGCGGTTGAGTCCGAACACAACGAGGTCCGCGATCTTGGCGGCCTCTATGTGCTGGGCACCGAACGGCACGAGTCACGACGAATTGATAACCAGCTCCGCGGGCGTTCCGGCCGCCAGGGGGATCCGGGACGGTCGCGCTTCTACCTTTCCCTGACGGATGACCTGATGCGCCTGTTCAACTCCGGGGCAGCTGAACGCATCATGAACAGCTCCACCATGCCCGACGACGTGGCACTGGAATCGAAGCTCGTGTCCAAGGCGATTGAAAGCGCACAGGGCCAGGTGGAGGGCCGCAACGCCGAACAGCGCAAGAACGTCCTGAAGTACGACGATGTGCTGAACCGTCAGCGCGAGGCGATCTACGGAGACCGGCGTCGTATCCTCGAGGGTGGTGACCTGCACGAAAAGGTGGCCTTCTTCCTCGAAGACGTGGTGACGGCAATGGTTGACGAAGCCACCGCCCAGGGCCACGGCGATGATTGGGACTACGAGCAGCTCTGGACCAACCTTCGAACCCTGTACCCGATCAGTCTCACGATCGACGAGGTCCTGGACGAGGCCGGCGGCCCGTCGAAGGTGACCCGCGACTTCCTGCACGCCGAAATTCTCTCCGACGCGAAGCTCGCCTACCAGACCCGTGAGGAAGCGCTCGGCGAGCAGACCATGCGCGAACTTGAGCGTCGGGTGGTGCTCTCAGTGATCGGCCGCAAATGGCAGGAACACCTGTACGAGATGGACTACCTCAAGGAAGGGATCGGGCTGCGGGCCATGGCCCAGCGCGACCCGCTGGTCGAGTACCAGCGTGAAGGGTTCATCCTGTTCCAGGCGATGATGGAAGCCATCCGCGAGGAAAGCATCGGTTTCCTCTTCAACCTTGAGGTCGAAGTGGGCGCTCCTGCGCCCACCGGTCTCCCCGGGGTGACCGATGGGCGTGGCCTCGTCCAGGCACCGACCATCAAGGCCGCGGGCCTCGATGCTCCCGAGAAGCCGGCAACCCTGAACTTCTCCGCCCCGAATGCGCAGGGCGAGGTGGAAACCCGCGTGGAGCGGAACTCTTCAGCCAAGGCCGAGTCCAACGGAACGACTCGGGCTGAAATCAGGGCGGCAGCCAAGCGTAGGAAGAAGTAGCTCACCCGATTTCCAGCGCAGTCACCTTCCAGTGCCCGCGTCGACGCTCCAACCGAAGGGCGACGGCGCGGGCTCTGTGGTTCTCGTAGGTTACGGCGGCAGCCTCGTAGACGTAGGCATTGACGCGACAGGTGCGAACCGTGCGAACCGACACGTTGCGGTGCAGGAGTTGATCGGGCTGACCGCTGGCCGCTGCGGCCCGGTTGAGGGTCCGCACCAGGTTGGCGCGGAGCTGGAGACGCTCGTAGCTGGGCGGATCCAGCCAGTCGGCAAGCTGCTGCAGGGGGCGGGAACCACCCAGGACCTCGAGCGCTGCCTGCACCACCGAGCGGGCAATCCGCTGCACCTGCGCTGCCGCAGCAACCTCCTCGGGTGTTGCCTGGGGTGCGGAACCCGCGGGTAGCGGGCTGCCTCGATCAGCGGCGGTCGCGATGGATCCGGCGCTGCGAGGGCGGGAGAGTTGGGCCTGGACGGTCATCATAATCCTTCGGTTGCTACCGGGGCTCCTGTGGCACCCGTAGGAGCTGCCCTGGCAGGAGCAGATCAGGGTTGTCGCCGATCACCTGACGGTTCTCGTGATGCCATCGCGGCCACGCCTGTGCTATCTCGACGTCGGTGGCGAAGGGCCCGAGCTGGCGGGCCGCGATCGTCCACAGCGAGTCCCCGGGTCCCACCTCGATGACAACCGGCACCGGACGGCTTGATGGGAGGGATCGGCGCAGCTCCCCACGCAGCAGGGGCCCGTTTTCCACCGGTCCGGGACGTGGTTTCCACTGAGGTTCGATTGCCGGGAGGTCGGCCGCGGAGGTGGCCACCTGGTCCCCGGCCAGCACCATCGGGCTGGAGGCGTCGGGGCCAGCGGTGAGGGGAAGGGCGAAGGCTGGTGCGGAACCGCCTATCACCAGCTGTAACCCCAGCACAGCTGACGCGAGTCGCTTCATAAACTGCGGCGAGAGGGCTCCTGTCACGAGGGCAGCCCGCTCGAGCCCGCCGCGGCGGAGGCCTTCACTGAGCAGGGCAAGCGCGAGGGCCGCCGCCCACCACCCGACCAGAACCATGCCTGCCGTCGACGCCGCTACCCCCAGCAATCCTTCCAACCGCTGGTAGCTAGTGAACCGGCTGGCGTTGCCGCGGATTGCCTCCCCTGACAGGTAAAGCCCCAGGGCGAGGAAAGCGATCATGATTACCGGGATGATGTCCCGTCGGTACGTCTTCACTGTGTCCATCTCGACTCCTCAAAGGGTGTCCAGTCCATGAAGGTTCAGGCGTTTCTCGCGTTCGACTGATCCATTCTTCTGATCTGATCTCAGAAGAACGTAGAAGTTTGATGCAGTTTGTGTCGTTTTAATGAGATATAAGTAATTTGTACACCCTGGTCGTCTAGCCTGTCTATCCTTGACCGTGCTTTTGTTGTCCCCTAGGCTGACCCGGTGCGATGGGATGCGCTGTTTCTGGACCTGGAATCGCAGTTCGCCGCGGCCGACCTGATCGCCGTCGAAAACGAGATCGCCGAGCGGACACGCCGGGAGCAGGTGTCCGTCCCCCTGATGGGGCGACTCCGCGGACAAACAGGATCAGTGGTGCGGATACGCACCCGGTGCGGCACCGTCTTTGGCGGTGAAGTGCATCATGTCGGAGCGGAGTGGGTGGTCCTCGGGACAGGATCCGGCCCAGCAATGATCCCCGCGGCAGCCATCGGATCGGTGGAAGGGCTGGGACGGCACACGGCTCCCGAGCGCTCAGCCGTGACGGCCCGGCTGGGGCTGGGTTCCGTTTTCAGGGCATTTGCGAGGGACCGGACGTCGCTCACCATTCAACTGGCGGCGGACGGCACCCGCATCAATGGGACCATTGACCGGGTGGGACGGGATTTCTTTGAACTCGCGTCGGTGCCGTCAGGGGAGCTGCGGCGTCCAGATAGCGTTGCGTCAGTGGTGCTGATCCCCTTCAGCAGCGTCGAGGCGGTATTGTCGCGCTCATGACCGGGCATCACCGATTCGGGTGGGCTACCGGGGGCTACTGTCGCGCACAGGTCCCGCCGCGCCGTCCCTGACAGCGGCCGCCGACCTCTCGTACGCCCGGGCAATGAATTCTTCCAGGACCTGGGACTCCACCCGCCACTGCCCCCTTCCGCCAATCTGAATGGCCGGTAGGTCGCCGGAGCGGACCAGCGCATAGGTTTGCGACGACGAGATATTCAGCACCTCGCCCACATCGGCGAGCGTCAGGAATCGCTTCTCAGCCACGATTGACCGCCTTTCGTTCCATCTGTCAGGGAACCGTTACGCCTGACGAACCATTTGACTCCAATCTTGCCATCACGCGGAACGGTTTACGGGGATTATCCACAGTTTGGAATCAGTTGGCTCGGGAGGATGTATTTTGACTCGGCAGTGCACGAGAATTGCAGGGCACGTCAAAACTAGTCGCGGCTGGAGAATGGGGCGGCCGGAAACTGTAGGAGGCCGTGTTGAGCATGGTGACAACTACCCCGGATCGCGATGAGTCCCCGGTCCGGCTCAGGAAACCGTCGTGGCGGGACCCACGCCTTCTCGTCGGATTGCTGCTGGTCCTTGCCTCGGTTGCAGCGGTGACAGCATTGGTCGGAAATGCTGACCGCACTACCGATGTTTATGTCGTCCGAACCGAGATACCCGTCGGTGGGCCAGTCACCGCCAAGGACCTGTCGGTGGTCGCCGTCCGGCTGGGCGAACTCGAACCTGCCTATCTCCGCGTGGACGAGCGGATCCCGGAGGCAGCGGTCGCGATGGGCGTGCTGCGGGAGGGGGAGTTGGTGGCCCGTGCATCCTTGGGTCGTGCCGATGATCTGGACCGCAAACCCATTGGGCTCACCATCGACGACCCGCTGCCGGCCGGCACGGTGACGGGTTCCCGGGTCGATGTGTGGGTTGCGTTCGAAGGCGCGGGCGGTACCGTCGAGCCTCCAACGCAGCTGCTCGAGGCAGCCGAAATATCGGAGCTCACCGTGTCCGAGTCGGCGCTCGGCGGGGGCAACGGATCGACTCTGGTCCATATATTGGTCGCCGAAGATGCTCTCCCGGATCTCCTGAATGCTCTCCTCAATGAGGCGCGGATCGCACTGGTCCTCAACCCGTCCGGCGCACCATGAGCATCCCGGTGGTGACCTGCGGGCGGACCGCCCGCGAGTGTGTCACCGGTTTGGAGCAGCTTCGGGGTCCTGTCACCGTCGTGCGGTGGTGCGCGGATCTGCCCGAAGTGATCGCGGTATGCCAGACGGGCCTGGCCCGCGCCGTGATCCTGTCCACCGACGCCGGTGAGCTGACAGCTTCACTGATCGAACGGCTCCGGAACGCCGAGGTGGCGGTGGTGGTCCTGGCGACGGATGAGGGCGATCGGCACCGTCTCGACGCGCTCGGGGTCGCCCACACGAGGGCCAACGTTGGCGCGGCGGCCCTCGCCACGATGGTGGAAGCCGCAGTCCAGCTGGCAGCGGAGGGGCCCGCTCCCGGCGCCGGGAGTGTTTCCTATGCTGATCCCGCCGTTGCCCTGGAGCGGGCAGCGCCCGGACCAGGGCCCGGTGGCAACGAGTCGGCACCTGCCGAGGTGGGGGAGGTGATGGCGGTTTGGGGTCCCGCCGGGTCCCCGGGGCGGACCACCGTCGCCGTTAATCTGGCAGCCGAGCTCGCGGCGGGTGGGCGGGCGGTACTGCTCATCGATGCCGATACCTATGGAGCGAGCGTCGCGGCGTCCTTGGGATTGCTCGACGAATCGGCAGGTCTCGCGCAGGCCTGCCGGTTGGCCGACCAGGGATCATTGGACCTGACGGGACTCAACCGGGCTATCACCCGCCTAGCTGTGAGAGGGGCACACCTCGGCGTCCTGACCGGAATCACCCGCGCCGACCGCTGGACCGAGTTGCGGCCGGCGGCGCTGACCAGAGTGCTCGAACTGGCGCGGTCGATCGCCGATGTGACAATAATCGACTGCGGATTCTGTCTGGAAACCGATGAGGAACTGAGCTTCGACACGGTCGCACCGCGCCGGAACGCGGCCACGCTGTGCTGCCTCAGCGAAGCGGACACCGTTCTTGCGGTGGGCGCGGCGGACGCCGTCGGCCTACCGAGGTTAATTCGTGCGCTGGCTGACCTCGAAGCTTCGGTGCCCACCGCGAAACCACGGGTGGTCCTGAACAAGGTGCGGGCTGCAGCGGTCGGCCGTGGCCCTGAACGGCAACTCCGGGAGGCGTGGGACCGATTCGGTCCGTCGCAGTCGGTGGATGCGTTCCTGCCGGCGGACTTCCCCGCCGTCGATTCCGCGCTGTTGGGAGGGTCGGTGCTGCTCGAATCAGCGCCCCGTTCACCCCTTCGTACCGCGATCGCCGGGCTGGCCGGTGTACCGATTGAACAACTGCGGCGCAGCCGCGTTGGAGCAGGCCACAACGAAGTGAAGTTTTCCCTCAACGGCGTTAGGCTCTTGGGTAAGGGGCCGCAAAGGAGCGGCCTTTAATTTCGTTTATGGAGGCGTTTTCATGTCGTCTGGATCCAGCATCACGGACCAGTCAAGTTCTGACACTTCTACCGGAGAGTTCATCGATCACTACTATGAACATCTCGCCGAGGAGGACGCCAAGGCACTGACAGCTGAAGCGCTCAAGGAGCGCGCCCTCCGGCACCGCGGATTGGCCGAGAACCGCACGTCGGGTGAAGCCGCTGTAGACATTTTCGACCAGTCGGACGCCAGCGTCGTCATGATCGTCACGGACGATATGCCCTTCCTGGTCGACTCGGTCACCGCCGAACTGGTCCGCCATCAGGTAGCGATCCGGCTCGTCATGCACCCCACCTTCATCGCCACCCGCGACCGCCAGGACGCCACGCTGCGCCGGCTGCAGCGTGTGCCATCCACGGCCGGCGTCTCCAGCGGTGACACCGCCGCGCTGCCAAATGTCTCCCACCTGATTGCCGACGGCGACGTCGCCGCGCACATCGAGTCGTGGATCGCCGTCGAAGTGGGGCGCATCCTCGATGATGATCGTCGCAAGCAAATCATCTCAGGCCTGCTCAGTGTCCTCAGGGATGTGCGCGCCGCCGTCGAGGACTGGCCAGCCATGCGGGGCAAGGTCCGCGAGATCGCCGCCTCTCTGGACACCGTGCCGGGCGGGGAGGACATTCCCGACCTTGACCAGGCGAAGGAGCTGCTCACCTGGCTTGATGGTGGAAACTTCACCTTCCTGGGCTTCAAGGAATATGATCTGGTCACCGACGACGACGGTCAGGACGTCCTCCGGATCGCTGAGGGAGACGGGCTGGGGTTGTTGCGGCACCCCGTGGGTGGGCGACGGATCCAACAGCTGACCAGCGCAGGAAAAGCAAAGGCCCGCGAGAAGCGCGCCCTGGTGATCACCAAGGCGAACTCGCGGTCCACGGTGCACCGTGCCGCCTACCTCGACTACATCGGCGTGAAGCGCTTCGATGCGCAGGGCAACGTGAACGGCGAACGCCGCTTCATCGGCCTGTTCGCGACCAGCGCGTACACCGGTTCGGTGCGCGGGGTTCCCATCGTGCGCGACAAGGTGGACGCCGTCCTGCGGCAGTGCGGATTCCCGCGGGACTCCCATTCCGGCAAGGACCTGCTCTCCATTCTCGAAACCTACCCCCGCGATGAGCTGTTCCAGATCGAGGTGCAGGGCCTCATCAGCACGGCAATGGGGATATTGCGACTGCAGGAGCGGCGCCGGACGCGTCTGTTCCTGCGCCCCGACATATACGGGCGTTTCATGTCCGCACTCGTGTTTTTGCCCCGCGACCGCTACACCACGGGTGTGCGGCTGAGGATCGAACAGGAGCTGCGTCAGACGTTCAAGGCGGAGTCCATCGACTACGAGGCGCGGATCAGCGAGTCCGCCCTCGCGCGCCTGTTCTTCCGGATCAGGCTCCCACGAGGTGCCGAGGTGGCCCAGGTCGAACCAGCTGAGCTGGAACAGCGCCTGGTCGGAGCGGCCCGGTCATGGTCCGAGGGAATCGATGAAGTGGTGCGCGGCCGGTTTGACCGGCGGACCGCCGAGGAAGTGTCAGGGCTGTGGGCCGAAGCCTTCCCAGCGAGCTACCGCGTGGACTACGAGGTCGAGGACGCGCTCAAGGACATCGAACGGTTTGAACGCTGCGACGCGAACTCGCCCGCCGCGCCGGTCATGCACGTCTACGTCCCTGAGGGTGCCGGGGACAACCTGGAGGAGGACGCACGGCTGAAGCTCTACCTCACTGAGCCGAAAAGCCTGAGCCAGATCCTCCCGTTCCTGCACAACCTCGGATTGGAAGTGCTCGACGAACGGCCGTTCGAGATCGAGCGCTCCGACGGTCGAGAGTTTTTCCTGTACGACCTTGGCCTGAAATACCCGGCCGGCATCGATCCGCTGAGCACGGGGCGTCTGCTTGAGCAATCCTTCGCCGCGGCTGTGGCTGGGTCCTCGGAATCCGATCCCTTTGACCGGTTGGTGCTGAAGGAGAACCTGCGCTGGCGCCAAGTCGTGATCCTGCGCAGCTACGCGAAGTACATGCGGCAGATGGGCAACACCAATTCGTACGGTTTCGTCGCCGATACGCTTCTCGCCAACGGGGCAGTAGCCCGCGCCCTGGTGACCCTGTTCGAGGCGAGGTTCGACCCTGACCTTGACGCCGAGGACCGGACCGCCACCACTGAGAGCGCACGCGAAGCCGTCGAGGCGGGACTCGAGCAGGTCCCTACCCTTGACGCCGACAAGGTACTGCGCACCTTCGACAACCTGATCGACGCAACCCTGCGAACAAACTATTTCCAGGACAAGCGCCACGTGAGCTTCAAGCTCGACACGTCCGCCATCGACGGAGCACCCTACCCGCGGCCGAAGTTCGAGATCTGGGTCTACTCGCCGCAGGTGGAAGGTGTCCACCTGCGCTTCGGCAAGGTTGCCCGCGGCGGCCTGCGCTGGTCGGACCGCAGGGAGGATTTCCGGACCGAAGTACTCGGACTGGTCAAAGCCCAGACGGTGAAGAACGCGGTGATTGTTCCAACCGGCGCGAAGGGTGGTTTCTTCGCAAAGCAACTCCCCAACCCTGCTGTCGACCGTGCAGCGTGGATGGAAGAAGGCAAGTCCAGCTATCGCACCTTCATCAGGGCGCTGTTGGACATCACCGACAATCTGGTGACCGGCGAGGACGGCGAGACGGTGGTTCCCCCGCCCCGTGTGGTCCGGCACGACAATGACGACAGCTACCTGGTGGTCGCAGCTGACAAGGGCACCGCCGCGTTCTCTGACATCGCCAACGAACTGTCGGCCGAGTATGGCTTCTGGCTGGGCGACGCGTTCGCCTCCGGCGGCTCGGTGGGATACGACCACAAGGCGATGGGCATTACCGCCCGTGGGGCCTGGGAATCCGTGAAACGGCACTTCAGCGAGTTCGGTATCGACACGCAGTCCGAAGAGTTCACGGTCGTGGGCGTCGGCGACATGAGTGGCGACGTGTTCGGCAACGGCATGCTCCTTTCCGAGCACATCAGGCTCGTGGCCGCTTTTGACCACCGCCACATCTTCCTCGATCCGGCCCCCGATGCTGCGGTTTCCTTCGCCGAGAGGTCGAGGCTGTTCGACCTGCCGCGATCCAGCTGGGAAGACTACGACGAATCGCTGATCAGCGCCGGTGGCGGCATCTACCCACGCCATTCGAAGACGGTCCCCATCTCGGACCAGGTGCGTTCAGTCCTGGGTCTCGACGAGTCGATCACCACCCTGAGTCCGCCCGAACTCCTCCGTGCCATCCTCTCGGCTCCGGTGGATCTGCTGTACAACGGCGGCATCGGAACCTATGTGAAGGCATCGAGTGAAACCCACGCCGTGGTGGGGGATAAGGCCAACGATGCCATCCGGGTGAACGGCGACCAGCTGCGCGCCCGCGTGGTGGGCGAGGGTGGGAACCTGGGGATGACCCAACTGGGCCGGATCGAGGCGGCGCTGCACGGCGTCGTCCTGAACACTGACGCGATCGACAATTCGGCCGGTGTCGACTGCTCTGACCATGAGGTCAACATCAAGATCTTCGTCGACCGCCTGGTGAGAACCGGAGCCCTCCCGGCAGGGGAGCGCGCCGAATTCCTGCACTCGATGACCGATGAGGTGGGTCGACTCGTCCTGAAGGACAACGTCGACCAGAACGTTCTGCTCCTCAACGACCGGCAGCGGGTCGTGGAATGGAGCCCGAGCTTCGAGAGGTTGATGGATTGGCTTGAGACGA
Organism: Arthrobacter sp. CAN_C5; assembly: GCF_017875735.1. Classification (NCBI taxonomy): domain Bacteria; kingdom Bacillati; phylum Actinomycetota; class Actinomycetes; order Micrococcales; family Micrococcaceae; genus Arthrobacter; species Arthrobacter sp. CAN_C5. The sequence continues at coordinate 1,146,415 of NZ_JAGGMZ010000001.1, forward strand.
ACGCCGATCTGAACCGCGAACTGGAGGCATTGCCCACCACCGAGGTGCTCAGGGCCCGGGTGGAATCGGGTCAGGGCCTCACCTCGCCTGAGCTGTCGGTTCTTGCGGCGTACGTCAAGATCGAGTTGACCAAGGCCCTGACCAGCAGCGATCTGACCGACGATCCCTGGTTCGGCAGGACCCTGCGCGAGTACTTCCCGAAGCAGCTGGCGGAGCGTTTCGGTAGCCAGCTGGACACCCATCCGCTGCGTCGGGAGATCATCTCGACGGTGATCGCCAACGACATGATCAACATGGGAGGGATCACCTTCGCCTTCCGGGTGATGGAGGAAACATCGGTGTCCGGCCCGGTAATCGCACGGGCATTTGTCGCGCTCCGGGAAATCTATGATCTTGATGTTCTCGTGAACGCGCTCGGTGAGCTCCCCCCCAGTTTCCCCACCGACCGTTGGTCGGCGGTCCACCTCGACATGCGGCGCCTGTTGGACCGGGCTGTTCGCTGGTTCGTGAACAACGTGGGCCAGGGAACCTCGGTGGCCGAGGACATCGAGTTGTTCAAGCCGCTGATGGATCCGCTGCGCACGCATCTGGTGGACTACGTCCGCGGCAGTGACAGGGAACGGGTTGAACGGTGGTTTTCCCGGGCCGAGGAGTGGGGACTGCCGGACGACATCGCGCGCCACTGGGCGGAGCAGTTTGAATCCTTCGGGTTGCTGGATATCGCTTTGATCGCCCAGCAGATAGACGAGCCCGTGGACCGGATCGCCCAGGTCTACTACGCGGTCTACGACAGGTTCGCGGTCGACAATCTGCTGGAGCGGATCACCACCCTTCCGCGGATGGACCGGTGGCAGGCGCTCGCCAGGGCCGCTCTGCGGGATGACCTCTACTCCACCATCGCCGACATGACGGTTTCAGTGATGAAGGCGTCCTCGTTCTCGAAGCATGCCGAAGCCGGGGAGCGTCTCGACACCTGGGAGCAGCAAAACGCTGAGATGCTGGAGCGCGCGCGGCACATGTTCGTCGAGGTCAACCAGCTGGAACGTGATGACATGGCATCCCTGTCGGTGGCGCTGCGGCTGCTCCGGTCGATCGTGCGACGGTAGGCGGGGGCGTCAGTGGCAATCTTCACCGATCCGATCCGCGAGTACGCTCATTTCGGTCCGGGAGATGCGGAGTGGCTGCATCTGCTGGTGGGGGACTGGCAGATGGTCGCGGACCTCGCGTTCGCCGACCTTGCTCTCTGGTTCCCTCTGGACGACGGCGGATATGTCGCCCTGGCCCACGTTCGTCCGTCGACGTCCCACACCGTTTTCCACACCGACTTTGTCGGCGAGCGGATCCGTGCTGACCTTTTGCCGCTTGTCGACAAGGCCTGGCAGAGCCAGCAGATGGAACGGTCAGGGGACACCAACTGGACCACTGAAATGGCCATGCGGGTCGAGGCCGTCCCGATGGTGCGGAACGGGCGAACCCTCGCCGTCGTCACCTCCCACATGGATCTGTCCAGCTCACGGATGCCGTCCAGGCTGGAGTTGACCTACCGGCAATGCGCCCACGACCTGCTGAGGATGGGCACCCTCGGGTTGTGGCCCGACTTCGCGACCCCGACGGGTTCGCGCCGCGGAGCGCCACGCGTGGGTGACGGGTTGATCCGGCTGGATGTGGAGGGTGTCATCCAGTATGCGAGCCCCAACGGTGTGTCGGCGTTCAGGCGGCTCGGTGATGCTGAAACGCTCGAAGGAAGGTCTCTGGCGGAGGTCGCCACGTCACTTCTCACCGACCGTCGACTGGTCGATGAGACGCTCCCGCTGGTGGTGACCGGCAGGATGCCCTGGCGGACCGAAATCGAATCCCGTGGCGTCAGCCTGTCACTGCGTGCCATCCCGCTCCGCGACGAAAAGGACCGGTTCGGTGCGCTGGTGCTCTGCCGGGATGTGTCTGAGCTTCGCCGCAGGGAAATGGAGTTGGTGTCCAAGGACGCGACCATCCGCGAAATCCATCACCGGGTGAAGAACAACCTCCAGACCGTCGCGGCCCTCTTACGGATGCAGTCGCGCCGGATGGTGAGCGATGAAGGCAAGCAGGGTCTTGAACAGGCCATGCGGCGGGTGGGGACAATTGCGCTGGTCCACGAGACCCTGTCCCAGGGGCTCTCTCAGAGTGTCGATTTCGACGAGCTCATCGCCCGCCAATTCCGGCTGTCGGCCGAGGTCGCGTCGCCTGCCCACGAGGTGCGCACCGAGCGTGCCGGCTCTTTTGGTGAGCTGCCCAGTGACTTTGCCACGCCGTTGGCACTGGTGATTAACGAACTGGTGACAAACGCGGTGGAGCATGGGCTGTCGGAGCGAACGGGCACAGTGTGGTTGCTGGCAAATCGGCGGAAGAGCGCCAACGGCGACGAGATCCTCAATGTGACGGTCGCGGACGACGGCGTTGGGCTGCCCAACGGAGCCCACAAGGAGGGTCTGGGTCTCCAGATCGTCAGGACACTGGTGATGAGCGAGCTGGACGGCACTATCACGTGGGAGCCCCGAGAGGGCGGCGGCACTGCTGTGACCATCGAGCTGGGCCTGCACGACAACCGCACATAACAGCGGACCGCCACCGAAAGGGTGGCGGTCCGCTGTTTCCTGCAAGACAAATTGGTCCGTCAGGGACCAGGAAGCGTCGCTGAGCTCCGCTAGGAGGCCCGGCGTGCGCGGGCTGCCCGGCGCTTGAGCGCCCGACGCTCGTCCTCGCTCAATCCACCCCAGACCCCTGCGTCCTGGCCGGATTCGATTGCCCACTGAAGGCAGGTGTCAACTACCTGGCAGCGGCGACAGACGCTCTTGGCTTCCTCAATTTGAAGAAGGGCAGGCCCAGTGTTTCCGACCGGGAAGAACAGTTCCGGGTCCTTGTCCAGGCATGCAGCGCGGCTACGCCAATCCATGTATGATCACTTTCTCCTTCGGCCATTCGAGATTGTGAAAACATTCACGAACGGCCACATAGTAAAGGGGCCCGTACGGCCCCCGATTTCTTCTTCCTCAAGGCTGTCACGTTAAATTCAGCCAAACAAGAGGTTGGAAGCGCTTAATTGTGCAATGTGGTGAGTTATGCATCACAACCGTTGTCATTACGGGCATCGCAAGTGCCACGTGAACACCAATCGACTATGTCGGCTGGTTACTTCCGTGTCAAGACCCCTCCCGTCGAGTGACGGAGCAATCGAGGTCCTCAGCCGTCCAAGAGATTAAGCAGATACTGGCCGTACCCGCTCTTCAGGTACGGTGTCGCGCAATCCTTTAGCTGGTCATCGGTGAGAAAGCCCTGCCGCCAGGCCGTCTCTTCGGGGCAACCGATGGACAGTCCCTGACGCTTCTGCACGGTGCGGATGAAGTCGGACGCGTCGGTCAGGGAGTCGAATGTTCCGGTATCCAACCATGCGGTACCGCGGGGGAGAATCTCGACGTGCAACTTGCCCCGGGAGAGGTACTCCATGTTCACATCGGTGATCTCCAGTTCGCCCCGGGGCGATGGTCGCAGTGAACCGGCGATGTCCAGTACCGAGTTGTCATAGAAGTAGAGCCCGGGAACCGCATAGTTGCTCTTGGGGTGATCAGGCTTTTCTTCGAGCGACACCGCCCGCTTCTCGTCATCAAATTCGATGACACCATATGCCGAAGGGTTAGCCACCCAGTACCCGAACACCGCTCCGCCGTCGATCCCGCTGAACCGCTGGAGCTGGGTGCCCATCCCGGGTCCGTAAAAAATGTTGTCCCCGAGCACCAGCGCCACCGACTCGGAACCCACATGGTCAGCGCCGAGAATGAACGCTTGGGCGAGTCCCTCAGGCCGCGGCTGCTTCACGTAGGTCAGGGAAATGCCAAACCGTGAGCCGTCTCCGAGCAGGTTTTTGAAGTGCTCGGCATCGTGCGGCGTCGTCACCACCAGAATGTCCCTGATCCCCGCAAGGATCAGGGTGGACAAAGGGTAATAGATCATCGGCTTGTCGTACACGGGCACCAACTGCTTGCTGACCCCCAGTGTGATGGGGTGAAGCCGAGATCCCGTGCCGCCTGCCAGAATTATTCCCTTCATGGTCGTTATGCTATCCGGAGCAGGCCCCGGGAATCGGCGACACCTAGGAATTCGGCGCGGCTTGCGGATACATTGTCGGTATGCGCAGATCATTGGTGACCGGGGGCGCCGGTTTTATTGGGTCAAATTTCGTCCGCCATTTACTCGCGGTCGCTGACGACTCGGTCACCGTGCTGGACAAGCTGACCTACGCGGGGAGCCGGTCCTCGCTGGAGGGCCTGGATCCGGACCGGGTGTCGGTGGTCACCGGGGATATTGCTGACGCCGTCCTTGTAGACCGGTTGTTCAGCGGACATGACCTGGTGGTTCATTTCGCAGCCGAAACCCACAACGACAATTCGCTTCGCGACCCGGGACCCTTCCTGCACAGCAACATCGTCGGAACCTACACCCTCCTGGAAGCGGCCCGGAAGCATGGGATCCGCTTCCACCACGTGTCCACCGACGAGGTATACGGGGACCTGGAACTGGACGATCCAGCCCGGTTCACCGAGCTGACGCCCTACAACCCGTCGAGCCCGTATTCGTCAACGAAAGCTGCGTCTGACCTCTTGGTACGGGCCTGGGTCAGGTCATTTGGCGTACGTGCCACCATCAGCAACTGCTCCAACAACTACGGACCCTTCCAGCATGTCGAAAAGTTCATTCCCCGCCAGATCACCAATGTGCTCCAGGGCCAGCGCCCCCGACTCTACGGGGACGGCCTGAACGTGCGGGACTGGATCCACACCGAAGATCACTCGTCGGCGGTCCTCGCCGTGATCGATCGGGGAACGATCGGGGAAACCTATCTGATTGGTGCCGACGGGGAGCGCAGCAATATCGAGGTGGTGCGGACACTGCTCCGGCTCATGGGCGAACCCGAAACCGCGTTCGATTTGGTGCGGGATCGGGTTGGGCACGACCGTCGGTACGCGATCGATTCAACACGCCTCAGATCAGAACTGGGGTGGACTCCACGGTTCGTTGATTTCGAGGCAGGTCTCACTCACACCATCGAGTGGTACCGGGATCACAGCCCCTGGTGGGAACCCGGCAAGGAGGCAGTGGAAGCGCTCTACGGGGCCACCGGTCAATGAGCGAGCTGTCGCTGGTGGAGACCCCCATTCCCGGCCTGATGCTCATCACCCTGCCCGTCCACGGCGATGGCCGCGGCTGGTTCAAGGAAAACTGGCAGCGGGAGAAAATGGTGGCCCTTGGCCTGCCCGACTTCGGGCCCGTGCAGAACAACATCTCCTATAACGCGACTGCGGGAACCACCAGGGGTATCCACGCCGAGCCATGGGACAAATTCGTCACAGTCGCCACCGGTCGGGTCTTTGGGGCGTGGGTCGACCTGCGGGAGGGGCCAGGGTTCGGCACCGTCTTTACCACCGAGATCGACGAGGCAGTGGCGATTTTTGTCCCCCGCGGGGTTGGCAACGCATTCCAGACCCTCGAAAAGGACACGGTGTACAACTACCTGGTGAACGATCACTGGAGTCCGGACGCTGTGGACCAGTATGTCCTGGTCAATCTGGCCGACGAGACACTGGATATCCAGTGGCCACTCCCGCTGGGGCAGGCAGAGGTGTCGGCGAAGGACCGCGACCATCCACGGCTAACTGCTGTACGACCCGTCCCGCCCCGCACCACCCTCGTTTTGGGTGCTGACGGGCAGCTCGGCCGAGCGCTGCGTGTGATGCTGCCCGATGCCGAGTTTTCTACCCGCCGGGACTTCGACCTTGCAGACGAAGCGTCTTACGACCGCGACTGGAGCCGCTATTCGGTCATCATCAATGCCGCTGCCTACACGGATGTCGACGGTGCCGAGACGACCGACGGGCGGCGCCGTGCCTGGGCCATCAACGCCGTCGCTCCTGCGAGGCTGGCGCAGATCGCCGCAGCGCACCGAATAACCCTCGTCCATGTGTCGACGGACTACGTCTTCGATGGTGTAGAGAATTCTTATCTGGACGACGCGCCACCCAGCCCGCTCGGGGTGTACGGCCAGTCCAAGGCGGCCGGGGACCTGGCAGTTTGCACGGCCGCGCCTCAGCACTACCTTGTGCGCACCAGCTGGGTCATTGGAGAGGGCCGGAACTTCGTCAGGACGATGGCGGCGTTGGCAGCCAGGGGGGTGTCACCAACCGTGGTCAACGACCAGATCGGGCGGCCTACCTTCGCCGGTGACCTGGCGGCGGCGATCCTTCACCTCATCGACTCCTCCGCAGCGTTTGGCACCTACAACATGTCCAACGCGGGGACGCCTCTTAGCTGGGCAGATCTGGCACGCGTTGTGTATCAGCGGGCCGGAGCCGATCCAGGCCAAGTGGTCGACGTCACGGCCAAGGAGTATTTCCTCAACCAGGACGCGGCGCCCCGCCCCGCTAAAAGTGTCCTTGACCTGACTAAGCTGGAAGCCTCCGGGTTCCAACCGCGGGACTGGGCGGACGCCCTGGCCGGGTACCCGGTGCGGGCGACCGACTAGACGATAGAGATGACGTACATGCCGCAGGATTGCACCGATGAGTGAGACGGCAAGCCAGTCGGCTCCGCAGGCCCGTCCCGCCGGGGTCACTGTCATTGCCGTGATCCTTGTGCTGGAGGCGCTGAGCTTGCTGACCGCCGCGGGGTGGTACCTCTACGGTCTCCTCACCAGTACGCCCACGTCGCTGGGCGGTGCCATCTTCACCCTGGTGTTCCTGGTGGTGCTGGCACTGTGGCTGGTGCTGGTGAGCTATCACCTGGTGAAGGGATACCGCTGGACCCGGTCTGCTGCGCTGGTCTTCCAGCTGTTCGTGATCGTCATCGCCGTGCCCACCCTCTCCGCCGGAATCATCCCGGTGGGTCTGGCTCTGCTGGTCCCGGCGGCAGCCGTCCTGCTGGTGCTGTTTACCAAGCCGGTGCTCGCCTACACCTCGCGGACCGGAGACAACCCAAAGGTCCTCTAGGGTCCGAAGCCACGACCGGTTCACCCTCGTCAGCCATTCTCACTCGGCCTGCGCGGCGCAGGGAGGGCAACCTGCACCTCCCGCACCTCTCCGCCGTCGAACAGGAACCCGCGACCGGGCCACGGCCTGGCATCACAATCCAGACGCACACCGAAGAAATCGCCGTCGGACGCCTGACGTGGTCCGAGGATCACCCCGGTCCGGCCGGACCGGGCCTGCGTACCGAGCGGGACCTTCGCAAGAATCGTGGCACCGTCAGTTACCGCCAGGATCAGGCGGTACCCCTGCGCGAAGAGCTGACCGAGGTGACGTTGGGTCTCTTGCGGCAGTTGGTCTGCATCATCGACGAGGAGCAGCGACTTTTCCGGTGGAACGCCCGTGCTGGCCAGGAGTTGTGTCTGCCCGGACCAGAAATCCACCGGATCCTCCCCGGGCGCGGGGCGCACACAGCTGGTCGTCGACGCGGCGGCGATCTGCTCGATCAGGGTCGAGCGTCCGGAACCTGGAGCACCAATGATCAGGAAGACCATACGCCGCGTCAGCGTGATGAAGACGACGTCGGCGTCGTCCCCGCCAACTCCGATCGGTACCCGACCGCAGTCGCCCGTAGCGTTGGTGAGCCGCGGATCGGTCCCGTGGATGGCCGTCGGCAGCGGCACCACCCGAAACGGGGCTTTGGCAGGTGTCACCGGAGCCACGCCACGGGCGCTTGACGTTTCACGCCGGCCAAGGATCACCTGGGCCAGGGCTCCCTCGGGGGTGGCGATGGGCCCCTGCACCAGGCACCGACCCGGCACGGGCTCGGTCGCTGGCAGCTTCGGCCACGAAAGGGTGGACTCCTGGGTGGCGCCCAGCGGAAAGTACAGTCGATTGGGCAGGAGGGGAAAGAACCGACCCGTGACAACCTCACGGCCACCAGATATAACCAGGGTGATGCCAGCCAGCTGGCCGTCACGAGCGAGATCCTGGATCAGTTCTTCGGCCCAGGGCCAGCGACTGGCCCTCAGTTCTCCTACCCAGCGACCCCACCCCGACACGACCACCGTCAGCGCCGGACCAGGATCCGGGTCCTGCCCCCGGCCCGGTGCCGCTGCCCCATCGCCCGACAGCCGCTCAGCGAGCAGCTCGGCGAGCCTGCGGACGACACGGGCAGCCCGGCGTGGTTCCTGGGCGCCGACATAGGCGCCCACTTGCGGGGCCGACGCCGCCCAGCTGAGGGTTCCGTCGCCATCAAGGATGTACAGGTGACGGTCGGGAAGGTATTCCAGCAGGCCGGCCACCACCTGAACGAGCGTGGCAGCGGTGCCGGCGACGGGCTGACCAATCAATGCCAGATGCGAATCAATGCCGGGGGCCCACAGCAGCGTTCGCTGGGTTTGTGCTTCGGGGAGGTCAAGGAGGCCCAGCACCACCGCACCCTCAGGAGCCGGGGCCATCGCCGATGCGGTGATGACGGTGGGGAGCCCCGGCAGGACCGGATAGTGCAGGGACTCGTATCTGAAATCCTCGGCAGCGGAGGCTATCGCGGCGACCGGCCCTGCCGGACCCCGTCGATCCTTGAGCCGCGGCCCGGCCATCGGCGACGCCGGGCGGCGGAAGGACATGTTCCACTCGATGACACCAGTCGATGACTCTTCGGTGTTCGGGACTGTTGATGCGGCCTGGAACAGCCTGGCCGGGCCCATCCCCAGCCGCAGCAGGGCACGCCCCGGTGTGTTGACCGGGATGACCGCGGCGGCGGAGGACCCAACAATGTCCTGTGATTCGAGGGCCGAACTGACCCGGAGCGCGATGCTCGCGCTTACATTGGCCCGGATGTCCGGGCCGAGGGCGCCCTGTGGCCGCTGGGTGGACATCACCAGGTGAACCCCGAGTGATCTGCCCACCGTGGCGAGGCGCACCAGCTCGCCAGCCGCGCCCGGCACATCCTCCATCAGCATCCTGAACTCGTCGATCACCACCACAAGACGGGGTAGCGGTGCACGATGAGCGGCGGGCCAATCGGCGATGTCGGTGACCAGATGGCTGGCAAAGAGCTGTTCGCGTCGTCGAAGCTCCGCCAGCAACGACACCAGGGCGCGGGAGACCGACGCGGCCGAGAGGTCGGTCAGCAGGCCAACCGCGTGAGGCAGGGCGGCCAGCGGCCTCAGTCCGGCGCCACCCTTGAAATCGATCAGGAGAAAGTTGACCTCTGCTGGGCTGTGATGGAGGGCGACGGACAGAATCAGGGTCCGGAGCAACTCAGATTTCCCTGAACCGGTGGTGCCGGCGATCACCAGATGAGGCCCATCGGACACCAGGTCAAACAACTGGACGCCTTCGGCACTCCTGCCGATTGCCGCGGTAAGCCCGGGCAGCGGCCGCGACCAGGCCCGGAGCACCTGATCGGGGGTGGAAGGCGCAATCCGGTCAAGGCTGATCCGGGGTGGCAGGACGAGCGGGGCGTCATACGACGCCTTTCCCTCGTCCCCGCAGGCAGGCAATGTCCGACCGCCGAGAGCGCGAGCCAGCCGTCCAAAGGAGATGCTGCTCACCAGATCAGGGCGGAAGCTGATGGTCCGTATGCCCCCCAGTTCTGCCCCGCCACGGCCCAGAGTGACTGTTTCGCGCACAGTCCCGGAACCGTGGGACAGCTCGCCGGGCGAACACCCGAAGCGGAAAATCCCGGCCGCCTCTGGCACATGGTCGGCTGCGGCGGACCCGAACAGCAAGACGGGCACCCGCCCTGCGGTCCGCGCAAGGGCCGCCAGCTCGGATGGGCAAGCCAGAATCACACCAGGCAGAAAACGGGCATCCGCGGGTAGATCGGCGGGTGTTCCCACACAGATCGCGGTGCCCGGCCGGTGACTGAGCTGCAGGAGCAGCGATTGCGCCATTCCGAGCAGGTCCCGTCTGGAGCCGGAGAAGCAGACCTCCGGCGGCCCGGTGGGGTGGGTGCCGGCGGAGAGCTCGATCATCACCGGCACGTCGTCCAACAGCGGGCAGGTCCAGGCCGCGTCAGCCGGTTTCACCACGAGGTGCGCACGCTGGGCCGCCAGCCCCAGCCGCACATACACCGGGACCGATGGTGGTCCGCCGGGTCCGCCCGGTCCGGCCGAGTCGGTGGACGCAGGCGAGTACGCTGCCGCCGCCAGCGTCCCGATGTCATCAGTGGCCGCCAGTCGTCGTTGTCGGTCCTCTGCAGCCGCATTGGCCAGGGCTGCTGTGAAAGCCCTGCGCGCTCGCCGGCCGGTCACCAGCGGCACCAGAGCGGCGGTGGCGGAGAGCACGCTGAATCCGAGGAAGACCCACATCCCGGTGGCCAGGGCGAGGACGATGCCGAGGACCAGGGGCAGGACCGCCGAACCCAGCAGGACCGGATGGGAGGGGCGGGGCGCCGCTGACTGAACTTCCAACGGATCCCGCACGGCGGGAATCCGGTGGTTGAGTGCAACCTGGTCGAGCAGCACCAGACGGCAGCCGCTGTTACCGATCCGAAGATCCGAAGCGACCGAGATCGTGGCCTCCGCAACCCGGACACCGTCAACCCAGGTGCCGTTGGCCGAGGCAACATCGTGCAGGGTGACACGGTTCGTCTCGACGGTCAGGAGGGCGTGGCGCCGCGACACCGCAGGATCCTCCAACACGATATGGGAATTTAGGCGGCCGATCGTGTAGGTGCCGCGGCGCAGCCCGATCAGCTGGCCGGCGTCCGGCCCTGTGCTGACCACCAGCACCAGATTCGGCAGCCGTCCGCGCCGGGTTCGCGCTGACGGCCCACCCCCGGCCACGATCACCGCCCCGTTCACCAGCGGCGCAAGGCCAAGGGTCAGCGACTCCAGTGGCTGGCCAGCCACAGCGCAGGCGGCGCTGGTGTGATGTTCGACCAGCAGCGCCCTCAGGGCAAGGACCGAGTCGACAATTGAGGTATCAACCACCAGTTCCACGACGGTGCCCGGAGCGGGTCGGGCCACGCCCGGGGCGCCGACGAGCGAGAGGTGCAGCAGCATCGGGCCGCCTTGGGACGGGGACGGGTGGTGCGACTGACGCTATCGGGAGGAGGGGCAGGCGATCGTGGACGCCACCGGGAATGTGGACAACCCTAGATCAGGTGTTTTTCCCCGACTGCCTATAGGCTTGACTACTGGGTCCGGTCGGACATGTTCACTACCCGCCTCTAGAGAAGGTCAATGATTCGTGAAGATTGCTGTTATTGCGCTTGGAAAAATCGGGCTCCCGCTCGCCGTGCAGTTCGCGTCCAAAGGCCACGAGGTGGTTGGCGTGGACGTGAACGCACAGGTCGTCGAGCTGGTGAACCGGGCCACTGAGCCATTTCCCGGCGAGGCACACCTGCAGGAGATGCTCTCGGAGCTGGTTCCAGCTGGCCGGCTGCGTGCCACCACCGACTACGCTGACGCCGTCCCCGGAGCGGACGCCGTCGTGCTCGTGGTTCCCTTGTTCGTGGATCAGGACGCGAAACCAGACTTCGGTTGGATGGACTCCGCAACAACGGAGCTGGCCCGGCACCTGACCCCCGGCACCCTGGTTTCGTTCGAGACCACCCTTCCGGTGGGCACCACCCGCACCCGGTGGAAGCCGATGCTCGAGGAAGGTTCCGGCCTGGTCGAAGGAAAGGATTTCCACCTTGTCTTCTCCCCGGAGCGGGTCCTGACCGGGCGCGTCTTCGAAGACCTGAAGAAATATCCCAAACTGGTCGGCGGCCTGTCCGACGCCGGAGCCGCCGCTGCCATCGAATTCTACGAAGCGGTGCTCGACTTCGACGACCGTCCTGACCTTGACCGCGGCAACGGCGTCTGGGACCTTGGCTCCGCCGAAGCATCAGAACTGGCCAAACTGGCCGAGACGACCTACCGGGACGTCAACATCGGCCTGGCCAACCAGTTTGCCCGTTTCGCCGCGACCGCCGGGATCGACATTTACCAGGTCATTGACGCGTCGAACTCCCAGCCCTACAGCCACATCCACCAGCCCGGCATCGCTGTGGGGGGTCACTGCATTCCCGTGTACCCACGGTTGTACCTCTGGAACGACCCGGATGCCACGGTGGTCCGGGCCGCCCGGGAAGCCAACGCGGGGATGCCCGACTACACCATCGGCCTGCTCGAGGGTGCGTACGGCGACCTTTCCGGAGCGAGGGTGGTGGTGCTCGGTGCGGCCTACCGGGGCGAGGTCAAAGAGACAGCGTTCTCGGGAGTCTTCGCAGCGGTGGACTCCTTGAAGTCGCGCGGGGCGACCGCTCTGGTCCACGATCCGATGTACACCGACGAGGAACTGCAGCGGCTCGGATTCGATCCCTACCACCTCGGCGAGCCGGTCGACGCCGCCGTGGTGCAGGCCAACCACGCATCCTATGCGTCACTGAGCCCGGCGGACCTGCCGGGCATCAAGGCGTTCATTGACGGACGCCGGGTGAGCTCGGCTGAACACTGGGACGGTGTTCTTTACCGGGTCATCGGCAAGGCCTGACAGTACGGATGCCAATTCACTACGGAAGAGGAACTCGATGAGCTTCATCGCGGACGGCGCAGACGTGTCCGGACAGGCCACCCTGGGTGAGGGGACCAAGGTATGGCACCTGGCGCAGGTACGGGAGCAAGCGGTCCTCGGCGCCAACTGCATTGTCGGCAGAGGAGCCTACATCGGCACGGGTGTGAAGATCGGTGCGAATTCCAAGATCCAGAACTACGCGCTGGTCTACGAGCCGGCGACGCTGGGGCGCGGGGTCTTCATCGGTCCCGCCGTGGTGCTCACCAATGACACCTACCCCCGGTCGGTGTCGCCCGACGGCGAACTCAAGAGCGCCCACGACTGGACGCCCGTCGGCGTCACCATCGGCGACGGTGCCTCCATCGGCGCCCGCGCGGTCTGCGTGGCACCGGTCAGCATCGGGGAGTGGGCAACCGTTGCCGCGGGCGCCGTGGTCACCAAGGATGTCCCCGCCTACGCACTGATGGTTGGAGTGCCCGCGAGGAGGATCGGCTGGGTCGGCAAGGCCGGCCACCCCCTCCGCGAGGAAGCCGGCGAATGGGTTTGCCCCGCCACCGGGGAGCGATATGTGGAATCGAATTCAACACTGAAACCAGTAGAGGTAGAGGCATGAGTAAAGGCTTTATTCCGGCAGCGAAGCCGATTGTTGGGGATGACGAGCGGGCAGCGGTCGACGCCGTCCTCCTCTCGGGGATGCTCGCCCAGGGCGCCGAGGTGGCGTCCTTCGAGAGCGAGTTCTCGCAGGTTCTCCTGGACGGACGCGCCGCGGTAGCGGTGAACTCAGGCACCTCCGGCCTGCACCTCGGTCTGCTGGCCGCTGGCGTCGGGCCCGGGGACGAGGTCATCGTGCCGTCCTTCACCTTCGCTGCGACCGCGAACTCCGTCGCGTTGACTGGCGCGACACCGGTCTTCGCCGACATCGAACTGGACCACTACTGCCTCGACATTGCCCACGTCGAGTCGCTGATCACCGAGCGCACCAAGGGCATCATGCCCGTGCACCTGTACGGACACCCGGCCAACATCGTCGCGTTCCGTGCCCTCGCTGATAAGCACTCCATCGCCCTCTTCGAGGATGCTGCCCAGGCCCACGGTGCGGGGCTGGATGGCCGCAAGGTGGGTACCTTCGGCGACTTCGCAATGTTCTCCCTGTACCCCACTAAGAACATGACCTCGGGTGAGGGCGGAATGGTGTCCACCGGCGACGCGACCATCGAACGGAACCTTCGTCTGCTGCGCAACCAGGGCATGGAGAAGCAGTACGAGAACGAGCTGGTCGGGTTCAACGCCCGGATGACCAACCTGCACGCAGCGATCGGGCGTGTCCAGCTGACCAAGGTCATGGGCTGGACCGCGCAACGCCAGGCCAACGCGGCGTTCCTGGACGCCAACCTCACCGGTGTCCGCACGCCCGTGGTTGCTTCCGGCGCCGAGCACGTCTACCACCAGTACACCGTGCGGGTGGATGGCGGCGCTGCGGAACGCGACCGTCTGGCGGCTGCCCTCAAGGAGGACTACCAGATTGGATCGGGCGTGTACTACCCGATCCCTAACCACCGCCTGCCGTCCTTCACCAGGGAAGAAGACCTCCCCAACACCGAAATTGCGGCTAAGGAAGTGCTGTCCCTGCCGGTGCATCCTTCTCTGGACCAGGAAGACCTCGAGCGCATCGTCGCTGCGGTCAACGCGCTCACGACGGCAGGAGCCTGAGCATGGCGGATCTTAGAGTCGGCCTGATCGGCCTCGGGATGATGGGGCGCCACCACGCCCGGGTCATCAGAGAACTCGATGGCGTGGAATTGGTCGCGGTAGCCGACGCTTTCGGTGACCCTCATGGGGTGGCGGGCACGCTTCCGCTCTGCGGCTCGGTGGACGAGCTTATCGCCCAGGGCATCGACATGGCGGTCTGTGCCGTCCCCACCGGCTTGCACGAAGAGGTGGGACTGGCGCTGGCAGCAGCGGGTATCCACACAATGGTTGAGAAGCCTATCGCCTCGACCATCGAAGGCGGCCAGCGCCTCGTCGACGCGTTCGAGGCCGCGAACCTGGTGGGCGCTGTCGGACACATCGAGCGGTTCAATCCGGCGCTGCAGTCCCTGCGCGCGAGGATCGAGAACGGGGATCTCGGCGAGGTCTTCCAGATCGCTACCCGACGCCAGGGCCCGTTCCCGTCCCGGATTGCCGACGTCGGTGTCGTGAAGGACCTCGGAACCCACGATATCGACCTCACCTCCTGGCTGGCGCAGTCGCCCTTCGCCTCGGTATCTGCGCTCACGAGTACCCGCTCTGGCCGACCGCACGAAGACATGGTGACCGCGTCCTGCCAACTGGAGAATGGGGTCATCACCTCCCACCTGGTCAACTGGCTATCGCCCATGAAAGAACGCCTCACCGTGGTCACCGGCGAGAAGGGGGCCTTCGTCGCTGACACTCTGACCGCCGACCTGACCTTCTTCGAGAACGGCACCATCACCACAGAGTGGGAGGCTGTCTCCAATTTCCGTGGGGTCTCGGAGGGAAACATCACCCGGCTGGCGCTGACCAAGCGTGAACCCCTGCGCTCCGAACACGAGGCGTTCCGGGATGCGGTGTTGGGTTTGTCCAACAACATCGTCACCATGCGGGAGGGGTTGAACACCCTGAGGGTCGCGGAGGCAATCATTGAGTCGGCCCGTGTCGGCTCAACGCTGAAGCTCACGGCGTTAAAGCACTAGGTATGCCGCTTCGAATTCTTGTTGCAACGCGCATCTATGCCCCGGAGACGGGAGCGGCGGCCTTCCGGCTGGCAGCGATGGTGAGGGCGCTTGAGGACCGGGGGCACCACGTCACCGTTCTGACCACCTCATCGCCGGGTGCGAAACGGTCCTCCCCATCGGTCCGGCGTTGGCCGGTCCTGCGGGACAAGTCCGGCGCGGTCCGCGGTTATGTGCAGTATGCCAGTTTCGACATTCCCCTCTTCCTGCGGCTCCTCACGGCGCCGGCCTTCGACCTGGTCGTGGTGGAACCTCCACCCACTACCGGTGTGGTGGTCAGGGTGGCGTCGGCGCTACGCCGTCGCCCGTTTGTTTACTTCGCCGCCGACGTCAGTTCGGTGGCGGCCGAGGGCATCGGCGTGTCTCCGGCAGTGGTGCTGGTCCTTCGGGCGATCGAACGCTGGACCCTTGCGAGGGCGCGGAGAATCCTGACAGTCTCCGAAGGTGTCTCGACCGCTGTCGCGTCCCTGGTGGGTCCGTCCGACCTGATCGTCAACGTGGGAACCGGGGTCGACACTGATCAGTTCACCCATGAGGGGCCGGCAGGTCCCGACGGCGGCCGCTACTTCGTCTATGCCGGCACCATGTCGGAGATTCAGGGCGCCGGCGTGTTTGTCGACGCTTTCATCAGCATCGCCGCCGAGTACCCCGATGTCCGCTTGGTGATGTATGGCCAGGGGGTGGAGCTCGACGATCTCCGTTCCCGCGCCGAAGCAGTGTCCGCGCCGATCGATTTCCGGGGCAACGTGGATGGTGACCAGATCTCCGCAGCGCTGCGTGGCAGCGTTGCCGGCCTTGCCTCGGTGCGTCCGTCCCGAGGATACGACTTCGCGTTCGCCACCAAGGCATTGGTCAGCCTCAGCTGTGGCACACCCGTGATCTACGCTGGCGTTGGTCCGTTGAAGGACATCATCGCCGACGAAAACCTTGGTGTCAGTGTTGACTGGGAGCCGGCCGTGGTCGCGGCCGCGATGAGGGAAGCCCTCGCCTGGCCCCAGGACGCTGCCGAGCGCCAGCGAATTTCCGGTTGGGTCCTGCAGAACTACTCGCTGAGGAGCGTCGGGGCCAGGGCAGCGGAGGCTATCGAGGCTGCTGCGAGCGAGTAGCCCCGAAAGAAGTGATCGCATCGACCACCGCGGCTGCGGCCGCTCCGGTGCCGTAGGGCGCCGCCGATGTTTCCTCGGGGTGGGGGCGCTGGACGACGTCGGCGAGAGTGTTGAGGTGCTCTGACACCAGGACATTCCACCCGAGTTCCACGGTTTCGACCCACTCGGTCTCCGGGCGGATCGTGGTGCACGGTACCCGCAGGAGGAAGGCCTCCTTCTGCAGCCCACCCGAGTCGGTGATGACGCCGGCACTGTTCATCACGGCGTTGATCAGCCCAGGGTAGGCCAGCGGCGGACCCACGCGGATGGCGCCGGTCTCCAGCTCGATGCCGTGGCTCGCAGCCAAATCCACCAGGCGGGGGTGGGCCAGCAAGAGTACCGGCCTGTCCAGCTGGGACAGCGAAGAGATGATCTGCTGGAGCCTTGCCAGATCGTCAGTGTTGTCCGGACGATGGATGGTGCTCACGTAATACCCACCGGAGACCAGCCCTGTGGGCAGCGGTTCATCCCGGGCCCGAAGAGACTCACGGGTTTTGAAGAGAACATCGGTCATCACATCGCCGACGAGCACACTCTTGTCCGCGAGCCCCTCGGTGGCCAGGTGGGTCATCGCGACGTCCGTTGGTGCCAGTAAAAGGTCCGACGCGTGATCGGTGAGCACCCGGTTGTGTTCCTCGGGCATGCGGCGGTTGAAGGAACGAAGACCGGCTTCCAAATGGGCGACCGGGATGTGCAGCTTCACGGCGGCGAGGGCTGCGGCAAGGGTCGAGTTTGTGTCCCCGTACACCAGCACCAGGTCGGGCCGCTCCTGCTCGAAGATCTCTTCCAGCCCGGCGAGCATCGCGCCGGTTTGCTTGCCGTGCTTACCTGAGCCGACGCCGAGGTTATAGTCGGGGGCCGGAATAGCAAGGTCCTGGAAGAACACGTCCGACATCAATGAGTCGTAATGCTGGCCGGTGTGGACGATCAGGTGTTCGGCACGGCCTTTCATGGCTGCCGCGATCGGCGCGAGCTTCACAAACTGTGGGCGTGCGCCAACGACGCTGAGGATTCGCATGCGTTCCACTTTAGCGGTTGCCCGGGATGCCTAAATACAAGCCGCGCCCCGATTCTCCGGTAATCTTGAGCAGGCACAGCGCTGGGTAGCCAGCGCGGCCCCACCATGTAGCTGGCGCAGCCCCCAACAATTCAGGAGTGTTTGTGAACGTTGACCTCGTTGTCGTAGGGTCAGGCTTTTTCGGCCTGACCATCGCTGAACGGGCGGCCACCGAGCTCGGCCTGAAGGTGGCTGTGCTTGACCGGCGCCACCATATCGGCGGTAATGCCTACAGCGAGAAGGAAGCGCAAACCGGGATCGAGGTGCACCGCTACGGGGCGCACCTCTTCCACACCTCCAACGAGCGGGTCTGGGACTACGTGAGCCGGTTCACCGAGTTCACCAACTACGTCCACAAGGTGTACTCCAGCCACAAGGGCGAGGTGTATCCGATGCCCATCAACCTGGGGACCATCAACCAGTTCTTCAGGTCCTCCTACGGTCCCGCCGACGCCCGGGCGCTTATCCAGGAACAGGCTGGCGAGCTCGCCGGAACAGATCCGCAGAACCTCAACGACAAGGGCATCCAGCTCATTGGCCGGCCCCTCTACGAGGCTTTCATCAAGCATTACACCGGGAAGCAGTGGCAGACCGACCCGCGGGACCTGCCCGCTGAAATTATCTCGCGGCTTCCTGTTCGGTACACCTACGACAACCGGTACTTCAACGACAAGTACGAGGGCCTGCCGGTGGACGGCTACACGGCATGGATCGAGCGGATGGCCGACCACCCCAACATCACTGTCCAGTTGAACACCGACTTCTTCGACGACACCCACGAATTTTCACGGACAGCCACCCTGGGCCAGGTTCCGGTCGTCTACACCGGTCCGGTAGACCGGTACTTTGACTACGCCGAAGGGGACCTCTCCTGGCGCACCATCGATCTGGAAGAGGAAGTCCTCCCGGTCCAGGACTTCCAGGGTTGTTCAGTGATGAACTACCCCGACGAGGATGTTGCCTATACCCGGATCCACGAGTTCCGCCACTTCCATCCCGAACGGGACTACACGAAGGACGCCACGGTCATCATGCGTGAGTTCTCCCGGTTTGCCCAGAAGGAAGACGAGCCCTATTACCCGGTCAATACCAGCGAGGACCGCGCCAAGCTGAGCGCCTACCGCGACCTGGCCAAGGGGGAGAAGTCGGTGCTCTTCGGGGGCCGGCTGGGTACCTACAAGTACCTTGACATGCACATGGCGATCGGGTCAGCGCTGTCCATGTACGACAACAAACTTAAGCCGCACTTCACTGCTGGCGCCAAGTTCGAAAGCGGAGGAGTCGACGCATGAGCGATACCGTCACCACCACCCCCGAAACACCCGCAGGAGCCACACCGTGGCAGACCCTCCAGCGCGTTGTCCTTCCCAACCTGAGCGACCTCGATACGGCGCCTCTCTACATGGATACCGGCAGCGCCATGAGTGTGCAGCTGAATACCATGGACGGCAGCGTAGCCACGCAGGGTGGTGGACAGGCGCGGAGCAGCGACGGCAAGGAGATTCACGCCGAGGACTTCAAGTCACGCCGCTCCACCCTGGTCAGGGCGGGGGAGCGCGTCTCCTTCGGCACCTACTTCAACGCGTTCCCTGCGAGCTACTGGCGCCGGTGGACCACCGTCCAGTCGGTCCGACTGAGTGTGAAAACCAGCGGTTCCGGTGGTGTCAGCGTCTACAAATCGAACGCCCGCGGTTCCCTGCAGCATGTCGAAACGAAGCGTGTCACCGATACCGCGGTCACCACCTTTGATCTCACGCTTGCACCGTTTGGCGACGGCGGCTGGTACTGGTTTGACCTGGTGGCCGGATCCGGGACTCTTGTGCTGGACGAGGCTGAGTGGCAGGCTCCGCACGCCGGCGGTACCCACGGTTCGATCACGCTCGAAATCACCACCCTGAACAAGCCTGATTTTTGCCTGAACAACCTTTCCATCCTGGCCAACCACCCGGATTCCCTCGCCCCGCTCAAAGAGATCCTGGTGGTGGACCAGGGTACGCAGAAGGTGGCCGACCAGCCCGGTTTCGCCGAGGTGGAAGCTGCACTGCGGGGCAAGTTGCGGATCATCAACCAGGCCAACCTGGGTGGCTCCGGCGGGTTCGCCCGCGGCATGTATGAGGCGGTGGAGAACGGGAGCGACTACGCGTTGCTGCTGGACGACGACGTCGTCATCGAGCCCGAGAGCATCGCCCGGCTGCTGACCTTCGCCGATCACTGCAAGACCCCGACGATCGTCGGTGGCCACATGTTTGACCTCTACAACCGGACCGTGCTGCACACGTTCGGCGAGACAGTGAACCCGTGGCGCTTCCAGCCCGACCAGCCGGTCGAGGGCCAGACACTCGGTCATGACTTCGTCCGGTCGAACCTTCGCCACACCCCCTGGCTGCACCGCCGGGTCGATGTCGACTATAACGGTTGGTGGATGTGTCTGATCCCGACCGCCGTCATCCGGGATATCGGTTTGTCGCTGCCCGTGTTCATCAAGTGGGACGACGCCGAATACGGCCTCCGTGCGAAGGCCGCCGGCTACCCGACTGTCTCAATGCCGGGTTCGGCGGTCTGGCACGTCTCCTGGATCGATAAGGATGACCTGGTGGGGTGGCAGGCGTATTTCCACACCCGGAACCGGATGATCGCCGCGCTGATCCACAGTCCCTACGAGCATGGCGGGCGAGTCGTCAGGGAATCCGGCTACATGGACATCAAGCACTTGATCTCCATGCAGTACTTCACCGCGCGCGGCCGGATCATGGCCCTGCAGGACATCCTGAAGGGCCCCGAGTCACTTCACGAGGTGCTGCCCACGAAGCTGCCCGATATCCGGGCCATGGTCAAGGAGTTCCCCGACTCCCAGTTCAAGACCGACCCCGACGCGTTCCCCGCCGCGCGGATGGACAAGCCACCCCGTCAGGGGCAGGGATTCCGCGCGCCGTCCTACGCCACCCTGGTGCCGTGGGCGGCGAAGACCCTGGTCCGGCAGCTGAGCAGGCCGGTGCAGGATTCCAGCAGGGAACGCCCTCAGGCGGTCGTCGCCCACCAGGACAACAAGTGGTGGCGGATGTCCCAGTACGACAGCGCGGTGGTTTCCAACGCGGAGGGCAGCGGTGCCTCGTGGTATCAGCGCGATCCCCAGAAGCTGCGCTCAATGCTCACCGAAGCTGGGCGTCTGAACGCGGAGATTCTCCGGACTTGGCCACAGCTTAGTGCCCGGTACAAGGCTGCGGCGGCAGAGATCAGTTCTTTCGAAGCCTGGAAGAAAACCTTCGAGGCCCACTCAGAGAAGAGCTGATAACGGTTGAGCAGCAGCGAACTCATCACACCCGGACTGGGTGGTGGTCTCCGCGACGTCCTACGCTCCCGTTTCCTTCTGAAGCTGCTGGTCGCCAAGGAACTTCAGGTCAGGTATCGCGGCTCGGTCCTGGGGATTCTCTGGTCCTATGTGAAGCCCGGAGTGCAGTTTTTCGTGTTCTGGTTTGCCCTCGGGGTCTTCCTGGGGATGAACCGGAACACCGAGAACTATGCCATTTACCTCTTCTCCGGCATTGTGCTGATTAACTTCTTCAATGAGGCGCTGGGCAATGCCTCCCGTTCAGTGGTGGGCAACGGGGGGCTGATCAAGAAGATCTACCTGCCGCGGGAGCTGTTCCCCGTCGCGTCCGTCTGGGTTTCCGCGGTGCACTTCTTCCCACAGTTGCTGGTCCTGCTGGTGGCGTGTCTGTTCGCCGGCTGGACACCGGGGGTGTTTCAAATCTTCGCGGCCGTGGCCGGGTTCACGATCGTTGCGTTGCTCGCAACGGGTCTGGGACTGTTCTTCGGCGCAGCCAACGTGTATTTCAGGGACAGCGAAAATTTCGTGGACATGCTGTTGATGATTGCCACCTGGGCTTCGCCGGTTCTCTACACCTGGACCATGGTGCGGGACGGACTCGCGACGGCGTTCTCCGCGGGGACTGCCTCGGTGCTGCTTGTGATCTATCAGGCCAACCCGCTGACCATCGCGGTGGAGCTGTTCCACTTCGCCTTCTGGCTCCCCACCACCTCCGAGATCACCGATCCCGCGATCGCGGTCCCGCCCAATCTGCTCGACATGTGGCTTCCGATTGGGCTGGCGACCGCACTGCTGGTGACCATTCTGGGCCAGTGGACCTTCCGGCGGCTCGAGGGCCGCTTTGCCCAGGAGCTGTGACCCGTGACCACCGCCATTGAAGTACGTGGTATTTCCAAGCAGTTTGTCCTGCGCCACACCCGGTCCATTAAGGAGGCGTTCGTCTGGCTGGTCAAGGGCCGGAAGGGAGACCTCTCGCAGAAATTCCACGCGCTCGACAATGTGTCGCTCGACGTCCGTCAGGGGGAGTCGGTCGCCCTGCTGGGGCTCAACGGCTCCGGCAAGTCCACCCTGCTCAAGCACATCTCCGGGGTCATGCTGCCGGACAGCGGCACCGTGCGCACCCGTGGGAGGGTGGCCGGACTGATCGAGGTGGGGGCCGGGTTCCACCCGGATCTCAGTGGCCGGGACAACGTGTACCTCAACGGCGCCATTCTCGGCATGACCGAACAGCAGATCGATGACCTCTTCGACTCGATCGTTGACTTCTCGGAGATCGGGCAGTTCATTGACACCGAAGTAAAGTTCTACTCCTCGGGCATGTACCTGCGCCTAGCTTTCTCAGTGGCTGTGCACACCAACCCGGAGGTGTTCCTGGTTGATGAGATTCTCGCCGTCGGCGATGAGCCGTTCCAGAAGAAGTGCATCGCCAAGATCATGGAACTCGCCGCGGCGGGGAAGACCCTCGTTGTTGTCAGCCACGACCTGGACCTGGTAGCGAAGGTCTGTGAACGCGGTGTGCTCCTTGAGCATGGACGGATCGTCATGGACGCTCCCGTCAACGACGTGGTGTCCAGGATGCGCAGCTAGCACACCTATCGTCCCCTAGCTAGGCGCGGGGCTCCCACCGGTGCCGCAACCCTAGCGGCAGGCAGTAACTTCGTAGAGCCGCGCCTGGCCTTCCCGATCGATCAGCTCGATCCCCGGAGCACTCGCCAGGTTGTCGAACCCCCGATAGGGCTGGGTCCCTCCGTGCAATTCCTGGTCCCCGAAGTCCAGGACGTAGAAAGCATCCAGTTCCTGCACCGCGCGGCACACCTCGGGCGTGGTCGCGGCCTCATCGATGCGGTCCATCAGGAGGAGGTCGTCGTCGGCGACGCTGCTGGAGGCATGAGTGAGCAGGACTTCCCTCCCGCCGAGGGCGTATGCGAGCGACGCACCCGTCCACGGGTTCCCGACGACGACGGCGTCCTCGGGTACCGACTCATCCAACCGATCGAGCAGGGCCAGTTCGTCAATGGTCAGCAGCTGCGAAGACCCGTCCAGGACGTACTCCGCACGGGCCTTGGCCTCGGCGTTGTCGACCGACTTCCCCTGTCCCAGAACTCCGACGATCGTGCAGCCAGCGATGATGATTACCCAGGTGATGGCTTGCTGGTACCGGCGATTGGCGGTTCGGCGCACGAAAGCGGTGAGGATAGCGGTCCCGCCGAGCACGCCCAGCGGTATGGCCGCGACCGGGAGCAGCGCCGCGAGGCGATTGCTGTCGTTGTACCAGAGACCGGTGAAGAAGTGGCGCAGTTCGCCTATTTCGGTGCTGGCCACGTTCACATACAGCAGCGCACTGGCCGCGAAGATCCCGAGCACCCACCAGTATCGCCGGGCGTTGATGGTGACGGCCAGACCCACCAGGGTCAGCACCAAAAGAATCCAGCTGATCTGACTACGCATCGGGGCGACAGCCAAGGCCTCGCCGACCGCGTGGGTGGGACTGAGGAACGGCTCCCAGAGCGAGTTCTGTAGCGAGGGCCTGAAGGAAATCCAGAAATAGTAGGTGAACCCAAGGTAGCCGACAAACAGGACCAGCGGCACGAGATGACGGTACCAGGGCGCACCTTGGCGGACCATGAACCTGGTGGTGCGCCACAGCACGAGAGCGGCCAATGGCACCACGAACAGGAACAGGGCGATCATGGTGCTCGGGTGGGAAAGGGCAATGGCGGGTAACACAGCCAGCAGGCCGAGCCCGGCTAGGACCCTGCCGTTCAACGGATCCTGGACCACTCCCAGCATGGTCCCGGCCAGCCCGATACCGACGGGAAGCAGCGCAATGGAGAGCAGATAGGGGTACAGGACACCGAAGTCCACCATCAGGTACGGGAAGGTCGGGTACGCACCCGCCAGGGCGCCGGTCAGCAGGATGGGGAGGGGCTTTTCGCCGGTAATGCGGGTCACCATGAACAGGGCGGACAGTGGCCAAACGAACGCTCCGATCGCTATGTTTGCCGCGTTGACGGCGACTGCGATGGGAGCGCCAGTGGTGAGCGCGACCAGGGTGATGAGATCGTGCCACGCGGCCGGATAGAAGCTCAGCCCGGAGCCATCATTGGTCAGGTTGCCCAGGGTCAGGGACGATCCGGATCCGGTGTCCAGGATGTACTGCAGAGAGTTCAGGTGGAAGATGTTGTCGTAGGTCTGCGAGATATTCTCGGGACTGGCGAAGATTTGGGCAAACCGCACACCGATGATCACCGTGGGGACGGCGACGGCCACAGCGCATAGGACGCCGTTCAGCAGGCCCGCCCGGGTCGGCCGATGAAGGAGCACCAGCGGCTCGCCACGGGACCTCAGCCAGAGGAACCGGGCCAGGAGCCCCCCGCCTGCGGTCAGCACCGTGATGCCGACCAGCACGGCGGGCGACCACGCAATGGAGAGGAAGGGTGCGATCATCGCGCCGACTGAGGCCAGCGTCACGGAGATCGGTGCGGAGAGGGCAACCGACATGAACCCACGGGTACCGCAGGCCCTGGCCACCAGGAATCCGGGCACCATCAGAATGACCAGAGCCATCAGGATGACTGGCGCTACCTGCCACCAACTCATCGGCACTTCACCTTTTCTTGGGTCATGGCGGCTAGGTCCGGGGGGACGTGAGCCGCTGCACCATGGCCCGTATCACTGATTCGTCGGTGGCCGAGCTCAACTCCGGCGCCGCGGTGTGGGCGTTCCGTTTGAACTGGGAAACCTCCTGCTCTGTGAGCTCGGACAGGGTCCGGGTGAGGTCCTCGGCCGTGAAACCCTGCGTCACTGCGCCGAGCTGATGGTCCTGAATCAGTCTAGACGTCTCGGGTGAGGGGCTGAACACGATGGCTAGCCGCGCCTGGACAAAGTCGAAGAACTTGTTCGGGAGCATGAGCGCGTGATTGGTGGTCCTCGGGGGAAGACTGAAGACGCCGACGTCGTACCCGTTGAGCGTGGCTGGTAGGTCATCCGGGGCGACGGCGTCGTGGAAGGTGATCCGGTCCTGCGCGCCGGCCGCCGCGCGGAGCGTTTCCCAATACTTCCCGCCATCGCGAGCCTTCACGAGGTACAGGTCAAGGCTGAACCTCTCGTCCAGGGCTTTGACCGCCTCGATCATTGCTTCCAGGTTGCGGCCCGGCACGGCGGCACCGCTGTGGACCAGCCGGATTCGGCCATCAATCATGGGGGACGGCTCCAGCGGGCGCAGCGGGCCCGCATTGCGGACTACTTCCGTGCGGCAGCCGAAACGTTCGGAGTAGAGGCGGGCAATCGACTCGTTGACGGTGATGATCCCAGCGGACCGGGGGAGGTAGGTCTTGCAGACCCAGGTCATGTAGGGCTTCACCAGGAGTTTCCAGGCCAGGACGTGCGATCTTTCCTCGGGCGCCCACTCGTGCATGTCGCCGAGTACCGGAGCGGAGCCAGCCACCTCGTGGGCGAGGGGGAGCGCGCGTGCCTCGTTGGCAACCACCAGGTCATACTCAGCTGCCCCGATCAGTTCGCGGGCCCGCTGGACCGCGGGTGCCTTGGATCCCGCAGTGGTGAAGCGGCGCAGGGCCAGGCCGAGCACACCGGTGGGGGTCTGGGGCAGGGAAGGGAGAGCCGACTCCACCTCGAGGTGTGTGGTCGCCCCGGGAGGGGCCGATCCGTAGCTGACAGTCGTCACGGTTCCGCATGCCGCGAGGGTTTTTACCTGCCGCAATACCCGGGAATCAGCGTTGATGTCCGAGAAGGAGATACAGAGGATGCGGAGGGTCATGACCGCTAGCCTATCGGTTCGGCACGGGTCGGCAGCCCGGCAGGGCGGCGCGCCCCCGGCATTGATGCTGGGGGGCTGCCCGGGGAACGTATGGAATACTTACCCCTGTGAGTCGCTCCTGGGTCGTAATACCAATGTATAACGAAGCCACCGTTGTAGGTGGCGTCATCGAAGGACTCCTCCCACATTTTCCCCACGTTGTCTGCGTGGATGATGGCAGCACCGACGGGTCACCCGAGGCGGCTGCTGCGGCGGGCGCCGTCGTCGTCCGCCACCCTTTCAATCTGGGACAGGGCGCCGCCCTGCAGACCGGACTGGAGTACGCGCTGCAGGACCCCGCACTGGATGCAGTCATCACCTTCGACGCCGACAACCAGCACCGTGTCCAGGATGCCCAGGAAATGCTTGCCCGGGTGCAGTCCGGCGAGCTGGAAGTGGTGCTTGGATCCCGGTTCCTGGATGGGCGCACGAAAATTTCGCCGCTGAAGCGGTTAGTGCTGAGGACCGTCGCTTTCCAATCCAGGCTGTCGACCGGTCTGGAACTGACCGACGCGCACAACGGGCTCCGCGTCATCAATGCCGAGATCGCGCGGCGTATCCACCTGAAGCAGAATCGGATGGCCCACGCGTCCGAACTGATCCACCAGCTGGCAGAACTGAAGCCGCGGCTCGCGGAGCACCCGGTCGAGATCATTTACACCGACTATTCGAAGGCCAAAGGCCAGTCCTTGCTCAACGGCGTCAACATTCTCGCCGATCTCTTCTTCAGGTGAACCCCATGCTCTTTATCGTCCAGATCGTCCTCGTCCTTGCTGTGATCCTCGGCTCACTGGTGCTGATGCGCGGCGGCGCCAACGCAAGCCACCTCGCGATCCGGCGGATACTGCTGCTGGCCTTCGCCCTGATCGCCGCGCTGTCGATTTTTTTGCCGGAGCTGCTGACCGGGCTGGCGAACGTGTTCGGCATTGGCCGAGGCACCGACCTGGTCCTGTACGGATTTATCGTCTGCTTCATGGTCTTCATGGCATCTTCCGCCCAGCGGCACCGCCACATGGAAGAGTCCCTGACCCGGCTCGCCCGCCGGGTTGCGCTCGACGAAACCCCGCGTGTCTGGGAGGCGGAGACCGGCAATCCAAGCCTGCCAGGAGCCACATCCGACGATCCTCCGCGGACCCAACTAAGCTAATCTTGCGGGAGCCATGAAATCACTTATCAGTATTAACCGTCAGCTTCTGGCGGTCCTCCCTCCCAGCGCACGCAGGTTCCTCCTGCGCTACGCCATCCTTTCTTCCCTGCTCTCTCTCATCGATGTGGTGGCCCTGGGTTTGCTGGCCATTGTCATGTCCAGCATCATCACGGGCAACCCCGTCAGCCTCGGACCGTTCGGACTGATCGACGAGGTCAACCATTACATCACCGTGCTGGCAGTCTTCTGCACGCTGGTCATCATCAAGAGCGGTCTGAACATTGCGCTATTGCGCTACGCGACCTCAAAGTTTGCCTCCCACGAGGTGGCCATCGGCGATCGGCTGCTGGCTGCCTACATGCGCGCCCCCTGGGTTGACCGCCTGAAACGAAATTCGGCTGAACTGGTCCGCTCGGTTGATTCGGGCGTGTCGCTGACGGTATCGGGTGTGCTGATGCCGTCAATGGGTTTGGCCGGTGAAATTGTCTCCGTCATCGCCGTTATCAGCGTGCTGTTTATCAGCAACTGGATCACTGCTGTCACCGCCATCATTTACCTCGGACTCATCGCTCTGCTGCTTTCACGCGGCATCTCCAAGCGGGCCGTCGCCAATGGACGACGCAACCGCCAGTTCTCGTTCAGGACCGTCCGGCTGCTGACCGAAGCAGTTGGCGCGTTGAAGGAGGTCACCCTGCGTGGTGCCTCGCAGGACGTTGAAAAGGCCGTCCACAACAACCGCATCCATTCCTCGAAGGCACGGGCCCTGGCCATTTTCCTCGGCCAGGTGCCGCGGTTCGTGCTGGAGGCTGGCCTGATAGGCGGCTTCATGCTGGTGGGTGGGGTCGGGCTGCTCACCAGCCCATCCGGCGTTGACCCGGTCACCAACGCCTTGGCCGCCGTCGCCCTCTTCGGCGTTGCGGGGTTCAGGATCATTCCGTCCCTGACTCGGTTCCAGGCGATCCTTTCGATGGTGCACTCCAACTCGCCGTTCGCCGAGCAGGTGCTCGCCGACATCAAGGAATCGGAAGCCAGCGCCAAGGACCAGGAGGAGCCCGACCAGTCGGAGCTGCCCCAGGGTGTACCCGACGTGGTGCTGAACGACGTGTCTTTCACCTACCCCGGGGCGGAATCCCCGGCGCTGAGCGGCGTCACCATGACCATCCCGTCCGGATCGCGCGTCGCGGTGGTCGGTTCGTCGGGTGCCGGCAAATCAACCCTGATCGACCTGCTGTTGGGACTCTTGTTGCCGAGTTCGGGGCAGGTCCTGGTCGGGGGAGTGCCGATGCGCGCCGTGCTTCACTCCTGGCGTTCCCGCGTGGGCTACGTGCCCCAGGAAGTTTCGCTGTTCGACGCGTCGATCGCCCAGAACGTCGCCCTGACCTGGGATCCCGAGCAGGTGGACGAGGACCGGGTTCGCCGTGCGCTGGCCCGTGCCCAGATGCTCGAGACCGTTGAGAAGCGTCCCGACGGCATCCTGGGTGCGGTTGGAGAGCGTGGAATGGCGCTGTCCGGTGGGCAGCGGCA
Source organism: Arthrobacter sp. CAN_C5 (assembly GCF_017875735.1). Lineage (NCBI taxonomy): Bacteria > Bacillati > Actinomycetota > Actinomycetes > Micrococcales > Micrococcaceae > Arthrobacter > Arthrobacter sp. CAN_C5. The sequence continues at coordinate 1,174,688 of NZ_JAGGMZ010000001.1, forward strand.
GCGGCTCGGCATTGCCCGCGGGCTCTACGCGGACCCGGCGGTGCTGGTGATGGATGAGGCTACCAGCGCTCTCGATACCGCCACCGAGGCGGCGGTTACCCAGGCCGTCCGCAAACTTACCGGCAGCGTCACCACCATCACCGTCGCCCACCGCCTGTCCACCATCCGGGACAGCGATGTGGTCTTCTTCTTCGCCGATGGCAAGCTGGCCGCCCAGGGAACCTTCGCCGAGGTCATCGCCCAGATGCCTGACTTCGCCGAGCAGGCCGCCCTGGCCGGCCTTACGTAGCCCATACCCTCCACTTCTCCTTCAACCAACCACACCTGGAGTAAAACCATGACCGAGGGAAACCTTCCCGGAGCCCGTCCTCGCATTCTTGTGCTCTCGTTCTCGCCAATCCACCGGGATCCCCGGGTCTTGCGGCAGATCCAGTTCTTCAGTGAGTTCGCCGATGTGATGTCCTGTGGCTACGGTGCGGCACCCGAAGGAGTGGTGGACCACGTTGAGATCCCGGTCGAATACAAGCCGTGGCGTCCGGACTTCAAGAAGGTTGCAGTGCTCCTTGGTGCGCGGTTCCATGAACGCCTGTACTTCGACTCCGACCGGGTGAAGCACGTCCTGAAGAACATCCCGGCTGGGAGCGTCGACGTGATCGTCGCCAATGACGCACTGGCCGTCCCTGCCGCTGTGGCGCTGCGCCCTCGCAAGGGCATCCACGCCGACCTGCACGAATACGCTCCCCGGCAGGGGGAGGACAAGCTGCAGTGGAAGCTCCTCGTAGGCCCGCTGATGGACTGGGCGTGCCGCAAGTACGTCACAAAGGCCGACTCTGTGTCGACCGTGGCCAAGGGGATCGCTGAGGAGTACGCGGCCGTCTACCGGATTCCTGAGCCTGCCGTCGTGCCGAACGCCTCCTACTACGACGACCGGTACAGTCCCTCACCGGTGCACTCGCCGCTGCGCCTGATCCACGCTGGTGCCGCTGGACGGGGTCGCAAGATCGAGATCATGATGGACGCCGTCGCCCGCGCCAACGAGCTCAAGCCTGGCAGCGTCACCTTTGACGTCGTGCTGGTTCCCGGTGAGCAGGACTACATCGACGAACTGGCGGTGAAAGCTGCTGCGGTGCCGGGCGGCGTGATCAGGATGCTGCCGCCGGTGAAGTTCGAGGAAATTGTCGGACTGCTGCACGGCTACGACATTGGCTTCTACCTTTGCCCGCCCGCGAATTTCAACATGCTGCACGCCCTGCCGAACAAGCTGTTCGAATTTGTCCAGGCGCGTCTCGCCGTACTTATCGGCCCCTCACCAGAGATGAAGCGTGTGGTCGAGGAGCACGGCTTCGGAGTGGTGTCGAAGGACTTCGACGCCGAGTCGGCCGCCCGGGTTCTGATCGGACTTACCCCGGAGCAGATTGCCGAAATGAAGCAGGCCTCCCACCAGGCAGCCCGTACCCTCAGCGCTGAGAATGTTGCGGCGCCCTGGATCGCTGCCGTGAAGAAGCTCGCGGGCATCTCCTAGACCCCTCCTCTCCGGCCCGTTCGTCGGCCCGACAGCCAACAGGCTCCGTCCCCTTCAGTTGGAGGGGACGGAGCCTGTTGACGTGGGGTGCGGGACCTAGTGCAATCGGGTTCCGGCGACGGTCAGGGTGGACCAGCCGTGGCCGAACTGGGCCCAGGTGCCCCAGACGCCCCCGGTCCTGATGGGGTAGTAGTGCAGAGTACCGTCGTGGCGTTTGGCGATGATGCCCCGGCTTCCCGCGCCAGCAAAGCCCGAGACACTGTCCATGGTGTGGGTGGTGTGCCAGCCGGTGCCGACGAGACGCCGGGCCTCGTACTGGAAACCGCCGGTGCCCGCCCCCCGGTAGAGGGCCAGCTTGGAAGCCGTGTTGCGGGCGAGCAGGTCCTGGCGCCCGTCGCCGTCGAAGTCGGTCATGACCACCGACATGGAACCGAAGCCGTGGCCGATCTTGCGGGGCGACATCAGGGTGCCATTGTTGTTTTGTGGCCAGTAATGCAGGGTGCCGTCAGAACGGGTGCCGATAATGGTGGGTCGGGCACCGCGGAGCCACGGGCCAACGGTCATTTTCATGCCGCCCCAGCCCGAGGTGGCCAGGACCTGCGCGGGATAGAAGCCACCGGTAGTCCGGCCGAGGTAGACGGTCAGGCGGCCATTGGTCCATTGGGCGAGGATGTCGATGACGCCGTCGCCGTTCCAGTCCACCGAGTGGATGGTTCGGGTATTGGACCAGCCGTGTCCTATTTGCACCTTCGGGGCGACAGATCCATTCCCGGTGCCGGGATAGTTAAAAAGTCTGCCGGCGCTGTCGACGGCGATCACATCCGCTGACGAGCGGATGGACGGGCCGGTGGGGCGTGGCGCCGCGACCGGGGCTGAGTTGCGGGTGAAATTGGCAAGTGCTGCAGACGTGCCATTCCAGACGTTCCAGTCGCCCACCACAGGACCCTCATGGGTGTATTGCCAGAGGCTGTACTTGTTCCAGCCAGCTGGCAGAGTTCCTGCCCCCACGTTGTTGTAGGAGGCAATATGCAGTGGGTGGTCCGCGAAGGCGGTGGAGCTACCGGTGCAGCTGCTCCACCAGTCGGTAGTCGTGTAGATCATGGGGACCCGACCGGTACGGCTAAGCATGGTGTTGGAGAAGTCCCGGATCCAGTTGACCATTGCGGTGGTGCTCATGTTGTAGCAGGCATTGCCCAGCGATTTGTAAGGGTTGTATTCGACATCGAGCAGGGGTGGGAGTGTCTTGCCGTCGGCGGTCCACCCGCCACCGTTGTTGATGAAGTAGTTGGCTTGCGCCGCCCCGGTGGAGATGCTGGGGATGGCGAAGTGGTAGGCCCCGCGGACCATTCCGACGTTTGCTGACCCTGTGTACTGCTGGTTGTAGTTGGGGTTTTTGTAGCTCAGGGCTTCGGTGGCCTTGGTGTAGGCGAACCGTGAGCCCTGGTTCCAGGCTGCTGCCCAGTTGACGTTGCCCTGGTAGCTGCTGACGTCCACGCCAAGGATGCCCTGGGGGCGCCACAGATTGACGGACGGGTCCGCTGCTGCAGCGGGTGCATCGCTGAGTTTCGTCTGGTCCTGAAGCTCCTGGGTGGTGGGGACCTGAGGATTCCCGGACTCGGCGATCCGCTCGGCGCCCTGGCCCAGGCTGGCTCCGTGGGGGCCGATCAACTTGGCGAGTGCTTCGGGATCAGCGGCGAGCTCGGCGGCGGTGAGTTCCTCAGGCGCGGCTGCCGCGGGGTCGACTGCTTCGGCCGTCTCAGCGGTTTCAGCTGGCTCAGGGACTGTTGCCGGGTCGACGACGTCGGGTTCACCCGGGTCCGTGGTGGGGGCTGGGACCAATGGCTCGGCGGGCACCGTGCTGGTAGCTGGCGGGTCGGCGAGCCCGGATTCGACCGGAACGGATTCGGCCGGGTCCACGACGGCAGGTGCCGAGGGGACGGGCTGCGGGGCGGCGACGGCGGGTATTGGTCCGACGGCCATCGCGGTGGTGAGGAGGACGGCGGCAAGGACAGTGGAGGCACGAGAGTGAGTCACAGAATTTCTCCGGGTAGTGCGAGCCCAAGGCGAGAGAGGGCGTCGTCCCTTCGAGAATAGCCGACTGTGACGGATGTTACTACAGATGCTGGTGTTACCAGGGAGTAAAGAGTTATCCACAAAAGGTTTTTTGGGGCTAGGCGCGGATCGTGGATTCCCCTACCCTTGGACGAATTCACCGGTTACAGCCACGGTCTCAGGCGTACCGGCCGAAGGAGTCGGTACACACTGACGTCAGGGAGTCCTATGGACGCCGTAGGAATTATTGAGGACGAGGTGCGCGAGCTGATTCGCCGCCGCGGCCTGGATCCGAGCCGCCAAAGCGGTGAGGTGCTGAGGCTGGTGGAGGCTGCGGTCAGTGACTACGACGAGCGTTCAGTGCTGGGCACGCTGCCGCAGCTTGGGCAGCTGGACCTGGCGCGGAAGCACGTCTTTGACGCAGTCGCTGGGTTTGGTGCCCTCCAGCCGCTGCTGGACGATCCGACGGTGGAGGAGGTGTGGATCAATTCCCCGTCCGAGATCTACGTGGCGAGATTTGGCGAGTCTGAATTGACCTCCCTCGTGCTGGCAGAGCAACAGATTCATGACCTCGTCGAGCGAATGCTGAAATCCTCGGGCAGGCGGCTGGATCTCTCGTCGCCCTTTGTGGATGCGGCCCTGCCCGACGGTTCCCGGTTGCACGTGGTCATCCCGGATGTCACCCGCCGTCACTGGTCGGTGAACATCCGGAAGTTCATCGCGAAAGCCACCCGGCTGGACCACCTGGTCGAGTTGGGCACCCTCACACCGCAGGCCGCCCGCTTCCTGGATGCGGCGGTCGCAAGCGGGTTGAACATTCTGGTTTCCGGCGCCACCCAGGCAGGAAAGACCACGTTGCTGAACTGTCTGGGATCGAGCATCGGGTCGCGGGAGCGAGTGGTGACCGTGGAGGAAATCTTCGAGCTGAAGCTGCCACTCCGGGACGTTGTGGGGATGCAGTGCCGCCCTCCAAATCTGGAAGGACAGGGCGAAATTCCGTTGCGGAGGCTGGTCAAAGAGGCGCTGCGGATGCGTCCCGATCGGCTGATCGTCGGCGAGGTACGGGAAGCAGAAAGTCTGGACATGCTGGTGGCGCTCAATTCGGGCTTACCCGGGATGTGTAGCGTCCATGCCAATAGTGCCCACGATGCGGTACTTCTCAAAAGACGTGTACCCTCACGAGCGCGAGCTCGGGCAAGGGGGACGCTCCCCACGCACCGGAGCGCTGGGCATACTAGCTGTAGGCGTCAACAGAACCGGGGGCAGTCCCTCAGGTTCGATAATCTTGATGGCGCGCAGTAGATCCGTAGGTCGTCGGTCGCGATGCTATTCGTGATGGGGTCGCAGCTTCCACCCGAACCTTTCGAGATGTCGATGTCGCCGGCCGGCGAATCCGCGAGGAATACAACTAGGCCTTCGCAAGGGTCTATACGGCTTGCAAGGTCGGCGGGGTTACCTCCAAGATGAAGTAAATCCCGCTGATCCTGGAGAAGCTTCGTCGGTAGCTGGTTCCGACCGCCTCACAGATGACGGTATGTCTAACTCTCCTGCCGCACGCCAGCCACTAGGCGTCACCACAGGCCGCCAGTTCGCAAGCAGCTCATCACTCAACTTTCGTCAACACGTGTCAAAGATTGATCCGGTGTGGCCCCGGCAATGTCGCCGGATCTCCCGGTCCAGGAGGCGAGGTTGTTGCGGGTGGTCAGGGTGTGGGGGTGGTCCGGGCCGAGCACCCGCAGCTGGGCTTCGAGGAGTTCACGGGATTGGGTAATGGCCCCGGCGGTGTCCCCGGATTACCCGGCCCAATAGGCGAGGTGGCTACGGGTGGTCTGGGTGTCGGGGTGGTCTGGGCCCAGGACCCGCAACTGGACTTGGAGGAGTTCACGGGATTGGGTAATTGCCCCAGCAATGTCCCCGGATTCCCCTGTCAAAGAGGCAAGGTTGTTACGGGTGGTCAGGGTGTCGGGGTGGTCTGGGCCCAGGACCCGCAACTGGTCATGGAGCAGTTCACGGGATTGGGTAATTGCCCCAGCAATGTCCCCGGATCGCCCGATCCAGAAGGCGATGTTGCTGCGGGTGGTCAGGGTGTCGGGGTGGTCTGGGCCCAGGACCCGCAACTGGTCATGGAGTAACTCACCGGACTGGGTGATAGCCCTGGCGGTGTCACCGGATTTCCCGATCCAGAAGGCGAGATGGTTCCGAGTGGTCAGAGTGTGGGGGTGGTCCGGGCCGAGGACCCGCAACCGGGCATCGAGGAGTTCGCGAAACTCGTTGAAGGCCCCGGCGGTGTCGCCGGATTCCCCGATCCAGAAAGCGAGGTTGCCACGGGTGGTCAGGGTATCGGGGTGGTCCGGGCCGAGGACCCGCAACTGGGCTGGGAGCAATTCACGGAACTGGGCGATGGCATTGGTGATCCCCCCTGATTCTCCGGTCCAGGAGGCAAGGGCGCTGCGGGTCGCAAGGGTGTGGGGGTGGTCCGGGCCGAGGACCTGCAACTGGGCCGGGAGCAATTCACGGGACTGAGTGATGGCCCCGGCGATGTCGCCGGATTCCCCGGTCCAAGAGGCCAAGTTGATCCGGGTGGCTAGGGTGTGAAGGTGGTCCGGGCCGAGGACCCGCAATTGGGCTTGTAGCAGTTCACGTGACTGGGTGATGGCCCCAGTGGTGTCGCCGGATTCTCCGGTCCAGAAGGCGAGGTTGCTGCGGGTGGTTAGAGTGTGGGGGTGGTCTGGGCCGAGGGCACGCATTTGGGCGGGGATCAGTTCCCTGAACTGGGTGATGGCCCCGGCGGTATCCCCGGATTTCCCGGTCCAAGAGGCGAGGATGCTGCGGGTGGCTAGGATGTCTGGGTTGTATGCTGGCAGGGCGTCTTTGGCCCGGGTGAGCCAGGTCTGCAGGAGGACGCGGTTGTCCGCGGCCCGGTGCCCTAGCCCCGCGAGGACAAATGAAAGGGCTTCCTGGGCGCGGCCGAGCGCCCAGAGGTGTTCGGCCGCGTGTCGGAGGCGGTAGGCATCGGAGGCTGGATAGCTCAGGGTTTCGAGCGTGTCAAGTATTACTTGGTGCGCCTGGAGGGCCGTTACAGGCCAGCGGTCCTGTTGGGGGACTTGGCTGACCAGGGTGTCGTGGAAGAGGCCGACGTGTTCGTCCGCTGTGCCCGGGTCAGCGCGGGTAACGAGCCCGCCCAGCGTTTTCAGCGTGTCGCGAAACTGTGCTTCGTTAGCGGGTCCGCCGAGTTGTGAGCATGCTTCAACTGCGACACGGATGGGCAGGACCGGTCCACTTCCTGCGGCTGCGAGCACCGCCAAGATGACCTTTACCTTGGTTGAGTCGTCGCCGATCATCGATGAAAACAATTGTTGATAGAGATCATCGAGGCCGGTCGCGTCGCTGAGTGACTCAGCGCCAATGGTCGTTACGGCATTGATCATAAGCCGTGCTTCAAGCCATGTGGACGAATGGGCCGTGATGTCGGCGGCGAGCGACGTCGGAAGCCCCTGACCGACAAGATATTCGGCAACTTCATCCGTACCTGGCGGGACGAGGATCAGAGGGTTTTCTGTTAGTTTTTCCGTTCCTTCACCTTTGGTGTTCAGGAGAATACTCACGCGTGCGAGCCGGTCGTCAAGGCTGGTTTTGATGATGGTTGAGATGAGTTCATCGCGCACGGACGGTTCGAGCTGGTCAATGCCGTCGATTGCCAGACGGATCCGACTTCCCAAAGGTATTGCCAGCTTAGATAACGGCCCGAAGACAAGACGCTCCAGTGCGGGCTGGCGATTAAGGTCTTCTGGATCGAAGCTGTTGTTGTAGGCGGTGACGGCGTCTTTGAAGCCTCCTCTGTGTTCCAGCTGTTTGCCAATGCTTTCAGCCATTGCAGCCAGAGTAGGAGTCAAGGCAGTGAACGCCAGAGCGGACAGGTAGTGCTTCGGCAATTCTGGGACAAGTTCCGGGCGGGCCAGGGCTGCGACTAGGGCGGACTTGCCCGAGCCGCTTAGCCCTTTGACGACCACTACGCGTTGTCCGGCCAATGAGTGCATGATTCGTTCCAGGTCGTGTGTGATCTGGAAAGATTGGGTTAGCGTCACAGCCAGAGCCCCTTCGGGGGTGCCTGACAGGGGCCAGAAATTGGGGGAGGCGATGTTCCGGGTTACCCAGAGCCCGGGATCACTTCTGTTCTGGCCCACCCCGGAGCCGATGTAGATGGGCGGATCTTGAACATCCTGGCAGGTGTCGTTTCCGAAGTTCGCTGCATGCCGGATGTCTAGGTAGTCCACCGATAGGTCCTGCTGTCCCGAATTCATAAGCGTGATTAATGACTGGGAGAAACAGCCGTTTCGGGCTTCCCGATCATAGGTTCCGGCGAGGAGTTCAAGCCGGACCTGTTCCTTCAGGTCGAGGCCATTCTTGATCACGTCTGTCACTCCGAGGCCCCCGTGGCAGACATCCAGGATGAGAATCAGACCATCCAGACTTCCCAAGCTCATGTTGCCCAGCCGGCGGCCGATCTCGAAGGCGCTGTCGTCATCTAGGTTACGATGGTCGCCATCTTTTGGCAGTAGAAATAAGGGTTCGGTTGCTCTGTTCTTATTGACTTCCGCATGACCGATGAACGCCAAAATGAGAGTCGCGTTCGTCTCCGCCGCGCACTCCACCGCAGCCTTAACTGCGATCTTTAGTTCCACCATGGTCGGGTCGATCACGAGCGCACTGGTGGTTGGGTCGCAGCCACCCAGTCGGGGGTCCGTAAGCGCCAGGAATAGTTGCTCGGCACGAGCTGGCAGGAAGGACAGTTGCTGGTTTCGCAGCGAGGCGCACTGCGACCCCACAACAAGTGCATGACGGGAACCCATGACCATGGTCTATCACGACCACGATGTCTACGGGTAGGATCCTCGGTACTTATCCGCTGGCGTCCGACCGGGTACAAGGAGAGGTATCAATGGCTGAGATTGTTCTGGTTCATGGCATCGCGCAGGAGCAGGAGACGGCAGACAGCCTTGAGGAAAGATGGATGCCAGCTCTTGCTGGCGGGATCCGCGTCGCAGGCTACGCAGACCTGGCCGACAGGATCTGGCGCAACCGCCATAGCGGCGATCGCATTGAGGTCCGGATGGCCGCCTATGGGGACCTGTTCCTCACCCCGGGTGCCCAGGGGGCCGGGGACGACCTCGACGATCTGGACACCGTCGAACTAGCAATCGCTGAATCGATCGCCGCAGAGTGGTTAAAACGGGCCGCCGAACGCGAGGACCATCCGGACCATAAGACCGCGGTCCGTGAACTCGGATTCCTCAACCCGACCCACGAAACCCAGGGAATAAAGGAAGAGGCCGCCCGAGCCATGATCAACGCCGCCACCCGATTATCGTGGTTCGGCGTCGGGGCCATGGCCGTGGCGGAACGCCTGAAGAAACCGCTACGCCAGGTAACCGCATACCTAACCGACCAGGCACTGCACGATGACATCCAGACTCGCGTCCTGGCACATGTAGGGCCAGAGACCAGAGTAATCGTCGGCCATTCCCTTGGGTCAGTGGTGGCATACGAGATAGTGGCCCAGCACCTCCCCACCCCGTTGCCGCTACTGGTGACCCTAGGCAGCCCCCTGGGCCTGCGAAGCATCATCTATGACCGGCTCCGACCCCAACCACCCGGGTACCCAGTAGGTGCCCGCCGCTGGGTCAACATCTCCGACCGAAACGACCTCGTCGCCGCCGAACCAGATCTCAGCGGGCTCTTCGAACGAAACAAACCCTCCGCCGCCATCCTGGAGTCCCGCTGGACAGTCGACAACGGCGCCGAACCACACAATGGCGAGTACTACCTCGGAAAACGCGAAGTGGGTAAACCGATCGCTGAAGCCCTCAGCGGCTAAACGCCCCGAAACCTACCCCGCTACCTCGACAGCGGGGGTAGATAGTCTTCATTGCAGCCGATGTCACATTTCTCAGAAGACGTGTACCTTCACGAGCGCGAAATCGGGCGAGGGCGGCGCTCACGACGCGCCGGAGCGCTGGGCCTGCTAGCTGTAGCGGTCGCCCGAGCGTGAGTGCCTGTGAGACAGGGCCACATCGATAATGTCTTGGCGGGAACTCCGCCCCAAGCTAGCCCGGGCATAATCGGCATCCATCCGTGAACGCCAGCCCACCAGGTCAGCGGGTCAACAGAACCGGGGGTAGTCCCGAAGCGGTGGGGTTGATTCGTAGTCGATACATTCTGCAAGGTGACCAGTCCACACACTCCCTGACTGAGGAGCACCAACAGCATGATCGGAATCACGATTGTTGCAATTGTGGCCATGGGTATCTGGATCAACCCCGAATTCGGGTGCTTCTCGCATGCGGATGATTGATCTGGTTCGCGGACAGCTACTCTCCTCGTTTTCTTCGTGCGACGAAGCCTACAGCTCTGCGAATTGAATCTTTAGCTGAACCGCGGGTGGCTGCCGCGAGGGCGAAAGTCGCCGCCGTAGTTGGAGATCCTGTTGTAGGAACGGGGTGATGTATCGCCGTACCTTGGAGGGATGAATCCTGACCAGTGGCTCCTCGTGCTAGTACCAATTGTGACCGGAATCTTCGCTGTACTGGGGAGTTGGTTTGGTTCACGCTTTGGCCGAACAACGGAGCACAAACAATGGGTAAGGAGCGAAAAGAGGAATGCCTATGGGGATTTCCTTGGCGCGGTCCTTCAAGCCCAACGCGAGAGCGAACCTGGCATTTCCGGCTCGAGAAGGCCTCCATACGAGATGATGCTCGGGCTGTCGGAGAAGCAGGGGCTTGTGCAGGTCGTCGGAACCGATGAAATTGTTGAGCTATGCAACGACGTAGTCGTTGCCGTTGGCGTACTGTCCTTTGTTCTTAGTGAGACATACGGGAGCGAAAACACAAAGGAACAGACAACTCACATGATCGTAAAGTCAAGAGAGACCGATCAAGAGGCATTCAAACAGTTGGTGAAGGCAATACGAGCAGATTTGAGGATCGATTAGTAGTGCAGTCCGGCGGGGGTGGCTGTTCTCGGTTCTGGCAAACGGCACCCACCCTGGATGGACGGCAACTCACCGCTCTTCACCATTGCATACGTCTGCGCCATGCTGATGCCCAGCAGGCAGGCAAGGCAGCAGACTTTTTGAACACCGGGAGAGTTGACCGAGGCTGCATCTGCCTGCATGCTCAACTGGTGAATCCTGAAGAGAAGCGCATCGCCTTGCTCATCGATGCTGACAACGCACCAGCTTCCAAGATTGATGTGGTCCTTGCCGAAGTGGCCCGTCATGGGGTTGCCAATGTACGTCGAGCATATGGCGATTGGAAAAGCCCTCATCTACAGCAGTGGGAAGCCGCCCTCCACCCTTATGCGATACGACCGATGCAGCAGTTTGATTACAGCACTGGCAAGAATGCCGCTGATATGGCCATGGTGATCGATGCCATGGATTTGCTCAATGGAGGCTCGATCGATGCCTTCGCCCTCATGTCCAGCGACGCGGACTTCACCCCGCTGGTGATGCGAATATTGGCGAACGGTCACAAGGTGTACGGGTTCGGGGAGAGGAAGGCTCCGGAGCCCTTTGTCAACGCTTGTTCTCTATTCACCTACGTTGAGGGATTGGGCCAGGCACCCAATAGCTCTAACACTTCGGTGGAACAACGCGCTGACCCGAGGAAATTGCGTGGTGATACCCGTCTCGTGCTCCTGATGCGTAACGCTGTCGAAGCTGCAAGCGATGATGACGGCTGGGCGAACTTATCTGCGGTGGGAAGCCAAATAGGCAACCAAGCGTCGCTGGACTCCCGCAATTACGGCTATCAAAAGTTGAGCGAACTAATTGATGCCATTGGGCTGTTCGATCTAAAGAAAGATAACCAGATAGTCCTTGTTCGGGACAAGCGCGCCCTGGCAAAGGACGCCCCGGGGTAAGGGGCTCTTCATAATTGAGGGTGTAGTCGGGGTCTGAAGCCGCCGGTTTCCAGGAGTGAGCGGGCGATGTAGTTGGCGATATTGCGGAAGCCCAGGGCTGAGCCTCGGAGGTGTTCGAGGCGGCCGTTCATGGCTTCGGTGGGTCCGTTGCTGGTGCCGGGCCGGTCGAAGTACGCCAGGACGTCGGCGGCCCGGCGTTTGAGGGTCCGGCCCAGAGTGCGGATCTCGGTGAGCGCGGCCGGGACACCGTCGCTGACCGATTCGATAAGTGCTTGCATCAACTCGTGTCCTCGGGCCCGGTCCTCGTGCCGGTAGGCAGCAATCATCCGCTGGTAGATGCCCCAGGTTGCCTCGACTTGGACGTGAGTGTCCGTGGTGAACAGGTCGGTGAGGCGTTGTTCCTGTTTGTCGGTGAGCAGGTCCGCCCCCGTATGCAGGGTCCGCCGTGAGCTGTAGAGCGGGTCGCCCTTGCGTCCGCGGTGACCGCAGGTAGCTTGCTGGATCCGGCGTCGGCACCCATCCAACGCGTCCCCGGCGAGACGGACGACGTGGAACGGGTCCATGACCGCCACCGCGCTGGGAAGCTCCTCGGCGGCCGCGGTTTTGAAGCCGGTGAATCCGTCCATGGCGACGACTTCCACCCCGTCCCGCCACGCCTGTGGGCGTTTGGCTAACCACTGCTTGAACACGGCCTTTGAGCGGCCCTCGACCATGTCCAACAACCTTGAGGGCCCAGTCTTTTCGCGAATCGGCGTGAGATCGATGATGACGGTCACGTACTTGTCCCCGCGGCGGGTATGCCGCCACACGTGCTCATCGACGCCGATCACCTTCACCCCGTCGAACCGGTCCGGGTCATCGATCAAGACCCGCTTTCCCTCGGCCAGGACCGCGGTGTTCGCGGTATTCCACGACACCCCAAGGCCCTCGGCGACCCGGGCGACGGTGAGGTGTTGACACACGATCCCGGCCAGCGCCCAGCGCAGGCCCCGTCGGGAGAGTTTCGCCCGCGGCTCGGCGGCCTTAGCGGTGTCCTGCCGCCACACGTGAGCGCATCCGGTGCACCGGTAGCGGCGGACCCGGATCAGCAGCGTCGTTGGCCGCCAGCCGAACGGTTCGTGCGCCAGGCGCCGGGTCACCATGTCCCGTGCAGCGCCTTGGGCTCCGCAGCGCCGGCACCACGAGTCCGGTTCCACTACCTCGCAAACCAGCACCGCACCATCGGGCTTCACCTCCTGACCGATGGCTTCCAGACCGAGTTCATCGAGTCGGCAGAACGTGCTCAGATCGGGTGCAGCGAAGGTAGCGTTGAACACGTTGAGGTCTTCCGGATGGCGAGCGTGAGAACTTCCATCATCGGAAGGCCTCGACCCCTATCCCGTGACCGACGCGCCCATCCCGCTCACACCCCGACTACACCCTCAATTGCGATGAGCCGGGTAAGGATCATCCCCGCCTGCTTGAAGTCACGCCAGTGGTGTAATCCGAGCACGACTACACTGAGCTGCTGCTGTGCTTTCTTTTGGTTTGTTGGCGCGGGGGTTTGACGAGCTAGAAGCTGACTCCTACTCCACCGCCTCGGAACTTCGCTGGATGCTCAACGAAGGGTGCAACCCACCAAGAATCGACCTGGTGGAGGTTGACCCGAACTGCTGGGACTTCGTAGCTAGCCATACCCGCGGGCAGCACCTGAGCCGGGCACAGCGAAAGAACATCCATTGTCGGTGTGCTGTCTTCAGGGGAAATAGCTCTAATCACTTCATTTGCTCTTTGATCTGCTATGGCTTCCTTTTCCTGACGTGGCGTTTTCCAGTTACCGGCATCCTTAAAAAATTCCACTCCAAACTCAGTCAAATTTGTGTGAGTGAACTTGGCTGTTGACACTGGTATTCCTACGTATAAAGTGGAGCCACAGACGACAACAACGCGTTGAAGTACTGCGCCGTTCTCTGCTGCTTGTACAACCGCTGACAAATGTGGGTCGATCAATCCAGAAGTATTCATAGTTGGGATCATAGCAACAGATTCGCTGCGACCATCGAGACCGCAGAGTCGTTCTCCGATCGCTGAGTTGGAGCCAACCTGGCGGCATGTGAAACATTGTGAATGTCTATGAACCTTGTGAATCTCGACGGGCATTTGCGCGTCCCTGATCAACATGCGCGAGCACCGGAAGGCCGAGTTCAACTCGCACCGCACCAAACGTGGTGTCCGTTGTGGAGATCGATCCGGCATGAGCAACGCCGGGGCGGACATGCCACCTCGGCGTTGTCGTTGCCACTTGCCGTGGGTTAATCCTTAGTCAGCTCGACCTTAGTGGCTCTCCGTGGTTCGTGGTGAAAGCCGGGTTCGTGTCGTAGACGTATAGGGGCTCGTGGCCCTGCTGGGATGGATGTTCTTGACGCATTCATCACTGACAGGAACCACGAGCCTTGATCGAGCCTACTGCCATGCGTACCGACGCTGCCACTACTGTTTTCAACCTTCCCGGTTACCGGGTCACTAGCGCGGAGGTCCTTGCCTGCGGGCGGCGCAGAATCCGGGTCGAGTCAGTCCTGGAAGCTGGCTGCAGGGCCTGCGGGGTGATCAGTGCCCGCCGGCACTCGCGCCGGTTCCAGCGGATTCGTGACATCCGGATCGCCGGCCCGGTGGAGGTCATCTGGTCCAAACGCCGGTTCTTCTGCGACGAGACCGAATGCGCCCGGACGACCTTCGCTGAGGCGACCCCGCAGGTGCCTGCATACTCGCGGTCCACGGCGAGGCTGCGGGAGGCCCTGACCGATGCGGTGATCGGGTCCGGGCGTGCCGCGTCGGAGACCGCCTCTGCGTTTGGTGTGTCCTGGTGGCTGGTCCAGCGGGCGTTGGATGCTGCGGTGGTGAAACTACCTGATGTGGACTCCCTGGCGCCGGTCAGGTTGGGTATTGATGAGCACCGGTTCCGGTCTGTGCGGTTCTTCCAGGACCCGGCCACGAAAGCCTGGACCCGGTACGAGCCGTGGATGTCCACCCTCGTCGATTTGGACACCGGGCAGGTCCTGGGCGTCGTCGACGGACGCGACAGCACCGGTGTTGGGGATTGGCTCAAGGCCCGCCCACTGGCTCGGCGTGCAGGTCGTCGCGATCGACCCGTCTGCGGCGTTCCGCAAGGCGCTACGGATGTGGTTGCCCCGCACCGCTGTCAGCGTCGACGCGTTTCACCTGGGCATGCTCGCGAACGCTATGGTCACCGAGGTCCGCCAACGCCTCTGCCAGGAAGCCAAGGGCCGGCGCGGGCGGGCCACCGACCCTGTGTGGGCAAACAGGAGACTGCTGCTGAAGGGTGCGGAACGGCTTTCGGACCGGGGTCGGAACCGTCTTGAGGTGGTCTTCGCCGTTGATGATCCCAGCGGCGGGCTGCAGGCCGTCTGGGAGGTGAAGGAACAGCTCCGGGCACTGCTGCGCACTGGGTCGATCGCTGAGGCCTCCGCGGCGAAGACCGAGCTCGCAAGACTGGTCGACCGGGCAGGTCAGCCCGAGGCCAGAAGGCTCTACCGCACGGTCTGCCGGTGGTGGAACGAGATCGAAGTCCTCGTCGTCACCGGCGCGACCACGGCGAAGGTCGAGGCCAACAACACTGCGATCAAGAACATCAAAAGGACCGGACGAGGTTTCGTGAACAACTCCAACTACAAAACCCGTATCCTATTGAGAAGCGCCGCTAGAACAGCGGCCTGAACATCTCCTCAGCAGCGGAAATCACCACGAACCGCGAAGAGCCACCTTAGTCGTAGTACCGAGTGCGCTGACCTCATACGTGATCGTGTCCCCCTCGTAGGTGAACTCCTTGTCATCTGAGGTTGCAGCCAAGATAGCCATATCGGTGGCTTCGGCATCCCTGATCGATGTCCACGCGAACGTCTCCTCAGCGTCGGCCGGCTCCTCAAAAGTACCGATCCAGTAGATCGCGGTCGTGTCGCCTCCATCGGAGACCCAATCGATGCTGATCGTGTCATCGGTAATGGTCGCCTGCTGGTAGGAATCCTCGCTGTTTGAGTTGCTCTGCGTCCACGTCCCTGTCAGGTCAAAATCCTCGGGCGCTTCCTCAACGGCGGTGTCGCCGTTGCTGGCAGGCGTGGCGCTGTTTTCAGCTCCACCACATCCAGTGAGGGCAAGGGCAGCGGTAAGGGTAAGGGGCCCAATAACTTTCTTCATAGGAAAACTTCTCCATACGCCAGGCACCATCTGCGACCATTTCCGGACGCGTCCATGCCCCGGCGAACTGATAGAGACGAAATCCCCGCCGCCTGAACTAGCCGTCGTTGCTGCTGGCCGCTCCGCCGCGATGTCTGGACCGCCCACACTAGATCATTTCGGGCGATGATGGAGTCCCCGGACTCCACGCACATGAGAAAGCACACAGGCAACCGCCCACTCACCATCCCGATGCGCTTCACTGAGGCGTTCCTGGAACTGATCGGGAACGCGGAGTACAAGGCGGCCGTAACCGTCTTACAGCCCTTGGAGCTGAGGCCGGGATCGACTCCATTTGCGGAGAATCCCGGCCTTTCGCGTTTACCGCCAGCCGGTGGCGGACAGCAGGGTTGGAAGGTGAACGATTCGCTGCAGCGCGGACGGCTTCCAGCCGGTGACTCCCTGAATGAACCAGCCGTGGTCGCCCGGTGCCTTGTCGACAAGGGACAGGGTCAGCCAGTTGAGCCGCTTTCCCGTTTCGGAGTGCATCGGCCATCGGTAGTAGGTGAGGAAATCCTCGTCCTCTCCGGTGAATGGGGCGGCCTCGCTCAGGCTCGGGATCATCCATCCGATCGGAAGGTCCTCGCCGGCGTCGGCTACCTGCTTCACCCATTTTCCGAAGAGGTCGTGAGCGGTTACATCGTTCGGGTCGAAGTCATCGCCAAGGCTGTCCAAATTGAGGGACCAGTCGAGATCCAGCGACTGCCGCTCGAGGTCCCCGGGACCGGGATTGACCTTGCTTGCGAAACTCCAAACGTTTTCCACGTTGAGCCTCCATGAGGTGTATCAGCTGGCCGGGTTCCGGCGCGAAATACCAGCCTAGTGCCGAATTACGGGCACTGCTCAGTTTGCTGCCGTCGATAATCCGGAACGCCTGGGCCGGCTTCGGCCAAGGGCAGAGAGTGTCGGCACGTTCGAAGCTCACTGAACCGCCCGGGTGCTCGACCATGATGGAATTCTGGTGGGAGCCCTTCGCGTGGGAGGTAACGGCCAGTACAAGATCCAGCAAGTCCTGGTCAGTCGCAGCAGCTGGTAGTCCCGTGCTGGACTGTCCACGGTGTCAGAGCCCGGTATCCACGGTACGCACGACCTTGGATCTGTCCTGCCTCTATGAACGGTCTCGCTGGCACCTTCCAACCCCGGCGACACCCCAGATCATGAGCGACTGGGGCGGCAATCATGCCGGGGTAAGCAGGCCAGTGCATCCACATCCTGCAACAGAAACGGGCTACGAAAAAGGTAATGGGGAGGGGACGATTTCGGCGATACCCGGAAGCTAGGTGGTTCAATCTGACTCTATGCGCACCACCTAGCGGGCGGTCAGATCAGCCGCCTCGACCAGACCAACTCCTGTTTAGGTGAAGTCTTCAACTGATGCGGGACTTCTCAAAAGACGTGTACCCGCGCCGCGCCAGTTCGCTCCGCTTCAGAGATAATAACTGCTCACTCGGTTTATTTTTGGCGGAGCAGTTTTGGGGTGTCTCGACGCCGCACAGATGCGCGCTACAGGGCTCGATAACGCTGCGGGCTGTTTCGCGAGCTTCAAGCATCGCTGTGTAGCCGGTCCTTGTCCTTGGTTTTCATATCTCCTCGTCAGCACTCACCGCCTGCACTTGAGCTTCGGCGGATAAGGTTCTTCACCATGGTGGTCTTACTGGAATTTCCAATCGTCAGGCGTTGCAACGAGTGCCCGGCGCCCAGACTTACAAGCAGCTCGTAACCTAACCATCGTCGGCAACTGTCAGCGATTGTTACGGGTTGAGTCCGGCGGTGTCGCCTGAGTCCCGGACCAAGAAGGCGAGGTTGATGCGGGTGGCCAGGGTGTTGGGGTGGTTCGGGCCCAGTACCCGTAGTTGGGCTTCGAGGAGTTCGCGGAACTGGGTGATGGCGCCGGCGTTGTCCCCGGACTTTCGGGTGCAGGAGGCGAGGTTGTTGCGGGTGATCAGGGTGTTGGGGTGGTCCGGGCCCAGTACCCGTAGTTGGGTTTCGAGGAGTTCGCGGAACTGGGTGATGGTGCCGGCGTTGCCCCCGGATTCCCCGGTCCAGGAGGCGAGGTTGTTGCGGGTGGTCAGGGTGTCGGGGTGGTCCGGGCCCAGTACCCGTAGTTGGGCTTCGAGGAGTTCGCGGAACTGGGTGATGGCGCCGGCGTTGTCCCCGGATTCCCCGGTCCAGGAGGCGAGGTTGTTACGGGTGATCAGGGTGTTGGGGTGGTCCGGGCCGAGCACCCGCGAATGGGCTTCGAGGAGTTCGCGGAACTGGTTGATGGCGCCGGCGGTGTCCCCGGATCTCCCGGCCCAGAACGCGAGGTTGTTACGGGTGGTCAGGGTGCTGGGGTGGTCCGGGCCCAGTACCCGTAGTTGGGCTTCGAGGAGTTCGCGGAACTGGGTGATGGCACCGGTGGTGTCCCCGGATTCCCCGGTCCAGGAGGCGAGGTTGTTACGGGTGGTCAGGGTGTCGGGGTGGTCCGGGCCCAGTACCCGTAGTTGGGCTTCGAGGAGTTCGCGGAACTGGGTGATGGCACCGGTGGTGTCCCCGGATTCCCCGGTCCAGGAGGCGAGGTTGTTACGGGTGGTCAGGGTGTCGGGGTGGTCCGGGCCCAGTACCCGTAGTTGGGCTTCGAGGAGTTCACGGGACTGGGTGATGGCACCGGTGGTGTCCCCGGATTCCCCGGTCCAGGAGGCGAGGTTGTTACGGGTGATCAGGGTGTTGGGGTGGGCCGGGCCCAGCACCCGCAGCCGGGCTTCGAGGAGTTCACGGAACTGGTTGATGGCGCCGGCGGTGTCCCCGGATTCCCCGGTCCATGAGGCGAGGTTGTTACGGGTGATCAGGGTGTTGGGGTGGTCCGGGCCCAGCACCCGCAGCCGGGCTTCGAGGAGTTCACGGAACTGGTTGATGGCACCGGTGGCGTCCCCGGACCGCCCGGTCCAGGTGGCGAGGTTGCCGATGAGGCGTAGCAGGTCGATGTTGTCGGGTGGCAGAGTGTCCTTGGCCCGGTTGAGCCAGGTCTGCAGGAGGTCGCGGTTGTCTGCGGCCCGGTGCCCTAAGCCTGCGAAGACTAGTGAGAGGGCTTCTTTATGTCGTTCGAGGGCCCAGAGGTGTTCGGCCGCGTGGCGGCGGCGGTAGGCGCTTGAGGCAGGATCGCTCATGGTTTCGAGCGTTTCGAGGATTGTTTGGTGCGCCTGGAGGGTCGCTACAGGCCAGCGGTCTTGTTGGTGGACTTGCTGGACTAGGGTGTCGTGGAAGAGGCCGACGTGTTCGTCAGATGTCCCGGGGTCAGCGCGGGTGGCGAGACCGCCCAGCGTCTTCAGTGTGTCGCGGAACCGCGCTTCATCTGCGGCGCCTCCAAGACGTGAGCATGCTTCAACTGCGACACGGATGGGCATAACGGGCCCGCTACCGGCGGCCGCAAGCACCGCCAATGTAGTTTTCGTCTCCGTTGTGTCCTCGCCGGTGATTGATGAGAACAACCGTTGGTAGAGATCACTTAGGGTGACAGCATCTTTGACTGACTCGTTCCCAATAGTCGACATGACGTCGGTCAGGAGCCGTGCTTCGAGCCACGTGGAGGAGTGTGCTGTGATGTCGGCAGCGAGCGACGTCGGGAGCCCCTGAGCTGCAAGATACTCGGCAATTTCATCCGTGCCCGGCCGGACAAGGATGATTGGGTCTTCCGAGAGTTTTTCTGTTCCTTCCCCCCTGGTGTTCAGGAGAATGCTCAGGCGTTCGAGCCGGTCGTCAAGGCTGGTATTCACGAGGGTTGAGATTAGTTCGTTGCGCACTGAGGGTTCGAGCTGGTCAATACCGTCGATTGCCAAGCGAATCCGATTTCCCAATGGGACCTTCATACGGGATAACGGACCGAATACTAGTCGCTCCAATGCGGGTTGGCGGTCAAGGTCCTGGGGGGTGAAGCCGTTGTTGTAGACGGTAACGGCGTCGTCAAAACCTGCTCTGTGTTCTAGCTGTTTGCCAATGCTTTCAGCCAGTGCAGCCAGAGTAGGAGACAAGGCAGTGAAAGCCACAGCGGAAAGATACTGCTTCGACAGCTCCGGTACGAGTTCCGGGCGAGCCAGAGCCGCCACGAGGGCGGACTTACCCGAGCCTCCATCGCCCTGAATGACCACTAGGCGTTGCTCGGCCAAAGCTCGCATGACGCGTTCCAGGTCGTGTGTTATCTGAAAGGATTGGGTCAGCGTTACCGCCAGTGCCCCTTCGGCGGTGCCTGAAAGGGGCCAGAAATTGGGGGAGGCGATATTCCGGGTTATCCACAGCCCGGGATCGCTGGTGTTTTGTCCCATCCCTGAGCCGATGTAGATGGGAGGGTCTTGAACGGCATGACACGTGTCGTTTCCGTAGTTTGCGGCATGCCGAATGTCTAGGTAGTCCACCGATAGGTCCGGCTGTCCCGATTCCATGAGACTAATCAACGACTGGGAGAAACAGCCGTTGCGGGCTTCCCGATCATAGGTGCCAGCGAGGAGTTCCAGCCGGACCTGGTCCTTCAGGTCGAGGCCGTTCTTGATCACGTCTGTCACTCCAAGGCCCGCGTGGCAAACATCCAGGATGAGAATCAGGCCATCTAGGCTTCCCAAGCTCATGTTGCCCAGCCGACGCCCGATCTCGTAGGCGCTGTCATCGTCAAGGTCGCGGGGATCGCCATCCTTGGGAAGCAGAAATAGCGGCGCGGATGCTTTGTTCGTATTGATCTCCGCGTGACCGATGAACGCCAACACCAAGGTCGCTTTTGTCCCCGCCGCCCGGGTCACCGCGGCTTTCACTTCCGTCTTCAGTTCCGCCATCGTCGGGTCGAGGACAAGCGTGCTGCCGGCTGGGTCGCAGTCACCCAGCCGGGGGTCCGTCAGCACCTGATGCAGTCGCTGGGCACGGTCCGGTAAGAAGGACAATTGCTGATTTTGCAGAGAGTCACATTGCGACCCCACGACAAGTGCATGACGGGAACCCATGAACACTGTCTATCACGACCACAACGACGGTGGATAAGATTCTGAATAAGTATCCGCTGGCGTTTGAACTATTGCACGGAGAGGTTTCGGTGTCCGAGATTGTTTTGGTTCATGGCATGGCGCAGGAGCAGGAAACTGCAGACAGCCTTGAGGAAAGTTGGCTTCCGGCTCTGGCTGGCGGGATCCGCGTCGCAGGTTACGCTGACCTGGCCGACAGGATCTGGCGCAACCGCCATAGCGGCGATCGTATTGAGGTGCGGATGGCCGCATACGGGGACCTGTTCCTCACCCCGGGCGTGCAAGGGTCCGGGGACGACCTCGACGATCTGGGCTCCCTCGAACATGCCGTCGCTGAATCGGTCACCGCAGAGTGGCTCCAACGGGCCGCCGAACGCGAGGACCATCCGGACCATAAGACCGCGGTCCGTGAACTCGGCTTCCTCAACCCCACCCACGAAACCCAGGGAATCAAGGAAGAAGCCGCCCGAGTGATGATCAACGCAGCCACCCGACTGTCGTGGTTCGGCGGCGGCGGGGCCATGGCCGTGGCGGAACGTTTGAAGAAACCCCTGCGCCAGGTCACAGCATACTTAACCGACCAGGCACTGCGAGATGAAATCCAGAGCCGTGTCCTGGCCCATGTGGGACCGGAAACGAAAGTTATTGTCGGTCATTCCCTTGGGTCAGTGGTGGCCTACGAGATAGTGGCCCAGCACCTCCCCACCCGGTTGCCGCTACTGGTCACCCTCGGCAGCCCCCTAGGATTGCGAAGCATCATCTATGACCGACTTCAACCCCAACCGCCCGGATACCCGGAAGGTGCCCGCCGCTGGGTCAACATCGCCGACCGAAACGACCTCGTCGCCGCCGAACCCGACCTCACTGGGCTCTTTGAACGAAACAGACCCACCGACGCAATCTTGGAGTCCCGCTGGACTGTCGACAACGGCGCCGAAGCGCACAAAGGTGAGTATTACCTAGGGAAACGCGAAGTGGGTAGGCCTATCGCTGAGGCCCTAAGCGAGTAATCGCCACGAACATGCGCGACCGACGGGGCTCTTTACCTAGGGGACCGCGGCGGTGTACTCAACATATGGGTGAATAGTTTTCGCTGTGGCCGAGGCGACACTTCCTAAAAGACGTGCACTAAGCACCACGCATATGGCACTCTGTCTGGTCTACTGACACGGTGAAAGCCTTAGCATCCGAGAGCCCGAGGACTCATGAGCGATGCTTTCAGGGGACCTATGAGGATCGAGTACGACCAACGTCGATTGATTTTTGGACCGAAGCTAAAGCGCTGCGAAGGAAGATTGTGTAATAGGTGTTGGTGCGCAAGCAGGGATTGATGGACATCGCGCGCGCTTGCCAGCGTCGCCCAATACCGCGTGAATCTCGCTGTGTGAGGCAGGCATTGGACCTATGTCTGTCTTGACCCAACGATCAAGGAGGAACGATCGTTGGGTCAACGGTACCCTCGCGGTATGGAAACGTTCACGATCCCGGACGATCAGGCTCTTCTAAAAGTGGTCAGGTCATAGACTGAGGACGGCGAGCCGACGGCCGACACCATTGTCTTGCCTTCGATTAGAATCGCGCCACCGGGGATGTCGGGGAATCTCTGCCGTAGAGGTCACTTTCTTCCTTTTGTTCCTTCTAATACATCGTCCAATGAATGTGGTACTTGCAATGCAAACATGTCTGAAAACCTAGGCATTCTCCAGCGAGATGTTCCTTTATTGGATCGTCTACCTGCAGTAGTTTCACGTACTTGGTGGCATTCTTCAGCAGATTCCGCCTTTCTCGAGGATTCGAACCAGACACCCGTCCATCTCGGTTCAAGGGAAGCGGCAATGGAGCGAGCGCAGACAACGAAGTCGGGGTACCTGCATGAGGTCAGACTGCTATCTGAAGTCTCAATCTGTCCGGATACGTATTTGGAGGCGGAACACTTTGATCCAGGTCATACCCTGATGGCGGCGGTTGCAGTCACAGGACTAGTCGTTCGCTACGTGAACAACTCGGAGAATCCTGGCAGCATCTCACTTGTAACACTCAAAGCGAATTTGGAGCCCCATCAGATTTACCAGCTTAAGTGGCCCCCTGATCGCTGCGTTGACGTCGTCGAGCGGGAAACTCAACTATCTTCCCTGAAGATCAATCAAAAGCATTCCTCCACAAGTCGGGCGAAATGATCCGGGAGGCACATGCCCGCAATACGGTACGGAGGGATTGGAATGCCCAACCTGCAAGGACGTGAAACTTTTCTATGGAACTAAGTCTAATGCTGGTGTGGCCGCGCGATTGACAGGGTGGAGGACCGTGACGATGTCTTCGAGGGCGTGACTGCTGGCGGCTGAGCGACCGATCACAACTTCCGGAGAAGCCCAGCTTGCTCTGCAATTCGAAAGGTTTAGAACACGTTGGATGCTGGCACGAGACGCCGTCCTTCGGGCTCTAATACAGCGCTTGTGTCCCCCCGTGTCAAGGGCCAGTTAAAGGTGCCCACGGGTGGCCAGCATTACTGCCCGCTGGTGGCCATGAAAACTGCCCGGTCATGGCCATTGGATCTGCCCACCGGGTATTCGGCGGCGTTGGCCATGTTCGGGATTTGTTTAGCTCATTGGCGTGACTCCTTGTCCGGCCAGGGCTTGGCTGAGGCGGATCGATTCCCCGGTGGTTTGGCAGACGTGTGCGTGGTGCAGCAGCCGGTCGACCGTCGCGGTGGCGAGGGTTTTGGGCATGAGCTCGTCGAAGCCCGCGGGATGCAGATTCGAGGAGACCGCGATGGAGCGTTTCTCATAGGCTGCGTCAACAAGGCGGTAGAGGCCCTCGGCGGCATCGGTCCCGACAGGCAGGAGCCCTATGTCATCGACCACCACTAAATCCGCGCGCAGGATCCTGGCGACCACTTTCGTGACGCTGTCGTCGGAGCGGTGCGCGCGCATCAGCGCGCCGAGGTCTTCAAGGCGGAACCATGCCACACGCATGCCGGCCTCGACGGCCTGCTGCCCGAGGGCTTCGAGGAAGAACGTTTTCCCGGTGCCGGAGGGCCCGCAAATGACAACGTTTTCCTTGCGCCCGATCCATTCCAGTGTCCGCAGCGCCTGCTGCGTCGGTAGCGGGACTGAGGACGCGGCGGGATCCCAGGTGCCGAAGGTCTTCCCGGTCGGGAACCCTGCGGCTTTACGCCTGGTGGCGAGCATGGACCGGGACCGGCCAGCGACTTCCTCGGTGAAGAGGGCCTTGATGACCTCGGCCGGTTCCCAGCGTTGCGCACGGGCGGTCGCGATCAACTCCGGTGCCAGAGCCCGCGCGTAGGGCATCTTCAGCTGCCGCATCAGCGCCTCCAGGTCCGCCGGCAGGACGGGCGCGGTGACCGGGACCGGGCTCATGCGCTTTCCTCCAGTCCGGTCTCACCACGGCCGGCACCGGGGGGACGTCCGATGGCCGCCCACCCGGCCGTGCCCTGGGTCAAGGACCGGGTTTCGTCCGCGGCGTGGGTCGTGGTGCGGGCGCCCCCGGCGGTCAGGATTGAGGCCAGGTCTTTGTGCGCGAAGCGGCCATGGACGGCCGCGGTCCCCAACGCCTGATCGACGTCGGCCTGCCCGGCGATCTTCGCCAAGGCCACCGCTTCGGCCATCTTCACGTTCATCCGCGCCGTGCCCGCGGCGGCGGCTTCGAGCAGCCACGCGCGGGCGCCGTCCCCGATGCCAAGGAACTCCGCCTCCGCGGCGTTGCGGGCCTTGACCGCGTAATCGCCTGGGATCTTCGGCCGGTGATCAGGGAAGTGGGCGTCGTTGATCGCGGGGCTGCCCGGGCGGGCCCGCTGGTGCCGGGCGATTTCCACCGGGCCGGCGCTGCCGTGATGGACGATGATGACCTGCTCACCGGGTCCGGCGCCGTGGCTGCGCACGAATACGCGCGCGCCGAGCAGGGCTGCCGGGACGGAGTACTGGCCGTTTTCGAAGGTGACCATCGGCGTGTTCTCCGGCACCGTCCGGGAGAGCCCGAACGCGACCGTGTGCGCGGTGTCCGGGATCCGGTGCAGCCGGGGTGCTTCCTCGGCTAGCATCACCGCTGGTTTGCGGCGGGTGGCACGGTGCTCACGGTTGTTGACCTCGTCCATGAACACTTGGCACGCCGCTTCGATCTCCGCGAAGGAGGCGTATTCGGCCCGCAGATTCGTGTCTTTGGGGACGATGTCGGCTTTAGCGACCCTCACCGATGCCTCCACGCCGCCCTTGGAGGCAGGATCCGCCGGCTGGCAGGTCAACACTGTCACACCGTAGTGGCGGGCGAAGTCCACGGTCTGCTGGTTACGCACCGGGACCCCGGCAACATGGGAAACGGTGACCGTTTTCTCATTGTCGGTTAGGACATAGGTTGGCGCGCCGCCCAGGACACGGAAGGTGCGGTCCAATGCCGCGAACACACTCGGCGCCGTCCGGTCCCGCAAAGCGATCACGATCCTGAACCGCGACCAGGCCAGCCATGCCACGAACAACACGGTCTTCCTCCCCTCGATCAGGGGGCCGTCGCCGAAATCGTACTGAAGCCACATCCCCGGCTCGGTGATCCAGGGCCGGTGCACCCGGACATGACCCAGCCGCCACGCCGCCCGCACCTGGGCGACAGCACGGCGGGTCGAGCGTTCCGAACCCTCATAGCCCAGGGCCCGGAGTTTGTCGTGGGCTTTGTCGGCGCGGATCTTGCCCTTGGAGGCCTCAACCCATTCCTCGATCTTGGGCAGGAACGCGTCAGTGACACGGCCCCGGTAGACCGGCTCGGCCATTGGCTGGCCCGCGTTCCGCGCCCCAACATGCCGGTTGACCGTGTGGTGGGAACAGCCCGTAAGCTCCGCGGCAGCGCGCAACGACCCGGTCAGATCATAAGCAGCAAGTATTTCCATGATTTCTCCGTCAGACTTCAATTGGGCCTCTTCCCGGGCGACTTTGGTGCGACTAGACACCGTCATCAAACCCCGGGAAGAGGCTCCCGCCGCGCAAGCGCGGTCGATCCAGTAAAGAAGTGGGCAGATCCCATGGCCACCGGCGGGCAGTTTTACTGGCCATCAGTGGGCAGTTCCGTGGCCGCCTATGGGCAGTTTTTCATGGCCGCTGACACCCCCGGACCATTAGCCTGACTAAGTTCATCATGGCAGCTAATCCTTTTGGTCCGGCTATAAGGCAACTGCCCGAATCCATGGCACAGTTGGGCGAATGGCGTCCTATGAACTGGATGAGTGGCTGAAAGTCCAATGTGGACTGATTGCTCAGCCCTCCCCTGATTACCTAGTGATAACTTTCCCTACTGACGACGTCCGAACGGCCTATTTGTCCGAAGCGGCGGTCCGCCCTGAGGAAGAAGTTCGGAACATCCTGCGAACGTTCCTTGGAGGCTCTAGGTCGATTAGGGAGCACGATCGACTGCACCTTGCTTTCATGAAGTACCGTGAGTCACCGGGTGATAGGGAAGATGCCGATCACTTGAGCTGGTCTCCGCGATTCACTGAGTACGAGCGGCGTCTGATCGCACGGGCGGCGGGACAGTCTCCTCTACCGACTTGGGAAGGTTGCACTTGGGTCCTCGACCTGTTGCCCCATTTTCCCCAAGAGGCAATCGATGCAGTCCATGCGTATGTACTTGCTCATGCCCAGGTCCTGCCAGACCTGCGCTACAGCGGTCTGGCGGACGCAGTTGAGTTGATTCGGAGTCGTTACATTCTGCAAGGTAGCCAATCGACTGAATCCCTGACCGAGTTGCTCCTCGCGATGCGACCGCGAGAGTTCGAGTTCCTCGTGGCGCACATTTATCGGCGAATGGGCTACGAGGTTGAAGTTACGCCGCTGCAGAAGGACAGGGGCAAAGATGTCATTGCTCGAAAACCTGGAGAGGTTGTCTTTATCGAATGCAAAAATTGGCGTGGTCGTGTGAACTCTGACGTTGTAGCGGCTCTGACAGGCCGAGTTGAGATGGATCGGGTAACGCGAGGGGTCGTGGTCGGAACTTCTGGGTTCACCTCCGGCCACGCTTCGGCAACTGAGGTTGCTTCGTTCAGCCCTGCGAGGATGTCCCTTTGCGACGGGGATACGCTCGTCAGACTTCTGAACCAGCACTGTGGAAGCGAGTGGCATCGCAGGTTGGAACGACTCGTATTTGAGGAACGCCTCGCCCAAAAACGGCGTCGCCAGGCGACCTAATTAGTGTTCACTTGTCTCTTCCTTGCGCAAGGCTGTGGTTCTGCCGATGATCAACTTCATGACGTTCAGTAGGAATTGAATGTGAATCAACGGATCGGCAGCAACTCTTCACCCGGGTCCGGTTCAGAGCGACATCGCTTCTGATGGAACACGTACAAAAAACGTGTACTTAAAAGACAGCCGCGCGTCGGAAAACATCACGGAACAACGGACCCCACGTCAGGACGACGCCATGTTCAGCGCACAGTGGCTTCCAGTGAACTGCATCTTGGGGTTTCGCTTCAAGGACTAGGAACAGCTGCGGCTGGAAGCCGCGGCCCGTCAGCCGGTGGCCGTAGTCCAGTACCTGTCCGAGTCCATGCCTGATTTGGAAGGCCTCGTTCGCTTCGGTGATGCTCTTGACCTCGGCGACGCCGACGGAGCCGTCCTCGCGTTCCCATGCCAGATCGAAGTTGCAGGTCGTGTCGAATGGGGACAGCGGCGTGAGCCCACGCAGCTCTATCAGCTCCGCTAGCTTGTCCTGCGTCGCCGAATGCGCCTTGAGCCCTCGTTCCATGATGCCCGGGTCCCGGTAGTGCTCACCGTTTCCCTGCAGCGGGCCGGCGAAAGCACCAGGCTGATACGGGGCACCCACCACTCCGCCCTCTGCCGCGGCACGCACCAGTGTGTTGGGCCAGTGAGGTTTCAGCGCTGGAGCGGGGAAGCCGGATCGGAGACCATGGAAGCCCTTTTCATCGATGAGCTGGATGTGGTGACCATACGACTGCATGTCTGCCACCTGCTTTTCCCGGTCACCGTAGTCCCCGTATTTCCAGGCCTTGCTGAAACCACGGACGAGCAGATCGGTGCTTGACTGGTTGACCCAGCCTGACACATTCCTGGCACCAAGGTCACGTGCGATTTTCGCGAGGTCAGCTTTGACGCAACCTTCGAAGTTCCCGGTGAACACAACTTCCTTGCCCTTTAGGTCGTAAACCCATTCGCTCGTCATAGAGTGATCAAAGCGGTCTGCCTAGGTGCGGTGCAAGTGGTTCGCGGTGAGGGGCCGATGTTACGGCCGTAGGCCCGATCCGGTAAGACCCCGAATTAGTGCATCCGCCACAGGCATGCGCAGGAGGTGTCGTTGACGCTCGTGGACTGTGCGGGACCGCTTATGGTCTAGTCGCTACTCCGCGCATGGGCCGCATGTTACGGCCTAGGATCTACTCAGCGCTCTTCGCCAGAGTCGTAATGTACGAGCCCTCGTTCTGCGCTTCGCAGGGTCATCTGCAGTCCAGGGGTGGTCGTGGAACCCGGAACTGTTTAGCGAACGAGCCGCGGGGATGTGAGGATGGAATTTCACAGGGGTTTTGGGCTTCGGTCAGGCGGCACGGGAGCCACGTGCCGTCTGTTGAGGCGGTGAAAGTCCTCCGGATACAAGGTGGCTAGGTCCTTGATTTTCGGAGCGAAGGCGCTGTTGTGCCATAAGAAGCACACCAGGCGAGGGCGGCCGCCGACCTCCATCTTGATGATGTTCTACGTGGGGTCTCCGCGGCCGGTCGTCGTGTCGTCGCGGCCGAAGCGTGGGAGCTGCTGGTGAATCAGGATAGGCCAGCAGGAAGGCTTGAGCGAGTGGCCACCGACCACGATGATCAGTCCTGAGAATCGCTGAAGTATGTTCACGCCTTGTATTGTAGGAGCGCAGCTATGATCAGCGATTGGGGAAGTTTGGGAACCAATGACGATACAGCCAATTCTGAGCAGAAGCCCCGTCGCTCTAGGACAGGTGCCATTCGAAAGTGGTTCGCTCAATTTCATTGGGGCTGGGTACTTGGACTGGTCCTAACCGGTTTTCTGATCACTCTTCTGGCCTTCTTCCCGCGGTACCTAGTGGGCGTGAGGGGATTTCAGGGGTGGCCGCCATGGCTGTGGCTCGATCAGAATGACCTACCTGTTGTTCAGTCAGTCATCACTAATGTTGGCACTGCTTTCATAACGGCGGGTCTACTAGCTCTTTTTGAGCCCCTTCTAACTCGTAAAGTTCGGGAGGAAGCCAAAGCCGCTGCCCTAGTGGAGGCAGCGCCATTGGCTGAACGGTTAGACACCTTGGAAGACCGTGTAGGCGCCGCTGTCGCAGAAGAAGTGAAGCGTCAGGACGAAACCCTGCATGCTGCGGAACAGAATTTCGCCTACGACTCTGTCTTCCGGTTGCTTACTCAGGCCGTGGAGGTGGGGGCGCTAGCCGGTGAAGAAATCTTCATTCAAGCAACTGATAATCCCGGCGAAGTAACTCTTTCTATCGCGTTGAAGCATATTGATAATGTGTTCGATCGAGAGACGGTCGGGACTTCACATGTCCTTGTCCTTCGGGCCGAATCGACTTTGACTGATAGTGACGAAATTTTGGAATCTACTTGGTCACCGAGTGAGGAATTCACGGATGTCGCCCGCCACCTTGTATTAGCGCTTTCGAAGGCGGGGGCCGGAATTCTGAACATTCCGTGGGGTCGAGTGGCGACGCGTTTCACTCGCGCGCTGTCCTTAGCGGTTCGTTCTAGACGTCGCGACAGTGACGAAATTCGCTTGAAGGGACGTCTGAGAGAGGTTGTTGCCGACATTTGGTTTATAACCGATCAAGGTCTCCAGTGTCCCACTCATAACTTCCAGATCGAAGCCGCTAAGTGGCCCCCGATACGAATGGACGGAGGACTCGGCGGATTGCTGCGGACTAAAGCTGTAGCGAAACCTTCCACCGCCGATCAGGCGGAATGGGATTATGTTTTTGCCCGATGCGACGCACTGTTCGCCGAGCGGCTGGACGCTGCGGGCAATAAGTTTTGATTCCTTGACCTTGCGGCTTCCGATACGAAGCTGCTCCGCGGGCGGGTTGGGCAAGTCCAGAGGAGAACCGGAGTTTCAGCGAGGCGGCCTCACCTCGGATGCTACAAAAACTTGCGGCTTTCTTGGCATCATAGTCGGTAGGCACCCGCCGTGAACCGGGCGGAGCGGGTATCCCGGCTGCACATATGGTCCTCGATGGATCCTAATTGCCGCTGAGCGGGAGGACAATGCATTCTACCTCGCCCATCCTGAAGATATGCGCGGGCCTCTGAAGCCTGTGTAGTAAACGTGCGCAAGCAAGACTAGACAAGTTGGATTCCAACATCCCGCGGGCGGCACCATAGATGCTGTCCAGGTTTGAAGTAGTTCCACTAGTTGGTTCATGCCGAAGGCCGTTTTATCGCGCGCACCAGCCCGGAGCTATATTCGAGGAGGATTGGCTCTCCTACTCTTCTGATTGTTACCCGGCTCTTCATAATTGAGGGTGTAGTCGGGGTCTGAAGCCGCCGGTTTCCAAGAGTGAGCGGGCGATGTAGTTGGCGATATTGCGGAAGCCCAGGGCTGAGCCTCGGAGGTGTTCGAGGCGGCCGTTCATGGCTTCGGTGGGTCCGTTGCTGGTGCCGGGCCGGTCGAAGTACGCCAGGACGTCGGCGGCCCGGCGTTTGAGGGTCCGGCCCAGAGTGCGGATCTCGGTGAGCGCGGCCGGGACACCGTCGCTGACCGATTCGATAAGTGCTTGCATCAACTCGTGTCCTCGGGCCCGGTCCTCGTGCCGGTAGGCAGCGATCATCCGCTGGTAGATGCCCCAGGTTGCCTCGACTTGGACGTGAGTGTCCGTGGTGAACAGGTCGGTGAGGCGTTGTTCCTGTTTGTCGGTGAGCAGGTCCGCCCCCGTATGCAGGGTCCGCCGTGAGCTGTAGAGCGGGTCGCCCTTGCGTCCGCGGTGACCGCAGGTAGCTTGCTGGATCCGGCGTCGGCACCCATCCAACGCGTCCCCGGCGAGACGGACGACGTGGAACGGGTCCATGACCGCCACCGCGCTGGGAAGCTCCTCGGCGGCCGCGGTTTTGAAGCCGGTGAATCCGTCCATGGCGACGACTTCCACCCCGTCCCGCCACGCCTGTGGGCGTTTGGCTAACCACTGCTTGAACACGGCCTTTGAGCGGCCCTCGACCATGTCCAACAACCTTGAGGGCCCAGTCTTTTCGCGAATCGGCGTGAGATCGATGATGACGGTCACGTACTTGTCCCCGCGGCGGGTATGCCGCCACACGTGCTCATCGACGCCGATCACCTTCACCCCGTCGAACCGGTCCGGGTCATCGATCAAGACCCGCTTTCCCTCGGCCAGGACCGCGGTGTTCGCGGTATTCCACGACACCCCAAGGCCCTCGGCGACCCGGGCGACGGTGAGGTGTTGACACACGATCCCGGCCAGCGCCCAGCGCAGGCCCCGTCGGGAGAGTTTCGCCCGCGGCTCGGCGGCCTTAGCGGTGTCCTGCCGCCACACGTGAGCGCATCCGGTGCACCGGTAGCGGCGGACCCGGATCAGCAGCGTCGTTGGCCGCCAGCCGAACGGTTCGTGCGCCAGGCGCCGGGTCACCATGTCCCGTGCAGCGCCTTGGGCTCCGCAGCGCCGGCACCACGAGTCCGGTTCCACTACCTCGCAAACCAGCACCGCACCATCGGGCTTCACCTCCTGACCGATGGCTTCCAGACCGAGTTCATCGAGTCGGCAGAACGTGCTCAGATCGGGTGCAGCGAAGGTAGCGTTGAACACGTTGAGGTCTTCCGGATGGCGAGCGTGAGAACTTCCATCATCGGAAGGCCTCGACCCCTATCCCGTGACCGACGCGCCCATCCCGCTCACACCCCGACTACACCCTCAATTGCGATGAGCCTGTTACCCACCGAAGAAGTATGCGTCTCGAAGCGATCAGGAAGTCATTCCTGGGTGGTGGGCCAGAAGGATTTCAAGATCCTGTGGGTCTCGGTCAATACTGTCGCTAAGGGAGCAGCAAATGAGGCTACGCGTTGCAAAACAACTTCAATGTCATTTCTTTCATGCGGCTGCTGATCGGCCTTTTCGTCGACATTTGAGGCTAGTTTGTGAGCGATCTCGCAGTGGTCTGGCCCAAGGTTTTCTGCGTCGGACCTGAGAGCCGCTGCCAAAGCCTTGAGATCTTCCGACTTCCGCGAACCAGCCTGCCAGCGAGTATGAATCTCTGAGTCACCGGTGACGTTTGAGCCGCTAACGTCACCGCCCGCTTTAACCTTGGACCTACTACGGTCGTCTCGACTGAAGTCACTCTTGACCTTGTTCTTCCTCCCGAAAACGTTGCCATCCCCGTTAACTATGATCACGTTGCGCTCCTCCAGTAGATTACGTGCCGAGAGATGCTTGGCCATCATGAAGTCCCAGTCGCGGTCGCTAAGAAACACCCTTCCCGGAGCTGCAAGTACCAACCAGGCCAAAAACTTGTCCAGAAGACCACCGAGCCACTGGGCGATTTCATCGAAGAGTGTGCCATCGGCTTTTTCTGTTTTGTTCGGTGCTTCGGCGCAGATGATGTCTTCTTTCAGAAGACGGTCGACGACTAACCATTTACTTGTGCGAGATAGGCGCTTCCCTTTCCAAAAGAGCTTTAGGGGCTTCGCCTGGCCGCGGTTTGCGCTGACCGACTGCATGTATTCAACGAGTTCTTCCCGGATTCGATCCAGATCGGCATCGCTCAGTTTTTTGCGGGCTCGTGTGACGCCAAACCATCGGAGGAGGACCGCGATGAGGACAATGGCAACGACTATAAGAATGTTCGCGATTGCCATCTGGGTCAGGGTTTCGTTGTCTATCATTCGATCGTCCTCTTTCGCTGCTACGCGGAGGAAAAATTACTCGTAGTGGTTGGTTGGGTCCCCGGGTAGGAGTCCGGTGACTGTGTGAGTTTCGCATCCGATTGAGTATTTGAGGCTTTGATCACCACCCAATCGTGCGGTTCAGCACCACCGATCGTGCGGGAGAGCGCCAGTGGTGGTGTGGTTGGGGGCCACTGACGCTCTCCATCATCGATTACGCGCTGGCCAGCGCGGTGTGCGCTCTCATGTTGTAGGTGCCGGTCTCGACCCAGATCGTGTTGTGGATGATCCGGTCCATGATCGCGTCGGCGTGAACACCGGAGCCGAGGCGTTGGTGCCAGTCCTTCTGCGAGTACTGGGTGCAGAACACCGTCGATGTTTCGCCGTAACGGCGCTCCATCAGCTCCAGCAGCATGGTTCGCATTGATTCCGTCGGCCGGTCCAGCAACCACTCGTCAATAACGAGCAATGTGAATGCGGCGTATTTGCGCAGGAACTTCCCGGCCCCGCCGGGGGTGTCCTGGGCGGCGACCCAGGCTTCCTCGAGGTCGGGCATGCGGACGTAGTGGGCGCGGATGCGGTGCTCGCAGGCGCGTTTACCAATCGCGCATCCCAGATACGACTTCCCCGACCCGGTGAAGCCCTGGAAGACAACGTTCTGCTGCCGGGTCACGAACGAGCAGGTGCCGAGCTGGGTCAGCACTTGCCGGTTCAGGCCGCGTTCGTCGAGCAGGTCGATGCGGCGCAGATCCGCGTTCGGGTAACGCAGCCCCGCCCGCCGGATCAACCCGGCGACCTTGGAATGCATGAAGGTCGAGTAGGCGTCATCGACGACCAGCCGGACCCGCTCCTCGAACGTCAAACTGATCGACAAGGTCTCGTCCTGGGTATCGATCGCCTCCAGCAGCTCGCCGGCGTTCATCTCGCGGAGCTTGCGTTTGGTCTCTCCATCCAGCGCGCTCAACGGGTCCCTCCGGCGTAGTAGGCGCTGCCGCGGACATAGCCGCCATCATCCGGTTCCGGTTCGGGGGTGTGTCCGGTTTTGTCCTGCCCGGTGTCGAGGATCGGCCGCAGATGCGCGTAGCGCGGTGAGCGCAGCGGACCCCGTAAAGCCAGCGCACTGGCCGCTTCCACCCGGGCCGCGGAGAACTTCCGAGACAGGCGCAGGACCGCCAGGGCTGGGTCGTAGCCGGCTTCCTCGATGGAGGCTGCCTCGAAGATTTTCCCGATCACCGTCACCGTGGCCGGGCCCATCCGGGCTGCCCAGGCCTCAATCCGGGCCCGGTCCCAGGCCTGGAAGCTGCGTCCCTCGGGCAGGTCCGCGTCGTTCGTCTGATACTGATTCACCGTGCTTGTCGGCAACAGCAGGTGGCTGGTCAGGCGCTCATCAGCCCGATAGACCTCCAGCATGGTGTCCGTGACGCGAAGGTCAACGAGAGAGCCGATGTGGCTGAAGGGCACGGAGTAGAAGTTCTTTGCCCAGACCACGTGTGCGTTCTTGTTCACCTTGCGCCGGTAGGACCACGTGCTGATCTCAAACGGTACCGCCGGCAGCGGTTGCATGAGCGGCTTCTCCTCGGTGGTGAAGACGCTCAGCCGGGACCCGTCGCGTTTCTGGAACGACTGCCGGTTATAGGCATCGATCTGTTCATAGACCCGGATGCGCAACTGCGGCAGGGACGTGAACTGCTCGTGCCGCAAGCCCGCGATGACCCAGGTCGCGACGTGGGAGACCGTGTTCTCGACGCTCGCTTTGTCTTTCGGAGCCCGAACTCTGCCCGGTAATACCGCGGCCGAGTAGTGTGCCGCCATCTCCCGATAAGCATCATTCAGGACGACTTCGCCCTCCTTTGGGTGGGAGATCACCCCGGTCTTTAGGTTGTCGGGCACCAGGCGCGGGACGCTGCCGCCGAAGAAGGCGAACATCGATGTGTGGGCGCGTAGCCACGACTCCTGCCGCATATCAAGGCAGGCTTCTACGAACGCGTACCGGCTGAAGGGCAGGCAGGCGACGAACAAATACACCTTCGAGGTCTCACCCGTGGTCGGATCCAGCAGCCCCATCGTGGGCCCGGACCAGTCGACCTCGATGCTGCGGCCGGCCTTATGACCAACCCGCGACGTCGCCCCGGTCACGGCGGCGTGCTCGCCATAGAGCCGGCAGAACCGGTCATAACTCATCACCGCCTGCCCTGCGCGGGTAGACGCGTCGACATACTCTTGGTGCAGCAGCTTCAATGTCACCCCCACCCGGGCCAGCTCGGTGTGCACCCGCGCCCAGTCCGGCTGCGCGAAGGCACTCTCACGGACGCCACGGCCGGGAAACAACGCCGCATACACCTCGACCTCCGACAGCTCGGCGACGTCATCCCACCCGAGATCGGCCAGCTCCGCCGCATCGAGGACCGCCTGAATGCTGTGCCGGGATATCCCATGAGCGGACTCAATTGCTCTTCGCGACAGGCTTTGATTACGCAGCTGCAACACCAGCTTCGCTTTGATCTTCCGTACCATTACCGGTATTCCTTCCACCATGTGTCCCTCACATGGTGGAAGGAGCTTTACAGGTGGTGCTCAACCACACCAACAGTGGTGCTCAACCACACCAGTCGCGCTACCCGGCGATGGCGCTCACCCGCACCACAGGCGGAGCTCACGGAGGCCAATATTCACGATAATGGATGCAGGAGGAAATTCACAGATTATGGCACGTAGACATACCCCGGATCAGGTCATCGCGAAAGTGCGTCAGGGCCAGAAGATGCTCAACGACGGACGACCGATGATCGAGGTCATCAAAGAGTTACAGGTGACCGAGGCGACCTGGTATCGGTGGCTGCAGCAGTACGGGTCCGAGAAGAACGCCACCCAGGCCAAGGCCGTCAAGGACCTCGAGAAGGAGAACGCGCGACTGAAGAAGCTGTTAGCTGATCAGGTCCTGGCCAATGACATTTTGAATGAGGTGGCGCGGGGAAAATTCTGAGCCCCGAACCACGTCACCGCGCCGTTCGTATGGCGCAGGAGAAGTTCGGGGCGTCCGAGAGGTTCGCCTGCAAGGTGTTGGGGCAGAACCGGTCAGCGCTGCGCAAAGGCCGACCCGTGGTCAGCTTTGAAGAGGCACAGTTGCGCTCTGATCTGCGCGCTGTTGCCGGCAAGTATCCGGCGTGGGGTTGGCGCAAGGCGCGCTGGCGCCTGCTCGAGCAACCGCAGGGGGACGGCGTGGCGCTGAACAAGAAGCGTGTGCGCCGGCTGTGGCGGGCCGAAGGACTCACGTGCAAGCCCAAGGCGCGCAAGAAGCGCCGCACCGGTCCCGGCGCCGGCGAGCACAAGCGCCTGCGGGCCGAGTACCCGATGCACGTGGTCAGCTTCGATTTCCAATCCGATGTGACTTCGTGCGGGCGGCATATCCGGTTCTTCAACGTGATCGATGAATACACCCGTACCGCCCTGGCTATCATCCCGAGACGGTCCTTCACTGCGACCGATGTGGTCGCGGCACTGGAGGACATCATCGCCGAAACCGGCATCGTCCCGACCTATGTCCGCTCGGACAATGGTCCGGAGTTCACCGCGGCCGCGCTGATCGATTGGTGTGCCACTGCCGGGGTGGAGACCGCGTTTATCGATCCGGGATCGCCCTGGCAGAACGGGTTCGCCGAGTCATTCAACGCCCAATTCAGGAGGGAACAACTCGCCGGAGAAATCATGGACACGATGGCCGAGGCGAAATACTTGGCCGAGGAATGGAAAGAGATCTACAATAATGAACGGCCCCACGGATCCCTCGACGGACTGACACCGTCAAGACACTGGGAACGCTGGACCGCAGAGAACCAATTAGCTATCGCATAGCCGCTGGACTGCTAACGGGGGCCCAACCATGGTGTGTTTTGGCAATGCCTGCTGACTTTTCACGCCTTTATAACCGGTGAAGGTGATGGCTCACGTTATATGCGGGCTAGGCTGCTGCGCAAGCTGTTCGCTGCATGCCGCCCGTATGGAACAGACGCGAGTGCCGGGATCACAGGCATCAACAGTGCGGGCGGTTTGAGTGGCGAAGGATCGGGTGCTGTTACGTATTTGCGGATTCTATGGCGTGTAACTTACGGAGTTTCATGTGCCCCCATTTACGCTTACTAACATGACCACCCGCGCCGCCATCTACGCCAGGATAAGTAAGGATCTTGCCCAGGAGGGTCTTGGAATCGCCCGCCAGCTCAGCGATTGCAGAGCCTACGCCAAGAAAAAAGGCTATGTCGTTGTCCTCGAACTTAAGGACAACGACATTTCGGCATCCGGCCTGAAACAGCGGCCAAGCTACCTACAGCTCCGGGAACTAATGGAAACCCGGAGCATCGATCTTGCCGTCGTCTATTCGATGGATCGGCTGCACCGCTCGATGGCGGAGCTGGTTGATTATATCGAGCTATCTCGACGTACAGACGTTGGGATCGTGTCCGTAACCGGCGGTAGCATCAACTTGGCCACGGCGGATGGTCGGCTCCAGGCACACATCTTTGGTGCATTTGCCGCTGCCGAACGAGAGAAAACCCAGGAACGCATTAAACGCAAGCATGCGGAACTTGCTCAGTCAGGTAAGTGGCCAGGCCAGCGAGTTTACGGCTATCGCGCGGACGCATCTGTAGTGAAAAAAGAATCAGATGTCATCAAAGATCTTTGTGCCCGGCTTCTGGCTGGCGAAGGCTACAACTCGATAGCTTCGGACCTAAATACTCGTGGCATACCTACTCTTACAGGTGCTAAATGGCGAGCATCGACAATAACAGGCATAGCTCGAAGTGCTCGGATCGCAGGGCACCGCGAGCACAAGGGTGTGATCTCGTTCCGAAATGCTTGGGAAGCGATTATTGACGAAGAGACGTCTATGCTTCTACGTTCCAGGCTGATGCCAGGTAGATCAGGCGGGACACGTGGAGGACCCCGAAAACACCTTCTGACTGGACTTCTCGTTTGTGGCAAGTGCAACCACGGGATGGTACGTGGACTAGCAGGCAAGCAGAAGACACCGAACTACCGTTGCCCAGCCAACCAAGGCAGTGGTGCTTGCGGTGGGACCAGCATCAGCCTCACAGGAGCCGAAGCCTTTCTTTCTGAGGCGCTATTTGTCGCCCACGATGAAGCCGTGGACGATGATCAGCAAAGTGACGACCTGGAAGTATGGGCGGAGAAGCGTAAAGCTTTAGAGTCGCGACAGAAAACGCTCGCTGAGTTATTGGGCAAGGGCCTAATGGAGCCTGAGGAGTGGGTGCTAGCCTCTGCGGCAAATAGGGAAGAACTGAAGCGGCTCCCGGAACCCAGGGTGAAGCCGCACAGAAAGCGAATCACTGGGGATGAGTTGCGCTCGGCTTGGCCCGATATTCCAGGCACCACCAAGCGGGCGCTGCTGGATGACGCCTTCATCAGAATCGTCGTTATGCCCCGCCGGATAGTTACAGGCCAGAAAACCTTTGACCCAGGGCGCCTTGTGCCGGAATGGCGGCGCTAGGCTGCGTCTGTGGACTCCTCCGCCTTATCGACGGCGGAAAGCGCCCTAAAGCGGACCCCGCGGTCGGCAATGGTGGGCGGAAGGCCCTGGTCAGCGCGGGTCTTCTTAACCCACGCGGCAGCATCTGTTTTTTCATTCACGTGATCTCTATGCGGCCAATCCGCTGACGGCGGTCATAGACCAATGCCAGAATGAGACGGGTATCCAGCCGACGGCGCAGCGAGGGGCTGCAGTATTCAATCCCTGGTGTGAATGCTCAGTAATTTCCGAACCGGGGTAGCCGTACTATTCGACTCTCGGGCCTCAGCCATTGGTGCACATCGAAGGAGCGAGCACACCTCGAGGTCGGCAGAGATGAAATGGGCCCGGTCACGACGTTGCCCCAGGCGGAGTCGGATTTGATGATGGCCTTCCGGGACGCGACCCGCAAGCGCGCCATGCCTGAGGACAAGGTCACGATGATCGGGCGACCGTCGGCGGGACCGACAATGTCGACGTGCTCACCGGAATCGGAATCCGGGGCACTGTGATCGTCCTGGTGGACCTGGTGGACCTGGTGGACCTGGCGGACCCGGTCGCCCTTCTCTCCGCGGGTGTCCGAGAGTAGCCGGCGGGCCTCGGACTTGGTCGCGGGATGTTTGTGCTCGACCTCGGCGCCGTCGGTGGTCTCGCGTTCGACTGTGCCATCGAAAAGGCTTCGTGCCTTGTGACGTACTGGAGGGCTGACGGGCAAAGGAAGGACCGGGGCCAAAGTGACCCCGGCTTCCGGGTGGGAGGTGGCAGCGAACTGGCCACCGACAGGGATTCCCTGGGGCTGACGTGCGATTGAAGAGGTCATACCCAGTGGTGTGCGGCGATGAGCTCCAGGTGCCAGACGGGCTAGCCAGGAGGCGTCTGGATGGGAGGACTCAAGATCAGCCTGGAGCTACTGAAGTACGGCAGATAGCAGCCGGGCAACTATTCCAGACCGTCCCCGGTCCTTCAGCACAGGCAGATCATGGGACGAGCTATCAGCTCTGCTCGCCTCTTCGTAATAGCTTTTAGCAACGTGCAGTTGCTCCGCCCTGAAGCGCAGTGATAAACCTATCGCCAAGCCGGCCAAGCCAATCAGGGCGGGATAAACGCTGTCCCAGAGTTCGCTAAGGACTGTCCACTCGTTGTCGCCGGTGAGGATTTCTTGCAGCTGAACGCCTAGAAATGCCGCCGCAAGAATCAAGATAACCTCCGCGCGGTATCTGTGCGTCCGTTCCCTGACGGCAGCAGCACGGCCGAACGCTGCAGCCATCGCGGGCTTCATCTGATCTTCGTCAGAGGGAAAAGGGTTTGGCCAACGATGGCCGCCTAGTTGCCCTGAAAGGGGCCACTCTGGTTCCATCTGGGAAATTTCGTCGAACGAGACTGAAATAATCGGCTGCCGCCAGGTTTGCCGCCATTCTCGCCAGCTGCTCATCATTGCGCGGAAACCCATCACAATAAACAGCACCAATATGGCAATGTTTACGACGGCATACAGCCAGTCGTAAGTAGTCATAGCTTCGGCCCCCTCGGACGATGGGGTGGGGGTAGCGGTTGTCTTGTCCAGAGGATGCCGTACAGAAAGAAACATGATCCGCAGATGACAGCACCGCTCTGCCATACCCAATAGCTGAGTTCCAATACATCTGGCGGGATCTCAAGTCCGGAAAAGTAAACTAAGAAGCTGAGGACGAAATCTAGAAGCATCCCGAAAAGGGTGACAGTCCAGAGCGCCCAGTAAGCAGCCCGGGCCAGTGCTCTCATCGGATGATTCAATTCGAGTGTGAGACGCCGCCCATGGCTGAGCGTCTCCTCAAATAAGCGGAACCATCGCGAAAGCTCCTTGAGCTTAGTGCGCGGCCTGACTGCTTTGCTATGCGAGGAAGTCATCGAATACCACCCTCTCTTAGAGAGGGATGGTCCCACGCCCGGTTGTGCACGGCAACCCTGCGCGTTCCAGGCGGCTTTCCTAGAAGGTCGTCTCGACCCAGAGTGAGCCTAGGCGGCCTTCTTGGCGGCGTTCCGGGCTTCGATGTTCTCCCAGTAGGCTTCCTGCGCGGCCAGGTTGGCCAGGTCGGCCCATTCACGGCGGTTGTCTTCGGACCCGCGCTCCAGGACGTCATCCTCGCTGTAGTAGTTGCCCATGTCGACGAGCACCTCGTACTCGTGGTCTTTGGACAGCAGATAGCCGGAGTCGTCCCAGTGCTTCATCTCGGTGTGCACGGCGAAGCCGATCAGCTTCGCGTGATGGTCGCGGCGCTCATCGGAGAGGTCCGGGACGGTGACGTCGAAGATCTCCCGGGCTTCCTTGTGGTTCCAGCGGGCTTCACCGTCGACGAAGTATTCACCGTAGGCCTCGTACAGTGGGTTCAGATCGGTGATTTTCTTTAGCATCAGTTCGGCGTCATGGCGACGGCGGGGCCAGACCGCGCTGGGTAGCGGTTGCCCT
The DNA here is from genome assembly GCF_017875735.1 of Arthrobacter sp. CAN_C5. Classification (NCBI taxonomy): domain Bacteria; kingdom Bacillati; phylum Actinomycetota; class Actinomycetes; order Micrococcales; family Micrococcaceae; genus Arthrobacter; species Arthrobacter sp. CAN_C5. Next base: position 1,215,222 of record NZ_JAGGMZ010000001.1, read on the forward strand.
AGATTAACTTGTCCGGGGACGACGTCCGCGCCGCCATCACCTACCAGAATGGCTGTTTCCTCGTCCATGGATAGGACCGTCTGGCGAACCGTGATCGGAGTATTCAGTATGGCCCGCTTGCCGCCGCGCAGCCGAACAATGTACTCGTTGTGACCCAGGTACCGGCTGACCGTGTTGATGACCTCGGTGGGCTGCTCTTTAGCGCTCCTTCATGGGTGCGATTAGCGCTTTCATGGAGGCCATCTGGCGTTCCCGTTCGGCCTGCATGAAGGCTTGGTTGGCAGCCATTTCACGCTGCTAGCGGAGGACCTCGACGCGCTGATCGGCGGCCGCTGACTGCACGGACTGGGCAGGGACAATTCCGATGCCAGTCGAGGTGGGCACGAGTGACTGGGCGCTGGGCGCGTCCAGGTCTTCAAGGCGTCTCGCTTCGGCAGCGAGATCAGCGGCTCTCAGTTGGAGCTGCTCCAAAGCGCAAAGGCCGGACGGGGTGGGCTTTAGGGCTGGGTAGACATGGAACCCCATCTGTAGGGAAGCCAGCCTCTACCTCACCAGCGCAGCCAGGAGCCCGGCTGAGCGTGCAGAACGGATCTAGGCGGCTACTGAGAGCCGTAGCATCTGGAAGATGGCAGAGCGCCACTCACGAGGGTCGGTGAGATGGTGCGGGGCGTCGATGTGGGAGTTGTAATCCTTGTCAAACATCAGGTACTTCCACGTCGGCGTGTGGGCGCCTGTAATGCCCGGCTTGTCATAAATTAGGATGTCGGCCCGGACCCCGGTCTTGTCGTGGGTAAGGATCAGCTTGATGACTCACTTCGGGCCGAGCTGCTGCTCAACGTCGGCCAGCTTGCCGGGGACGCAGCCGGGGTTGATCCAGGTAGGGGTGAAGACAGTGAAGTTCTCGTGGCCTTCTGCTTCGCTACATGCCCGAGTGCGGCTACTCATGATCATTGACGACGGACGGCCATTCGGCAGGTTCGACGTTGGCCGGCTTGATGGCCGGATCGTCATCCCAATCGAATTCCGGGGGCGGATTCCATTGCTCAGGGAATCCGAAATTGACTGTTCCTGCCCCGAAATCGACGGATCTGAGGTCTGTTGTGCCGGTGAAGCGGGCTTCATCGAACCGGATGGTTTCGCCCACAAAATGAGCTCCGTCGAACCGGGTGGTTTCACCGGTGAACCGGGCTCCGTTAAAACTGGTGTAGCTGCCGGTGAAGTGGGCTCCGTCGAACCGGGTGGTTTCACCGGTGAACCGGGCTCCGTTAAACCGGGTGGTCTCGCCGGTGAAGTGGGCTTCCTTGAAGCTGGTGGTTCTGCCGGAGAAATGTGCTCCCCTCAGGTCAGCCTCTTCGAACACCGCTCCTCGACAATCGAAATTCCAGTCTGACCACGAGATTTCCGCTGTCCATTGAAGGTGATCTTTGATGACACCGACGATAGTCTGCCTGACTACGCGGTCGTTCTGTCGGTAGCTGTGATGCTCTTCGATCTCTGGCCGCAAATCGCCTGGGGTCCTCCGAACGATGACCTGGTGTTGGTGGTTTGCACCGATTTCGGGTGAATACGGCAGCCGAAGGTAGCCGCAGAGCACGTCGATGCACTGCTGCCGTTTGAGCCCGAGAACTTGGTCCGCCACTCCGGCCATCGCGTACACGCCGGCCATCCGCACAGCGGGGTCGGGATGACCGAGTTGTTCTGATGCAGCCCCGAAGTGTTCGACGAACCGGCTGCTCTCCACATCGCGCTGCTTGCGGTAGGCAACGACCAGGAAGACAACACCGCCGACACCGGCGACGATTGTAAGGACGGTTCCGGTCAGGTCAACGGGCTGGACCTCGTCGGTGCCGACGTTGAGCAGCTGAGACAGGACGAGGGTTGCGAGTACGGCGACGAGAGCTGCCGCTGCCAGGCCGATGACCACCGATGGGAGGAGGCTAACCCGAGAGAACCACGATCGGATCCTTGCCTTTCTAAAACCCACGCCGTCCCTTCTGCATCCAGTCGAGGAAGCGGTGGTCTCCGCTGCCGTTCACTGGATCATAGGTGCCCGAGCAGTCGTATGGGGCGCATTCGTTGGACGAATTCTCGGGTAGGGCGCAGACCTTGCAGGGCTGCGTGCCGAGGAACTGCTCGATGGCCTCCAGGACGGAAGCCGCGGTGATGATGAAGCCTGACGGCTGGGCTTCCAGGAGCAACGCCATTTCGAGCTTAACCCGGACTTCGGCAACATCGCTGCGGAACAGGTCCAGCCAGATGTCCATTGCTGCAACGTTGTCGGTTTCCAGTGTCATGGCAGGGAAGGTTCTCGCGACCGATGAGGCCAAGGCCGACGTCTTAGGAGACACGATGGCCGCATCAAAGGCAGTCGACTCCAGGTTCCGTCGGCAGGCATCAGCCATGTGCAAAGCGATGACCGGCCGAGGGGTGTCCGGGGCCGTCGGTTCCAGGCTGTGCAGTCGATTGAGGGCTTTTTGCGTGGTCGAGCCGCGCTGGGTGTCAGAGGCTCGTTCAGCCATCACAGATTTTTCGGTAGGAGTTGGTCATTCCCCATTTGTGCGGAGACCCCGTTCAACCTACCCGCTGGGCTGAGGATCGTAGTTTTCGCCAGCGGTCACGGCCTCATAATGGTCCCAGTTCACGACGTCGCGGGAGTTGGTGTGGACTGTCCACCAGTCATGGAGCAGCACGCTCATCCGGCCCCGGGTGTCGGGTTCAGTCTCGATGAAACAAAACTCGCCCGAGACCATTGCCCTGGCACCCTTGGGGTAGGGCAGTGGTGCTGCTATCTCCGTAAGGACGAATTGCCTTCGTCGTACCGGTCGTCGTAGCTGATGCCGAACTCGTCGTCGGTCAGGCTGACGACTGGGTCGTGGTTCGGCTGCGGGTGACGGTAGGTGAGGGCTCCCGCTGGGACGTCGGGGTTGTTGCCCTCGTATCCGGTGATGGGACCGGTCAGCCCGACCTCTCGGGCTAGATCGTAGGCCAGCGGGCCGGCCGCGCAGGGAGGACGGTCAGGCCTGAGGCGCTGGCCAGAGAAATGTCGGCTTCCGGGTGAAGGCTGGCTGAGAACTGGCCGCCGGCGGGCACACCGGGCTGAACGCGTGAAATAGACATACCCCTAGATGTGTGGCAACAGCGACAAGCTGCCAGTGATCCTGCGGAGAAGACTGTTCGACTAATCCCTACGCTGGATGTGCTGGAGGGGATGGTCTCGTTTGTTGGGTCCAGGCGCCATCCTGCCAGTAACGCTGCAGCCCGGACGTGGAGTCGGAGTACCAGCCGTCCGGAATGGTCGGAGGGGGCGGAACATCAGCTGGTAGCTGTTGGGGTAATGGTGCCACCGGGGGAGCGGGCGTCACCGCGGGTGCTCCGTCTGGAGCGTCGGAGGGAAGCACATCGTCAGGGATTGTTCCGGCCTCGATATGCCGGAGCAATTCCTTTCGACTGGCTGTGACCAGGGTCCACCGCTGCCCGGACCAATATCGTCCTCCGCGACCTTCCTTGTACCAGCCGGCCGGGGACCCGAAGTAGGTCAGCGACGCTGCAACGCGACCGATGAAACTGCCGGCGATGCGTTCATGCGATGCGGGTGGCGGGTTGCGGGCGTTGAAGGCCTGGGTTGCGATTTCCAGCTCGGCTTCTCGCTGGGTGATGCGACCGGAAGCTACTTTCTCACGGATCCACTGCTGCACTCTCGCCATCTCGGCATCGGCGTTGGCCTTCGTGATTTGATCCAGCTGCATTGCCGACAGGTGGGCCTGGGCCGAGCCTTGCTCAAGGAGCTGACGTTGCACTCCTAGTTGTTGCCGGCCGGTGACGAAGCCCCCAACGTTGGCAGCCGTGTTCAGGCGATTACCCTTCATTTTCCCCATGTCACTCCTGAGCTGGTTTTCGAACCAATCTACGCCAAGTGTCTGGTGGAAGTAGGATGCCAACCCCGTTGGGCACTACCAGGTGTTGTCTTCCGTGGTGCCCCACACATCGGCCACGATGAAGTCCGGGTTGCCGAAGCCGACGTCGATGGCGTCGATGATCCGCTTCTCGTAGTCGGACTGGTGTTCGCGGGAGGTGCCGACGCCGCGGACGTGTACACGTTCGAGGCACCGCGGGATTCCTTGGCCGCCTCGGCGTCCTCGGCCTTGGCCGACCCGGTTTTCTGGTTGTATTCGTTTCGGTGTTTGATCCCCCCGTTCAGGAAGTGGCTGGTGAGCTGCCGGGCCTGGCGGTGGGTGGGCGGTGATGCCCTAGTAGGTATTCTTGAGGATGTCGGACACCTGGTAGGCGTGAACTCCGATGGCAAGGTCCAGTCCGTGCAACCGGAGGGTTTCCGGATTCGCGGCGGTATCCATAAGCACCCAGGCGACCGAGGCGCTGGCCATGGCCTTGCCGGGCACGTAGTGGTCGTCATTCACGGCTGATTCGCGTGAGTTGCGCGGGTCGACCAGGTTCGGGGCATGGACCGGTCGTGACGTCTCTGTCGTAGAGAGCCTCGTTGGACTGGACCAAGAAAATAGGCCATCCAGGTGCTCGTAATTGTGAATGCACTTCGGGTGCCTCCGTGCATCTAGCGGCAAGTATGCGAGGTTCTTCGCGACAATCACCGAGAGCCTCAACGGAGTGGATCAGTGATTGTCCCCAGTGCTCTCAGTGGTAACTGCTATTGATGCGCTCAAGTCGTTGTTAGGGAAATTCCCTTCTCCCGGGAGAGGGGAATAGTAAACCCCGTGAAGTAAAACGACTCATGCCACAGGTGCTCTGTTGCTCCATGGTCGTCTATGTATCAGGCTCAGTTTGAAGGAGCCATTTCTTGCTGGAATGGCATTGTCGGAGATGTTGATTGCTTCATGAGGTCCGAACCCCGCCTTACCTTGCGATGCACGCAACGCGCCGTTTAGGTCGGGGCTATCAGTGTCAGATTTGACTCTGCCTGATTCGCTCGTTCGGATCACTATGAAACCGCTGCCCACTCGACAAAGATTCCCTTGGTGATGCGCACGTTATCACCTCGACGCTGGCAGCAGTAATCGCGCGTCTCGAATCCAGGACGGGTCATCCCGAACTCGCGCCGCCAACAACCTCACCAAGAGCTGTGGGTCCGTAGATCGCAAGCGCTATCTTCGCCAAGTCAAGAACCGGATTCATGTCTAACAGCCCGAGAGCCAGGAAAGGTTGAACAACGTAGCGTTCCATGTAGGTGTGGGGGGTGCACTAAACCGCCAAATGCCCTTCACTGGCCCCTGAAGCGGTCTTGCAGCGCAGTACGCGACGTTCGGCGGCGTGAGACCGTTTGGCGTTTGAATGGCCCTCAGGGGGCCCTGCAGGCGTTCCGTGGCCAGCGGCGGACCAATTAGCCGATCCCTCGAGTTCAGGTGGTCGAAATGGCAGTGGCGGGCGCCGTCCGCAAGATCGGTCCAGCCTAGCCACGGAGCGTCCCCGAGTGGGTACCCCGGTTACGGCTTCGCGCCTCCGAGGGTCAGCCATGAAGCACCCGGATCTAGCGCTGCATGTTCCGTTTTTGACGGCCCGGAATCCCCAGCCATCCGGGTCGCCTCAGATTTGGAAGAACCGCCCTGCTCCGCACAAGACGGATAGGCGTTCTTGCTCGGGTCATCTCACGGCCAGGTTGGGGAGTTGAAGGAGGATCTACATCAAAAGATCCTCTGGGACTGAAGGGGTGTACGGCGGCGTTGAAACTAGTAATGCGTTCGGGGGTACATCCGGCCATCCGACTGAGGGGGTTGCAGGCGCCCGCTTCCAGCCATGCAGCGACCCACGTTTTGTTCAGAGGGGCGGGGCGGCCATTATTGAGACGCGTGATTACTGCGGCGAGGTGGGATGACTGCCTCATGGTCAGGATGAGGCCTGTTCGGGGTGATTTCGGGTTTGTCCCACCGTCCCACCTCTGTCCCACCACTGGTGGGACAAAAAGTTCCCAGGTAAACAAAGGGAAGGGGCCCCCTTAGAGACAGTTGTCCTACCTGTTAAGAAGAAAAAGAATATATATATAGGGCCACTGTTGTTGTTGTCGGCTGTTGTTGTTACATCCCTCTCCATATCTATATATGGTTACCAAACTGGTGGGACAGGTGGGACAAACACTTTTTCGACCCTCGATTGTGCCTCTGACGTGGGACGATACCCGAAAAAAGTGTCCCGCAAAGGGGTGGACAGAGGGTGGACGGGGTGGGACAAACGAAAACGGGTGAATTTCGGGTTTGGTGGGGTGTGATAACCTAGGAACGAACTCCCATCCACAGTGACGACGGTTATCACAAGGCCCTTCTAGGGGCCTTCTTTTTTGCCTGAAAACGGTCTTCGGTCGTGTTTCGCCGGTTTGGGTCGAAAAGGGGTGTTGTCGTGATCGGGGTCGAAAGAGGGGGTCAAAACCCGGTTTTCGGTGCAGGACGGTTTTCGGGCCTCCGAGTGCCAAACACCGAAAGCGGTCGTTTTCGACAGTCTCGGACCCCGAAAAGCGGTCTCGGATGAACCTTTCCGGCTCCCGAGCGTCGGCCGGCGCCCGGATCAGGACCCCTGGCGAACGCGAAAACACCCCTGGCGAACGCGAAAACGGCGTCAGAAACGGTGCTTGCACCCGTGGTGAGCGTCTACGCATAGAGAGAATATGACCAAAATACTGATAGCAGGCGACTGGCACGGCAACACCTCCTGGATGACATCCGTCCTCTTCGAAGCCAGCCGTGATGGGTACGACACGATCATCCATGTAGGGGATCTGATGGTCCTCTGGCCGGGTGATCGCTGGCCCCACGAGCCGACGTTCACCGGCGCCCTGGTGGACCTTCTGGAGCGGCTGAACATCCGGCTCATCTTCGTCGACGGCAACCATGAGGCGCACCCCGCCCTGCGATCCCTGCCGCTCACCGAGGAAGGCTTCGGAAGGATCAGCGATCATCTGCTGTACGCTCCGCGGGGTCACCGCTAAGAGATCGACGGCGTCCGCTTCGGTGCCCTTGGGGGAGCGATGAGCATCAACCGTTCAAGGCATCAGAAGCCCTCGATACCGAATCCGCCATCAACCGACGGCACATCCTGCACGCGGTCTGTACCACCGACCCAAAGCTCGTTTTCTGCGGTCACTGGCATCAGCGTCGCAGCGAACCAGTCCCCGAAGCCGGGCCGTCGCCGAAGTCAGGCAAAGATGCACCCTTCGAGGGAGTTTGGCAGCACGGTTAGTGCGACACGAAACTGCAATCCAGCTGATCAAGGACGTTTCAAAACCCCGGCATATCAAGCTGCCACTTTGATCTGCGAAACGAAGCTGACGGCCTCCTCTCTAACCTCCGCATCGGTCAGGTCGCCAGACCATCCCCCCATCGTGACGCGCATCCTCACGAAATCAATTTCGCCCCACTTCTCGGCCGAAATCTATCGCTTGAGTTGGTCCATCGCGATCGGGCGCAGCTTTCCATGCTTGCCAGGGCACCTGCACTATCGACCATGTAGATGTAATCGATGGCTTCCGGGCGTGTGGGGCCCCGGGGGTCGGGGTGCCGCCGCGCAGCCACTGGTAGGTGAAGGTGACCGGGCCGGGTGACCGCTGGCCGATCGTCGCGGACAGTGATGTGCGACGACTGAGGTGGCAGTGATGGTCGGTGTTGGGGGTACGATGACCGGCTCGGGTGCCGGGGTTGGTACGGCTGCCGTCTGGCTGGAGGTCTGCGCAGCCGTCGTGTAGCCGGGGTTGGTGCCGGTGACCTTCACGCTGAGATTCTTGCCAGCGTCAGCGACCCTATAGGTGCTGCTTGCTGCCCCGAAAATGGCAGCGTTGTTGCACAGCCCCTGGTAGGTGAAGATGGTGCCGGTGCTCGCGGTTAGTGTGCTGCCGACGCTCAGTTGCCCCGTGACGGTCGGCTTCGCCGATGTCAGGGTCTCGGTTTGGATCAGTTGGGTGGACAGTAACGTGCAAACTGTCGTGCCCGCTGAGCTCTTGCCCGTGACCCGGATTCTCACGGTCTTGCCCAGGTCAGCTGCGACCGGGGCGTAGGTGGTTCGCTCACCGGGGTCCTTCTGGTGGGTGAGTTCTCTGCCCAGGCCCATGCGTAGGTCCGCCGGTGATGGCGGTGACTGTCGAATTCTGGTAGCGGATTTGCCCCGTTTTGTACGCTGCGGGCTTACCCTTTTGCTACCGACCGAACCGAAGGGAGCCCCACCCATGGATGAGGACCAGCTTGAGGCGCCCAATCGTGAGAGGTCCCGCCGCGAAGGTGTGTGGATTGCAATCGGGTTTGCCCTGGTGGCTGCCGTCGCCGGCGGCCTGGTCGGCGCCGGGATGAACGGTGCCTTCTCTTCTCCGGCGGAGACCAGCCCACCGACCGAGACCAGCTCACCGACGGAGACTGTGCCGTCTACCGCGGCCGAACTGCTGGCCCTGGAGCAACCGCCCGCCGAAGTCAAGATTGGGACAACTACCATCCCAGTCCGGGGACGGGTCGCAGGGGAGCTGCCGGCCGGGGTTCAACTCTGGGCTGGGGTGCGGATGGTCAGCGGCTGGAACGATGTTCCTGCGCTGGCACGGGACAGCTTGTTCTCCCTGAATCCCTGCGTCGTCGATGAAGCGGCCGGCACCTTCGACTGCCTTGATGTCCGATTCGGGTTGAACGAGCTTCCGGGCGAAGGATTCGCCGTCTACGTGTTCCTTACCGACACAGAGACGGCCCTGGCGCTGCTGGAAATTGAAGACGAGCAGGTGCGCGGCAACACGGTCAACAGTGGTCCGCTGGAGTTTGACGCGCTCGAACCGATCTTCATCGAGCAGATTTAGGGCCGCCCCGGTGAGCGGGCGCCATGGCTAGCCCATGTCCATCAGGGCCGGGTAGATCGAGTACATCGGGAGCATGATCGCCACGATGAGCAGACCGGCGATGGCGTACACCAGGTAGTTCACCGTGGGCTCCAGGGTCCGGTTCAGGGTTTCAAGCTGCATGTTCGCTTCGTCCCGGTACTCGGGGGCGAGCTCTTCCCTGACCTCGATTTCCTGGCGGATCGACGGCGCCGACGCGAGGATCTGCCGGGCCACGGCCGGGATCAGCCGGAGTCAGCGAATTCCTGCAGGGGAACACCATCGGCGAGCATCTTGTCGGCATGCTTGTTGCAGTGCGATGCCAGGGCGTCGTTACCGCAACCGCTGCCCGCTGCCCGCTGTCCGCAAAGCTTCCGGCTCGTTGATGCCGTTGGACAGGTTCGCGGCCAGAAGCTGGAACAGCCGTGACGTGGCAGCCAGTTGCAGGATCGGGCCGATCCCGGGCATCCGGATGAACAGGTTGCCCACCGCGATCCGGACCGCCTCGGTTTTGCGTCCGATGGTCACCCAGAAGGCCACGAACAGCAGGATCGCGGCGATGAAACCACCGACCACCCATTTGGCGATGCCGGCGATCTTCAGGACCATCAGCGTCATCGGCGGGGTTTCGGTGCCCAGGTCAGCGAACAGGGCCACGAAGTTCGCGATGATGAACGCCACGGCCGCGAAGAGGAAGCCGATACACAGCGAGAGCATGAAGCCGGGCTGGATCAGGTTCATGACCAGCTTCTTCTTGATCGACTGCGATTCGGCCACCAGGACGGCGGCCTGCTCGAGGTTCTTGTGCAGCGCTTGGGACGTCGGGGACGCCTTGATGAGCTGCCGGGCGGTCCGCGGGATGATCTCCTCGGCCAGGAGTGCCTGCTTGAAGGAGGCACCGTCGTTGCGCATCACCTCGGCGGCATGCTCGAACGCCCGGCCGATCTCGAACTTGTGGAACTGCAGGCCCACCACTTCCAGGGCCCTGGCTTCGGACTCGCCGACGCGCAACACCCCCACCCGGACGGCGGCGACGAGTACATGGTCCCCTTGTGCCGGGCGGTGCAGAAGGCGTACGAGACGCTCAACAATCCGGCCAAACGGGCGGCGTACGACCGGACCCAGGGGCAACCCCAACATGAGCAGCCGAAGTCTGATCCGAGACCGCCACCAAGGCCCCAACCAAAGCCTGAACCGAAAAAGCCGCAGCCACCCCCGAAACCAAAGCCAGAGTCGAAGCCAGCACCGGCCCGGCCGGACAGCGACTACGCCCCGCCGTGGACCTCCTCTCGGCCCAGTTCACCAGGGGCCAGCTCGAGACCGCCCACGGGATCCGCGCGGCATCCCGGATCGGGTCCAACCGGGGATGAGGGTGATGTCCCGGAAGCTACGATCGGGCGGGCGGTGAAGCTGATGATCCTCTGGTTCTCGGCGTTTTCTGCTTGCGGCTACGTGGTGTCCACCATCGCGCTGTCATCTTCCGACACCCTCATGGACTAATCACAACCAGTGGCGCAAGTGGTGTCCATTGTTTCCGGGGCGATGGGATTGATCGTCGGCACCGCCCAGTGGTTCCAATCCGGACCATGACGGCCACCCCCATGACAAAGGCCGGGCCCCCCGTAGGAGAGACCCGAAGCTTCGTCATCAAAAGTTTTCAGATAGGAGAAGACGTTGATGGTGTTCGTCCAAGACCGAGGGGAAGGCCACGCGCAGTCAGGCCGACTTTGGAAAGTATGGTCTGCCCGCGCCGCCCTGATGAATACTCTGCGCTGGTTCATTACGCCGGCGCAGGATAGGTCTCCAACCCGAGATGGAGGCCAAGAGCTTGAGCATTCACTGGGAACTCCTTCTTGGTTCTAGGCGGACGATCAGCTTGGCTGAGATGGGGCAGATGTACCTAAAGGACGGGGCACCTGGCCCGGGAGTCATGGCACTACGAGTGCGCATTGGTGCCAGTCGGTCGGCTAGGGGTCGCTTACGTACCTGTCAGCGGATGCCCCGGCCGCGGTTTTCTCTTGCCTTTGCTGATTCGATGCCGTGCTTCACGCCGAACCGGATGATGAAATACAGGACAAAGCAACTGAGGATCACCGGGATAATGGTGACTAGTGCTCCGTGTTAATGGTTTGTTTGCGTTTCATCTTGCCTAGGAGGTACTCCGCTGATTTGGTCCAGGTGAATGGTTTGGCGTCCTGGTTGTAGTTCTCGATGTAGCGTTGCATGGTTTGTTCCAGGTCTTTGACGGAGCTGAATGTGCCACGTTTGAGGCATTGGCGGGTGATGATCCCGAAGAAGATCTCCACCATGTTCAGCCAGGAACAGCTGGTCGGGGTGAAGTGGAGGGTGACCCGCGGATTGGCGTCCAGCCAGTCCAAGACGTTCTGGTGTTTATGGGTCGCGTAGTTGTCGCAGATGACATGCAGCTCGATCCCGGGGTGGGCGTCCGCTACGCGGCCCAGGAAATCGACGAACTCGATGTTGGTGTGCTTTGGGTAGAAGGCGTTCGCGCTGAGTTTGCCCGTGAGGACCTCCAGAGCGGCGAATAGGGTCGTGGTGCCGTTGCGCTTGGTAGTCATGGGTCTGCTGCAGCGGGTGCGTCGGAGACAACGGCTGATCCGGGCCGGTACGGGACAATGCCTGGATTTGGGTCTTCTCATCGACACTGACCACCACCGCGTTTTCCGGCGGAGACATATACAGGCCCACCACGTCCCGGAGCTTGAACTCCAAGGCGGGATCGGTGGAGAACTTGAAGGTCTCGATCCGGTGCGGCTGGATTTTCCAACGACGCCAAATCCGGGCCACAGAGGAAAAGGAGACTCCGTGGCGTTCGGCCATGATGCGGGCGGACCAGTGCGAGATCCCCAATTCGGCCGGCGGTTTCCCGTCATTGGCCAGGGTGTCCGCGATCAAGGCAAGTTCATCGATTTCTCGCTCCCGGCCCGGACGCTGGACATCGGACAGGGCCTCGATCCCGCCCTCGGCATAGCGGTTGCGCCACTTCAAAACCGTGGGCGCTGAAAACCCCGTGATCTGCTCGATCTGGATATTCGGCATCCCGGCGGAAGCCAACAAAACTGTGCGTGCCCGCAACGCTAACGTCGCCGAGGAAGAATTCCCACGCGTCAGCACTTCCAAGGCGCCCCGGTCCCCGTCACGCAATTCCAAAGCCCTCGCCAGATAAACCATGGATCAAGTCTGACAAAGATCAGACACAAAGGAACCAACGACACGCTACACTAGTAGCATTGGAATGAGCAGTGACGGGTCGACGGTCATGGTTCCCCCAGGAGTTGTTTGGACTGACTTAGATGCGAGTCCAACCTATCCCGAGGGAACCTAGCGAAGAGCCCTAAGGCACTCATCTTGCCGCTGTGGCGTATCACCGACCAGAATGGCTGTTTCCTCATCCATGGATAAGGACCATCTGGCGGATTGTGATGGGGGTGTTCAGTGGGGCCCGCCTGCCGCCGCGCGGTCGAAGCGGGCAACGGTGCGAAAACCTGCATTCCAGTCGGAGACGGTGGAGTTGGAGACGGCGGAGTCGGTGGTGATGTCGGGGGCTTCGCCGACATCTCCGATAGCCAGCAGTTCTACACCGAGATGATGTGGCTGGCAAACGAACGCATCAGCACCGGTTGGACCGAAAAGGATGGGACCCGCACCTACCGGGCACTGCAACCGGTGAACCGCGACGCGATGGCAGCGTTCCTATACCGAGCCGCTGGTTCCCCCGCCTATACGCCGCCCAAGGTGTCACCGTTTGCGGACGTTTCCACGAAGCAGCTCTTCTACAAAGATGGGCTGGTTCGCCAGCAAGGGAATCAGCACCGGCTGGACCGAAAAGAACGGGACGAAGACCTACCGTGCATTGCAACCGGTTAACCGTGACGCGATGGATGCGTTTCTGTACCGGTCCGCTGGTGCCCCTGCCTACAAGCCAGCAGCCACCTCACCGTTCGCGGATGTTTCCTCGAAGCAGCTGTTCTACAAAGAGATGTCTTGGCTTGCCAGCCGCGGCGTCAGCACTGGCTGGGCTGAACGCAACGGGACCCGCACGTACCGGGCCTTGCAAGCAGTGAACCGTGACGCGATGGCTGCAGTCATTTACCGGGTAGATATGCTCCCTCCTGAGCTGACCGAGCCTCAGCCGACCGGCCTCCCCAGCAAGTAGCAGCGCGGGCTGGCCGGGTCAGACAGAAGCTGAACGGCGGAGGAGGAAGTTTCACTTCTCCGCACACATGATCATGTGTGCGGAGAAGGAGAAGTCCCTCACCGACTCGTTAAGAGCGATCTCCTGGGGTCAGAGTGGCGGCAGCTCGTCGAGCTCTTCCTGGGTGGTGCTGGCTCCCCATTCGGTGGCGTCAGGACCGGTCGCGGTGTGGACCTTCCATTCGTAGTTCCCGTCCAGCCAGAGATGGATGGTCAGCTCGCGGTCTACGTGCATAACTTCGCCGTCCACGGCGGTGAAGAAGATCCTGGCCTTCACATTCTGGATCTCGACACCTTCGCCGAGCCAGCTTCCGTCCTCGTTTTCCCAAGGGGAGTGGACGATCTTCATGCCCTCGTTTTTGAAGACGACGGAGTAGCCGTTGTCGTCAATGGCATACTCCTCCTCGCCGAAAATGGAGGTGGGGCCAAGGGGCAGCAAGCCCATCATGGTCTCCCTCGCCTCATCCGGCTTCGGCCAGTTCTCGACCAGGTTGTCCCAGTAGACCGGGTCGACCAAGGGGCGGAGCGGCTCGAATTCTTCCAGGTCAGCAACAGTCCTCGTGTGGCTTGCTTTCTGCTGGTCAGTGAAGCTCAGTCCAACTTCGGTGAATTCCTCGGCCACGTCGCCTAGCTTGCCGGCGAGCAGGTTCGGGTCCTCAAAAGAAAGATACATTTCGGGGACAGCTGGATCCATGGCGACACCGCTCATGTCCAGGGGGACAGCCTCGGGCCGTGCCGGCGGCACTGGCGTTGTCGGCTCAGCGGTAGCTTCAGCAGAGGGCGATGCAGCGGCCACAGCCGAGGTGGCGGAGGTCTGTATGTCAGCCCTGCGCTCCGCGGCTGCGCAGGATGTCAGGCCGAGGCCCAGGACGCATGCTAGGGCTACCGCAGTGGAAGTCGATCGGTTGTTCATACTTCCCCCATATGTGTTGACGATCGCACCGCCAATTTCTTGATCCTAGCGGATAGGGCTAGGTCGACAGGACGAACCCATGATCGGTCTCTGGCTCGGTGTTCCCGAGACCCCGGTCCTCGTGTATCAGCTCAAGGACAGGGGCGGACAGAACCTCGAGGTCGCAGCCGGCCATAAAGAGGGCCTGCACGGCGAAGGGATCAGGGGTGGTGAGGCAAACCAGCATCAGATGTTCGGTGCCGATGTAGTCGTGGTCAGCGCCCAACCAGAAGCATCCCTGGAGAATTTAGGCGCAGCGACTTACCGCGGATTCGACTGACGTGGACTCGGTGGCGGTCAGCTCGCGGGCAATCCTCAAACCGTCGACCCCGGCCTTGTGCCGTCGGCCCTTCGATGGGCAGCGAACGTTTCCGTGGGGGACTGGACCACCGGAGCTGCTGGCCATGTCGGCATCGAGAAGAAGAGTCGAAGGTGACGGCATCGTCGTCATCGGGCGATGAATAGTGATCCCGAACAGCTATTAGGTGATGACCATCCCTGCCAAAGACGTCAGCGGCTACATCCACCTAGCGGACGCCAAAGCCTTAGGGCAAGAGCGATTCGCTACTATCAACAGGTCCTCATCCCGGCGGGGGTCTACTTAGTGATGTGTGGCCCCGGCAGCAAGGAAGCCCCGCCAGAATCATCCAACGGGGCTTCCTTGAGTGGGTACTAGAACTTCTGCGAGTACCGGTTCATGAACGCGGCCATCGCGTCCCTCTTCACCGGGGTCAGCGCTCGGTAGGTCCCGTCCGGCCAGCCGGTGCTGATGCCTGTGGAGGCCAGCCAGGTGATCTCCTTGTAGAACTGCTGCTTCGTCGAGACATCGGCGAACGGTGACTTGGCTGGGGGAGTGAAGGCCGGCTTTCCGGCGAGGCGGTACATGAACGCCGCCATCGCATCACGGTTCACCGGCTCCAGGGCTCGGTACGTTTTGGTGCCGTTGCGTTCGGTCCAGCCGGTGCTGACCCCCGTCGAGGCCAGCCAGGCCATTTCTTTGTAGAACTGCTGGCTGGTGGAGATGTCAGCGAACGGCGACTTGGCCGGGGGAGCATAGGCAGGGCTGCCCGCCATCCGGTACATGAATGCCGCCATCGCATCCCGGTTCACGCTGACCAGCGGCCGGTACGTTTTGGTGCCGTCCTTTTCGGTCCACCCGGTACTAATGCCTTCACCAGCCATCCAGTAGATGTACTCGCTGAACTGCAGGTAGTCGGGAACATCGCTGAACTTCTGGTGTATGACATTGGTCTGGCCCGAAGTGATAGTGGCGGGGGCGTAACCGTCCTTGGACCCGGTGGCCCTCACACTCAGGCGCTTTCCGTTATCTGCGGGAATCACCTGGTAATTGACCCCCGTGCCCCTGTTGATCGGCTGACCGTCACGCAGCCACTGGTAGCCCACCGACGTCCCTGGCGCCCAACCGCTTGACGCGGCAGTGAGGGTGTAACCGACGGCCGCAGCGCCGCTGATAGTGGGCTGGGCAGGTGAGAGTACGCCGAGAAGAACGGCTCGCGTGGGCGTCGAGGTGCTACTTGTTGACGGGATTGATCCTGTGCCGGTGACCTTGATAGTCAGGGTCCTGCCCACGTCGGCGGCGACCGGGGTGTAGGTGGTCTGGGTGGCCCCGGAAATCAGGGTGCCGTCGCGCAGCCACTGGTAGGTCAAGGTGACCGGTGCCGGAGCCCAGGTGCCGATGGTAGTGGTGAGTTGGACTCCCACCTGGGCGCTGGAGGCGTTGGTGATGACCGGCACCGGGGTGATGATGTCGTCGTTCGGGTCGGTGATGACGGCAGTCTGCGCTGACGTCTTCGAGGCGGAGGTGTATCCGGTCTTCGTTCCGGTGACCTTCACGCTCACCTTCCCGCCGGTTACACCGACGTCGAGCTTTAAAGTGGAGGCGGTCGCATTGGGAATGGCATCACCGTTGTGCAGCCACTGGTACGTGAGATTGACCGGGCTGGGCCCCCACGTTCCGGGGACGGCCGTAAGGGTGGACTCTACCCGCGGGGAGCCGGTAATGGTCGGGACGGCACCGGTCAAGGTGGGTGCCTGGGGTGCGACGGCTTTCACAGCAGCGTTGGCGTCGACGATGCCAGTACCGCATCCACCGAAGCAGGCTCCCGGGAGTGGCCGTGTCGTGTCCTTGAGGATTTTCTCGACGTCCGCGGGGGTGAGGCTCCTCTTGGCGGAAAGCATCAGCGCGGCCGCACCGGCCACATGGGGTGTTGCCATGGAGGTGCCCTGCAGGTAGTTGTAGCCTTCAGAGCCCTGGGTGGTGCTGCCCTGGTTGTAGGTGGACAGGATGCCGCCCTCGTAACCGCGGCTCATATCCCCGCCGGGGGCGCTGACATCGACTTCGAGGCCGTAGTTCGAATAGGGGGTCTGTGCCCCTTCCCGGCCGGTGGCTCCGACGGTGATCACGTTCTTGCAATCCGCTGGCGACGTCCCGGCGACCGGGCTGCCGGCGTTGCCAGCGGCAGCTACCACGACGACGCCTCGGCTGACCGCATAATCGATCGCGTTCTGGTAGGACGTCCCGCAGGCTGCGGCTGTTCCCAGGCTGAGGTTGATGACCTGGGCGGGGTTCGGGTTGTTGGGGACACCGGAGATGGTGCCGCCGGCAGCCCAGATGATGCCTGGAATGATGTCGGAGGTCCAGCCTCCACAGGTGCCCATGACCCGGACGTGCTGCAGCTTGGCTCCGTATGCGACCCCGGCTACACCTGAGTTGTTGTTGGCGGTGGCTGCGACGGTCCCGGCGACGTGCGTCCCATGCCAGGAGGACCTGTTGGTGCCGCACGCGTCCCCGGCATCGGTCGGGTCAGGGTCACGTCCGTTGCCGTCACCGCTGACGTTGGGGTCGGAAATGAAGTCGTAGCCGCTGACGGTGTTCGCGGTCAGGTCGCTATGGTTGGTGCTGCCGGTGTCGATGACAGCTACGGTGATGCCGGAGCCGGTGGAGGTGTTCCAGGCTTGCTCGACGCGCATCCCGCCCTGGGCCTCGAACAGGCTCCACTGGAACGGGTACATGAGGTCATCGGGTGCGGCCATCAGGGTGGCGAAGTGGTCGACCTCGGCGTACTCGACATCGGAGCGCGCTTCAAGAGCGGTAACCACTTCCTGCACCTGGTCTTCAGTGAGGGACTCCACCGCTTCCAGGACGACCGCTCCGTCGCCGGTGGGTCGCAACTCCTCGACCGGGATGCCCAGGTCTTCGACGGTCAGCTCGTAGACCTTCTCGCGTCCGGCCGCACTGGGCTGGGCTTTGTCCATGAACTTCACGATGAACCGGTCCGGCTGATCCACGGCGGGTGCTTCCAGGGCCGACGCAGGTACAGTCACCTCGGCGGGAAGAGCATCAATTGAGGGAGCTTCGGGCTGGGCTGCCGCCGGGCTGGCCGTCAACGATCCGAGCAGGAGCGCTGCAACGGAGAGTGACGTCACAGACTTCAGCAAACGTCTGGGAGTGGCTGTCATGGTGTTCCTTGAGACCGGGCCGGAACCGGAGTCGGGTGATGACCGAGCATCCTTGCCGGCGGTGGGAGGTACTTTCGCGCCTGATGTGTGCGGAAAGACCACAGCATCTCCCCTCAGCGAACTATAGCCGCACCAGGAAGTGAATAACAGGTCTCGGCGCGGCGGTCCACAGTGGTTCTTGGCCGGCTCCAGCGCTAGAGGAAGTGTACTGAGAGTGTTGTTCTGGTGTCATGCGGGTGCCGGACATTATCGCTGCGGGTCATGCCGAGACTGCGCGCCTGGATGTCCGTGAAATGGTCCGGCGCCTGAACGGCAATCTGGGCACCTTGTTAGTCGCCACACTGACCGGATCGAAGGACTCGAAGCTGCCCTATAAGTGGGCCAAACCCGACGGTGCCGTTCCCGGCCCTGCCTTCCAGAAGCGGCTGTAGATCGCCCACCGCGCGTGGAGTTGCATTGCCGACACGGAAACACCGGCAATTGCCCGGGCCTGGTTCATTGGTGGCAACCCTTTCCTGGGCGAGGACACTCCATTGACTGCGATCCGCGAGGACCGTCACCGGGAAGTATCCGATGCGCTGGTCGCCTTCCTGGAAGGCAGGCCCGACGTTTGAGTGAACGCCGCGACACCTACACCGGGCTCTAGGTCACCAACGACTTCGAGACGGCAGCCACCTCGGCGCTGCAGGTCAGTTCTCGGTACGATCGAACGAGCGGGGATAGCTATCGATGGCGGGCGCGGTCCGGACCATGTTAGGGGCGAGGATGATCTTTGGGGGTTCTTTCGAGGCCCGGCTGGCGGAGATGTAGCCGAGATTGGTGCCGAAGAACTAGTCCGAAAGGACCGATCCGACGTCGCCGGGTGAACCTTGAAGGTGTCACGGGCCACAGCTGAGGTTGCGGCGATGGCCAACGCTTTCTGGATCAACGTGCTGGTGCGAGTTGTCATCGAAATCGCCCTGTGTGCAGGCTGGTTAGCCTCGTAGCAGTAGGTGGGGCCACATAGGTCAAATTGCACCATTCGGCATGGGTATGAACCTGCGACCCCCCGAAGATCTGAACTTTGAACTGGGCCGCATTGCGGCCGCATCGCAGGTCTCGAAGCATGCGCTGCTCCTTCAAGGTGCGCAGCTTGTCGTCGCTCGTTATGAACGGCAGCGCGAGATCAATGCAGGTATGGGTTTCGTGGCTTCCGATGACCCGGCCCTACTGACTCGTCTCGAGGGACCTGGGGCTAGGTGAGTGCCCCGAGCATGTTTCTTGTCGTCTTTGACGGCCTCTTGACTCCGAGCCGTCATTCGACTTTGGTCCCGGTTATCCAACCACTGGCTACGCCCATTTTGATTTGAGGCTTGTTACTGGCGTCGACTGGAGCGAACTACGAGAAGCCGAAGAGCCCTAGTACGGGTCGATAGTCCGGTTCGATGTGTAAAGTGACATGGCTTCCGCCGTGGTTGCAGCGAAATATTGAGGGTTTCAACACCCGCCTACAGCGGATATTTCTTCCTCGTTGAACAAATTAGGCGACCAACGAGGAAAGACGAATCGTGCCACAGGCGCTCTGTTGTTCCACGGTCGTCCACGTGCCAGGCCCCAAATTTGAGGAGCCTGTTGATGCTGGAATGCTACGCCCGAGATGGTAGTTGCTTCATGATGTCCAAAACCCCACCTGACATTGTTAGGCACGCGAAACGCCGTTCAGGTCGGGGCAATCAGAATGCAGATTTGACTCTGACTGATTCGCTCCTTCAGACCACCATGAAACCAGTGCTATCCGAGCCAAGATTCCTTGATGAGGCTGAAGCTACCACCTCGAGGGGGCGGCACAAAATCGTAAGCTTCAAATGACCGACAGGTCATCTTGAACTCGTGGATTTGGTCTGATCTCGTGAACAGATCCCTGGTGTCGCCATAAGGTCAGTTGAACCCTTGGCTCCCCGATGACCCGCACCCGCATCTCGCTCTCACTGGGGTGTGGATCACATGGAACAGCGAAGCGTTGGGGGTGGTAGCGAGGCTCAATCGTCACAGTGCCTTCATCGGCCCCTGAGGAAGTAGTGGGCGTCCGCTCACTACGCCAAGGACCACGTGACAGCCCCCGCGAGTCGAAGGGCCCGAGGGCCCTTGTGGGCGTTGAGCCATACAAGAGCCAATTGGTGCGCCCCGTGTACCTCCGTGATTGATGCCCGTGATGGTGCCTCCTGTGAGGAGGGGTCTGCCAAGCTGGTTGATTCTTCAAATGGGGCGTGACGGGTTGTGGTTCCGTGCCGTCCGAGAGCCGGAGATTGATCACGAGCATTTAGCTTTGCATGTTCCGGCTCGACCGTTCGGCGCGGGCAGTCATCTGGGGTGCGGTCGATTTGAAATTCTCACCTGCTGTACACAAACCGGACGGGGGTTCTTGTTCGCACCATCCCGGCGACCAGGTCGATGAATTGAGGGAGGATCCATGGCGGGGGATCTCCTGTTGACGCAAGAGATGTGCGCAACGGCAACGACCTGCTGGAGGGGTCCCAGGTGGCTTGCGACTCATCATGCAGTGACACACTTGCCGAGGGTGTCGAGGAGTAAGCCAAGTGGTTTCCAGCGGCGAGATCAGCCGAGGAGGGCCAAAGGGCAGAAAAGGAGACCGTGGGCATGGTTTTGGATTTGTCCCACCGTCCCACCTCTGTCCCACCACTGGTGGGACAAAAAGTTCCCAGGTAAACAAAGGGAAGGGGCCCCCTTAGAGACAGTTGTCCTACCTGTTAAGAAGAAAAAGAATATATATAGGGCCACTGTTGTTGTTGTCGGCTGTTACTACTACAACCACTGCTGTATCTATATATGGTTACCAAACTGGTGGGACTGGTGGGACAAACACTTTTTCGACCCTCCATTGTGCCTCTGACGTGGGACGATACCCGAAAAAAGTGTCCCGCAAAGGGGGTGGACAGGGGGTGGACAGGTAGGACAAACGAAAAAGGGTGAATTCCGGGTTTGGTGGAGTGTGATAACCTAGGAACGAACTCTCATCCACAGTGACGAAGGTTATCACAAGGCCCTCTTGGGGGGCTTCTTTTTTGCCCGGAAACGCTCTTCGGTGGTGTTTCGTCGGTTTGGGCTGAAAAAGGGTGTTGTCGTGATCGGGGTCGAAAATGGGGGTGAAAACCCGGTTTTCGTTGCTGGCCGGATTTCGGGTCTCCACGACGCCGATCACCCGAAACCCCGGTTTTCGATGCTCACGGAGCTCGAATCGCCGCTTCAGCCGATCCCGATCAGCTCTCATGGCGACGGCCACCGATCACCGATCACCAGCGAACACGAAAACGATCCCCGAACGATGCTATCCCCTCGGAGTAGTCTGCCCATGAAGAGGGGGTGCCCGGAATTCTGATAGCGGACGACTGGCGAAACGATACCTCGTGGATGAAGTCGGACCTTCGTAATGCCCGCTCCGGCAATTCGACAAGATCACTGATGTCGGGGGTCTGATGGTGTTCTGATCGATTAAATTGTGCTTCATTGGTGTTTTGATGGCCTCTAAAAACCTGCGATCGGCCTCATTTCGTCGACCAACGCGGAAAGCGTGAGATAGACCAGCGACCGGCTACACGCACCGCCACCCAACGCTCCGCTGTCGCGCGGAGCCCTTAAGGCCCGGTTGGGCACACCTCGGTCCCTGAGCAGAGGTAGCTGGGTTGCTCAAGTAAACGAGGGCGCGGCACCCCCGGGGTCAGTCACTGGTTACTGCTGACCACTGCGGGTTTGCGATCATCGTTTGCTGTGGCCCCCTGGCGGTAACCGGACCTAGAGATCTTGGTTAGGGGTGAGTGACGCGAAATTCTGTCCAGAGGGGGTAATGGTCAGAGATACGCCAAGACACTTCGTTCTTGGTGTGCCCGGTCAGGACGTGGGGGAGGAAATCAATGTGCCCTGCCTTTCCGGTGTAGGCGAGGCTTTGGAGCAAGGTGCTGCCGTCAGGTTCAGAGAACCAGGCGATCTGATCGTAGAAGTTCTTGCTATTGTCATCCTCGAAGATGGTGCGCGGCACGTCATTAAGTTCTGTTGGTGGCCACAACCCGGTGGAGACGAATGCCTCATAGAGGGGATCGCCGAGGCGGTCAAGGTTGAAGTCTCCCAGAACGAGGAGATTCTCGTTGAAATCATCCGGGCGGTTCGCCCAGCCGAGCATCCATTGAGCGAACGCTGTAATTTCAGGAAGGCGATCGGCGGCCTTGTTACCCCAGAGGACGTGCACGGTCGTGAGTACGAACCCAGCGGTTCCGCGGGTAAATCCGGCGGCGTAGGGCGTCCGAACAAACTGTGTCACCGGCCCGTCCGTTCCCGACGGAAGGACGATTTCCCCGACTAGGCCAGAGGGTTGAACGCGGGTGGTATCGAAGATATAGGTCAGGCGTTCACCATTACCTGCCGGCCCTTCCGTGACGTCGGAAGTAACGAATCGCCACGCCGGGCCGAGTCGGTCCATCAAATGTTGCAGCGCCGTGGTGTTCCTCCGCACCTCTTGAAGAGCAAGGACGTCGAAGCGGGACGCTATCTCTGCGATGCACACCAAGGCATGGAAGTCCCGCTTAGGTGAATCCGTCGGTCCGGATACCCACTTCACTGTTAGGTCACCGAACGCGCGCAGATTCCACGTCGCGACGAGAAGATTCGTGTGATCCTTTACGGGCACCGTAGCATCCAGCGTCACCCGTAGGCGGTTTAGGTCTTCGGCGACTGCTGTGGGTGGAACGACCCGGGGATCCATGGTTCATCGAAGCACATTTTGAACGGCCAGGGAATGAACCCCTTAAATCGTGAAGGAAGGCGGCAACTTTGTTGATTCACCACCCGGATGGTTTGACTGCGCCTGTGTCTGCGTACATCCTCAACTGGTGAAGCCTGAAGAAAAACGCATTGCCCTACTCATCGACGCTGATAACGCGCCGGCGTCCAAGGTCGACGTCGTCCTTGCTGAAGTGGCACGTCATGGCGTCGCCAACGTCCGGCGGGCATACGGTGATTGGACAAGCCCACATCTCCAACAGTGGGAAGCCGCTCTCCACCCCTACGCGATTCGCCCCATGCAACAGTTCGCGTACAGCACCGGCAAGAACGCATCTGACATGGCCATGGTGATAGACGCAATGGATCTGCTTCGTGCAGGATCGGTCGATGCCTTCGCCCTCGTGTCCAGCGACGCCGACTTCACCCCGCTCGTGATGCGGATACTGGCGGACGGATTAAAGGTTTACGGATTTGGCCAGAGAAAAACCCCGGAGCCGTTCGTCAACGCTTGCTCGCTATTCACCTACGTCGAGGGACTGGGTCAAGTAACCACGAGCCCGGACACCTCAGCGGGAACTGACCCGAACAAACTGCGAGGCGATACCCGTCTCGTGCTCTTGATGCGCAACGCTGTTGAGGCTGCCAGCGGCGAGGATGGTTGGGCTCACCTAGCCGCGGTAGGAAGCCAAATCAGTAATCAAGCGTCTCTGGATCCCCGCAATCACGGCTATCGGAAGCTCAGCGACCTCATCGACGCGATCGGCCTGTTTGAACTCAAACGGGAGAACCAAAGAGTCCTGGTACGAGACAAGCGCACTCTGGTACGCGGCGCCATCGCGTGAGAACCAGTCGCTTGCGAATCGACTACTAGTCTGGATCGGGTTGACCGTTCCACGCCCGTAACCCTGGAGAACGGTTGTCCCACCGGCTCTCTGCTAAAACTTTGACTCTTTGAAGAACCGCGCGCGAGCCCGCCTCATATGAAGGAATGAGATGGCGAACATAGGGGGCACCACGTCGAGGAAACGAGATGCGATGCCGGATCTCCAACCGGGTCCCTACAGTCGTATCTGTCAGGAAATAGCCGACCTTAGGGGCAAACTCCCCGCCACCTATCGGACGAGTGATCGAGTACTGCGTAGGTACCTCATCGATGATCTCCACAGCAGTCACCTGTTCTTTACCATCCAAAGTCTGAATGAAGACCTGAACTTCGCCTACCCCCGTTGGTGTTCCCTCTGCCCTGAAGGCTCGCGTGATCGTAGGCTCTATCAGCGAAGCGCTCTCGGCCGGTTTGATGAGATCCCAGACCAGCTGTCGGGGCGCCAAAGTATCGGTGTCGGCCCTACCCTCGAGCGTCTCGTCCTGCTCGTCGGTTTTCAATGCCCGTCTCCCCATGCACCCAGTATCGCAAAGGCCGAGCCCTCAGCGGTTAAGCAGCGCCGTACCCCGGCCAATCATGCCGAAGGAGTGGTGCGCAGCCCTTGGGAGCCTCCTAGCAAAGCCCTTCCTATTTTTCGGGTGTGGGGCGGAACAGGGTCAGATGGGCATCGCCCACAAAGATAAGCATTTCCGCCGGCCAAGGAGAGTGGACGGACCCGAGGCAAGTCATCACCGCGTCGGCGAGGACCCTGCCGCGGGGTTCAACAAGGATGCAGTGGGCATATCCGATGGGTGATGCCCCGACCGGGCAGTCGGCCATGATGGCCACGGCCGGGGTGACGAAGCGAGCCAGGGTGAACGCGGCGGTGAGGATCTCGCGCATCCGGCCGTCGAGCTCCGGGTCGCTGAGTAACTTGGCGATCTCTGCAGCATCGCCGTCAGTGGGTGCGCTCAGCAGGCCAATAAGGTCGCCGCGCCCAGACAGATGTTCCATGCCTTCATCCATGCGCAGATGTGCGCCCGACATCCCGCTAACTGCCGAGCCGCAGCCGGGAGGGGAGCTTGGCGTCGCCGACGACACCGACGCCTGCCCCGAGCGGGCGGCCCTTGACCTTGTCCGGTTTCGCGGGCGTCGGGTGCGGGGTCTCTTCACCGGCCCGGGACATGGGGGTGCCGATCAGGTGGGTGTGGTCACCGGTGCGCATCCAGTACGGGGTGGCAAGGATCGCTGGTGCGTTGTCAACGATGGCGGTGGCGTCGAAGGTTTCCCACGGGGTGAAGGCGTAGTCACCGAACAGCTGCCGCGGCACCCAGCGTTGGGCACCTTTGCCTTGGACGGTGGCGAAGTCGGCCTCCAGGGAGAAGAACGCTTCCCCGAGCTCGTGGCGGGCGGGAAACCACTCGCTCCACGAGGCGACTCCGATCCGGATCCACCGGCCGTGATGGTCATGGCGACAGCGGTCGGGTGAACGGAGTGGTGTGTCGGGACGGCGGTGCCGAGCCGGTTGGCCAGCCAGGCGGTGTAGCGGGCGCGTTCCTTGTTGGCGGGTTTGCGCATCGTGACAGCAACCCAGCTTCCGGCAGGCATCGCGTTCGCCAGCAGGCGTGGCAGCTCGGTCGGATCGATGCCGGCCTGGGTTTCGCGCAGCGCCGGTGAGCGGCGGTAGGTGAGTTCGCCGATGGCCGGGGAGTTGCCCAGGTCTTCGGGCAGCTCGGCCTCTTCAGCGCGGGCCCCGACGGTGTGCGCCAGGTGCAATGGGGCGTTGGAGGCCAGGGATTTCTCGGGGAGGATCAGGTAGCCGTTGAGGCCAGTGTCCTCGCGCCGGGTCAAAAGGGTCGCTGCACCGTGCTCAGTGGCCGCGGAGGAGAACACTCCGGACTTCTGGGAGAAGGTCATGGGGTTGGTTTCGATGCCGCCGGAACGAGCCAGCCGGTAAATTGCCTGTTGCATGCCTGAATCCATGCGTAGATTCCCGGTAGTGCCCCTGTGGAACCCAGGACCCCGGATTTGCGGCGAGCTCATTTCTTGAATCTGAATACACGCGCCCGGAATCGCGGGAAGCCAGGTTCGCCAGGCCCCCGGTGGCTTCCACCTCGAACAATTGCTCAATTTCGGGCGCCCAAGGGCAGGTGTAACTGCGCAGCAGTGCGGGTTGTGGAGGATATAGGACCAAAGTTTTCGGTGTCACCAGTATTGTGTGCGGCAGCTTTCGGAGAATGTCAGGTTTTTGTGGACCAAGTTGGTGCATGTCTTCGACGATGTCTATTGTCCTGCGGACGGCGGTAAGTGCGTGGCCAGTCCTGCCGGTGAGGATCAGCTGATGTGCTGATTGGTTAACAGTTCCTGCGATGAAAGAGGGGTCTGATGAAAGATTCTTCGGTGGTGGTTGGTGGAGAGTGAGCGTGCATCTCCAGTGGTCTTTGCCTCCGGCGGTCTTCAACGTCCTGCGGACAGCAGATGTGTGCGGGGCAAGTGAAATTCCTTAGCCAACTTTCTGTGTGGCTGGGAGAGTGTCCATGAAGAAACCGGAGCGTGCAGCGGAGCGCAGCCCGGTCAGGGAGCACGTCGTGGATTGGACCTTCGGGATCAACACGCAGTGAAGCATCCTGCTCCCGCAGGGGAAGACGAGCAGCAGGGTTGGAAGGTTTACCAGGGAGCCAGGACGGGAAATCACTGCGTGGCCAGGATGGTCGCACCGCGTCAGACGCCGAAAGCATGTGGGAGGCCGACATTTCTCCGGCCCAGCAGTTATCGAGTGGGCAGAGCCCGCTGCGCGAGCAGGAGTAACGGAGTTGAGTCAGATGCCGAAGGCGAAGGTTGTTCCACGGGAAGGAAGGACATGGAGGAGAGGCCAGCGGGGAAACGAGGCGAGGAGCGCCAAGAGGGTCAGTGCGTGAAGCGATTCGGCAGGTCACACGGAAACCGTGCAGCCGCAATGGGGCCCGCCCAGTTCTACATTCAGTCCAACTCGATGAGTACGAACCGGCGGGCCGCAGGCCATTGCATTGGACTGGTCCAGCTCGAAGAAGAAAGCTAACAGTGTTGGAGGAAGGCCCGTCGGAGACGGAAGTGAATCCGGGAAGGAAGAAGGCAGAGAGCAGGAATCAATGAGAGTCCCGCACTGGTCGCCTGAGTGGGCAACGGTGCGGCATGACAGGTGTGGCGGGGGCATGCGCAGCGGCTGCGCACAGTGAGCGAGAAGAGTCCGGTGGTTGTGGTGGGGGAGCGCAGCGAGGCCGCCCTGGCTGGGTTGCCGGTGTCGCTGGAGTGGGTGAGTCAGGTTCAGGCGGTGGTTGCGTGTGTGGTGTGCAGAGAGTGAGTGTGTGGCTGAGGTTGCGGAATGGGACTCCGGTGTGGTGTGCGGAAGGTGAGCGAGAAGGAAACAGTCAGGTGGGTTGTCGGGTGAGCGAGACGAGTAACGGTGGGGAGGCTAAATGGGCAGCGGAACGGTAGCAGTGTGGTTGCAGGTGGATCAGAGAGTCAGGGTGGTTCAGAGTCAGAGAAGTTGCGTGGGTTGTGGAGGTTATGGACAGGTTTTGCGAAGGCGCGCAGCGCAAGAGCAGGGAGGACGAGAAGAGCGCAATCAGGGAGCAACAAGAGATCGAGAAGTTGGTTTGTCAGGTGTTCATAGAGGGGAACAAAAAGAGGATCACGAAGCAGGGGAAACGATCAGGGGAGCGGACAGGAAACGAGAAGTAAGGCATTCCGACGAGGCCCGCCAGGGCCGAGTCTCTTAATATGCCAACCTCGACGGGTCCACTGGATCGCAACACCATTTCGGATCGCTCGGGGCTGGTTTGGTTTGACTGGCAGCTGGTTCAAAACGGCTTCACATTCAGCGACCGGTGGTGCGGCTATCGCCGGACCGAAACGCACCGGGGGCCGGCGCAAAGCAACGGGCGTGTGAGTGTGACAGGTTGGTGTGGCCCCGGTGTGACGGTTTAAGTTGGCTCCACCTGCGACTCGCCGGGCAGCTTATGACGGTTTAATTTGGCCCCACCCCATCGTTGGTTCCATCTGATGGTTCCGACGTTTGGAGGGCAGGATGAAGGCGCGCGTGGAGTTGTTTGCCAGTATTCGACGGGATGCCCGTCTTGAGGACGTATCTGTGCGGGAACTCGCCCGGCGGCATGGGGTCCACCGTCGGACTGTCCGTGCCGCGCTTGCCTCCGCCGATCCACCACCGAGAAAACGACCGGTGCGGGCTGCGCCGCGGCTGGATCCGTTCAAACCTCTCATTGATGGGATGTTGACGGAGGATTTACAGGCTCCGCGGAAGCAGCGTCATACGGCGCGGCGGGTGTTGGCCCGCCTGATCGAAGAACACCGGGCGGCGGATCTGTCGTATTCTACGGTGCGCGATTATGTGAGGGTGCGGCGGGCGGAGATCGATGTTGCAGCCGGCCGCAGGTTGGAAGTCTTCATCCCGCAGGAGCACGCTCCCGGCGCGGAGGCTGAGGTTGACTTCGGTGAGGTGTGGGTGGTTCTGGCCGGGGTGAAAACCAAGTGCCACATGTTTACCTTCCGGCTCTCCCATTCCGGGAAGGCAATCCACCGGATCTATCCCTCCTGCGGTCAGGAGGCCTTCCTGGAGGGCCATATTGAAGCCTTCAACCTGATCGGTGGAGTCCCGACCCGCCATATCCGCTACGACAATCTCACCAGCGCGGTGCAGACAGTACTCTTCGGCCAGGGTAGGCGCCGGACGGAGAACGAACGCTGGACGTTGTTCCGCTCCCACTACGGCTTCGACGCGTTCTACTGCCAGCCAGGGATCGTCGGAGCGCATGAGAAGGGCGGAGTAGAGGGTGAAGTCGGAAGGTTCCGGCGTAACCGGCTCTCGCCGATGCCGGTTGTTGATTCACTCGCTGAGCTCAATGAGAGGATCATCGCGTGGGACGAGGCAGATGATGCCCGGAGAATCAGCGATAGAATCCGCACCGTAGCCGCCGACTACGCGGCCGAGCGCCCACTGTTCGGTCCGCTGCCTGTGGAGACCTTTGATCCCGGGCTGGTGCTCACACCGCGGGTGGACCGTTCCTCGATGATCATGGTGCGGATGGCGAAATACTCCGTCCCTGTCCGGTTCATCAACCGCCGGATCCGGGTTTCCCTGCGTGCCTCGGAATTGGTGATCTTCGACGGGCGGACTGTCATTGCCAGCCATCCGCGGGTGGTGACCCGCGGGGGTCAGTCCGTGCAGCTCGATCACTATCTTGAGGTCCTCAAGACCAAACCCGGTGCCCTACCGGGTTCCACCGCTTTGGCCAGTGCGCGCCAGGCGGGTTCCTTCACTGCCGCTCATGAGGCGTTCTGGGCCGAAACGAGGAAGGTCAACGGCGACGCGGAAGGGACCCGCGAACTGATCGAAATCCTGTTGCTGCACCGCTTCATGAACCATGATGACGTGGTCGCCGGGATAACAGCGGCGCTGGGTGTTGGGGCGGTCAGCGCCGATGTTGTTGCCGTTGAAGCCCGCCGGCACGCGGCCAACGGGCTCATTGGTGGGGCCATGTCGAACCGTTATCCCGTTGCCGATCAACCCCGGGACGCGCACCGGATTGTGAGTCTGACCCAGCGCCGGCTCACCGACCCCGCAGCAGTGATCGCGGGCCTTCCGCCTGACCGCAGACCAATACCAACAGTGGCAGCGTACGACGGCCTGCTCTCCCAACACCGGACATCTTCACCATCACCGGCCACGAAAACGAAGGAACACATTTCATGAGCACACCACCGTCAACGACCATTACGCCTACCCTGCGCCGTCGGCGCGGACTGACGGAACAGGCAGCATCGGCCGCGGTGGATCAGGCCTGCCGCCGGTTACGCTTGCCCACCATCCGGGCGGTGCTCGATGAAGCGGTTACCGTTGCCGGTAAAGAACAACTCTCATATCAGGGATTTCTCGCCGAACTCTTACTCGCCGAATGCGATGACCGGGACCGGCGGGGTTCCATCCGCCGCGTGAAAGCCGCCGGGTTCCCACGCAATAAGTGGCTCGGAGACTTCGATTTCGAAGCCAACCCGAACGTCAACCCCGCCACCATCAACACCCTCGCCACCGGCGACTGGATCCGCAAAGGCCAACCCCTGTGTTTGATCGGGGACTCCGGCACCGGCAAATCCCACCTGCTCATCAGTCTTGGCACCGCGGCCGCGGAAAAGGGCTACCGGGTCAGATACACCCTCGCAACCCGCCTCGTCAACGAACTAGTGGAAGCCGCCGATGAGAAAATCCTTGCCAAGACCATCGCCCGCTACGGACGCGTGGACCTACTCTGCATTGACGAACTCGGATACATGGAACTGGATAAACGCGGGGCGGAACTGCTCTTCCAGGTTCTGACCGAGCGCGAGGAGAAGAACTCCATCGCCATTGCCTCCAACGAATCATTCTCCGGCTGGACCAGAACCTTCACCGACCCCAGACTCTGCGCCGCCATCGTCGACCGCCTCACCTACGGCGGCAACATCATCGAAACCGGCACCGACTCCTACCGCCTCGCCACCACCAGAGCACATCAGTCGGCGAAGTAGCACTGAGGAATGGCGTCCCTATGCAGCCACTGAAATTCCCGGGAAAAGGGGTGATTGGCCAAGTCAATCCTGAACAAACATCCCTACGCCCGCCAGGAGGTCAAATAGTTGAGGTGTTGCCTTGCGAAGCTCGCCTGATCATAGAAAGCCGCGTGAAGATCCCTGTTACCAAGGCTGTGATGGCAGAAGGCAGTTACCAACAGCCAACCATGGCAGCGTAGAAAAACCATCAAATCCGCTGTCCGAAACCACCGCAGCAGCCCATCTTCCTGCTGCTGGCGTTTAGCGGCCTGTTCCGCCATGTTGGGCTATGTAGTCTTCGAACTCGGTTACGGCCATTCCTGAGAGTGTGGCGCCCAAATCCGTCATGCTCCAAGCGACTATTACCCAGCCGCTTCCGTTGGGTCCTGCCAAACGTGATGCTACTGACCTCCTAGATCAGAAGGTCGCTCCCTCCAACATCGGAAACCTTTGTGCAGCATTTATTACCGAACTAATGGCCAGCATTCGGTCATTCTCTGCGTTCAATCAGATCGCCATCAGTGTTCACGACTTGTCGATCACCCAACGGCTCATCCAACGTCAATGACGCCTCTGTTCGAACGGCTACGTCCGCGATCATTTCGGTGGGACGGGTAATGGAGACTTCGACTATGACTTCATCGTCGCTCTCGTCCACCACTGCTGGCGTCCCACTGATCCCGGGCCAGCTATTGAAGACCAGGACCAACTCCGATGAACTGTCGCCCATGTCGTACGCCAAGATGTCGGCCATTGTTTCACTCTCACCGTCATCGCTGAAACTACAAGCCGTTATCCCACACCCGATGAGGACAGCCATTAGGAAAACACTGACACGCTTCATCTGATCCATATCGTTACCCCTAAACCAACAAAAAACATGGTGTATATCACACTTAGAACATAGGCTATGCCCATCATCCCCTCTTGTCAGGAGCCACCGTGAATCTCCGCTTAAGGAACCCGCTCTACCTCGTTGTTAGTGTTGGGGTAGTAGCGACGGTCCTCATTTTCTCGCTCTTTAGCGCGCCCATGGCTTCATCAACATCGTCAGACAAATGGGTTCCTGGTTCGCTCTCCCTCACCGATGATGTCCCAATGGAAGAGCTTGAAAAGCGCTTAACAGACGTGCTCGGTGAACGCTACACAGAGATCACTCTCAATGAGGACACACGGACGGTCACCATCGGAGTCATTGGCCTTACATCGGATGAGAGGTTAAAGCTTTTGGCGGGCTTCGTATACCCGTCGGTGACACTGGAATTTGTTGACTCTCAGGTTTCGAGGGCAGAAGTTGACGCTTTATACGAGGGGGTGCAGGCTTGGGCGTATAAAAATCTAGGAGTACTTCAGACCCTTTCAAAAAACTACTTTTCCGGCAATGTGCATATTTCTACTGCTGACGATGCGACATTAAGCGAGGCAGCCCAGGGCATTTCGGGCGAGATTGGTCGGGAACTCACACTTAGCCGCTCGACCGAGGAGAATCGTCTAAGTGTGCAAGGTCTCAAAGCGGGGATAACCTTCGATCTACAGGTGATGACTGAAGAGGAGAGTCCTTCGGAAAACCCTTACAGAGCCGGTAAGTTTCTTGCTGTCGGCTCGTTGAATGGCTGTACTACAGGCTTCCTGATGAAAAAGGGAGGACTTGCCTACGGCTCCACCGCTGGACACTGTGGACCAGATGGCCGACTGGTCAGGTTTGCGGGCATCCAGAGAGGGAATATTCAAGACAACACAATGTATGGCGCGAGTCCTGCGTATACAGATGCCGCCATCTTTCGAATGTCGGCGAATGGTACCGCTTACCTTTTTCAAACCGCCACTAGCAACAAAGTAGTTAGAAGTATTGGCAACTCGGAAGTTGTCAAGGTGAATGGGGCCAGTGGGAGTTAGGCGGCTGCTTCTGTCTGGGTTTCCTGGGATGGTTTGTTGATCCATGCCGCGCCGGGGACGGTGAGTATTTTTGGGTCCGTTTCGGTGCTGAATCGTTCGGGATTCTTCTGCCGTGCGGCGGCCAAAGTGATGGAGCGTTCGGTGGCCTTCGTCGCGGCAAGACCGTAGTGGACGTCTGCCGGGGTGTTTAGTCCGATTCCGGTATGGCGGTGGCTGTGGTTGTATCCTTCGACAAAAGTCGCCATGAAGGCCCTCGCATCGGCCAGGGAGCCGAATCGTTCAGGGAACACGGGAGCGAATTTCAAGGTCTTGAACCACGCCTCGCTGTAGGGGTTGTCATTGGATACGCGGGGCCTGGAGTGTGACCTGGTGACTTCCAGATCGGAGAGCAGTACAGCTACGGTCTTGGACGTCATAGAAGTCCCGCGGTCCGCGTGCACGATTTCCGGGATGCCGTGGATACCGAAGATTTCCTTCATCATCTCCACCGCCAACTCCCCGGATTCGTGGGCATGGACGTATGCGCCCACGATGTAGCGGGAGTAAATATCGAGCATCACGTAGGCATCGAAGTACTTACCCCTGACCGGGCCGGCAAGCTTGGTAATGTCCCAGCTGTAGACCTGCCCGGGGCCAGCCGCTGTCAATTCCGGAACGGTCCTGGGCGGATGGCGTGCCTGCCGGCGGCGCTCTTTGACCTGCTTATTCTCAGTCAATATCCGGTAGATCGTTGAGATTGAGCACAGGTAGGTCCCCTCGTCCAGCAGCTGCGCGTAGATCTGGACCGGGGCTAGATCCACGAAGCGGGCAGAGTTCACGGCAGCGAGGATACCGGCGCGTTCGTCCGGGTCGAGCTTGTTTGCCGGGACAGACACGGGCATCGGCCCGGCCTGCGGGATCCGCGGGCTGCGGGTTGCGGTCGCCCGCGGTATCCCGGCCAAGACCGCCGCTTCCCGCGTGGGGATATGCGCACCTGTGAGTTCGGCATAAACCCCCATCAGGGTTTCCTGTACCACTGCTGCTGCTCCTCGCTTTCGGAGATTTCCTCCAAAAGCTGCCGTGCTTTTCCCATGATGTCCAACGCTGCCCGAGTCCGTGCCAGCGTGCGTTCATTCACCTCCAGTTGCCGGCGTAGACGGGCGATTTCGGCCTGCTCAGCGGTAAGCTTGCCGATCTTCTCCCCGGGCTTCCTACCCTCGAGCACACCTGCATCACGGAGTTTGCGCCACTCAGTGATCTGGGAGGAATAGATGCCCTCACGACGAAGGTACGCCCCGCCTCCGGAGCCATCGTCACAGGCCTGTTGGTAAGCGGCCAGATGGGCTAGTTTCTGCGCCGGGGTAAACGACCTTCGAGGCCTTGGACCGCCGGCACGAGGGCCAGAATTACTCATGGACCCATCTTCCCGCACCCGGGAAATTGTGGAGATAGACATTGGTTCTGATCCTGATTCTCGCCCTACGAATTAGACGGACTTGCTATGAGCCACTGGCCTCAACTCACCCTGACACGTAGGGACTCGGCAGACCTCAAGTCAGGTACGAGGGTTTGTACCCGAGGAGCATACACAGGCGGTGAAAAATGTGGGGCGTTAAACGGGAACTACATTAATGTGCAGACCTACAATGACAACCCAGCCAAATATGTCAACAACGCCTACTGCTGGAATTGGGAAGACGGAGGAACCAGAAACGGGGATAGCGGCGCTCCGGTATACCAATTCGTATCGAATGGAGTACGTGCAGTGGGGATGCACCGAGCAGGTAACAACAGCAATCTCTCTTGCTTCAGCTCGATTGGCTCCGTGATAGCTGGGACCAGTTCAGCCGTATGGCTCGTACCATAAGTGACGTATAGAGAAGGTCTCAGCTGGGAACGCCAAACGAGCAACCAATACGCTTGGCATCGCCCTTGGCAGGAAACTGCTGTGCTCTATCTTGCTCGCCTTGTTTGATCTGTTCTGCGAGGCGTAGCCGCCAGGGCAGGGGTATGGAGTTCCCTTCGGCTTCCGGCGCGCCGCGCGGGCGTGTTCTTCGAGAATCCGACGGCGCTCAATGGCCTGGTACGCCATTTGCTCGCGGTGGGTCCGGGAGTAGAGCGGTTCACCAATCGTGTCTGCCAGGCGTTCAGGCGGTGTTTGAGCCAGCCGCGCAACCTAGCCTCGATCTTTCATGGGGTGGGGTTTCCGCGGGGGCAGGGCTTACTGGCTGCCTGATGTGATTGATTCTTGCATGCGGGTGTGACAGTGCGGCCGCTGACCGGTGGCGGGAGTCGTTGAGGGTTCCACGTCCATCGTGTTTGTGCGGGCTTTCCTGGTTTCCTGGGGTGGGCCTGTTTGCCACTATGGCGGGCTCAGTGCCCTGATCCTTTCCAGGCCTTTGATCAGCAGGCCTGTGTCGGGTGCTGCCGCGGCGAGGTGAAGGATGAGCTTGCGGGCGTGGGTGCTGATCTTCCCGGCGATTTCAAAGATCCGTGCCCTGAGTTTCTTTGGTTCCCAGCGTCTGGCTTTGGTCCCGTGGAAGGCGAGCATTTGGGTCCAGGCGGTGAGCTCGGCGGCGAGCATGACCAGGTGGCACCAGAACGTGTTCGCGGCGAAGGAGTGCAGGGGTAGGTTCTGAAGGCCTGTGTCTTTGGCGTTACGGATCCGGTCCTCGCAGCGGGCCCGGAGCCGGTGGCGGACTTCCAGGTCCGCGAGCTGTCCGCGTTTCTGGTTGGTGGCGAACGCGGTGTAGCGCATTCCGTCAATGTCGGTGATCCGCAGCTGCGCCCCTGGATGGGGCTCCTCTTTGCGCACGATGACGCGCATCCCGGCCGGCCAGGAGCCAAGGTCCAGCATCGCGGTGATGTCCGCTACCCAGGCGCCGTTGCGTTCGATCCCGTCGCTGTTATACGCCCGGGCCCAGGCCTTCTTCGGGATCCGGGGCAGGACTGCCTCGACGGCGCCGTGGATGGGGAAGCCGACCGAGTAACCCAGGTTGCGGTGCCTAGCTGTGAGCCAGTTCAGGAACTCGTGGGTGCCGCCGGCGGAATCGGTGCGAATCATGACCTTCCGCCCCGACCGGTAACCCACCGGGAGTTGCTTCAGCGAGTCCCGCACCACGGTGATGTGATCCGCAGCGGTGTTCGACCCAGCATTGCCGGGTCGCTGCAGCACCGCCAGCGGTTCCCCGGTGCCCTCCGGACCGTGGTCCAGGAACGACGCCAGCGGGTGGAACCCGAACCCCCTCTTCCACGTGGGGCGCGCTTTTTCCTTCTCCGAATGCGAGTTCACTAAGGTGGCGTCGAGGTCCACGGTGAGCGGGTTCTCGGTGCTGACGCCGTGCAGTGGCGAGTGGTCCCCGGCCGCGGCCCAGACATGGGCGCGGGCTGCGGCCCTGGCCGCATTGACTGCCGACAGTACCTTGGCAGGTTTGATTGTCGAGACGGTGGTAACCAGCCGGCTGATGGTCGGATCAGAGGCAACTGGACCGTAGACATCCGGCTGCGTACGGAGCCTGTCAATGTCGGAGATACAGTCACCGCCGGTGGCCAGCGACAGCGCCAGATCGGTGATGATCTTCGCGGGATCATGGCGGGCGAACGGTTTACGCCACGCCTCCAGACCCGCGGAAAGACCCGCCCCGATACCCGAGACGCGCACCGTCTCCGCCAGGATCAGCCCGCCGGCCTGGGACACCACACCGGTCCCGGCGGAATCAACACGGACCGAGGGATAGAAACCGGTAGACTGACTCACCAGAAAGGTGCTCCTTTTGACGCGGTGGACATGATGCGTAGACAACACCATTTTCCCACGTCAGGAGCACTTTTCGTCGCTTAACACACCCCGCTGGGGCCACCTCCCATGAAATACCGAGGCTAGTAGCCGCGTCCCGCCAGCAGAAGTGAGTTATATCGGGTGCGCCGCTGTGCGGCCACCTCGTGCCGTCCGGCGGCCAGTCCAACGCATGATAAAGATCCTGATCGTCCATCCCGCAAGGAGAAGTCTTTGACTACCGAGCGGAGATCCTTGGGACCCATCGGATGAAGCACCCCGATTTGGTGACGTAGCTCGGTCGCGGCCGCGAGACGGGAATTGGACTGATAAATGGCGGCCCCCCTACGTGTCAGGGTGAGTTGAGGCCAGTGGCTCATAGCAAGTCCGTCTAATTCGTAGGGCGAGAATCAGGATCAGAACCAATGTCTATCTCCACAATTTCCCGGGTGCGGGAAGATGGGTCCATGAGTAATTCTGGCCCTCGTGCCGGCGGTCCAAGGCCTCGAAGGTCGTTTACCCCGGCGCAGAAACTAGCCCATCTGGCCGCTTACCAACAGGCCTGTGACGATGGCTCCGGAGGCGGGGCGTACCTTCGTCGTGAGGGCATCTATTCCTCCCAGATCACTGAGTGGCGCAAACTCCGTGATGCAGGTGTGCTCGAGGGTAGGAAGCCCGGGGAGAAGATCGGCAAGCTTACCGCTGAGCAGGCCGAAATCGCCCGTCTACGCCGGCAACTGGAGGTGAATGAACGCACGCTGGCACGGACTCGGGCAGCGTTGGACATCATGGGAAAAGCACGGCAGCTTTTGGAGGAAATCTCCGAAAGCGAGGAGCAGCAGCAGTGGTACAGGAAACCCTGATGGGGGTTTATGCCGAACTCACAGGTGCGCATATCCCCACGCGGGAAGCGGCGGTCTTGGCCGGGATACCGCGGGCGACCGCAACCCGCAGCCCGCGGATCCCGCAGGCCGGGCCGATGCCCGTGTCTGTCCCGGCAAACAAGCTCGACCCGGACGAACGCGCCGGTATCCTCGCTGCCGTGAACTCTGCCCGCTTCGTGGATCTAGCCCCGGTCCAGATCTACGCGCAGCTGCTGGACGAGGGGACCTACCTGTGCTCAATCTCAACGATCTACCGGATATTGACTGAGAATAAGCAGGTCAAAGAGCGCCGCCGGCAGGCACGCCATCCGCCCAGGACCGTTCCGGAATTGACAGCGGCCGGCCCCGGGCAGGTCTACAGCTGGGACATTACCAAGCTTGCCGGCCCGGTCAGGGGTAAGTACTTCGATGCCTACGTGATGCTCGATATTTACTCCCGCTACATCGTGGGCGCATACGTCCATGCCCACGAATCCGGGGAGTTGGCGGTGGAGATGATGAAGGAAATCTTCGGTATCCACGGCATCCCGGAAATCGTGCACGCGGACCGCGGGACTTCTATGACGTCCAAGACCGTAGCTGTACTGCTCTCCGATCTGGAAGTCACCAGGTCACACTCCAGGCCCCGCGTATCCAATGACAACCCCTACAGCGAGGCGTGGTTCAAGACCTTGAAATTCGCTCCCGTGTTCCCTGAACGATTCGGCTCCCTGGCCGATGCGAGGGCCTTCATGGCGACTTTTGTCGAAGGATACAACCACAGCCACCGCCATACCGGAATCGGACTAAACACCCCGGCAGACGTCCACTACGGTCTTGCCGCGACGAAGGCCACCGAACGCTCCATCACTTTGGCCGCCGCACGGCAGAAGAATCCCGAACGATTCAGCACCGAAACGGACCCAAAAATACTCACCGTCCCCGGCGCGGCATGGATCAACAAACCATCCCAGGAAACCCAGACAGAAGCAGCCGCCTAACTCCCACTGGCCCCATTCACCTTGACAACTTCCGCCCTGCCCTTTCTCCATTCGAAACGGACGCGTTCAAGTGGCTCCATGACTACCGGCAGCGGGTAATTGTTGTTACTGGGCTTTAATCTGTAAGTGTGCCGAGTGGGGCCAGTTTCGGCCGTCCAGCCGGGGCCAAAACACATTGACATACTCAGGCGTGCTTGGTGGTTGGCTGGTCAAGGTTCGGAGATGGTGGCGGTGACAAGCTCGCAGCCCATGACCTTCTGGGTTGCCGAGCAATCGAAGCCGATCCACTCGCGGGTATCCCCGGGCAATCCTGGATTACGGAACCGCCCTGACCCGGACCAGTTCTCGTCGAGGTCGTAGATTCTGACCCGGTGGGATACTTCGGCCTCGGGGATCTCGACTTAAAGGGCGCTGTGGCAGGCGTCAATGACTCTTTGGCGTTCGGCCATTTCGGCACCCTCGACGGCGTTGGCGATGACGGAGAAGATGGTGAGCCCGGCGGTGATCAGGATGACGGCCAGGAGCGGGAAACCCGCAGCCGGATTTCCTAGATGACACGGCATGCTTCGCGCGCTCGGTTTCAGCTGCAGCTGTCGACTCCGATTCCGGTGCGGGTCCATGGATCGAACGGCGCCCGCTCACAGTTGTCGGCTTCCGCGCGCGCGGATCATCATGATCTCAAGGTACGCGCCCAGTGACATCGGCTATCGCCGCTAGGCCCAAACCCGCTCGGTTTCTGCGGCCCACGCTGCGGCATCGTTCCGGGCCAGTCGGAGGACTGGTTCAACGTCACCGCCATCGCGAAGCCACTGGGTCACCGTCTTGCCGTCCAGTTCTTCATCGACAGCGGACTGTAGCCACAGCGCCCACGTCCATGGGTCGTCGATACCGGCCGCGAGCACCTTGAGAACCTCGGGCAGGCGGGCAAGTAACCTGCCGTCGTTCTGGAACTGCCAAACGGGGTAGATGAATCTTCCATCGGCAGTGCGGCACCCAAGGATCGTCCGTGCTCCCCGGCGCTTGTGGATCGCCTGGCGACTGACACCCAGCCAGTTGAGCACCCCTTCGGCGTCATAAAAAGGCCCGACCTTCTGCGCAAGCCTGTTTTCGCTCTGCTCGCGCGAGACTTGAGTAGCCATCCGCCTGGCAATTTCTTCTACTGGCACGGTCCCGCTGATGGCGATTCCATGTATCTGTGCTCGGGCGGCCTGAAGGATTTGGTCTGCCCTACTCGGCTGGATGTCGGCCGGGTCCGTCATCGCTTCCACTCCTAGTCAACTCGTCAATTAAGCTTATCGAAGGCGCTGACAACTCGTCAGCCACAAAGAAGGCCGATCCTCAGGCGGGGCGGACCTGCGGTGCCTACGCATGGGATTGGACGACTGAAGGAGTCTCTATGACCCGCCGATTATGGGGCACAGCCAGACGCGCCGATCAAGAACGGGATGTTTGGAGGCGGACATGGTTCGAGTGAAGCATGAAGCGGATTCGATACGAACGACGGCAGCGGGTCTAAATGGGACGCTCGGACCGCTGCTCACCGGCGCCCTTGCGGGCAATCCAACCCGTCGGATTAGCTTGGAGTGGGTGGAGAAGGATGGACCTCTCCCGAACGATTATGAAGCCGCTCGGATGATTTTGGCACACAAGGTGTTCTGCCTGATCAGTCGCGCTGAAGGCCCTGATCTTGCAAGGTTGTGGTTCATCGGCGGAAATCCCTGGTTGGGCGACGAGACGCCCGTGACGGCAATCCGCGAAGGTCGCTTCGACCAGGTGTCCGGGGCGGCGACCGCGTTGATAGACGGCACCTTCTCAAGTTAGTGAGTAGGTCCGCGAATAGGGTTCAACGCCCGACCTACTCGGAGAACGCTGGGACAAGGCAGCTGGCTGGCCAGGTGCGTCGAGTCCCTGATCGGAGGTTGCTCTTGTACGACCGGGACTCAAGCATCAGGGTGTAGCGTCAGCCGGTGTTGGCGGTCCGTTCGATGGAGAGCACGGGAGTGGTGCTGCGGACAGTTACGGTCTGGCCGTCCTCGACGACGTCTAAAATGAGTACTCCGCGCTCTCCGACGACTAGTCGTTCAATTCGAATGATGGGAATTCGACTCTCATCACGCCGGAGGTCGTATACAGGTATTGATGCGAAATCGGTTGTGGGCGGCCGAACGTTGGGAAACCTCTGAAGGAAGCCCCGGGTGCAGTCCACCACGTACACAGTCCCGCTCTCAGTGGTGATGGTGAAGCTTCCAGGTTCGTCACCCGATAGCTCGTAGAGTAGGTCAAGATCGTTCATCTGGCCGAAACTCGCTTTCTGTCAAGATGTTGATGCAACTTATGGCTGCCGCTCGATCAATGCTGCTCAGCAACGTTCCCGAGGCGAGGGCTCGTAGTGATGCGAGCCCGATCCGACGAACGCGAGGTTCTGTGCTGAGGGCTCGGTCCATCGCCGCCCGGGTAAGATCCCAGGAGAGCCTGCCGGGTAAAGGACCGCGCGACGGGCACAAAGGTCGCTTCCTAAAGGGATTCATCGCCCGACCTCGGAAACGGGGGCTGCAGAAGGACAGGGTGGGGGTCAACCGGTGCAAGCCCATCGCGGCAGTCCGCGGGGTCATGACATCTCCGGTTTGTGCAAGTCGATTGCTCGTTCTGCTGCGGACTAAGAGTGGCATTCACGGCTGACTCCCTAAGGTGATTAGATGCAGTTTGATAGACCAGACGTTAGCCTCCGTTGGTGACATTCCTGATGATGAATCACGCGGCCCCTCATGTTCGAGGCGATTGTGGCCACTGAGGTTCACCAGGTTGCAGTGGCGTAATGACCGTGGACAAGCGACAACGTGCTTGTGAGGGACGTGAACTGACCTCGTATTACCGGCCAACTGCATTCTTCAATTCGTCGAACTCTTCTCTACTCAGCATTTCCTGCGCGAAGGCTACGACGATCTGGTCCCAAGTGCCGGGCAGCCGGCCCTCATACGGGCTCGGGGCATTCTTCCCGAAATCATAGGGGTACGCCTTCAGCTGGTTAAGTAATGCACCGCGAGGACTGTCGTAGGCGAAAGCCCGCATAATGAGCTCGGCAGGATCAGGGGTGAGATCACCGCCCCGCCGCTCGACGGCCTTCAGGAGGCGGTGGACTATGTCTTGGCTGGTGACGAGCAGGTCAGCAATCTCTCGCTGTGCGAGCCCATGGCCTCTTGCAATCTTCACTGCGCGCATGTCATCGAACAGATCGACTCGCTGCCGTGCCCGACGCTGTAATGCGCCACGGTGGAGTGACCGGAGCTCGGCGTTCATGCTTTTCCCTTCAGATGGTGAATTCGGCCCATAGCGGGTAGTGGTCGGAGATCCGCCACGAGACCTCATTGCGGGTCAGATCGGGATAGAGATGGGGGAGAAAGTCAAAATGGCCGGCCCGCCCGGTGTAAGTCATTGACTCCAGCAGTGAGGTGCCATCTGGTTCGGAGAACCAGGCGATCTGGTCGTAGAAATGGTTTGCACCGCTGGCGTCGAAGATAGTTCGCGGTACGTTGTTGAGCTCGGTCGGGGGCCAGAGCCCGGTCGAGATGAACGCTTCAAAGAGCGGATTACCGATCCGGTCGAGGTTGAAGTCGCCGAGGACGAACAGATTCTGGTTCCAGTCGTTTGGCCGGTCGGCCCAGTCGCGCATCCATTGGGCGAAGCCGGTAATTTCGGGGAGCCGCTGCGCTGGGCTTGCTCCCCATAGGACGTGCACGGTGGTCAGAAGGAAATCGACTTCCCCTCGGGTGAACCCCGCGGCGTACGGGGTACGGGCAAACTGTTCGACGGGGCCATCTGCTGCTGGGGGGAGAACGATTTCTCCGA
This sequence comes from Arthrobacter sp. CAN_C5, assembly GCF_017875735.1. Classification (NCBI taxonomy): domain Bacteria; kingdom Bacillati; phylum Actinomycetota; class Actinomycetes; order Micrococcales; family Micrococcaceae; genus Arthrobacter; species Arthrobacter sp. CAN_C5. The sequence continues at coordinate 1,256,249 of NZ_JAGGMZ010000001.1, forward strand.
CAAGGCCCGATACTTGGACCCGGTCGGTGTCATAGATAAACGTCAGTCTTTCGCTGTTGCCGGCAGAACCTTCGGTGACGTCGGAGGTCATGAACTTCCAAGTCGGACCGAGCATAGTCATGAGGGTTCGCAGAGCGGTGACGTCTCGGCGGACCTCTTGGACGGCGATCACGTCGAATCTGGAGGAAACGGCGGCGATACAGGCGACCGCGTGCCAGTTCCGTTTAGGGGAGTCTCCACGAGTGGATTCCCAGGAGCGGGTCAACCCGCCGAAAGCCCGCAGGTTCCACGTCCCGATCAGCAGATTAGTGGCGGTTTTGGAAGGGATATTTTTGTCCAGGGCGACCCCAAAGTGAGCCAGTTCTTTCTGCACTCCATTGAGAGGAGGAACCACAGGTAAATCTAGCGGCGTAATAGGCACAGAACCATTAAGCGCGCGAAGGCCTTCCCGGGCAAGGCCCCTATTGTTGGCCCCCACCTGTGCAATCAACCCGCCCACTGGGACATCGAGACGAGAACAGGCGCCTGTACAAGCGGTGGCTTTCATACTCAGGTCAGGCGAGGTCGACTGGGTAGGCTCGGCTAAGGAAGCCCATCACAGGGTGCCGACGTAGATCCCTGATCCCCGAGACCGACCCTACGACCAGCAACCCGACGGGTAGACTCCGTGTAATGAGGTGCTGGTGTGCGGCAACAAGGGCAGGTACCGCTTCCGGCACGGGCCGCCGCACATCCTTGAGAATGAGGAAACCCTCTTCCCTCAATGGTCCGGCCGCTACCTGACCGGCAACCAGTTCGTACAGCGGCCAACCTGACTTACCAACCAACCGCTGTGCAATCTGGATAATCTTCCGGCTGGCGGCAGGACTTCCGCAACTTGCCAGCGTCAGCAGAGACGGAGTTCCCGGGCCATTGGCCAGGTCATACGCCAAATCAAACTCCCACTCGTCTAGGCCCATTCCCGATCAAACCTTCCCTTCATCTCGTTGTTATCCTCATAGGTTCAACCCTCAGTGGCATCTGTTCGGACGGCCACACCAGTACGCCATTGCCGTTGGTAGCGAACTCATTCGCGAGCACGTCAACCCGTGTAACCGTGCCGGCTTCATGAACAAGGTCATATGTCCGTCGTTGGTGCCAGTGACCTGCAAATAGATGCGGAGGCCGCAATCGCCGCACCACCGTATCGAGGAGAGTTCTGGTTCTCTCTGCCCGGGCAACGACGTTTGCCGGAAGCTTAAGATCCCCTTTCATGGGGACGGAAGCTGGCACATCGTGGGTGATAAAAATGTCCACTGGGCCGCCTGCCACAAGCAGGTCAGCTTCTTCCTGAGTGGGCTCCTCATTGGCCCACCAGTCTTTTCCCTCGGTCCGATGTTTCCGATCGATGCTGTAGGCGCCGCCGAGACCGCCGATGGTGAGGCCCTCGATGAGGGTACGGCCGCCGCGGGGAAGGGTCCTGATGTTGGACCGAAAGGAGGATAGACCGTCGTCCCACACCTCGAGTTTTGTTGCCGTGTCATGGTTGTCGTGGTTGCCCAAAGACAAGATGAGGGTCATCTCGCGTTCGACTAGGATCCGATTGAGCTTCTTTTCGAACCTGCCTCGGCGTCGGCCAGGAAAGTCAAGACCTAGATCACCGACATGCACGAGGGTCCTTGCGCCGGCTTTTGTTGCTGCATCGAGGCTGCCAAGCGCCCAGCCAAGGTGCCCATGCCAGTCCCCGAAAATAGCAATTGGTCGGGGTTCGGAAGTCATTGCTTCACCCTAGTTTGCAGGTGTGACAAACGAAGGTGAATGGTCCCGCACCGTTCCAATTCCTCAGATGTAGAATCCAGCAACAAGAGCTCGCCCCGCTTCCCAGACCTTCTGCTGTTGACCTTCACCCAGCGCATCCAGGGGCCGCTTCCCGTCCAGTAGACGATTCTTGGCGTGCAGCCACTGTCCAACCCCTCGAGGGGTGAGTGAATCAGAGAGCATCAAGACGATCTCACGGAGGCCCACTAGCTGGATGTAGGCATCTTCTCCGGGTTTTGGACCGTCCGTTTTCCATGCGCACACCGTGTCGACGTCGATCCGGACGACTCGGGCAATGTCGGCTGTGCTCACGCCATAGCCGTGGAATGCTGTGACGAAGTTGGACGCTTCCACTGCTTGAGCCAGCCCGTTGACACTCATTGCTCTCCCTATTTGACACCGACCCGAAATACGATCAAGTACCTGGTTCAAGCCCTAGTGATGCCGTTCACGTCGGACCGCAACACCTTTTGGCTTGATTTACGGGCCTGCAGGTTCTCCAGACCGACTTTGACGCGGGGTCGACTCTCTGTGCGGCTCTTCACGGGTTGCCGTGAGTAATCCGTCCTGGTCCAAAAAGTGTTGCCGCCCGAATACCAGCCCAGGTTAGGGCCAGTATTCCGGGCAAAAGCTCAAGGCAAACGGCGGAAATGCAGGAACGCGACCGGCTCGCTCATCTACGGCATCCGCGTGGTCGCGGGGAAGGCCAGTGGAAGACTCTGTGGGCTCATCATCGGAACTGAGCAGAACACCGTCAAAGCGTTCATACATGTTTCCTCCAGTCGGGGTTGGCGGCACTCGTCGCCATTAGGCGACATCCTGCCAGCGCCGTCTGACATTCTCCGACAGGGGCCGTGTAGAGCGCAGATATAGATCCGGTTCTTGTATTCAGGGACGATCTAACTGACGCTAAAATCAAGAACTAGCGCAAAGGGAATCCAAATGACGACCTCCCCACACTCTGGCGGCCAAGACGAATACTTGTCGCCCGAGATCAAAGATGTGGTCTGCAAGCTGAGCCACCTGTTGACTCCGCGGATCGTTGCCGGCTTGTCGGGACACCAGGACCCGGACCTAGTGCGCGAATGGGGTGACGGAACCTCAGTTCCCCCAGATTCTGCCGACACGCGACTTCGCTTCGCCCACGAAGTACTAAGTAGCATTCAGCGGGCGCGGCATGCCAGCATCGCACAGTCATGGGCCATCACCGTGAACCCTAGGCTTGGATACACGACCCCTGTGAAAGCAATTCGGGAGGACCGTTTCGTCGCTGCAGCTTCTGCGGCGAAGGCGCTACTTGATGAAGCTTACGAGGGCTGACAGTAATTACGGGTGGTGGATCAGACAGGGAGAGGACTGAATCCGCGCCATTCCTGTAACCGCCGATTTGCCCGGCTGAGGCTGCGCGTATCTTCGCATGGTCCAGTCCATGAATAATGCCCCAGTCAATAGGTTTGCCATCGTGGAGCGGGCCGGAACTGGACGAGACGTCCTCAGCCGGCACCTCCGCGCCCTTGGCATGGACATTGTTGACTCGGGGACCCATGAACGCGCACCCGGGAGCTGCCACGACCGATCCGACCGAAGGACCTCGGCGGCTCACCTGGCCGGCAGTAAGGCCCCTGGGCCGGACGGGTGCCAGAAGCAGGACCGGCTGCCAAAGTTTCCGCCTCGGAGCCTCGACCTTCTTTAGCAAGCATGCGAAGCGGACAGACACACGCTCTTTCCGCTTCGCATCATATACACACGAAACCTGTTCGAAGACCTTTTGGGCAGGTGAGTTATTCATGTCCAATTCGTGATGTGTGGGGCTAAGACGCAGGAAAGCCCGCCGGGATGAGTCCGACGGGCTTTCCTGGTGGAGCGCTAGAACTTCTCGGAGAACCGGTACATGAACGCTGCCATCGCGTCCCGTTTCACCGGGGTCAGCGCCCTGTAGGTTTTGGTGCCGTTGCGTTCGGTCCATCCGGTGCTGATCTTGGTGGAGGCCAGCCAGGCCATTTCCTTGTAGAACTGCTGGCTCTTGGAAACATCAGCGAACACCGATTTGGTGGGCGCGGTGTAGGCGGGCTTTCCGGCGAGGCGGTACATGAACGCTGCCATTGCATCCCGGTTCACGGTGGTCAGAGGCCGGTACGTTTTGGTGCCGTTCTTTTCGGTCCAGCCGGTACTGATCCCCTCGGAGGCCAGCCAGGCCATTTCCTTGTAGAACTGCTGGCTGGTGGAGATGTCAGCGAACGGTGACTTCGCTGGGGGAGTGTAGACAGGGCTGCCGGCCATCCGGTACATGAACGCTGCCATCGCATCCCGGTTCACGGAGACGAGCGGCCGGTAGGTTGTGGTGCCGTCCTTCTCGGTCCACCCGGTACTGATGTCGTTCGCAGCCATCCAGGTAATCTCGTGGCCGAACTGCGCTGTGAGGAGGAAGACATCCTCGAACGGTGCCTTAATGACGTTGGTCGGGTCCGAAATCGTCGAGGCAACGGCCTCCGACTCGTTGTACAGGGTGGCCTTCACCGTCAGGCGTGCGCCAATGTCAGGGCGAATCACCCGGTAAAAGGGTCCCGTGCCAAAGTAGTCGATTGGCTGACCGTCACGCAGCCACTCGTAGCCCACAATCGCTTCCGGCCCCCAGTGGTTCGCTTCGGCGCTGAGGCTGTAGCCGACGGCGGCGAGGCCGCTGATGGTGGGCTGGACGGGTGAAACCTCGGCGGCGAGCACATTGACGAAGGGAGATTCGGGCTGGGCTGCCGCCGGGCTGGCCGTCAACGAGCCGAACAGCAGGGCGGCAACGGAGAGGGAGGTCACAGATTTCAGCAAACGTCTGGAAGTGGCTGTCATGGGGTTCCTTGAGACCGGGCCGGATCCAGAGTCGGGTGCTGCCCGAGCATCCGCCCGGCAATGGGAGGTACTTTCGTGCCTGATGTGTGCGGAAAGACCACAGCATCTCCCCTTCAGCGAACTATAGCCGCACCAGGATCCTGATCAATAGGCCTCGGTGGGCGACGCGCGGAACGCTCCGACCAGCTTTTGCCTGGCCACAACTAACCCACGGTGTAATCAGGGTGTTATCGTGGTGTCATGGAGGTTCAGGACGCTATTGCTGCCGGTCACGCCGAGGCCGCGCGCCTGGACGTCCATGACCTGGTCCACCGCCTCAACGGTCATCTGGGACCTCTGCTGGTCGCCACGCTTGCCGGGTCGAAGGACCCGAAGCTGCCCCACAAGTGGGCCAAACCCGACGGCACTGTTCCGGGGCCGGCCTTTCAGAAGCGACTTCAGCTCGCCTACCGGGCGTGGATCCTCATTGCCGAGGCAGAGACCCCCGGTATTGCCCGCGCCTGGTTCATCGGCGGAAACCCGTTCCTGAACGAAGACACCCCAGTCACAGCCATCCGTGAGGACCGCCACCGGGAACTGGGGACAGCGCTGAATGCTTTCCTTGAAGATCGGCAGGCAGTTTGAGCGAACGACGGGATTCGTACAACGGGCTTTGGGTCACTGACGACTTCGAGACTGGCAGCTATCTCGGCGAAGCCGGTCACTATTCCATGAGCTCAACGAGCGCATTGCAGGCGTCGACCAAGAGACCTGGCACCGGTACGACGCCCCGGGCTCGACGATCTACATTGCCAACACCGACGAGATCGCCTTCGAACAGGCCATGCTCTGCCGTGCCACCTCCGCGAGAACCCTGCATTCCATCACCCGGGATGCCGCCTTCCTTGGGCTGACCCTGAACGATTATGTTGCCGGCTTCGGAAGCTACTTCGACTCGGACCCGGAATCCGGCGAATGGTGGCAGGGCCGCCTGATCTACGAGCTGACTCTGGGATCCGCCGGCTGGTGGGTTGACGTCGAGCACCCTGAGTCCATGGCCGCCATCCGTAACGGGGCAGGGCGCCTACTGCGCCAAGCGGGCGTTGACCGGTTGACTCGTGCCACCCTCAGCGGCGAAAGCCGGATCGCGACTACCATCGTCGCCACCTGGATAAAAGCCCAGACCCTCGAGGACGGAAGCAGCCCCCTCGGTATCCGCTACGCGAGTAAGGTCGGCCACGGCTACAGCTGGGCCTACTGGCCGCGCGCGAACAAGTCCCAGGACACCATGAGTTCCGACGGAGGCACCGAGATCCACGGGACCAACCGGGACCTCCTGGCCGCCGCGCACCGCTTCGGTCTCCGCACCGCCTGACGAGCCGTACCTGGACTCGGTTGGTCGCATTAAGCGTTGATGCGCTTGATGACGCCAGCGAAGAATGTTGCCAGCCCAAAATGGTCAATCCAAAGCCAGCGACAAACAGGAAGGTCGCTACTGCGCGGACATCGAGTTGCTGCAGGACTTGCCCGATGCCGAACGACGCTACTGCCCCCAGAGTTCCGAGTAGGCCGTAGGTCAACGCGAAGGTTCCGGTCCGCTTGCCGGGATTTTCCCTTTTCCGGGGTGCCCAGACAGCCAATAGAACCCCGCTGGCCACCGCTGCGAGGAACACTACAGAAGGAATGAACCCAAGGTGTAGGCGAGTACATACAGGACGACGGTGAGGACGCTGAGGGCAAATGCTGCCAGGAGGACCTTGCTGCGACTCTGGCTGCTGCTGGCCGGGTGGTTGGGCATGTTTTTGATTGGGCTTGTCATGCCTTCATTGAACACAAGATGAGGCGCTGTGATGTCGCGTCTTCCTCAGTGTCCGCGATGACACGGTGATTATTGCCAGTCCCGCCAACCTGAACCCTGGCATACGGTGGCTTAGCCGTGGGGATATGCGAGTGAACACGAAGGATTGTCGCCAAATGTTCACCCGTTTCTCAGCTCATTGGACGTCCGTCAGGCCTAGAATTGAGCACCATCTTGGCAAGGAGGCCACCATGACATCCGATTATGAGGACGGTTGGTTCAGGGCAATGCTCAAGACCGGTCTGGGCCATCTGGGGTCGGTCAGCTTCGACGGGCAGGGTCCGTGTGCGCGGGTGAAACTCACCCAGTCTTCGGGGCGGATCCTCGTGTTCGAACAGAGCATCGCGGCAATTCATGAGCGAATAGCCATCGATGAGGAGACCCGTCACGCGATGTGGCCGGACTTTTCCCTGGCAGCGGCGTCAGTGGCCTTGCTGTCCATCCACGTTGAGGAAGCCCTGAAAACCGCAGCAGCGGCGCAGATCAACACGTTAAGCATCACCGACGGCAGCGTCACCGTGTCGCTGTTGCAGCCTGCCGATCTGCAGCTGAGCTAGGCGGGGAAGAACTTCCCGGTCAGCCTTCGCACTCGGCACAGTATTCGTAGCCGTTCTTCTCCCGGGCCAGCTGCGTGCGGTGCTTCACCAGGACGCAGGACATGCAGGTGAACTCGTCCGCCCGCGCAGGGATGACCGAGATGATCAATTCCTCGTCGAGGATCTCACCGGGCAGGTCGAAAGCGTCGGTGATCTCCCCCTCGTCGACGTCGATCGTTGGCGCCTGCGAGGTGGCGCTGCGCTGGACCTGGATGGCTTCCAGAGACTCGTTAGCCGGCTGGTCTTCGGCCTTGACGCGTGGTTCGTCGTAATCTGTTGCCATGGGGTGATGTCCTTTGTGGGGTGGATGCTCGAACGAAGAGCACAACGGTGAGGGCCGAGATGCATCTCAGCGTTTCTGGGCCCCGTGCAGGTCACGGTGCTGCTCGTAATTACCCGAGAGCTGGCTGTCCCCGGCGGCTCGTAGACTGAAGCTTCACAGCACACCTAGGAGATCAGTGGATAGCGACTCGACCGGCCGGCTGAAACTCGGGCACCTGTTTCTCGCAGCAGGCATGGATCTGGCCGACGTGGTGGTGATCCGGCACACCCCTAAAGGACTCGCGGCGGACGGCGCGGTTGCTCACGGGGATTCACTGCTGGACTACACGCGCACTCAAAGCATCAAAAGCGGCAAGCTGCCCCCGGTCCCACCCAGGATCTGGCTGGTATTTCTCGGGGCCCCGGGCCGGCTCGGACGGTTCATCGCAGCCTATGAAAACCACGGTGAAGTTCACTCCGAACGTACGATCGATCAACGGTTCTTTGACCTGGAGCCGTCGCATGTTTTCTCCGCCCACACCGACAGGTTGGTAATCGAATGGTCGGGGGACGCGGTCAACTGGGCGAAGGTGGGGAGCCAAGCGGAAGATTTCAACGTGGTCGAAGTCGCCGACCGCGCGCAAGTGCCTTTCCCTGGGTTCGACTCGATCATCATCGACTTCGCAACACTCCAGGAAGTTATGGTGGACTCCCGCTATCTGGAATGGAGGGTCGCACTCGCCTCTGTGAAGGGTATCTACCTCATCGCTGACACGTTGACACGTCGACTGTACGTCGGGAAGGCTGACGGTGCTGGTGGCTTCCTGGGGCGCTGGACCGAATACGCCAAGACCGGTCACGGTGGCAACGTAGCCCTGCGAGAACTCAACGATTCGGACCTGAACCACCGGATGCGCCTCCAGTTCAGCATCCTGCAGGTCTTCTCGCCCAACGCTCCGGCACGTCAGATAGATGACGCCGAAGTCCATTACAAGTTGGCATTACTGTCCCGCGGCGATGAGGGCCTAAACAGGAACTAGAGGGCCAACAAGTCAGAAACCAGATCTATCAGCGTAAACATTTGTCCGGTCTCTCAGAAGCTGACACTCTCCAACCTCTGACAATGGCTGTGAACACTTAGTTAAGGCAGAGCCTCGAACCAGGCGCAAGTTCCTTAGCGTTTCCGTAGGGCAATTCACATCCATACCAAAGAGGTGACCGATATGTTTGCTCGACTCCCAGCGGTGGCTGACATGCTCGAGGACAGCACCCGTCAAAGTAACGCGTTCAGACCCTCTTTGAGAGCTTTCCGCGCTGCAGTGGATTTAGCGGAGATGGTGCCCCCTTCGGGGCTGTAGGCAAATAGAGCTACTCCGGTTTTGTTGGCGAATGCCACTGCTTCGGAGGTGTAGCCACCTAAAGAGAAGAAAAGCGCCGCTTTTTGCTCAGCCGTGGCCGCCCCGAAAATTTGGCGGATCAAATCCGGTGATGAAGGTACTGCTCGATGCTTCACCTCAGCAACGAATCTATCGGCAACGACGTCGATCCCCCCGTCCCTTGTAGCCTGGGATGCCTTAGCGCCGGTTGCGCCAAGAAATGCCATCCAGTCGCGCGCTAGGTATTCTGCTTGCCGCGGTGTGCATGAGAGCAAAGGTTGCGGCCGACCTGACTGAGGCGAGTACGGGAGCGGCTGCCGCGGGGCTTTAGCAACCATGTCCGGTTCAATTGTCGCTACGGGACGGCCGTACTCCTCGGCGGCAGTCAGCAGCGATCGGTTCAGGTATGATTCGAGGTTCTTCTGCAGGTCTCTGCGCTGTTTCCGAAACGGATCGTGCTTTACCCAGTAATGGCTGAGGCGAGATTCGTAGGCACTCTGCAGAATTGCCGCGAGAATACCCAGGGCGACATAGATCAAACCAAGGATTGTAACGGCCTGGGTGGCATCACCTCCGCCGCTGGAAACGGACGCGTAATATATCGTCCCCCCGAGGATGACGACCGGGGCGCCAAGCAGAAAATGGATCCCTGACACCGAAGGCGCCAGTGGTTCGGGTGGGATAAGTCCGGGGGGTGGGTAGATCTGTTCGGCCCGGTATTTGGGCCATGCATCGAGTGCGATTTGACCGGATTTGCTAGGCAGATCCATGTAGAGCGGTCCTGGACCCTTGGGATTGGGCCTCAGGGTGGACCATCCCTGCTGCAGTGCTAGGGCAGCCACCTGCATGACCTCGCGGTCCAGCGCATCACTCTGCGGCTGATTCAAGGGGTTTCTCATAGCTTCGTGGAGTACCTTCTCTAACGACTCGGATTCTGGCCCAATGTTTAGTGTGGAATGAGTCTGCCATATAGGCAATGACGGGGACTCGAATGGCACTTTCGCACCGAAAGTGAGTATCCGGATCGAAATGACGTCAATCCCAAACGCCAAGATGTTTGGATCGGTAGCGGGACGATCGCAAGTCTCAAACTTTTTAGCCCGATCCTGCGATTTAGATAGTTGCCACTAGTGGCCGACCCATGCGTGTGAGATGGCTACCAGCTTGAACTCAACTAGTCACCAGTTGCCGAAGGAATACCTAGTTCCGACGGGGCAGCGGCTCACTGTCTGCGTATTGTGAGCGCCCCCTGCCTAGAGCTACCGGACCCTCAATCGGAGGCTGCTCCGTGCCGTACTGCTTCAGGTACCGGTATAGGGTCGACCGGGACCAGCCGACGGCGCCGGCCGCGCGCTCGGCGGTCTTGCCTTCAGCCAGCTCACGCCGGGCCAAGCGCAGCTTGTCTTCAACCTTCGACTGGTCAACAGGTTTCTGTCCGAACCGCACCCCGCGGGCCTTGGCTGCAGCGATCCCGTCGCGGACCCGTTCGTTGATCAGCTCACGTTCGTATTCAGCCAGGGTTGCAAAGAGCGCAAGCTGCAAACGGCCTTGAGCCGTGGAGGGATCAATCTTGTCGACCAATGACCGTAGCCGGATACCGCGCTCCTGCATCAGGGCAACAGTATTCAGAATATCGAGCAGCGACCTCCCGAGCCGGTCGATCCGGTAGACCAGGATTTCGTCCTCTTCTCGGGCGTATTCCAGTAGCTTGACCATCGCTGGGCGTTCCCTTGAGGCCTTGGCGCCTGAGAGTTGGTCAAACCAGATCCGTTTCTCCGGAACACCGGCTTCGATAAGAGCATCAAACTGCATTCGACCATGCTGATCAGTGGTCGAGGTCCTGACATATCCGAGTAGAAGTCCCATACTCGCAAACGGTAGCCCTTGGGTGTGTCATTATTCTTCGAGGAGTCGTGAGATCGGCCAAGTGGGACGGGGTTGATAGGACAGTCAGAGACGAAATACTCAAAAAAGGGTGTCGCTTTTGATGTGTACTACCGAACTGGTGTTTGTAAGACGATGAATCCCGCAGGCTGAAGGAACATGACAGGTGTAAGGCCAGCATCCAGCAGCGAGGTCGGCTCCACGATCCGGGAGATCACCAGATCGGTGAACACCTCATCACCGACAGCATCGAACCCTAGCGAGATGAACACTGAGAACCCTAGCGAGATGAACACTGAGAACCCTAGCGAGATGAATACTGACTTCAGCGACTCGAAGAGCAGCCGGCGCTCGGTTCCAACACCCGGGCAAGACCATCGCGAACGGGCACCTGGTCGGCAGGACGGTGGAACAACACCGGTGGGTCAGGGGACGGGCCAGATGTTTGGGTGGAGTCACGCGTGTCCTAGTTCGTTTAGCGCCTATTAGTTCCTACAATCGGGTGCGCGAGATACTGCTGGAGGAGACCCAAGCACACCTTGTGGTCGAAGAAATTAACCTGTCGGCGCGGTCGTATTTCGCGAGCTCGAATCGAACACCGAGATATACGGTCGCAGCGGCGCGAGTTTTCGACCTCTGACCCATGGAAGGACATCGTGACGAAAAAGATGGAATACCTCGCAGATTCTTTACTTGAGCGTCTGGGAGTGGCCGAATTGTCCGGACGTAAGACTCGCGTTAGAAGTCCAGGGACGAAGCGTGAACAGGCAATTCCGTCGAGCGTCGTAGCGTTGCGGAAAGAAGTTGGTCGTTTCTGCCAGAACGGTGTCGGGAACGCTGCAACCCGTCGAAAGTTGTTGAAGGCTATCAATGATGCGAGCATCCGCTACCCGAAAGGAAACGACGGAGACAGAGTGTTCAACATCTTGGAAGCCATGAGAAATCGCCTTGAGGAACACCTGCCCGTCATGGAACGGCGTTGGGATGAATCTGTTTCCATACGCACGGTATCGGGTGGATTGCCGGGTCTAGGAAAGAAACGCTAATAGTAGGAGTTTGGGAGGATCCCAGAGCCATAAGCTGATTGAGGCGCTCGAAGTAGCGGCGCGACTGGATAACATCCGTGCATCGCTCCGGGAAGCCCAGATCACAGCGATAGCGGCTTGGCGGACCCACCCAAACCCTGGACCCCTTTATGCGGATCGCCCTGAAAAGACCCACCTTTCTCCTCCAACGTGTCAACGGTCATCCCATCAGGCCGGCCAGTTCCACGACAAAGCGATAGACGTAGCTGACGGTGCTACCTGACACATCTTCTCCGCTCTGCCCCTACGTGTCAGGGTTGGGTGAGGCCAGTACTTCGTAGCAACTTCGTCTAGTTCGTAGGGCGAGAACCAGGATCACCACTAATGTCTATCTCCACAATTTCCCCGCCGCGGGAGAATGGGTCCATGAGTAATCCTGGCCCCAGGTCCGGAGGCCCGACCCCTCGTAGGTCGTTCACTCCGGCACAAAAATTGGCGTACTTGGATGCGTACCAGCAGGCCTGTGACGATGGCACCGGCGGCGGGGCTTACCTGCGCCGCGAGGGCCTGTATTCCTCCCAGATCACCGAGTGGCGTAAGCTCCGCGACGCCGGTGTCCTCGAGGGCAAAAAGCCCGGGGAAAAGATCGGCAAGCCCACTGCTGAACAGGCAGAAATCGGGCGTCTACGTCGGCAGCTGGAGGTGAGTGAACGCAAGCTGGCACGGACTGCAGCTGCGTTGTCGATAATGGAAAAAGCACGGCTGCTTTTGGAGGATATCTCCGAAAGCGCGGAGCAGCAGCCCTGGTACAAGAAACCCTGATGAGCGCCTACACCGCCCTCACCCTGGCGGACATTTCTACCCGGGAAGCGGCCGTGATTGCAGGGGTATCCAGGGCCACAGCGACCCGCAAACCCCGCATCGCGGTGGAAGACCCTCCGCCGGTCCCGGCGCCGGCAAACAAGCTCTCAGTGGCCGAGCGCGCCCACATCCTGGCGACCGTGAATTCGAAGGATTTCGTGGACCTGCCGCCGGTGCAGATCTATGCCCGGCTCCTGGACGAAGGCGTCTATTTGTGCTCAATCTCCACGTTCTATCGCGTCCTGGAGGAGAACTGCCAGGTCAAGGAACGCCGCCGGATCGCACGCCACCCGGCGCGGGCCGTGCCGGAGCTGGTCGCGACCGGACCCGGACAGGTTTACACCTGGGACATCACCAAACTCGCTGGCCCGATCAAGGGAAAATACTACGACTGCTACGTCATGATCGACATCTATTCCCGCTACATCGTCGGCGCCTACGTCCATGCCCACGAGTCCGGGGAACTGGCCGTGGAAATGATGAAGGAAATCTTCGGCATCCACGGCATCCCGCAGATCGTCCACGCCGACCGTGGCACCTCGATGACCTCCAAAACAGTCGCGGCGCTGCTCTCGGACCTGGAGGTCACCCGGTCCCATTCCCGTCCCCGGGTCAGCAATGATAATCCGTACAGTGAGGCCTGGTTCAAGTCGCTGAAGTTCGCTCCCACGTTCCCCGAACGCTTCAGTTCCCTACCCGACGCGAGAGCGTTCATGGACTTCTTTGTCGACGGGTACAACCACACCCATTGCCACACCGGAATCGGCCTCAACACACCGGCGGATGTCCACTACGGACTGGCCGCCAGCAAAGCCCTCGAACGAGCCAAAATCTTGGCCGCCGCACGGGCAAAAACACCCGAACGATTCACCACCAACAACGACCCCAAAATCCTCGCCATCCCCAACACCGCCTGGATCAACAAACCAACCGAGAAAAACGACACAAAAGCAGCAGCCTAATTCCCACTGGCCTCATTCACCTTGACAAATTCCGTGCACGCAAACCGACTTAGATCCCTATCAGGGCTGCTTTAGGCTTGTGACTCGGGCGAATAGGAGGGGCTGGGGTGACCGCCAGGGCTTGTTGACCCTAGGCTGTGTCCCCTCGCGGCGGCTTCCACTAGTCGGGACACGACCTGAGCGGCGGCGTCTGAGTGCGCATCCTCCCCATACAATTCAGGGGGAATACGAGCGCGAACAATGAACGCTGCTCGGCGATGACATTTTTGGACCGATCGATATTGGCACACTCATCGCAGGCAGCAAGGGAAGTGGGAGTTTTGGCCAGCAACAACAACGCCAATTTGGTGTGGAGCATCGCGAACATACTGCGGGGCACCTACAAACCGGCACAGTATGGCTCGGTCATATTGCCGTTCACCATTCTTCGCCGTCTGGACTGTGTCTTGGACGCCACCAAGGGGGCCGTCCTAGCGGAGCAGAAGGCGAAGGAAAACCTCAATATCCCCTTAGACACTTTCCTGCAGAAAGCCTCCGGCCACACCTTTTTCAACACCTCCAGGTTCAGCTTCGATAAACTCCTCGATGACCCGACCAACATCAAGGCGAACATCCTCAACTACGTCCAGGGCTTCTCTGAGAACACCAGGGACATCTTCGAGCGCTTCGAGTTCTACAAGACGCTCGAGAAGTTAGACAGTTCGGATTTGCTATACCACGTGACCAAGGATTTCGCGGCTATCGACCTCCACCCGGAGGCAATTAGCAACATCGAGATGGGCCACATGTTCGAGGAGCTCATTCGCCGCTTCGCGGAGACATCCAACGAGACCGCCGGTGAGCACTTCACCCCACGCGAGGTCATCCAGCTCATGGTTCAGCTCCTGCTGAACTACGATGACGACGTCCTCACCAAGGAGGGCATCGTCCGGTCCATCTACGACCCCACCGCCGGAACGGGTGGCATGCTAACGGTCGCCCAGGAACACCTGCACGCCCTGAACCCGAGCGCCTCGCTCGTCGCGTACGGCCAGGAAATCAACGACGAGTCCTACGCCATCTGCAAATCAGATCTGCTCATCAAGGGCCAGGACATCTCCAAAATCTCGGTCGGTGACACCCTTGCCAATGACCAGAACATCGGTCAGCAGTTCGACTTCATGCTCTCCAACCCGCCCTTCGGTGTGGAGTGGAAGAAGATCCAACCCCAAATCCAAAAGGAACACGAGCTCCACGGCTTCGACGGCCGCTTCGGCCCCGGGCTGCCCAGAGTCAGCGACGGCTCGCTGCTGTTCTTGCTGCACTTAGTCCGGAAGATGCGCCCGGCTCACGACGGAGGATCTCGCATCGGCATCGTCCTGAACGGCTCACCGCTGTTCACCGGCGGCGCTGGCTCGGGCGAATCCGAGATCCGCAAATACTTGATCGAGAACGACTTCGTGGAAGCCATCATCGCGCTGCCCACCGACATGTTCTACAACACCGGCATCTCCACCTATATTTGGATCCTCTCAAACAGCAAGAAACAGAAGCACCCGGAGCGCATCGGCAAGATCCAGCTCATCAACGGCGTCGACTTCTTCCAGAAGATGCGCAAGAGCCTCGGTTCAAAGCGCAAGGAACTCGGACCCAGCGACATCTCAACAATCGTCAAGCTCTACGGGGCCTTTGAGGACAATGGCGACACTTCTAAGATCTTCAACAATCGGGACTTCGGCTACTCCACGATCACTGTCGAGCGGCCGCTGAAGCTCAACTTCGTTTTCACGGCCGAGCGCATCGACGCCGTGTTAGCGCAGAAGCCGGTTGAGAAGCTGCCAGACGCGGACCGACAGCTTCTGGAGAAGGGTCTCCACTCGCTTGTCGCTGAGTCAGGTGAGATTTATAAGAACCGCGAGAACCTCCTCCGCGTGTTGAAGCCGGCCCTCACTGAAGTGGGCCTAAAACTCGCGGCACCGGTCTTGAAGGCTGTGATCGGCGGTCTCTCCGAACGAGACGAAACCGCCGACATCTGCAAGGGACCTAAGGGAACCACCGAAGCTGATACCGACTTCAGGGACACGGAAAATGTTCCCTTGGGTGAGGACATTCAGGACTACTTCGCCCTCGAAGTCCTACCCTACGTACCCGACGCTTGGATCGATGGGTCGAAGACCAAGGTTGGCTACGAGATCCCTTTCACACGGCACTTCTACAAGTACGTTACCCCGAGAACTTTGGACGAGATCGACTCGGACTTGAATCAGCTCATCTCTCATATCACGACGCTGCTGGCCGAGGTGGAGCGGTGACCAAGCAATCGGTTCCCCTTCGCCGTGTCGCTCGAATAATCAACGGCGGGACGCCCACACCCGACCCGGAGAACTGGAACGGTAAAATACCATGGGCTACGCCGGTGGATCTCGGCCGAACTAACGGATTCTCGCTGAGTGAGACGGGGCGCAATCTAACAATATTAGGGGCCCTTTCCGGATCGGCAATTGCTCCGAAGAGCAGTGTTTTGCTCTCAACGCGTGCCCCTATCGGCTATGTCGCGATCAACGAAGTCCCGATGGCCTTCAACCAGGGTTGTAAAGCCCTAATTCCAGCGGATGGCGTCTCGGCTCGCTTTCTGAAATACGCACTGATCCACACCGAGCCGCAACTCCAATCCATGGGTCAGGGATCCACCTTCTTGGAGCTTTCTGCGTCCGCGCTAGCCTCCGTGGAGATACCCCTCCCAACAACCGATGTTCAGGTGCGGACTGTCGACTTCCTCGACAAAGAAACCGCCCAGATCGACGGACTGATCGGCAAGCAGGAGCGGCTCATCGAGCTGCTCATTGAGAAGCGCCAGGCCATCATTACCCACACAGTCACCAGAGGCCTCGATCCCACCGCCCCCACAAAACCGTCGAGAACCCCGTGGCTGAACGCGGCTCCAGAACACTGGACAAAAATAAAGCTGAGTTGGGCCTTCAGGTTTTTGAATGGCGATAGAGGCTCGAACTATCCATCCCGTGATGAGTTTCAGCCGGAAGGAGTGGCATTTATCAACGCTGGGCACTTAAGCGGCGGCCGCGTTGACCTGAGCACAATGAATTACATCAGCCGAGAAAAGTATGAGGAACTGGGCGGCGCAAAGCTTCGGGTAGGAGATGTGCTCTACTGCCTTCGGGGATCGTTGGGAAAACATGCTCTCTTGACCGGCCTGCAGGAGGGCGCACTCGCGTCCTCGCTTGTTGCTCTCAGAGCACTTCATAATGCACGGGTTTCCCCCGCCTATCTCGCGTTACTCTTTAAATCGCCAGCAGCAGAGACGCAACTTGCCATAATCGCCTCTGGATCTGCACAACCAAACATGTCCGTCGAGAACCTGCAATCCTTCTCATTTCCGATTCCGCCGCTGGAAGAACAGCAACGGATTCTTGACTACGTCAACAGGAAGTGTGATCGCCTGAACACAATTCAGGGGACGGCTCGAAAAATGGTCCTGAGACTTCAGGAACGTCGTTCCGCTCTCATCTCCGCTGCAGTGACTGGAAAGATTAACGTTCAAGAAGGAATTGCCTGAGCATGGCATTACCTCAGTGGCGTGAATTTGTTGGTCCCGCTCTAAGAATGATGTCCGATGGCGCGATACGCCGGACTGCTGAAATTCGAATCGCCGTTGCAGAACGGTTCCGCTTGTCCGCCGAGGACAGAACCGAAGTCATGTCCTCGGAGGGGGCTCGGTGTTCGAACCGCATCAATTGGGCTTTCTTCGACCGTCACGGACACCGCCCCCTACACTCTGATTCTGATCGACGGTCAACGGCTAGCGTCGCTCATGTTTGAATACGGTGAGGGCGTTCAGGTGGACCGGACGGTGGTCGTGAAGAAGCTTGATCAGGATCTATTCGAAAGTTTCTAGGGGGAACTATATGGCGCAGCACAATGAAGTGACGTTCGAGGACGAGATCTGCAAGGCCCTCGCGGCACAAGGCTGGATCTACGAGCCCCTTCGGAAGGCCAGCGAGCTCTATGATGGCACCCGAGCCCTAGTGCCCGAGGATGTCTTCGGGTGGCTGGCGGATACGCAACCAGAGCAGCTGGCCAAGGTCCTAAAGCCCGCAGGTTCGCCAGCAGAACAGGATATGGCGAAGCGTCTGCTGCTGGACCGCCTGTGTAAGGTCCTGGACAAGCCAGCGGCCAAGGAAGCGGGCATGCTCTCCGTCCTCCGCACCGGGTTCAAGGACGTCGCCGCCAAGTTCGACATGTGTCAGTTCAAGCCGGCAATGGGCCTGAACCCCGAGACACTGGAACGCTACGGCAAAGTGCGGCTCCGAGTGATCCGGCAGGTCCACTACTCCACGGTCGACACCAAGAAAAGCATCGACCTGGTCCTGTTCATGAACGGCCTGCCGGTCGCGACCATCGAGCTCAAGACCGACTTCACGCAGAACATCAACGACGCTGTAGCGCAGTACCGCACAAGCCGGCTGCCGCGCAACGGAAAAAACAAGGACGAGCCTCTCCTGTCCTTCGGCCGCCGGGCTCTGGTTCACTTCGCGGTCAGCAACGACGAAATCCAGATGACTACCGAGTTGAAAGGCAAAGACACCTACTTCCTGCCCTTCAACCTCGGTGACGACGGCCACTCTGGTAACCCGGTCAATCCGAAAGGATCGGCCACCAGCTACCTGTGGGAGCAGGTGTTGCAGCGCGACTCCTGGCTGAACATCATCGGCAAGTTCCTGCACTTGCAGATCAGCGACAAAACCAACCCCGTCACCGGTGAACGCGAGGTCCGCAAGTCTCTACTTTTCCCTCGTTACCACCAGTGGGACGTGGTCAACCAGCTCATTGAGAGCGCCCGCACCGAGGGTCCCGGCCACCGGTACCTAGTCCAACACTCGGCAGGATCAGGCAAAACCAACTCCATCGCTTGGACAGCACACCAGCTCAGCTCCCTTCACGGGACCAGCAACGAGAAGCTCTTTGACTCGGTGATCGTGGTAACGGACCGCACCGTGCTGGACTCCCAGCTACAGGACGCGATCTACCAGATCGAGCACAAATCCGGTGTCGTGGTCCCCATCCGCGGCAACACAGGTTCCAAGTCCGCCGAACTCACTGCCGCGCTGGTCGCCCGGACCCCGATTATCATCGTCACCATCCAGACGTTCCCGCACGCGCTGAAAGCCATCGCAGAATCCCAGGCTCTGAACGGACGGAATTTCGCGATCATCGCTGACGAGGCGCACTCGTCCCAAACCGGTTCCACGGCCAACAAACTGAAGAAGGTTCTGTCCACTGAGGAGCTGGCGGACGTCAATGACGGCGGCGAGTTCGACGTCGAAGCGTTCCTTGCCGCCGAAATGGCCGAACGCGCCGACGCGAAGAACATTAGCTATTTTGCGTTTACCGCCACCCCCAAGGCCAAGACCCTTGAGCTGTTCGGCAGAAAGGGGCCGGACGGGTTGCCGCAGCCGTTCCACCTGTATTCCATGCAACAGGCCATCGAGGAGCGCTTCATCCTGGACGTGCTGCAGAACTACACCAGCTACAAGGTGGCATACCGGCTCACCCACGAGGGCCGGGATTACGACTCGGACGACACCCAGGTGGAGAAATCCGAGGCGCTGAAGTTCCTGATGAACTGGGTGAAGCTGCACCCCTACAACATCAGCCAGAAGGTCCAGGTAATAGTCGAGCACTTCCGCACCAATGTCGCCTGGCGCCTGGATGGCAAGGCCAAAGCCATGGTGGTCACCGGCTCCCGCAAAGAAGCGGTGCGGTACAAACTCGCCATCGACAAGTACATCAAGGATGCGGGCTACTCCGGGCTGGGAACCCTCGTCGCCTTCTCCGGCGAAGTGACCGACGGCGAATCAGGTCCAGAACAATTCACTGAAATCAACATGAACCCGGGGCTGAAAGGCAGGACGCTGCCCGAGGCGTTCTCCACCGAGGAATACAAGATCATGCTGGTGGCAAACAAGTTCCAGACCGGCTTCGATCAGCCACTACTAGTAGCAATGTATGTGGACAAGAAGCTCTCCGGTGTCTCCGCCGTACAAACACTGTCCCGGCTGAACCGCATCGCTGTGGGAAAGGACCAGACATTCGTACTGGACTTCGTCAATAACCCCGACGAAATCCTGGCCTCATTTCAGCCTTACTTCCGCGAGGCCGCGTTGGAGGGCGTCTCGGACCCAAACGTAGTTCACGACCTCCAGGCCAAGCTCGACGCCGCCCAGATTTACCTCGAATCCGAGGTGGACGGGATGGTGAAGGCCTATGTGCTAGAGGAGGGCAACAACGCCTTATCTGGCTGGGTGGCACCGGCAAAATCTCGCTTCAACACCCGATACAACGCCGCAGTGGCCGCAGAGGACAAGACAGCGCAAGATGAACTCGACCTGTTCCGCAAGGATCTCGGGTCCTTCGTCCGCGCCTACGATTTCCTGTCCCAAATCTTCAACTTTGCCGATACGGACCTGGAGAAACGCTCGATCTACTACAAGCACCTGTTGCCGGTTCTCAGGGTGAACGATTCCAAGGTGGCGTTGGATCTCTCCGGTGTGGTGCTGGCGAAATACGCCCTCAAAGATAAAGGGCTGGCGCAGCTGCAGCTCACAGGAGAGGACGCCATGTTGAAGCCACCAACGGAAGTGGGCACCGGGCAAACGAAGGATCCGGTCCTGTCCACTTGGGAAGAAATCATCCAGCAGGCGAACCTGGCTTTCGAAGGTGAGGAAATGGATGCCGTCGCGCACTTCGTTGAAGGCGTGCGGCGAGAGCTGGTGAAGAACGAGACGCTGCAGAAACAAGCGCAGAACAACTCACGCAACCACTTCGGAAATAGCCCCGACCTCGCTAGCGCAATCACCAATGCCGTGTCGAATTCGATGGACAGCCACTACAATCTGAGCTTGCAAGCCCTGGGGGATAAGACAAAAATGGGCGCCCTACTCCAAATGCTTAGCGGACTCATATACGAGGAGCTACAGAAATAAGATCCGGGCCGACAAATTTGATGCCGACCCTGACCGCTCCGGAAGTGTTGGCACCGATGCTGGCTTGCCCCGAGGAACCATACGGTTCCGAGCACAACGCCAGCCAGGCCAAAGCGGTACGGGAGCTGGGGAAGGAAAACGCCCGGCTGAAGAAGCTGGTTGCGGAGAAGGAACTGACCATCAATATTCTCAATGAGGTGGCGCGGGGAAAATTCTGAGCCCGGGACCTCGGCGGCGTGCGGTGCGCATGGCGCAGGAGAAGTTCGGGGCGTCCGAAAGACTCGCCTGCTCGATCCTGGGCCAAAACCGGTCCGCGCTGCGTAAGGGGCGGCCGGTGGCCAGCTTCGAAGACCACCAGCTGCGTGCCGATCTGCGTTGGCCAGCAAAACACCCGGCGAGGGCCTTCTCGGCGGGGTCCTTGGAAAGGATGCGCGGCATTCTTTGGTGGTGCAGCACAAACTTCTCAGCCTCATTTACCCGGGTCTCCCAGGACGGTCGTGGCGGTTTCCGCAGCAAGTCTGCAGCCGTCGGGCGAGCAGGGCGGTCGTTGAGTACCAGGCGGGTCGCGGCCAACTCAGGATGACGATTCTCGAATAAGCGGATATTCTGGCGAACCCTGCGCATTGGCACCCTACAGAAACGGGCTATTTGCTCTATGGTCACCCCGTTCAGGTACCTGAGCTTCCACTCTGCAGTGGAAGTGCACGGACCCCAGTCGTCGGGGTCGCCTTCTTCCTCTATGCCGGCTGGTTGGGCCATCCACTCAGGATAGGGCTCTCACGTAGCCGACGGAAGCAGCGCTTTGACTTCGGTGGACACGTGGTGGGCTGGGCAATCATTGACGCCGTCCGGCACCACTCTATGGCTGCTTCCACTTAGGTTGGGGCGAACTCAATCTGGGCAATGATGTTAGCCGCGGTGAAGCCCCCTGTTACCGAGATCACCGCGCCCAGTTAATCAGATGGATAAGCTTCCGGAATGAGGGGGCCCAGCAGGCCGTATCGAAGCATGATAGTGCTGGTTGGCCATAGAGGTTATCGTGTTCCCGTCTTGCGCATCACTGTGCACGAAAGCTCCAGGAAGTCGCCTCCTTGAATGGGACCCCAGGCTGCTGGTCATGCCGGGCGGCAACGTCCGCGGACTCGTCGACTGTAAGCTCGGCCAGCCGGAGGATTGTCTTGGCCCAGCAAGTGGCCTGGCAGCTCATTGCCCAACTCAAACGTCATTTGTTGGGCCAACATAAGGGCGCACCGCCAGAACCAAACGCTTGTGTACTATCACCGTTTACACAAGAACTCAGCGTCGAGAATGAAGAACAACACGTGAATTACACCTAAGAAGGATGCTAAGGTCTCCGGCGACCATGGTGAGAAGTCACAGGAAGGATCAGACACCACGAGGGGTAACACACAAGAAATTCCAAGGTTACACTGAGCATTCTGCGAACACCCCGAACCTCCAATACCCTTAGACCAAACAATCTTCTGGGGGACGAATGAACGACCGCAATACCAGTGACTTCGCTGTGCAAGGGCTGGCTACCCGAAAAAGTAGAGTCTCGTTTTCGACTTTCGTCGTCGCGGGAATTGTTGTGGTCCTCACCGTCGTAAGTTTCAATTCCAGGGGGATAAGCGGTGCGGTGATCATGGCCGCGATGTTCGGGTTCTTCACGGGCGTTTACACTCTGCTCACGAATCGGCAGTCCTGGGCAGGGCTCACTGGTCGGAAAATGGGAGCCGCTCTACTCAGTATCAGCTTCGTAGCAATGACAGTCGGGGCGATAGCGTCACCGCCGACTGAAAATCCTGTTCCTACGGCAGTGGTTGGGCAAACGACATCCGCGTCGCCGACGCCGACCGAGCCTGAGAAACCCACACAATCAGCTTCACCGCGACGCGCTGCCGATGTTGCGCCAGTAGATCCCGGCAGCGCAGCAAGGATCAGCGGCACCGCAGAGGCGCCGAACGATCAACCAAAATACGGCATTACAGCATTGGCCTTACTCGAAACTCTCGAGGTCAAGGGCCGCGCACCGAAGACCGGTTATGACCGAGAGGAATTCGGACTGGCTTGGCTTGATGTGGACCGGAATGGTTGCGACACGCGCAACGACATGCTGAATCGGGACCTCCGGGACATCGTGCATACCAATTCTGTGCCGTGTAAGGTCAAGTCCGGAATTCTTGATGATCCGTACACCGACACAACAATTCCGTTCCTACGGGGACAAGACACGAGCATTGAGGTGCAAATCGACCACGTCGTCGCTCTTTCGGATGCTTGGCAGAAGGGCGCCCAGCAACTCACGTTTAAGGAGCGGGTTGCCTTCGCCAACGATCCGCTCAACCTACAATCCACCGACGGCCCCACTAACGCCCAGAAGGGCCCCGGCGACGCCGCCACGTGGCTTCCGCCCAACACGTCCTACAGGTGTGAATACGTCGCCCGGCAGATCTCGGTCAAGGCAACATACGATCTTTGGGTTACCCAATCAGAGCGGGCTGCGATGGTACGTGTATTGGGGAATTGTGCCGACATCATGGCACCAACGAATCAGCCTGAACCAAAGTCAGAATCGAAGCCGAAGCCGAAGCCGAAACAGGAGCCGAAGCCGAAACAGGAGCCAAAGCCTGAACCGGAGCCAAAGCCTGAACCGGAGCAGGTTGTCGTCGAGGCCTACCCCAATTGTGCTGCTGCGGCAGCTGCTGGTGCTTTCAACATCCGAGAGGGCTCTCCCGGCTACAGCGTGGACCTAGACAGTGATCGCGACGGTGTCGCCTGCAAGAATTCTGGTGCAGCGGGAGACAGCCAGCCAGCCTCGGTGGCTCCAGCTCCGGCACCCGCGCCGGTACCGGCTCCCGTTCCAGCGCCACCTGGAAATGTTTACTACGAAAACTGTGATGCTGTGCGGGCCGCGGGCGCGGCACCGATCTACCCCGGAGACCCGGGCTTTGAACCGAAATTCGACCGCAATAACGACGGCGTGGGCTGCGAGTGACAGGCAACGGAGGTAGGGGTAGCGCTTCATTCTAGCTGCCTTCCCTACTTGCTAAAGAGATCAGTCTGCACTGTCTTAAAACGCTCGAGCCCTCGATTCCTTAAAACGCTCGAGCCCTCGATTCATCCACCAGTCTGTCAACCAGCTACGGCAGGCTTGTGTCCACTTGAACTTCTTGGGGATCGGTGCGGGCCTATCATAGGTTCAGAACTTGGGCAATCCTATTCATGTCGTTTAGCAGGGGAGAGCCCGAAACTCATTTCACAAAGAAGTAGAACCCAACTTTGTTTCTTCGCGCAGGTACTTAGGTGGTCTTTACTGAAGGGCCAGATCGTCAGTGCCGCACAAGTCACAATCCGTAGAACGCGCGAAAACTAAAGCAGGGTTTAGGGGCTCTTCAGAATTGAGAGTGTAGTTGGCGGCGCCGTGAGGAGTCTGGGGCGGGAGGTTGTTTCGGCTGATGGGAGGGCCTTGGGAGAGAATCGGATTGTCTAGATCTTGATTCCTCTACCGCAAGGCCCTCGTGTTCCACGCTACCTTTCATAGTCCTGACCTGACCACATTCTGTCGGCTCGATGAACTCGGGCTCGAGGCCACGGGGCAGTTTCTGAGCCGTGATCGCGCCGTTCTTGCTTGCCGTGTTGTTGACCCGGATGAGTGGTGCCGTAGCTGTGGGTGTCAAGGCGTTCCTCGGGACACGGTGACCCGCCAGCTCGGTCACGAACCCTTCGGCTGGCGCCCGACCACGCTGCTGGTCAGGGTACGCAGATACAAATGCTCCGGGTGCGGGCAGGTGTGGCGGCAGGACACGTCCAAAGCCGCCGAACCGCGGGCGAAACTCTCCCGACGGGGGCTGCGGTGGGCGTTGGAGGGGATCGTACGCCAACACCTCACGGTCGCCCGCGTCGCCGAAGGGCTCGGCGTGACGTGGAATACTGCCAACAAAGCTGTCCTGGCCGAAGGTAAGCGTGTGCTCATTGATGATCCGCACCGGTTCGACGGGGTCAAAGTCATCGGTGTTGATGAGCATGTTTGGCGGCACACCCGCCGCGGGGACAAGTACGTCACCGTGATCATCGACCTGACCCCGATCAGGGGCGGCACGGGCCCGTCCCGCCTGCTGGATATGGTCGAAGGCCGCTCAAAACAAGTCTTCGCCTCCTGGCTAAAAGCACGCCCGCAACAATGGCGGGACAGGATCGAGGTCGTGGCCATGGACGGGTTCTCCGGGTTCAAGAGCGCCGCGGCCGAAGAACTTCCCGGAGCTGTTCCGGTGATGGATCCCTTCCATGTCATCCGCCTGGCCGGAGAGGGTCTGGATAGTTGCCGACGACGAGTCCAGCAACAGTCCTGCGGGCATCGTGGGCGTGCCGGCGACCCTCTGTATTCGGCAAGGCTAACCCTTCATACCGGGGCGGATCTGCTCACCGATAAGCAACGTGCACGTCTTGAAGCCCTGTTCGAAACGGACACCCACGTCGAGGTAGAAGCGAGTTGGGGGATTTACCAGCGCATGGTTGCCGCCTACCGGGAGGCGGACCGGGCCAAGGGACGAAAGTTGATGCAAGCAGTGATCACATCCCTGGGCACAGGCGTTCCCGCCGCGCTCATTGAGCTTAAAACACTCGGGCGAACCCTCAATCGCCGGGCCCAAGATGTCCTTGCCTACTTCGACCGCCCAGGGACATCCAACGGCCCCACCGAAGCCATCAATGGACGCCTCGAACACCTCCGCGGATCCGCCCTCGGCTTCACAAACATCACCAACTATGTCGCCAGATCACTACTCGAATCCGGCGGATTCAGACCGAAACTACACTCTCAATTCTGAAGAGCCGGTTTAGGGCAAGGTATAAGGACCTTCTAGCTAAGTTATTTTCGAGTGCTTGCCGCTACGGATAAGACCTCGGCATTTACGGTAGCCTACAAACAAACCCCGGCAGTCTGCGATCGGTCTCAAATCCCTTAGGAGTACAGCATGTCGAATCCGCTCGACCTCAGCTCAACCCCGTCCCCGCAAGTAGACAATCCACTGAAACTGGAGCCGCCGGAGCCGGTGGCCGAGGTGTCGGTTCGCGAACCGGAAAAGGTCGGCGGCATGATTCTGGTGGATGCCGAGGCGCAGCAGAAGCACGCTGAGAACGCTAACAAATTTCTTGATGACCTCATGGCTACTCCTCTTCAAAGCCCAGAATTCCAGACGAAGCTAGCTCAGCTGACCCGGCTGGGCGAAGGGACGATGCAGCAGGCGACCGGCGCATCCAACCGCATATTGAAGAGGCCCGCAGCCGCTCTCGCAGCGACTGGCGCAGATCCAGCATCACGTACTGGCAACACCTTGGTGGAACTGCGACAGATCGTAACCGAGCTGGACCCTAAGCGTCATGATCTGACCGGAACAAAGCGCATCCTCAAGTTTCTTCCTGGGGGAAGCGCCATACAGCGATACTTTTTGAAGTATGAATCTGCTCAAGAGCAGCTCGACGCTATTACCAAAGCACTCAAGGGCGCCCAAGACGAACTTCGGCAGGACAACGCCGCGATCCAAACGGAGCGCGACGCCCTGTGGGCGGCGATGGGGCAACTTGCAAATTACGCCGTGCTCGCCGGTCACCTTGGAGATGGGTTAGAGCGGCGAATCTCAGAATCTCGCAACCAGGGTAAGGCAGACGAAGCTGCAAGCTTGGAAGCAGATGCTCTGTTTTACGTTCGTCAGCGCCATCAAGATCTAATGACCCAGATGGCGGTCTCTATCCAAGGCTACCTAGCGCTCGATGTTGTCAAGAAGAACAACTCGGAACTGATCAAAGGCGTGGATCGCGCCCTAGACACCACCCTCGCGGCGCTACGTGTCGCCGTGATCGTTGCATTGGCATTGGCTCAGCAAAAGATCGTTCTGTCGCAGATCAACGCCCTGAATTCGACCACGTCGGACATGATTGTCTCGACCTCAGAGCTTTTGCGTTCCCAAGGCGCAGCAATTCACCAAAACGCCGCCCAGGCGACGATCGACCCCGCCAAGCTGCAGCATGCGTTCGACATCGTGTTCCAGACCATGGACGAGATCGACCGGTACAAGGCCGAAGCAACCCAGTCAATGAAACAGACGGTGCAAGTCCTCGAAGGTCAGGTGAGCCGCGCTCGACATCAGCTCGAGCGTAGCCACTCCTCTGACGCCGCCACAACGCACAAATTGAGGGGTTAGACATGTCGCGGCTCACCGTCGGGAACGTCATTAAAGTAGCGCTTGCCCTCATATTCTTCATTTTTGTCGCCTTCTACGTGCTCATCATCGGCATAGGCGCGAAGAACAAAAGGGTCCTTCTTGAGGGAGCAATCTATGCTGCCGTCTTCATTGTTGCTTTCTCGGTCCCTGGAGACGGCCCGCTTTCTACCATGTCGGGCCTTGTCGGATTGGCGGTCATGGGTGTTTCCGCGGTTCGGTCCTATGGGCTACGCGATCTATGGCTACGCAAAAGGGTGCGGGAACAACAGCTTGGCGCACCTGTGGGACCGCACGAACATGTGCACCCCGCCCCCCAATACCGTCCAGAAGCAGTTCCCGCACCTCGGTCTTGGGACGAATTATCG
Organism: Arthrobacter sp. CAN_C5; assembly: GCF_017875735.1. Classification (NCBI taxonomy): domain Bacteria; kingdom Bacillati; phylum Actinomycetota; class Actinomycetes; order Micrococcales; family Micrococcaceae; genus Arthrobacter; species Arthrobacter sp. CAN_C5. The sequence goes on from NZ_JAGGMZ010000001.1 coordinate 1,283,258, forward strand.
GCGGCGCTTGCATGGGTAAGCTCGAGCGCTAAGCAGAACAAACACCGACTCCCGCCCGATGCCTACGTCACCGTACTGGAAACCTGCCAGACCCTCGATGCCGTAATAGATGCGGAAAGACGGCAGCCATCCGGGGATGCGGGTTTTGAGTACGAACTGGAAGCCGTAGTGAGGGAGTACCTTCCAAATGTTCTACAAGGCTACTTGGCCATACCTTCGGGTTTGGTAGAAAATCGGCAACCCAATGGAAAAACGTCCAATGAGGAGCTAGTTGAGCAGCTTCTCTTGCTCTATGGACAAGCTGAAGCGCTACATTCCAACCGGCACAGCCAGACTTCAGCGAACCTGACTAGCACAGGCAACTTTCTGAGAGAGCGGTTCGGGCATCATCGGAGGGACGGGTTCGATTTTGGCATCAAATAGGAGATCTTTCTGATCAGATAGATCTCTTAGAAAATTTGGAGACCTTGGACACCACCGGCGTCAACCGCGATTAGTACTCCGACTTGGGTTGTGAACTGTCCCCTCGATGAGTTCGACTAGCTGGGCCATCTCGGCAAATGCATCAGGTGCGCGCTTAGGAGTCGGCGACGGTGCGGGTAGCGGACCAGGGGACGAACGCTTGGCTAAGTGGGAGGCGCCGAATCGATGAACGGTGGCCGGCCCGAGCAACTATTTAGCTCTGCTAATGTGTGTTCTGCAGCATTCCGGTGACCATGGAAGCCGGATAGCCATACTGACGAAGCAGCACGCTTAACCCCATTCGCAGGGTGAGTTGCCACATTTTGAAGCCCCGGAGCGGCGAATGCTCCGGGGCTTCTTCGTGTCCGGGAGGAACCGGTTCGTCTTCTTAGGCTCCGTTGAATTGGACGTGGTCACTATATGTGCGGGAGCCGGGAAGTGTCTCCCCAACTCAGGCCGCTTCCGCGTCGTCGACGCGTTCGGGCTTCACGGCCAGGTTGCTGCCGAGGCTCACCGAAGTCATCGCACCTTGGGACGGCGAACTTACGAACTCTGTAGGTCTGGTCGACCGCATCCCGGACCGGGGAACTTACGGACTCTGCGAGTCACGCCATTTTCAGGTTCAGATAGATTTAGTTGGGCGGCATCGGCCGCCATTCAAAGGGGGAACCATGACACTGCATTCCGTTCTGAACGACACAGAGAAGGCGACTCGGCACCTGGCCGAGTATTACCGTCCTGGCTACAGATTTGGCCTACCGCGCACCGGCGCCAATTTCGACCAGTGGGCAGGCGGGGGAGATAGTCCGGACGTGAAGAACAGATTCACCGCCGATGACCTGGTGGCCGTTTCGTTCCTTAGCGTCAATGTGCCCGCAGTCGCCGCCATCTCCTTCATCCGCGACGATGCAGCCCTAGTAGAGAAACTGCTCTCGGCCATCCCGGCGGACCTAAGAATGGCCGAATTGGACGACGACGGCTACAGGGAACACCTCGGTATGGAGAGTCCGGCGCAGAAGCTTTGGGAGACGGTCACCCGCCGCGGTAAAGAGAAATGGGGTATCGGCCCGACTACGGCGAGTAAGCTGCTGGCCCGCAAGCGCCCGCACCTCATCCCTATCGTAGACTCGCTTATCTTCAACATCGTCCCGCCCAAGTCGTATTGGGGCGGCTGGCACAGGGCTTTGACCGACGGTACCGGGCTGGTGGAGCGGCTGGAGGGCATCAAGGCTGACTCGGGCATCGTCGAGCAAGGATTTGATCCCTCAGTTCTTCGCATCATGGACATCGTTCTGTGGCGCGAGGCATACGAGATCAAGGCCGTTAGACAGGTTGTCAGTCAGGCTCATTAGCCTGATAGCCCGGTCAAGGTTCTCCGCGGAATAGCCAAAGTCAAACTAGGGCGTGTCTCCTTATTGTTCGGTGAGGTCTTTGGGATGCTGGTGGTATGTCACGTACTGCTGTTTTGTCGGATGCTCAGTGGGCTCGGATTGAGCCGTTGATGCCAAGCTCGGACGGAAGCCCGGGCCGCCCCTTCAACAATCACAGGCTGGTCGTTGAGGGCATCGTTTATCGGTTCCGGGCAGGAATCCCGTGGCGGGATCTGCCGGAGTGTTTCGGGTCGTGGAAGACGGTGTGGAAACGCCACCGCCGGTTCAGCAGCGATGGCACCTGGGACAGGATCCACACCCAGTTGCTGGCAGAAGCTGACGCGGCAGGGATGATCGATTGGGAGGTTTCCGTGGACTCGACAGTGAACCGGGCTCACCAACACGCAACCAACCTTCCGCGCACCACAGGGGGACCTGTCGAATTACATGAAACTGCGCGAGGAGCCTCCTGACCACGCGATCGGCCGCTCCCGTGGCGGGTTGACGACGAAGATCCATCATCTCTGCGACGGGAAAATGCGGCCGTTGGTGATGCTCATCGGACCGGGCCAGGGCGGGGACTCACCAATGTTTCCGCTCTTGCTCGATGCGTTGCACGTCCCGCGGATAGGCAAAGGCAGGGCTCGGACCAGGCCGGACCGGGCGTTGGGAGATAAGGCGTATTCTTCCAAAGCTAACCGGAACCTCCTGCGTTCCCGCGGGATCCAGGCGGTCATCCCGGAACGCTCCGACCAGCAAGCGAACCGTAAACGCCGCGGCCGCAGTGGTGGAAGACCCGTCGGTCTCGACAGGGAAGCCTACAAACGGCGCAACGTCGTTGAACGTTCCTTCAACACCTTCAAACAATGGCGCGGTCTGGCCACCCGGTACGACAAACTCGCCCTCACCTACCGCGGAGGAGTCGTACTCCGAGCCATCACTATTTGGCTCAAAGAATTAGGAGACACGCCCTAGTCGAACTCCAGCGGCAGACGTCGTCAATAGGGCGCTAATCCACTGCCGCGAAGGAGCGTGGACCTCCGCTCGCTAATATGAATTGGTACAAACTCGACCAGTGATTTCTCACGTTCCCCGGATCGACGGGGTAAAAGTACACGTGGTGAAGAACGTGCCACTGACGCAGTGACGAAGATCTGTACCCTTCCGCTGCTCGCCGGTGACAACATCTCTAGCGCTTTCGTTGTGCCGACCGTCGCGTCCTGCATCGATCTCGTTGTCCATTGTGAACGCGTCCGAGACGGACGGCGGTGGATTACCGAAATCCTGTGCCTGGGGCGACGGGTGGAGAACGGCATCATCGAGTCTTCCTCAGTCTTCCGGAGGGTCGGAGGAGACCTCGTCGTCACGGCATCGGCCATGCCCGCTGAGGAGAAGTTCGCGAATGCGGGTTTCCAGGTGTCACGACTGCTGGAGCCCGTGACATGACGGCGGCGATTGGGGCTGCGCTCGGGACCGGGCTGTACCTCCTCTGGTGGTCTTGCTGGACCGAATCCCCGCGGAGCAGGCCAGCCGTTCAACAGATCGGCCGGGTTGAGGAACTCCTCCTGCGCGCCGGAATCGAGAAGGTTTCGGTGGGGGGCCTGGTGGCATCCTCACTGGGGATAGGGGTGCTGTGCTTTCTCGCGATCCTTGTTCTCACCGGGTCTCCACCTATCGCGGCATGCTTCTCACTATTTGCCGCATTCCTCCCCACGGGTGTCGTCAGGTGGAGGGCACACCGGCGCGCGGCGGCGCTCCGGGAGCTGTGGCCCGACGTCGTTGACCACTTGCGATCGGCGATCCGGGCTGGATTGTCGCTTCCGGAAGCGATCTCCCAACTGGGTGACAAGGGGCCGGTCGAGCTACGCCAGGCGTTCGGCGCGTTCGGCGCTGATTACCGCGCTGGTGCCCGGTTCGACGATGCACTGGGTCGGTTGAAGACCAGACTCGCCGATCCGGTAGCGGACCGCATCATCGAAGCCCTGCGGATGACACGTGAAGTGGGCGGCTCTGACCTGGGCCGGCTCCTCGGAACCCTGGCCGACTTCCTGCGGGACAGCGCCCGGACGAGAAGCGAACTTGAGGCACGACAATCCTGGACCATCAATGCTGCCCGCCTGGCGGTGGCCGCTCCCTGGCTGGTTCTGATGCTCCTTGCAACCCGGCCCGAGGCGGTCAGGGCCTATAACACTCCAACCGGCGCCGCCGTCCTGCTGGGAGGCCTGGTGATTTCAGTGGTGTGCTACCGGATCATGCTTCGCATTGGTGCGCTGCCCCAGGATGAGAGGGTCCTCCGGTGATGGATATCCAGGCGCTCGCAGCGCTCGCTGGTTGCGTGCTGGGCGTGGGGCTGTGGTTGGTCGTGGTGAGAGTGCCGCTGATGCGATCGACGCGGTTTGTCGACCGGGTAGCGCCCCAACTGAAGTCTGTTGATGTGCGTTCCCGTTTGTTGGATGGGTCTCCGGCGCTCTTGACTCCCTTCGGTCCCATCGAGCGCATTGCACGCCCGGTGGTGAACGACGTCGTCGGTTGGTTGGGCAGGTTCAATCCTGCATCGACCATGTTGGCCAAACGGCTGGCCCAGGCCGGTAAGGACCAGAAGGTCGTCGACTTTCGGGCTGAACAGATTCTCTGGGCGGCGGTTGCTCTCAGCCTCTCCGCCGGGACGGCGGTGTTGATGACTTTGTCGGGTGCCATCGGCCCGTTCCCCGCTGCGCTCGCCGTCGTGGGATGTACAGCCGGCGGATACCTGCTGAGGGACTACGTCTTGACTGCGCAGATCAAGCGGCGGGAGGCCAAGATGCTCGCCGAATTTCCGAGCCTGGCAGAGCTGATGGCCTTGGCAGTGAGCGCGGGGGAGAGTGCAACAGGGGCGCTGGAACGAATCTGCCGCACAGCTCACGGGGAGCTGGCGCTGGAGTTTGAGCGGGTCCTCGCGGAAACCCGGGCTGGGACACCGCTCATCGCGGCACTGCAGCAGTTCTCCGACCGCACCAGGCTCACGCCCCTGGTGCGGTTTGTCGATGGAGTGTCGGTAGCAGTCCAGCGGGGCACACCGCTGGCAGATGTGCTGAGGGCGCAGGCCCAGGATGTCCGCGATGTGTCTAAGCGGGAACTGATGGAGTCCGCCGGAAAGAAGGAGATCGCCATGATGGTCCCCCTGGTGTTTGGCGTGCTTCCCCTGACGGTGCTCTTCGCCGTTTACCCGGGCATTGCCCTGATCAGCCTGGGGCTGTGACCCACAGCAAACAATTGAAGTCGACCGGAAGAGGCACAGAATGAAACCGCACCCACCCATCCAACGGATCCTTCCGGCCCTTTACCTACTCGTGGCATTCACTCTGACCCGTGTGGTTCATGGGGCGCGCGGCACCGCAAACGATCCGTCCGAGCGCGGTGACGTGCCGGGATGGGTCATGATCACGCTGATGTCAGCCGTGCTGGTGGCGGCGTTGTTGGCTCTCGCCGGCCCAGCCCTGGAGAACCTGTTCAATGACGCGATCAGTCGCGTCAGTCCCTGAAGCAACCCAGGGATACGCCGGATGGAATCCAGGCCGGACTGGCGGCGCACCGACCACAAGGGCGGGGCTGAGGATCCCGAGCGTGGCGCAGCGGTGGTCGACTTCGCGTTGGTGGGAGGTCTCCTGACCGTCATCTTTATCGCGGTCTTGCAGCTGACGCTGGTTCTCCATGTCCGCAACACGCTCATTGATGCCGCGTCCGCTGGGGCGCGCTACGGCACATTGGCCGACCGCTCAGCCAGTGATGCGGCCGATCGTACGGGGACGATCCTTTCCACCGCACTGAATGGCGCATACGCAGAGAACATCTCGGTGGAGGAGATCGATCGGGACGGTCTGTCGATGTTGGCCGTGACAGTGCGGGCACCGTTGCCGGTGATCGGGCTCATTGGTCCCGCCGGGATTCTCGAGGTGACAGGACATGCGGCGCTCTCGACCACCCCAGCGGATCAATAACGAGGAATCCGGAAGTGCCGTGGTGGAGTTCGTTTTTCTTGGGCTGCTGCTCCTGGTACCTGTCATTTATTTCGTCCTGACACTCTCCCAGCTGCAGGCCGGGTCTTTCGCGGTCGTTGGTGCGGCAGACCAGGCCGCGAAAGTCTATGTGAGTAAGGAATCAGTGCCGGATGCAGCTGCGGGTGCGCAGCGGGCGGCCCTGCTGGTGCTGAATGACTTCGGGTTCGATGCAGCTGCAGCGGAGGTTCAGATCCGGTGTTCAGGCGAGTGTCTGGCTCCCGGATCGGGTGTGACCGTTGAGGTTCGGCTTGGAGTTCAGCTGCCGCTGATGCCATCGGGGGCCGGCGTGAGTGGTTCGGCGATCTCAGTAGACGCGTCAGCAACCCAGCTAGTGGAGCGTTACCGGTGAGTGGCCGCCTGCTACAGCCCAGACCTAGCCGTGCATCGTCTGCCGCTGAGGAAGGGCACATCATGGTGATGGTGATCGGCTACGTTCTGTTGTCCCTGCTGACACTCACGGTGGTCATGGCAGCGTCTGCGGTTTACCTTGACCGGCAGAAGCTTTTATCGGTTGCCGACGGGGCGGCTTTGAGTGCGGCGGATACGTTCGGGCTGGCGGAGCCGGAGCCGGATGCCACGGCGCCGGTGCCGGAACTGGACTCGGGTACGGTGCGCTCGTCGGTGCAGAATTATTTGGTCCTGACCGGTGCCGGAGCACGGTTCAACGGACTGTCTGTCGATCCAGCGACCGGCGCACCGGATAGCCGGACGGCTCGGGTGGTGCTCACCGCCGTCGTTCATCCGCCAATGGTGAATTTCCTCGTCCCCGAAGGTATTCCGATTGTGGTGACAGCGGATGCCAGGTCCGAGCTGACCCGCTGAGATCGCCTGAGATTGGTGCCGCTGAGCAGGCTCTTTATTCCTTCAGCGGCGGTAAACTGGTGCCGGTTGGATGAGGTGGTTTGCGTGATGATTCGCTCGCTCCGGCGGATGGCAATAGCTCTACTGACTTCACTGGCGCTCCTGCTCGGCTTCGTGACCGTCGCACCCCCTGCCCAGGCCGCGCCGCTGTACGGCCACGACATTTCCTGGCCCCAGTGCTCGACGGCGCAGGGCGGGTTCTCTCTGCCCATGCCGCCCACCTCCACCCAGTTCGTGATTATCGGACTGACCAGGGGGCTTCCCTTCACCGAGAACCCCTGTCTGGCCAGCCAGGTCAACTGGACCAAGACCAACAACAAAAAAGCACACGGTTATGCGATGGCGGGCTACCCGACTGCCGCCCAGCTGAGCACCTACGGCTCAAGGGGGCCGTGGACCAGCAACACCCGTGCAGGGCGACTCTCCAACGTGGGCTACTCCGAAGCGCAATACGCCGTCGCAAGCATGAACAGGATTGGGTTCCGGCCGCCGGTCGTCTGGATCGACGTCGAACCCCGCCCCGCCCAGCCCTGGCCCACCAGCACGGCAGCTCAACAACGGGACAACCGGCTCATCATCGAGGGGCTGATGCGGGGCCTGCGGGACGCGGGCTTCTCCTACGGTCTCTACTCCTATGCTGCAGGCTGGACCGGGATCACCGGCTCCTGGCGGTTGCCAGGGGTGCCCGTCTGGGCGACCGCCGGCAGGCTGGACTATCCCAACGAAGCACTGGACCGCTGCCGTCAACCGAGTTTCTCCGGTGGCCGCGTCTATATTTCCCAGTGGTACGACGAAACCCGCGACTACGACCTGACGTGCGAGCCGTACGCCTTCACGCCCCTCGCGATCCCTGCATCAACGCTGTCCCTATCCACAGCGGAGTTCAACGGGGACTGGAACAATGACATCCTGGCCCGCGTCACGTCAACGGGTGACCTGCGGTTGTACCGGGGGAAGGGGAACGGCACCGTTTGGTCTGGTATCCGAATTGGGGTCAATTGGGGGTCAATGAACGCCCTCGAAACGCCTGGTGACTTCAACGGCGACGGCCCCTCTGACGTGCTCGCTCGTGAGGCAGCCACTGGCTACCTCTGGCTTTACCGGGGGAACGGCACGGGGGGATGGCTTCCCCGCGTTCGGGTCGGCCACGGGTGGAACGCGATCAACTCCATCGTCGGGCCGGGCGACTTCAACGGCGACCAGTTCGTCGACGTCCTAGCCCGTGAGAGGACCACCGGCTACCTCTGGCTCTACCCGGGAAACGGGTCCGGCGGGTGGTTGCCCCGGCAGCGGGTCGGCAGCGACTGGAACGCGTTCAGCGCGATTGTCGCGCCGGGCGATTTCAACGGGGATGGCCGTTCGGACATTCTCGCCCGAGAATCAGCGACCGGGTACCTGTGGCTGTATCCGGGCAACGGCGCCGGGCGGTGGCTTCCAAGAGTGCGGGTCGGGACCAGCTGGAACTCGATGACCGCCCTGATGGGTCCGGGTGACTTCAACGGCGACCGCACCGCGGACCTCCTCGCACGGGATTCCCGGGGCTACCTGTGGCTGTACCCGGGCAACGGCTCCGGAGGCTGGCTGCCGCGGGTTCAGGTGGGGACCGGATGGAATGGGCTGAACGCCATCTTCTAGACGGAGAGCCGCCCCTCAGGTGCTGGCTGTGACCTTGTCGAGGCGCTTCACGGCCGCAACCGCGGCAGCCCTGCCGGCGCGGGTGGCTCCCAGTGTGGAAGCGGAGGCTCCATAGCCCACCAAGAGCACCCGGGGATCCTTGATGACATGGACCCCATCCATCCGGATGCCGCCTCCAGGTTCCCGCAGTTTCAAGGGAGCCAGATGATCCAGCGCCGCCCTGAACCCGGTGGCCCACAGGATGGCGTCCGCCCGGATCTCTCTTCCGCTCTCAAGGAGAACCCCCTCGGGCGTGATCGAACGCATTCCACCGGCAGAGATGAGGATCCCGGCGTCAATCCCGTCCTGATACTGGCGGGTCAGCGGCAGCCCAGTCGTCGAGACCACGCTGGCCGGTGGAAGTCCCGCCGCCGTGCGTTCGTTGACAGACGCTTCGACCTCCCTGCCCCATTCGGCGTTGAACTCGCGCCCGGTGAACGCCGGCGGGCGGCGCGTGACCCAGGTGGTGGTGGCACCGGCCGCGGTGAGCTGGAGAAGGAACTGGGCAGCGGACGTCCCGGCACCCACCACCACCACGTGTAGTCCTTTGAACTCCTCCGCCGACCGGAAGTCATGGGTGTGGAGCTGAGAGCCGAGGAACAGTTCGCGGCCCGGATAGTAGGGCCAGTAGGGGCGGTCCCAGGTGCCGGTGCCGTTGATGATCAGCTCGGTATCCCGGCTGGCCGATCCGGTGACGACCCGCAGCGGACCGTCGGTGGAGTCGGACACGACCTCCCGGACGACCTCCGGGCGGTGTACCGGTAGCTCGAACTTCCGCTCATAAGCGCCGTAGTAGCGGCTGACCACGTCCGACGCCGGCTCGGTGGGGTCGGGGACGCCGAGCGCAAGTCCCGGCAGGTCATGAATATTATGGGCAGTCCCGAAGGTGAGCGATGGCCAGCGGTGCCGCCACGCGCCGCCCGGGCCTGGATTGGCATCCAGCACCACGAAGTCCCTCTCGGGCTCGAGTCCCTGCCGTCGCAGGTGGTAGGCGGCCGAGAGACCGGCCTGGCCGGCCCCAATCACCACAGTTTTCAGCATGCTTCCCTCTCACCCATCCCCGATTACCGGTACCCGATCCTCGCCTACCCATGGAACGGGTGAACGGGGGGTGCTTATTCCACCGCTGCCGGCATTCCGGCTCGGGCCTTGGCCCCCACAGGTGGGGGTGCACTGGGGCCCGCCAACCTCAAGGGTCTCCGGCGACCCTTGACACCCTTCTTGGTTCTGAGGACGCTTCTTCCTAAGCCCTGGGTTATCCGCATCCAGCCCCCTGGCACGAAGAAGAGGAGGGGAGGCAGTGTCCACAGGAGACGTCACCCCCTCCGGTACCCGGGCGGGCAGGACGTTCGGCGTGGAGGAAGAACTCCTCCTGCTCGATGAGCACACCGGGCGCCCGGCGGCTCTCTCGCCGCTGGTTCTTTCCGAGGTGGCGCCCGACGACGACGACACCAGCGAGTTGTCCCTGGAACTGCAGCAGCAACAGCTGGAGGTAATCAGCCAGCCCTACGCCGACCTGAGGGACCTGGCGGCGGCAATCCACGGCGGCCGTCGCCAGGCGGACCGTGCAGCTCGCCAGTATGGTGCCAGGGTGGCAGCGCTCGCCACCAGCGTCCACCCGGGGACGCTCAGGCTCGCGCCCGAGGGCAGGTATGAACGGATGCGGGATCTCTACGGGCTGGCGCTCGCAGAGCACCTCACCTGCGGGTTCCATGTGCACGTGTCAATCGAGTCCCCAGAGGAGGGCGTCGCCGTCCTGGACCGGATCCGGGTGTGGCTGCCCATCCTGCTGGCGCTCAGCGCCAATTCACCCTACTGGAACGGGGTGGACAGCGGATATGCCAGCTACCGCTATCCCCTGAACCTCCGCTGGCCCACCTCCGGTACCTACGAGCCGTTCGGCTCGGTGCGGGCGTATCAGAAGTTGATCCAGACGCGTCTCGACGGCGGCGTGATCCTCGACGAAGGCATGTTCTATACCGATGCGCGGTTGGCGCGCAAACACCCGACAGTGGAGGTCCGAATCTGCGACGTCTGCCTCTACGCGGGCGACGCCGTCCTGATCGCAGCCTTGACCCGCGCGCTGGTCGAAGACGGGGCGCGGGCGTGGCGGGCAGGAGAGCCGGCACCCGTCGCCACGGCTGCGGATCTCCGGGCCGCCAGCTGGACGGCCAGCAGATACGGGCTCGGAGGACCACTCGTCAACCCGGTGGATGGAGGGCTCTGCGACGCCGCTGACGCAATCAACCTGCTGATCACACGGGTACAACCAATCCTGCGGGAGTACGACGACGAGGCCACGGTGAACGGGTTGCTGCGCAGGATCGTGCAACACGGATCGGGGGCCGATCACCAGCGGCACCTGATGCGTGAAGGCCCGGCGGCCGTCGCCGCCGATGCCATGGAGCGCACCCATCTGGGCCCCCTGAGCTAGCCACCACGCACCAAGTCACCCGGCCGATTACCCGCAGGGGTCACCACGTGAGTCCGGCGCCATGACGTAGGCTGGATCAATCATGGCAAACATCGATTTTCCCGCAGAAATCCGCGCGCTCCGCACCAAGTACGCCAACATCGAACAGGTCGCTGATGTGGAGGCGATCCGCACTGACATTGCTGAACTCAGCGAACAGGCGGGGGAGCCCAACCTGTGGGACGATCCTGCTGCCGCCCAGAAAATCACCTCCCGGCTGTCCCACCGCCAGTCTGCGCTGGAGCGCCTGGAAACCCTTCACTCACGCATCGAGGACCTCGAAGTCCTGGTGGAACTGGCCCAGGACGAGGACGACGAGGCCTCCCGGGAGGAATCCGTCAAGGAACTTACCTCGTTGAGCGCCTCACTGGATCGGCTTGAGGTGGTAACCCTGCTGGCGGGGGAGTACGACGAACGGGAAGCGGTGGTCAGCATCCGTTCGGGTGCTGGTGGAGTGGACGCTGCCGATTTCGCCGAGATGCTGCTCCGCATGTACCTGCGCTGGGCCGAACGCCACGGGTATCCCACCCAGGTGCTGGACACCTCCTATGCGGAGGAAGCCGGCCTGAAGTCCGCCACCTTCGAGGTGAAAGCGCCCTACGCCTTCGGCACCCTCTCCGTGGAAGCCGGAACGCACCGGCTCGTGCGAATCAGCCCCTTCGACAACCAGGGGCGCCGCCAGACATCCTTCGCCGCCGTCGAAGTCATCCCGCTCATCGAACAAACCGACTCTGTGGAGATTCCCGACAACGAGATCAAGGTGGACGTGTTCAGGTCCTCCGGCCCCGGCGGCCAGTCGGTCAACACCACTGACTCGGCGGTCCGCCTGACCCACATCCCCACGGGCATTGTGGTGTCGATGCAGAATGAGAAATCCCAACTGCAAAACCGTGCCGCGGCACTGAGGGTGCTCCAGTCCCGTCTGCTGCTGCAGATGCAGGAAGCGGAAAACGCTGAAAAGAAGGCGATGGCCGGCGATGTGAAGGCGTCGTGGGGTGACCAGATGCGCTCGTACGTCCTCAATCCGTATCAAATGGTCAAGGACCTCCGGACCGAGCACGAGGTGGGCAACACCTCGGCGGTGTTTGACGGTGAGATCGACGACTTCATCGATGCCGGAATCCGGTGGCGGGCCAATAACCGCAGTGCTCCCGCGGAGTAGACCGACACCAAAGCGACACACCGCCGTGATGAGCAGTCAACGCACAAGGGCGTCGCTATAGTTCAGAGGCCGGTACTTCTTTCCCCCAGCAAATGCCCGTGCACTGGCAGCTTCCTATGGGCGCAAAGTAGTCATGATTAGATTCGACACTGTCACCAAGGTCTACGACAACAAGTCACGGCCTGCTCTCGACGCCGTCAGCCTCGAAGTGGACCGTGGGGAGTTCGTTTTCCTGGTCGGGGCCTCAGGGTCCGGCAAGTCCACGTTCATCCGCCTGGTCCTCAAGGAGGACCGGGTGTCGCGTGGATCCGTGTACGTGGCAGGCCAGAACGTCGCCAACATTCCCAGCTGGCGCGTTCCCAAGCTGCGCCGCGGGATCGGCGTGGTGTTCCAGGACTTCCGGCTGCTGCCCAACAAGACCGTTTTCGCCAACGTCGCGTTCGCGATGCAGGTGATCGGGAAAAGCCGCGCCGTCATCAGGGAGACAGTGCCCGACGTGCTGCAGACGGTGGGCCTTGAGGGCAAGAACAACAGGATGCCCCATGAGCTCTCCGGTGGCGAGCAGCAACGCGTCGCGATTGCCCGGGCCATCGTGAACCGGCCAGGCATCCTGCTGGCCGATGAGCCCACGGGAAACCTCGACCCCACCACGTCCATGGGCATCATGAAAGTGCTGGACAAGATCAACTCCAACGGCACCACCGTGGTGATGGCCACTCACGACGACGACATCGTGAATACGATGCGGAAGCGGGTGGTCGAGCTCCACAATGGGTCGGTGGTACGCGACGACGCCCAGGGCATCTATATCGGCGAGACCGGGGTACCAGCGCAATGAGGTTCGCTTTCGTCCTCGGCGAGCTGGGATCCGGCCTGCGCAGGAACCTGGCGATGGTCGTCTCGATTATTCTGGTCACCTTTATCTCCCTGACCTTCGTGGGTGCGGCGGGCCTGCTGCAACTGCAGATCAACCAGATGAAGGGCTACTGGTACGACCGCGTTCAGGTTGCCGTGTTCCTCTGCGTGGATAATTCCACCTCGCCGAGCTGTGCCGCAGGCCCGGTCACCGACGACCAGCGCGACGACATCGAAGCGATCCTCGAATCGGACTCCTTCAGCGCGTACGTCTCAACGGTCGAGTACGAATCCCAGGAAGAAGCGCTCGGCCATTTCCAGGATCAGTTTGCCAATTCACCGATTGTTGATTCGGTAACAGAGGACCAGCTGCCCGAATCGTTCAGGGTCAACCTGGTGGACCCCGAGAAATATGAGGTCATCAACGAAGCCTTTTCCTCGACGCCCGGGGTTGACGTGGTCAGCGACCAGAGGGAATTGCTGGAACGGCTTTTCACCTACATGAATGTTGCGTCGGCGATCGCGTTGACCATAGCCGGCGTTATGCTGCTCTGCGCGGTGTTGCTGGTGGCAACTACTATTCGACTTTCGGCGTTCAGTAGACGCCGCGAGACCGGAATTATGCGTCTGGTGGGCGCCAGTAAGGCCGTCATCCAGCTCCCGTTCGTGCTGGAAGGGGTGATTGCCGCGGTGATTGGTGGGCTGTTGGCCACCGGCACACTGTGGGCTCTCGCCCACTTCGCCCTCAACGGTGTGCTCGCAGAGATGTATCCGGAAACCGCATTTATTTCCTCATCCGAGGTGCTTCTTTTGGCCCCACTGCTCATTTTGTTGGGTGGAGTTCTTGCCGGAGTGTCGTCACTTCTCACTCTCAGACGCTATTTGAGGGTTTAGAGTGATGTCCAGCAAAGAAAGAGAGCCTATGCTTGCCCTTAAATCTTGGCCGTTCTCGCCGGCCAATCAATCAGTCGCGACCAAAGCCGTTGTCGGCACATCGGTCGCGGTGATTGTGGCGTTGGCGTTTGGCTTCAGTGCACCAGTCTTTGCTGATGAACTTGATAACCGGCAGAGCGCTCTCGAGCAGGAAATCGAAGATGTTCAGCAGTCGATCGAGTACCTCGATGCCGACATTGCTAAAACGATCGCCCAGCTCCGGGTCTTCCAGGGACAATTGCCCGCAGCCCAGCAGGCCTTGGCGGATGCGCAGGGGCGCGTCGAATCGGCAACCAGCCAGGTAACCGCGCTGACCCAGCGGGTCGACCTTGCGCAAGAAACAAAGAACAAGATCAACGAGCAGATTGACCTCGACCAGGAGGCGATGGGCGAAACCCGGGAGATGATCGGGCAAATCGCTACCCAGGCCTACAAGAACGGGGGAGTGCCCTCGAACCTGTCACTGCTCTTTGGTTCGGAAGGCTCGGAAAGCCTCACCAACTCAATCGACATGGTCGACCAGGCCCTGCGCAGCCAGAACGCCGCCCTCGATCAGCTTTCCCAGCAAAACGCGATCAACCTCAGCTCAGAGGCGCGTCTGATCGCCGTCGAGGCTGAGATCCTCGACCTTCAGGCGCAGGCGGAGGAGGCACTCGCCGCGGAACAGATAGCCCGCGACGAAGCAGCAACGCAAAAGAGTAAGGTCGATGCCCTCGTGGCGGACACCTCTGAATTGTCTGAGCAGCTCCAGGAACAGAAGCCAGTGATCGAGGCCCAGCTGGCCGAGGTGGAATCCGCACATCAGAAGGTCACCGCTGACATCGCTGCGAGGCAGGCCCGGCTGATCGAGGAGGCGCGCAAACGCGAGGAAGCCCGGCTCCGCGCCGAGGCCGAGGAGCGGGCCCGGATCGAGACCGAACGCCGCGCCCAGGCTGCGGCTGAAAAGGCTGCCGCCGAGAACGCAGCGGCAGCCGCGGCCGCTGCTGCGGCCCGGCGGCCGGCACCGGCACCCGTAGAGCCCGCCGCTGTTGTTCCTGCGACGGTAGGCCCCATCGCTCCCATCGAGTCTGGCGATCCCTCCGCCTTCGGACTGCGGGCACCGGTTAGCGGTCCCGTTTCCTCTGGCTTCGGGTGGCGTGCGACACCGGTGGGCACGATCGACTTTGACGGCTCCGGCGGTTACCGGCACACCGGGATCGACTACGGCGTGGGGTGTGGCACACCGCTGTACGCGGCGGCCGCCGGCGAGGTCTGGTATGCCGACTCCAACGCAGTAACCGGTGCTGGCAACCGGGTTGTCATTAACCATGGCGTACTGCAGGGGAACGCCCTGGCGACCAATTACTACCACCTGTCCAGCTTTAACGTGTCGGTAGGGCAGAAGGTCAGCGCCGGCCAACTGATAGGCCGCACGGGTACCACCGGCAACTCCAACGGCTGCCACCTGCACTTTGAAACGCAGCTCAACGGCAGCCTCGTCGACCCGCTGGGCCTGCTGTAGGACCCGACGCACTAGACTGGAGGGACCGTTCGTTGCCTCCCGGTGGTAAGCCGTGGAGCCGCCCACCTGCAAAAGGAGTTGTACCGTGCCCAAGGAAAGTGGCCGAAAAGTAGTGGCCACCAATCGGAAGGCCCGGCATGACTACGAGGTGCTGGACACGTATGAGGCTGGCCTTGCCCTGATGGGCACCGAGGTGAAGTCACTCCGCGCCGGGCGCGCCTCCCTGGTGGACGGGTTCGCCATCTTCTACAACGATGAACTCTGGCTCGAGGGCATCCACATTCCCGAGTACACGCAGGGTAGCTGGACCAATCACGCCGCCCGACGCCGTCGCAAATTGCTGCTGCACCGTGACGAACTCACCCGTATTTCCCAGCGGATCCGCGAGAGCGGGTTCACCCTGGTTCCGTTGCAGTTGTACTTCCTCAACGGCCGCGCGAAGGTGGAAATCGCCGTCGCCCGCGGTAAGCGGGACTACGACAAGCGACAGACCCTGCGGGAGAAGCAGGACAATCGCGAGGCTCTGCGCGACATGCGTGAGAAAAACCGGGGCACCTGAGGTATGAGCGATGTTTTCTGGGAGGCCCAGGAACCTGGCGAGGATCCCGACGAGTCCGAGTTACGGTACCGCAGGCCCTGGTGGGTCACTGTCGTCGCCCTGATCGACCTGCTGCTCCTGCTCGCGATTGTCCCGGTGGGGATCTTCGCGCTGATTCCCTTCTTCCTCCTGATCTATCTGTACCTGGCGCAGCTGATCATCTGGGTGGCACCGCTGCTCGTCCTGATGAACGTGGTGGTGTTCTGGTGGAGCTTCAAGCGCAAACAGGCGGCAACGACGGCGCTGGCCGCCGTCGGGCTCGCATTCGTGGCGGTGTCATTTGTGGTGGTATCGCTGTGGCAGTCCCCGATTGTGATTTTTGGGATTACCTTCTAGCCGGGAATACCTCGTCCATGATGGTGCGTTATACTTGGATATCCGGGCAACCGGGATGCACCACAATTGATAACTACACACGGGGATGACAGGTTTCGACGATGTTAGTCGCGACAGGGGAAGCGGGCCGAGGATTTACAAGGCTATCTCGTAAACGCTCCTTGTAAAAATATAAGTGCCGAACAAAAACGCACTGACTTCGCTCTCGCTGCCTAAGCAGTAAGACCAAGTCCGTCAGCCCGGGAATGCTCTCGTCCCGGATCCTGGCGTCATTTAGAGGGCCACTGCTCCTGAAACTTGTTACAGGTTTCAGGGGGACACTTATGTAACTGAGCTTGGCAGCAGTCTGTTTGCAGAACTGCTGAAGCTGAGAAAAACCGACGCAAACTGCGCCCGGAGAAGCCCTGACTACACTGCATCGGACGCGGGTTCAATTCCCGCCATCTCCACACAAAAGTCCCGCCTGGATTTACGGCCAAACGTCCTTACCCTTTGGGGGAGGGACGTTTGGTCGTTAAGGCGCCAGGCTCTAGGCTCCGGTACAGAAGATACGGTGCACATGACACTGTGGCGTCAACACCTGCCTGCCAGCCGTACACTGATCTGTATGAACTGGACGGATGATCCGCCACCGTGGCTTCCTCCGCTGCCGCCGCCCAATCGCGGCCGCGCCCTGGTCACCACGGGCTTGATCCTGGTGATCGGAACCTTCATTTTCATTTTTTACATGAGTTTCATCGGTGGCACCCATACGCTGTACACCCTGATCCCGTTGGCCGTCGGATTGATATTCCTCATCATGGGGATGGTCAGGCGCAACGAGGGGCGTTAACCATCGGGCCGGGGTTCCCAGCTTCACCACCTTGACCCCCCAATTACTTTTACGATAAAAATAACTAATGAATTCCGCACCCGTCCTCCACCTCACCAACGGTGGCACCAGTGTCATCATCGACACCTCGACCGCCGGCCTCCCCGCCATTCTGTACTGGGGCGAGGAACTGGGAGAGCAGGGCAACCTCGAGGACTTCGCCACCGCCTCCCGGCCGCAGCGGGTCTCGGGCGGTCTCGACACGCCGGCCCAGCTGACCCTCGTGCCGCAGGAGTCGCTCGGCTGGCAGGGCACCCCCGGCCTGACCGGTACCCGCGAAGGCCTGGTGCTGTTTCCCCGGCTCACCACCACCAACGTGTCCTCCACGGGGAGCGAATTGCGGTTCACCGCGTCGGATCCCCACGCCGGCCTTCGCCTCGACGGTACTGTCACTGTCACCGGGGCGGGCCTGCTCCGGCAGCGGCTCCACCTGACGAACGAAGGCCAGACCCCCTGTGAGGTAGGCTCGCTGCTCGCGGTGTTCCCGGTCCCGTCGTCGGCAGTGGACATTCTCGACACCACCGGCCGCCACCTGCGCGAGCGCAGCCCCCAGCGACACACCCTCACCACCGGCACCTATCGACGGGAGAGCCGTCGGGGCCGCCCCGGGCTCGACGCGACCCTCCTGCTAGCCGCCGGCGAGTCGGCCTTTCGCTTCGAATCGGGCGAGGTCCACGCCGTCCACTGCGCCTGGAGCGGCAACCACCAGCTGCTGGTGGAGAAGACTCCCACGGGTGCCGCGTTCATCGCCGCTGGAGAGTTGCTCCTGCCCGGGGAGATCCTGCTTCAGCCAGGTGAAACCTACGACGCTCCGGATGCGCTTGGTTCCTGGGGGTACGGGCTCAACCAGCTGGCTCAGCGGTTCCACCGGGAGCAGCGTGACCGGCCCTCCCATCCACGCCGGGCACGACCGGTCACGCTGAACACCTGGGAAGCCGTCTATTTCGATCATGACCACACCCGGCTCACCCGGCTCGCGGACAAGGCAGCCGAGGTGGGTATCGAGCGGTTTGTGCTCGACGACGGCTGGTTCCGGGGGCGGCGCGACGACACGGCCGGTCTGGGGGACTGGTTTGTCGACGACGGCGTGTGGCCCGACGGGCTGGACCCCCTCATCGACCATGTGCGCTCGCTCGGCATGGAGTTCGGGTTGTGGTTCGAACCCGAGATGATCAACCCGGACTCCGACCTGGCGCGCGCGCACCCCGACTGGATCCTGCAGGCTGCGGGGCGGCTGCCGCCGTCGGCCCGCCAGCAGCAGGTACTCAACCTGGCCATTCCCGAGGCCTGGGACTACATCCTGGAGCGGATGGACGCCATCCTGGCGGCCCACGATATTGCCTACATCAAGTGGGACCACAACCGGGACCTGATGGAGGCGGGCACCGCCGGATCGGGTGCCGCCGCAGTTCACCGCAACGTGCGGGCACTGTATCGGTTGCTGGACGAGCTCAAACGTCGCCATCCCGCGCTGGAGATCGAAAGTTGCGCCTCGGGCGGTGGCCGGGTGGACCTGGGCGTCCTGACCCGCACCGACCGGATCTGGACGAGTGACTGTATCGACCCGCTGGAGCGCTTGGTCATCCAGAAATACACCGGGCTGCTGGTCGCTCCGGAACTCATGGGAATGCACATCGGCGGTCCGGTATCCCACTCCACCCACCGCGCCCACTCGCTGGCGTTCAGGGCGGCTACTGCGGTGTTCGGGCACTACGGGGTTGAGTGGGACATTGCCGAGCTGGCCGAGGAGGACACCGCCGACCTCGCGTCCTGGATTGCCCTGCACAAGCGATGGCGGGAACTGCTCCACACCGGCCAGGTAGTCCATGCCGACCTCCCGGACCCTGCCATGGACCTGCGCGGAATCGTCGCTCCAGACCGCACCGCTGCGCTGTATGCCTACACCCTCAGCGCATCCAGCTCTTCCTACCCGCCCGGGAGGATCCGGCTGCCGGGTCTTGACCCCGCGGCGAGGTATACGCTTGCCCCGGCCGCCGGCGCGCTGCAGCATCCCGACGCCGGCCATTCACCCCTGGACTGGTCCGAGGCAGCGCGGGCCGGAACGCCCCTGGTCCTCTCCGGACGCCTCCTGGGTTCCACTGGAGTCCAGGCACCGGTGCTGTTCCCCGAACAATCCGTCCTGATCGAGGTCCGGCAGGTCCCGTGAGAGGATCGTCCCCATGAACACCGCCCCGATCCAGGACCAGCCCGCCTGGTGGACCCACGCCGTCGTCTATCAGGTCTATCCACGCAGCTTCGCAGATTCCGACGGCGACGGCGTCGGGGACCTCGGCGGAATCATCGGCAAGCTTGATTATCTGGCGGAACTCGGGGTGGACGTGCTGTGGCTGTCTCCCGTCTACCAGTCGCCGCAGCACGACAACGGGTATGACATCAGCGATTACCGCAGGATCGACCCCGCGTTCGGCACCCTCGAGCAGTTCAGCGAGCTCCTGGCGGGAGCGCATCACCGGGGCATGAAACTGGTGATGGATCTGGTGGTCAACCACACCTCCAACGACCACGAGTGGTTCAGGGAGGCATCCTCCTCGATCGACTCGCCCAAACGGGACTGGTACTGGTGGCGGGATCCCCGGGAGGGGTTCACCGCCGGCGAGCCGGGTGCTGAACCGACCAACTGGGGATCGGCTTTCAGCGGACCTGCCTGGACGCTCGACCCGGCCTCCGGACAGTACTACCTGCACCTGTTTGCACCCCAGCAGCCGGACCTCAACTGGGAAAACGCTGAAGTCCGGTCGGCTGTCTACGAAATGATGAACTGGTGGCTTGACCTGGGCGTCGACGGTTTCCGGATGGACGTCATCAACTACATTTCCAAGGATCCTGCCCTGCCCGACGGCGTGGTGCCCGCCGGTGGGCTCTGGGGCGACGGCGCTCCGCACTTCATTTCCGGACCGCGGATTCACGACTACCTCCAGGAGATGCACCGCGAAGTGTTCAGCGGCAGGACTGCCGACCTGATGACGGTGGGCGAGATGCCCGGTGCAACCCTTGAAGAGGCCCGGCTCTTCACCGATCCCGCCCGCCAGGAACTGGACATGATCTTCCAGTTCGAGCATGTGGGACTGGACTACGGGCCGGGCGGCAAATGGGATTACCGGGGGCTGGACCTTCAGGACCTGAAAACGTCCTGGAACCGCTGGCAGAAGGGCCTTGCTGACACCGGTTGGAACAGTCTGTACCTGAACAACCACGACCAGCCGCGGCTGGTGTCCAGGTTTGGCGACGACACCCGCTACCGGTACGAATCAGCCACCCTGTGGGCTACGCTGCTCCACCTCCACCGGGGGACCCCCTACATCTACCAGGGGGAGGAACTGGGGATGACGAACGTCCCATTCACCACGATCGGGGACTTCCGGGACCTCGAGTCCATCAATTACTACAACGAAGCCACCACCGCGCTGGGCCGCGACCCCGAGCAGGTGCTGGGGATGATCCGCATCATGAGCCGGGACAACGCCCGGACACCGATGCAGTGGACCGCCGGCCCGCACGCGGGATTCACCACGGGCGAACCGTGGCTGGCCGTCAACCCGAACTATCCGACCATCAACGCCGACACCGATCGATCGGCCGACCGGTCCATCTACGGGTACTACCAGCGGCTCATCAAGCTGCGCCACGACAGCGCGGTCGTGCGGCTCGGCACCTTCACCCTGATTGAGGAATCCCACCGCACACTGTACGCCTTCACCCGCACCCACGACGGCGAGACGCTCACCGTGCTCGGCAACGTGTCGGGGGAGGAGCTCGCCCTGCCGCCGGAGCTTGGCGAGGGCGAAGTGGTGCTGGGAAACTACCCGGCCCAGGATCCGCTGCGCCTCCAACCGTGGGAGGCGCGCCTGTTGCGGACGGCCATTCGGTAGACGGGTTCGCTAAGCTTCTGAAATGGCCCAATTCCGAGATCCCGGCCCCATCGAGTTCGACGCGATTATTCAGCGCTCGGCTGTCGTCGGCTCGGCAGCGTACGTTGAGTTTCCGCACAGTGTGCCCGAAACCTTTGGCGCAAGCGGGCGCGTGCCGGTGATGGCAGCGTTCGACGGTGTTGGCTACCGCGGTTCACTGGTCACCTACGGCGACGCGCATCTGTTGCTGGTGCGCTCCGATGTGCAGGAAGAAATCGGGAAGGCCGCCGGTGACACGGTGCGGGTTTCCCTCACCCTCGACACCAGTGAACGGGTGGTGGCCCTCGCCGACGACGTGGTGGATGCCCTGGTCGCCGGGGGCGAAGTGGATGCGTTCAGGGCCCTGTCCTACTCCCGCCAGCGCGAATACGGCCTGTGGATCGCGGCGGCCAAGCGCCCGGCGACCCGGGAGGCTCGCATCAAACGGACGGTGCAGCGTCTTGCGGAGGGTAAGGCCAACCAGAAGCCGGGTTAGCGTTCGGCGGTGAGGGTTTCGCTGTACAGATCCAGTAGCGCGGCCATTCCGCCGCCCTCCATCGCCCGGCGCTGCCGTTCAGCGCCCGTCCCGCGCTCCCAGACAGTCGCCAGGCCAGCGGCGATCCAGTCGGCGTCGCCCTCTTTGTCGACTGCGTCAGACGTGTAGCCCAGCAACCGGTCCATCTGCTCGCGGGCCGGAATCAGATCGCCCGTGTGAAGGTCCACCAGGTCTCCGGCCAGTCCATGCCGGGCAGCCTGCCACATGGCCGCATCGAGCAGCTCAGGGTCCGGGTCCAGGAACGGCAGTCCTGCCTCCGCCTCGCGGATGGCGGTGGATACCAGCCCCCGGACCAGGGCCGCCTGCAGCACCGAATCCTGTGCCTCCAGCTGGGCGTCGCCGGCCCGCACCTCGAGGGTGGGATACGTGTCGGAGAGCCGCGCCATCCAGGTCAGCACCCCGCGGTCGATGATGACGCCGGTGGCTACCAGCCGTTCAATCCGGCGTTCGTAGCCGGCGGCATCGGCGAATACCGGGGGGCAGCCCTGCACCGGCCACCGGCGGTAGTGCACCACCCGCCAACTGGCGAAGCCGCTGTCCCGGTCCAGCCAGAACGGCGAGTTGGTGCTCAGGGCGGTGATGACCGGGAGCCAGGGCCGGATCCGGTTCAAGGCCTGTACCCCGGTTTCCTTGTCCGGGATGCCCACGTGCACATGCAAGCCGTTCACGAACTGGTCCGCGACAATACCGCGGGCGCTCGCCCGGAGTTCGTGGTAGCGCTGCTTGTCGGTCAAGGTGGGATACGCGGACTCGATCCGCGGGGCTGTCGCCGACCCGGTGGCGCGCACCCCGGCCTTCCGCGCCGCCGCGGAGATCCGTCGCCTGAAGTGCAGCAACGATTCCTCGGCCTCGGTGAGGGTGGTGCAGACCGGCGTCGCAGTTTCCAGCTGGCAGCCCAGGAGCTCACGCTGGATGTCCTCCGCCTCGATCGTCGATGACTGTTCCAGTAACGCCTGCACCTCGTTGGCCTTATAGACAGGCAATCCCGACGTCGGGTCCAGCAGGAGGTACTCTTCTTCAATCCCCAGCGTTGTCATGTAGTGATCATTGCATTTGTTGGCCGGTCGATAATACTGTGACGCGCTGCGGCTCCATCGAGCCGGCGGACCAATCCGCTATAGTCGAGGCAACGGCGATGGATCCCGCCGGGGCCCTGCCCGAACCGCCACAAGGGCTGATGGTTCCCGCCTTGGCACTCGATAGAGGCAGGTACACCGTGAATTCCGTTCGAGGCCCCCTGCTGGTCGGGGTGATGCCGGGTCAGGACCGGGCGGTTCTCGATACCGCAATCACCCTGGCGCGCGCACTGGACACCACTGTCGCTTTCGTCTACGTCGACCCCGCCGGGTTCCGGTGGCAGGAGCCCGACGGCGGGGAGCATTTCGCCTCGATCGACCCCGACGTCGAGGACGACGACTCCAGGTCGGCGCACCTCGAATCCGTGCTCAGCGCCGGACTCGCCGAAGCCGGGATCGGATGGAGCTACCGGGTGGCCCGCGGCGAGGCAGCGCATGAGCTTGCGCAGGCAGCTGAGACGGCGGGGGCGTTCATGATCGTGGTGGGAGCGCGCCGCCAGACCGTGGCACGCCGGATGGGGAATCTTCTCACAGGTTCGGTGGCCGCCCACCTCGCCCACCACCAGCCAACGCCGGTCCTGGTGGTTCCCGCTGCCCCCTCCCATCCGCAGGGTGGGCGCTGATGCACTCCCGTCCAACCGTGTCCAGTGTGACGACGCCGGCGCCGCTGGAGCGCCATCCCCATTGGCGACCGGCTCTTCTTCTCCTTGTCTTCCTCGGAGGAATGGCCGGAACCCTGTGCAGATACTGGCTGGAGGGGGTTGTCCCCAGGCCGTTGGGCCTCCCGCTGCCCACCCTGGCCATCAACTTGGTCGGCGCTTTCCTGCTGGGTCTGTTGCTCGAAGCGCTCCTGCGGACCGGACCGGACCGTGGAAAACGTCGGTCCGCCCGTCTACTCCTCGGCACCGGGCTGCTCGGTGGTTTCACCACCTACAGTACGTTCGCCATCGAGGCCGTCGGTTTGGGAATCGACGGGGATCTCGGGTGGGCTGCCCTGTATGTCGGAATCAGCGTGATGGGCGGGATCCTGCTGAGCTTCGCGGGGATCGCCGCAGCGTCGGCGCTGCACCGACGCCGCGCCAGCCGGCCGCGCCCCCACCAGGGCGGAGCCAGGCCATGAGCGTGCTCCTGATACTTCTGGTCGGTGCGGCGGGCGGATGTGGCGCTGTGACCCGATTCATGCTGGACGGCGTGGTGAGATCCCGGTTCCGGACAGCCATTCCGTGGGGCACCGTGGCAATTAACGTGGTCGGGTCGGGGCTGCTGGGGATCCTGGCCGGGCTGGGCCTGCGCGGTGGCATGCCGCTCGACCCAGAAATGATTGCCGGCGTCGGATTCCTGGGCGGGTTCACTACGTTCAGCACCGCCAGCATCGAAACCGTCAGACTGCTGCAGAGCGGACGGGTGGGTCGCGGCCTGATCAATGCGATGGGCACCGCCACCCTGGCTCTTCTCGCCGCGGGGGCCGGTCTGGCCGTCGGCTCTCTACTGGCGGGCGGCTGACGCAGCACCCGGGGCTACACCCGTGCGGGTTCGGCGAGCCGGCAGCCGGTGTGGACTCCATCCGTCTCGATCCAGAGCGCCTGGGTCAGCTCCTCGCCGAAGTCGTACGTCCTGGCATCTGCTATCCCACCCACGGCAACCACCAGCGGACCACCGAAGGGTTTACGCTCCACCACGCGTACCGGTATATCCAGGTCGATGGATTCCGAGGCAAGAAACCGCAGCAGGTCGGGGTTCGCGTCGCTGATCCGCGTAATCCGTCCAGGGTGGCCGTCGTCAAGATCCTTCAGCAGGTGAGCGGTGGGCAGGGTGATCCTTCCATCAGCGGTGGGGATGGGATCCCCGTGCGGGTCCCGGGTGGGGTGGGAAAGTTTCCGGTCCAGCCGTTCGATGAAGGTGTCGGAGACCGTATGTTCCAGCAGCTCTGCTTCGTCGTGCACCTCGTCCCAGCTGTATCCCAGCTCGCTGACCAGAAAGGTCTCCAGGAGCCGGTGCCGGCGTACCATCGCCAGGGCCAGCTGCCGCCCGTCACCCGTCAGCTCCACCGCACCATACGGTTCATGGCGGGCAAGGCCCAGATCCCTCAGCTTGCGCACCATCTCGGAGACGGAGGAATTCGCCACCGACAACCGGGCGGCCAGCTGCGAGGCTGTGACAGGACGATCCTGCCATTCGGTGAACGAGTAAATGACCTTCACATAGTCCTGGACGCTCGATGATCCTGCGCTCAGTGTTGCGGCAGTGCGCTTGGCCATGGGTCAGGCCCTTCCTGTCGGTTGCAGCCGGGCCGGTTCTCCGACGTCGTCCGGCGTGGTGGGACGCCGCAACCGACGACGGTTGCCTGCCTGCCAGATGATTCCCGTCCGGCGGGCGAAGAGGTAGACGAGCACAAAGACGAGCGATTGGGACAGGACCACTGCAGCGCCCGTCGAGATGTCCAGGTAGTAGCTGGCGTAGATACCGGCCACCGACGCCACGGTGGTGATGCTCGCGGCGAGGATCAGCATTCGGTCGAAGCTGCGGGTCAGGAGGAACGCCGTTGCACCGGGGGTGATGAGCATAGCCACCACCAGGATGATGCCGACGGCCTGCAGCCCGACGACGACGCTCAACGCCATCAGGCCCAGCAGGAGGGTGGACAGAGCCTTGGTGTTCAGCCCGATCACATGGGCGTGGGTGCGGTCAAAAGCGAACAACGTCAGATCCCGGCGTTTGTACAACACGATGGCGAGGGTCAGGGCGCCGAGGATGACCACCTGCCAGAGCTCACCGTCGGTCACGCCCAGGACGTTGCCGAAGAGGATGTGCATCAGGTCCACCTGGGACGGCGTGCGGGACACGATCGCCAGCCCGACGGCGAACAGCCCGGTGAAGACGACGCCGATCACCGTGTCCGACTTCAGCTTGGTCGTCGATTTCACCACACCGATCAGGGCGACGGCTCCGGCGCCGAAGACGAACGCGCCGATCGAGAAGGGGATCCCGATGATGTAGGCCAGCGCAACCCCCGGCAGGACGGCGTGCGAGACGGCGTCGCCCATCAGCGACCAGCCCATCAGGATCAGCCAGCAGGAGAGCACCGACGCCACCACCGCTGCGCATACCGTGACCACCAGGGCCCGGGTCAGGAAACCATACTGCAACG
Source organism: Arthrobacter sp. CAN_C5 (assembly GCF_017875735.1). Lineage (NCBI taxonomy): Bacteria > Bacillati > Actinomycetota > Actinomycetes > Micrococcales > Micrococcaceae > Arthrobacter > Arthrobacter sp. CAN_C5. The sequence continues at coordinate 1,309,079 of NZ_JAGGMZ010000001.1, forward strand.
GTTCGGTCAGGAAGGACAGGAATTCCATCACGAATCCTCGTTCTTTTCGGTGGTCGGTGAGGGAGGGCGGGGGCCGGACGCGGCCCCGGGAAGCGGCCCGAACGCGAGCGCCAGCTTTTCATGCGTCAGCACCTCTGCGGGCAGGCCATGGGCAAGGACCCGGTTATGCAGGAGCACCGCCTCGTCGCAGAGTTCGGGGATCCCCGCGAGGTCGTGGGTGGAGATCAGCGCCGTCCGGCCCTCGTCCCTGAGCTCCTTCAGGAGGCTGATCAAGGTGGCTTCGCTGGACTTGTCCACCCCGGCAAAGGGCTCATCCAGGAGGAGGAGCTGGGCATCCTGGGCGATGCTCCGGGCAACGAAAGCGCGCTTCTTCTGCCCGCCGGAGAGTTCCCCGATCTGCCGGCTACGCTGCGCGGTCAGGCCCACCCGGTCAAGCGCTTCGTCTACAGCCTCCCGGTCGGCACGGCCGGCCCGGCGGGACGGCCCCATCCGCCCGTACCTGCCCATCAGGACCACATCTCCCACCGAGAGCGGGAAGGTCCAGTCGACATCCTCCGATTGGGGGACATAGGCCACCATATTGGTGCGCCGTGCGGTGCGGTGGTCCTTGCCGAAGAGTGTCACCGTACCCACCGAGGGCTGCACCAGGCCCATCAGGCATTTGAAGAGTGTCGACTTGCCCGATCCGTTGACGCCGATCAGGCCGCAGATCCGTGCCCGCTCGACGGTCAGGTCAACGTCAATCAGCGCCTGCACCTCGTTGTAGCTGACGTTGAGTCCCGAGACGGACAGCGCGGCCACCGGGTGGAGGTCGGCAGGGGAGGGCGCAGGGTGTGCGGGGGCGTACCAGCTCATGGGGCGAGTCCTTCGGTGATCAGTGCAATGTCGTAGCGCAGGAGGTCGAGGAAGGTGGGTACCGGGCCGTCCGGCCCCGAGAGCGAATCGACATACAGGGGTCCCGAGAGATTCGCACCAGTGGCCAAGGCCACCTGCTCCTGCGCCGAGGGGTTGACTGTCGATTCGCAGAACACCGTGGGCACCTCGTTGGCCTCGACGAACCCGATCACTTCCTTGATCTGCCGGGGTGTGCCCTCAGCGTCCGAATTGACCGGCCAGATGAACGACTCGTAAAGACCGGCATCCCGAGCCAGGTAGGAGAAGGCGCCCTCGCAGGTGACCAGGGCCGGGGTGCCGCCGTCGGCGAAGGCAGCTTGCAGGTCGTCGAGCATTCCCTGCAGTTCGGCCTTGATCAGCGCACCGTTCGCCTCGAAGTCCCTGGCGTGGGCGGGATCGAGGTCGGTGAGCGCCGCCACGATATTGTCCACGTAGGTCTGTGCGGCACGGGGGGACATCCAGGCGTGCGGGTTGGCCAGTCCACTGTAGTTGCCGGAGCGGATGTCGACCGGTTCCACACCCTCGGAGAGAACTGCGCGCGGAGCGTCGACGGCGATCAGGAATCGCTCGAACCACCGTTCAAGACCCAGGCCGTTGTCCAGGATCAGGTCGGCGTCCTGGGCGTTCACCAGGTCTGAGGGAGTGGGATCGTAACCGTGGATCTCCGCACCGACCTTCGTGATGGACTCGACCCGGACATGCCCTCCACCGACCTGGTCGGCGAGATCGGCGAGAACGGTGAAGGTCGTCAACACCATGGGACGATCATCGTCGTCGGCCGGCCTCACCTGGGCTGCCGGACTGGCGCCACAACCGGCGACCGCAAGCAGCATCGCCAGGACCAGCGGAAGACAATATTTCGGCATACCTAAATCCTACTCATAGGCGTGCCTTAACAGTAGTGACAGGCCTGATCAGTTGCGGTCAGCCCGCCAGGAATGGGTGAAGTAGGGCAGGTCTACCGCGGCCTCACCGTTGAATCCCAGATGCTCGTGCAGGTACCAGTCCAGGTTGGCTTCCACCTTCACGCGGATGGCTGGGCTGGCGCGGCGGTAGTAGCTGCGGGATTTGGCCAGTTCGATGATGTCCGTGGTGCTCAGCTGCTGGTTCCACCGGGCGGTCAAATGCTGCGCTACCCCGAACCCGGGGCCGATTGCGGGCTGGTACTCGGGGGTGTAGACGTCCCCGGCATGCATGATGCGGCTGAGCCGGTGAACCCAGGGGACCGACACATCAAGCTGGTTCCAGAGGAGGGCGAGCCGTCCGCCGGGAACCAGGATGCGTGCCACTTCCGCTGAAGCCGCGACCGGATCAAGCCAGTGCCAGGCTTGTGCAATGGTCACCAGGTCGGTGGAGGCGACGGCCAGTCCGGTCGATTCGGCGGTGCCGACCACGGTGGTGACCTGGGGGAGCTTCGCCCTGAGCACCCCCAGCATGTCGCTGGAGGGGTCGACGGCGGTCACCTGCAGCCCGCGCTTCACCAGCTCGGCGGTAAAGAGGCCGGTACCCGCGCCCAGATCGGCGGCTGCTTGCGCACCGTGCGGCACTGACCAGTCGACACTCTCCGACGGGTAGCCAGGTCTGACCCGGTCATACTGCTCGCCGCCGTCGAGATAGCCACCCGCGAGGTGGACTCGCCGGCTCTGGTGCAGGCGCGGGCCGCCGCGGGGCATGGTGGACTCGCTTTCGCAGGCTCGGACAGCTGTCGGGATATACCCCTAGCGTAGCCCCGACCAGTCGGACAACGGATTCCTACAGCAGGTCATCCACATCGGGGTTCAGGATCTGGAGCACATCGTTGTGGAGGGTGCTGTTGGTGGCGAGGGCGTTGCCGCCGAAGGGCCCATCGGTGCCTTCCAGGGAGGTGAAGCGCCCGCCGGCCTCGGTGATGATCGGCACCAGGGCGGCCATGTCGTAGAGGTTCAGCTCGGGTTCGCAGGCGATGTCGACAGCACCCTCGGCGACCATGCAGTAGGACCAGAAGTCGCCGTAGGCCCGGCTGCGCCAGACCTTCTCGGTCAGCGACATGAACTCAGGCAGGTTCCCCCGCTCCTTCCAGCCCGAGAGACTCGAGTACGACAGAGAGGCGTCTTCCAGCCGGGAGACATTCGAGACCTTCAGCCGGCTCGCCGCGGCGAGCGATTTGCCCATGTAGGCACCGGTTCCGGTGGCCGCCCACCAGCGTTTCCCCAGGGCCGGTGCGCTGACCAGGCCCACCACGGGCTGTCCCTCGTCGACGAGGGCGATCAGGGTGGCCCAGACAGGGACGCCGCGCACAAAGCTCTTGGTGCCGTCGATAGGGTCGATGATCCAGCGTCGTGATCCGGCGCCGGTGCTGCCGAATTCCTCACCCAGCACCGCGTCGCGGGGGCGTGCCCGGGAGAGCTGGCCCCGGATCGACTCCTCAGCGGCCTTGTCGGCATCGGTCACGGGGGTAAGGTCCGGCTTGGTTTCCACCACCAGATCCAAAGCCTTGAATCGCGACATGGTCTGGTCGTCAACAGAATCGGCCATCACGTGGGCAAGGCGCAGATCATCGTTATAACTTTGGCGGTGGTTCATACCTTCAACCTATCGCCTTACCCCGCAGAGTGCGGGAGGCCCTGCCGTTAAACACCACAGGACACCGCCGGCTCAAAGCCGTGTCAGTGTCCTGTGGAAGAACCGCCCAGTGGGGCGGCCTACGTATCTGGGTTACTAGATAACGGTGATGTTCTCGGCCTGCGGTCCCTTGGGGCCCTGCGTGGTCTCGAAGTTGACCTTCTGGTTCTCTTCGAGCGCGCGGAATCCGCTGGAGTTGATTGCCGAGAAGTGGGCGAATACATCCGCGCCGCCGTCGTCAGGAGCAATGAATCCAAAGCCCTTTTCAGCGTTGAACCATTTGACTGTACCTGTTGCCATTTTTTTCATATTCCTTGTGTGTGAGAATCCCCCCGTGCTTCGGGGTTCTCGTTGCAGTGCTACTACGTGCGCAACGCCACAACTGGTTTAAGCCTATCAGGTCTACTGTTCGCCGAGCTCTTTGGCTTCCTGGGTATTTCCTTTTGCCTCGGGAATGCTGGAGCCGAGCAACCGTCGCAGGGAGGCGAGGCGCACCGGCCCCGAGCCGCCGGCCAGCCCGTCCCGGACCCAGGGGTCCAATCCGCACTTCACTGCCGTCCGGTCGTGGCGGCAGCCTCTGGCGCAGTCGGCCGTGCCGGGTTCGAGGTCCGGGAAGGCCTGCAGGATCCGGTCGGGGTCCACATGGGCCAGGCCGAACGAACGGATCCCGGGGGTGTCGATGATCCAGGTACCCGGCAGTGCGTCCCCGGCTTTCAGTGCGATTGCCGACGACGACGTGTGACGGCCCCGGCCGGTCACGGCGTTCACTCCTCCGGTGGCCCGGTTGGAGCCGGTCAACGCATTGACCATTGTTGATTTACCGACCCCCGAGTGGCCCAGCAGCACGCTGACCCTGCCATCCAGATGAGCGCGCAGTTGGCCGACCGCGTCACCGAGGAGACGCGCCGAGAGGCCGTCGTCGGACGTGCTTGCCACTGCGTCGTCGTCGGTGGCGGTCCGGCTGATGATCACCGGGAGGTCCAGGTGCCGGTAGTTATCCAGCAACTCGCTGGGGTCCTTGAGGTCGGCCTTGGTGACACAGAGGATCGGCTGGATTCCAGCGTCGTACGCCGCGACCAGCGCCCGGTCAATGAAGCCCGTGCGCGGTTCCGGATTGGCCGCGGCCACCACAATGACCAGCTGGTCGGCGTTGGCGACGACGGCGCGCTCCACCGGGTCGGTGTCGTCGGCGCTGCGCCGGAGCAGCGTGCGCCGCTCCTGTACCCGGACCAGCCTGGCGAGGGCGTCGGGTCCGCCGGTGAGGTCACCTACCAGTGCCACCAGGTCACCGGCAACGACGGGGGTGCGCCGCAGCTCGCGGGCCCGGGCGGCAATGACGATCCGCTCGTCGGCGCCATCCTCGTCGACGACGGCGGTGTAGCGTCCGCGGTCGACGGTGACGATCCGTCCGGTGACCGCGTCCTCGTAGGCTGGCCGGTCCTTGGTGCGGGGACGGGTGCCCTTCTTGTTGGGGCGGACCCTGATGTCGGATTCGTCCCAGGACCGCGCGCCGCCACGGTTGCCGCCGGTAGCCACGTCAGCGCCCGCTGGTGGGGAGGGGCTCGCCGGCGGAGGGACGCCCGGTCGCCGCGAGGTCTGCCCAGAGCTCGGGGAACTGGGGCATGGTCTTGGCTGTGGTGCCGATGTTCTCAACCTCGACGCCTTCGGTGGCCAACCCGATAATCGCTCCGGCGGTTGCCATCCGGTGATCCTCATAGGTTCTGAACACGCCGCCATGGAGGGGGGCCGGACTGATCGACAGCCCGTCGGCGGTCTCGGTTACTTCTCCACCCAGACGGTTGATCTCGGTCGCCAGTGCCTTGAGGCGGTCGGTCTCGTGGCCGCGCAGGTGGGCGATCCCGCTCAGGGTCGACGGCGAATCAGCCAGCGCGCAGAGTGCCGCGACGGTGGGGGCGAGTTCGCTGGTGTCGGCGAGGTGTGCTCCACGGATGCGGGCACCCCCGGTCACCGAAAGGGTCCCGTCGGAGAGGACCACCTCAGCACCGAGTTGCACCAGGATCTCACGCCACTGATCGCCTACCTGGGTGGTACCCAGGGGCCAGTTGGGAATCCGCACCGTGCCGGCGGTGACCAGCGCCGCGGCAAGGAATGGGCCGGCGTTGGAGAGGTCCTGTTCGATCCGGACGTCGAAGGCTCGGATCGTGCCGGGGGAGACACGCCACTGGTTCGGAAGTGAATCGTCGACGTCGACACCCACCTCGCGCAGCACCCGCACCGTCATGGCAATGTGGTCAAGGCTGGGCACGGGCGGACCCACGTGTTCAAGGTGCAGGCCGTCGGTGAACCGGGCGCCGACCAGAAGTAACGCGGAAATGAACTGGGAGGAGGCGCTGGCGTCCACCACCAGTTTTCCCCCGGGGACGGAGCCGGTACCGGTGACCGTGAACGGGAGCTGCCCGTCGCCGTCGTCGTCGACCGTGATCCCGAGACCCCGCAGGGCTTGGATGACTGCACCCATCGGACGCTGGCGGGCGTGTGGATCACCATCGAACGAGGCGGTTCCGTGGCGCAATGCCGCGAGGGGTGGAACGAACCGCATCACGGTGCCGGCCAGCCCGCAGTCGATGGCAGGGTCGCCGGTCGCGGCAGGATCCAGCGGGGTGACGAGGAGGTCCGGACCAAAGGCGCCGTCTCCGGCCACCTCGGTAAACCCGGCACCCAGGGCGGTGAGCGCCTTCACCATCAGCGCGGAGTCGCGGGAGATCAGTGGTGCACGCAGCCGGGACGGGCCGTCAGCCAGGGCGGCGAGGACGAGGAACCGGTTGGTGAGTGATTTGGAGCCGGGAACCTGAACTGTCGCATTGACCGGCGAGGTGGCGAAGGGTGCCGGCCAATGCGACAGTTCCATGTGGGTCACGTCTTTGCTAGCTCACCAGATCGGTGGCGGTCTTGCGGACGGACTTGTTGGCCTTCTTCAGCTGCTTCTCGGTGTCCTTGGTAATGGACTTGGCGCTCTTGCGCGTGTCGTGGCTGAGGGCCTTCGCGTTGCGCTTGGCATCGGACGCGAAGTGCTCGGCGCGCCAGGCCAGACCCGGGCGACCGTTCGTGTCCACGGAAGCAAGCAGGACTGCGCCAAGCAGCGAGACGTTCTTCAGGAGCTGGTTGCGGCGGGCCTTCCGCGCCTCGGCGGTGGACGAGTCGGCCGACTTGTAGTCAACGAGGGTGTTCAGACCTGCGGTGCCGACGAGGACCAGCGCGGCAACCCGGGAGAACCGTCCGATGCCCAGCAGCGCGGCAGCGCCGACCTGCGCGGCGCCGAGGGCCTGTGCCACTACTTTTTCGTTGGCGGTGACCGACGAGGCGGAGGGGACGGCCTTGGTGATCCGGTCAAGGGTGGGACGGAGCTGTGTGCCGGCTGCTTCGGCGTTCCGCAGCCGGTCAATACCGGCCACCACGAACGAACTCGCAAGCATCGGACGGGCTACTACGCGAACAAGGGTCATGATTGCCTCCTGGCTGTGGACTGATTGGGCACTTGCGTTCTAGTTTTGCATTTTTAAAGTGGTAAGGCGATATGGGTATCCGTAAGTGGTGCTCAGAGGGACGACGGCGGCACTCATCGCCGATCGGGGGCGGCCGATCGGTGAGGAATAACCACCCGGGGGTAGCGGTTATGTCCAGCAGAGATCAGATAGGTACGGCAGAACCAACTGCAAGCTCACGAGAGGCGGATCATGACGGCACAAGCCGCAATAGTCGGACAGACGCCCGACTTCCAGTTGACGGTTAACCCCGTGCGGCCAGCGAGGCCCGGGCGCGTAGACTTTTCCTCAATGAATACAACACCCGCGGCGGGCAGCGTCCCAGCCGAAGACGCTCAATTGGATGTGTCGACCGAATCGGATGCGGATCGGAAGATTCGCTTCGAGCGAGATGCCATGCAGTATGTGGATCAGCTGTACTCAGCTGCCATGCGAATGGCACGCAATCCCGCTGATGCCGAGGATTTGGTGCAGGAGGCCTACACGAAGGCTTTTTCAGCGTTCCACCAGTACAAACCCGGCACCAATCTAAAGGCCTGGTTGTACCGCATTCTGACGAACACGTACATCAACCTGTACCGGAAGCGCCAGCGGGAACCGTTGCAGTCCCACTCGGACACGATCGAGGACTGGCAGCTCGCGAAGGCCGCCGAGCATACTCCCACGGGTCTGCGGTCTGCCGAGGTGGAGGCGCTTGACCACCTGCCGGATTCAGACGTCAAGCAGGCGCTGCAGGCCATTCCGGAGGAGTTCCGGTTAGCCGTCTACTTCTCCGATGTGGAGGGGTACGCCTACAAGGAGATATCAGAAATCATGAATACGCCCATCGGCACCGTAATGTCGCGGCTGCACCGTGGGCGCAAGCTGTTGCGTGAATTGCTTGCCGAGTACGCGCACGATCGCGGCCTGGGGGCTGCGAAGGTAGCGGCGGGCAGCGGCACGGCAAAGACACAGGAGGGTGGAAAATGAGCGATTGTCAGAGCCTTGGCGACTGCGCCGATTCCCGGATTGAGCGCTTGTACGACTACCTCGATGGGGCGCTGTCCCACGATGATCTGGTGGAGATCAAGAACCACCTGGAGGACTGCCCTGAGTGTGCGGAAGAGCACGACCTCGAGTGCGTCATCCGCTCAGTGGTCAAGAGATCCTGCACCGAGGTGGCGCCCACCACCCTCAAGACCAGCATCCTGGACCGGATCAGTCAGATCAAGACCGCAGAGCACTAGCTCACTGGGGCAGACAGCCTGCCCCAGACAAAAAAGGAGAGCCCCCGCAACCGATGATCGGTGCGGGGGCTCTCCTTATGGTGCTAGCCCGACTGCTCAGGCGTTGGGGCGCTTACCGTGGTTAGCGCCGCCCTTCTTGCGGTCGCGCTTCTTGCGTGCTCGCTTGCTCATGGCTGCCTCCTTGCTTCTCAAGTATTTTGAACTACCATCCAGTCTCCCACACTTCGCAGAGGCCGACCGTCCAATCAGGTGGCCTTCCCGGAGGTCGGGAGTCCTAGGATGGAATAACAGTCGATCCGAAGGAGCATCACGTGACCCGTGCCGTATACGTTGACTCATTTTCCGCTGACGACCCGCTGGCTGGCCTGGTGATCGGCGACTTGCCGGTCAGTGAGGCCCCAGAGGGGTATCGGAAGGTGACCGTCCGTGCCTCCGCGCTAAACCACCATGACCTGTGGTCCCTCCGTGGGGTGGGTCTGGGCGAGGACAAATTGCCGATGATTCTCGGGTGCGACGCTGCCGGCGTCGACGATGATGGCAACGAGGTGCTGGTGCACGGGGTCATTTCCTCGCCGGGCTGGGAAGGCGACGAAACCCTCGATCCACGCCGTACCCTGCTGTCCGAGAAGTTGCCTGGTGCCATGGCCGATGTGGTGTGGGTGCCGGAACGCAATCTGGTCCCCAAGCCAGCCGAGCTGAGTTTCGAGGAGGCGGCCTGCCTGCCCACGTCATGGCTCACCGCCTACCGGATGCTGTTCACCGTGTCCCCCGCCGCGCCCGGATCCACCATTCTGGTGCAGGGGGCCGGCGGCGGCGTCGCAACAGCACTCATCGCGATGGCAAGCGCTGCCGGGTTCAGGGTCTGGGCGACCAGCCGGAGCAAGGCAAAACAGGAGCGGGCACTTGAGCTCGGGGCAGCGGCAGTGTTTGACGACGGCGCGCGCCTCCCCGAACGCGTGGACGTCGTCTTCGATTCGGTGGGCGAGGCCACCTGGGGTCACTCGCTAAAGGCCCTGAAGCCCGGCGGCGCGGTTGTGACCTGCGGTGCCACCAGCGGGCCGGCGCCCAGCGCCGACCTGAACCGGGTGTTTTTTCTGCAGTTGCAGGTTCTAGGGTCCACCATGGGCACCCGCGAGGAACTGCTCCGGCTTACCCGGTTCCTGGTCGCGACAGGCGTCCGGCCGGAGATTGACGAGGTGTTACCGCTGGACGAGGCGGAGAAGGGCTTCCGCAAAATGGCCGACGGCGACGTCTTCGGGAAAATCGTCTTCGCGCATTAATCGCCCAGCAACGGGCGCCCGGCATGATGCCCTAGTCGTCGTCGCCGCCGTCTGATTCGTCGTCGCTCTCGTCGCTCTCGTCGTCCGAATCGTCACCGGAGTCGCCGTCGCCTGAAGTGTCGTCATTATTGTTGAAGCCCGATCCGCTGTCTTCCTGCTGCTGTTCCTGGTCCTGGTTGTCACCGGTGGTGTCATCGCAACCGACGAGGAAGAGCGCAGCGAGGATGAAGGCTGCTGCAGAGGCTTTTTTCGAAAGGGAGGTCTTCATGGGGATTCGTCCGTTCCTGGTGGATCAATCGTGGGTGATCGGTCAATCAATCAGTGCCCCACCGTACACAGGGAAAATGAGAGGACCATGAGTTGAGCAGGGAAGAGGTCCGATGACCATGGGTGAGCTCCAGCGTTTTGTCACGGCGCAGGACAGCGATGGGACCTACGAGCGAGCCATGGCGGAACTGGCCGCGGGGCGGAAGGAGTCCCACTGGATGTGGTTTGTCTTTCCGCAGCTTGCAGGGCTGGGCCGTAGCCCCACGGCGCAGCGGTATGCGGTGATGTCGACTGCGGAAGCCGGCGCCTACCTGCGCCACCCTGTCCTGGGCCCCAGATTAGTGGCCGCCGCCCAGATCCTGCTGTCCCTCAGCGGGACCAATGCGGATCGGGTCTTCGGCTCGGTGGATGCGCAGAAATTACGATCATCAATGACCCTGTTTTCACGGGCGGATCCCGAGCAGCACGTCTTTGCCCAGGTGCTGGAGCAGTACTTTGACGGACTGCCCGACCCACTGACTGATCGGCTCCTCAGGGCTCAATGATGGCCGCGGGAGCTACTGCGGCGCAGGTACATCCAGCCACTGGAACCAGCCACGGTGGAGGACGAGCCAGGCCATCAGTCCGTAGCCGGCCTGGCCAGGTCCACCGCCGTTCGCTACCAGATCGCTCCGCCACTGCTCATGGGCCTGCAACGGGGTAAAGGTATCAACGTAGACGTGTTTCCGGCGTGTGGTCACATCCGCGTACGCCGCGGACAGATCTGCCAGCCGGCGGTTCCGTTCGGGGTCGAGCCCCGGGGGAGGACCTACCACGAGCACCTTGACGCTCATCTGGGCTGCGCCATCCAGGATGTTGGCAAGATTGAGGCGGCTGCGCGCGGTGGACAGGTCCAGGTCCAGGTCCCGGTCGGACAGGCCGATCACCAGCCGGTTCTCGAATCCGTTGTCGAACCGCCGACCGGTCTCCTGCTGCCAACGGTTGGCGAGGGCTTCGGTGCCCTCCTCGGGCGCCGCAAGGGTAAACGCCTGAAGGGAGACGCCGTTGGGAGCTGTCCGGGCCAGCACTCGGCCGAACCAGCCGAGCGCACGAGGGTCGCCCAGGCCTGCGAGCAGTTCGTCACCTACGGCTGCGAGCCGGATTCTGCGTTGTTCCACTGGTTGGTTACCTTTGTCCACTCATCGATTGCGCTACTGCGGTCCGCGTTTCGAACCCAGTGTAAAGATCCAGTCTGAAACTGGAGTTGGGTGGGGTGCCCGGCACCCCACCCAACATCATACGTACCCGGCAGCTGGTCAGCTGCTAGTTGCGTTCGAACGCCTTCTTGACCAGAATCTCCTGCTCCACGGCGTGGCGCTTGGCCGAACCTGTCGCAGTCGATGCCGAGGCCGGACGGGATGCCAGCCGCAGGGGCCGGTCCAGGTGCTCAGGCAGGTTCAGGCCGATGAACGGCCATGGCCCCTGGTTCGCTGGTTCGTCCTGGGCCCACACCACGTCGGCATTCGGGTACTTGCCGACAGCCGCCAGGATGTCATCAACCGGGAGCGGCGCCAGCTGCTCCACCCGGATGATTGCCGTCTTCTGGTCTTCGGTCTTCTGGCGGGCGGCCAGCAGATCGTAGTACAGGCGTCCGGAGACGAGGATGACGTGGTCGACGTCGTTGGCGTTGAGTTCCTGCTTGTCCGGGATGACCGGCAGGAAACCGCCGGTGGTGAAGTCCTCCACCGAGCTCGCGGCCGCCTTCAGCCGAAGCAGTTGCTTTGGGGTGAAGATGATCAACGGTTTGCGGGGCCGGGTGTAGGCCTGACGGCGCAGGAGGTGGAAGTGCGACGCGGCGGTGGTGGGGTTGGCCACCACCATGTTGTCCTCAGCGCACATCTGCAGGAACCGTTCAATGCGGGCCGACGAGTGGTCGGGGCCCTGGCCCTCGTAACCGTGAGGCAGCATCAGTACCAGGGACGAGCGCTGGCCCCACTTCTGTTCTGCGGAGCTGATGAACTCGTCGATGATCGTCTGGGCACCGTTGACGAAGTCACCGAACTGGGCCTCCCACAGGACGAGCGCGTCGGGGCGTTCGACCGAATAGCCGTATTCGAAGCCCATCGCCGCGTATTCCGACAGCAGCGAATCGTAGATCCAGAACTTCGCCTGGGCCTCACTCAGGTCGTCGAGGGGCAACCATTCCTCGCCGGTCGCCCGGTCGTGGAAAACGGCATGCCGTTGGACGAACGTCCCGCGACGGGAATCCTGCCCGGCCAGACGGACGGGGACGCCTTCCATCAGCAACGACCCGAAGGCGGCGAGCTCGCCGAAGCCCCAGTCGATGCCACCCTCACGCGACATCTGCTCGCGCTTGTCCAGCAGCGCCTTCAGCTTCGGGTGCACAGTGAAGTTCTCGGGAATTGCCGTATGAACCTTGCCGATGTGGGCGAGGGTCTCGGCGGTGATCGCGGTGCTGGCTGGCGCCCCGACCCCGGTATCGGACTGCTGGGCGATGGGCCGCTCGATATCCGACACGGCCGCAGCATCCTTGGTCACGATGGGGATCGGTGACGTCTGGGCCGCGTGTGTCTCAGCGAACACCCGTTCCAGACGCTCCTGGTAATCCTTCAGAGCCTGCTCGGCCTCATCCTGGCTGATGTCGCCCCGACCGATCAGAGCCTCGGTGTAGAGCTTGCGGACCGATCGCTTGGCTTCGATGAGGTTGTACATCATGGGCTGGGTCATCGACGGGTCGTCGCCCTCGTTGTGTCCACGGCGGCGGTAGCACACCATGTCGATGACCACGTCCTTGTTGAACTTCTGGCGGAACTGGTAGGCCAGCTGGCCCACGCGGACCACCGCTTCCGGATCATCTCCGTTGACGTGGAAGATCGGCGCCTGCACCATCTTCGCCACATCGGTCGAGTAGACCGAGGAACGCGACGAGGTGGGGGAGGTGGTGAAGCCAACCTGGTTGTTCACGATGATGTGGATGGTGCCACCGGTACGGTAACCGCGGAGCTGGGACAGGTTCAGGGTTTCAGCGACGACGCCCTGGCCAGCGAAGGCCGCGTCGCCGTGGATCTGGATGGGTAGCACGGGGAACGCGTTCCCCTGGTCGAGCCGGTCCTGCTTGGCCCGAACGATCCCCTCGAGGACCGAGTCAACTGCCTCAAGGTGGGACGGGTTCGCCGCCAGGTAGATCTTGGTCTCGTTGCCGCTCTCCGAGGTGAAGGTGCCCTCCGTGCCCAGGTGGTACTTCACGTCACCGGAGCCCTGTACCGACCGTGGATCCTGCGTGCCCTCGAATTCACGGAAGACCTGGCCATAGGTCTTGCCAGCGATGTTGGTCAGGACGTTCAGCCGGCCCCGGTGTGCCATGCCGATTGCCACCTCGTCGAGGCCGTCGTCGGCGGCGTTCGAAATCACGGAGTCCAGCAGCGGAATCAGTGACTCGCCACCCTCAAGGGAGAACCGCTTCTGGCCAACGAACTTCGTCTGCAGGAAGGTCTCAAAAGCCTCGGCGGCGTTGAGCTGGTGCAGCACGCGCATCTGCTCTTCACGGCTGGGCTTGGAGTAGGAGTGTTCCAGCTCATCCTGGAACCACTGACGCTCCTCCGGGTCCTGGATGTGCATGTACTCGATGCCGGTGGTGCGGCAGTACGCATCCCGGAGGACACCGAGGATGGTCCGGAACTTGAGCATCGGCTTGCCGCCGAAGCCGCCCGTGGGCCACTCCCGGTCCAGATCCCACAGGGTCAGGCCGTGGGTGCGCACGTCGAGGTCGGCGTGCTTGCGCTGGACGTACTCCAGCGGGTTGGTGTCGGCCATCAGATGACCGCGCACCCGGTAGGCGTGAATCAGCTGCTGGATGCGGGCAACCTTGTTGATTTCATCCATCGGATCAACCTGGATGTCGGCGCTCCACCGGACCGGCTCGTACGGGATCCGCAGGGCCTCGAAGATCTCGTCGTAGAAGTTCTGCTCACCGAGCAGGAGTTGGTGGATGATCCGCAGGAACTCACCGCTGCCCGCACCCTGGATCACGCGGTGATCGTAGGTGGACGTCAGGGTGATGGTTTTGCTGATTGCGTGCCGGGCGAGGGTTTTTTCACTGGAACCCTGGAACTCGGCCGGGTACTCCAGGGCGCCGGCACCGATGATGCAGGCCTGGCCCTTGGAGAGTCGGGGCACCGAATGGACGGTGCCGATCCCGCCAGGGTTGGTCAGGGATACGGTCGTCCCCGCGTAGTCGTCTGCACCCAGCTTGCCGCCACGGGCTTTCTTGACCAGGTCCTCGTAGGCGTGCCAAAAGTCCGAGAAGTTCATCGTCTCGGCCTTCTTGATGTTGGGAACCACCAACGAGCGCGTGCCATCCGGCTTGGGCATGTCGATGGCCAGGCCGAAGTTCACGTGCGCGGGCTGCACCGCCGAGGGCTTGCCGTCAACGACGTCGTAGTACACGTTCTGGGAGGGGAACTGGGCCAGCGCACGAATGATGGCGTAGCCGATGAGGTGGGTGAAGGAAACCTTGCCGCCGCGGGCGCGGGCGAGGTGGTTGTTGATGACCACCCGATTGTCGATGAGCAGCTTCGCCGGGATGGCGCGGACGCTCGTCGCGGTCGGAACGGTCAGGCTGGCGTCCATGTTGGTCGCGATCGCCTTGGCCGGTCCGCGGAGGACCTTGACCGTGTCCTCATCCATGTCGGTGCTGCGATCGGTCTTCGGTAACTGGGCGGGGATCGGCGTCGTCGCTGGCTTCTCGGCCTTTGCGCTCTCGGACTGCTTGGCCACGGGCTTCTCGGCTCGTTCCTTGGCTGCCGCCTCCATAGCCTGGTCAGCCTTGTCTTCGGCCTTGATCTCGGCCTTGCTGTGCGTCTCCTTGGGAACCGGCGGCTTTGCCGACTCCTCGAAGCTCGCGGGAGACTCGCCCGATGCCTTGGGGGTGCTGCCCTCTGCGTTCACCACGGGCAGTTCGCGGGTGGCTGGGTTGTGGCCGAGTTCACCGCTGCTGTTGTTGACGCCGCTCTTGACAGCACTGTCATTCGAGCCGCTGTTGGTCGAGGCGGGGCGCCCGTTTCCGGACTTGGAGTCATCGGCGGCAAAGGAGTCGAACAGTGTCCACCACTTCTTGTCCACCGAGTTCCGGTCCTTTTGGAACTGCTCGTATAACTCGTCGACAAGCCACTCGTTTCCGCCGAATTCTTCAGGTAGACGGTGGTTGGGTTGTTCTGGCACTAGTAATACGCCTCTTCCGTAAGTTTGCCCTGAGCCCGGTGGGAACAGCCTGCAGCCTTTTCTTGCTAGATAAAACTGTATACAGACCCTGTGTCAGTCTAATGACAGTCTGAGGCAACAAGCCAATCACCTGGGCAATCCTGCGGGGATCCTTCCGTGATGCTTCCGAGCGCTCCGGCGGTGACCGCCGGAGCGCCGACGAGAGTGCGTGCCCCTGGGCGTCAACCGCCTAGACTTTCAGGGAAGCCGAGCCAGGAGCAACACCATGCGTTTTATCAATCAGCCCGCCACTGACCTCACCTATTCAGACGTCTTTTTGGTCCCGTCAGCGTCCGAAGTGGTCTCCAGATTCGATGTGGACCTATCCAGTGATGATTCCTCGGGCACCACCATCCCCCTGGTCGTCGCCAACATGACCGCAGTGACAGGGCGGCGGATGGTGGAAACAGTGGCCCGCCGCGGCGGCCTCGCGGTGCTGCCGCAGGACATCCCGTCCGAGGTGATCGCGGAGGTCACCCAGTGGGTGAAGAGCCGCGATGCTGTCTACGAGACACCGCTGCGGCTGAAGCCGAACAACACCGTCATCGACGCACTGCACCTGATCAACAAGCGCTCCCACGGGGCAGTGATGGTGGTAAACGAGCAGAACCACTGTGTCGGAGTGGTCCGGTCCGCCGACTGCGAGGGCGTCGACCGGTTCGCGTCGCTGGAATCGGTGATGCGCACCAGCTTCATCAGCTTCGAGTCCACCCGGTTCGAGGGAGATCCTTTAGCGGGCCTGCAGCGGGCATTCGAGGAACTCGACGCGTCCAGCACCAGCCTGGCCCCCGTGCTGCGCGACGGCGAACTCCTGGGCGTGCTGACCCGCAAGGGCGCGCTCCGCTCCACGATCTACCGGCCGGCGCTCGACGCGAAGGGTGCCCTCCGGGTAGCGGCCGCCGTCGGCATCAACGGCGACGTTGAGGCCAAGGCCTCGGCGCTGCTCGACGCCGGTGTGGACGTTCTGGTGGTGGATACCGCCCACGGGCATCAGCGCAAGATGCTCGACGCCCTGAAGGTGGTCCGCAGTGTTGCCAACGGACTCGCGCGCCCGGTGCCGATCGTTGCTGGAAACGTGGTGAGCGCCGGGGGCGTCCGCGACCTGGTTGAGGCTGGCGCCAACATCGTCAAGGTGGGGGTGGGGCCGGGCGCCATGTGCACCACCCGGATGATGACCGCCGTCGGGCGTCCCCAGTTTTCGGCAGTCCAGGAGTGCGCCGAGGCGGCGCGTGCGCTGGGTGCCCAGGTGTGGGCCGACGGGGGCGTGCGGTACCCCCGCGACGTCGCCCTGGCCCTGGCAGCCGGTGCCAGCCAGGTGATGATCGGCTCGTGGTTCGCTGGCACCTATGAGAGCCCGGGTGATCTGCAGACCGACAGCAGCGGCCGACAGTATAAGGAGAGCTTCGGCATGGCTTCGGCGCGGGCCGTCCAGAACCGGACCCAGCGCGACGACGTGTTCGCGCGGGCACGGAAGGGCCTCTTCGAAGAGGGGATCTCGACGTCGAAAATGTACCTCGACCCGGCGCGGCCCGGTGTGGAGGACCTGTTGGACATGATCACCGCCGGGTTGCGCAGCTCGATGACCTACGCTGGCGCACGCAGCCTCGCCGAGTTCCGGGAAAACGCAGTGGTGGGTGTTCAGTCGGCGGCTGGCTATGAAGAGGGCAGGCCGCTGCCACAGAGCTGGTAGGAGGGACTGGTGTGGCCCGGTCCCTGATGTAAACTGAAACTCTTATGGACAGTTCCTCTAGGGGCCGGCCCGCGATGCGTGCGCAGCGAATCTCCGCAGCACGATCGAGAAGCGCCGGCAGCCCCCGCACTTACCCCCATCACCACCTACCGGCACTTCTGAGCCCCACTGAGAGCGAGCCCAACAGGGCCGGTTTCTCGGCGGCAAGCTCCACCGAGCCGCTATCGGAGCCCTCTAGACCGGGGCTACCCGATCATCCACAGTGTTCCCTTAGCGATCAGGGCCATACCGCCCGGGCGGCGGTGACGGCACCATGGAGATCTATTTCCTCGTAGCAGGCCTGCTGCTCATCCTCGGCACCGGGTTCTTTGTCGCCGTGGAATTCTCCCTCGTCGCACTTGATCAGACCTACGTGCAGCGAGCCGTGGATAACGGGGACAAGGGCGCCGTGCCCCTCCTCAAGTGCCTGAAGTCACTCTCGACCCAGCTGTCCAGCTGTCAGCTGGGCATCACCCTCACCACCTTGCTGACCGGGTACGTGATGGAGCCCTCGGTTGGACGACTGATTCAGGGGCCCCTGACATCGATCGGGGTCCCCGACGCGATTCTGGCCACCGTTTCCCTGGTGATCGCAATGACCCTCGCCACCCTGTTATCGATGCTGATCGGCGAGCTGGTCCCGAAGAACCTCGCGATCGCGCTTCCCTTCAAGATCGGCAAACTCCTGGCACGGCCACAGCTGATCTTCACCGGTGTCTTCAAACCTGCGATCGTTGTCCTCAACGGCTTCTCGAACCGTGTCCTCAACCTCTTTGGACTGGAGGCGAAGGAGGAGATCTCCGGTGCCCGCACCCCCTCGGAGTTGTCCTCGTTGGTCCGCCGATCCGCCGAGATGGGCACCCTTGACGCCGGTACCGCAAATTTTCTGGCGCGCACGTTCAGTTTCTCGGAACGCACCGCCGCAGACGTGATGACGCCACGGATCCGGATGGAAACCATTGACTCTGATCAAACCGTGGCCGACGTCGTCGACCTCGCCCGCCGGACCGGGTTCTCCCGGTTCCCGCTGATTGCCGACTCTCCCGATGACATCCGGGGCGTGGTACACGTCAAGAAGGCAGTGGCCGTCCCCCGCAGCAAGCGGGCAGGTCTCCCCGCCGGAACCATCATGACCGAGATGCTGCGGGTGCCTGAGACGGTCCACCTGGATTCGCTTCTCGCCGAGCTGCGGGAGGCGAACCTCCAACTCGCCGTAGTCCTGGACGAATACGGCGGCACCGCTGGCGTGGTCACCCTGGAGGACCTGGTTGAGGAAATCGTCGGCGAGGTCGCCGATGAACACGACAAGCTCAAGCCGGGAGTCCTGCAGAGCGCCTCAGGCAACTGGTTCTTTCCCGGGCTGATGCGTCCCGACGAGGTTACTGACCAAATCCCGCACCTTGCGGTGCCGGATGAGGCAGGGTACGAGACTGTCGCTGGGTACATCATGGCCGAGCTGGGGCGGATTGCAGTCCCCGGTGACCGGGTCGACGTCCGGGGTGGGCTCCTCGAAGTGGAACGCATGGATGGGCGCCGGATCGACCGGGTCAGCTTCATCCCCCGACAACCAGCAGATGACACCAGCGGAGCGACCGCCGCAGTAACGGAAGGCCGACGATGAGCGACTGGGCCGGAATCGTATGGCTAGTTGTCCTGCTGATTGGCAATGCCTTTTTCGTCGGCGCCGAGTTCGCCGTGATGTCTGCCCGTCGCAGCCAGATCGAACCGCTCGCAGACGCGGGCTCCAAGCGGGCGAAAACCACCCTGTGGGCAATGGAACACGTCTCGCTGATGCTGGCCTGTGCGCAGCTCGGTATCACCGTGTGCTCACTGCTCATCCTGCAGGTGGCTGAACCCGCAATCCACCACCTCTTGGTGGTTCCACTGGAGACGGTGGGAATCCCTGCGGGACCGGCCGACATTATCGCGTTTGCGATCGCCCTGCTCGTGGTGACCTTCCTGCATGTGACGTTCGGTGAGATGGTTCCGAAGAACATTTCGGTGTCGGTCGCCGACAAGGCGGCCCTGCTGCTGGCCCCGCCGCTGGTGATGATCGCACGCATCGTGAACCCGATCATCGGCTCGCTGAACTGGCTGGCCAACCACATCCTGCGGGCCATGAGAGTGGAGCCGAAGGACGAGGTGACCTCGTCCTTCACCCTGGAGGAGGTGCAATCAATCGTTCAGGAGTCCACCCGGCACGGACTGGTCGACGACGGCTCAGGGCTGATCTCCGGTGCGCTCGAGTTCTCTGGTCAGACAGCCGGCACCGTCATGGTCCCCCTGGAGGAACTGGTCAGCGTGCGGACCGATTCCACCCCTGCCGAGTTTGAGAAGACGGTCGGCAGGACAGGGTTCTCCCGGTTCGTATTGATGGACGAGAACGATGTCCTCACCGGCTACATGCACCTCAAGGACATCATGTCCATCTCGGAGGAGATGTACTCGAAGCCGATTACTGAGAACAAGGTGCGCACGCTGGCGAACCTGTCCCTGGATGACGAAATCGAGACCGCGCTGAGCACCATGCAGCGCACCGGGTCACACCTGGCACGGGTCCTCGGTCCCGACGGCGCAACCCACGGGGTGTTGTTCCTTGAGGACGTGATCGAGCAGTTGATCGGTGAGATCCGCGACGCCACCCAGAACCAGGGTCATCGGCGGACGGGGGAGAGCGTCGTCGAGCTGGGGGCGGATCGACGCCCTGTGTAGTCGCTTCGATATGCGAATGATTCGCGTTTGCGTTAGACTCGAATTCACCGGGTAATCATCCGAGGACCCGCCATACGAAGATCGAGGAACAATGCGACGTCTTTCCACATCGACAACTTTCGTCGGGGTAGCAGCGGCGGCTCTTGCCCTGACCGGGTGCGGCCAGTCGGGTAACCCGGCAGCCGCGGACCCATCCACCGAGGGCATCCAGGTGGTGTCCTCCACCAACGTGTATGGCGACATCGCCGAGACCATTGGCGGGGAGTTCGTTTCGGTGACCTCGATCGTGGACTCGCTGTCACAGGACCCGCACTCCTACGAAGCCACGGTGCAGGACAAACTGGCTGTGTCCGAGGCGGAGCTGCTGATCGAGAATGGTGGAGGGTATGACCCGTTCCTCCACCAGTTGGCAGACGAAGTGGAAATGGATCACGACTACATTGTCTCGGCGGTTTCCGTGTCCGGCTACGAAGAGTCTGAGGAGGAGCACGCCGAGCATGAGGGTGAGTCCGAGGAGGAGCATGCCGAGGACGACCATTCGGATCACGCTCATGGATCCGTGAACGAGCATGTCTGGTACGACCTGGACGCCATGGCAGCAGTGGCCGAAGATATCGGGACGAAGCTGTCCAGCCTCGACCCGGACAACGCCGCGACCTACGAGGGCAACGTTGAGGAGTTCACCACCGGGATCAACGCATTGACCGACCGGTTGGCGGAACTGAGCAGCACTGCCGACGGCCTGACGGTCGCGATCACCGAACCCGTCCCGGTCTACCTGCTGGAGGCGGCAGGACTGCAGAACGTCACCCCCGAAGGCTACAGCGAGGCAATCGAGGAAGGCTCTGATGTGTCAGTCGCCATCCTCAACGACATGATGAACCTGATGGAGGACGAGTCGCTGGCCTTCCTTGCCTATAATGAGCAGACGGAAAGCCCCCAGACCCAGACCGTCCGCGACGCGGCGGACGAAGCCGGGGTGCCCATCGTGAACTTCACCGAAACTGTGCCTGAGGGGGACGACTTCCTGAGTTGGATGACCGCCAACGTGGACGGCATCGAAAGCATCCTCGCCCCCTGATCTGGCGCCACCTACCTTCTACTGGAGCTGAACCCACTGGCCTTGACCCATGACCACCCCTCGACTGATCACCGCACCGCGGAACCCGTCATCCAACTGCGGTCGGCGTCCCTTTCGTTCGGTGATCGCGTGCTCTGGCGGGACCTTGACCTTGACATCCATCCCGGCGAGTTTTTCGCCGTCCTGGGCCCGAACGGGTCGGGTAAAACCAGCCTGCTGAAGGTCCTGCTGGGGTTGCAGCAGCTGGACTCCGGGTCGGCCACGGTGAACGGGTCCAGGGTACGGCGGGGAAGCCGGGACATCGGGTATATCCCGCAGCAGAAATCGTTCCCTCCCGAAACTCCGTTGCGGGCACGGGATCTGGTGGGCCTTGGCGTCGATGGCCATCGCTGGGGCCTCCGCTGGCGGGGCAAGGATTACAACGCTGCAGTGGACGCCCTGCTGGACAAGGTGGGTGCATCGGACTACGCCGAAGCACCGGTCGGCAGGCTGTCCGGCGGCGAGCAGCAGCGGCTCCGCGCAGCGCAGGCACTCGCGACCAATCCTGAGGTGTTGCTCTGCGACGAGCCGCTCCTGTCACTGGACCTGCACCACCAGCAGGCGGTCAGTGGTTTGATCAACTCCCAGTGCCGGGACAACGACTCCGCGGTGGTCTTTGTCACCCATGAAATCAACCCCATCATCGACTATGTGGACCGGGTGCTCTACCTGGCGGGCGGGCAGTTCAGGGTGGGGCCGCCGCACGAGGTGATGACCAGCGAGGTGCTCTCGGAGCTCTACAACAGCAACGTCGAGGTCCTGCACAGCAAAGGGCGGATCATCGTCGTCGGGCTCCCCGATGACACCACCCACCACCATGCGGAAGGACACTGACAGTGGATCTGCAGGAGATCTTCACCGCTATCTTCAACTTCGAGAACTACGCCGACCTGTTGCCGCTGGTGCAGAATTCGCTCTGGGCGGGGGCAGTACTGGGGCTCCTGGGCGGACTGATCGGTACCTTCGTCATGATGAGGGATCTGGCGTTCGCGGTGCACGGGATCGCGGAGCTGTCCTTTGCCGGCGCCGCGTTCGCCCTGCTCATCGGCGCCAACGTCATCTATGGCTCCCTCGTCGGATCGGTGATGGCCGCCGTGTTGCTCGGGGTCATGGGGATCAGGGCGCGGGACCGCAACTCAATTATCGGCGTCATCATGCCGTTCGGGCTTGGCCTCGGGATCCTCTTCCTGGCACTCTACGAGGGCCGGGCGGCGAATAAGTTCGGTCTGCTGACCGGCCAGATTGTCTCGGTCGACGACGTGCAGCTATCCCTCCTCGTCGGCTGCGCCCTCGCAGTGATGGTGGCGCTGCTGGCGATCTGGCGTCCGCTGACCTTCGCCAGCGCCGACGCCGATCTCGCGGAGGCTCGCGGGGTACCCGTCCGCGGGCTGTCGATCATGTTCATGTTCCTGCTCGGCGTCTCGGTGGCTCTGTCCATCCAGGTGGTCGGAGCCCTGCTGGTCCTGGCCCTCCTGATCACACCGGCGGCGGCCGCGCTGAAGGTGACTTCATCGCCACGTCTGGTGGTGCTGCTCAGCGTCGTGTTCGCCTGCCTCTCGGTGGTCGGCGGCATCCTGCTGGCGCTCGGTGGCCGGATTCCGATCAGCCCCTATGTGACGACCATTTCCTTTGTCATCTACCTCATTTGCCGCGGCATCAGCTGGCAGCGGGGCCGGCGGACCAGCGCCAGTACCCGTCAACCCGCGCAGGTGCGCTCCGCCTAGACCGGCACCTGACCGGTTGAGCACAGCGGGCACAGACCATAGATTTCCACGGTGTGGGCCACCTCGATGTAACCATGCTCCTCGGCAATGCGGGCGGCCCACTTCTCTACCGCTGGCGCTTCGATTTCCACCGCGCGGCCGCAGTTGCGGCACAGCAGATGGTGATGATGGTGGGGGGCTGCACACCTGCGGTAAACGGCCTCGTTTTCGCCGTTACGCAGCACATCGACCAGACCGTCCTCGGACATTGACTGCAGGATGCGGTAGGTGGTGGCCAGGGAGACCGGCTGGCCCGTCTCGTGCAACAGCCGATGCAACTCCTGGGTGCTGACAAAATCGTCCAGGTCATCGAGCGCTGCGCTCACTGCCAGACGCTGTTTAGTGACCCGTTGTTCGGTCCCCTTACGGGCTGCCGGTTCTGCTGTTGGTGGCACTCGGAAATCGCCTCCTGGCGGCTCGTACGTTACTGACCCCGCGAACAAGGTTACCAGCGCTCCGCGGACAACCCTGTTGGCGGGCAGGGCCCTGACGGTAGGCTGACGCGATGAAGCTCACCAAATTCACCCACTCCTGTGTCCGGCTGGAAAAAGAGGGTGCGGTGCTGGTCCTCGACCCGGGATCGTTCTCCGAGGTGGAGACCGCCCTCGCCGGTGCGCACGCACTCCTGATTACCCACCAGCATCCCGACCACATCGATGAGGACCGGGTGGTGGCTGCACTCCACGACGACCCGTCGCTGGTGGTGTATGCGCCGGAGGTGGTCGCGAGCGCGCTGGCCGAACGCCTCGACGGGGACGCCGCCGGTAGAGTGCACACGGCCGCGCCGGAGCAACGCTACAGCGTTGCCGGGTTCGAGGTGCAGACCTTCGGCGGCCAGCACGCGATGATTCACCCGCAGATCCCGGTAGTCGCGAACATCGGCTACGTGATTGACGGCAACCTCTACCACCCGGGAGATTCCTTCATCGTCCCCCACGGCATCGACATCACCACGCTGCTGGTCCCGGTGCATGCCCCCTGGTCAAAGATCGCGGAGGTGATCGATTTTGTCACCTCGGTGCGCGCGCCGCGGGCCTATCAGATCCACGACGCACTGCTCAATGACACGGGACTGCAGATGGTCGAGGGCCACGTCGCCCGCCTCGGCGGGCTGTACGGCACCGAGTTCCGCCATCTTGCCCCGGGCGAGAATGTGATGATCTAGTGCTGGGAGGACCCGGCCCCCGCGGCTGAGGTCCGGGGGGAGACGGTCACCGTCGAGACCTGCTCGAGCTTCGGCGAGAGGTGGTCGCCGTCGACCACGATGCCGCGCTCCCACCAGAACCGGAGCCCGTCGGGGCCGTCCTGGAGGCCCGCGAGGTTGTTGTCGAACCAGGGCCCCTTCAGGCCTGACCACCGGAACGGCGGGTTCGGGACTTTGGCTGATCTGGCCACCAGCGCCCCCACCGGGCTCGCGACGCCGTAGGACAAGATCGCCGTCGCAAACCGCATTGCCCGGGGGAGCGGGTTGCGGATGGGTGAGCACACCGCCTGGATGATCCGGCTGCCCGAGGTGCGCTCCACCTCGGAAACGTACGAGAAGTGCACGTCCCCGGAGAGGAAGGTCACTGTCTCCGGCGCCGGCCCGCGCAACCCGTCGGCCACCTCGACCGCCATTCGTGCGACAGTCCTGAAGCTCCGCTGGAAAGCGCCCCAGTGTTCCAGGTCAACGGTGCGCCGCATCTTCTCACCGATTTTCGCGCCAAACCTGCCCCAGGCGCCGTCGGCCAGCGCCTCGTTCCAGGCTTCGATGTGGTGCAGGCCTGCGGGGAGCAGGAAGGGCAGCGAGGTGGCGACCAGCAGGTGACGGAAGCCGCCCTGCATCTGCCCATCCAGCCAGTCCATCTCCTGATCGTCGAGGATGGAGCGCTTGTCGGGGTCGAGCACCCGACCCGCGCGGGAGTCGACGACCACCAGGCGCACGTCGCCGATTTCCCGGGCAAAGCTCCAGCGGTAAGTGGCGGGTTGTCGGTTCGCCCGGTCGGCGAACCGGTCCAGCACATCACTGATGTCCAGTTCGTTTTCCCCGTGATGCGCAGCGATGACCTGCCAGATTTCGTCGTCGGCACGGTTCTGCGGGGAGAGGTTGCCCAGATGCTGGTGCACCCAGTAGGACCCGAGTCCCGAGACGATGCGCCCCTGCCACCAGGACGTCTCCTCCATTGACTGCTTCCATTTCAGGGAGGTGTTCCAGTCGTCCCGGATGTCGTGGTCGTCGAAAATCATGGCGCTGGGCAGGGTCGACAGCAGCCACCGGTTGGCATCGTCCGACCACGCCAGGTTGTACAGGTGCGCGTACTCCTCGTAATCCTTCAGTTCCTCGCCGGGTTCCTCGGTGATGTCCCGCCGGGTCATGATGAACTCCTGCATCGCGTCGCTGGTCACATCCGCGTACACCTGGTCACCGAGGAAGACCACCAGATCGGGCCACGCGACGTCGTCGACGCCGTTCGCCATGTTGAGGGCGTAGGCCCGCATCGAGTCGACGCCGTGCTTGCCGTTTCCTGCCTCGTTGTGGGGGACGCTGGTCCGGCACGAGCCGAAGGCCATCTTGATCGGCTTGCCGGGTGCCAGAGTGGCGATCTTCGAGGGCGGGTACGTGGATCCTTCCTCCGGCCACACCAGCTCACCGTCAATCGACACCGTGTACTCGGAGACGGAGCCGGGTTCCAGCCCATCGACTTCGACGAGGGCGTAGTGGTGGCCGTGGACGCCGAAAGTCCGGGCGGTCCAGGTGCGCTGCCCTGCAGCGACCGTCACCTGGGCTGCGCGGCGGGTTTCCACCCAGATGCTGGCCGACGTCAGGTCGACATACCGCATCATGGGACCAAGCACCAGGGAATCAGTCATTACTCAGTTCTACCCGGTTCGCGCGGCCGCCGCTATCTGGCTTCTCTCAGTCGTGCCACGTCCCGGTGCTGAAGAACCGCTCCAACTGAGCCGTTGCGGGTGCCGGATCCAGGCCGCGGGCGGCCAGCCAGGCGTCGTCGTCGTACGACCCGGCATACCGGGTGCCGGCGTCACACATCAGCGACACCACGCTGCCCCGCCGTCCCTCGGCGACCATTTCGGCAATCAGGCACCAGACACCCCACAGGTTGGTCCCGGTGGACGGCCCGGCGTGGAGCCCGGTGAGGTCCCTCAGGTGCCGCATCGCGGCGACGGAGGCCGCATCAGGCACCTGAATCATGTGGTCAATCACTCCCGGCACAAAGCTGGGTTCCAGCCGGGGCCGTCCGATGCCCTCGATGCGGGAGGGGCTGCCCGCCGCGGAGGTGCCCCGGTTGAGCCATGCCGGGTAAAACGCCGAGTTCTCCGGGTCGACGACGGCCAGCCGGGTCCGGTGGCGCTGGTACCTGATGTACCGGCCGATGGTGGCACTGGTGCCACCGGTTCCGGCCCCCACCACGATCCAGTCGGGGATTGGGTGTTGTTCCAGCGCGAGCTGGCCGAAGATCGATTCGGCAATGTTGTTGTTGCCACGCCAGTCGGTGGCCCGCTCCGCATAGGTGAACTGGTCCATGTAGTGGCCACCCGTGGTGGCAGCGAGTTCAGCGGCCGCGTCATACACCTCTGAGGCGTGGTCCACGAAGTGGCAGGCCCCGCCGTACTGCTCGATCAAGTCGATCTTTTCCTTGCTGGTGGTCCGGGTCATCACGGCAATGAACGGCAGGTCGAGGAGCTGTGCGAAATAGGCCTCCGAGACGGCTGTCGAACCACTCGACGCTTCGACGATGGTGGTGTTCTCAGTAATCCAGCCGTTGACCAGGCCGAACAGAAACAGGGACCGTGCCAGGCGGTGCTTGAGGCTGCCGGTGCGGTGCGTGGACTCGTCCTTGAAGAACAGATCCACTCCCCAGTGCTCCGGCAGGGGGACCGCGTACAGGTGTGTATCGGCAGACCGGTTGTTCTCGGCCTCGATGCGGCGGATCGCTTCCGCAGCCCAGGACCTTTCGGAGAGGGGCGTCAGGATAGTCACGGGTTCAGCCTACCGGCCACAGCCCCGTCCGGTCCCTGAGCCGCCAGGCAATGGATTACAAAACCAGCACGGGCTGTGGTGGACTTGTGCACATAGGCCCGGCAGTGCTGCCGGTCACATTCAAAAGGAGATCTTGATGAAGACTCTGATGGACGTGCAGGCCCTGCGGGACCGGATGACCTCCGGTCTGCAGACGGTCCTGCTGGATGTCCGCTGGACGCTGGGCGATCCCCACGGTCACGGTCATTACCAATCAGCCCACATCCCCGGCGCCGTCTTCGTTGACCTGGAGTCCACGCTCAGCGCCGAACCGTCAGCCCGCGAGGGCAGGCATCCGCTGCCGACTATCGATCGCTTGCAGGAAGCTGCCCGGCAGTGGGGCATCAACGACGGCGACGTCGTCGTCGCCTATGACAATTCCGGCAACACCTCGGCCGCACGTCTCTGGTGGCTGCTGCGCTGGGCAGGGCTCGAGACTGTGCACCTGCTCGACGGCGGACTCACCGCCTGGACTGCCGCCGGCTTCGAGACCGAGGGCGGCGAGGAACAGCACTGTCTCGGCGAAGTCGACCTGACGCAGGGGGCCATGCCGGTGACCCCGATCGATGCCGTCTCGGACGTCGCACGGGACGGCGTCCTGCTGGACGCGCGCGCCGGTGAACGGTTCCGCGGCGAGGTGGAACCGCTGGATCCGAAGGCGGGCCATATTCCCGGGGCGATCAGCGCACCCACCACCGAAAACCTCGCCCCCGACCTGCGGTTCAAGACGCCGCAGGACCTCCGGGAAAGGTTCGAGGCCCTCGGTGTCAGCGACACGGTCGACGTCGCCGTGTACTGCGGGTCAGGGATCACCGCCGCCCACCAGATCGCTGCCCTGGAGATTGCCGGCTACCGTGCCGCACTGTACCCGGGATCATGGTCCCAGTGGTCGTCGCGGTCCGAGTTGCCGGTGGCAACCGGAGCCTAGCCGGCCCACCCGGCCCGGCACCGGCCACCTACCCACCCACCCCGACCAAGCATCCGAGGAGTTTCGCATGAGTACCCTGTTCACCAAGATTATCGACGGTGACATTCCGGGGCGCTTCGTCTGGAAGGACGACGACGTCGTCGCTTTTCTCACGATCGCACCCCTGACCGACGGGCACACCCTGGTGCTGCCCCGGCGGGAGGTGGCGCACTGGGTGGACGCGGAACCTGAGCTTCTGGGCAAGGTGATGGCCGTGGCGCAAACCATCGGCAAGGCGCAGGTGACCGCGTTCGCACCGAAGCGGGTGGGCGTGCTGGTGGAGGGGTTCGAGGTGCCGCACCTGCATGTCCACGTCTGGCCGACGCAGAGCGCGAAGGACTTCGACGTTCACGCGGTGGACCACAATCCGGACCCGGCGCGGCTCGACGCCAACGCCGCAGCGCTGCGGGATGCGCTCCGGGAGGCGGGCCACGGAGCGAACGTGGCCGGGGACAGCTAGCAGCGGGCTGGCCAGTGGGCTGCTAGCCGGCGGTGCCCACCCCGGCCCGCTGCGCCGCCATCGCCTCGCCGATCGCGGCGCGGATCCGCTTCTCCGAGACGGTGTAGGCGGTCCCGAGTTCTTGCGCGAACAGGCTGATCCGCAGTTCCTCGAGCATCCAGCGCACCCGCAACAGTGCGGGCGGGGTTTTCCGTCCGCCCGGCACGAGGGCAGCGACGGCGTCGTCGTACTCATCTTCCAGCCGCTGCACCACCGCCGTCCCGAGGGAATCGCGCTGGACATTGCCAGCCAGCTTGGCGATCCGGGTCTCGATGCCGGTCAGGTACCGGGGCAGATGGCTGAGCTGGGTGTAGCCCGTTTTCGCGACGAAGCCGGGGTACACCAGCTGTTCCAGCTGGCTCCGCACATCATTTAGTGCAGTGATCAGGGCGAGGCTGGTGGTCCCCTTGAGCTGTTTCTCGATCCGCCGGGTGCTGGAGAGGATCTTTTCCACGGTGGCCGTGACGGTGAAGACAGTGTCGATGAGTTCGGCCCTGACAGTCTCGTAGAGGGAACTGAATTCGGCCTCGGTCCAGGGCAGGGACTCCGGGGTGAGCTTGTCGACGGCCGCCAGGGTGCAGTCCCCGATCAGTCCCGCGACGCTGCCGTGGGGGTTCTGCGTGAACGTGAGCTTCTCCGCATTGCTGAGATGCTCCAGGACGTACTTGGCCGGGCTCGGGACGCGGACCGCGAGGAGGCGGATGACCCCGTCGCGCATCGATGCTTCCTGCTCCGCGGGGTTGGGGAAGACCGACACCCCGACGGCGGTGCCCTCGTCGGACAGTGCCGGGTACCCGGTCACGGTGTGGCCATTCACCAACCGGGTGACCTGCCGGGGCATGTCACCGATGGTCCAGGCGGTAAGGCCGGACCGCTCGGTGATCCCAATGTCTGTGGGTGAGCTGTCTGTCGGTGAGCCGTTTGTGGGTGAGCTGTCTGTCGGTGAGCCGTTCACGGCGGCCCGCGCCTGAACCCGCGCTGGAGCCTTCGCTGGCCGGGTGGTGGACGGCGTGGCACCCAGGGACTCGGCGATCGCGCGGCGTGTCTGTGGTGCCAACCGTTCCTGCAGCGCGGTCAGGTCGGTGCCCTCGTCGAGGATTTTGCCCTGGCCGTCCACCACCTGGAAGGTCATCAGGAGGTGCTCAGGCAGGACGGCGCGGTTCCAGGAACCGGGTGCGATGATGTGTCCCTTCAACCGCCGCAACGCAAGTTCCAGCGACTGCTCCAGATCGTCCCGGTCGGGGTCAAAGTCGGTGTTGAGTGCTGCAACGGCACTCCGTGCCACATCGGGTGCGGGAATGAAGTTCTTGCGCACCTGTTTCGGCAGTGACTTGATCAGCGCGGTAACCAGTTCCACCCGCAGCCCCGGGATCTGCCAGTGGAATGGCCTCGCCTCGAGCTGGTTCAGGAACACCACGGGGATCTGGACCGTGACGCCGTCTGAGGCGCCCTGGACACCGGGGGAGAACTCGTAGCTCAGCGGCAGGTCGAACCCTCCCTGATGCCAGGTCTTGGGGAAGGCAGACTCGTCAAGGTCATCCTCGGCGAGCACATCGCCGGGAAGGAAGTCCAGGAGTTCCGGCTGACGGTGGCGGGTGTCCTTCCACCAGGAGTCGAAGTGCCGTTCGGAGACCACCTCGGGTCCCACCCGGGAGTCGTAGAACTCGAACAGGGTCTCGTCGTCGACCATCAGGTCACGACGGCGCAGCCTGTTCTCCAGCTCCTCGATTTCCGCGAGGCGTGCCTTGTTGCGGTGGAAGAACTTATGGTGGGTTTTCCAGTCACCTTCAACCAGGGCATGCCTGATAAACATCTCGCGGGCAACCTCGCGGTCGATCCGCCCATAGTTGACCCGGCGCTGAGGGACGATCGGAACGCCGTAGAGGGTCACCTTTTCATGGGCCATCACCGCGCCCATCTTGCGGGACCAGTGTGGCTCGCTGTAACTGCGCTTGACCAGGTGAGGCGCCACCTCTTCCGCCCACAGCGGGTCGAACTTCGCGGCGACCCGGGCCCAGAGACGGGAGGTTTCAACCAGTTCGGCAGCCATCACCCAGTCCGGCGACTTCTTGAAGAGGGCGCTGCCGGGGAAGACCGCGAACCGGGTACCCCGCGCACCGGCGTACTCGCGCTTGCGCTGGTCATAGAGTCCAATGTGGCTGAGCAGCCCGGCGAGCAGGCTGATGTGAATCGGGGTGTCGTTGCCCACCGGATCCACTGGGTCAGGAGACAGCGTGATCCCCAGCGGTTTCGCCAGCTGCCGGAGCTGGGCAAACAGGTCCTGCCACTCGCGCACCCGCAGGTAATTGATGAACTCGTTGCGGCACAGCTTGCGGAACTGGGTCGAGGAGAGTTCCTTCTGCTGCTCCTGCAGGTACCGCCAGAGGTTCAGGTAGCCGGTGAAGTCGGAGTTCTCATCCAGGAACCGCTTGTGCATCGCCGTGGCGGTTTGCAGCTTGGCGCCCTGGTCGGCCTGCGGGCGTTCCCGGGGGTCCTGGATGGTCAGGGCCGCGGCGAGCACCATCACTTCCTTGGCGCACCCCCGCTCGCCGGCCTCGACGATCATCCGGCCCAGGCGCGGATCCACCGGGAGCTGCGCGAGCTTCCGGCCGACCTTCGAAATGCTGCCGGACGGTTCGAGGGCACCGAGCTCCTTGAGCAGGGTCACGCCGTCGTTGATGGCCTTGGAGTCCGGTGGTTCGACGAAGGGGAAGTCGGCGACATCTTTGGGGCCGCGGGTGACGCCCATCGCGCTCATCTGCAGGATGACGGCCGCCAGGTTGGTGCGCAGGATCTCGGGATCGGTGAACGGGCGGCGGGCGTCGAAGTCTTCCTGGGAATACAACCGGATGGCGATGCCATCCGACACCCGGCCGCAGCGCCCGGAGCGCTGGTTCGCCGAGGCCTGCGACACTCGCTCGATCGGTAGCCG
The DNA here is from genome assembly GCF_017875735.1 of Arthrobacter sp. CAN_C5. Lineage (NCBI taxonomy): Bacteria > Bacillati > Actinomycetota > Actinomycetes > Micrococcales > Micrococcaceae > Arthrobacter > Arthrobacter sp. CAN_C5. The sequence goes on from NZ_JAGGMZ010000001.1 coordinate 1,339,849, forward strand.
CTGCACCTTGGTGCGGTGCGAGTACCGGGAGATCCGGGCGGTACCGGTATCGATGACGTACTTGATGCCCGGGACGGTCAGCGAGGTCTCCGCGACGTTCGTGGCCAGGATGATGCGGCGGCCTGGACCGGAGGGACGGAAGACCCGGTGCTGTTCCTGCAGCGACAACCTGGCGAACAATGGCAGGATATCAGTGCCCTTGAGCCTGGGGTTGACCTGCACCCGGGCGCGAAGGGCGTCGGCGGCGTCCCGGATCTCGCGTTCGCCGGAGAAGAACACCAGGATGTCCCCGGGTGCTTCCGTGGCGAGTTCGTCGACGGCGTCACACACCGCATCGAGCGGGTCGCGGTCCTCCTCCTGGTCCCCGGGGTCGGCGCTGTCGTCTGCCTCGCCGGCCGGTTGGCTAAGCGGACGGTACCTGATCTCCACCGGGTAGGTGCGGCCCGAGACCTCGATAATGGGCGCCGGCTGCTTGACGCTCACGGCTTCATCGGCAGCGAAGTGCGCGGCGAAGCGCTCCGGATCGATGGTGGCGGAGGTGATGATGAGTTTCAGGTCGGGGCGCTGGGGGAGGATCCGCTTCAGATACCCGAGGATGAAGTCGATGTTGAGGCTCCGCTCGTGGGCCTCATCGATGATGATGGTGCTGTATTTCTTCAGCAGCCGGTCGTGCTGGATCTCCGCGAGCAGGATGCCGTCAGTCATCAGCTTGATCTTCGTGCGGCGGCTGACCTCCCCGGTGAACCGGACCTGGAAACCGACCTCCGCTCCCACCGTGACATCGAGTTCCTCGGCAATCCGTTCGGCGACGGTGCGGGCCGCCAGCCGGCGGGGCTGGGTGTGGCCGATCAGCCCATGCTCCGCGAGCCCCAGTTCCACGCACATCTTGGGGATCTGGGTGGTCTTGCCGGAGCCGGTCTCGCCAGCGATGATCGTCACCTGGTTGGCGGCGATCGCGGCCATGATGTCGGCGCGGCGCTCGGAAACCGGGAGTTCGGGGGGATAGGAGATTTTCAGTGCCATGGTTGGTATCAATTCTAGGCCTTGGGAGAACCGGATCAGTCCCCGGCTGCCCTACTCAGCCGGGCCGCTGCCAGCCGGGCGCGCTCACGCATCTGCGGCGGATCCAGGATCTCGAAGTCCAGTTCCAGCGCTACCAGGTGCATCAGGGGCCAATCGAGCGAATCGAATCCAGCCCGCATGATCGTGTGGCCGTCTCCGTCGCTCTGGAGTTCAGCCGTGTCCGGTGAGATCTTCTGCGAGACGTCGGCGATGTTCCCGGCGAGCCGGACCACGACGTCGTACTTGTAGGGTGACCGGGTAATTGATTGCTGGACGTACAGTGCGAGGTCCCGGGCAGGCAGCGGCCGGGGGGCAAAGCGGTCCCGCTGGGCGGGGACGCTCTGACAGCGGTCCACCCGGAACGTCCGCCAGTCCTCACGGGTGGCATCCCAGGCCACCAGATACCAGCGCCGACCGGTGTCCACCAGCCGGTAGGGTTCAACGATCCGGCGCGACGATTCACCGTCCTGGCGGGCATACCTGAACACGACTGTGCGACGCTCGGTGATCGCCGCGGAGAGTGCCGTGAGAATCTCGGGCCGCACCGGGGTACTGACCGCGGCCATCCGGGTGACGGCGTTGCGCAGACCGGCGAACCGGGGGCGCAGCCGGCCCGGCAGGACCTGTTCCAGTTTGGTGAGCGCACGCACGGAGGCTTCGCCGATGCCCGCCACGGGGCTTGCGGTGACGGCGCTGAGGCCGAGGGCGACGGCCAGTGCTTCGTCGTCGTCGAGCAGCAGCGGGGGCAACTGGGCACCTGCCCCGAGCTGGTAGCCGCCGGCGACACCCGGGGAGGCGTGAATGGGGTAGCCCAGGGTGCGGAGCTTGCCAATATCGCGTCGAACGGTCCGCTCGGTGACATCCATCCTGTCGGCCAGGGCGGAGCCGGTCCATTCACGGCGCAGCTGAAGCAGCGACAGTAATTGCAGCAGCCGGGCCGAGGTTTCCAACACGAACCCAAAATACTCTTCAACCAGGTCAGAAACTGTCCTCAATCGCTTTTACCCTGAATCCATGGACATCACGATGGAACTGACAGACCAGTTGCGGTGGTATTGGGAGCATCAGGCTCGCCCCCGGCTGGATGGGTTGAGCGATGAGGAGTATTCCTGAACCGGTGCCAGCGCCGGTCACCACAATTGCCTGGCGGATGGGGCACCTGATGGTGGGGGTGCTCAGGTCGCCCTCAACCCAGGCAGCCGACCGGCGTTAAAGCAGGCAACCCCCGGATTTCACTGAAATCCGGGGGTTGTTCTGTGCCCTCGATAGGATTCGAACCTACGACCTTCTGCGCCGGAGGCAGACGCTCTATCCCCTGAGCTACGAAGGCGTGGAGCCGGTCGTACCGGCCCCGTAATTGGGACTCATTGAGCTTAGCAGGGAAGCAGCCCCTGACGAAAACCCCTCTTGCGGGCCTCCCGTTCGAGGGGAGGGGGCAGCGGAGGCGTCACAGAAATGGCCGCAGCGTTGCGCCCCGTTATGCTGGACGGGTGACTCCTGAAGAACTCTCTGCTGCCATCTCCTCATGCCTCAAAGACGCCGTCGTTGCTGGCGAATTCGACATCGAGCTTCCCTCTGAGGTCCGGGTGGAGCGACCCAGGAGCCGCGAGCACGGGGACTGGGCCACCAACATCGCCCTCCAGCTGTCCAAGCAGGCGGGAATGAACCCCCGGGAGTTCGCCCAGATCCTGAGCGGGCGCCTGGAGCAGATTGACGGCGTCAAGACCGTCGCGATCGCAGGTCCGGGCTTTCTCAACATCACCCTCGATGCCGCCGCCGCCGGTGAACTTGCCCGGTCAATCGTCGAAGCCGGCGACACCTACGGCAACAGCGGGCTGATGGCTGACACCAGGATCAACCTGGAGTTCGTCTCGGCGAACCCCACGGGTCCCATCCACCTGGGCGGCACCCGGTGGGCGGCCGTCGGCGATGCGCTGGCCCGGCTGTTCCAGTCCCAGGGTGCAGCGGTAACCCGTGAGTACTACTTCAACGATCATGGCGCCCAGGTAGAGCGCTTCGCCCGGTCCCTGTGGGCCAGCGCCAAGGGCGAGCCATCGCCGGAGGACGGCTACGGCGGCGCCTATATCGACGACATTGCAGCCCGCGTACTGGTTCTCGACCCTGCCATCCTTGACCTGCCGCAGGACGAGTCGGTCGAGCGGTTCCGTGAGCTGGGTGTCGATCTGATGTTCGGCGACATCAAGACATCGCTCCATGACTTCGGCGTCGACTTCGACGTGTACTTCCACGAACACTCGCTCTTCGAGGAGGGGTTCGTCGAGGGTTTGCTGGAGAAGTTGAAGACCTCGGGGAACCTGTACCTCGAGGACGGCGCCTGGTGGCTGCGGTCCACCGAGTTCGGCGACGACAAGGACCGGGTGGTCATCAAGTCCGACGGCGCTCCCGCCTACATCGCCGGCGACATCGGCTACTTCGTCAACAAGCGCCGCCGGGGCTTCGACCTGAACATCATCATGCTCGGTGCAGACCACCATGGCTACGTCGCCCGCCTCAAGGCTGCAGCGGCGGCCCTCGGCGATGACCCCGACACGGTCGAGGTGCTGATCGGCCAGATGGTCAACCTGATGAAGGACGGTGTCCCGGTCCGGATGTCCAAGCGGGCGGGCACCGTTGTCACCCTCGAAGACCTGGTCGACGCCGTCGGCGTGGATGCCGCCCGGTACACCCTGGCGCGCTTCTCGGCCGACTCGAACATCGACATCGACCTTGACCTGCTCACCCGGCGGACCAACGACAACCCGGTGTTCTACGTGCAGTACGCGCACGCCCGGACCCATGCCGTGGAGCGCAACGCCGTAGCCGCCGGAGTGGACACCAGTGCTTTCGACGCCTCCGAACTCAGCCACCCCACCGAGGGCGAGCTGCTGGCGGCGCTCGGCCAGTTCCCCGGCATGGTGGCGCAGGCCGCCGCGTTCAGGGAACCGCACCGGGTGGCCCGCCACATCGAGGTCATCGCCGGCACCTATCACCGCTGGTACGACGCGTGCCGGATCGCGCCGCTGGGCGAGGAACCGGTCACCGATCTGCACCGCACCCGGCTCTGGCTGAACAACGCCACGCAGCAGGTTCTCGCCAACGGTCTGGGCCTGCTCGGCGTCTCGGCACCGGAGCGGATGTGAGCATGGGACCCGAAGAGATGCGCCTGACCGCTGCCGTCCCATCCGCGGCCTCGCCGCTGGCCCCTCCATGGCTGAGCTATCCCGACGACGTCAACCGGCTCGACCCTGCCCTCTGGGCGCAGGACGTCGCCCGCCCGGGCGAGGAACTCTCCATCGGTGGGCTCACGGTCAGCGCCCTCGCCGAAGAGTTCGGCACCCCGCTGTTCGTCGTGTCCGAGGACGACTTCCGGGCACGGGCCCGCAGCTTCAAGGACGCGTTCGACGCCGCCTTCGCAGACCTGTGCGGGGGAGTGGATGTCTACTACGCTGGCAAATCGTTCCTCTGCACCGAGATTGCGCATTGGGGAGCCGAGGAGGGGTTGCGCCTGGACACCTGCTCGGCCGGCGAGCTGGCGATCGCTATGCGGGCCGGCATTCCCGGCGAGCACCTGAGCCTGCACGGGAACAACAAGTCCGACGCAGCCCTCCGCCGGGCGCTGGACCTGAACGTGGGCCGCATCGTGGTGGACAGCCTGCCCGAGCTGGAGCAGGTTGCCGCCCTCGCTACCTCCCTCGGCACCACCGCGAACGTGATGCTCCGGCTCACCCCGGGCGTGCACGCGTCCACGCACGAATTCATTGCCACCGCTCACGAGGACCAGAAGTTTGGCTTGTCCCTCGCCGGTGGGCCCGCGGGCCCGGGCACTGGCGACGTAGCCTCCTCCCCGGCAGCGCAGGCAGTCGCGGCGGCGCTGGGTCACGAGTCGGTCAACCTGCTGGGCGTCCACTGCCATATTGGTTCGCAGATCTTCGAGCCCGAGGGCTTTGAGCTCGCCGCCCGCAGGCTGCTTGCCTTCCTCGGAAAGGTCCGCGACCTGCATGGGCGGGAACTGCCCGAGCTGGATCTGGGCGGCGGCTACGGGATCGCGTACACCGAGGTTGACGCTCCCCGCCCGCCAGCCGAGATTGCCTCGGCGATGGCCGACGTCGTGCGCTCCACCTGCGCGGAACTCGGCCTGGCCGTGCCCAGGATCTCGATTGAGCCGGGCCGGGCGATCGTCGGGTCAACCACTTTTACCCTGTACACGGCCGGTATCACCAAAACGGTCAGGGTCGACGTCGACGGCGACACCCAGCCGCGGCGTTACGTTTCGGTGGATGGAGGGATGAGCGATAACCCCCGCCCGGTCCTCTACGACGCCAATTACTCAGCGGCCCTTGCGTCGCGGACATCCGGGGCGGCCCCCGTGCTGTCACGGGTGGTCGGGATGCACTGCGAAAGCGGCGACATCGTGGTCCGTGACGTCTATCTGCCGGAGGACACCGGTGCGGGCGACCTGCTGGCCGTCCCCGGGACGGGCGCCTACTGCTGGGCGCTGTCGAGTAACTACAACTGGGTCGGGAGACCTCCCGTCGTGGCCGTCCGGGATGGGCAGGCACGGCTGATCGTGCGCGGCGAGACCGAGAACGACATCCTGGCCCGTGACATCACTCGCACCACCAACTGATTGCAGGAGCGACACAATTTCACCCGTTACAGACTCGAATTCACCCGCCCTTTCGACACTGAAGGTTGCGCTGCTGGGCTGCGGCAACGTCGGCTCGCAGGTGGCGCGGATCCTTCTTGAAGATGCCGACGCGCTGGCCGCACGGACCGGTGCACGGCTGGAGCTGACCGGCATTGCGGTCCGGAATATCGACGCCCCGCGGGACGTCGACCTGCCGCGCGAACTCTTCACCACCGATGCCGAGGCGCTGGTGGAAGGCGCCGACATCGTGATTGAACTGATGGGGGGCATCGAGCCTGCGCGGTCCCTGATCTTGCGCTCCATTGAGCACGGCGCCACGGTGGTCAGCGGCAACAAGGCGCTGCTGGCGCTCGACGGGCCCACCCTCTATGAGAAGGCCGATGCGGCCAGGGTCCAACTGTCCTACGAGGCCGCGGTGGCTGGCGCCATCCCGATCCTGCGCCCCATCCGGGACAGCCTCTCCGGCGACCGCATCACCCGGGTGCTCGGAATCGTCAACGGCACCACCAACTTCATCCTCGACCAGATGGACACTACCGGCGCGCAGTTCGACGACGCCCTGGCCGAAGCCCAACGGCTCGGTTATGCCGAAGCGGACCCCACGGCGGACGTCGAGGGGCACGACGCCGCGGCGAAGGGTGCCATCCTGGCCTCGCTGTCCTTCCACACCCGGTTCGCCCTGGAAGATGTCTACTGCGAGGGCATCACAAAGGTGACCGCCGACGATATTGCGGCCGCCAAGGATGCCGGTTTTGTGATCAAGCTGCTGGCCATCGCCGAACTCCTGCCCCGGGACGACGCCGACGGCGCCGGCTCCCAGGGCGTCAGCGTCCGGGTGCACCCCACCCTGCTGCCCCGGGATCATCCGCTGGCTGCTGTCCATGGCGCGTTCAACGCCGTCTTCATCGAAGCTGAAAACGCTGGCGAACTGATGTTTTACGGCCAGGGGGCCGGTGGCACCCCTACCGCCTCGGCGGTGCTGGGCGACGTCGTCAGCGCGGCACGACGGATGGTGCTCGGCGGCCCCGGACGCACCGAAACCACCACCGGGCATGTGCCCTCGATGACTATCGACTCCGTGAAGACCAGCTACTCGATCGGCCTCGATGTCGCGGATCAGCCAGGTGTGCTGGCCCGGATCGCCCAACTGTTCGCCGAGCAGGGCGTCTCGATCGAGACCATGCGGCAGAATATCCATCCAACAGGCACGCCGGGGGAGGCCACCGCTGAACTGCGCATTGTCACCCACCGTGCCACCGAGGCGGCCCTCGCCACGACCGTTCAACATATCCAGGACCTCGCCGTGATCAACTCGGTGACGAGCGTCCTTCGAGTGGAAGGAGCCTAAGTGGCTCACCAATGGCGCGGCGTTATCCGCGAGTACGCCGACCGTCTGCCCGTCACCGAGTCCACTGAGGTCATCACCCTCGGTGAGGGCGGGACCCCTCTGGTTCCGGCCAAGGCGCTCTCCGAACTGACGGGCTCCCAGGTCTTCCTCAAGGTCGAGGGGATGAACCCGACCGGATCCTTCAAGGACCGGGGAATGACCATGGCGATCACCGCTGCGATCGAGGCCGGTGCCAAGGCAGTGGTGTGCGCCTCGACCGGAAACACCTCAGCCTCCGCCGCGGCGTACGCCACCCAGGCGGGCATCACCTGCGCCGTTCTGGTACCGGACGGCAAGATCTCAATGGGCAAACTGAGTCAGGCCATCGCTCACGGGGCAGAACTGCTACAGGTCAACGGCAACTTCGACAACTGCCTCGACGTCGCCCGCAAGCTCGCCGAGGCGTACCCGGTTTTCCTGGTGAACTCAGTCAATCCGGCGCGGATCGAAGGCCAGAAGACCGGGGCCTTCGAAGTTGTTGATGTCCTCGGCGACGCCCCCGACTATCACCTGCTCCCGGTCGGCAATGCCGGCAATATCACTGCGTACTGGAAGGGCTATAAGGAGTACTCGGAGCCCTACTCCAACCCCCACCTCATCGGCGACAGCACGGTGCTCGCGCCCGTCTCCACCAAACGGCCCATCATGTGGGGCTTCCAGGCGGAGGGCGCCTCGCCGCTGGTCAAGGGACACCCGGTGACCGAGCCCGATACCCTTGCCACGGCCATCCGGATTGGCAACCCTGCCTCCTGGGACCAGGCGATTGCCGCCCGGGACGAGTCCGGGGGCATCATCGAAGCAGTCACCGACGAGGAAATCCTCGACGCGCACCGCTGGTTGTCCGCACGCGAAGGTGTCTTCGTGGAGCCGGCCTCCGCAGCCGGAGTTGCCGGGTTGTTGAAAAAGCATGCGGCCGGAGAGGCACCGGTCGGCAAGACCATCGTCATCACTGTGACCGGCCACGGCCTCAAGGATCCGCAGTGGGCGCTGAAAGCCGCCGACGGATCGGACGTCGAGCCCACGAAGGTTGATTTCGACGTCGTCAGCGTCGCCACCGCGCTGGGACTCGAGGACGCTGCGGGTGAGTGAGCGGGTTCCCGTGTACTCTTCCGTGATCGACCCTTCGCTGGGGTCCCCGCGGATGGTCGCTGCTGGCCAGGACGCGACCATCCGGGTACCTGCGACCAGCGCAAACCTGGGACCGGGCTTCGACACGCTGGGACTCGCGGTGTCACTCTTTGACACGGTCAGGGTGCGGACCAACACCAGCGGCACCGTGTCGGTCCGGGTTACCGGCGAGGGGGCGGACAGCCTCCCCACCGATGGCAGCCACCTGGTGGCACGGACCCTGCTGGAAACGCTTGACCGGGCGGGATACGGCTGCCCCGGCCTCGAATTGGACACCGAAAATCTGATTCCTCATGGCCGGGGGCTCGGCTCCTCGGCGGCGGCCATCGTCACAGCCGTGCTGGGAGCGAACTTCCTGCTGCCGGACAACGCCCGGATGGAACCACCCGCGCTGCTGCAGTTGTGTTCAACCCTGGAGGGCCACCCCGACAATGTTGCGCCGGCACTGGCGGGTGCGCTTGCAATCTCCTGGGAAACAGGCAGGGTCTTTCGCAGCACCCGCGTCCCGGTGCATCCGTCGATCATTCCGATAGCCGCGGTCCCGTCAAGCAGCCTTTCGACCGAGAGCGCGAGGGCACTGCTGCCGACCTCTGTGTCCCACGCAAGTGCTGCGGCCAATGCTGGCCGCGCCGCGCTGCTGATTGACTCGCTGTCACGCGAGCCGCAGTTCATTCTGGATGCCACGCAGGACGAGCTGCATCAGGACTACCGGGCACAGGCGATGATTCCCAGCGCCACCCTGATGCGTCAACTCAGGGCCCAGGGATTCCCCGCAGTGATTTCCGGTGCGGGGCCAACGGTGATGACTCTCGCCGTCGGGGAAGCGCAGGCGACGGCAGCCGAGAAGGCGATCGTGGCATTGACTGGAGAGCCAAACAACGCAGATTCAGGCGTCCAATGGCGCGTCCTCAGGCTGACCGTTGCCCCCGAGGGTGCTAAACTAGTGGTGCACCAACGGAATGAATCGTGACCTGTCGGTTCGTTGTTCATCTGAGTGCTTCTGCTGATCTGGCCGTCATTTTCTTTTGACCGCCGCAAACTGCATGGTTTTCAGCAGTCGCATCACCTCCGGTGTAACCTCCCAGGAACGTACGAGCATCACCGGTTTGAACTTGAATCGAAAGCCTACTTACTTCCGAAGGTTTTTAGCACGCACGGCCAGGCCGGACTCTTCCGGCAGGACCGAACCCTATCCGCCAGTTCGTCTAACGGTGGCAGGGCTAACCAAACGCGGTCCACATCAGAGTTGGACCGCCCGACGAGGGGGAAGGATCCTTCGTGACTGAAACCACTGACCTGTTGTCAGGTGTGGACACATCAAACGCCGGCGCAGCCGACGCTCCCGCTTCCAAAAGCTCCGGCCTTGCCGGGCTGAAGCTCGCCCAGCTCCAGGCTCTTGCGGGCCAGTTGGGCATTACTGGCGGTTCCAGGATGCGCAAGGGCGACCTGGTCTCGGCCATCTCCGATCATCAGCGCGGCTCTGCGGTTGCAGACCGCCCCAAGGACTCCGCTCCCAGTGACGCCAGCGCACCAGAGTCTGAGGCCGGCCAGTCAAATGGCTCGACCCGTTCCTCGCGCCGTGCATCCAGCCGGACCGCGAGCACAGACAGCGACAGCCAGGACAGCGATGGTGCTGCACAGGAGCCGACCGAGCGTCCGTCGCGCACCCGCAACCGCAACCGACGTGCCGGATCAGACGGCGTCGTCAGCCTGCCTGCCTCTGAGGCTCCCCAGCCGGAAGCTACTGAGGCATCCGGTGACGACGCCCAGAACAGCGGCGGCGACACGAACGGCCGTGAGAACAATGGCCGGGACAATGGCGGCGAACGTGGCCGTGGCCGCGCTCCCCGCGAGAACCGGCGTGGACGCCGCGGCGAAGAGCGTGCCGACAACTCCGCGAACGAATCCCCGGAGACGACGTCGTCGGACGATTCCTCGCGCTCCGACCGGAACAGCGCCGACCGGAACAGCGCCGACCGGAACAGTCAGGGCTCCGGCGAGTCGAACGACTCCTCCGAGCAGAGTGATTCAAACGCGCGCAATGACCGTGGCGGACGGAACCGGAATGAGAACCGGACCGATTCCGGCGACAACCGGAACAACGAAAACCGGAACAACAGCAACGACAACCGGGGTAACGACAACCGGAACAACAGCAACGACAACCGGGACGACGACAGCCGAGGCCGTAGCCGGAACCGCCGCAATCGTAACTCCCGCGATGACAACGGCGGCGGCAACGACCGTGGAAATGACCGTGGGAACGATCGCGGGAACGATCGCGGGAATGACCGGGGCAACGACCGCAGCAGCCGGTTCCGCGACCGCAACGACCGGAATGACCGCCGTCGCAACCGCAACCAGAACCCCGAGGTCGACGACGTCGAGGTAACTGACGACGACGTCCTGCTGCCCGTAGCGGGCATCCTCGACGTCCTCGAGAACTACGCGTTTGTGCGGACCTCGGGCTACCTGCCCGGCCCCAACGACGTCTACGTCTCCCTGGCACAGGTCAAGAAGCACAACCTGCGCAAGGGTGACGCAGTGGTGGGCGCCATCCGCGCCCCCCGCGACGGCGAGAACCAGAACAACACCCGCCAGAAGTTCAATGCGCTGATCCGCGTCACCTCGGTGAACGGCAAGCCAGCCGAGGACCTCAAGGACCGGGTCGAGTTCGCCAAGCTGGTTCCGCTGTACCCGACCGAACGCCTGCGCCTCGAGACCGAAGCGAAGAAGATCGGTCCCCGCGTCATCGACCTGGTAGCGCCGATCGGCAAGGGCCAGCGTGGCCTGATCGTTTCACCCCCCAAGGCGGGCAAGACGCTCATCCTGCAGGCAATCGCCAACGCGATCACCATCAATAATCCTGAGGTCCACCTCATGATGGTGCTGGTTGACGAACGCCCCGAGGAAGTCACCGACATGCAGCGCACGGTCAAGGGTGAGGTCATTGCCTCCACCTTCGACCGTCCGGCGGATGACCACACCACTGTCGCCGAACTTTCCATCGAGCGCGCCAAGCGTCTCGTGGAAATGGGGATGGACGTGGTGGTCCTGCTCGACTCCATGACCCGTCTGGGCCGTGCCTACAACCTCGCAGCCCCGGCATCCGGACGCATTCTGTCCGGTGGCGTCGACTCGGCAGCGCTCTACCCGCCGAAGCGTTTCTTCGGTGCGGCACGCAACATCGAGAACGGTGGCTCGCTCACCATTCTGGCCACTGCGCTTGTGGAGACCGGGTCCAAGATGGATGAGGTCATCTTCGAGGAGTTCAAGGGCACTGGCAACATGGAGCTGCGACTGTCCCGGAACCTCGCGGACAAGCGCATCTTCCCGGCAGTCGACGTCAACGCGTCGGGTACCCGTCGTGAAGAGAAGCTGCTGTCCCCGGACGAGGTCAAGATCATGTGGAAGCTGCGGCGTGTCCTTTCCGGACTTGGCGAACAGCAGTCACTTGAGCTGCTGACCAACAAGATCCGGGAAACCCAGTCGAACGTCGAGTTCCTGATGCAGGTCCAGAAGACCACCTTGGGTTCCAAGAACGACGACGACTAGCGAGCCATCCGTCGCCCACGCTCGTCCGGTCCGCCGGATCGGGCGTGGGCGGCTCTGGTTAACCAAACGAGTCAACAGAAATGACGGGTTTCCGGACCGGTTGAGGTGATTGCTGTTGAATAGAAATTGTTCGAAAGAGGTATTTCCCAGATGTTTGAGTCGATCCAGAACCTGCTCGACGAGCACGCCGAGCTCCAGCTCAGGCTCTCCGACCCGGCAGTGCACTCTGACCAGGTGCTGGCCCGCAAGCTCGGCCGCAGGTACGCCGAGCTGAGCAGTATCGTCGACGCGCACACCAAATGGGAGGCGCTGAAGGACGATCTCGAAGCAGCACAGGAAATGGCCGACGACCCGGAGTTCGCTGCCGAGGTGCCGGTCCTGGAGGAGCAGCTCGCTGCCGCGCAGGAGCGGCTGCGCCGGTTGCTCATCCCGCGCGACCCCAACGACAGCCGGGACGTCATCATCGAGGTCAAGGGTGGCGAGGGCGGCGACGAAGCGGCCCTGTTCGCCGGCGACCTGCTCCGCATGTACACCCGGTATGCGGAGACCCGCGGCTGGAAGACCGAGATCATCTCGGCCAACGAGTCCGACCTGGGTGGGTACAAGGACGTCCAGATGGCAATCAAGGGCTCCTCCAACGAACCGGGGGAGGGCGTCTACGCCCGCCTGAAGTTCGAGGGTGGCGTGCACCGCGTGCAGCGCGTCCCCGTGACGGAGTCCCAGGGCCGTATCCACACCTCGGCTGCCGGTGTGCTGATCCTGCCCGAGGTGGATGAGCCGGAGGAAGTGGAGATCAGCCAGAACGATCTGAAGATCGACGTGTACCGGTCGTCCGGTCCGGGCGGCCAGTCGGTGAACACCACCGACTCCGCGGTCCGCATCACCCACCTTCCCACCGGAATTGTCGTGGCGATGCAGAACGAGAAGTCCCAGCTACAGAACCGTGAGGCGGGTATGCGGGTGCTCAGGTCCCGGATCCTGGCACACCAGCAGGCGCAGATCGACGCGGCGAACTCCGACATCCGGAAGTCACAGATCCGCACCATGGACCGCTCCGAGCGGATCCGTACCTACAACTATCCCGAGAACCGCATCGCCGACCACCGCACCGGGTACAAGGCCTACAACCTTGACGCGGTCATGAATGGTGACCTCGAGGCCGTGGTCCAGGCGGGCATCGAGATGGACGAACAGTCCCGGCTTGACGCGATCGGCGAGGACGACTGAGTGCCAACCGCCCGATGACCGAACAGATCTCCTCCGGAGAGACGCTTGAGGAAGCGCTGGCGCGAGCCACCGGTATCCTGACCGACGCCGGTGTGCCCAGCCCGCGGGTCGATGCCCACCTGCTGGCAGCCCACCTGCTTGGCGAACCCGTGGGACGGGTCAAAACCATGGCGCTCCTGGGTGCGGCAGCCCCGGCAGGCTTCTTCGAGCTGGTGGCGGAGCGTGCGCTCAGGATCCCGCTCCAGCACATCACCGGCACAGCCCACTTCCGGCGGCTGGAGCTTGCAGTCGGTCCGGGAGCTTTCATACCCCGCCCGGAGACGGAGTCCGTGGCGCAACTCGCGATTGATCACGCGCTGACGCTGATCAGACCCCGGGTGGTTGACCTGGGGACCGGAAGCGGCGCCATCGCGGCCGCCATCGCCGACGAGGTGCCCGGTGCCGACGTCTACGCGGTCGAATTCAGCCCCCTGGCCCATGCGTGGGCCGAACGGAATCTTCAGCCACGGTCAGTGACTCTGATTCTTGGCGACCTGCGGGATGCGCTGGGGGAGGAGGACGGGACGTTCGACGTCGTCGTGTCCAACCCGCCCTATATTCCCTCCGAAGCAGTGCCTCGTGAGCCTGAGGTGGCGGAACATGACCCACAGATCGCGCTGTACGGCGGCGGCAGGGATGGGCTCGAACTGCCCTGGGCAGCGGCGCTCAGCGCGGCGCGGTTGCTGGTGCCCGGCGGTTATTTCGTGATGGAACATGCGGAGGTGCAGGCCCCCGCGATCGCAGCGCTGCTGCGGTCCGACCCCCGCTGGGAAACTGTGCTCACCCACCAGGACCTCACCGGGCGGGACCGCTCCACCTCAGCCCTCCGCACCGAATGCGCCAATCCGGGCGCACCAGTGAAAGGATGAATTCGTGACCACCAGCTATGACTGTTCCGACCCGGCCCAGCGCAGCGACGGGTTGGCCCACGCCCAACGCGCTGTTGCAGCCAACCAGTGTGTGGTGCTCCCCACCGACACGGTGTACGGGATCGCCGCCGATGCTTTCTCGCCCCAGGCCGTCGCCACCCTGTTGGCATCCAAGGGTCGTGGGCGGAACATGCCGCCGCCCGTCCTGATACCCCGTATCCAGACCATGGACGGACTGGCCACCGATGTCCACCCTGATGCGAGGAAGCTTGCCGAGGCCTTCTGGCCAGGAGGACTGACCCTCATCTTCCGGGCCCAGCCCTCCCTGACCTGGGACCTCGGCGAGACCCTGGGCACGGTTGCGCTGCGCATGCCCGACGACGCGTTGGCGATCGACCTGCTGACCTTGACCGGACCCATGGCTGTTTCGTCGGCCAACCGCACGGGGTCGCCGGCTGCAACCACCGGCGCCGAGGCCTATGCCCAGCTAGCCGACTCGGTGGAGGTGTACCTTGAGGGTGGACCACGGAGTGGCACCGCCTCGACAATCGTCGACGCAACGGGGGAGGACCTCGTGCTGGTGCGCGCCGGCAGTATCAGCCTGACCCAGCTGCAGGAGGTTGTCCCCGGGGTCAGGGAACCTGGCGCTCCTGAGGATTCTGACGGTTCCGCCCCGCTCGACCCTGACGACGCCGGGACCCCGCAGCCTCCAGCACACCACTGACCCGGTGCTCCACCCGGATGTTGTGAGCTTCAGCCCACCCCGGGTCCTGCGCCTGACCGAACCACATCAGTTCCACCCGGCGCAGGCTGCCATGCAGTCGTTCACCGAGCAGCGCTGACATCTGGTAGCCCGCGCGGAGGATGAAACGGCACATGGACCGCGGCAGCACCATGGGGGTGCCTCCGGCTGCCTCCAGTACGGAGCGGACCGTCATTCCTTCGCCGGGCTGCAGGATGACAGCCGGAAGAGGTCCGGCAAAAGAACCCACCTGAACCACATAATCGGCCAGGGACTCCACCGACGTGACCGGGGTGCTTGCGGTTCCGGGTGCGGCTACCGAGGCCAGGGGTGATGCTGCCAGCCGCGCGAGCGCGGCGGTCGTCGGGCGATCGGCACCCTGCACCGACGTGGCGCGGACCACCACCGGGTGCGTTCCTTCAACCCCACCCCGTCCAACGGTGAGACGGAGTGCCTCCTCACCCAGTGCCTTGCTCCGGGAGTAGGCCGAAAACGGCGCCAGGTCGAAGGACTCGTCCAGGACCTCCCGTTGACCCTGGACCGCTGCACTGCTCAGGTGGATCAGCCGGTCCACCCGCGCTGCCGAGCAGGCGTAGGCCAGGACAGCGGGGAGCAGCGCGTTTGCTCCGCGGAGTTCAGCCGTGTCAGCGCTTCGTGGCGCGGCGACACCAGCGGCGTTGACCACCACTGAAGCACCGGACAGTGCCGCGGCGAGCCCGGCGACCGACGGGTGGCGGGCTGCCTCATCGAGGATCTGTCCAGCGGACCGGGCATCGCTCGCCAGGCGGGGTGCCGCGATACCCGTCACCTCCACACCCGCATCCTGCGCGGCACGTAACACGGCCGATCCGACAAACCCGGTAGCGCCAACAATCACCCAGGGCATCGTCAGTTCTTCTCCCTCAGCAGCTCGGACCGCTCAGGGCGTTCGGCAGGAGGTTCCAGGGACGGCATGGGCTG
Source organism: Arthrobacter sp. CAN_C5 (assembly GCF_017875735.1). Lineage (NCBI taxonomy): Bacteria > Bacillati > Actinomycetota > Actinomycetes > Micrococcales > Micrococcaceae > Arthrobacter > Arthrobacter sp. CAN_C5. The sequence goes on from NZ_JAGGMZ010000001.1 coordinate 1,355,466, forward strand.
CCACGAAGGATCCGTAAGGATGGCGCGCGACTGCCGCCAGCCCCGCCAGAGCGGTGCCAGCCCGGAGAGGGAGTGCTCGACGGCGACCAGCCGGAACACTTCCTTGGCGGCGGTCAGCAGGGTGCCCAGACCAAAGCCCCAGCGGTTGAACCTGCCGTTGATCCTGAGATAGCGCGCCTGATGGCCCCGGTTCCGCATGCCGCAGTAGCGGCCCAGATCATTTGAATCGTTCAGGTGCCGCACTCCGAGGTCAATCTGTTTCTGGGGCCGGGCTTTTTTCAGCACGTACTCGTTGATGTACACCACCGGCTCGGACTGGGAGATCAGCCAGCCGTAGGTGGTGTCGTCCCCGTTGAGGAAGAACCGGGGATCGGGGAGACCCACGCGGCGCACCACATCGGCGTGGACCAGCATTCCTTCGAAGCAGCCCACATTGGTATGGAATACGCGGCTATGGCGAAACACGTTGCCGCGGACCGGGAAGTGTACGCCGAGAAAAGCGTTGAACTGGTGCTGCCAGAAGAACGGTTTGCCCGAGTGGTCGTACCGGCGCCCGTGAAGGCAGCGATACGTCTGCAGCTGCGGCTGGAATGCGGCGATCGCGCCGGGAAGCACCTCGACGTCGTCGTCCATCAGCCAGAGCCACTCGGCGCCCTCGGCGAGTGCCCGCTCCGCCCCGGCCGAGAAACCGCCGGATCCGCCGACATTCTTCTTCAACCGGTGATGAATCAGCGGCACCGGGAGGTTCGCCTGCGCAATGACCTCGTCCGTGGCATCGGTACTCGCGTTGTTGACCACAATGACGTTCTGCGGTGCCGGATCCAGCTGCGCAATGGTTTCGAGCAGGACCCGGAGGTAGCCTGCCCGGTTGAAGGTGGTGACAACCACCGTCACGGCGGGGTCGGAGGCGGTCATCTCAGAATCCATGGTCCGAGGGGGGCCCAAAACCGCGTCCGCGCACGCCGGTGGAGTAGGCCCTGAACCAGTCGGCGAGTCCGCGCGGGTCGCGATGCGCCAGGTAATAGAGCGGGTAGCCCACGCCGTCCGCGATGAGAGATTTCACCCGGCCATACCGGCGCGTCAAATATCCGCGGTTACGGAAGTAGTAATAACGCTTGAACGCCGTCTCGGGGACGAGCACGTGCAGCCGGTCACCGAGGACCTGGTGTGTTTCCGCCCACCCCGGAGGATGGCTCAGGGCAACGGTGGTCACCGTGCCGAACGGAATGCCGGCACGCCGGAGCCGCAGCATGAAATCCGTTTCATCTCCGCGGATGAACAGGCGGAGATCGGGAAGTCCCACCCGGAAAAACACGTCGGTGCGGATCAACGCGCCGTTGAAGAATTGGCCAACGTCTCTGATGATCCCCAGCTTCTCGACTTCGGCACGGTCGTGCACCGAACGCCCAGCCAACCGGAAAGGAAAGGACAGCCGGGTCGGCTCTCCGGGGGCCACGATCAGGGGTACGACGACGTCGAGTCCCTCCGCTTTCGCGGCTGCCAGCAGGGTAGCGAGGGCTTCCGGATCCTCCGGGTGGGCGTCGTCGTCCATGATCCAGACCCACTCGGCGCCGCTGGCCATCGCGGACAGGATGGCAAGGGAAAACCCGCCTGCACCGCCAAGATTGCTCAGGGAGCGGATGTAGTTCACCGGTGCGTCGGATTCGACGGCGATTGCCTCGATGTCCCGGGTTCCCGAGTCAACCAGCGCGACCGAGGTGAGCGGCGTGCTCTGTTGGGACAGTGCCAGCAGGAGGGTACGCAGGTCGTCAGGGCGGTCAAATGTCACTGCCGCAACGGCCACGGTATCCTGCAAAACAGTCCTTTCCGGTCCGCTCACAACACGCCTCAAAAGCAGTCAGGGCCGGGTAGTGCGGTTAGTATTCTCGGGTAGGGAGAGTCTATTACACCAGCACGAGCTGATACTTTGCCGTGAGGACTTACCCCTCGCCGTGAGGACTCCTCTACACGATTGCCATGACCGCCGAGCCGTTGTTAGGAACCATGAAACTCGCTGACAGCGCGGATCCAGCCCGGGAAGGGCCAGATAACCGCAGCACGACGCGGTCGGAGAAGCCGACGCTCTGGCTCTGGTCGCAGTACATTTTCGATTCGGTGGCCTGGGTGGTCGCGATTGTGTTGGCCCTGGTACTCCGGTACGAGCTACTGATCAACCAGATCAACGTGACGGGGGTGGTGGTGTTCTGCGCGGCGGCCCTCGCCGCCCAGCTCGCAGTAGGTCTGAGCTTCGCCCTCTATCGCGGCCGTTATAGTTTCGGCAGCTTCCACGAGGCACGACTACTGGTGATCGTCACGGTCATCGTCTCGGTGATCCTCCTGCTGGTCAGTGTCGCCTTCTTCTCGATCATCGAAATTCCGCGCAGCATCGGCATCATCGCGTTCCCGTTTGCCTGCATGTTCATGGCCTCCACCAGGTACCTCAAACGCATGTTTGTTGAAAGCAAGGCAAAACCCGGTGAGGATGCACAGCGGACCCTCATCTACGGAGCCGGGTTCCTCGGTGGTTCGCTGGTGGGTCGGATGCTCCAGGACCGGGACTCACCGTACTTTCCGGTGGGCCTGATCGACGATGACCCCGCCAAGAAACACCTCCGCCTTGCCACCGTTCCAGTCCTGGGCCGGCTTGAGGACCTTCCGGGGATCATCGCGCGCACCCGGGCTTCGGTGCTGGTGATCGCGTTCGCCGACGTCGAAGCAGCCCAGGTGCGCCGGGTGTCCGATCTGGTGGCCGGAATGAACATCAGGGTCCTGGTCCTGCCACCCCTGCGGGATATGCTCGCGACCGAAGGGTCTGGCGCCGGTTTCTCCGACTTTCGCGAGGTTGCGGTCGAGGACCTCATTGGTCGCCGGCCCGTGGACATCCACGCCGACGAGGTCGCCGGGTACATCACCGGAAAGAAGGTGCTGGTCACCGGCGCCGGCGGATCCATCGGATCCGAGCTGTGCCGTCAGCTGGCGCAGTTCAACCCCGCCGAGCTCATCATGCTCGACCGCGACGAAACGGGACTGCAGACCACCCAGCTCTCCATGACGGGGCGTGGACTGCTGACCGGCAAGGACACCGTCCTGGCGGACATTCGCGATGCCGACACGCTGCAGGCGATCTTTGGGGAACGCAAACCCGAGGTGGTGTTCCACGCGGCAGCCCTCAAGCACGTGTCGTTGCTCGAGCAGTACCCGGAAGAAGCCTGGAAAACCAACGTCCTGGGCACCCAGAACGTGCTCAACGCCGCCAAGGCAGCAGGCGTGACCCATTTCGTGAACATTTCCACCGACAAGGCGGCGAACCCCACCAGCGTGCTGGGTCACTCGAAACGGGTCGCCGAGAAGCTCACCGCCTGGCAGGCTACTCAGACTGCGAACAGTTACGTCTCGGTCCGGTTCGGCAACGTCATCGGAAGCCGGGGCTCGATGCTGCCCCTCTTTACCGAGCAGATCAGGGTGGGCGGACCCATCACCGTGACCGACCCTGAGGTCACCCGGTTCTTCATGACCATTCCCGAGGCCTGCCAGTTGGTGATCCAGGCCGGGGCTATTGGACGCCCGGGTGAGGTGCTGATCCTGGACATGGGCGAGGCGGTGAAAATCCTCGACGTCGCGCAACGGATGATCACGATGTCGGGTAAGGACATTGAAATAGTTTTCACCGGTCTCAGGCCGGGGGAGAAGATGCATGAGGAACTGGTCGGATTCGGCGAAGACGGTTCCCGTCCGCTGCACCCGAAAATCTCGCACACCAACGTATCGATTCTGGACCCGGGACAGCTGAACCTGCTCGACTGGAAACGCAAGGGCGGGATTCTCGATGCTTGAACTCCAGCTCGCCCTCGTGGTCGGTACCTCCCTGGTCCTCAGCGCTCTTTTGCCTTTCGTCCTCAAGCCGGTGCTGGCGAAGCTCGGGGTGCTGGACATCCCCAATGAGCGGTCCTCTCACACAACGGTGGTGATCCGCGGAGTGGGGATCACCGTGGCGGTGGGCATCGCGGCGTCGCTGGTGCTTTCCCTTGCCATCGGGCTGGTGGCCGTGGATCGGTCGTTGATCGTGATTATTCTGTCCATGCTCTCCGTCGCGGCGTTGCTGGGCTGGATCGAGGACTATCGTGGAATCTCGATTAGGGTGCGTGCAGTTCTGCAACTGATGATCGGAGCGGTAGGTACCGCAGCGCTGGCGTGGACCATCGGGCAGAGCTTCTGGTGGGTTCCGGTGGGTGCGCTAGCCGTGGCTGCGTACATCAACGCGGCAAACTTCATGGATGGCATCAACGGTATCTCCGGTATGCATGGAGTGGCGGTAGGCGCCTTCTATGCGATCGCCGGGATGCTCAGTGACCAGCTCTGGCTCGTTGTTGCAGGCCTGGTGGTGGCGGCAGCCTTTGCGGGGTTCCTGCCCTGGAATCTGGGTAGGGGATTCGTGTTCCTCGGCGATGTGGGCAGTTACCTACTGGGCGCCTCCATCGCGGCGATAGCTGTCACCGGATTGCTCGCTGGGGTGTACCTCGAGTATCTGTTCTCACCGGTGCTGATTTACCTCGCCGACACCTTCACCACCTTCCTGCGCCGCGTCCGGGCCGGTGACCGCTGGTACGCCTCCCACCGTGAGCATGTCTACCAGCGCCTGACCGACGTGGGACTGACCCACGTCCAATCGGCGCTCCTGGTCACCGGCTGTTCGGTGCTCACCGGCGCTGCCGGATTTGTCGCGGCGACTGCCTCGCCATTCGTTGCGGTCGCGTTCTCTCTGCTGGCCGCCGGGGTAGTGGTGTTCTACCTCTACTCACCTCGGCTGTTGACCGGCCGCGTCAAGGCCTCCCGCACTCTGCCCGGGTGAGCGGGTCGAACCCCGATTTCTCTTTACTGTAGAATTGATACGCAGTCCGCGGCGTTCCTCCCGTGGCCTGAGTCGGGGACTTCCCTCACATCGAATCTACGGATGGATTCCCTATGAGCACACCTGACGCCCCAGGCGTCGGTGCCCGTCGAGGCACTACCCATCCCGCCGCTGATCCGTCAGGATCCCTCTGGCTGGGAATCCTTAAAAAATGCGTTCTGGTCACTACCTCAGCCATTGCCGTGACCGCTGCGGTCGCGATTTTCGTCACCGGTCCGGGCGCTGCCTTGAGCGCGTTGTTCGGGTTAGCGGTCGTCGTCGCTTTCTTCGGGATCAGCCTTGCTGTTGGACACTTCGCTGGACGCAATAACCCATCGGGTGCCATCGGGCTCTTCGCCGTAACGTATGCGATCAAGGTTGTTGGGTTCGCGGTTGTTCTCTTCGTGCTCGGGACTCCACCATGGCTCGAGCCGAACTGGTTCTTCGCCGGCGCTGTCGGAACGGTGATTCTTTGGCAAACGGTGGAACTCTATGTCTTCTCCAAGGCGCGGCACCAGCTTTACAACGACCCGGAGCCGGTCAAGCCAGCTCCAGGAAATGAGGGAGACCGTGGCTGATTCGCGCCCACAGGACCCCCGACAGTCGTCTACGGCAAACACTGATGGTGGGGCCGATCGGGGCCCCTACGGTGAGGGCGGATACAACGCTGGTATTGCCGTCTTTAGCTACATTATTGGCGGGATACTCGTCTGGAGTTTGATAGGGTGGGGGCTGGACAACCTCCTGGGAACACAATGGATAGTGCTCGTTGGAGGTCTCTTGGGTGCAGTCGGGGGTTTCTACCTCTCCCATATGCATAACCTCACCCGCACCATACAAGCTGAGCCCGGTTCGACGCCGCGGGACAGCAGCGGGAAGGCTGGGGAGAACCCTAAGTGAATGTCGAAAACTTAATGAGTCGGAGCAGTAAATCCATGCCCGATCAGAACCTGCCCAACGATGGACACTGCAGAGAGGAAACGCGTTGATCGCGCTTGCGCTCCCGGCCACTACAACGGATGAGGGTTTCGTAGCCCCCACAATTGACGACACCCACTACCGGGATATTTTCCCGTGGGGCGGTGAATACGGCGTCTGGTTCGAGGGTGGCTTCGGCAAGCAGATGCTGATGATTATCCTGTCAGTCATCTTTATTGCCATCTTCTTCATCATTGCCTCCCGCAAGGGAAAGCTGGTCCCCGGCAAAATGCAGTTCCTGGGGGAGTCCGCCTACGGATTCGTCAGGAACTCCATCGGTAAGGACATTATCGGTGGCAAGGACTTCATGAAGTATGTGCCGTGGCTTTTCACCGCATTCTTCTTCGTCCTCGTAAACAACATTTTCGGCGCGATTCCGTTCCTTCAGTTGCCGAGCTTCTCCCATCCAGGTAGCGCCTACGCCATTGCGGGGATTTTCTACCTACTCTGGGTTGGCATTGGCATCAAGAAGCACGGACTGCGTTACTTCAAACTGGCAGTTGTCCCGTCGGGGGTTCCCTGGTACATCCTGCCGATCGTGGTCCCCATCGAGATCATCTCGAACTTCCTCGTTCGTCCGGTGACCCACTCACTCCGACTCTTCGCCACTATGCTGGCAGGCCACCTGATCATCACCCTGGCCGGTTCGGCCATTGAATACATGGTGCTGACGGGAAACATCCTGCTACAGGGTACGAGCGTGCTGGTCCTGGTTGGAGCTGTCTCCATGTACATGCTTGAGGTGCTGATCATGATCCTCCAGGCGTACGTGTTCACACTGCTGGCAGCCATCTACATCGAAGGCGCACTCCACGCCGACGCTCACTAATTTTCACGACTAATTAATACAGACTTCCCCGTCGGGGATGATCCCAAACAACCTGTCGCAGCAAGCGGCATCTTGAAAGGAACACAATGGAAGTACAGGGTAGCCTCAACCTCGTTGGATACGGTCTCTCCGCAATTGGTGGTGGCATCGGTGTAGGACTCGTCTTCGCCGCATACATCAACGGTGTAGCGCGTCAGCCAGAAGCCCAGCGGGTCCTCCAGCCCATCGCCTTCCTCGGACTGGCTTTGACTGAAGCACTCGCCATCCTCGGCTTGGTCTTCGCGTTCGTTATCGGCGCGTAATTACGCGTCCGCCACGGTCCATAGACTAGCTAAAGAAAGACGGGTGAAACATGCTTAACGCAGCGATAATGGCGGCAGAAGAGGGCACAAGTCCTCTTATCCCGAATCTGTGGGAACTGCTCGTTACGTTGGTGGGCTTCGCGGTGCTGATGTTCATCGTCATCAAGTTCGTGATGCCGGCGTTTGAGAAGACGTTTGCGGAGCGGACTGCAGCCATCGAAGGCGGCATCGCCAAGGCTGAAGCAGCGCAGGCTGAAGCAAACGCAGCACTTGACGAATACAAGCAGCAGTTGGTGGATGCACGCACGGAAGCCAACCGCATCCGTGAGGAAGCACGCGCCGAAGGTGCGCAGATCCTCGCGGAACTGAAGGAAAAGGCCGGAGCTGAGTCAGCTCGTATCACCGAGCAGGCACACGTCCAGATTGAAGCAGAACGTCAGGCAGCTGTTGTGTCACTGCGCGCCGAAGTTGGCACGCTGGCAACCGACCTCGCCAGCCGCATCGTTGGAGAGTCGCTTTCTGATGATCAGCGGTCCGCGCGGGTCGTCGACCGCTTCCTGGCCGACCTCGAAACTCAGAGCGCAGGTGCATCGAAGTAATGGCAGGTGTATCCAGCCAGTCCCTGGCAACGGCACTCAAAGATCTAGAAACCCGTCTGCCCGGCGCAACGCTGTCGTCGGCCGAGGAACTCTTCGGGGTCCTCGACATGCTCGATAGCAACGCCGGTCTCCGTCGCGCGCTGACCGATCCTTCCCGCGAAGGCAGGGACAAAGCCGCACTGGTTTCGACCCTGGTTGCGGGCAAGGTCTCAGAGCAGACAGCGACGGTGGTCGGGGAACTGGTTTCCATGCGATGGGCCGCGGCCCGGGACCTTGGAGACGCGCTGGAAACCCTTGGTGCCACCGCAGCGATTGCGGTGGCAGAAAATCGGGGCAACGGTGCAGCAAGTCTGGAGAGTCTTGAAAACGACCTCTTCGACTTCATCAGGACCGTTGACTCGAGCCACGAATTGCAGCGTGCTCTGTCCGAGCGGCAGGCCACTGACGACGCCCGGGTTGCCCTGGCGCTGAAGCTGGTTCCCAACGCCGGACCAGAAGCGCAGCTGTTGGTGCGTCAGGCAGTACAGGCACCCCGCGGCATCAAGCCCACTCACTTGGTGAAGCGGTTCGTTGAACTCGTGGCCAAACGGCATGACCGCTGGATTGCCAACGTCAGCGTTACCCGTCCGTTGACTGATGAGCAGTACGAGCGGTTGCAGCAGGGCCTCAACTCCCTGTTTGGACGCGAGCTCAGAACCGATGTCACCGTGGAGCCGTCGCTTATTGGCGGGGTCCGCGTCCAGGTTGGCGATGAAGTGGTTGATTCCACGGTTATCGCCAGGCTGTCTGAACTGCGGCGAAAGCTTGCGGTGTAGGACGGTACGCCGTCCTGGAGCCAGACACACAACAGACTGAATTACACACCGGTCGCCGCGAAGCAGTGGTGATCACAACACAGGAGAGCAGGGACTGCAGATGGCCGAATTGACCATCAACGCCGAAGACGTCCGTAATGCGTTGAACGAGTTTGCGGCATCCTACGAGCCCGGCAACGCAGAACGCGTTGAAGTCGGCCGCGTGAGCACTGCCAGCGATGGCATCGCCAAGGTAGAAGGATTGCCTTCGGTGATGGCCAATGAATTGTTGCGTTTCGAAGATGGCACCCTGGGCCTCGCCCAGAACCTCGACACCCGTGAAATCGGCGTCGTCGTGCTTGGTGACTTCACCGGTATCGAAGAAGGCCAGGAAGTTCACCGCACAGGAGAGATCCTCTCCGTGCCAGTGGGCGACGCCTTCCTCGGCCGCGTAGTTGACCCTCTGGGTCAGCCCATCGATGACCTTGGCGAGATCAAGGCGGAAGCGCGGCGCGCACTGGAGCTTCAGGCGCCGGGCGTTACCGAGCGTAAGTCGGTCCACGAGCCCATGCAGACCGGGCTTAAGGCCATCGACGCGATGATCCCGATCGGCCGTGGCCAGCGCCAGCTGATCATTGGTGATCGTCAGACCGGCAAGACGGCCATCGCCGTCGACACCATCATCAACCAGAAGGCCAACTGGGAGTCCGGCGATGTGAAGAAGCAGGTTCGCTGCATCTACGTCGCCATTGGACAGAAGGCCTCAACTATCGCTGCCGTACGCCAGACCCTTGAGGACAAGGGCGCCCTGGAGTACACCACGATCGTTGCATCACCTGCATCCGATCCCTCAGGCTTCAAGTACCTGGCACCCTACGCAGGTTCGGCCATCGGCCAGCACTGGATGTACGCCGGCAAACACGTCCTGGTGATCTTCGATGACCTTTCCAAGCAGGCCGAAGCCTACCGAGCGGTGTCGCTGCTGCTGCGTCGTCCACCAGGACGCGAAGCCTACCCGGGCGACGTGTTCTACTTGCACTCCCGTCTGCTGGAGCGTTGTGCGAAGCTCTCCGATGAGCTCGGTGCGGGTTCGATGACCGGTCTGCCGATCGTCGAGACCAAAGCCAACGACGTCTCGGCGTTCATTCCGACCAACGTTATCTCGATCACCGACGGGCAGATCTTCCTGCAGTCGGACCTCTTCAACGCCAACCAGCGTCCAGCAGTCGATGTCGGCGTCTCGGTGTCACGCGTGGGTGGTTCAGCACAGGTCAAGGCCATGAAGAAGGTCTCGGGCACGTTGAAGCTGGACCTCGCGCAGTACCGGGACATGCAGGCGTTCGCAATGTTCGCCTCGGACCTGGATGCAGCATCGCGTCAGCAGCTGACCCGCGGTGCGCGCCTGATGGAACTGCTCAAGCAGGGCCAGTATGCACCGTTCCCCGTAGAGGATCAGGTCGTTTCGATCTGGGCCGGCACCAACGGCTACCTCGACGACGTACCGGTTGAGGACGTTCGCAAGTTCGAGGGCCAGTTCCTCGAGCACCTGCGGCACAAGTCGTCAGTCCTCACCACCCTGGCCGAGACCAACCTCCTTGAGGACTCCACCGTCGACGAGCTGAAGAAGCAGATCGACGACTTCAAGCAGGGCTTCTTCGGCGAAGGCCACGATGGACTGGTAGCCGGACACGAAGAGTACAGCGCCCTCTCCGAGGACGAGGTCGACCAGGAGAAGATCGTCAAGCAGAAGCGCTAGGGAATGAGGTACCGGGGTGACTCAGTCACCCCGGTACCACCCCGGCCTTAGCCGTAATCCCCAGGTGGACTACGAAGGAAAGGACATGTATGGGAGCCCAGATCCGGGTCTACCGCCAGAAGATCACGTCGACCACGTCGATGAGGAAGATCTTCAAGGCGATGGAGCTGATCGCGACTTCTCGCATCGGCAAGGCAAGGGCACGAGTATCCTCGTCCCTGCCCTACGCCAATGCGATCACCCGTGCCGTCTCAGCAGTGGCATCGCAGTCAGAGATCGATCACCCGCTCACCACCGAGCCGGAGCAGATTCGGCGATCGGCGGTTCTCGTGATGACCTCAGACCGCGGACTCGCGGGATCCTACTCAGCGAGCGTGCTGAAGCAGGCCGAATCACTGATCGAGCTGCTTCGGGAAGAAGGCAAGGAAGTCAAAACCTACCTTGTCGGTCGGAAGGCGCAGGCCTACTTCGACTTCCGGGACCGCGCGTTCGAGAACGTGTGGATCGGCGGGACTGACGCGCCAGATTTTGAAACCGCACGCGAGATCGGCAAAGCACTCCTGGCCGAGTTCAATACGGACTTCGAAGACGGCGGCGTCGACGAAATCCATGTCGTTTACACCCGCTTCAGGTCAATGGTGTTGCAGGAACCAACGGTAATCCGCCTGCTTCCACTCGAGGTCGTCGAAGAGGAAGCAGCATCTGAATCAGATCTGTTGCCGCTCTACGAGTATGAGCCGGAGCCCGAAATGGTTCTGGACGCACTGCTCCCCCGCTACATCGAGTCGCGGATCTTCGCGGCCCTGTTGCAGGCAGCAGCGAGCGAACTCGCCGCCCGTCAGCGGGCAATGAAGTCCGCAGGCGACAACGCAACTGATCTGATCAAGAAGTACACCCGGCTCCGCAACACTGCGCGCCAGGCGGAGATCACCCAGGAACTTTCGGAGATTGTGGCAGGTGCGGACGCGCTCAGCGCATCCTAGCTTCCCCGCAAATTCTTGAACCTGCTCCACCCTAGTTAGACTTAGCCCCACGCCATCTACGTAAGTGAAGTGAGAGAGATGACTGCCCAGACTATTGAGCACGGTAGTGACTCAGTTGCATCCGGCGGCACAGGTCGAATCGCCCGTGTCATTGGCCCGGTTGTCGACGTCGAGTTCCCGGCTGACGCCATTCCCGCAATCTACAACGCGCTGACCACTGAGATCACTCTCAATGGTGAGACGCACATGATCACCTTCGAGACCTCACAGCACCTCGGTGACAACCTGGTGCGTGCAATCTCGCTCCAGGCCACTGACGGCCTGGTCCGCGGAACCGTTGTCCACGACACCGGCAGCGCCATTTCGGTGCCCGTCGGCGACGTCGTCAAGGGTCACATCTTCAACGTCCTGGGTAAGCCCCTCGACGTCGAAGAGTCCTCGCTGGAGATCACTGAGCGGTGGCCAATCCACCGCAAGCCACCGGCATTCGCCCAGCTCGAAGGCTCCACCGAGATGCTGGAGACCGGCATCAAGAGCATCGACCTTCTCACCCCGTACATCAAGGGTGGAAAGATCGGGTTGTTCGGCGGTGCAGGCGTTGGCAAGACCGTGCTGATCCAGGAAATGATCACCCGTGTTGCCCGTAACTTCGGTGGTACCTCGGTATTCGCCGGTGTTGGCGAGCGGACCCGTGAAGGAAACGACCTCTGGGTTGAAATGGAAGAGGCGGGCGTCCTGAAGGACACCGCGTTGGTGTTCGGCCAGATGGATGAGCCACCAGGAACGCGCCTCCGGGTTGCCCTGTCGGCCCTGACCATGGCCGAGTACTTCAGGGATGTCCAGAAGCAGGACGTGCTGTTGTTCGTTGACAACATCTTCCGCTTCACCCAGGCAGGTTCCGAGGTATCGACCCTCCTCGGCCGGATGCCTTCGGCAGTGGGCTACCAGCCGAACCTTGCCGATGAGATGGGACTCCTCCAGGAGCGCATCACCTCGACCAAGGGCCACTCGATCACGTCAATGCAGGCCGTCTACGTACCTGCTGATGACTACACGGACCCGGCACCGGCAGCAACCTTCGCCCACCTTGATGCCACCACCGAGCTGTCGCGTGAAATTGCTTCACGTGGACTGTACCCGGCGATCGACCCGCTGACTTCGACGTCGCGAATTCTCGATCCCCAGTACATCGGACACGATCACTACAACACTGCAGTGCGTGTCAAGCAGATCCTCCAGAAGAACAAGGAACTGCAGGACATCATCGCCATCCTCGGTGTTGACGAGCTCTCCGAAGAAGACAAGATTGTTGTTTCGCGGGCACGCCGTATCCAGCAGTTCCTGTCGCAGAACACCTACACGGCTAAGCAGTTCACCGGAGTCGAAGGCTCCACCGTGAGCATCAAGGACACCATCGAGGGCTTCAACGCCATCGCCAACGGCGACCTTGACCATATTGCTGAGCAGGCGTTCTTCAACATTGGCGGACTCGACGACGTCGAGCGCCAGTGGGCCAAGATCCAAGAGCAGACCGGAAAGTAACGTTCATGGCTGAACTCGAAGTAGAAATCGTCGCGGCGGACCATTTTGTCTGGTCCGGCGCGGCGACCATGGTCAGGGCTCGCACCAGCGACGGCGAAATCGGTATCCTGCCCGGGCATGCTCCGATGCTCGCCATCCTGGCTGAAGGCGAAATGGCCATTGAGCCCGTCTCCGGTGAACGGCTATTGGTAACGGTTGACGGAGGGTTCTTCTCTGTCGACAGCAACCGGGTAGTCATTGTCGCTGACAACGCGAAGATCGGCGGCAATGTGTCTGCGGAGACTCGCTGACAGCACCGGTGATGGACGGTCTAGGTATAGCCTTCATCACGCTCGCAGCGATCTTTCTGCTGCTGGTGCTTGCCATCATGGCTTTCGGTCTTCGCCGGCTTCAGCTGCGCGGAGCGCTCGGAACCTTTGACGCCTCCATCTGCTTCCCTCCCCAGGGATGGCAGATGGGGGTTTGTCGTTATACGGACCTGCATCTTGAATGGCTTCAGATGGCATCCTTGAGTCCTCGTCCCCGCTACCGTTATCTACGCAGTTCGCTGGAGCTTAAGGGATGGCGTCAGCCCACTGAGGCTGAGAAACGCCGGATCCAGCCCGGCGCGATAGTGGTCACGCTGGACTACGAGGGCCAGGAAGTGTTGCTGGCGATGAAGTTCGACGTCTACGCGGGCCTGTCCTCGTGGCTGGAGGCGGGACCGGTTGTCGGGATAGGTACCTGGCGCTGAGATCCACATATAGGTAGGGCCCCCACGGTGATCCGTGGGGGCCCTACCTATAAAGAACCGGTCGACTGCTGAGACGACCGATCGGACGCTACAGGGCGGTGACGCCGGTAGCCTGGGGGCCCTTGGCGCCCTGACCGATTTCGAACTGAACGCGCTGGTTTTCGTCGAGAGTCTTGAATCCACCGGTCTGGATCTCAGAGTAATGTACAAAAACATCGCCGTCGGAGTCGTCCGGGGTGATGAAGCCGAAGCCCTTTTCAGCGTTAAACCATTTCACAGTGCCCTGTGCCATTTGTTTCTCCTCCATAATGAAATGTTCAGTCCTACACACTGCATGTAGTCCCGGGGTCACTCCACGGAAACAACCTATCGGCACCTCTTGTATTTCGGTTCCGGTGGGAAGTCTCACGCTCGCAACATCGTCTTGCGAGCATGCTTCACACGTACACAAAGACTGAAATAAGCATCACATAATGGCCTGTGCTGGTCAACGGAGATTTCGTGCAAATTCTGGGAAATTAGCAAAAGGTAACGGGTAGGCATGCTGTTAGAACGGTTCCAGCCAGACGCCTTCCCGGAGCACGGCCAGCAATGCAAGGTCGGCGGTCACCACCACGGCATCGGCGCGCAGGCCCAGCCGGAGGCTGCCGATTTCATCGGCGAGTCCGAGGACGTTGGCGGGGACCGCGGTCGCGGAGGCCACCGCATCTTTGAGGGGTACACCGGCGTCAACGGTGCGGCGCACCACATCAAGCAGAACTGCCGTACCGCCGGCGAGGGATCCGGTGCGGTCAAGGGTAGCTACGCCATTGGCGACTGTCACAGCGGAGGAGCCCAGATGGTAGTTGCCGTCGGGGAGACCCGCCGCGGCCATTGAATCGGTCACCAACGTGATGTTCTCCGACCCTACGAGGTCGAAAACAGTCAGGACCGTTTGGGGATCCAGGTGAGCGTTGTCAGCGATCAGTTCGACGACGGCAGTCCCCGCTTTCGCTGCCCTGAGGCAGGCGGCTACCGGCCCGGGGGAGCGGTGGTGCAGTGGCGGCATCCCATTGAAGAGGTGTGTGACGGTGGGTCGCATGCTGTAGCCGTCGAACCCGGATGACTCCATTTCCTCCCAGGCGAGTGACAGCGACGCTGCAGCGGTGTCGGCGTCGGCATCGGTGTGGCCGAGGGACGGGGTGATCCCGTGGGTGGTCAGGATATCGACCAGTGCATCCGCTCCAGGCAGCTCCGGCGCGTAGGTCATGGTCTTGAGCCTGCCCTGTGCCGCTTCGATCAGGTCTGCCACATAGTCGGGTTCAGGGTCGGAAATGTAGTCGGGGTTTTGGGCGCCGCAGCGTGCGACCGAGACAAACGGTCCTTCCGCGTGGATGCCCGCGATGACCCCTTCCTCTGCCAGCCCGGCCAGGACCGCAAGCGCATTGATCAAGTCTTGCCGCGGAGCGGTCATGGTGCTCGCCAGGACGGTGGTGGTGCCGCTGCGGTGGAGGAAGTCGACCGCCCGGCGCGCGGCACTTACATCAGCATTGGCGAAGTCCCCGCCGTTGGCTCCGTGACAGTGGGTGTCCACGAGTCCGGGTAGGAGGATACTGCCCGGCGGGAATTCCCGATCCGCCGGTGCGGATCCGCCATCGAATGCGGCAGCTGGGCCGGCGAACGAAATGCGATCGCCGTCGACAGCCAGCACCCCGTCATCAATGATTCCGGCCTCGGTGATGATGCGTCCACGAATGTAACGCACAGTGGAGCGTCCAGGAATCTCGTTGCTGACCATAGCCTGATTCTATGCGCAGCTCGCGGGTTGGTCGCGTGGATGACCTTGTGCTGTGGCTTTCCGAGCGCAAGGTCCTTTCTCGGTGCTTAGGGTCGCGACCTGTCCTGCTTCACAGTCCTGACCTGTTCCATAGTCTTGAAAATTTCCATAGTCCTGAAGATTCCCGCAGCCCTGACCTGTTGACGTTCGATTATCGCGTTGCCGGGTAGGGGTGGTGCGGTGGAGTGGTAGGTGTGGCCGGTGGGGGTGGTGGTTTTGAGCTGATGTCTCGGTCCGGGTGCGGGGGCTACAGTCCAGCCGGGGTGTTCTTTGGTGTGGTTGCATGCTTCGCAGAGTCCTGCCCCGTTCGTGATCGATGTCGGCCCGCCCCGATGCCACGGGATGATGTGGTCGATGTGGCGGATCGGGGCGTCGCAGTACGGGGTCCGGCAGGTGTCATCCCGGGCAGTAATAAACCGGCGTTGCGCTTTGGTGAAGAGCCGGGCCGTGGAATCCATCGCCACCAAATCCCCGGTCGATGGGGCGGTGTAGAGGCGACGTAACCAGACGTCGAAAGCACGGTGTGCGGCGGAGTCGCTTGGATCCTTCCGGCCAGTGCCAGTGCCAGTGCCGCCAGCTGGCCCTGCCCCGGCCGAATCTGCCCGACCGATTGCTGGGCTGGTTGGACCGCCCTGGCTGATTGCTGGCTCAGCACCCGGTTCGGTTGTGGTGGGACGCTGGCCTGTTGGTGTGCCTGAGCCTTCTAGAATGCCCGGGCCTGTTGGTGTCCGTGGGCTGGTCGGTGTCTCTGCCTGAAGGAGGTTGCGTGCCCAGCTGGAGGGGACGCTGCCGTAGCCGGGGATCCTGGCTGGTTCGCTGTCGCCTTGGAAGAGGGCACGGTCGGTCATGATGAGCTGCAACTCGACCCGGCTGATACCCCCGGGGACCCCGGTGACGCGTTCGACGAGGGTATCGGCCATCACCTGACCCCGGGACCTGGGGTCACCGGCACCCCGGACCGTGTCAGCGTGACGAGTCAACACGGCGTAGGTGGCGACGGCTTCCTTCACCGGAAGCAACGCGGTCAGATAGGCCATGGTGTCCGGTGCCGGCCGGATACTCACACACCGCTCCGTCACAGCGTGGGCGGCCCGGTTCACCACCGACCGGGGATCCCGCCGGTACGCGGCTGCCTTCGCAGCGGCGACGACCGCCTTATCCCCGTATCCGGTGAACCTACCCGTATCAGCTGATAGCTCTTCATCCACGGCAGCCCGGTCAGCACTACTGAGGCACGCGGTCTCTTTCACCAACAGGGTCGCCCGCCACTCATTGAGCTGACCCGTGTGAAGGGCCGCCAGTGTGTGGGGCATCTCCGTGACCAGCGCCCGCGCCAAGCCGAGGAGCCGGCTGCCGCGGGACGGGGATTCACGCCTGGCTAATGCGACCTGCGCCCCCACCCCTTTGCCCTGTTCGGCGGCGGGTACCCCGGCGAGGGTTTGGGTGTCGCGTTCAGCGACGTCGATCGCAACCGTGATCCGGGCCTGCACCCCAGCAATCGCCGACTTCAGATCCTCCAACTCCCGCAACTGATCAATCAACCCTGCCGCATCCACCGCCGGTTTCAGGGAGTTCAGCGCTTCGGCCAGGGCTAGGGTGGAACGCTCACGGCCAACCCCGGCAAGGGTGCTCACAGGAGTGTTGCTCGTCGGAGCAGCACCGGCAGACGTAGCAGAAGAAGAATCGACAGGAATGCCGTCCGCAGCACCAGAGAGTCGGCCGCGCTCAGGTTCACGACAAGCACCCGAGGCTCCCCGCGCAGCCGTCACCCGGGAGGGGATTCCCCTCCGTTTCGGTGATGGAGCTGCGCTGCCTTCCATACCTCTATTGTCCCAAACACCACCGACATTCCTGCGGAACTAAGGGCTATGTGGACAAACCTCTCGAACAAAGTTTCGAACGAAAGGTTGGCACCCGATATCCGGTTATCTACACCCGATCATCGGCATCTGATAGCCGCCTCAAGGGTCAGGCTAGAAGAGGCGTGACTCGACGTCGTCTACCCCACGCATCATGTCGTAATCCAACGTCAGGCAGTCGATACCCCGATCCAGGGCCAGCACGCGTGCCTGTGGTTTGATCTGCTGTGCCGCAAAGATTCCCCTGACCGGAGACATCAGGGGATCCCGATTAAGGAGTTCGAGGTACCTGGTCAGCTGTTCAACACCATCGATGTCGCCCCGGCGCTTGAGCTCAATGGCCACAGTGGCTCCTGAGGCATCACGGGCAAGGATATCCACGGGCCCGATGGCGGTCATGTACTCACGGCGAATCAGCGTAAAACCGGCGCCAGCGAGATGGATCTGCTCAGCCAGAAGGCGCTGCAGATCTGCCTCAACGCCGTCCTTGACCAGGCCGGGATCCACTCCCAGATCATGCGAAGTCTCGTGAATGAGCTCATGAATATTGATTACCAGGCGGTCGTCGGTCTTGGCATGCTGCACGTTCCACACTTCGGTGACACCCAGCTCGGTGTCCGCCTCGTCGGGAGTGACAATGCGCAGGGTGGCTGGCGGGCTCATCCAGTTGAGGGGCTTGTAAGAGCCGCCGTCGGAGTGGACCAATACTGACCCGTCGGCCTTGACCATCAGCAGTCGGGTGGCCAAGGGCAGGTGGGCCCGGAGGCGGCCGATGTAATCGACTGAGCACTGGGCTACAACTAAACGCACGTATTGCCATCCAATTCGCTGAGTGGTTTGGGGGTACCTAAATCGTCCCACAATGCGCAGAGAACCCCTGCCCCCGAAACTAAGGCAGGGAGTGCCGGAAGGTGGCTGGTGCTCGGCGGCTACTGCGGCCTGTCGGGCCGCGAGCACTATTCAGACGATGTAGGCAAGCAGCCCCAGACCCAGCGGCTCGTCGTGATGTCGGCAGTTTCGGAAGGTTCGGAGACCGTCGCGGGCGCGTCGCTGAGGTGGGTCAGAATATCTCGTCTTATTCGATCCGATTCATCGGGCAGACTAGGTCTATGCCGCGTTCCAACCGTCCCCGTCGTCCCGGGAAGCCAACAGCTCAGCCCGGGCGCAAGACCGGCCCGGTGCCCGAGATCGATCTTGAGCGGGCGCGGGCTGGCATTCCGACCCACGAAAGCGCGCCCGACGGCGAGTGGTCGGTGCGCCGGATCACCGAGCGCAACGCTGCCAAGGACTATGTATGTCCGGGCTGCCACCGGGTGATTCCATCCGGCCTCGCACACCTGGTGGTCTGGCAGGAAGACTCACTGTTCGGCGCTGCCGCGGGGCTGGCTGGCCGGCGCCACTGGCACGTGAACTGTTGGCGGACCCGAAGCTACAAGTACTGAGCCGACGACGGCGCAGGGCCGCTCCGGATACCGCGGGGCTATCCCGTGTTCCCCTAGACTGAAACGATGACTTCGACGCCTTCCAGCTATGACTTCACCGATTCTGACTCTCCGATGGACATCAGGGCATCCACGGTGCTCCCCGCAACCCGCACGGACATTGAATTGCGGACTTCCGACGGGTTGACGCTGGTGGGCGAGTTCGCCGAACCGGTGGACCGGCCGCCGCTGGCCACACTGGTGACCATGCATCCGCTGCCCACCGCTGGCGGATTCATGGACTCGCACGTGTTCCGGAAGGCATCTTTCAGGCTTCCGGCGCTGGCGGACATCGCAGTACTTCGCTTCAATACCCGCGGCACCAGTTCGCCGCGTGGCCGCAGCGAAGGCGAGTTCGATGGCGGCGCAGCGGAACAAGCAGACATTGAGGCGGCTGTCGCCTGGGCCGCCGAACGCCACCCGGAAAACATCTGGCTGGTCGGCTGGTCCTTCGGCACCGAACTGTGCCTGAAGTACGGTGCCTCCGAGCCGATAGCGTCCGCCATTCAGGGTGCAATCCTGTTGTCCCCGCCGCTCCACCGAGCTGGGGATGAGGATCTCGATGCGTGGGCCGCCTCCGGTCTGACCCTGAAGGTCCTGGTACCCGAACACGACGATTATCTTCAGCCAGCAGCGGCCACCACCCGGTTCTCCCGGGTACCCCAGGCCGAGGTCATTGGGGTGGATGGGGCCAAGCACCTCTGGGTGGGTGAGAAGTATGCGGCGCGTGTCCTCGATGAAATCGCCGACACCGTCCTGCCCGGCAGCTCCGATTCGCTGCCGACCACCTGGACCGGAGAAGCCGCCACCGCGTCCTAAAGCGGTGGCATCCAGCACACCGGGCTACTGCCCGTCCTGACGGGCGATGAACACTTCCTTGAGCAGCAACATCACGGCGGCGGCGGTCGGAATGGCGATGAGCGCCCCCAGCACGCCCAGCAGACTGCCGCCAGCAATCACGGCGATCACTGCCACCGAGCCGGGAACCGCGACCGCCCGCTGCATGATGCGGGGTGAGATGAAGTACGCCTCAACCTGCAGGTAGGCGAGGTAGAGCACGGCGAAGAGCAGTGTGGTCTGCCACCCGGCGGTCAACGCAACTAAGGTGACGATGACCGCGGCGATCAGCGCCCCCACCAGTGGAATGAAGGCCAGCAGTACCACGACGAAGGCCAGCAGAACCGAGAACGGGACCTGGGCGATGGTCATGAAGATGAAGGCAAAGATCGCGTTCAGCAGGGCGACACACGCCTGGCCGATCACGTAGTTGCCGACGCTGCTGGTGATCTCCTCGGCCAGCGACTTGACCCGTGGTCGGCGTGAGCGTGGTGCCAGGCGGTAGGCCCATTCCTTCATCGCGGGCAGCGACGCCAGGAAGTACAGGGTCAGCACCAGCACGATCAGGGTGCCGAACAGGCTGTTGAGGATGACCGTTCCCACTCCCAGAACGCCACCGAAGATCCCGCCTACCGCCTCCGAGTTGTCGAAGAAGTTATTGACCTCATCGGTTACCCGCTCCCTCACCTGGAACTGCTGGTCGACCGTACGGAAGAAGTCCGAGTTCAGAAAGTCATCAACAAACCCGGGCGCCCGGTCCACGAACTGGCTCGTCTGGTTCGCGATGGTGGGGATCAGGGTGGCGAAGAAGCCTGCAATGAGGCTCGCAAGCAACAACAGCGCGACGGCGATACCGGCCGGGCGTGGTACCCCCTTTTTCTCCAGCCAGCGGACTATGGGATCCAGCCCGAGCGCAATGAACATGGCAGCGCCGATCCACAGCAGCAACTGGCCCACGTTGGTGATCATGAAATAGGCCAGCAGGGCCAGGCCGACACCCACGGTACCCATGAATCCGAAGTGGATGGGGTGGTGGCGCATGGACCGGGGCTGCGGGTTGCCGAACTTCAGGCGCTCGTCGGCGAGGGTCACCTCCTCGTCGAAGGGCACCTGATCAGGAGCGCGCTCGGGGGGGAACTCAAACCGCAGCCGGGGCTGCGCCCCGGGGATGGGCTTGCGCAACCGGTGCAGGATCGCGGCCAGCAGGCCCGGCTGGGAGGCTTCATCGGGGGAGCCCGCCGTGTGCCCGTTCGCCACGCGGGGTGGGGCAGTGGGCCGGGGGAGCGGCTCGCCGACCGGAACTTCCTGATTATCGCTCACGCTTGTTTTCTGCTTTCCCAGTGGTGCCTGCGAGGGGTGGCCGTCATCCAGAGCCATTGCACGTTAGCGAAACACTAACAGGCAAGCTGGACGGCGCCCTGCACCCTGACCGGTCCGCCGTCGTGCCCGGGACCAGCGTGGTTCCAGCCGATAGTGACGCCCTCCACAAAATCCTGCCGTGTAGGTGAAGTTAGTTACGATGGGAGGTGAGATCAAGCTTTTGCACAGACAATCGCGCCGCCGGGGACCTGTCGGCGCATGATGCGCGGCCGTGCTGCGCGCGAGCAACGATAGGTATCTGAGTGCGTTTCAAGATTGCAGTTCCCGCCCTGGTGATCGGAGTGCTGTTGATGCTCGTGGGCATCGCACAGCTCACCTTTTTGTCCCCTTCCGAGACAGTGACCGCTTCGGTGCCAGCCGGAACCGAGAGCGGTCCGGTGACTGTGATCGACGCTGGTGCCAAGGAGCCCGGAGCCGACGACGTCGACATCACGGTCCGCTCTGAGGGGACCTTCACTCTCGCTGTCGGCCGGGCCAGCGACGTCGACGCCTGGGTGGGCGACGCGGCCCACCTCCGGGTGACCGGAATTGAAGAGGACGGCCTCCAGACCACGTTCACTGACGGCGAGCAGACAGTTCCGGATCCCAGCGGATCCGATCTTTGGACCAGCGAGGAAACCGCCGAAGGTAGCGTCACCCACCGCTGGCTGGACCCGGCCGACGGCGACTGGTCCATTTTGCTTGCGTCCGACGGCGAAAACCCCGCCCCTACCAATGTCTCGATCACATGGCCCAACGACGAGACCACGGTCTGGGCTGTTCCCCTCATCGTGATCGGAGCCCTCATCGTTCTGATCGGGATCGCACTGTTCTTCCGCAAGCCCAAGCGCGAACGACCTCCGACCGTTGAGGGGTCGCGAGCCCATCAGCGCGCCCTTGAAGCCCGCAACAAGCAGGGCAGGAAGGGCGGAGCACAGTTCAGCGTGGCAGTCGTTGTCATGGGACTCACCGCTTCCGGACTCAGTGCGGCGCACGCCACGACGTCGGAGCCATCCCCCTCGCCTGCGACGTCGGAGCCATCCCCCTCGCCTGCGACGTCGGAGCCATCCCCCTCGCCTGCGACGTCGGAGCCATCCCCCTCGCCCGCGGCGGAGGAGACCGGGGACCAGCCGCCGGTGGTGCTCGAAAGCCAGTTGGAGCGAATTCTCGCTTCGGTTGCCACCGTCGTCGCGGAGGGTGACGCGGCCGCCGACGCCGATCTGCTTGCGCCTCGGACCGCAGAGGCCGCACTGGCGCTGCGGACCGCCAATTACGCTGTGCGTGCCGACGCCTCGGAGATCCCGGAGCCCACGCCGGTGGCCGCGGAACCGATCCTGACCACCATGATCTCCTCCGATCCCAGCTGGCCCCGCACGGTGGTGGCCCTCACCCAGTCCGAGGACAACCCAGTGCCGCAGGCGCTGGTGCTGGTACAGGCAGACCCCCGGTCCAATTACCAGCTCAGCGCGGCTATCCAGATGCTGCCCGGCACGACCTTTCCCAGCTCCGAGGGCTCAGCCGGGGTGGCACAGGTCCCGCTCGACAACGCACCAGGACTCGCCTACGCGCCGCAGACGGCGATGAACGCCATTGCGGATTTCCTCTCCGAACCCGACGGCGACAACGCCGACACTTTCGAGGAGAACTCCTTCGCGGAGGCCATCACGTCCTTCCAGTCGGATGTCGTGGCGGATCCGGACAATGACTCGGCGGACATCACCTTTGTCCACGCTTCGGAGCCCGACTACACGCATGCCCTCGCCACCAGCGACGGCGGCGCGATGGTCTTCGGGTACCTGAACCACACCTACTCCAGCGTGCCCCGGGGCTCCCGTGACTCCATCGATCTCGACGGCACCGTCTACGAGTCGCTCACGGGCGAGACGTCGACCGACGAGGGCATTGACGTGCGCTACGGCGAAGCGGTCATGATGTACATACCCACCGAGGAAAGCGGCGAACGCGTCCGGGTCGTCGGCGCCGCCCAGCAATTTTTGTCCGCCGAGCTGAGATAGTTCCGGCGAGCATCACCACTTGTCTACCCACGATCAAATGACTTCCAACGAATAAAGGCGGAACCATGAGCATTCCGAACAACCGCGGGCCCCTCCCGCCGTCGTCAATGAACCTGCACGGAGCCGTTGACCTTTCGGCGCTGAAGGCGCGTGCCGAAGCAGCACGCACAGCGCCCCAGGGCGGCGCGCCGGCGGCTGGCAACGGCCAGCAGGCGGAAGCCCAACCCGCCAGCGGAGCCGGCGCCGCCGGGAGCCCCTACGTGGTCGAGGTCACCGAGCAGAGCTTCCCCCAGCTGGTACAGCTCTCCTCCCAGGTCCCCGTGGTCGTTGACCTGCGGGCCGGATGGAGCGAGGAATCCTCCCGCGTCACTGCCGTGCTGGAAGCCATCGCCGTCGAACACGATGGCAAGGTCCTGCTGGCGAAGGTCGATGTCGAAACGCAGCCGCAGATTGCCCAGGCATTTCAGGCCCAGACCGTACCGACCGTCGTCGCCGTTCTCAAGGGGCAGCCCGTGCCTCTGTTCGAGGGTGCCGTCCCCGAACAGCAGATCCGTTCCTTCATCGATGAACTGCTGAAGGTGGCAGGCGCCAACGGGGTCGCCGGATCGCTGCGGGAGGGCGCTGACGCCGAGGGTGCCGAGGCCGCGGCCGAGGAGCCACCCCTGCCCCCGCACCACCAGGCCGCCTTTGACGCGATCGAGGCGGGGGACTATCTGGCCGCCGCGGCATCCTACCGCCAGGCCCTGGCCGAACAGCCCGCGGACGCCGAGGCCAAGGCTGGACTCGCCCAGGTGGAACTGATGCAGCGGCTGAAGGACGTTGATGCGGCAACCATCCGCCAGCGCGCAGCCGACGAGCCAGACATTCTTGAAAGCCAGCTGGCCGTGGCGGACCTGGATGTGTCAGGAGGACACGTCGAGGACGGGTTCGCCCGGATCGTGGCCTTCATTTCCCGCACCGCCGGTGAACCGCGTGAAGCGGCACGGGTGCGGCTGCTGGAACTGTTCGACGTCGTCGGTGTCGCCGATCCACGGGTCACCAAGGCCCGTGGAGCACTCGCCCGAGCCCTGTTCTAGAGCAGGACCCCGGTTCGGGGACACAGGTCATCCGGGTGGCGGAAGATCCCGGGCGGTAATTCGTCCCTTTGGATGACGAGGAGCAGCCTCCCACGTTGTTAGCGTTGGGGGATGAGTTCACCCACCCTTCCCCTGTCTCCCGATACTGCCGGCGAACCTACCCTTCCGGGGAGCCCTGCACTCGTCATCCGCGGGCTCGCCAAGCGGTTCGGCGAGAAGATCGCCGTCAACGGTGTCGACCTGGATGTCCCGGCCGGATCCTTCTACGGACTGGTGGGACCCAACGGGGCGGGCAAGACCACCACGCTATCGATGGCGACCGGACTCCTCCGGCCCGATCATGGGCATGCCTGGGTGCATGGCGTCGACGTCTGGGACCATCCCCTCGAAGCGAAGAAGCTGATGGGAATCCTTCCGGACGGGGTAAGGCTGTTCGACCGGTTGACCGGCGAGCAGCTGGTGACCTACGCCGGGCTGCTGCGTGGCATGGACCGGGACACCGTTGCCGAACGGGTTGCGGACCTGCTCCGGGCCCTGGACCTCGCCAACGACGCGGGCACCCTGGTGGTCGACTATTCGGCCGGTATGACCAAGAAGATCGCGCTGGCGTCCGCGCTGATCCATGCGCCGTCGCTGCTGGTGCTCGACGAGCCCTTCGAATCGGTGGATCCGGTGTCAGCGGCGAACATCCGTGACATCCTCGCCAGCTATGTCGGCTCCGGTGGAACCGTCATCGTTTCCAGCCACGTGATGGACCTGGTGCAGCGGATGTGCGACCACGTGGCAGTGATCGCCGCCGGTACCGTGCTCGCTGCCGGCACCGTGGACGAGGTGCGCGGGGAATCCAGCCTGGAGGACCGGTTCGTGGAACTCGTGGGTGGCCGGAACACTGCGGAGGGCCTCACATGGTTGCGCACCTCCTAAGACTCAAACTCACCCTCCTCCGGAACTCCCTGAAGCGCAGCACTTGGGCGCTGGTTGGGGTCATCCTGGGTGGCCTGTACGGGCTCGGGATGCTGGGCCTGTTGATCGTTGGTCTGGTCTTCCTGGGGAACGCAGACCCTACAGTGATCCGCAATGTGTTGGTCATTGGCGGGTCGGTGGTGGTCCTCGGCTGGATCGTGGTGCCAATGGTTTCTTCCGGTATCGATATGACCCTCGACCCGGCCCGGTTTGTCACCTTCGCGGTACCAATGCGGCAGATGATCGCCGGGTTGGCGCTTGGAGCGGTGATCGGGATTCCCGGGATCATCACCCTGCTGGCCTCCCTGGCCCAGGTGGGCACCTGGATCCGGTACCCGGCCGCTGCTGTGGCGGCCCTCATCTGCGCGGTGCTCGCCGTGCTGCTCTGCGTGGTCGCTTCCCGGTTGGCGACCACAGCGGTCATTTCCCTCACCTCCTCCCGCCGGTTCAAGGACGTCAGCTCGATGGTGATCCTGGTGCCGCTGATCCTGGTGGGTCCGATCATCGCCGCTGTCGCGACCGGTTTTGAGCAGTCGCCGGGCTTCGCCAACGAACTCGCGGCTATCCTGGGGTGGACCCCGCTCGGGGTTTTCTGGGCGGTGCCCGCGGACGTGGCCGACGGCGCCTACCTCACCGCTACGCTCCGGTTCGTCCTCGGCGTCGTTGTGCTCGCGGTGCTTGCCTGGCTCTGGCAACTGAACCTGGCGAGGGCGCTGGTCACCCCCGCCTACAACGCGGTCACCCGGAAGGGCGCCGGCAATCTGGGATTTTTCCGCCGCTTCCCGGCCACACCCACCGGCGCGGTGGCAGCCCGGGCACTGACCTACTGGGCCCGGGACCCACGGTATCTGGGGTCGATCGTGATCGTTCCGTTGGTACCGCTGCTGATGCTGTTCTTCGCAGCACAGTCGGGGGACTACACGCTGCTGAATTTCGTGGGACCGATTATCGCTTTCCTGCTCGCGTGGTCCATTTCAGCCGACATCTCCTACGACAACACTGCCTTCTGGTTACACCTGTCCACGGGTGTGAGCGGTCGGTCCGACCGGGCCGGACGCGCCCTGGCCGTCGCGGTAATCTCGGCCCCAGCGGTGCTGGTATTCACCATTGCACCGCTGTGGATTTCCGGCAGCCTCGAGGACCTCCCGATGATGCTCGGACTGTCCATCGGCGTCCTGCTGACCGGCATTGGGTTCTCCAGCGTGGTTTCCGCACGGTATACCTACAACGTGCCGTTGCCGGGGGAGAGCCCGCTGAAGACCCCACCGGGCACCGGGTTCTCGATGTTTGCCGTCCAGATGATTGGCTGGCTGGTCCTGCTGGTGCTGGTCATCCCGGAACTGGGGCTCGCGATTGCCTATCTGGTCACCGGAAACAGTGCCTTCGGTTGGCTCACCCTGCTGGTGGGATGCGTGTTGGGTGCCGTCCTGCTTCTCGTCGGGTTGAAGCTGGGCGGACAATGGTACGACCGTAGGGCGCCGGAACTGCTGCAGGCGGTGTCAGTCAACAAGTAGGCAGGTTCTGAACAGCCTGACCACAACAAAAGGACAGTGGATGGAAGTTGTTATCCTGCCCGATCCGTCAGCCATCGCCACGCTCGCAGCGGATGCGATCGAGGCGCTGGTGCGGCGCAAACCCGACGCTGTGCTGGGTCTGGCGACCGGTTCGTCGCCGCTCGGCGTCTATGACGAACTGGCGACCCGGCACCAGCGGGACGGTCTGAGCTTCGCGGCCGCCCACGGCTTCGCGCTGGATGAGTATGTGGGACTTCCCGCCGGGCACCCCGAGTCCTACCGGGAGGTGATCCGTAGGGAGTTCACCGACCGGATCGATATCCGCCCGGAAAACGTGCACGGTCCCGACGGCGCCGCAACGGATATTCCCGCAGCCTGCGCGGCCTATGAGGAGGCCATCCGGCTGGCGGGCGGCGTTGACCTGCAGCTGTTGGGGGTGGGGACCGACGGCCACATTGGCTTCAATGAACCGGGTAGCTCACTGGTCTCACGCACCCGGATCAAGTCGCTCATCATGCAGACCCGCAAGGACAATGCCAGGTTCTTCGGCAGCGTCGACGAGGTGCCACATCACGTGGTGACCCAGGGCCTCGGGACCATCATGGACGCCCGGCACGTGGTGCTGATCGCAACGGGCGCCCAAAAGGCGCGGGCAGTTCACGATTTCGTCGAGGGCCCGGTGGCGGCGGTGTGCGCGGCATCCATTCTGCAGATGCACCCACACGCCACCATCCTCATCGATGATGCGGCGGCCTCGGGCTTGAAACTGGCAGATTATTATCGCCACACTTACGCCAACAAACCCTCCTGGCAGGGAATCTAGGTTGCTATCCGCCCGGCAGTATGGTCACGAAGCAAGGATAGGATGGACGCATGAGTACGCCTGCAGACCCTTTTGACAATGATCCCGGCAACGACCCACGCACTGATCCCCAGCGCTCAGGCTCCACCGCCACGCTGGAGCGCGAGGAGCTTCGGGAAGAGCTGGAACCAGGGGATCGCGAACGCCTCGCCCACTACGTCCGCAAAGAGAAGATCATGGAGTCCGCCCTGTCAGGCGAGCCAGTGATCGCTTTGTGCGGCAAGGTGTGGACGCCGGGCCGCGACCCGCAGAAGTTCCCGGTATGCCCGGAGTGCAAAGACATCTACAACGGCATGCGCCCTGGCAAGGACGACAAGGACAAATAGCACCACCCCTCAGAGGAAACGTCCCCGGATACGGGTTTGTCCGGGGATAGTGGTGGTCGGTATTCCTGCGTGCCCCTCCGTCGTCGTCGGTTGACTAAGGATTCATGACTGATCACTCCGCCCGGCCCACCACGGGGCCCGAAGTCGTAGGCGAAACGGCGAACCTGCGCCCGCTGACCATCGGGATCATCGCCATCATCACCTGTGCCGCCTTCGAGGCGATGGCGGTGACGACGGCGATGCCTGCGGTGGTCGCTGACCTGGACGGGGTCTCCGGGTACGGTCTGGCCTTTTCGATGTACCTCACGGCGTCGCTGCTGGGCACGGTGATCGCCGGTACCTGGTGTGACCGGGCGGGTGCGCGTCCGGCACTCGCCGTCGGCATGTTCGTCATGATCGCAGGGCTGCTGGTCTCGGGTGCCGCGGGTGAGTTCTGGATGGTCACGGCTGGTCGGGCCGTCTCGGGACTGGGCGGTGGCTTCATGGTGGTAGCCGTTTATGTGATCATCGGGGGAGCATACCCCCAGCACCGCCAACCGGTGATCTTCGGCTGGTTATCCGCGGCCTGGGTGCTGCCCTCGCTGATCGGTCCAGCGGTAGCTGGCTATCTGGCGGGAGAAGTCTCCTGGCGCCTGGTCTTCCTCGGGGTGGCACCGATCGTCCTCGCGGCCTTCGCCCTGGTCTGGCCGAGAACCGCCGCACTGGCGCCACCAGAGCCCGGCGCAGGGAACCGGCACGACGGACGACGGCGTGCCCTCACCGGGCTGGGTCTTGCCGGGGGAGTCCTGGCGGCCCAGATTGCGGTGAACCGGCTCGCAGCCCAGGGCGTGGCCGGTGACGCCGGGTCGGTGCTGCTGGTGACGCTCGCCATCGCCGGCGTGATCGTTGCGGCGGTGACCTTCCCCCGCCTCCTGCCGAAAGGGACAGTACGCCTGGCTCCCGGACTGCCCAGTATTATCGCCACCCGCGGCCTGGTGACAGCCGCGTTCTTCGGCGCGGAGGCCTTCCTGCCGCTGATGCTGGTCACCTCCCGGGGAATGGATGAGGCGACCGCCGGGCTGAGCCTCAGCGCAGGTGCCCTGGGCTGGAGCGCTGGGGCTTTTGTGCAGGCGCGGGTCACGTTCCGCAGGCAATGGTTGTTGGTGATCGGGGCGTCGGTGCTGTCGATGAGCATTGGCCTGCTGGCCCTTGCCTCGGACCCGGTAGTGCCGTTCTGGGTTCTGGTGCTGGTCTGGACGCTGGCTGGCTTTGCCATGGGAATGACCCTGTCCAGCACCTCGGTGCTGGTGCTGAAGCTCTCACCGGCCCAGGAGCGGGGAAAGAACTCGTCGTCGCTACAGCTCAGCGACCAGCTGGGCGGGGTGGTCGGAACCACTATCGCTGGCGGGCTTTTCGCCCTGCTGCGTGACCCGTCCAACCCGGGACAGGTGGGCGTGTTTGTTGCGATTTGGCTGGCTCTGTGCCTCTTCGCGGTTGCCGGTATAGTTGCCGGTTTGAGGGGGGCACTGGGGTCCTCTGATGATCCCAGCGCACTTGCACCCAGGCACCCGTAGGCATGGAAAGGTTTCTTCTTAAGCGTGAGTAATAACATGCTCTTTGGCGTTGCCCCTGCCGCAGGTGCGTCGCTGCCGCCGGCCTACCCGGAACGGGCAGCGTGGGGCACCGCCCCCAAGCTGCGCCAGTGGCAGGAACAGGCGCTCGCCAAGTACTTCAGTACTGGTCCCCAGGACTTTCTCGCCGTTGCTACCCCGGGTGCAGGTAAAACCACCTTCGCACTGCGGGTGGCCACCGAGCTGGTGGAGCGCGGCACCATCAACCGGATCACCATCGTCGCCCCGACCGACCACCTGAAGCGTCAGTGGGCCGACGCTGCCGCGCGGATCGGTCTGGCCATCGACCCCAACTTCCGGAATGCCGACGGACGCCACGGCCAGGGTTTCATCGGTGTGGCTGTGACTTACGCGCAGGTGGCCAGCAAACCGATGCTGCATCGCGCGAAGACCGAGGCCGCACGGACCCTGGTTATTCTGGACGAAATTCACCACGGCGGCGACGCCCTGTCCTGGGGCGACGGTATCCGGGAAGCATTTGAGCCCGCGACCCGGCGGCTGGCGCTGACCGGTACCCCGTTCCGTTCAGACACCGCCGCCATCCCGTTTGTGGAGTACGCAGCGGACGACGACGGCATCCGGCGTTCGAAGTCCGACTACACCTACGGGTATGGAGAAGCGCTCCGGGACCATGTGGTGCGTCCGGTCATCTTCATGGCCTACTCGGGGCAGATGCGCTGGCGCACCAGCGCCGGTGAGGAGATGGCAGCCTCACTCGGTGAGGCAGCCGTCACCAAGGACATCACCGCGCATGCCTGGCGGACCGCGCTGAACCCGACCGGCGAGTGGATCCCGGCGGTCCTCGCCGCTGCCGACAAACGACTTTCCGAGGTGCGGCGCACAGTGGCCGACGCCGGCGGAATGGTCATCGCCACCGATCACGACGACGCCCGCGCCTACGCTGGTCTCCTGAAGCGAATCACCGGTGAGTCCCCGATTGTGATTCTCTCGGATGACGCGAAGGCCTCCGAGAAGATCGAGGAATACTCGGCGGGCGAGCAACGCTGGATGGTGGCCGTCCGCATGGTGTCCGAAGGCGTGGACGTGCCACGGCTCGCCGTCGGCGTCTACGCGACGTCCACGGCGACGCCCCTGTTCTTCGCCCAGGCGGTCGGCCGCTTTGTGCGTGCGCGACGCCGGGGGGAGACCGCATCGGTCTTCCTGCCCTCGGTTCCCAACCTGATGATCCTCGCCAACCAGCTGGAACTGGAGCGGGACCACGCCCTGGACCGGCCAAAGACCGACGAGGACGGGTTTGCCCCCGAGGAAGCGCTGATGGAGGAGGCGAACCGTTCCGAGAAGGCCTCCGACGAGCTGACCAAGCAGAAGTTCGAGGCCCTCGAGTCACAGGCGTCCTTTGACCGGGTGCTTTTCGACGGCGGCGAGTTCGGTACCGGCGGGGAGATGGGGAGTGAGGATGAACAGGACTTCCTGGGCATCCCCGGACTGCTCGACGCCGACCAGGTGGGAGTGCTGCTGCGGCAACGTCAGCAGGAGCAGCAGACCCGGCGAGGACGCAAGGGCGGAGCCGTTGCGCCAGCGCCGGAGCCGCTGGTCGTGGATCACCGGATGCTGACCGAGCTGCGTGGCGAGCTCGCGAAGAACGTTTCGGCGTGGTCGGCGCGCTCCGGCATGCCGCACGGCGTGGTGCACACCGAGTTGCGGAAGGCCTGCGGTGGCCCCGCAGTGGCCCAGGCCAACGAGGATCAGTTGCAGCGTCGGTTGAAGAAGCTGCAGGACTGGTTTATCGGCCGCAAATAGGGGCCGACGTTCCCGGTGCCCGAGGCACCGAAAGTGCTAGTCGACCGAGACTATCGGCACGCCCAGGTAGTTGGCTGACCCATCGCTGAAGTTCAGCTGCGCGTGGGAGCCGCCACCCCTGGCATAGACGTACAGCGACGCGGTCACCCGCAGGTAGGCCATGTCCGCACCGAGCAGCTGCGCGTAGTACATGGTCCGCCAGCCATCAAAACGATCATTGATATTGATGTTGTCGTCCGAAATGCTCAGCACATTTGTCGTTGCCGATGCCTTGTAATTGTATTGGTAGCCAATTGTCGTCAGGTCGATTTTGACCTTCGCTTCCTTGGAATCCCAGAACCCGTCGTCAGCCCTCACAATATGGAACCCGTTGAAGGGAACATAGACGGTGTGCGAGTAGTTGCGGTTTAGCGGTGCCAAATAGGTGAACCACCAGTCCATATACACGGTGAACGATCCCGCACCCGTGCCGAACAGACCGGATCCCGCGCCGCTGGCAAACGTCGAGGCGTCAATGGTTCCCGGGTTGTACCCCTGCCAGTACACTGCCCCGTTTGAACCGTGCAGCGTTCCATAGTAGGGATAGACCCAGCCGACGGCGCTCGCCTCAGCGGCGAGGCTGCCCCGCACCAGCCCGGGATGGGCGGCGGCCGAGACTTCGGGGGCTACCTCATAGCCGGACATTTTCTGGACGATGGACTCGGTGTCCTTGACCGTGTCGGCTGCGAGGTCCTGATGGGTCTTGTCCTGTGCGACGAGGGCCTTGGAAAGCTCGTCAGGCAGTTCCTTCTGCAACTGGCTCAGCCGGGCACCGCCGCTTTTCTCCAGCTGCTCCAGCCGGTTCGCTTCAGTTTTCTGCAGGTCGACCACCTCTTCCCGCCGTTCGGCGACGAGTTGCTCGAGTACCTGGTCCACCTCGGTGGTAATCCGTGTCATGGTGTTCATCCTCAATCAATAGTTGAAGGTCAGTTATTGGGTATTGCGTGAGAAATTAAACTGTACAAAGACTGCGTTATCCGAGTGTTATTTTTTCGCACCGTATTTGATGCTTATGGAACAAATGAATAACACGCGAGTAACGCCCGGGATGGTGTGATCGAGTGTGCTGCTTCGGCTGGCGTGACGATCGTCCGGCCGAGAACCCAGTCGACCACCGGCGCCCAAGGAGCCAGACATGTCAGAGAATCAACCGCGACCGCACTGCAATCCCAAGCCCCGCATCCCGATCGCCCTACCCGCTGGAATTTCGGACCCGCGGATGAGGCTCATCGTGTTGCTGAGAACCAAATGGGTCAACGGCACGGTGCTGCACTATCACTTCCTGGGTGGCCCCGCGGCCCAGCAGGAGGCCGTCCGGAGTGCCTTCGTGGAGTGGAAAGCGCTCGGGATCGGACTGGATTTCGCAGAGGTTGCGGATCCTGGCGAGGCCGAAATCCGGATCGCCTTCGACCAGGGCAACGGGTCCTGGTCCTACCTGGGAAAGGATGTTCTGGGCATCGGGGCCACCGAGCCCACCATGAACTTCGGCTGGGACCTCACCACTGATTACGGCAGGACGACGGCCCTGCACGAGATCGGGCATACCCTCGGCCTGCCGCACGAACACCAGAACCCCTTCGCGGGGATTGTCTGGGACGAACAGAAGGTCTATCAGTACTTCACCGGCGCGCCCAACGGCTGGACCCGGGACCAGACCTTCCACAACGTCCTCCGGAAGATCAATACGCACGAGGTCGAAGGGTCCAACTGGGATCCGGATTCGGTGATGGAGTACTGGTTCCCTGCCGGGCTGATCACTGAGCCAGCGGAGTTCAAGGACGGGCTGACACCCCCGGGTGGGCTCTCGGCAGCGGACCAGGAGTGGGTACGGCGAACCTATCCCGGTCTCAACGGGTCCACTCCCACGCTCAAGCCATTCGAGTCCGTGGCGTTGTCACTTGTCGCCGGGGCGCAGGCCGACTTCGTGATCGACCCGCCGTCGTCCCGGTCCTACCAGCTGGGGACCTTTGGCACGGCAGATACGGTGCTCGTGTTGTTCGAGGAGATCGACGGTGAGCCCCGGTTCCTCGCCGGAGACGACGACAGTGGTGAGGACCGCAACGCCCTGTTCAGCGCGAAACTGATCCAGGGCCGGAGGTATGTGCTCAGGGTCCGGTTGTACTGGGCGGGGCAGTCGGGTCAGACGGCCGCCATGTACTGGTGAGCGGGCCTAGTCCACTAACTCGACGCCGGCGTCCTCGAGCTCCTCGAGGGCGGTCTCGACGCCGTCGGGGTGGACTCCGCGGGTATAGCTGAGCAGTACCGCGGTGGTGTAACCGGCCGCAACGGCGTCCAGTGCCGTTGCCCGGACACAGAAATCAGTGGCAAGGCCAACCACCGCAACCTCGTCGACCTCGCGCTCGCGGAGCCAGTCGTCGAGTGTGATGGGTTCGTCAGGCGTCAGGTCGTCAAGGGCGCCGAGCTTCTGCTCTCCGGTCGGCACTTCGTCTTCCGGCGCGAGGACGCCTTCGAAGCCCGAATACGCAGCCTCAAACTGTCCCTTGCGGAACACCGCCTGAATATTCTCGGTGTCCAGCTCCGGATGGAACTGGGACCCCCGGGTGTCGGCCACGCAGTGCACCGGCCAGGAGTGACGGTAGTCGGGGGTGTCCGAGAAGTGCGCGCCGGGATCGATGTGCCAGTCCTGGGTGGCGACGATGTGGTCGAACTCGCTCCCTTCCGCGTCGATGAAATCGCTCAGTCGTGCGGCGACGTCGGCGCCTCCGTCGACCGCAAGGGAACCTCCCTCACAGAAGTCATTCTGGACGTCGACAATAATCAGGGCCCGGGTCATGGCTCCTCCTCAAATTCGGTGGGAATGGCAGGTTCTCCGCGTTGCAGGCGCATGACCGAGCCAGGCAATTCGCTCATTGACGCGCTGTGGTGGGCCACGGCCCGCCGTACTCCGTCAACGCCGGTCCAGCCGGGCAGGATGTCGCCATTGCTGACGAACTGCTGCAGCAGGGGACGGTCGTTGCCGTCGTCGTGCGGGGACCGGCCAATGCCCACTACCTCGGCCGTGGCAGTGCCCGTGTCGTCGAGTCGACGGAGCGCGTACTTGCGCCCGCCCCGCGACGCCTTGTTCAGTGCGGACTTTGCGACCGAGACGAACTCGCCGTCGTCGTCGGTCCGGCTTACCAGTTTGTAGACGAGACCCGCGGTGGGGGCTCCCGAACCGGTGACGAGGGAGGTGCCGACGCCGTAGGAATCCACGGGCGCGGAGGCGAGCGACGCGATCGCGAACTCGTCGAGGTCGGAGGTGACCACGATGCGTGTGGTGTGGTTGCCAAGGTCGTCCAGGAGCTGGCGGACCCAGCGGGCCTGGGCCACGAGGTCGCCGGAATCGAGCCTGACCGCTCCCAGCGCGGGGCCGGCCACCTCGACCGCCGTCCGGACACCCTGTTCGACGTCGTAGGTATCGACGAGCAGCGAGGTGCCGGCGCCGAGCGCGGCGACCTGCGCTGTGAAGGCGTCCCGCTCGGAGTCGTGAAGCAGGGTGAAGGAGTGGGCAGCCGTGCCAACCGTCTGCACGCCATACCGCCGGCCCGCCTCCAGGTTGGAGGTGCTGGCAAAGCCGCCGATCACCGCTGCCCGTGCGGCCGCGACCGCCGACTCTTCCTGGGTGCGGCGCGATCCCATCTCGATGCAGGGCCGTTGGCCCGCGGCGCCTGTCATCCGGGACGCAGCCGAGGCGATCGCACTGTCGTGGTTGAGGATCGAGAGCACCAGGGTTTCCAGGATGCAGGCTTCGGCGAAGGTGCCCTCGACTATCAGGATGGGGGAGTGCGGGAAGTAGGCTTCGCCCTCGGCGTAGCCCCAGATGTTTCCGCTGAAGCGGAAATCGGCCAGCCAGTCCAGCGTCAGGCTGTCCACCACTCCGGCGGAGGACAGATGGTCGAGCTCCTCGGCGCCGAAGCGGAAGTTCTCGAGGCTGTCAAGGAGCCGTCCGGTCCCGGCGACCACCCCGTAGCGGCGTCCTTCCGGGAGTCTCCTGGGGAAGGCCTCGAAAACTGACTTCCGGTGGGCTGCTCCGGAGTGCAGGGCGGCCTGCAGCATGGTCAGCTCATAGTGGTCCGTATAGAGGGCGGTACTGGCCCGGGTGCTCATGACCGGGGCGGCGTCGGTGGGGCTCACATGCAAAACTCTAGCCCCTCAGCAGTGCCGAGGACCCGGACTCCTATCGTCGGTGCCCGGTCCTACAATGGTTCTATGACAGTTGGCACCGCTCCGGACACCGAACGCCTCGAGGAAACGGACACCGAGCAGCTGACGGCCAGCGACATCCCCTGGGTGGTGATCGTCTGGAACGACCCCGTGAACCTGATGAGCTACGTCAGCTACGTGTTCCAGACCTATTTCGGCTACAGCGAGGCCAAGGCGCACAAGCTCATGATGGAAGTCCATGAGGCGGGCAGATCGGTGGTGGCCGGTGGAAGTCGTGAGGAAGCTGAACGCGACACGCTCGCCATGCACTCCTACGGGCTGTGGGCGACGTTCCAGAAGTCGGATGCACCCTAGGATCTGTCCCAGCTAGCCCGAGCGATCACTATTTTCGATGGTGACTGCGCGATAAGGAGAATTTTTGGCCAAGGCATTCAAGGCAACCCGCCGCGGAATCATCGGCACCCTGGACCCGGGGGAGCGGCAGTTGCTGCGCAAACTGTTCGAGGACATCATCGAACTGCTCGAGCCCGCCGAACCCGCCGACGCCGACCCCCTGGCGGCGATGGTGGGGGTGGACAGTGTCGCCGTCGCCCCCTCCGACAGTGCCGTCCGGCGGCTGCTGCCTGATGCGGTCCGCGACGACGACGACGAGGCGCTGGAGTTCCGCCGCCTGACCGAGCGGTCCCTGCGGGAAGACAAGATCGGCACCCTGCGCGGCAGCGCCGTGCTGCTCGAATCCAGCCCGATGACCCTGAGCGCCGACCAGGCGCGGCTCATGGCGCGTGCCCTCAACGACGTGCGGCTGGTCCTCGCGGACCGGCTGAAGATCGAATCCGACGAGGACGCCGCGCGCCTCCACGAGATTGACGACGTCGCCGACGCTGACGACGTCGAGACCTATCTGGCACTCGTCTACAACTTCACGAGCTGGCTCCAGGAGTCACTGATCCAGGCCCTGTTTGGGCTCAAGGACAAGTGAATTTCCTGCCCCCGCGCTCCATCGCTGTGACTAATTACACTGGCGGCTGGTTCGTCTAATGCCTGTCGCAGGTCTTATGGTCGGTAGATTATGACCAACGTCCCGGGTGAGATTTCATCGCTGAAACGAACCGAGGCCCCGATCGGTATCTTCGATTCGGGCGTCGGCGGGCTGACCGTCGCCCGCGCCATCATTGACCAGCTGCCGCAGGAGTCGATCCTGTACGTCGGCGACACCGCTCACGGCCCCTATGGGCCGCTCCCGATCGCCAAGGTGCGTGCCCACGCGCTCGGCGTCATGGATGAACTGGTCGATTCCGGAGTGAAACTCCTGGTCATCGCGTGCAACTCCGCCTCTGCCGCGGTGCTCCGTGACGCCCGCGAACGCTACACCGCCCGGTACGGCATCCCGGTGATCGAAGTGATCCAGCCAGCCGTCCGGCGTGCCGTTGCGTCCACCCGCAGCGGAAAGATCGGTGTCATCGGGACGTCCGCGACGGTGGGTTCCCGTGCCTACGAGGACACGTTTGCTGCCGCGCCGCACCTGTCCATCACGTCGGCCGCCTGCCCCGATTTCGTCAAGTTCGTCGAGGCGGGGATCACCTCCGGCCCCGAGCTTCTCTCCACCGCCCAGCAGTACCTGCAACCGCTCAAGCGTGCCAGGGTCGACACCCTCGTGCTGGGATGCACGCATTATCCGCTGCTGACCGGGGCAATCTCCTACGTCATGGGGGACGCGGTCACGCTGGTCTCCAGCGCCGAAGAGACCGCCAAAGATGTGTACCGGGCCCTAATCTCCCATGACCTGGAACGGGTGGGGGAATCGGCACCGAAGCACCATTTCGTGGCTACCGGCGACGCCCAGCGTTTCGGTGAACTGGCCCGTCGCTTCCTCGGCCCCGAGGTGCTCAGCGTCGAACACGTGGACCACGTGGCGGCGCAGTACCCGACGGGGAGCATGGCGCGGATCACCCCGGAGATGATCGCCACCGCCCGCGCCGATGCCATCGGGAACTCCCGCCCATGAAGTTGACCATTGTGGGTTGCAGCGGCTCCTTCCCCGGCCCCCAGTCACCGGCGTCGTGCTACCTGGTCACCGCCACCGTTCCCGACGGCGACGGCACCAGGACGTGGCGAATCCTCCTGGACCTGGGCAACGGCGCCCTCGGCGCGCTGCAGCGCTACATGGACCTCCGGGACATCGACGCCGTCTTCCTCAGCCACCTCCACCCCGACCACTGTATGGACCTCTGCGGCCTTCACGTCGCGGTGCACTGGGACCCCAACGGCTGGAACCGGCCGCGCATCCCGGTGTGGGGACCCGAGGGCACCGCCGACAGGATGGCGACCGCCTATGGCCTGGAACTGGATCCGGGCATGCACGAGGACTTCGACTTCCACAAGTGGAGCCCACGCGGCTCCGTCACCCTGGGCCCGTTCACCATCACCCCGTACCCGGTCCTGCACCCGGTTGAGGAGGCCTACGCCCTGCGCGTCGAGGTGGCGGGGGAGAATCCGGGGGATCCGCCCCGGGTGCTCACCTACTCGGGTGACACCGACGCCTGCGACAACCTGATCGAGGCTGCCGCCGGATCCAACGTCTTCCTGTGTGAAGCCGCGTTCCATGAGGGCCGCGACGATGCGATCGAGGGTGTGCACCTCACTGGCAGGCGCGCCGGGCAGGTGGCGGCAGCAGCGTCGTCGGACCGGTTGCTGCTGACCCACATCCCGGTCTGGAATGACGCCAACCGGACCGTCGAGGAAGCCCGGACCAGTTACCGGGGCGACCTCGCAGTGGCCGTGGCGGGCGTGTCCTACGAGATCTGAGCGTTGCTCGCCCTCAACCCCCGCGGCCATGCCCCGTAGACTTGACCCCATGAATCCCGCAAACACTTCCTCCACTACCGCTGCCCCGCTCCGGGCCGACGGTCGGACCGCAGACCAGCTCAGGCCAATCACCATCACCCGCGGGTGGTCCACCCAGGCCGAGGGCTCGGCCCTCATCGAGTTCGGTAACACCCGCGTCCTCTGTACCGCCTCGCTGACGCAGGGCGTGCCCCGCTGGCTCAAAGGTGAAGGCAAGGGCTGGGTGACTGCGGAGTACGCCATGCTGCCGCGGGCCACCAACACCAGGTCGGACCGTGAGTCCGTCAAGGGCAAGATCGGCGGCCGGACCCACGAGATTTCCCGCCTGATCGGGCGGTCCCTGCGTTCGATTATCGATACCAAGGCGCTGGGCGAGACGACCATTGTGCTGGACTGCGACGTACTCCAGGCCGACGGCGGCACCCGGACCGCTGCAATCACTGGCGCCTACGTGGCGCTGGCCGAGGCGATCCGCTATGCCAAGGAAAACAAGCTCATTGCGGCCTCTGCCCGTCCCCTCATTGACACGGTCGCAGCTGTCAGCGTCGGAATCATCGATGGGGTCCCCATGCTGGATTTGCCCTACGTCGAGGACGTCCGCGCCGAAACAGACATGAACGTGGTGGTGACCGGGAGCGGCAAGTTCGTCGAGGTGCAGGGCACAGCTGAGGGTGCACCCTTCGACCGGGACGAGCTGGACGCGCTCCTGGATCTGGCGCTGCTTGGCACCTCCCAGCTGACCCAGATCCAGCTCGACATCCTTGCTGAGGGCGCAGGTGCCTGACACCCCCGAGGAGGCCCCGTACCCGGTGGGAGCCCGACTGGTCCTGGCGACCCGTAATGCGGGCAAGCTCCGCGAACTCAGGGAGCTGCTGCGCGGTAAGGTCCCCGGCCTCGACGTGGATACCCAGGTAATAGACGCGCAGGCAGCGGGCGCGCCCGACGTCGTCGAGAGCGGCACCACTTTCGAAGCGAACTCGCTGTTGAAGGCACGGGAGGTGGCCGCCGTGACCGGGCTTGTCGCCGTCGCCGACGATTCCGGTCTCGCGGTCGATGTGTTGGGTGGGGCGCCGGGAATCTTCTCGGCACGCTGGTCCGGGCGCCACGGCGACGACGAAGCCAACCTGCACCTGCTGCTTGCCCAGCTCGCCGATATTCCCGCTGAGCACCGTGGCGCGTCCTTTGTCTGCGCGGCAGCGGTGGCGCTGCCCGATGGCACCGCCCACGTCACCCGGGGTGCGCTGGAAGGTTCGCTCCTGACGGCGCCGCGCGGTACCGGAGGGTTTGGCTATGACCCGATCCTGCAGCCAAGCGGCATGCAGGTGAGTTGCGCTGAGCTGACTCCCGCGGAGAAGAACGCGATCAGCCATCGGGCCCAGGCCTTCGCCGCTCTGGTGCCGCACCTTGTCGATGCCCT
Source organism: Arthrobacter sp. CAN_C5 (assembly GCF_017875735.1). Classification (NCBI taxonomy): domain Bacteria; kingdom Bacillati; phylum Actinomycetota; class Actinomycetes; order Micrococcales; family Micrococcaceae; genus Arthrobacter; species Arthrobacter sp. CAN_C5. The sequence goes on from NZ_JAGGMZ010000001.1 coordinate 1,394,813, forward strand.
GAGGTAGCGCGGTAGAGGTTATCGCCAGAATCGTAGGGCACACTTGATCGGGATATGACTACTCTCCTGCATCCGACGTCGCTCCCCGCGGCTTCCATCCACGCAACACTCGGCGCACCCTCCGGCGGGGGATCGTGGCTGGATTCCATTTCTGACTGGGCCGTCTCCATGATGGAAACCATTGGCGCGCCAGGCGCGGGGCTGGCGATTGCCCTGGAAAATTTGTTTCCACCTTTGCCCAGCGAGGTCATCCTGCCGCTGGCCGGCTTCACCGCGAGCCGTGGCAGCTTCACCCTGTTCGAAGCGATTTTCTGGACGACCGCTGGATCAGTCATCGGCGCCCTCGCCCTGTACCTGCTGGGCGCCTGGCTGGGACGCAACCGGATGCGGGCCATTGTTTCCCGGGTGCCGCTGGTGGACCTGCAGGACGTTGACCGGGTCGAGGCCTGGTTCAGCCGCCACGGGTACAAGGCGGTGTTCTTTGGCCGGATGATTCCCCTCTTCAGAAGCCTGGTTTCCATTCCCGCGGGCATCGAACGAATGCCGGTCTGGAAATTCCTCGGGCTGACCACCGCGGGAAGCCTCATCTGGAACTGTATTTTCGTCATGGCCGGCTTCTATTTAGGGGAGAACTGGCATGTGGTCGAAGCCTACGCGGATGTTTTCCAGAGGATCGTCATCGTGTCGGTCATCCTGCTGGTCGGCTACTTCGTCATCAGCCGGATCATGAAGATTCGCCGCAACCGTGCAACCCATGAAACGCCTTGAGGACGTCTGGCCGCTTTTCGGCCTGCAGCTCTCCACGCCCCGGCTCACGCTGAACCCTGTTCGCGACGAGCAGCTACCCGGCCTGGTCGACGCGGTCCTGGCCGGGATCCACGATCCGGCGGTGATGCCCTTCAGCGTGCCCTGGACCGACGCGCCCCGCGACGAGCTCATCAAGGGAACGGTGCAGCACCAGTGGCGGCAGCGCTGCACGGTCGGGCCGGAGAATTGGACCATCAACCTGGCGGTGTGCCTCGGGGGACGGGTGATCGGCGTGCAGGATCTCTCGGCACGCAACCTAAGCATCGAACGCACGGTGCATACCGGTTCGTGGCTTACACAGGCCGAGCAGGGGAAGGGTCTGGGCACCGAGATGCGGTCGGCCGTCCTGCAGTTCGCCTTCGATCATCTGGGCGCCCAATGGGCCGTCTCCGACGCTGCCTCCTGGAACGCGGCGTCCCTGACGGTTTCCAGAAACCTCGGCTACGGCCACAACGGCGTCAGCAGGACAGAGGTACGTCCCGGCGAAGCCGCCACCATTCACCACGTCCGGCTACCCGCCGAGTCATTTAACCGGCCCGGATGGGCTATCTCGGTGACGGGTTTCGAGGCGGCGCGAGGCTCGCTGCTCGCCCGCTAGCCTTACCCCACGCGTCCGAACCTCCGGTCCGCAAAGCATTGCCGCCTCCTCCCTCGGGTTGTATGGTTAGTTACATCAGTAACTAACCAACTGGCCAAGTGTAACCGGTCAACGGAGGGCCGAAATGATCGACGACAGCAGGCCCATCTTCTTGCAGATTGCCGAGGAGATTGAAAACGAGATCGTCGAGGGGATACTCGCCGAAGAGGCGCAGGTCCCATCCACCAACGAGTTTGCCGCTTTCCACCGCATTAACCCGGCCACCGCCGCCAAAGGGGTCAACCGGCTTGTGGATGAGGGCATCCTGTACAAGCAACGGGGAATAGGAATGTTTGTAGCCACCGGAGCCCGAGCCGCGCTCCTGCAGCGCCGGCGGGACCAGTTTTTCGATCAGTATGTTCGCCCGTTGGCCGTCGAAGCCCGGAAGCTGGGAATCAGCCCCCACGAACTGGCCGAGATGGTCCGGAGCAGTGAATCAGTTACGGGAGGTACGCCATGACCAGCGTCATTGAGACCCACGATTTGATCAAGACCTATCGGAACTCCATTGCTTTGGATGGGGTGAACCTTTCCCTTGCGCCAGGGAAAATCTACGGCCTGCTCGGACGAAATGGGGCGGGCAAGACAACCCTGATGTCAATGCTGACGGCGCAGGGTTTCCAGACCTCGGGAAGTGTTGAGGTGTTCGGCGAAAGCCCCTACGAAAACGAACGTGTCCTGAGCCGGATCTGCTTCATCCGGGAATCGCAGAAGTATCCAGACGCCTTCACCCCGAAGCACGCCTTCCGTTCTGCGGCCCTGTTTTTCAGGAACTGGGACCAGACTCTCGCGGACCGGCTGGTGGATGACTTCCAATTGCCGCTCAAACGCTCGATCAAGAAACTCTCCCGGGGTCAGTTATCCGCGGTGGGTGTGATCATCGGATTGGCCTCACGGGCTGAGCTCACCTTTTTTGACGAGCCCTATCTTGGCCTGGACGCCGTCGCCCGTCAGCTGTTCTACGATCGGCTGGTCGAGGACTATGCGTTGCACCCCCGCACAATAGTGCTTTCATCGCACCTGATCGATGAGGTGGCGAATCTCCTGGAGCACGTGATCCTGATCGACAAGGGTCGGATCATCATGAACGACGATGCCGGGAGCATCAGGGGATCAGCCTTCACCGTGGTCGGATCGGCCACCGTGGTGAGGTCCTTCCTCGCGGGCCGGGAGATCCTGCACACCGACAACTTTGCCTCGCTCGCCTCGGTTACTGCCCTCGGCGTCCTGACACCAGCGGAAAAGCGTGAGGCCGTCGAGCTGGGCCTGGAGCTGGCTCCGGTCTCGCTGCAGCAACTGGTGATCCGTCGAACCCTCGCGGCAACCACCGGGGACCTGGACGCCGTGAACAACCATTCACTGGAGGTGTCACAATGAACCGCATCGTCAACGTCATGCGGATGCAGCTGATCAACCGGTGGACCTTCATCGGCATTCCCGCGGTGATCCTCGTTGCCTCGTTCGCGTTGAGCTGGGCCATCTGGTCCTTCATCCCCTACGAGGGAGCCAAGTACTCGGGTGGGTCACAGGCGATCATGTGGTATTTCCTGGCCCTGGGAATCCAGTCGCTGACCATGACCTTCCCCTTTTCGCAGGGTCTGAGTATCAGCCGCAAGGCCTTCTTCCTTGGAACCCTCGGACTGTTCTCGATCATTGCGGTCGTGACGACGGCGCTCTACTACGTGCTGGGCCTGATCGAGATAGCGACGAACGGCTGGGGACTCAATGGCCGGTTCTTCGCTCTCGAGTGGATTGCCGAAGGATCCGGACTGCCGACGATGGTCTTCTATTTCACGGCGATGATGGTGCTGTTCCTGATCGGGTTCTGGTCCGCAACCATCTACAAGCGGTGGCAGACCACGGGCCTTCTCATCACGGGGATCGGTGCCGCACTTATCCTGGTGGGCCTCGTCTTCTACATCGCCCGGGCCGAACTTTGGGGACAGGTGGGGCAGTTCCTGGGCAGCCAGTCGCAGCTGAGCGTCGCAGGATGGCTCGCCGTCGCCGGCGTCGCCCTGGCAGGAGGGTCCTACCTCACCCTGAGGCGGGCGGTACCCTAGGCGGCAGGTCGGGGGTTGGCGACCAGCTCCCGCTGCAGGTCAATACCTGGCTGGTGAAGACGGGCGTCAATGCCCAAACCCTGGGCCGCGGCAACATTGGCTGGATTGTCGTCAACGAAGGTGACCATCCCAGGCTCCACCGCAAGATCCCGCAGGACATGCTCAAAGATTTCGCGCTGCGGCTTCACCAGCGACAGGGCCGAACTGAAATACCTGCGCTGGAAGTAGCCGGTCCAGGCAGCCTGTTCGAACCGCGACACCATCGGGGCCGGCATGTTCGAGAGCAGCGCCAACCGGGCACCCTGGCCGCTGAGTTCCTCCAGCGTATCGAGCGTGTCCAGATTGAAGTGGGACCATTGGTTGGCGTCCAGGGTGTCGAGCAGGTCCGTCCGGGACGGGAGGACCTCCCTGCCGGTCACCAGCGACCAGTATTCGACAGAGGTGTGCCGGCCGGCGTCGAACTCCAGCCGGTGCTGCCAGTAGGGCGAGCCAGGATCCATGAGGGGGACGCCCGCAGCATCCTCAAGGTTCAACCAGTCCTCAGGAGTGGGGGCATTGGTGATCACCATGCCGTAGTCAAAGAGGTACCACCGTGTGTTTCCCATACCTCAGGGTAGGGGAATGTGGCAGGTATCTCCCGGCGCGCGGGTGAACGTTGGGTAAAATTCAGGGTTGCGCCCCGTAGCGTTGACCGGGTGGGAATTGAGTTCACGGCCATCGACTTCGAGACAGCAAACGGGTTCCGTGGTTCGCCCTGCGCCGTGGGCCTGAGCAAGGTCCGGGACGGCAGGATTGTTGACGAGGCGCACTGGCTGATGCGGCCTCCCGCAGGCCACGACCATTTCGACTGGCGGAACGTCCGGATCCACGGCATCTCCGAAGAGATGGTGTCTGCGCAGCCCCGCTTCGGTGACCTCTTCCCTGAAATCGGTGCGTTCATCGGCGACGACGTGCTGGTGGCCCACAACGCGGCGTTCGATATGGGCGTGATCAGGTCGGGTCAGGAAGTCTCAGGGATTGCCGGTCCCGCCTACAACTATTCCTGCACAGTGGTGCTGTCCCGGCGGAACTATTCGCTGCCGTCCTACTCGCTACCGTTCGTTGCTGAAGCCGCCGGCGTCCCGCTGGTCAACCACCACGATGCAGTGGAGGACGCCCGGGCGTGCGCCGGAATCATGATCGACATCGCCCGGATGAACAACGCTGGCAGCCTCGAGGAGTTGGCCTCGATCCAGCGGCTCCCGTTCTCCACCCAGGACGCATATGTGCCAGGCATCAATGAGGTCTCGAAGGCGACCCGTGGCGCGCTGGCCCGTGGGGCAGCCGTCGTCCGTACCGGGCCATCAGGATGGCCTGACGAGGGGCTGAACCCGCCGGCGAACGGCGCAGCCGACCCCGCCAACCCGCTGTACGGCCAGACGGTGGTCTTCACGGGAACGCTCGGCATGCCCCGCCCGCAAGCCAAGGAGCGGGCGGCATGGCTGGGGGCGCAGCCGGCGAGCACGGTCACCCAGCGCACCACCGTGCTGGTAGTGGGGGACGGGTTTGTGGCGTCCGATCTGCGGAACGGCCGGGTCACCGGGAAGGTGCGGCGGGTGCTGGACCTGCACGAGCGGGGCCAGCGGATTGAGGTACTTTCGGAGGCGGAGTTCCTGCAGATGACGGAGGGCCGCTGGCCGGTCGACAGCCCGTAGCCAGCGCCCTACAGGTTCAGCTGGACGCCGGTGAGTTCCTGGGAGGCGTCGATCAGCCGTGACGCCGTGTTGCGCTCGCGGGCGTGGGGTTGCGCCGGAACCACTGCCGGATTGCCCCGCAGCTGGAACCACCCGCGTGGTCCGCAGTAGGACCCATTGACGACGGCGGGATCGGCCACCGCGCGCACCAGGGGCCACGCCCCGGTGTCCTTTCCCTGGGAAACGGGCGCGAGGATGCGGCGTTGCGGGGCGGGCGAGGTGTTGTTCAGCCCAATGCCCGGACGCAGGGGCGTGAGCATGTCCAGAGCCAGACCCGGGTGGGCGACAATGCTCTGCACCGGGCTCCCCACCAGACGCAGCCGGGCAGCGAGTTCGAAACCGAAGGTCATGACAGCAAGTTTCGACGTCGCGTAGGCCCGGGGGTTGTTGTACCGCGCGGGCATCAAATTGGCGGTATCCAGCCGGACCCACCGGTGGCTGATGCTGCCCAGATGAACTACCCGCCCGCGTGCAGCGGTGAGGGCGGGCAACAGGCCTGCGGTCAGCGCGAAATGGCCCAGATGGTTGGTCCCGAACTGCAACTCGAACCCTTCGGCGGTGTGCTGGCGGCCAGCGGCCCCCACCACTCCGGCGTTGGCCAGCAGCGCATCGATGGGCCCCCTCGCAGACAGCAGGTCCACCGCCTGTCGGACGGACTTCAGCCGGGCCAGATCGAGTTCCTGGAACTCGACCCGTGCCTCCGGGACCTGCTGCCGGATCGCCGCAATCGCCGCCCTGGCTTTCTCCTCGTTGCGCGAGGCCATCACGACGGTCGCACCGGCGGCGGCGAGCTGCTCGCAGGCAAAATAGCCGAGGCCGGCGTTTCCGCCGGTGACAACGACCGTGCGGCCGCTCAGATCAGACAGGTCGGTGGGGTTCCAGTTATCCATTCCCCAAGACTAGGTGCTGTGACGACGAGGTACCCGGTAGCCGAAGGCGCGCATCGCTGGATCGCGCTCATCCGGTCGAAGTGGTGTCCACCAGCAGGCTGGCCATGGTGCCGACGACGTCGGCACCCTCCAGCACTGCGGACCAGCTCGCCGGTAGACCGTCCCGACCGTACAGCGCACCCAGGATGTTGCCGGTCAGCGACCCGGTGGTGTCGCTGTCGCCGTCGTGATTGATCGCCAGGGCGATCGCGGTGCGGAAATGCTGCTCTGGACCGGTGGCAGACCCAGCTGGCCCGGCGCCGGCCTCGCTGGCCAGGACCGCGTAGATGGCGATCGCCACCGCCTCGTCAGCTGTCCAACCGCCGCCGAGGGCTGCGCTCATCTGTTCAGGCGACCCGCCGTCGTCGGCCAGCTGAACCGCCGTCTCGAGGAGCTGAGCCAGTTCGGGGACACTGGAGCTGTGCGCCCGGGCGACGGCCGCGGAAACGGCCTCCCGCAGCGACATTTCGTCCCGCACGATGCCATGGATCAGGACCGCCATCACTGCCGCTCCGTGCAGGGCGGCCGGGTGGCCATGGGTGAGGGCCGCAGCGTTCATGGCCAGCCGATCGGCCACCTCAACCGGAATGTGCGGCACCAGCCCGAAGGGCGCGGAGCGCATTACCGTACCCGATCCTTTGGCCTCGGGGTTCACCGGCCGGGATTGGGTTCCCATCTCCCCACTGCGCAGGCCGCTCAGACAGGCGGTGCCGGGTCGTCGACGGTGCTGCAGCACCTCCTGGGCATCGATCCAGCGGGGTGGGGCTACGGGAGCCGACGACGGCGGTGTCTCGCCCTGCGTCGCGAGCCACCGGAGGTAGGCCAGCCAGAGGCACGCCGTCTCGTCGGCGGCAACTCCGTCGTTGGCCCACTGGATAGCATCCACCAGGCCGTCGACCGTATAGAGCGACAGCTGGGTGTCGTCCGAGAACCGAAAGACTTCCTGCAACTGGGTGGGGGAGGTCAGCCCAGCCGGGCCGTAGGCTGCCCTGATTGCCTCAAGATCGAGATTTTCGACGGCGAAGCCGAGCGCATCGCCGAGCGCGCCGCCCAGCAGACAGCCATGGACACGGTCCGAGAAAGAGGGATTGGTCAGCACCACAACAGTCTAGTGTCGGGTAGTGTTCTACTGCCGCGACCACCTTGACGCCCGTTCTCAGCGGGCATTCAGCAACAGGTGGAAGGCTTGACAGGTTTGCCCGACCCCACACGACGGTCCCGGCAGCCAGCACGGTCCCGACCATAGCGTCGGCCACAACTTCAGCTCTTCCAACAGCTCAAAGGATTTCGTCCACCATGACGCAGACATCACTGCCCACCGCTGAACAGCACGCAAACCCGGAACCGTCCGGCCGCTCGTCCTCGATCAGCGACTTCTCCCTGGTGGCCCGGTCACTGGCCGAAGCCGCCGGCTCATTCCTCCTGGTCCTGGCCGGACTGGGGGTCACCATCCTGAACACCCAGACGGGGGTGCAGCCCACCCTTGCGTTCGGCCTGGCCCTGATCGGAGCGATTGTTGCGTTCGGCTATGTCTCTGGTGGTCACTTCAACCCGGCGGTCACGCTCGGCTCAGCCATCGCCGGCAAGACCTCATGGATCTCGGTGCTGCCCTACCTCGTGGCGCAGGTTGTGGGGGGCGTTATCGCGGCAGTCTTCATCTGGTTGCTCCTGAGCGCCAACCAGCAGTTCGCCGGGAGTGTCCAGGCGCTGTTCGCCGTCTCGGCCAACGGTTACGCGGAACATTCCCCCACCCAGTTCGCGCTGAGCAGCGCCTTCCTGGCCGAAGTGGTCGGGACAGCCATCTTTGTCGCGGTGGTCCTGGGCGCGATGTCCCGGACCGCCACCGGCTCGCTGCGCAACGCTGGCGGCCCCTTTGCTATCGGCCTGGTGTATGCGGCGCTGCTGACCTTCCTGCTGCCGATCAGCAACGGATCTCTGAATCCGGCCCGTTCCACTGCCGCAGCAATCTTCTCCGAAAGCTGGGCCATCGAGCAGCTCTGGCTGTTCTGGGTGGCCCCCGTTCTGGGCGCGGCAATCGCCGGACTGATCTACCGCAGCTCCGAGTTGTTCGGTGGACGCACCACGGGTGCAAAGCCTGTCCAGGTCACTGACGCGCCCGACCCCAGCGCGACGTCCAGTGGGCCGGCCACCGCCACCGCGGACACCGCCACCCAGGCCACCGCCACACCAGCTACGTCCACGACGCCCACTTCTCGGCCAGCCACGGACCGGTACCCCGCCGACCATGCGCGCACCGGCGACAACGCCGATGAGGGGCAGGTGGACCGCCCGGCCGGCACCGACGACGCACGGACGTTCTTCGACGAATCAGACGAACGCCGCGACGGAAAATAGGTCGCCCAGCGGGCAAAGTCCGCACCGCCGGGTGCGCTCCGCAGGAATGTCAGTGGGGGCCGGTAGCTTGGAAGTATGAGGCTACTGCACACATCCGATTGGCACCTGGGACGGTCGTTCCACGGTGTGGGCACCCTACAGGCGCAGCGGCTCTTCATCGATCACCTCGAGAAGTCCGTCCGCGAGTTTGAGGTGGACGTGGTACTGATCGCCGGCGACGTCTACGACCGTGCACTGCCCGGCGTGGACGTCGTCGGACTCTTTGACGAGGCGCTGGAACGCCTGACCGCTGCCGGCGCGCAAGTGGTTGTCTCCAGCGGAAACCATGACTCTGCCACCCGGCTGGGCTTCGGCGGCCGCATCCTGGAACGCGGGGGAGTGCACCTGCGCACCCGGCTCGAGGATATCGCCCGGCCGGTCTTGTTCCCTCTGGATGAGGACGGCGCCGAGCTCGCTGTGTACGGCCTGCCGTACCTCGAACCACGGTTGGTAGCGGAAACGCTCGGCGCCGAGGCCCCCACCCACACTGCTGTCACCCGGGCGGCGCTGGACCTGGTCCGGTCCGACCTGGCGCATCGCCGGTCCGCGGGCACCGTCCGGTCGCTGGTGATGGCCCACACCTTTGCCAGCGGCGGCATCACCTCGGACAGCGAACGCGATCTCAGCGTGGGAGGGGTGGGAGCCGTCCCCCTGGATCTCTTTGAAACCTTCGACTATGCGGCACTGGGCCACCTGCACGGTCAGCAGCAGCTCTCCCCGAATGTGCGCTACTCCGGTTCGCCCCTGCCGTACTCCTTCTCCGAAGCACGTCAGTCGAAGGGCGCGTGGCTGGTGGAGATCGGCCCAGCGGGCCTGGGTAACGTCCGTGCCGTCGAATGGCCCGGCTATCGTGAGCTCGCCGTCCTGACCGGTGAACTGGAAGAGCTACTGTCGGATCCACGCCATGAGTGGGCCGAGACTGCCTACTGCCACATCACCCTCGTGGATCCGGACCGGCCCACCCAGGCCATGGAGCGGTTGCGTAGCCGCTTCCCCTCGACCCTCGTCCTGGTTTTCGAACCTGCGGGGGATCGTCAGCGCGCCGCCCAGACGTACAGTCAGCGGATCGCCCAGGCCACCGATGATGTGGACGTGTGCTGCGGCTTCCTTGACCACGTGCGGTCCCGACCAGCGAGCGAGAGCGAACGCACAGTGCTGACAGCTGTCCTGGAAACCGTTCGCTCGGCAGAGGTGGAACGGTGAGGATCCACCGCCTTGAACTGCAGGCCTTCGGCCCCTTTGCGCATCGCCAGGAGGTCGACTTCGACCGCCTGGGCGCCCACGGACTGTTCCTTCTGAACGGCCCAACAGGGGCGGGCAAGTCGAGCGTCCTCGATGCGATCTGCTACGCCCTGTATGGGTCGGTTCCGGGTGCCCGCCAGGGCGCAAAGAGGCTCCGCAGTGACCACGCACCGGAGTCCCTCGCCCCTGAGGTGGCCTGCGAGTTCAGCGTGGGCGGCCGCCGGCTGGAAGTGATTCGCAACCCCCAGTGGAATCGCCCTGCCAAGCGGGGCACCGGCACTACGTCCGAGCCCGCGCGGACCCTGCTGAGGGAAAAAATTGACGGCGAATGGGTACAGAAATCTGCCCGCAATGATGAGGCTGGCGGTGAAATCCAGGCCCTGCTGGGCATGGACCGCGAACAGTTCACCCGCGTGGTCATGTTGCCCCAGGGCGAGTTCGCGGCCTTCCTGCGCTCTGACGCCAAATCAAGGCGGGACCTGCTACAGAAACTCTTCGCCACGGACCGGTTCGAGAAGGTGGAGCAGGTCCTCACCGAACGCGCCCGGACGATGGCGGGCCGGGTGGCGGAGGCCGAAGCGGGGCTGAGCCACATCCACCGTCGAGCGGTGGACGAGGTGCAACGCTATGAGTCGGCCGACGATGCGGTACCGGACGCGACGGGTGATGCCGGGGCTCCCCTCACCCTGACCGATCTTCGCGCACGGCTCGCAACCGTGCTGGAGAGCGCCCGGCGGACCTCGGACGCGGACTCACGGAATCGAAGCCTGCTCACGCAGCAGCAGCAGGACACCCTGGCTGCCTACACCCGTCGGCAAGCCCTGGCAGCCTTCCGTGCCGTTGAAGAGGCGCATGCGGCACAGCGGGAAGAAGCGGCGGACTTCCAGACGGCGGTCGACCGGGACCGGAAGGCACGCATCCTGGAGAGCGGACTGCGTGCCCTGGATCTGGCGGAGGATGCACTGCGGCAGACAACCGAGCGGGCGCAGTCAGCAACGCGAATGGTGGCCGGTTCGCCAGTTGCCACCTCCCTCCTCCCGGACCTCGAGAGCACCGGTCAGGAGAAGGCCCTCCCCGGGACGGCAGACACCATCGCGATGCTGGACGCAGCGTGCACCGCAGCGACGTCGGAACTCGGCGTCCTCCGCGCCGCACTGCCGGAGGAACAGCGGCTGCAGAGCCTGGAGGAACGTCTCACGGAGTCGGCGACCGAGCTGCAGCGGATTGATGCTGCCCTGCGGGAGTGTGCGGAAGCACTGGCCGAGGTTCGTGCCGAGACAGCATTGGTCGGCGGGGAGCGGGTCGAGCTGGAACGAACGGTCAACGGGACATCGGCGCTCGACGAGCGGGTGGCGGAAGGAAAACGGCTCCTGGCGACCATCGCTGCGCTGGACACCGCGCGGACGAGGATGACCAGCGAAGAAGACAGATACTCAGCTGCCGAACGGCGCTTCCTGGAGCTCAAGAGCATCTGGCTGGAGACCCTCCGGCAACGCCTGGAGCAGGCGGCAGCAGAACTGGCGGCTGGCCTCACCGAGGACAGCGACTGCCCCGTCTGCGGCAGTCGGTCCCATCCACACCCCGCGTCGGCGGACGGGGCGAGCCTGGTTACCCACGAGCAGGAGCAGGCGGCACGGCAGGACCAGCTTGCCGCGGAACAGGTCGTGGAGCGTCTACGGCGGGTGCGCGACGACGCCGTCCTCGACGCTGCACGGCTGCAGGCCCAGGGCGGGGACCGCGAGGTCGGTGCCGTCCGGGAAGCCCTTGAGGCAGATACCGCGCTCCTGGCGGAGGCCGTCGCGGCCGGTAAGGCGCTGGAGCGGGCGACCGAGCGGCTGACAGCGCTGGCCGGCCGGGAAGAGACCCTGACCGCCCAGCACAACGGGTTGGCCACGGCCCAGGCCGAGACCCGGGCCTCCATCACGGGACTGCAGGAGCAAATGGATGAGATGCAGGAGCGGCTGGCTACGCTGCGCGGCGGGTACGAAACCCTCGCCGAACGGACCGGTGACCTGGCGGCAGCCCACGAGACGATGGCCGACTGCCGGGACGCTCTCCAGGATCTGGCGCGGGCCGGTTCCAGCCGGGAACTGGCATTCGCCACCTTGTCCGAGGCGCTCGTGGGTTCAGCCTTCGATCACCCCGACGAGGTGCGTTCTGCACTGTTGTCGCCGGTGGAACTCGACCATGCGGAACTTTTCCTTGCCACCCACCACCGGGCGGGAGACCGGCTGGAGGCCGACCGGGCTCTCCCCGACATTGCCGGGGCACTCAGGGACGAAGCGGCGGGCCTGCCGATCGTCACCAGTGTGCAGGTCGACGACGCCGCCGCGTCCGAGGCAGAAGCCGCTGAGCGGGCAACTGCGAGCCTGCTCAGGCTCCGGATGGTCCAGGAGTCAGTGCTGCAGCTTGACCGGTACGCGACCGAACTGACGCGTCAGGAGCAGGTGGTGCTGCCCCTGCTGCAGGAGCGTGACCTGATCAAGTCGCTCGCCGACACCGCGGCCGGGGGCGGAGAGAACTCGTTCAAGATGTCCCTGGGCACCTACGTGCTGGCCGCCCGCCTCGAGCAGGTGGCCGATGCCGCCACCGAGCGACTGCTGGCGATGTCCGACGGGCGCTACGCCCTGGTGCACAGTGATGCACTCTCCGGAAACAGGAAGTCCGGCCTGGGCCTGAACGTGATCGATGGATGGACCGGGAACCGGCGGGACACCGCGACCCTGTCGGGCGGTGAGTCCTTCATGGCCGCACTGGCGCTGGCCCTCGGCCTGGCCGACGTCGTCCAGGCCGAGTCGGGCGGCATCGAGATTGAGACCCTCTTTGTCGACGAAGGGTTCGGCAGTCTGGACGAGCAGTCGCTGGAGCAGGTCATGGACGCGCTGGAGGGGCTCCGGGACGGGGGCCGGATGGTGGGACTGGTCAGCCATGTTGCGGAGCTGAAGCAGCGAATCGGCGCCCAGTTGCAGGTGGTGAAGGAACGCGACGGCTCCACCCTGCATATTGTCGATCAGGTCCCGGCCCAGGCGGATCCCTCGGTCGTGCTGCAGACAGTGTAAATTAGGCTTGTTCACCGGGTTGGGCGCATCGGGAGGGGGGACGATGCGCACTCAGCTGTATCCGGAAAGACTCGATCATGACACCACCCCTTGTAGCCGGCAGCCGGCTGGGACGCTTTGGCCGTCTCCCCGCACTGGCCGGACCATCCTTCCTCACCATAGGTTTCTTCGCCCGGCTCCCGCTGGCCATGCTGACCGTCGGAGCCCTCACCCTGGTCACCGCGGCGAGCGGATCCGTGGCGACCGGCGGGTTCGCCGCCGGAGCGGTTGGTGTGGGCTCGGCGTTGGGCGCACCGATCCTCGGGTACCTCGCGGACCGTACCGGCCAGCGGCCCGTGCTGCTCATCTCGGCAGCACTGAACACCGCAGCCATCATCTGGGTGATCGCTGCGAGCTATCTCGTTCCGGACTTCTCCGGACCATCAACGGCAATGATCCTCGCCGCGGCATTCGGCATGGGTCTGACCTCCCCCCAGATCGGGCCCTTGGCGCGGGTGCGCTGGATCGCGCTGACCCGACGCACCCAACCCGGTGACCTGGACACGGCGCTGTCCTATGAAAGCACCGCGGATGAGCTGACCTTCGTCCTTGGACCAGCACTGGTGGGACTTCTGGCGAGCCTGATCACCCCCTGGCTGCCGTTGGCCCTCGCCGCCGTGCTCACCGTCGTGATGGTGAGCGCCTTTGCCGTTCACAGCACGGTCCAGGCGGTCGTGCCGCTCAACCGCCGGCCCCGACGCGCCGCCGCGGGGGAGGCGCCGCCCCGGCGGGGCGCCCCCGGCAGCCGACGGTTCTGGTTCCTGGTTCCCCTGCCCGTGTTCGGGATGGTCGCGATGGGGACCTTCTTCGGATCGACACAGACTGCGCTCATCGCGTTCGCGGGAGAGTTCGGTGCGGCGACCTCGGCCGGCCTGCTGTACGCGGTGATGGGTCTGAGCTCGGCGGCAGCCGCCCTGTCGGTGGCGTACTGGCCGGCACGGTTCTCGGCGTCGTGGCGCTGGATTCTCTCAGCGGGTGGAATGAGCCTGCTGACCCTGTTCCTCTTTATTCCGCAGGAGGTCCCCCTGATGCTGTTGGTTCTGTTCGTGCTCGGCATCCCGGTGGGACCCACTATGGTCACCATCTTCAGCATCGGTTCCCTGGTGGCCCCGAAGGAACTCATGGGCACCGTCATGACCCTGCTGGCCAGTGGGATTGTCGCGGGCACCGCGATCGGAGCTTCGGTAGCCGGGACCGTCGCGGAAGCTGAGGGATTCAGCGCGGCCTTCATCGTTCCCGTTGCCGCTGCCGGTGCCTTGCTCCTCCTGGGCATCGTCTCCCTCGCGGTTCCCCGGCAGCAGCCAGAGGAGTAGCTCCAAGGGAGGTCAGCGCAGCTGGTCCTCGATGGTCCGCGCGCAGTCGATCAGCTGGGCGCCGAGTTCGGAGGGGGTGTGCAGCGAGCGGATGTAGACCAGCGCCACCGCGGCCGGCAGCTGGCCTGGAATCCGCACCGGCACTGCCACCGACGAGACCCCGTCAATCACCTCATCATGGCTCACCGCATAGCCGGTGCGCTGAGCGGTGCGGGCATCGGCCCGGTACGGCTGCCCGGGGGCACGGCGCTCCCACGCCTGTTCGGTGAGGGCCGACTGGATGGCGATTCCCGGCGCCCCGGCGCTTACCGGGTGGCGGGTGCCGGGCCGCTGGGCCACGGTGGCCCCTGTGTGGCGGGGCTCCACCGCCACCAGCGTCACACAATCCTGCTGGTCCAGAACGACCACGAAGGCGGTCATGCCCAGCGTGTTGGCCAGCTGGGTCAGTTCGGGGAGGGCAGCGGACTGCAGATCACTCGCAACACCCCGGGCCAGCGCGGCCAGGCCCGGTCCGGCCTGCACCCCGCCCGCCGCATCACGGACTACCAACGAATGATCCTCCAGCGTCCGCAGGATTCGGTAGGCGATGGAGCGGTGGACGTCGAGACGCACTGCCAGCTCGGCTATCGACAGTGGCGAGCTGGCCTCGGCCAGGATCTCCAGGGCGCGGATACCACGGGAGAGGGTCTGCGAGTGGGCTGATGGCGCGATCGCAGTACCGCTCTGGGCACTTACCACGGCTGTTCCTCCTGGCTGGTCGACTGTCATCTCGGTCACTTCTGGTCACTATTTCATTATCTGAATGAAATGTTCAACTATAGAACAGCTAGGCTGGAAAGGAGCCAACAGGAACCCATCGAAGGAGTCCCGCAATGATTGCGTCACCGCAGAACCGGGATGCGGCGGGCGATGGTTTTGCCGCCCGCCGCCGCTCGCTGAACGCCCCCCGCGCGCACCACTTCAGGGGGAGCCTTGGCCGGTTCGCCACCGGGGTGGGCATTGTGACGTTCGATGGCGCCACCAAGCGCCACGGGATTACCGTCAACTCCTTCACCTCGGTGTCCATGGAACCGCCGCTGGTTCTGGTGAGTATTGCGCGCAGCACCAAGGCACACGATGAACTGGCCGGGTGCCCCTTCGCCGTCAACATTCTTGGTGCCGAGCAGCGTTCGCTGGCCATGCATTTCGCGGGCCGGCCCACCAACGAGCCGACCTGGCTCGAAGGCTCCACGGCACCTCGTCTGGCCAATGTCCTGGCCTTCTTTGAATGCACGCCGTGGGCGGCGTACGACGGCGGTGATCACACCCTGTATCTGGGTGAAGTGCAGGACTTCAACTACCGCAAGGGAGACGCCCTTGCGTACGCCAACAGTACCTTCACCACCATTCCGGAGAACCAGTTGGGAATGGAAGACCTGTTCTAGCGGGTTGCACACCAGGCAGTACAAACGACAGCCACCTCACGCGAGTGGAGCACAATGGGAATCCGATCCGGCACGCAGTACCTGGACAAACTGAACTCCATGCGGCCGCACGTGGTCATCAACGGCGAAACGGTCAGCGAGAACGTCGCCGAGCACCCGGCGTTTCGGAACGTCGCACGCACCTACGCCCGGCTCTACGACCTGCAACACGATCCCGATTACACGGACCGGCTCACCTACGTCTCGCCCACGAGCGGCGACCTGGTGAACGCCTCCTTCCTGGTGCCCCGGAGTGTTGGCGATCTGGAAAGGCGACGCGCCGCAACCTCCTGCTGGGCCGAGTACTCGCACGGGTTCCTGGGCCGGACGGGCGACTACATGAACGGCTGCCTGACGGCGCTGAGCACCGCGGAAAAGTGGTTCGCGCAGGCGGATCCGATGTTCGGCGAGAATATCCGCAGGTTTTACGAGCACTGCCGGGAGAATGATCTCCTCACCACCCACACCCTGATCCCGCCGCAGGTCAACCGCTCAGTAGCCGGGTCGGAACAGCTGGGTGGCCAGCTCTCCGCCCGGATCACTGAGGAGCGCGACGACGGAATCATTATCAATGGGGCACGGATGCTCGCCACCATCGCCCCGATCGCCGACGAACTGCTGGTGTTCCCCTCCACCCTGCTGCGGGGAACCCCCGAGGACGCTCCGTACTCCTACGCGTTTGCGCTGCCGAGCGACACCGAGGGGGTGAGGTACCTCTGCCGCACCCCGCTGTACAACGGGGGATCGACTCACGACGAGCCCCTGGCGTCCCGCTTTGAGGAGATGGACGCCGTCGTCGTCTTCGACAACGTGTTTGTGCCCAATGAGCGAATCTTCATGCTGGGCCACCCGGACCTGTGCAACAGTTTCTACTCCGACACAGGCGCCGGAGCGCTGATGACCCACCAGGTGGTCAGCCGGACCATCGCCAAGAGCGAGTTCTTCCTGGGTCTGGCATCCGAACTGTCGGAATCGATCGGCATTGATGGCTTCCAGCACATTCAGGAGGATCTGGCCGAGTTGATCCAGACGGTCGAGATCGGCAAGGCCCTGATGCGGGCGTCGGAAGTGGATGCGCAACCGAACGACGACGGCGTCATGCTGCCGAGATGGACCACCCTGAACGCCGCACGGAACTGGTATCCGAAGGTGGCGCAGCGATTCCCCGAGATCATCAGGAAGTTCGCCGCCAGTGGCCTGATGGCCCTGCCGGGGGAAGCCGACCTGGCGAGCGCGGCGTTACCGGACATCGAGCTGTATCTGCAGGCGAAGACCCTCACCGGGCCGGAGCGGGTGCGGCTGTTCAAGCTGGCGCACGACGCCTCGATCTCCGGGTTCTCCGGGCGCCAGGCCCTGTACGAGTATTTCTTTTTTGGCGACCCGGTACGGATGGCTGGAGCGCTGGTCAAAAGCTACAACACGGCGCCGGTTCAGGCACGGGTCCGCGAGTTCCTGAACCGTTCCGACTGACTCCGCCGGGCTGCGTTACCCGACGGGGATTCTGACATGTAACGACGGTTCCTGTTGGGTGCGCTGATTAAAGTGACAAAGGGTAGTATGATCAGCGTCACAATTACCGAACGTTCTGTCAGTAAATAGCCCGTCCCACCCTGGAGTACACAATGACGTCTTCTTCAACCAGTGTTGGCCAGTCCAACCAGCGCGTGACCCGCGAGGAACGCAAGGTTCTCGCGGGGACCCTGGTCGGTACCACCATCGAGTGGTACGACTTCTTTATTTTCGCCCAGCTGACCGCAACAGTCCTGGCAGGGCTCTTCCTGACCCCCCTCGCGGAATCCAACGCGGGCCTGGCCCAGATTCTCTCCTTCGCCCTGATCGGTATCAGCTTCCTGTTCCGACCGCTGGGCGCTATCGTCGCCGGCCACCTGGGCGACCGGATCGGCCGCAAGGCGGTCCTGGTGATGACCCTGCTCCTGATGGGCGGCGCCACCGCGCTGATCGGCCTGCTGCCGACCTACGCTCAGATCGGCATCTGGGCCCCCATCCTGCTCATCCTCTTCCGCATCATCCAGGGCTTCTCGGCGGGCGGCGAGTGGGGTGGTGCCGCACTGATGGCCGTGGAGCACGCGCCAGTGCACAGGCGCGGTCTCTTCGGTGCCTACCCGCAGATCGGTGTCCCGATCGGCATGATCCTGGCGACCAGCCTCCTCCTGCTACTGCGCACGGTCCTCTCCGAAGACGAGTTCCTGGCCTGGGGCTGGCGGATTCCCTTCCTCCTCTCGGTGGTCCTCATCGTGGTGGGCTACCTGATCCGACGCTCCGTCGCAGAGAGCCCCGTGTTCAAGGAAATGGCCCAGCGCAAGGCAGAGAGCAAGGCGCCACTGCGCGAACTGTTCAAGAACCACACCAGGAACGTGCTTCTGTCCGCCGCTATCTTCATCGGCAACAACGCGGCCGGCTACCTCCTGATCGCCTTCTTCATCTCCTACGCGACCGGGCGACTGGGCCTTCCCATCACGGACGTGCTGCTCGCGACGGTGCTCGCCTCATTCGGCTGGCTCATCTTCACCATGGTGGGTGGCTGGCTCTCCGACAAGATCGGCAGGGTGCGGACCTTCCAGATTGGCTACGCCTGGGTCTTTGTCTGGATGATCCCCATGTTCCTGCTGATCGACACCGGTGACATTGTGCTCTACGGCATTGCACTGTTCGTCCTGACCATCGGGCTGGGGCTGTCCTACGGGCCGATGTCCGCCATGTACGCCGAGATGTTCCCCGCCCAGGTACGGTACTCGGGCATCTCCATCGGGTACGCTCTCGGCGCGATCCTCGGCGGTGCTTTCGCCGCGACAGTGGCGCAGGCCCTGCTTGAGGCGTACGAGTGGTCCGGCTCTGTCGCGATCTACATCATGGTGCTCTGCGTGATCTCCTTCATCGGCGTCAGCCTAGTCAAGGAGACCAAGGGCGCGCCCCTGGGAGTGTCACACCACTAGCAGGACCAGCCATCCCTCGGGAGGCCGGAGACGGCGGGAAGATTCCCGCCGTTTCCGGCCTCTTCGGTTACCGGGCAGTGTTAACCTAGGTCCATGCCAGAGATGCCTGAGGTGCAGGGGCTCGTTGATTTCCTGCGTCGGAAGTTGATTCCCGACGACGGACCGCCCGCCGTCGTCGTCGACGTTGAAGTGGCGTCCTTCTCCGTGCTGAAGACGGCGCAGGTGCCGGTGCAGGCGCTCACGGGCACGTCGGTGCAGTCAGTCCAGCGGCGCGGGAAGTTCCTGGTGCTTCAGATCGGCGGGAAGTACCTCGTGATGCATCTGGCACGCGCCGGGTGGCTCAGGTGGTCCGATAATCTCGGCACGGCGCGGCTGAAACCCGGGAAGGGACCAATCGCCTTGCGGGTCCGGTTCGCCCACGGCGGGAACGACGCCGGGACGGGCGATCAGCCCGGTTTCGACCTCACCGAGGCGGGCACCCGGAAGTCGCTGGCAGCCTATCTGGTGGAGGAGCCCGACGAGGTTCCCGGGATCGTCCGTCTGGGGCCGGACGCACTGGAGATGGACCTGGACTCCTTCGAGGGGTTGCTGAAGTCCCATACCGGCCAGATCAAGGGACTCCTGCGTGATCAGTCGAAGGTCGCCGGAATCGGGAACGCGAATAGCGACGAGATTCTCCACGCCGCCCGGCTTTCACCTTTTGTCCACGCGAACAGGCTGGACGACGACGCCGTCGCCATCCTGCACGCCACCATGCGCCAGATGCTGCAGACGGCCATCACGGCGGCGTCGGGCAAGCCCGCCAAGGAGCTCAAGGACACCAAACGGGAGGCGCTCCGGGTCCATGCCCGCACCGGGGAGCCCTGTCCGGTCTGCGGGGACACGGTGCGTGAGGTCTCCTTCGCGGATTCCTCACTGCAGTATTGCCCCACCTGTCAGACCGGCGGAAAGCCCCTCGCCGACCGCAGAACCTCCAAGTTCCTGAAGTAGCTCCCCTCGCGGGCCCTGGGGCGGCACCGGACGGACTATTGCTCGACGCGGGAGGGCCTGAACCGCCGGTAGCTATAGACGATCAGAACAAGCGCAATGATTCCCGAGCCGATGAGGGTCCCGCCGGTGACCCAACCGCCAGGAAGCCACCACCGCTCTTCCAGCGGCCACCAGCCAGGAATCGGCGGCTGGATTCCCCAGATGACTCCCATGGTCATCAGACCAAAGGCGCCCAGCACGCTGCAGAGGATGCGGGGCCAGGTCAGCATACCCAACTCGGCCGCCTGCATGGCGCGTGCCATGACCGGGCGCAGCAGCCTTCCTGCCCAGGCGTAACGAAACGACAGGACTGCCAACCCCGACGCCAGCAAGAGGAGGCCGGGGCCGGGTAACACCAGCCCCGCGATGCCGAGTACCACCAGGGTCCACCCGCCGACTTCGATGGCGACCCGCCGTATCCACGGGTGAACCCGGTCCGACTTCATCATTGAATCAGCTTCCCATATTCGGCTTGCGAGCGTGGAGCCACGACCGGCACAGCCCAACCGGCCCGATGCTGGACACGGGACGGCGCGGAGCGGAAGATGACCCCATGGGCCGACTGATCTACTCCATCATGAGCTCGCTTGACGGCTATATCGCCGACGAGGCGGGCACCTTCGATTGGGCTGTGCCCGACGAGGAGGTGCTTGACTTCATTAACGACCAGGAGCTGAAGGTCGGCACCTATCTCTATGGGCGCACCATGTACGAGATGATGACGGGTTGGGAAACCGAGGACAGCTACGCCGCCCAGTCGCCGCAGTCGGCGCGTTTCGCAGGCATCTGGCAGGCGGCCGAGAAGATCGTCTACTCCACCACCCTTGCCGATGTGTCGACCAGGCACACTGGTCTGCGCCGGGCTTTCGACGCCGAGGAGATCAGGCAGCTGCTTGATGGTGCCACCGCCGATGTCAACATTGCGGGGCCCACCCTGGCCGCCCATGCGTTCACCGCTGGCCTGGTCGACGAGATCCAGGTGATCGTGGCGCCGGTGATCGTGGGCGGGGGAACTGCGTTCTATCCGAAGGCCCGCGTCCCCCTGGTGCTGCGCGACACCCGGACCTTCGGAAACTCGATGGTCTGGCTCCGCTATGGGGTCGTTAGGATGGCAGAACGAGCCGAATAGCAACCAGAAGGAGCACCATGACTGAGCAGCCTGACCACGAGGACACGAACGCCGACGAGAAGTCGAAAGGCCCCGACGGTACTATCCCGGAGTCTGAGGATGGGGTAGGCGCGGGAGTCACCAAGGAGCCGTCGAGTTTTGAGCCTGAGGAACCCGCCGACGAAGAGAACTAGCCCAGGCGTGGGGCGTGGGGCGGCGGCGCGGGGATATGCACCTTGCCGGTGATGGTATTGCCGGTAAGGACCCCACCGGTCATGATCCCATTGGTCATCACGCCGCCGGTCACCGGCTCCGGCGGGTCAGCAGGCTCGTCGGTGCCGGTGCCGGTGCCGGTGCCGTGCAGGGGCCTGAGCGCACGGCTCTCGTCCGTGTCGAGTGCGTAGTCCCGCAGCACCAGGGCCACCTCGTGGGCATCTGGACGTTGCTGGGGGTCGCGGGCAGTCATGCCGGTGAGCAGGGTGCCCCATACAGGTCCCAGCGAGTCGGGGACCTCCGGGTCGCGCAGCAGCCTGGCCACCGCGGCTTCAACCACCGCGCCAGGAAAAGCCTTCTGGCCGGTGAGGCTCTCCAGCAGGACCAGGCCGAGGGAGTAGATGTCCGAGGCGGTATCGACGACTGACCCGTGCGCCTGCTCCGGGCTGAGGTAGTTGGCGGTGCCAAGGGTGGCTCCCGTGGCGGTAGCCATGGTGGCATTGATCATCCGGGCAATCCCGAAATCGGTGAGTTTGGAATACAGCCGGGTGTCCTGCTCCCCAGTCCGGTAGAGCAGGATATTGGCGGGTTTCACGTCGCGGTGAATAACCCCCTGCGAGTGGATGTAGGCCAGCGCATCAGCCAGGTCCGCGCCCAGCTGCGCCACCTCAAGCGGTCCGAGGCGTTCGGCCTTCAACAGCTTCCGCAGGTCCCTGCCGTCCACGATTTCCATCACCAGGAAGCTGGTGGTGCGACCTGATTCATCCTCGTGCAGGCCCGCGTCATGCAGGGTGACCAGGCCCGGGTGATTCAGGGTCGCCAGCAGGAGGGTTTCGGTGTGCTGGCGACGGTAGTCATCGTCATCCGAGGTGCTGGGATTGAACACCTTGACGGCTACATCTCGCCCCAGGTTCTCATCGGTCGCCCGGTACACCGAGGAGGCACCGCCCGTCCCGAGCAACTCAGCGGTCGTGTACCGCTGCCCTAACAGTTGGTTCACGGGTTCCTTAGATAACGAATGGTCGGCGGGAATCAGCACCTACAAAGCTAAGCCCGCTGACTATGCCACGCTATCGTACGCGCGGGGTGTAAAGTGCCACGCCACACGCACGCCCCCGGAACCCGGTTCTCCCGTTGCTTTTCTTGAACGGGTCGCCTCCCCGGCAGGGCCTACGCGTTGAGGAAATCGATTGCGGCCTTCTTGAAGGCGCGGGAGGTGATGGCGTTGGTGTGGGTGCGTCCCGGGAGCCACACCGTCTCCGCCTGATTGCTGAGGGCAGCGAGGTCCGGCATGGTGGCCGCCCTGTCGTCGTTTTCGCCAGCGACCAGCAGCAGCGGCATGCGCGGCACGGCCTCCGCGGCAGTGAAGGGCTCACCCTTGATGGCCTCCACCATGGTCAGCAACGCGAACACATCGTGGGACGGTACCATCCGTGCCATCCGGAGCAGGTCGGCTGTTAAGGCGTCCTCGACCGGGGTGCCGTCGGTCAGGTGCTGCTGCGCGGCGGTGAGGTCAAAGTCGGCCAGCGGATCGGCCGAACCGGGACCACCCAGCACCATGCGGTGCACCAGCTCGGGCTGGGTGGCACCGAATTCCCAGGCCAGCCGTGAGCCGAGAGAGTAGCCGATGATGTCCACCCCGCTGCCCGGCGTGGCGTCATCTAGCGGGATGACGTGCGAGTCCTGCAGGAGTTGCAGAAGATCGGCCCGGATGCGGCTCGGTGCGTAGGCGTCGCGCTCTTCGGGGGAGGCGCTGTTGCCGTGACCGGGGAGGTCGACGGTAATCACCCGGCGTCCGGCGTCGGTCAGTGCCCGAATCCAGCCCGTGTCCTGCCAGTTCAGTTTCGTTGAGGAGGCGAACCCGTGCAGCAGCAGCACCGGCCGGGTATCGGACTCCTGCGCCGGGCTGTGTTCCTCGACGAACAAATGCGGGTCGATGCCCTCTACCAAGTGGTCCCGGTGCCGTCCCATGTCAATCTCCCTCGGGTTAGATGCGTCTAGTCGTCGTCGGCAATGGGGCTCAGGCGCACCCGCCGTTTGGGTGCGTGCTCCTGCGGAACCGTTCCGACGATGCCTGCCGTGTTGTCGGGCACCTCAAACACGATGAGGGGGTCGCCGACCTTCACCACCTGGCCCGGCTCACCGTGAACCCGCACCACGACGCCGGCCTGCGGTGAGGGGAGCTCCACCGCGGACTTGGTGGTCTCCACCTCCACCAGGGGCTGGTTGCGCTCGACGGTGTCGCCGACGGCCACCAGCCATTCCAGCACCGTTGCCTCGATGAGGCCTTCACCCAGGTCGGGTAACGGGAAGGACAGTTCAGCCACGGCGGTGCTCCAATACTCGTTGAATACCGAACAGGATCCGGTCGATGTTCGGTACGTACTCGTCTTCCAGATCGCCGGAGGGGTACGGAACATCGAATCCTGTCACCCGTTCCACCGGTGCCTTGAGAACATTGAAGCACTGCTCGGTGACCAGCGCAGCAATTTCGGCGCCCAATCCACTGGTGCGGGGCGCTTCATGCACGACGACGGCTCGCTTGGTTTTGGCCACCGAGGCGGCCAGCCCCGCAGTGTCGATGGGCTTCAGCCAGCGCAGGTCGAGCACCTCAACGTCAATCCCGTCCTCGGCGGCGAGTTCGGCGACCTGCAGGCAGCGAGCCACCATGGCGCCCCACGCGATGAGCGTAACGTGCCGCCCGGGACGGGCCACCCGCGCACCCTCGAGCGTGCCGCCGTCTGCCGTGTCAACCGGATCCTTCTGCCAGTACCGTGCTTTCGGTTCCATGAAGATCACCGGGTCGGGCCTCCGGGCAGCGTGCTTGAGCAGGTGGTAGGCCTGGTGCGGATCTGCCGGTGAAAGAACCTTCAACCCGGGAACGTGCGCGAAAAGGCTCTCTAGGCTTTCCCCGTGGTGTTCGGGAGCGCGGATTCCGCCAAAGCTGGGAACGCGCAAGGTGATGGGCATTGGGAGGGTGCCGCGGCTGCGGTAGTTCATCCGGCCGATCTGGCAGACAATCTGGTTGACGGCAGGGTAGGCGAATCCATCGAACTGCACCTCGGGGATGGGGTGGAATCCCGCCATTGCCAGTCCTACGGACATGCCCAGGATGCCCGACTCGGCCAGGGGCGTGTCGAACACCCGGTCCGCGCCGAATCGCTGCTGCAGTCCGTCGGTGATCCGGAAGACGCCGCCCAGCTGACCAACGTCCTCCCCGAAGATGAGGGTTTTGGCGTTCTCTTCAAGCGATTCGGCCAGCGCCCGGTTCAGGGCCTGCTGCATGGAGAGGTGTTCCAGGTGGGGTCCAGCCTCATCCAGATCCGGCGCCGTGATTTCTGCCGTCTGCTCAGACATGCTCTGATTCCTCTCGCCAGGTGGTTTCCTGCTGCTGGAGCGCTGGGGTGGTCTCTTGGAAGACGTACTTGAACATGTCGGCGCCGGGCCGCGGTGCCAGGGATTCCACGCCTTCGCGGACGCGCTCGGTCTCCGCCTCGGCATCGGCGAAGACCGAGTCGAAGTAGTCGGTACCGGCACCGTAGGCGGTGCGCAGCAGGTCCGCGCATCGCTGCACGGGATCGAGACTGCGCGCCGTCTGCTCATCTTTGAGGGATCGGTATCGGCCTGGATCGTCGCTGGTGGAATGAGGTCCGAGGCGATACGTGTTGGCTTCGATCAGCATGGGCCCGTTGCCTGCGCGGCAATGCGCGATGGCTTGCCGGGTGGCAGCGAGGACGCTGACGACGTCGTTCCCGTCCACGGTGAGCGACGGCATCCCGTAACCCGCGGCGCGGGCGGCAACAGTGCCCCCGGCAACCTGCGCGGCGGTGGGGACGGAGATCGCCCAGCCATTGTTCTGCACGAAGAAGACCACCGGTGCCTTCATCACTGCCGCGAAGTTCATCGCCTCATGGACGTCACCCTGGGAGCTGGCGCCGTCGCCGAAGTAGGTGAGGGCGACGCCGCTCCCGTCGCCGGCAGCCTGCTCATGCTGGGCCAGGGTCTGTCCGTGGGCCCAGCCGACCGCATGCAGCACCGAGCCGGCGACGACGGCCTGGATCGGGGCCAGGCGAGTGGCGGCGGGGTCGTAGAGGCCGCCGTGCCAGGTTGCCTTGTGGGTGGCCATGTAGTGAACCATGTCGACGTTCATTGCCCGGGCGACGCCCATCTCCCGATAGGTGGGGAAGACAAAGTCACGGGTGGTGTCGACGGCGTAGCCGCTGCCCACCTGGGCAGCCTCCTGGCCAAGCAGCGGAGCGTAACCGGGAATGATTCCCTGCCGCTGCCAGCGGACGGCCGCAATGTCCAGCTGACGTACTCGGACCAGTAACTGGTAGAGCTTCGTCAGTTCCTCCTCGGGAGGGGTGGGCGTGGGATTCATTGCCGTCCTTATGATGGGGATCACTCTGCTGCAGTGACGGTACGTCCTCGGGGCCGGTACTGCAATCTGTGCAGGCGAGCCTGCGCACCGTGTAGATAATTGGTGGAATTTTCAGCTCACAACTACACAAAGTGTTCGTTAGACTGGATATTGATCGACATAAAAAAAGCGACAGGAGCGCGTGCGCCGTCGAACCCACCCCTGCCGCTTGGTCGCTAGACCAACGACTGTGACAGTAGTCACTAATTCGCTGTGACACAACATGGGCCGGTGCCCGGCGTGTCCGAGAGGTAACACATGGCCATCGACCCGCTCGATTCCCGCATCGCCGAACTGTTCACCGATGATCCGCGGATGAGCGTACTTGAGGCGTCGCGGCGCCTGTCCGTAGCCCGGGCCACCATTCAGGCGCGCCTCGACCGGATGCAGCGCGACGGCGTGATTGCCGGCTGGGGCCCGCGGATCGAGCCACGCAGTCTGGGGTACCCGGTGGTGGCGTACTGCTCCCTGATCATCCACCAGGACTCCGGGCATGACGCCGTCTCATCGGCGCTCGCGAAGATCCCCGAAATTCAGGAAGTGCACACCGTGTCGGGGGAGAGCGACCTCCTCGCCAAGGTGGCCGCGCGGTCCAATCCTGACCTCCAACGCGTGATCGATGCGATTATTGCCACCCGGACGGTGGTGCGCTCGTCGACGGTCATCGTGCTCAACACGCACTTCGAGGGGCGCACCCTGCCGCTGATGCGGGCTGCCGCGGACCACGACACCTCTGGTTAGCCACCGCGGGTGTACTCCCGCCCTGCGCCCCCAAGTCGAGGGCGGGTTGGAGAACCGGACTCTTCCCGCTAGAATTAGTTATAGTCAATCTGACATTAACTCGGATTGGACATCATTCGCTGGCACACTGTGCCACGCTCCAGGCGCGGAATCGAGGGAACGAATGTACAGAGGTGTGAGCCATCCGGAGGCGGCGAACGTCTCCGAGCGGCAGCTGCAGCCGCCCGCACTGGCCATTTCCACGGTGATTTTCGCCCTCCGCCCCAGTGCGACGTCAGGACGCCCCACCCTCTGGCTGCCGCTCGTCCGTAGGATCAGGCAGCCACACCTGGGTAAGTGGGCGCTGCCGGGCGGCCCGCTCGCCCAGATCGAGTCACTTCAGGATGCGGCGTCCCGCAATCTGAGGGAAACCACCGGGCTGGTCCCCAACTACCTGGAACAGCTGTACGCGTTTGGCGGGCTTGACCGGGCGGCCACTCAGCGCCTCGTCTCGATCGTTTATTGGGCGCTGGTCCAGCCGGACGAGGCAGCGCTGACGCAGGAGTCCGAGAACGTCAGGTGGTTCCGGGCTGACAAGCTTGAGGACCTCGCGTTCGACCACAACTCGATCGTTGACTACGCGCTCTGGCGGCTGCGCAGCAAGATGGAATACGGGTCGATCGCCTACCACTTCCTCGGCGAGACGTTCACGCTGGCGCAGGTCCGGGAGGTCTACGAGGCGGTGCTTGACCGGCAGCTGGACCCGGCGAACTTCCGCCGCCAACTCCGCACCACCCCGGACATCACACCCACGGACGAGTACCTGCAGGGCGTCCGCCACCGCCCGCCCCGGCTGTACCGGTACACGGGAACCGCAGGCACCCTCGGCGCCCACGCCACCCCGACTCCTGCCTCCACTTCCTCCAGCACCTCTTCCTCCAGCACCGCCCCCACTGACCAGATTTCCAGGAGCCTCCCATGACCAGTGTCGCCACCGCCATTGAGCTTGTGACCCGTGAACAAGCACTGACCAGGCGCGTTACCACCTGCTCGCCAGCCCTCGCCAAGGACCCGTGGACGGTTGACCGGGAGGTGGCACCCACCTATGGGCCCGGCGCCTCGATGGGTGACAGTGCTCCTGCCACGACGCCGCGGCAGGGCGAACTGCCCGAGGAGTACCGCCTCGCCTCCGACGCGGAGCTGGACGCGCGCATCCTGGCCGCCAAGGCGACGCTGGGGGACCGGGCGGTCATTCTGGGCCACTTCTACCAGCGCGACGAGGTGGTCAGGTACGCCGATTTCGTGGGCGACTCCTACCAGCTGGCGCGCGCCGCCACCGAGAAGACAGCGGCGGAAGCAATCATCTTCTGCGGTGTCCACTTCATGGCCGAGACCGCCGACATGCTCTCCCGGCCCGACCAGGCGGTGATCCTCCCCAATCTCGCTGCCGGCTGCTCGATGGCCGATATGGCCGATATCGACTCCGTGACGGACTGCTGGGAAGACCTGGCGGAACTGTTCGGGACCGAGCCCGACGACGACGGTCGGGTCCCGGTCATCCCCGTCACCTACATGAACTCCTCGGCCGCGCTCAAGGGGTTCTGCGGTGAAAATGGCGGCATTGTGTGCACCTCCTCGAACGCGGCTGCAGTCCTTGAGTGGGCCTTCCAGCGCGGGCAGCGGGTCCTGTTCTTCCCCGACCAGCACCTCGGCCGGAACACGGCCAAAGCCATGGGTGTGCCGCTGGAGCAGATGCCCCTGTGGAACCCGCGCAAGCCGCTCGGCGGCAACCAGGAAGCCACCCTGCAGGACGCGAAAGTCATCCTGTGGCACGGTTTCTGCTCGGTACACAAGCGGTTCTCGGTGAACCAGATCGAGAAGGCACGGGCCGATTTCCCGGGCGTCCGGGTGATCGTGCACCCCGAATGCCCCATGGAGGTGGTGGACGCAGCCGATGAGTCCGGCTCCACCGACTACATCCGCAAGGCGATCGACGCCGCTGCACCCGGCAGCACCTTCGCCGTCGGTACCGAGATCAACATGGTCAACCGGCTCGCGGCCGAGCACCCCGAACACACCATCTTCTGCCTGGACCCGGTGATCTGTCCCTGCTCCACCATGTACCGGATCCACCCCGGCTATCTGGCATGGGTCCTGGAGGCGCTGGTCGACGGGACCGTCCTGAACCAGATCACCGTCGACGAGTCGGTGACGGTCCCGTCCCGGGTGGCGCTCGAGCGCATGCTCGCCGTCCAGCCATGACCGGGGCACCGCTGGGGCAGGTCCTCGTGGTGGGCAGCGGCATTGCCGGGCTGTACGCCGCGCTCTGCCTGCGCCGGTCCAGCCCCCGTACCGCGGTCATCCTTGCCACCAAGGGACGCCTGGAAAACAGCAACACCTGGCACGCGCAGGGCGGGATCGCGGCCGTACTCCCGGACCGGATAGACCCTGACACAACCGCCCCTGACACAGCAGACACTGCCACGGCAGACCCCGACACTGTTGCCCACCACGTTGCCGATACCCTGGCCGCTGGCGCAGGGGCCTGCGTGCCGGAGGCGGTTCAGGCCCTGTGCTCCGGGGCAGCCCGCCATATTGCGGCGCTTCTGGACCTCGGGACCCCCTTCGACCGCACCGCTGCCGGTGGGCTGGCCCTCGGCCGGGAGGCCGCCCATTCAGCGTCGCGGATCCTGCACGCCGGCGGTGACGCTACCGGGGCCGCTCTCGCCCGGGCGCTCATTGCGGCGGTGTTGCGCGACCCCGGAATCGAGGTGCTGGAACACTCATTCCTCGCCGACCTGCTCCTTGAGGGGGCAGTGAGGCAGTCGGTGCGTGGCGCTCTCATCCTCCGGGACGGTATACCCCACACCGTCGACGCCGACGCGGTGGTGCTTGCCACCGGGGGTGCGGGCCAGCTGTTCGCCCACAACACCAACCCCCTGGTGGCCACCGGCGATGGGCTGGCCGCTGCGTGGCGAGCCGGCGCCGTCGTCAAGGACCTTGAGTTCTTCCAGTTCCATCCCACCGCCCTTGACGTCCCGGGCAACCTGCTGATCTCGGAAGCAGTCCGCGGAGAAGGCGCAGTCCTGCGGGATGAGTCGGGGAACCGCTTCATGAGCGCCTATCACCCGGCGGGGGAACTTGCGCCGCGGGATGTCATCTCCCGGAGCATCGCCCTGCACCTGAGGGACCGCGGTGAGGACCGGGTATACCTCGACGCCACCGGGCTGGGGGCCGGCTTCCTCTCCACCCGGTTCCCGTCCCTGCACCGGCACACCGCCGCCCACGGCTTTGACTGGTCGGTTGATCCGCTGCCGGTGGTCCCTGCTGCCCACTACTGGATGGGCGGAATCCAGACCGACCTCGCCGGGAGAACCTCCCTTCCGGGGCTCTACGCCATCGGCGAGACCGCCTGTACGGGAGTCCACGGCGCCAACCGGCTGGCGTCCAACTCACTGCTGGAGGGGCTCGTCTTCGCAGGCCGGGCTGTCGACGCGATCACTTCCGGCACCGGCACCTCCCACGCCACGAACGCCCATGCCATGACCGCCCATGACCTGGCCTCTGGTTGGCCAGGGTTCGCTGCGACCGAGCTCGAGTTTCCCGACGGCGTCCGGACGGAGATCTGCGACCGCCGCACCCTGCAGCAGCTGATGAGCGACCATGCAGCGGTGACGCGCAGCGCGGCCGGCCTGCAGGTGGCCGCCAAACAACTCGACCAGTTCGCCGGTGCCTCCGGTTCCCCTGACGAGCGCGAGACCGGCAACCTGCTGACGTCCGCCCGGTTGCTGGTCCATGCCGCTGCCGCGCGGGAGGAGTCCCTCGGCGCCCACTACCGCACCGATTTCCCGGGCCGCGCCACCCCCGGTAGCGTTCCGCACTCCACTGCCTACCGAAGGTCACACCCATGAGCCAGCCGACCGGTCAGCCGGCAACGCCCGACGTCGACCGCATCGTGGCCGCGGCGCTCGCCGAAGACGCGCCCTGGGGCGACATCACGTCGGAGACCCTGATCCCCGCGTCTGCCTCCGCGGAAGCCTCGATCGTGGCCCGGGAGGCGGGAGTCTTCTGTGGCCAGCAGGTCATTGAAGCGGCGCTACGACTGACCGACCAGCGCACCAGCGTGCGGTTCCTCCTCGCGGATGGGGAGACCTTCGACGTCGGCGCCGTCCTCGCTGTCCTGTCGGGACCCGCACGGTCTCTGCTGCGGGCCGAACGGGTGGCGCTGAACCTGGCGCAGCGGCTCAGCGGGATTGCCACTCTCACCGCCCGGTTCGTCGAAGCGGTGGAAGGTACACGCGCCAGGATCGTCGATACCCGCAAAACCACGCCCGGACTGCGGGTGCTGGAACGGTATGCGGTTCGCTGCGGGGGAGGCTTCAACCACCGGTTCAGCCTGTCGGACGCCGTGATGGCCAAGGACAACCACCTGGCCCTCCTCACCCGCGGCGGCGCCCTCGGGTTGACTGAGGCGCTCACCGCAGCAAAGGCCCGGCTTCCCCACACGGTTCATTTCGAGGTGGAGGTGGACCGGATCGACCAGATCGAGCCCGTGCTCGCCGCAGGGGTGGATACGATCATGCTCGACAACTTCTCGCTGGCCGAGCTGGCCGAGGGTGTGCTGCTGGTGGCGGGGCGTGCGCTGGTCGAAGCCAGCGGGAACGTCCGGCTCGACACCGTGGGCGCGATAGCCGGCACCGGGGTGGACATCATTTCCTCCGGGGCGCTGACCCACAGCGTCCACGCCCTTGACCTGGGACTCGACCTCACCGTCCGGGGAACAGCCCGGTGATCTATCTGGATGCCGCCGCCACCGCACCGGTCCGCCAGGAGGTCCTGGAGGCAATGTGGCCGCTGCTGACCTCTGAGTTCGGTAACCCCTCCAGCCACCACGGTCCGGGCGAGACTGCTGCCGCTGCGCTGGCCACAGCGCGGAAGAGCGCCGCGCGGGTCCTGGGGTGCCGACCGGCTGAACTCACCTTCACCTCGGGTGGGACTGAAGCCAACAACCTTGCCCTGAAGGGCATTGCGCTCGCCTCGCCCCGCGACCGGCACATCATCACCAGTGCCATTGAGCATCCCGCTGTCCTGGAAGCCCTTGACTACCTGCACCGCCTCCATGGCTTCCGGATCACGGTGCTCCCGGTCTCCTCCACCGGACTCGTCGACGCCGACAGCCTGAGCGACGCACTGACACCCGGCACCACCTGCTGCTCCATCATGTACGCGAACAACGAGGTGGGCACGGTCCAGAACATCAGAGCGCTCGCCGACCGGTGCGCGGCGGCCGGCGTGCCGTTCCACACGGACGCGGTCCAGGCCGGAAGCTGGCTGGCGCTCAGCGTCGCGGACCTGGGCGTCGACGCGCTCACGCTGTCCGGTCACAAGCTGGGAGCACCCAAGGGGACCGGCCTGCTGTATGTCAGGTCCCGGATTCCGTTGGAACCTCTGATTCACGGTGGCGGGCAGGAGCGCGGACGCCGGTCCGGGACCGAGAATGTCGCCGGAGCCGTGGGGTTCGCCATCGCGCTCGGCCAGGCGCAGGGGGAACGGAACGCGGCCGTCGCTGCCGCCACGACACAGCGGGACTACCTGATCAATCACGTGCTGGACACGGTGCCGGGAGCACTCCTGACGGGGGACCCGGGCCAGCGCCTGCCCAACCTCGCATCGTTCTGCTTCCCCGGGACCAGCGGGGAGTCGGTGCTCCTGGAATTGGAACGTCGAGGCGTCGTGTGTTCCAGCGGGTCGGCCTGCGCGGCGGGCAGCGACGAACCGTCGTCGGTCCTGCTGGCGCTGGGTATTGACCGGGAAACCGCCCAGACGGCGGTGCGCTTCTCCTGGACGTCCGCCACCACCGAACGCGACATCGCCCTCACTGCGCGGGCCGTGACCGCGGCCGTGACGACGGTCAGGGGCTTGGGGCGCCCGGCGTAATCTGGCACGGCCCATCAGCGCCGGCACACTACAGTTAAAAGGGTGACTTCCCCATCCCCCACCCCAGTGAAGCCCGCACCCACCGTCCGATCCAGCCTTGCCCACGTGATCCGTGGCGCGCTGATCGGGATCGTCGAACTTGTGCCGGGAGTCTCCGGCGGCACCGTCGCACTGGTCCTGGGCATCTTTGACCGGCTGATTTCCTCGGCCAACCACCTGATCAGAGGCGTCGTCCGATTCACCGTCAAACGTCAGGGTCGCAGCGTCTCCCGTCACCTCACCGGTGTGGAATGGGCGCTCGTGGTGCCGTTGGTGATCGGCATGTTCCTCGCCCTGTTTACCCTCTCCGGCCCGCTGCACGCCTTCGTCGAGGGCCAGCCGACCATTTCGAGCGCCCTGTTCCTCGGGATGGTCACGGCCAGCCTGCTGGTGCCCATTTCGATGGCCCTTGAGGCGGGACCGGTCACCCGGTCCACCCTGGTGGGCGGGCCCGTGGTGGTGCTGCTCGTGGCCGGTGCCGCGTTCCTGCTGCTGGGTCTGCCCGCCCTGCAGGTACAGGATCCCGCCTGGTGGGTGCTGGTGCTGAGCGGTGCGGCCGCGGTATGTGCCCTGGCCCTGCCGGGTCTTTCCGGCTCCTTCATCCTGCTGACCTTTGGCATGTACGAACCCACCCTGGAGGCAGTGAGCGAGCGGGACTTCGGGTACCTGGCGCTTTTCGCCGGTGGTGCCGTCCTGGGACTGGCCTCCATCGTCCAGCTCCTTGCGTACCTCCTGCGGGTGCACCGCCGGGCTGTCCTGCTGGTGGCCACCGGCCTGATCCTCGGCTCGCTCCGGGCGCTGTGGCCCTGGCAGGAGAACAGTGCACTCCTGGCGCCCGACGGCGACTGGCTGGCTCCACTGCTGGCCGCCCTCGGTGGCGCAGCGGTGGTCCTGCTCCTCTGGTCACGGGAACGCCGTGGGAACGCTGTCGCCGCGTCCCTTCAGGGACCGCGCCCCTCCAAGGGGGAGATCTTCTAGTCCCCGACACGGGGGTCCGCGGCGCCTGACGTGTCAGCCAGGATCCGCGCCACGGCTTCCGGATCCTCGATGTGGGCGAAATGTCCGGTACCCGCCAGCACGTGGGCCTGCACGTGGGGGAGCAGCGCCGCGAGTTCGGCCAGCTCCGCGGCCGGGGTGAAAACATCCCGTTCACCCCGCAGCAGCACCTGGATTCCTCCGGCCGCCTTCCAATGGGAGAAGTCGAAGTGCTTCAAAGCGTCCGCCGCGAGCGCAAACGCGGCCGGTCGGGCGTCGACGGCGAGGGCGGTGACCACCGGCTCGGTCAGGGCTGCGGGCCTGACCACGAACGGCCGCAGCACGAGCCTGAACAGTCGAAGCCGGCGCGCCACAGCCACCAGACGCGGCCCCAGCACTCCGGTGAGGTCAAGAAACCCCATGATGGTCTTCATTCCGAGCAGCGGAAACATTCGGTGAAGGTTCCGCCAGGGGTGGCGGAAGGCTTGTGCGGCGACCACCGCGGTGGGGGAGAGCACCACCACCGCGAGTGTCCTCTCCGGCTCAACGGTCGCGATCTCCAGCGCCGGAACAGCGCCCATTGAGTGCCCGAAGAGCCGCCACTGCCGGTATCCCGCCTGGACCAGGACCTCCACCACTGCGGCGGCTTGCGCCTCGATGGTGAATCCTCCGATGCCCGGAGAGTCGCCCCACCCGGGAAGGTCGATCACCACGGTGTCGACGTCGGTGGGGAAATGATGGGCTGCCTGTAGCTCCCTGAACGTCCGCCAGGAACCTGCCGCGCCGTGCAGCAGAACCCACGGCGCCGCGCCCACGCCGGCAGACCTCGAGATTCGGACCCACACGGGACCCAGCGCGGTAGGGAAAGCTACCGAGGTAACCATGGTGTGGGACAGGTCAGGGGTCATAGGGGTAATTCTCCACGGCGGCCGGTGTGGATGACCCTGGGTGGGGTGCCTCACCCAAGTGGGACAACTGAGTAGACTCGGACCACAGGCCCTGACCTCCGACACCAAAGGACACCACAGATGAGTCGATCACGGTCAACCACGCGGGTTGTGTCAGCGGGTGCATTGCTGTTGGCCGCCTCGCTGACGGTCTCCGGCTGCACCGGTGTCGAGATCGGGGACCGGCCCGTGCAGTCCGCGGCGCCGTCGTCGGACGCCAGCTCTGCCGCCCCGGAAGCGACCACTATGCAGGAGCCGGCGCCCACGGTCGCCGCCCGTCCCGCGCCCGACGACGACTGGCAGGTTTTCACCGACCCGGCAGCCCTCGTGAGCTTCGAACTACCGCCGGACTGGACCGTCGAGCCAATCGAGGATCCCGGTGACGGTTTTGAGCCTGAATCGATCCACTTCGCCGTCGAGAACGCCGACGGCGAATCGATGGCGGAGCTGCACACGGGAATCACCCCGGTGGAGCAGGACTGCGACCCGGACAACGCCAGTCCCTACACGGTAATCCTCAGCCAGCCGGTGGACTTGCCGTCCACCGCCGAGTCCGAGCAGTCCATCGACCCGCGGCTGGTGGTCCGGCTGATCGAGGGCTACCGGTTCTTCAGCTCGTACGGGGTAACCGACGTGGTGGGAGGCGCCGACGGTGCAGCCTGCGAGTTGTACAACACCCTCCAGGGCCCCGAGCACGTTGGGCTCTACTCCTTCGGGGACGCTATCTCCTTCACGGCGTTGACGCCCGAACAGGTGGGATCCCGGACGGCGTCGTTCGACACCATCGCGGACGCCGAGGAGTTCTTCGACTCCGACCAGTTCGGGGCGGTGCGCCGGATGGTTGCGTCTCTGCAGGTGGCCCGGTAGCGCCGGGTTCTCAGGCCGCCGGCAGACGGGGGAACGTGACGCCGGTCATCGCGGCGCTCACCTCCCACAGCCTGCCCCCCACCTCGGGGTCAAGCACCTTGGGTTCCGGCGCCACGAGGACAGCGTTGCCCCTGGTTTCCCCGGGCCCATCCGGTCCCGAGTAGTCGCCGCCGCTGGCCAGTGGAGCGGTGGCTGCCCGGAGAATCGGCAACGCACCAGCAACGTCGGACTGACCGAACAGCTTGAAGAAACCGCCCAGCACATCGAGCACCGGTGTGGTTCCCATGCCGGCGGTGAGGTTGGTGTTGGAGAGGCCGGGATGCGCGGCGACCGCCAGCAGTTGCTCCCCGGTTGCCCTTACCCGGCGGTCCAGCTCCATGGTGAAGTACAGGTTGGCGATCTTGCTCTGGCTGTAGGCTGTCCACCGGCGATACCTGATGGTCGAGTTCAAATCGTCGAAATTGATGGCGCCGCGCTTGTGGGCGAGGCTGGAGACCGACACCACCCGCGGCGACTCGGCCGCCCGCAACCGCTCCAGCAGGAGCCCGGTGAGGGCAAAGTGACCCAGGTGGTTGATACCGAGTTGCTGCTCAAAGCCATCCTCGGTGACGGCCCGTGGTGTCGCCATCACTCCGGCGTTGTTGATCAGCAGATCCAGAGGCTCGGTCCAGTCCTCGG
The DNA here is from genome assembly GCF_017875735.1 of Arthrobacter sp. CAN_C5. NCBI lineage: Bacteria > Bacillati > Actinomycetota > Actinomycetes > Micrococcales > Micrococcaceae > Arthrobacter > Arthrobacter sp. CAN_C5. The sequence goes on from NZ_JAGGMZ010000001.1 coordinate 1,430,376, forward strand.
CGAAGCGGCGCACCGAGGCCAGCGATGCCAGGTCAAGGATTCTCAGTTCGGCGGCCGCCCCGGGAACCCGGGAGCGTAGCGTCTCCAGTGCCAGCGAACCACGGGACTCGCTGCGGCAGGCCAGGGTGACCCGGGCGCCACGGCGGGCCAGGGCGATGGCGGTCTGCAGGCCGAGGCCACTGTTGGCTCCAGTGATCACCACCGTGCGACCGTCGAGGTCGTGGGTCTGGAGCTGGGGAGTGGAATTCACTAAGGGGCCTTCCTTGTTCTACGGTGGTGATAGCTTTCAGCATAGAGTCCGTATCCGGCCTTCCCATGCACTGGCATCCCCACCCTTGATCAGGAGTACCCTCATGCAGCGATCCGTGACTGCCCGTTTGACCGCCCAGACCCGCTCGGCGTCCTCCCTTGTCTTCGCCCTGGCTGCGGTCCGCAACGAGGGGTACACCAGCTTTGAGGAGGACCTGTCGATCACGGTCAATGACCAGTTGGTCATCCCCGGGGAGCTTGCGGACATTCATGGGGGCCGCCTGCACACCCTCACAGTGGAGGGCGAGGCGAATATCGTGCTGGAGTACCGTTTGGCGGTCACGGGGTTGGCCACACCCGAGGAGGTCTCGGAAGCTGACCTGATTCGCTATGTCCGCCCCAGCCGCTACTGCGAGTCTGACCGGTTGCTGCCGACGTCGTACGCCGAGTTCGGATCCCTGAGCGGCACCGACCTGCTGGAGGCCGTGCGGCAATGGGTGGGCAAGGAACTGGCGTACGTCTCCGGCTCCTCACGTCCCACCGACGGCGCAGTGGAAACGCTGCTGGGCCGGCGCGGCGTGTGCCGCGACTACGCTCACCTGGTGATCTCCCTGCTGCGCGCAAAGGACGTCCCAGCGCGCCTGGCCGCCGTGTACGCACCGGGGCTCAGTCCCATGGATTTCCACGCCGTGGCGGAAGCGTGGGTGGACGGTGCGTGGCACGTGGTGGACGCGACCGGTCTGGCGCCTCGCGAATCGCTGCTGCGCATCGCCACCGGCCGGGACGCCTCGGACACGGCGTTCCTCTCCACAGTCGGCGGAAGCCTTCAACTCTCCTCGATGGAAGTGACCGCTGTGGTGGATTCCCTTCCGGTCGATCAGCCGGAGAAGCTCGTCCGGCTTCAGTAGTCGGCGCGCTCCGGATCGTCGACACCGTCGCGGATCCGCCGGGTCAGGGTCAGTAGCTGTTCCAGCTCCTCGGTCGCCAGAACCGGGCCGAGGAGCGAATAAATCACCCTGACATGAGCCGCACCGATTTCGCGCTGCAGTTCCCTGCCCGAATCCGTCAAACCCACCATCACACCGCGCTGGTCATCGGGTGCCGGTTTCCGCTGGATCAGGCCCTTGGCCTCGAGCCGCTCCGCCATGCGGCTGAGGCTGGGCTGGGAGATGAGCAGATGGCGGTTGAGTTCGTTGAGCCGGGTCCAACCGGTGGGGCAGCGGCTGAGGTTGAACAGTACGTCATACTCACCGATGGCCAGCTTCTTGAACGACGGATCATTGCGAAGCCTCCGCATCACGGCGACCTGGGCCCGGAACAGCGACTCCCAGGCTTCGGCCGTCAGCCGGATGGCAGGTCCGGGTGTCTCGGGCACTGTGGTTTCGGGAACTGTTGCTTCGGGCACTGTGCTTTCCGTCCCGGTTGACTCAGGCACTGTGGGCCTCCGACAGCGACTGGAGCCGGTTCTGGAAGGTCGGAGGGGCGGGGATGTTCCCGGGGGTGCGCTGGGCGAACTCCTGGCGAAGGACGGGGAGCACCTCTGAACCCAGCAGGTCCAGTTGCTCCAGCACGGTTTTCAGCGGCAGCCCGGCGTGGTCCACCAGGAACAGCTGTCGCTGGTAGTCGACGAAGAACTCCCTGAACGTGAGGGTCTTTTCGATGACTTCCTGGGGACTGCCGGTGGTCACCATCGCCTTGATTCGCTCGAGCTCGGCGGGTGCCGTCCCAGTCGTGGGGTCGAGAGTCACATCTCCAACCGAGAAAATACCGATCTGCATGGTTCCTCCTCCAAGTAGATGCATGTGCATCTACTATACCGTCAACCGGGGTATCCAACCGTTTGTTCCCTCACCCGTGCCTGGTTACTGGGGGAGTGCGTGCCGCCCGGTCCGGGGAGGCTCGCTGGGCTGCTCGGGCCGCCGCGAGTGCTCGCGCGCCTCCCGACGCCCTTCCACCAGCCGGTAGATTACCGGGACCAGGATCAGCGTCAGCGCCGTTGACGAGACCAGACCGCCCACCACCACCACGGCCAGGGGCTGCGAAATGAACCCGCCCTCACCGGTGAAGCCGAGCGCCATCGGGGTCAGCGCGAAGATCGTTGCCAACGCGGTCATCAGGATCGGGCGGAGCCGTTGCCGGGCTCCCTGGATGATCGCTTCCTCAACCCCCAGGCCGGGGGAGCCGTCGTGCGGGCGCCGGTACTGATTGATGAGGTCGATCAGCACGACGGCGTTGGTCACCACGATCCCCACCAGCATCAGCATGCCCACCAGGGACGGCAGGCCCAGCGGAATCTGGGTGATCACGAGCAGTGCGATGGCCCCGGTGGCGGCGAACGGCACCGAGACCAGCAGGATCAGCGGCTGGATCAGAGATTTGAAGGTAGCGACCATGATCACGTACACGATGGCGACAGCTGCCCAGAGCGCCAGGAACAGCTGGGCGAAGGACTCCGCCTGCTCGGCTGATGCGCCACCCAGGGTTGCGGTGGTCCCGGCGGGTAGTTCCACGCCGTCCAGCCGCTCGGTGACGGCCGTGGTGAGGGCCCCGAGGTTCTGTTCCGACGGTGTAATGGATACCTGGGCCGTCCGTTCGCCGTTGGCGCTGGTGATGGACAGCGGCACCTCGACCTCGACGGCGGAAGCCACCGAGGTGAGCGGGATTGGCCCCGCGGGGGTGGGCAAGACCAGATCCTGCAGCTGTTCAAGGCTGGTCACCTCGGTACCCTCGCCGATGAGAACCGGGTAGTCGGTGGTTTCCAGGCGTACCTGACCGCCGGGAATCGGGCTGATGCTCCCGCCCAGCAGTCCCGCGATCTGTCCCTCGCTGAGGCCGGCGGCGACTGCCTCAGCCCGGTCGACGCTGATCTGTACCTGCGGCTGTGCTGCGGCCAGGTTGCTGGTGACGTCCCGGGCGCCGTCGAGACCCTGCATGGCAGCCAGCACGGCGTCGCTGGCGGCCTGCAGCTCATCGGGCCCTGGAGCGGTGATGTCCACGTCAATCGTGCTGGAGGTGCCCAGGCCCCCCTGCTGTGCGGACAGGGCGAAGTCGCCGACGCCGGTCAGCGACTCCAGTTCCTCCCTGATGTCGTTCTGCAGCTGCTCCTGGTCGGCGTCCTCGGCGGTGATTACCGTGAAGGACGCCACCGAGGTGCCTCCGGACAGCCGGGCGGCGAAGCCGCTGGAGGCGTTGCCGACGGTCACCTGCACCTGTTCCACCCCGGGGAAGCCGGCCAGTACTTCCTCGGTCTGGCTAGCCGCTGCCACGGTGGTGTCGAGACTGGACCCCGGTTCGAGGGTCTGGTTGATGCTGAAGCTGTTCTGCCCGGTGTTTCCGAGCAGGTTGGTCTGCAGGAGGGGGATCATCGCGGCCGTGCCGGCCAGGACCAGCACTCCTGCCGAGAGCGTCCACACCGGGTGCCGCTGGGTGGTACCGAGGATCGGCAGATAGCCGCGCTGCAGCCAGGATTTGCGCTCCGCCTCGTGGGCGTCCTCCCGGACCTGGTCGGAGTCCACTCCGGGGGCCGCAGCGGGCAGGAACCAGTACGCCAGCACCGGCACAATGGTCAGCGAAACCGCCAGCGAGGCCAGCAGCGCGATCGTCGTGGTGAGTGCGAACGGCCTGAAGAGTTCACCGGCGAGGTCGCCGACAAACGCAATCGGCGCGAACACCGCGACCGTGATCAGCGTCGATGCGGTGATGGCCCCGGCGACCTCCCGCACCGCGGTCAGGATGGCCTCGCGTTTATCCTCGCCGTAGCTGAGGTGCCGTTTGATGTTCTCGATGACGACGATCGAGTCGTCCACCACCCGGCCAATGGCGATGGTCAGCGCGCCCAGGGTCAGAATGTTCAGGGAGTATCCGGTCACCCAAAGACCGATGAACGTGATCAAGAGGGACAGGGGAATGCTGATCGCAGTCACCAGGGTGGACCGCACTGACAGGAGGAACACCAGGATGACGACGACGGCGAAACCGAGACCGAGGATCCCCTCGGTGGTGAGGTCGCTGATCGAGCGTTCGATGAAGGGGGCCTGGTCGAAGATCACGGTGATCTCGGCGTTGTTCCCCAGCTCTGCCTCCAGCTGCGGCAGCAGTTCCTCCACGAGGTTGGAGATGGCGACGGTGTCGCCGTCGGGAATCTTCGTGACGGTCAGGGCCAGGGTCTCGGTGCCGTTGGTGCGGGTGACGCTGGTGACGCTGGTGGCGTCGTCGTCGGCGACGGCTACCTCAGCGACCGAGCCGATGGTCGGTGGGGTCTGGCCCGCTTCGGGGGTCCCGCCGTCGGGCAGGAGGGGGAGAGCACGGATGTCATCCAGCGAGGCAATCGGGCTGCCGGCCTGGATGGTGAGGGAACGGTCGCCGTCCTCGAGGGTGCCGACCGGGATGAGGTCGCCGTTGTTCTCGAGCGCCGTGGTGATGTCGGCGACCGTGAGGTCGTTGGCGGCGAGGTCTCGCTGGTCGGGCAGGATCGAGATGTACTGGTTGGCACCGCCACTGACTTCCGCCGCCCGGACGCCCTCCAGCTGTTGTAGCCGGGGCACGGTGAGCCGGGTGAGGTCACCGTTAAGTTCGCTGAGCGGTGAGTCGGATGAGACTGCCATGAAGACGATCGGCAGGTCGGCGATGCTGCCGGCCAGCGATTGTGGGGTGACGTCCTCGGGCAGCAGCGGGCTGACCGTGGAGATTGCCCGGTCCACCTGGCCGCGGGCGCGGTCAAGGTCGGTCCCGTAGGCGAACATCAGGTTGATGGTCGACACCCCGGTCCGGGAGGTGGCCGACGACGATTCCAGTCCCTCCACACCGCTCAGAGCAGTCTCGAGCGGTTCGCTGACCTGGCGGTCGAGGTACTCCGGTGAGGCCCCCGGTACCGACGACAGGACGGTGATCTGCGGGAACTCGAGCGACGGTATGAGTTCCTGTTTGAGGGAGCCCATCGTGATCACACCGAACACCGAGGCCAGGATGGTGATCAGTGCAATCAGCGCACGGTTTCGCAGGGAGAGCTGAGCCAGACGGAACATGTGCCGTGCCTTCTACTGTTGCCGGCCGGTCAGGGCCCAGGCGGGGGTTACTGGAGCTTCAACACCCGGTCGGTGCGGGCCAGGATGTCTGCGGCGAGGGAGCTGTTCTCGTTGAGCTTCGCGCCGTAGCCGGGGACCATGTCCTTGAGCTTCGGTTCCCAGGCAGGCAGCTGCGCGGGGAAGCACCGCTTGAGGATTTCGAGCATGATCGGCGCCGCCGTCGAAGCCCCTGGGGAGGCCCCGAGCAGTGCGCCGACCGAACCGTCAGCCGCGGTGATGACCTCGGTGCCGAACTGCAGCACCCCGCCCTTGCCGGGTGCCTTCTTGATGATCTGCACGCGCTGCCCCGCCGTGATCAGGTCCCACTGGTCGCCGTCGGCGTCGGGAATGAACTCATTGAGGTAGGTGTTCTTCGCATCGCGGTTCTTCAGTACCTCGGAGATCAGGTACTTGGTCAGCGGCACGTTGTCCTTGGCGACCGCCAGCATGGGTACCAGGTTTGAGGACCGGATGGAACCCGGCAGATCGAAGAACGACCCGCGCTTGAGGAACTTGGTGGAGAATCCGGCGTAGGGGCCGAACAACAGGGACCGCTCACCGTTGACGTACCGGGTGTCCAGGTGCGGCACGGACATGGGGGGTGCGCCGACCGACGCCTGTCCGTACACCTTGGCGTTGTGCTGATTCACGATTTCGGGGTTGCCACACTTGAGGAACTGACCGGAGACGGGGAAGCCAGCGAAGCCCTTGCCCTCGGGGATGCCGGTCCGCTGCAGCAGGTGGAGGGCGCCGCCACCGGCGCCAATGAACACGAAGCGGGCGTTGACAGTCCGTGCCTGGCCGGTGGCCCGGTTGCGGACCTTGACTTCCCAGCGGCCGTGGGAGCCACGGGACAGGTCGGCGACGTCGTGGTTGTAGTTCAGGTCGACACCATTGGCGTCCAGGTAGCTGGTGAGTCCTCGGGTGAGGGAGCCGAAATCGACATCGGTTCCGCCAGCCACCCGTGAGGCGGCAACAGGCTGGCCTTCAGCCCGTCCGCTCATCAGCAGCGGAGCCCAGTCCGCGATGGCTGACGGGTCCTCGGCGTGCTCAATCGTTTCGAAGAGGGGCTGGGACCGCAGGGCTTCGTAGCGTTTGCGCAGGTAGGAAGTGTTCTTTTCGCCCCAGACAAAGCTCATGTGGGGCACGGGGTTGATGAATCCGGAAGGATCGCCCAGATGCCCGCTCTCCACCATGTGCGCCCAGAACTGCCGGGACACCTGGAACTGCTCGTTGATGGCGACAGCCTTGGCGGGGTCAACGGTACCGTCGGGGCCGGCAGGGGTGTAGTTCAGCTCGCACAGGGCCGCATGCCCGGTTCCCGCGTTGTTCCATGGGTCGGAGCTTTCAAGGCCGGCACGGTCGAGGCGCTCGAACAGGGAAATGCTCCAGTCGGGCTGGAGTTGTTTGAGGAATGCGCCCAGCGTGGCGCTCATGATCCCTCCGCCGATCAGGACGACGTCGGTGTTCTCTGCGGGCAATCCCGCCGGGCTCTTAGCAGTCAACTTCATCTCCAGTGGCAAGGGCGCTTAGCTTTGAAGCGTAGCGTCTGGTGGGTTCCTTGGGTAATTGGCACCGCCGGCAGGACGGGGTAGCGGTCATCAGGTGCTCCCTGCGGGTTCCAGGTCGACGTCGGCCAGATCGATCAGGTTGAACGCCTCGTTCATCACGGGGCTGACCGGGTAGCTGGCGACCCGTTCCGACACTGCCAGGACCGAGATGGGGAAAGCCAGTGGGACAGCGGGCAAGCGGCGGGCGATCTGATCGCTGATGTCCTGGTAGGCGGCCACCCGGTCCTCCCCGTTGGGCAGGGTGCGGGCCCGGTCGATCTTGCTGAACAGCTGGTTGTCCTCGAAGGCGAACTCGTTGGGGGCAGCCCCGAACAGCTGGCCGACAAAGTTGTCGGGGTCCTGGTAGGTTCCGCTCCAGCCCAGCAGATGGAAAGCGCGGTCGTCGTCGTTCTGCACTGTCTTGACGTACCCGTCGGCCCAGGCGGTGGGGACCGGATCGATGGTGAAACCGGCGTCCTCCAGCTGTTCCTGCAGGACAGCGAAGACGCCCTCGGGTGCAGGAAGGTAGGGCCGCGACACATCGGTGGGGTAGTGGAAGGGCAGTGGCTCGCCGTCGTAGCCTGACTCTTCGAGCAGTTCCCGGGCCAGTTCGACGTCGTAGTCGTAGGTGGTGATCTCGTCGTTAGTGACAGCCAGCTTGGGCGGCGTGAACTGGTCGGCGGGCGCGGTGCCGTCCAGGAACAGGCCGTCGATGACGGCCGGCTTGTCGATGGCGTGCGCAACTGCCTGGCGGAACAGGAGGCTGTCGACGCCGGGGAAGTCCTGGTTCATGCCGAGGTACAGGATGGAGTAGGGGTCGCGTTGCAGCAGTTGCTGACCCTCCCGGGCCAGGTCTCCGGCGTTGTCGACAGTGACAAAGTCGTAGCCGTCGATCTGCCCGGTGTTCAGCGCCTCGAGCCGATCATCGGCCAGGGGGAGTGTGGTGAACACCACCGTGCCGATCTCGCCGCGGGCACCCCAGTACCCCCTGAAGGAGGTGAGGCGGACCTCACCCTCTTCCCAGCTTTCGAAGGTGTAGGGCCCGGTGCCCACCGGGTTCAGTGCATACTGCGACATGGCAGTCCCGTTGAATTGCTCGGACAGGTCGTCGGCGGAGAGTTCCTCCAGCGCCTTGGGCGAGGACATCGCGAAGGACGGCATGGCCAGGGCCGGGATGAACCCGGTGAGCCGACTGTTCAGCGAAATGAGGACCTCGTATTCGCCGAGCGGCTGGCATGACGAGTAGATGGATAGCTCAGGCTGGTCGGAATAGGCGTTGAACACCGAGCCGAAGGTGATGGTGCTGTCGAAGATCCGGGTCTCCGCTGGCAATGAATACCACCGTTCGAAGTTGGCACAGACCGCTTCGGCGTTGAACGGCTCACCGTCGTGGAACGTGACATCCTCCCGGAGGCTGAACGCATGGGCCCGGCCGTCGTCCCGCTCGTCCCAGGAGGTGGCGAGGAGGGGGACGGGTTCCGACGTGAGCGGGTCGATGCCGACCAGGCCTTCCAGTACCTGCCGGGTGACCCGGTAGGACTCGGTATCGGCTACCAGTGCCGGGTCCAGGCCGGTCGGGTCGGCGGCGGTGCCGAAGGTGAAGACTGCTTCGGGATCCTCGGCGGGGACCGTGGCTGGGGGAGTGGTGGTGGGCGAGCTGGTCGGCGATGGCAATGGGGTCGCCCCGGTGCACCCGGCGAGGGTGAGGGACAGAACCAGCGCAACTGCGGCGCGGACCGGGCGGGCCCGTCGGGCGGGTTGGCCAGCAGCGGTCATTGCCGTCGTCTCCTCACGCCGTAGCCGCACACGGCGGAAAGTTGATTAGGTTCCTCAGTCTAGGTGATGTTCCTGGGCCATCCGGTCCCGGGTCGCCACGACGAAAGGCTGGGACCCTGAGCACCGTCACGGTGTTCAGGATCCCAGCCTATTTCGCCCTGAAGCGAGGTAGAGGATTCGCCCCAGGGAGTCGATTACTCGCTAGGAGGCATCAGAACGGTGTCAACCATGTACACGGTTGCGTTCTGGGTCATGACTCCACCACAGACCACTGCTGATCCGTCTTCCCCGACAGTGATTTCGTCGCCCATGCCCTCAACGGTCAGTTCTGCACCGTTGACGGTCGTGTGGGTTCCGGCGACCTCATCCGGGGACAGCTGGCCGGGAACCACGTGGTAGGTCAGGATGCCGCTGAGGAGGTCAGCGTCGGTTCCGAGGGTTTCGAGGGTGGCTTCGTCGATCTTGGCGAAGGCATCGTCGGTCGGAGCGAAGACGGTGAACTCGTCACCGTTCAGGGTGTCAACGAGGTCAACGTCCGGGTTCAGTTCACCGGAGACTGCCGCGGTGAGCGTGGTGAGGATCGGGTTGTTTGAGGCAGCGGTTGCTACGGGGTCCAGGGCCATGCCGGCAACTGAGCCGTCGCCTTCTGGGACCTGCTCGGCGTAGCCCTCGCAGCCTGGGCCAACCAGGTTGGCGGCTGGGTCCATGTCCTCGCCCATTTCCTCTTCCATTGCCGACTCAGTTGCTTCGGGAGCGGCTTCGGTGGTGGTCATTTCCTCGCTGGTCATCTCACCGGTGGACTCGGATGCGGTGTCGCCGCCGCCGCATGCTGCGAGGCCGAACATGGCCACAGCAGCAACACCGAGGATGGAGAGCTTACGGCTCTTGATATTTCCCATTGGATTTTCTCCTTCATTGGTGTGACCGGGCGAACTTTGCCGATCAGCTAACTAACTTGTCGAACACATCCTGTCGATGTCTCATAGGTACTTCGCTCGTGTTCGAACGGAGGATGGGTGGCAATTCCTGAAATCTTCAGATTGGTCGCAGATCAGCGTGAATCCGCGGATTTAGTGGGTCAAATGTGACCTACAACGCACCCGCGGGGACCCCTATCCGGGTAACGAAATGGTCACGTCGATGCTGTTAAACAACAACACCCCCAGCCGAAGCTGGGGGTGTTGTCTATCCCGCGACTCATATGTAGTTCATGTCGCGACCCATAACAAAGGTGCGCAAGAAGGGACTTGAACCCTCACGTCCGAAGACACTGGATCCTAAATCCAGCGCGTCTGCCAATTCCGCCACTCGCGCGTTCGACGTTCAGGACAGCCGGGCTGCCAAAACGTCAGCCTCCAGTGTACGCGAATCTATTCGACGCCCAGGTCCTTGCGGAGTTTGGCCACATGTCCTGTCGCCCGGACGTTGTACTGGGCCAACTGCACCAGACCATCGGGCCCGACGACGACGGTTGAGCGGATCAGCCCCTCATAGACCTTCCCGTAGTTCTTTTTCTCTCCCCAGGCACCCCACGCCTCGGCTACCGCGTGGTCTTCATCGGACAACAGCGGGAAGGTGAGCTCTTCGGCGTCGGCGAAGTTGCGGAGTTTGGATACGCCGTCGGGGGAAATCCCCAGTACCGTGTAGCCTGCCCCCGCAAGGGAGGCGAGGTTGTCCCGGAAATCGCAGGCCTGGGTGGTGCAGCCGGGTGTTGACGCCGCCGGGTAGAAGTACACCACTACGCTCGCATCGGCGTAATCCTTCAGGGAGACGGTGGAACCGTCAACGGAGGGCAGAGTGAACCCCGGTGCAGTGTCGCCTGACAATAGTCGTTCAGCCATTTTCGGTATTCCTTCAGCTATTCATTTCAGTTGCCGTGCACGCGGTTGCGCTGACACTTTTTCCAAATCGGTAGCTATCATAAGCAAATAGGGTCGTTACGTTCGAAACTACACCCCGTCAGCGGGACCAAGATCAACGCTATGCTGCTGCATGGCGAGAGGAAGTGCTTTCTTTTATGTCGGACCTGGAGCAATGGCCCACCGGTCGGCTGCTGACAACCGCGGCTCGCCTGGTTGAACATGCCTGGAATGAACGACTGGTAACGCTGGGCGTAACCCATGCCGGTGTGATCGCGCTGGGCGTCCTCGCCACACAGGGACCGATGACGCAAGCATCGCTCGCGCAGATCGTCAGGGTCCAGGCACAAACGATGGGCAAAACTTTGTCCCGGCTCGAGACGAGGGGCCACGTCTCACGTACGCGAAATGATCTGGACCGTCGCAGCCATATGGTTTCCATAACGGATGCTGGCCGCAGTGTCCTGGTTCAGGCAAAGGATATTGAACGCACGCTGGTGACAGGTGAGGGGCTGGTCTCGGACGAGCTGCGCGACCACCTGCAGGGCCTGATCCGTGAGCTGGGCGCACCCCGCTGGAACACCAGCCTCCCGGTGGCTCCCAACCCCGACGGCTCACTCCCCACCGTCGGTTTGTCCGACGGGCCGAACGTCGTGGTTGCGGGCGAGTTGTAGGGCAGCTTCACCACACCAGATCCAGCTCACCACACCAGGTCCAGGTCGCTGTGCGCTGCGTACGACAGGCGATCCGGATCATCAAGGACGTCGACGGGCCGGTCTCCGCCGAGATAGCCGTTCGGCGAGCAGAACCATTGCAGCAGGTGCCTGTCCTTCCATCCTCCAGCGAGGCCGATCGCGGCCACCCTCGCAACCATGGGACGGGCCTGACCAGTGACGGGATCGAACTGGAATCCCGGATAGAGGACGCGACCTGCACGGGTGACCACCCCGAGGATCTGCCGTTTCGCTGCAAGGCACCCCGCAGGAGGGGAGCCCGGGCCAACCAACTGGTCTACCTCGGACCCGGTCAGCATTCCGAATTCGGAGGCAATCGACGCCCAGCGACCGCGGGCCACCCTCCGACTGATCTCACCGGTTCGTAGGTCCCGCAAGACAGGGATGCCCTCCATGCGGCAAACGTACTGCGATTTACGGTTCCCGGGAAGGGCCGGAAGCAACTGCAACCAAACCGGTACCGGGGCAAAAAAACCGCCTGACCGATCATGCGACGGTCAGGCGGTTTTTGTTTGGTGCACCCCCCGGGACTTGAACCCGGAACCCTCTGATTAAGAGTCAGATGCTCTGCCAATTGAGCTAGAGGTGCGTGTTGTTTTCGGCCCATCGGGCCAACCGCAACAGCATGAGACTCTACCAGCACCTTTGCGGAAACCTGAAATTGGACCTGCCTACTCAGCAGCAACGCGGAGGATTCGGGACCCCGAGCCCTCATTGGTTGCGATCCACAGCGCGCCATCCCCGCCGTCAATCACATCGCGCAGCCTCCCATGTTCGCCGTCGAAGTGGCTGACGGGTGTGCCGGCCGTCCCGGAGTTCAGTGGCACCTGCCAAAGCCGCTCGCCGCGAAGACCGCCGAGGTAGGCGACGTCGTCGACGATCGCCATCCCGCTCGGTGAGGAGGATGCTGTGGAGGGCCACACCACCTGGGCATCGATGAAACCGTCCCTGCCCGGTGCGCCGGTGACCTCGGGCCACCCGTAGTTCCCGCCGGGAGTGATCAGGTTCAGCTCGTCGTCCACCTCCGGACCGAATTCAGTCGCCCAGAGCCGCCCGGCCGAATCCCAGGCGAGACCCTGCACGTTCCGGTGCCCCAGGCTGTAGACAGGTGTTCCCTCCACCGGATTGCCGGGGGCCGGATCGCCGCCCGCCGTGATGCGCAGGATCTTTCCCGCGAGGCTGCCTGGATCCTGAGCCAGGGGACCGTCGGCGGCGTCGCCGGTTCCCACATAGAGGTAACCGTCCGGCCCGAACTTGATGCGGCCTCCGTTATGGATGTTGGCCTTCGGGAGGCCCGTCAGCACGTCCTCGGGATCACCCAGTCCGTCGTCGTCGTAGCTGAGGCTGACGATCCGGTTATCGGTCGGGCTGGTCAAGTAGGCGAATACTTCCGGATTGGTGGCGAAGTCCCGGCCGACCGCCAGGCCAAGCAACCCACCCTCGCCCGCAGCGGCAATCGAGCCAGCAAGGGAACCAACTTCCGAGACCTGGCCGTCGACCACACGTCTGATCTCCCCGGATTCCCGCTCCGAGACCAGCACCGATCCGTCGGGCAATGCAGCCATGCCCCAGGGCACCTCGAAACCCCCGGCAAGCGTGTCAGCGGCGGATAGCGCCGGCAACGCTGTCGCTGATGCGGAGGATGGCGGAGTGGAGCCGGGTCCTGCCGTCGATCCGGCGGAAGACGTCGGACTCCCGCCGACCAGCGGTGCGGGCTCGGGCGCGGCGCAGGCCGAGATCCCCGCCACCGTCAGCACCGTGACCACAGCAAGGCCCCAGCGCGGCGGGTTGAAAGACAAAACGGGCTAGTCCTCGGTCCGGCGTGCCGGCGACTCGGGGCCATCGGCGGGCGGTGGGGTCCCGGCCGTCGGACCGTCGGTGGGATCGGGCTCGGCCGGTGGGCGGTTAGGTCCCGATTCCGGGGCTGAATTCATCACGAGCGGCGGCTGCGGCACGGCGTCGGTGAGGCCATGGGTCATGGTGGGGGCCTCGTGCTCAAACTCGCCACGCCCAGCGGTGTCGGATGCTCCCGACCGGCGCGCCCGGAACCACCAGAGAGCTCCGATGACGACGACGATCAGCAATACCCAGAGAGTTACATCCATGACACAAACCCGCTTCCTGCTGGACAACCGGACTCCTCGACCGTACGACCAACATTCCCAGGTGTCCACCAAACCCGCCGATGTTGTCCCGCATAGGCAGGACGCTAGGCTTTTGAGGATGAACACCATCAGGACGGTCTCCGTGCCCAGCGAGGAAATGCTCGATGCGCTTCAACCTGCGCCGGAGGGGATCCAGCTGGTGCTGTGGGATTTCACCGGAGAGCCGGTCGGGGCGGCCCTGGCTGAGATTGATGCGGCGGTCCTGCCCTACCTGTCCTCGCCAGACCAGTTCGGCGAAGCGGTGAAGAGTGCGCCGAACCTGCGGCTGGTGCATACGCAGTCCACCGGGTACGAGGGCATTCCGGAGTTGGTGGGCGAGGACGTCGCCGTCGTCAGTGCCTCGGGTGTCCACGCCGCCGCCACTGCTGAACTCGCCCTCGGTCTCATGATCGCTTCCCTGCGCGGCATCGACGACGCTGTCCGCAGCCAGACCCTGGGACAGTGGCAGCCGGCACTCTATCCTGGCCTCGCGGACCGCAGGGTGCTCCTCGTGGGTGTCGGGGGCATCGGCGTCGAAATCGCCCGGCGGCTCGCTCCGTTTGAGGTCGAACTGACCCGGGTGGGGAGCTCGGCGCGCGACGACGAGTGGGGACACGTCTATGGGACCGATGAACTGGTGGGGTTGGCCGCGCAGGCAGAGGTGCTGGTGATCATCACTCCGCTGACGGACTCCACGCGTTCCCTGATCAACGCCGAGGTGCTGGCTGCCATGCCGGACGGCGCGCTGGTTGTCAACGTTGCCCGTGGTGCCGTGGTGGACAGCGAGGCGCTGACCTCCGAGGTGGTGTCCGGTCGCCTGAAAGCGGCCGTGGACGTGTTCGACCCCGAACCCGTCCCCGAGGGCCATCCGCTGTGGTCGGCAACCGGTGCACTGGTCACCCCCCACAGCGGAGGCAACACCGGCGCGTTCTGGCCACGGATGATCAAGTTGCTGCAACGCCAGCTGGACAGCTTCGCGGCTGGCCGGGAGCCGGAGAACCTGGTGCAGCGCGGATCGCTCTTCAGCTGAGCCCACGGGCTCCGGGCTCTGGCTCCAGGCAGGGCCGCTCCAGGCAGGGCCGCGCTACGCCATGTCGACGAAGGCCGTCATGAACGCGTCAAAATCGGTGTGATCCTCCCGCTGGTCGATGACCAGCCGGGCATGGGGTCCCGAGCTGAAGCGGGCCTCCGGCTGGACGCCGAAGCGGAAGGTCTTGCCGGTGCTGGTGCCCACCTCAAAGCGGCCATTGGCGAGGCGGTAGGCGTGCGACAGATTGGTCATGTTGATTTCCACCGGGATGCCGGTGGCGTTGAGCGTGTGCGGGTCCACGGGGGCGATCATGATTTCGGTGGGTTTCCACCGGTAGCCGACCACGTAGTACCTGGGCGTCACGACGCGGGCGCCGTCGGACTCCCGCTGCTGGAAGTGTTCGTTGGCCCCGAAGACCAGGTTGTAGTCGCCGTAGTTGGGGATCTGTGAATCGAAGACACGGCGGAGGTCGTCTTTGAGCTGGTTGCTGTCGGGTGCCTTCTCAGGCGGGTCCGGCTGGGAAGTGTCCGATGGAGGCGTCGACATACCGCCAAGTTTACGTGCCGGTCGTCCTCCGGCAGGGTGAGGTTCCCGTAACAGGCCGGTCATATGGCGAACAGGTGAAACCGCTTACGCCTAGACTTTCACCCATGAGCGTGGAAAATACCCCTGATATCAAGCCGCGAAGCCGGGCCGTCACCGATGGATTTGAGCGGGCTCCGGCCCGCGGAATGCTTCGTGCCGTCGGGATGGGCGACGACGATTTTGCCAAGCCGCAGATCGGCGTCGCGAGTTCGTGGAACGAAATTACCCCCTGCAACCTGTCCCTGAACCGCCTCGCGCAGAGCGCCAAGGAAGGTGTGCACGCGGGTGGCGGATTTCCCATGCAGTTCGGCACCATCTCCGTCTCCGATGGCATCTCCATGGGGCACTCCGGGATGCATTTCTCGCTGGTTTCGCGTGAAGTGATCGCCGATTCGGTGGAAACGGTCATGGAGGCCGAACGGATCGACGGGTCAGTGCTGCTCGCAGGGTGCGATAAGTCGCTGCCCGGCATGCTGATGGCCGCGGCACGTTTGAACCTCGCGAGTGTCTTCCTCTACGGCGGCTCGACCATGCCGGGCTGGGTGAAGCTTGAGGATGGCACCGAACGGGAAGTCACCCTGATTGACGCCTTCGAGGCGGTGGGCGCCTGCGCCGCCGGCAAGATGAGCGAGGAAGACCTCACCCGCATCGAGAAAGCTATCTGCCCGGGTGAAGGCGCCTGCGGTGGCATGTACACGGCCAACACGATGGCCTGCATCGGCGAAGCGCTCGGCATGTCACTGCCCGGCTCTGCCGCACCGCCGTCGGCCGACCGCCGCCGCGACGAGTTCGCCCGCAAATCCGGTGAGGCGGTCGTCAACCTGCTGCGCCTGGGCATCACCGCGCGGGACATCATGACCCGCAAGGCGTTCGAGAACGCGATCGCCGTCACCATGGCCTTCGGGGGCTCGACCAACGCCGTGCTACACCTGCTGGCGATCGCCCGCGAAGCCGAGGTGGACCTGACCCTCGACGATTTCAACCGCATTGGCGACAAGATCCCGCACCTCGGGGACCTGAAGCCCTTCGGTCGCTACGTCATGACCGACGTCGACAAGGTCGGCGGCGTGCCGGTCATCATGCGTGCACTGCTCGACGCCGGCCTGCTGCACGGCGATGTCCTGACGGTCACGGGTAAAACCCTCGCCGAGAACCTGGCCTCGATCAACCCGCCGGATCTTGACGGCAAAATCCTGCGGGCGCTGGACAACCCCATCCACGCCAGCGGCGGCATCACCATCGTCAAGGGCTCGCTGGCCCCTGAGGGCGCCGTCGTCAAGACCGCCGGCTTCGACGCCGAGGTGTTCGAAGGAACCGCCCGCGTGTTCGAGCGGGAGCAGGGAGCCCTGAAGGCGCTCGCCGACGGTGAGGTCAAGGCCGGCGACGTCGTCGTCATCCGTTACGAAGGTCCCAAGGGTGGCCCGGGGATGCGCGAGATGCTCGCCATCACGGGTGCGATCAAGGGTGCGGGCCTTGGCAGGGATGTGCTGCTGCTGACCGATGGCCGCTTCTCCGGCGGCACCACCGGCCTGTGTATTGGGCACGTGGCACCTGAAGCCGTCGACGGCGGACCGATCGCCTTCGTGAAGAACGGCGACCGGATCCGGGTCGACATCCCTAACAAGAGCTTCGACCTGCTGGTCGACGAGTCCGAGATGGAAAGCCGCAAGGTGGGTTGGGAGCCCCTGCCAGCGATCTACACCAAGGGCGTGCTGGCCAAGTACGCGAAGCTGGTGCACTCGGCCTCCGAGGGCGCGTACTGCGGCTAACCCACCGAACCATGACCTCTGGTGGGTTCAGGACCCCCGAACCCGCCAGAGGCCACTTTTCGCCGGGGCCCATCCGGGCCCCGAAGGTCCACCGCCAACATCAGTTAGTGTCCACTAACTGGACGGTGTGTCCAGATAGTGAGACGGTGGTGGGTGTCGTTTGACACCCCCTGAGGGTGAGGGGAAACTACAGATATGCATCTCGATTCCGTAGTAGTCCTTCTTACCAAGCGCGTGGCCTAAAGCCCGACTGGTAGTACTACGTCACGCGCAACCCCTCACGGAGCCAACCAGGCTGAGGGGTTTTTTTGTTCCCACCGGACACAAGGCGCACGACACCCGAAGTACACGAGCAGTACCGATTCATCAAGGAAGTCACCAATGTCCAAGGGATCGCCCTATAGCCCCTCGCTGATGGCCAAACCAACCGCTCCGGCGGCCCCGGCGCGCAGCCAGCCCCGTGACGCAGTGCAGGGCGTCCAGCCGACTGCCGTCCGTGGCCCCAACACTGTTGTTCCACCCACTGAAATGCTCGGATCCGCTGCGATCGTGCGTTCACTCGAGGAACTCGGCGTCGACGACATCTTCGGTCTTCCAGGCGGTGCCATCCTCCCGACCTACGATCCGCTGCTGGCCTCCAAGAAGCTCAGGCATATTCTGGTGCGGCACGAACAGGGCGCGGGACACGCAGCTCAGGGGTACGCCATGGTGACCGGCCGGCCGGGTGTCTGCATCGTCACCTCCGGCCCCGGAGCGACCAACCTCGTGACGGCGATCGCCGACGCACACATGGACTCCGTCCCGATGGTGGTCATCACCGGTCAGGTCAACAGTGCAGTGATCGGATCGGATGCCTTCCAGGAGGCGGACATCGTGGGCATCACCATGCCCATCACCAAGCACTCCTACCTGGTCACCAAGGCAGCCGATATCCCCCGGGTCATCGCCGAGGCATTCCACATTGCGTCCACCGGCCGGCCCGGTCCGGTCCTGGTGGATATCTCCAAGGACGCCCAGCAGGCCACCACCATGTTCTCCTGGCCTCCCCGGATCGACCTTCCCGGCTACAAGACGGTGGTCCGTGGACACTCCAAGCAGGTCCGCGAAGCCGCACGGCTGATCGGCGAGTCCCAGCGGCCCGTGCTGTACGTCGGTGGCGGAGTCATCAAGGCCCACGCGGCCGCGGAGCTGAAGGAACTGGCCGAACTGGTGGGAGCGCCGGTGGTCACCACCCTGATGGCGCGCGGTGTGTTCCCCGACTCGCATGAACAGCACGTGGGCATGCCCGGAATGCACGGCTCGGTGTCAGCGGTGACGGCACTGCAGCAGTCCGACCTGCTCATCACCCTTGGCGCCCGGTTCGACGACCGCGTCACCGGTGTCCTGTCCACCTTCGCCCCCGGCGCCAAGGTGATCCACGCGGACATCGATCCGGCTGAAATCTCCAAGAACCGCACCGCCGATGTCCCCATCGTGGGGTCAGTCAAAGAAATCATGCCAGAGCTCACCAACGCCCTGCGGGAACAGTTCGCGGCCACCGGCGCCCCGAACCTCGAGGCGTGGTGGACCATGATCAACCGGCTCCGTGAGACCTACCCGATGGGCTACACCCAGCCCGACGACGGCCTCTCGGCACCGCAGCACGTGATCAAGCGGATCGGCGAGATGACCGGACCCGAAGGCGTCTACGCCGCTGGCGTCGGCCAGCACCAGATGTGGGCGGCCCAGTTCATCAAGTATGAGCGCCCCCACGCCTGGCTGAACTCCGGGGGACTGGGCACCATGGGGTACGCGGTCCCCGCCGCCATGGGCGCCAAGGTGGGCAACCCTGACCGGGTGGTCTGGGCGATCGACGGCGACGGCTGCTTCCAGATGACCAACCAGGAACTGGCCACCTGCGTGATCAACAACATCCCAATCAAGGTGGCAGTCATCAACAACTCCTCCCTCGGGATGGTCCGCCAGTGGCAGACCCTGTTCTACGAGGGCAGGTATTCCAACACCGACCTGAACACCGGGCACGACACCGCCAGGGTGCCCGATTTCGTGAAGCTCGCCGACGCCTATGGGTGTGCCGGCCTGCGGTGCGAACGCGACGAGGACATCGACTCGACCATCGCGCAGGCGCTGGAGATCAACGACCGCCCCGTCGTCATCGACTTCGTGGTCAGCCGCGACTCGATGGTGTGGCCGATGGTTCCCTCAGGGGTCAGCAACGACCTCATCCAGATTGCCCGCAACATGACCCCGGACTGGGAGCAGGAGGATTAACATGGCCCGTCACACGCTTTCCGTTCTGGTCGAGGACGTCCCAGGCGTCCTGACCCGCGTCGCCAGCCTCTTTGCGCGCCGCGCTTTCAACATCAACTCTTTGGCGGTCGGCCCCACGGAGGTCCAGGGCATGTCCCGGATCACGGTGGTGGTTGAAGCCGAAGGTGACCTGCTCGAACAGGTCACCAAGCAACTGAACAAGCTCATCAACGTCATCAAGATTGTTGAGCTGATTCCCGATTCCTCCGTGCAACGTGACCACATCCTGGTCAAGGTGCGGGCGGACGCCGCAACCCGGCTGCAGGTAACCCAGGCGGCCGATTTGTTCAGGGCCTCGGTGGTGGACGTCTCGACCGACGCCCTCATCATTGAAGCCACGGGCACCGCCGAGAAGCTCACAGCGCTTCTGTCAGTGCTCGAGCCCTTCGGGATTCGCGAAATTGTTCAGTCCGGAACCCTTGCCGTGGGCCGCGGAGCGAAGTCCATGAGCGACCGCGCCCTCCGCAGCGCCTAGAAAGACAGCGCCCAGGACCTCCCGGCAGTTCCACCAAGACCACAGCTGGACTCCAGCAAGAAAACACACAGGAGATAAACAAGTGACTGAGTTGTTCTACGACGACGATGCCGACCTTTCGATCATCCAGGGCCGCACCGTGGCCGTCATCGGCTACGGCAGCCAGGGCCACGCGCACGCGCTGAGCCTTCGCGACTCCGGCGTCGATGTCCGCGTTGGCCTGAAGGAGGGCTCGAAGTCCCGCGCCAAGGCCGAGGCCGAGGGCCTGCGCGTCCTGAACGTCGCCGACGCCACCGCCGAGGCCGACCTCATCATGGTGCTCGCACCGGACCAGGTGCAACGCCACGTGTACGCGGAGGACATTGCCCCGAACCTGCAGGCCGGCGACGCCCTGTTCTTCGGCCACGGCTTCAACATCCGCTACGGGTACATCAAGGCACCCGCCGACGTCGACGTCGCCCTGGTGGCACCCAAGGGCCCAGGCCACATCGTGCGCCGCGAGTTCGAGGCAGGCCGGGGCGTTCCCGACCTGATCGCCGTCGAGCAGAACCCCTCCGGTAAGGCGCGCGAGCTTGCGCTGTCCTACGCCAAGGCGATCGGCGGCACCCGTGCCGGAGTCATCGAGACTACCTTCACCGAGGAAACCGAGACCGACCTCTTCGGCGAGCAGGCAGTCCTCTGCGGTGGCGCATCACAGCTCATCCAGTACGGCTTCGAGACCCTGACCGAAGCGGGCTACAAGCCGGAGGTTGCCTACTTCGAGGTGCTCCACGAGCTGAAGCTGATTGTCGACCTGATGGTGGAGGGTGGCATCGCCAAGCAGCGCTGGAGCGTCTCCGATACCGCCGAGTACGGCGACTACGTCTCGGGCCCCCGGGTCATCGACGCGTCAGTGAAAGAGAACATGAAGGCCGTGCTCGCGGACATCCAGAACGGTGCTTTCGCGAAGCGCTTCATCGACGACCAGGACAACGGCGGCAAGGAATTCGCCGAACTGCGCAAGAAGGGCGAGGACCACCCGATCGAGGCCACCGGCCGCGAACTGCGGAAGCTCTTCTCCTGGATCAAGACGAACGACGATTACAACGAGGGTTCGGTAGCCCGCTAGGCCAGCCCCGCTGGAGACCCGGCATCAGCACTCGGCCAGGGCGCTCACGCGTCCTGGCCGAGTGCTGTCCGGGCCGAGCCGGTAACAAAAGCGGCCCAGAGGCAGCGCCCATTTAGACTTGCCACACCGCCACGAATTCCCTCATTCACACACAGCACAGCAGCGAAGGATCACACCCGTGACCAGCAAACCCGTAGTTCTCCTCGCCGAGGAGCTTTCTCCTGCCACAATCGAGGCCCTCGGCCCCGATTTTGAGATCCGGCAGACCGACGGCTCGGACCGTGGCCAGCTGCTCGCCGCGATTGCCGACGTCGACGCCATCCTGGTGCGTTCCGCCACCCAGGTCGACGCCGAGGCGATCGCCGCCGCACCGCAGCTGAAGGTCATTGCCCGCGCCGGCGTGGGCCTGGACAACGTGGACATTAAGGCCGCCACCCAGGCTGGCGTCATGGTGGTCAATGCTCCGACCTCCAACATCATCTCGGCCGCCGAACTGACCGTCGGCCACATCCTCAGCCTCGCCCGCCACATCCCGCAGGCCAGCGCCGCACTCAAGGGCGGCGAATGGAAGCGTTCCAAGTACTCGGGCATCGAACTGTACGAAAAGAAGGTCGGCATCATCGGCCTCGGCCGGATCGGAGCCCTCGTCGCCGCCCGCCTGCAGGGCTTCGACACCGAAATCCTCGCCTACGACCCGTACATCACCTCGGCACGCGCCGCCCAGCTGGGAGTCCAGCTGGTCACCCTTGATGAACTGCTCGAACAGTCTGACTTCATCACCATCCACATGCCCAAGACCCCCGAAACGCTCGGCATGCTCGGCGAGGCGGCCTTCAGGAAGATGAAACCCTCTGCCTACGTGGTCAACGTGGCACGCGGGGGACTGGTCGATGAGGCGGCGCTGTTCGCAGCCCTCCAGGCGAACGAGATCGCGGGCGCCGGCGTCGACGTGTTCGTCACCGAGCCCAGCACCGATCTCCCGTTCTTCACCCTCGACAACGTGGTGGTCACCCCCCACCTCGGGGCTTCAACCGATGAGGCCCAGGAAAAGGCAGGCGTATCCGTCGCCAAATCGGTGCGCCTTGCCCTCGCCGGTGAGCTGGTGCCCGACGCCGTCAACGTCGCTGGCGGCGTCATCGATCCCCAGGTGCGCCCCGGCATCCCGCTGATCGAGAAGCTGGGTCGGATCTTCACCGCGCTGACCCACGATTCACTGACCCAGATCGAGGTGGAAGTGGCTGGCGAGATCGCGTCCCTCGACGTGAAGGCGCTGGAGCTTGCCGCTCTCAAGGGGGTCTTCACCGACATTGTCTCCGAGCAGGTGTCCTACGTGAACGCACCGGTCCTCGCCGAACAGCGCGGCATCAACACCCGGCTGGTCACCACCCCCGAATCGGAGGAGTACCGCAATGTGCTCACCATCCGCGGCGCGCTCTCGGACGGATCGCAGATCTCCGTCGCCGGTACCCTGACCGGGCCGAAGCAGATCGAAAAGCTGGTAGGCGTCAACGGGTATGACCTCGAGATCCCGATCAGCGAACACCTGCTGGTGCTGCTGTACCAGGACCGTCCCGGTGTCATTGGCACGCTGGGCCGGTTGCTCGGCGAGCGGGACATCAACATCGCGGGAATGCAGGTGGCCCGCAACACCGAGGGCGGCCAGGCCCTGTCCCTGTTGACGGTCGACAGTTCGGTGCCGCAGGAGGTCCTAGACGCCGTGAAGGAAGCGATCGGCGCCACGGTGGCCCGCGAAGTGGACCTGCAGAGCTAACCACCCAGGTGTTTCAGGGCCTCTCGCCGCGACAGCGGTGGGAGGCCCTTGTCGTTGCGCTGGCCCCTGGGCAGGGGCCAGGCCAGGGACGCTACCGGTGGGCGGCCCGGTCACGAAGCGACAAGCGGGCCGGAAACAGGGTAATTTCTTTAGGTGACATCCACAGAGCAGCTGCCCGCGTATTACCTCACCACAGCCATCTCGTACCCCAACGGGACCCCGCACATCGGCCATGCCTATGAGGCGATCGCCACCGACGCGCTGGCCCGGTTCAAGCGGCTCGATGGCTACGACGTCATGTTCCTGACCGGAACGGACGAGCACGGACTGAAGATGCAGCAGACCGCCGACAAGGAGGGCATCCCCGTCCGCGACCTGGCCACCCGCAACGCGCAGGCGTTCCAGGCCATGAACGACGACGTCGGCAGCTCCTACAACCGGTTCATCCGCACCACAGACGCGGACCACTACGAGGCTGCCTCCGCCATCTGGAAGCTGATGGAAGCCCGTGGCGACATCTACCTGGATAAGTACGCCGGCTGGTACTCGGTGCGGGACGAGGCGTTCCACAGCGAGGACGACACCGACGTCCGCGAGGACGGCATCCGCTACGCCACGGAGACTGACACCGAGGTGACCTGGACCGAGGAGGAGAGCTACTTCTTCCGGCTCTCCGCCTACCAGGACAAACTCCTCGCCCTGTACTCCGACCAGCCCGAGTTTGGCGCGCCCCAGTCACGGTTCAACGAGGTGATCAGCTTCGTCAAGCGCGGCCTCGAGGACCTGTCGATCAGCCGGACCACCTTCGACTGGGGAGTGCCCGTCCCCGGCAACAAGGACCACGTGATGTATGTGTGGGTGGATGCCCTCACCAACTACCTCACCGGCGTCGGCTTCCCCGATGTTCAGTCGGAGCGCTTCAAAAAGTTCTGGCCAGCCGACGTCCATGTCATCGGCAAGGACATCTCACGGTTCCACGCCATCTACTGGCCCGCGTTCCTGATGTCAGCCGGACTCGAACTGCCACAGCGGATCATGATTCACGGTTTCCTGTTCAACAAGGGCGTCAAGATGTCCAAGTCGTTGGGCAACACGGTGGCGCCCAAGGACTGGGTGAACCAGTACGGCCTCGACCAGATCCGGTTCTTCCTGCTGCGCGAAGTGCCGTTCGGAGCCGACGGATCCTACAGCCACGAGGCAATCGTGGGCCGGATGAACTCCGACCTAGCCAACAACCTGGGCAACCTCGCCCAGCGGTCGCTGTCAATGGTGGCCAAGAACTGTGACGCGCAGGTGCCAGCGCCGTCGTCGCTCGCGCCAGCCGACGAGGCCATCCTGGCGCAGGCCAACGGACTCCTTGAGGCGTCCCGGGCCGCGTTTGACCGCCAGGAGTTCTCCCGGGCACTCGAACTCATCTGGGGCGTACTGGGCGACACCAACGCCTACTTCGCCGACCAGCAGCCCTGGGTGCTCCGGAAAACCGATACCGAGCGCATGAACACGGTGCTGTACGTGACGCTGGAGGTGCTCCGGATCGTCTCGATCCTGGCGCAGCCGGTGATGCCTGAGGGCGCCGGACGGCTGCTCACCGCGCTGGGGCAGGGCACCGGGCCCGACGACGTCGAGCGGCAGTTCAGCGCCATCGAGACTCCGCTGGTCGCTGGGACGGCACTGCCGGCGCCGTCGCCCATCTTCCCGAAGTACGAAGAGCCAGCCGAGGGCTAGCGGTCCGCCCGGTGCTAGTGGTCGCCCGAGAGGAACCGCTCGGGTGCTGTCTGACGCATGATGTGCGTCAACTGCTCCTGCTGTTTGCGGGCCCGGTCGGTGAGGCGCCGGAGCTGTTCGGAGTCCAGCGCGGTCGACCCTGCCTCGGTTAGTGCGTTAAGGGTCTCCCACATGCATTCCTTGCCACGGACCGCGCTTTGCAGGGCCTCCAGTTCCAGCTGGGCACCGCTGCCCTTGTCTGAACGGCGGAGGTTGAGCGGGTTGACCTTGCTGAGCTGCGCGCCGATCTGGGCAATGACCATTTTGACCTTGCTCGGGGTGTAGCCGAGGGAACTGATGATCTGAGCCAGTTCTTTCCGGTCGGCGGCGATCTCCTCGGTGAGTGTTGCGAAGGTTTGCTCGTGCTTGGTGCCGCGCCACGCCTCCTGGGCGGTGGAGAAGAGTTTTACTCCCGACGCGGCGGCCACCAGGTGGTCATCCAGGTACGCCGAAAGTCTGCTGGAATCCGTCGGGTTTGAGTTGCTGCGCGGCGTCGGTGGATGTTCCATTGATAAACCTTTCGAGCGGAACCTGCGAGTTGGAAAATTCCATCTTCGCAGGTTCCGCGTCGATTGTGGTCGCTAGGTTACGCCGTGGCGAGCCCCTCCACCGGCGACAGCCGGGCCGCACGTCGGGCCGGCAGCACCGACGCCAACAGGGCGGCGATAACAGCCACCGCGAGCACACCCAGCAACTGGAGCCAGGGGATTGATGGGGTGACCGGCGCGATCGCTCCCAGGGCCGACTGCACGCCAAGCCACCCGTACACCACGCCCAGCAGGCACCCGAAGGCGGCGGCGACGCCGGCAATGAGCACCGCCTCCACGGCGAGCATCCCGCGCAGTTGCGCCCGGGTGAGCCCGAGGGCCCGCAGCAGGGACGACTCCCGGGTCCGTTCAAGCACCGACAGGGAGAGCGTATTGGCCACACCGATCAACGCAATGAGCACGGCGACGGCGAGGAGAGCCGTCACCACCAGCAGGATGACGTCGATGATCTGGTTGAAGGACACCCGTTCAATGGCTGCGCCGTTGACCTGGTACTCCGAGACGCCGAGCGCCTCGACAATGTCTGACCGAAGCCCGGTCACCCCCGCAGCGTCGAGCGAATCATCGAGCTTCAGCCACAGGATCCCAGTCCCGTCGCCGAGTGCTGCGACACCCGGCAGGGGCGCCGTCCCCAGCTCCGCAGCTGTGGCAGCGGTGATCGTTGGTACGAAAATCTGGGTCTGCACCTCCTGAACCGGCAGGGTCACCGGACCGTCCGCACCCATCAGGGTCACCTCGGTGAGCCCGGAGTCCTGGGGCATAAACACCACGTCGTCGACCAACCCGGGGTCCTCACTGCGCAGGACCGCCTCGGCCTCGTCGGGTGAGATCGCGTAGACTGGCATGGCACCGGTTGCGTCGTCGGAGACAGCGCCGACTGACAGGGCCAGCGCTGCATCAACACCGTCCAGACGTTCAACCGTCGTCACAGCCGCGTCAGCCGCGGCTGCGCTTCCGACCTCCTGCACCGCCAGGTCCACCGGATAGTTGGCTCCCAGCTCGGCTTCGAACGCTGTCCGCGAGGTTTGGGCGCCGGCCATCATCATGGTGACCAGGGTGACTCCCACCAGCAGTGCGCTGGCAGTGGCAGTGGTTCTGGCGGGATTGCGGACTGCGTTGATCGCGGCGAGCCGTCCCGGCACACCCAAGGGGGTGGCAAGCTTCCCGACGGCGGTCACCAGCGCGGGGAGGAACAGTGACGCGCACAGGAGCACGCCCACGAAGGACAGCACTCCACCCGGCAGCGCGACCAGCAGCGCCGACGAGGCAGCACCCACCCCGAGCAGCCCCGCCCCCAGCAGAACCAGCACCAGTCCGAGGAACAGCCGCGCCTTGCCCCTGCGGGTTTCAGTCGTGGCATCCTCAGCCGGTCGCAGCGCCTCGAGCGGTGCGACGGCGGTGGCAGCACGGGCCGGCACAAACGCGGCCACCAAAGTCATCACGACGCCGACGATGAGCCCGGCCAGGACCGACGACGGTGGAATGGCCAGGGTGGCGAACTCGGTGCCATCCTGCGCGGCGGCAAGACTGACCAGTGCCCACATCACGCCAGCGGCCAACAGCACGCCGAGGACTGACGACACCAGGCCCACAATGCCCGCCTCGATCAGGACCGAGCGACGAATCTGTGCCCGGGATGCACCGATGCAGCGCAGCAACGCCAGGTCACGGGTCCGCTGGGCCACGAGCACCGAGAAGGTGTTGGCGATGACCAGCACGGTGACCAGGATGGCGACGACGGCGAACGCCAGCAGGATGACTGTCAGCTGGTCGGTGCCTCCCGAGAGGGCCGCGACGTCGGCCGTCACCTGTTCGGCGCTGGTGCGGACCTCGGCGGACACTCCCGATGCCGAAAGGGCTGACGCCGTAGCTGTGCGGACGTCCGCCACGGTGGCTGATCCGTCGAGGGCCAGCTGGGCAGTGGTGGCCTGGGGCGGAGCCTCACCGGGGGAGAAGATGCTGAGTGATTCCACCAGGTCCGGTGCGGCGTACACCTGCGGCAACCCGGCGAGATAGGGATCGGCAGAATTCTCGGTGATCCCCGTCAGCGTGACAGTCAGGCTCTTCGGGGGCAGCGGCTCGCCGTCGGGGGAATACTGGGTCTGCTCCAGCGCGAAGCTGTCACCGACGCCCAGTCCCAGTTGGGAAGCCGCCGTCTTGTCGATGGTGATTCCAGTGCCATCGACTGGTAGGCGACCGTCAGCGAGGGTCGAGGACTGAAGCTCATCGGGGGCGGTGCTCAGGACAAAGACGTCCGCCGGCCCCGTCGGGAGACTCAGGGTAGAGATGGTTCGTTGTGCGGCATGTACGGCTGATACGCCGTCGATACCTGAGAGGAGTTGCTCGGTTTCCACCGCCGATCCGGCACCCTCCCCGAGGGAGACCACCAGGTCGGCTTTGGCGTAGGTGGCGCCGAGGCTTTGCTGAAGGGACGCCTGGGTGGTTCCTGAGACCATCAGGGTCGCTGAGAGGAATCCGACGCCGAGCATGACGGCCAGCCCCACCGCGATGAAGCGTCGGCCGTACGCCCGGACCTGGGCGAGTGCAACCTGCAGCACGGCTTACGCCCCCAGTCCGGCGAGAGCCTTGGAGATGACGTCAGGTGTGCTGCGGTCCAGCTGGCCCACCAGTTCGCCGTCGTTCATCAACAGGATACGGTCCGCATAGGACGCGGCGACGGGGTCGTGGGTCACCATGATGATGCTCTGACCCATTTCCCGGGTACTGCGCCGCAGCAGGGAAAGCACCTCCGCGCCGGAGCGCGAGTCGAGGTTACCGGTGGGCTCATCACCGAAGAGGACATCTGGGCGGGTCAGCAGCGCACGGGCCACAGCCACGCGCTGCTGCTGGCCACCGGAAAGCTCATGTGGCCGGTGGGTGAGCCGGTCCGCCAGACCGAGGGTGGTGCAGATCTGTGACAGCCAGTCGGCGTCGACAGTACCGCCGGCGAGCGCCACCGGCAGGGTGATGTTCTGCTCGGCGGTGAGTGTGGGAATCAGGTTGTAGGCCTGGAAGACGAAACCGATCCGGTCGCGCCGCAGTCGGGTCAGCTCATTGTCCGATAATCCGGTGATCTCGGTCCCGCCGATCCAGACGCGGCCGGAGTCGGCGGTGTCCAGGCCTGCCAGGCAATGCATCAGGGTGGATTTGCCCGATCCGGACGGGCCCATGATGGCGGTGAACGTGGCCCGCTCGAAGGTGACGCTGACCTCCTTCAGCGCGCGCACTCGGGTATCCGCGCGCCCGTAGGTCTTGGAGAGTGAGTCGGCGGACGCCGCGGGTCCCGTTCCGGAGGGTTCAGGGATGGCGGACGACGTCGACAAATGGTCGGCAGTGTTTGCAGAAGTTCTCATGCTTCAACGCTAGGGAGGCGGGCTCCGCAGCGGATCAGCCTACGGGCCGGTCTTCCCGCGGGGCCTTCTCATCCCGCGGGATGAGGCAGCGGGAGCGGCGGGGGAGCGCTGCTAGATCGGGGCTAGCTAAACCAGGGCTGGCTGGACCAGGGCTAGGGCTGCACCACTGACGTTTCGTAGGCAATCAGGACCGCCTGCACTCGGTCCCTGGCGTGGAGCTTCGCAAGGATATGGCCCACATGGGTCTTCACTGTCGCTTCCGAAAGGTAGAGGCTGCCCGCAATCTCCGGGTTGGACAGTCCCCGGGCGATCAGTTCAAAGACTTCCCGCTCCCGCGCGGTCAACGACTTCACCGCGTCGGCATTCGCCCCCGTCGCGGGGGAGGAACGGCGCAGCATCGGGGCGACATGGTCCAGCAACCTCCGGGTGGTGGACGGCGCGATGACGGCGTCCCCCCGATACACGGTGCGGATGGCCTCAAGCAGTTCCTCTGGTGGTGCGTCCTTGAGCAGAAACCCGCTGGCGCCGGCCTGGATGGCCGCCAGCGCATATTCATCCAGATCAAAGGTGGTCAGCACCACGATCTTCGGGCCGCTGCCTTCCCCGGGTCCGGGCGCGGCGGATGCCTGCGCGAGGATGCGTCGGGTTGCTTCGATGCCGTCCATTCCCGGCATCCTGACGTCCATCAGTACGACGTCGGCACGGGTCGCCTGCAACGCGGCGACAGCCTCGGCGCCGTTGCCCGCCTCGCACACCACGTGCAGATCGGGCTGGGAGTTGATCAGCATGGTGAAGCCGCTGCGAACCAGCCGCTGATCATCCACGAGGGCCACCCGGATGGTGGGGCTTTCGGGAGCGGGGTTGATGGGCGCGGGGTTGATGGGCACTGTCAGGCTTCCGTGTAGGGGATGAATGCTGTAATGCGGTACCCGCCGCCGGCTTGCGCTGCGGCGGCCAGGTCCCCATCGTAAAGTCTGAGTCTCTCGCGCATCCCCTTGATGCCCTGCTCCGCCCCGGTGGAGGAGGGGTCGGCACCAGCGCCGCGGCCGTCGTCGTCGATGGTCAGGCTCAGGCCGCGGGGCGTCCATACCAGCTCGACGACGGCGCAGGCGTCCGGGCCAGCATGCTTCAGCACGTTGGTGAGGGATTCCTGCACCACCCGGTAGGCGGTGAGCTCGGCACCGGCGGGAAGCTCCCGGCGGCCGGTGCCCTTGACCGTGTAGCCGGTGCTGAGCCCGGCGTGCTGAACGGTCTCAATCAGCGTGGGGATGTCGGCGAGTACCGGGAGCGGACGGGTGGAGGCTTCCTCATCCCCGCGCAGGACGCCCAGCAGGCGGCGCATTTCGCGCAGCGATGCCCTGCCGGTTTCAGCGATCGTGCCGAGCGTCGCGGGAGCCACCGCGGCGTCGTGGGCGCTCGCGTACCTGGCGCCGTCGGCCTGGGTGATGATGACCGACAGGGAGTGGGCCACGATGTCGTGCATTTCCCGGGCGATGTGGCTGCGTTCGTCAGCGGCTGCGAGATCCCTTTCCTGTTGGCGTTCCACCTCCAGGCGCCGGGTCCGGTCTTCAAGGGCCTGGAGGGTGAGCCGACGGTTGCGGGCCAGGTCGCCAAACGTCCAGCACAACAGGATCAGAGCCTGAACCAGGACAGCGATGACAACGAACAACGGCAGCGAGGCGTCCCGCATCTCGAGCGGACTGATGCCATATTCGCGGCTGTACCTCAGCAGGCCGGCGAAACACCCAACCGAAGCGACCGCAAGCCCGCCAAGACTGGCCCACCGGGGCGCATACGCAGCCAGGGCATACAGGGCAATCAGCACCGCCACCTGGCCGGGTAACGGCCACACATAGAAAATGATTTGTAGGACGGAGACGGTTGCGATCAGTCCCGCAGCGAGAACGGTCCGTGATCGCCGCCAGGCGAGCGGAAGAATCAGCCCGACGGCCGCCAGCAGTTCAAGGGGGCCGACACCCGAGAGGGCCGTGGGGGTCACCAGCAGCAGAAACAGCACCACCATGATCACGAAGTCCACGCGGCCCGGGTGGGCACGCAGCAATCGTGCGAGGCGATGATGGAGGTCCATGAAACCCCACTCTAGGGCCGGAAAGCGGCAGGAACATCAACCCGCGGGTGGAGATCCGGGTCGGATGCAGACCACCCCATGTTGGCGTCGTCTCAAAAAGTGAGACACGTTGTCCATCATGTGGTCTCAATCCATAGCCTGTTCCTATGAGCGAATTCTCTTCACCAATCCAGCTGGCAGTCATCCCCGGGGACGGAATCGGACCGGAGGTCATCGCCGAGGCGGTGAAGGTGCTTCGCAGCGTCACCGCCAACCTTGACACCTCCTTCGCCCTGACCGAATACCAGCTCGGAGCGGAGCACTGGCTGGCCACCGGAGAGACCCTTCCCGAAGAGACCCTCGAAAAGCTCAGGCAGCATGACGCGATCCTCTTCGGGGCCGTCGGCGCAGCTCCGGGAGACACGCGCATCCCCTCGGGGCTGATCGAGCGGGAAATGTTGCTGAAGCTCCGGTTCGCGCTGGACCACTTCGTGAACCTGCGACCCTCCCGGCTGTATCCCGGCATCGCGAGTCCGCTGGCAGCCCCCGGGGACATCGACTTCATTGTGGTCCGCGAAGGCACCGAGGGGCCCTACGTCGGCAACGGCGGATCGCTGCGCACGGGTACTGTCCACGAGATTGCCACCGAGGTTTCCCTGAACACGGCGCACGGTGTGGAGCGGGTGGTTCGTGACGCTTTCCGGCGGGCCAACGACCGGCCGCGCCGGCACCTCACGCTGGTCCACAAACACAATGTACTGGTCTACGCGGGTCACCTCTGGAAGCGGACGGTCGAGGCCGTCGCCGCCGAGTTCCCCGAGGTCACCCACGACTACCTCCATGTGGACGCCGCGATGATCTTCCTGGTCACTGATCCTGCCCGGTTCGACGTCATCGTCACCGATAACCTGTTCGGCGATATCATCACCGACCTCGCCGCGGCGGTCACGGGCGGGATTGGCCTCGCGGCGTCGGGCAACATCAACATGGACCGCACCGCACCCTCCATGTTCGAGCCGGTCCATGGGTCAGCCCCCGACATCGCCGGGAAGCAGGTGGCCGACCCGACGGCTGCCATCCTCTCCGTTGCCTTGCTGCTGCATCACCTTGGGTTCGACGACGCAGCAGCCCGGGTGGAGCGTGCCGTGGACGACGACGTCGCCTCCCGCACCGGTGGGGGCCGGACTACAGCCCAAATCGGCGATGCGATCGCCGCCTTGGTGTCCTAAGCTGGTTAACCATGACAGCCACCGACCTGGAATTTAGCCAGCACCCCTCCGCCAACCCCACCTCCGATCAGGAACGCGCCGAGATTCTCGCCGAGCCAGGGTTCGGAAACCACTTCACTGATCACACCGTTGTGGTCGACTACAAGGCTGACAACACCGGTGCCGGCGGGTGGGGCAACGCCCGCCTCGAAGCCTACGGACCCATCGCGCTCGACCCGGCTGCAGCAGTACTGCACTACGGCCAGGAAATCTTCGAGGGCATGAAGGCCTACCGTCACGAGGACGGCTCGGTGTGGACGTTCCGTGCCGATCAGAACGCCGCCCGCCTGAACCGTTCAGCGGCACGCCTCGCGTTGCCGCAGCTGCCCGAGGCCATTTTCCTGGAGTCTCTCCGCCAGTTGGTGGCCGCGGACCAGAACTGGATCCCCACCCGCGAGGGCGAAAGCCTCTACCTGCGGCCGTTCATGATCGCCACCGAGGCGTTCCTCGGTGTGCGCCCGGCCCGCGAAGTGTCCTTCAGGGTCATCGCATCGCCAGCAGGTAACTACTTCGGTGGGGAACTGGCACCCGTGGACATCTGGGTATCCCGCAACTACGCCCGCGCCGGGCGTGGGGGTACCGGCAACGCAAAATGTGGAGGCAACTATGCCGCTTCCCTCGCCGCGCAGCTGGAGGCCGAGGCACAGGGCTGCAAGCAGGTCCTCTTCCTCGACCAGTTCAACGACAACGCCGTCGAGGAACTCGGCGGAATGAACGTCTTCTTCGTCTTCAAGGACGGGTCACTGGTGACCCCCGCCCTCTCCGGCACCATCCTGGAGGGCGTTACCCGCTCATCGGTGATTCAGCTGGGCAAGGACCGGGGCCTGACAGTCACCGAACGGAAGATCACCCTCGACGAGTGGCGTGACGGGGTGGCCTCCGGCGACATCACCGAGGTATTCGCCTGCGGCACCGCCGCGGTCATTACCCCGATCGGTCAGCTGAAGGATGGCTCCGAGGTCATCGGCGCCCCCGATTCCAAGGCGGGCGAGGTCACCATGTCCATCCGCGAACAGCTGCTCGGCATCCAGACCGGCACCTCGGAGGACACCCACGGTTGGCTGACCCGCCTGGTCTGATCAGGCGTCAACTTTCGATGACCGACGCGCCTGCAGAAATCTGTGGGCGCGCCGGTCTTTAAGAGGCGAGGGGCAGGGTGGCCGCGGAACGCAGCAGGGCCGTGGTTTCCTCGACCGGCAAGGGCCGGCTGAAGTAGTAGCCCTGGCCGCCGATGCAGCCCATCTCCTGCAGCTTCTGCACCTGGTCGTACGTTTCGATGCCTTCGAAGACGGCCTCCAGCCCCGCTGCGCGAATCAGCTGGAGGATTGCAGAAATGAAGTCGAACTGGATGGATCCGGTCGACAGTTCATTGAGTAGGGACCGGTCCACCTTCACCATGCTGACGGGTAGCTTTCGCAGGTAGCTGATGGAGGAGTACCCGGTGCCGAAATCGTCGATCTCGATGCACACGCCCAGCTGCTTCAGGCTCAGCAGCGAATAGGTTTCCACCTCGCCACCGGTCACCAGCGCGGTTTCGGTGATTTCCAGCACCAGCGCCGCCGGCGGGATATCGAACCTTCGCAGGAGTCCACGCACGTAGTCCACCAGGTCCAGCTGCTGCAGTTCCACGGCCGAGAGGTTAAGCCGAAGCTGGAAGTCGTCGTCGAGCTGCAGTTCAGTTCGCCACAGCGAATATTGGCGGATGGCTGCCGCCATTACCCATCGGTCGAGCTCAACCACTGCACCGATCTCCTCGGCCAGTGGGATGAACTCGTCGGGCATGATGAAACCCCGGGTGGGGTGATTCCAGCGGACCAGCACCTCAAGCCCGAGGACCCGCCCGTCGCGCAGGTCCACCACGGGCTGGTAGTTGAGGGAGAGCTGGTTCGTGGAGATGGCGTCCCGGAGCTCGGACGCGATCTGGCTCCGCAGCTGGCGCTGGTACAGCATGACCGGTTCGAAGACCTTGATGGTGCTGCGGCCCTCGCGTTTGGCGGCGTACATGGCGGTATCGGCGTCCAGCAGGATGCTTTCGGCTTCCTGGCGCGGATCGGCCAACCGCACACCGATGCTGGCGCGGGAGAAGACGTGAAGCTCGGCGAGCGTGATCCGGTCTCCCAGGGCGGCGAGCGCCCGGTTGGCGATCCGGAGCGCGATCTCAAGGGTGGCCTCGGGAACCAGGATTGCGAACTCGTCGCCGCCGAGCCGCGCGACGGTATCGGTGTCGCGGACCGCCCCGAGCAGGCGGCGGGCTACCTCCTGGAGCACGCGGTCGCCGGCGTCGTGCCCGAAACTGTCGTTGACGTCCTTGAAGGAATCGAGGTCCAGCAGGATGATGGCGGGCGGGGGAGTGCCCTCTTCCGTTTCCAGCTGTTCCTGAAGTTTGCCCAGTAGTGCGCTCCGGTTGTCCAGACCGGTCAGTGCGTCGGTCATGGCCATCGTCCGCATGTCCAGGTGTGCCTGGTGGAGCATCGCTGTGCGGTTTTCCACCCGCTCTTCGAAGTCGCGGTGGACCAGTTCCAGCTCTTCAGCGAGGAGGTTGAAGCCGGTGATGACGGCGTCGACGTCGTCGCGTGCCGCTGAGGGTTCCATCCGGCTGCTGAGGTCACCGCGGGAGAGCCGGACGATCCCGTCGACCAGCATGGCCAGGCGCGGGTCTGCCTCTTTCCTAGGCATCCGGGCCGCTTCCCAACCAGGCCATTGCCTCGGACTCGGTGGTGAAGAACCGGGTGGGGCACGGCGGCGGTTCGCCACCGAGCAAAAAGTTCGCGATCACGCGGTCCACCGGGGACTCGCCCAGGACGGCGATCGCCGAGGAGGTGCGTGAGGAGGCGAGGACGGCGCGGGCTTCACGGCTGATCGCGCTGACGCCCGAAATTACCAGCAGGACCGGGCGCAGATCGTCTCCAGCCAGGGCCCTCGCCCTCGCCGCGTGTGCCTCAGCAATTTCACCGGTGACCTCCACGCCCTGGGGCATGACCAGCCTGATTACCCAATCCGGCTGATCCTCCCGCACGCGATCATCTTGTGTAGTTATAGCCGACATGGTGCCTTTCACTCCGACTGCGTCTCTGCCCGGTTGTTGGCAAACCCATCCCTACCGCGAGGAGATCCTGCGACGACGGTCGTTGGAGCCCCGGAGATCACGGTTGAGCCGACGGTCACCGTGGTACAGGATCGATGACCAGTCAGCTTCTTCGGGGGTTTTCTCAATCACCCGCGACTTTGCTTCAGGCTTCTTGCGGGGCGGCACGTAGAGCCAGTTTAGGACTCCAAGAACCATGTCCACAATTGAATTGTTAACCCCAATGTAGGCGCGGATTGCCCCCGCCGCCAGTATTGCATTGAATCCTGCGAACGCGGCGTTACCCCAGTTTCCCTGAGAGACATCGCGCCACAGGGTCAGGACCGAGAAGGCGACAATCGCATACGGGATAAAGACGTACAGGGCTGGTGCCGCCGTCCGGTCCTTGACCTTGGGGGTACGCACGAAGGGAATCTTCTCGCCGGTGAAGGCCTGCTGGATGGATTTCAGCACGCCCGCCAGGTTCACCGGTAGCAGCACGATGTTGAACCCGTAGATCCTGAAAATGTCGCTGAACCGGTGTCCGCAGTCCCTCAGGTCGCTTCCCATGGCCAGGAAGTAGGGCAGCGCCGTCAGGAAGACCAGCGGACTCAGGAGCCGGCTGTCATACGGGTACATCAGCAGGAAGAGCAGCCCGAAGCTCGCCCAGGCGATCGAGGCCATGTAGTTGACCCGGAGCAGCACTTCCCGCATCAGGATCCGGTCCCGGCGGTGGCGTCGCTCGGACAGCTGGTTCCACAGCTTCGGCAGGATCAGCAGGCCACCGTTGGCCCACCGGCGGCGCTGCACCACGAGGGATCCGAAGTCAGGGGGAGTGGCGCTGTAGCTGAGCCGCTCGGGATAGTTGACCAGCGTCCACCCGTGGGCTCCGAGGTCCACGCTCGACTCGGTGTCCTCGATGACCGTCCGGTCCTGGATGTAGGTGTGGATCTCGAACCCACCAACATCCTCGACCTCGAGGATGTCCATCAGGGCCTCTTTGCGGATGACCGCGTTGGCGCCCACCCAGAAGGTGGCCCCGTAATAGGACATGCCCTGGTGCAGAATGTGCTGGATGTCGGTCGTGGCTCCGGCCACCCGCTCAATCCGGGTGGGTGCCCCACGGAAGGAGGAGTACGGCGTCTGGGTGACCGCCACCCGTTCATTGCCGGGGGATTCCAGAAGGTAGACCAGGCGAAGGCAGTAGTCGCGGAGCAGGAGCGAATCGGCGTCGAGCGTAAGCAAGTAGGTGGTGTCGGGCACATCGAGGTCCACCTGGGCTGGACCCTCGGCGGGACGCAGGATGGTGCCGTTGGGGGATTCTTCCCGGTGCCAGCGCTTCCCCATCAGGGAAATGTAAGAGTTCAGGTTCATCGCCTTGTTGGCTTCGTGTGACAGGGAAGCGAACATCTTGCGCTCGAACGTTTCCAGCCGCACCGTGAAGATGCGGCAGAGCCGCAGGTACAGCTCGTCCAGGCGGTCCGCGGCCGGTTGTCGGCCCTGGGCGCGGGCCGCGGTGAGGCCCAGCACTGTGAGCCGGAGCTCCCGGGCCAATCCCATCAGCACCAGGTCAACGAAGAACTCGTCCACGTGATCCTCGATGCTTTCCGCGGCGGCCATGTCCTCGAGCCAGGTTGCGGCGGCGACGTATTCGGTGGTGAGCAGTTCCAGCTCGTCGATGCCGTCTTCGATGGGTGCCGTGAGACGTTCGCGGAAGGCGGTGAGGGAGTCGTTGAACCGGGTGGAGGGTTCGAGCAGCTGTGCTTCGATGCCCTCCGTCAGTTCCCGGGTAATCCGGAGCCTCTCGGCTACTGCCGCGTCGGAAGGCGCGGGAGGGTCATCGAGGAGGAGAACCACTTTCAAGTCCGGGAACTCCTGAAGGGCTGCCGACCAGAGGGTGGCACGAACCACCTGGGGCTCCTCGGCGTAGGAGGGCACCAGGACGGTGATGCCGTCTTCATAGTGCGCGAAGTGCCGGTCCAGCTCACCACGGGGTACCCGTTTGTGGTCCCTGAAGCGGTACAGGGCGCCCTGCCGCGCCACCAGATACAGCAGCGCCGAGAAGGTGAGGAACGTGACCACAATGAGGTAGGAGACAGCCTCGAACTGGAACCGGAAACCCGCAGTCGGGTTCTCGATAAGCTGCCGAAGGATCGTGGTGACCACGTAGGAGGCCCAGCCGACCATGGTCGCCACGATAGCCAGCCGGCCAAGAGCAATCTTCCGGCGCGACGGCGTCGGGTGGACAATCGATAGAGGTTCGGAGCGCTTCTCGGCGCCCCATTGCCGCTTGCGGGCCGCCGGGGGTACATCCTTGTTTTTCCGGACGGGCGCTGCAGCCACTTTGTGATTCTTCATCTCGCTCCCCAGCGACTCGATTGCAGGATTAATTCCTGCCTATCCCTGCGCAGCCGGCACGCGCCGTACCACCGTGGGGGATGGATTTTATCTGCGATCACGTCCAACACTGAGACCTGGCACATGACCGTTACAGCGGTTCGATGACGCTGTAACGATAACACTTGCGGTCAAGACTTATAGTGAGTACGTAACATTAAAGTTTAGTGTTCAAGTAACCCTGGCTCAGCAGGGGTGAATATTTCTTGGAGTACACAGTGGCAAGACATTTTCCGGGCCGGAAACTCTCGTTTGTCCGGCTCGTTCTTGTGGTGGGGGTTCTTGCCGCAGTAGTCGGCGCTTCATTTACCGGGTGGAACCGTTTCGAGGACGCCAGGGCAGCGGAAGGCACCGGATCCTGGTTCACCGGGTACGTCGACGCCACCGCTACTCCGTTCTACGCGTTCGAGCGTCCGAGGACCGACGAGGGCAGCAGCGTCATGCTGTCCTTCATCGTCGCGGACCCGGAGAATCCCTGCGAGCCGTCCTGGGGTGCGGCCTACAGCTTTGACGAAGCCGAGTCCACCATGGATCTGGATCGCCGGATCGCCAGGCTCGTTCAGGGCGGTGGCGAGGTGGCTGTGTCCTTTGGAGGTCTCCTCAACGACGAGCTCGCCACGTCCTGCGCTGACGTTGACGACTTGAAGGATGCCTACGCCTCGGTCGTGGAGCGGTACAACCTCACCACCATCGATCTGGACGTCGAGGGCGAGAACCTCCTGGACACCGAGGCCGGCGAGCGCAGGGCCGAGGCCCTGTCGCTGCTGCAGGAAGAGCGGCTGGCAGCTGACGAACCGTTGAACATCTGGCTCACGCTCCCGGTGGCGCCCTCGGGCCTGACCGAGCCGGGCACCACAGCCGTCACGCAGATGCTTGAGGGTGGGGTTGATCTTGCGGGAGTCAACATCATGACCATGGACTTTGGGGGTAGCAAGCCCCAGTCGATGAGCATGTTGGACGCGTCGAT
Organism: Arthrobacter sp. CAN_C5; assembly: GCF_017875735.1. Taxonomy (NCBI): domain Bacteria; kingdom Bacillati; phylum Actinomycetota; class Actinomycetes; order Micrococcales; family Micrococcaceae; genus Arthrobacter; species Arthrobacter sp. CAN_C5. The sequence continues at coordinate 1,468,228 of NZ_JAGGMZ010000001.1, forward strand.
CGCCGCAGCAGAGGCCACCCATTCGCAGCTGTCCACTCTTTACAGCCGGGCCAACATGGCGCTTGGTCCGCAGGCGCTCTGGACGAAACTGGGGTTGACCCCGATGGTGGGGCAGAACGACGTCGTCAGCGAGGTCTTCTCCCTGGACGACGCCGCGGGCCTCAACGCCTTCGCCGTCGAGCACGGAGTCGGTCGGATGTCCATGTGGTCACTGAACCGGGATGTCACCTGCAGTGACAACTACGCCGATGTGTCGGTAGTCTCCGTGGGCTGCAGCGGAATTGACCAGAACGGGCTGAGCTTTGCCCAGCTTCTGGGGCAGGGGTTTGAGGGCAGCTCCGAGAGCATCCCGACGGCGTCAGCGACGCCCGAGCCCACCCCCGAGCTGGTCGAGGACAACCCCGAAACCAGCCCGTACCCCATCTGGTCGGAGGACGCCACCTACGTTGCTGAGCAGCGTGTGGTCTGGCATGGCAACGTCTATGTCGCCAAATGGTGGAACGAGGAGGCAACTCCCGACAACCCGGTACTGCAGGCCGACGAGACGCCGTGGACCCTGATCGGGCCGGTGCTGCCGGGCGAGAAACCAGTCAGCGCGCCCACCATTCCCGCTGGAGTCATCGACGAGTGGGATCCCGAAGAGGTCTACGAGAGCGGCGACCGGATCCGGCTCGATGACCACGTGTTCGTCGCCAAATGGTGGAGCCAGGGGGACAGCCCCGAGGCCGCACTTCAGGGATCGGCCGGATCGCCGTGGAACCGGCTCAGCAACGACGACGTCGTCAAACTCCTTGAGGATCTGGAGAACGACGACTAGGAAGCATCTTCCTCGGGCTGTGTTAGCGAGTCGATAAGGACGGCCACATGCTCAGCACGGTCGTGCGCTCCAGCTTGAACGAAAAGGATCCTGGACGTATCAAGGTAGTTCAGTGCTTCGATGTCGTCCCCTCGGCCCGCTAGTGCCCGCCCCAGGAGAAGATTCGCTTCACCAGCGGTTTGCGAGGCGAGAATCGTTCCCTCAGCGCAGATAGGCCTGAGCCGTTTCACCGCGGCGTTGAGCTGGCCGGTGAGGACCAGCCAGTGGGCGCGGGTCAGTGAAAGCTCCAGCTGGTCGCGCTCGTTGCCTCCGACAATCGAACTCGCGGTCTCTGCTCGTTCGATGCACTCGAGGGTCTCGGCGTCGACAACACCTGCGGCCAGCCGGAGCGCCGCTGATGCACGGTTGAACCGGGCCCATAAATCCAGATCATTGTTGGGCGACAGATTGCGCGCCGCAAGGGAATGGAATCTGGTTCCATCAGCTACCTCATGACGCATGAAGGCAACGTTTCCTATTGCCCAGTACGCTTTACCGGCGGCCTGTGTGTGAACCTCGGGCGTGATGAAGGTCGAAAGGACGAGGCACTCATCCCAGGCTTCGTCTAATTTGTCGCTGTCTGCCAGGGCCGCAATGAGAGCAAGTTGTCCGCTGATATTCAGGTCAGTGGGGCTTCCATCGGTATTCGCGATTTTCACCGCAGCCGAAGCTTCTTCGACGGCGTCGCGGAGCTGACCAAGTCCATGAAGTCCTACGGATAGCAGTGTCCGAACGCGTGCAGCGAGTGCAGGAGAGTGCTTGGTCAAGGGGTGAACTTTCAGAGAATGAGCAAGCTTGACCGATTCCTCGACCAAGCCTTCCTCCCGCAGGCACTCAGCTTGCAGAAAAGTCATATTCCACCACGCGGCGTCGTTCTCTTCAGCAAGCGCGAGCTCAACTGCCTGCCCAGAAATTATTCGTCCCTGGGTGTAGTCGCGTTGGCTCCATGCCTCCCTTGCCCGCAGCTCAAACAGTAGCTGGTCACCGGGCTGATTTGTTGCCATGGGTGGTAGCCCTTTCATGCAGATGGATGTGGACCTCGGGCAGTGCTCGCCAGGTTCTGCCAATTATCTACAGAAACCAGCACCTAGTACAGGGGGTCTTCGCACAGGGGTTCCTGAATGTTCATTCTTCCTACCGTATGGTTTTTCCAGTTTAGTTCGTATACTAATCGAACTCGTGAGGTTCGGTTCCTCACGTTTATCAAGCGATCAAAGGACTCTCGTAATGAAAAAAATAGCTGCCTCTATGCTGCTCGCTGCAGTATTCGCAATCGGTGGGGTTACCACCGCCACCGCGGCCGACGCGTCAATCGGGTTTCAAAGCCCGACCGTTGACCGAATCCTCAAAATGGGTAACTGGCCACACTAGTCACTAACCAATCTCATTCAGCACTTATTCGTGCTGAATGTTTGCTGATGGTCGTGAACTTGCCCGCTGGGGACAGGTTCACGACCATCTGCATGTTCGGGACCAAATAGATCGCCCAATTACCGGATCCTTCGAAATTACCGCGTAAGTTCGCAGGTCACGGTAACCTGAGGATCATGCGTATAGCTCGATTTGTCGTTGACAGTGACCCAGCATTCGGAGTGGTAGAGGGCGAGGAAGGCCAGGAAGAGATAGCCGTTATGGCTGGCGACCCCTTCTACTCAGGGGTGCAATTGACCGGTGTCCGCCATCAGCTAGCCGATGTCAGGCTGCTCGCGCCGGTCATTCCCCGGAGTAAGGTCGTCGGTATCGGGCGGAACTACGCCGAGCATGCCAAGGAACTTGGCAATGAGGTGCCTCCGGCACCACTGATGTTCTTCAAGCCCAACACTTCAGTCATCGGTCCTGGCGATCCGATTGTTCTTCCCGCGTTCTCCGACGAGATTTCCTTTGAGTCCGAGCTCGCCGTCGTCATCGGCCGGATCTGCAAGGACGTTCCGCTGGACCGCGTGGACGAGGTGGTCTTCGGCTACACCTGCGCGAATGACCTCACCGCCAGGGACGCCCAAAAAACCGATAACCAGTGGGCCCGGGCCAAAGGATTCGATACCTCCTGCCCCGTGGGGCCGTGGATCGAAACGGAGCTCGACACCGAGAATCTCAGCGTCAAGGGCCGGCTGGATGATGAATTGAAGCAGGACGGGTCCACCAGCCAGATGATTTGGGGAGTGAGGGAACTCGTCTCGTACGTGTCGCAGGCGTTCACGCTGCTTCCGGGAGACCTCATCCTCACCGGCACGCCGGCCGGCGTTGGGCTGATCAGCGAGGGCCAACGCTACGAAGTGGAAATTGAAGGCATCGGGCGGCTGTCCAACCCTGCGCGCCGCTAATCATGCGCAGGGTGCCCAGCGGACCGGTACGAAAGGGCAACCCGGGCGCTGAACGACGACGGCTCGGCCGGTTGATTGCCATTGCTGCGGTTGCGCTGCCGCTGGTGCTGGCACGGGCCGCCTCCCTGGGTGGGGCCGACCAGCTCTGGGTGTCACTTCTCGCGGCGCTGGGCTTTGGCGCTGCGGCGGTGCTGCCGGTGCGCTACTTCCGCCCGAAGACCGCCCTCGTGGCGCAGCTTGCCGTCGGAGTGGTGGTCGCGGGGCTGATTTTCGGCGCCTGGTGGCACTTCGCCGGGTAGCTCCGCTCGTCTGCCTCTGCTGCGGGTCGGGGACCAAAGCCCCGTAGCGTCTCCGGGGCTCCCAAGCCCTCGCTTCGCTCGGGGTCGGGGCCCTCGCCCCGTAGACTTGGGGCCATCATGACTATTTCTGCTGAGATACCCCTTGTCACCGCCGAGACCCCCGTCCGGGTGAGGTTCTGTCCCTCTCCCACCGGGACGCCGCACGTCGGCCTGATCCGGACCGCCCTGTTCAACTGGGCCTATGCGCGCCACACCGGCGGCACCATGGTCTTCAGGATCGAGGACACCGACGCGGCCCGCGACAGCGAGGAAAGCTATCGCCAGCTGCTCGATGCCCTCATCTGGCTCGGCATCGGCTGGGACGAGGGAGTGGAAGTGGGAGGCCCCCACGCGCCCTACCGCCAGTCGCAGCGCGGAGAGCTCTACCAGGACGTCATCGCGAAGCTCCGCGCTGCCGGCCACCTCTACGAGTCGTTTTCCACCCCCGAGGAGGTCGAGGAGCGTCACCGTGCCGCCGGCCGGGACATCAAACTGGGGTACGACAACCACGACCGGGACCTCACCGAGGACCAGCGGGAGACCTTCCGCAGCGAGGGACGCGCGGCAGTGCTGCGGCTCCGGATGCCCGACGACGACATCACCTTCACCGACCTGGTGCGCGGCGAGATCACCTTCCGGGCCGGGAGCATTCCCGACTTCGCGGTGGTCCGCGCCAACGGCGCACCGCTCTACACGCTGGTCAACCCGGTCGACGACGCCCTGATGGGGATCACCCACGTGCTCCGCGGTGAGGACCTGTTGTCCTCCACGCCGCGCCAGATCGCGCTCTACCGGGCACTGATCGACATTGGGGTGGCCAGGTACATGCCACTGTTCGGCCACCTGCCCTACGTGATGGGCCAGGGAAACAAGAAGCTCTCCAAGCGTGATCCGGAGTCCAACCTCTTCCTCCACCGGGAACGCGGGTTCGTCCCCGAGGGCCTCCTCAATTACCTGTCGCTGCTGGGCTGGAGCCTTTCAGCCGACGAAGACATCTTCACCGTGGACACCCTCGTGGAGAAATTCGACATCCACGATGTGCTGGGCAACCCGGCCCGTTTCGACCTGAAAAAGGCCGAGGCAATCAACGGCACGCACGTGCGGTTGCTCGAGCCGGAGGACTTCCGCGAGCGGGTCATTCCCTACCTGCAGAGCGCAGGCCTGGTGGGAACCAGCCTGAGCGAGCGTGAAGCGCAGATCCTCACCGAGGCCGCTCCGCTGATCCAGGAGCGCATCACGCTGCTCGGTGAAGCCCCCGATATGCTCGGGTTCCTGTTCACCGACGACGCCGGCATCGAGATCGCCGACGACGCCCGGAAAGGTCTGCCCGCCAACCTCGGCGAGGTCCTCGACGCCGCGCACGCAGCCTTGCTGCCGATCGCCGAGTGGACCACCGAGAACATCCAGGACGCCCTCCGCAAAGCACTCGTCGAGGACCTGGGAATGAAACCCCGCCTTGCATTCGGCCCCGTCCGCACCGCCGTCTCAGGGAAGAGGATCTCCCCACCCTTGTTCGAGTCGATGGTGATTCTGGGGAAGGAGTCCTCGCTGGCGAGGATCAGCGCTTTCCGCAGCACGGCCAGCTGACCGTGGGTGCGCTACCGGAAATCGCCGGGGTCCTGTTCGACATCGACGACACCCTGGTTGACCTGGAGACAGCGATGGGCCGGACCCTGCATCATGTGGGCGCCGATACCCTGGCGCACCTCAGCGAAGCCGACTGGACCGAGTACAAGCGGTTGTACGTTCATGATCCGCTGGGTTCCTATGACCGGTTCCTGGCGGGGGAGCTGACGTTCACCGAGCAAAGGCTGCACCGGGCCGGACACGCCCAGGCCGCCTTCGTCGAGGAACCGCTTGAGGGTGAGGCCGCCCACCGTTGGAACACGGCCTACGAGGCGACCCTGCCGTTGCATTTCGCGCCGTACGACGACGTCGTGCCCCTGCTCGACGCGCTCGATGCCGCAGGGGTGCCCTACGGGGCCGTGAGCAACAATGTGCATGATTATCAGCGTGCCAAACTCGACCGCTCAGGACTCTCCCGGTTTGGCGTGCTCGTCGGAATCGACACGGTCTCAGCGGCGAAACCGGACCCCGCCATCTACCGTGAGGGCGCGCGGCTGCTCGGCACCGATCCGGCGTGCACCCTCTATGTGGGGGACAACCGAATCATCGATGCCGAGGGTGCCGACGCAGCCGGACTGATCGGGGTGTGGCTGGATCGACGCAACGCCGGACCGGCGGACTTCCGGGGCCATCGGATCACCTCCCTGGCGGGCGTTTTGCAGTTCCTGCCGAATGTCCGGTAAAGTGATCTCTCGGCGCAGAGCGGTTTGAAGCGGCCCGGAAGCTCTTTACAGAGCGCTTCGGGATGTGCCATTGGGGTATGGTGTAATTGGCAACACACTGGTTTCTGGTACCAACATTCTAGGTTCGAGTCCTGGTACCCCAGCGTTAGATGCAGCCTTGATCAGGCGGTTTGGTTGAAGGACTTCGGTCCGGATGTGAGCCGACAGATTTGGTAGCAACTAGCAGATGTGAAACAATTATCTAGCTCGTTTGGTCCAACCAGACAGCACACAGTACTGGCCCCATCGTATAGCGGCCTAGTACGCTGCCCTCTCACGGCGGTAACGCGGGTTCGAATCCCGCTGGGGTCACAACTGCCCCCGGAACCTTTCGGTTCCGGGGGCTTTTTCTTGCCCTCAACCAGTCCACCACCGGCATTTCCTGCCGCGGCGGCACCCTTCCGGCCGGGATCCGGGGGTGTACGGCACAATGGGGTGGTGACTGACACCCTTCCCACCGCCGGCGCGCAGCCGTTGCTCGCGACGCTGCACCACACCGGCGAAGCCCTGCGGGCCTTGACCTTCCCCCTGGCGGTGCATGGCGCCGAGGGCGCCCGAAGCAACGCCGCCACGGCCGCAGCCCAACTCGATGACTACGTGGTTCCCCGCGTCCGTAGCCTGGATGCGCCGCTGCTCGCCGTCGTCGGCGGATCCACCGGGGCCGGGAAGTCGACTCTGGTCAATGCGATTGTCGGGCACCCCGTGACCCGGTCGGGTGCCATCCGCCCCACCACCCGGCAACCGGTCCTGCTGCATCATCCCGCCGACGACCGGTGGTTCTCCGACCAACGGATCCTCCCCACCCTCAGCCGGGTACGCGCCGCCGACCCCGGCAGCCCGGTCCCCGCGGTGGACGCTTCTCACACCGCGGAGCCTGGTGCGGGCACGCTGTTGCTGCGCCCCGACCCGATGATTCCCCTGGGCCTCGCCCTGCTTGATGCCCCCGACCTTGACTCGATCGCCGACGAGAACCGTCGCCTGTCCAACCAACTCCTCGCCGCCGCCGATCTCTGGGTCTTTGTCACAACAGCCAACCGGTACGCGGATGCGGTGCCCTGGAAACTCCTCGCGGACGCTGCGGCCCGGGACATCCTGCTCGCCGTCGTGCTGGACCGGGTTCCACCGGGCGTAGAGGAGGAGATCCGCGGGGACCTGCACACGCTGCTCGCCGCCGCCGAGCTGGGCCATGCGCCAATCTTCACCGTCCCCGAACTGCCGTTGGACCCGCAGGGGATGCTCCCCGCGGACACGGTGGACCCCATCCGGCGCTGGCTGCAGGCGCTGGCCGCCGACGCCGCCGGGCGGCAGGAAATCGCCCGTCGCACCCTGTACGGGGCGGTGAAGTCCCTGGCCGGACGGGTGCATGCCGCAGCCGACGCGCAGGATGATCAGCTGGCGGAGCAGCGGCGCCTCCAGGCAATGGCGACTGGGGCCTACGACGACGCTCTCACCGGCATCCTCGATTCCACGCAGGACGGCACCCTGCTCCGCGGCGAGGTCCTCGCCCGCTGGCAGGACTTCGTGGGGACGGGGGAGTTCATGAGGGGCCTCGAATCCCGGGTGGGCCGGGCCCGCGATGCCCTTGGTTCGTTCTTCACCGGCCGCCCCACCCGGGCAGTCACGGTGGAGTCGGCCATCGAAACCGGTCTGCATGCCGTCATCGTGGAACAGGCGGCGCAGGCGGCCGAGAAAGCCGAGCGCGCCTGGCGGGACGCGGACGCCGGCCGGGACCTGCTGGCCGGGCTGCCGCCGCGTGAGGGCGACTTCTCCGCTGAGGTGGCCCGGGAAATCCGGGCCTGGCAGAAGGACCTCCTCGACCTGGTGAGTGCCGAGGGTGCCAACAAGCGGTTCACCGCCCGGATGCTGTCCTTCGGGGTGAACGGCGTGGCGGTGGCCCTGATGGTCGTGGTGTTCGCATCCACCGCTGGCCTCAGTGGACTGGAGATCGGTGTCGCCGGCGGGTCCGCCGTCGTCGGGCAGAAGCTGCTCGAAGCGGTATTCGGAGAAGACGCGGTGCGGCGGCTGGCCAAAACGGCACGCGATAATCTGCGGCGCCGGTGTGTTGCACTCCTCCTCGCGGAGCAGCAGCGATACCTGGTTTTGTTGGAGCCGCTCACCCGGCAACCCGAGCCGGCAAGCCTGCGCACCCTTGCCAGCGAACTGGTGTCGCATCGGGCCGAACAGGACCACGCCGACGACGGCGCCCCCGCCGCAGGCCGGCAGGAGCGGTGAGCCGGCATCAGGGCAAGGCCGCCGATTCGGCCGTGCAGAACCAGCTCGTCGCCCTGGCCACCGCCCATGACCTGGCGTCCGGCCGCCTCCCCGACGAGGAGCTGCAGGCCGCCCACGACGTGCTCGACCGGGCCAGCACCCGCCGGTCCCTGTCCGCCGCCCACACGGTGGTGGGCATCTTCGGTCCTACCGGCAGCGGTAAATCCTCGCTGCTGAATGCGCTTACCGGCACCGGGGTAGCGCGGGTCGCGGCCCGCCGCCCCACCACTTCCGAGCCGCTGGCGGTGCTCTGGAAGACCGAGGGCAGCGGGCCGCTGCTCGACTGGCTCCAGGTGGACCAGCGCCACGAACTGCCCGCCCACTCGCGGCTGGCCGCCGAGGGACGCACCTCCCAGGACGCCCTCGGCGGGCTAATCCTGCTGGATCTCCCGGACTTCGACTCGACGGCAGCCAGCCACCGCGCCGTCGTGGAGCGGCTGGCGGGGCAGGTCGATGTCCTGCTCTGGGTGGTCGACCCCCAGAAGTACGCCGACGCCGCCCTTCACCACGGCTTCCTCCAACGGATGTCTGCCCACGGCGCCGTCACCCTGGTGGCGCTCAACCAGATCGACCGGCTGGTGGGGGACGAACCCGCCCAGGTGGCAGCGTCGCTGCGTGGCATCCTGGCCAGCGACGGTCTCGGGTCGGTGGCGGTGCATCAGGTGTCGGCTGCGACCGGTGCCGGGCTGGACGGGCTGGTGAAGGACATCGGGGCGATCGTCAAGCGCCAGAGCGCCGTGACGGCGCGGCTGACCGCCGACGTCGCGGCGGCCGCTGCCCACCTCGCCGGGCATGCCGGGTCAACCGATGCCACCCCGCCCGCCAAGGCCGACCGGTCGCGGCTGGTGGACCGATTGGCCGGGGCAGCGGGCACCGAGACGGTGGTCGCCGCGGTGGTCGGGTCCTATCGGCGGGACGCCCACGCGGCCACCGGCTGGCCGGTGACCCGCTGGCTCGGGAAGCTCCGACCCGATCCGCTCCGTCGCCTGAACCTGCGCCGCCCCGACGTCGACGCCGCGGTCAACCGGACGTCGCTGCCCACCCCCGGGCCGGCACAACGTGCCGCCATGGACGGTGCCCTGCGGGAGTATGCCGACGCGGCCGCCACGTCGGTAGAGGGTCCATGGCGGGAGCAGCTCCGCAGCACCGCCCAGGCCACCGGGGGCCCGCTGGCTGACGGTCTCGACCAGGCCATCGCCCGGACGGACCTGCGGTGGGGCCGCCGGTCGTGGTGGTGGCCAGTGGTGGGAGTTCTCCAATGGCTCCTGTTCGCTGCCGCGGTGGCTGGCCTGGCCTGGTTGGGAGTACTCGCGGCGCTGGGCTTCCTGCAGATCCCGGCACCGGCGACCCCGCTCATCGAGGGGTTCCCGCTCCCCACCCTGCTGGCACTCGGGGGAGCGGTCCTCGGCATTGCTGTGTCGATCCTCGCCGCGCTTGCCGCACGGATCTCGGCCGGATCGCGGGGCCGCCGCGCCCGACGACGCCTGCACGCGGCGGTCGCCGAGGTTGCGATGCGCGACGTCGTCGCGCCCGTTGATGCGGAGATCGACCGGTACAACGGGTTCAGGAAAGCCATCAAGGCAGCGCGTGGGGGTAGCTAGGCAGGCTACTGTTCGAGCACTCCCAGCACCTTGTGCAGGGTTCGCAGATTCCGGGTGGTGCTCGAGTTCTTGAAGTGGGGCTTGCCCAAAATCTTGCTCAACGGTGAGTCAAGGGTGCCCCCACGTGGGGCCAACCAGGCTGCAGCGTCAGGTCCAAGTACGCGGAAGTCGCCGAGCGCTCCGGTGGATTCGCTGTCACTCGCCACCGCCTCGTTACTGGCCGCCGCCCTACTCGTCACTGTCTTGTCGATCGCCTCGACCAGATCGGTGAGCGCTGCGGGGTTGGAAAACAGCGTGATGTAGGTGTGGGTGGTGGGATCATCTGCGGGAAACGGGCAGGCGTCCACCAGTTCGCGCAGCCGGCCCGCGTCGAGGATCACCACCCAGGCGTCATAGCCGAAGGCGGAACGCAGGAGCGCTTCCACTGCGTCCTTGAGGTCCTGGGTGGTCAGGTCCGAGCTGCACGTGAGGTTACCGGACGCCAGCTGGGTGGCCACCCGGGTGACGGGAAGGGTTCCGATGGCTGTCCGCAGCTCAGCCATCTTCAGGGTGATACCGCCGACGTTGACGCCCCGGAGGAACACCGCATAGTCAGTCATGGCGCCACCTTAGTCATGGCGCCACCCTAGTCCGTGCTCTTGCTGACCGCGAGAGTCAGCTGCTGGGCAGCGTTGAGCACCACTTCGGCGTGGATGCGTCCCGGCTGGCGGGTCAGCCGCTCCATCGGGCCGGAGATCGAGACCGCGGCAATCACGCGGCCGGACGGCCCCCGCACCGGCGCCGACACCGAGGCGACGCCCGCTTCCCGTTCGCCCAGGCTTTGGGCCCAGCCCCGGCGTCGGACCCCGGCGAGCACGGTCGGGGTGAAGCGTGCCTCCTGCAGGCCCTTCAGGAGGCGGTCGTGGTCCTCCCACGCCAGGAGGCACTGTGCCGCGGACCCTGCTTTCATGGAGAGCTGGGTTCCGACGGGAATGGTGTCGCGCAACCCGATCGGGCGCTCCGCCGACGCCACGCAGACCCGCCACTCGCCTTGCCGGCGGAACAGCTGTGCGCTCTCCCCGGTGGCGTCCCGGAGATTCAGCAGGACCGGGGACGCCGAGGCGATCAACCGGTCTTCGCCAGCAGCCGCGGCCAGCTCCACCAGCCGGCTGCCCAGCACAAAGCGGCCCTGGATATCCTTGCTGACCAGGCGGTGGTGGACCAGCGCCTGCGCGAGGCGGTGCACGGTGGGACGGGCTAACCCGGTGGCAGCCACCAGCTGCGCCAGCGTGGTGGGGCCCGCCTCCAGCGCGTCCAGTACCGTCGCCGCTTTGTCTATGACCCCTACACCGCTAATATTGTCCATAGGATGATATTGCCGTCTCAGCATTTGAGATGCAACTACTTGAGATGTACCACGAACAGCACCGAAGGGAACCGGTCATGGGCAACACGCTCGCAGAGAAGGTCTGGGACGCACACGTTGTGCGCAAAGGGGAGGTCCAGGGTGCCGAATCGCAGCCCGATCTGCTCTACATCGACCTTCACCTGGTCCATGAAGTCACCTCACCGCAGGCCTTCGAGGGGCTCAGGCTGGCTGGCCGGCCGCTGCGCCGACCGGACCTCACCATCGCCACCGAGGACCACAACACCCCCACCTGGGACATCGACAAGCCGATCGCCGATCTCACCAGCCGCACCCAGATCGAGACCCTCCGCGCGAACTGCAAGGAGTTCGGCGTGCGGTTGCACTCGCTGGGGGACGCCGAACAGGGGATTGTCCACATCATCGGCCCACAGCTGGGTCTGACCCAGCCCGGGCTGACCGTGGTCTGTGGCGACTCGCACACGTCGACCCATGGCGCGTTCGGCGCCCTCGCGCTCGGCATCGGGACCTCGGAGGTGGAGCACGTCATGGCCACCCAGACCCTCTCGCTGAAGCCCTTCAAGACCATGGCAATCACCGTCGAGGGCACCCTCAAGCCCGGTGTGACGTCGAAGGACATCATCCTGGCGGTCATCGCCAAGATCGGCACCGGCGGTGGCCAGGGCTACGTGCTGGAATACCGCGGATCAGCGATCCGCGCCCTGTCGATGGAAGCGCGGATGACTATCTGCAACATGTCCATCGAGGCCGGCGCCCGTGCAGGGATGGTGGCACCCGACGAGACCACCTTCGAGTATCTCAAGGACAAGCCCCACGCACCGCAGGGCGAGGACTGGGACGCCGCCGTCGAGAACTGGAAGACCCTCATCACCGACGACGACGCCGTCTTCGACGCCGAGGTCTTCCTGGACGCCAACGAGCTGGAGCCCTTCGTCACCTGGGGCACCAACCCTGGGCAGGGTGTCTCCCTGTCGCAGGCGGTGCCGTCTCCCGACGACTTCGCCGACGAGAATGACAAGGCTGCCTGCGAGCGGGCCCTGGAGTACATGGCCATCGACGCCGGGACTCCCATGAAGGAGATCCGGGTGGACACCGTGTTCCTGGGCTCCTGCACGAACAGCCGGATCGAGGACCTGCGCATCGCCGCCGATATCATCCGCGGCCGGGTCAAGGATCCGGACATCCGCATGATGGTGGTTCCCGGCTCGGCGAGGGTCCGCCTCGAGGCGGAGGCGGAGGGCCTGGACCAGGTGTTCAAGGACTTCGGCGCGGAGTGGCGGTTCGCCGGCTGCTCGATGTGCCTGGGCATGAACCCGGACCAGTTGGCGCCGGGGGAGCGTTGCGCGTCCACTTCGAACCGTAACTTCGAGGGTCGCCAGGGCAAGGGTGGCCGCACCCACCTGGTATCGCCGGTGGTTGCCGCGGCGACCGCCGTCCGCGGGACGCTCAGTTCGCCGTCGGACCTTGAGCCCCTGCCGCCCGCCGCCACCGGCCAGCACGACGACGTCGTCGTCCCCTCCGCTTCGAACGCCGCCTAGGAGAACCTCATGGAGAAGATCATCACGCACACCGGCATTGGAGTGCCGCTGCGCCAGAGCAACATCGACACCGACCAGATCATCCCGGCGGTGTTCCTGAAGCGCATCACCCGGACGGGATTCGAGGACGCCCTGTTTTCCGAGTGGCGCAAGGATCCGAACTTCATTCTGAACCAGTCGCCGTTCAACGCCGGCTCCGTTCTGGTGGCGGGTCCCGATTTCGGAACCGGGTCATCCCGTGAACACGCGGTCTGGGCGCTGAAGGACTACGGGTTTAAGGCCGTGCTCGCGTCGCGGTTCGCGGATATTTTCCGCGGCAACTCCGGCAAGCAGGGCCTGGTCGCGGCACAGGTGGCGCAGGACGACATCGAGCTGATCTGGAAGGTGCTGGAGAACCACCCGGGCACCGAGGTGACTGTTGACCTCCTGGAGCGCACGGTGGTCTGCGGGAGCGTCACGGCGCCCTTCCAGATCGACGACTACACCCGCTGGCGTCTGCTGGAAGGGTTGGACGACATCGCGCTGACCCTCACCCACGAGGAGTCGATTACCGAGTATGAACGCTCCCGCCCCAGTTTCAAGCCGAAGACTCTTCCCGCCCGGACCTGAGACGGCCACGCCGGGGGAAAACCCTGGGGTGGGCAAACTCATTCCGCCAGCGTCGTTTCCGCGCCCCAGCAGGGAATGAATCGGGGTTCACGGCAGTTTTCGCCAGTATCCCCGGGGAGCCTATTTCAGTCTTGTTGGACATGCTCCTATGCTTAGCGGGAGGCAAAAGCTGCTCTGGGGGCAATCTCTGTTGTGTGCAAATCGTAGAAAATAGGTGTTCATGGGAAGCGTGCTGACCATTCGTGGTGGAGTCCCTCTGACCGGCAAGGTCTTCGTTCGCGGAGCCAAAAACTTGGTGCCCAAAGCGATGGTCGCCACACTGTTGGGCAATGCCCCCTCAATCCTGCGGAATGTCCCCGAGATCAAGGACGTCGAGGTTGTCACCAGCCTCCTGAAGCTCCACGGCGTAGAGGTGACCAAGGACCCCGTCACCGGGGACCTGAGCATGGACCCCAAGGGTGCAAAGATGGCCCAGTCCAAGGACATTGATGCGCACGCCGGTGATTCGCGGATTCCCATCCTCTTCTGCGGCCCCCTGATGCACAGCATCGGCGAAGCCTTCATCCCCGACCTCGGTGGCTGCAAGATCGGTGACCGGCCGATCGACTACCACATGCAGGTACTGCGCAACTTCGGCGCCGTCGTCGACAAGCGTCCCGGCGGAATCTCCATTTCCGCGCCCAAGGGACTGCACGGCGCGAAGCTGGAGCTGCCCTACCCTAGCGTCGGAGCCACCGAGCAGGTACTCCTGACTGCCACCCGGGCGGAGGGCATCACCGAGCTCAAGGGTGCCGCCGTCGAGCCCGAAATCATGGACCTGATCGCCGTCCTGCAGAAAATGGGCGCGATTATCGCGGTGCAGACCGACCGGACCATCCGGATCGAGGGCGTGCAGGAGCTCACGGGCTTCAACCACAAGGCCATCTCGGACCGCAACGAGACAGCATCCTGGGCGTCGGCCGCACTGGTCACCCAGGGGGACATCTACGTCGAGGGCGCACGCCAGCTGGACCTGACCGCCTTCCTGAACACGTACCGGAAGATCGGTGGTGCTTTCGACGTCGACGACGACGGCATCCGTTTCTATCACCCGGGCGGCAAGCTCTCCCCCCTGGTGCTCGAAACCGATGTGCACCCCGGCTTCATGACCGACTGGCAGCAGCCCCTCGTCGTCGCGCTGACGCAGGCCGAGGGAGTGTCGATCGTGCACGAGACCGTGTACGAGAACCGGTTCGGCTTCACCGACGCCCTCATCCGGATGGGCGCCAACATCCAGGTTCACCGCGAATGCCTGGGCAGTGTCCCCTGCCGCTTCGGCCAGCGGAACTTCCTGCACTCGGCAGTCATCTCGGGACCGGCGCAGCTGCACGGCGCCGATATCGACATCCCGGACCTGCGGGGCGGCTTCAGCCACCTGATCGCGGCCCTCGCCGCGAAGGGCACCTCCCGGGTGACCGGCATCGAGCTGATCAACCGCGGCTACGAGCGGTTCCAGGACAAGCTCGAGGGGCTCGGGGCGGACTTCGACGTCACCCCCGCTGCCGAGGCGACGCCCGAGGGGGTTAGCCGCTAGCTCTGCGGCACTCACTGATGGCTGATTCGAGGAGATCCCGGGTGACGTTTGGCGTGCTCGCCGTCACCGTGCGTCCGATCATGAACGCGCTGATGGCGAAGCGGTGGTCGGGGTCGGAGAAACTGCCGAAGGACACCGGCTTCATCGTCTGCCCCAACCACATCACCGAGATTGACCCCGTGGTGATCGGCCATTTCCTGTTCAACCACCAGGTGACACCGCATTTCCTCGCGAAGGCGTCTCTGTTCAACGTGCCCATCATGGGGTGGATCCTCAAGGCCACGGGCCAGGTGCCGGTGGACCGGACCACTGCTGGCGCCAACCGCTCCCTCGAGGCCGCCCGGGACGCGATCAGCGCCGGTGGCGGCATCGTGGTGTACCCGGAGGGCACCCTGACCAGGGATCCCGATCTGTGGCCCATGAAGGGCCGCACGGGCGCCGCACGTCTGGCTCTCCAGACCGGTGCGCCCGTGGTTCCGATCGCGCACTGGGGTGCCCATGAGGTGTTTCCACGCTATGCCAAGCGGCTTTACCTCTTTCCCCGGAAAACCTCGAGGGTAGTGGTCGGTGACCCGATTGACTTCGCCGACCTCGCCGGGAAACCCATCACCAAAACCGTCCTGGACACGGCCACCGAACGGATCCTCGATGCGCTGACGGCGCTCGTGGCGGACCTGCGCCAGGAAACCCCACCCGCTGAACGCTGGAACCCGGCCGACAAACACCAGAAGAGCAGCGGCAGGGACTACGACAACCCGCCGGAAGGAACCCCGTGACGCGCACCCCACCCGCCGTGGTCGCCGTCCTGGGCGCGGGCAGCTGGGGAACCACGTTTGCGAAGATCCTCGCCGATGCCGGCGCCGCCCACGGTACCCGGGTGAAACTGTGGGCCCGACGGGACGACGTGGCCACGGAGATCAACACCACCCGGCGTAACTGCAGGTACCTCCCGGACACGGTGCTGCCCGGGAACATTGAGTGTTCCAGCGACATAGCCGAGGTGCTCGACGGCGCCGAACTCGTCGCCGTCGCCGTCCCCGCGCAGTCCCTCCGGCCCCAGCTGGCTAGCTGGAAGCAGTTCCTCAGCGAGGACGCAGTGGTGGTCTCGCTCATGAAGGGCCTTGAGGTTGGCTCCGATGCGCGGATGAGCCAGGTGATCGCGGCCGAACTGGACCTCCCCGCGGATCGCATTGCGGTGGTGTCCGGGCCCAACCTGGCGCTTGAGATCGCCCGCCAGGAACCCACCGCCTCGGTGGTGGCGTGCCCGGACGAGGACGTGGCCGCGTGGATTGCCGCCGCCTGCACCGCGAAGTACTTCAGGCCCTATACCAACCCCGATGTGGTGGGCGTCGAAATCGGCGGGATCGTCAAGAACGTCATCGCCCTCGCCGTCGGGATCTGCGAGGGGAAGCAGATGGGCGACAACACCAAGGCCTCGGTCATTACCCGTGGCCTTGCGGAGACCACCCGGCTTGCCGTTGCCCTGGGCGGGGAAGCCGAAACCATGGCCGGCCTCGCGGGGATGGGCGACCTGATCGCCACCTGCTCGTCGGCGCTGTCCCGCAACCACACGGCAGGCAGGTTGCTGGGCCAGGGGCTGACACTTGACGAGGTCACCGGGAAGATGAACCAGACCGCCGAGGGCATCAAGTCTGCCCAGGCTGTCCTGGACCTGGCCGGACAATTGGGCGTTGATATGCCCATCACCGAGAACGTGGTGGCAGTGCTTCAGGGCACCGTCTCCGTCCATGATCTGGGGCCGCGACTGTTGTCCCGCGACCTGAAATCCGAAGGCAAACTGTGACTGTAGTTCCACCCGAGACGCCCGACCCAGACCGTACGCCCAAGCCGCGGGTGCTGGTCCTCTTCGGCGGACGGTCCAGCGAGCACGCGGTCAGCTGCATCACCGCGGCTGGCGTGCTTGAGGCAATCGACCGGGACAAGTACGAGGTCATCCCCGTCGGGATCGCGAAAAACGGCCAATGGGTGCAGGTCCCGGGGGATCCGTCCCAGTGGTCGCTGCGCTCCGCCACCCTTCCAGAGGTCCCGGCGTCGGACGAGTCGCTGGTCCTCGCCGCGGCCGGCGTAGGGATGGATCTCGCGGCCACCGAACTCATGGTGACAGCCGCGGAACAGATGCCGCGCAGCCTGGGCGGGGTCGACGTCGTCGTGCCGCTGCTGCACGGCCCGTTCGGCGAGGACGGCACGCTGCAGGGGTTGCTGGAGATGGCCGACATCCGGTACGTCGGCGCCGGGGTGCTGGCGTCGGCCGTGGGCATGGACAAGCACTACATGAAGGTGGTCTTTGCCGCCGCCGGTCTCACGGTGGGGCCGTACGAGGTCATTACCGACCGCCAATGGGCCAACGACCGCGACGGGTGCCTTGCCCGCGCGGCCGCCCTGGGATTCCCCTCCTTCGTGAAGCCTGCCCGCGCCGGCTCGTCGATGGGGATCACCCGGGTGGCGTCGCAGGCGGACCTGGCTGCCGCCGTCGAGGTGGCCCGGGAATTTGATCCAAAGGTGTTGGTCGAGGCGGGCATCGTTGGCCGGGAGATTGAGGTGGCCGTTCTGCAGGGCCGTGGCACCAACGAACCGCGGGCCTCTCTGCCCGGTGAGATCGCCGTTCAGCCGGGCGACCATGACTGGTACGACTTCGAAGCCAAGTACGTCGACGGCGCCGCCGCCGAGCTGAGCTGCCCGGCCGACCTGCCGCCCACGGTCAGCGACCGGGTACGTGCCCTCGCGGCCGAGGCGTTCGACGCTGTTGGCGCCGAGGGCCTGTCCAGGGTCGACTTCTTCTACACCCCGGCGGGCGGGCTGATCATCAACGAGATCAACACCATGCCTGGGTTCACCCCGATCAGCATGTACCCGCAAATGTGGGCCAAGTCAGGACTCACCTATACGGAGCTCATCGATGAGCTGATCAGCCTGGCACTGAACCGGAAGACCGGCCTGCGCTAGGTCGCATCGCTCTGGGTGGGCATGGCCCGTGCAGGTTTCCCCACCTTCAGGGCGCCGACCGCGTGTTGGACCGCGACACGCCGCCCATTCACGACGGCGCCGGTCAGTACCAGGGGAAACCTGCACAGCATGGGTCCCGCGGCGACGCCAGACCGGGACGGGCCGGGGCGCTAGGCGGTGACCAGCACCGCTCCGGCGAGGGTGATCCCGCCGAGGAACACCGTCGAGATACCGCCGAGCACCAGGTTCTTCCCACCGGTGCGGGCCAGATGCGGGATGTCGATCCCGGTACCCAGGCCAAACATCGCCGCAGCCAGCAGCAGCGTGGCGGTGAGGGAGGCGGCATCCAGGACGGGCTCGGGGACCACTCCGGTGGACCGGAGCAGCACCAGTGCCAGGAAACCGACCACGAACAGCGGCACAATCGGCGCCACCCGCCCGGAAACGGACCGTTGGGCGCCCTCGGTGCGACGGATACCGACGGAGACGAACGCCGCCACGGGGGCCAGAAGCACCACGCGGCCCAGTTTCACCACGGTCGCCACCGCGAGGGCGACGGCGCCAGCGGTACTTGCGGTCGCCACCACCTGCGCCACCTCGTGGACGGCAAGCCCGGACCAGATGCCAAAGGTTTCGGGGGAAAGCCCGAGCAGGTTCCCGATCAGCGGCAGCCCCAGAATCACCGCCGAACCGTACAGGGTCACCATGGCAATGGCGCTGGCGACCTCGTCGTCGTCGGCGTTGACGATGCTCTGCATGCCGGCGATGGCTGAGGCGCCGCAGATCGAGAACCCGGCAGCCATCAGGGTCGACGCCGCACGGCTGAGGCCCAGCCGCTCGCCGACGTAGCGGGTGAACAGGAAGCTGACGAAGACCGAGACGATGATCAGGGCCAGCACGGGGTAGCCGAGGCCGAGGATCTCGGGAAGGGAAAGCTGCAGGCCCAGGACGACGACGCCGAGCCGCAGGAAGCGTTTGGTGGCCCGCTGGATGCCGGGCCGGATGCGGGGGTGGAACAATCCCGTGTTACGGACCAGGAGGCCGAGAGCGAGTGCCACGACCAGGGCTCCGACAAATCCCTGGAGGCTGGCAACGAAGAGTGAGATGGCGACGGCGGCTGCCATGACCAGTACTCCGGGGAGCAGGTTGATGACTGCCGCGGTGGCGGCCGAGCGCTGTGTGGTCACTGGGTTTCTTTCAGGGCGCTCAGGTGAAACGGGTGCCGGGGTGGGGGAATGGGCGTTGTCCATCCCGACGGCGGACCGTCGGGATGGGCAGGGTGCGCTTAGAGGAGGTCGTATTCCTCAAGGAACGCGGTGGCCACGGTGGCGCTGGACTCTTTGTCCACCTGCACGCGTGCGAGGTACTCGGTGAGGTTCTCGGTGGTCAGAGCCGCCGAGACTGCGTTGAGTGACTCGGTGACGGTGTCGTCCACCTTGGATTCGCGGATGATCGGCACGATGTTCTCCGACAGGAACAGGTTCTGGGTGTCCTCAAGGACCACCAGAGACTCGGTTTCAATCGTCGAGTCGGTGCTGAAGATGTTGGCAACATCGACCTCGCCGCTGAGCAGTGCTTCGCGGGTCAGCGGTCCGCCAGCGTCCAGGGGACGGAACTCGGAGAACACAATTCCGTACACCTCTTCGAGCCCGATCAGGCCCTGGAAACGCTCGACAAACTCGGGGCCCGCCGCCAGGGTGAGCTCACCGGCGATGTCGGTCAGGTCATCCATAGTTTCGAGGTTGTACTCTTCGGCTGTTTCAGGCAGGACGGCAAGCGTGTCCTTGTCTTCGGCCTCAGACTGCTCAAGGGCAACGATGCCCTCGGGGAGCACCTCGACCATTGCGTCATATACCTCGTCGGGTTCGGTGACGCCTTCAGGGGCACCACCCTCCACGAGCGAGGAGTAGAGTGCTCCGTTGTATTCAGGCAGCAGGTCGATTGACCCGTCCTCGAGAGCCGCCAGGTACAGGTCGCGAGCGCCGATGTTGAAGTTGCGCTCCACGTCGATGCCCTCGGATTCCAGGACCTGCGCGTACATCTCGGCGAGCAGTTCGCTCTCCGGGAAGTTGGCTGAGCCAATCGCGATGGTCTCGGCGGCGACTGACTCCCCACCGGCGTCGGATTCCAGCGGATCACCGCCGCATGCGGAAAGGGCCAGGGTGGCTGCTCCGAAGAGCGCAACACTGCTCATCAGTCTGGTTGAGCGTTTTCTTATCATGGGTCTTGCCTTTCGGTCAGGTTTCTCAAGCTTAGCCCGCGGCTGCCGGTGCTGCCTCGGGGGCGGATCGTGCGGGCTTGTTGGATGTCCGGGTGAGTGCGCGCCCGGACACGCCGGGGGAGACCACCAACCGCTGCAGGCCGGAAGCGATCAGGTCCAGCACGATGGCCAGGAGGGCGACGACGACGGCCCCGGCGATCACCCGGTCGTACTGATTCAATGCGAGACCGTCGACGAGCAGCCTGCCCAGGCCGCCGAGGCCCACGTAGGAAGCCACGGTGGCGGTCGAGACGACCTGCAGGGTGGCACTGCGCAGACCGCTCAGGATCAACGGCAAAGCGATGGGAATTTCCACCCGGAACAGGATCTGGAGGGGACGCATGCCCATCCCCTTCGCCGCATCGACGGATGCGGGATTGATTGCCCTGAGCCCTGCGTAGGTCGAGGTGAGGATGGGTGGAATGGCGAGGATCACCAGGGCGATCACGACAGGCAGCAGCCCAAATCCAATCACTGTCACTAGCAGGATGATCAGTCCCAGGGTCGGCAGCGACCGCCCGGCGTTGCCGGCGTTGATTGCCACAAAGGAAAACCGGCCGGTGTGGCCGATGTACAGCCCCACGGGGATGGCAATCAGCGAGGCGATGAGCAGGGTGATCACCGTGTAGTACAGGTGGTCGACGATGAGCGAGGGGATGTTGCCGTTCACGGCCAAATCCCAGTGCTCGGGGTCCAGAAGATACTCGAGATAGTCCATCAGGCCCGTCCTCCCGCACGCACCCAGGGCGTGAATCGTCGTTGAACAAGCACAATGATGATGTCGCAGGTCGCTGCCAGCAGGACCGACAGGATAATTCCCACAAGAATCGGCGCCAGGTAATCAAGCTGCAGGCCCCTGAGGAAGAGGGCTCCCAGACCGCCGACGCCGATCAACGCCCCCACGCTCACGATGCTCACGTTGGCGACCGTGGCCACGCGCAGCCCAGCAAGCATGACCGGCAGGGCGATGGGCAGTTCCACCGAGAAAAGTCGCCGGACCCGCCGGTAGCCCATCGCAGTCGCCGCCTGGGTGATCGCGGGGTCAACCGAGTTCAAGCCGTCAGCTACCACCCTGACCATCAGTGCAACGCTGTAGACGGTCAGCGCGATGATGATGTTCAGGGGGGATAGCACTCCGGTCCCAATGATCGGTGGCAGCAGCAGGAACAGCGCCAGGGACGGGATTGCGTAGAGGATGCTGCTGATGTTGACCAGCGGGTAGTAGAGCTTCTTGTAGCGGACCGCGATGTAGCCCAGCGGCAGGGAAATGATGATTGCCAGGATGACCGGAATCAACGCCAGATAGAGGTGCTCCTGGAACGCCCTCAGGATGATGTCGCGGTTGCCGTTGATGTAGTCGATCATGAGGGGTTCCCCGCGCGCTGCCGGCGTCGCTCATCCAGCTGGCGGACCAGGCTCGGGTGCCTGATGATGCCGTCTGCAGCGCCGGTGTTGTTGACCCGGACGGCGATCCCGACGGGGGAGCTGATCGCGAGATCGGTAACCACCCGCAGGGAGTCCGAAGCGGTGAACGTGCCCGCCACCGAGAGCGGTGAGCGTTCGTCGGCAATCCCCGGTCCGGCCCAACCGAGCGGGCGGCCGGCGTCGTCGAGCATCAGGATCTCGCTGCCGGAACGCACCGACTCGACGGTGTCCAGGACCAGCACCTCGGAAGAATCGAAGGAAAGGCTGCGGAAGCCGCGGTCGCGGCCGACGAAGTCGGCGACGAAATCGTTGGCGGGGTTCTCGAGAAGTTCCTGCGGTGACGCGTACTGGGCCAGGTGCCCGCCTTCCCGGAACACCGCTACCATGTCGCCGAGCTTGATGGCCTCGTCGATGTCGTGGGTGACGAAGGCGATGGTCTTGCCCAATTCGCCCTGCAGCCTCAGGAACTCGGTCTGCAGTCCCGCACGGACGATGGGGTCGACGGCGCTGAACGGCTCGTCCATCAGCATGACCGGGGGATCGGCGGCCAGAGCCCGGGCCACTCCCACGCGCTGTTCCTGGCCTCCCGAGAGCTGCACCGGGTACTTGTCGGCCATGCTCTCGGTCAAACCCACCCGGAGCAGCAGCTCCATGGCGCTTGCCCGCGACTTCTTCTTGTCGGTCCCGATGAGGTTGGGCACGGTCATGACGTTCTCAATGACCGTGCGGTGCGGGAAAAGTCCGGCGTGCTGAATGACGTACCCGATTGAGCGGCGCAGCAGGGCGGCATCCTGGCTCATGACGTCCTTGCCGTCGATCAGGATCCGGCCGCCCGTTGGTTCGATCATCCGGTTGATCATCCGCAGCGAGGTGGTCTTGCCACAGCCTGAGGGGCCCACAAATACGGTGATCTTGCCGGTCGGCAATTCAAAGTCGAGGTTCTCGACGGCAAGGGTGCCATCCGGAAAAGTCTTGCTTACCTTGTCAAACGTGATCACGGTGGCTCTCCAGGTTCCTTTGCACCAGCCCTAATAACCGGCAGTGAATAAGTTGATTCATAGTTTCAGCGAATGAATAGACAGTCGGCCTAATCTGTGAGATTACTTACATAGACGACATACAAAGGACAACGGTGCACCCATGACTTCCGAGCACAACATCAATCGGGTGGTGCTCGACGGCGCCTCGCTGACACTTGACGATCTTATTACTATTTCCACGGGATCCGCCCGTATTCATGTGCCCGACGGCGTGCTGGCCGCACTGAAGACGTCGAATGACGTGCTAATTCGGGCCCGCGAATCGGGGCGGGTATACGGCGCGAATACCGGCGTCGGGGCCAACCGGGCGTTGAACGTGGAGGTTAGCGGGTCGCCGGAGGAAATCCGGGCGGCCCACGCGAGACGTTTGCTGCTGAGCCATTGTGCCGGGGCGGGCCGGGTCGATGAGGAGACCACCGTCCGCGCCGCGATGGCCGTCCGGCTGAACCAGTTCCTGGCCGGTGGTTCCGGTATCAGCACCGGTGTGGTCGTCGGCCTGCTGGAAGCGCTCAACAACGGGGCAGTCGCCAGTATCCATAGCCTCGGTGGGCTGGGCACCGGCGATCTGGCGGCCATGGCGGAACTGGCTCTCACCCTGAGTGGGGACCGCCCCTGGCAGGTGGGCGGGATTGCCCCAGTCCACTTCGAGGACACCGATTCGCTGCCCTTCATGAGCTCGAGCGCCCTCACGCTGGCCACCGCAGCGCAGGGGGCCGTTGCAATGGAGGAACTGCTCAAGAGTGCCCTAGTGGTGTCCTCGCTGACCCTGCTGGCTCTCGAGGGGTCGCCAGAGCCCTATGCCCCCGCCGTACATCAGGGCAGGAACCATCCGCACCAGACGGCGGTAGCGTCGTCGGTGCGCCAGTTGACGGGACCGGATACCCCGGCGGTGCCAGCCCGGTTGCAGGATCCGTTCGCCCTGCGTGCCCTGCCCCAAGTACATGCCCCGGCGCTCGACGCCCTTGAACGGCTGCGCTCGGTCATCGAAACCGAGTGTAATGGCGCCGCCGAGAACCCCCTGATGACGTCGGAGGGGGTGTTCCACCACGGCCAGTTCCACCTCGCGATGCTGTCGGCGGCGCTGGACGGAACCCGGTCCGCCGTCTACCCGGTGATCTCCCTCTCGGCGGCGAGACTGTCCCACCTCTTCCGCCCCGAACTGAGCGGCTTGCCATCCTTCCTGTCGGCCGGACCGCGTGGCAGCTCGGGGCTCATGATCGCCGAGTACGTGGCGCAGGATGTGCTCTCGGTCCTGCGCACCCTGGTGACGCCGGCCAACGGGCCGGGTATCAGCGTTTCCCTCGGCCTTGAGGAGCATGCGGGGTTCGCCACCCAGGGGGCCCGGCAATTGCGTCAGTTAGCGGCGGAGGCGCCGGCCGTCGTCGCGCTCGAAGCCGTCGCGGCCGTGCGGGCGCTGCGCATGGCGCCCCACCGGCTGGGAAGCGCCCCAGTGCGGGATGCGTTCGAGTACCTGGCGGCAGGGCTGGACCCCGAAACGGATGACCGTCCCCTGGGGGATGACCTGGCGGCAGCACTAGCGCTGCTGCCGGGCCTCGTCCGGTTCTCCAGTCAGTACGGCTCTAGCGTCCAGCCAGTTCGTCGGTGACCGACTGGAGCTGTTTGTATTTCTCGATGACGCTCTCGTCATCCATGGGGCGCAGCTCATCGGCGTAGCTGACCGACATGCGGCGGATCACGCCGTTGCGGCCAATCGCGTACTGGCCCATCCGCCACAGCGGCGGGGAGTATGCGTGGATCGAGACTGATCCGTCGACGGAGCCGCCCATCCGATGCACGTGGTCCGGTCCGAAGGAGAAGGACCTGCCGGCCTCCACGACCCGGCGGACGGGTTCGCCGTTCATCCGCGGATTCGCTTCGGTCACTGCGCCATGGGTGACGACGACGGCGCCCGAGGAAATGTCGTGGTCATGCCAGCCGGTATCGTCTTGCGTGTTCCAGCAGAGCAGCCAGACGTCGATGGTGGAGTCCCGGTAGACGGAGGCGTAATGGCGTTCGCCGCCCTCGTGGTTGATGTGGTGTTCCCACAGGTCGGGCCGGGCCGCGAGGGTGGTCACCCAGTCCTGCAGTTCTTTCTGGCTGAGCGTGCGCCCGGGCAGGGCAGGAACGTCTGATTCTGTGAGGGCGTGGCCCTGCGGAGGTGCCGTGGTCATCGTGGTGTTCCTTTCAGGAGATGTTGAGGGTTGGCAGAGAAGAGCGCGTGGGTGAAGGCGTGGCCGAGGCCGGGGTCGCGGGGTTCGGCGTAGGGTCGGTCGGAGCCGTGGATGATCGGGTCGACACCGACCACCCGGATGGTGGCGTCGATCGCCCGGGTGTCGTAGGAGGAGGTCTCGTAGTACACGAGCGGGTCCACGGCCCCGAAGCTGCCGCCGCGGGCTGCCAGCCGTTCGTGGTGGAGCGGTGCGAGTCCGGCGAGGGCCACGAAGGCCACCCGCAGCGTGGGGTGTTGAGCCCGTCCCACCGTGTGCCACGCCAGCCAGGAGGCGTGCAGCTGGGAGACGTAGGGGACCAGGGCCGGCCACCAGGAGGGTGTTCCGGCGGTAACGGGTGCCGGGCCGGGGTGAATCAGTACCGGCTTGTCGGCGGCCTGCACCACGTCAAGGACAGGCTGCAGGCGGCGGATCGCGTCCGGGTCCGCCAGCGCGGTGGCAGGCAATTGCAGCCCCACCACCCGGTCGTGTTCCAGGATGCGGGTCAGGCTGTCGAGATCGAATTCGCTCACCGGCGTCGCCGCCCACACCAGGAAGGGGTCGCCGAGCTCCAGCGCCGAGGTGTGCCACACCTCGATCAATTCGCGCGATTCCTCGAACGGCAGGTGTTCGATCCCCAGGGGGCTCGACAGGGACAGCAGCACCTGGTCCTTGCCCTCGCGGGTTTCGCGGCCGCGGCGGATCGCTGGGTCATGGGCCAGCGGGTCGACGGCGTAGGGCGCTTCACCGTCGATAAGGAGCTCCCACCCGTTCAGGCGGGGAGTCTGCGATCGGTTGCGGAGCGCATCGACAAACGCGGCGGGCCACAGGTGCTGGTGGCAATCCGTGCGCATGATGCCCTTTCGCTGAGCGGGAGTAGGAGGAACCGACTGGGGGGTTCGGGAAGCGGAAGATACAAAGCTGGCTGCTGTTGTGAACCGGTTCACTTACTATCAATTGAACCGGTTCACACATCGGTTTGTCAACCGCCATTCCCCACCGCTGGGGCAGTCGGTAACGCTCCGGACGTATGCTGGTCTGATGACCGGGGCCCAACGTAAGACACTCCAGGACATCGCTGACGCTGCGGGATTGTCGAAGGCCGCCACCTCCTATGCGCTGCGGGGCCTGAAGGGTTCCGAAGCCACCCAGACCCGGGTGCGCGCCATCGCCGACGAACTGGGGTACTCGGCCGACCCGATCGCCCGGGCCCTCGCCAGCGGGCGCAGCGGCAACGTCGCGATCGTGGGTTCCCTCCGCGACCTATGGCGGCAGGGCCTGGCCGTGATGCTGTCCGAGGAGCTTCGGGCGCAGGAACTGTCCTCCATCATTGCCGACGTCGACGGCTCGCCCGAGCGCGAGGCGGCGGTCCTGCGCTCACTGGCGGCCCAGCGGGTGGACGGCATTATCGCGCTCCCGGTCGATCCCTCGGCCGGGTACTGGGCAGAGGTGCCGGAGCAGACGCGCATCGTCTCCATCGGGGATGCGCTGACGGCGCGCCCGGAATCGGAGAGCGTCCTGTTCGACAACGAGTACGGAGTCGGCACCGCGCTGCAGCATCTTGCTGACCTGGGCCACCGCACCGTCGGGTTGCTGGCGCCCACGCTGCCCACCACCCCGGGTCGGCCGGCGGAACTGCTGGCCCGGAGTCTGGGGGAGTCGATGGGGCTGACGGTTACGGTGTCGTCGTCGCCGTCGTCAGTGCACGGGGCTGCTCACGCCGCATCCCGGCTGCTCGCCGGTCGCAGGCGGCCCACAGCGCTGTTCTGCCTGGGGGACTCGATTGCGTTCGGCGCCTACCGTGCCGCGCGGGACCTGGGGCTGCGGGTACCGGCGGACCTGTCGATCCTCGGCTTCGACGACAGCGAGCTGGCATCGCTGGTCAGCCCCGAGCTGACCACTTTCGGCTGGGACGAACAGGCCATCGTCGATGCGGCCGTCAGTGCCCTCACCATGCCCGAGGGCATGGGGACTGCCAGTGGCCGGGTGATGTTCCGCCCGATCTTCATTGCGCGGGAATCGACAGCTCCTCCGTCGCCACCCAGCGGCCCCAGCCACTAGCGAGCAGCTCGTTGAGCAGGGAAATATCTTTACCGAACGCGCGGTCATCGGTGCCTGCGGGCAACAGGGCGGACGCGTCGTCCACCAGCGTCCCGAGCCGTTGGTCCACGTGTTCCAGTGGGTCCTGGGCCAGCCGGACTCCCTGGATCACCGTGAGCAGTTCGCATGCGAAGACGTCCCGTAGGCCGACTGCCGCGTGACCGCATGCCTCGGCGGCCTCCGCGGAGAAACTCTGCACGTCCTCCTGCCCGAAGGATGTTTCGATAGCGCCGACGCTGGAGGGTCGCGCCGCGGCCACCAGTTCATGCACGACGCCTACGGTCCGCTTGTGCACGGCGACCATCCCCGCGTGCAGGCCCGGCTGGCCGGACAGCTGCCGGGGGAGGCCGGTGAACCGCTCGTCCAGCAGCCGGTGCACGCGGGCCGCCGACGTCTCCGCGACGTGGATCAGGGATAGCCGCAGCCCATCGAGGGACGCGGCCAGATCGAACCCGTCGAACCCCGCGGTTCCAATAAACCGCCCAGCCAGGTAGGCCGGCGAATCGGTGACACCGTTCAGGGCGCGTCCGACGGCGGCATCCACCGTCGCAATCGACCGCAGCAGTTGGGCGACGGCCGGGCCCAGCACCCGGAAGGAGAGAGGCGACTGCAGGGTGCGGGGAGCGGGGTCGGAACCGGCGAGCTGGCGGATCGCCCCCAGCACCGTGCCCAGCTCCGCGTCGGCGCGGGCCAGTGCGGGATCAAACGGGTCCCGGCTCGCCCCCACCAGGGCGATCTCAGCCGACGTGAGAGCAACAGCCTGGGCGGCCAGCAGCCGGGCATCATTGGCCAGCAGGATGGCAAGCGCCGTGGCGACCGGAACCCCCTCGATCAGCGCCACGCCCTCCTTGGTGCCATAGGAATAGGGCGCCATCTGTGCCGCCTCGAGCACTCCGGCGGCGTCGACGGCGGCGTCGCCCGTGATATGACCGGCGGTATGACCGGTGACCTGGACAGTCGTGCCGCCGGCAGCGTGACCGGTCGAGCGTGCCGCGCCCCCGTCGGCCAGGAACGCGCCGGAACCGGTGAGGGCTCCGCCGAGGTGGGCGAGGGGGATGATTTCGCCGGCAGCGCCAATGCGGGTGCGGGGGATGGCCGGGAGCAGATCCATGCTGAGCAGCTCCGCCAACCTGACACACAACTCTGCCGAAACGCCGGCATCACCGGAAAGGAAGGTCCTCAACCGGACCGCGATGACCGCACGGGTCTCCGGACGGTTCAGCCAGGGCGCCGATCCCACCGCCCGGGCAAGCATGAGGTTGTCCTGGTGCCGGGACTGCGCGATGACATCGAGCGGAACCTCGCTGGCGGCGCCCATCCCGGTGTTCACTCCGTAGACGGGGTTGCCATCGGAGAGCAGCTCCAGCACCTCCCGACGCTGTGCCGAGATGGCGTCAAGGAGGCTCTTCTCCAGTCGCAGCGGCCCGCCTCCGGCAATCTCGGCGATCGCGGCAGCGTCCAGCTGGAGGGGGTCGGAGATGCGCAGCACGGTGAGGTGGTCAACCGGGGTGTGGGTGTGATGCATTCGGCGCTACCGGTACCTGAGCATGGTTCCGGTATCGGTCTGCTCCGCCTTGGTGAGGATCAGGTGGGCTACCGCGACATCGAGGATCGACAGTCCGCGGTGCCAGAGCAGGATCCGCTCGTCGTCGTTTTCCCGGCCAGGCTTCTGCCCGCTGACAATCTCGCCAAGCTGCGCGTACAGCGTCTCGGGGGACAGCCGTCCGGTGTCCACGTGCGGGCGGAGTGCGCCGAACCGGCCCGACTGCGCCTCACGCCAGTCATCCACCACCACCTTGTCCATCACGTCCAGGAGATCCAGTTCGACGGCGCTGACCGTGCCATAGGGCACCACAAACGCGCCGGGCTTGACCACGCCGGTCCGCAACAGCGGGGCGGGCTCGTTCAGGCGGGACGCCTCGACCAGAATGTCTGCGTTGTCGAACGCTTCCTCGGCGGTGTCCACCACGCGTACCGGGGTGCTGATCTCGGCGCGCAGCTGCTCGGCGAAGGCCTCACGGGATTCGGGGCGCTTGCTGGTCACCCGGATTTCGTCGAAGTCGAACATGCTGTCCAGCATGGTGACGTTGGAGAAGGCGGTGCCTCGGGCCCCCACGTGGCCCAGGATCTTCGAGTCCTTCCGGGCCAGGTGCTTGGCGCCGACGGCGGTCATGGCGCCGGTGCGAACCTCGGTGACCAGGGTGGCATCCATGACGCAGAGCGGGACTCCGGTGGTCGGGTCGTACAGGGTGGCCATCGCGAGTTCGCTGGGCAGCCCCTGCAGGTAGTTGGGGACAAAGTCACCCACCACCTTGACGCCGCTGATGCCATTGGCGCCCAGATTCGAGACATGGCCGCGCAGAACGTTGAAGTGCCCTACCCCGCCATTGTTGGGCATCAGGTGCATGCGGGGTTCGAAGACCGTCTCGCCGCGGCCATGGGAGGCGACGACGTCGTCGACAGCCTTGATGATCTCGGGACGGGTGAGTTCCAGTGAGTCAATATCCGGGCCGCTGAGGAATCGAAGCCAAATTTCGCGGTGTCCCTGATCTGACAAAAGAACCTCCGAAGGTGAATTTTTTCATGCACGTGGTGTAGCTGTGTATCATGCTATTCATAGTGAGCGGGATCACCAAACGATGATGTTACCGAAACCGGGGGACCGACTGTGCTGAGCGACCAATCATCAGCCGACCGCGCGCATGACTGGCTGGTGGACCTGGCGCACCGCCACCGGGTCTCGCCCACCCAGCGCCGCGTGATCCAATACATGCTCGCCTCCCTCCCGGACGTGGCCTTCGCCTCGACCATCGATGTGGCCGAGGCGGCAGGGGTCAGCCAGCCCACCGTCACCCGGTTGGCGACCGCGCTGGGGTACCCCGGCTATCCCGAATTCCGCAGCGCCATCCGCGACGTGGTGCGCGGCAAAACGGCCGCGCTCAACGGCGCTGGTGCGGAACGGCCGACCATCCTCGAGTTCGAGCAGCAGAACATCGGCGCCCTCGAGCGCACCGTTGCCAGCGAACAGATGCAGCGGGCCATCGACCTGCTCGCCGGTACCCAGCCGCTTGGCATCATCGGCCTCAGGGTTTCGGCCGCGCTTGCCGAGTACCTCGGGTACTTCGCCCGCCGGGTACTGCCAGACGTGCATGTACTCTCCGATGCCGCCTCCATGGACGACGCGATCCTGCAACTGCACCGCAATGGCGCCACAGCGGTCGTGGCTTTTGTGATGCCCCGGTACCCGGCGGTCACGGTCCGGGCACTGGCGCAGGCCCGGTCGCTCGGCATGGCCACGGTGGCCATCGTCGACAGCCCCCTGGTGCCCTTTGCGAACGACGTCGACGCCCTCCTGGTCGCGCCCGTCGGCACCGACCTGGTATTCGATTCCCACGCCGCCGCCGTCGTCCTGGCTATCTCGTTGCTGGATGCGCTCGCCGCCCTGGACCCGCACCGCACCCAGGAACTGCTGGAGGCGCATGAGGAACTCGTGGAGCGCTGGGCACATACCCAGCGATAAGCACCAGGGTCAGTTCGCCTGAGCGACCCTTGTGTTAGCTTTCACTAATGGGGGCTAATTGGTTTCAGCGGTGGGTCGGCATTTTCATAGCGGTTTTGGCAGGCGGCGCAGCGGCGCTTCTCTGGTTTGCCGTCGCCAGCGGAGACCCGCAGGTACGTGACGAACCGACCGAGGGTTACCTCCTGGGTTTCTGGCGTGTCCTCTACGATTCCGAGGCGCCCACGCTACGAGTGATCCTGACGGCAGTGGCTATGGCCCTGTTGCTCGCGGTGGGTGTTGCGTTGTTGGAACGGCGCATCGCATCGAGGTCACGACGCTCAAATGATGCGTCAGCGAGTCCGCTCGCGCCGAAGATTGTCATGGCGGCCACCCGTGGGGTGTATGCGGGTCCGGTTACGGTGACGGTTCTGATTCCCTCCCACAACGAGGAAGTTTCGTTGCCCGCTACTATTGCTTCGCTGCTGGCACAGTCTCATCCCCCCGACCGGGTGATCGTGGTGGCCGACAACTGCACCGACTCCACTCCCGACGTCGCCCGAAGGGCTGGTGTTGAGGTGTTCATTTCTGTCGATAATGAGCACAAGAAGGGGGGAGCGCTCAACCAGGCGCTGGCCCAACTCCTTCCGGGCCAGCGGGACAACGACGTCGTCATGGTGATGGATGCCGACACCAGGCTGGACGACGGCTTTCTTGAGGCAGAGATCCAGCGGTTCACCGCGGACAGGGCGTTGATGGCCATTGGCGGCCTCTTCTACGGTGAGGAGGGCCACGGGTTGCTGGGCCAATTCCAGCGCAACGAATACATCAGGTATGCACCTGAAATCCGCCGACGCCGGGGTCGAGTGTTCGTGCTGACCGGTACAGCGTCGATGTTTCGCCCCCTCGCCCTCCGGACCGTGGCGGAGAGCCGCGGAGTGCTGATCCCGGGCGAGCCGGGCAAGGTCTATGACACTGCTGCATTGACTGAGGACAATGAGTTGACGATTGCGCTGAAGTCGCTGGGCGCCCAGATGGTGTCGCCCGCCCAGTGCACTGTGGTCACCGAACTGATGCCAGGCTGGCGAACCCTGTGGGCGCAGCGGCTGAGGTGGCAGCGTGGCGCTCTGGAGAATCTGGGCGCCTACGGCGTCAGGTCTCAGACCATGCGGTACTGGGCTCAGCAGCTGGGTATTGGCTATGGGGTTATCGCCCTCGGCTCTTTCCTGCTACTGATTCTGGTGACGTTACTGTCGCTGGAGGAATGGATCTGGTTCCCTTTCTGGCTGAGCCTGGGGGTGCTCTTCATGATCGAACGGGTTGTCACGGTCTGGAAGGGTGGATGGCGCGCACGCGTGTTGGCGGCCACCCTGTTTCCTGAATTGTGCTTCGACATGGTCCTGAACGTTGTGTACGTCAAGGGGATCCTTGATATCGCCTTCCGTCGGCAGGCGACCTGGAAGCACGTCACCCACGAAGGACAACACCTACCCCAGGAAGTGGGCTAACCGATGTCGGTTCTCTCCGTTGTGCCCGCCGGGGTCCTGTTTCCGGAATCAGTTCTGCACTCCGAGTTGTTCGCAGTTCTGGCGGCTTTCGTCGCTATCAACACCGTCATGTATGCAGCGCTCGCGGCCGCCAAAGTACTGCCCAAAATTTATCCGTCAGATTGGACTCGGGGGCGGAACCGCCGGACGGAAACGCGCAGTATCTACCCAGCCGACTTCCAATGATGCATCGGTCGCCAGGGGATTTACACAAACTGTCAGCTGCTGCAAGATGACAGGGACGGTCACCAGGAGGTCCCAGGGAGCACGCGCGGTAGGTATCCGCAGGTGTTACCGTGAGGATCACACAGGGAGAACGTCCACTGCCCAAGGAGATTCCCATGGCGCGCGCAACCCGTACACCCGACGAGAACATCCGTCGTCTCCGCCCCTACAACCTTGTGGCCGGGTCCTTGCATCTGGTGCAGGCCGTCGTCTTTGGGGTCATCCTGGCAATGCTCGATACGCAGGTCACTTTCGGTGTGACCGCGGACTATTTGTCGGGTCCACCCGGGTTCCCGTTGCCCCCCGAGCGGGTGGATCTATTCGCAGTTAATGTGGGCGCTGGAGTTGTCCTCTTCCTCGCGATCTCCGCGCTGTTCCATTTTGCCGTCGCATCGCCGCTCTTCTTCCCGCGCTACGGGACCGGGCTGCGGGCAAACCGCAACTACTTCCGCTGGGTCGAGTACTCGATCAGTTCGTCAGTGATGATTTGGTTGATTGCCCAGACCACCGGGATTACCGACGTCGCCGCACTGGTTTCCCTGTTCGCCGCCAACGCAGCGATGATTGGTTTTGGCGCCCTGCAGGAAAAATACGAGACACCCGGCAGCGGAAACTTTCTGCCTTTCATCCTCGGGTCATTGGTCGGATTGGTGCCGTGGATCGTCATCCTGATCTATTTCATTTCCCCCGGGTCGACCAGCGCTGCGGAGCCGCCCGCTTTCGTGTACGGCATCATCATCTCGCTGTTCATTTTCTTCAACACGTTCGCGATCAACCAGCTGCTCCAATACCGTCAGGTGGGGCCGTGGCGGGACTACCTCTTCGGCGAACGCGTCTACATCACGCTGAGCCTCATTGCCAAGACCGCGCTCGCGTGGCAGGTATTCTCAGGCGCCATCATCCCCGCGCTGACCGGCTGACCTGCTCCTCCAGAGCGTTAGCCCCGGAGGCGTGCCTCATGGAGCCGGTCGTCGAGTTCCTCAAGATCCTTGACGGCTGCGCAGACCAACAGTTGTCCGAAGGTAGGGGTGCCGGAGACTGGCGCGCTGCCATCGGCAGGTGAGGCTTCGGGGCCGAGCGGAATCTCCGAGGTTCGTTCGCAGAGTTCGCGGGCGTCCAGGACGGCCTGCACCAGCGGGCGGCGAAGGGCTTCCAGCCCAGAAAGGCGCTGTTCAGCGCTTTCCGTGCTACGGCGGCGAATGCGGGAAGTAATGGGAAATTCGGGAGAGTTGATGAGGACCGCCAGATTGCCGTCCTGGGCTGTATATGAGCTCGCCAGTCGGCGTCCGGTGTCGGATGATGGCCGTTTCGATTCCATGCTGCCCTATGCTCGGATGTCGGCAGCACCCCAGCGGGCTGCCCGTGCTCTGTAACCGGCTTACGTATTGTCCGCCGGTTGGCTAGCTATTTGGGTCAACGTCCCGAATGCCCGGCCAGTTCCTCCCCTCAACGGTAGTAAGCCTGAAAAGCCCCGGCTATGGTCAGCATGCTTTCTTTATGCGACTGTGACTGACACTGCATAACCGTGACGACATTGTGATCGGCTCGCCGGGAAACAATGCCCCACGGAGGCCAGGAAATGCGGGCCCGCGCCGGTCGCCTACTGTGGGGTTATGCCCAACAATTCGGCCCCCGGCTGGGGCGCCTCACAGGTAGAACGTGTTGTCGAGACAGTGTTGCCGACGCGCTATGGCGTGTTCCGGATGGTGGGATACCGCGATTCCGGGAACAACGAGCACGTGGCGCTGGTGAGGGGCGATATCAGCAACGGGGCGTTCCCGCTGGTGCGCGTGCATTCCGAATGCCTCACGGGGGATGCCCTCGGGTCCTACCGGTGCGACTGCGGCGAGCAGCTTGCGGCCTCCCTGCAACGGATCAGTGAGGAGGGCACCGGCGTCGTCATCTATGTCCGCGGGCACGAGGGAAGGGGAATTGGCCTCCTGGAGAAGCTGCGTGCCTACGCGTTGCAGGACCAGGGCGCCGACACCGTGGACGCCAACACCTCGCTGGGACTACCGGTCGATGCACGCGACTACGTGCAGAGCACCGAGATCCTGCGCGATCTCGGCTTCACTCGCATCCGGCTGCTCTCCTCCAACCCCGCCAAGCAGGAGGCCCTGGAGAGCGGCGGCATCACCGTCGCGGGGCGCAGCGGGCTGAACATTGCACAGCGGCCCGAGAACGCCGACTACATTGCCACGAAGCGAGCCCGGATGAGGCACGACGGCGAACCGGTCCAGGATGTCTGGCGCCAGCTCACCGAGGGCACCGTCCCCCAGGGGTCTGTGCTCGGCCTCGCCGCCGAGCTCATCACCCGCTACGGTCCCCTGGTGCAGGCCATCCGCCCCGACGGCCGGTTGGTCATTGGCCAGCTCGGCCAGAGCCTGGACGGGTTCATCGCATCGCGGACCGGCGATGCACGCTTCGTGACCGGCAGCGAGGACCGCGAACACCTGCACAGGCTGCGCGCTCTCGTGGATGCGGTGGTGATCGGTGCGTCGACGGTGACCGCGGATAACTGCCAGCTCACGGTACGGGCGGTCGAGGGGCCCAACCCGCTCCGGGTGGTGCTGGATCCGCGTGCCCGGATTCCCGCCAGCTCCCTGGTCCTCACCGACGGCGCAGCTCAAACCCTCTGGCTGGTAGGCACCGACGCCATGCTTCCCACTGATCTCGCCGACAATGTCAGCGCCCGGCGGCTGGCAGCCGATGACTTCGCACCGGACCGCCTGCTGAACCTGCTGGCAGACCTCGGATACCCCCGTGTGCTCGTGGAGGGCGGAGGGCAGACGGTCTCACGCTTCCTGGAGGCAGAGACGCTGGACCGGCTGTACCTGACCTGCGCGCCGATCCTGGTGGGCGACGGTGTGCCCGGGATCAGGTTTGTGGGTAGTGATGCGCTCTCAGGAGCCCTCTCCGCGCCCGTGCGGCGTTTCGACTTCGGCAGGGATGTCTGCACCGAGTTCGACTTCTCGGCGATCATCCCCGTACCCGTTCCCTAGCAGGCCGCGGACAAACAGGACCAGCAGGAGGGCTGCGCCGGGCAGGACCGAGACCAAAGCCAGCAGCCCATAGCCGACTGACACCTCGATGCCCAACGCGCCCGCGTAGCCGAACATCATGAACGCGACGGCGGTGACGCCCTCCCGGGGTCCCCAGCCGCCCAGGCTCAGGGGGATCGACATCCCGGCCAGGCAGATGGCGGCGAGACCGACGACGTCCGCCGGGTCCAGTTCCGGTGCGGTCAGGGCCGCCGAGACTGCAAACAGTGCCGCATACGATCCCCAGCCCAGCACTGACAGAGCCCACACGGCTGCGACCGTCCGGTGGGGCAGCCGTCGCAGTGAGGGGCGTGCGGCCAACAGGACCAGCATGGCGCCGGCGGCAACCGCGGCCGAGACACGCCAGTCCACCGCCAGGAGGGCTGCTGCCGCCGCGAGCAGCACGATCACTGTCCCGGCCAGGCGCTCGCCCAGCACGGAGCCGATACTGCTGAGCCAGCTCGATTGGTAGGCCGAGCGCTGCCGGGCGGTGCGAATGGCATCACCCGCCAGGCCACCCGGAAGGACCGCATTCAGGAAGGACGCCTCGTAGCACTGGGCCAGGGCACCGCCAGCGGGAAGCTGCATCCGGAAGCCTCCGGAGACCAGCCGCCAGCGCTGGGCCTGGGCAGCCGTCCCGAGCAGTCCAAGGATTAGGGCTGCGGTAATTGAGGGGAACGTCAGCGCCTCCAGTCCGGCGGCGAACGGGCCGGTGCCGAACACCCGGACCAGCAGATAGATCAGGGCGGCCGCGCACACAGCCTGGAGAACCCCCAGCCAGCGGCGGCGGGCCTGCGCGGAGAGGCTCATTGGGTAGTAGTTGTCATTGCGATAGTTGGAGGGGGATGAGCTGTCACCGTTGTGGTGGGAGGGCCAGGAGGTCCCGGTGGCCGATCGTCAACCGGAGAGTGCCAGCCGCTGCCTGGTCTGCCCGCCGGGCCAGCCAGTCGCCCGCCTCCGCAGCAAGGGTGGGGTCTTCCTCGAGGACGGCGTCCACCCGGTCGCTGAGGAACCGGTCGATCAGCCGGGCGTGGTCACCGGTCAATTCCCATGGCGTCTGAACGGTGGTAACGGTGAAGCCGGCGTCGGCAAGGAAGGACGCCGTCAGGTTCACTGCTTCGGCGCCCGCCCGGTCCCCACGGTTCTGGTGTCGGTTGAAGGCGTCGTTAAGGCGGTCGTCCAGGGGGTCGGCTGGTTCAATCTCCATCACTCCGGTGACGCTGAGGCTGAACAGTGCGGCGGTCCCCGAGGAGGCAAGGGTGGCGCAGAGAGCCTGGAGCTGGGCGGGGGTCAGGAGATCCAGGAGCGCCGAGCAGGTGACAAACCGCTTCCGGTTCGAGGCATCGCCGTCAGCGGCGGCCGGATTACCGCTGGCGGCAGGATCAGTGTCAGCCTCAAGAATCTGCCCCAGGTCTTCGATCCCGGCGACCACTGCGGCCGTGCCGGTGACGCCGTCGACCGGTGGCGCACTCAGGGTGTGGTCCAACAGGTCAGCGTCATGGTCAATGAGGGTCCACTGCTGGGCCAGGGCTAGCTGCGGGGCGAGCCAGGCCTGGTTGGCACCCGTCCCGGCCCCCAGATCGAAGATCCTCACCGGCCCGCGGCTGTCGGCACCGCCGGTTTCGGCGAGGAAATCCAGCAGCGCGGCGAGGAGGGGCTTGCTTGCCTGTCGGGCGGCTTCGTCGGCGGGGCGGCGGAGGGAGAGCCAGTCGCTGCTGATCGGTCGGGGTGCGTCGGGGTCCGCAGCGGTCACGGGTCGATGATCTTCAGCAGCGTGGTCGCGGTAGTGGCCCATGTCGGCAGTGTACCGCGGCGGCGAAGTGCGGCGGTCCGCCACGACTTCCGCAATGGCGCGTCGGTGAGCCACGCCCGCAGCAGTTCGCTGAGATGTTCAGGGTTGGAGGGGTCGACGACGGCGCCCGCCAGGTCCCCGCCAGCGTTCTCCGGGGTGCCGCCCGTGAGGGCTTCCACCGCGCCGGTGCCGCGGCCAACCACACCGGGGATGCCACGTGCCAGTGCCTCGGTCACCACCATCCCAAACGTCTCCGCCACGGAGGGCAGGAGCAGCAGGTCGGTCCGCGCCCATTCGGCGTCGAGCGCAGACCCGCGCAGCACGCCGGGGAAGGCCACCCGCCCCGGCGGGAGCTGCCCGGCCAGCTCCATCAGCCTGGTGGCGTGCGGACTGTCGAGTGGTCCGCCCACCAGGGAGGCGGTCCAGGGCAGGTCGACGATGTCGGCGAGCGCGGCGAGCAGCACGGAATGGTTCTTTCGGGGCGTTAGCGACCCGACCATCAACAGGTGCGGCGTGTTGTTCCCCGCGGGACTGCCGGCGTTGCTTCCTGTGTTGCCCCCGCTGCTGTCCCCCATGGCGATCTCCGCCGGTTCGGTACCGGGCGGCGCGGCGTACACCCGATCCAACAGGTAGCGGTGCTGCAAATCCTCCCGGGCCCAGTTACTGGTACAGATCACTCCGGAGGCGTGCCGCAACGCCATCTCCTCCGACGCCGCAAAGGCTGCCTTGTCTGCCTCGCTGAGGCCGGCCTCCGCGGGAAGCGGCAGGTGCAGCAACACCCAGACGGTGGTGCCGGCGTCGACCGCTGCCCGCACCGCATCGGGAGCGGCGGACGCCATGAGCCCATCGACCAGGACCACGGAGCCAGCAGGGCCCTCCCGCAGCGCAGCGGCCAGCACCCGGTGGTGGTGCGCAGCGGCATTCGGCCAGTCGCCGCCCACCGGGATCATTCTCATGCGATGTCCCGCGTCCACCAGCGCCGCGGCCAGCCGCTCGTTGTAGATGCTGCCGCCGCTGGGCCCGGGTGCACCGGGATCCACCAGGGTCAGGTCCATGGGGAGCTAGCCCGGCACGTCTGCCGGGTCGAACTCCACCGAGTAACCGGCCCAGGCGTCCGGGTGCTCACGGAGCACCACGTCGAGTCCGGCGAAGGGTGAGGTGTCGAACCGGTCCTGCAGGCGGTCGGCAATGTACCGGGCCACTGCCTCGGTAGTGGAGAGGACCCCCGCGAAGTCGGGATGCTCGTCAAGGTTCCGGTACCGGAGCCCGTCCAGTACCTCGCCGAGCATGGCCGTGGCTTCGCCAATGTCGATCACCACCGCGTGTTCGGTCAGCTCACGACGCCGCCAGGTCACCTCCACCACCAGCGTTGCGCCGTGCAGGCCCTGGGCCGGGCCGAAGAACGGGTCGGGAAGGCTGTGGGCGATCATCACGTGGTCGCGGACGGTCAGGCGGTACATGGATCTCCTGTGGTCGGTGGATACAGCGGGTGGCGCGGGACTCCGAGACTATCGCGGGCTCGGCACGGGGGTTACGCGGTGGGGTCGGCGCCCGGGTAGGCGATCACGTGGCACAGGGCGGAGAGGGTGCCGCTGGACAGGTCGCGCATCACGTTCGGCAGGTCCTCGAAGGGCGAGGATCCGCTGAGCAGCGCATCGAACGCGGGATCCTTCAGCGCGTCGAGGGCGGTGGTGAGGCGGTCCTGATGGGTGCGGCGGGCCCGGCGCGGAGCGGCAATGGTGCCCACCTGGCTTGCCCGGATGCTGAGCCGGCGGGCATGGAAGTCTGCCCCCAGCGGCACCTCGGGCGAGTGGGTGCCGTACCAGGACAGCTCGATCACCTCGCCCTCATCTCCGAGCAGGCCCAGGCCCAGGGACAGGCCGGCGGCTGTGGAGGAGCAGTGGTAGACCAGGTCGCAGTCGCCTGCCGCGTCGTCCGGGTGCACCCAGTCGACGCCCAGTTGCTCAGCGAGCGCAGCGCGGGTGGGGTCCGGATCCACCAGCTGGAGGCGTGCCAGGGGGAAGCGGCGGAGCAGTGTCGCCATCGCGGCTCCGATCATGCCACCGCCGACGACGGCGATCCGGTCGCCGATGCAAGGCCGGGAATCCCACAGGGCGTTCACTGCCGTTTCGACGGCGCCAGCCAGCACGGCGCGCTCGCTGGGGACGTCGTCGGGAATCAGGGTCAGCGCGTCCACCGGAACCACGTAGCGGTCCTGGTGGGGGTAGAGGCAAAAAACCCGACGGCCCACTAGGGATGCGGGGCCGTCCTCGACCAACCCCACGGAGAGGTACCCGTACTTCACCGGACCATCGAAGGAGCCCTCCTGGAAGGGTGCTTCCATCAGGGTGGCGATCTCCGGGGGAATGCGCCCATCGTGGACCAGTGTCTCGGTTCCCCTGCTGATCCCCGAATACAGCGTGCGGACCAGTGCCTGGCCGGGCTCCAGCGGAGGCAGGGGAGCGGTGCGGAGTTCGCCGTGGCCGGGGCTGGTGGTCCAGTACGACTGGCTGTGGGGAGACATAACTCGATTATGCCCTGCACGCTCAGGTGGCGCCCCCAACCTTTTGGCAGATGTGATCAGTAGACTGGGTAGATGATTACAGTCAAGGGAACCATCAGCACACCGCTTTCTCCCACGCAGGCTTTCGCTTTCCTGAAGGAGTTCGAGAACACCAGCGAATGGGATCCAGGCACACCGGTGGTCGAGAAGCGTTCCATCGGCCCCGTTGCCGTGGGCCACAAGTACCACGCGGAGGCGGAATTCCGCGGGAAGCGTCAGCCGATCGAGTACGAAGTGACCGAGCTGCGCGAGGGTCACATCAAGTTGCGGGGGGCGAACAAGACCCTCGTATCGTTCGATTCGATCGACGTCGTCCCCTCGGCGACGGGAAGCGACGTCACCTACACAGCCGAGTTTTCACTTAACGGGTTCCGGCGGATTGCCCAGCCATTCCTGAAACCAGTGTTCAACTCGCTGCGTGACCCCGCGCTGAACGGCCTGCGGGACAAGCTCAACTCACTCGTCTAGCCCGGAAGAGAAGCCGGTGGCGCGGGTCAGTAAACGGGCGCTGTTCGATGCGTCGAGCGCAGTGCTGGGGTCTGCAGGGATTGGCATCACCCTGCTGGCGTTGAACGATTCCCACAACGTCACCAACC
The DNA here is from genome assembly GCF_017875735.1 of Arthrobacter sp. CAN_C5. Lineage (NCBI taxonomy): Bacteria > Bacillati > Actinomycetota > Actinomycetes > Micrococcales > Micrococcaceae > Arthrobacter > Arthrobacter sp. CAN_C5. The sequence continues at coordinate 1,508,305 of NZ_JAGGMZ010000001.1, forward strand.
TGGCCGCCGTCGTCGCCGGGCTGACGCTGGTGACCGTCGCGGCGTTGAGTGTGGTGCGACGCCGACCGTCCTACTCGGGACCTGCCGATCGGGTCACACTGCTGCGGGCGGTGCTCGCGGGGGGTTGCGCCACGATCGTGGTCCTGTCCCTCTGGGGGGACGTGCCCACCCGGTCGTGGTGGCTGGTCCTGCTGGCTGCACCGGCGGTGCTGCTGGACGCGGTCGACGGCGCGGTGGCCCGGCGGACGGGCACCGCGTCCCCCGCGGGTGCCCGCCTCGACATGGAAACCGATGCCATCCTGCTGCTGGTGCTCTCAATACCGGTGGCATTGACGGTCGGTTGGTGGGCGCTGCTGATCGGCCTGATGCGTTACCTCTACGTGGCGGCATCGTGGTTCCGCCCGGTGCTGCGGGTCGACCTGGAGTTCAGCCAGTTCCGGCGAGTGGTCGCTGCCACCCAGGGGGTGGTGCTGGTGGTGATCCTGGTCCCGCTGACGCCGGTAGCGCTCGCGGTCCCCGTGGCGGCTGCTTCCCTGTTGTTGCTGGCAGCGTCGTTCGGCCGGGATGTGGTGGCGCTGGAGCGCTCGGCCCGCGCTCTCAGTTCCTGACCGGCTGCTCCTTGTGGAGGAGCTACCCGGTGGGCATGATCAGCTTGCCCACCGACTGCCGGAGCGTCGTCGTCGCGCGTCCGATCACGCGGGAGAGGGTTCCATCGCTTTCCGCGAGGAGACCCGCCGCGATGTTCGCGTCGAGTGCAGAGACAAATCCGGCGGTTCCATCGTCCAGACCGAAGCCCTTCAGCGCTGCGCTGTGCTCGTCGGTGGTGAGCTGGTTGACCGTTACGTGGTTCCCGGAGATTGCCGAGATGGTGGCGGCCAGCTCCTCGACGTCCCACGGCGCGTCGCCGCCCAGTTCCAGGATTTCGCCGTCGTACGCGCTCGAGAGCAGGACGACGGCGGCTGCCTCGGCGTAGTCGGAGCGGGCGGCGCTGGCGACCTTGCCGCTGCCGGCGCTGGTCATGATGCTCCCGGTGGAGACCGCCTGCCGGATGGTGTCGGAGTAGTTTTCGGTGTACCAGTTGTTGCGCAGCACCGTATGGGTCAGGCCGGACTTTTCGAGGAGCTCCTCCGTCGCCTTATGGTCGGGCGCGAGGACCAGGGCAGAGGTCGAGGCTTTGGGGGCGCTGGTGTAGACGAGGGAGGCGCCTGCTCGCCCGGCAGCGTCGATCACTGCCTGGTGCTGCGTGACGCGCTGGCCCACCTCGGTGCCGGAGATGAGGAGCACCCTCTCGGCCCCCACGACGGCGGCGTCGAGGGAAGCAGGGTCCGCATAGTCCAGGCGCGCCGTCCGCACTCCCAGGGACGCCAGCGATGCCAGGGCGTCGTCGTTGCGTCCGCCGGCAACGATGGTTGACGGATCGACGTCGCGCGCCAGCAGGTGCTCGACCACCTTGCGGCCCAGGTGGCCTGTAGCTCCGGTGATGACGATTGACATGTGGTTCCTCCCGTTGGGCACTTCAGTAGTGCGTCTACCGGAGGTAACCGAGGGGAACCTGTTTCACTTCCCGAGGGCGTGGATCCGCCAGTTCACCGAGTGGCTTATCCCCGGCGCCAGGACCAAAAGATTGGTTCCGGAGTTGAACGCGTCCGGTGGGCAGGTCATCGGCTCGACGGCGATGCTTCCGCGGCTTTCCGGCGGATTCCCCGGCAGGTCGCCGGTGTGGACCTGGACCCACGGGCAGTCCCTGCCGAAGGAGACGGCCGCGCCGTTTCCGTCAGCGCCGGTGACGCTGACCGTCGCGACGTCGTCGGCGTACCCGACGTCGGTGAACGCGTGGTCAAGGAACGCCGTCCCGATCCGGGTGGGCGAGCGGAAGTCGAAGTCCCCGGTGACAGCGGCCAGTGAGGTGGGAATCAGCCGGTCCTCGGTCACCTCCAACACGGTGTCGGCGGGCAGAGTGAGGGTCCACTCATCCACGGGGCCGTCCCCGGCGACCAGGTAGGGGTGGGGTCCCACGCCGTAGGGGGCGGCGTCGGGCCCGGTGTTGACGCTGGTCACGGTGGTGGTCAGGCCGTCGTCGTCGAGTGAGTACTGCACCTCGACGGAGAGCCGGAACGGGTAGCCCTTCTGCGGCACGACGGTCGCCCGGAGCCGGACCGAAGCCTCGCTGTGCTCCACCGTTTGCCACTCGTCCCAGGCGAGGAGCCCGTGCAGGGCGTGGCCCCGCTCGGGTTCGGTCAGGCTGAGCTGATGGGTGGTCCCGTTGAAGTCGTAGGTGCCGTCCACTACCCGGTTGGGCCACGGAACCAGGAGCGCGCCCCGGTACTGGGGGCGGATTTCGTCGGCGTCGTAGTGCCGGGTGAGGTGGCGTCCGGCGTAGCGGAGTTCACGCAGCGAGGCGCCCACGCTGGCGACGACGGCGGTGTAGTCGCCGTGCCGCAGGATGTGCTGGCGTCCGGACAGGGGAGTGGTGTGGTCCATCATGACCCTTCGGTGGGGAGTTCGAGTTCGTCGTTGAGGCTCAGGCATTCGGAGTCCTGAGCAACCACCGACACTGCAGTGCCCAGATCCACCAGGATGGTGCTCGACGCCACCTCGTTCGGGTCAAACAGGATTTCCACCGCAGGGTCGCGTCCGTAGGTGGTGGCGCGCCACACCTCAGCCTCTTCCTGGATGATCCAGTCGATGCCGTTCACGGAGGCGCAGGCGTCGGTGGTGGGACCAGGCACAGCGACGCCGCAGCGCAGCACCACCTGGGACGGGTCTCCCCAGGCGGCGGTCGCCTGGCTGTCGGTTTCCCGCAGCTCGTTCTCGGCGACAACGTCCGGCAGGGACACCATCACCGAGGCGCATTCGGGGTTCGCGGCATCCGGGGCTGCCTCCACCCCAACGATCGGCGAGCAGGCGGTTATGCCCAGAACGACGACGGCAAGCGGGGGGAGGAGTAAGGAGGCACGCATGGTGCCAGCTTAGTAGCCGTGGGAAGGTGAATCGCAGCAACGGTTCCCAGCGTCCTCCCACGGTTGAAGGTTAGGATAGGAAGCTGTCTCATGTCAGGGGAAAATCCGTCGTGTCAAATTATCTTGAAGACCCCGTCGAACCGAAGGCCCGAAAGAGGCGCCCGGGGCGCCTTGTTCTCTTTTCGGCGCTCGCGCTGGTGCTGGTGGCCGGCCTCGTTGCTGGTGGATACCTGTTCAATCTCGCGAACACGTATAACTCGCAGACCGACACCATTGCCGAGGTGTTCCCTGAAGGCACCGACCGTCCCACCCGGGCCGCTGAGGCCGAGGGAGCACTGAATATTCTCCTGCTGGGCAGCGACGAGAACGGCGGCAGCGGCGAGACCGAGAACCTGCCCGGGGTCCCCAACGAGGGGCGCTCCGACACCATGATGCTCATGCACCTTCCCGCTGACCGGGAGGGTGTGTACGTCATGTCGATCATGCGGGACACCTGGACCGAGATTCCCGGCTACGGCGAGCACAAGATCAATGCCGCTACCGCGTTTGGCGGGGTGCCGCTTCTGGTTCAGACGGTCGAAGGGCTGTTTGACGCACCGATCGACCACGTCGCCATCATTGACTTCGAGGGTTTCACCGGTCTCACTGACGCGCTGGGGGGAGTGGAAGTGGATAACGAGATCGCGTTCCAGTCCCGCGGGGCCGACGGCGAATTCTTCGCCGAGGGTCCCATCACCCTGCAGGGCGAATCGGCGTTGAAGTTTGTCCGGGAACGGTACGCCTTCACGGACGGTGACTATCAGCGGGTGAAGAACCAGCAGCTTTTCATCAAGGCGATCATGGGTAAGTTCCTCACCGCCGAGACCCTGTCGAACCCGCTGAAGATCAACGAAATTGTCGGCCAGGTTTCGCCGTATCTCAGCGTCGACGAAGGTCTTGACGCCTCCGCTGCCGGCAGCCTGGCGCTGTCACTGCGGAATGTCCGCAGCAATGACGTGGAGTTCTTCACCCTGCCAAACCAGGGCATCGGCACGTCTGCTGATGGGCAATCCATCATCGTGAAGGACGACGCCGCCATCGCCGAGATCGCTGAAGCGCTGGATGCCGACACGCTGAGCGACTACGTCGAAACCGCTGCCCAGTAGTACTGCCTGCTCTTTCAAGGCCCGCCGAAGTAGAATAAGGACCCATGAAATTATTGATGCGCCGCGCTCTCGCTGGCTTGACGGTCGGCGCGCTCTGCGTGGGCCTCGGTGCGGGAGTGGCTGCGGCTACCGAAACGCCAACGCCTGGCCTATCGCCCAGCCCCTCTCCGACGCCAGCGCCGCAGCCTCAGCCAGGTCCGGTTCCCGCCCCGCCGCCTGCACCGGCCCCCGCTCCAGCGCCGGCTCCGGCGCCGCCGCCCGCCCCGGAACCGGAACCTGAACCTGCCCAGCAGGGGCCCGCCATTGACCCGGCGACCGGATTCGAGGTTGACCCGGTCACGGGGTACCCCATCCACCCGCCCACGGGTTTCCTGATCGAACCCGGGACCGGCAATCTGATCGATCGGGCGACCTTTTTCTATACCGACTTCCGGTGGATCGCCGTCACGGGTGGAGTAGTTGATCTCACTGACACCTTCGAGGCCGAGGAAACCCCGGAGCCGGAGGAAACCGAGACGCCGGAGCCGGAAATAACCGAGTCAGCGGAGCCCGAGGAGACCGAAACACCCGAGCCCAGCACGGTGACGCCTACCCCTTCCGCCACGCCGGAGCCCACTGAAACCGCAACAGATGTCAGCGAGGCGAGCTCAACCGAGGAAGCCTCAGCGGGCTCAAGCCCACTGACGCGGGGACTGGTAATTGCAGGTTTGGTCGGTCTGGGAGTGCTCTACTACGCGAAGCTCCGGGGCGGCAATTCGCCGCGGCCAAAGCCCGAGAAATAGACCCGGGCGACAGCGGGATAACTGATGTTCGAGCGCGCTAAAACGACCGTTAGGAGACCTTCGGTCTACACTTGAACCTGATCCTGCTCGACACGAAGCAACCGAGACACTTTTGGGGGTGTACGTTGCGTATTTTACTCTTGACGCATTCATATGCCCCGGAGCATAGCCCGCCCCAGCGTCGTTGGACGCAGTTCATCCGATCCTTTCGCGCGGCCGGTTGGGACGTCGACGTCGTCGCACCAGTCGCCCACGCTCCCTTTGGTAAGCGGACACTGCCTCGCAGGCAAGCCGGTCGGCCATTCATGTGCATGGCCGGCCAACACGGGGAGCGCATTCGGCGGGTCCCTTTTCTCTGGCACCGGAACACCCGGTTAGGTCGACTCAGCAACCACCTTTTTTCGGCGGCCTGCAGTATCCCTGCTGCTTTCCTGTCGAAACGGCCCGACGTCATCATCGTCACCGTGCCTAGCCTCCCCATCCTTGGCGCAGGGTTTGTGGTCTCGCGACTGATGCGTCGGCCCCTTGTCGTTGACATGCGGGACGCCTGGCCGGACATCGCCCGGGATGCCAAATTGGTGCGCAGCGGTGCCAAGGGGATAGTTGAACGAATTATTATGGCCATCCAGGAGCGAGCCGAGCTGGTGGTGACTGTGACCCATGGATTCGCCCGGACTCTCCGCCAACGTGGCTTGAAAAATGTTGCAACGGTCAGCAACGGTGTTGATCTGCGGGGGCTGGACAAGTTGGCTCCTCCACCCTTGGAAGCGGATCGACTCGAGGTGCTGTACCTCGGGAATCACGGGGAAAGCCAGATGCTCGACGTGCCCATCCGGGCGGCAGCGCTAGTAGGGGAGCGGATGCGCCTCACCATGGTGGGCAATGGAGTTCAGCGTCCTGAGCTGGTCCGTTTGGCTCACGAACTGAACGCCCCGGTGGAATTCCATCAGTCCGTTTATGGACCTGCGGTCAGGGAGTACTACAACCGCACCGATAGCTGCATCGTCTCGCTGCGGGATGACTGGAAGTCTTTTGAGACCACCATCCCGTCCAAGACCTACGAAGTGCTGTCTCTGGGGCGGCACGTCACCGGCATTGTGTTGGGGGAGGCGCAGAAAATTCTTCAGGATGCCGAGTCCGGGCACATTGTCGCCTGTTCGCCGGAAGACGTTGCGGAGCTCTGGCGGAAGCTGGCCGCTGATCGTTCGCTGCTCCAGGTCAATGGCGCAGGACGCGCCTGGGTGAAGAACAATGCCGACATTGAGGCGTTGGCCCAAAGCTACATCGATCTTCTGGCTGAGGTTGCTGGGGGCCCGCACCGGTGAAGGTTGGGGCTTTGCTGCGCAATGCGCGATTGTTGGGCGTCACAGCCCTCCGCCATCTGGGCGATGACCCGTTCTTGCTGTTGCTTCAGGTGTCTCGCCGGTTGCCCAGCGGCGTTGTGCACCGGGCGGCGGGAGCGGCGTCGCTTATAAATCGTGGCCCGGTGACGCAGGCTGTAGCCGCATATCTCCGCGGGGAAAGCGGCCGTACCCAGGAAGTGTTGCAGTCGGCATTGGACGCCGGCGGACGGGCTTCAACGGCCATCCGACTGGCCGAGGTGTCGCTCGCCGCCGGGTATCCGACGATGGCGGACGGATTCCTCATTCGTGCCCAGGCGCCGGGCGCGCCGGATGCCAGCCGGACGGTGGCGCGACGGCGCTGGTACGACGGCGACATGAGTGGCGCTGTGGAGGTGCTGGAAGCGGCGGGACGGCCACGCTCGGCGGAGAGGCTTGAGTCGGAGCGTCGGGTCTTTGCCGGCTGGACACCCAGTGTGGCACCGGTAAAGGGCTATGTGCCGCGGGACCGCACGGTGCTGCACGTCCTGACGAACTCACTGCCCCACACCGGTAGCGGCTACGCCCATCGGTCTCATTCCATCCTGAAAGCCCAGCACGACGCAGGATGGAATGTGCATGCGGCAACCCGCGTGGGTTATCCCGTGCAGGTGGGAAAACTCTTCGCTGCCGACCTCGATGTGCTGGAGGGTGTCTCCTATCATCGGGTGTTGCCTTCGACTCTGGCCGAAGGATTTGATGGCAGGCTGCAGCAGCAAGCTGAGGAACTCCTGGCCCTGGCGCTGCGGATCCGGCCGACCGTTCTACATACCACCACCCACTTTGTGAATGGCCTGGTGGTGCGCGAAGTTGCCCGCGTGTTGGGCATCCCCTGGGTATATGAGGTACGCGGCCAATTGGCTGACACTTGGGCATCAAGTCGTAGCGATGCCGCAAAGAAGAGCGGACGCTATAGGCTCTTCACTGAAAGTGAAGCGCAGGTTATGCACAGTGCCAACCTGGTGGTGACGTTGGGTGAGGCTATGAAGCAGGACATCGTGGGCAAGGGAGTAGACCCGCGCAAGATTCTGTTGTGCCCGAACGCTGTGGGCGATGAGTACCTCGACGAACCGATGGACTCACGGAGCGCCCGTCAGTCACTCGGACTGCCCAGCGACGGCCTGTATGTCGGCACTGTCAGTAGCATCGTCGACTACGAGGGTCTGGATGACCTTCTGCGGGCGTTCGCCGAATTGGTGGCAGACCTTCCTGGTTTGCGGTGCCTGATCGTGGGGGATGGGGTGGCTCTACCCTCGCTGAAGACTCTGGCCGAACAACTTGGCGTGAGGGCCCTCGTGACGTTTACCGGCCGAGTGCCTCGTGAGGAAGCTCGGCTTCATCATCAAGCCATAGATATTTTTGTTGTGCCGCGGAAGGACCTGGAAGTGACCCGAGCGGTGACGCCGTTGAAGCCAGTCGAGGCGATGGCGTGTGCGCGGACGGTGGTGGCGAGTGACCTTCCCGCCCTTCGCGAGATCGTTTCGGCTGACACCGGGGTGCTGACCGTAGCCGGGGACACAGCGTCCCTGGTGTCCGGTATCCGTGGGCTCATTGCCGACGGTGGTGCGCGTCTCAAGTCTGAGGCCGCTGCAATGGGTGCCGCAGGTCGCCGGCAGGTGCTGTCGAATCGGACCTGGGTCGGGAACTCGGCTGCTCTGCTGGACGCTTACCCCGCACTGAGGTGTTCCGCCTGATGGCAGATTCGAAAGGGAAGAGTCGCGCTAACGTTGTGCCGACCTCTGTCAACCTTCGCGGTCTGACCAGGGTCGGGGCAAAACCTCCGTTCCTGGACTACCTGGTTGCGCTGTGGGACTACCGACATTTCGTCTTCTTTGACGCGAAGGCGAACGTTCAGTCGGGCAATAGTCGAGACCGATTGGGCAGCATCTGGCTGATCCTGAACCCGGTGCTCAGCGGGTTGACGTATTACCTGATTTTCGGCGTACTCCTCCAGGCCAGCCGCGGCGTAGAGAACTTCATCGGCTACCTCATTATTGGAGTGTTCCTCTTCCAGATGAGCAGCCGCGCCATTTCCAATGGCGCCAAAGCCATACGGTCCAACCTTAAAGTTGTCCAGGCATTCAACTTTCCCCGGGCCACCCTGTTGTTATCGGTGAACATGCGCGAACTACTCGGCAGTGTGCCGGTTGTTCTAGCGATGTTCCTGCTGATCCTCCTTTTCCCACCCGAGGAACAAATTTCCTGGCTCTGGCTCCTGATTGTTCCCGCCCTCCTGTTGCAGACAGTGCTCAACCTGGGTGTCGGACTGGTTCTGGCGCGGGTGGTCTCGAAAGTCAACGACATCTCGAACCTGTTGTCGGTTGCCCTCAGGTTCCTGATGTACGGCTCCTGTGTGATTTTCCCGATAACGCTCTTTGATCAGTTTCCGACTATCAGGGCGATTATCGAGTGGAACCCGATTTATCAGATGCTCACCATTGTTCGCCAGTCCGTTCTTTACAACGAACTACCCGCATGGGAGTCATGGGCGATTCTGGCTGCCTGGGCATTGGGCTTCTTGGCAGTGGGACTTGTCTATTTCTGGAACGCAGAGGAAACGTACGGCCGTGACCAGTGAGATCGAATTCGTGGCCGAGCAACCTGCTGTCGTGGTGGACAAAGTAAGCATGGTCTACCAGGTCCAAAGCAAACAGCAGGCAGCCCAGAAGGGGCCCCGTCTGCTACGGCCCGTTCGACGGGCCATCGGGCGCGACACCTCCGTAAAGCTCCAGGCGCTGAAAGAGGTCTCCGTGGTGGTGCACCACGGGGAGTCCGTCGGAATCATAGGGCGCAATGGTTCAGGCAAGAGCACTCTGATGAAGCTCATCAACGGGCGCGTACCGCCGTCGTCGGGCGCAGTCTACGCGTCCGCCAGGCCAACGTTACTAGGAGTAAGCGCCGCGTTGGTTCCGGACATCTCAGGGGAACAGAACATCATGCTGGGGTGCCTGGCCATGGGCATGTCAAAGGCAGATATTGCTAGCAAATACCAGAGCATCGTGGAACTATCCGGACTGGAGGATTCCATTCATTTACCCATGAAGACATACTCCTCCGGGATGGGGTCTCGGCTACAGTTCGCCATTGCCACCGCAGTGGATACGGAGATCCTCCTAATCGATGAGGCGCTGAACACCGGAGATGACCAGTTCAAGGGCCGAACCAAGCAGAGGATGAATGAACTTCTCGCCAACGCCGGTTGTGTGTTTCTCGTGAGCCATAGCCTAGGCACCATCAAGGATATGTGTAGCAGGGTGATCTGGCTCGACGAGGGCGAGTTGGTCATGGATGGCAACCCCGATGAAGTGATCAAGTGGTATCGCACCTTCGTCAAGCACCTCACGGCACGAGATCGGGTGGCTGCCATGAAGACTAAGCGACGTGTGATGTATGACTTGGTAGTGCCCGAGGTGGTTGTCCGGGAAACCGGCCGAAGGAGCACTGAATGATCCGGTCGGGAGTCCGTAGGGGTCGAGCAATGCTGTGGCATTTCCGCCGAGGAGGAATCCCTGCTGTCCGCGTCTGGCATCAAAGGAATCAGGCTGAGAAAGGCGTCTTCACAGTAGACAACGCCCGTGGGGCAGAGGGTGCGTGGACGGGGCGTCGCAGATCCAAACGCTTGGTTTTCGCCGAAGCAGAGCCGATACGCACAGAGGCGCCGAGACGGTCTGTTCGCGCGGCGGTGATCCTCGACGAGTTCTCTGCATCGGCATTTGCCTATGAGTGGGAAATGATCCGATTGACCCCCGAGAATTGGCCGTCGGTGGTTGCCAATGACCGGATCGACTTGCTGTTCGTGGAGTCAGCCTGGAACGGGAATGGGGGTGCCTGGCAATACAAGCTGACAGGCTCGTCAGGGCCCTCAGAGGGGTTTCGGGAACTGCTCCAAGCGTGCGGCGACAAGGGAATTCCGACGGTTTTCTGGAATAAAGAGGACCCCCCTCATTATGAGGACTTCCTACCCGTCGCAAAGTTGTTCGATCGTGTGTTCACGAGTGACTCAAACATGGTGGATCGGTATAGGACGGACCTGGGGCATGATCGGATAGAGTCGTTGTCCTTCGCAGCTCAACCGGCCATCCATAATCCGGTGCGTCCGAAACATGGATGGCATCAACGGGACATAGCCTTTGCCGGAATGTATTTCCGACACAAGTTTCCTGAACGGCGGGCGCAGATGGATTTGCTGCTCGGAGCCGCAGCTGATGCGTCGGCGTCTATGGCGACGGGACTCGAAATATTCTCGCGCAAGTTGGGTGATCGGGAAGACTATCAGTTTCCTTCGGGGCTATCGCCCCATGTTGTCGGTTCGCTGCCGTATTCCCAGATGTTGACGGCATACAAGGCGTACAAGGTATTCCTCAACGTCAACTCTGTGACTGAATCCCCGAGCATGTGCGCTCGTCGAATATTCGAGATTACCGCTTCTGGAACCCCAGTAGTCTCGACGCGCAGCGTCGCTATTGAACGCTACTTCGCTCCTTCTGAAGTTCCGATTGTCGAGACTGCAGACGGCGCGGCAAGCCTACTCTCTGCCCTCGTTCAACAAGCCTCGCTGGGTGAGCGGCAGGTGCACCTCGCGCAGCGTGCAATCTGGCGGGAACATACCTATGCGCACAGGGCTGAACAGGTTCTTCGGTCAGCTGTGCCAACGCTTGCCCAACCGGTTGCTTTGCCGAGTGTCAGCGTTTTGGTATCGACGATTCGCCCACACCAGTTAGAGCACGTATTCCGAACGGTTGGTGCACAGCTCGAGGTAAGTCCAGAGCTTGTATTGCTTACACACGGGTTTACAGCGGATGCTTCGACACTGGAGAACTTGGGAAAGCGCTACGGCATCAAATCCTTGGTTGTCCTTACTGCGCCATCAAGCCAAAGTTTGGGTGAGTGCCTGAATGACTGCGTCGCTGCGGCATCAGGCGCTGTGCTTACCAAAATGGACGATGATGACTTTTACGGGCAGCACTACCTCGTGGACCAGCTCGGCGCGTTGAACTACTCCGGGGCTCAGGTCGTCGGCAAGCAAGCCCATTACATGTACCTTCAGTCTCATGATGCGACGGTCCTGCGTTTCGCTCACAAGGAACACAGGTTCACTCGAATGGTCATGGGACCTACTATTCTCGCGCCCCGAGGGGTCTTCCTTCAGCACCCGTTTGAACGGCGCAGCACAGGGGAAGATACCGCGTTCCTGCAGGCAGTGATCGCTGCCTCGGGGACTGTCTATTCATCCGACCGATACAACTACTATCAACAACGGAATGGGTCAGGTCACACCTGGCAGGTATCCGACTACGAAATCCTGGCATCCTCGGACATCGCGTTCTATGGAAAGCCTGACAACCATGTATCAATCTAAGGGGAACACATGAACACCATCCAAAAAGTCGCAGTTATCGGTCTCGGATACATCGGACTTCCAACTGCTGCCATTCTGGCGACCAACGGGCTTCAGGTGGTCGGCGTGGACATCAAGCAGGACAACGTGGACGCCATCAACCGCGGAGAAGTGCCATTCGTCGAGCCAGACCTCAACATTCACGTGGCGGGTGCAGTCAGCGTTGGTAGCCTGTCGGCCACAACCGTAACTCCGTCAGCAGACGCCTTTATCCTTGCTGTGCCAACTCCCTTCAACGCTGACAAGACGGCAGACCTGAGCTACATCGAGGCTGCGGCCCGCGGTCTTGCGCCACAGCTCCGAGGCGGTGAGCTGATCATCCTGGAATCAACTTCTCCCCCGGGCACAACCCAGCACCTCGCTGATTACCTGCTGGGGCTTCGTCCGGACCTCAGCCTTGACGGAGCCAACGGTAAACCAATCCTCCATGTAGCCCACTGCCCAGAACGGGTTCTCCCCGGGCGGGTCATGATTGAACTCGTAACCAATGACCGGATTGTGGGAGGGATTACCGACGCGGCGACTGAGCTCGCCCGCCAGCTGTACCACGTTTTCTGCCAGGGTGACATCCACCTCACCGATGCAGCGACCGCAGAAATGGCGAAGCTCGTCGAGAACGCTTACCGGGACGTGAATATCGCCTTTGCGAACGAACTGTCGGTCATTAGCGACAAGGTCGGCATCGACGTCTGGGAGCTGATCGAACTCGCGAACCACCACCCTAGGGTGAACATCCTGCAGCCCGGCCCAGGCGTCGGCGGCCACTGCATCGCCGTTGACCCGTGGTTCATCGTTTCGGCAGCCCCTGACGAGTCAAAGCTGATTCGTCAGGCCCGGGAAACAAACGATGCCAAGCCGGCCTGGGTTATCGATCAGGTGAAGGCGGCGCTTAAGGATGCAGGGAGTAACGCGAAGGTTGCGGCCCTCGGTCTCGCCTTTAAGGCGAACATTGATGACCTGCGAGAATCTCCGGCAGTGGAAATTGTCAGGCAGCTCAGTAGTGATCTGTCAGAGAGCACGGTTCTTGTCGCTGAACCGCACGTATCGACGCTTCCCAAGTCACTAACCGGTCTCGCCAACGTCGAGCTCGTCGAGACTGCAAACGCTGTCAGGGATGCTGACGTTGTGCTGTTGCTTGTCGATCACGATGATTTCAAGGAGATGGACCGTGCATTACTCGAGGGAAAGTCAGTAGTCGACACTCGCGGAATCTGGCGGTGACACCTCTGACGGTGAGTTTCCGAATCATGATGGAGGAAATCAGTGCGGTTTGAGGACGAGATCCGATCACGGCCCATAGATGCCTCGGCTAAACGCGCTAGGTATTTAGCCGACATTGACCAATTCATCGTTGAGCACGAGAAGCTGACCGCGCGTCGACGTCGCGACGCTAGCGCTATTAGGTCCTTGGAAAGGGACTTAGCTTCAGCGCAGCGCGAAAACAGCAAGTTGACGATCGAGGGTAAGTCCTTGCGTGAAGAGAACACGAAGCTAAAGGCCACACTATCCGCGCTCCGTGGGTCAAAACGAATGAGAATCGGCTCTGCCGTTGTCACGCCAGCCCAGGTACTTGGACGGTTGTGGCCACGACAGATTCAGAAGGTTGCGCGTCCCGCTCAAGGACCCAGAGAGCTTTCGGGCGCTGCTGTCAATGTGCCGTTGCCAGCCGGGTCAGAGACGGCTCATACAACCGCGTCCGTTGCGCCGGCGGCTATTGTCACCGCAAAACCGAACTCGGCTCCAACACTCGGTCCGTTGGAACGCGCTGAGGAGCTCCGGAAGACTGTGCTCCGGGACCCGTCCAAAATGAATGTATACAACCTGATCGCACATCTCTATTTCGTGCTCGGCAGCGTTAGTGAACCGGCAAAAGCAATTGCTGACCATGCGGAAGTCTTGACGGGACTATCCGCGAAACAGAAGCAGCTGATCGATGCTGTCACGGGACTTGATCGGCTCAGCGAGCGTCCGCCCAACCTGCCGCCCAAGCAAGACTCTCCGGGCTACCAGGCTGAGCGAGGCCGTATTCTCTACTGTGCGCATAGCGTTTCCCCCTACAACTCAAACGGCTACTCAACCCGCACAGCGGGCCTGGTGCAAGGGCTGACTCAAGCCGGAGCCGACGTGATCATCGCGGCACGCCCAGGATATCCATGGGACATCAAGACCGATGTCGCGCCTAAATCCACATCGAGCTACAACGAAACCATTGATGGAATCAACCACTTTTTCAGTCAGGGCCCCACATGGACCCAGGGCCCCCTTGACCATTACGTGCAAGAGGCAGCAGACAGTTATGTTCAAGTGGCAACGCGTAATCGTGTTGAACGGATTCATGCTGCGTCAAACCATGTAACTGCCCTGCCCGCGCTGATTGCGGCGCGCAGGCTCGGGCTTCCATTCAGCTATGAAGTTCGCGGGCTATGGGAGATCACCGAGTCGTCGACGAAGGCTGGGTGGGGTCAGTCAGACCGGTTCAGGTTCTCGAAGGAGATGGAAACGCTTGTTGCGCGTGAAGCCGATCTCGTTTTTGCAATAACAGACCAAGTTCGGGACGAGCTAGTCCATCGTGGGGTTCCGGACGAAAAGGTCGTGATTCTTCCGAATGCGGTCGATACTGACCAGTTCAGCGACATGCCGGCTCATGGACCAACGAAGCAGCGGCTGGGTATCGACCACGATATTCCGGTGATTGGGTATGCAGGTAGCCTGGTCGAGTACGAGGGCCTGGCCACATTGCTCGAGGCGTGCCATCGGATGGTGGTAGAGGACACAGACTTCAGGCTTGTGATCGTCGGAGACGGCGCGGCATTGCCAGCGTTGAAGGCACGAGCTACGACGCTGGGTCTGTCCGACGTGACGATATTTACGGGGCGGGTCAAAGCCAGTGCAATCCCCAACTACCTCAGTATCTTCGATATAACGCCATGTCCGCGTCTGCCACTTCCTGTCACGGAGATGGTTTCTCCGATCAAACCCTTGGAGGCGATGGCAGCAGCCAAAGCCGTGGTCCTTTCCGACTTGCCTCCGTTGAGGGACCTCGCAGGCGCGGACGGGGAACGGGCAGCCCTTTTCCCTGCAGGCGATGCAGTCCAGCTCGCCTCAGTCCTAACAAAGCTCGTGAAGAATGAGGATTGGCGTTGTGAAATGGGCCGCCGAGCCCGCCTCTGGGCGGTCAGCGAGAGGAATTGGCGGCGCGTGGGTGAAGAAGCCCATGTTGCACTGTCAGCATCCGAACAACGCGCGTCCTGCATAAGCGGAACAAACTTGTCAGATGTGACGATTGGTATTATCGCCGATGAATTCACTACCGCTGGCCTGCGCCCCGACATCTCGCTGGTCGAGCTACTTCCCGACAACTGGGCAAACCAGCTAGCCGATTCGAAGATCAGCGCACTATTCGTCGAGTCAGCCTGGGAAGGAAACGGTGGAGCATGGCGGGGGAAGGTGGGTTATTACGACGACGATTCTTTCGCGGATCTACGCAACCTGATTAAACATTGCCGTGCGAACTCAATACCAACAATTTTCTGGAATAAAGAAGATCCCATTCATTTCAACCGGTTCCAGAAAACCGCCACCTACTTTCAGCATGTCTTTACCAGTGATGATCGGTCGATCCGGCGCTATTTGGAGTCGGCGGGCGAATTCCTTGAGACTGTCGCTTCGCTACCTTTTTACGCCCAGCCAGCACTACATAATCCGCTTCCCAGCGACAGGCAGTACTCGCATACTGTCTCGTATGCTGGCTCATATTATGGGGCTCGGTACCAGAAGAGATCCGATCAGCTCCATAGCCTCCTTGCAGCCGCGCTTCCAGTTGGTCTAACCATTTATGATCGTCAGCACCTGAACAAGGAGAGCCCCTACAAGTTCCCCGCGGATCTCGCGCCCCATGTTTCCGGTGGTCTGACCTACGCAGACATGGTGGAAGCCTACAAAGCCCACCCCGTGCACGTAAACGTGAACTCCGTTGAACAATCGGGCACGATGTTTTCTCGCAGAGTGTTTGAGGTCGCCGCTTGTGGGGGAACGATTATCAGTGGACCAGGGCAGGGGATCGATCAGGTCTTCGGAAGTATCATCCCGATCGTCTCTGATCAAGCAAGCGCCCAGGCGCTGATCAACTACTGGATGGAAAATGAGGAAGCCAGAAATGAGGATGCATGGCTTGCCCTGCGTTCGGTACTCCGGAGCCACACAGCTGCTCACCGTCTGGTTTACGTCCTCAGAACGGCTGGCCTGACGGTCAAGGCGCCGATGCTGGAGAAGTATGCGCTCCGCATTCAGAAGATAACTCCAGAGATCCTGGCGGATCTCGATGCCCAGAGTGTCCGCCCTACTCTTCTGTTGACCGAGTTTGGCGCCGGAGATTCTGGACCAATCAACGGTATTGAAGTTAGGAAGATGTCCGCGGACGATTCGCAGTCCCTTTTGTCAGCCGGAATCACCCTTATTGGAGACCTCCCGACTAGTCAGATTGACCGCACATATTACGAGGACCTTCTCACATCGAGGAAATATTCAGTTTGGGATTCGGCACTCGTCAGCCAAGAGGATCTGAAAGAATGCGGTCGTGGACTGGCTCGGCTAGAAGCTGCTGATGAACGGAAGGTGTCCGGCTTAGCAGCAGTAGTTCCCGCTGGCCATGAACGGACGCTGGTCCTGAGAAGGAAGGTTCTTCGAGATCGGCGATCAAATGTGCCTTGGGATGACAGGACCCCCAAGAAGATTCTGGTTGCCGGACACGACCTCAAGTTCGCCCGTGGGCTCATCGCACATTTAGAAGCATCCGGACACACGGTCGACATTGATCAATGGCTCGGACATTCGCAACACGACGACGAGGCCAGCCGCGCCAAACTGGCGGAGGCAGAAGTGATCTTCTGTGAGTGGACTCTTGGAAACGCCGTCTGGTTTGCGAAAAACAAGCGTGCCGACCAGCGGCTGGTCTGCCGGCTGCATCTTCAGGAGCTGACCACTGCGTACCTCCATCAGCTGAACACCGACAACGTCGATCGCTTCATATTCGTCGGCCAGCACACAGCGGACGTCGCTCAGCGGGATTTTCGGATTCCACGTTCAAAGTCAGTTGTCATCCCGAACTATGTCGACACGCGTGCGCTGAAACGCGACAAACTCCCGGGAGCCGAATGGAACCTCGGCCTGGTGGGGATCGTGCCGCAACGAAAACGGCTTGATCTAGCGCTCGATCTGCTGAGCGCCCTTAGGACTGAAGACAGTCGGTATCACCTGTTCATCAAGGGCAAACGTCCTGAAGAGTTCGCATGGATGGCTGATCGTACCGAAGAGCTTGACTACTTCCTGACCCAGTATCAGCGTATTGAGACCGACCCGACATTGACCGGAGGAGTTACCTTCGACGCGCAGGGGGACGGCATGGCTGAGTGGTATAGCAAGATCGGAACGGTTTTGTCCGTCAGCGACTTCGAGTCGTTTCATCTCACGCTGCCCGACGGGGCTGCGTCTGGTGCGTTCCCTGTAACACTCGCTTGGCCCGGCGCCGATCAGATCTATCCTGTCGATTGGATCGCGCCTGACCCGGTAAGGATGGCCCAGCGCATCCGAACGGTGACAGCCGATATCGCTCGATGGGATGAGCTGAGGTTTGCCGCACAGCGGTTTGTCGTCCAACAATTTTCAAACGATAGAGTGCTGCCGCTATTGAATATGGAAGTGGTAGGTAGGCCGGTTACCAAATCTGGTACGCGACGTGGGGAGCACACATGAAAGTGACAGCCGCACTAGAGAATTTCTTCCAGCTTTCCGTTGCCGCAAGCGAGGGCGGAACACTGTTTGCATACTATCTGTTGCGCGGTGACGAGGTCGTGGAGAAAACGCCCTATGTCGTCTCCAACACCTATAAGTTTCCGTTAGACGGTCCGGGTACGTATCGCGTCAAGTGCTACACCAAATCGCCCGATAGTCCTGCGGTTTCAGCGGTATCCGACCGGGTGCGGTACGTCGGTTTTCCCGACGTACCGCGGTCGAGTCAGACAAAATCATTGTCCCTGGTGGGCTTGACCAAGACAAGTGCCGCAGTGAGTCTGATGCTCGGTGTCAACCACCAGGTAGTTTCGTTCATCGATCCTTCTGGGGAACACGTGGGGTCTCATTTCTTCGGGAAACCCGTCGTCGCTGCCGGCGGCCAGCCCCAAGGGAGTTCGGTTATCGGTCATGAAGCATATGGAGACGATTTTGGGGAGATGCAGCAGTTCTCACTGGCAAATGGATCAATAGACCTGTTATCCAAAGAGCTCCACCGATTCGGGGTGATGGACCTCTATAGACTTTCCCGCAAGGTCTACCTTGAAGGGTTGGTTGACGGCGCCTATTACATCCAGACATTCATCTTCAACAAGTTCAACTCCAGAGTGCCGTTCAAGGCCCGAATTGGAGAAGGTACCCGCCTTGGTATTGGCGGTATCGGAACTGTAATCCACCCGGACTCAATTATCGGACGAGACTGTGTCATTGCTCAGAACGTCACATTAGGCGGAAGAGTGCGGGGGAATGGAACCCCCATCGTCGGCGATAACGTGTTCATCGCGCCTGGAGCCAAGTGCTTCGGGGGACGTATCGGCAGCAACGTGGTCATCGGCGCCAACGCCGTTGTTCTTGAGGAGGTTCCAGATAATTGCGTGGTTGCCGGTGTACCTGCTCGCATTATCAGCACAGACATCAAGCGGTATACCGACTATACGGCGCGGCCTCCCCGGTAAAGGGCAATGGGGTTTCGATCCCTATTCGACATTAATCCAACGGGTTGTGAAGGCTTTGGGCTGCGTCATGCCAGGCTCGGTCCGGAAAACCCGGACCCTGTAGTTGCCCGGAGCCAGATCGTCGAATATGACAACGTCGCGCTCTGAATAGCTCCGTCGGCGAACAATTTCTGATCCGGAGAACAGTCGGTAAGAGATTTGGGTTTCCGCTGGCGCATACACCTTGATGCGAATGCTTCGCGCGCTTTCTTTGGTAGTGAGGATGTAAGCTAGCGCTTCCTCACTGGACTTTGCTACCCACTGCTCCAGGTTAGCTGCAAGGAAGAATCTAAACACTGACCCGACGTCGGCATGCGAAAGATCTGGAAGAATTGTGAGGGAGGTATCGGTAATTTCCTTAGCGGCGAGCTTCTCAGACAAGGGCAGCACATGGTGAGAGAGGTGATGATCGTTTTGGCCTACGAGAATCGAAATTGCTGTGGTTCCGTTGTTCTTGCTTATTGCGGAGTCAATCAACCCATCGAGGTACTCCACATCCGAATCGGAAGTCCCCCCAGCCATGAACTCGAGGATGTTCGGATGTGGGCGAGCAACGAACGAACCTATCCGGGTCTGAGGGGCACCAACGACTATTCGACCAACCGACAGGGCGAGGCCGTGAAGCAGAGCCGCAGTCCCACCTTTGGAGGACCCGACTGTCACAATGTCGCTTACCTCCACACCCTCCCGGTCAGCAATTGTCTTTATCAACCGTTGGACCGCTTGAAACACAGTGTCTGATCGATGGTCAGAGTGATAGTAGGAACCCTGGTCGCCAAAGTCATCCAGAATGTAAAGCGCGTTGATGTCGACAGCGTCGATTGATGCTTTGTAGTTGTAGGTGAAGTCTCCGACGCCTTGGATAGCCGAGAAAACTACCACCAAGCGATTCCGCCCGCTAGCCGTTTTTCCTGGACTGAAGAGATAGTTTAGCGGCACTTTACCGTCTTGTCGTGACCACTTTGAGTCCTGGGCTGCAAGACCCCGATCGACGTAGTTGAAATCGGACAGCCTGATGCTGGTCGTAAGGGTCGCAGACGGACCTGTGAAGGATATGGCCACAACTTTGGCCGGTTCTGCTTGACCGAATTTTGGGAAGCGCCAGCCAAGTGGACGAGGCTTCATCACGCCTTCGCGAATGGTAATGATGGTTGCTACATCGGCAGACACCAGCAAATCCATGACCTTCCGATTCTTGTGGAATAGTTCAAAACCTTGGCCATGCAAAGTTATGTCTACATCCGTCCCAAGGTTCCAAAGCAACTGATAATGATGCTTAGCAGGGCTTGTAATGGAATCCGTAACATTGATTTGCGGAAATCCATCAATCTCGTTGATGTCTATCTTCCGCTCGTGAATAACGTCCTCGTAGCGAGCATTCGTGCCAACAACGGTGAATCCATCGTCCCGCTCATCAATGGATCGCAGGTGTACATCGTTCAACTTCCCATCAGTCCGCGGAAGGCTCCTGCCGTCTACCACAAGGCTATTGTGAGCGAACTGGGAGTAGGCGTATTTAGACAAAGGATCTTTGTAGTCGTAGCTGTAGGGGCCCGATTCGCTTAGAAGGTCTACCCCCGCACTCCGTAAAAAGAAGCTCAGGTCATCCGAGTGTTTGTGGTAATCAGCGTTGTAGGCCGCTGAGAAGAACGCGAAGGTCGCATTCGGATCTCCCCATTTGCTGCGGTAAATCGCATAGCCGGAGTCCGGGAGAACCAGGGTTCGCGCGTCGGGGGCTCGACCAGTTGATCCGCCACTGCTCGCATAGGCGAATTCTTCACTGGTAAAAATCTTCTGCATTCCTGATCGAGAAATGTCGTTTTGCTGTGTATCGCTAATCGGGGGATAAGTGCGATCCGGCATCAGTGCATGAACAGCATAGATTTCGGCCCTTTTGACGAGCTCTTCATAAAACGGTGCATCGGGATGTCCGGCCGCTACCGCAATTCTCTGAACATTAGCTACATGTCTGGAAACCATCAAATGGTAAGTCGGTGTATTCTCGACATGAACCCCGTCTTTGGTGAAACATTCGCTGAAGTAATTCCTCAATCGATTCATTGCGACGTCGAAGTATGCAGCTGACCGGCGTTCCTCAGTGGGCGCAGATAAAATGCTCCAATACAGCAGAGCGAGATCCTGGAACATCCCGTGATTGTTGCCAGCAGCATGAAAGTCATCCCGGGCAAGGAGGTCGGCGGTCGTGTTAATGAGAGGCTGCAGGACCCGTTGCGACAGATCAGGATGGTAGTTCTGCACTCTCATATCCAACGACATGAGGTTCATCAGCCGTTGAGCGGTTGTCTCATCGTGATAGGCCATAGGGTGGTCGGTCTGTGGATTTGGGTATCGGTCGACCCAATCCTCCACTACTTCGGTGGCAAGTCTGGCGGCTTCTGGGGCAGACTGCTCGTTCACCAGAACAGTATCGAACCAGTCGACAAGGAAAATGAATCCGTGTAGGTAGCGCTGTTGGCCTCGAGGGTAGGGTGCGGCCCACATCGCGCCGTTGTCATATTTGAGATCATCGAACTGCGCTGATGAGAGGAGCCCATTCTCGATGAAGTTCATGGCTCGGGCCCTGCTTGGATCCCCGCTAGACGAGGGGAGGAGCGGAAGGACCATTTCCCGAAGCCGATACATCTGAGCGTTTGTAACCATTATCCCTAGATCTGTTCGAGAAATGCGGACCAAGATCGAACATGAGAAGGCCGGTTGGCCGTTCGATCTATCAAGCTTAGCCGCCGCTGCGGGTAGTCCTTGTGAGGCATCGTGATCTGGCAGGGAACAATGAGCCAAGGTTCTGCGATCATCCTCGGTGATACCACAGGAGGCTGGCGTAGATACTGCGAGCAGTCCGGTAATGGACGCGATGTGAGGGCGGCCGATCCACGAGGAGAGTCACCGCCCTGCTATTGAAGGCAGATTCGAATCTTGACCCGGTCATCCCAGCGATCAGGTCCTTGATTCCATCACGCGTCGCCGGAAACTCGGCGATAAGTCGGGGGGCCATCTTCAGCTCGTTCGCTCGCAGCCGCTCCTCCACCGTTGGTTTGGGGACTTTCACAAGCCCAGCGTTCCCTGCCGGCTCGCTGACCATCCCATCAAATAATGGTCCACCTTGCTTGGAAAAATCCCTCGTGGCGGGCACTTCGCGAACTTGTGCATAAGCACCGCTGAATCTGTCTCGATCGAATGGCAGCCGCGATAGGCCGGGCGACATACGCTCGATCAGGTCCATCCCGACAATATTTGCCACACGGCTGGCACCATCGAGTCGGAGAGCGAGGGACGCTCCTGCAAGGCTGTAAAGGGGATCAAACCGCGCGGCAAAGGGTGATACCGATCTGGTGATCTCACCGACAAAAAACCTGTTACGACTACTCATGTACACATGGTCGAGAAGCGCATCTCGGCGCACTCCCTTCCCTTCACTCTTTACAATATGGTTCTGCAGCCGGGCCTGGGTGCGGTCGGCAAAGTCCCGTGAGAGCAGTCTGCGGGAAGCGTTAGTCGAGAAACCAAGTCCGCCGAATATCTTTTGGGCCACCTCCTGCGGATTCCCAACGTGGGGAATCCCCTTGTTGTGGAATGAACGAAATAGCTCGCCATAGCCGCCACTGGCAATAGCCGTCGAAGATCGAGTGTTTCCCCGATGCATCGGGCCGGATATGAGCCCGGAGGTATGTTGAAAGCGCCAAAGGAGCTGTTCTTCCTGGGTCTCAGGCGCGACAGTTGGCTCTGTCCCTTGAGCCTTCGTCATGATGAGCCCGTACTCAGTCGCCAGTTGCCGCGCAATGACCTGGTCGGGTTCGGTGGGCCCACCAGAACAGTAGAACGAGAACTGATCGCCGTTGCCCGTCGACAGGATTGCCGCCAACACAGCGCGTGAATCGATTCCCCCGGTCAAGTGCGCCACTTTACGGGAATGGTCTCCAGAGGCAAGCGCCCTCAGGTTCAGTTTGATTTCTTCCTCGGCGCGAGCGAGAGAATCGTCATAGGACTCTTCTGTCGCGTAGAAGGACTGCTTGGCCGCATAATCTTTCACTGTGAATCCATTTAGAGTGATCTCGATATAGCTGAACTGTGGCAGCGCTTCGATGCCCTCATAACTAGAGTCGACGAGCCCGCCGCTACCGGTGGCAACATATGCAGCCACATATTCAAGTGACTTCCGCGGGCCTCGACCGATGCTCCGGAGGAAGTCGACGAGCGCACCGAGATCCGACGATGCTGCCCAGCCATCCTCGTCGCGGTGCGTAAAGACGATGCCGCCTCCCAGCGGGTCCGGAAGTAGAGTGACTTGGTCCTTGTCGTGCTCTAGGACGTATAGAGAGATTGATCCACGAAGCTCTTGCCCAAGCGAAGGGAGATTAGAGAGCCCGGGCTGATCCAGGATTCGCGCAGCTTCTTCGTCTCCGTCTATGAACGAACCTCCCAGAGCACCTACTCCGTGGGCCCACACCGTTAGCTGGTTTTGCCTACATTCCGCACCCCTCGAACTACCAACTACGTAAGTGTTAGCGAAAACCCTAAAAGACTCCAGATCCGGAGCCTGAGGTGCTTTCGATTGAAAGATGACTGGCGTTGTTCGCAAGGTATATCTCGATTCGTTTTTCGGTTCAACTCAACACATTGGGCAGAGCCATCGCAGTCCACGGAGAGATTGCTGACAGGACCGTCCGGTTGCTGTCACAACGCGGTCAAATGGAGACGAATTAATGGGAGCCTCGATAATGGGCGCTATTTTAATAGCCTCTGGTCGCCTACCCCATATAGGCATAATCTTTGCGAAATTTGGCCCCTGCGTTCGTCAGAATAGTTTCTCCAGTACAGACTAACCCAGCAGAAGGAGCGTCCCAATAAGAGTCGGAATACTTAGCGCCACCAGGATTGTGAGGAGTAGAGCCACGAATCTTTTACGGCGGTGGGATCGTGAGGCTAAAACTGAAGTCGGCGAGTCCTTCGTTCGTTGGGACAGGGAAGGGGGCTGCCCATGACCGGATGATGGGAACGTGGACGGACTGCCACCGCTTAAACCTAGATGACGAGCGGCAGGAATGCTTTGATCTTGTGCTTCGTCCACGCCGCCCCTCCTCGCTTCGCCCATGTGATGCGAATTATTACCGTTCCACTATAGTTCCGCGGGTAAAGCTCACGAACATCTTCCTGCGCCCCGTGTCGGGCTGAAGGCGTCTGTAGTCCAGGTACTTCCCACGACGAAACGACCGCCCAGCTATGCGTTGCTTTGGAATCGGTGGACGCTGTATGAGGATTCGCTTGTACCTTAGATGTATGCCCCTCACCGTTGCCGACTTTACCGAGACAGATTTACTGGCGAGAATTTTTCCGCGACTTCTTGTCGCAGATGCCGCGGTCATTGGGCCTGGGGACGACGCTGCGCTCCTGGCTGCCCCGGATGGCCGAGTTGTGATCTCCATCGACACACTCGTCGAGAATCAGGATTTTAGACTCAATCGTAGGAATGGACACATTACGGACGGCTTCGATGTCGGATGGAAGGCGGCCGCCCAAAACCTCAGCGACATCAACGCAATGGGTGGGCGTGCCACCTCTCTGCTGGTCAGTCTTACTTTGCCTGGGGCGACGCCTATCGACTGGGTAGATAGTTTTGCGGATGGGATGGCTGCAGCCATCGTGCAGCTCGGTGCAGTCGGATGCGGTGTCATCGGTGGTGATCTGGGGCGGGGACGTGAGCTGGCAGCATCTATAGCTGTAACCGGAACTCTGGATTCGCGCGCTCCGGTTCTCCGCTCTGGTGCGGTCGCTGGCGACATTTTGGCCCTCGCCGGAACAGTGGGACGGGCAGCAGCCGGATTGGCTCTTATGGAGTCGGATCACGATGCCCGAAGCCTTGATTCCGAGATGATGAGGTTGGTGTTGAGTCAGCGCCGACCCTGGCCACCGCTTAAGGCAGGACCTGCTGCGGCTGCCGCTGGCGCACGATCGGCAATCGATGTCTCTGACGGGCTCATACGGGATGCCGGACGAATCGCAAAGGCAAGCGGAGCGACCATCAGATTGAACCCTGGCGCCGTGAAACTTCTCGCCGTCCCGCTTATGTCCGCTGGGTCATTGCTCAAGGTTGACCCGACCGACTGGGTGCTTACTGGTGGTGAGGACTATGGAATCCTCGCAACGTTCCCGCTGGGCACTGAGTTGCCCAAAGGATTTCAAGAAGTCGGAGACGTGTTGGATGGTGGATCCGTTGTCGAAGTCGGATCAACTCTTCACGACGCCGGCGGTTGGGACCACTTCGGGGGCCGACACAGTTAATGTGGTGGATTTTCCGCTGGACGCCCTTTTGCCTCAGGATTCAGTCAGCGTTCGATCATGTTTAGTTATGAAACAAGTTTCCGTCTTCGCCAACGGGTAGGTTCAAAATAACCCGGAATCTATCCAGGGCGTCGGTCGTTGGGGCTGGCTTATGCGGAGGTCAGCTTAATGTCGTTCCTTACCCAAGCACGTCGAATTATCGCTTCGGCAACTGCTGTTGTTCTTCTGACCCCGTTCCTCGCGATGGGGTCAGCGAATGCCACCCTCCCCAAGGACTACGCAGCCGCAGCGAGCGGACCGGCCTTCTCCGACGTTGGCAGTGATAATCAATTCTTCAAGGAGATCAATTGGCTCGCCGGCGAGGAAATATCCACCGGGTACTCCGACGGTTCCTTCCGTCCTCTGCAACCAGTGAACCGAGACGCTATGGCGGCGTTCATGTACCGGCTCGCGGGAAGTCCCAACTACACGCCACCCGCCACGTCCCCCTTCAAAGATGTCACTACGAGGACCCAGTTCTACAAAGAGATCAGCTGGTTAGCTTCAAAGAAGATCTCGACTGGGTACCCGGACAAAACGTACCGGCCACTTGAACCCGTAAACCGGGATGCAATGGCGGCGTTCATGTACCGCCTTGCGGGAAGTCCCACCTATGCTGCTCCAGCCACGCCGAGGTTCGTCGATGTAGGCATGAATGTCCAGTTCTATAAGGAGATCAGCTGGCTGGCAGCCAAGAAGATATCTGAGGGCTGGCCTGATAAGACGTACAGGCCTGTGCAGCCCGTCAACCGAGACGCTATGGCGGCGTTCATGTACCGGTACGCAGGCAGCCCGCCTACCAGTCCAGTAACGCTTTCACCTGTTTCGGGTCTGACGGTAGCCAGCACTACGCCTTTTTCAGTGACGTTGAAATGGACGAATCCAAGTTCTAGCACATACTCGGGAGTACTTGTCCGGCGTGCCCTGGGCATGATTGCGCCCGCTTCACCCACATCTGGCACCGTCGTAACAGATGTCGCGGCACCAAAAAACAGCATCACCAACCCTGGACTCAAGCCGAAGACCACCTACTCGTATGCCCTCTTCGCACACGATGTGAACGGCAAATATGCGAACGCCGCCAACGTGACCGTGACTACGCCTATTGATCCGGCAGCTGGACCAACGCTGAGCGAACAGCGTGCGGCTCTAAGGGAGGACATTGTGGCGGCCAAAAACCTCTACGTGGATTCCAGGCCCTTCATATCAACCTTGGCCAGGTCTGACGGCCTGATTGTGAAAGATGCAGTCGCCAACGGCACCGCAAGCTTGGACAAGGCCGCCGGTCTGGTTTCCGCAGCGACCACTCAGACCACGATGACCGCTGCGGCGCAGGCAGTCGATGCTGAGGGACTGCGGGCTGCGACTGTCAAGACCAGCTCTAGCCAGATGAATACGTTGAAAGATCTAAGGCTTGTACAGCAGAACGTTGCCAAAGCAGCATTAGCTGACCTGAATGCTGGACAGATCTCAGTATCCGCATATCAAGCGACGAAAGTTCGTGCGGAGGCCTTTACGACAATTCTGGCAGCCGACCGCGTGGCCCAGCGGAGTGTTATCGGGGATGTGGCGGCCTCGGTCAAGCTTCAGGCGCCGACCTGGCGTGATGAACTTGAGGGCCGTAGCGGCAGCATTCCTGCCTCATCTGGTTGGGTTGGGTTTATGGGTGGATGTGCTCTTCCATTGGCAGAGTCAAAGTTTGCTCCCAAACTGCCTGCAAGCGGACCAGGGATCATCACAACGAATAAAATGATTGCTGATGCCAACGCACGGGCACTTTCAGACCCCGCTATAGCGACGATTCATGGCCAAATGATCCGAGGTGCGGCAAATCAAGCGGCACAGACACTTACGTTGCAGCAGTTGCAAAGCAACTATCCGCCGAGGGTCTCGCGGCTCGGCTACGGCTGGCTGCAGGCGGGGGACACTAAGGCACGCAGTGTTTTGCGGTCGGACACCAAACGGATCCTTGAAGCGGGGCCGGGCTCGATGAACACATTGACCTGGTCACACCTTCTGCTGGCTGCAGGAACGGCAAATGATTGGGCGCCCGTCGAAGGACTGGAAGAGACCGTCTTGGTCCAGTGGATCGGCCCGCAAACCTGCTTGCATGCTGACCGGGAAAATTTTGTTGACGCCGCTACAAATATTGCCGCAATACACAACGCCGCAACTTTCGTGGCCGCCGCAGTCTTCCTTGAGAAATCGCCAGTACAGGCAGCAGCGCTAGCGAAGGAGTCTCTTGTCTCAGTGCAACCAGCGCTGAACATGGTCGCTGCTGACGGTGGGACCCAAGAAGGGCCTGGTTACTGGACATATCAAAGCCGCGCGCTATCTACTATCTATTCGACGCTGCCGAATGTGTATGCAACATCTCCAATGACCATGCCTTCACTTGTCAAGACCGCGAATTATGCAATGAATAGTACAGACCCTAATGGATCGCCGACGCCCTTTGCTGACGCCGAGCCGGATGCACTCAGTCCGCTGATGCCAGCCTGGTCTGCGTTCACTAGCAAGGACGCAGGCGCCGCAGCATGGGCATGGAAGGAGCTTCAGGCCAAGCCCGACTCCCAGCTGATGTGGTGGTGGGTCAAGCCCGGCAGTCTGCCTGCGAAACGTTCCTCGGTATTCCCGCACACCGGGTTAGCTGCGTTGCACCTACCGGCAGGGAGCACATCGTCGACGGCGACTCTCAAGGGTGGAGACAACAGTGCCAATCATGCCCACCTGGACATCGGAACTGTTTCCTTCTTCAGAAAGGGCATGGAATGGTCCGTCGATCCCGGGACAGAGCTGGGGAGCCCCCCGGGCTACTACGGCGATAGTGGTAGGTGGAATTACTGGAAGCCAGGCACTTCAGCCCACTCAACTTTGCTAATTGGTCAGACGAATCAACCCATTAAGGCAAAGGGCGCAACGAAGCTGCTTTCGTCGTTGTCAGCCTCCGTGGATATGGTTCAGGCCCTGCCTGGTGCGTCTTCAGCAACCCGGACTGTGACGCACAACGCCACGGGCATGGTGGTCAACGATGTGATGAAGGCTAGCTCCGGCAAAGCAATGACGTGGCAATGGGTTACTGACGCGGTAGTCACTATCGACACCAGCCTCAACCGGGCGACGCTAAAGAAAGACGGCCAGCAGATCACTATCAACTTCGGTGGCGTCCCATCGGGATCTAAACTGGCTGCTGTTGCTGCGCCTGGTAAGGGGTCAGACGGGCAGGCGCTGACGGTGATCAAGATGACCATGGTCAACGTGTCCAACCTGAATCTGACGGCGACAGTGAAGTAGAAGGCGAGATAGATCTATGGGCCGGACCGGATAAAAAGACGTCCTGTGAAACACCAATCAGAAAACGATGAGCGTGGATACGTCACGGCCGGCGAGGCCTACTCCTCGTTGATCACCGGGTGGCCTCACCGCCGTTTATGTGTTGTTCGAAGGGTATTCCCCAGGATGGCTTTCTGGCCGCGGGGCTAAGGCGCGCTCAGGTTCTCGGTAGCTTGGCATCGGGGCTCGCACGGCGGTAATCCAGTGCGCGACGTTCATCGGGCATGGGCACCGATCACGGGGTGCTTTTCGGCTAGATAGTGTCTTCGACTTGTTGCCGTATCCATTCATACGCGGGTGGTGCGTAATGGTAGGCGGCCGGACCCCACTTGTGGTCGGGTGAGGATAAGGCCAATTCGGCTGGCATGTCAGCGACGTCTAGGCCGAGCCCCCGTAAGTGTTCCGCAAATGTTTGGAACGTCACATTGGCTACTGCTATTGGAGTCCGCTCATCAGGCACAAGTTCGCCAGCGCCGGTGGTGGAAGCCCATGGGGTGTTCAATACCAGGACTTTGAATGGCATGTCCTGGATGCGAGCGAATAGGTTCGTCGCTGCACGCATCCAGACTTGTGTGTGGCGGTCGGTGCCGAAGCCCTGTCTGTCAGCATTGGGTGAGACACCGCCACTTTTCCCACTGACTCCTTAAGGGCGAGATTTGGAAACCGATTCCCTGTGAGCACCGCACTTGCTTCCCCCACCACCAACACCGATGGTGGAGCCATGTCCGATCCCGAAAAACCCAGGGCAGAAAGGCCCCTCCGCCGCTCCTTCACCCCAGGGGAGAAACTCTCGATCCTGGAAACCTACGAGTCCCTCGACGGCCCCGGAGCCAAGGGCGCATTCCTCCGCCGCGAAGGCCTGTTCTCCTCCCAAATCACCACCTGGCGCCGGGCACGCGACGCCGGCGCCCTCACCGGCCTCGCCACCGCCGCCAGACCGGCGAAGAAGAACAGCCCCGAAGCCCAGCTTGAGGCCATGAAGGACCGCGCCGAACGGGCCGAAGCGAAACTCGGACGGACCGAGGAGGCATTATCGGTGCTGGGAAAATTACACGCTCTCTTGGAGGACATCTCCACGAGGGCGGACAACGAGAAGCCGTGAGCGCCGCCGTGGACGAGGCCTTCACAGCCCTGACCGGGCTGCTGCCCGTGCGGAGAATCTGCGCCCTCACGGGACGGTCTCCCGCCACGCACTACCGGTCCCAGACCCCGAAGGTCCACGGGCCCACACCCCGGCGCCCGGCACCGGTAAACAAGCTCACGGATGAAGAGGTCGCGCAGGTGTTGGACCGGTTGAACAGCGAGGAGTTCGCCGACAAGGCGCCGGCCCAGGCGATCCTGCTGGACCAGGGCACCTACCTGTGCTCGGAATCAAGCATGTACCGCATCCTGCGCGGCCACGGCCAGGTGCGTGAACGCCGACGCCAGGCCACCCACCCGGCGAAGAAGAAACCCGAACTCGTCGCGGTGAAACCCAACGACGTCTGGTCCTGGGACATCACCAAACTCCCCAGCCCCATCCGGGGCGTCTACTACGACCTGATGGTCATCATTGACCTGTTCTCCCGCTACGTCGTGCACTGGCACATCACCACCCGCGAGTCCGGGCTGGGCTCCAAGGACTTCATCGCCGACGCGGTCATGATCCACGGCACCCCGGGCGTGATCCACGCCGACCGGGGGACGTCCATGACGTCCAAACCGGTCGCCGAGCTGATGATCGATCTGGGCATCGACCGCAGCCATTCACGGCCCCGCGTTTCCAACGACAACCCGTATTCCGAGGCGGCGTTCAAGACCACGAAGTATCACCACTCCTACCCGGGGCGGTTTGGCTCCCGCCAGGACGCGGTCGCCTGGGCCAACGAATTCTTCCTTTACTATAATTTCGAACACCGCCATTCCGGGATCGGGCTGCATACCCCCGCGACGGTCTTCGACGGCACCTACGCGGCCATCCAGGGCCGCCGGGCCGCGGTGCTCCAGGACGCCTACGCGGCGACCCCGCACCGGTTCGGTCAACCGCCGGCGCCGCCGGCGGGCCCCACGGCGGCGTGGATCAACCAGCCCCAACAAAGCGAGGTCCCCACACACGCCTAACCACTTAGCTGTGTCTCAAACGCCTTGACAGATTCCGAAGTCGAAGCGCACTGGCTTATCCGCCAGTAGGTCAAGGCGTTTGGTTCGCAGTAGTTCTTTTGACCGTGTGACGAATGACTTGTCAGCTAGGCGCGCCACCCCTAACCGCTCATCCGTTAGGTCAACGAGGAGTAGGTCTGTGGTGGCAGCGTTCCGGCGTAGCGTAGGCAGGAGGTTCGATTGCAGGTCGCCCGACATGGACCGGTTTTGGAATCCTGATGCCAGCACCGCACCTTCTGGTTGGGTCCCCGGGTAGGAGTCCGGTGACTGTGTGAGTTTCGCATCCGATAATGGATGCAGGAGGAAATTCACAGATTATGGCACGTAGACATACCCCGGATCAGGTCATCGCGAAAGTGCGTCAGGGCCAGAAGATGCTCAACGACGGACGACCGATGATCGAGGTCATCAAAGAGTTACAGGTGACCGAGGCGACCTGGTATCGGTGGCTGCAGCAGTACGGGTCCGAGAAGAACGCCACCCAGGCCAAGGCCGTCAAGGACCTCGAGAAGGAGAACGCGCGACTGAAGAAGCTGTTAGCCGATCAGGTCCTGGCCAATGACATTTTGAATGAGGTGGCGCGGGGAAAATTCTGAGCCCCGAACCACGTCACCGCGCCGTTCGTATGGCGCAGGAGAAGTTCGGGGCGTCCGAGAGGTTCGCCTGCAAGGTGTTGGGGCAGAACCGGTCAGCGCTGCGCAAAGGCCGACCCGTGGTCAGCTTTGAAGAGGCACAGTTGCGCTCTGATCTGCGCGCTGTTGCCGGCAAGTATCCGGCGTGGGGGTGGCGCAAGGCGCGCTGGCACCTGCTCGAGCAACCGCAGTGGGACGGCGTGGCGCTGAACAAGAAGCGCGTCCGCCGGCTCTGGCGGGCCGAAGGACTCACGTGCAAGCCCAAGGCGCGCAAGAAGCGCCGCACCGGTCCCGGCTCCGGCGAGCACAAGCGCCTGCGGGCCGAGTACCCGATGCACGTGGTCAGCTTCGACTTCCAATCCGACGTGACTTCCTGCGGTCGGCATATCCGGTTCTTCAACGTCATCGATGAATACACCCGCACCGCCCTGGCCATCATCCCGAGACGGTCCTTCACTGCGACCGATGTGGTCGCAGTGCTGGAGGACATCATCGCCGAAACCGGCATCGTGCCGACCTATGTGCGCTCGGACAATGGTCCGGAGTTCACCGCGGCCGCGCTGATCGATTGGTGTGCCACCGCCGGAGTCGATACCGCGTTTATCGATCCGGGATCGCCCTGGCAGAACGGATTCGCCGAATCATTCAACGCCCAATTCAGGAGGGAACAACTCGCCGGAGAAATCATGGACACGATGGCCGAGGCGAAATACTTGGCCGACGAATGGAAAGAGATCTACAATAATGAACGGCCCCACGGATCCCTCGACGGACTGACACCGTCAAGACACTGGGAACGCTGGACCGCAGAGAACCAATTAGCTATCGCATAGCCGCTGGACTGCTAACGGGGGCCCAACCACTTCCGGCAGCGTGGTGGGGCGGGACATCGCACTGATCATCGATTGGCGTGCAACGTATCCGGTGAGAGCGTAGTCGTCACCGAATGTGCTGTATGCGTCGCGGGATACGCAACTCCCATAAATCAAGATACTTTTCCCCATATAACAACACTACCTCGGCCATCTCGGGGTGCCTGTCACATAAATTAGACGATTGCTGTGAACCGTACCGGGTTTGATGCCGCTTTCCTTTTGTGAAGGATGGACACGATCGGTGGCCTCCTCCCGACGTTGACGATCCCGACCTACTTCTGCGGGTTCCGGCAGCTACTGGCTTGAGCGGAAGGGTTTGGTCGGATCCTCGCGTTCGGCATCGAGGGCACCATCGAGGGCACCGGCTCCTACGGAGCCACGCTGACCTCGTTCCTGCGCCGACACGACATCGAAGCTGGCCGCCTTGACCGGCGACTGCGGCGCGCGAATTGCAAGTCCGACACCCTCGACGCGGGAAAAGCCGCCAGGAGCTTGCTTGCCGGGTTCGCGACCGCAATCCCGAAGACCGCGGACGACGCCGTCGAGATGATCCGACAGCTGAAAGTCGTGCATGATTCCGCGGTCGTCAACCGTTCCTCAACGATGATCATGATGAAAGCGATGCTCGTCCACTGCTCGCCTGAAATGCGCCGCGACACGAACAAAATGTCACGTCCCGAGCTCGCTCGACATCTCGCAGACTCACCTCCATGGAACCTGTTCCCTCCCGACGACGCGCTACGTTACTTGGTCCGCGCCCTGGCGGGACGCTGGCTCGCCCTCGACGCCGAATCCAAAGAACTCGAGGGCCTAATCGACATCCTCGTGCGTCGCATCGCCCGGCAGCTCCTCGAGCAATTCGGGATCGGAAACGACACCGCTGCCGAGATTCTTATCGTCGCCGGAGACAACCCTGAAGGGTTCCGCTCCGAAGCCGCCTTCGCCAAACTGGCCGGAGTCGCCCCGGTCCTGACGGGTTCAGGGATGACTAGCGGAAAGCATCGCATCGACCACGGCCGGCATAGCCAGCTCAACGCCGCAATCTATCGAACAGGTATTGTCAGAATGAGATTCAACGGGCCAGCCATCACTATGTCGCCCGCCGGACTGCGGAGGGACGGAGCAAACGCGACATCATCCGCCGCCTCAAGTGCTACGTCATTCGTGAGGTCTACCAGCTCATCAAAATGAACCCGACAACCGGCGAAATCAGGAGTTGACAGCCATAGGAGCTTCAACGCCCGTGCCGAGACCGTGAACGGGTACTACAAGATCGAACTCGTCGGACGCCCGGCACGCTCTGGTCCCTGGAAGACGGCAGAGGACCTCGAGCTAGCGACTGACGGATGAATTAACTGGCACAGTCTGAACGCCTACACGGCTACCTCGGCGACATTCCACCCGCAGAATTCGAGCAAGCGTTCCATGCTGGCAAAACCACCAACACTCAGCTGGTAGAAATCAAATAGCGCGAGCCTCCATCAAGCTCAGATTGGACCAAATTATGCGGTCCACAAATTTGGGATAGCAATCTCTCAGTGATGCTAGAGAAATTTTGAGGTTTTGAGGATCCAATGACCCAACTCGCGAAATTTCCAATAAATTCATTCATCAGCCGCCGAGCACGAGCACTGGGTTACGTCCCGTGGGGTGGTGGAGTTTCCCGCGGTGAGCGCGTTGCTCCGGCAACGTGGTGAGCCATCGCGCGATGGTCAGTGAGTACCGATCAAAGTCACTCACAGAAAGACACAACACACGATGGCTCTAGACCAGTCTGCCCTGCTTGACCTTCTTGGACAATTGAAACTCACCGACGTGCCCGATCGGATTCGTACCGCGACTGAAACCCTGTATCAGCAGCTGATCGAGGCGGAGGCGACAGCGTTCATCGGTGCTGCCCCGTTCGAACGCTCCGAGGCGCGCACGACCCAGCGCAACGGGTCCCGGGCCCGGACGTTGACGACCACCGCGGGGGATCTGAATTTGAAGATTCCCAAGCTGCGGGCGGGCTCGTTTTTCCCGGCGCTGCTGGAGCGCCGCCGCCGGGTTGATCAGGCCCTCTACGCGGTCGTGATGGAGGCCTACCTGCACGGAGTTTCCACCCGTAAGGTCGATGACCTGGTCAAGGCCCTCGGCGCGGACACCGGGATTTCCAAGTCTGAGGTGTCCAGGATCTGCGAGGACCTCGACCATGAAGTCGGTGCGTTCCGCGACCGGGACCTCTCGGGGCTGGAATACCCGTACGTGTTCCTGGACGCGACCTACTGCAAGGCCCGCGTCGGTCACCGGGTGGTGTCCCAGGCCATCGTGGTCGCTTTCGGCGTCGCCGCCGACGGGCGCCGGGAAGTCCTCGGCTTCGACGTCGGAGACAGCGAAAACGAGGGCTTCTGGACGGCGTTCCTACGCTCTCTGAAGACCCGGGGCCTGGGCGGGGTCAAGCTCGCCATCTCCGATGCTCACAGCGGGCTGAAAAAAGCCATCAGTACGGTGTTCCAAGGTGCCGCGTGGCAGCGCTGCCGGGTGCACTTCATGCGCAACGTCCTGGCGACCGCGCCGAAGGGCTCCCAGGAGATGGTCGCCTCGATCATCCGCACCGCCTTCGCCCAACCCGACGCCGCGCACGTGCACACTCAATTCGACGAAGTCACCCGGATGCTCACTAAATCCCATCCGAAGGTCGCCGCGATGCTCAACGACGCACGGGAGGATGTCCTCGCGTTCGCAGGATTCCCTGCCAGGCACTGGCGTCAGATCTGGTCCACGAACCCGATGGAGCGGGTGAACAAAGAGATCAAACGCCGCACCGACGTCGTCGGTGTCTTTCCCAACCCCGCAGCGCTCCTACGGCTCGCCGGCGCGGTCCTCGTCGAGCAGCACGACGAGTGGGAAGCCGGGGACCGACGCTACCTCTCCGAGGCGTCCATGGCCGAACTCACCACCATGAACGCGACCGCCGCCACACCGATAGAGGAGACGGTTTTGCTTCCCGAACTTACTGCAGCATAATCAAGGAACTGACCCGCACGGTGTCGAGAAAACTCCACCACTCAGCGGGACGTAACCGAGCACTGCCAGTCCTTCGGAGCTTTTCCACAGGTGCCGTCCAGCAGTTAGGCGTTCGTCGGACCTATTGTTGTTTGCGAACTTGTAAAACTCTCGACTTGTTAGAGGCCACTCGGTTCGGACCCAATTCGACTTTCTTCCGTACCCGGGCGGGTAATCCGAGTGATGACGAGGTCGGCCTATGCCGCCCGGCTACCGTTGCGATTCGTTAGATTCGATCCATCGAGACAGAATTGATGAGATCCTCCATCACGGAAGACGCGGCGTCAACGTCCCCAATCGGAGACTTGAAGCGACAGTCAGTTCGACTTAAGACACTGCCCGGTTCAAAAATCCCCCAAATTGGGACGCCGGCACCTTTGTAGTCGCTCAACTTCGAAGGAAGGTAGGGATTCACTGAATGGTGGTCGCTAGTGCTCGCATCATTCACAATCAAACAGTCAAAGCCCCTCAAAGAAGATAAGAATTTTAGATATGGTAGGGAGATGTTGATTTGAATATTTTCGGAATCCACCAAAGCAGCGATCCGTTCTTTAGCTAAAGCTGGATTTGAAGTGAATATGTGCAGACGAATGCTCGACCGCTTTTCAGGGGGGAGGGTCGAGATTCCCTGAATAACTTCATCGAGTCCTCGTGTTGAATAGAAGTCACCGAAGTATCCAAGATTTACCCGAGACTTATCCGGGACATAGGCTGTCTCGAGATTGTAGAACATCGGCGCTAGAGTTGGCTGATTGCTGACTGTCGATTTCTCCAAAATCAAAGGGACCAATCGCGGATCTGCATAGTCGACCATGACTCGTAACTGGTTCTCGTTTGTGAAGAGGATTTTATCGGCCAAGATGTATGGCAGATTTTCGGCCCAAAAATAGACATCCAAGTTCTCTTCAAGCAACAATTTGTCAACAGGCTCGAGAGTCTCCAGAATTTGACGGCTTACTTCGTCTTGAGTGAAAGCCGATGTACGTAGGTTTCCGGTAGTGTCCAATCTGACAGGGTCGGAAAACTCTGCAGTCCAGTTGACGCCTGGGTTGTGGCTCTTTACTAGAGCTGCTAAGAAATGCGACGCTGGCCACATCGACCGACTATAAACGTCGCGGTATATCCGACCATGATTGGCTTGCCAGTCAGAGACAGTTTTTAGTCCTGCATCGCAAAACGCTGAAACTGCTGACCATCCGGCAAAAAAAGTCGGGGTCTGAACCCGTTTTTCTAGTTGCACGTATGGCGCAGAGATTAGGGCATTTTTTTGGTCCTGGGTTCTTTTGCCGTCCATTCTGTTCAGTATGACGTCGACTGGTTCAGCTGCTTGTCTGATTCGTTTCGCGGTTACGATGGCGCCCGGATCGGCATAGGGTACGAAGTTATAAGCTATTACCAACTTGCTGACATTCGGGTGCCAATTGGACCACGGGAAGTGAAGATAGTTTTCCTCAGTGATCCGGTCGATAACCGCTTGCATCTCGGCTGGATTCGATTGAACGAATCGGCGTATGAAAGAGGCTTGAGAGTTTATAAAGCTTTTGACAAGCCCGCTCGCGTGAGGACGGGCCTCTCCAAGAGTCTCATTGAGTGATTTTATGACTTCTAGCCGTTGGGTTACGGAGAAGTCCATACTTTCAACCTGTCTTGACACTGATTCGTCGCGCATCAAACGGTAGTATTTAGCGCCCGCAAACGCAGGTATGAGATTGAATTTGAATGGATGTCGTGTATACATTCGCGCGTAGAGTGCGACATCTTCTCCGCTCCGTAATGTTTCGTCAAATGGCACAGAACGGGCCAACCAAGCGGGAATTAACTTACATGTCATGAATGAGAGCCCGCGAACGAATTTGCTGGGATCGATTAGATGTTGATCGTGAGAAAGAATAGAGGTATTGATCAAGTTTTGGTGGTCTTCGTGCCCATTTTGGTCGACGTTGACTATCTGGGCCATAGGAACGACGCCACGACGGGCGCTCTTAAGCATTAGCTCGAGATATTCGGCTGAGAACCAATCATCGCAATCGAGCCATGTAACGTAATCGCCCTCGGCGGAGGCCGCGCCGACATTCCGAGCGGCCGGCGCGGAATCGATCGGTGATGTTTTGAACTTAAATAGGAGAGCCTTATTCTCCTGCGAAAATCGACGGGCTATATCCTCTGAAGCATCGGGTGGTCCGTTGAAGACAAGTATTATTTCGAACTGCTCGGGAGGGAGTGTCTGATCTCGTAACGAAGTTAAACATTTATCAATCCAAAGTTCTCCTTTATAAACGGGCACGATGATACTTATCTGCAGCGTCTTTGTTGCTTTCTGGTTTGCAGATGTCATGATCATTCTCCAACGCTGGAAGGCGTTTTTATTTCCTGGGCACAGTCAATAATTCTGACTATTTCTCGCTGGCTCGATTGAAGGGCGAGTAGTTGAACTGCTAGATTATTCTCATTTTGATCATCCATATTTGAAATCTTCACAGAGTGTGTGTTGATGGTTGAGTCAATAGTTTTCAGATGACGAAAAATCAGGCCTAGACTTTTACGGTGATTGTCGTTATTTTCGCGGTTTTCGCTTATGCCCCGAGATTGTACTTCGTGTTGTTTTTCTAAGGTCTCAGAAATGGCTGCTATTTTGATCGCCAGATTCGACAAACTTTCGGTGATTGTTTCTTCAGATTTTTGAACCCGCAGAACTTCTTTATTCGTTGCCGATAGGGTGAAAAAGACGAGGGCGATTCCGAATGCGATCGCTGCCAAGGCTAGATTTGTAAGCCCGAACAATGTTAGCGCAATGGCTAACCCTAGAATCACAATGCCTGAGGTGGCAGTTTTACCCATCTGGATTCGCCTCATTTGTATCTGTTTCCCCTTCGCGATTCGACCATGTGGTGTACTCGTCGGTGTTCGGCCGTATGTGCCGCATTTCAAAAAAATTCTACCGGCTTAAGTACCAGCGGCGTAACGAAGCGCGCTCGAACACCGCTTATGGAACGAGTCCATGTGATCTAGGGGTGGGCCCGTGTGGTTTTCGTCAAGTGGCTGTGACCGGTCGTGATGGGCAAAATGGTTCCGTCTCTGAGCACGGCGTAGGGGGTGTCGTAGCGGCGCTGGGCCAGGATGATGAGGGCTTGGTTGTGAAGTTTGCCTTTGGCCCGTTTCCGGTCGTGGTTAGCCCTAGATGGTGGGTCTTTCAATGCCACCAAGGCGGAGAGAGAAAAGGGCCCTTTCGAGGATCTGTTTTCCTTCTATGAAGAGCGGTCTTCGCCGGTGAATGCTCCTGACTGAGAGTTCAGTGGGGCTGGCCGGCGTAGGTTGTGAATGTAATTTTGGCAGTGATGATCACGACGCCTAGTTCTCGGGTGTCTGAAGTGCCAGCTGAGTAGCTTTTCTCGACGATGAGGCTCCTCAATGAGATGCTCATGAGCTTTGCTGAATCGATAATGATCACGGCGCCGAGCTGCAGCCGCGGGTCGTAGGAGACCGTCAGGCTGGGGATCGTCGGTGATGGGGTCGTAACCTGTGTTGCTAGGTAGTCGCGCACCCTGTCCACGACGATGGTGTTCGTCTCCCGGGATAGCCAGTGCCCTGCAGGATGCATCAGGGATGGGGCCGACGAATGGCCCTGTGATCGTGGATGTTCGGGTGACCTTCACAAGCCCAAACCCGGCAAAGGACCGGATAGAGGGAAAGGCTTCCTTGAGCCACTGGCCCCGGACCGTCAAAGATTCGGACGGGTACCGCGTCTCCATATCGAATCCGGGAGGCAACGTTCCGGTCCGGTGGGTCAGCTTGTATGTCTCCGGCACGAGATGCTCGATAGAAGCCGTAAGGTAGTCGCTGCCAGCCATCTCCGTTTCCCCGTCGGTGAGTATCGCCCCCGTGATCGAGGCTCGACCCCGGTTAGAGTTCGTCGCCGATCCAACATCGCCGAGGATTTCGAACGTCAGGTCCGAGGCAGTTTCGAATCATTAACTATCTCTAAGTGGGGTTCGAATGCAGGGACTACCCCGACAACCCTCGCAACCCTTTCTGGCACCGCGTCAACCGTCACGATGAAAGAGGGAGTCCGGGGTCAAACATCTTCACTCGCCAGGCCTAGCAACCTCGGGCGGGCGGCTATTCGGTGAGCACATTACGTCGCTTCCGGTGGCTGTGGCTGCGGTCATAAGGACGCCGGTATCGGGGGAGCGTTCGGTTGGTATCACAGGTACCTACATCAGCCGGAGTGCCAGCGGATTCATCCAGGGAACGTCGGGGTCTGCCGCCGCATATACGACCGGCAACTATGCGGGAGGGACAGTGGTCATGCTCGCCCAGGCAGCCGACAACACATTTGTTGTTCGTGCCGGCACGTCCGAGGCGATATCAGCTGGCGGATCCGCTGCGCCTGCCTCATTCGGCGGCGTGTACTTCGGCGCAGCCGAGGCCGGTGACGTGTCGGAGGTGAGAGAGATCATTTACTGGCCTAGGCTATTGTCATTCGCGCGACGCAATGCTGCGCGCGCCTACCTGCTTTCGCGTTCCCCAGACGCAGCTTAGGCCTATCGGAAGGTCAGGCCGCAACCCCCGGATAGTAAGCGGCCATGAAGCTGCGAACCTTCCGATAGTCGAGCCAGTCACTTTCCGTGTACCAAGTTATTCCGTATTCGGCCAGCTTTTGATACAAGCCGGCAGCCAGGTCAGACGGAAAGCGTCCGTACAAGGTGGAGTTGGCCCGGTCGAAGAACTGCATTCCGAGTTCTCCTGCGAGCTTGTGCGCTTCGTCTGGAACGTCCCGGACAAGCCCGGACTCGTGGCCGACTCGGTTGATCGAATAAAGAGTCAGCATATCTAACGAAAAGTTCTGCCCGAACGAATAATGCGGCTTCTTTGGTGCACTGGTTGGGCCCCCGTTAGCAGTCCAGCGGCTATGCGATAGCTAATTGGTTCTCTGCGGTCCAGCGTTCCCAGTGTCTTGACGGTGTCAGTCCGTCGAGGGATCCGTGGGGCCGTTCATTATTGTAGATCTCTTTCCATTCGTCGGCCAAGTATTTCGCCTCGGCCATCGTGTCCATGATTTCTCCGGCGAGTTGTTCCCTCCTGAATTGGGCGTTGAATGATTCGGCGAATCCGTTCTGCCAGGGCGATCCCGGATCGATAAACGCGGTATCGACTCCGGCGGTGGCACACCAATCGATCAGCGCGGCCGCGGTGAACTCCGGACCATTGTCCGAGCGCACATAGGTCGGCACGATGCCGGTTTCGGCGATGATGTCCTCCAGCACTGCGACCACATCGGTCGCAGTGAAGGACCGTCTCGGGATGATGGCCAGGGCGGTGCGGGTGTATTCATCGATGACGTTGAAGAACCGGATATGCCGACCGCAGGAAGTCACGTCGGATTGGAAGTCGAAGCTGACCACGTGCATCGGGTACTCGGCCCGCAGGCGCTTGTGCTCGCCGGAGCCGGGACCGGTGCGGCGCTTCTTGCGCGCCTTGGGCTTGCACGTGAGTCCTTCGGCCCGCCAGAGCCGGCGGACGCGCTTCTTGTTCAGCGCCACGCCGTCCCACTGCGGTTGCTCGAGCAGGTGCCAGCGCGCCTTGCGCCACCCCCA
This sequence comes from Arthrobacter sp. CAN_C5, assembly GCF_017875735.1. Classification (NCBI taxonomy): domain Bacteria; kingdom Bacillati; phylum Actinomycetota; class Actinomycetes; order Micrococcales; family Micrococcaceae; genus Arthrobacter; species Arthrobacter sp. CAN_C5. The sequence continues at coordinate 1,548,705 of NZ_JAGGMZ010000001.1, forward strand.
CGCCGGATACTTGCCGGCAACAGCGCGCAGATCAGAGCGCAACTGTGCCTCTTCAAAGCTGACCACGGGTCGGCCTTTGCGCAGCGCTGACCGGTTCTGCCCCAACACCTTGCAGGCGAACCTCTCGGACGCCCCGAACTTCTCCTGCGCCATACGAACGGCGCGGTGACGTGGTTCGGGGCTCAGAATTTTCCCCGCGCCACCTCATTCAAAATGTCATTGGCCAGGACCTGATCGGCTAACAGCTTCTTCAGTCGCGCGTTCTCCTTCTCGAGGTCCTTGACGGCCTTGGCCTGGGTGGCGTTCTTCTCGGACCCGTACTGCTGCAGCCACCGATACCAGGTCGCCTCGGTCACCTGTAACTCTTTGATGACCTCGATCATCGGTCGTCCGTCGTTGAGCATCTTCTGGCCCTGACGCACTTTCGCGATGACCTGATCCGGGGTATGTCTACGTGCCATAATCTGTGAATTTCCTCCTGCATCCATTATCGGATGCGAAACTCACACAGTCACCGGACTCCTACCCGGGGACCCAACCAGAAGGTGCGGTGCTGGCATCAGGATTCCAAAACCGGTCCATGTCGGGCGACCTGCAATCGAACCTCCTGCCTACGCTACGCCGGAACGCTGCCACCACAGACCTACTCCTCGTTGACCTAACGGATGAGCGGTTAGGGGTGGCGCGCCTAGCTGACAAGTCATTCGTCACACGGTCAAAAGAACTACTGCGAACCAAACGCCTTGACCTACTGGCGGATAAGCCAGTGCGCTTCGACTTCGGAATCTGTCAAGGCGTTTGAGACACAGCTAAGTGGTTAGGCGTGTGTGGGGACCTCGCTTTGTTGGGGCTGGTTGATCCACGCCGCCGTGGGGCCCGCCGGCGGCGCCGGCGGTTGACCGAACCGGTGCGGGGTCGCCGCGTAGGCGTCCTGGAGCACCGCGGCCCGGCGGCCCTGGATGGCCGCGTAGGTGCCGTCGAAGACCGTCGCGGGGGTATGCAGCCCGATCCCGGAATGGCGGTGTTCGAAATTATAGTAAAGGAAGAATTCGTTGGCCCAGGCGACCGCGTCCTGGCGGGAGCCAAACCGCCCCGGGTAGGAGTGGTGATACTTCGTGGTCTTGAACGCCGCCTCGGAATACGGGTTGTCGTTGGAAACGCGGGGCCGTGAATGGCTGCGGTCGATGCCCAGATCGATCATCAGCTCGGCGACCGGTTTGGACGTCATGGACGTCCCCCGGTCGGCGTGGATCACGCCCGGGGTGCCGTGGATCATGACCGCGTCGGCGATGAAGTCCTTGGAGCCCAGCCCGGACTCGCGGGTGGTGATGTGCCAGTGCACGACGTAGCGGGAGAACAGGTCAATGATGACCATCAGGTCGTAGTAGACGCCCCGGATGGGGCTGGGGAGTTTGGTGATGTCCCAGGACCAGACGTCGTTGGGTTTCACCGCGACGAGTTCGGGTTTCTTCTTCGCCGGGTGGGTGGCCTGGCGTCGGCGTTCACGCACCTGGCCGTGGCCGCGCAGGATGCGGTACATGCTTGATTCCGAGCACAGGTAGGTGCCCTGGTCCAGCAGGATCGCCTGGGCCGGCGCCTTGTCGGCGAACTCCTCGCTGTTCAACCGGTCCAACACCTGCGCGACCTCTTCATCCGTGAGCTTGTTTACCGGTGCCGGGCGCCGGGGTGTGGGCCCGTGGACCTTCGGGGTCTGGGACCGGTAGTGCGTGGCGGGAGACCGTCCCGTGAGGGCGCAGATTCTCCGCACGGGCAGCAGCCCGGTCAGGGCTGTGAAGGCCTCGTCCACGGCGGCGCTCACGGCTTCTCGTTGTCCGCCCTCGTGGAGATGTCCTCCAAGAGAGCGTGTAATTTTCCCAGCACCGATAATGCCTCCTCGGTCCGTCCGAGTTTCGCTTCGGCCCGTTCGGCGCGGTCCTTCATGGCCTCAAGCTGGGCTTCGGGGCTGTTCTTCTTCGCCGGTCTGGCGGCGGTGGCGAGGCCGGTGAGGGCGCCGGCGTCGCGTGCCCGGCGCCAGGTGGTGATTTGGGAGGAGAACAGGCCTTCGCGGCGGAGGAATGCGCCCTTGGCTCCGGGGCCGTCGAGGGACTCGTAGGTTTCCAGGATCGAGAGTTTCTCCCCTGGGGTGAAGGAGCGGCGGAGGGGCCTTTCTGCCCTGGGTTTTTCGGGATCGGACATGGCTCCACCATCGGTGTTGGTGGTGGGGGAAGCAAGTGCGGTGCTCACAGGGAATCGGTTTCCAAATCTCGCCCTTAAGGAGTCAGTGGGAAAAGTGGCGGTGTCTCACCCAATGCTGACAGACAGGGTACGAGGAGAGTCGTCCATTGTTGCGCTGCCGCTGGCCATGACATCAGCGCCGGTCAACTCTCGTATGGCGGGCATCACTTCCCCTGAAACCGGGAAGTCGTACTCCACGCGATCAAATTTACGTCCGCAAAGAGTAGACAGTGCTACGGCCATCGTTGTGGTGGTCACAGCCAGCTGATCAGTGGACTCGAACCATAAATGGTGTTCAGCGTCAGGGGTGGATACGGATACGTCCAGCCGGCGGTCTGAAATTGAGAGGTCGCGAAAAGCGATACGAGAAGTCACTCGACCACAATACGTTGAAAGGGCTGCCGCTTAGATCTACCCGTACTAATCGGAGAATCCGACCTTGCCCTCTTCCCACTGATGAGTTCTGCCGCATTCCGGGCACTCGGTGGATTCACCGACTGCAATTCGCAGAGGTATCTCATCTTTCCGATCCGCCGCCCGGTGCCGACGCGCACCCTCCGGAACCTTCCGTAACTCCTTCCCACCGCGTCCCATCGCGAGCCTCCGTAATCGAGGTGTTGCGACGACCAATTGAATTCACCTTGGGCTCCCCGCGTCAGAATGATGAATCAGTCCCTTCGCCGATGGCCCGTCGGTGTGTTGACGGCGCAAAAAAGGCATCCGCAGGCAATGTTCCACAAACGCGGGGGCAGTGCCCGGTGTCTTTTGCGGTGAAGGTGTCCCAGCCGACGATCGCCCGGGAATAAGGGTCGATGACCAGGACCACGTTGACGAACCCGACATAGACCGGAACGGAAGTAAAGCCAGTGACCCAAACCTGGTTCGGTGCCAGTGCTGTGAAGTCTCGATTCAACAGAAAACACGGCGCGGCGGACTTCCTTGCTGGGGACCGTGGTGCGGGTCCTGTGGCCTCTGATCAGACCGTTCATGTATTTTTCGCGCATCAGCCGGTCCCCAGTGTGTTCGGAGGCTTCCGGAAACCCGATTCTGCGCAGCCACTGCGTCATCTTCCGCCGCGCGTAGATGATCTCGGGGCGTGGGCGCCCTTTCGTATCGGGGAGGTTCAAGGCTCGTAGGGCATCGGAAGGGCGGGCGCCTTCAAGGGTGCGCAACGCTGGCAGGCGTGTCTTCCACACCCGGTAGGTTCGTGCGGCGTCCTGCCTGCCCTGGTCACGCCGGACGGCGCAGATCGACTCGATCCCATAACCAAGAGCGCACGTTCGGTCGAGGAATCGGCAGATCAGCGGCGGCGAGGGTCGAGTTCCCTCGCGAAGAAAATCGAGGCTTGTTTCAGGATCTCGTTGGATTCCTTCGAATCCCACACTTCGGCCCTGAGCCACCTAGTTCCCTCTAATTCATCACTGCTCGGCCCGGTCCTCTCGCCGGCATCGATCTGGGCCTGGACCACCCAGTGCCGCAGCGATTCGGCACAGACACCGTGTTTCGGCACCAAAGCCCCTCAAGCGGTATAGACAGAAAGGTATTCGAACAACCGGTTTACCGTCGTGCGCACTGCAGGATTACGGACCTCGGGATAACTGCTTGGGCATAATCACTATTTTTCTTACAGAAGATAGCGGCATCCCGGGACCGTTCACCATTTGTGGCGGGGTAGGGTGGTTGAGTGGCATCGAGCATCAGCTTTCGCGACCTATCCGTGTCTGAGCGCCGGGTCGAGGTGTTGGCGTCAACCGTAGAGGATGAATACGATCTGTGGTTCGAGTTCAGTGAAGACATTCGGGTAACAACAACTTCAGTGGCGGTTGCGCTCTCGACTTTATGTGGCAGGAAATATAGCGAAATTTATTATGACTTCCCAGTATCTGAGCGGGTTTTTCCTGCGATTCGAGAACTGACGCAAGCGCAAGTCGCGGCACGCGCAGCCACGGAGGAAATCCAATTCCATAGGGCCGGGTCTTTGCTCAGTTTCAGTGGTGGATTTGACTCGCTCGCAGCGAAAATGTTGATGCCAGAGGATGTAAAGCTTGTTTCCATGGACTTTGGTGGCAGGTTCGCGAGGGAACGCGAATCCTTCGAACGCTGGGACACCCTCCGAGTTTCAACGAACCTAGCTGACACCCCGCTAAGACAAAACTCTTGGTCATTCATGGGCATTGGCGCGATCCTTGCAGGCAACCACTATAAAGCCAAGTACCACACTTTCGGCGGGATACTCGAAGCTAGCCCCGACAACATGAGGACTGCCCCGGTTGCCGCAAGGAACAACACATTCCCTCCATTCAAGGCAGCGGGATACATCAACGCGCCATACGTTTTGGGTTTGACTGAAATAGGGACCTTAGCCGTGATGCTGCGCACCGAACCTAATCTCGTCGCAAATTCTTTGCTATCGGTGGCGAGCCCAGGCGAGGAAAAACTCTATCGCAAATCGATTCTTGCTAGTGTCACAGCGGGGCGGTTGGGGGTGGCTGTTGGCCTACCGGACATTCCGGCCCCAGCACAACCACACTATCGGTTTGGGAAGATTTTTGCTCTCGACCTGTTATCGCTTTACGTCCTAAAACATGCAGGCAGCGAAGTCGCAGGAAGCCTTGTATCGGGTATCCCGAATAAGGCTAACCTTCTTGTCGACAGGCTCGACCTGACCTTCTTTGAGAGGGCAAACGACACTCTGTACGCTAACTTCCCAGCAAAGCTGATGGGCGGGCTAGCCAGGAAGCTAGTGGAAGGTGGTGTGTGCTTCTACAGCAAAGGGGATTGGGAGGAGTTCGCCCAAGTGAGGTCGTTTCTCGGCCAATACCACCCGGTGGTCTAGCCAGACATTTAGGTTCAACTCTGACCTATGCCCATGGGCTTGCCCCGGGGGTTTGGTCGCCTTCCGGACGTGCCCCAAAGTTTGGTTGCCCACTATTGTCTGAGGATTGGGCTTCTGTTGAGAGGTTTCACCTGTGTTACGTTCCTTTCCTGCCGAGTTCCGAAGGAGAGCTGTCGCGCTCGTCCGGGCCGGTTAACGGATCACAACAGCTGCGGTCGAACTCGGCGTAAGCGCGGCGGCGATTCATAACTGCGTTCGCCTGGATCAGATAGACCGAGGTGAACATCCCAGCATCACGACGCCGAATAGCGGTGAGATGGCGAAGGCGAAGAAGAAGATTCGGCTACTTGAGGGAGAGGTGGCGGTCATGAGGAAAGCATCGAGAAGGCAAGGTGTTCTGCTGCGCTGTCATGGACACCTATTCCGGGAAGACCGTCGGCTGGACAACCGATAGCGCCCAAGATACCAACCTTGTTATCAACACGCTCGACATACCCATCAGAATCAGGAAGCCGGAGACCGGCGGCATTGTTCATGCCGACCATGGCACCCAGTTCACCTCGTGGGCCTTCACGGACAAAATACGAGCCTCCGGGCTGATACCATCGCTCGGGACAGTCGGCGACTGCTACAACAACTCGATGATCGAATCGTTCTGGTCGAGCATGCAAATAGAGCTGTTCAAAGGGAAGAAGCGGCGCACCAAGGCAGATCTTGCGAATGCAATGTTTGAGTAAATTGACATTTTCTACGAGCGGCCGCGGTGCCATTCCCTTAGAAGCTGTTAAGTGCCTTTTGCCAATCCATGGGTGGTAGGCTGTACTTGCCCGACTTTAATTACAGTCTTTGTTTGTCACGAGACCTTGTTTCAAAACGGCCCTGTCGGACTGGGTTGAATAATGGCAAGTCGCATTAGAGAATGGTGTCGAATGAAAATTGAACCAGAGGGCTCGCCTTCTATTTTGAATGAAAGTACTACGGCGGGAAACAACTTTTCTGCCCTCTGGCGTATGAAGCCTTTTTTTGACGAGCTTTTAGTGCAATCCAAAACTGAAAATGGCTTAGCAATTTTTGATCCGGAGCTTGGGGCGCTCGCCAGTTGTTGTTCCCAGAGCCAAATAGCGCATTTTTATGCTTTACATGGAACAGTATCGGGCCTAAACAATAAAAAAATAGCGGACGCACTAGCGACAGATATAAGATCTCGGCAAAACATCAACGGATCATTCGGCGGACCCTATAACGTGCCCATCGGAGAAGAGCCTATTGAGGATATTGCTGAAATAGGAGCTGCTGCGGACGCCTTGTATCGCGTATATGATGCCTCTGGGTCACCTGACGCAAAACACGTTTTGTTATCTGCGGCCGAATACGTTCTCACGCGGATATCGGCCGAGAACCCTGGGGCTGTATATAAAAATGCCTCGACAACTCAATTCGACGTTTTGAACGGAAATGCCTACGCTGCGATTGTATTAGCACGTGCTTATCAGGTGACTTCTGACGAGAAATACAGAATACAAGTTGTGCTTATTCTGGAACACCTCATATACAGGTTCGGCGCGCATGAAGCTGGTTGGTGGGCCTACCGTGAGGATTGGAATGGTTCGCTTGAACTAGGCTTCAGCGTCGCCTATCAGGCAACTATAGTGGGCTGGGGTTCATTCGTATCAGAAATATTGGACCCAGATCTTCATGACCGATGGGTAGAGGTATTGGGTGAAGCGGCCGAGTTAATTGCTCGCGAGGTCCTTTCTGGCCAAACTGATCTGAACGAATCTCCAACTTGGTCGCGAGACTGGGGAAACGTATGGGAAATCTATCTGGCGCTGTGGCGTTTCCGAGCGAAGCCTTCAGCGCTTGCAATTTTCGACAGGCAATGGAAAACGTTTGAATCCAATATTTCCACCAAAGGAATGGCTTTTTTCCAATCCAATTCTCCAAACCGTGAAAACCGCTCCATCACGAATTCTCAACTTCGTAAAGCGGCTAACTTTGCTGGCATTTCTTCAAGCATCATACAGGGCTCGTCGTTGAATTTCTTGCTGCCACTGGGCAGGTAGGTAAATAGGACCCCGTTCGACTTCAACTCAAAGCCAAGATTACATTTTGCACAATAGTTGTTCGGTCGTGACGCTGGAAGCGGAGGATCGAATTATTTTTAGATTCGTTACTAGGAATATTAACCGCCGGCAGAATGAAAGTCCGCGTCTGTGAACACTCTCCGTGCTTGTGTCGCCAAGTAGGAGCTGGGTGTTTATGACGTTTTAGCATCTGATAGTGGGTGCAGAAGAAGACTCACCGAATGACGCGGAGACATACCCCTGATCAGGTCATCCCGAAGGTTTGTGATGGTCAAAAGATGCTCAGCGGTGGACAGCTGATGATCGCGAGGTCATCAAGGAACTGCCGGTCACCGAGGGGGCGTGGTGCCGTTGGAAGAGTCAGTACGGTTCCGAGTGAGCGGCTTTGGGCTTAATAGTGGCCCGCGGTTTCGATTTAGCCCAGCTGGGTGATGTTGGTTCTGCCAGCATAGAACGCCTGCTCGAATTCTGAGGGTGGAATGTCGCCGAGGTAGCCGAGCAGTCGTTCGTCGTTCTGCCAGTGAAACCGTCCAAGGGTCGCTAGTTCGAGGTCCTCCACCGTTTTCCACGTACCGGGTCGCGTTTCGGAGCTCCGGACGAGTTCTGTCTTTGATCAGTTGTTCATGGTCTCGTCCAGCGCGTCGATGATCCTATATTTTTCGACTCCTGATTTCGCCGATTTTCTGGTTCGCTTTGATGAAGTGGTCCACCTCGCGGATGACGTAGCGCTTGAGGCAGCGGATGATGTCGCGTTTGATCCGACCAGGGATATTGTGGAGAACTACCTTTTCAAGGATTACATCATTCCGCAGATAGTCCTCGAATCGCCGCGCAGCCTGTCACCAAAGGACGGGGTATTTAAAGGTCCGGATCATGATCCACTAAGGGATCGGAGTGTGCGTTGAGCAGCCTACTCTGCACCAGCTCGACTGAACGGGTGATATATCGGCCTTTCCCGGAGACGAGCACTCCTAATCGTTCGTCAGTCAGATCTCATAGTGGAACGTCGAAGTCTGATCCAGTTTCGGTAAGCCTGGATTGAAGGTCGCTTTCCAGGAGGCCTCGGAGATTACCAAGCTGGAATGGGCTTGCTAGCGCGCTGCCCAAAGAGTAAAAATGGACGGCTTGGCGAAACGCGCTGACCAGAAACTGGCGGGAAATATAGTACACCAGTTAGTTTCTATGACGGGTCAATGTAACCGTAGGTGTCGCTCCAACGGAGTTCCTGTAAATGTAGAAGTTGGCCTTCAGCCTCTTTTTAGTGTCAGGCTGAGTGCTCTACAAAGTCCGGTGTCCGGGAGCCTATTCCCAGCAGTTCCGCGATTGCGGCAACCGAGCGGGAAGCGGCGAGGCCATCTCCGTAGGGGTTGACAGCGTTCGCCATCGCACTGAAGCTGTCTGCGTCATTGAGAAGCTGATCAACCTCAGCAACGATTCTCTCCTCGTCGGTCCCAATAAGTTTGACGGTACCCGCGCCAACGGCCTCGGGCCGTTCGGTGTTGTCACGCATCACAAGGACGGGCTTGCCAAGGCTCGGTGCTTCTTCCTGGACTCCGCCAGAGTCTGTCAGCACAATATGCGCGAGCGAGAGGAGACGGGTGAATTCGCCGTACGCCAGAGGCTCTGTCACGAGGACATTTGACCGTCCCTCCAGTGCGGGCAGGACAGCTTCACGGACGGCAGGGTTCTTGTGCACAGGCAAGACGATCACTAGATCGGATTCTGCATCCGCGATCCGAGCGATCGCACGCCCGATTCCGCGCATACCGTCTCCCTGGTTTTCACGCCGGTGTGTTGTCACGAGGAGGATTTTTCGTCCGGAACGTGCGAGAACTTCCAACTGAGGATCGTTGAACGGCACCTGCTTTTTCACTGTCTCCAGAAGGGCATCGATCACGGTGTTTCCGGTCACCACGATGGACGTTGGAGGGACATTCTCAGCGAGCAGGTTGTCCCGGCTGGTAGTCGTCGGGGCCAGATGGAGGCTGGCGATCTGGGAGGTGATCTTTCGGTTTGCCTCCTCCGGGAAAGGGGAGAACAGGTCGCCGGAACGAAGGCCGGCCTCCACGTGGACCACGGGAATACCGTGGTAGAAGGCGGCGATTGCGGCGGCGGTTGACGTGGTTGTGTCTCCCTGGACAATGACGGCGTCGGGCCTGGACCGCTCAAACAGGCTGTCCAGGCCGTCGATGGTCTTGGTCATGATCGAGGCGAGGGTTTGCCGCTGCTGCAGAATATTCAGGTCGAAATCAGGAACAATACCGAACAGGTCGTTTACCTGATCGAGCATGGCGCGGTGCTGCCCGGTGACGGTGACGATGCACTCAAATCCTTCGGCGTCCTTCAACGCCGCAACAATCGGGGCCATCTTGATAGCTTCGGGTCGGGTTCCATAGATCGGCATGATGACAGGCAAGAGTATCCTCAGGTTCGATGGGGTCGTGTTCTGCGTTACAGCCTACTGCAGCGGCGCGATGTTCCCCTTAGGTGTTACCGCCGAAGCTGCGGTGAGGGCAGTCAGACTGCGAGCACGCCATCAACACCCCCATTCGCTCTCACCCTGTAGACCTCACTGCGGTAGGCTCGGTATGTGCCGGATTGCCCGGAGTGACCGCAGCGCCGCAGTCACATGCCTACGTGGGATGGGATCACTTTGCAGACGAAAATCACCGCTAACGCGACTGCGATGAAGCGATGGTTGAGCAAGGCCGAAGAGTCCCTGGGTAACCACAGCGACCGGCTGAACGCCATCAACATTTTTCCCGTGGCCGACGGCGATACCGGCACCAACCTCTACCTCACGGTCCGCGCCGCGTCCCAGGCCGCCAACGCGGCAGACACCTCGGACCTCGGCGAACTCCTGAAGACCGCCGGTCAGGCCGCCATGGAGGACGCGAGAGGAAACTCCGGCACTCTGTTCGCGGTTTTCCTCTCGGCAATCGCCGAGCCATTGCACCACCACATGCGGCTGTCGGGCCCGTTGCTCGCCACAGCGCTGCAACGCGCGCAGATCCGCAGCTGGTCTGCGCTCAGTGATCCGGTTCCCGGCACCATGCTCTCTGTCCTCGAAGCGACAGCCCGCGGAGCCGCCGTCGTCGACGGTGCCCAGAACGGCGACGACAGTAACCACGCCCTCGCCCTGACCCTTCAGGCAGCCGTTGAGGCAGCCCTTGTAGCAGTCGTCCACACCGAGAGCCAACTCGGTGTGCTGACCCAGGCCAAGGTGGTGGACGCCGGGGGAGTGGGGTTCCTTCTCATCCTGGATGCGCTGCGCGCCGCATCGCTTGGCGAGGAACTCCAGGACGAGCTCCTCGATGGTCTTCACGGCTACGACATCCAGGCACCCCACATCCATAACGGCGGCGACGCCGAGGGTGTGGAGGTCATGTGCACCATCAATCTCAGCCCCCTCGACGCCGCAACCCTGCGGCTGCACCTGGACGAGCTCGGCGATTCGGTCATCATGAGCGCAGTAACCGAGGTGGAAGAGGGCTACCGGTGGCGGGTCCACGTCCATGTGCCCACTCCTGAGCCTGCACTGAAACTCATCCAGGAAGCCGGCAATCCCATGAATGTCTCGGTGACTCAGCTGGCTTCCCCACGGCTCGGCGATACGCCCCTGTACAGCGAAGTCCAAGAGGCCAGTGGATAGTCCAACGACCGGGGAACTCAACTCTCCCCTCGATGGGGTTGTCAGTCCCAAGGCCAAGGTCAAAGCCTTTGCCGAGACCCTCAACCTTCACACCTTTAGCCATCTGCTCAACCACTTCCCGCGCGCCTATTTTGAGCGCGGTGAGCTCACTCCCGTGAGCTCTGTGCCATTGGGCGAAGACGTGACACTGATTGCACGGGTGCAATCCGCAAACCTGAGGCAGATGCGGGCCCGTAAGGGATCTTTGTGCGAGGTAGTGATCACCGACGACACCGGAGGCCAGCTCGGCAGGCTCAGCCTCTCCTTCTTTAATGGTCGCCAGGCCGCAAGGGACCTGCGTCCCGGCGTCCACGCCATGTTCTCCGGCAAGGTGACTGAATATCGGCACCGGCTGACCCTTACCAACCCCATTTATTCATTGCTCGACGACGACGGACCCGTCGACCCCGATCTCCTCGAGGCGCCCCTGCCGGTGTACCCGGCGTCGGCGAAGGTTCCCAGCGAAACCATCAAGAAAGCCGTCGAAACGTTGCTCGACAGGCTGGTGCACTCTCAGTTCAATGATCCAGTGCCGCCGGACATTGCGCGCCGCGACAAGCTGATGAATATCACCCAGGCCTATGAGTTGATCCATCGTCCCCATGCGATTGAAGACACCTACCGGGCCAAACACCGCTTCCGCTATCAGGAGGCGCTGGTCTTGCAGACTGCACTGGCCCGACGTCGGGCGCTCACCTCGCTAGAGGAGGCGACGTCGCGCAAGCCGCGGTCGGGCGGACTGCTGGACCAGTTCGACGCCCAGCTGCCCTTCACCCTCACCGACGGACAGAAGCATATCGGGGAGACCCTGACCGAGGACCTGTCCTCTTCCCATCCGATGAACCGGCTCCTGCAGGGTGAGGTGGGCTCCGGTAAGACGTTGGTCGCGCTGCGGGCGATGTTGCAGGTGATCGACGCCGGTGGTCAGGCCGCACTGTTGGCGCCGACCGAGGTTCTGGCTGCACAGCATCTGCAATCCATCACCCGGACGCTGGGGTCGCTGGCCATGGGAGGGATGCTGGGGGGAGCCGTCGATGGAACCAAGGTGGTCCTACTGACCGGCTCAATGTCTACCGCGCAGCGTAAACAGGCAATGCTGGACGCGGCGACGGGTGAGGCCGGGATTGTGATCGGGACCCATGCCCTGCTGTCCGAGAATGTGAGCTTCTTCGACCTCGGGCTCATCGTGGTGGATGAACAGCACCGATTCGGCGTCGAGCAACGCGACGTGTTGCGATCCAAGGCCACCAATTCGCCGCACGTGCTGGTGATGACCGCGACCCCCATTCCCCGGACGGTCGCGATGACGGTGTTTGGTGACTTGGACGTGTCGACCTTGACCGAGCTGCCCGCAGGAAGGGCACCGATCACTACCCATCAGGTAGGTCTCACCGAACATCCCGACTGGATTGAGCGCATCTGGGCGCGGGCCAGGGAGGAGATCGACGCCGGACGTCAGGTGTACGTGGTGTGTCCCAAGATTGGCGACCAGGAAGAGGACTCCACGGCGCTGGAGCTCTACTCGCCAGACGCGCTGTCGGATAACAGGGGTCCTCAGCAGGAATTGACGTCGGTCAACGAGTTGTTCGAGACACTCCAAGACGTACCCTCGCTGCGGGGCATGTCGATGGGAATGCTGCATGGACGTCTGGATCCCGCCGAGAAGAGCGCCACCATGGCCCGCTTCAATGACGGCAGTATCCAACTCCTGGTATCCACCACGGTGATCGAGGTCGGTGTGGACGTTCCCAATGCCACGCTGATGGTCATCATGGATGCGGACCGGTTTGGTATTTCCCAGCTGCATCAGCTGAGGGGCCGAGTAGGTCGGGGCGGGCATCCCGGAACCTGTCTGCTGGTGACACAGCTCGACCCCGAGCATCCCAGCAGGGAGAGACTGGCGGCTGTCGCCTCGACTACCGACGGCTTCGAACTGTCACAGAAAGATCTTGAGCTCAGGCGCGAAGGCAACATTCTGGGTGCATCACAGTCCGGCGGACGGTCGGCGTTGAAGTTCCTTCGGGTAGTCAAAGACGTGAAGATCATCGAGAAGGCACGCGAAGATGCACAGCAGATCGTGGCTGACGATCTCGATCTGGTGGATCATCCCGACCTTGCCGAGGCAATGGATCTGTACCTGAATCCCGAGAAGGAAGCGTTCCTGGAGCGGGGCTAGCCTTCGTGGGTGCGGGACTTCGGTGTCAGCGTCACCCCGCCATGGGTCCGTGATGGCGGCCCTGATGCTGTGGAGGACAAGTGGGCGACTCCTCCTCCACACTGGCCATCTTCGCTATCTTGTTCGAATCTATGTTCGATAGAATTGATCATGGCAATCAGCCCGTTCGAGCAGCAGACCGATACCCCTCGGTATTTAGCTTGGCTGAACACCGAACTTGCGGGGATCGCTGACTCATTTCGTTCGGAGAGTATGGTGATGCCTACCCGCAAACTCGCCGAAACGGCGGTGGCTATCGAACAGCTCGCCAGAACTGCGGAGCAACTCCAGCTGATTGCCGCACATGCGGTGGAACATCAGAATGTGGCAGTTGTTGGCGAATCCGATCAGCGGCTAAGTCTTGGAGTGTCTGACGGCGATTCCTCCACGGGATCCCTGAACCGTACGGGGTGCAGAGACAACGCCGAGTATCTTCGGAACACGTTGCGAATCAGTAAGAGCGACGCGAAGAGACGGATCCGTGTATCCAGCCAGGTTTTACCCACGGTTCAGTTGAATGGCCAGCCGCTTGCTCCGCGGCTGGAACACCTGGGAGCTGCAATTGCTCGATCGGAAGTCAGTAGCCAGGCTGCCAGCCTAATCAGTGCGGCGATGGAGAGAGTCAGGCCTTTTGCTTCGTCCAAAGACCTGGATGAGATGGAAGCCACTTTGACTCGGCAAGCAGTCCTGTCGGATGTGGACGTGCTCAGGGTACTGATCCAGCGGTGGGAAAGTTTGCTCAATCCTGATGGTTCTGAGCCGACGGAAGAGGTTCTGCGAGCACGGCAGGGAGTCTTCCTAAGGGGCAAGCGTCATGGTCTGCGCTTCATGGAGATCTCGGCGACCGACGATCAGTTCGAAGACCTGATCACGGTGATGTATTCAGCCACCAATCCACGGGCCAGGGCAGGACTATCAACCGCCGAAGCCGAAAAGCTGGATGGTGTCCAGAAAGATTCCCCTATGCCAGGAACAGGGAACGCTCCAGAGGATGAACTTGATCGGTCGACATGGGCGCAGCAGCTGCTGGATGGCCTGGTAGGTGCATGTCGTATTGCTTTGGCCAGCAACAAGCTTTCCGATGCCGGAGGGATGAGGCCGCAGGTGCTGGTCACCATCAATTACAAGGACTTGGTGGCCGATGTTGGTCGAGCCGGTCATGCAGCATTTGGCGGTTTGATCAGTGCTCGGGCGATTCGTCGGATTGCCTGCGATGCGAATGTTCTACCGGTGGTGCTGGGAACAGAAGGACAGATTCTGGATGTGGGGAATCCTCGTCGGCTGTTTCCTCCCATTCTCCGAAAGGCGTTGACAGCGCGGGATGGTGGATGCGCGTTTCCGGACTGCATGATGCCGTCGCCCTGGACCGAGGGGCATCACATCATTCCGTGGAGTCAAGGTGGCCCAACCACCGTGGATAACGGAGTGTTGTTGTGCAGCAGGCATCACCATTTGCTTCACCAGGAGGAGTGGAGAATCGAGCTGAAGAGCCGGATTCCATGGTTCATTCCTCCCCGGTATATCGATCCGACGCAGAGACCTCGACAGAACCACTATCACCGGGATCATCCCCACCCGCCGCCGGGTCACAATCCATTGCTGACGAGTTGAAGCCCTGCCAGACTTGCCAAGCCCGCCCCCACCAGAGGCTTTTCTCATTGGCACTTGTTGACTCCACTCTTGGGGGCTTCACCGGGCAACTCACTCATGCCATGCCATTCGTCGAGTGATTGCGACAGACGTTCGGTTCTCTCGGAACTGCGCGGACATCCCGACTCTTACCCGGCGCTGCGGGACCTTCGACTCTGTGCTGTGGGCTGTGCCGGCTGTCGAATAGAGAGTGTTCGAATCAGTGGGGGCCACCGACTCTGAATTGGCGGGATGTGGTCTCCAAGTGAGGATTTCCCCTCCAGGAAGACACGGATATGTCACAAGAGCAGCTTGTTACTTCGCCGTCCCCGTCCGACCCGGCCGAGCCGAGCCGACGTAGTGGCATCCTGACTAAACCCTGGATAAGACTGGCAGTCGCGGTGGCTGTAACGGTCGGGTATGGGGCGGTGGCCGGTTGGCTGACTCCTCGAGGTCCCCTGACGGAGGTCGAAGCCGTCGCAACGGTGGCGATAAGTCTGCTGGTCGGGGCTGCCAGCGGCGTCCTCCTACGCTCGCGGTGGGCGGTTCTTCTTGCGCCCGTGCTATTCCTGGTGTCGTTCGAGCTCGTCCGTGCAGGTGCTGAGGGCCCAACCGTGGACGAAATCCAGCTCACCTCGTTATACGGCATCATCGCGTTCATTACGGGCCGCGGGTTCCACGGGCTTCTAATCCTGATCCCGATGATGTTTGGTGCCGTCCTGGGTGCTGCGCTTGAGCGGCGATGGGATCAGCGGAAAGGCCAAGATTCCAGTGTTTCAACTTCTCGGCGGGTGCGGACAGTCCTGCTTCGCGGACTCACGGCCCTTACCGGTGTATTTGTTCTTCTCCTTGGCTTCCTTGTCGCGTTGCCGGGTACCACGGACGCCATCCTGGCCGACGACGGCACACCGCTGCCGGGAAGTGTCGCCGAGTTCGCAAGCGTGGATGTGGAGGATCATCAGCTGAACCTCATGATCCGGGGACGCAGCGATACGAACCCGGTCCTGCTGTTCCTTGCTGGAGGTCCCGGCGGAACCGAGTTGGGGGCGATGCGCAACCACGGGACGGCCCTGGAGGAGGACTTTGTCGTCGCGACCCTCGACCAGCGAGGTACCGGCAAGTCGATGGATCAGTTCGAGCCGGCCTCAACCCTGACGCTTGAGAACGCAATTAGCGACGCTCTGGCCGTCACTGAGTATCTTCGCCAACGGTTCGGTCAGGACCGTATCTACTTGGTCGGACAATCGTGGGGATCAACGCTCGGGGTTCTCCTTTCGGATCGTGAACCACAGCTCTACCAGGCCTTCGTTGGCATCGGTCAGATGGTGAGTCAGCGGGCCACTGACATTATTTTTTATGAGGATGCGTTGGAATGGGCGCGCAGCACAGGCGACGTCGGGCTGGAGGCCACGCTTGAGGCGAACGGTCCACCGCCCTACACCGACATTAGGGCCTACGAACCGGCGATCGGCACCGAACAACTTGTTCATCCGTACGACCACACACCAAACGCCGAGGGATCAGGTCAGAACTCCGAAGGACTTTTTGTCGAGGAGTACTCAAATGTCGAAAAGATCCGAAACCTCGGCGCCACCCTCGACGTCTTCTCAGTGCTCTATCCGCAGCTACAAGAGATTGATTTTCGCGAACAGGTAACGAGCCTCGACATCCCCGTGTACCTGGCGCACGGGCGCTACGAAGCCCCCGGTCGTGCCGACCTCGCGCTCGAATGGTACGGAATGCTGAGTGCTCCCTCCAAGGAACTGCGGATGTTTGAGACCTCAGGGCATCGAGCTATATGGGAGCAGCCAACCGAGTTCCATCGGCTGATGGTTGAGGTACTGGAGGACACGAGCGGATAGGAAGCGCTCGTTTGTCATCCACGACCGGACGGCCGAAACCGTCTATGGTCTATACATCAGCCTCGCAATAGCACCCACCAGCAACCCGATCGCGGCCCCGAGGCCAGCGCCGACCGCAATCCCAGGCCCGCCCGCAATCGCCACGCCGATGACGACACCGGCTCCGGCTCCCATGCTGATACCCACACCGGGAAGATATTCGTGGAACCCACGGTCCGGCGTAGCAGGAAACCCATCCAATTTGGTCATGTGCCTATCGTCCGAGTGCAAGCCCCCGAATTGCTAGGGGCTTTGGTCCTCCCCGCACTGCCTGCCTACCTACCTACCTGGCTGGCTGCCTACCTACCTGGCTGGCTGGCTGGCTACCGATGATCGGGGACGGCTGCGCCTTTCAGGACCCAGGAGCAACCTGAATAGGTCGACCCAACCATCGCGACAAGCCAAGATGAGTCATACCAAGATGGGTCATGCCGTGATGGGTCATACCGTGGTGAGTCATAGTGCCGCTGCTTTCAGCAGAGGACCGTCGGTGGCCAGACGTCCCACCTCATGTCGATACAGTTGAAACATGAGTCGAATCATCGCCGGAGCCGCTGGAGGCATACCGTTATTCAGTGTCCCGGGTACAGCAACACGGCCCACTACTGACCGAGTCAAAGAGGCATTGTTCTCGCGTCTCGACGCCTACGAGGTCATCGCCGATGCAAGGGTGCTCGACCTTTTTGCTGGCTCAGGCTCCCTGGGCGTGGAAAGCGCCAGCCGGGGAGCGAAGGTCGTTGACCTGGTGGAGTCGGCCGACAAGGCAGCAGCAGTCAGCCGATCCAATGCTGATCTGGTTAACAAGACCCTCAAACATCAGACAGTGCGGGTCCACCATCTCAAGGTGGAAACCTATCTTGATCGCGTGACCCCCGAGGACCAGTGGGATCTGGTCCTCATGGATCCTCCCTATCCAGTGGAAAACGAATCGCTGACCACTCTTCTTGCCACGCTGGTTCCGCATCTGGCCGAGGGTGCAGTGGTCGTTCTCGAACGTTCTTCGCGCTCGCAGGAGCCAAACTGGCCGGTCGGTCTGGAACGCTTCGCTGAGAAGAAGTACGGCGAAACTAAACTGTGGTTCGCCGAACCAACAGCGCCTGCATCGTAGATGTGGGACTCGTTTCCTCCAGGGAAGCCAATTGATGTGCCCAGACCAAACGAGGGAACTGCCAAGAGAGTAATGCCTGGCTAGATTAAGTCACCTGATCAACACCATTGGTCAGCCGGCCAACACCATATGTCAGCCGACCAACACCATCAGTCATCTGATCAACACCATCGGTCTGCCTGATCTGCCTGATCTGCCTGATCTGCCTGATCGGCCTGACCGGCCTGACCGGCCTGACCAGCAGGAACTGGCCGACGACCGTCCAGATCAGCTTGACCCAGCCCTTCCAGGAAGACGAGATCAGCCAGGGGAGTAAGCCTAGGCCGCAGCTGTTTCTGCGAGTTTGATCTCGAGGCCTTCAAACCACTGGTGTGCGAGCGCCCGATACTGAGGTCTGAACGCATACAGGCACGCTAGTCGAAGCCTTGTCGCCGCAGCATAGGCTTCCAACCGTTGATCGGACACCCCGATAGCGTCTGCCGCGGTGAGAACGGCCTGTTTCGCCGTTTGCGCCGCAGCAGCAGAATAGACACCCTGTGCTCGGCGAAAATCGACGTGCACCAGGAGATTCGCCAGGTCGAGCGCTGGCTCAGCGACAGCCACCGTGTCGCAGTCGATCAACCCGACGACGCGCGAATCCGGATTGAACAACACCTGCTTGTCGTGGAGATCACGATGCGACAACACTGCCTGCTGCGGCACACCTGAAATCAGCAGCCGAGCCACCTGCGCCGACGCCCGTTGGAGCCGGGCGGGTGCAACAGGCAACGCCTCGAACTCCTGCACTTGGTTGACCCACCGGGCCACGGTGCGACACTCATCGCGCGCCGTATGGGCGGGTAGAGCAACACTGCCCTGTCCGACACTGCTCTGTCCGATGCTGCTCTGTCCGACGCTTCCTTGTCCGGCACTGCCCGGTTCAACCCTGGCCTGGGCAACCGCCAGCCGGGGCCACCGCTGGGCCCACTGCTGCCACGCCGTCTCCCAGGTGCCAGCCCCGTCCCAGGTGCTAGTTTCGGCCGGGTTGCCAATCCCGGCGGAGGTGTCAGCCCCGCCGTCATGTCCGGGTCCGTCCGAAGGCGCGTCCCCGTCTCCTGAGCTAGCACCGTCCGCATGCCTGCCTGCGGTCGACCCTCGCCCGAGCTCGTGCAAACTGGTGCCGTGCACCGCCGTCAACGTGACACTGTCCGGATGCTGCACCACGACGTCGGGCACCACGATCCCTGACCGATTCGCCAACGAGCGCATCAACCGGTGGGCTACTGCCACCCCCTCGGCCTTTCCGGGAGCCAGCAGCTTGGTGAATCCAGCATCATCGCGGACCACTGCGCGCCGCTTGTACCGGTGGACCAGCAACTGACCCAGCGCCGCAGCACCGGGAAGACCAGACAGCACCGGGTCTTCAGCAAACGGGGATAAACGCACCACTCCGTCAGCCTCGATGGTTCCAGCCCTGATCTGGCCACCATCGGTGTCCATCGCCTCAAAGGTGAGTCGACCACCGTCACGCGGCCATGCCCGATGGACGTTCAGCTGCCTGCCAGCACGATCCGTCAGCGTCGCAGGAATTGTCGTCACCACAGGATGTTCTCCATCAGGTCTAATTGGTTCACCATGTCTTGCCGCCAGGTGGGGGAACAGGATCGAAAAGGCTCATTCAGGCGGTTGAGCAGATGAAAGATTGTCCACCCCAGGACCTCTGTCTCAGTGGCGCCCGTCGGGCCGGCGCTGTAGCCGTCCAGCATGGCCGCCGTGCGGGGAAGCGCCAACACATCGGTGTCTCTCACCAGCGGCATACTGTGCAGGATCTCGACGGCGGCAAAGCTGCCCAGATCGGAGGCACCTGCACCATAGGTACACCGCTCCAGATCCGTCAGCCGGATGTCGTTACCATCTACCAGCACCTGGTCGGCAGAAAAGTCACCGTGAATGAGCGCTGCCCGGCCCGGACGCCGCAACAGCGGTTCCAGTCCGACACGAAGCCGCTCCAGCCGGTCGGTAATCCCGGGAAGCAGTGACGATGTCTCCCGCGCCAGTTTGATCAGTGACCCGGCAGGCGCCCGCCACCGGTGTGTGTCAAAGGCTGGGGGCTGCTGATGAAGCAACGCCAACGCCATGCCCGCCGCATAGGACGCGGCAGCCGCATCGGCCCCGGCCCCGGCAGTATCCCTGAGATCCGCAGCTCCCAGCTGAGAGGACTGGTTGCTGGTACCCACGGTGCTGAGGTCACCAGACCCGAACCACGTGAAGTACTGCACATGACTCGAAGTCGGCAGCCCCGACCGGTCGACTGTCTCCAATACCGGGACACCTCGGGACGCGAGCCTCGCCAACAGCTCGCCATCCGCGTGTGGGGTCGACGCACCGAGCTTGCACACCAGACGTTCACCCCGATGGCGAAGCGCAAACACCACCCTGCGCTGCGGGTTGTAGTTGAGCACCTCTACCGAGCGGTCAACAAAGATCCAGCCGAACCCGTCACGCCGAAACGGCCGCATGGGCCGATACAGTCGGTGATCCAGTTCGATGGGCCCTGACACCAGGCTGTGGTCCGGGTAGTCCGGCAACGCGACATGCTGGACTTCCAGCCCACTGCCCACCGACCGGCTAAACGTTTTTTCAAGCTTTGCTGCAGCATCAGGACTGTAGGTAGCAAGCCAGCCTATCCCGCCACCGGCTTCCCGAATTCTTGCCACAGCGGACGTACCGGGTTTGTGCCGCAGCCGGTCAGCCCTCACCGGACGGCCCAGCAACCCGCTGAGCCGGTCGCTGTCGAAAAACTCTTCAAGACCCGGCAGCGTCGGATCAACGGCCGCCGTCGGATCGATAACTGTCATAGGATCAATCATCGCCGCTCGATCAACAGCCGACGTCGGATTGACAGACAGTGTCGGATCACCAGCCGCCGAAGAATCAACAGCCGACGAAGAATCAACAACCGCCGAAGACTCACCAGCTGTCGTCGACTCAACCGTTACCGATGGCCGGACAGCTGTGGACCTCATGCCCGGCCTCCAGCCGTCTTTTCGGCGAGCTGCGCCTCATCGGCCGACTGCTGTTGACGAACCCAGGTGGCGAACATCGGATGGGTCATCAGTTCAGCGGGCGTCCCATCCAGAAGGATCTGCCCATCCTGCAGCCACACCACCCGGTCATGCGTGAGCGCTACGGACGCCTCATGGGTGATCGTGATGGTGGTGCGTCCTTGCGTCAGGGTGGCCAGACCAGCAAGGACTTCGGCCCGGGAAGCCTGATCCAACCCGGTCGTCACCTCATCGAGGATCACCACCTGCGAATCACGAAGCAACGCCCGGGCAATGGTGATCCGCTGCCGCTGCCCACCGGACAGGGTCCCACCGCGCTCGCCGACCAGGGTGTCATACCCGTCCTCGAATCCGGTGATGAACGTATGGGCATTTGCCAGCACCGCCGCCCGCTCCACCTCGGCGTCGGTGGCATCAGCCCGGCCATAACGGATGTTCTCCCGGATGGTGCCCGTAAACAGCACCGCATCCTGCAGTACCAGGCTGATATTCGACCGCAGCGACTCGAGCGTCACCGTCCGCAGATCGTGCCCATCCACGTGCGCGGTTCCCGACACCGGATCCATCATGCGCACCATCAGCGACACCAGGGTGGACTTGCCCGATCCTGACGGCCCCACAATTGCTGTCTTGCGCCCACCCACCAGCGCCAGGTCCAGGTTTTTCAGGACCGGATGCCCGTCACCATAGGCAGCGGTCATGTTGCGGAACTCCACATCGCCCCACACCTTGCCCAGCGATACGGCGTTCGGGGCGTCAACAATGTCCACTCGTTCGTCCAGGAGGTCGGCTACCCGCTCGCCCGACGCCGTCGCGCGGGCAATCCGCCCCGTGTACTTGGCCAGGTCCCGCAGCGGCTTCATGGAGGTTTTCAGGTACATCAGAAACAGCACCAGATCGCCGGGAGTCATGGCCCCCTGCACCACCCTCCACCCGCCGCCAGCCAGCACGACGGCGGTGGCGACGCCGACAATGACGTCGGTGCGACGCTCCAACGCCGCAGCCAGGCGCCTGGACTGGACTCCGTCCTTGAGGGTCTTCTGGTTACTGCTGCCAAACCGATCGGAGAGGGTCTTTTCGAGGCCGTAGGTCTGCACCACCCTGATAGCACCCAGGCTCTCCTGGGCGGTGTTGGCAAGCGAACCTTCGCCTTTCCGGGTCCTGCGCGCCGCGACGGTGATCTTGCCGGTGCTGACCCTCGACAGCAGCAGGAAACTGGCACAGGCAATGACCACCACCAGGGCGAGCAGCGGATCAAGCCAGAACATCACCCCGCCCATCACCACCAGCGTGATGCAGTTGGCGATCAGCGGCAGCCCTGCGCTCACCGCCACCTCCTGGAGCCGGCCGACGTCGCCCACCAACCGCTGGATGGTGTCACCGGTCCGCGCCGACGAGTGATACCGGGTGGACAGGGACTGCACGTGCTCAAAGACCCGGGCCCGCAGCTCCGTCGCGACCCTTGAGCCGGCCAACGCAAACGCCACGGTGGCGAGGTAGTTGCACAGCGCCCGCATCCCAATGATCACCAGCAGCCCAGCGCCACAGGCGAGGAGAAGGCCTTCGGTGGCTAACGGGCCGGTTCCGGCCAGATCGGCTCCCAGGCTGCGGGAAATCGCATCCACCACAAACTTGACCGGCCAGGGTTCCAGCACCCGGAAGATCACCTCAAAGAGCAACGCCACCACTCCGCCGCTCATCAGCAGGCGGTGTTTGCGCAGATGCGGTTTCGCAATGTTGATGGTCCGCCGGAGCGGGCTGCGCGCCATTTTGGGTCCGATGGTTGGCGGCGTTGCCGGCTTGGGGGTCCTGACGATTGCCGGCGCCGGGGGAGGAGTAGCAATCACTGGGGGCGTCTTCTCGATGGTCATGACAGGATCCCCTCGGTGATGCGCCCCAGCACGCCGTCCCAGCTGTGATGATCGTTGGCCAGGCTGCGCGCGGCGTCGGACATCGCTGACCTGGCCAGCGGAGCACCGGCAAGGTCATCGATGGCGGCTGCCAGCGCTCCCGGATCCGAGGGAGCCACCAGCAGCCCGGTGACGCCGTCGTCAATGATTGAGGGCACCTGACCCACCCGCGAGGCCACCACGGGCAGACCGGCGGCACAGTATTCGTAGATTTTCAGCGGAGAAAAGTACTGGTCGCTTGCGTCCTCCATCTCCGGATACGGTGCCGCCGCCAGGGCACAGCCAGCCAGCGCAGCAGGGATGAGTTCGGGAGTGACGGCGCCCGTGAACTCGACATCCGCGCCATGCGCGACGGCGAGTTCACGCAGCTGCCCACCCTCCGGACCGTCTCCCACAATCCGGAGAGCCCAGTCGGTTGACGCGACAGCCTTGGCCCGGATCAGGGTCTCCACCCCGTGCCACGGCTTCAGCGTCCCGACGAACACCACCATCGGGATGCCTGCCGCCTCGGCAGTGGGCCGGATCCGGTCAACGTTGACCCCGTTTGGCACCACCAGCACCTTCGCCTCATACTCGTTCGCCACCCGCTCCTTCACCCAGGCGGCGACCGGTTCTGAGACGCACACGGTCCTGGACGCTGCCGCAACCTGGCGCTGCAGCGCCGTGAGCGCTCTCTCTTCGTCGACGAGAGACCGGTGGATACGCTGCTCATCGATCAGCGGGGCATTCACCTCCAGGAACCCTGGGATGGCCAGCGCTGACGCGACGCGGGCCAGGGCGTCGCTGAAGAGGGAATACCGCTCGTAGACCGCCGTCGCGCCGTCGGCGATGGCACGCGCCGCCAACTCGGCCGCAGCGGCTGCCTGTGCCTGTTCGCGGGCGGCACCGTCGCCCTTGGGGATGCGGTGAACCACCACCGGAACGTCGGCAAGGTCCGCTGGGATGTCGGTTCCCGGCCGGGTGCAGTACACAGTGACCTCGGCGCCGAGGGACCGCCAGCTGCGGATGATCTCCTGCACGTGCACCGAGGCACCCTTCGAGCCGAATACCGGCACCCCGGGGTCAACGCAGAGATAGGCAAGACGAATCATGAGTAGACCACCGCTTCCTCGATCTGGTGGACCGGACGCAGGCCGGCTTCGAGTTCCTGCAACCTGACGGACTGTCGGTGCGAATCAAAGAACTGGTCAATCACCCGGCGCGCGGCGAGTGCCACTGCCTGCCGATCGAAGTCCGCTGACCCCGCCCGCTGGAGTGCATCAACCAGGTCGCCGAGCACGCCGGAACGGATCAGGATTCCGGTCTGGACGCCGTCGCCGGTGGGCAGACCGGGGTCCAGTGCGCTGCCACCGTTGGAAATCACCTCGGGGATCCCCGTGACATCACTGGCGATGCAGGGCACGCCCATCGCCATTGCTTCGAGCAGAACGGTGGGCAGACCATCGGCATTGCCATCCGTGCCCACCAGGCAGGGGGCGGCGAACACATCGGCCCACCGCAACAGCTCTATCACTTCGGCCTGGGTCCGCGGTCCCAGCAGAGTGACGGTTGCCTCCAGCCCGTGGCTGGCAATCTGGTCAGACAACTGGTCGTGAAGCTCTCCGCCACCGGCAATACGGACGTCGAGGACAACGCCGCGGTGGACCAGCTCAGCGACAGCCTTGATGAGCTGGTTGAAACCCTTCTTTTCCACCAGCCGGCCGACGGCGGCAACCCGCAGCACCGGTCCGGGCGCGGTGGGACTGGTGAAAGGAAACCGTTCCAGCTCCAGACCGTTGTAAATCCGATGGACCCGTCCCAGGTGTTCGGGAAACAACCCGCCCAGATAATTGAGGTTGAAGTCGCTCACCGTCACCACATGGTGCGCGGCACCGATCAGTCCGCGGAGCACCTCCGGGTCCACCTCTTCGTGGAAAATGTCCTTGGCGTGCGCAGTAAACGAGAACGGAATGCCCGTCAGCTCCGCCGCGACCTTCGCCGTGCGGGCGGCGATTGACCCGAAGTGGGCATGCACGTGGGTGATGCCCCGCTGACACAGCAGCATCGCAAGCTCAACACCCTGGTGAACCTCCACCGCGTCCATGGCGGCCAGCTCAGGGAGCAGCCGGGCGAACCGTTCAGCAAAGTCCGGAATCACGTCCCCGGCGGTTGCCATGATGGCCCAGCCATCAGCCAGTTTGGCTGGTTTCGACACATAGGTGACGGGAGCCTGGACCCGGGCCAGCTCGGGATGGAACCGGGGGTCGATCGGAGGCCTGAGCGAAAAGATCTCCAGCTCGTCCCCGGCGGCTTCCCGCGCGAGGATCTCGGTGACAATGAAGGTTTCGGAGAACCGGGGATAGATCTTCAGGATGTACCCGGTGCGGGAACCACTAGACGGCTGCAAGGTTCTTCCAATCGCTGCGAAGGTCGGCATGGGGGGTTGGCACCGTGAAGCCGAGCAGTTCGGCGGCAAACTTACCCACGGTGTGCAGACCATTCAGGTCCACGTTGTGCCGTGGCGACGGCGTCCCGACCACGGTGTCGAACCAGTCGGTGAGCACCTCAGGTGTGAACCGGTCAGGGTGGCACATGTCCATCAGCTCGTGGCGGGCCAGGGATTCGGCGCGGATCAGTTGCTCCCGCCGGGGATGAACACGGGGGACCACCAGCGCGGGGGTGGTGGTGCTCATGATCTCGCACACCGAGTTGTAGCCGCCCATCGACACAATCGCCGAGGCTTCCCTCATCTCGGCGAGGCCGTCACGCACCATCGAAATGACCCGGGTGCCGGGCGCCGCCGACTTTTCGATCACAACGCGGTCCTCCTTGGGCATCTGGGGACCGGTGACAATCAGGTGTTCATAGCCGTGGGGGACTGTCGCCTGGGCTGCAGCCAGCAGCATCGCACGACCATCGGATCCGCCGCCGGCCATGGTCAGCACGTATGGCTTTGCTGTGGAGCCGGTGCGACGCCTCGACTGACGGCCGGTTGCCAGATACCCGGTATAGCGGACCATCGAGGCGAGCTTGCCGGGAATTTCACCGGATGCCACCGGGTCATGAATGACGGGATCCCCGTAGACCCACAGCTCATCGAAATAGCCACGCAGCTTGTCCAGGTTCCCCAGCGCGTTCCATTCCCGCCGTGCCACCTGGGGGCTGTCGAGGACTTCCCGGAGGCCGAGGACCACTTTGCACCCGGGCCGTGCCTTCTTCAGGTCCGACAGGGCCGAGATCAGTTCCCGGTCCACACCGAAGGCGTGCCGGTCCACGACCACCAGATGAGGCCGAAACTCGGAGAGGACGGCTTCCATGATCTGCGACCGAAGCCGGATGAGTTTGCTCTGGTTAATCGTCAGGTTGCGGGGGACGTAGCCGTCGCTGCCCTTGGAAATACCCGGGAGCACCACCCAGTCCCAGCCATCCGGACTGTCAAAGCGTGTTGCCTGGGACTCGCCGGTGACCAGCAGCCCGGTGACCTTGCGGTTGGCCAGCCCGGGGAGGTTGGCGGCCAGAGAGTGGGCGAGAGCCAGATTCCGCCGGGTATGACCCAGGCCCTGGGAGTCGTGTGAGTACAGCACCACCCGGAGCTCTTTCAACTGATTTCCCTCTCCAGGAAGCCCTCGAGCGTCGAGTTCCTGTGCCGCAACGTCCGCTGAAGCGACGTCGAGTGCAGGAACTTCCTGAGAGAAATGCCCTAGCGGCGAGTGCGTTTCCATGACGGTGACCAATCTTTCCCTGCGGTGATGTAACTGCTGCAGGTTCTCTATCTAGCCAGCCGCCTATGAGACGTTCGTGAGGCGCTTATGAGAGAGTTCTCATCGAAATCTCTCATCGACACCCGTCGGTGGTCGGTCAATAACCGTTATGCCGGTTCCCGACGAACGGTCGTCCACCTCCTGCCACCTGTACTTCCTGGACACGCGTGCTTCCTGGACACACGAAGACCCGGTCGTCACAGAGGACAACCGGGTCTTCGGAACGCAGCATCCGACCGTGGCGTGGCGTGGGAAGCGTGCGGCCTACTGTGGCTGGTAGGACAGGCAATCGGCGGTGTCAGCGCCGCTGCCGATCTTCACATCGGTCTTGCCGCACATGAGGTGGCTATTGAACGTGCACTCGGTCCGCTGGCAGGCACCCACGTGGGCCAGGACCATGGGTAGTCCGCCGGTCGCTGAGGTGTCGATGAAGGTGGAGCATGACGCGTGGTCACGGCTACCACCGACCGTAATCGCGAAGGCGGTGCAGCCGTCATGGTTAAAGGAGCAGGAATGGACACTGCAATCGGAAACGCTTGCAACTTCGGTTGTCATGGTTCCTCCTAGGGGATCCGTCGATCTATTCCCCTAACGGTACTGCTGAATGGAGGAAATAACACTCAACAAAAGTATTTCGATAGCGCACATTAAATTAGCGCATTTATTGCTTTCGTATTGGCGCTACGGTTTGTCATGTCCTCTGGACTTCGTGGCCCACCGCGGTCTCGCGGAGGGGCTACTGCCGTGCCGAACAAAAGGCAGCGAACTCAGGTCCGGTCACCACGACTCCCGGATGCGGGCCGGCTGCCACCAACGACGGCGACCAGGTGGCGGGCCAGGCTGAACCGGTCCCCACCAGCACAATGTTCCCTGCCATCCGCCCACTGATCATCCCTGCATCAGCCAGCACCGCGACGTCGTCGGCGGCGGCACGCAACCTCCGCGCCTGGGCACGCGCAAACGTCAACGGCGGATCATCGCCCACATTTACCAGGACCACGCCGCCTGGAGCGACTGCCGCCCTGAGCGAATCATAGAAGGCTTCATCAGTCAGATGGGCCGGCGCATCAGCACCAGCAAATACGTCCAGCACCACTGCGTCAAAGGAGCCGGGCTCACAACGCTCCAGGGCCGCGCGGGCGTCATCGATCACCATCGAACACCGGGTGCCCTCCGGCAGGGGTAGATGCTCCAGTACAAAGTCCAGCAGCTCCCGTTCAAGTTCTACAGCTGTCTGCTCGGAACCTGGTCGCCTGGCCTGGACATACCGCGCCAGGGTCAGCGCACCCGCACCCAGGTGCAGCACCCGGATGGGCTCGCCCGCCGGCTTGAAGATATCCAGCACATTAGCGATCCGGCGCAAATACTCATAAAAGACGTTCCCGGGATTCCGCAGATTCACATGGGATTGTTGTGCGCCACCAATACTGAGAATGAATGCCCCCTCGGTAAATGCATCCTCATCAATTTCGGCAAGCTCGCCAATTCCGGCCAGTTGCAGGGTAGGCACCGAGCCGTCCTCGTCGGCAGCAAGCTCAACACCCTTCATAGCCGGGCGCTCAACGTAGCCAGCCGGTCCGCGGCTTCCTGCAGGACCTCGGTTTTTTTGCAGAACGCGAATCTCAGGAGCGAACTGGCGCGGGCTGCGCCGTCGGGATGGCAGAACACCGCCACAGGGATGGCGGCCACCCCCACCAGCTCCGGCAACTGTCGTGCCAGCGCGGTGGCGTCGCTGATTCCCAGCGGCGCGGTATCCACGTTCACAAAGTAGGTCCCCTGCGGGGAGAAGACATCAAACCCTGCGGCTTTCAACCCTGCGCTGAGGATGTCCCGTTTCGTCTGCAGGGTGGCCGCGGTCGCCTGGAAGAACCCGTCATCCAGGCCCAGGCCGTGGGCGACGGCGCTCTGGAACGGCGTGCCTGAGCTGTAGGTAAGGAAGGTCTTGACGGTCCGCACCGCCGAAATGAGCTCCTGCGGCCCGGTGATCCAACCGATCTTCCACCCGGTCACCGAGAAGGTTTTGCCGGCCGAGGAGATGGTCAGGGTTCGGTCCATGGCTCCCGGCAGCGAGGCGATGGGCAGATGCGCCACACCGAAGGTGAGGTGCTCGTAGACCTCATCGGTGACGATCACGGCGTCATGCTTCACCGCGAGGTCCACAATCTTCTGCAGCACCTCCCGGGTGAACACGGTTCCCGTCGGGTTGTGGGGGTTGTTGAGCAGGATAATCCGGGTCGAGCGGGAGACTGCCCGCTCCAGCTCGTCGAGATCGGGCTGGAAATCGGGCGCCGACAGGGCCACGGTGGTGTGGGTGGCCCCGCTCAGGCCGATGATCGCGCCATAGGAGTCGTAGAATGGTTCAAAGGTAAGAACCTCGTCGCCGGGCCCGGCCAGGGCCAGCACCGCCGACGCAATCCCCTCGGTTGCGCCGGTACTGACGATCGTCTCGGTGTGGGGGTCGGGCGTCAGGCCGTAGAACCGTTCCTGATGAGCCGCGATCGCCTCCCGGAGCACTGGCAGACCCTGGCCGGGCGCATACTGGTTGGCCCCTGCGGAAATCGCTGCCCGGGCTGCCTCAAGGATTTCGGCTGGCCCGTCCTCGTCAGGGAATCCCTGCCCCAGGTTGATGGCGCCGTGCTGCATTGCCAACATGGTGATTTCCTCGAAAATCGTGACACCGAGACGCCCATCGGAGGCCAGAAGATTAGCGCCCGACGCCGTCCGCTGCCATGGCGTAGGGGTTGAGGCTGTGCCGGTCACCAGCGAAGAAGTAGTTGAACTCATGCCCTCAAGTATTGCTGTTTTTTCGGACCTGCCGATTGGACCAGGTGGACAGCGGCGCGCTTCACTGTAGATTCGAACCATGCGCCGCGCTGTCTGCCCCGGATCCTTTGACCCCATCCACAACGGTCATGTGGAGGTCATTGCCCGAGCCGCGAGCCTTTTCGATGAGGTGATTGTTGCGGTATCGAATAATCCAGCCAAGAATTACCGGTTTGATCTTGACGAACGACTCGACAGCGCCCGCGAGACGCTTCAGTACCTGCGGGGTGTTTCAGTTCTCTCGATGGGGGACGGACTGCTCGCCGACTTTTGCCGGTCCCATGGCGCCAACCTGATCGTCAAGGGGCTGCGCTCCAGCCAGGACTTTGACTATGAGCTGCCGATGGCCACCATGAACCGTCAGCTCACCGGCGTCGAGACTGTGTTCATTCCAGCGGAAAACAGCTACACCCACCTCTCATCGACGCTCCTCAAAGAGGTTGCTTCGTTGGGCGGCGACATATCTCCCTTTGTGCCCAGGGGTGTGCTGAAACGGCTCAATCGGCCATCGACCTGAGGGCACAACCGGCCTGGCCCGAAGAGGCAGATGAAGTAGGGTATGGCTATGACCGACAAGACTCGCCTTGGCCCAGAAGATCCGTTTCCCGAAGATCTTGACTCGCTGGCTGACGGTGAAGTGGAAGTGCTGAACAGTAAAGTCCACCGCCAGATCGACGAGGAATACGTTGAGGAAGGCCAGCCGGACCCGGAAACCGCGTTCCGCAAGGAAGAGCTTGATGAGGAACTCGACGGGCGCGACGACGAGGACGACTCAGAAAAGTAGGCTTCGTCCTGCAGGCGACTGCCGGACCTGAAGTACATAGACGGAGGGAGTGGCCACACGGCCACTCCCTCCATTTATAGTGCGATCCTTACTCCGTCGCTACCGGGGCTGAACTATCGCCGACCGGGCCGAAGCGAGGCTTGATCCGATGGCGTTGACTGCCACGACATCAAACCGGTAGTTACCGGCTGGAAGCGTGAACGACAAGGTGCGAAGAGTCGCTCCAGCTGTGACGGTCACCGGTGTGCCGGATATCGTCACACCGTCGGCCGCCATCCGCAGGGCCCTGACCCGGTAACCGGTGATGGGGGATCCACCGGTTGAGGCCGGAGCGTTCCAGTTGGCGTTGGCAGTCAGTGTTCCGCCCACTGCGCCCTGGGTGGGAGCCAGAATGACCGGCACCCCCGGAGGGCCCGCTGGCGACACTGCCGCTGAGGCCGTCGACAGCGCTCCCGCACCCAGGGCGTTGACAGCCTGGACCCGGAAGGTATAGCTAACGCCGTTCAAAAGGCCCGTAACCGTGCGGCCCGTCGTTGCGGTGCCGGTGAATGTCACCGTGCGAACCAGGGTTGTCCCGGTGAGCACCTGCACCCGGTATTCGGTGATCGCCGTTCCGCCATTTGCTGGCGGAGCGGTCCAGGACAGGGTAACCGAGGTGTTTCCCCGGACTCCCACCACGTTAGTGGGAACTCCTGGGACCACATTCGGGGTCACCGCTGCAGACAAGGCTGAGAAGGCACTCGCCCCCGAAGCGTTGAGCGCCTGCACCTGGAATCGGTACGCCTGACCGTTGGCCAGCCCGGTTACCACAACGCTCGTCGCTGTGCCGGCAGCTGGCCGCAGAGCACCGACCTGTGTTCCTGCCGCATTGACCACCCTCACGTTGTAGCTGGTGGCTCCTGCAGCTGCGGTCCATCTGACTGTCGCAGAGGTGTTTCCCGCTGTGGCAGTCCCAATCACCGGTGCCGCCGGGAGAGCGGCCCCCGGAACAACCGTTGCCGATGCCGCAGACAACGCTCCCGCGCCCAGGGCGTTGACAGCCTGGACCCTGAAGGTGTAGGCGGTGCCGTTGGTCAGACCCGTCACTGCCCGGCCTGTTGTTGCAGCGCCGGCGAAGGTCACCGTCCGAACCACTGTTGTGCCGGTCAGCACCTGCACCCGGTATTCAGTGATGGCTGTTCCACCATTTGCTGGCGGAGCGGTCCAGGACAAGGTGGCCGAGGTGTTGCCTCGGACTCCCACCACGTTGGTGGGTGTTCCTGGGACCACGTTCGGGGTCACTGCTGTGGACAGGGCCGAGAGCGGACCTGTTCCCACCGCGTTGATCGCTTCCACCTGGAACCGGTAGGCCTGGCCGTTGACCAGCCCGGTGACTACCAGGCTTGTCGCTGTGTTCGCTGCCGGCCGCAGCGCGCCTACCTGGATGCCCGCTGCATCGACCACCCGCACGTTGTAGCCGGTGACGAGTCCGGCTGGTGAGGTCCAGCTGACTGTCGCTGACGCGTTGGCAGCCGTCGCCGTTCCGATCACCGGAGCGGCAGGGGTCCCAAAGTCGGAGAACCGCAGCTCCTCGACATT
The DNA here is from genome assembly GCF_017875735.1 of Arthrobacter sp. CAN_C5. Classification (NCBI taxonomy): domain Bacteria; kingdom Bacillati; phylum Actinomycetota; class Actinomycetes; order Micrococcales; family Micrococcaceae; genus Arthrobacter; species Arthrobacter sp. CAN_C5. The sequence goes on from NZ_JAGGMZ010000001.1 coordinate 1,580,283, forward strand.
CCTGACAGTGTCAGTGCCGTCGGCTTGGGTACCTCGGGCATGAACCACTGTGGTCACCGATCCTGGCGAACCAAGTGCGGCACCGGTGGGTATGGTTGTCACGTCGTAGTTCGCCTCAAGATCAGAGAACTGCGCAATGTCCACCGACGTCCCGTTGGCCGGGGAAAGGACTTCCCTGATGACCACGATGTTCCCCGGATTAACTTTTCCGGCGAAGACATCCTGTTGAAGGGTTGGCCCGGTGAGGTTGCCGTTGACATCGCTTAGATACTGCGAAGCCATGGCACTTTGACCCGGTCCTTCGACACCGGCGCTGCCGATCTCCTCGCCCGCTGCATTGCGGACGCTGAGCCGAACACTGAGGTAGGCATCGCCGTCAATAAGGTCGTCGGCGCCACGGCCCTCCAGCAGGTCGCTGCCAGCGCCGCCGAGCAGGATGTTGCCATCGCCCCACACCGGTCCAGCTAGTCCGGGACATTCGCCCGGGCCGATCACCGAGTTGGCAGCCACATCAGCCAGCGGGGTGGTCAGCGCGGAGGCCGGAAGTAGTGCATCGAGTCCATCGATACGATCCACACCCGCCTGATCGAGGACGTCGCAGCCGATGAATCCGCCGCCACCAACCTCACTGGGAACCACGTCGTCGCCGCGGATCTTGTCATTGAACTTCCACCCCGACAGGGCTTCATTTTCGTTGAACTTGTCCCTGACCCCTACGGTGAGAACGTTGAGCGGAGGAAGGGGAAGCGACAGATCAGAATCCATTGGTTGCGGATCGCCCTGGCTGATCGACCAGTCATAGCCTGCCGCCCCGACGTTCTTCTCGATGCCGGGACCAGCGACGCCGATGTCGTCGCCACCTTCAAGATCGTAGTCGTCGTCACCGCCCTGGCCGATAGCGATATCGTGACCGGGTTTGTTGTCGTCGGTGAAGAACAGATTCGAGCTGTCACCGATCAGCCCGTCAGGCTGGTCACCGCCCTCAATCCAGTCGTCGCCGCCGTCGCCGATACCCTGATCAATACCTTCGCCGAGGATCAGGAAGTCGTCTCCCTCACCGGCGAAGGTGGTATTGGCGTTACCGCCGCCGTTCATGAAGTCCTTGCCATCGCCGCCCATAATCAGATCAAGCCCGGGACCCGCGTTGATGGCGTCGTTACCCGGACCGCCCTTGAGTACGTCGTCTCCGGCGAGATCGGTGAGGATGTCGTTACCCTCGCCGCCCAGAGCCACATCGGCTCCGTCTCCGCCCTCAATGACGTCGTTGCCGAGATTGCCCCAGAAGGTATCACTGTCGTTGCCACCGAAGACCCGGTCAGTTCCGGACGTCCCGTTGTAGACGCTCTGTCCGTTGATTCCGGCGGGGTCAACAGTATTGCGTGAGCGATACTTGATCGTCCCGTCAGGCATGCGAATCAGCAGCGCTGTCTCATTGCATTCACTGGCCTGATCATCGGCGATCGTGTTGCCGAAGGAGGTGAACCCGCCCGGGGTGCCAGCGAGGTTCTTCAGTTCGAACTTGCAGTCTGATGTCGCGAACGGATCAGCCTTTAGGCTCTTGGCATTGGTATTGCGCATGATCAGCTCCGAGAAAGAGTTTCCCTCGAGTTGCGTGCGCAGATTCATGCCGGGAGTACGAGCAAGATAGTACAGACGGTCACCGTTCTGCAGGTCGGTCATCTGGCTTTCGAACACGTAGTTGAAGGTGCTTCCCAATAGCCCGCCGAAGACGTTGGTCTGCTCGGCAAGACCGCCAACCCACAGGTCGACGTCGTCGAGCCCGGTGATGGATGACGTTCCGTTGTTGGCCCAGGCGCCCGTGCTGTTCATGAAGTCCGCTGCGTCGTCGGGGGCGACGTCTCCGGCGGCTACATTTGGATTAACGATGGCCCGTGCTGCTTCCCTTTTACCCTTCAGCGTTGTTGCGCCGGTAACAGTTGGGTGCAATCCGTACGCTGCAACGAAGTTCACCAGGGACTCCGGGTGCTTGATACTCTCGCCAAAGTCGATCCAGTTGACGTAGGGCCTCAACTGCCCGTCGTTTGTTGCAGCGTGCAGGCTGCGGCGCAGGACGTTCAAGCGTGGAATACCCTCAGACCGTGCCCGGGCGATGTTGATCGCCGCCAGGTCAAGCGGCAGGCCCAGCAGATTGTTTCGCAGCGTATCGGTCACAAACTCATCGAGCTCGTTACCTACCTGGTCGGACATCCCCATGAAGACGCTGCCTGCAGCCTCCTCGGAGGTGAGGTCACCGGCGGGACCGCCGTCGGTGTAGGCCGGGGGATTGAGGAATCCTTCCAGCAGGGAAATATCATTCTGGGTTCCCGCAACATCATCGGAGGTGCCAAATTCATTGTCGTTACCTGGCCGGTCTTCATTCCGGCGGGAAATAGTCTCGGTCAGCATTGAGTGGCCGAAACGATAGACCGCGTGGGCAAACTCGGCGGTAACCGCCGGATCAACGTCAGTCTGGACGAAGGCAAACGGTTCAAAGGGGTTGATGGCCGGCTGGACCTTGCGCGCAAACTCCTCAAAGACGAGGTGCTGGTACTCCATCTCGGTCACAAAGCGTGCGGCCTGGAACAGTCTTTCACCATTCCAGCCTTCGGCGCCGAGAGCTGACTTCCACTCGGCAAGCGCCCTGATTCCCGCCGCTGATGTATCCGACGCCAGGGTGTTCTTGATGTCGCCCACCATCCGGTCGTGTTCTGAATGGAACACCTGGTGGATAGCGGTTAGGCCGATGTTTTCGTTGACCCTTCCATCACCAGCGGCAAAGTGCAGATCGAGGATTTCGTCGTCGTACTGGTTGACGCAGCCTGCAGGGAATCCGGGTTGTGCACACGGAGTCAGCGAGGGTGTGACCACATTGTCGGGGTCGGGGGTGAAGCCCGGCTTCGGTACCGCGTTGTTGGCGATGTCCGTCAGGAAGGGGGTTTCAAAGTGCCTGACGTTGTTTGGAACCGGCACCGGGGAAGCAGTGTCCCCCTCAACCAATCCGGTGAGAGTTACATACTGCGGCAGTCCGCGAGCTGGGCCCGGGATGAATTTGCCATAGGCGTCGGCGGCGATCATCGGAACATCAAGCGCGTCAGCGTCTTCAAGCTTCAGGCCAAGCAGAGACGCTGCCTGATTCTTGACACCTGCCCACGTGGCCATGCCTCCCTCGGTGGGCCCCGCAGGTCCGCCCAGCAGTTTGCCCGTCGACACCGGGCGTCCATTGGAGTTGTTGACGTACTCCCTCAGGAAGACCTGGTGGGAGGCGTGGGAGGTGTAGGTCTGGCTTTGGTCAACCCAGGGGGTGTCAGTGTTGAGGGCATCGCGGACATCGTCGGCGGTGCCAAGTTGTCCGTCGGGGCCCGGCTGGTTCTTGCCCCGGGTGAGGACCATGAACCGCAGGTTGGGGTTCAGATCGTCGGCGGTGCCGACTTTGTGGTCTGGCCCAGCAATAAGTGGGTCGTCGCCCTTGAGCGGAACGAACACAGTGCCGCCGCCTTTGACCGTCTGGTCAATCCCATGGTCGAAGAACTGGCCAAACAGGGTGAACAACGAGTTGTACGGTGGAGAAAGCCCGACGTCGGTGGTGACGTTCGGGATGAACAGGGTCTGGAACGACGGAGTGCAGCCGAGGGGGACCCCGTCCACAGCTGGCACAGCCAGGGGGTCGGGATCGGTGGTGCACGGGGTGACCCCCGTGTTGTTCTGGCTTCTGATGGGCAATCCCGCGGCAGCGACGGCTGCGGGGTTGGTTGAGGTCTGGTCCACAATCAGGTTACTGATGGTTCGCGGCTGGGAATCGAACACGTTGCCGGCGGTTTGGTTATAACTGGTCGGCGAAGGGGGCCCGCCGAGGGAACCCGATTCGGCGCCTGAAAATGTGGCGGGCGCGAGCCGTGGGAACGGTTGGTCCGCCGCGCCGAAGGTTTCCTGCCCTGCCTGCAGGTTATTACAGGATCCGTCGACTGTCCTCAGCCCGTGGGAGATGAGAGGGGTGGCGATCTGGTTGGGTCCGGTACCTACCAGGGCTCCACACGGACCCGTTGCGGAAGTGGTATTTGCCACGTGCGCCTCGGCGATTTTGATCTGCTTCAGGATGAAGGCAAGATCCGAGGGTGTGACGGTAAACCCCTGACCGGTAGGAGCAACCACAGCGTTGGCTCCGGTGACCGGTAGCAACATGCCCAACGGGAAGAGGAGAGCGGTGGCAATCGCCGCCAGTCGGACCGGCAGCCTCTGCCCACGGTTGGGTGACTGGGCCGAGTGAAGGGCTCGGTGGACAGCGGCCCGCGACCCCTGCGATGCCTCTCGTTTTTCTGGTGCTGATTTCCTGCCGAAAATATTCATGACACACCCTGCTGGATTGAAGGGACCGAGTGGGCCCACCATGCTTGATGTTGGCTATGAAATCCTTGGAAGTGCGCTGTGATGGGTCCAGCCGAGGATCGGCTGATCCTCCACACCCCGCAGCTACCGCGGATACAGGGCAATTTCGGTGGACTTGACCACGAAGAACACCTTCATCCCGGGGATCAGGTCAAGATCTGCTGCCGCTGCGGCGGTGATGTCGGCGCTCAGGTGACCGGCGCGGACGCTGACAAGATCACCGCGCTGCTCCAGGTCGCTGACCACAACCGGCAGCACATTCCGCGGACTACCTGACGGTTCGACAACAAACACCGACACGGCGCGGGGGCTGAAGACCGCTGCGGCCTCCTGACCCGCTGGGAGCGGCTCTTCAGCAACGGCGGACAACCGGAGGCCATCTCCCGTGACCAGGCCGCCGGGTGTGCTGGTGCCGGTCACCAGGTTCACCCCGGCAAGGCCGGCGCCGAACGCACTGCGCGGCCGCTCGAGAACCTCGCGGGTGGGTCCCGCCTCGACGACGCGTCCGGACTGGATGATGATGGTGCGGTGCGCAAGCATCAGGGCGTCAAGCACGCTGTGGGTGACGATGATCGCGCTTCGCCCCGTCAACACCCGCTTCAGGGTCCTCCGCATCGCGGGAGCCACGGCGATATCCAGCGCCGCCATGGGTTCGTCGAGCAACAGCAGCCGTGGATGGATGGCAAGGGCCCGGGCCACCGCCACCCGCTGTGCTTGCCCGCCGGACAGTTCCGACGGCCGACGATCGGCAAACTCCTCCGCCTCCACCTCTTGCAGCCACCGAAGCGCTTCGGTCCGGGAGGCAGCCCTACTTTCTCCCCGGCTCCGCGGCCCAAAGCCCACATTGTCCAGCACGCTCAGATGCGGAAACAGCAGCGGCTCCTGCGCCAGCAGCGAGACGCCCCTGGCGTAGGGCGGTAACCAGTCATGGGCGCCGAACAGGGTGATGTCACCCAGGGTGGCGCTGCCGCTGTCAGGACGCAGTAGTCCCGCAAGGACAGCGAGCAGCGTCGACTTCCCGGCGCCATTCGGGCCGAGAATGGCGACCGTTTCACCTTTCTCCACCGTCAGCTGCACATCTAGCCCGCGCGACGCCACCTGCACATCGGCTACCAGGCTCATAGGGCACCTCCGCCCGGCGCGCGCGACCGATGTGCCAGCCCCACTACCAGCACAGCGACCACCACGAGCACCAGGGACAGCGCGACGGCTGCATCGGGGTCGGTCTCGCGCTGCAGGTAGATCTCCAGGGGAAGGGTCCGGGTGACACCCTGCAGGCTGCCCGCAAAGGTCAGGGTGGCACCAAATTCACCCAGTGCCCGCGCGAAGGACAGCACCATTCCGGAGATCAGCCCCGGCAGCACCAGGGGCAGAGTGATTCTCCGCAACACCGTTCCCGGGCGGGCTCCCAGCGTCGCAGCAACCGCTTCGTACCGGCTGCCGGCTGACCTGATGGCCCCCTCAAGGCTGAGCACCAGGAAGGGCAAGGCCACGAAGGTCTGGGCGATCACGACGGCGGTCGTCGAGAACGCGATACTGATCCCGAGCACCTCAAGGCTGGACCCCACCAGTCCCTGCCTGCCAAACGTGTAGAGCAACGCTATGCCGCCCACCACGGGCGGCAGGACCAGGGGCAACAGCACCAGCGCCCGCAGTACCTGCTGGCCGGGGAAGTCGGTGCGGGCGAGCACCAGTGCCATCGGTACACCAAACACGACGCACAGCCCCGTGGCGATCACCGAGGTGCGCAGGCTCAGGCCGAGCGCCGCCACCGACGACTCCGAGGTCACCAGCTGCACGAACTGAGACCAGTTCACTTGCGCGATCATCGCCGCCAGGGGCAACAGCACCAACAGGGCACCGCCGGCAGCGAGGACAAACACCCACCGCGGGATTCCATGCCGGATTGCCCGGGTTCTGGTGCTCACGGCGCACCGAATCCTGCGTCGGTGAGCAGCTGCTGGCCCGCCGGAGACGTCACGAGGTCAATGAAGCTTCGGGCGCGATCACTATTCCCACCCGCCACAGCCGCCACCGGGTAGGTGGTGAGAGCGTCTGTCGCCTCCGGGAAGTCAATGCTCTCGACGCTGTTGCCGGCGGCCAGCACATCGGTGACATAGACCAGGCCCGCATCTGCTTCACCGGAGCGGACCTTGCCCAGTGTGTCGGTTACCGACGCTTCCTCGCTCACCGCGTTCACCGTCACTCCGGCTGCTTTCTGAGCCTCGACTGCAGCGGCCCCACACGGTACCTGCGGTGCGCAGAGGACCACCCTGGTGCCGGGGTCGGCCAGATCCTCGAAGCCGGTGATGCCTGCGGGGTTGCCCGCGGGTACCGCGATGGTGAGGGTATTGGTGGCAAAGGGCACCGGTTGCCCGTCGATCAGCTCCTCGGTGGCTACCCGGTCCATCGTGAAGGTGTCTGCTGAGGCAAACACATCGGCGGGTGCACCGGCGGTCAGCTGGGTGGCCAGATCAGAGGACCCGGCAAAGCTGAAGGTGATGGTGGAACCCGGGTTCGCTGCCTCGTACTGCTCACCGAGCTTCGTAAAGGTGGTCTGCAGCGACGCGGCGGCGAACACGGTCAGGCCCTGGTCGGCATCCGCTGCCTCCGGAGAGTCGGCTGCGGTGCCGCAGGCGGCCAACCCCAGGACCGCCAACGAGCCAACGGCGACCATGCCGCGGGAATGCCACATCTCAGATCTTCCTTCCGGGAGTCTCGACAATGACGGTGGTCGATTTCACCACCGCGACGGCTACCGAGCCCGGCTCCAGCGCCAACTCCTTGACGGCTTCAGCGCTCATCAGGGAGACCACCCGGTGGGGGCCGCACTGGAGTTCCACCTGGGCCATCACCCTGTCTGTCACCACCCGGGTCACCAGCCCCACAAACCGGTTCCGGGCTGAGCTCTCCATCCCCGATGGATCCTCGGGCAGGACAGCACGCTCCCGGGCCAGGTGGGCGAGCTCCAGGCCGTCAAGCATGGTGACGCCGGTTGAGGATTTGGTGCTGGTGAGGGTACCGTCTTCTGCCCAGCGCCGCACTGTGTCGGCGCTGACACCGAGGTAGTGCGCTGCGTCTTTGACCCGTATCTGCGACATAAAAGCCACTCTAGCCCAGCAGGTGCGTCTCCAGGCAGGAGTGTCCGCGAACAAGGCCTCGGTGAAGCCCTCGTCAGCCGGGGGCCGGTGCGAAGCCGGTGCGGGGTCGGTGCGAGGTCGGTGCGGGGCCGGAGCGCGGTGGGCGCGGGGCCGGTGCGCTCTAGTCTTTCTTCAGTGGATCGTGTCCCCAGTTCATCAGGGAGTACCGCCACCGGGAGTGTTCAACGTCGGACGACGGCTTCTGTGCCAGATGTCTGTGGACGTAGCCCACTACTTTGTGCATGTGCGCAATATCCTCCTCGCTGAGATCCGCTTTTCTGGTTCGCAGGATTTTCACAATCCGCCGGCCTGATTCGTGGCCCACCGACTCACCTCCGTTGCCCTTCTGGCCGACGGCCCGTGATTCTTCGGATTCGAGCCAGTCCTCCAGTGTGGAGGCCGTCAGGTTGACCGCCTTCTGCCAGTCTGGCCACACCGAGTCCAACGTGTCTTCGGAACCGCTCATGGCTATCGCTCTCCTTCAGATTGGGGTGCACCCAGGCATTTGGCGGGTCCTCATCGGCTGCGAGTGTCCCGGCAAAGCTAAGGCTGCTGATTGTTGGTGAGAACCTATCACGCGATCGGGACGCCGAAGTAGGTAGGGCCGTAAGGGTCATTCTCCGAGCGGGCGGCACAGCCGGTACTAGATCCTGTTCGCGCAGACAGGCCGCAGGTGGGTGGCCGCCAGTGCTGCCGTTTCCTCGACAAACCGGGGCAGCCATCCCAGCAGCCCATGGTCGGGGGTCGAGGGGACCATGACCAGCTCCGCGTCCGAGCATTGACGAAGGTTGGTGAACGCCCGCAGTGCGTGATAATCGGAGGTCACCACCAGGACAGCGTCCCAGTCCCGGTCGGCTGCGAGTCGGGCGACTGCGCGTGCTTCTCCCCGGGTGGTGAGGGGGGAGGGTTCAAAACACACCCGCGAAGCGTGTGCCGGTCTCTTGCAGAGCCGGTCGGCGTCGACGTTCCCGGGGGTGTCTGTCCGGGAGATGGCAAGGATCGGTGCGTGCCCTGCCGCCACCAACTCCTCAGCGAGGGGGAGCCGCTCCGAGCTGTCGCCCCCCAGGACCACCACCGCATCGGCGTTGACTCCAGCCACATAGTCCGGGCCGAACACCGGTGGGTTGATGAACAGGGAATAGCAGGCGAGCAGCCAGATGCAGGTCAACGCCACCAGGGCCGCCGTCGACCGTTGCAGCCATCGCCACAGCACTCGGGTCGGGGGGATTCTCACCGGGTCAACCTTACGGGCAGGCCACCAGCTGGGGCCGTAACCGCCCGCAAAGCGTCCGCACAGACCGGACCACACCCGCGTGGCGCGTTTGGCTCTGCCCATAATCCGTGGTGAGGTGGGGCGTGAGCGGCACTAGCCGCCGTCGTCGGCGGCTGTTGCTTGCCGAACCCTCCGGCTCTGGTTTGAGCCGGGCGGGCTAATCAGGCTAAGATGATACGTCGGTCATATGTTCTACAGGAGTTCCCATTAAGAGCGATCTCAGTTCGCCTTTGATTTTCAACGTCAAGGACCTCGGGCGCAGCCCGGGCAGCATGCGAACAATCGAAGAACATGTACCCGCACCAAAGGATTTCGGTGTGGTTCTCATCGGTGTTCAGGAAGGTTCCCCCGTGGAACTGGATCTGAGACTGGAGGCTGTGCACGAGGGAATTCTGGTATCAGGTACCGCAGACGTCGAGATCGTGGGCGAATGTGGCCGGTGCCTGGATCCCATCAAGTACAGCAGCAGCGTCGATGTGCAGGAGCTTTTCTACTACGACGACGTCGAGTTGTCCGAGGGAGAAGAACCTGTTGAAGAGCACCGGGTTGATCGGGATTCAATTGATCTTGAGCCGGTGCTTCGGGACGCAGTGGTAACGTCACTGCCGTTCCAGCCGGTGTGCCGGGAGGACTGTGAGGGTCTGTGCTCTGAATGTGGAGCCCGCCTCGCGGATGACCCCGATCATCAGCACGAAATTTTGGATCCCCGCTGGGCGGCCCTTACCGGGCTGACCAGCACTGCAGCGTCAAGCGACGTGGCAGCAAGTACAGAGTCTGTCGAGAGAGAAGAGAGTTAGTCGTGGCTGTTCCTAAGCGGAAAATGTCCCGCTCGAATACCCGTGCACGTCGGTCCCAGTGGAAGGCAACTGCCCCCAAACTGGTGAAGACCGTGGAGAACGGCCGCGTTACCTACAGCCTGGCTCACCAGGCCAAGGTAGTCACCGACTCCGCCGGCACTGCACTGTTCCTTGAGTACAAGGGACGCAAGGTAGCCGACGTCTAACGACCGCTGTGTGCCCGGCATCGCCGGTGCCTGCAGCGTTCTTATGCGAGTGCGTAAGTAGACGTGGCTAATACTGAAGACCTTTTGAAGCGTCTCGGTGTCTCAATTGACGCCGGGACGCTTCGTCTTGCCCTGACGCACCGCTCCTTCGCCTATGAGCATGGCGGTATCCCCACCAACGAACGCCTCGAATTCCTTGGTGATTCGGTGTTGGGGCTGGCGGTCACCGACGCGCTGTACCGGGACAACCCCGAGCTGTCGGAGGGTGACCTCGCCAAACGGCGCTCCGCGGTCGTCAGCACCCGTGCCCTGGCCGGGATTGCCCGCGACCTGGAGCTGGGCCAGCATGTCCTGCTGGGCCAGGGCGAGAAGCTGACCAACGGGCGGAACAAGGCATCGATTCTCGCTGACACGATGGAAGCCGTCATTGGCGCGACCTACCTCAGCAACGGGATCGAAATAGCCCGGGCCATGGTGATGCGCCTGGTGGGTCCCCTGTTGGGAAGCGCTGCCGCCATGGGCGCCGGCACCGACTGGAAGACCAATATCCAGGAGATCGCCGCTGCGCGCCGCCTGGGCACCATCGACTACAAGGTCACCGGATTCGGCCCCGACCACGCCCGCACCTTCGAAGCACTCCTCACGGTCGGAGGCAAGCCCTATGGCTCCGGATCGGGTCCTTCCAAGAAGGAAGCCGAACAGGAGGCTGCTGCAGCCTCCTGGAAGATGCTCCGGGTTATCGCCGCTGAACCCAAAACAGCGGCCCAGACGGTAGTGGTCCCGGTTGATGTGGCCACCGTCGATCACGACGGGATTCACCCTGACGGCGCTGACACCGTTCCCGACCCTGTCATCAGCCTGTCCGATCCGGCATCCGCCGCATCCGCCGCATCGGCGTAAGCGCACCCCATGCCAGAGCTTCCCGAGGTCGAGGTGGTGCGCCGTGGCCTCGCGCGCTGGGTCCTGGGACGCACCATTGACGACGTCGACATCCTCGACCCGCGGTCGATCCGCCGCCACGCCCTCGGCGGCGAGGACTTCACCGGCAATCTGGTGGGCGCCCGGGTCCTGGACGTAGTCCGCCGGGGCAAGTTCCTCTGGCTCCCGCTGGCAGCTACCGCAAAGCCGTCAGACACTGCAGCTAGTTCAGACGCCGCAGCGAAATCCGACACAGACACTGCAGGACCGCCTGTTGCACTGATGGCGCATCTGGGGATGAGCGGGCAACTGCTCGTCCAGGACGCCGAAGCACCCGAGGAAAAGCATCTCCGGGTCCGGCTCACACTGTCCGCCGTATCCACTGCCGACGCCGGACCGCTCCCGAGGGAACTCCGGTTCGTCGACCAACGCATCTTCGGTGGCCTCTTCGTGACGTCGATGATTCCCACCGCCGACGGTCACGCCGGAGGCCTCGGCGAAAGCCCGCTGCCACTAATCCCCGTCGAGGCGGCCCACATTGCACGAGACCCGCTGGACCCGGCGTTCTCCTTTGCCGACTTCTATGCGAAGTTGCGCCGGCGCAGGACGGGCATCAAGCGGGCACTCCTCGATCAGTCACTGGTCTCCGGTATCGGCAATATCTACGCCGATGAGGCGCTCTGGGCTGCCCGCGTGCACTATGCACGACCCACCGAAACGATGCGACGGGGCGATGCGCTCCGACTGATCGATGCCTGCCGCGACGTCATGCTGCGCGCACTGGACGCCGGCGGCACCAGCTTCGACTCCCTGTACGTCAACGTCAACGGGACCTCAGGGTATTTCGCGCGTTCCCTCAACGCCTACGGCAGGGAGGGCGAACCGTGTACCCGCTGTGCCGCCGACCCGGGATTCCACGGTAGCTCCCTGATTCGCCGTGAAATGTTCATGAACCGGTCCTCGTTCAGCTGCCCCCGCTGCCAACCAAAGCCCCGCAACGGGCGCTGGTAAGAGCTTCTCCGGCCAGGCAGTATTACGGTTTTTGTGTAACGCCGCGGGCGCCGACTAGTTCTCCACACCGGGGCCTTGCCCACATACCGGGGGAGAAGCCGCCGCGGGCGTCGACCGTGCGGGACCATCATGCAATGGAAACCTTCCCAGCGCCCGAGCATGGTTCATCACCCCGACGCGAGTTACCGAATCGCTACCCATCACAGCGCCGCCGTGATACAAATGTGACAAAACTGGACGACCCTAGGTACAGTGGTCAGCGCGCAGGGTTCCGTTCAACTCAGCGTCCTCCCGACAGATTGCCCAATTCTGCCGATGTCGTGAGGTCCGTCCGCACACATCCGGCAGAAGCGGAGGAACCAATAGTGGCCGTCGATCGACGGCCTTGGGGTGAAGACTCGATTTCGAGTCCGGGTGGCTCCCATCCGAATCCGACAGCTAACTTCGTAGGCATCGGGAGAGGCAAGATCATGTCCAAGAACCACATCGCGCGTCACCGCGCAACCCCACCGAGCGCGCTCAAGACCGTTTCCAAAGCGGTCAGCTCACACGCTGGCGCCGTCGGCCGTCCAGCCGCTGTGCTTGTCGCCGCATCGGGTCTCATGCTCAGTGCCGGACTCCCGGCCAACGCAGCCGGTGAAATCACCGTCCAGCCAGCCGCCTCGGCGCCAGCCGTCCAGAGCGCTGGATCAGCAACCTACACCGTTCAGGCCGGGGACACCCTCGGAAACATCGCTGCAGCCCAGGGTGTCAGCCTTGAGTCGCTGTTCGCCCTGAACGGCCTCAGCTACGACTCGGTCATCTTCCCGGGTGACGTTATTTCCCTTTCGGGCGGCGCCACCCAGGCCACCCAGGTAGCAGCACCAGCACCCGCTGCGGCACCAGCCGCCGCGGTGACCGTTGCCGCGCCGGCTCCGGCCGCTCCAGCCGAGACCAGCACCCTGGGCATCACCACCGCCTCTGAAGCCATCACCCCGATGGCAGCAGCCTCCACCGGTGGACAGGCATCCAGCTCGGGCATCGTTGGCACCGCGCTGTCGATGGTCGGCTCGGGCTACGTCTACGGTGGCACCACCCCGGGCGCCTGGGACTGCTCAGGCTTCACGCAGTGGGTCTTCGCCCAGCACGGCATCGACCTTCCCCGCACCAGCCAGGCACAGATGGCTGCCTCAGCCCGCACCAGCAACCCGCAGCCAGGTGACCTCGTCATCCAGAACGGCGGCGGACACGTCGGCATCTACATTGGTGACGGCCAGATGGTCAGCGCGCTGAACCCTAGCCAGGGCACCCTGGTCCACGCGGTCGACGCAATGCCTGTCGTTGGGTACTACACTCCCTAAGTGTCTGACGGGGGGCTCGTAGGCGGAATGCCGTCAGGCTGGAAGCCGTCCCCGCAGACAACCTGAGGAGATCGGGCACAACCAACGAATGCGCCATCGGAGAATTCCGGTGGCGCATTCTTGTGTCCGCTTTTCTTTGCGCCCGTATGAGCGTTTTCACTGACTGTGAATTTTCACAGACTCGTATATTCACCGACGTCTGGTCCCGGTGCCTATGGCCCACTATTCAGCGGGCAGAGGATATTCGGTGTGGAGAGGACTCCTGGCTACAGCTGCCGGTAGTGCTCCGAGAGCCTGGCCAGGCCCTCATCGAGTGACACGCCGGGCTTCCAGCCCAGCAGGTCGCGGGTACGCCGCTGATCGAACCAGTGGGCGGTGGAGAGTTGCTCCGCCAGGAACCGGGTCATCGGTGGTTCCGCATCGGCCCCGCTGCGCTGCCACACGAACTCAACCAGCGACCCCGCACCACGTGCCACCCTTCCGGGAACGCTCCACCGCGGCGGGCGAACCCCACCCGCCCGGCAGATGCCCGCGATCAGTTCGCCGATGGGCCGGGGCTCTCCGTTGGTAACCACGACCGCCAACCCCGCTACCCGGTCCATCCGGCCGAGGGCAGCGGCGATCGCCTCGGCGGCGTTATCCACGTAGGTGGTGTCAACCAGTGCGGTGCCAGCGTCCAGGACGGGGAGACGCCCAGCTCGCGCCCGCTGCAACACCCGCTCCACCAGTTGGGTGTCGCCTGGACCCCACACAATGTGTGGCCTGACTGCCGCAACGCGGAAGCTGTCGCTGTTGGCCTGCAACGCGATGATTTCGGCGCGGGCCTTTGTCTGGGCGTAGTGACCCAACACCTTCTCGGGCGTGGCGTCAGTGGCAGCCTGCCCCACGATCGACGTACCCACGTGCGCCACCGAGGGGGAGGAGATGAACACGAAATCCAGCACCCCGGCGGTGCGCGCCGCAGCCAGCAGGCACCGGGTGCCCTCCACATTGACTGCTTCGAAGTCAGCTGCCGCTCCGGCGAACGAGACCTTGGCCGCCAGATGCACCACAGCATCCATGCCCAGCACCGCCCGCTGGACGGCAGCCGGATCGGTGATTGATCCCAGGCTGTCCTCGATGCCGCTCAGCCCGGCTGGACGCCGCTGAAACGTGCGCACCTCGTGGCCCTGGTCCCGCAGAACCTCGGCAGTCACCCGGCCCAGCATCCCGCTGGCACCGGTGACCAGGACCCTCACAGTTTGCCGATCTTTCCGCCGGCCAGCACCCCGGCTGCCCACCGTGCCACGGCAGTCCGGTCAATCTTGGCGTTGTGCCGGATGTCCGTGGGCAGCGCGGGAACCACCAGCACGGCGGACAGCTCAGCGCCAGCGGCGCGGGCGGCACTGCGTGCCTCGGACGCCAGCGATGCGGGTGCTAGCCCCGGTTTTGCCGTCGCCGGGATGGTCTCGACCACCGCGACCACCGCCTGGGTGCCAGCCGGTCCCACGCCAACTACCGCTGCGAGCCCGACGACGTCCACCGCCTCAAGAGCCTGCTCCACCCCTACCGGGGTAAGAACACCAGCGGCCGGGGTGATCAGGTGGGGAAGCCGTCCCTCGACCCAGAGCCGCCCGTCGCCGTCGAAATGTCCGATATCCCCGGTGCGGTGCCAGCCACCGGTCCGCGAGCTCTCGCTCTGGGTGAGCCACAGTCGGTGGTAGCGGTCCTTCACATGGGGAGCATCGATGAGGATTTCCCCGGTCACCCCAGCCTCGGTGGTGGGTTCGCCGTCGGCGGTCCCCGCCTGGCTGAGTTCACTGACGGCGATCCGTGCTCCCGCGACGGCCCGGCCCACGCAGACGCCGTTCCCAGCGCCCACCACGTTCCCGGCAGCAGCGTCGGCTTCGGCCGAAAGGATCAACCCGAGGTCGACGTCGGTGACGGGCAACGCTTCGGTCATCCCGTAGGGCGTGTGGAGAGACGCCGCAGGAAGAATGCCCAGCAGCTCGGACAGCAGCCGCGACGGCACGGGGGCGCCAGCCGAAAGGAGCAGCAAAACCCCTGCCAGGGCTTGTCTGCCGGCATCGGTCAGTTCTTCCTGGGTGGCCAGGATGTTCCGGAGCGCTGCGGGGGACGCGAACACGGTGGTCGCGTCGATGGCCGCAACGGCGTCGGCGAGGGCCGACGCTGAAAGGGTCCTGGGTCTGGTGACGTCCATGTCGGGGGTGATCGACGTCGTGCCGAGGGCCGGGCCCAGCAGGGCGAACGGTGCGAAACCCGCCACCAGGCCGTCGCCGGGGCGAATGCCGAAGGTCTCGGAGACAGTGTCCCGCATCGCTGCGAGCCGGCGGTGGGTGTACACGACTCCCTTGGCGGGGCCGGTGGAACCGGAGGTGAACAGGATAGCGGCGTCGGCATCGGGATCGAGTACATCAGGATCGAGCACGTGAGCTGATCCGGTGTCACCGGTTCCAGTGTCACCGGTTGCAGGGTGAGGGGTTCCAGCATCGTCGGGCGCGGCGGTCGTCGTGCCCTCGCGGAGCTCCGCGAGTGAATACTCCACCCCAAGGAGTTTCCGCTTGGCGGTGGGAAGCGTGGCAACACTGATGCGGCGGCCGGGCCAACCGAACAGCTTTGCTGCGGTGAGCGCCAGGTCGATACCGATCAGGAAGTCCGGAACCGTCCCGCGAACCGCCTTGCTGAGACCCTTACGGCCCAGCCCGGCGTCGGCAACGATGATCACGGCGCCGATCCGCAGACAGGCGTAGAGAAGCACCGTGAGCTCCACCCCGGGTGGCACCATCAGGCTCACCCGGCTGCCGCGGTGCAGGCCGATCCGCCGCAGCGCGTCGGCGAGCGAACTGACGTCGTGTTCCAGCCCACGCCAGGACAGGGACCGGCCGATCCGGCCATCCTCGCCCATGTCGGCGACAGCCAGCTGGTCGGCGTCAGGACCCTGTGCGCGCCGGGTCAGTTCGTGCTCCAGCGGGGTGAACGACGCGGTCGCGGCGGTTGTTGGGTCGTCGTTTGTTGGGTCATTCTCTGCGGGGTTGTCGCCTGCTGGGGCATTCTCTCCAGGGCGCTGAGGAGAAGGTGCCACAGCGGTGCGAGCCAGGGCGTCGTCGAGCCAGTGGAAGAGGGGACCGGCAATGTTCCGGTCTTCGCCGACGAGGTGGCTGGCACCCTCGAACCGGTGAATATCGGCCTGGGGGAGCCGTGCCGCAAGATCGTTGAGGTAAGTGTCCGAGAAGATGGGATCCTCGGGTCCCCACAGCATCAGCGCGGGCACATTGAGGGTGCGGATGCCCTCGGCGATGCTCCGGAGCGCCGGATAGCTGGGATGTGATGGTCCGGCGGGAATGTCGGCCACAAAGTCTGCAATACCCTGGCGCCGGGCGCCACCGCGGTACGGCAGGAGGAACGCCTTCCGCACCTCCTTCGGCAGCGCGGGCCGGGCCAGCGCGTGGGTGACATCCAGGAACGCCGACGTGTCCTTCGTCCCCCACCGGTGCACCAGCGGGTGGAGCGCCAGACGCAGGGGAGCGGGAATAGCACGCTTGGGGTCCTGGTGGATTGCCGTGTTGGTGAGCACGACGGCGTCGACGAGGTCCCTGCGCTGGTGCGCGAAGCCGAGGCTGACAACGCCGCCCCAGTCGTGGCCGACGGTGATGATCGGCCCGTTCAGATTCATGGCTCCGACGAAATCGTTGAGGTCCTGGACCCGGTCCGCGAGCCGTCGGAACCGGCCGGTGCGTTCAGAGAGTCCCATGTTCAGCTGGTCGACGGCGATCACCCGCCAGCCGTGCTCAACCCCTGCGGAAAGCACGCTCCGCCACAGGTAGGACCAGGTGGGGTTGCCGTGCACGCACAGCAGGATTCCGCGGGCAGGCTCAGTGAGCTGCGCCCCATTATCGAGGTAATGCCAGCTGTTGGTGGTTCCCTCGGGATCTACTGCCGCATGGGAGGGGACGTCTCGGTAGTGCGGCCACGAGGGGTCGACACCGGGAAGTGCTACCACGCAATCTCCAGCATCGCGGTGTTCAACCCGGAACCGACGCCCATGCAGAGCACCCGGTCACCGGAGGTGAGGGTCTGGGCCTCGGCGGCCAGGGTCATCGGCAGTGATGCCGGACCCACGTTGCCCCACTTCTGGAAGGTCATGGGCACCCGGGACGGATCAAGGTCAATCGCCTCGACGATCGCGTTGGTGTGGGTGCTGCTCACCTGGTGGGTGATGTAACGGTCCATCGCGGTCCAGTCCCACTCCTGCTGCGCCTCATTCCAGGCGTCGACCACCAGCTCAAGGCCGCCGTCGAGCAGTCCCTGTGCATCCGTGTACATGCCGTCGATCCCGCCGACACAGAGTTCGTGGTGTTCGGTTCCGGCTCGTGCCACGCCGCCCAGGACGCGGTGCGCGCCGGGGTGGGCGTCGGCCGGGCCAAGGACCGCAGCGGCCGCCCCGGATCCGAGGGTGAGCGTGGCGAACTCCTGAAGGAAGCTGGCCCGGGTAGCCTCGGGCTGGTTCAGGCGGCGCAGAGTGGCTTCCTGGGTGGCCTGGGAATCTTCACCGTTGACCACCATGGCGTACTGGATCTGCCCGGCCTCGATCATGTTCGCGGCCAGGGTGATCCCATTGACGAATCCGAGGCACGCATTGGCGACGTCGAAGTTCATGGCAGAGGAGGGCAAGCCCAGCCCATTATGGATCTTCACCGCAACCGATGGTTCCAGATTGGTTCGTGTGACCGAGGTGTTGATCAGGAGGCCGATCTGCGACGCTTCGATGCCCGAGGACGCCAGTGCTTTGGCGCCCGCCTCGATGGCGGCGTCGTCGAACCGGGTGCCGGGAGCCCACCAGCGGCGTTCGGTGATTCCCGCCACGCGCTGGAGCAAACCGGAGGAAAGCCTCAGACGCTTCAGCGCCGGAGCCAGTACACGGTCGAATTCGTTGGAGGTGACGATGACCGGAGCCTCAACACTCTCGATGCCCAGGAGCGCGGTGTTGTGGTGTCGGAAGTTGAAATTGCCGGTCAAATTTCCTGCCTTGTCGACTGTTCAGTGCGCCTCGATAACCTGCGCTGGATGGCCCTGAGGGCACTCGGACGCACAAACGGATCTAACGATCCGTTATAAAGCCTACTTGCTATAACTTTCCAAGGACCGCATCAAACGCGAATTACGCGGTCCGTGAACCAACACAATGCTGCTGCACAGGCCTGGAACGCAGTAGATTGGGGGAAACCGACATCTTCTGGAGACCCTGAGAACTGTGCATCTGAAAAGTCTAACCGTGCGCGGCTTCAAATCCTTCGCCTCTGCGACGACGTTCGACTTCGAGCCGGGAGTAACGGCAGTGGTAGGCCCCAACGGGTCGGGGAAGTCCAACGTGGTGGATGCCCTCGCCTGGGTGATGGGCGAACAGGGGGCCAAGACCCTCCGCGGCGGCAAGATGGAGGACGTCATCTTCGCAGGGACGTCCGGACGCCCACCGCTGGGCCGTGCCCAGGTCTCCCTGACCATCGACAACGCCGACGGCGCCCTGCCCATCGAATACGCCGAAGTCACCATTTCCCGCACCCTGTTCCGGACCGGCGGTTCCGAGTACGCGATCAACGGCAGCACCTGCCGGCTCCTTGACATCCAGGAATTGCTCTCGGACTCCGGGTTGGGCCGGGAAATGCATGTGATCGTGGGACAGGGACAACTGGACAAGGTGCTGCACGCCACCCCTGAGGACCGTCGGGGCTTCATCGAGGAAGCCGCCGGAATCCTGAAGCATCGGCGACGCCGCGAAAAAACGGTGCGCAAGCTTGATGCAATGCAGGCGAACCTGACCCGGTTGACCGACCTCACCGGTGAAATCCGCCGCCAGCTGACCCCCCTGGGGAAACAGGCCGACGTCGCCCGTCGCGCCAAGACGGTCCAGTTCGACGTCCGGGATGCCCGAGCTCGGCTCATGGCCGACAACCTGGTGCAGCTGGTCAACTCGTTCGAGCAGGAGGTGGCTGACGAGACAGCCCTCAAGGAACGCCGGGCCGACGTCGAGAAGCTCCTGGCCACCGGCCGCTCCCGGCAGGCGGACCTTGAGCGACTCGCTGCTGAGGCGACACCACGGCTGAACACGGCCAGGGACACCTGGTACCAGCTGGCCAGCACCCGTGAACGGTTCAGGTCGCTGGGTAGCCTCGCCGATGAACGCACCCGGCTGCTGGGCAGCGGCGCGGAGGACGACGCGTCGCGGACCAGCAGCAGGACCCCAGACGAGTTGGATCAGCAGGCTGCCCGCGTACGCACCGAGGAAGCCACCCTGCGCGGGGACGTTGCTGACCGGCGGGAAGCCCTCGAGACGGCCGTTGAGCTGCGCGGTGACGCCGAGGACGCTGCAGCACTGGAAGATAAACGCCTCACCGGGCTGCTGCGTGCAGCCGCCGACCGGAGAGAGGGCCTGGCCAAGCTCACCGGTCAGGTGGGAGCGGCCAGGTCGCGGGTGGAATCGGCGGAAGCGGAGCTGGGCAGGCTTCGGGTCTCGGTTGCCGACGTCGACGTGCGACGCACCGCAGCCCAGCAGGAGTTTGCCGCCCTGGAGGTACAGGTGGCCGGCGCCGAGCAGGGCGAGGAGAACCTCGACGAAACGTATGAGACGGCCAGCGCCGCCCTGGCGACAGTCCAGGCTGAGCTCGAGGAACTGACCCGGCAGGAACGCGCGGCAGACCGGGAGCGTGAGTCGCTGCAGGCGCGCAGGGAGGCCCTCCAGACCGGACTGCAACGCCGCGACGGGAGCCAGGTGGTGCTCGACGGAGGCCTGGACGGCGTGCTCGCTGCCGTCACTGAACTGATTACCGTTCGGCAGGGGTACGAGACGGCCATTGCGGCGGCCCTTGGCCCCGCAGCCGACGCCGTCGCGGTCCGGGACCTGCAGGCAGCCGACAGCGCGTTGCGTCGTGTGATCGACGACGACGCCGGGCAGGTGGCACTGCTTGTCGCCGGTGGTGCCGAGGCCGGTGGTACTGATGTCGGTAGGGCAGATGGCGGTGGTATTGATGCCGGTGGGACAAATGCCAGCGGCGTGTCTGCGACGGTGGGGAGTTCCTACGGTGAGCCGGGCGCGAGAGCTCGGGTTTCTGCCGAGGCACTTCCCCCGGGTGCCGTGCCGGCGGCAGACCTGGTCCGCTGCGACGCCCGGATCGCCGGCGTCGTCGGGACCATGCTGGCCCACAGTGTCGTCGTCGACCTCCTTGATCAGGCATTCGACCTGGTGGAGACGCACCCACACCTCACCGCGGTGACCCGCGACGGGCATCTCGTGACCGTGGCTTCCGTCCGGGGCGGCTCAGCCGCCGAGCCCGGGGTCCTGGAGATCCAGGCGGCAGTTGATGAGACCACCGGCCGGCTGGAAGCGGCCGCCAACCGGAGGGAACGGGCACGGTTCGAGATTGTCGCCGCGACAGCGCGGCTCGAGGACGCCCAGCTGGCTGCCGATACGGCGCTGGAGCAGCTCCACGAATCGGATGCACGGCTGGCGGCAGTGGCCGAGAAGCTGGGACAACTGGGTTCGGTGGTGCGCTCCGCGGCAGGAGAGACGGAGCGGTTAACCCAGCTCGCTGACGCCGCTGCCGCCAACCTCGCCACCGAACAGGACCGGCTGCACGAGGTCACCGCGCGGCTCGCGGCTGCCCAGGACGTTCCCGCCGAAACCGAACCGTCGACCGAGCACCGGGACCTGCTCGCCCTGGGCGCCGCCCAGGCACGGCAGGCCGAAATGGACGCCCGGCTGTCGTTGCGAAGCGCCGAGGAGCAGCTCCGCGCAATCGCCAACCGGGCGGTTTCCCTGGAACGGGCGGCAATCGCCGAACGGCAGGCGCGGGTACAGGCCGCCGAACGGGCACGGATCCGCCGGGTCCAGGCCCGCCGTGCCGCAGCCGTAGGGCAGGCATCCCGCAGTGCGCTGGCCTACCTCGACGTATCAGTGGATCAGGCAGCACGCCACCGTGACGCCGCCGAGGAGTTGCGCGCCCAATGGGATGCCGAACTCGGCGAGGTCAGGACCGGCAACGACCGGCTGCTGGCCGAGCTCGCGGAGCTGACCGACTCGGTGCACCGCGACGAGTTGGCCCGCGCCCAGCAGCAAGCCCGCATCGAGACGCTCCAGAACCGGTCGATCGATGAGCTGGGGCTGACCGCTGACCACCTCGTCGCCGAGTACGGCCCGGACATCCCGGTGCCGGTGCCCGCCGCTGCTGCGGACAAGTGGGCAGAGCTTCGCGCCCCCGTGGACGACGACGGCAAGCCGGTACCCGTCGGCGTGCCCTTCGTCCGGGAGGAGCAGGAGAAACGGTTGAAGCGCGCCGAGAAGGACCTCGCCTCGCTGGGCAAGGTCAACCCACTGGCCCTGGAGGAGTTCGCCGCGTTGGAGGAACGCCACCAGTTCCTGAGCACCCAGCTCGAGGACCTCAAGGCGACCCGCAAGGATCTGCTGGACATCATCAGGGAAGTGGATGAGCGGGTGGAGCAGGTCTTCACCGCCGCCTACCGGGACACGGCGGTGCAGTTCGAACGGGTGTTTGGACGGCTGTTCCCTGGTGGGGAAGGACGGCTGGTCCTCACCGACCCGGAGAACATGTTGACCACCGGCATCGAGGTGGAAGCCCGGCCCGCCGGTAAACGGATCAAGCGCCTGTCCCTGCTTTCAGGGGGCGAGCGCTCGCTGACCGCTGTCGCATTGCTGGTGGCGATCTTCAAGGCGCGGCCGTCGCCGTTCTATGTGATGGACGAGGTGGAGGCAGCTCTCGACGACACCAACCTTGGCCGGTTGATCACCCTGTTCGAGGAGCTCCGCGAGTCCAGCCAGCTCATCATCATCACCCACCAGAAGCGGACCATGGAGGTGGCAGACGCGCTCTACGGCGTGACGATGAGGGGCGACGGCGTCTCCACCGTCATCAGCCAGCGGCTGGTGGAAGCCTAGGGAGTTCGTTGGGGAAGCGTTTCGCGGGCGCCCAGCCACACCAGGAACGCAGCGAAGGCCACGGCACCGGTCAGGGCGAAGGCCCATCCGAAGGACAGTGCGTCCACCAGGAGGCCGGCGATGATTGGGCCAATGATCGCACCGGTGTCCGCGCTCATCTGGAACGCGGCCAGGACCTTTCCGCCGCTGCGCTGGTTCCCGATCACGTCGGCCACTGCCGCCTGCTGCGCCGGGTTGAGCAGACCCGCCCCGAGGCCGGCAATTACGGAGACGGTCAGGAAGAGAACCAGATCGGTGGTGAAGCCAAGGCAGGCCATCGCCAGTCCGTTGACGGCAAGGCCGGTCAGGATCATCGGCTTGCGGCCCAGGCGGTCCGCCAGCCTGCCGGAGAAGGTCAACGCCAGGGCGGTGCCCGCAGCGAAGAAGGTCAGGGCGATGCCGGCCACTTCCGGCCCCTCACCGAGTACCGCCGCAGCGAACAGGGGAACGAGCGCCATCCTGACGCCGAACGAGGACCAGCCGTTGGAGAACCCCGAGGCGAGGGCCGCCCGGTAGGCGGAATCGCCCAGCGCCTCCCTGACCGTCAGCGCCGGAAGGGGGGTGGCGTTGGCTGCCTTGTCCCGGAGCGAGGAGTCCCGCAGCTGGAAGAAGACCACGGCCGCGGCGATCAACAGCGCACCGGCATAGACCAGGAACGGCACCCTCAGCCCAAACACGGCCAACAGGCCACCGATCAGCGGGCCGATAATACTGCCCAGCAGGAACGCTGACGCGTAGGACCCGGATACCCGGCCCCGCAGCCCGGGAGGTGCCAGCCTGACGATCAGCCCCATCGCCGAGACCGTGAACAGGGTGGAGCCGATCCCGCCGAGACCACGGAAAATCAGCAGCTGCCAGTAGTCGGCCGCGAACGCACACGCCGCCGTCGACAGCGCCACAATGAGCAGACCGGACACGTAGACCGGTCGCTCACCCAGTCGCTCCACTAACTTGCCGCTGGCAGGAGCGAACACCAGCCGGGTGAACGCGAAAGCGCTGACGATAATCGCCGAAGCGGTGACCCCCAGGTCCAGGCGCGCCACGAGCGGCGGCATATCGAAACTCTGCGCGAACTGAGGCAGGACCGGCGCCACGAGGCCAAAACCGATGGCAATCACGAAGGCAGCAGCAATCAGCACCCGGATGTCGCGCGGAATTTTGATGCGCTCGGCGGGTTCGACGGCGGCCGCGCCGGTGGTGGAGGAGCGTCTGAAGCTGAACATGATGCGTTTAGTCTTTCACCAGTTTCACCCGGGCAGCGCCAGACGCGTATGAGAAGCTAGGTCTGTGAACGAGACGACGCTCCAGATAGTAATTTACGTAGCCATTTCTCTCGCGGTCATCGGCTCACTTGCCGTGCTGCTGCTGAAGGGACGGAAAACACCGCCGGGTACCTATACCAGCACCCGCGACGACGACGACCGGGTCGCCAGCGGCCCGTCGGGAACCTCCACCGACACGTTGGAACGGCCGATGGGTACGGCCGACGATGTCATTGTTCCCGACGACCTGCGCGACCTTGACGAAACCACCATCGGGACCGAAACGGTGCCGGTCGAAACCCCCGCAGAGGTGCAGGGCCGCCTGGCCCGCCTCCGTGCCCGACTGATCCGGTCGAACAACGCGCTCGGCAAGGGCCTGCTCGCCCTGCTGTCCCGCGACAACATCGACGAGGACGTCTGGGACGAAATCGAAGAGACCCTGCTGCTCGCCGACCTGGGCACCGAACCGACAATGGAACTGGTGGACGCGCTCCGCGCCCGGGTGAAGGTGGCGGGTAGCCGCAGCCCCGCCGAGGTGAAGGACATGCTGCGCGAAGAGCTGATCAAACTCGTGGATCCCACGATGGACCGCTCCCTCGCGACCCACCGGCACGCAGACCGCCCGGCGGTCGTGCTGGTGGTCGGTGTCAACGGGGTCGGCAAGACCACGACCGTCGGCAAGCTGGCCCGGGTGCTGGTCGCTGATGACAAGGACGTTCTCCTCGGCGCGGCCGACACCTTCCGCGCCGCAGCAGCGGAACAGCTCGCCACGTGGGGACAGCGTGTGGGCGTCCCCACGGTCCGGTCCGACGTCGACGGCGCCGATCCCGCCTCGGTTGCCTACGAGGCGGTCAAGGCCGGGATCGACGGCGAGGTGGACGTGGTCATGATCGACACCGCCGGTCGCCTGCAGAACAAGGTCGGCCTGATGGACGAACTCGGCAAGGTGAAGCGGGTCATCGAGAAGCTGGCCACCGTTGATGAGGTACTGCTGGTGCTCGATGCCACCACCGGTCAGAACGGCCTCAACCAGGCCCGCGTGTTCGCCGAAGTGGTCAACGTGACCGGAATCGTCCTGACCAAGCTCGACGGCACGGCCAAGGGCGGCATTGTCGTCGCGATCCAGCGCAGCCTCGGGGTGCCGGTGAAACTGGTGGGCCTCGGCGAGGGTGCCGACGACCTGGCGCTGTTCGAGGCGGAGTCCTTTGTGGACGCAATCCTCAACTAGCTGATCCACCCGAAAGCGGCGCCCCACGATGGTTCGTGGGGCGCCGCTTCTGTGTGGGATTACTCTCGTGCTGGGGCTAGAAGGTGAAGGTCAACACTGAGACGGTGCCCGCCGTCACCGGGACCTGCACCGACTCGGCCCCGGGGACAAACCCGGGAACGGCCGGACGGTCCGCTGCCGGAACCGGTGGTGCGGGCTGCCCGTCGATGACCGTCGCATCCTCGGCACCGTAGGACGGCCCCCCGAGCTGGGTCATCGCGCTGGTGCGGGCACCCGCGGGCAACTGCACCGTGACGTCGGTCTGGGCGCTCACTTCGGGATCATTCTGATTCACGAGCACCACGCTGATGCTGCCGTCCTCGTGCTCGATCGCGTAGCTGTACGCCAGCCCACCGCCGTCGACGGTGTTCTGCAGGAACGCTCCCGGCGGAAGCTCGGCAACCATCGACAGCCCGTAGTAGTTGGCCCGCTCGTTGAAGGTCGCATCCGGCTGAAGATATGGTCCGCCGGAGCAGATGGAGGACATCGGGGGTCCACCCACACAGGTCAGCAGCGAGCTGTGGAAACTCAGCCGGGCAACCCCGATCTCGGCCGCGCTCAGCGCGTAATCGACCGTCCACAGCGCCGAGGCATGCGTCTTGGTGGTCTCGTTGGACCCGGGGCAGGCCGAAATGCCGGTCTCGGGGATCCACGTTTCCAGCCCAGCCTCTTTGGCTGGCGCGAGGGCTGCGGAGCGGTAATTCTGCGCCCGGTCATGGATGGGTGAAGCCATCAGGTTTTCCATGATGGGCTCGCCCAGGGGGTCGTTCGCGCCGTCACACTGGGACAGCGGGTAGTGGTGAAAGGACAGGATCTTCTCCTGCGGGAGGTCCGCCTGGGCGAATGGGTCCCACCAGGCTTCGGCGTAGGTACCCGGGCCGACGATCCGGACCTCCGGGGCCACGGCGTACATTGCCTCCGCATACGCCGACAGTTCGGCCAGGTAGTCCGGGATGCCCCAATTGGAGGGGCGGAGACCGTTGGTCGGGTACCCGTTGGGTTCGTTCCCCACCGTGATGCCCACCAGCCGGTCCCCGAAGATCTCGCTTGCGTACCGGGTCATGTCGGCCGCGCGTGCGGGATCGTAGTTGCCCAGGTCGACGGTGAGGCTGATCGTGGCGTCGGCTGCTTCCAGGAGCGTGTTCACGCGCTCCAGGTCCGCGGGGCCCGCGGCCCGCACCGGGTGGGCGTCGTCGCCGGAAAGGTTCCCGGGGATGGGCTCGTTAGTTGACGTCCAGAAAAACCGCCGGTCGACGGCGTTACCGCCGAAGCGCAGCATCGGACGTCCCAGCCCGGTCAGGCTGCTCACGATCTCCTCGTTGTCCCCGGACATCCGTGGGTCGGCGAGGTCGGTGGCCTCCAGAGACAGGCCGATCAGGTTGGAGGGCAGCTCAGTGCCGGTCGGTTCGGCTGAGACACTGACGGTCATCGGCTCCACCGCCTCCAGCGGCGACCCATCCGGTGGCCCGGCCTGCTCGTAGAAATCGGTCGGTGCCTCGGGCTGCGCGTCTGTGGGTTCGGGAACCGGCTCGGTGGTGGGCGCAGGGGAGGTGGTCGCGGCGGGTGCGCTGGGAGCCGTCGCCGTCGCCGTCGCCGACGAGCTCGGGGTCGCGGCCGGTTCGTCGTCGCCGGTGAGCGCCGTAATGCCCACCCCGGCACCAATCAGAACGATAACGGTCGCCAGACCGGCGGCCATCATGACCCGCGGGGTCGGCCGGGTGCGTGCTGCAACCGGATTGCCGGTGTCTTCGGGTGCGGGATCGGGGGTGGGGCGAGAGGGTTGGTCGGACATTGTTCTCCATCGTTGTCAGCTCCCAGCAAGTCTAGCCAGCCCGGGACTCACACTTTGACCCCCTGCCGGACCCTTTCTCCACTACTCTTCGATCCTGATCCAGTCCAGCGAAGTGGGCAGAATCGGGCGCGGTTAACACAGCCGAAACATGCCCGTCATGCACTCTTTACCAACGTGCGAGTTCTGTAACCTCCCCGCAATCAATTGGCTCCCGGGCCCGAAACACAGCGCAGGCAGACTTTTGATTGCGGGAACTGCCCGCCACTCGCGAGAGGATGTGACGATGGATCTGACAGCAGGTCACGTCTGGGTTCTGGTTTCGGCCGCTATGGTGCTTCTGATGACACCGGGGCTGGCATTTTTCTACGGCGGCATGACGCGCGCCAAGGCCGCACTGAACATGATGATGATGAGTTTCATCGCCGTCGGTTTGGTCGGCATAGTCTGGGTTCTCTGGGGATACTCGATGACAGGCGGAGACGGAGTTGCCCAGCTGTTCGGTAACCCCTTCGCTTCCTTCGGTCTCGAAGGGCTGATCGGCACCGAGGACATGATCGGCGCCGGCTACGGCGTCACCTTCGCCATCATCACCGTCGCCCTGATCAGCGGTGCCATCGCCGACCGGGCAAAGTTCGGTGCCTGGTCGCTGTTCGTCCCCATCTGGGTCACCCTGGTGTACTGCCCGCTGGCCTTCATGGTTTGGGGTGGCGGCCTGCTGAGCGCTGATGGCGCTGTCGGCGGAGCCGTGGGCGAGGCGATCGACTTCGCCGGTGGCACAGTCGTCCACATCAGCGCCGGCGTGGCAGCGCTCGTGCTGGCAATCATTCTCGGCAAGCGTCAGGGCTTTGGCAAGGACCCGGCGCAGCGCCCCCACAACGTTCCGCTGGTGATGCTCGGCGCAGCACTGCTGTGGTTCGGCTGGTTCGGATTCAACGGCGGCGCCGCTGGCACCGCGGAAGAAGCTGGCCTCATCTGGATCAACACGATGGTAGCTCCCGCCGCCGCGATGGTCGGCTGGCTGGTGCTGGAACGCTTCCGCGATGGCCGCCCCACCTCCCTCGGTGCAGCGTCGGGTATCGTCGCCGGCCTGGTCGCCATCACCCCGGCCTGCGCCAACGTCAGCCCCATCGGCGCCGTCGGCCTCGGTCTCGTCGCTGGTGCACTCTGCGCGCTGGCGGTTGGCCTCAAATACAAGCTGGGCTTCGATGACTCGCTCGACGTCGTCGCGGTGCACCTGGTGGCCGGCACCGTCGGCACCATTGCTCTCGGTTTCATCGCCATGCCGGTTGACGGCGAGGGCGGTGGCCTCTTCTACGGCGCTGGCGGCGGCCAGCTGCTGGCACAGGTTGTCTCGGTCCTGGTGGCCGTCACGCTCTCCGCTGTGATGACCGCGATCATCGGCCTGGCAATCCACAAGACCATCGGATTCCGGATCACTGCCGACAACGAGGTATCAGGTGTCGACCTGTCGGAGCACGCCGAGACAGCCTACGAGTTCGGCGGCCTCGGTGTCGGCGGACAGTTCCACCCCACTAACAACGTTGCAGCCAAGGACAGTGTGTCGGAAAAGGTGAACTCATGAAGCTGGTAACAGCAATCGTCCGCCCGGATAAGCTCGACGGCGTCCGCGGGGCTCTGGAAACGTACGGCGTCCAGGGACTCACGGTCAGCGGGGCCAGTGGCTATGGGAGACAGCGCGGCCACACCGAGGTTTATCGTGGTGCTGAATACACGGTGGACCTGCTCCAGAAGATTCGCGTAGAAGTCCTCGTGGCGGACGCCTGGGTCACCGACATCGTCGATGTCCTGGTCTCAACAGCCAACACCGGCCGGGCCGGCGACGGCAAGGTCTGGGTTATCCCGGTGGAGGACGCCGTCCGCGTCCGCACCGGAGAACGCGGCGACGCCGCGCTCTAACCGGGCCAGGATTTCGCCGGACGCAGCCACTCCTGAATCACACCGGCACTGAATCACACCGGCACTGAATCGCGCCGGAACTGTCACCCTTCGCTTTCTGAATCACCGCATCGAGCGGTGGTTCAGAAGCGGAGGGTGACGTTGGCTTTAAGCCCGCTGTTCCCAGGCATCGGGGCCGGAGGAACCGGCGGGGTATTCGTCCAGCGGCACCTCGTTTGCAGCCCACGCGTCCAGCACCGGGTCGACGATCCGCCAGCAGTCCTCGGCGGTGTCTCCGCGAACGGACAGGGTGGGGTCGCCGGTCAGGACGCCCTCAAGGACTTCACCGTACGGCAGCAGCTCTGAGGCGTTCAGTTGAACCTCCAGGACGGCCCGGTCCAGGGAGAAAATATCGCCTGGCCCGTTGACATCAATCTCAAGCTTCAGGGTTTCGGGCCCAAACCCGATCCGCAACTGGGTGGGGGAGTCCTGCCCAGTGAATCCGGTCGGAAGATGGCTCACCGGCTTGAACGTCACGAGCGCTTCCTTCCGGTTTCCACCCAGCGCCTTTCCTGACCGTAGGATGAAGGGCACCCCCGACCATCGTGAGTTATTGATGGACACGGTGATTTCGGCCAGCGTCTCGGTTCCCAGCGCCGGGTCGACACCGTCCTCGGCCGCGTAGTCGGGGATCATCCGCCCATCGACAGTCCCGGCGGAGTACCTGGCGCGCCGGGTGCTCGTGGCGAAATCCGGGTCTACCTCACTGGCCCGCAGGACAGCACCAATGCCATCCCTCAGATCACGCTCGTGCAAACTGACCGGCGGCTCCATCGCGAGGATCGCCATGGCATGGAGCAGATGACTCTGGATCATGTCCCGGAGCGCCCCGGCGCCGTCGTAATAGCCAGCCCGGCCTTCCAGGGCCAGAGCCTCGTCGTAAAGCACCTCGACCCGATCGATGTGCAGGTTGTTCCAGACCGGCTCCAGGAGTCGGTTGGCGAACCTCAGCCCCAGGATGTTCAGGACTGTTGCCTTCCCCAGGAAGTGGTCCACCCGGTGGATATGGTCCTCGGCTACCAGTGCCGTCAACGTTTCGTTGAGTCTGAAAGCCGCCGCCTGATCGGTCCCGAACGGTTTCTCCATCACCAGGCGGGTACCCAGTGGCAGATCGTCGGCGGAGAGCAACTCGCACGCCTTCTCCGAGATCGCTGGCGGAAGGGCGAAGTACACGGCCACAGGACCCTGCAGCGACGAGATCAGCTCTGCCAGCTCACCCGGCGCGGTGACGTCGATCTGCCGGTATTCGCTGGTGGTCCGCAGCAACTCCAGGGTGACCCGGGCGTCGTCGTCGGCGGTCTTCGCGGCGTCAGCGAAGGAAGCGCTCACCCGGTCCGCCCACTGACCGGCGCTCCAGTCGTCGTAGCCGGCACCGACCAGATTTAGCCCCGTCGCCCGGCCGTGCCCGACCAGGCGCGCCAGTCCGGGCAGGAGCAAGCGGCCCGTCAGGTCGCCCGAGGCCCCCAGAATGAGGAGCGTGGCGACCTCCTGGTCGGGTGAAAAGGGGGAGCTGTCCTGGACTGAGTTTGTATGCGTATCCACCCGCACTACCCTGCCACCTTGCCATCGTGTTGTCCCGCAAGCCGTCAGCGGCCCTAGTTGGTACCCT
Organism: Arthrobacter sp. CAN_C5; assembly: GCF_017875735.1. NCBI lineage: Bacteria > Bacillati > Actinomycetota > Actinomycetes > Micrococcales > Micrococcaceae > Arthrobacter > Arthrobacter sp. CAN_C5. The sequence goes on from NZ_JAGGMZ010000001.1 coordinate 1,610,223, forward strand.
TGATAACTGGGCCCCACCATCCATCGAAGAAAGCAGTTCACGGCACGTGTTCAATTCACTCTCTGACCGGTTGACAGAAACTTTCAAGAACCTTCGTGGGAAGGGTCGGCTCTCCGAAGCCGACGTCGACGCCACAGTGCGCGAGATTCGCCGCGCCCTGCTCGATGCCGACGTCGCGGTCAGCGTGGTCCGCGAGTTCACCGCCAAGGTCAAGGAACGCGCGCTGGGGCTCGAGGTGTCCCAGGCGCTGAACCCGGGCCAACAGGTCGTCAAGATCGTCAACGAGGAACTTGTGGGTATCCTCGGCGGGGAAACACGCCGGATCCGCCTGGCAAAGAACCCGCCGACCGTCATCATGCTCGCCGGTCTGCAGGGTGCTGGTAAAACCACCCTCGCCGGCAAGCTCTCCAAATGGTTGAAGGGCCAGGGTCACAGCCCCCTGCTGGTCGCGTGTGACCTCCAGCGCCCCAATGCCGTCAAGCAGCTGCAGGTCAACGGTGAGCGTGCTGGCGTGCCGGTGTTCGCGCCGCACCCGGGTGTCAGCTCCGAGTCCGAGACCGCTACCGGCGACCCGGTCGCCGTCGCCCGCGCCGGTGTTGCCGAGGCACACGCCAAGCTGTACGACGTCGTCATCGTTGATACGGCTGGCCGCCTGGGCATCGACGCCGAGCTGATGCAGCAGGCATCCGACATCCGCGACGCCGTCAACCCCGATGAAGTGCTGTTCGTCATCGACGCGATGATCGGCCAGGACGCCGTCAACACGGCGCAGGCATTCAATGAGGGCGTCAACTTCACCGGCGTGGTCCTGACCAAGCTCGACGGCGACGCCCGCGGCGGTGCGGCGCTCTCCGTGGCCTCGATCACCGGCAAGCCGGTCATGTTCGCCTCAACCGGTGAGGGACTGAACGACTTCGAACTGTTCCACCCCGACCGGATGGCTTCGCGCATCCTCGACATGGGCGACATCCTCACCCTGATCGAGCAGGCGGAGAAGTCCTGGGACAAGGACGAAGCCGCCCGGATGGCGCAGAAGTTCTCCGACCAGGAAGACTTCACCCTCGACGACTTCCTGGCGCAGATGCAGCAGATCCGCAACATGGGCTCCATGAAGAAAATGCTGATGATGATGCCCGGCGCTGCCGGGATGCGCGAGCAGCTGGAAAACTTCGACGAGCGCGAAATCGACCGGGTTGAGGCGATAGTGCGGTCCATGACCGTCCACGAGCGGGTGGCACCGAAGATCATCAACGGTTCCCGGCGCGCCCGCATCGCCCGCGGCTCGGGTGTGCACGTTTCGGAGGTCAATGGCCTGCTGGAACGTTTTGGCCAGGCGCAGAAGATGATGAAGAAGATGGCGTCCGGTGGTGGCATTCCCGGAATGCCCGGCATGGCTGGCCCCGGAGGTTTCAACGGTGGCGCCCGCAAGGGCAAGGCCGTCGCGAAGGGGAAGAAGAAGCCCAAGTCAGGCAACCCGGCGAAGGCCGCCCAGGAGCGGGCCGACGCCGAGGCACGGCGCAACCGTCCCTCGGTGCCCTCCGGTGCCGCGTTCGGTGCCCAGAACGACTTCGACCCGGCATCCCTGAACCTGCCGAAGGGCTTCGAGAAGTTCCTCGGCAAGTAACTCTCATCCCCGGGGTGGGGCAGCTTCAACCCGGCGGTGAGGACGCACCTCCTCCCGTGGTGCGGCAGTTCTACCCCGGATCGAGTCAACCGCTAGGCCGGATTTTCGTCGTCATCCGGTCACTTCTGTTGACTCGATCCACCTTTGAGGACCCTGTGAGCACTGAAATGACCACTGAACGACTCGTTTTTGTCCACGGCAGCGGTACCTTCGGAGCCGCTGCCTGGCCCACCCAGCACGCCCTGGCCAGCACGTATGACTGCCTGTTCCTTCGCCGCCACGGCTTCGAGGTGGGCGTTGACCCTTTGCCCACCGATTTCGCCGCCGATCAGCGGATCGTGATCGACGCGCTGGGGGTGGGCGGCCATGTGGTGGCCCATTCACAGGGTGCCATCGCGGCGATGATGGCCGCCGTTGACCGCCCCGATCTGGTGCGTTCCCTGGTGCTCGTGGAACCGGCGTGTTTGTCCCTGACCACCGACCTGCCCGCAACGGCGGCCCACCGTGCGCTCGTGGGCCAGCTGTACGATCGCCGCGAATCGCTCTCCGACGAGGAATTCCTGCACGAGTTGGTCCGCCTGGTCTTTTCCACCGATGCCCGGCCGCCCGCGACCACCGAGGACCGCCGCGCGGCCCGACGGCTCCGGTTGCAGTCCCCGCCGTGGGAGGCTCCACTGGATATCGTCCCGGGGGTGCCCACCCTGATTGTCACCGGCGGCTGGGAACCCCTGTACGAGGAGATTGCCGAATACCTGGCCGTGACCGGCGCCCGCCACGTGGTGTCGCTGGGAGGCCACCGGCCCCAGGACACGCCCGACGGCGACGCCCTCATCCGTGGGTTCATCGCCTCCCACGCGTGAGGAACCGGGACTTGAGCGCGTGATCAGCATCCGTGCGGCCGGGAGGCTGGATATCACCTTCCTGCCAGCCATCGAGGCGGCGGCCGACTCGCTCCTGACCTCGATCAACGGGCTACCGCTTCAGGTCCCGCTCCCGGACGGAGCGTCCCGGACTGAACTGGCCGCCTCACTGAAGCTGCTGGTCGCCGGGACGCCATGCATCGGGTTCGCCCGGCTGGAAGAGCTCGACGGGGCCGCCCACCTCGAGCAGTTGGCCGTGCTGCCGCGGCATGCGGGCCGCGGGACCGGCCGGGCCCTGGTGGAGGCGTCGAAAGCCTGGGCCAGGGACCACGGCTACCCCACGATGACCCTCAGTACTTTCGCCGACGTGCCCTTCAACGCCCCGTTCTACGCAACCTGCGGGTTCGAGGCGATACCGGTGCTGTCGCCGGCGCTGCTGGACCTTCAACGTTACGAAACTGCGCTCGGCCTCGACCGCATTGGCCGTCGCGTGATCATGCGGGCCGTCCTGTAGCCGTCGACGTCGGGTGAGTGTTCCGGACACGGGACGCCGCGCAGGTTTCCCCACCTTCTGCGGGGATGGGCTCCCGACGACGGCGTGTCCCGGTCCGCCACACCGAATCCTTGCCAGAACCCGGGGAGACTCGCGCGGCACCCCGCGGAATAACTTGAAGGTTCAAGTAGTTTACTCTGATACTGCGTCACGTAGAGGAGAAACCATGACCATCACCCAGGACCTGCTGCCCGACGACCTGTCGATGGGCACCGTCCTCTTGAAGGTGGGCGACCTGCCCACCATGTCCAACTACTACCAGCGAGCCCTTGGCCTGGAAATCATCGACGAGGCCAGCGATGGCCTCCGGCTCGGCCGCACAAACACGCCGCTCATTCACCTCGCCCCGGCCGCAGGACTCCAGCTCCCCGCCCAGGGCGAGGCAGGACTCTTCCACACCGCGCTGCTCTTCGATGACCGCTCGGCCCTCGCCGCCACCGTCGCGGCGACCGCCCAGTACGACGCCGGGCTCTACGTGGGCAGCGCCGATCACCTGGTCAGCGAGGCCTTCTACTTCACCGACCCTGAGGGCAACGGGATTGAACTCTACTTCGACAAGCCCCGCGAGACCTGGCAGTGGAGCGCCGACGGCTCCGGGCAGGCCACCGGAAAGACCCCGGGTAAATCGGTCGTCATGGACAGCCTTCGCCTTCCCGCAGATGCCTATCTCCGTGACCACCTCACCGAAGCGGCGGTAACGGGCCAGGCTCAGGCGAGGGCCGCCGTCGGGCACGTCCACCTGCAGGTGGGCGACGTGGAGACCGCCGGAAAGTTCTATGTCGATACCCTGGGTTTCGAGCGGACCGCGGGCTGGCACGGCCAGGCGCTGTTCGTGTCGGCCGGGGGATACCACCATCACATGGCCATGAACGTGTGGAACAGCCGCGGCGCCGGCCCCCGCAAGGACACACTCGGACTCGGTGAGGTACTCATCCGGGTTACCGCCACAGACCACGTCGATGCTCTCGCCGACAGGCTCAGGGGCGCAGGCATCACCCACCATCACACGGGCAGCGAACTACGCTTCAACGACCCGTGGAACAACAAAATCCGGGTTGCAGTCGGCTAGCGTGGCGTGATTCGTGCTGGAGTCGGCTATCTGGCACAATAGACCTGTACTCGATCCGGGCAGCCCCTCTCTCTGCGCGCGCATCTTGTCCTTTTGAACCCTCAGAAGTGGCCCGCCCCACGGGAGCACTGAGTAGGGTTCACCCCTTTAGATCATCAAGGAGTGACCACAACAGTGGCCGTAAAGATTCGCCTGAAGCGCATGGGTAAAATCCGCGCACCTTTCTACCGTGTCGTCGTCATGGATGCACGCGCCAAGCGTGATGGCCGTGCCCTCGAGGAAATCGGTAAGTACAACCCCACCGAGGAGCCCTCGTTCATCGAGATCAACTCCGAGCGTGCACAGTACTGGCTCGGCGTTGGCGCACAGCCAACCGAGCAGGTTGCTGTACTGCTGAAGATCACCGGTGACTGGCAGAAGTTCAAGGGCATTGAGGGCCAGGAGGGAACCTTGAAGACCAAGGCTCCCAAGGAAGCCTTCACCGCTCCTGAAAAGGGTTCGGTCATCGTTCCGGAAGCCATCACCCCCAAGGCCAAGAAGTCCGACGCCGAGGCTCCAGCCGAAGCCGAGACGGAAACCGCCGAGGCCAAGTAAATTGCTGGCAGAAGCGCTGGAACACCTCGTCCGGGGAATCGTCGACAGTCCCGATGATGTCAAGGTTTCCCTGAAGAACAACCGCCGGGGCGAAACCCTCGAAGTACGGGTTCATCAGGACGATCTGGGCCGGGTCATTGGCCGCCAGGGCCGCACAGCCCGCGCACTGCGCACCGTTGTGTCAGCCCTCGCCGATGGAGAGCCGGTACGCGTGGACGTCGTCGACACGGACCGCCGCCGGGGCTAACAGCCCTTCAGCACACTGCCACACAGCAAAAATCAATGAGTTTGGCCCCGCACCGGATAATGGTGGAGGGGCCAAATTTATGTCCACCTACCCCAGCAGCACCAGGAGTGTCAGATGGAAGTTCAGGTTGCCAGGATCGGCAAGCCCCACGGTATTCGCGGCGAGGTCACCGTGCAGCTGTTCACCGACGCGCCGGAGGACCGGTTCGAGGCCGGGTCCGTCTTCCGCGCCGAACCAGCAGCCCTCGGGCCCCTGACCGTCAGCGGGGCGCGCTGGAACAAGGACATCCTGATCCTCGGCTTTGACGGGTTCACCGACCGGAACGCGGCCGAGACGCTCCGCGGTGCGAAGCTCTTCATCGACACCGATGAAGCCGACGACGATGACGACGACGCCTGGTACGAACACGAGCTGGTGGGCCTCGAGGCCCGGGTGGGGGACGACGTCGTCGGGAAGGTCAGTGGCCTGCGCACCCTCGAGGTGCAGGACCTGCTGATCATCGAAACCTCGGCCGGCCACGAAACCCTGGTCCCGTTTGTCGCCGAGATCGTTCCCGAGGTCAATGTCGCCGACGGTTTCGTCCTGCTGACCCCGCCGGACGGTCTGTTCGAACTGAACCTGCCCGGTTCCAACCAGGCAGGTCCCGACGACGGCGAAGTGACCGGGCTCGACGACGACGCTCCCACCGGTTCTGCCGGAGCCGATGACGCCGCCGGCACGTCTGATTCTGCCTCTGAGGGCAGCGGTCGCTAGGTGCGCATCGACGTCGTCAGTATCTTCCCGGAGTATCTGGCAGCCCTTGACCTGTCGCTGATCGGCAAGGCGCGGCAGGACGGGCTGCTGGACCTCCGGGTCCATGACCTGCGCAGCTTCACCACCGACCGCCACCGGACGGTCGATGACACCCCGTACGGCGGGGGAGCAGGGATGGTCATGAAGCCCGAACCGTGGGCTCTGGCGCTGCAGTCCATCGTCGACGCCTCACCGGCGGAGACCCGCCCGGTGCTGATCGTTCCCTCTCCGGCGGGTGAGGTGTTCACCCAGCGGATGGCCCATGACCTTGCCGAGGAGCCGCACCTGGCGTTCGCCTGCGGCAGGTATGAGGGAATCGACGAGCGGGTCCTTGAATGGGCCGGTGATTTCTTTGACGTCCGCCCCGTCAGCCTGGGGGACTACGTCCTCAACGGCGGCGAAGTGGCGGTCCTCGCGATGGTCGAGGCCGTGGGCCGCCTCCTGCCGGGCGTCGTCGGAAACCCCGAGTCACTCGTCGAGGAATCCCACTCGGACGGACTGCTGGAATACCCCGTCTATACCAAGCCTTCGGACTGGCGTGGCCGTGGGATTCCCGACGTGCTGCTCAGCGGCAACCATGCACGGATCGCCCAGTTCCGGCGGGACGAGCAGTTCCGTCGCACCGCGCAGCGTCGTCCCGACCTGCTCGAAGCTCTGCCATCGGACTCCCTCAGCAAGGCGGACGTGTCAGCACTGGCGGACCTGGGGTACGCCGTCGTCGGGGGCGCGCTCAGGCGAACGCCTGAGCGTCCGCGAGGCAGCCCGCCGCCGGTGACCGGCTGATCCCATCCATATGGCATAATTGAACTTTGTGTCTACTGGGTTGTTCCCTGCCACAGGGGGAGAACTACCAACAGGCTGACACGCTGGCAGGCCACCTATGGTCTTGCCGGTCTTCTAAATTTCCGGCGGACATTGCCTAGGCCTTGACCGCTGTGACCAACGTGAATGACCTGTGGCGTTCACCAGGAGCAATATCAATGCATATTCTTGACGCCGTCGACGCCGCATCACTGCGGACCGACATCCCAGCATTCCGCGCCGGTGACAACCTCAAGGTGCACGTGAACATCATTGAAGGCAAGAACACCCGTGTTCAGGTCTTCCAGGGCTTCGTTGTCGGTCGCCAGGGCGATGGCCTTCGCGAAACCTTCACCGTCCGCAAGGTCAGCTTCGGTGTAGGCGTGGAGCGTACCTTCCCGGTGCACTCCCCAGTCCTCGACAAGATTGAGGTTGTTTCCCGCGGCGACGTTCGCCGCGCGAAGCTCTACTACATGCGCGATCTGCGCGGCAAGGCTGCCAAGATCAAGGAAAAGCGCGAACCCAAGACTGCCAAGTAACACCAGTTCTTGAACCGCACCATGCCGGAATCAGATCCTCCCCGGCAGCCTGCGGGAGCACAACCAGAACGCCGGCCCTTTCGGGGCTGGCGTTTTGTGCTGTCCGCCCTTCTTGTGGCTGTGGTGGTCGCCTCGGTGCTCCGCGCGACCGTGGCCGACATCTACTACATCCCTTCGGCATCAATGCAGCCGCTGCTCGAGGAAGGTGACCGGGTCCTGGTCTCCCGGATCGATGATGACCCGCGGGTCGGCGACGTGGTCGTCTTCGACGGCCGCGGCTCGTTCGACCCGATCAGCGGCGGCGGTCCGGCCGAGATTCTCGGAACGATCGGCCACTGGCTGGGCATCTCCGGTAGCGATACCGTGTACGTCAAGCGGGTGCTCGGCGTCGGCGGTGACACGGTGTTCTGCTGCGACGGGGACGGACAGGTGGAAGTGAATGGGAACCCCCTCGACGAGCCCTACGTTTTCCCCTCGGACGCTCCGAGCGACCAGCAATTCGAGGTGGAGGTTCCACAGGGTAAATTGTGGGTGATGGGTGATCACCGCTCCGCATCCTTCGACTCGCGATCTCTCCTGGGAGCGCCGGGCGGGGGACTGGTCTCAACAGACCGCGTGATCGGACGGGCAGTCCAGGTAATCTGGCCGCCCTCCCGATCCGGCCCCATCGAGCGCGCCGCCCAGTGACCGACCAGCAACCTTAGGTAGATGACCAGCAGATGGCAACGAGCATTCCCGGCAAGTCCAATGACGACGCTGACGCCCGTCCGGACACGCCCCGCCCGGATGCCTCACCTTCGGACGCGACCCGCGAGGAGGCCTCACCCTCCGATGCGCCCCGTGCGGAGGCCCGACCTTCGGACACGCCCCGCGCGGAGGCCCGTGCGGCCCGCCGCGACGCTGCGACGAAGAAAAAGGGCGACGACGACGGCGACCGCGGCCTGCTCGGGTGGCTCAAGGAAATCCTGATCATCGTCGGGATCGCGATCCTGCTGTCCTTCCTCATCAAGACCTTCCTGTTCCGGGCGTTCTTCATTCCCTCCGGCTCAATGGAAAACACCCTGGAGATCGATGACCGGATCTTCGTCAACCAGTTGGTGCCCGCACCGTTTGAGTTGCAGCGAGGCGACGTGGTGGTCTTCCAGGACACCGAGGGCTGGCTGCCCGCACCGCCGCCCGGCGAAGGACCAGGCGCCAACTGGGTCAAGGATTCACTGATCTTCGTCGGTCTGCTGCCCGATGACACCCAGCAGCACCTCGTGAAGCGGGTCATCGGCATGGCCGGTGACCGGGTGGTGTGCTGCGATGACGACGGTCGGATCACCGTCAACGGCGAACCCCTTGAGGAGCCGTACCTGTACCCCGGTGCCAGCCCGTCCGACACAGAATTCGATGTGACGGTCCCCGAGGGCAAGATCTGGGTGATGGGCGACCACCGGAACGCCTCCGCCGATTCCCGCGCCAACACGGACAAGCCAAACTCCGGATTCATCGACGTGGAAGACATCGAGGGCAAGGCGGCGGTTATCGCCTGGCCGCTGGACCGGATGGGCTTCCTCGGCAATTACCCCGAGGTCTTTGACGGTGTGCCCGAGCCGGCAGCCGCCAGCGATTCGACCTCCTAGCTGCGATGAAGTCTGTTGCACCCACCCTGCGGTACGAGCGGTCCTTCCGCGAGGCCGGGCACCGGTACCTGGCCGGTTGCGATGAGGTGGGCAGGGGAGCACTGGCCGGACCGGTATCCGTGGGGCTGGTGCTGATTGACCTTGTTGACGTCAAGGGCCTCCGCGGCGTGCGGGACAGCAAGCTCCTCTCCCCGGCCGATCGGGTCAAGCTGGTACCGCGGATCCAGAAATGGGCTCTTGCCTACGGGGTAGGCCACGCCAGCGCGGCCGAGATTGACGCCGTCGGGCTGATGCGTGCCCTCCAGTTGGCAGGGAACCGCGCATGGGAGCAGGTTGTCGTCACCGCCCGGCCCGATGCGGTGATTCTCGACGGAAACCACGACTGGCTCTCGCCCCGCGAGCAGGCCACCCTGTTCGACGGCGAGACTGACGTTCCTCCCGCCGGCTGCGACGCACCGGTCCATACGCGGATCAAAGGTGACCTGTCGTGCCTCAGCGTCGCTGCGGCGAGCGTTCTGGCGAAGGTGGAGCGGGACGCCCTGATGGTGTCCTACGCCGCCGACCATCCGCAGTACGGCTGGGACATCAACAAGGGGTACGCGACGGCGGGCCACCGCGCCGCGATCGACGGGGTGGGGCCCACTGGCCTGCACCGCACCACCTGGCGCCTCGGGACCGGAGACGGAATGAACATTCCCCGCGTGGAAATTGGGGGATGATGGGGTCATGAGCGCTGAGGATCTTGAAAACTACGAAACCGACATGGAGTTGCAGCTTTACCGCGAGTACCGGGACGTCGTCGGGCTGTTCAGTTACGTGGTGGAGACCGAACGGCGGTTCTACCTGGCCAACCACGTTGACCTGCAGGCCCGCTCGGCCGACGGTGAGATCTACTTCGACCTGACCCTCCAGGACGCCTGGGTGTGGGACGTCTACCGCACGGCACGGTTCGTCAAGAACGTCAGGGTCATCACGTTCAAGGACGTCAACGTCGAGGAACTGACCAAGTCGGATGACATCGCACTGCCGAAGGACGGCCCGCTCGGGAACTGAGGCATTCCCGGGGTACGCTCTCACTAATTCCGGCACACCGCCGGATGTGGTCTCTACGGGGGTAGCTGAAGCATGGGTAAAGAGTCTCGGGTCATCGTTGTCGGAGTAGCGGCTTGTCTGATGCTCAGCTCGTGCACGGGGAACGCCGACGCGGGATCCACTGGAAGCCCATCGGCGTCGGCGACTCCGTTGGCGACCGAAACGGCCTCGGGTACGCCCAGCCCCTCCGTAAGCCCGACGCCGTCGGCCACCCCTACATCAGCCCCGACACCCTCGGCCACCCCTACAGCCACCCCAATGCCGTCGGCGTCGCCTGACCCAGTCCAGCCCACAGCTGTCCCGGGCGAGGTGGCCGGTTCGGTTTTCACCACGCCGGATGGCATCTACAGCTTCCTGCTTCCTGCCGGGTGGGAAGCCGCCGCCGTTGAACCCCTTGATCTGCCCACCTACGGGGTGGAGCTCAGTGCATCGGCCTACGTCATCTCGGATGTTTCGGGCCAACCGATCGCCCGGTTCGATGGTGGGGTCCCGGGTGACGGCGCCGCCCTTCCCAGCCCGGATCACCTGGTCTTCGACTCGGAACTCCTTCCACACGTGGAGCCCGAATCTGGTCTCCCGGTTTACTTCGTCTTCGAGTCACTGCCCGACTACGAGGAGGGTGGACGGCTGTATCAGGCGCGGCTTCAAGCGGGAAAACCCGCGTTCGAGGGGATGTCCAGCCAGATGGCCGGAAAGATCTTCATGGAGCACAATGACGTCTTCATCTTCACCAGCACCCTTGACGAGACTGGACCCGCCTCCGAAGAGGAGGCACGACAGTGGATGGAAACTGAGCAGTACTCCCAACTCCGGGCGATGCTCCTTTCCTTCGCGGTCAGTCCGGCCTGACCACTTCTCGGCCCCTTGACGGCGAACCTGGCGTTCGCTAACGTACAACCTTATGGTTGTAGATGAGTTGAGCGATGCCGAGGTCGACCGCCTGTTCCAGGCGTTCGCCGATGCGACCCGACGGGACATCCTCGCGAGGGCGCTGGTCAGTGACTACTCAGTGTCCGGGTTGGCGGCCCACTACGCCATGAGTTTCGCCGCGGTGCAGAAGCACGTAGCAGTGCTGGAACGCGCCTCCTTGGTCACCAAGGAGAAGCGCGGAAGGGAGCAGATTGTGCGGGTCCATCTCGACGGGTTGAGAAGGGCGCAGCGGCTGCTTGAGGAGTACGAGGTCATCTGGCGGCAACGCGTCGACCGGATTTCCGACATTCTGGCTGAAGAAGAAGGGAAATCACCATCATGACAGTAATCAGTTCGCGTAAAGACACCGGGGCGCTCAGCCTCACGATTGTCGCCGAATTTACTACGAGTGTTGAGCGGCTCTGGCAGGTCTGGGAAGACCCGCGGCAGCTCGAACGCTGGTGGGGGCCGCCCACTTACCCTGCCACGTTCGACCACCATGATTTTGTCACCGGCGGCAAAGCGGCGTACTACATGACGGGCCCCGACGGTAGCAAGAGCCGCGGCTGGTGGCAGTTCACCGCCATCAACCCGCCAACCCATCTCGAGTTCGATGACGGCTTCGCCGACGAGAACGGCAACCCCGTGGATGACATGGGGATCACCCACGGCGTCGTCACGCTGGAGGCAGTGGACGGCGGTACCCGGATGACCACCGTGTCCAGCTTTGAGAGCTTGGATCAGCTCGAAAAGATGGTGGCCATGGGCATGGAGGAGGGCATCAAGCAGGCGATGGGGCAGATTGACTCGATCCTCGAGAGGTCATCGGTCGAGGCCGATCTCTGATTCACCCCGTGGGCGATTCTGATCGCTGCTTGCTGTCAGGGTCATCCCAGCGGCACTCGCTCTCCACAGGGCGGGTGCCGCTGACGTTTCGCACATAGCCAGGGTTTGCGAATGCCTTCTGTGCTGGCCGTAGCAGGCTTGTACCGGAGGTGTTGGGATGCTGGCGAAGGACAGTCTGGGACGTAGGGGAGAGGCGCTGGCGGCGTCCTACCTTGAGGGCACTGGCCTGCAGCTGGTGGACCGCAACTGGCGGTGTCCGCTCGGAGAGATTGATCTGGTGGCGATCGAGGGCTCGGTGCTGGTAGTGGTGGAGGTAAAGACCCGGTCTTCACTGAATTTTGGCCACCCGTTGGAGGGCATCAGTTCGGTCAAGCTCCGGAGGCTTTACCTGCTGGGCGCGCTGTGGGCGGAAGCCCACGAGCTGCGGTTCTCGGAGATCCGCGTGGATGCTGTCGCTGTGGTCGACGACGGCACCGGCGAACCCCGGCTTGAGTATCTCAGGGCGTTGAGCTGATGGCACTGGGACGCACCTACGCGGTGTCTTTGGTAGGCCTGAACGGCTACATCGTCGAGGTGGAAGCCGACATCGGGCAGACCCTGCCAGCGTTCGTCATCCTGGGACTGCCGGACGCATCGCTGAACGAAGCCCGGGAGCGGATCAGGGCCGCCGCGCGCAACGCAGGGCTGCCACTGAGTCGCCGCAAGATCACCGTGAACCTCATCCCTGCGTCCCTGCACAAACGGGGCTCAAGCTTCGATCTGGCGATCGTGATGGCGGCGCTGGCAGCGGCAGGAGATGTGCGCCGCTGCGAGGACACCGTGTTCATTGCCGAAGTCGGACTGGATGGCAGACTCCGTCCGGTCAGTGGAGTGCTTCCTGCGGTGATGGCTGGAGTGAAAGCCGGACACACCCGGTTCGTGGTCGCAACCGGAAATGAGGGTGAGGCGGCGCTGGTGCCGCAGGCGACGGTGAGGACCTTCGCAAGTCTGGCCGAGGTCTTCCTCGCCTTTGGTGCGGACCCGACGAAGGTTCTTCTTCCTGACGTCGTAACCGATCCGGTGCCAGCGGTCAGCGCACCCGCCCGCAGTATCCCCGCAGCGCCGAAGGACATGGCCGACATCGCCGGACAATCCACTGCCCGGTTTGCCGTGGAGATCGCGGCCGCGGGCGCCCACCACATGATGATGATGGGCCCGCCGGGGGCGGGGAAAACGATGCTCGTGGAGCGCATGCCCGGGATACTTCCGGACCTCACGGATGAGGAAGCCATCGAGGTGACAGCGATCCACTCCCTCGGAAAGGTGCTCTCCTGCAATGGCCTGCAGCGCCGACCTCCGTTTGAAAGCCCGCACCACACGTCGTCGACTGCGGCGATCATCGGTGGAGGCAGTGGAATACCGCGGCCCGGCTCCGCCTCACGAGCCCATCGAGGCGTCCTCTTCCTCGACGAGGCACCCGAGTACCAGCGTGGCGTCCTGGAAGCCCTGCGGGAACCCCTGGAAAGCGGCGAACTGATCCTTCACCGTTCGGCGGGCACCGCGTCCTACCCCGCCCGGTTCCAGCTGGTGATGGCTCTGAACCCATGCCCCTGTGGACTGGCGAGCGGCAAGGGAATCGACTGCGTGTGCACCGCTGAGCAACGCCGCCGGTACTTCAATCGTCTGTCGCAACCCCTCCTCGACCGGGTCGATCTTCAGCTTGCGGTCTCCCGCGTGTCCGTGACCGATTACTACGACGCCTCCGCCGCCGAATCATCGAAGACCGTCGCTGCACGGGTGGCGGCCGCCCGTGCCGCTCAGCGGGAACGGCTGGAGAAGTGGGGAGCCAGCACCAACGCTGAGATGTCCTCGGCCGTGTTGAATGGCGGACTCAAACTGTCCCGAGCCGTCACGGCACCGGTTGACCGGGCCATGCAGAACGAAACCCTCACCATGCGCGGACACGACCGGGTATTGCGCGTGGCCTGGACCCTCGCCGATCTCGGTGGCCGTACCTCGCCCTCGAGCGACGACGTCGATATTGCGCTCAACCTGCGGCTTCAGGAGAGCTCCCCATGACAGTTTCCACGGACCCCAGAATGATCGCAAGGGCTGCTCTGTCACGGCTGTTCGAGCCTTCAGACAGCGTGGGCCTTGCGCTGACAGCCGCCGTCGGACCACTCGATGCACTACGGATCGCCAGCGGCCAGATCTCTGCCGGTGCGGTCGTGGCCGGTGAGATCGCCGGACTGCTGGAGTCCAATGGATTCAATAACCGGCCACACGCCCTGCAGGAGGCACTGGACCGCTGGAAGCCGAGAGTGGCGGATCTAGCCCCCGAACGGGACCTCGCAACCCTCGGCCGGCTTGGCGGTGTGCTGGTGACACCCGAGAGTGACCTATGGCCCGCGGCGCTGGACGACCTGCAACTCTCCGCGCCGACCTGCCTGTGGGTACGCGGCGCGCTGGCACCAGGCATCCCAGAGCTCAGCCGGATGGTCGCGGTCGTCGGCTCGCGCGACAGCACCGCCTACGGCGCGACCGTGACCGGAGAACTCGCCGCAGGCCTGGTCACCCGTGGGTACACGGTCGTGTCCGGTGGAGCCTACGGCATTGACGCACAAGCGCACCGTTCCGCCCTAGCCGCAGCAGGGGAGGACCATCAGGTACCCACCATCGGCGTAACGGCGTGCGGCATCGACCGCTACTACCCGGCCGGCAACGAACAGCTTCTGCGGGAAACCGCCCGCCGTGGACTGCTGGTCGCCGAAGTGCCGCCCGGCTCCTCCCCGACACGGTGGAGGTTTTTGCAACGCAACAGGTTGATAGCAGCACTCTGTGGAGTGACTGTCGTGGTCGAGGCACGCTGGCGGTCGGGGGCACTGAACACTGCGCATCATGCAGCGGGTCTGGGCCGGGCGGTGGGAGCCGTTCCAGGGTCGGTGCACTCAGCGAACTCGGCGGGATGCCACCGGCTCCTGCGGGAGGGGAGCGCCGTGTGTGTCACGGATGCTGCGGAGATCGCCGAACTCGCCGGGCCGATCGGCATCGCCCTGGCGCCCGAGCCCGAGACAACCCCTGCCGTCCATGATGGGCTCGGCGTCGAAGACCTTCTCCTGCTGGATGCCCTCCCCGTGCGGGCAACCACCAGCGTCGACAAACTAGCCTCAGTGGCCGGCCTGAGCATCCGCGGCGTCCTGGCGGGACTGAGCCGGCTGGAGTTCGGAGGCCTCGCAGAACGCTCCGACGACGGCGGTTGGCGTCGGAAGAACACCCACCGTAAGAACCAGTAGAAAGGAAACCCCTGATGAAGTCGCACAGGTTCATGGCCACGCCAGCCGGTAAGCTCCTGCTCGTCGTCGACCACGGATCGCTCACCGCCGTTTACCACGAGGTGCACAATCCGCCCCCGATCCCCTCCGCCGTCGGTGTTCCGTTCGCGAAGATTTCAGGGCCGTCGGGCGGAGTCGGTGAAACGCCCACTGCAGCCAATCTATTGGCCGACGCCGGGACCTTTGACCGCGCGGAGGACCAGTTCCGCGCGTACTTCGCGGGCAAACGCCGGACCTTCAGCCTTCCGGTCCAGGCGAACGGGACAGATTTCCAGCAACGGGTCTGGGCAGCTGTCCTCGCCATTCCCTATGGCGAAACCCGCAGCTACAAAGAACTCGCCGTGCGACTTGGCAACCCGTTGATGGGACGCGCCATCGGCACTGCCATCCGAGTGAATCCGCTGGCGATCATCATCCCGGGGCACCGGGTGGTCAGCTCGTCCGGTGCGGTCACCGGCTATTCGGCGGGCGCGGCCGTCAAGCGATTCCTCCTTGACCTCGAGGCAGGTGATTCAGTCCGACCGGCGGCCTGGGCGCAAGCCGCCGATGGAAGCGACGGAGCGCCTCCTTGAGGATCGGCCCCACAGGGCGCACAGTGAAAGGATGCAGCAACCGCCCGACCCGTTCGCCGATACCGTGGACCGGTACCGGACCTACCTGGTCGCCGAACGTAACCGCTCGGCGCACACGGTGCGTGCCTACCTCACCGATATCGGCGGACTGCTTCGTTTCACCCACGAGGCGGGAGTTACCCGCCTGGACGAGCTGACTCTTGCGGACCTGCGCGGTTGGTTGGGCACGATGGATGCGCACGGCCAGGCCCGGTCCACGATTGCCCGCCGCGCTGCCACCGTGCGCAGTTTCCTGGCCTGGGCAGTCAGGGAGGAACTCATCGAGGTCAACCCGGCCCTCCGTCTCCGGGCACCCAAAAAAGAGAAGACGCTGCCCGGGATTCTGTCGGTCAAACAGATGGACGGCATTTTCGATAAGCTGCGCAAGTCAGCCGTGGACGGAGACCCGATTGCGCTGCGGAACATAGCTCTCGTCGAAGTGCTCTATGGCACCGGGATCCGGGTGGGCGAGCTGGTTGGCCTGGACATCGATGACCTCGATTCGGACCGCAGGACCCTGAGAGTCCTCGGCAAAGGCAACAAGGAACGGACGGTGCCCTACGGTCTGCCGGCGGCACACGCCCTCGATGACTGGTTCCGACGCGGACGCCCCAGACTGGCTCAATCGACGAGCGGACCAGCCCTGTTTCTTGGGCAGCGCGGGGGACGGATGGACCAGCGGCAGGCCCGGTCGACGGTAGGGAAGCTCTTCGCCGGGGTGCAGGGCACTTCCGCCACCGGACCCCACGCACTCCGCCATAGCACCGCCACCCACCTGCTGGATGGCGGCGCCGATCTGCGTGCCGTTCAGGAGATCCTGGGACACTCCAGTCTCGCGACCACCCAGATCTACACCCATGTGTCGGTCGATCGGCTCCGTAAGAGTTACGAACAGGCCCATCCGCGAGCCTGACCCAAGCCTGACCCAAGCCTGACCCAAGACAGACCCAAGGCAGGCCAAGGTGGATTCAGCACCGGTTCCGGACAAGATCAAGTGGCCATCAGCTAGCTACGGTGGCGCAATGAGGGTATGTAGGGCAGAATAAACCGTAGTCCGCCGTGTCGGCGGACACATTTGGACGAATCCATTCACTGTTGCAGGTCGTTGGGGAAGACGCACCTACAGCTATGGAGGATGGAATGTCTGGTATTACGGCGCGCGGAGTGTTGTATATTCACTCAGCCCCTTCTGCGCTATGCCCTCATATCGAGTGGGCGATCGGTTCGGTGATTGATCAACGAACCGATCTTGAGTGGTCCCCTCAGCCCGCTTCACCCGGCATGTTCAGGTCCGAACTCTCGTGGGTCGGGCCCCAGGGATCCGGCGCCCAGCTGGCATCAGCCCTGCGGGGATGGGCTCACCTGCGCTACGAGGTCACTGAAGAGCAAAGCGCCGGAGCCGACGGTGGTCGCTGGTCGCACACTCCCGAGCTGGGCATCTTCCACGCCACGACTGACGTTCACGGCAACATCATGGTGACCGAGGACCGGATTCGGTACGCCTACGAGACCGGCGCAGGGGATCCCGCGGCCGTGTACCACGAGTTGTCGCTGGCACTCGGAGAATCCTGGGACGAGGAGCTCGAACCTTTCAGGCATGCCGCCGAGGGTGCTCCCGTGCGATGGCTCCACCAGGTCGGTTAATTCCTGCCAGCAGCGATCCGACCCGTCATCCGCCAGAAAGACCTGGAAAAGCATATGAACCGCGGAAGACGCCGACCCTTTGGGTCGGCGCCTTCCGTGTCGTTTCTGGCTAGCGGCGATTAGACCGCGAGCTAGGCGCTGCGGACCACGATTACCGCGTTGTGCCCGCCGAACCCGAACGAATTGCTCAGCGCCACCAGATCGCCGGCTGGAAGCGTGCGTTCGGTGGTCACAATGTCCAGCGGAATGTCGGGGTCCTGCTTCTCCAGGTTGATGGTCACCGGCATCTTGCGATCGTAAACAGCCAGGACAGTCATCACTGCTTCCACCGCTCCCGACGCGCCGAGCAGGTGGCCGGTCTGCGACTTGGTTGCTGACACCGCCACATTGTCGATGTGGGATCCGAGGGCGGTCTTCAACGCCACGTACTCGGGCTTATCGCCCACCGGCGTGGACGTGGCGTGCGCGTTCACGTGGGAAATATCGGACGGCTGCACCCGGGCATCGAACATTGCCGCCTTGAGGGCGCGGGTGGCGCCCAGTCCACCGGGATCCGGTGCGGTGATGTGGTAGGCATCAGCGGTCACCGAGGTGCCGGCCAGTTCGCCGTAGATCCGGGCGCCGCGGGCCAGGGCGTGCTCTTCGGCCTCGATCAGGAGGGCTCCGGCGCCCTCGCCCATGACAAAACCGTCGCGGCCCGTGTCGTAGGGCCTGGACGCGTGCTCGGGGTCATCATTGCGCCGTGACAGCGCGTGCATTGACGCAAACGCGGCAATGGGCATCGGGTGGATCGCCGCTTCGGCGCCGCCACACATCACGACGTCGGCCTTGCCGGACCGGATCAGCTCCAGGCCCTGGTGCAGGGCCTCGGTACCCGAGGCGCATGCGGACACCGGAGTGTGGGCTCCGGCCCGGGCACCCAGATCAAGGCTCACGGCTGCGGCCGGACCGTTGGGCATCAGCATGGGCACAGTCATGGGAAGGACCCGGCGAGGACCCTTGGCGCGCAGGGTGTCCCAGGCGTCCAGGAGCGTCCAGACGCCGCCGATGCCGGTAGCAAAGGCAACTGCAAACCGGTCGTGGTCAATTTCTTCAAGGCCGGAATCCCGCCAGGCTTCGCGGGCTGCGATGACCGCGAACTGCGTGGAGGGATCCATGCGCTTGGCTTCAACTCGTGAGAGGACCTCGCTGGCTGGTGTGGTGACCTGCGCGGCGAAGGTCACGGGCAGTTCGTATTCCTGGACCCAGTCGGCTTCGATGGTTCGAGCACCGGAGACACCCTTCAGGGCGTTCTTCCACATGGTGGGGACGTCGCCGCCAATCGGCGTCGTCGCGCCCAGTCCGGTGATCACTACTTTGCGTGCCATGGTTCACTCTCTAAAACGTGGGGTGTAGCTGTGGAACGTGCGGGTTGGCTCCTCCGTGGCCGCCAGCGCCTACTGGTGCTGGCGGCCACGGAGTCAAAAGGATCTAGGCCTGCGCGCCGGAAATGAAGTTGACGGCGTCGCCAACGGTCTTCAGGTTCTTGACCTCTTCGTCGGGAATCCGAACGCCGAACTTCTCTTCGGCGTTGACCACGATGGTCATCATCGAGATGGAGTCGATGTCCAGGTCGTCGGTGAACGACTTGTCCATCTCGACCGACTCTGGTGCAAGCCCGGTTTCCTCGTTGACGATTTCGGCCAAGCCGGCCAGGATTTCTTCGTTGCTAGCCATGGATGGCTCCTTTTCTTGTCAAGCCGGATCAAAGACCCGGCATGGTTAATCAAACCGCGGTTGACGGTTTGGCTTGGGAAAAACTAGGGAAGTACGACCACCTGTGCGCCGAACACCAGTCCGGCACCAAAACCGATCTGTAGGGCGAGGCCCCCGCTCAGCTGAGGGTGTTCCTGCAGCATGCGGTGCATGGCAAGTGGAATGGAAGCGGCCGAGGTGTTTCCAGCGTCAACGATATCGCGTGCCACTTCCACATGGTCGGGAAGCTTCAGCTGTTTGACCATCTCGTCGATGATGCGGATGTTCGCCTGGTGCGGCACGAATGCCACCAGGTCCTCGGCCGTGACGCCTGCTGCGTCCAGCGCCTCCTGGGCGACCTTTGCCATTTCCCAGACCGCCCACCTGAAGACCGTCTGCCCGTCCTGGCGCATGGTGGGCCAAGAAGCTTTCGGCGTGTCTTCGAGGGATCCGCCGACGGCCCCTACCGAAGCGAGCTCGGCGTCGCGGATGTCCAGCAGCGAGTGGGACATGCGGATGGCCTGGTGCTTGCTGCCATCCGAGCCCCACACTGACGGTCCGATGCCGGCGCTCTCCGCCGGGCCGATCACCACGGCGCCCGCACCGTCCCCGAGGATGAAGGAGATGGTTCGGTCAGCGTTGTCGATGAAGTCGGACAGCTTTTCGACGCCGACCACCAGAACGTACTCGGCGGTCCCGGCGTGCACCATCGCGTCTGCCTGGGCAATGCCATAGCAATACCCGGCGCAGGCTGCGGAAATGTCATAGGCCGGCGCCGGGGTGGCTCCGAGGCGGTCCGTCAGCTGGGCGGCGGCCGAGGGAGTGGCATAGGGGTGGGTCACGGTCGACACGAGGACGGCGCTCAGCTGTGCTGCGTCGATCCCGGCGTTCGTCAGCGCCGACCGCGCCGCGGCCTCCGCCATGTCGATCACGCTGGTGTCGCGGTCGGCGCGGTGCCGAGTAACAATCCCGGTCCGCTGCCGGATCCATTCGTCAGAGGAGTCAATCCACTGGCAGACATCTTCGTTGGTGACAATGACGTCGGGTCGGAATACGCCGATGCCGTGGATGCGGGTGTGCTCGCGTAGCGGAGCTTGCTTCATGACCGGGGCGTTCACTAGTGTCCTTCTGCAATGGGGGAAATGACCGGGTCCGGGGTGCGTGAGTGCTCTTCGATGAAGGCAGCGGCAGCATCCAGATCCTCAGGCGATTTTACGGCCAATGTGGGTGTGCCGCGCATTCCGCGCTTCATCAATCCCGTTAGGGTTCCCGCCGGCGACAATTCGACAACCCCCGAAACGCCCATCTGCTCCAGCTGGGCCATGCAGAGGTCCCACCGGACCGGTCGCGACACCTGGGCGATCAGGCTGTCCAGGTTTCCGTCGCCGGTGGTTACCGGTGCGCCGTCGTAGTTCAACAGCAGGGTGGCTACCGGATCACGGGGGGTGAGCGTGGGCCGCAACTCATGCAGCGCCGCTACGGCGGGGCTCATGTGGTGGGTGTGGAAGGCGCCAGCAACCTTCAGTGGGATGACCCTCGCTTTGGCGGGGGGATCGGCCGTGAGTGCAGCCAGCTGGTCCAGGGTCCCGGCGGCGACAACCTGCCCACCCCCATTGGCGTTCGCCGGGGTCAGGCCATGGCGGGCAAGCACCTCGGCGACGTCGTCGGGAGCGCCGCCCAGAATGGCGCTCATCCCAGTGGGCACTGCTGCTCCCGCTTCGGCCATGGCGGTGGCGCGGACCCGGACAAAGGTTGCCGCATCCTGTTCGGACAACGCACCGGCAATCGCCGACGCCGTAACCTCGCCGACCGAATGGCCTGCCACCACCGTGGCCGCCGTCATCGGACGGTTACCCAGCAGCACCCGGGCGGTCACCAAGCCGGCGGCAACGATCAGGGGCTGCGCCACGGCAGTGTCCTTGATCGTTTCCTCGTCCGAGACGGTGCCGTGACGGATCAGGTCCAGCCCGGCCTGTTCGCTGAGGGATTCGAGATGCTTAGGGACGCCTGGGAGTTCCAACCAGGGGCTCAAGAAACCGGGCGTTTGGGACCCCTGACCGGGGCAGACAATTGCAAGCACGTATCAAGCTTTCCAAACTGCTAGGTGATTGTTGGGTATTCCGGTGCACGAAGCTCCGGAGGCCGCTTTGTAGGAAGTCTACAACGAAGGCAGGGGTTACGGACGAGTAGCAGGCCGCTCTGACGGGGCCTGGGCGGGCTGGCTGAGCCGGCCGACCACCAGTGCGGTTTGCAGGACGAAGGCTTCGCGGGGGAGGAGCGGATCCCAGCCGGTGATGTCGCAGACGCGCCGGAGCCGGTACCTGACGGTGTTTGCGTGAACGAAGAGGGCGCGGGAGGTTGCTTCGAGGGAGTGGCCCAGGTTCAGGTAGGCGGACAGCGTTTCTTCGAGGCCGTTGGAGGCTCCGACGAGGGGGCGGTAGATGTTCCGGATGAGGGCTTTTCTGGCGGTATCGTCCCCGGAGATGACCCGCTCCGGCCAGAGATCGTCGGCGGCGACTGGCCGGGGGGCTGCGGGCCAGGCGCGGGCTGCCGTCAGCCCGGCGAACGCCGCCTGTGCCGAACTGCTGGCCGCGACCAGTGACTCTGATTCCGGACCGTACACCACCGGGCCCTGGCCGAAGAGGTCGCTCAGACGGCTGTAAGTGCTCTCGGTGTTTTCCACTCCACCGAGCACCAGGATCAGCCGGTCACCCTGGATGCCCACCAGGGTGTCTTCGGCGATCCGGTCGGTGGTCCGGCGCAGCTCATTGAGGAACATTGCGTTTGGTTCCGGCGGCGAGCTGCCGACCATCACCGTGATCCGGGCCTGCGATTTCCAGCCCACCGCGGCGATCCGGGAACGCAGGGCGTCCGAGCTTTCGCCGCGTAGGATCGCGTCCACTACCAGCGCTTCCAGCCGGGTGTCCCAGGATCCGCGGGTCTCGGCTGCACGGGCGTAGACATCGGCGGCGGCGAAGGCGACTTCCCGGGAATAGCGCAGCACGGCTTCGCGGAGGGCGCCCTGGTCGGCGTCGGCCGCGAGGTCGGGAACACGATCCTCGACCACCTGCACCACCACGCGGATCAGCTGCAGCGCTTTCTGGAGGCTGATGGAGCGGGTGAGCTCCGTCGGTGCGGTCCCGAAGACATCGCTGAGAACCCACGCCGGTGACACCGGCCGTTGGTACCAGTTCACAAACGAGGCGATGCCCTTTTGTGCCACCAGGCCCAACGCCGAGCGCTCATCCGCCC
Source organism: Arthrobacter sp. CAN_C5 (assembly GCF_017875735.1). Lineage (NCBI taxonomy): Bacteria > Bacillati > Actinomycetota > Actinomycetes > Micrococcales > Micrococcaceae > Arthrobacter > Arthrobacter sp. CAN_C5. Next base: position 1,632,326 of record NZ_JAGGMZ010000001.1, read on the forward strand.
GCAGGCTGCGGTACCAGGGGAGGGAGGCGTCCAGTTGCTGGAGGGTGGCGGTGGAGAGGGCGCCAATCTTGGCTTGCAGCCGCTCCACCGTGTCAGGGTCGGCCACCGGGATCTGGGTCCTGCGGAAACTGGGCGGAAACGGGCGTTCGGACACAGGCATTCCACGAGCATACGTCCGAAGCGCTATCCGGCTCCATTTGTGTAGAGGCTACAAACACGCCGAGTACCTCTCACTCCCCAAAGAGAAACTGCCCCAAGAGTCAGCTACGCCGGTTGCAACCGGCGAACCTGACCCTCAGGGCAGTTTTTGGCAACGAGTGCCTAGAGCCTAGCTGTCCCCGCCGGTGTTTCCGGTGGTGCCGGCGTTGACGTCGAGGAGCTTGTACTTGTCGATCGCGTCGGCGGGCGCACTGGCGTCCACCTCGCCGCGGCGTGCCAACATTTCCAGTGCCCGTACCACCACTGAGTGGCTGTCGATCTTGAAGAACCGACGTGCTGCCGCCCGGGTGTCGGAGAAGCCGAAGCCGTCCGCCCCGAGGGTGGCGAATTCGTTCGGCAGGAACTGGCGTACCTGGTCCGGGACGGCCTTCATGTAGTCGGTCACGGCAACGATCGGGCCGGTGGCGCCTTCGAGCTGCTGGGTGATGAACGGCACGCGGGCGTCACCGGACGGGTTGAGGAACGCTTCTTCCTCGGCGGCCAGTCCGTCGCGGCGCAGTTCGGTCCACGAGGTGACCGACCAGACATCGGCCGAGACACCCCAGTCCTCGGCGAGGATCCGCTGCGCATCGAGCGCCCATGGTACCGAGACACCCGATGCGAGGATCTGGGTCCGCGGGCCGTCAATCTTCGCAGGGGAGACCAGATAGATGCCCTTGAGGAGGCCTTCGACGTCGAGTTCTTCCGGCTCTTTCGGCTGCAGGATCGGCTCGTTGTAGACGGTGATGTAGTACATCAGATTGCGGTCGTCAGAACCTTCGCCGTACATCCGGTTCAGGCCGTCACGCATAATGTGGCCAATTTCGTAGCCGTAGGCCGGGTCATAGGTGACCACGGCGGGGTTGGTGGAGGCCAACAGCGGTGAGTGGCCGTCCGCGTGCTGCAGTCCCTCGCCGGTGAGCGTGGTGCGGCCAGCGGTGGCCCCGATGATGAACCCGCGGGTCATCTGGTCGGCGGCGGCCCAGTAGGAGTCGCCGGTGCGCTGGAAGCCGAACATCGAGTAGAACACGTAGACGGGGATCAGCGGTTCACCGTGGGTGGCGTAGGACGTGCCGGCGGCGGTGAACGCTGCCACCGATCCGGCCTCGTTGATGCCGGCGTGCAGGATCTGCCCTTCGACGGATTCCTTGTACGCAAGGACCAGGTCCCGGTCCACGGACAGATAGTTCTGGCCGTTCGGGTTGTAGATCTTCGCCGTCGGGAAGAATGAGTCCATCCCGAAGGTGCGGGCCTCGTCGGGGATGATCGGGACAATTCGCTTCCCGAACTCCTTGTCCCGCATCAGGTCTTTCAACAGCCGCACGAAAGCCATCGTGGTGGCAGCCATCTGCTTGCCGGAGCCACGCTTAGCCACTTCGTACGCCTTGTCCCCGGGCAGGGTGACGTCAGTGTGCTTGTTGCGACGCTCGGGTACGAAGCCGCCAAGCGCCTTGCGGCGTTCCAGCAGGTACTTGATCTCCGGGGCGTCCTCGCCGGGGTGGTAGTACGGCGGGTTGTACAGGTCGTCGTCGATCTGCTCGTCCGTGATGGGGATGCGCAGGTGGTCCCTGAATGCCTTGAGGTCATCCGAGGTGAGCTTCTTCATCTGGTGAGTGGCGTTGCGCCCCTCGAAATGAGGGCCCAACCCGTAACCCTTCACCGTCTTCGCGAGAATGACGGTCGGTTTCCCCTTGAACTCGGTGGCGGCCTTATAAGCGGCGTACACCTTGCGGTAATCATGCCCACCGCGCTTGAGCTTCCACACCTTGTCGTCGCTGAAGTCGGCGACCATTTCCTTGGTCTGTGGGGTCTTGCCGAAGAAGTGCTCGCGAACAAACCCACCGGACTCGGCCTTGTAGGTCTGGTAGTCGCCGTCGGGCGTGGAGTTCATGATTCCCACCAGGGAACCATCCTCATCCTTCTCCAGCAGCTCGTCCCACTCGCGGCCCCAGACCACCTTGATGACGTTCCAACCGGCGCCCCTGAAGAAGGCCTCCAGTTCCTGCATGATTTTGCCGTTGCCGCGCACCGGACCGTCGAGGCGCTGCAGGTTGCAGTTGATGACGAAGTTCAGGTTATCCAGGCGTTCGTTGGCTGCGAGTTGGAGCAGGCCGCGCGATTCCGGCTCGTCCATTTCGCCGTCGCCCAGGAAGGCCCAGACCTGCTGGTCGGAGGTGTCCTTGATGCCACGGTTGTGAAGGTAGCGGTTGGACTGCGCCTGGTAGATCGCGTTCATCGGGCCGATCCCCATCGACACGGTCGGGAATTCCCAGAACTTGGGCATCAGCCGAGGATGCGGGTAGGAGGAAAGCGCGTGGCCTTCCTTCGACTTCTCCTGACGGAACCCATCGAGGTCCTCCTCGGTGAGGCGTCCCTCAAGGAACGCCCTGGCATACATGCCGGGGGAGGCGTGGCCCTGATAGAAGATCTGGTCGCCGCCGCCTGGATGGTCCTTGCCCCGGAAAAAGTGGTTGAAGCCCACCTCGTAGAGCGTCGCGGCTCCCGCATAGGTGGAAATGTGGCCGCCCACGCCAATCTCGGGGCGCTGCGCGCGGTGCACCATGACGGCTGCGTTCCAGCGCATCCAGGCGCGGAACTTCCGCTCGATCTCCTCGTCACCCGGGAAGTCTGGTTCCTGGTCCGCCGGAATGGTGTTGACGTAGTCGGTGGTTGTCACCATAGGCACACCGACGCTGCGGGCACCGGCGCGCTGCAACAGCGAACGCATGATGAACTGCGCCCGCTCAGTGCCCTGAACCCGGATCAACTCATCGAGTGACTCAATCCACTCGGCTGTTTCCTCCGGGTCACCGTCGGTTCCGCCGGTCAAATTACTAAGAATTTCCGGTCCACCTTGCTCTACAGCCACGCCAAACCTCTCCCACTCCGCAGATGATGTCTACGATGCTTACAACTGACGCAACGGAACGATGCTCCGCAGCCTGTCTGTGGCCACGACCCCAAGATCGTAAGGATCGTGACAATTCACTTTGGTAACTCTAGCCGCGACGCGTCGGAGATGCGTAGTGGGGACCGGGTAGGTGACAGGTTTCCGCTCTCGGCGGTAATTGGCGGATTCGTCGTGGATCGATCCGACGGGCGCGTCCGGGCAGGTATTTCCGGCTGTTTCCGCACTATATGGTGTACATATGCGACCGCGGATTCGCTTGGGAGACCTGCTGGCTTGATGGATGCCGTTTAAAGGTGTTGGCTGGTCATAATGCATATCAACGTAACGAGTGGATCCGCTGTCAAAAGTGGCCCACAGTCTTTCGGGAGGAAAACAGTGAGCGAGGCCGAAGCCGCCACAACGGATACCGTGGCGGGCAAGTTGGGTTTCAAGGACGGGGACCTGCTTCAGGAACTCGGCTACGACGAGGATGTGGATTTCGACTTCCGCGCAACCCTCGAGGATGAAACCGGGTCTGAACTGCTCACTGAAGAGGACCAGGACGTTGTGGACGGCGTGCTGCTCTGGTGGCGCAACGACGACGGCGACCTCGTGGATGCACTCGTTGACTCACTCACCTGCCTCGACGAAGGCGGCACCGTGTGGGTCCTCACGCCCAAGTCAGGCCGCACCGGCTATGTCGCCCCATCGATCATCCAGGAAGCCGCTCCGACCGCCGGTCTGCACGCGACGTCGTCGGCCGGTGTCTCCAAGGACTGGGCTGCCACCCGATTGGTCAGCCGACGGAAAAGTTAGCATGAGCGGGCTCCCACTGAGAGGTGAGTCGGCACCTGATTTTGCCCTGTCCAACCAGTTTGGTGAGACGGTCCGCCTGAGTGATCTGCGCGGAACGCCCGTCGCCGTGGTGTTCTATCCCTTCGCTTTTTCGGGTGTCTGCACCGGCGAACTCTGCGAACTCCGTGACAACCTTGCATTGTTCGACGACGACGGCGTGCGACTCCTCGCCGTGTCGGTCGACTCCAAATACACGCTGCGCGCGTACGCCGAGGACCAGGGCTTCACCTTCGACCTGCTGGCCGACTTCTGGCCCCACGGCGACGTCGCCGCCCGATACGGTGCTTTCGACACCAGCCGAGGCTACGCGGAACGAGCCACCTACCTCATTGATGCGCAGGGCCAAATTGTTGACACCTTTCGTGCCGAGCTCGGCCACCCCCGCCCACTTGAGGAATATCGAGCGGCGCTGACCAAACTTTCCACGCGGGAAAACCGCGTCGGGCCGCTATCGTGACACCCGAGCAAGCTGGCGGAGCAGCCACACCGCCTGGCCTCGGTCTGACCGGATTCGCCAGTGGCGAACCGGTGGTGAACGCCTCCGCCTTCAGCCCCGAGCAACGCAACCGGGTCGCGGAGGTGGTGAGGCTGCTGGGCGGCCACCGCCTCGCCGTCCTGACCGGGGCCGGGCTGAGCACCGACTCCGGCATTCCGGATTACCGCGGACCCCAGTCGGTTCCCCGCAACCCCATGACCTACCAACAGTTCGTCGGGGACGAGGGGCTGCGGCGTCGGTACTGGGCACGCAACCACGTGGGCTGGCACCACCTCCGTCACGCCGACCCCAACCCTGGTCATCATGCCCTGGCATCGCTCGAATCCCGGGGGCTTCTCTCCGGACTGATCACCCAGAATGTGGACCGGCTCCACTCGGCGGCTGGCAGTGACCAGGTTATCGACCTGCACGGGACCTACGATCGGGTCGTCTGCCTGCAGTGCGCGAGGAGCTACAGACGGTCCGAGATAGCGGTGCTGCTGGAGGACCTGAACCCCGGCTATCTGGAGCGAGAATCGAACGCGGGTGACGTAGCGCCCGACGCCGATGCCGACGTCGACGACACGGGCGACTTTGTGATGGCCCCGTGCCCCAACTGCGGTGGCATGCTGAAGCCGGATTTTGTGTACTTCGGGGAGAACGTGCCGAAGGACCGGGTAGCGAAGGCCTACGAGATGGTGGACTCCGGCGATGCGTTGCTGGTAGCTGGATCATCACTGACCGTGATGAGCGGACTGCGTTTCGTCAGGCACGCTGCAAAGCTCGGCAAGCCAGTGGTGATCATTAACCGGGGGAGCACCCGCGGAGATGATCTGGCCACCATGCTGGTCAATCTCGGGGTCTCGGAAGCGCTCACTTACCTGGCCGAGGAACTGCCCGACCTGCCGTAGCGGTCAACGGCTGGCGATTGGCATTCTCTTGGGAATGCCAGTAGAGTAATTTCTCGTTGGTTGGCCGGTCCGAGGGCCGCAACCGACACATTTGGGTCTTTAGCTCAGCTGGTAGAGCGCCACGTTTACACCGTGGATGTCATCGGTTCGATCCCGGTAGGACCCACCACCGAAACCCCGCCCTTTCAAGCACTATCGCTTGGGACGGCGGGGTTTTTCAGTATCGGGGAGCGGCAGCATCCGACCGGAACCGGGTTGGACGAAGAGAAGGGACCTGTAGTCGCAATGCCCAGACGTGAAACTTCACGCCGCACCACCGGCGCAGCGATGCTGTGTCTGGCGATTGGCTTGGTCGGCTGCGGAACGGTCGACGCCGGGAGCGTGGCCGCCCAGGAGCGTTTCCTCACTGAGCTCCGAGAGCAGGCACCCGACTCGGCCTACTCCGGGGACGAACAGTTGATTGCCACCGGTGAGCAGGTGTGCGCCGATCTGGAGGCCGGTGCGGACCTCGAGGAGCTGGGCGCCCGCAACCCCGCCGAGAACCTGACTGACGAGACCGTTGAACGCATCCGGATCACCCAGGCACTCGCTGCCGAGCATCTCTGCCCCGGCGCGGCCTGAGCCAACGAACCGTGAAAGGTTCGGCGCTGTCGGAAACCTGACGCTGCTGGAACCCGACGCTACTGGACCTTGTCGAGTTCGTCACCGAGGGGGCCTGCCAGCGCCCTGCTGAACGCGGTGGTCATGTGGTGCTCATCCCGGTAGACCAGCAGATCCCCGATGATCGACGGACAAATGTCGGTGCAGAGGTAGCTGCTCAGATCAACGAACGACGCGTTGCCATCCTGCACCGTCCCACCCTGCACCGTCCCGTCCCGCACTGCCCGCTCCTCTGCGGCAAGGACCTCGCCGTCGAGTGCTTCCGCCCTGGGCAGGTCACAAGCCGCTGCCTCCTCAATGTTTCGGGACAGGCAGTCCAGCGGGGACGTACTGTGACTCGGTGTATCCGCGAGGACCAGCGCATGCGATGACCCAGGCAGAGCGGCCAGAGTGGCACCTAGGCCAGCCTCCCACTGCTCCACGAGTCCGGTCGAGGTATCGACGGGGGACACCTCCCCGTAGTTGCTGAGCACCACCACCGCCGGATCGAGTGCATCGATGTAATCAACGGCGCTTTGGCGCCATTGTTCGCATTGGGAATACGGGCGCTGCTCGTGGAGGATCTCGATGTCCACGGAGGGGCAACTGGATTTCGTCAGATTGTGCAGGCGGTAGGAGCCGTCGGTAGCGTAGGCCTCCAGCGCCGGGAACCACTGTGCGGCATGGGAGTCACCAAAAAGCACAATGTCCACGGTGCCGTCAGGGTCTCCGTAGACGCAGTCGGTGTTCACCTCGGTGGCAGGGAAATCGGCGTGACAGCCGTCGTCGTACGTCCCGGGAATGCTGTCCGGCGCGTCGCGCAGTGTCGGGTTCAGGTTGGCCGGAACAAAGGTGGAGCCGTTAGGAGCGACCTGCAGTGGTTGCGACGCCGCTTCACGGGTGGAGGCGATCGGGGCGGTGCTTTGCACAGCGCCCGCGCCCGCCGCGACCGCCACGAACCCCAGCGACGCCAGTGCGGCTGTTGCGATGACCCGGCGGGCGCGCAGCGGGCTGCCCGCTGCCGGATGGCGGAAACGATTCTCCACGTACCTGTAAAGCAGGACTGCCAACGGCACGCTGAGGGCCCCCAGAGCCAGGGTGAGGACCAGCGGCAGCGGATTCTCGTAGCCCACCGCCGCCTGCGGGATGACCAGCAGCGGCCAGTGCACCAGATAGATCGAGTACGACCAGGCGCCGACCTTCTGCATCGGGGCCCGGCTCAGCAGCATCCCGGCCCCACGCGACGGAAGGCTGCTGCCACACACGATGACCGCGGCGGTGGACAGCACTGGAAGCAGCGCGGCCCACCCCGGGAAGACGGTGCTCTCGTTGAGGGCTCCCAGGCTGACCGCGATTCCGGCCATCCCCAGCCAGGTACCGAGCGCCGCGGCCCGGCCGTTCAAACGCACCAGCCCGGAGTGCAGGGCGAAGGCTGCCAGGGCGCCGATCCCCAGTTCCCAGGCGCGGGTTGGGAGCAGGAAGAACGCTGCCGGCTGGGAGGTCCCGGTCAGGACGATGCACAGGGCAAAGGAGAGGACGACGATCGACAGGACCACCCAGAATAGCCTCCGGGTGGATCTGCGGACCAGCAGGAACCCCAGCAGCAGGAGCAGCGGCCAGAACAGGTAAAACTGCTCCTCGACGCCGAGCGACCAGTAGTGCTGGAACGGTGAGGGAGCGGTTTCTGCAAGGTAATCGGCGCCCTGCGCAGCGAACAGGACATTGGGGACATACAGGGCGGTGGCGATGGCGTCCTGCAACGCCCCGGGACGGGTGGCTGGGGGAAGGAACACCAGCGACGCCACGGTGGTGAGAGCAAGCACAACAAACGAGGCGGGGATGATGCGCCGGATGCGCTTGGCGTAGAACTCGCCAAACGGGATCCGGCCGCGGGCCTCCAGCATGGAGATCAGTTGGCCGGTGATCAGGAAACCGGAGATGACGAAGAAGATATCGACGCCGACGTAGCCCCCGGGTACCGCTGACAGGCCGGCGTGGTAGAGGACTACCGCCCCCACCGCTACCGCCCGCAAGCCCTGGATATCAGGCCGGAACGGAGCCGGCTGCCGGACGGTTGGTCGCGAAATGACAAGCCCCTTCCCTGATGGATGCCTTCAGTTAATCTATATCAATCGTGCAAAGAACGTCCTGCGGAGGTTGACGTCGGTGCCGAGACGTGGCTCACTGCCGCTTCACGATCGGTCGCCGTGTGGTCAGTGGGCGTCCAGCGGTAATAAGGTGAAAGTACTGTTTCGTGGCGTGGAGCTTTTCCGGCTGTCCGCGCATCGGCCCCCACAGCCGGGGGCAAACCCAGTATTGGAGACTTTATGAGTGCACAGATTGGTGTCACAGGCCTAGCGGTCATGGGCGCAAACTTGGCCCGCAACCTCGCCCGCAACGGTTATACCGTCGCGCTGCACAACCGGTCGATCGAGAAGACCGACGCCCTGCTGGCGAAGCACGCCGACGACGGCGACTTCGTCCGCACCGAGACCCTTGAGGAACTGGTCGAGTCCCTGGAGAAGCCCCGCCGGGTCCTGATCATGGTTAAGGCGGGCGGACCGGTGGATTCGGTCATCGGTCAGCTGGAACCGCTGCTTGAGCCCGGCGACATTGTGATCGACGGCGGCAACTCCCATTACGAGGACACCCGACGCCGCGAAGCTGCCCTGGCGACCAAGGGCCTGCACTTTGTGGGCGTCGGCGTCTCCGGCGGCGAGGAGGGAGCCCTGCTGGGCCCGTCCATCATGCCCGGCGGCTCCCGGGAGTCCTACGATTCCCTGGGCCCGATGCTGGAGAAAATCTCAGCCAAGTACAACGGTGAGCCCTGCTGCCGCTGGATCGGCACCGACGGTGCCGGGCACTTCGTGAAAATGGTCCACAACGGCATCGAATACGCCGACATGCAGGTGATCGGCGAGGCCTACGACCTGCTGCGCTCCGGCGCTGGCATCGAGCCGGCCGAACAGGCCAAGATCTTCACCGACTGGAATACCGGCACTCTTTCCTCGTTCCTGATTGAGATCACTGCCGAAGTGCTCGGCCACACCGACGCCAAAACGGGGAAACCCTTCGTGGACGTCGTCGTCGACTCGGCGGGGCAGAAGGGAACCGGCCGCTGGACAGTGGTGTCGGCGCTCGAACTGGGCAGCCCGACGTCGGGCATCGCCGAGTCCGTGTTCGCCCGGGGCCTGTCCTCGCAGCGGGACCAGCGGGCCGAGGCACAGGACATCCTGGCCGGCCACGAGGGCGCCGTTGACCTGCCCGAGTCGTTCGTCGAGGACGTTCGCCTGGCCCTGTACGCGTCGAAGCTGGTCAGCTACGCGCAGGGCATCGACATGCTCACGGCTGCTGCCAAGGAGTACGGCTGGGAGCTGAAGCTCGATGAGATTGCGTCGCTGTGGCGTGCCGGCTGCATCATCCGCGCCGAACTGCTGGACGACATCATGAAGGCCTACGCCACTGCTGACGGTCAGCCGGTAAACCTGCTGCTGGCCCCGGCGTTCGCCGAGTCGATTGCCGGGGCGCTTCCCGCCTGGCGTCGCGTGGTGTCGACAGCCGTCCAGCTGGGTATCCCGGTGCCGGTGTTCTCGGCCTCGCTGGCCTACTACGACGGGCTGCGCCGTCGTCGGCTACCCGCCGCACTGACTCAGGGCCTCCGTGACCTGTTCGGGGCGCACACCTACAACCGGGTCGACATGGACGGCACGTTCCACACCCTGTGGGGCGAGGACAAGTCCGAGATCGAAGCGGTGGACACCCACTAGCATCCTTAACTGCTGATGGCCCGGGCATTGTGCCCGGGCCATCAGTAGTTAAAGCTAACGGTGGTTGACCGCGACGCCAGGCGTGACGCTAGATGTAGAGCGCCGGATCGATGTACTCGGCCGGATCCACCGCGGGTAGGGTCTCCCGCGCGGAGTCGCGATGCCTGAAGGTCGCGGGGATGCCGGTGGCGATCGAATCGGGCGGAGTGTCCTTCACGACGACGGCGTTGGCCCCGATCGCGCTGCCGGCACCGATGGTGATCGGCCCGAGCACCTTCGCCCCGGCGCCGATTGTCACCCGGTCGCCGATCGTCGGATGCCGCTTGACCTTCTCGAGGGACCGTCCGCCCAGCGTGACGCCCTGGTAGAGCATCACGTCGTCACCGATTTCGGCTGTACCACCAATGACCACACCCATTCCGTGGTCAATGAAGAACCGCCGGCCGATGGTCGCCCCGGGGTGGATCTCGATTCCGGTGGCGGCCCGGGCCAGCTGTGCGAGCAGCCGGGCCGGGAACCGGAGTCCGGGGCGGGCCCACATCCGGTGGGTCAGCCGGTGCACCCAGATGGCGTGGAGACCGGAGTAGACCAGTCCATTCTCGATGGAGCCACGGGCGGCCGGATCATGCTCGCGTGCCGTCTGCAGATCCTCGTGCAGTCGCGCTAAAAAACTCACAGACTACTTTCTGTTGGGTGGGGTTTAGCCCCGGATGTCGTCGAAAAGAACGGTGGAGATGTACCGCTCACCGAAGTCGCAGACTATCGCCACAATGAGCTTACCCGCGTTCTCCGGCCGCTTGGCGAGCTGCAGTGCGGCCCAGACGATCGCTCCGGAGGAGATGCCGCCCAGGATGCCTTCCTGGGTTCCGAGGGCACGCGCCACCCGCACCGAGTCCTCGACGGAGGCGTCAATCACTTCGTCGTAGGCTTCCCGGTCAAGGATTTCGGGGATGAAGTTGGCGCCCAGACCCTGAATCTTGTGCGGGCCGGGCGCGCCGCCGTTGAGGATCGGCGAATCCGCGGGCTCCACGGCGACGATCTGCACTCCGGGTTTGCGTTCCTTCAGGACCTGCCCGACGCCGGTGATGGTCCCGCCGGTCCCCACGCCTGCCACAAAGATGTCGACGGCCCCGTCGGTGTCCTCCCAGACCTCCTCGGCAGTTGTTGCGCGGTGGATGGCAGGATTGGCTTCGTTGGCGAACTGCTGCGCCCAGATGGCGTTCTCGGTCGTCGCCACGATGTCCTTGGCCTTGTCGACGGCGCCGCGCATGCCCTCGGACCCCGGGGTCAACACAATCTCAGCGCCGTAGGCACGGAGCATCACGCGACGCTCGGTGGACATCGTCTCGGGCATGGTCAGGAGCACCCGGTAGCCGCGCGCCGCGCCGACCATGGCGAGCGAGATACCGGTGTTCCCGGATGTACCCTCCACGATGGTGCCGCCGGGCTTGAGCGCCCCGGCCTCCTCCGCGGCGTCGATGATGGCGACGCCGATCCGGTCCTTGACGCTGTTCGCGGGGTTGTAGAACTCAAGCTTCACGGCAACCTGGGCGTCGAGGCCCTCGGTGAGACGGTTGAGCCGGACCAGGGGGGTCCGCCCCACCAGCTGGGTGACGTCGTCGTAAATCTTGGCCATGGGTACCTGCCTAGGGTCGGGGTTTGGGGGAGTGCTCGCCGGATTCTGCGCTGCGCGCTTGGATTCAGCCTAGCGGCGCGGCGTCCCGCCGCGCGTAAAAGTTAGTCGATCAGCCATTGAGCGTAATACTTGCGCGCCTTGGCCAGCTTCGGGTTGATGATCACGCGGCAGTACCCCTGTTCAGGGTGCTTTGCATAGAAGTTGTTGTGCCACTCCTCGGCCGGGTGGAACCGCGGCAAGCGGATGACTTCGGTGACGATCGGGTCGGACCAGCTTTCCTGGTTCCGCTCGATAGCACGCTCAAACAGTTCCTTCTGCTCGGTGTTCTGATAGAACATCGAGGACCGGTACTGCGTGCCGACGTCGTACCCCTGACGGTTCAGGGTCGTGGGGTCATGGGATACGAAGAACATGTCGAGGATTGTCTCGGCGGGGATGACCGTTTCGTCGAAGGTCACCGCCACTACCTCGGCATGACCGGTGGTGCCGGAGCAGACCGCGTCATAGTCGGGGTCGGGTGTGTGTCCACCGGTGTAGCCGGAGATCACGTCGGTGACGCCGCGGGTTTTTTGGTAAAGGGCGTCGAGGCACCAGAAGCAGCCTCCGCCGAGCACGAATGTCATCATGCCTATATCAATGCGTTGCCGGGCCAGAAGATTCCCGACGCTCTCCGCCAAGGACGTCGGAAGGATAAGGACAATTGGGCTGTTCCCACTGGAGCAGGTACAACTAGAGCCATGGAAGCTGATCCGTTGATGACTGGCCAACGCTCCGACCACGGTGCCGGGAGCACCCCACCGCCCAGCGTGGGCGACGTGCTGCTAGCGGTTGAGGAGCTCTGGCCTGAAACCCTCGCGGAGAGCTGGGACGCGGTTGGCCTGGTGGTGGGGAAGCCCAGCAACCCGGCTTCGAAGATCCTGTTTGCTGTCGATCCGACCCACGAGGTCATCAGCGAGGCGCTTCAGTGGGGTGCCGATCTCATCATCACGCATCATCCGCTGATGATGAAGCCGGTCAATTCGGTGGCGGCGACCCACTTCAAGGGCAACGCGGTGCACCGGCTGATCGAGGGTGGATGCGCCCTCACCACGGTGCACACCAATGGCGACAGCGCCGTCGGGGGAGTGTCCGATGTGCTGGCGGACGCGTTCGGCCTGGTGGACGTCCAACCCCTCACGTCCTCGGCCGGTGGGTTGCCGGAGGAAGGGCTGGGGCGGGTAGGGAACCTGAGTGCCCCCACCACCCTGGGAGACTTCGCGGGAGTGGTGTTCTCGATCCTTCCGGCAGTGGCCGGTGGTGTCCGGGTTGCGGGGGACTGTGACGGGCTGGTGCGCAGGGTGGCCGTCTGCGGCGGTGCCGGGGACAGCCTGTTCGATCAGGTACGGGCCAGCGGGGCGGACGTCTACGTCACCGCTGACCTGCGTCACCACCCCGTCTCGGAGGCGCGGGAGGCAGCCTCAAACGACCGGCCGTACCTGATCGATGTGTCGCACTTCGGCAGTGAGTGGCTGTGGCTGACCCCCGCTGCGGCGGCGCTGGCCCATGTGCTGGCGGACCACGGGTTCGACGCCGACATCCGGGTAAGCAGCGTCAATACCGACCCGTGGGACTTCGTGCTCACCCCGGGGATGCCCTAGGGCCAGCGCAGCCGACGGCGTCCTGAGCGGCGGTGACCGTGGGAGGCGCCGTGCAATAGGGTAGATGGACGGGTAATCGGCAACCGCGGAGGTTTTACTGTGGCAAAAGCAGCACCGGCAGAACAGCTTAGGCTGTTGGAACTTCAGGCACTGGATTCGCGGTTGAACCAGCTGCAGCGGCAGGCCGCCACCGCACGGGCCAATCCGGCCCTCGCCGAGCTGGCAAAGCAGCTGGAAGGGACCGACAGCGAGCTGGTAGCCACCGCGACGGTCCTCAGCGACCAGGAACGGGACCTCACCCGCGCCGAGGATGACGTGCAATCGGTGGTGAACCGCCTGGAGCGCGACCAGAAGCGCCTCGACAGCGGGACCGGGAGCCCCAAGGACCTCACCGCCCTGCAGAGTGAGATCGCGTCGCTGACCAAACGGCGCTCCGATCTGGAGGACGTGGAACTGGACATCATGGAAAAGGTTGACGCCGCCCGTGCCGCCAAGCAGGCAGCCCAGCAGCGCAAGGAAGAAGCGCTGGAGCGACTCACCGCCATCGAAGCCACCCGCGACGCCGAACTGACCACCATTGAGGCGGAAGCAGGTTCCGTCAGTACCCAGCGCAGTGAGCTGGCGGCAACGTTCGACGCCGGGCTCCTGGCGTTGTACGAGAAGACCCTCGCCCGCCGCGGTGTCGGCGCGGCGCGGTTGTTCCACGGCACATCAGAGGGCTCGGGAATGCAGTTGAGCCCCGGAGACCTGGCCGAGCTCAGGAAAGCCGCCGAGGACGACATCGTGTTCTGCCCCGATTCAGGTGCCATTCTGGTCCGCTCCGCCGAGTGGGGCAACTAGGCCAGTGCCCGCTGAACAGACCCTCTTTGACCATTCCAGCGACACCACCGAACCGGCCGCCGCTCCCCGCTTCCTGATTGTGGAGGCCGACGGCGGCTCCCGGGGAAATCCCGGACACGCCGGCTACGGTGCCCTTGTCCGGGACCCCGAGACAGGCGCCATCCTGGTCGAGAAGGCAGCCTATCTCGGGAAGGTGTCCAACAACGTCGCCGAGTATTCGGGGCTGGTGGCTGGCCTGGAACTGGCGAACGAGCTGGATCCCACGTGCCGAATCCTGGTCAAGATGGACTCCAAATTGGTGGTCGAGCAGATGGAGGGCCGCTGGAAGATCAAACACGCCGACATGCGCGCACTGGCCACCAAGGCCCGCGCAGTGCTTGACCCCGCCCGGGTCAAGTACCAGTGGATTCCCCGCGAAATCAATAAGGATGCGGACCGGCTGTCCAACGAGGCCATGGATGCCGGGATGGCTGGCATCCCCTGGGTGCCGCGCGCTGCCTCGCCTTCGGCCGCCGCTCCCTCGGCTGCCGCTTCAGCACCGGGACCGGACACGTCCGACGCCGGACCGGAGCCAGTCAGGCAGTCCACGGGCCGGCTGCACCACGTGGAGCTCTGGGTGAGGGACCTGCAGGAGGCCACCGACTCGATTGGCTGGCTGCTTCGGCAACTCGGGTTCACCGTCAAGGAAACCTGGGCGGAGGGCATCAGTTTTCTCGGCGCCGACGGCCTGTATTTGGTGATCGAATCGGGAACCGCCGTCGCCGACGAACCCCACCAGCGGTTGCACCCTGGGCTGAACCACCTGGCTTTCCGGGCGGGGACCGCTGCAGAGGTTGACCTGCTGGCACGCAGGGCCACCAGCCACGGCTGGACCCCCATGTTTGCTGCCGCCTACCCGCATGCCGGTGGCAAGGACAGCTATGCGGCGTACCTGGAGAACCAGGCTGGCTTCGAAGTGGAACTGGTCGCCGATTGGGACGGCCCCGCGTAAGCCCAGCAAGGCTCAGCCGGGCAGGATGATGCTCAGCTGTACCGGTTTACGAGGTGTTGCGGGGATCAGCTCGGCGCTCCAGCGCTCCCGGGTAGCCTTCAGCAGCTCCGCCGGCGTGTCCGGCTGCCGCGACCGCCGGGTCAGCAGATGCCGGGCCAATAGCCCACGGGTATGCTTCGCGGCGTGCGAGACCACTGTGCGCTTGCCATCCCGCTCGAGCAGGACGTTCACCGCGACGGTCCGCTCAGGGTGGCCGGCCCACGCGGTGGCGTAGGTGCTGGATCGGCAGTCGACCACCAGGGCGTCCCCGGACCGGTCCCCCAGGGGACCCGCCAGCCGTGACTTCCAGAACGAGGAGAGCGTCCCCGTGGCGGGGAGCGTGACCGACATGGATAACCGATAGGCCGGAATGGCATCAGCAAAACCCAGCGCACCCCAGAGGGCCGAGACCACCACCACCGACTCCTGGGCTTTGCGACGTTGCACCGGGGTCAGGGTGGGGTAGCCCAGCGCGTCATATAGCACACCGGAATAGATCCGGTAGGCGGGGGCCGCCGGCTGGTCGCGGAGTGTGACGTTCCGCAGCACCTCGGCTCCGAGGGACTGGCCCACTCCCAGAATGCTGTGGGCGGCGGGATCGGTGCTGGCGGCGGCGAGGGCATCCAGTACGGTCTCGCGGGCCTGCGTCAGTTCGGGGAACCGGAGCGTCCCCAGATCCACTGCCGGGCCCTTCACAGCGGGTGACTTACCTTCGGAGGGTGGCAGCAGAATCAGCACCGCACCACTTTACCCATGATCATCGGGGGCCACAGAACCGAGCCCCTGAACCATGCCACTGAACCAAGCCACTGAACCGAGCCACAGGTCGAAGCTGTTCTGCGTGCGCCGCGGAACTCCGCCAGCCCGTAGAATCAATGGAGGATGGGTTGACTAGGCGGTCGCGTTGGACCGGTCGCAGTGCCTTGTGCACTGGCTCCCGTTCACCGAGGAACGTCCGGGCTCCGCAGAGCAGGGTGGTGGGTAACGCCCACTCGGGGTAACCCGCAGGAAAGTGCCACAGAAAATAGACCGCTGTACCAGGCAGCAATGCCTGAGGCAGTAAGGGTGAAAAGGTGGTGTAAGAGACCACCAGCGTGCCGGGTGACCGGTGCGGCTCGGTAAACCCCACCCGGAGCAAGGCCAGACAGGGCGCGCTTGAAGGCTGCTCGCCTGAGTGTCCGGGTAGGCCGCTGGAGGGCGTCGGCAACGGCGTTCGTAGATGGATGGCCGCCACTTCTTCGCTGGCGACGGCAGGAAGCACAGAACCCGGCGTATCGGTCAACCCATCCCTTTACCCCGGTGCACGGTTCACTAACTCACGCACCGTCAGGTCCGGAACCGAAATGCCCGGACCTGCCGCTCCGAAGGGAGTCGGCCACAAGCCCGCAACGCAAACGTCCGGTACCGGATATTCCAGACCGGGGGAGTGAAGATTCTTCCCGCCCTTACCCTCTCCGAAATTGGCAGCGCCAGAATCGTCGTGGCGGACCATCGAATGAATGACGCTGCCTATTGCGTAAAGATTGATGTGCCGGACTGTAATAGGTGCACCAAGTGTCTTCGCCGTAAATTCGTTCCTGCGATGCTGAATCCGGCCGGTACCGTCCTGGTTGAGGAATTTCTGCGCAGCAAATCCACCGTGAAATTCGTTGCGCCACCGCACTCTATTACGGGGACAAGTTTGTCGACGCCGCCGGGTCAACAAAACGGCCCACCTGGGTCAATGATCACTGACCTGATTGACGCGCACGGCCCGCTGGCCTTCCACGGCGCGTATTCCCCGATGCAGTTGAGCACCTCGGGTATCCGGCTCCTGCGCAGAATGACCGAAAAGGGAATGGCAGCGCGGACATTCCGCGTTTCGAAGACGCGATGCGAAATGAATTCGAAACATATTCCCAGACCTGGCCTGCGTGATAAACGAGGTTAAGACCAGGGGATTATCAGGGCGCGATAGCCGTGGGTCAATAGCCCCGAATGAAGTTTTTCCCGAATAGTGAAAGTGGCATCCGATCGGTGTTTGCTCGGATACGCTATCCCAATGACAGACACCGTAGCGCCGCAGAAGTCGCTGCTGGTCCGTAATCCCAACTTCCGCGCACTGTGGCTTTCCGGCACCGTGGGCGTCCTGGGAACCGCTGTCACCTCCATCGCTCTGCCCATCATCGCAGTGGTCGAACTGCAGGCCAGCGACTTCGCCGTCGCTGCCCTCGCAGGAATGACTTTTCTCCCCTGGTTGATCCTCGGCCTGCCGGTGGGCGTCTGGGTGGATCGGTGGCCCAGGAAGCCGGTGATCGTCTGGTCCCTCGTTGGCCGGATAGCAACCCTGGCAACCATCCCCGTTACCTTCTGGCTCGGGATCATGTCGGTGGCGCAGCTGTTCGTTGTCGCGTTCCTTGTCGGTCTCTCAGCTGTCTTTTTTACCCTGTCAGACCAGGCACTCATTCCGCAGGCTGTGTCCAAGGATGAGCTGGTCGAAGGCAATGGCCTGATGACCGCGTCGTCGGCGTCGGCGGATGCGGCTGGCCGGGGCATTGCTGGCTGGTTGACGGTGGCGGTGGGTGCCTCCAACTCGCTGCTGGTCCAGATCATCACCTCCTTCGCATCCCTCTTCGCCATCTCCTCCCTCAGGCTCAAGGAAGCCGAGCCGTATCAGGGGGAGCGGCGTATCTTCCGCGAAATGAAGGACGGTCTGCGCTACACCTTCAGTACCGGGCCGCTGCGCGCCATCCTCTTCAACGCTGCGCTCTGGAACCTTGGCGGCAGCATGGTGGCATCGCTTCTGGTGCTTTTGGTGCTGCGGACCCTGAACGAGTCGGAAATCTGGCTGGGGGTCCTCCTGGCCGCAGCATCAGTTGGCGGAGCGCTGGGCGGCATTACCGTCAAACGGGCCACCGAGCGGTTCGGATCGGGTCCGGTCTGGCGCTACGCCATGGTCCCCGGCGTGCTGGGGTACGCGTCGCTCCTGATCATGACCCCCGGCTACGGAATGCTCTGGGGTGTCGTGGGAATGTTCGTGATGGGCGTGTGCATCGCCTGGAACATCGTCGTCGGGTCAGCGTTCCGGCAACGGGTGTGTCCTCCCGCCATGATGGGCAGGCTCGGCGCCGCTTCCCGGATGGTCAGCTGGGGCATGCTCGGCGTGGCCAGCATCCTTGGGGGAATCCTCGCGGAACTGGTCGGCATCTGGAACGCCGTGCTGATCGGCGTCCTGCTGGCAGTGGCAGCGCCCCTGGTGGCCATTTTCGGGCCGCTCCGCCACGTGGAGCGGCTCGAGGACCTGGAACCCGGGCAGGAGCCGCAGGCCTGACACGCTTGGCGGCCCTCTCTAGTGGCCGAACGGGTCCGGATCCACGCCCGGCATCCAGGTCAGGCCGGGCACTCCCCAGTGGTTCTTCTTGATGGCCTTGCGGGCGGCCCGGGAATACGGCTCGATAAGCCGGTCCACGTAGAGCTTGCCCTCCAAATGGTCATACTCATGCTGCATGCAGCGTGCAAACCATCCGGTGGCCACGAACTCCAGCCGCTCCCCGAAGCCGTCGAAACCGGTCACCTTGACCCAGTCGGCCCGCTTCAGCGGAAAGGACTCGCCCGGCACTGAAAGGCAACCCTCGGACTCCTCCTCCGGGTCGGGGTCCGCCCCCGAAATTTTGGTGGTCACCAGTGAGGGGTTCACCAGCACCCCGCGCGGCGCGACGTCGTCGTTCTCCATGCCGTACACGAAGATCCGCTGGCCCACACCGATCTGGGGGGCCGCGAGCCCCACGCCGTTCGCCTCGTCCATGGTTTCGAACATGTCGGCGATCAGGGCGCGCAGCTCGTCGTCAAACTCGGTGACGACGGCGGCCCGGCGGTGCAGCACTGGCTCACCGGTGATGGTGACGGGGCGAACAGTCATGGTGGTGTTTCCTGTGGATTGGGGTGGAAGTTCGGCTAGCGGCAGGTGTGTCAGCCGGCGATGTGGCGGCCGACGACGTCGCGCATGATCTCGCTGGTGCCGCCGAAGATGGTGAGCAACCGGGTGGCCAGGAACGCCTGGGCAACCGGGTATTCCAGGATGTAGCCATAGCCGCCGTGCAGCTGGAGGCAGCGGTCGGTGATCGAGGTGGCGCGTTCGCTGGCCCACAGCTTGACCCGTGCGGCGGCAGCGGCATCAAGGGTGCCCGCGTTGAAAGCGAGCATCGCCTGGTCGACGTAGGTTTCGGTGACCTCCACCTCGGTGAGGATGTCAGCGAGCTGGAAACGGGTGTTCTGGAAGTCGATGATCCGTTCCCCGAACGCGTTGCGCTCCTTGGTGTACGTGACGGTGGCCTCATAGATGGCGCGGGAGACAGCCGACGCGGCAACGGCGATCGCGAGCCGACCCTGCGGCAGTTGTTCGTGGGCATAGCGGAGTCCGTGACCGAGCTCGCCCACCAGGTTGTCGCCGCTCACCCGGACACTGTCGAAGAACAGTTCGGCAGTGTCAGAGGCTTTGAGGCCCATCTTGTCGAGCTGCTTGCCGGTGTTGTACCCATCACCCTTTTCGACCATGAAGAGTGAGAAGGAGTCGGCGCCGCCCCTGCCCGTGCTGCCGTCGGTGCGGGCCATCACCAGTGAGGCGTCACCGCTGATGCCGTTGCCGATGAAGGTCTTCTGCCCGGAGATCAGCCAGTCATCGCCGTCGCGCACGGCCTTGGTCCTGATCCCGCGGAGGTCGCTGCCCGCTCCCGGTTCGGTCCAGGCCACGCTGGTCACCCGTTCGCCGCTCACCATTCCGGGAAGCCAGCGCGACTTATGATCATCGCTGCCGTAGGCGAGCAGGTGGGGGAGCACCATGTCGTCGTGGAGGTGGAAAGCCAGACCGACGGCCAGGTGGTTGGTCTTCGCGAACTCCTCGTCCATGACGGCGCGGAACCGGTAGTCGGGCATACCCGCGCCGCCGAATTCCTCGGGCACAGCCAGGCCCAACAGTCCCTGCTCACCGGCTGCCGTCCACAGGGTGCGGGGCATGAGGTGGTCCTGATCCCACTGGGCGTAGTGCGGCGACACCTCCCGGGAGGTGAACTCGGCCGCGACTTCACGGAACAGCAGATGGTCTTCTTCGAACACTGTGCGTTCCATGCGGTTCAACCTCCACGGTGATTCAACGCCGGCTGTCCCCGGCCTGGGTCCTACAGGTAAGGCCGCCCCCGAAGTTATTCAGGGGCGGCCTTCCGAGGTCATCTTTCGACCTACTTGGGGTGAGTAACGGGGCTTGAACCCGCGACCTCCTGGACCACAACCAGGCGCTCTGCCAACTGAGCTATACCCACCATGTGCCTTACGAAATGTCAGTCCTGCAGTTCGTTCCTGCGGGAGTGTCACCTACAAAAGGCAGCGCATACAAGTCTACACAATTTTTGCCGGGCCTTCGCCACCGGGGCTACGCGGCGGCGTCGCGACCGCTGGGTCAGTCGGCCAGGGACCCGGCGATCGCCTTGCTGGTCGCTGAATCCGGGCCGGGGCTGGGAACGAAAACGGACTCCCGGTAGTAACGCAACTCACGGATGGAATCGCGAATATCCCCGAGCGCCCGGTGCCCGCCGCTCTTGGCGGGGGACTGGAAGTACGCGCGGGTGAACCATCGCCGGGCGAGTTCCTTGATGGTCGATACGTCGATGACCCGGTAGTGCAGGTGCTCAATCACGGCCGGCATGTCGCGGGCGAGGAACGAGCGGTCGGTCCCGACCGAGTTGCCGCCCAACTGGGCCTTCCGGGGGTCGGGGACCCATTTCATGATGTAGCTGAGCACCTCTGCTTCGGCTTCCTTCATGCTGATGCCCTGGGGGAGTTCGGTCAGCAGGCCCGACGTGGTGTGCATGTCGCGCACAAAGTCGCCCATCTGCTCCAGGGCTGCGTCATCGGGCTTGATAACGACGTCGACACCGTCACCCAGGATGTTCAGCTCGGAATCCGTCACGAGGACAGCAACTTCGATCAGTGCGTCAGCCTCGAGGTCAAGCCCCGTCATCTCGCAGTCGATCCAGACAATGTGTTCATTAGATATCGGCACCTCCCAAATGTACCGCGCCTCCCGGCTCGGCCGACGTCGTACCCCGCGGAGACCCCGCGTCCCGGTGCGCGGCGTTACCGGCCCCGGCACAGGGGGCGATGCTAATATCTAGCCAGTCTGCCCGGTCAGAAGTGCAGAAGTTTCGTGTTCCACCGAGGATTGGATAACAGCAGATGACCGCCCAGGTGCCAGCGGACGCCTCGCAGCCCCGGACGGACGCAGCTTTGGCTGGCCGACCAAACGTGGCAGTCATCCAGGGATTCATCGGGTCCCTGCTGATGATGATCGGGTCCTACGGGGTGGGCTGGCTGTCGCTGGCATCGGTGGAGTTGCGCAGGATTCCCATCATCATGTGGATGCGGTTCGAACCGGCCGGGGCGGTGGTATCGGTCCTGATCCTGGCGCTCGGTGGGATGCTCCTGGTGAGGTCCTGGCTGCGGCTCGGTCAGCGGCTGCACGGGTGGGGCCCGGAATCCCGGCCAGTGATTCTTCGCGCCGTGATCGCCTGGGGCGCCCCGATGTGCCTGGCCTTGCCGTTGTTCAGCCGGGACGTGTTCGCCTATATCGCCCAGGGGCAGGTGGTCCTCTCCGGGCTGAACCCCTACGTCGACGGTTACTCGCAGATCTCCAACTACCTGCAAATCGGGGCGGACGACTTGTGGGCGCAGAGTCCCACCCCGTACGGACCGGTGTTCCTCTGGATTGAGGCCCTGGTGGTGGGCATCACCAACGGGCAACCCGACTTCTCGGTGCTCCTGTTCCGGCTCATCGCGATTGTCGGTGTGGTGATGTGCGTCTATTACGTGCCCAAGCTCGCGGAACTGCACGGTGTTAACCCCAACCGGGCGCTCTGGCTTACCGCCGCGAACCCGCTCTTCCTGATCAATTTCATTGCCAGCATCCATAACGATGCGCTGATGATCGGTCTCGCACTCTCCGGCCTGTACCTCGCCGCAACCCAAAAGCCCTGGCGGGCGGTGCTCATGGTCACGCTGTCGGTTGCGATCAAACCCATCACCCTGATCTTCCTTCCGTTCATCGGCCTGATGTGGGCCGGCAAGGGGGCAAGCTGGCGGCGGAAGTTCCTCTATTGGGCGCTCACTGCGGGGATCTCCTTCGGCATTCTGTGGGTGATGGGACTGATCAACGGCTTCGGTTTCGGGTGGGTCGGTGCGCTGAGCACCCCCGGCAGCGTCTGGATCTGGTACGCGCCGATCGGTTTCCTGGGCATGATCGTCATGATCCTGGGGAATGCCGTGGGGCTCGACGGCCAGGCCTTCGCCGAGGTGGTGTATTTGATCGGCCGGCTGGTGGCGCTGGCGATCATCGGCTGGCTGATGTTCACGGGGGAGCACAGCAGGCTGGTCCGCCGACTGGCTCTGGCCTTCGCCGCGATCGTCTTCCTCGCCCCCATGATTCAGTCCTGGTACGTGGTCTGGCTGATCCCGTTGTTCGCAGTCACCGGCATTCGCAACGACTGGCAGGTCAAAACCCTCTACTTCCTCGTGTCCTTTTTCATGATCTATGCCATTTCGGATCAGCTGGACATTTTTCCCTACTTCGAGCTGAGTCTGACGGTGGCACGGCAGGTGGCAGCGGTCGTCGCGCTGGGCTTTGCCCTGTACCTGGTTTTTGTTGATCCGAAGACCAAAATCCTATTCCGGAAACGGTACGAGGAGCCGGTGGTGGGCGGGCTACACTAGCGGTCGCTGGCCGGTCCAACATGCTTTCTGGGCCCGAACCGGCGATACTTGGACGATGACCGACTCCACAGAACACATCTTCAGCGGCGAATTCGAGATCTCTGTCTGGAGCCCGGAACCCTACTCAGCGCCAGGCTCCTCGAGTGAACTGACCAAGGTGAGCGCCACGAAAGTCTTCAGCGGCGGCCTTGTCGGAACCAGTTCAGCAGAGCTGCTGATGGCGGGCAACGACTACGGTGCCGGCTACGTTGCCTCCGAGGTATTCACCGGTTCGGTGGATGGCAGGGACGGCACCATGATCGTGCAGCACTGGGGGATCGCTGAGGGTACCGCCGCCGCCAGTTCGGGCCACATCATTCCGGGATCGGGGACCGATGGCCTGAAGGGAATCTCCGGGAAGGCCGTCTACTCCCAGGACGCCGCTGGCCAGCACCACCTTGAGCTCAAAGTCACCTTCGGAGACTAGAGTCCGCACGACTCCTGGCTGTCATCCACCGGCATAATTCTGGTGCCCCCGGCGCGACTCGAACGCGCAACCTACGGATTAGAAGGCCGTTGCTCTATCCATTGAGCTACGGGGGCCGACGGCGGATATCTCCACGCCACCGCAAGTTTATCGTCAAGTTGGACGAACGCCAGTCGGCGACTCTCCCTCCACACCGGGTTCCTCCCCTCAGGTTGTCCACATAGGGCTGTCGCGGCTCCCTCCGAAACCCCGGTACCGGTGAAATAGTGTCTGCTGGCATACCCGCCAGCGCACACCTTTGCTGAAGGGGAATTCGATGAGCGACAGCATCACCGTCCGCGGCTATGTGGCCACCGACGTTAAATCGGGAGTCGCCGTGAGCGGCCTCGCCTACGCGAGTTTTCGAATGTGCTCGACCGAGCGCCGCTTCGACCGCCAAACCAATTCGTGGACGGATGGCCAAACGAACTGGTACACCGTGTCGATGTTCCGCCAGCTTGCCACCAATGCCGGGGTGAGCATCAGGAAAGGGGACAAGGTGGTGGTCACCGGGCGGCTGCGGGTCCGGCCCTGGATCCGTGAGGACGGGCGAACCGGCACCTCCGTGGACATCGATGCGGACACTGCAGGACATGACCTGATGTGGGGCACGGCGCACTTTCGCCGGACCAGCGCGGACCGCGCGGGCACCGAGGCTTCAACCGCTGGTGACCCACCGGATGTCCACGACTCGGATGTCGACTACCCGGATGTTGATCGGGACACCGGCGAGATATTCGGCGACCCGGGTGATGCGGCGGCTCCTGAGGGGAATGACTCCTCCGGTGCTGAGCCCTCCGGCGATTCCGACCAGACCGGGGGTGAACAATCAGCCCGACAGCTCACCGACGCACCGTTTTAGTCCCGCGGCGGCTGCCGCACACAAATGGGAGATAGGTGGGTGCAGCGACTAGCCTTGAGGTATGGCGGAATTTATCTACACAATGACCAAGGCACGCAAGGCTGTCGGCGACAAAGTAATCCTCGACGACGTCAGCATGTCCTTCTACCCCGGCGCGAAGATCGGCGTCGTGGGTCCCAACGGCTCGGGCAAGTCGACCATCCTGAAAATCATGGCTGGCCTGGATACCCCCTCCAACGGCGAAGCAAAGCTCAGCGCCGGCTACTCGGTAGGGATCCTGCTGCAGGAACCACCACTGAATGAGGAAAAAACCGTCCTGGGCAATGTGCAGGAAGGCGTCGGAGAAATCTACGGCAAGATCCAGCGGTTCAACGAGATCTCCGAAGAAATGGCCAACCCCGACGCAGATTTCGACACGCTGCTCGAGGAAATGGGCAAGCTCCAGGAAGCCATTGACTCCGCAGACGCGTGGGACCTCGATTCGCAGCTGGAACAGGCAATGGACGCCCTGCGCTGCCCACCGCCCGAAACCGATGTCACTATCCTGTCCGGTGGTGAACGGCGCCGCGTTGCGCTCTGCAAGCTTCTCCTGCAGAAGCCCGACCTGTTGCTCCTTGATGAGCCCACCAACCACCTCGATGCCGAAAGCGTGCTCTGGCTGGAGCAGCACCTGAAGAGTTACTCTGGCGCTGTCCTGGCAGTGACCCACGACCGGTACTTCCTGGACCACGTCGCCCAATGGATCGCCGAAGTGGACCGCGGCCACCTCTACCCCTACGAAGGAAACTACTCCACCTACCTGGAGAAGAAGCGCGCCCGTCTTGAGGTGCAGGGCAAGAAGGACGCGAAGCAGTCCAAGCGCCTCACCGAAGAACTCGAATGGGTTCGCTCCAACGCCAAGGGCCGCCAGACCAAGTCCAAGGCACGGCTCGCCCGGTACGAGGAGATGGCTTCTGAAGCCGAGCGCACCAAAAAACTCGATTTTGAAGACATCCAGATCCCGCCCGGCCCACGTCTGGGCAACCAGGTCATCGAAGCGACCGACCTGCGGAAGGGCTACGACGACCGGATCCTGATCGACGGGCTGTCCTTCTCGCTGCCCCGTAACGGCATCGTCGGCGTCATTGGCCCCAACGGCGTCGGCAAGACCACGCTCTTCAAGACCATCGTGGGGCTCGAGCCGATCGACGGCGGAAAACTGACCATCGGTGATTCGGTCAAGATCTCCTACGTTGACCAGTCGCGTGGCGGCATCGATCCCGACAAGACCCTGTGGGAGGTCGTCTCCAACGGACACGACTTCATCCAGGTCGGCCAGGTGGAGATGCCCTCGCGTGCCTACGTGTCAGCGTTCGGGTTCAAGGGTCCGGACCAGCAGAAGCGTGCCGGAGTGCTCTCCGGTGGTGAGCGCAACCGGCTGAACCTGGCGCTGACCCTCAAACAGGGCGGAAACCTGCTGCTGCTCGACGAACCGACCAACGACCTCGACGTCGAAACTCTCTCCAGCCTGGAGAACGCTCTCCTGGAGTTCCCCGGCTGCGCCGTGGTGGTCTCGCACGACCGCTGGTTCCTCGACCGGGTGGTGACCCACATCCTCGCCTATGAAGGTACCGAGGAAAATCCGGACAAGTGGTACTGGTTTGAGGGCAACTTCGAATCCTATGAGGAGAACAAGGTGGAGCGCCTCGGCGCTGATGCCGCGAAGCCGCACCGCGTCACCCACCGCCGCCTGACCCGCGACTAATACCAACACGGCCGCAGTCAGCACAGCCAGGCATACGAAAAAGGGCGCGTCCTGCGGTGACCACAGACTGGTCACCGCAGGACGGGCCCTTTCGCCTACCCGGACGATCAGTCGGGTACCCGGACCATTCCCTCCTGGGCGACGGTCGCTACCAGTTCCCCGGCACGGTTGAAGATCTGTCCCGTGGACAGGCCGCGGGCTCCCGACGCGCTGGGGGAGCGCTGCACGTAGAGCAGCCACTCGTCCACCCGGACCGGACGGTGCCACCACATGGCATGATCCAGGCTCGCGACACTCATCCCCGGGGTGATCCAGCTCAACCCGTGCTGGCGCAGGATCGATTCCAGCAGCGTGTAGTCGCTGGCATAGGCGAGAGCCGCCCGGTGCAGTCCCTGGTCGGCGGGCATGGGGGCGAACGTCTTCATCCACACGGCGTTGTGCGCCACCCGATCGCCCTCGTGCTGCACATAGAGCGCGCCGTCCACATGCCGGATGTCGAAGGGGCGGTCGAAGGACCAGGCCTTGGCCAGCGGATGGTCCATCTCACCCAACAGGTCGGCAGTGCTCGGCAGCGTCTCGGGATCCGGCATGCCCTCGGGCATCGGCTCCTGGTGGCTGAGCCCGTCGTCGGGCTCCTGGAACGAGGCGATCATCGACAGGATCGGCACACCATTCTGGTAGGCATGGGTTCGGCGCGCCGAGAAGGAGCGCCCGTCGCGCAATCGCTGCACGCCAAACGTGATCGGCTGCAGCGCATCACCGGCCCGGAGGAAGTAGCCGTGCATTGAGTGGACCTCACGGGTCGGCTCGACCGTCCGGATCGCAGCGATCAAAGCCTGCGCGAGTACCTGGCCCCCGAAGATCCGCCGCCCTGCCTGCTGCACAGAGGTTCCGACAAAAATTTCCTCGTCGGTTTGTGCTCCGTCAGCGCTGCTCAGATCAAGCAGATCGACCAGGGTTTGGGTGGGATCGACCGGGGACTCGACTGCCATGGATCTGGTTCTCCTTGTGATGCGGGGAAGGGAAGGCTGACGCGCCGCGTGAACGGCGGAAAGTACCTCTGACCTTAGACGCACCGGAGTCCACCCCTCAACACGGCCAACGATTATGGCTGTGGTTAGCCGGAGCAACAACCGTTTGAGAGGATTGCAGCATGACCCGGATTCAACGCTTCCCCATTCAGCTCCGCTTCGGCGACGAAGATTCCTACGGACACGTCAACAATGTCCGGTTCCTCCAGTATCTTGAGGATGCCCGGGTGCAGTTCATCCACCACCCGCTGTCGGACTCGGCTCCCGACGGTGCTGCGGAGCAGGACACGCTGCTGGATCTGATCGGTCCCGACCACTTCACCCTGGTGGCACGGCACGAGATCGAGTACTCGGCACCCCTGAACTACCGCCCAGACCCCCTGGAGATCAGCATCTGGGTGACAGGCGTCGGTGGTTCCAGCTTCGACCTCGGCTACCAGATTGCCGAGCCGGACGGATCGGCTAGCTACGCCCTCGCGGCCTCCACCATGATCCTGGTCAACCGGGCCACCGGCCGGCCAGCGAAACTCAACGACGCGCAGCGCGCCGCGCTCGAGCACTGGCTCGGCGAACCAGTGTCTTTCCGACGCCGGTCGAACGGCTAACCGGTGGAACCACACTCGCCGTCAGCAGAGCTGGTCTTCGCCGATCAGTGGAATGTCGCTGACCTGCGCACTTTCATTGCCCGCGCGCGGGCCGCCGAGGATGGCGCCGTCAGGTTGCAGGCCGCCGGCAGCGTCCTCGCCGCCTACATCTGCATCCTTCGCCCACGGATCCTGGGCGAAGCCACTCCGACGGTCCTGGGACTGCGGACCATGCCGCTGAACGCCCCCGCCCAGGTGGACGTAACGGTGGCACTGGCATCGGTGTCGGACCGGCTTGCCCGCATGGCTGAGGATGACGTGGTGCTGCAGGTACCGCCGACCACCGTCACCGAAAGCTGGACGGGAGTCCTTCCGCCGCGCGCCGGATGGGAGTCCCACGGGGACCTGGACGCCGGCGTGGTTGAAACCGCAGCCCGAACCGGAATCCGGGAAGTTGCGGAAACCGTGCCCAACAACCCGGGTGCCCTGATCGTGAACAGCGCCAGGGGAGCAATCTGGGGCCGCAGCATCGAGGGCCTGCCGGTGGAGGTGCCCGCGGGAGCAGCCTTCGGCGCCTTCGCCCTGGGGTTCCTCGCAAAGGGTGAACGCCCAGCCATTTTCACCAACGGACGATGGACCAGGATCAGCACCTCGCGGGGACACGTGCTATCGCGGATCCCGACCGTCCTTTAACCGGCCGGTTCACAAGGTTCGGGTCCTAGCGCTCGTCGGCAGAGTTGACCATCGAATGGGCGGCCCGCTCCAGGTAATCCCACAGGGTCGCCTCGTGCAGGGGCGCCAGGTCAAGTGAGTCGACCGCCGCGCGCATATGCGTGAGCCAGTGGTCGCGTGCCCGCGGCGACACGGTGAACGGCATGTGCCGCATCCGCAGCCGGGGATGGCCGCGCTGGTCACCATAGGTCTTGGGGCCGCCCCAATACTGCTCCAGAAAAATCAGCAACCGCTCCTTCGCCGGTCCCAGATCTTCCTCCGGGTACATCGGCCGCAGCAGCTCATCACCCGCGATGCCGTCGTAGAAGACGTCCACCAGCTGCACGAAGGTCGGGTGACCGCCCACCGCCGCATAGAAGTTGTCGGTGTAGGCGGGCTGGTCGAAACGTGGCCCCAGCGGGGTCAGTTTGGCCAGCGGCTCACCGAACCGGGACGGGATGGGGATGCCTTCGGGGCTTCCAGGGGTGGTCATTGTTTCTCTCCTGTCGGTTCGTCGGCCGCTACCGGGGGCAGATAATTGCCCTGTGAACGGTTGCCCACTTTCATGATGTCCCCGTTGCGGATGTACCAGATGGCCCCGTTCCCGTCGATCAGCCGGGTGATCCGCAGACCGACCGACTGCACCACTCCCACGGTGTCCCCGATCTCGATGGTGTCGCCAATTCCATACTGGTCCTCGAGGGTGATGAAAAACCCGAGGAACGCGTCCCTGATGATCTCGCGGGCGCCGAAGCCGATCGCAATACCCACAATTCCCACGCTGGCGAGAATCGGTCCGATATTCACGCCAAGCGCCTGCAGCGCCATCATGATGGCGATCACTGCGATGGTCAGTCCCGACACGCTGCGGAGCAGCGCGCCGATGGTTTCAGTGCGTTGGACCCGCCGCTTGTGGTCAAGCGTGCGCAGGACCGGCTGCGCCCACTTGAAGTGGGGCTTCTTGAACAGGTCGGATCCGCTCCGCACCCGTCGCACCATGCGATTAATGACAAACCGGACCACCAGCCACAACACCAGCCCTGCCACGATGATGATGGCGGCGTTCAGTAGCTGGTCTCCTAGACCGATCTCTGTGGGGGACTGCATGGGGGGATGACCGGTTCCTTCACTAGCTGAGGTGTGTTCTCCGCACACGGCGGAAAGGGTGTCTGCTCCTAGGCTAGCGCCGTAGGCTGGGCTGATGCGCATCCTGATCCTCGGTGGAACCGTATTTCTCTCCCGGCGAATCACCGAGCTCGCGCTCGATCTCGGCCACGACGTCACCTGCCTCGCCCGTGGCACGTCGTCCATGCCGTCGCAGGGTGCCGCGTTCGTCCAGGCTGACCGTGACGGGCCCACCCCCTACGCCGCAGTGGATCAGGATTGGGACGTGGTGGTCGAGGTGTCGTGGCAGCCCTACCAGGTCGAGGAGGCGCTGCGGTCACTGGGCGGCAGGGCAGGTTTCTGGATCTATGTCTCCAGCTGTTCCGTTTACGCCGACAATTCGGTGCCCGGCGCGGACGAGGGCGCCGCGCTTCTTCCTTCGTACGACGGTGACATCCCCGCACCTGGCGAGTCATACGGCGAGGCGAAGGTGGCCTGCGAAGAGCTATGTCACAGGTATCGCGGTGCCGGTGTCCTGATTGCCCGTCCCGGGCTGATCTCCGGCCCGGGAGACCCCAGCGACCGGTTCGGCTACTGGCCTGCCCGGCTCGCCCGCGGCGGAACGGTGATCGTCCCGGCGATGCGTGAACGTTCGACCCAGACCATCGACGTGGACGACCTCGCCGGATGGCTCCTCACCGCGGCCGCCCGGAACCTGACCGGTGTATTCAACACGGTTGGCCCGTCCACCGGGTTCGGTGACCTCATGGACCGGACAGCGTCCCAGGTCGGCTTCGAGGGCATGATCCGGTGGGTGGATCCGGACTGGTTGACGGAGCACGGCTTCGCCTACTGGGCTGGCCCGGATTCCCTGCCCCACTGGTTGCCGGAAGGCTATGCAGGGTTCGCCTCCCGATCGGCTGCGGCTGCCCTGGCCGAGGGTCTGTCCCAGCGACCCGTTGACGAGACGATCCAGCGGGTGCTGGAGGATGAACGACGGCGGGGGCTTAGCCGGGAGCGGAAGTCGGGGCTGACCCCAGACACTGAGGAAAAGCTGCTCGCGCAGCTACCGGACAAGTGACTGCCGGACCAGCAACGCCCTAGGCGTGCTCCTGGGCGTCCTCGGCAATCATCACCACTGGCTCGTGGTTGACCGGAAAATTGACCGACCGCGCGATGAAACAGGACGCAGCGGCCTCACGGTGGATGGACTGTGCCGTGTATTTCATCAACTGGTCGGTGATTGTCACCCGGGGTTTGAGAGTGACACTGAGGAACTCCCCGCTGCCGTCAGCGTTCAGGCGCATGGTTCCGACAGCGGTATCCTCGTACGCCGTCACCACCACGCCGTGTTTCACCGCCATGTGAAGGTACGCGAGCAGATGGCACTGGGAGAGCGCGGCGAGCAGCAGTTGCTCCGGGTTCCAGCGGTCCTCGTCCCCATGAAACGTGGGGTCCGCCGTGCCCAGAAGCAACGGCGGACCCTTAGCTGAGACCTCATTTTCCCGACCGTAACCGCGGTAGGAGCGAGTGCCTTCGCCGCGGTTACCCGTCCAGATGGTGTTGACCCGATAGTGGTGCTCGGAGAGGTTCATGGCTCAAAGCTACACCCGAACCCACCCGTTTTTACCGGTCGACGGCCTGCGCTTTCAAGGCCCGGACAATCCCGTCCTGGCTCTCCACCACCAGCCGTCGAAGCGAGGTGCTGTCGGCGTCGAGCGTGGACAGAAAAGCCATCGATTTAGCCAGGGTGTCCTGGGTGTTCAGCCTCGACGGGTACAGGCCCACAATGATCTGCTGGGCGATCTCATGGGTGCGGCTGGCCCAGACCTCCGGGGCTGCAGCGAAGAACTTGTCCACGTAGGGTGCTAGGAGCTCAGGATCGTGGACCCTCATGAAACCGGTGATCGCCGAGCGCTGCGCAGCGTTGGGCAGATCGGACTGTTCAACGATACTGCGCCAGGCATCCGCCTTGGCCTCAGCCGTCGGGATGGCCGCCTTGGCCTGTGCCGCCGCGAGCTGGCCGGTCGCCGTCGCATCGCGCTCAAGCTCCGCGTCGATGTCGGACTGCCCGAACCGGCCGCCCGCCACCAGCGAGGTGACAAGTTCCCAGCGGAGATCGGCATCGATTTCCAACCCCTCCGGGACCAGCGAACCGGAGAAGATGGCCTCCACGGTGTCCAGGTGGGCGTCGGTCTGCGCATGGCCCGCAAATGCCTTGATGAACTGCAACTGCGAATCCGATCCGGCGTCAGCTCCGCGTGCCAGCTCCCAGAGGCTCTCCGCCGCCGTGACGGTCATCGCGGAGCGGTCCGCGGGATTGACGTAAAACGCGAGCGTGGTCGCCAGCTGGCGCAACAGCACCAACACCACCGACGAGTCGGACTCGGAGGCGATGTTCTGAAGGATCAACTCGACATAGTTCCGTGCGGGGGTCTCCCCATCCCGCGCCGCGTCCCAGGCCGACGCCCAGACCAGGGTGCGGGGGAGCGAGTCGTTGAAATCCTTCAGATGACGGGTCGCGGTCAGCAGTGACACCTCGTCCAGGCGGATCTTCGCGTAGGCAAGATCGTCGTCGTTCAGCAGCACCAGGTCCGGACGGGACCGGCCCACCAGCTCCGCCACGTCGGTGCGTTCGCCGTCGACGTCGAGCTCCACCCGGTCGGTGCGCTGCAGCTTCCCTGCGCCATCCAGGGTGTAGAACCCGATCGCCAGGCGGTGCGGGCGGATCGTGGGGTAGTCGGCCACTGCGGACTGAAGCACAGCGAAGCTGGTGATCACGCCGCCGTCGTCGGTCTCGATGTCGGGGCGGAGGGTGTTCACTCCCGCAGTCTCCAGCCACAGCGACGACCATTCCTTCAGATCACGGCCGCTGGCTGCCTCCAGTTCGGACAGCAGGTCCACCAGTTCCGTGTTCTTCCAGGAATGCTTCCCGAAGTACTCCCTCACCCCCTCCATGAACTTGTCCTGGCCCACCCAGGCCACCAGCTGCTTGAGCACCGAGGCACCCTTCGCGTAGGTGATGCCGTCGAAGTTGACCTGAACGTCTTCCAGGTCATTGATCTCGGCGACGATCGGGTGGGTGGACGGGAGCTGATCCTGGCGGTAAGCCCAGGCCTTTTCCAGCGACGCGAAGGTGGTCCAGGACTGCTTGAACTCGGTCGCCTCGGAGGCGGCGAGCGTGGACATGAACTCGGCGAAGGACTCGTTCAACCAGAGGTCGTTCCACCACCGCATGGTCACCAGGTCGCCAAACCACATGTGCGCCAGCTCGTGCAAGATGGTGATCGCCCTGCGCTCGACGGTGGCGTCGGTAACCCGGGACCTGAAGACGTAGCTTTCAACAAGCGTGACCGCTCCGGCGTTTTCCATCGCCCCGGCGTTGAACTCGGGAACAAAGAGCTGGTCGTATTTGGGGAAGGGGTAGGGCGTACCGAACTGCTCCTCGAAGAAGGTGAAACCCTGCCGCGTCAGGTCGAAGACGTTCTCCGCGTCGAGGTGCTGCATCAGTGATTTTCGTGCGAAAACACCCAGCGGGATGACGCGGCCGTCCGAGCTGGTGAGCTCACTGCGGACGGACTGGTACGGGCCCGCGATCAGGGCCGTGACGTAGGAGGACAGGACGCCGGTTGGATCGAAGGACCAGGTGGACGTCGCTCCGCCGTCATCGGCCGAACCGGCAGCCACGGGCTCGGGGGTGGGCGAATTGGAGATGACATCCCAGTGCGACGGGGCCGTGACAGTGAAACGGAACGTTGCCTTCAGATCGGGCTGCTCGAAGACAGGGAATACCCGCCGTGAATCGGGTACCTCGAACTGGGTATAGAGGTAAACCTCGTTGTCCACCGGGTCGACGAAGCGGTGCAGACCCTCTCCGGTATTCATGTAGAGCATCTCGGCGACGACGACCAGCTCGTTCGTCGCAGCGAGGGTGGGTAGCTGGATGCGAACGCCGTCGGAAACCTCTGCGGGATCGAGGTCGACGCCGTTCAGCGTCACCTGCGAGACGGCGTTGGTTACCGCGTCGATGAAGGTCGAGGCTCCCTGGGTACCCGTGAACCGCACAACGGTCCGAGATTCGAAAACGGTGTCCCCGCGGGTGAGGTCCAGATTGATGTCATAGGAGGTGACGCTGAGCAGTTCGGCGCGGGCTCGTGCCTCGTCGCGGGTCAGATTCATGCCTGGCAAGGTGGAGCCTTTCGGGAAACATGGGGAATGCCCTGTGGGTGGCGGGCGCGTTCTGTGATGCAGCTTACGCAGCACTGTCATTGTTTCACCAGCCACGACCATCGCGCACACCCACCGAACAAGTACCCTTGAGGGCAACCACACACCACACTCGAAACGGAATTTTCATGCGCGTTCATATCGCCACTGACCACGCTGGCATGGAGCTCAGCGCCCACCTGATCGACCACCTGCGCCGCTCCGGCTACGAGGTCATCGACCACGGGCCGCAAATGTACGACGCCGAGGACGACTACCCCGGATTCTGCATCAACGCCGCACAGGCAGTGGTCATTGACCAGCAGGCGGGGCGCGATGCGTTGGGGATAGTGCTGGGCGGATCCGGCAACGGGGAACAGATGGCAGCCAACAAGGTGCGCGGCGTGCGTGCCGCACTGGCCTGGAACCTGGATACCGCGAAGCTGGCCCGGCAACACAACGACGCCAACGTGGTGGCCGTGGGGGGACGGCAGCACTCGGTTGAGGAGGCAACCGGCATCATCGAGGCCTTCCTCGCCGAGCCGTTCAGCGAGGCGGAACGTCATGTTCGCCGGATCGGGCAGATCGCTGCCTACGAGACCACCGGCAGCGTCGGGGGGTAGCGGGTATGCCCGAAGGCCATTCGATTCACCGGCTGGCGTCACAGCTTTCGTCGGTGTTCGGCGGTCAGCGACTGGCGGCCTCAAGCCCGCAGGGCCGGTTCGCTGCCGGCGCGGCCGGGCTGAACGGCCGCGTGCTGATGGGCGCGGCTGCTCACGGCAAGCAACTGTTCGTCGAGTTCGCGGACGCCCCGCACGACAGTCACACGCCGCCGATTTTCCTGCGGGTACACCTGGGCCTGTACGGGGCATGGAGCTTCGGTGGGGACCGGTCTTTCATGGGCGCCTCAAGCATCGGCGCGCCTCGCAGGGTGGGGGAGCGGGAAATCGATGGGACCCCCGATGCCGCCTACACCGGGCCCCCGGACCCCGTGGGAGCGGTCCGGCTGCGCCTTGCCAGCGACTCCGGCTGGGCGGATCTGCGTGGTCCCACAGCGTGCGAGGTCATCACCGGCCCGGAACGCGACGCCGTCATCGACCGGCTGGGGCCCGATCCGTTGCACGACGATACGACCGGAGACGACGCCGCGCGCTTCACAGCCGGGGTGCGCAAGAGCGCAAGCCCGGTGGGATTGCTGTTGATGAACCAGGCGGTGATCGCCGGGGTGGGAAACATTTATCGCGCCGAAGCCCTGTTCAGGCGGAAGCTCAACCCCAGGCTCCCCGGGAAGTCAGTCAGTGCTGCGGAGGCGTCAGCGCTGTGGCAGGACATTGGGCAGATCATGCGTGACGGGGTGCGGGACGGAAGGATCATCACCACCCTGCCTGTCGACCGTGGTTCGAAAGCAACACGGGTGAAGCGTGAGGACGCTCACTATGTCTACGGACGGGCCGGGCTGCCCTGCCGGCGCTGCGGCACCCCCGTGGCGCTGGCGGACCTGGCCGCGCGCAAGCTCTACTGGTGCCCAGACTGTCAGGCTCAGTAGGTGTAGCCAGCACATCAGCTAACGAGAAAACCCAGTTAACGAGAAAAGCACCCGCCGTGAGGCTGGTGCTTTTCGTTTGTCTCTGGAGGGGATGACGGGAATCGAACCCGCATCATCAGTTTGGAAGACTGAGGCTTTACCACTAAGCTACATCCCCAAGAATCCGAGCTAATCCTTCACTGCTTCAGCTGCTCAGACCGTCGGAACGCCTATAACTACACCACAGGCAAGGCCATTTAGCCAAATGTGCAACTGGGGCAAAAGTTACGTAGACTAATGGCTGCACTTACGGGGTGTAGCTCAGCTTGGTAGAGCGCCTGCTTTGGGAGCAGGAAGTCGCAGGTTCAACTCCTGTCACCCCGACTCTGCATTATCGCCGCGGATGCCGTTCCGGTAATTCCACGGACGCCGTGTGGTCAAACATCTTCAATCATTCAGGAGTACTACGTCGTGAAGAGCGCTGTCGAAAACCTCACTCCCACGCGAGTGAAGCTCAATGTTGAAGTTCCTTTCGAGGAGCTGAAGCCGAACATTGATGCGGCTTACAAGACCATCTCCGCGCAGGTCCAGGTTCCGGGCTTCCGTAAGGGTCGCGTTCCCAACCAGCTGATTGACCAGCGTGTGGGCCGCGGCTACGTCATCGAGACCGCCATCAACGACGGTCTGAATGACTTCTACCAGAGCGCTGTTCAGGAAACCGGAATCCGGCCCCTGACCCGCCCT
The DNA here is from genome assembly GCF_017875735.1 of Arthrobacter sp. CAN_C5. Lineage (NCBI taxonomy): Bacteria > Bacillati > Actinomycetota > Actinomycetes > Micrococcales > Micrococcaceae > Arthrobacter > Arthrobacter sp. CAN_C5. Next base: position 1,667,957 of record NZ_JAGGMZ010000001.1, read on the forward strand.
GAGGTTGAGATCACCGAAGTGCCGGACCCCGCCGCCAAGGATGGACAGCTCCTGTTCACCGTCGAGCTGGATGTCCGCCCGGAGATCACCCTTCCCGAGTACTCGGGTCTTGAAGTAACTGTTGAAGCAGCTGAGGCTTCCGACGCCGACGTCGACAAGGCTCTGGACGAGCTGCGCGGCCGGTTCGGCACCCTCACCGCGGTGGACCGCCCAGCAGCCGACGGCGACTTCCTCACCCTGAACCTGGTGGCAACCGTCGATGGCGAGCAGGTCGACGCCGCCCAGGACGTCTCCTACCAGATCGGTTCCGGAACCATGCTTGAAGGCATGGACGAGGCCGTCACGGGACTGAGCGCCAACGAAGACGCCATCTTCGAGACCACCCTGGCCCGCGGCGACAACGCTGGTGCCAAGGCGCAGGTCAAGGTAGAGGTCACGGCAGTCAAGGAACGCGAACTCCCTGAGGCCAACGACGATTTCGCCCAGTTGGCCAGCGAATTCGACACCATCGCTGAGCTCCGCGAAGACCTGACCAAGCGGGCAGCCGAGGAGAAGGTGACCGAGCAGGGCGTTGAAGCACGCGACCTGGTCCTCGAAAAGCTCATCGAGCTGATCGAGGTCCCCGTTCCTGCGGCGTTCATCGAAGATCAGCTGGAGCAGCACTTCACCGGTGAGAACGCCCACGCTAACGCTGAGGGTCACGACACCGAAGCGCACCGCACCGAGATCCGCGAAAACACCGAGCAGGCGTTCCGCAACGAAATGATCCTCGACGCGATTGCCGAGAAGGAAGAAATCGGTGTCAGCCAGCCCGAGCTGATCGACTACATCGTGTCGACCGCGGGCCAGTACGGCATGGAGCCGAACCAGTTCGCCCAGATGCTGGACCAGAGCGGCCAGGTTCCGATGATTGTCGGAGAAGTCCGTCGCCGCAAGGCACTGGCCAAGGTCCTCGAACTCGCAGTGGTCAAGGACAGCTCCGGCTCGGTCGTCGACCTGAGCGAATTCGTTCGCCCCGGCGACGAAGCAGACGAGGTGCCGTCCGACGCTCCCGCCGACGACGAGGCTCCCGCCGAGAAGAAGCCTGCGGCCAAGAATCCAGCAGCCAAGAAGCCAGCAGCCAAGAAGCCAGCGGCCAAGAAGCCTGCAGCAGAAAAGAAGCCTGCCGCCGAGAAGAAGCCGGCAGCGAAGACGGCTGCCGCCAAGGCGCCTGCAGCCAAGAAGGCAGCACCGAAGAAGGCTGCCGCGAAGGCCAAGCCAGCAGCCGACGAAGAGTCCGCCAAGGCCTAGTCAATCATGCGTGTCTGAGGGCCGTTTCCCTGCCGGGAAGCGGCCCTCAGCCGTTAAAGCCCGTTGCCCGCCGCAATCGTGCGCCGTCAGCGAACAGCCTCCGCGCCGGGATAAAACGGGCCTCGAAACAAGTTACTGTCCAATGAGAGACAAACGGTCGGCTGCCGACACTCGGCAGACCAACCAGAGTGAGAGGCTAACTTCCAATGGCAATCGAACCCACCACGCCGACCATGGCAACCGTAGACCCCGCGGGCCGGGACGACTACATCTATAACCGGCTCCTGAAGGAGCGCATCATCTGGCTCGGCTCCGAGGTCCGGGATGACAACGCCAATGCCATCTGCTCGCAGTTGCTGCTTCTGTCCGCTGAAGACCCGGACAAGGACATCTTCCTGTACATCAACTCGCCGGGCGGATCCGTCACCGCGGGGATGGCGATCTACGACACGATGCAGTTCATCCCCAACGACGTCGTCACCGTCGCCACCGGGCTTGCCGCATCGATGGGACAGTTCCTCCTCTCCTCGGGCACCAAGGGCAAGCGGTACGCGACCCCTCACGCCCGCGTGCTGATGCACCAGCCGTCAGGTGGAATCGGTGGCACCGCCTCCGACATCCGGATCCAGGCCGAACTGATTCTTCACATGAAGCGTGTGATGGCTGAGCTGACCGCCGAGCAGACCGGCCAGACCGTCGAGAAGATCCTCAAGGACAACGACCGCGACAAGTGGTTCACCGCCCAGGAGGGTCTCGAGTACGGCTTCTTCGACAAGATCGCTGCACACGCCAACACGGTATCCGGCGGCGGCGGCACGCAGCGCGACTAACCGCTGCGGCCTGCCCCTACCGACCACAGCAGAGACCACCCCAGGAGACACCATGAACCACAATTTTGGAGCCGCAGCAGGCGGCGCCGCACCCCAGATGCCGTCCAACCGCTACGTCCTTCCTCAGTTCGAGGAGCGCACCCCCTACGGTTTCAAGCGCCAGGATCCGTACACCAAGCTGTTCGAGGACCGCATCATCTTCCTCGGCGTCCAGGTCGACGACGCTTCAGCTGATGACGTCATGGCCCAGTTGCTGGTGCTCGAGTCCACCGACCCGGAGCGGGACATCACGCTCTACATCAACTCCCCAGGTGGTTCGTTCACCGCCATGACGGCGATCTACGACACCATGCAGTTCATCCGGCCCGAAATCCAAACTGTCTGCCTCGGTCAGGCAGCCAGCGCGGCAGCCGTACTGCTGGCAGCAGGAGCCCCGGGCAAGCGGCTCGCACTGCCCAACGCCCGCGTCCTGATCCACCAGCCGGCACTCGGCGGAGGACAGGGCGGACAGGCATCGGACCTGGAAATCCAGGCCAACGAGGTCATGCGCATGCGCACGTGGCTCGAGGACACCCTGGCACTGCACAGTGGCAAGAGCTCGGAGCAGGTGAACATCGACATCGAGCGGGACAAGATCCTCACCGCCGCCGACGCGAAGGCGTACGGTCTGGTGGACGAGGTCCTTACCTCCCGCAAGATGACACCTCCGAAGATCAACAAACCGTAACGTCCTTTCCCGGGACCGGGCCCGTGATGCGACACAATCGCACCACGGGCCTTTTTGTGCTGATTACCCGTCCCGATTGTCCTAGACTCGAAGGTAGCGTGACCGGGCCTGCCCGGAGAATACGCTGTCTATTCAACAGATCCACGTAAGGGGACTGACACATGGCTCGCATTGGTGAGAGCACAGATCTGCTTAAGTGCTCTTTCTGTGGGAAAAGCCAGAAGCAGGTCCGGAAACTCATTGCCGGACCCGGCGTTTACATCTGCGATGAATGCATCGACCTCTGCAACGAAATCATCGAGGAAGAACTGTCCGAGGTTGCGGACCTCGGTACCTTCGAACTCCCCAAACCCCGTGAGATCTTCGACTTCCTGCAGGAATACGTCATCGGCCAGGAACCAGCGAAACGCTCCCTCGCCGTCGCCGTCTATAACCACTACAAGCGAATCCAGTCCGGTCACACCCCCAGGAGCACCGGAAACCTCTCGGACGCGGTGCCCACCGAGGACGTGGAGATCGCCAAGTCGAACATCCTGCTGATCGGGCCCACCGGTTGTGGCAAGACCTACCTGGCGCAGACTCTCGCCCGCCGGCTGAACGTGCCCTTTGCTGTCGCCGACGCAACAGCCCTGACCGAGGCCGGTTATGTGGGCGAGGATGTCGAGAACATCCTCCTGAAGCTCATCCAGGCGGCTGACTATGACGTCAAGAAGGCCGAACAGGGCATCATCTACATCGATGAGATCGACAAGATCTCCCGTAAGAGCGAGAACCCTTCCATCACGCGCGACGTCTCTGGTGAGGGCGTGCAGCAGGCGCTCCTGAAGATCCTTGAGGGCACCGTCGCGTCAGTACCCCCGCAGGGCGGCCGCAAGCACCCGCACCAGGAATTCATTCAGATCGACACCACCAACGTGCTGTTCATCGTTGCCGGGGCCTTCGCGGGCCTGGAGGAGATCATCGGTTCCCGGGCAGGACGCAAAGGCATCGGGTTCGGTGCCCCGCTCAGTTCCCTGAAGAGTGAAGAAGTCAGCTACGGCGACGTCATGCCCGAGGATCTGCTGAAGTTCGGCCTGATCCCCGAGTTCATTGGACGCCTGCCGGTGATCACCACGGTCACCAGTCTGGACCAGAAGTCGCTGATGCAGATCCTCACTGAACCCAAGAACGCGCTGATCAAGCAGTTCCAGAAGATGTTCCTGCTCGACGGCGTCGAGCTCACGTTCGAGCCAAAGGCCCTGGAGGCAATAGCCAACCAGGCTCTTGAACGGGGTACTGGCGCACGCGGGCTGCGGGCCATCATGGAGGAAGTCCTCCAGCCGGTCATGTTCGACCTGCCAAGCCGGGACGACATCGCCACGGTCGTCATCACCGAGGATGTGGTTGGCAAGAAGGCCGAGCCAACCCTGATCTCGCACGACGTCGTCGCGAAGCGCCGCAACAAGTCGGCCTAGCGCCGGATTTTTCCTGCGGACGACCGGAATACGTCGGCTGCAGCCCGGGTTGTACGGAATATGACTGAAACGATTACTTCCACAGACAGTGTCCAAAAAGCCGACTTCTGGTTTGATCCCGCCTGCCCGTTCGCCTGGATCACCTCCCGGTGGATTGAGGAAGTGGAGAAGGTCCGCAGTATCACGGTGGACTGGCATGTGATGAGCCTCGCTGTTCTCAACGACGGCCGGGACCTGCCGGAGGACTACCAGGAGTTCATGAAGAAGGCCTACGGCCCCGTGCGCGTCATCATCGCCGCCGCCGAACGTCACGGCAGCGACAACATCAAGAAGCTCTACGACGCCATGGGCACCCGGATCCACGAGGGGCAGAGCAAGGATTTCGACGCGGTGATCAGCGAGTCCCTCGAAGAGGTCGGGCTTCCAGCCGAGCTGGCCGCCTATGCCACGAGCGACGAGTACGACACCCAGCTTCGTGCCTCGCACCAGGACGGGATTGACCGGGTCGGCGACGAGGTCGGAACGCCGGTGGTCGCGTTCAACGGCACCGCGTTCTTCGGCCCGGTCCTGACCCGCATCCCGCGCGGCGAGGACGCCGGACGGATTTTCGACGGAGCCGTCATGCTGGCTGGGTTCCCCGAATTCTTCGAACTCAAGCGCTCACGCACCGAGAGCCCTTCCTTCGACTGAACCACAGTTGGGCACCTGGTCGTTTATCCCCGGGTGTCCAACTGTTTCTGGAGGCCTTCAAGGATGAGAAGAATCCCCTGGTCGAGTTCGGCTTCTCCGTCGTAACTGAGCAGCATGGGTGCCAGCCGACGCAGGTGCGGGAATTCTGCTTTCGGGAGCCGGTGCAGTCCCAGCTTAAGCGCCACCTCATCCTCGTCGGGGTTGACGACGAATTCCTCCAGCTCGTTGAGGATATGTCCGATGAGGAACCCGTAGTAGGTCCGGTAAGCGTGAAGCGAATCAGCGGGGGAGAACCCGGCACTATTGAAGATGGACAGGATCTGCTCAAGAGGTCGAAGCGCGCCAGGTGGCCTGAGCCCCATGGGTGTCGAGAGCGGACGCGTTACCAATAGCGGGACAACGTGGCGGTGGTCCAGAACTAGCGTCCGGAAGTCCTGGGCGGCTTCGCGCAGTTGCTCCTGCCAGGACGGCGCTTGGCCCGACCTCGGGATTACCCATTGATCCAGCAGGAGTTCGGTGACGCCGTCGAGGAGCGCGTCGCGGTTCGGGGCATAACGGTAAAGAGCCATTGGGTCTTTCCCCAGCTTGTTCCCTAATCGCCGCATGGACAGGGCGTCAAGGCCGTCGTCGTCAACCAGTTCCAGGGCAGCGTGGAGAACCGCTTCCCTGCTTAACTGGGCACGCTTGCCTGTATCCCCCGAATCCTCAGGCTGAGTAGGCTTGGTGGGGACCGGCCTTCGACTTGTAGAGATGTTCACGCCTACCTTTAGTCAGTGCGCTTGCAAGTGGCGGGTCTACATCGTAGACTCTACAACGTAGTATCTACAGTGTATATGACCACTGGAGAGCGCCCTACGAAAGCATACTCCGGGTCTCGATCCCGCCGCTTGATGTGGATTCGCAATTTGTCGGATAGTTTCCGCTATCCCTTCATATTGATGCTCAGAGTGAAGGAAGAAGGCATGGACAAGACACTGTGGACAACCAGCCGGTTACTGAGCACTGCCGCCCGGTTGAACCAGAATCAACAGAATCAGCGTCTCCTCGATCTGGAAGTCACTCAAACGGGTGCAACCACTCTCAAAGCGTTGTCCGAAAGCGGTCCGATTAGTCAGTCGGGATTGGCTGCCATTGTTCAGGTTCAGGCACAAACGATGGGAAAGATCCTTGAGAAGCTCGAGATCAGGGGCTTTGTATCCCGCGACCGCGATTCATCGGACGGGCGGACTATTCGAACTGTCATCACGAAGCAGGGTGACAAAGTGCTTCAGAGGATCGACCAGTTATCCGAGTCGACATCAGAATCGGCCAGCCTGATCGACCAGAGTCTACGCACGGCACTTATAGCCGTCCTTGGTTCTCTTGAGGCCACCCCGGAACCTACCCCTGCCTGAGCCTCACCAGTAGCGCCTCACCCGGACGGTTCAGCTGTGTCTCTTCGTAGCTGGGCCTTCCGCCAACGATAACGGCAAACCCGGTGCAAGCCGGGGACGCAAAGCCACGGGACCCACGCGGTCAGCCGGGCCACCGAACAGTAGGGCGTCATGATCAGACAACAGTCTCCTCCACCCACGGGGGCCATGGAAATTCCTTCCGGACCAAGAACCGCAGTGGTCATTGAAGATGACAACGACACGCGCCTTTGGGTGTTGAATCTACTGCGACTGGCTGGCTTCGAGGTGCACTCCAGTGCGACAGGCCTTGGCGGCGCAGAACTGGTGGCGGGTCACGCCCCTGCCTTGGTAGTCGTTGGAGCGGAGCTGCGGGGAATTGACGGATTCGAGGTACTCCGTCGTATCCGATCCTTCAGCGATTGCTATGTGGTGATGCTGGGCGCTCATGCCGATGAGGTGGATATCTTGACCGCGTTTCACGCTGGCGCCGACGACTACCTCGCCAAGCCAGTCCGTCCGCGCGAATTGAGAGCACGGTTCGATGCCGTGCTGCGCCGTCCGCGACGTACAACAGTGACACCCTATTCAACAGTGACACCTGATTCAATTTTGCGGCCGGCCGTCAACGAGCGATCTGAGGTGGACCGGCTCCACCCTGTGGGCACCTCGAATGTCCTCCGACACGGTGACCTGATGGTTGATCACGCGACACGCACGGTCAGCATCGATGATGATGAGGTCCTTCTTACCAAGAGTGAATTCGATCTGTTGCACGAGATGTTGTCGTGCGACGGAGCCGTGCGGACCAAGTCCACCCTGGCAGGAATCGCCCGGGGATCGGATTATCAGGGCTTCACTGGAAGTCGCAGTTCGGACGAACGTGGCATTGAAGTCCATATCGGGAATCTTCGCCGGAAATTACCACGCCGTCAGGGGGAAGCAGAACTCATCACCACGGTCCGGGGAATCGGATACAGGATCGTTTCCGCGACTGTGAGAGATGACTCTTCCCGGACCACCGGACCGCACTGTTTGCCGAAGGTGGACCTGGCGACCGCATAAAAGTCGTAACGAGAGGCCCCGCAGACCAACCGGTCTGCGGGGCCTCCGTAATTCCGCGGGGCCTTCCTGCGTACGAGGTGACCTGGCTAGACCGCGTCGACGGGTGCCAACTCCACCTCGAAGACCGAGAGCTCGCCCTCGGCCTCCGCAAGGCGCAACTCGCGGACATTGCCCGCAGCCAACAGGTCATTCAGACCGGCGTTGAGCTGGCGCAACTGCGCCGCTGAGCCGTTCACGACGGCGCTGAGCACCTCGGTGCGCTGTTTCACTTTCGCCTCGGACTTCGACCGGCGGATACCGCCGAGCGCCAGTGCCACGGTGCCGAGAACACCGGTGTCAGCGGTGCGAATGGTCCCGGCGAGCTGATCAGACGTTGGCCATTCGGTCCGGTGCACCGACCCGCTGCGCCACCAGCTCCATACCTCTTCGGTGGCGAAGGGCAGGAAGGGCGCGAACATCCGCAGCAGCGCGTCAAGCGTCGTCGCCAGCGTGGCAAGCACCGAAGCCTGTTCGGCCTCACCGGCCGCACCGTAGGCGCGGTCTTTGATCAGCTCCACATAGTCGTCGGTGAACGACCAGAAGAACGTCTCACTCAGTTGCAGCGCCCGCGCGTAGTCGTACTTCTCGAACGCAGCCGTCGACGCATCGATCACCTGTGCCAGCTGGGCCAGGAGGGACAGATCCAGTTGGTTCGTGACCACCGAGGTGTCATCGGTGAGGACCGTGTGCTCGGTGGCACCGAGGTTCAGCACAAACTTCGACGCGTTCAGCAGCTTGATGGCCAGGCGGCGCCCGATCTTCATCTGCGCGATCTCGTAGGCCGTATCCGCACCCAGTTTGGCTGAGGCAGCCCAGTACCTGACGGCGTCGGCCCCGAACTCCTCGAGCACGTCGGTGGGTACCACCACGTTGCCCTTGGACTTCGACATCTTCTTGCGGTCCGGATCGAGGATCCAGCCGGACAGCGCCGCGTGGCGCCACGGCGCCGAATCCTGCAGCGAGTCGGCGCGGACGGCACTCGAGAAGAGCCAGGTCCTGATGATGTCGTGGCCCTGCGGTCGGAGGTCGAACGGGAAGACCTTGGCAAACAGGTCAGGGTTCTTCGGCCAGCCGCCCACAATCTGCGGCGTCAGTGACGAGGTGGCCCAGGTGTCCAGGACGTCATTCTCTCCGACGAAACCACCCGGCTGGTTGCGGGCGCTCTCCTCAAAGCCGGGCGCAGGCTCGGCCGCCGGGTCCACGGGGAGTGCCTCGTGGGAAGGAACGATCGGTGCCTCGTAGTCGGGCTCGCCGTCGGCATCCAGGCGGTACCAGACGGGAATCGGCACCCCGAAGAAGCGCTGCCGGGAGACCAGCCAGTCGCCGTTGAGCCCTTCGATCCAGTTCTCGTACCGGGACCGCATGAACGCGGGGTGGAAGTCGATTTCCCGGCCGCGCTGGATGAGCTTCTCCCGCTTGGCCTCGTCCCGGCCGCCATTGCGGAGATACCACTGCCGGCTGGTGACGACTTCGAGGGGCTTGTCGCCCTTTTCGTAGAAGTTGACCGGGTGGAGAACCTTTTTCGGCTCACCCTCCAGCTCACCGCTGGCACGCAGCAGCGCGACGACGCCCTCCTTGGCGCTGAACACGGTCTTGCCGGCGATCGTCGAATAGTTTTCCTGTGCCTTGGCGGTGCTGATCCACTCGGGGGTCTCCGACCGGATTCGCCCGTCACGTCCCACAATCGCCCGGGTTGGCAGCTGCAGTTCCCGCCACCAGATGACGTCGGTCAGGTCACCGAACGTACAGATCATGGCGATGCCGGTGCCCTTGTCGGGCTTCGCGAGGGGGTGCGCCTTGATTTCCACCTCGACGTCGAACAGCGGCGAGGTGACGGTGGTGCCAAACAGGTGCTGGTACCGCTCGTCGTCGGGATTCGCCACCAGCGCCACGCAGGCGGGAAGCAACTCGGGACGGGTCGATTCGATGAAGATCTTCTCCCCGCCGGGTGTGTGGAAGGCGATCCGGTGGTAGGCACCAGGCTGCTCCCGGTCTTCCAGTTCCGCCTGCGCCACCGCGGTGCGGAAGGTGACGTCCCAGAGGGTGGGTGCCTCGGCAAGGTACGCGTCCCCGGCCGCCAGGTTGTCCAGGAAGGCCCGCTGGCTGACGGCCCGTGAGGTGTCGTCGATGGTGCGGTAGGTCAGGTTCCAGTCGACCGACAGGCCAAGGGTGCTGAACAGGTTCTCGAAGACCAGCTCATCCTGGACGGCCAGTTGCTCGCACAGCTCGATGAAGTTTCGGCGGGAGACGGCGTCGAAGTCGCGCTGGTTCTTGGGCGGCTCGGCCGGAGGGGTGTAGCCGGCGTCGTAGGGGACCGACGGGTCGCAGCGGACACCGTAGTAGTTCTGGACGCGGCGTTCGGTGGGCAGACCGTTGTCGTCCCAGCCCATGGGGTAGAAAACGTTCTTGCCGCGCATCCGCTGGTACCGGGCGACGACGTCGGTCTGGGTGTAGGAGAACATGTGTCCCACGTGCAGGGAACCGGATGCGGTCGGCGGGGGAGTGTCAATCGAATACACCTCCGCCCGGGACGTTTCGGGGTCGAAGGTGTAGGTGCCGTCCGCCCGCCACTGTGCAGCGAGCCGGGATTCAAGACCCTCGAGAACCGGTTTGTCTGGGACATTTACTGTTGCGGGCGTGTCTGTGCCCGGAGTGTGTTCAGCCATACGGTCAATTGTTTCACGATAAGTTGGATCCATGACTTCCACACCAACGACGTCCACGCAGCGCACAGCAGTTGTCACCGGCGCGAGCACCGGCATTGGCGAGGCCACTGTCCGTCTCCTCGCAGCCCAGGGATGGCGGGTCTTCGCTGTTGCCCGGCGTGCGGACCGGTTGGCGGACCTCGCCGCCGAGACCGGTGCCATCGCTGTCCCCACCGATATCACCGCGGACGACGACGTCGAGCACCTCATCGAGGCTGTCACCGACGCCGGTGGCGCTGACACGCTCATCAACATTGCCGGGGGCGCGCGCGGGGCGGACCGGATGATCGACGCGAAGACCGCCGACTGGGAGTGGATGTACCAGGCGAACGTCGTGGGCACCATGAAAATGACCCGCGCGTTCCTTCCCCTGCTCCGCGCGCAGGCCCAGGGTGGCACGGTCCTGAACCTCACGTCCACCGCCGGCATGGTCTCCTACGAGGGCGGCGCCGGCTACAACGCGGCGAAGGCTGCCCAACGCGCGATGACCCGTGCGCTCCGGCTGGAGGAGGCCGAGCACGGTGTCCGCGTCATCGAGGTGCTCCCGGGCATGGTGCACACCGAGGAGTTCTCCCTGAACCGGCTGGGCAGCGCCGACGCTGCCTCGAAGGTGTACGACGGCGTCGAGAAGCCGCTGACCAGCGAGGACGTCGCCGACATCGTCGCCTACGCCGTCACCGTGCCCCACCATGTCAACCTCGACGAGATTGTGGTCCGGCCGCTGGCGCAGGCCGCAGCCCACAAGGTGATCCGGAAGCAGTAGCCGGGCAGGCAGTCCGGCCAAGGGAGCCGATATCGGCTAGACTGGGGGCAACAGCTTTGACCCGGCGATCACCGGTGAGCTTCCGGAAGAACCCCCGCCGCGCCTAACCTGCAACAGGTCAGATATCCGGCAGGTCAGTAGAACCGGACGGGTAAGCCCGTCACAGCGGTCACGAAGTGGCAGCCGCGAGGATATTTCTCGCCGGCGGCAAGTGAGGTGGTACCGCGGGTTCGGCGCGGGGGTTGCAGACTGACCCCAGCGGATGGACGCGTCCTCGCAGGTAACTGAACCACACCTTGCCTACAGGATGAACAACATGCCACAGATCTACCCGAAGGCCACCAGCCTGGACAGCGCCGCCGACGCCTCTTCTTCCTCGGCGTCTCCGCGCTTCCCGGAAATCGAGGAGCGAATCCTCAAGTACTGGGACGCCGATGGCACTTTCCAGGCCTCAATCGACGCTCGCGACGCAGACCTCCGCGATGGCGAAAATGGCTCCAACGAGTTCGTCTTCTATGACGGGCCGCCCTTCGCCAATGGCCTGCCCCACTACGGGCACCTGCTGACCGGCTACGCCAAGGACCTAGTGGGCCGGTACCAGACCCAGCGCGGGCACCGTGTCGAGCGCCGGTTCGGCTGGGACACCCACGGGCTGCCCGCCGAGCTCGAGGCCATGAAGCAGCTCGGCATGAGCGACAAGGCCCAGATCGAAGCCATGGGCATCGACAAGTTCAACGACGCCTGCCGGTCATCGGTCATGAAGTATGCCGGGGAGTGGCAGGACTACGTGACCCGCCAGGCGCGCTGGGTGGACTTCGACAATGACTACAAGACCCTGAACGTCGACTACATGGAGTCGGTGATCTGGGCGTTCAAGAATTTGTATGACAAGGGCCTCACCTACAACGGCTACCGCGTCCTGCCGTACTGCTGGAACGACGAAACGCCGCTGTCCAACCACGAGCTGCGGATGGACGACGACGTCTACCAGGACCGCCAGGACCAGACCGTCACGGTGACCTTCCCCATCCTCGCCGGTTCCACCGCGCTGTCCCAGGATCTCGCCGGCGTGCAGGCCCTCGCCTGGACCACCACGCCCTGGACCCTGCCCACCAACGCTGCCCTCGCCGTCGGGCCGGACATCACCTACGCAGTGGTGCCCGCTGGAGCGTCACTGGCCGACGACGACCGCCGCTTCCTCATCGCCGCTGATCTTTTGGGCAACTATGCCAAGGACCTCGGCTACGCCTCCGCGAAGGAGGCGACCGCCGCCGTCGAACGTTCCCTGCAGGGCGCCGAGCTGGCCGATCTGGCCTACGAACCACTGTGGGATTACCTGACTGACCCCGAACAGGGCGGCTATCGGAACGCCTTCCGCTTCCTGGTGGCCGATTATGTGACCACCACCGACGGCACCGGCATCGTGCACCAGTCGCCCGCCTACGGCGAGGAGGATCAGAAGATCTGCGAGGAGGCCGGGATCCAGGTCATCCTGTCAGTGGATGAAGGGGCGCGCTTCCTGCCGATGTACGGGCACGGGCCCCTCGCCGACATTGTGGGACTGCAGGTTTTCGACGCCAACAAGCCGATCACCCGGGTGCTGAAGGACAGCGGCAGGCTGGTCCGCCAGGCGAGCTACGTCCACAGCTACCCGCACTGCTGGCGGTGCCGCAACCCGCTGATCTACCGTGCGGTGTCCTCCTGGTTTGTCGAGGTCACGAAAATCAAGGACCGGATGGTGGACCTGAACCAGGGCATCAACTGGATCCCTGAGAACGTGAAGGACGGACAGTTCGGCAAATGGCTGCAGAACGCCCGGGACTGGTCGATCAGCCGAAACCGGTACTGGGGGAGCCCTATCCCGGTCTGGCAGTCCGACGACCCCGCGTACCCCCGCACCGACGTCTACGGCTCTCTCGCCGAGATCCAGGCCGACTTCGGGCGGCTGCCGCTGAACAAGGCCGGCGAGCCCGACCTGCACCGCCCGTTCATTGACGAGCTGACCCGGCCGAACCCCGACGACCCCCGCTCCCCGGCGGAGGGTCAGTCCACCATGCGCCGGGTCGAGGACGTCCTGGACGTCTGGTTCGACTCCGGCTCCATGCCGTTCGCTCAGGTGCACTACCCGATGGAGAACCAGGAATGGTTCGAGTCGCACAACCCCGCCGACTTCATTGTGGAGTACATCGGTCAGACCCGCGGCTGGTTCTATATGCTGCACGTCCTCTCCACGGCGCTGTTCGACCGGCCTGCGTTCCGGAACGTCATCAGCCACGGCATCGTGCTGGGCGACGACGGCCAGAAGGCGTCGAAGAGCCTGGGCAACTACCCGGACGTCACCGAGGTCCTCGACCGTGACGGCGCCGACGCGATGCGCTGGTTCCTCATGTCCTCCCCGGTCCTGCGCGGTGGCAACCTGATCGTCACCGAGCAGGGCATCCGCGACGGCGTCCGGCAGGTCATCCTCCCGCTCTGGAACGTGTGGCACTTCTTCAGCCTGTACACGAATGCCGCCGCTGGCGGTACCGGATACGAAGCGAAAACGGTGGGCCCGGAGCAGGCCGACCGCCTCGCGGAGCCCGTCGACCGCTACATCCTCGCCTACACCGGAAATCTGGTGCGGGACATGACGGCGTCCCTGGATGCCTTCAACATCAGCGACGCCTGCGAGACCCTGCGCCGCTACCTGGATACGTTGACCAACTGGTACGTCCGCCGGAGCCGGCAGCGGTTTTTCGACGAAGACACCGACGCCTTCGACGTGCTCTACACCTGCCTCGAGGCTGTCTGCCGGGCGGCAGCGCCGCTGCTGCCCCTCGTCACCGAGGAAATCTGGCGTGGACTGACCGGCGGGCGTTCGGTGCACCTCACCGACTGGCCCGAGGCATCGGCGTTCCCCGAGGCTCCCGACCTCGTCGAGCGGATGGAACGCACCCGCCAGATCTGCTCCACCGGCTCCAGCCTGCGGAAGGCGGCCAACCTGCGGGTGAGGTTGCCGCTCGCCAACCTCACGGTGGTAGCGCCGTCCGCTGGGAACCTTGACGGTCAGTATCAGGGGATCATCGCTGATGAGCTGAACATCAAGAAGGTCCGGCTGATCGACGCGGCCGACGCCTCACCCGAGGAATTCGGGATTGTGAGCAAGCTCGTGGTGAACGCCCGTGCCGCCGGCCCGCGGCTGGGCAAAAACGTCCAGGCCGCCATCAAGGCAGCCAAGTCCGGTGACTGGTCGGTAACCGCCGACGGTGCGGTGACCGCCGGTGAACTGGCGCTCGAGCCCCACGAGTACACCCTGGAGACGGTCGTGTCCGACGACGGCGACAACTCCGGGAAGGCTGTCACAGTCCTGCCCGGGGGTGGGTTCCTGGTCCTCGACACGGAGGTCACCGACGAACTCGCCGCCGAAGGAGCGGCCAGGGACGCCATCCGTGCCATCCAACAGGCCCGCCGCGACGCTGACCTGCACATCAGCGACCGGATCACGACCACGCTCCGCGCGGCACCCGAACTGGTGGACGCGCTGACAGCCAACGCACCGCTGATCAAGGCGGAAACGCTGACCACCGACCTGCACGTCGTCGCCGCATCGCCGGCTGACGGCGCGCTGACCGTCGGCGAGTACACAGTCACAGTAGAGAGGCACCCATGAGCCAGCAGACCCCGGAACCAATGGACGCCGAAGGCCCGGCCCCGGTAGGGAGCTTTGACCGGTTCTCGGTCGAGAGCGTCTACGCTGAACTACTCAGCCGGGCGCCCGAGAACAAAATGGAACCCCGGATGGCGCCGATGCTCAGGGCGATGGAGATCCTTGGCGAACCCAACAAGGCGTACCCGATCATCCACCTGACCGGGACCAACGGGAAGACCTCGACCGCACGCATGGTCGAGGGCATCCTGCGGGCCCACGAGCTGCGGACCGGACGCTACACCAGCCCCCACCTGAGCAGCGTCACCGAACGGATCAGTATCGACGGCGAACCGGTCTCGGATGAGACCTTCGTCCGGATCTGGGATGAGATCCGGCCGTTCCTGGAAATCATCGACGGTGAACTGGAAGCGGCGGGGGACCCCCGGCTGACCTACTTCGAAAGCATCACCATTCTCGCGTTCGCGGTCTTCGCCGACGAGCCCGTCGACGTCGCCATCATCGAGGTAGGGCTCGGCGGCATCACCGACGCAACCAACGTGGGCGACGGCCAGGTAGCAGTTGTCACGCCGATTTCCCTCGATCACACCGAGCTGCTCGGTGACACCGAATACGATATTGCCTTGGAAAAGTCGGGGATCATCAAACCGGGCGGCTTCCTGATCAGCGCGGCCCAGCCCCACGAGGCCGCCCAGGTGCTCCTCGAGAAGGCTCGCGAAGTCGGCGTTGAGTTCCGGTTCGAGGGAGTTGAGTTCGGGGTCGAAACCAGGACCATCGGCGTCGGCGGTCAGGTGCTGTCCATCAACGGGATAGCCGGCCGGTACGAGGAACTGCTGCTGCCCCTGCACGGGGCGCATCAGGCGCAGAACGCCGCCGTCGCCGTCGCCGCCGTCGAGGCATTCATCGGTGGCGGGACCCGTGAACTCGACGCCGCGGTGGTCCGCGAAGGGTTGCGAACCGTCACCTCGCCGGGGCGGATCGAAGTGGTGCGCACGGCACCGAGCATCATCGTCGACGCGGCGCACAACGCGGCCGGCGCCAAGGCAACCGCGGCAGCCGTCAAGGAAGCCTTCGACTTCAGCCGGTTGATCCTGGTGGTCGGCGTGCTCCAGGACAAGGATGCGGGAGCCATCCTGGCCGAGCTGCATGAGGAACTGGGTGGCATCCTCGAGGACGTCTGCCTGACCCAGTCGAATTCACCGCGCGCCATCCCTGCTGCTGATCTGCTGCAGGACGCGCTAGCGGCCGGGTTCGCCGAGGAACACGTCCACATCGCCGAACGGCTCGACGACGCGCTTGAATGGGCCGTCATGAAGGCCGAGGAAAACAACGACCTCGCAGGGGGCATCCTCATCACCGGTTCGATCACGGTGGTGGGGGAGGCCCGCACCCTGCTGGGTAAGTAGGGGAGTGCACATGGAGCAAAACCGGAAACGCCGTATGACCAAGGCGCAGCGGGAGTGGCGACCCGGAATGCCGAAGAAACGGCGTTCCATCAAAGTCACCTTTGCCTCAGTGGTCCTCACCCTCGAAGCGCTGGTGGTTTTGTTTGCGACCCTCGCCGCATTCGGCTTGTTGCGCGACACCATCTCACCAGTGTTGATCCTAACCGTGGGGATTGCGTTGGCCATCGCACTGGTCGGGGCGTGCGCGTTCCTGACCAAGCCGTACGGCATTGCCATCGGCTGGGTGCTGCAACTGGTCATCATCGCTACCGGGTTCATCGAACCCACCATGTTCCTGATCGGGGTGCTGTTCGCCCTGACCTGGCTGTACGGAATCCGTACCGGGATCCGCCTTGACGCCGAAAACGAGGAGCGTGACCGTCAGCAGGCCGAATGGGAACGGGCGAACCCCGAGGGCGGGTCAGAGCCCGGCACTAATGTTTAGTAGAGTTCCACTGGCCATACCCAACACTTTGGAGGACTTCTGTGAGCGCTGAACGCACTCTTGTACTGATCAAGCCCGACGGCGTTTCCCGCGCTCTGTCCGGGACTATTCTGGCCCGGGTTGAAGCCAAGGGGTACACCCTGGTGGACCTGAAAATGGTGTCGGCCACCCGTGCAATGCTCGAAGAGCACTACGAGGAGCACGTCGGCAAGCCCTTCTTCGAACCGCTCGTCGAGTTCATGCTCAGTGGGCCCATCGTCGCCGCGATCTTTGAGGGCGAGCGGGTCATCGAAGGATTCCGGTCCCTCGCCGGTGCCACCGAGCCAACAGCCGCCGCACCCGGCACCATCCGGGGAGATCTGGGCCGGGACTGGGGTTTGAAGGTGCAGCAGAACCTGGTCCACGGTTCGGACTCGGCAGAATCGGCGCAGCGGGAAATGGGTATCTGGTTCGCCTGAACCCGAACATGAGAGATTTTACCCGGGGCACCAGAAGGTGCCCCGGGTAACCGATGTTGTAGCGTAGTCCCATGACTGAATATCGCAGACTTGGCAACTCCGGACTGAACGTTTCAGTGGTGGGGCTCGGTTGCAACAACCTGGGCCGCTCCGGAACGCCCACCGAGACGCAGCGTGGCACCAACGCCGTCATCGGAGCCGCCATCGATGCGGGAATCAACTTTTTCGACGTGGCCGATTCCTACGGCAAAACCCCCGGCCTGAGCGAGGAAATGCTGGGCAAGGCACTCGTCAAGAACCGCGACGACGTGCTCATCGCCACCAAATTCGGCCTGGACCTGAAAGGCGCCAACGGTCCGGACTGGGGTGCGCGCGGATCGCGCCGGTACATCATGAAGGCTGTCGACGCATCGCTGCGACGCCTGGGCACCGACTGGATCGACCTGTACCAGTTCCACGCGCCAGACCCGCTGACGCCCATCGAGGAGACCCTTTCTGCGCTGGACGCCCTGGTCACCAGCGGCAAGGTCAGGTACATCGGCCATTCCAACCGGGCCGGCTGGCAGCTCGCCGAGGCCGAGTTCGTAGCCCAGCTCGGCGGATACACGCCCTTCATCTCGGCCCAAAACCACTGGAATCTTCTCGAACGCGGGATCGAAGCCGAGGTTGTCCCCGCAGCCGAAGCGTACGGGATCGGCGTGCTCCCCTTCTTTCCCCTCGCCAACGGACTGCTGACCGGCAAGTACAGTGCATCGAAGGTTCCGGCGGGCAGCAGGCTCACCCACTCCCGCACCAACCTGCTGGACGGCGCCGACTGGGACCAGCTCGCCGACTTTGGAGCCTTCGCAAGGGCCCGTGACCTGACCGAACTGCAGGTTGCCTTCTCCTGGCTGGCGGCCCAGCCGTCCGTCGCCTCGGTCATTGCGGGCGCCACCAAGCCGGAACAGAT
This sequence comes from Arthrobacter sp. CAN_C5, assembly GCF_017875735.1. Classification (NCBI taxonomy): domain Bacteria; kingdom Bacillati; phylum Actinomycetota; class Actinomycetes; order Micrococcales; family Micrococcaceae; genus Arthrobacter; species Arthrobacter sp. CAN_C5. Next base: position 1,685,854 of record NZ_JAGGMZ010000001.1, read on the forward strand.
CGAGCAGAACGCCGAAGCGGTGTGCTGGGTACCCTCAGAAACGGAACTGCAGGAGCTCGACCGCATTTTCCCGCGGGCCGCCTAGACCAGTCGAAGCTCCTTGGCCGCCTGGGAGCCGGGACTGATCAAGGCATTGATCAGTCCATCACCAACCCGCCATCAACCACCAGGTTCTGCCCAGTTACGGACCGGGCCCAGGGCGAGGCGAAGAAGAGGACAGCGTCGGCGAACTCCTGCGGAGTGGTCACCCGCCCCAGCGGGGTTGATGCGGCGATGTAATCGAAGACGTCGTCGGGGGTCCCGGCGCTGGCGTCAGTGGTGCGCAGGAGCCCCCCGGAGACCATGTTGACAGTGATGTTCTTGCGGGCCAAGGTCTTTCGCCAGGGTCCGGGTCAGCGCAAGCAGCGCTGCTTTCGCCGCGATGTAGTCGTGATAAGGCACCACAGGGTTCTGGAACAGGTTCGTGCCGATGTTGATGATGCGCCCGAAGTTGTGCCCACGCATTCCCGGAAGTGCTGCCTGCGTGGTGTTCAGGCTGGCTTTGACGCTGCCGGCGAACTGGGCGCTGAAATCAGTCCAACTGATCTCCGCTGCGGTGGAGCGGGCATCCCCATTGAAAGTGAATGATGCCAGCGCGTTGTTCACCACCGTGGTGACAGGAGCTCCGAAGTGCACCCGCGCTCGTTCGAGAAGATCGCCGACCTGCAAAGGGTCCGTTACATCCGCTGCTGCAGCCAATGCCCGTTCCGGACCGATCTGGGCGGCGAGCTCGTGAGCCTGGGCTGAGCTGGCCCGGTAGTTAATGACTACGCGGGTGCCTTCAGCCGAGAACGCCTCGACGATGCTCCGGCCCAAGCCCCGACCGCCTCCGGTAACCAGGACAATCTGTTCGGTGAGTTGCATGCAGTACCCCGTCTGAAGTCGTGTGATAAGCGGGGCGAAAAGACGCATGAACCGACCGAAAAGACCGGATGGACATCCCTTCGCCAGTCCGAACTGGATCAGGTTCGACGGGTATGATCTCAGCCAGCAAGAACCGGCACCCCGTGTCGCTCCTGACACAGTAACCGGCGGGGAGACCGTCCCGCTACCCGGCAGGGCTGGCGCGGGGATTTGGGTAGGTCTGGGGCGTAGCGGTTAGGGTGGTGACCATGGCACGGGGTGCTGCTCACCAGAAGCAGCTGAGAATTGACACCCGTTGAACCTGATCTAGTTCGAACTAGCGAAGGGATGTCGTGGATGACTGTTCGTCATGCATCATCTGATTGTGCTCGACTGCTCGAAGAATTACGGTCCACCACCCCCTTGGTCCAATGTATTACCAACGCGGTGGTGACCAACTTCACCGCCAATGTCCTCCTCGCGGTCGGGGCGGCGCCGGCCATGGTGGATATTCCCTCGGAAGCCAAGCAGTTCGCCTCCGTCGCGTCGGGGATCCTTATCAATTTGGGAACTCCCCAGCGGGATCAGCAGACGGCGATGACCGAAGCCGTGGTTGCGGCGAATGCCGCCGGGACGCCGTGGGTGCTGGACCCCGTGGCCGTCGGATTCCTCTCTGTCCGCACGGAGCTGGCCGGTCAGCTGGCGGGGCGGAGCCCGAGGATCATTCGGGGGAATGCCTCCGAGATCCTCGCTTTGGCGGGTGCGGGCTCTGGTGGTCGCGGAGTCGATTCCACCGACGATCCTCTGGATGCTCTGCACGCGGCCCGGTCACTCTCACGGTCGACGTCGTCGGCTGTGGCCATATCAGGCGCCCACGATCTCATGGTTGGTCCGGATGGAGATGCCGTAGTCGTAGCGAACGGGCATGCCCTGCTTACGAAGGTGACGGGTGGGGGCTGCGCGCTGGGGGCCGTCATGGCTGCCTTCGCCGCTCTAACCGACGATGCCGTTCTCGCGGCCACTGCGGCCACGGGTGTGTACACCCTCGCAGCGGAGCAGGCGGCGGCGCGAGCAAACGGACCCGGGAGCTTCGCCATCGAATTCCTCGACCGGCTGGCTGCCGTGACACCCGACGACGTCGCCTCCGGTCTGAATCTCCTTGCGGTGAGCCCATCGGACGGCGCGCGATGAAGCGATGGAACGAGGCGGTGACCCTTCGGGACCAGCTGTCTCTGTACCTTGTGACTGACACTGGCCTGTGCCAACCTACTCCGGTAGCCGACGTCGTTGCAGCGGCGGTGGCCGGCGGCGCGACCATGGTTCAGGTGCGCGACAAGAACGCGTCAACCAGGGGTCTGCTCCAGTTACTTCTCGCGGTTGCCGAATCGGTTGGATCGATTGTCCCCGTGTTGGTCGACGACCGGGTTGACGTCTTCCTGGCTGCTCGGGCCCGCGGAGCACAGGTCGCCGGAGTGCACGTTGGTCAATCCGACCTGCCCGTCCATTTGGTGCGGTCAATCGTCGGTCCGGGTGCGATCGTAGGCCTCAGCGCTGCCACCGGCAGCGAAATCGGGACCGCTCACAACCTGCCGGCTTCGACCGTGGACTATTTGGGGATTGGTGCCATCCATGCGACAGCCACCAAAGCTGATCATCCCGATCCGTTGGGAACCGAAGGATTCGGTGCTCTGGCTTCGGGAAGCTCTTTGCCGTGTGTGGCAATTGGCGGGATCGGGGTATCCGATGTACGCCCCCTCCGCGACGCCGGGGCTGCAGGGGTCGCGGTCGTCTCAGCCGTCTGTGCGTCGACCGATCCGGAGGCAGCAGCGCGAGAGTTGGCCGGCCAATGGCGATCCTAGGGCCGCTTGCCCTCCGCCGGGTCCCCCGCGTTCTCAGCATCGCCGGAACGGATCCCACGGGCGGGGCGGGCATCCAGGCCGATCTGAAGAGTATTGCCGCGATGGGCGGTTACGGGATGGCTGTCGTGACAGCGCTCGTCGCGCAGAACACGAGAGGCGTCCGCTCGGTGCACACTCCACCGACCCCGTTTCTGCGTGAACAGTTGGATGCAGTGAGCGACGACGTGACCATCGACGCCGTGAAGGTCGGGATGCTCGGTGACGTGGCGACCATCGAGGTTGTCCACGAGTGGCTCCTCCGCGTTCAACCACAGCTGGTGGTGCTTGATCCCGTCATGATTGCCACCAGCGGCGACAGACTGCTGGCTGACTCGGCGGAAGCATCCATGCGGGGCCTGGTCGGAACGGTAAGCCTGGTAACGCCTAATCTGCCCGAGCTCGCGGTTCTGGTCGGCGCTCCGGTTGCCACGCACTGGCCGGAGGCCCTGGACCAGGCGCAGCGGCTCTCTGCCAGCACCGGAACGGCTGTCCTCGTCAAGGGTGGGCACCTGCTCACGGATTCGAGCCCGGATGCCCTGGTGGATGCGGCAGGAATGGCCGGGGAGACCCTTCGCGAGTTCCTCGCTCCCCGAGTCCCGACCGACAACACCCATGGAACAGGGTGTTCATTGTCCGCTGCCGTTGCGACCGTCATGGCGCGCACGGGGGACTGGGGTATCGCCGTCAGTGAGGTGAAGAAGTGGCTGCAGGAGGCCTTGACTTACGCCGACGAATTGCAGGTTGGTGACGGTAGCGGACCGATCAACCACTTCCACCACTTATGGCCAGCAGCATTGCCGGGCAAGTGAATACCTGGGAACGGTCCGACACGCCGAAATCGACTGACATCCGGCCCCCGTGACATACCGTAGACCCAACCCCCGAGAGGATCCCCATGGCATGTGACGGCTGCAGAACTTCGTCAAAGTTGGACTTTGACTTCAGCACGGCCTTCCAGCCGATCTATGACGCCGTCGCCGGGCGGGTCTGGGGCTATGAGGCACTGGTCAGGGGCTTCGCCGGCGAAGGTGCCTACGACGTCCTCTCGCGGGTGACACCGGAGCAGAAGTACCGGTTCGACCAGGATTGCCGGGTCAAGGCGATCGAACTGGCCTCGCGGCTGTTCCCTGCGGATCAGGAACTGAAGCTTTCCATCAACTTCATGCCAAACGCTGTCTACGAGCCGGCTGCCTGCCTTCGCGCCACGCTGCAGGCCGCCGCCCGCTATAGCTTCCCGACGTCCGCAATCATGTTCGAGTTCACCGAGAACGAGGAGGTGTCCGACACCGGCCACCTCACGAACATCATCACCGAATACCGCAGGCACGGCTTCACCACCGCCATCGACGACTTTGGGGCCGGGCACGCGGGGCTGGGGTTGCTCGTCGAGTTTCAGCCCGATCTGATCAAGATCGACATGCTGCTCATCCGTGGGATCGACGCGAGCCCGGCCCGGCAGATCGTCGTCGCCAGCGTCGTCGATATGGCGCACAAGCTTGGCATCACCGTCCTCGCCGAGGGTATCGAAACCGAAGGGGAGTACCTCGCGCTCAAGGCGGTCGGAATCAGCCTGTTCCAGGGGTACTGGTTCGCGAGGCCAGCGTTCGAGGAGCTTCCGCCGTTGCGTCACGTGTTGGTTGGTAGCTAGCGGCTGTCGCGCTTTGCCTGGCGTCTGGCAGCCTTCCCCCGGCCACCGGATTCGACCACTTCTCCCGCCGCTTTCCGGCGATAACTCGTCGTGTACTTATTGCGTGCACGCCGGATACGTTGGTGCAACGCCAGTAGCCCGTCCTCATCGAGAACAGCCAGGCGGTCTGCTAACGCATCCGACCGAGTGCTTCGGCGGCGAGCTTGCGCAGGCCGGGATCTGGTGCACCTTCAGAGACCTCGGCCACCTTGTCGCGCACCTCGGCGGAGAGTCCGGTAGACACCGACCGCAGCGAGAGCTTCTGCACCCCCTGATCATCATCGAGCATGAGACTGCCCAGCACCCTGCTGGCCGACTCCGGAGGCAGCATCGCCGCGGCCTCGGCCGCGGCCACCCGAACCCGGGCGTCGTCGTTCGCCGCCGCCGCCGCAACGACCTCCTCCGACTGTGCGCTGTCGATCGCACCGGCAAGGTAGGCGGCCTTGGCAGCAAGTCCGGGTTCCGTCTCACGGACCAGGGTCAGCAGATGAGGAAGGGCCTCTGGGCCGAGCCTCGAGGCTTCGGGGTAGTCGACCTCATCCGGGTCAAGGGCTGCCCGGACTTCCTCCATGGTTACTGACATGGCGCTCTCCTAAACGTTCACTGTTAGTGCGCTGTTGACCAGCGTAGTGGTTTCCGCACCGTCGAGATCGGGTGGCGGATTAGTGACATTCCAGGTGCCCCCACCCGTCATCAACCGGTCGGTCGGCGTGACATGGGGTAGGCCCAGCACGTGGCCTACCTCGTGGCCGAGGGTCCAGCTGCTGGCCGTGGAGGACACCGCGCAGCTGGGGCGGCCGGCTGGGAAGGCTGCACATCCGTTCGACGGCGGATTGGTACTTCTCACGAAATAGACCGCCACATGGTCGTTGCCGACATTGGCCCGGTTTCCATACAGCTGGTTCTGTTCGGTGGTGGTCGATCCCATGGTGCACCCGCCCACATCGAGGTCCGTGAGCAAGGGGAGGTTGAGGTTCTCGGTGGAACCGAGAGCAACATTGATGCCCCGGCTGGCGTAGACGGTCCGCATGGCCTGCACCATCTGGTCCACGGTGAAGCTCGTGGGAGCGGTCAGGATCTTCAGATGCAGGACAACGGTCGGGACCAGGCTCCACGCCTTCGACCAGGCGCTGCCGTCGGTGCCGCGGACAAAGACGTGCTCATGCTCCTGCCCCATGGTGTCGGCGACCGGTTCGGAGGCGAGAACACCGCCGTCGTTGTGGCGGCCCCAGTCGTGCCAGGCGCCGTTCCAGAAGGCTTTTTGCCAGAGGGCGTTGTCTGCGCCGCGGACGTAGATGTTGCAGACCCTGTTGTTGCGGGACACGATCGACGGTCCGCCGGCGAAACCGCCGGCGGGGGCGCCGTGGTTGAACCAGCCGGACCAGCCGCCGCTTCCAGTCCAGGCTTTGGACCAGACGTTGCCGTCGGTGCCGCGGACAAAGACGTGTTCGTGGTTGTCGCCCATGGAGCCGGGGGCGGGTTCGGAGGCGAGAACACCGCCGTCGTTGTGGCGGCCCCAGTCGTGCCAGGCGCCGTTCCAGAAGGCTTTCTGCCAGAGGGCGTTGTCTGCGCCGCGGACGTAGATGTTGCAGACCGTATTGTTGCGGGACACGATCGACGGTCCGCCAGCGAAACCGCCGGCAGGGGCGCCGTGATTGAACCAGCCGGACCACGTCATGGAGCACTCCTCACACTTCCGGAGCCGCCACCGGTTGACCGGGCGTCGCTCCACATCGACTCAGGTCGAAGCAGATTAAGTGTGGACCAGTCCGCGTTACTGGGGCGTTACCGCACCCGGCGCGCTGCCGTCGTTGTGGCGCCGCACCAGGGTTAGGCACCGGGCAGGAATGAAGCCCCGGCTCAGTCGTCAGACACCATCACAGAAACATCGATGTTGCCCTGGACCGCGTTGCTGTAGGGGCATACCTGGTGCGCCTTGTCCGCCAGGGCCTGTGCCTCGTCCTGTGACAGGCCGGGCACAACCACTTCAAGGGTTACCTGAAGTGAGAAACCACCGTTATCGTTGCGGCCCAGGCCCACTTTCGCACCCACACTGGAGTCTCCCAGATCGGCTTTGGCCTCCCGGGCGACAAGTTGGAGCGCCGAGTGGAAGCAGGCGGCGTACCCGGCCGCGAACAGCTGCTCGGGGTTGGTCCCTTCACCGGAACCGCCCAGCGACTTCGGTGCCGCAAGGGCAAAATCAACCTGCCCGTCGTCGGTGCGGGTCCGGCCGTTGCGTCCGGCTCCGGTGGCGATGGCCTCGGCAGTGTAGATGGCGTTCATGGTTCTCCTCGGTGATTGGTCAAGCGGTCGGTGGTTGGTCTGGTGCTGGGTGAAGGTCGAGCGGTCAAGGTGGAGGTCAGGCGTGCTCCGCCGGTGACGGTGTTCCAGCCGTTGGCGACCTGGCAACACTGCAGAAACGTGCTGCCAGGACGTGGAGCGCTGCGAGCTCCTCATCGCTCATTGCGAGCTGGTCCCGTAGGTCTCCCTGGAGCGTGGCGGCCTGGGACTCGAGCCCCGCGCCGCGCTCGGTCAGGCGAATGGTGACCGTGCGGCCGTCCTGGCTTTCCCTGCGACGCTCCACCAACCCAAGTGCCTCCAGCCGTTTAAGCAGCGGTGAGAGTGTGCCGCTATCAAGATGCAGCCGGGACCCCAGTTGCGACACGGTACTGCCGTCCTTTTCCCAGAGGACGAGCAACACGAGGAACTGCGGATAGGTGAGCCCGAGGGGTGTCAACGCGGTCTGATAGGCGCCCGCCATGGTGCGGGCCGCGTCGTAGAGCGCAAAACACAGCTGGTTCTCGAGCCGAAGGTCACCTTCCATGACTCTATCCAATCAGTAAACTAAATTGTGCACAACTTATCTCCCGACGGCCTGATCGTGATGGGGATTGCCTTCCTGCCCGGGACACTGCCGGCGGCACGTGGTGCCACAGCGGAGCCGGTGGAGTTCCTCCGGTGCGAGTGAGCGGACTGGGCCAGAACCGGGAACGGCGCCCGCCCCCTGAGAGGGGGGAACGGGCGCCGTTCGGGGTCGCGGGTCTTGAGGGGGCGGGTCCTAGTGGAAGGTCTTCCCGTTGACCCGCTCGGATGCGCCCACCCGATCCAGATAGGGGGTGATTCCGCCCATGTGGAAGGGCCAGCCGGCACCGAGGATGACACACAGGTCGATATCCTCGGGCGCGGCAACCACTCCCTCATCGAGCATCCGGCCAATCTCGTCGGCGAGGGCATCCTGGGTTCGGCGGAGCACCTCGGCGCTGTCCGACGGCGCATCGCCACGGGACATCAGCGCCAGGGTCGACTCGGGCACCGTCTCGGTGCCGTCCTCGCCCCTGACCCATAGTCCCTTGATTCCGGCGTCGATCAGCTTTTGCTGATTGGCCGATACGTGGAACCGGTCACCGAATGACGCGTGCAGGGACTCCTGGACATGCTGACCCACCGGTAGTCCCACCAGGGCGAGCAGACGGAACGGCGTCATGGGGAGCCCCATCGGGCGCAGCGCGTTGTCGGCGGTCGCGGCGTCGGTGCCCTCGTCGAACACCGCAGTGATCTCACCAAACATCCGGCCCAGGATGCGGTTGACCACAAACGCCGTCGCGTCCTGCACCAGCACGGCTGACTTCTTGAGTTCCTTGGCCAGAGCGAAAGCCGTGGCCAGGACGGCGTCGTCGGTGTGCGGCGCCTTGACGATCTCCAACAGGGGCATGGCCGCTACCGGGTTGAAGAAATGGAAACCCACAACGCGTTCGGGGTGGGAGAGGTCGGCCGCCATCTCGGTGACCGACAGCGAGGAGGTGTTGGTCGCAAGGATGCACTCGGGTGACACCACTGCCTCCACCTCCGCGAAGACCGTCTTCTTGACGCTGAGCTCTTCAAAGACCGCTTCGATCACGAAGTCGGCGTCAGCGAAGGCCTGCTTCGAGACGGAACCGGAGACCAGCGCCTTGGTCCGGTTGGCCGCATCGGGGGACAGCCGCTTCTTCGACAGCAGCTTGTCTACTTCGGCGTGGACATAGGCTACCCCCTGATCGACGCGCTGCTGATCGATATCGGTGAGGACCACGGGGACCTTGAGCTGCCGAGCGAAGAGCAGCGCCAATTGTCCGGCCATCAGACCGGCACCGACGACGCCGACCTTCGTCACCTTGCGCGCGAGCTTGCGGTCGGGGGCACCTGCCGGACGCTTCGCCCGCTTCTGCACCAGATCCAGGAACGCGTAAACGGTCGCGTGGAACTCGGGCGTCTGCATGAGGTGGGTCAGGGCCTCACACTCGGCGGCGGCCGACTCCTCGCGGGTACGGTTCTTCCCGGCTTCAAAAAGGTCGAGGACCTTCCCGGGCGCAGGTGCGGCGTTGGAGGTCTTCGCGTCCACGAAGGCCCGCCCGGCTGCTGCCGCAGCATCCCAGTCGGCGTCGGTGTATGCGGCGTGTGTGGCACGGCGCGCGTCGACGGCTGAGCTGTCTTTCAGGACGCCGGCTGCCCAGGCGAGGGATTGCTCAAGGAAGTCGGCTGGCTCCAGCAAGGTATCGGCGATACCGAGGTCGAACGCCGAGCGCCCGTCGAGCATCCGGTTGTTGCTGAGCGGGTTCTCGATCATCACCTTCATGGCAGCGGCCGGACCGATCAGCCGCGGGAGGCGGTAGACCCCACCCCACCCCGGGACGAGCCCGATGAACGCCTCGGGCAGGCCAATGCCGTTGGCACCAGTGGAAATGGTGCGGTAGTCGGCAGCGAGAGCCACCTCCAGGCCGCCACCGAGCGCCACGCCGTTGATGAAGGCGAAGCTCGGGACGCCGAGGCTCCCCAGAAGGTTGTAGGCCTCGTGGCCCAACTCAGCCATCAGGGCACCGTACTCGGCGGCCTTGAGCGTTTTGACGGTCGACAGATCGGCACCGGCAACCAGGAAGTAGGGCTTCCCGGTGATGGCGACGGCCGCCAGTTCGCCGTTGGCCGCGCGGGTCTTCAGCCCCTCCAGCACTGTGCCGAGTTCGATGAGCGTGTTGGGCCCGAGGGTAGTGGGCTTGGTGTGATCCAACCCGTTATCCAGGGTAATCAGCGCGAGGGTCCCGCCCTCCTGGGGCAGGTCGATGTCCTGCACGTAGGAGTGGGTGATGACCTCGTCGGGCACCAGCGCCGCGAGTTTCTCATAACGGTCAAAGCTCATGCTGCGTCCTCCGCTGCGTTCGTCGAATAGTCCGGGTGGTGAGGGTTTTCCCAGATCACCGTGGCACCCATGCCCAGGCCGATGCACATGGTGGTCATGCCGTACCGCGCCGACGGGTCCTCTTCGAACTGCCGGGCCAGCTGCAGCATCAACCGCACTCCGGAGGAGGCCAGGGGGTGCCCGACGGCGATGGCGCCGCCATAGCGGTTCACGCGTGGGTCGTCGTCGGCGATGCCAAAGTGGTCCAGGAAGGAGAGCACCTGGACGGCGAAGGCCTCGTTGATCTCAAACAGGCCGATGTCCTCGATTGACAGCCCCGCCTGGCGGAGGGCCTTTTCGGTGGCGGGTACCGGTCCGATTCCCATCACCTCGGGCTCCACGCCGGCAAAGGCGTAGGCAACCAGTCGCATCTTGGCGGGCAGGCCCAGTTCAGCAGCGGTTTCCGCGGAGGCGAGCAGAGCCGCCGTGGCGCCGTCGTTCAGGCCCGCAGCGTTGCCAGCGGTCACCCGACCATGCGAACGGAACGGGGTGCGCAGGGCGGCGAGGTCCTCGGTGGTGGTGTTCGGCCGGGGCGGCTCATCGACCGTGTTGAGGGTCCATCCGGTGCCTTCCTTGCGGGAGGCGACGGGGACCAGATCGGGCTGGATCTGCCCGCCCGCGTAGGCGGCGGCCAGCTTCGTCTGGCTGGCGACGGCGTACGCGTCGGTCCGGTCCTTGGTAATGGCGGGGAAGCGGTCGTGCAGGTTCTCGGCGGTATTGCCCATGTTCAGCGCGGCGGGATCCACCAGCCGTTCAGAAATGAACCGGGGGTTCGGATCGGTATCAGCGCCCATCGGGTGGTTTCCCATGTGCTCGACACCGCCGGCAATCACGACGTCGTACGCGCCGAAGGCAATGCCCGACGCCGTCGTCGTGACGGCAGTCATGGCGCCCGCGCACATCCGGTCGATGGCGAAGCCGGGAACAGTGCGGGGGAGGCCCGCCAGGAGCGCTGCGGTGCGCCCGATGGTCAGTCCCTGGTCGCCAGTCTGGGTGGTGGCGGCGATGGCGACGTCGTCAATCCGCTCGGCCGGAAGCCCGGGGTTCCGGCGCATCAGGTCGCGGATGCACTTCACCACCAGGTCGTCGGCGCGCACTCCGGCGTAGATGCCCTTTTCCCCGGCCTTGCCGAACGGGGTTCTGACGCCATCGACAAAGACGACGTCCCTGATCCGGCGTCCTGCACCGGTCTGTGCTGGCCCTGTAGTGGTGCTCACCTGTTGCTCCTCATCGAGTCTTCATACGATCTGTGATTGCAATTCGACCTTATGTTACTAGCGGGTAACTTAGCCTGCAAGAACACTGCCCGATCGCAGGTCCCTATCGGGAGCTTCTAGCGGTTCGGATCGGAGGTCCGCGGTGCCTTCTCTGGCAGGGGATCGGGATCGAGGAAGGCGACGGTGAGGACGGCCGCTGTTTTTTCCACCTGCCAGGGGCGTGCACCCAGCTCGGCCAGTGCCCCACTGATCGACTCGAGGGAGATCTCGGCTGGCGGTCGCCAGGCCACCCGCCGCAGGTAGTCGGGAGTCAATAGGTTCTCGATGGGCAGGTTGAGGCTCTCGGCGACGACTGCCAGCCGGGGGCGGGCGGTTGCGAGGCGTGCCGCTGCCTCGGGGTCCTTGTCCGCCCAGACCCGTGGGGGTGGCGGCGAATTGGTGGGCAGCTGCATTTCAGGGAGGGCGGTGAGGGTTCGCGCCTCGCTGATGCAGCGGAGCCAACGTGGTGCCTCCCTCGCGGCGGCGCGACCATGGAAGCCTGTTGTTCCCAGCAGCTGGGGGACCGTGCTGGGCATGGCCTTGGCCGCGGCAAGGATGGCTGAGTCCGGGATGAGGCGGCCGGGAGCGATGTCGCGGTTCTTCGCCAGGTCCTCGCGCTCAAGCCACAGCTGGCGCACTGCCGTCAGCTGCCGCCGATCCCTGATCTGGTGTAGGCCGGACGTCCTGCGCCACGGATCGACCCGGGGCTCGGCGGGCGGCGTACTCCGGATGTGCTCGAACTCCTGCTCGGCAATCTCGAGCTTCCCGTCACGGGAGAGCAAACTAATCAGCTCGGTGCGCAGTTCGGTCAGGACCTCGACGTCGAGCGCGGCGTACCGGAGCCACGGCTCCGGCAGGGGACGGCGGGACCAGTCGGCGGCCGAGTGCTCCTTGGCAAGGGTGTACCCCAGCAAGCTTTCGATCACCGCGGCGAGACCCACCCGGGGCATCCCGGCAATCCGCGCCGCGAGTTCGGTGTCGAACAGCCGGTCGGGCCACATGCCCAGCTCTGACAGGCAGGGTAGGTCCTGGGAGGCGGCGTGGAGAATCCATTCGACTCCCTCAAGAGATTCATCGATGATCCGCAGATCTTCAAAGGGTTCAGGATCAATCAGCCACGTGCCAGCCCCGGCCCGGCGGATCTGCACCAGGAAAGCCCGCTGCCCGTACCGGAACCCTGAGGCGCGCTCGGCGTCGACCCCTGCGGGACCGGTGCCCTGGGCCAGCGCGCGGGCCGCGCGCTCCAGTCCGGCCCGGGTGTCGATGACCAGCGGTACGCCGTCGCTGGGCTCATTAAGCAGGGGAAGGGGGAGCGGTTCAGCGACGTCCTCAACTGGCGCGCCAGCATCCGGGGCGCGATTGTCAGGATGCTCAGAAGTCTGCGAGGTCATGATGGATCCAGTCTAGCCGCGCCGTCCAGGCGGCTGTGCCAGTGGGCGCATGCCTCAGTTGGAGCCACGGGGGTGAACGGCTTAGTGACGACGCCGGCTGGGCAGCGAGGCCACTCCGTCAGGCAAGGGTGGCAGACCGGCGAAGGTGCAGACCATGTCCGCCCACGCTTCCAGATGGTTCCGTACCCTCGGTGTTTCCGGGGTCCAGGATGCCCGGAGCTCGATGTCGATCCTGTCGGGCCGGTCGGTGAGGGTGCCGTAGCTTTCTGAAAGGATGCGGGTCGCGGTTCCGCCAGCCGAGCCGTATTCGGCGCCGTGGTTCTGCAGTGCCTCGGCCAGCCAGGTCCAGGCCACCGATCCGAGGAGCGAGTCATTACCCATCTCCGGTTCAAGCTGGGCCCGGATGTAGGTGACCACCCTGAAAGTGCCGCCCCACAGGTCTGATCCGCTCGGGTCATGCAGGAGAATGAACCGGCCCGTGGCCAGCTCCTCGGGTTCGGTCCCGGCGAACGCAGCGCGTGCCGGTCCGTGGACCGGCATCCGCTGCGGTCCGGCCTGGAAGACCTCCGCTCCGAGGGCCACGGCAAACGGTGCCAACCGCGAGGGGGCCGGTATTTCATCCAGCCGGATCTCGCTGCGGCATTTTGCTTCCCGGAGTTCGGTCAGGGCCGACTGGAACTCGCGGGGCATCGGGGTCAGATCGCCAATTGCGCTCACTCAGGAAGGCTATGGCACGTGCGCCCGCGCACCGGTCAGGCTCGCCGATGTGTCAGCAGCTGGTTGTGCTAGCTCGGGGCAATGCTGGCTGCCGTCTCCCGTCGGATTGCCTCGGCAAAGGCATCAACGTCCTCGGCGGTGGTATCGAACGAGCACATCCAGCGCACCTCACCGGTGACGGCGTCCCAGTCGTAGAACTTGAACTGCTCACGGACCCGGTTGGCCGCGTCCCGGGGAAGCACCGCGAAGACCGCGTTGGCGGCTGTCTGCTGCGTCAGCTGCACGCCCGGAATCTCCTTCACGAGCAGGGTGAGCCGCGCCGCCATCGCATTCGAGTGCGCGGCTGAACGCAGCCATAGACCGTCCTCCAGGAGGGCGATCAGCTGGGCCGAGATGAACCGCATCTTGGAGGCCAGTTGCATGTTCATTTTGCGCAGGTACGTCAGGCCGGTGGCTGCCTCGGGGTTCATCACCACCACGCACTCCCCAAACAGCAACCCGTTTTTGGTGCCACCGAAGGAGAGGATGTCGACGCCGGCATCCCGGGTGAAGGCGCGCAGGGGCAGGTTCAACGCAGCCGCGGCGTTCGCGAGCCTCGCACCATCCATGTGGAGATGCATGCCGCGGTCATGGACATGGTCGGCGATGGCCCTGATTTCGTCGACGGTGTAGAGGGTGCCCAGTTCGGTGGTCTGCGTGATCGACACGGCGAGTGGCTGGGCCCGGTGCTCATCGCCCCACCCCCACGCCTCAAGGTCGATCAATTCGGGCGTCAGCTTCCCGTCGGGGGTGGGAACGGTAAGGAGTTTGATCCCGGCGATCCGCTCGGGGGCCCCGTTTTCGTCCTTGTTGATGTGGGCGGTCTGCGCGCAGATGACCGCCCCCCACCGGGGGAGCAGAGACTGCAGGCTGAGCACATTGGCCCCGGTACCGTTGAAGACGGGGAATACCTCGGTGCCCGCCCCGAAGTGTTCCTGCATGATTTCCTGCAACCGGTGCGTGTACACGTCGTCGCCGTAGGCGGTCTGGTGTCCTCCGTTCGCAGCGGCAAGCGCGGCGAGGACTTCAGGGTGCACTCCTGAGTAGTTATCCGACGCAAAGCCGCGGATATCGGGGTTGTGCAGGGAGGCTATGGGGGCGATGGTTTCAGTCACTTCTCAATTATCACCCAGCCAGCGCCTGCGACGGGCGTCGGCGTCCCCGTCAGGGGTGACGAAGACGTTCCAGCGGCCGTCAGAGCTGGGATAACAATCCGATGCCGGGAGCCGGGCATCTGTTGAATGCAGCAGCTATCGGTACTACGCTCTTGTGGGCCCGAAAACCGGCTGGATGTCATGGCGTTCAGCCCACGATCCAGCCATCAAAGAAGGCAGAGGGTGCCATGTACGACCATGTTTTCTCCGCGACCCGACGGGTCGGTGTCGTCGTGGGACGGGTAGTGGTCCATGCCCTGATCGGAGTAGGGTTGGCGCTGCTGATCGCCGCCGCCATCATCCAGTTCTTCTGGGGCGAAATCTCCGTCAACCAGATGCTCCTGAACATTGTCGCTGTGGAAACCGATGGGGGAGGCGGACCCATCGTCTGGATCAGTATCCTGGGGATCGGCGTCGCGCCGCTGCTCATCACGGTGGGGCTCGCTCTCTGGCAGTATTTCCGCCGCCGCAAGGTCCGCAACAATGGTGGCATCAGCCGGCCGCGCCGCGCCCCCTGGATCATGCGCACGGTCTCCACTGTGCTGGTGGCCGCAGTGGTCATCGGTGGCTCGGCCGCCTTTGCCGCGACAGTGGGCGTGAGGGACTACATCGAGGCAGTCAACTCCGACTACGAGGTCGACGACTTCTATATCGAGCCGACCGTCACCAGCGACACGGACAAGCGCAATCTGGTCCTCATCTATCTTGAGTCAGGCGAGGGGACTCTTGCCGACGACGAGCTGTTTGAGAAGGACGCGTTCGCCCCGCTCAAGGAGGTCACGCCGGCAGCGGAGGGCTGGCAGACCGTTGACGACCTGCAGCAGTACGAGGGTGGAGGCTGGACCATGTCCGGCATTACCTCGACGCAGTGCGGTATCCCGCTCAAGGGTATTGGTTCGAGCTCCGGCGGCGGCGCGTACAACGCGCTGGGCGGCAAGGTCGAGAGCTACCTCGACGGTGCAACCTGCCTCGGTGATGTTCTCGGTCAGCACGGCTACACGAATGTCTTCCTGGGCGGTGCGAACGCCTCATTCGCCGCGAAGGATATTTTCCTGCG
The DNA here is from genome assembly GCF_017875735.1 of Arthrobacter sp. CAN_C5. Taxonomy (NCBI): domain Bacteria; kingdom Bacillati; phylum Actinomycetota; class Actinomycetes; order Micrococcales; family Micrococcaceae; genus Arthrobacter; species Arthrobacter sp. CAN_C5. The sequence continues at coordinate 1,701,144 of NZ_JAGGMZ010000001.1, forward strand.
CAGCCACGGCTACTCGGAAGTGAAGGACCTGTCCTATTGGCGCGCCGCGGGTGAGCCTGCCACAGCCTTCCGCAGCGACTGGGGGCTCAGCGACGAACGCCTCCTCGCCAACGCCAGGGACGAGGTCGACGAGCTGCACGCCACCGCCGAGAGGACCGGTCAACCCTTCAACCTCTCGCTGCTGACCCTGGATTCACACGAGCCGGTCCACATCTACGACTACTGCGAGGTGGACACCCAGGACGAGGTCACCTCGGCATTCTTCTGTTCAATGACCCAGGTGGCTGGCTTCGTGGAGCACCTGGAACAGCAGGGCTATCTCAAGGACACTGCGGTGGTGATCATGGGCGACCATCTCAAGCAGATCGGCGGGGGCCATGCGTTCCAGGAGCAACTGGGGGACCACCGCAACCGCACAATCTTCAACCGGATCTGGCTGCCGGGCGGGGAGGGGAATGCCGCACTGCGACCCCGGGTGGACCAACTGAGCATGTACCCCACGATCCTGGAGGCCGCAGGGTTGACATTGGCTGGCCGGGAAGCCGGGCTGGGGATCTCCGCGTTCGCACCCGAGGCCCCCGCCGGATCCGCTCAGGCGCTGGAACCCAGCCACTATGCCGAGCTGGTGACCTCCCTTTCCCCGGAGTTCTACGCGGAGGCCTGGAGCGGCGAGGACGCGGCCGCGCAATAGCGACGGCAGCGCTCACCCCGCCAGGACGAGCCGCTCACCGTTGATCGAACGCGCGTCCGCGGCGTAAAGCCCGACCACCGCTGTCGCCAGATCATTGACGTGGGTGTAGCCCGGAAACTTGCGGTCCGGATGTTTCGCCCGTAGCCCGTCATCCAGGAGTGCCTTGACCACCAGGATGGTGGCCGCGGCGGTGAGCGGCGTGCCGTCGTCCCCTGCCTGCTGGTCGCTCCGGAACCCGTCCGCGACCGCTCGCGTCCACGTCTCCGCCGCCGACTTGAGGGCCGCATAGGAGGCGACTGCCGCCGTCGGGCGCTGGACGGCCGTGGAGGAGACAATCGCCAGCCGGCCCGTCGACGAGGCGAGCAGCGGAGCGTAGAAGGCGCGGCTGGTATTGCGCAGTGTGGTGAAGCCGCTGGTGTGAAGGGCGTTGTAATCGTCGTCGGCCTGTCCCGTTATTCCGTTCCCACCGCGCCACCCGCCCACCAGGTGAATCAGTCCATCGACCGAGAGGTAGTCGGTCGCCAGTGCGTGGGCCAGATCGTTGACGGCGGGTGCGTCGGCGAGGTCGCACACCCGCCGGTCGACGCGGTCGAGGTGGCCGAGGGCCTTCTCAAGCCGGCCAGCATGGGACCCCACGGCGACAACCGTTGCGCCGTGCCCCGCCAACAGGGTTGCACAGGCTACCCCTGACGCTCCGGCAGCGCCGGCAACGACGATGGTCAGGCCGTCGAGTGAGGGCACGGCTGCGCTCACGCTGCGGTCCCGGTGATGCCCGCGGTGGATTCGATCACTGGCTTCATCTTGCGATCCAGAGCTTCAAAGAACATCGACAGGGGGAACTCATCGTCCAGAACGGCATCGGTGAGCCCGCGCGGCGGACCGGTCAGTTCGAGCGCGTCGGGACCCTTCGCCCACACCGACGCCGGGTGCGGCGTGACGGTGTCGGTCACCAGCTGGTAGGCAGCAAGCCAGTGGGCGATCTTGGGCCGATCGATCGAGCGCCAGTAGAGCTGTTCGATTTTCTCGCCAAGGGCGATGACGACGGCGGGAACCTCCGCCCAGTCGATGCTTAGGCGGCTGTCGGTCCAGTGCAGCACGTGGTGCTGGTGCATCCACGCGAACAAGAGCTGACCTCCCAGGCCGTCGTAGTTCCGGACCCTGCTACCAGTGATGGAGAAGCGGAAGATCCGGTCGAAGATGACCGCGTACTGCACCAGCCGGGCATGACGGCGGGTCTCGTCCGGAGCCGACTCGTCCAGGGCGATCCGCACCGATTCCCGGAAGGCCGTGAGATCACAGCGCAGTTCCTCGAGCGAGTAGAGGAAGTAGGGCATGCGCTGCTTGATCATGAACGGATCGAACGGCAGATCGCCGCGCATATGGGTGCGGTCGTGAATGAGGTCCCACATCACGAAGGTCCGCTCGGCAAGCTGCTGGTCCGCGACGAGTTCCGCGGCCTCGGCGGGAAGGTCCAGTTGGGTGATCCCGGCCGCGGCAGCGACAACCCTCCGGAAGCGTGCCGCCTCGCGGTCCGCGAAAATGGCACCCCACGTGAACTGGGGGGTGGAGCTGACCGCGACTGTTTCCGGGAAGAGGACAGCGGAGTTGGTGTCGTAACCGGCGGTGAAGTCGAGGAAACGGATGGGGACGAAGAGCTTGTTGGAGTAGTCGCCGGCCTCAAGCTCAGCAATGAACTCGGGCCACAGCACCTCGATGAGGACGGCCTCCACGAGCCGGTTGGTGCTGCCATTCTGGGTGTACATGGGGAACACCACCAGGTGCTGGAGCCCGTCGACCCGGTGCTGCTGGGGCTGGAACTTCAGGAGGGAGGCAAGGAAGTTGGGGACGCCGAAGCCCGCGTCGCGCCACGTCGTGAAGTCCTGAACGGCGGCTGTCAGGTATCCGGCGTCGTGGGGAAAGGACGGGGCAAGCTCCTCAATGGCTTCGACAATCGTGTCCACTGCCGCCGAGGCGCTCTGGTGGTCGGCTGGCTCAGGGACCGAGCCGTCCTTGACCTGGAGTGTCTGGAGGGACGTGGCGGCAGCCTTGAGCCGATGCCACGCCGGCATGTTCTGGGGCGAGCCAGCCGTCCGGTCCGTGGTCTGGAGGGGGCTTGCGCCTGCTGCCGTGAGGTTGGGGTTCGTCGTCGTCGGGGTCATGGAAATGAGCGTAGCAACCCTCAAGGTTTCCTTACCGAATATTCCATCGAGTATAAGTAACTCTTATGCTTCGTTGAAGCGCACGGCAGCGGAGGCCCAGACATGCTGGACCTCCCCCGGGGTTTGCCTAGGCCTGTTCCACCAGCTTCATGGAGACGGAATTGATGCAGAACCGCTGGTCGGTGGGTGTGCCGTAGCCCTCTCCCTCGAACAGGTGGCCAAGGTGTGAATCGCAGTTGGCGCAGCGAACCTCGGTGCGCTGCATCCCCATTGAATTGTCATGCAGATAGCGGACGGTGTTCTCGGCCAGCGGGGCCCAGAAGGAGGGCCAGCCGCAGTGCGAATCGAATTTCTCGGTACTGGTGAAAAGCTCATGGCCGCAGGCGCGGCACTGATACACGCCCTTGGTAGTGGTGTCGTAGTACTCGCCGGTGTAGGGCCGCTCCGTGCCAGCCTGACGGAGGACGCGGTATTCCTCACTGGTTAGCTCGGAACGCCACTCGTCATCGGTCTTCTGGACAGGGACTTCGCTGGGTTCTGTTGTGCTCATGACTTCTTCAACGCCTAGGAACCCCCGATAAATCCCGAACCGGAATAGAGATGCAGCACAGGCACTCCCAGCCGGTCCTGGGCCTGGTTGGCCCAGTCGGTGTGCAGCGTGTCCGCGACGGCGTGCGGCCGGGTGATGACCACCGCCTGCCGTGCGTCATGCTCGCTGACGGCGTCGACCATCGCCTCCACGGCGTTGCCGGCCGCAATGAACCCGCGCGCACGGAGCCCGTGGTTCTCGGCAACCCGCAGGGAAGCCTCGAGGGCAGCCTCGGCAGTCCCCCGGGATTCCTGGGCGGACTGCTGCCCCTTGGACAGTTCGCGGAAGGCGTCGGCGAATTCCAGCAGGCTCAGGTGGTGGAAGAACTCGACCATCACATTCTTGTGCCGGTCATCGGGAATCAAGACCAGCAGCGTGGCGGGTTCCTCTCCGACCAGGGTCAGCAGGTTCTTTGCGTCGCCATCGTTGAGGCTCTCTTCGGTCAGTACCACTATCGTCTCGGCCATGAGCCAAGACTAGTGCTCAACCTCCCGCGACCCTAGCTTTAGCGACGGCGGAGCCTGCGACACCCCGCAATGGTTTGCCACCGATCGCAGGGAGCACAGGCAAGAATGGGGTATGCGAAATTTCCCCGTCACCGCGTCGGAGTCTTCCACCACTGCACCCTGGCTCCGCTGGACGATGCTCGGGGTGGGTATCGGCAGCGCAGTTGGCTCGACCGTCGCGGTAGCCACCTCGGGTCTTGCCGCACACTTCGCGCGGCAAGTCGTCACCCCGGCGCGCGTCAGGGACGAGAACCTGGACATACTGGCGGTGATCGGTTCCGGGACAGGCCAGCAGGTCATCCTCCCCGCCAATGACGACACGACTGTCGAGGGTACCTACAGCCTGTATTTCGACGGCGGCCGGGGCCACGCGCGCATCGGTGCCATCCGCTCCTACGTTCCCCGTGAGGGTACCGTGCAGCGGGAGGTGGAAACCGTCTATTCGGGCAACCTTGCCGGGGCCACCCGCGGGTGGTGGAGCGGCGCAGTCTTTTCCTCGCCGTCGTCCGTCGGCTTTGCTGATGAAGAGGTGGGCATCCCCGTCGAAGGGGGAGTTGCACCCGCGTGGCTGATTCGTGCCGAGAAAACCTCAACGGACTGGGCGGTGATGGTGCACGGCAGGGGAGTGCAACGCACCGAAGGGTTGCGGGCGGTGCGCCTGGCCCGCTCGCTCGGAATGACCTCCCTGTTAGCGTCTTACCGGAACGACGGCGAAGCCCCCCACGCAGCCGATGGCCGGTACGGGCTGGGAATGACCGAGTGGCGGGACGTCGAGGCCGCCATTGACTACGCGGTGGCCCACGGTGCCGAGGGTGTGGTGCTCTTTGGCTGGTCGATGGGTGGTGCCATCTGCCTGCAGACCGCCGACCTCTCCCGTCACCGGCAACGCATCAGGGCCCTGGTCCTCGATGGGCCGGTGGTCAACTGGATCGAGGTTCTCGCCTATCACGCCCAGCTCAACCGCATCCCAGCACCCATCGGGCGGCTGGGGCAGTGGCTCCTGACCAACCGTGCCGGACGGAAGGCCACCGGTCTGGCGGCACCGCTCGATCTGAAGAGTCTCGATTGGGTGGCCCGGGCCGAGCAGCTGATTATCCCCACCCTGATCATCCACAGCGAGGATGATGAATTCGTCCCGGTGGGCGCCTCCGAAGAACTCGCCGAGCGGAACCCGGCGTTTGTCAGGTTCGAACGGTTCCACCGGGCCAGGCACACCAAGGAATGGAATGTCGACCCGGTGAAATGGGAGCAGACCGTCGCCAACTGGTTGGCGCCGGTGCTGCACGGCAGGGCCCGGCCCGGCGTCAGAAACTGATCTTTCCGGATCGTGACCTGACACCTAGGGCGTGTCTCCTAATTCTTTGAGCCAAATAGTGATGGCTCGGAGTACGACTCCTCCGCGGTAGGTGAGGGCGAGTTTGTCGTACCGGGTGGCCAGACCGCGCCATTGTTTGAAGGTGTTGAAGGAACGTTCAACGACGTTGCGCCGTTTGTAGGCTTCCCTGTCGAGACCGACGGGTCTTCCACCACTGCGGCCGCGGCGTTTACGGTTCGCTTGCTGGTCGGAGCGTTCCGGGATGACCGCCTGGATCCCGCGGGAACGCAGGAGGTTCCGGTTAGCTTTGGAAGAATACGCCTTATCTCCCAACGCCCGGTCCGGCCTGGTCCGAGCCCTGCCTTTGCCTATCCGCGGGACGTGCAACGCATCGAGCAAGAGCGGAAACATTGGTGAGTCCCCGCCCTGGCCCGGTCCGATGAGCATCACCAACGGCCGCATTTTCCCGTCGCAGAGATGATGGATTTTCGTCGTCAACCCGCCACGGGAGCGGCCGATCGCGTGGTCAGGAGGCTCCTCGCGCAGTTTCATGTAATTCGACAGGTCCCCCTGTGGTGCGCGGAAGGTTGGTTGCGTGTTGGTGAGCCCGGTTCACTGTCGAGTCCACGGAAACCTCCCAATCGATCATCCCTGCCGCGTCAGCTTCTGCCAGCAACTGGGTGTGGATCCTGTCCCAGGTGCCATCGCTGCTGAACCGGCGGTGGCGTTTCCACACCGTCTTCCACGACCCGAAACACTCCGGCAGATCCCGCCACGGGATTCCTGCCCGGAACCGATAAACGATGCCCTCAACGACCAGCCTGTGATTGTTGAAGGGGCGGCCCGGGCTTCCGTCCGAGCTTGGCATCAACGGCTCAATCCGAGCCCACTGAGCATCCGACAAAACAGCAGTACGTGACATACCACCAGCATCCCAAAGACCTCACCGAACAATAAGGAGACACGCCCTAGGCGGTTTGGCCCGCACGCACCGTCCGTTTGATTCGGCCGAGCATGGCGGTCATGCCGCGCATCCGCAGCGGCGTGATCGCCCGGGTCAGGCCCAGACGGTCCGGAACGTCGTCGGGGATGGCGAGGATCTCAGCCGATGGAAGCCCGTCCAGGCCCTCATGGAGAACCCCGGCGAACCCGCGGGTGGTGGGAGCCTCCGGCGGCGCAGAGAAGTAGAGGTGCACAATCCGCTCGGGGCTGTCGCCGATTTCCACACTGAGGAACAGAGGGGTCTGACACTCCACGACCTGCTCCAGCAACTCCGGGTGTTCCTGGAGATGGGCAGGGAGAGCCGGGAGCCCCTGGGAGAACTCCAGCAGCAACTGCAACCGGTCAGGCTCGTCCAGCGCCTGGAAATCCTCGACGATCTCGTCGAGCTTGGCGGGTAGCGGCGCGGTCATGACGTGGGAACCTCGCCACGCTCTTCGCCCTTGACGATGGGGACCCGTACCGCGTTGCCCCACTCGGTCCAGGAGCCGTCATAGTTGCGTACCTTGCTGAAACCGAGCAGGTGGAACAGGACAAACCAGGTGTGGCTGGACCGTTCGCCGATGCGGCAGTAGGCAACGACGTCGTCGTCGTCCTTCAGACCCACCTCGTCACGGTAGATGGCATCGAGCTCGGCCCGGCTGCGGAACGTCCCGTCCTCGGCAGCGGCGCGGGCCCAGGGGACCGACGCGGCGGAGGGGATGTGCCCACCGCGGAGTGCGCCTTCCTCAGGGTAGGCCGGCATGTGGGTGCGGGCACCGGTGTATTCGTCGGCCGAGCGGACGTCGATCAGGGGCTTCCCCAGGTGCTCGAGTACGTCGCCCATGTACGCGCGGATCGGAGCGTCATTGCGCTCCACCAACGGGTACTCGACGTTCTGAACGGCTGGCACGTCCGTGGTGGTCGGGCGCCCCTCGGCGAGCCACTTGTCGCGGCCGCCGTCGAGGAGCCGGACATCCTCGTGGCCAAACAGGGTGAAGACCCAGAGGGCGTAGGCTGCCCACCAGTTACTCTTGTCACCGTAAATGACAACGGTAGTGTCCCGGGTGATGCCCTTGGCGGACATCAGGCGGGAGAAAGCGGCGCCGTCAACGTAGTCGCGGGTGACCTCATCGTTGAGGTCGGTGTGCCAATCCACCTTCACTGCACCGGGGATGTGGCCCGTGTCGTAGAGGAGGACGTCCTCATCCGACTCGACCACCACCAGGGAATCTGTGTCGAGATTGTCCGCCAGCCAGGCGGTGGAGACGAGCCGTTCGGGGTGGGCATAGTGAGCGAACTTCTCATCGGAATCTGCTGCGACTGACATCCGTAGGCCTTTCTCGCGAAGAATATGTGGTCTCTACTAGCGTAACCACGCCTGCCCTGAAATATTTCCAGAGGTTCACCGCACGCCACAAATGCCCCGCGATGGGTGGTCCCGGGACACGTGCTCCGGTGGATGTGCCGTATTCTTGCCTACCGTGGCAACTATCGAACAGCTTTCCCAGCGGACCCCCAAAGTTTCGGTCGACGAACTGCTGACCGGGTTCTATCCGTCCCCCCGGTTCGGCGACGTGTCCTTTGACAGCTACCGTCCCGACCCCGACCAGCCGTCCCAGGCAGAGGCAGTCAAGGCGCTGTCCGATTTCGCGGACACGGTCAACCAGCCCGAACCGACCGGCCTGCGGAAACTATTCGGCGCAAAGAAGGCCCCCACACGAGCGGGAATTTACCTCGATGGCGGATTCGGCGTCGGTAAAACCCACCTCCTGGCGTCGCTCTGGCACGCCACCTCGGGCAAGAAGGCCTTCGGTACCTTCGTGGAGTACACCAACCTGGTGGGCGCTCTGTCCTTTCGACGCGCGGTCGACGCGCTGAGTGGGTACGCGCTGGTCTGCATCGACGAGTTCGAACTCGACGATCCGGGAGATACGGTGCTGATGTCCCGGCTGATGCGTGAGCTCGCCGACGCCGGGGTCAAGCTCGCGGCGACTTCCAACACACTGCCCGGCTCGCTGGGCGACGGACGGTTTGCGGCCGTCGACTTCCAGCGGGAAATCCAGGTGCTCGCTGACCAGTTCGACGTGCTGCGCATCGACGGTGAGGACTACCGCCACCGTGGGCTCCCCGAGGCGCCTGAGCCCTTCAGCGAATCAGGTCTCCATGACCGCGTGCGCGAGCTCAAGGACGGGCCCGATGGCATGCTGGCCGAGGACGTCTTCAGTGACCTGGTGAAACATCTCTCAGGGGTGCACCCGAGCCGGTACCGCCAGTTGATCGATGGCGTGGACTACATCGCCTGGCACAACGTGGGCACCATCTCGGAGCAGGCGGTCGCATTGCGGTTCGTGGTCCTCGCGGACCGCATCTATGACAAGGACATTCCGGTCTTTGCCAGTGGCGTCGCATTCGACCAGCTTTTCACCGAGGAAATGATGACCGGCGGCTACATGAAGAAGTACCACCGGGCCGTGTCCCGGTTGACGGCCCTGGCCCGTCAGGGCAGCGAAGCTTAGCTCCCGCCCTGGGCCGGATCGGCCAGACCCGGCCCGGACACCGGGTGAGCATGCAAAAAGCGCCGGTACTGCCTCACGGCAGGACCGGCGCTTCTTTTGTCGAGCAATAGGCCTTACACGGCCGGAGGAACTCCGGGGCCAGCTGGCCGGTCGGTGTCCCCGCGGTCGGTCTTGTCAACCATTTCGGAGGCTTTGGTCTGAACCTTGTCGATCTTGTCGGCGTACTTGCCTCCGGTCTTGCTGTCAACGAAGTTGCCAGCGTGACCGATGCCTTCCTTGATCTTTCCAGAGTTCTCGCCCACCAGCTCGGTTGCCTTTTCCTTCAGCACTCCGGCCTTGCCTTTGAGCCCGTCAAATACAGACACAGGCACCTCCTTTCGATCCGGGAACCTGATGCTCCCTCTGCGAGCCATCTTAGGGCGCTCGGTTGGCAGTTCCAAGCACGCAGCCTGTGGTTTGCCTGAGTGTCCGCCGACGGCGTATTTCCGGGCTGTATTGCCGCTGGGGCGGCGATGTGACAGCCTTGAAAAGCCAGATGGCACCCGGACGAGGTGCGCCGTACCCGGCCAGCGACAAGACGGCGTTTCAGGAGTGAGACTGTCATGGCATGGATTGTTCTAGTGGTATCCGGCGTCCTCGAAGCCGTCTGGGCCACAGCCCTTGGAAAGTCGGAGGGATTCACCCGGCTGGTTCCGTCAATCATCTTCGGTGTGGCGGTGACCCTCAGCATGGTTGGCCTGGCGTGGGCGATGCGCACCCTTCCCGTAGGGACCGCCTATGCGGTCTGGGTGGGCATTGGCGCGTCGCTGACCGTGGCGTACGCGATGATTTTCGACGGCGAATCCGCCTCGGTGATCAAGGTGCTGCTGGTACTCGGGATTGTAGCCTGCGTGATCGGGCTGAAACTGCTGCACTAACTGCAGAGGCCCTCCTGTTGGCCCGCATGCCGCTCTGGCTGGTGACTTACCTGGAATGGGGTGTTCCTATCCCGAGATCCCACTGACCGAGGCTGGTCAGTGGGATTGTCTAGACAGTCCCACTGACTGAGCTCGTTGGGTGGGCTGGAATACCGCTGGGCCCGGCACAAGTGCTCATTCACCGCGGGGAGCTGCTGAGCATGAGCGTCTATGCTCACTGCAGTTGCCGGGTTGGTGAGCACTTGTGTTGGCCCGCATCGAGCCGGCAACCGGGTGGGGGAGCCGCGAGGCGTTCCTGGTCAAAGCTCGTTAAAGAAAAATACCCCGGCCGTAGCCGGGATCATGTGTAAGACGCGGGTGGTGGAAGTGGAGCGGACGACGGGATTCGAACCCGCGACATCCACCTTGGCAAGGTGGTGCTCTAGCCAGCTGAGCTACGTCCGCGAAAAAGCGGTACCCGGTGAATTCCGAAGAACCACGGGAACCGCTCTGAGTGGGCGATACTGGGATCGAACCAGTGACCTCTTCCGTGTCAGGGAAGCGCGCTACCGCTGCGCCAATCGCCCATCGAGATGGGTGCAAGCTCCGTACTGGAGGTGGGGACGGGATTCGAACCCGCGTATACGGCTTTGCAGGCCGCTGCCTCGCCTCTCGGCCACCCCACCGTGCCTGGTAAACCAAGACCATCGAAAGGTGCTCCGATAGTTACAGTGACTTGCGAGCGGACGACGGGATTCGAACCCGCGACATCCACCTTGGCAAGGTGGTGCTCTAGCCAGCTGAGCTACGTCCGCATGTTGATTGATGATTCACAACCTCATGAAAATCCGTGGATTTGCAGGGTTATTCGTCGTTTTCCAACGAGTAAAAACTCTATAGGAGGAAATGGGGTTCGTCCAATCCGGGTCGAACGACGCCGGAATGGGGCCGACTATAGATTGTCAGTATCCGGTGTCAGACTGGATGTATGACTCAACCGCTGCTGGCTCATTCGACTGAGCACGGACGCATGTATTCCCGTTCGACCACCGACCGTCCGATCGTCCCCTCGATCACCACCGTCATCTCGCAGGCCACCGCCTCCCTCGATGGCTGGATCGGCTACATGGCTGCCAACGCCGTCGCGAACGATCCGCGGGTGCCCGCCGCGCTGGACAACCCCTCGCAGCTGCGCACCGTGGTCAAGGACGCCTCCGTGGCCGCGGAACGCTACCGTGACGAGGCCGCCGACCGGGGCACCCGGGTGCACTACTACTGCGAACAGGTTGCCCTTCGGGACCTGGAGAAGCCTCACGACGTCGACGGCGCCCGGGCAGCCCTCGCTGAGAACGACGAGGAAGCGTTCGCCGCCCGCTTCGACGAATGGTGGACCCAGTACCAGGTGCGGCCGATCGCTGCCGAACTCACCGTCTGGAACCACGAGGTCGGCTACGCCGGCACGCTCGACCTGCTCGCCGAAATCGGTGGACGGCTGTGCCTGATCGACTTCAAAACCAAAAACACCGACCGCGACGGGCAGGTGAAGCCCCTCGATGACAAGGTGGTGATGCAGCTCGTCGCCGGCATGAAGGCCCAGGAGAGCCTGGTCGACGGGGAGGCTGGCACCTGGGAGCCATGGAAGTACGACCACGAACTGATCCTGCTGGGCGTCGCAATCGGCAAGACCGAGGTGCGCGCCATGCGTGCGAACCCTGAGGTCCTCAAGGAGCACTGGTTCCGCTTCTGCGCGCTGCGCCGGTCGTGGGAAGCCGGTCTGGATGCGGCCGCCGCCGGGCGGGCGCTGCTCCCCATCGGGCCACCTCCCGTCACCGCAGGTGGCGCCGTCGCAAGCGGATCTGCCCACTGAGAACGGGCCGGCTGAGGGTGCGGCCGGGTTCGCGCCTAGAATGGCATCGCATCACAGCGCACTATTGAAGAGCAGGACCCACGATTCAGATCAGTTCACCCATCAAAACAGTGCCCCACTGACAACAGTGACCCACTGACAACAGTTGCCCATCATGCAGCACACCATCCACGACGTTAGGACCACTCACAGCATGGCCGTCTTGAGCATTCGGATCATCGGCGACCCGGTATTGAGAACCCCCGCCGCCGAGGTCACCCAGTTCGGTCCGGAGCTGGCCCGGCTGGTAGCTGACATGGTGGAAACCATGGACGACGTGCATGGAGCAGGCCTTGCGGCACCCCAGGTGGGGGTGAGCCTGAGGGTCTTTACCTTCCGGATCGGCGACGCGTCGGGCCACGTGGTGAACCCGGTACTCGAGGTGGGCACCGAACCCGAACCCGAGGAACCGGAAGGGTGCCTGTCCATCCCGGGACTCGGCTACCCCGTGCCACGCGTGAGCTGGGCCAGGGTGACCGGCCTCGACCTCAACGGTGAACCGGTCGAGTTTGAAGGAACCGGAATGCTCGCACGCTGCTTCCAGCACGAGACAGACCACCTGAACGGCTCGCTGTACATTGACCGCTTGGTGGGGGAGCACCGGAAGGACGCCATGCGCGCAATCCGGAGCTCCAGCTATTCCTCGGTGGCGGACCAGACCACCCGCGAGCGGTCGGAGAGCATCGGCTCAAGCTTCGGGCTTGGCACCGCGTCAACCGTGCAGGGCGGCCAGCCCAGCACCCACGGAACCAGACGATGAGGGTCCTCTTCGCCGGGACGCCCGGTGTGGCGGTGCCGTCCCTCGACGCACTCGTGGATGCCGGGTTCGACGTCGTCGGGGTACTGACCCGCGAGGACGCCCCGCTGGGGCGCAAACGGATCATGACACCCAGCCCCGTAGCGGCGCGGGCAGCCGAACTGGAGTTACCCGTGATCCGCGCCAACCGGATCGACGCCGCGGTCACAGAGCAGATCGCCGCCTTGAACACCGACGTGGCAGCAATCGTTGCGTACGGCGGACTGGTCCCTCAGCCGGCCCTGGACATCCCGGTTTACGGCTGGATCAACCTGCACTTTTCCCTCCTGCCCGCGTGGCGCGGAGCCGCCCCCGTCCAGCACGCCGTCATGGCCGGCGATGAGATCACCGGGGCCTCGACCTTCCGTCTCGAAGCGGGCCTCGACACGGGTCCGGTCTTCGGCACCATGACCGAAGCGGTCCGGCCCGGCGACACCAGTGGTGACCTGCTGGAGCGGTTATCCCAGGGTGGGGCCGTGCTGCTGGTCCAGACCCTCTCCGCGGTGGACGCGGGACGGGCCGAGGCAGTGCCCCAAGCGGGTCCCATCACCCTCGCGCCCAAGCTCACTATCGACGACGCGCGGGTGGACTGGGCCCAGCCTGCCCTTGCCGTCCGGCGGCGGATCAACGGTGTCACCCCCGAGCCGGGTGCCTGGACCCTCCTCGGAGACCAGCGGGTGAAGCTGGGTCCGGTGTCGTTGCTGGAACAACGCACTAATGCGGCCTCCACCGATCCGGCCTCCACTGATGCGGTCGCCGACCTGGCCGCGGGTGTGGTGTCCCTCGAAGCCGGCTCCGTAATCGTGGGCACTGGCTCGGGTGCAGTCGTCCTCGGTGAGGTTCAGCCGGCTGGGAAAAAGAAGATGCGCGCAGCCGACTGGGCGCGCGGCGCAGGACAACAAGGAGAGCTGGTTTTTTCGTGACGAGGCAGATTTCGTGACCAAGCAACAGGGACAGGGCAGCAAGGGCGGGCCGGAACGACGCCGTAATGCGGCCGGACGGGAACGCAACCGTGCCGAACCGCGCGGGTTCTCCACCGCCGCGCCCTCCGAGCGGACACGACGGGCCGACCCGGCACGGCTCGTAGCCTTCGAGGTGCTGCGCGCCGTCGAGGCCGACGACGCCTACGCGAACCTGGTGCTGCCCGTCAGCATCCGCAAGCACCGCCTCGACAAGCGCGATGCGGGCTTCGCCACTGAACTGGCCTACGGGGCGCTTCGTGGCCAGGGAACCTACGACGCTGTCCTGGCTAGGTGCGTCGACCGGCCGCTGGAAAAACTTGACCCGGCCATTCTTGATGCCCTGCGGATCGGAACCCACCAGCTCCTCGCGATGCGGGTGCCCGCTCACGCGGCCCTGGACCAGACAGTCGGCCTGGCCCGGGCCGTGATCGGCGCCGGACCCTCAGCACTCATCAATGCGGTGCTGCGGCGGGTGTCGGCCAAGTCGCTTGAGGAATGGGTCGCTGAACTGACCGCTGATCTCACGGACGCTACGAAGATCAGCTCCATCACCCACAGCCACCCGGAGTGGATTGTCCGCGCCCTCCGAGGTGCGCTGGTCGATCACGGCAGGGATGTCTCCGAAATCGAGACTCTCCTCGCCGCCAACAATGCCGCGCCGGTGGTCAACCTGCTCGCCCTCCCCGGACTGGGATCCCTTGATGAAGCGTTTGACGCCGGAGCCGTGCCGGGCGAGCTCGCCGAGGACTCGGCTCTGTTCTCGGCGGGTGATGTGGGCCGGCTCGAGAGCATCAGGGTCGGAACCACCCGGGTCCAGGACGCCGGCTCCCAGCTGGTCGCCCGGGCACTTGCCGCTGTGTCGCTCGACGGCGGCCCGACGTCGGCCGACCACGGCGCCGAGCAGTGGCTCGACCTTTGCGCCGGGCCTGGTGGCAAGGCCGCACTGCTCGGCGCCCTCGCGCAACAGGGTGGTCATACCCTGGTGGCGAACGAACCGGCCGAACACCGCGCCCAGCTGGTCCGCCAGGCCCTGCGGCCGCTCGATCCTGCCGTCTGGACCGTGCGGGTGGGGGACGGCCGAACGGTTGCCGATGACTTCCCGGACACCTTCGACCGGATTCTCGTCGATGCGCCCTGCACCGGGCTGGGGGCCCTCCGCCGGCGTCCGGAAGCCCGCTGGCGGCGGAAGCCCTCGGATATCGGCGGACTCGGGGCGTTGCAACGTGATCTGCTCGCGGCTGCCCTGACAGCAGTCCGCCCCGGCGGCGTGGTGGCCTATGTCACCTGTTCGCCACATCCCGCCGAAACCTCGGCAGTGGTGCAGGACTGCCTGCGGCGCCGCGACGACGTTGAACTGATCGACGCGGGGGAGGCCCTCGACGAGGTCAGCCTCACCGGCTCGCTGGCGGCCGGCCACGAGAAGACCGCCCAACTGTGGCCTCACGTCCACGGCACCGATGCGATGTTCCTCGCGCTGATCCGCCGTACCGCCTAGAAAGCGGACCGCCTGGAAACCGGACCGGCCAGAACCGGGTACCCCACCCGATCGGGGTAGGTTGTGGGAAGACCACCGACACATCCGCTCAAGGAGTTCCATGACCGCCTGCTGCATCAACCCGAGCATCCTGTCCGCCGACTTCGCCAACCTGCAGAGCGAGCTGGGTCGCATCGCCTCGGCGGATGCCGTTCATGTGGACGTGATGGACAACAGCTTCGTCCCCAACCTGACGCTGGGCTTGCCGGTGGTCAAGCGCATCCAGGAGGTCAGCAGCCTCCCGCTCGATGTGCACCTGATGATTGACGACGCCGACCGCTGGGCTCCCGGTTACGCCGAACTGGGTGCCGCTTCGGTTACCTTCCACGCCGAGGCCGCGGCCGCCCCGATTCGTCTCGCCCGCGAGCTCCGCAGCATCGGATCGAAAGCGGGGCTGGCGCTGCGACCGGCAACGCCGGTCGAGCCGTACCTGGACCTGCTGGGCGAAGTGGACCTGCTGCTGATCATGACTGTCGAACCGGGCTTTGGCGGGCAGTCCTTCCTGGATGTCATGCTCCCCAAAATCCGCCGGGCAGCTGAAGCAATCCGGGGCGCCAACCTTCCGGTCGCCCTCCAGGTGGATGGCGGTATCACCGAAGACACCATTCTTCGCGCGGCTGAGGCCGGGGCGACGGTTTTCGTCGCAGGGTCGGCGGTCTACGGGGCGGACAACCCGGACGACGCCGTCGGGCGGCTCCGCAGCGCGGCCCAACGCGCCTCCAACGCGCGGTAGCGCCAGGGCGCTGATGCGCGGTAGCGCGAGGGCGCTGATGCGCGGTAGCGCCAGGGTGCAGCAGCGACGCCATCACCGTCGGCAGGTTCGGGGTCAGCTTAGGGGTCGGTGATCGTGATCCTGATGGAGCGCGCATCGCCGGCTGCCTGTTTAAGGATGTCCAGGCGGGGATCGGGCACCACCAGGAACCTCAACTGCGGCACTGACTGGAACCGGCGCAACACCGGGTTGGCCAGCGTTTCGGCCGCGAGCGTGCGGTCGCCGCCGAGCTGCAGGCTACCGGGCGGGTGCTCGCCGAACAGTCGCGCGGCGTGGACTGCTGCAGCGTCGGCAAGCCCCGACGCCTGATTGGCCCGACGTCGGGCGAAACGCTGCTGCGACCAGCCGCCGGCGGCGGTACGCGACTGGACGTACTTGGTGCCGGTCTTCGAGACAAGCAATTTCCCTGCCTCGGCAACTCCCACCGCATAACCTCCCCGCCGGACCAGGAGCAGACCAATCGGGTCTTCGCTGGTCGCGGAGGGGATCAGCCCGTCCACCGACGGATCAGCGCCGGACCCGGGGGCAGGGGCCTCCCGGGGTGGGTACAGTTCGGCCACACACCCGTTCGCCCCCCACAGCAGCAGCCCTCCACGCGATCGTGCGTCGGCGTCGTGCCCGGACGTGGACTTCAACCCGCCGTTGCCGGCGGCGAACCGCTCCACCCAGCCGGGCAGCCGCTCCGGAGACACCAGTACGTGGCGGGGTGATCCCACGATTGACTCCGATCCGGCGCGACGCCGTTCTTTCCGGAAGGCCGGCTGCGGCCCGCGGTTGGCGGACGGCCGATATCTCTGCCGTCAGTGCTTCACAGTAGCCTTGGCAGTGTGAATGATCTATTCAGTGCCGCCTACGGGTCTGACGACGACGACGCACCCGCCCGGAGCGCGACCAGCGCCGAGCGTCACCGCAGCCCCCTCGCCGTGAGGATGCGTCCACGCTCCATCGACGAGGTAGTGGGCCAGCAGCACCTGCTGGGCCCCGGCTCGCCGTTGCGGACCCTGGCCGGCGACGCAGACCGTACGGGACCGGCCGGCCCGTCGTCGGTCATTCTGTGGGGACCGCCGGGCACTGGTAAAACCACCCTTGCCCACGTGATTGCGCGGGGCCGCGGCAGGACGTTCGTCGAGCTGTCGGCCATTACCGCCGGGGTGAAGGACGTGCGCCGGGTCATGGACGAGGCGCTCACCGCCCGCGACCTGCACCGCACCACCACCGTCCTGTTCCTGGACGAGATTCACCGGTTCAACAAGGCACAGCAGGACGCGTTGCTGCCCGGCGTCGAGAACCGCTGGGTGGTCCTGATCGCGGCCACGACCGAAAACCCGTCCTTCTCGGTGGTGTCCCCCCTGCTCTCCCGGTCGCTGCTCCAGACGCTCAAGCCCCTGACCGAGGCAGACATCGCCGCCCTCCTGGGACGTGCGGTCCAGGACCCGCGGGGGCTGGACGGGTCGGTCCGGGTCAGCGACGGCGCCATGGAACACCTGGTCCGGCTCGCCGCAGGCGATGCCCGCCGCGGACTGACTGCTCTGGAAGCCGCGGCGGGGGTTGCCCATTCGGCGACGGACGATCCAGGGGAACCAGTCATCGTGGAGCTGGAGCACGCGGAAAAGGCAGTCGATGTGGCAGCCCTGCGCTACGACCGTGCCGGGGACCAGCACTACGACGTGGCCAGCGCCTTCATCAAGTCGCTCAGGGGCTCGGACGTCGACGCCGCCCTCCACTACCTGGCGAAGATGCTGGAGGCGGGGGAGGACCCACGCTTCGTCGCCCGCCGGCTGATGATCTCGGCGGCCGAGGACGTCGGGATGGCGGATCCGACTGCCCTGCAAACCGCGGTGGCAGCCGCCCAGGCGGTGGCGCTGATCGGGATGCCCGAGGGCAGGATCATCCTCGCCGAAGCGGTGGTGCATATCGCGACTGCACCCAAATCCAATGCCTCCTACAACGGGATCAACGCGGCCGTGGCAGATGTCCGGGCCGGGCGGGGGCAGGGGATCCCCTCCCACCTACGGGACGCCCACTATCCGGGTGCGAAACAACTGGGGCATGGCAGCGGCTACATCTACTCCCACGACGAGCCCCACGGGATCGCCGCCCAGCAGTACGCCCCCGACGACCTGGCGGGCCACGACTACTATTTGCCGACCGACCGGGGCGCGGAACGGGACATCGGTTCCCGTCTGGCGAGACTTCGCCGCATCATCCGCGGCAAGTGATTCCCGGGGCGGCCCCAGCGATTCCACGGCGGGCCGGGCGCACTGCTAGGATTGTCGGTTGACTGGCAAGTCGCGTTCTGCGCATCCCATCATTGAAGGCTTGATTCGCTCAAGTGTGATCCGTTTCGGCGGTTCCCTTCCGTGGAGGTTGCGCAAACTGCGCACTGTAGTACCGGGAAGCGGCCACTCCCGGCTCTCCGCAAGTGGAGGCCAGCGACACTGAAAGTGCCAGCCGTCCGGCCGGGTTAGACCGACTGGACTCAGCTGAGCTGCTTTGCCGCAAAAATAAATGGAAGGTATTCGTGGCTAACAACACACGTGCCCGCCGCAAGGTCCGCATTTCGCGTGCCCTCGGCATTGCTCTGACCCCCAAGGCCGAAAAGTATCTGGAACGCCGGCCGTACGCGCCCGGCCAGCACGGACGTGCCCGTCGCAAGCAGGACAGCGACTACGCTGTACGGTTGCGCGAAAAGCAGCGTCTGCGCGCCCAGTACGGCATCCGCGAAGCCCAGATGACCCGGGTCTTCGAAGAAGCCCGCCGCACCAAGGGGCTGACCGGTGAGAACCTGATCGAACTGCTCGAAATGCGTCTCGATGCCCTGGTGCTCCGCGCCGGCTTCGCCCGCACCAGCGCGCAGGCCCGTCAGCTGGTTGTTCACCGTCACATCATGGTCGACGGTTCACGCGTTGACCGCCCGTCCTACCGCGTCGCCGAAGGACAGCTCATTCACGTACACCCACGCAGCGAGGTCCTCGACCCGCTGCAGGTTGCCGCCGCAGGCGCGCACCGCGATGTGCTGCCCGCAGTTCCCGGCTACCTGGAGGTCCAGCTGGACAAGCTTCAGGCCCGCCTGGTTCGCCGCCCCAAGCGCTCAGAGGTCCCCGTGACCTGTGAAGAGCAGCTCGTGGTGGAGTACTACGCACGCTAGTTCCTTAGCTATTTCAGCAAGGACCTACTCAAAGGCCCGCGGCACACGCCGCGGGCCTTTGAGTAGGTAAGGTACAGAAGTACGTTATTGCCGCCGAGCGACCGAAGCCCGGGCGGCCTACCTGATTGACGAAGGAGACACGATCCATGTCTGGTGGAGATATCGCCGGTCTCATCGCGGCCGGAGTGTTCGCCGTGCTGGTGGCACTGCTGGCTGTGCCGGTATGGAAACTCGGGAAAGTGTTCGATGAGCTCCGGACCACGATCCGCAGTGTGAGCAACGAAACCACACCGCTGATCGAAGAAGTGACGAGCACCGTCACCACCACCCATCAGCAGCTGAAGAACGTTGACGGAATCACGTCCAACGTCTCCGATGCGACAGCGAATCTTTCCGCCCTGTCGTCGCTTGTCGCGGCAACGCTCGGCGCTCCGCTGATCAAGGTCGCAGCCTTCTCCTACGGTGTCCGTTCTGCCCTGGCAGCGCGCGGCAAGCCCGCCCCCCGCCGCCGAAGCCGCTGAGGAAACGATGAGGAATTCAATGATCATGCGAGTCATCTGGATGGGTGCCGGCGTCGCCATTGGCGTCATCGCCGTCCGTAAACTGTCCTCGGTTGCCGATAGCTACGGGCCAGCGGGCCTGAACCGGGCCATGGGAGAAGTCTCTGACAGCGTCGCCAGCTTTGCTGATGCCCTGCGGTCGGGGATGCAGGAGCGGGAGTCCGACCTCCGCGCTGCCCTCGGAATCAATCCCGCCGACGTTGCCCCGGAACGCCCCGGCCAGTAACTGCCCCGTGCCCACCAGGTGGCACCGCCTCAGGGAACGCCGCCGGCCCCAGCTTCACCGACCGGCCAGTCTTGCCATCGGACCAGGGCCTGAGAGGTAACAAGGCGTCAGGCTCCCCGAGGAACAAGGCTCCCGGGTTCCCGGCCCCAGAAAAGACCATAAGGACTGATACTTTCCATGAAATCCCATGAGATTGCCCGCCGCTGGCTCGCGTACTTCGAAGGCAAGGGACACACGGTGGTGCCGTCGGCGTCGCTGGTGTCGACCGACCCGTCCCTGCTGTTCAACATCGCGGGAATGGTCCCCTTCATCCCGTACCTGACGGCGCGCGAAAAGGCGCCCTTCGACCGTGCAACCAGCATCCAGAAGTGCATCAGGACCGGCGACATCGAAGAGGTGGGCAAGACCGCCCGCCACGGGACGTTCTTCCAGATGTGCGGCAACTTCTCCTTCGGTGACTATTTCAAGGAAGGCGCCATCATGATGGCGTGGGAACTGTTGACCTCCCCGCTCGACGACGGCGGCTATGGCCTGGACCCGGACCGCCTCTGGGCGACCGTGTATCAGGACGACGACGAGGCACTCGCCATCTGGCGCGACCAGGTTGGCGTCCCTGCCGAACGGATCCAGAAGCTCGGCGAAGCGGAGAACTACTGGAGCACGGGCCAGCCGGGCCCCGGCGGTCCCTGCTCGGAAATCTTCTACGACCGTGGGCCCGAGTACGGCATCGCCGGCGGGCCCGCCACGGATTCACCGCGGTACATCGAAATCTGGAACCTGGTGTTCATGCAGTACCAGCTCTCCGCCGTGCGCAGCAAAGAGGACTTCGATATCGCCGGCGAGCTGCCGGCCAAGAACATCGACACGGGCCTGGGACTGGAGCGCCTCGCGCTGGTCCTCCAGGGTGTCGAGAACATGTACGAGACCGACCAGGTGCGTCCCGTCCTGGACCGGGCGGCCGAACTCTCCGGCAAGACCTACACCAGCGCTGAGTCCGACACCGACCCGCACCACACCGACGACGTCAGGATGCGGGTGGTCGCCGACCACATCCGCTCCGCCCTGATGCTCATCTCCGACGGCGTCACCCCCTCCAACGAGGGCCGCGGCTACGTGCTCCGTCGGTTGATCCGCCGCGCCGTCCGCGCGATGCGGCTGCTCGGCGTCGAACGCGCCTGCCTGCCCGAACTCCTGCCGGCCTCCCGCGACGCCATGAAGGGCACCTACCCCGAGGTCGAGAATGATTTCGAGCGGATCAGCCGGATCGCCTACGCCGAGGAGCGCGCCTTCCTCCGCACGATCGCCTCCGGAACCGCCCGGCTCGAGGGTGCAGTTGTCGAATCCAAGGCCGCTGGCCGGCCGCTGTCCGGGGAGGACGCCTTCGCCCTGCACGACACCTTCGGTTTCCCCATCGATCTGACCCTCGAAATGGCAGCAGAGGCGGGACTCGCGGTCGACGCCGACGGGTTCCGTGCCCTGATGCTCGAGCAGCGGCAGCGCGCCCAGGCGGACGCCCGTGGGAAAAAAGCCGGCCAGGCCGACCTGTCGGTCTTCACCGAGCTTCTGGCCGACGGTCAGACCGTGTTCACCGGGTACGACGAGCTCACCACCGAATCTCTGATCACCGGCATCGTCCGTGACGGCGTCACGGTGCCCGCAGCGGGTCAGGGAGCAGAGATCGACCTGATCCTGGATCAGACCCCGTTCTACGCGGAGGCTGGTGGCCAGGCCGCCGACGTCGGGCTCATCACCGGCAACGGTTTCGTGGTGGAGGTCCTCGATGTCCAGCGCCCGGTCAAGGGTCTGAGCGTCCACCGTGCGGTCGTCAGGGAGGGCGAAGTCACGGTCGGTGCCCCGGTAGTCGCGGCCGTCGACCGGCAGCGACGGCACGCGGGGGAGCAGGCCCATTCGGGCACCCACATTGTGCACGCAGCCCTGCACCAGATCCTCGGCCCGGAGGCCCTGCAGCGTGGCTCCTTCAACAAGGCGGGCTACCTACGGTTCGACTTCTCCTGGGGCGAGGGTATCAGCGCCGGCGCCAAATCGGAGATCGAAGAGGTCTCCAACATTGCGATCCGCAACAACCACACCGTCGACACCAAGTTGATGAAACTGGACGAGGCAAAAGCCCTCGGCGCGACCGCCCTCTTCGGTGAAGCCTATGGTGACACCGTCCGGGTGGTTGAGATCGACGGTGACTGGTCACGGGAACTCTGTGGTGGCACCCATGTCGGGTCCACCTCGCTGATCGGGTCGCTGACCCTGCTCGGCGAACAGTCGGTCGGATCAGGCAACCGGCGGGTCGAGGCTCTGGTCGGCATGGACGCGTTCCGCCATCTGGCCGCCGAGCGGGCCCTGGTCACCGAGCTCTCCGAGATGCTCAAAGTCCCGTCGGTTCAGCTGCCCGAACGGCTGTCCGCGACCCTGGCGAAGCTCAAGACAGCCGAGAAGGAACTTGAGCGGCTGCGCAAGGAGGCGCTGAGCGCTTCGGCGGCTGCCCTCGTCGGTAGCGCTGTCGACGTCGACGGCGTCCGCCTGCTGGTGCACGACGCCGGAACCATCGGAGGCGCCGATGATCTGCGGACCCTCGCACTCGACCTCCGGAACCGGCTCGGATCCGGTGCCGCAGTGGTCGCGACCGCCGGGGTGAGCAACGACCGCCCGCTGGTGCTGGTCGCCACCAATGAGGAGGCCCGCGCCGCGGGAGTGAAGGCTGGAGCACTGGTCCGCGTCGCCGCTGGGATTCTCGGTGGCGGAGGCGGCGGCAAGGACGATGTCGCACAGGGCGGTGGGTCCGATCCCGCCAAGGTGGAACCGGCCCTGAGCGCGATCCGTGCAGCCGTCGCGGCCCGCTGAGCCAGCAACCCAAGCGACCGGTGAGCACTGACAATGAGTGAGCACGGCACCGACGGCAACTATCCGCGGGGCGTCAAGATCGGCGTCGACGTCGGGATGGTCCGCGTGGGGGTGGCGAGCAGCGACAGCGGTTCGCTGCTCGCCACGCCGGTGCGGACCATGAAACGGGATCTGAAGAAAAAATCGGATCTCAACATACTCATTCGGGAGATCACCGAGCGGGAGGCCGTCCAGGTCTTTGTCGGGCTGCCAAGAAACCTGAGCGGCACCGAGTCGGCGTCGGCTGAGATGGCGCGCGGGTACGCCCAGGAGCTGGCCAACGCCATCGGCCGGGCCGGCCTGGCGGTCAGTGTCCGGCTGATCGATGAGCGGTTGAGCACGGTTTCGGCGCACCGGTCGCTCCGGCAAGCTGGCCTGAATACCCGCGACCACCGTAAGGTGGTAGATCAGGTGGCGGCTGTGGAAATTCTCCAGCACGCCATGGACATGCAAAGGTCACAAATGCGGGATGTGGGGGATCAGGTCGACGCACGTCGGCGGGATCATCCACAAGGGGATCCGCTGACCCCTACCAAGGAGCCAGTCATTACGGAGAACACCCGCGAAAGGAACCCGGAACTGTGAGCCACCAACACCCCCAGTTCCCGGCCGCCGACAGCGAGCCCGAGCGCCACGCCAACGACGGCGGGCATGACGAGGCATACGACCACCACGACGAGCACGACGTGCATGACGACGCATACGACCACCACGACGAGCACGTCGAACCGGTGGACCAGTTCTTCGAAGCGCCCACCGGCCACCATCGCCACCGGGCGGCCAAAGCCAAGCAGCGCCGACGTCGCCGCCGCACAGTGATCATGCTGGTGGTGGTCCTCGGCTTCATCGGCGTGGTGGTGGCAGTCTCCCTGATGCTGCGCGACCTCCTGGGGCTGGACGACATCACCGACTACGCCGGACCGGGTGAGGGCAGCGTGGTCTTCACGGTTCCCGACGGCGCAGGCCCCCTGGCCATCGGCACCGGCCTTGAGGCCCAGGACATTGTCGCGGACGGGTCGGAGTTCGTGATGGCCCTTCAGCAGGTGGCGGACGGGCGTGAGGTCCAGCCCGGCGAATACGAGCTGAGCTACCAGATGTCGTCTGAGGGCGCCGCCCTCGCCCTGCTGGACGTCGAAGCGAACCAGGTGCTCTACGCGGCCGTCGCCCAGGGCCTCCGCCAGGGTGAGACACTCGACATTCTTGCCGAATCGACCGGAGTCCCCCGGGATGCCTTCGAGGAACTGGCCGCCGACCCCACCCAGTTCGGTATCCCCGATGTTGCCCCCAGCCTCGAAGGGTATCTGGCGCCGGGAGAGTACCGGTTCGACGTCGGTGCCACCGCCGTGGAAATGATCCAGATCATGGTCGACAGCAGCTTTGCTCTGCTGGAGGACGCTGGCGTCACCGACCCGGCCGAGCAGTTCCGGATTCTCACCATCGGCAGCATCATTGAAGCCGAGGCCGGCGAAGCCGACTACGCGGCCGTGTCCGGCTCGATCGATAACCGGCTCCGGGAAGACAACACCGAAACCAACGGGCTGATCCAGTCCGATGCGACAGTCACCTACGGCCTGGACCGGCGCAGTTTCGACTTCACCGAGGACGAACGCCGGGACGATTCCAACCCCTACAACACGTTCGCCAACCCGGGGCTCCCGGTCGGGCCCATCGGATCCCCGGGTGCGGAAGCTATCGACGCTGCAGTCAACCCGGCCGACGTTCCGTTCTACTACTGGGTGACAGTCGACCTGGACACCGGGGAAACCAAATTCTCTGAAACACTGGCCGAACACGCCGTCTACGTCGCCGAGTACCAGGCCTGGTGCGCCGACAACCCCGGCAGGTGCAGCTAGGTGACCCCGACGGCGCACTCCGCCGCCGGACCAGCCAGCCTTGGGCACAGCCTGCGGGCGGCAGTGATCGGGTCACCGATCGGTCATTCCAAGTCACCAGCCCTGCACCGGGCTGCCTATCACCTGCTGGGCTTTGACTGCAGCTACGAGGCGATCGACGTGTCGCCGGAGGACCTCCCGGCCTTCGTCGAGAGCGTCCGCGCCGCCGGGAACTGGCGGGGACTATCGGTCACCATGCCCCACAAAACGGCGATGGTGCACCTGGTGGATTCCGTCACGTCTCTGGCGGGGGTGTTGGGCGTCTTGAACACGGTGACTGTTGATACCGGAGGGCCCCGGCCGGTCTTGACCGGCCACAACACGGACGTCGCCGGGATTATTGGTGCCCTCCGTCACGGCGGGGTGCTCGAAGCTCCCCGCTCCGCGGTGATCCTCGGCGGCGGCGGCACTGCGGCGGCGTCGCTGGCGGCCCTGCAGCAGCTCGGGGCCACCGGGGTCACCGTGTTCGTCAGGTCACCCGGGCTCGCCGCCCCGCTGCGCACGCTCGGCGACTCCCTGGGCGTTCCCGTGCAGCTGCGCGAATGGGACGGGGCGGCCACAGGACTCCTCGAGGCCGACGTCGTCATCTCCACCCTGCCCCCGGGGGGCGCCGACGCGCTGGCCAGCCAGCTGGGCAACTTGCGGGCACCGCGGGTGCACCCCACCCGGCCGGTCCTCCTGGACGTCGCCTACGACCCCTGGCCGAGCCCCCTCGCCGCGGCCTGGGAGGCGCGCGGCGGAACGATCGTGCCGGGACTGGAGATGCTCATCTACCAGGCCGTGGAGCAGGTCAGACTCTTCACTGGATCCAGATTTCCTGATCCAGCACGGGTCTTAAAAGCCATGTGTGACGCGGTCGGAGCGCCCGCTCGCTGAAACAGCCGCGTCACCGTGGCAGGATTGGAAGCATGTTGCGTTGGTTAACTGCCGGAGAATCCCACGGACCGGCACTGGTGGGAATTATTGAGGGAATGCCTGCAGGCGTGGAGATCACGAGCAGCGACATTCAAGCTGCGTTGGCGCGCAGGCGGCTCGGCTACGGCCGCGGCGCCCGGATGAAGTTCGAACAGGACCAGGTGAGCATCATCGGCGGTGTCCGTCATGGGCTGACCCAGGGCGGGCCGGTGGCCATTCAGGTCGGTAATACCGAATGGCCCAAGTGGGACCGGATCATGTCCGCCGACCCAGTGGACGCAGGCGAACTTGCCGAGCTGGCCCGAAACGCGCCGCTCACCCGCCCCCGCCCAGGCCACGCCGACTTTACCGGCATGCAAAAATACGGGTTCGACGAGGCACGGCCGGTGCTCGAACGGGCCAGCGCCCGGGAGACAGCGGCTCGGGTCGCGCTCGGCGAGGTGGCCTCGCGCTTCCTGTCAGCATTGGGAATCAGCCTGGTCAGCCACACCGTGGCGATCGCCTCGGTCGCCGTCCCCGAAGGGTCGAGGCTGCCCATTCCCTCCGACGTGATCGCCCTGGATCAGGATCCGCTGCGGTGCTTTGACCATGAGACGTCCCTGGCCATGGTGTCCGAGGTGGATGCCGCCCACAAGGAAGGCGAAACCTTGGGCGGGGTCGTCGAGGTGGTCGTGTATGGTCTGCCCCCGGGACTCGGCAGCTACGTCCACTGGGACCGGCGGCTCGACTCCCGGCTGGCGGCCGCACTGATGGGCATTCAGGCGATCAAGGGCGTTGAGGTCGGCGACGGATTCCTCACCGCGTCCCGACGCGGCTCACGCGCCCACGACGAAATTGTCCGCGGAGACTCCGGCATGATCGAACGCGCCAGCAACCGCGCCGGCGGCATCGAGGGCGGCATGAGCATCGGTGACACCCTGCGGGTCAGGGCAGCCATGAAACCCATCGCCACCGTGCCACGCGCGCTGCGGACCATTGACGTCAGCACCGGTGATGCCGCCCGCGCGCACCACCAGCGGTCAGACGTCTGCGCCGTGCCCGCCGCCGGCGTCGTCGCCGAAGCCATGGTGGCCCTGGTAATCGCCGAGGCCGTGACCGAGAAATTTGGCGGGGACTCGGTCGGGGAGACCGCCCGCAACCTCCAGTCGTACTTGGCGGCCATCCCCACCGCACTGAACTCGGCCGGGAACTAATGGACTCAGCAGTCCGGGGGGCGGTGGCCTTCATCGGGCTGATGGCGACCGGGAAGTCAGTGGTGGGTGCCCAGCTGGCATCCCGCCTAGGCTGGACGTTCATCGACACCGACCAGCTGATCGTCGCCCGCCACGGGCGGATCAGCAGGATCTTCAGCCAGCAGGGTGAGCAGGCCTTCCGGCGCCTCGAGGCCGAGGTGGTCGCCGAGGTCCTCACCGGGGCCTCCGCCGAAACGGTGGTCTCCCTCGGAGGTGGCGCGGTCCTCGACGGGGGCACCCGGGCGCTGCTCGCCGGCTCCCGGGTGGTCTTCCTCGACGCGGACCTGGCCACCGTACGCCGCCGGATCACCCGGGACAGGAGTCGGCCCCTCCTTGCCGGTGACCCGGTCGAGGCGTGGACCCGGATGGACCGTGAGCGTCGACCGCTGTATGAACGCCTTGCCAACATCGTGCTGGACACCCGCGGCCGCAGCATTGACCAGCTTGTCACCGAGCTCAGCACACAACTTCAGCTTCCACCCGACCGGCGTCACCACCACAAGCAGCAACACGACAAGCTTTCAAACAATGAGGGGGACAGTCATGGCGAATGAGCCGACCGTCATCAAGGTCACCGGGACCACCACCGCCGAGAACTACGACGTAGTGATCGGGCACGGACTGCTGGAGCGGCTTCCAGCAGTACTGGGAGAGCGGGTCCGCCGGGTTCTGGTTATCCATCCCCGGGCGTTGCGCAGCACCGGCGACACGGTGCGCGCGGAACTCGCGGATGCCGGGTTCACCGCCGTGACGGCCGAGATCCCCGACGCTGAAGAAGGCAAGCACATCCAGGTGGCGGCCTTCTGCTGGCAGGTGCTCGGCCAGAACGACTTCACCCGCTCCGACGCGGTGGTGGCTGTCGGCGGCGGCGCGGTCACGGATCTCGCCGGGTTTGTTGCCGCTACCTGGCTGCGCGGCGTCAAGGTGGTCCACCTGCCAACCAGCCTCCTCGGCATGGTTGACGCCGCCGTGGGCGGCAAGACCGGGATCAACACGGCCGAGGGCAAGAACCTCGTGGGGGCCTTCCACCCGCCGGCCGCGGTCCTGGCGGATCTCGACACCCTGCAGACCCTGCCGCGCAACGAACTCCTCACCGGGATGGCCGAGGTGGTGAAGTGCGGTTTCATCGCCGACCCGCGGATTCTCGAGCTGATCGAAGCCGACCCGGCGGCGGTGTCCGACGGCGGATCCGCAACGGTCCGGGAACTCATCGAACGGTCGGTCGCGGTCAAAGCCGACTTCGTCTCTGGCGACCTCAAGGACCACGGCCGTCGCGAATACCTCAACTACGGGCACACGCTCGGGCACTCCATCGAATTGGCCGAACGGTATTCCTGGCGGCACGGTGCGGCCGTCTCGGTGGGTCTGGTGTTCGCGGCTGAACTCTCCCGCATGGTCGGTCGGCTCGGCGACGAGGCAGCTGATCGTCACCGCAGCGTCCTTGAGTCACTGGAGCTTCCGGTCACCTACCGCAAGGACCGGTGGGCGGCGCTGCTCGACGGTATGCGTCGGGACAAGAAGTCTCGCGGGGACCTCCTGCGCTTCGTCGTCCTCGACGACGTCGCCCGGCCCAGCATGCTGGAGGTGCCGGACACGTCGCTCCTGTTCGCCGCGTACCAGGAGATTGCTTCCTAACCACCCGTTGCAGGGCCCGCCGCAGCCGTGGGCCGTCCCACAAGGTAGAATAGGCTCTGGACTTTTCCCACCCCACTGCATGTGGCCCCGGATACTTACTGCCCGGGGAACGATGTGTTCGAACGAAAGAGACTCTGTGGCTACCACAAACGACATCAAAAACGGCACGGTGCTGAAGCTTGAAGGCAACCTGTGGAACGTTCTCGAGTTCCAGCACGTCAAGCCCGGCAAGGGTGGCGCCTTCGTCCGCACGAAGCTGCGCAACA
The DNA here is from genome assembly GCF_017875735.1 of Arthrobacter sp. CAN_C5. NCBI lineage: Bacteria > Bacillati > Actinomycetota > Actinomycetes > Micrococcales > Micrococcaceae > Arthrobacter > Arthrobacter sp. CAN_C5. Next base: position 1,729,536 of record NZ_JAGGMZ010000001.1, read on the forward strand.
TCCTGTCCGGCAAGGTGGTCGACAAGACCTTTAACGCCGGCCTGAAGATCGAGACCGCCACGGTGGACCGCCGGGACTACCAGTACCTGTACAAGGACGGCGAAGACTTCGTGTTCATGGACACGTCGGACTACGATCAGCTCACCGTGCCCGGCAAGACCGTCGGCCAGGCCGAAAACTTCATGCTCGAGAGCCTCATGGTCACCATCGCCATGCATGAAGGATCAGCCCTCTACGTCGAACTGCCACCCTCAGTGGTCCTCGAGGTCACCTACACGGAGCCGGGCCTGCAGGGCGACCGCTCCACCGGCGGCACCAAGCCAGCGACGGTCGAAACCGGCTACGACATCCAGGTTCCCCTGTTCCTGGAGACCGGCACCAAGGTCAAGGTCGACACCCGCACCGGCGATTACCTGGGACGCGTCAACGAGTGAGTGCCCGCAGTAAAGCCCGCCGCAGGGCACTGGACATCCTTTTCGAAGCGGAACAGCGTGCCGTTTCACCCCTCGAGGCGCTCAAGGCCCGACGGGAAAAGACCGACACCATCGTCGCTCCCTACTCGGTGGATATCATCGAGGGTGTCATGACCCAGGGCGAGCAGATCGATGAATTTCTCGGCACCTACTCGCAGGGCTGGACCCTCGACCGGATGCCAGCCGTGGATCGGATGATCCTCCGCATTGGCGCCTGGGAACTGCTCTACAACTCGGACGTGCCCGACGGCGTCGCAGTCAGCGAGGCCGTGGAACTGGCGAAAATGCTCTCCACCGATGAGTCGCCCGCCTTTATCAACGGCCTCCTTGGTCGTCTTCAGCAGTTGAAGCCGACACTGCTCGCCTAGCACTCAGGCGTTGGTGTGCCGGTGGGCCGCAGTAAACAGCTCGTTCCGTAATCGGGTGACATCCGCTAGCAATAGCTGTTCCCGGGCGATGTTCAGGTGCCGGTCGTGGCCCGCGACGATGCGCTGGCGGGTGAACGCCAGCCGGGTGGCCGAGCGGATGAACGCCTTCATGGTCTGCTGGCGGCCAAACCGCCGCGCCCAGCCGAGGGCCTGCGAACGACCCCCGGGGGTAGCCAGCATGTGCACCTCCTGGGCGGTGAACCAGCCTGCCGCCGCATACCCACCGAGCCGATCCTCGGTCAGACGTCGTTCGGCACGCCGGAGGGCCACGATACTGGCCAGGGCGGCGAGGAATAGGGGGAACTGGATCAGGAAATAGAACTCAAAGAAATCGGTGAACAGCACCAGCAGGCCACCGTTCCACAACATGTGCCCAGCGATGGCGGGAACCAGACCGACCAGGAACGCGGGGAAGATGTAGCGCCGGCCGCTGCGGGCCACCGCCAAACCCACCACGGTGCCAAGGGCGGCGGTGAACATCACGTGGGCGAACGGGGAGAACAGGCCCCGGATCACGAACACCGAGACCAGGCCGCCCAGCCCGCCGCCGTCCAACGCGGCCGCGCCAAAGTACAGAATGTTCTCGCTGAAGGCGAAGCCTGCCCCCACCATTCCTGCGTACACAATCCCGTCGACGGGTCCGTCGAAGTGGCTGCGCCTGGAGAACACCAGTACCAGCACGCCCAGCCCCTTGGCGATCTCCTCCACCAGCGGTGCCTGCAGTACCGGGCCAATCACATCCGATGGCGTAGCAGCCAGCGCCACGGACAGCAGTTCGGTCACATAACTGCCCAACACCAGGGCCGCCACCACCGAGATTCCGGCCCCCCACAGGAACGCAAACCAGAGCGCACCCCGCGGTTCGGGATCCCACCGGTCGATCCACATCAGACCCGCCACGCAGATGGACAGCGGGATCAGCGCAAGGATCCCGCACAGAATCAGTGCGACGCCGCCAAGGGTGGTACTCAGGAACCAGGCGAGGAGCACCAGGACCAGGGCGGCCACCGCCACCAGCAGGACATTCACGACGCCGGGGCCCCGACGCACCCCCTGCTTCCAGACCGGGCGTAGAGGCTGTGGGGATTCCCAGTGCGGTGGGGCGGTGATGTTCATCCTCACACAATAGATCGTCGCGGCAGGGCGTCATATAAAGGAGCGACAGCTCAGAACGCGGCATGTGCTGTGATAGTTTTGACAGCGCAACCAACCTTTAAATTCCGTCCTGTGAGGCGGGGAAGGAGGAAGCGTCCAATGAACATGCCTGCACCTCAGTCTGAGAATGTGCTCTCGCGTGTCGTTCTCGCCGAAGCCGATATTGACCGTGCGCTCACCCGCATTGCCCACGAGATCCTCGAGGCCAACAAGGGGACCGCCGATCTGGTGCTGCTGGGTATCCCACGCCGCGGCTACCCCCTCGCCCAACGGCTGGCCCGCAAGATCGCGGCCGCCGAAAACCAGGCCACCGGATCCTCGCTCGACCCCGCCGCCATGGTCGGACAACTCGACGTGACCATGTTCCGGGACGACCTCCGCCACCACCCCACCCGCTCGCCGCTGCGGACCCAGCTGCCGCCGTCGGGCATTGACAACAAAGTGGTGGTGCTCGTCGACGACGTCCTGTACTCCGGGCGGACCATCCGTGCCGCCCTCGACGCCCTCGTGGACCTGGGGCGACCGCGGGCCGTCCGGCTGGCAGTCCTGGTGGACCGCGGGCACCGGGAACTCCCCATCCGGGCCGACCACGTGGGAAAGAACCTTCCCACCTCCTCCGTGGAGAAGGTACGCGTCCACCTCGCCGAAATCGACGCCGTGGACGGCCAGCCGATCAACGAGGTTGTCATCGAGGGCCCCGCATGAGGCACCTGCTGTCCACCCGCGACCTGTCCCGGTGGGACGCCATCCGGATCCTCGACGTGGCTGAGGAAATGGCGGCAGTGGGGGAGCGGGAGATAAAAAAACTTCCCACCCTCCGCGGTCGCACCGTGGTGAACCTGTTCTTCGAGGACTCCACCCGGACCCGGATCTCCTTCGAAGCGGCAGCCAAGCGCCTGTCCGCCGACGTCATCACCTTCGCAGTGAAGGGGTCGTCCGTGTCCAAGGGCGAGTCGCTGAAGGACACAGCGCAGACCCTTGAAGCGATGAGCGCGGACGCCGTCGTGATCAGGCACTGGGCCTCCGGTGCACCCGCCCGGCTGGCGACGTCGGACTGGATCGACGCCGCGGTGATCAACGCGGGGGACGGGATGCACGAACACCCCACCCAGGCACTGCTGGATGCCTTCACCCTGCGCCGCCACTGGGCGAAGCTCAACGGCGTCCCCTCCCACGGGTCCGACCTCTCGGGGATGGCGGTCACCATCGTCGGCGACGTGCTGCACTCCCGGGTGGCGCGGTCCAACTTGTGGCTCCTGGTGACGCTTGGCGCGACGGTGACCCTGGTGGCGCCGCCCACCCTCGTCCCGGTCGGAGCCGAAGACTGGCCCTGCCGGATCACCTACAACCTGGACGAAGCCCTCGCCGCCGGCCCCGACGCGGTCATGATGCTGCGGCTCCAGGCCGAACGGATGAACGCCGCCTTTTTCCCCTCCACCCGCGAATACTCCCGCCGCTGGGGGTTCGACGACGCACGGCTGGCGGCCCTCGATACGCACGGGCTCAACCACACCGTCATCATGCACCCCGGGCCGATGAACCGTGGTCTGGAAATTTCGGCCGCAGCAGCCGATTCGTCCCGCTCCACCGTGCTGGCGCAGGTGCGCAACGGAGTATCGGTCCGGATGGCTGCGCTGTACCTGCTGCTCGCCGGTGAGGACCAGACGGGTCCCGCTCCGGCACTTCCCACCCCCACCCAGGAGAACCACCGATGAACGCATCAGCCCGCTACCTCATCCGCGGCGCAGCGCTGCTCGGCCGGGAACGCTCCGACCTGCTGATCACTGACGGTGTGATCGCCGGCGTCGGACCGGGCCTCTCGGCCGCAGGGGCAACGGTGATCGACGCCGACGGCCTTGTCGCCCTGCCCGGGCTGGTAGACCTGCACACCCACCTCCGCGAACCCGGCCGGGAGGACGCCGAAACCGTTGAAACCGGCACCCGCGCCGCGGCGAGGGGCGGCTACACTGCGGTCCACGCCATGGCTAACAGCACCCCCGTCGCCGATACCGCAGGCGTCGTGGAACAGGTCTACAGCCTGGGCCGCCGGGCCGGTTGGGTGGAGGTCCGCCCGGTTGGTGCCGTCACCGTGGGGCTCGGCGGCACCCAGCTCGCCGAGCTCGGTGCGATGGCGGACTCGCGCGCCCGCGTCCGGGTGTTTTCCGACGACGGCGTGTGCGTCAACGACCCGGTCCTGATGCGCCGTGCGCTGGAGTACGTCAAGGCGTTCGACGGCGTGATCGCCCAGCACGCCCAGGAACCCCGGCTCACCGAGGGAGCCCAGATGAATGAGGGGGCCGTCTCGGCCGTACTCGGCCTGACCGGCTGGCCTGCGGTCGCCGAGGAGAGCATCATTGCCCGGGATGTCCTCCTGGCGCACCATGTGCAGTCCCGCCTCCACGTCTGCCACGTCTCAACCGCCGGATCGGTGGAGATCATCCGCTGGGCCAAGGCCCGCGGCATCAGGGTCACCGCCGAGGTCACCCCCCACCATCTGCTCCTCACCGATGAGCTGGTGCGCACCTACAACCCGGTCTACAAGGTGAACCCGCCACTACGTACCGGCGAAGACGTGCAGGCCCTCAGGGAGGCCCTGGCCGACGGCACCATCGATGTCGTCGGCACCGACCACGCACCCCACCCGTCCGAACACAAGGACTGTGAGTGGGCGCAGGCCGCCATGGGCATGACCGGGCTGGAAACGGCACTGTCGGTGGTGCAGCACACCATGATCAACACCGGCCTGATGGACTGGGAGGGTTTCGCCCGCGTCACCTCCCACACCCCCGCAGCGATCGGCGGCCTGGAGCGCCAGGGCCGGCCACTGGCCGAGGGCGAGGCAGCTAACGTCACACTCGTTGATCCGGAGGCACGATGGGTAGTCGATCCGGATAAAATGGCCACGATGGGCCGCAACAGCCCATTTGCCGGCACGGAGCTACCCGGGGCCGTCCACGCCACGTTTTTCCGGGGCCACCCGACCGTGCTGGACGGCCGCCTGAACACCCCGCACCCAACAGCAGCTGAGGAATCCACATGGACTGGCTAATGCCCGTCGCCCTCTCCACGGGCATCATCGCCGCCGTCATCACCCTCGGGGTACTGGGGTGGCGCGGCCGCCTGGCCCGGCAGCGGGACGTCCCCGCCCCTCCCGAAGCACCCGAGGTGCTCAGCGACCCGGTGTACGTCGCCAACGGCCAGTACGTGGTCACGACGACGGCGGGGGACTGGCTTGACCGGATCGCCGTCCACGGCCTGGGCGTGAAATCCAACGCGACCGCCAGCGTCCACGAGGAGGGCATCATGGTGGTCCGCAGCGGCGCCCGCGACCTGTTCATCAGGCGTGCCGACCTCAGGAGCGTCCGGCTGGACCGCGGGATGGCCGGCAAATTCGTCGAGAAGGACGGCCTGGTGGTCTTCACCTGGGCACTGAACGGGACACCCGTCGACACCGGCTTCCGCACCCGCCAGGCCCAGGACCGCAACGGGCTGTTGGGCGCCGCCGCGGCCCTCGCCCCCGCCAGCCCTCAGCCGTCTCCCAACACCCACACACCCCCGGCACAGAGTCAAAACCCCATGAAGGACACACCGTGACAGAATCCAGCCAGCCAGCAACCGAGAGCGCTGCAGTACTGATCCTTGAGGACGGCCGCACCTTCCGTGGCCGCAGCTACGGGGCGCAGGGCACTGCGCTGGGCGAAGCGGTTTTCGCCACCGGCATGACCGGCTACCAGGAAACCATCACCGACCCGTCCTACGCCCGCCAGCTGGTGGTCCAGACGGCCCCCCACATCGGCAACACCGGGGTGAATAAGGACGACGCCGAGTCCCGCCGCATCTGGGTGGCCGGCTATATCGTGCGCGACGCCGCCCGCCGCCCCTCCAACTGGCGGTCCGAGCAGAGCCTCGACGGGCAGCTCCGGGACCAGGGGATTGTCGGCATTCAGGGCGTCGATACCCGCGCCGTGACCCGGCACCTCCGCGAACGCGGTGCGATGAAGGCCGGAATCTTCTCCGGCCCGGCAGCATCGGGGTCCGACGCCGAACTGCTGGCGCAGGTCTTCGGCCAGGAGTCGATGACGGGTGCCCGGCTGGCCGAGGAGGTCAGCGCCGTCGAACGCTATGTGGTGGAGCCGTCCGACAACGGCTGGGAGGGCGAGCCACTGTTCACCGTCGCCGCCCTGGACCTGGGGATCAAGTCGATGACTCCGAAACACTTCGCGCAGCGCGGGGTCCGCACGGTGGTCCTTCCTGCCACGTCCACCTTCGCGGAGGTGGCGCGGGAGTCACCCGACGGGGTGTTCATGTCCAACGGGCCGGGCGACCCGGCAACAGCCGACCCCCAGGTCAGCCTGCTGCGGGAGGTGCTCGACGCGCGGATCCCGTTCTTCGGTATCTGCTTCGGCAACCAGATCCTGGGCCGTGCCCTCGGCTTCGGCACGTACAAGCTCCGTTACGGCCACCGCGGCATCAACCAGCCCGTCCTGGACCGACGCACCGGCAAGGTGGAGATCACCTCGCAGAACCACGGGTTCGCCGTCGACGCACCCCTCGACGGTCCCACCCTGGCGCCTGAGGCCCGGTTTGGGAGGGTCGAGGTCAGCCATGTCAGCCTCAACGACGACGTCGTCGAGGGCCTGGCCTGCCTGGACCTGCCTGCTTTCTCCGTCCAGTACCACCCGGAAGCGGCAGCCGGTCCCCACGATTCGGCGTACCTGTTCGACCGGTTTATCCAGTTGATGACCGACACCCGGTCCGGTCACCAGCTGAGCAGCGACGCAAACGATAAGGAAGAAAACTAGATGCCACGCAGAACCGACCTCAAAAGCGTCATGGTCATCGGCTCCGGGCCGATCGTCATCGGCCAGGCCGCCGAATTCGACTACTCGGGAACGCAGGCGCTGCGGGTGCTGAAGGAGGAGGGCCTGCGGGTCATCCTCGTCAACTCCAATCCGGCCACCATCATGACCGATCCCGAGTTCGCCGATGCCACCTATGTTGAGCCCATCACTCCCGAGGTGGTCGCCAAGATCATTGAGAAGGAGCGCCCCGACGCCCTCCTCCCCACCCTCGGCGGGCAGACCGCACTGAACGCCGCCATCGCCCTGGACAAAAACGGTGTCCTGGAGAAGTACGGCGTGGAACTGATCGGCGCGAACATCGCCGCCATCGAGCTGGGGGAGGACCGCGAGAAGTTCAAGGGTGTTGTCGCCCGTTGCGGGGCCGAGTCGGCGCGATCCATGATCATCCACTCCATCGACGGCGCGCTCGAGGCGGCAGCCGACCTCGGCTACCCGATGGTGGTGCGCCCCTCCTTCACCATGGGCGGGCTCGGCTCGGGTCTTGCCTACAACGAAAAGGATCTGCGCCGCATCGTGGGCCAGGGTCTCCAGTACAGCCCCACCACGGAGGTCCTCCTCGAGGAAAGCATCCTCGGCTGGAAAGAGTACGAACTCGAGATGATGCGGGACAAGAACGACAACGTGGTGGTTGTCTGCTCCATCGAGAACCTCGACCCGGTGGGAGTCCACACCGGTGACTCGATCACCGTCGCCCCGCCTATGACCCTCACCGACCGTGAATACCAGCGGCTGCGTGACATCTCGATCGCGATCATCCGTGAGGTGGGCGTCGACACGGGCGGCTGCAACATCCAGTTCGCCATCGAACCCGACACCGGCCGCATCGTCGTCATCGAAATGAATCCGCGCGTCTCCCGGTCTTCGGCCCTGGCCTCCAAGGCCACCGGCTTCGCGATTGCGAAGATCGCCACCAAGCTCTCCCTCGGCTACACCCTCGACGAAATTCCGAACGACATCACCCAGAAGACCCCCGCCTCGTTCGAGCCGACCCTCGACTATGTCGTGGTCAAGGTGCCCCGGTTCGCGTTCGAGAAGTTCCCGGCGGCGGATCCCACCCTGACCACCACCATGAAGTCGGTGGGTGAGGCGATGGCGATCGGCCGCAACTTCACCGAGGCACTCCAGAAGGCCCTGCGATCCCTGGAGCAGAAGGGCTCCCAGCTGTCCTTCGACACGTCAGCGGACATCGATGTGCCGGCCCTCATCACCGCCGCCAAGCGGCCCACCACCGAACGCCTCGCCCAGGTGCAGCAGGCACTGTTGGGCGGTGGCACGATCGATGAGCTCTACCAGGCGACGGGCATCGACCCGTGGTACCTGGACCAGCTGGTGCTGCTCAACGAGGTGGCTGCGACCGTCCGGGAGGCGCCCGCGCTCACCGAGGAGATGCTGCGGCTGGCCAAACGGCATGGCTTCTCCGACGAACAGATCGGTGCTCTGACCCACACCCCCGAAGCGGTGGTGCGTGGAGTCCGCCACGCCCTCGGCGTGCGCCCGGTCTACAAGACGGTTGACACCTGTGCCGCGGAGTTCGCGGCCTACACCCCGTACCACTACTCGTCCTACGACGAGGAGGACGAGGTGGGCCCGCACGCGAAGCCGTCCATTATCATCCTGGGCTCCGGTCCGAACCGGATCGGGCAGGGCATCGAGTTCGACTACTCGTGCGTCCACGCCACCATGGCATTGCGCGAGGCCGGCTATGAAACAGTCATGGTCAACTGCAACCCGGAAACGGTGTCCACCGACTACGACATCTCCACCCGCCTGTACTTCGAGCCCCTCACCCTCGAGGACGTCCTGGAGGTGATTGCGGCCGAGGACCGCAGCGGCGGCGTGCTGGGTGTCTTCGTGCAGCTCGGCGGGCAGACCCCGCTGAAGCTCGCGCAGGAACTGGCCGACGCCGGCATCCCGATCCTCGGCACGTCACCCGAGGCGATCGACCTGGCCGAACACCGGGGTGCGTTCAGCAGGGTCCTCGACGCGGCCGGACTGGTCTCGCCGAAGAACGGCACCGCCGTGTCCTTCGAGGACTCCAAGAAGATCGCCGACGAGATCGGTTACCCGGTCCTGGTCCGGCCGTCCTACGTTCTCGGCGGTCGCGGAATGGAAATCGTCTACGACGAGGCCAATCTCTCCCGCTATATCGCCAACGCCACCGAAATCACCGAAGCCCACCCGGTCCTGATCGATCGGTTCCTTGAGGACGCCATCGAGATCGACGTCGACGCCCTCTACGACGGCACCGACATGTACCTCGGCGGCATCATGGAACACATCGAGGAGGCAGGAATCCACTCCGGCGACTCGGCGTGTGTCCTGCCGCCGATCACCCTGGGCGCCGACATCCTGCAACGTGTGCGCGAAGCGACCCTCGCGATCGCCGATGGGGTAGGGGTCCGTGGGCTCATCAACATCCAGTTCGCGCTGGCCTCGGATGTGCTCTATGTGCTCGAAGCCAACCCGCGTGCCTCCCGCACCGTACCCTTCGTGTCGAAGGCGACCGGAGTGCAGCTGGCCAAGGCTGCCGCCCTGATCGGCACCGGGGTGTCCATCGCCGCACTGCGCAGCGAGCACGGCCTCCTGCCCGCCCGCGGCGACGGCGGGGACCTCCCGCTGGACGCACCGGTTTCCGTGAAGGAGGCGGTCCTGCCCTTCAGCCGGTTCCGCACCCCCGACGGGACCGTCGTCGATTCGCTGCTGGGCCCTGAGATGCGCTCAACGGGCGAGGTGATGGGGATCGACAAGTACTTCGACACCGCTTTTGCGAAAAGCCAGTCAGCCGCCAACGCGGCCCTCCCCACTGAGGGCCGGGTCTTCGTTTCGGTGGCGAACCGGGACAAACGCTCGATCATCATGCCGGTCAAGCGGCTCGTCGATCTGGGCTTCGAGATCCTGTCGACCGGCGGCACCGCCGATGTGCTGCGCCGCAACGGCATCCAGGCCACCACCGTGCGCAAGATCGCCGAGGGCACCGGTGAGCACGGTGAAGGCACCGTCGTTGACCTGATCACCGACGGCACCATCGACATGATTATCAACACCCCCTCGGGCGGTCAGGCCCGCGGCGACGGCTACGAGATCCGAGCGGCCGCGACCTCCTACGGGCTTCCGGTCATCACGACCGTCCCCGAGTTCGGCGCTGCCGTCCAAGCGATCGAGGCCATGCGCTCCTACGAGTGGTCGGTGACCAGCCTCCAGGAACACGCCGCCAACCTGCAGGCGGCAACCGAGGCCCGCGATGCCGCACGATAGGCCTTCCTTCGGGGTCCGTCTGGCCTCCCGCATGCAGGAGCGCGGCAGCCTGTGTGTGGGAATCGACCCGCACCCGGCCCTGCTGCGTGACTGGGGACTGACCGACGACGCCGCAGGGTGCGAACGCTTCGCGCTGACCGTGCTGGCGGCCGTCGGCGAGACGGCGGCCATCCTCAAACCCCAGGTGGCGCTGTTTGAACGGCACGGCTCTGCCGGAATGGCAGCCCTGGAACGGCTGCTGGCCGACGCCGCTGACCAGGGGGTGCTGACCATTGCCGACGCCAAACGGGGAGACATCGGCTCCACCATGGCCGCCTACGCCGATGCCTGGCTCCGGGACGGGTCAGCGCTGGCGGCCGACGCGGTTACGCTCAACCCCTACCTGGGGTTCGAATCCCTGCGTCCCGCGTTGGACCTCGCGGCCGCCACCGGACGCGGTGTGTTCGTGCTGGCGTTGACCTCCAACCCGGAGGGCGCCGCCATCCAGCACGCGGTAGTGTCGGGCCAGACCGGCGAACCAGTGGCCGACAGGCCCAGCAACACCCCACCCAGCGGTCACGCGGTGGCCCGGCTGATCGCCGACGCGGCTGCGCGGGAGAACCGCGACGCCGTCGGGCTGGGATCGGTGGGCCTGGTCGTCGGAGCAACGGCCGGCACGGCCGTGCGCACCCTGGGCCTTGACCTTCAGAACCTCAACGGACCCATCCTTGCCCCCGGCATCGGCGCGCAGGGTGCCGGCGGGAAAGAAGTCGCCGACACGTTCGGGCCCGCATCCTCCCTCGTGGTCGGAAGCGCGAGCCGCAGCATCCTGCGGGCTGGACCCGACAGCGGCAAGCTTCGGGCGGCCGCGGAGCACGCGACGGCGGAACTGCGCAATTGATTTTGTGCCACCTCTACAGATAGGTTCAGTGGAAGCCCATTCCACAAGAATTGCATCTACCCGAGCGTCCAGCGCGGCACGGTGCCAACTGCAGGGGAGCACTTGTGAGCTTGAAGCCGCTATCGGACTCCGAACGGACACAAGCGCGCGAGAAGGCCACCGCCGCACGTGCGGTCAGGGCAGATCTGAAGGTGAAGCTGAAATCGGGGGAAACCTCGGTCAGCGACGTCGTCAACGGCATGTCAATGGATCCCGCGGTGGGTCGGCTCAAAGTGCTCGACCTGCTGAAGGCGTTGCCGGGCGTGGGGGACGTGCGTGCCTCGGGCATCATGAACGACGTCGGCATCGCCTCAACCCGCCGAGTGCGGGGGCTGGGTGTGCACCAGCGCCAGGCATTGATCGAACATCTAGCAAAGCAGGACCCTTCGCCCTGATCGGGGCAAGGCAGCAGACCTGTAAGTAAGGAACCACGTGTCGCAGCCTCGGCTGACAGTACTCGCCGGGCCAACGGCCGTCGGTAAGGGAACCGTATCCACCTACATCCGTGACAACTACCCGCAGGTCTGGCTGTCCGTATCGGCCACCACCAGGCCCGCGCGGCCGGGCGAGGTGGACGGAGTCCACTACTTCTTCGTCAGCAACGAGGAATTCGACGACCTGGTCGCCACGGGCCAGATGCTGGAATGGGCGCTGGTCCACGGCCGCAACCGCTACGGCACCCTCCGGCGGACCGTCGACGCGGCAATGGCCGACGGGAAATCGGTGCTGTTGGAGATTGACCTGCAGGGTGCCCGGCAGGTCAAGGAGTCAATGCCCGAGGCGAATTTCGTGTTCCTGACACCGCCCAGCTGGGACGAGATGGTCCGCCGTTTGATCGGCCGGGGGACCGAAACGGAGCAGGAACAGCAGCAACGGCTGGAAACCGCTAAACTAGAACTTGCCGCTGAGCCTGAATTCGACCACACGGTGGTCAACGACAGTGTTCAGCGCGCAGCGGACGAGCTTGTATCACTGATGGGACTAAGCCCTCAGGCACGCTAGCGCGTGACCTGGTAGCCGCTGTCCCACCAACAATCTGAACCATTTACGGAGTATTTGTGTCAACACAGCCTGAAGGCATCATCAACCCGCCGATCGACTCCCTGCTGGAGGCATCGGATTCGAAGTATGCCCTGGTGATCTACGGTGCAAAGCGTGCCCGCCAGATCAACGCATACTACTCCCAGCTGCACGAGGGACTGTTCGAGTACGTTGGCCCGCTGGTCGACACCCGTCTGAACGAGAAGCCACTCTCGATCGCCCTGCGCGAGATCAACGAGGGCATGCTCGTCGCCACACCGGTCGAATCAACCGAGCAGTAATTTTCGCCGTCCTTGTGATTGCAGCCGAGCCGAACCGAATGCCGAGCAAGTGCGCGTAATTCTGGGAGTCGGGGGAGGGATCGCCGCCTACAAGGTGGCGTCCCTCCTCCGACTCTTCACTGAGGCGGGGCACAACGTCACCGTCATTCCCACGGATGCCGCGACCCGGTTCGTGGGGACCGCCACCTGGGAGGCTCTCTCCGGCAACCCGGTCAGCAACAGCGTGTTCGACGACGTCGACAAGGTCAACCACGTGCGCCTCGGCCAACTCGCCGACCTGGTGGTCATTGCCCCGGCCACGGCCGACCTGGTGGCCCGCGCTGCCGCCGGGATGGCCAACGATCTCCTGACCGGGACCCTGCTGATGGCCCGCTGTCCGGTCCTCATGGCCCCCGCCATGCACACCGAGATGTGGGAGCACCCTGCCACCGTGGCCAACATTGCCACCCTCCGCAGCCGGGGCACGCTGGTGCTCGATCCCGCCTCGGGACGGTTGACCGGCACCGATTCCGGTGCCGGCAGGCTGCCCGAACCGGCCGACATCTTTGCCGCCGCGATGGCGGCCTGCGAGGGCGCCAATCACGACAGGTCTCCCACAGCGTCGGCACCCGGCTCGCTCGTTGGCCGGCATTTGGTAATCACCGCTGGTGGCACCCGCGAACCCATTGACCCCGTCCGCTACCTCGGCAACCGCTCGTCGGGCAAGCAGGGGATGGCGCTGGCCGCCGCAGCCCTCGCCGAGGGAGCCACCGTGGAGTTGATCGTCGCCCACGTGGAGGTGCCCGCTCCCGACGGCGTCGACCTGGTTCAGGTCGAAACCGCGGAACAGCTCAGGACCGCGACACTGCGTGCGGCGAAACAGGCCGACGCCCTCATCATGGCCGCAGCCGTCGCCGACTTCCGGCCAGCCGAGCCGGTGCTCACCAAGATCAAGAAGCGCCCCGACGGCGTCGACCCCGTGATTACCCTGGTCCGCAACCCCGACATCCTGCGAGAAGCCGTGGAGCAGCGTGACGCTGCGGGCGCGGGGCCGGTGATCGTGGGGTTCGCCGCTGAGACCGGTGACCCGACCGCCGACCCGCTCGACCACGCCCGCCAGAAGCTGGTCCGGAAGGGCTGCGACCTCCTGGTGCTCAACCAGGTGGGCGATGGCAAGGTGTTCGGACTCGATGACACGGTCGCAACCATCCTCGACGCCCACGGCGCCGAACCAGTTGAGGTTGCCGGTACCAAAACCGACGTCGCCACCGCAGTGGTGGCCCGGGTGGCAGCCGCTCTGACGGGCCGAGGCTAACCAAGCACCGGTCCGCCAGTGCTGTTGGCGTCGCCGTCAGCAACCCCATCCAGCAGTCACACAGTCCGTCACACAAGCCGCAATTCTGTCGGTCGAACCAAGTAGAGTGATCACGTGAAGTCAGCCAATCCCGTTCGCAGCGATCTGCGCCTGTTTACCTCGGAATCCGTCACCGAAGGCCACCCCGACAAGATCTGCGACCAGATCAGCGACGCCATCCTGGACGCGATGCTTCGGAAGGACCCGAAGTCCCGGGTCGCCGTCGAGACCCTCGTGACCACGGGGCTGGTGCACGTCGCCGGCGAGGTCACCACCGAGGCGTACGTCGAAATCCCCGAACTGGTCCGCCAGACGCTCCTGAACATCGGTTACGACTCATCTGCGAACGGGTTCGACGGCGCACGCTGCGGCGTCTCGGTGTCCATCGGGCAGCAGTCGCCGGAAATTGCCAGCGGAGTGTTCAACTCGCTGGAGAACCGCCAGGGAACCAGCGCGGACCCCTACGACGCGCAGGGCGCAGGCGACCAGGGGATCATGTTCGGCTATGCCAGCGACGAGACCGCCGTGCTGATGCCCACCCCGATCTGGCTGGCCCACCGGCTGTCCGAGCGCCTGACTACCGTCCGGAAGGACGGCACCCTGGACTACCTCCGGCCTGACGGCAAGACCCAGGTGACCATCGGATACGACGGCGATGTGCCCGTCTCCGTGGACTCGGTGGTCGTCTCCTCCCAGCACGCGCAGGGCGTCAACCTCGACGAGTTGCGCGCCGACCTTGTGACCCACGTGATCGATCCTGTGCTGGCGGCATCGGAGCTGGACATCAGCAATGTGCGCCACATCCTCAACCCAGGCGGCGACTTCGTCATCGGCGGCCCCGTGGGCGATGCGGGCCTGACCGGACGCAAGATCATTGTCGACACCTACGGCGGAATGGCCCGGCACGGCGGAGGCGCCTTCAGCGGCAAGGACCCGTCCAAGGTTGACCGTTCAGCGGCCTATGCCATGCGTTGGGTTGCCAAGAACGTGGTTGCGGCCGGCCTGGCCAAGCGCGCCGAGATCCAGATCGCCTACGCGATCGGAATGGCCCAGCCCGTGGGCATCTACGTGGAGACCTTCGGCACCGAGACGGTTGACCCTGCCGCCATCGGCGCCGCCATCCGCGAAGTCTTCGATCTGCGTCCGCTCGGCATCATCAACGCTCTGGACCTGCTGCGGCCGATCTACCAGAAGACCGCCGCGCACGGCCACTTCGGCCGCGAGGACGTCGGCTTCAACTGGGAACTGACCGACCGTGTGGACAAGTTGCGGAGCTATTTCAACGCCTAGCACGCGCCCGCCCGGCAACGGCAACGGGGACACTTCCGGCGGACGCGCGACCCGGCAGCACCCCGGCGCCACCCCGCGTTCGTCGACTGCCGGTACCCCGCCTTCGTCGACTGCCGGTACCGTCGGCGATCACGGGGCGGTTCAGCTGTCGCTGCTGCAGGGATTCCCGGCGGCACCACGGGCCGCCGGGGCGCCGGTGCCCGCCGGAGAGTTGCCGGTGGCGCAGGTCCTGCTCGATTCTCCGCTGGCGCACCTGGACCGGGTGTTTGACTATGCCGTCCCCGAGGAGCTGGCGGACTCCGCCCAACCCGGGGTCCGGGTCAAGGTGCGCTTCAGCGGTAGGGAGTTCACCGGATTCATCGTCGCCCGGGCGGCCACCACCGACAGCACCACCCGGCTCCTGCCCCTCGGCAAGGTCCTCTCCGCGCAGCCCGTCCTCACTCCCGAGGTGCTGGCCCTAGGCCGTGCCGTCGCCGCCCGGTATGCCGGGACCGTCAGCGATATCCTCAAGGTCGCCATCCCGCCGCGGATGGCGCGGGTGGACGCGGGCTTCGATGAAACGGTCGCCGAACAGCCGGTCGCCGACGAGCCGGAGCATGACGAGAAGCCCAGCCCTGCAGGTGACAACGATCCAGGGCAGCCCTCCGCACCGCTGCTGACCCGCTATGGCAACGGTGCCAGCTTCCTCAGGCATCTGGCAGCGGGGCACAGCCCCCGGGCGGTCCTCACCAGCCTGGGAGGGTACGGCGCACGGGACTGGCCCGCAGAAATCGCTGAGGCGGTCGCCACTGTGTGGCATGCCGGCCGGGGCGCCGTCGTCGTCGTCCCCGACCAGCGGGACCTGGCTCGGGTTGAAGCCGCCCTGGCGCTGCGGCTGGGCTCCGACAACATGGTGCGGCTGACCGCTGAGGACGGGCCGACTCCGCGGTACCGCAACTTCCTGAAACTTCTGCACGGGCAGGTACGGGTGGCGGTCGGCACCCGGTCGGCTGCCTACGCACCGGTGCAGGACCTGGGGCTGGTCTGCATCTGGGACGACGGCGACGACCTGCACCAGGAGCAACGGGCGCCCTACCAGCATGCCCGCGAAGTGTTGCTGCTCCGGGCAGAGCTCCAGGGCTGCGCCGCGCTGCTCGCAGCCGGATCGCAAAGCACCGAGGCGCACCGGCTGGTGGCTACTGGCTGGGCGCAGTCGGTCGCCGCGGACCGGGCCGAGGTCCGGCGCAGCAGCCCGCGGGTACTCCACACCGGGGACGAGTTCCAGACGGCCCGCGATCCACTGGCGGCCCGCGCACGGATCCCGCACGCAGCGTGGAAGGCTGCCTCCGACGGGCTGGCCCGGGGGCCGGTGCTCCTGCAGGTGGCACGGACCGGATTCTCACCGGCACTGGCTTGCGAGGACTGCCGGGAACCGGCCCGCTGTACCGTGTGTACCGGCCCGCTGGCCCAGACCGGGCGGGGCGGACCTCCCGGGTGCCGCTGGTGCGGACGGCCTGACCCACGGTGGGCCTGCGCCAACTGCGGAAGCCACCGGTTACGTGCGACAGTCGCCGGTGCCATTCGGACCGCCGAAGAGTTGGGGCGCGCCTTTCCCGGGGCGACGGTCTATTCCTCTGCCGGCGAGCACATCCTGGACTCAGTACCCGACCGTCCAGCCGTCGTCGTCGCCACGCCCGGGGCTGAGCCGCTCGCCCCGAACGGCTACGCGGCGGTGATCCTCCTGGACGGGTCGACGATGCTGTCCCGGGAATCCCTCCGGGCTGGGGAGGACACCCTGCGGCGCTGGTTTACCGCATCGCTGCTCGCGCGCCCCGCGAGCGACGGCGGCCTGGTGGTCATCACCGCTGATGATTCCACTGCGGTGGGTCACCTGGTGCGCTGGGATCCGCAGGGCGCTGCCGGGCGGGAGTTGTCCACCCGGACCGAACTGGGTTTGCCGCCCGCCGTCCGCTTCGCCGCCCTGACCGGGTCCCGGGAAGCTCTGACCGCGTTCACGGCCGACCTCGATCCGGCCCTGCCCCTTCGCACCGTGGGCCCCATGCCGGTTGCACCGCAGCCGGGCCGCGCCCCGGGGGGACGTCAGGGCGGACCCGGGGTGCGCCGCGACGCAGCCGAGACGCAGACCTCCAGCGCTGACCAGCAGCGGCTACTGGTGTTCTTCAGCTACCGCAGTGCACCGGCGGCGACCGCCTGGCTGAAGGCCCGCAAGGCGTCATTGTCAGCGAAGGGGACGTCCGAACCGGTCCACATCCGCTGTGATGCCGCGGACCTGATCTAGTAGCGGACCCGATCTAGGGCAGCCACTTCGCGAGCACCGAGACCTGCGATCTTTCGTAGCCAAGGTGCTCGTAGAACCTGATCACCTGCTCGTTCGACTCCCGCACCATCAGGTGGACCTTGACGGCTCCTCGTTCGGCGAGCCACCGTTCGCTGGCTGCCATCATCGTCCGGCCGAGCCCGGAGGTCCGGCGCCCGGGCTCCACCGCAACGTAGTAGACCCAGCCCCGGTGCCCGTCGTGGCCCACCATCGCGGTCGCAGCGAGCCGGTCCTGGACAACACACGCCAGGACCGTGGACGCCGGCCCGACCAAGGAGCGGCGGATGTCCTCGAGCGGATCATTCCACGGCCGGGTCAACCCGGTCACCTCCCATAGGGCCGCTGCCTCGCCATAGCGATCAGGGGTCAGCGGGCCCACGTTCCAGTCAGTTCTTTCGGCAGGGGCCGTCGGGACGTCCCCGGACGTCGGGACCGCGCCTGCCGCAGGGTCGTTGCCAGCCGTCGGGAAAGCATCAGCCGTCGGGTCGTTGCCAGCCGTCACTGGCGCCGGAGTAGTCGGCCGAGGCCTGAGCGGCCCGCGTGTTCGACGGTGGCGATGGCGGCAGCCTCAAGCAGCTGGTCGGCTGAGCGGTCCCAGGAGTAGGAGCCTGCCTGCGCCTTGCCGGCATGCGAGGCCGCGTCCCACCGGTCAGGTGCGGCGAGGGTCTTTACCGCTGCGGTGAACGCCGAGGGGTCGTCGGGGTCCACATACAGCGCGGCGTCGCCACCGACCTCCCTGAAGATCTGCGTGTTGGCGGCAATCACGGGGGTCCCGGCCGCCATCGCCTCGATCACCGGCAGGCCATAGCCCTCGGCCCGCGAGAGTGTCACCAAAGCCGCCGCGGACCGCAGCAGCTCCTGGTACCGCTCGTCGGTCACGCCGTTGTGGAAGATGACCCGCTGGCCCGGCGGGATCAACCGCTCCAACTCTGTCCGCCGGTCATCGGTGATCCGGCTGAGCAGATGCAGCGTGTACCCGTCGAGACCATTCGTGCCCGCCACCAGGGTCTCGACGTTCTTGTAGGGCATGAAGGACCCCATGTAGAGGAGGTCCTTGCCGGGTGGGACCCCCTCGGGGCGGACCTCGGTGTCCGCCTGGGGAGCGTTGCTCACAAGCCGGACCGGACGACTGGTCAGCCGGTGCTCCTGCATCAGCCCCCGGGTGGTCTCCGAGATGGTGGCGACGACGTCGGCCCGGTTCAGCAGCAGGCGCTGCGGCCAGTAGGCAAGGTGGTAGAGCCGCCACAGCGCGCGGACCGGCCAGGGCAGGAAACCGGGTGGCTGGGGGTTCTGGTAATAGATCAGGTCATGCAGGGTGAGCACCAACGGGTACTTTCGTCCCCAGCTCCCCATGGTCTGCATCGGGCAGATCACGACGTCGGGCGCCAGTTGGTTGATTGTCGAGGCCACGAACAGTTCCCGGGGGGAGAGCGGCGAAGTGATCAGGACGGAGGGGACAGCGGGCAGGAGGGCAAGCTGTCTGGGGTCGGAAACGAGCATCGCCACGTCGGCCCGTTCTGCCACGGCGGCAATGAGGCTGGCACCATACCGGCTGATGCCGTCATGGTGGTCGAGGCGGGTGAACCGCGCATCAAACAGGATCCTCATTCGTGTGTCCCTCCCAGGAAACTCTCAATCAAGCGGGCCGCTACGTGGGGGGTCTCATAGTGCACCAGGTGGCCCACCCCGTCGATGATTTCGAGCCGCGCGTGTGGGATCAGGCCGGCAAGTGCATGCTGTCCGGCGACCGAGCCGAGGTCGTCCTTCTCGGCAGCGATCAGCAGAACGGGCATGGCGAGCCGCGCCGCACTGTCTCTGACCGTTCCCGTAATGGACGCCTGGAACGCTTCGAGCAGGACCCGGCGGCTGGCGTACTTGCTGAAGTAGCTGATGTGCTGGCCGTGAATGTACTTCCGGAGTGCCCGGTCCCGGGTCTTCGCCATCATTGAACTCATGCCGAGCACAATGAGTGGATTCCCCAGCAGTGCCACTCCCAACCGCTCCGGGAGCGCAGCGCCGACCCGGTAGTACAGTGCGGCCGCTGTGGAGGCCAGCCGGTTGGAACCTTCCAACGCAGGCTCACAGATGGGATTAATCAGGATCAGGGCGGCAATCGCGGAGGGATGGTCTGCTGCCCACCGGGACGCGACGATCGACCCGAAGGAGTGGCCGAGCAGTACCGTGTCGGAGCCCAATCCGAGCTCCGCAAGGCTGAAACCGACAAACCGCGCGTACGCGTCGACGTCGTGCACGCCCTCCAGAGCCTCGGATTGGCCGAAACCGGGAAGGTCCGGCACCACAACCCGGTGCGTGGGCAGTTCCTCGATGATGCGGAGCAACCCGTGGTGGTCACCCCTGAAACCATGCACCATGAAGATTGTCGGCGAAGCGCCGCCGACGGCCAGGGACGGGAAGATCCAGTAGCGTTGAGCCGCTCGGAGATAGGTCATGGTCACCACCGAGGCCTGGCGGCGCACAGTTATCGGGGAAGGCACCAGCTAGTTCACCTTGTCCGGATGGGAACCGAACCGGGTGTCCCGTTCGAGCCCGCGGATTGCCGCGAGCTGCCCGGGAGTGAGCTCGAACCCGAAGATGTCGAGGTTGCCGGCGATCCGGGCCCGGGTGCTCGCCTTGGGGATGACCAGATTGCCGGATTGCACGTGCCAGCGCAGTACCACCTGGGCTGGCGTCCGGTCGAGGTCGGTGGCGATCCCACCGATCACCGGGTCAGCCAGGATGGCTCCCCGGCCGAGGGGGCTCCACGCCTGGGTGCGGATCCCGTGGGCGTCATGGAACTGCCGCAGCTCATCCTGTTGCAGGTACGGGTGCAGCTCGATCTGGTTCACGGCAGGAATTACCCCGGTCTCCGCCAGCAGTCGCTGCAGCTGGGTGACCTGGAAGTTTGACACCCCGATGGCCCGTACCCGCCCGTCGTGGTAGAGCTGTTCCAGGGCGCGGAAGGTGTCAACGTACTGGTCCTTGTCGGGGCAGGGCCAGTGGATCAGGTAAAGGTCGACGTCGTCCAGGCCGAGTGCCTGCTGGGAAGCGTCGAACGCGCGGAGCGTCGCATCGTAGCCGTGGTTGTCGTTCCACAGCTTGGTGGTGACAAAGACGTCGTCGCGTTCCAGCCAGCCGTCGCCGACGGCATTCGTGACCGCCCGGCCCACCCCCGCCTCGTTGCCGTACATGGCGGCGGTGTCGATCGTCCGGTACCCCACTTCGAGGGCCTGGGCGCAGAGGTCGGCCGTCGTCTCGGGCGGCACCTTGTACACACCGTAGCCAACCTGGTCGATCTGTACCCCGTTGTTGAGCGCGATTTTCGGTGCCTTATGCATACCTCGACAATACCGAAGGGGCTCTGGCTCAGCGGGACCCGCCGTGCACCAGCCGTCGCGCCGACCCTTCGTCGAGGATGAGGTCCGTGGCCAGCCCAGCGGCCAGCGCCCCGCGCAACCCGTTGATCTTGGTTTCCCCCGACACTACGCAGATGCGCCGTCGTACCTGCCGGAGCAGATCCAACTCAGGGCCGGTGCTCCGCTGGTTGAGGAGGAGGTCGCTGTGGGTGCCGTCGGCGCGGAAGAACATGGTCGCGACGTCGCCCACCACCTGGTGCTCGTCCAGCGCACGCAGGTCGTCGTCGTCCAGGTATCCACCGGAGTAGACGTGGCTGGGAATGTTGGCGTCGATGGAGCCGACCCCGAAGATGGCCATGGTCATCCGGCGTTGCAGGTCGAGGATTCGCAGGACACTGCGTTCGGCCCACATGGCCGTTTTGGTTTCTGCGTGGTCGAAGAAGGCCGGTACGGGGAACTGCTCCACCCGGGCGCCGTAGGCCTGGCCGAACCGGCGCAGGATCTCGCTGGCGTAGGTGATCCCGGTGGTCTGGGTGTTGCCGGCGCCGTTCAGCTGCACGATGGTGCTGTCATGGGTGACCTTGCGGGTCAGGTGATGGCTGACCGCGCTGAGGGTGGACCCCCAGGCGACGCCGATGATGGCGTTCGAATCGACCAGCGGCCCAATGGTCCGCGCCGCCTGGATCGCCACCCGGTCCAGCACCTCCGAGTCGCTGACGATGTCGGTGACCGGAACCACGTGGGCCTCCACACCGAACTGTCGCCGGATCTGTTGCTCAAGGGACGGTGCCCGCTGCAGCGGATTGTTGACCTGGATCTGCACGAGCCCCGTGTCCCGGGCCATCGACAGTAGCCGGGAAACAGTCGATCGGGAGGTCCTCAGCTCCCGGGCGATGGCGTTCATGGTCAGGTCCTGCAGGTAATACATCTGGGCTGCCCGCAGCGCGTCCCCGCTCCGTGAACGCTTCAAGTCCTCAGCGGAAGATTGTGCAGCGGGGTCGGGCCTTTCAGCCTCGGGTCGAACGTTCATAGCCAAATCCTCCGTCACATCTGCACGTATGTGCATCACCATTGACTATTATTCCCAGCATTTCAAGAATAGGTGGAACGGCTGCGGATCCAGTGCAGCGTGCAGACTGTTGAGGAGAATGTTTTGGCTGAGTCCGCTACCGGCAAAGGTGCCACAAGCACACCCGCTGAGCGAGCAGGGGTGACACGCCTCAGGGAGACCCCCCGCGCGTCTGTCCTCATCATTGGTGGCGGCATCAACGGCGTAGGCACCTTCCGCGACCTTGCGCTGCAGGGCGTCGACGTCGCGCTCGTAGAGCGGGGAGATTACTGCCAGGGCGCGTCGGGGGCGTCATCCCACATGATCCACGGCGGGATCCGGTACCTCGAAAACGGTGAGTTCCGGCTGGTCCGCGAATCAGTGGTCGAGCGGAACGCCCTCCTGAAAACCGCACCCCACTATGTCAAGCCCCTCCAGACCACCATCCCCATTTTCAGCACCTTCTCGGGCATCCTGGCGGCGCCGCTGCGTTTCCTCACCCACCGCCAGCATGGCCAGCCCCGCGAACGCGGTGCCTTCCTGATCAAGGTTGGCCTGACCATGTACGACTGGTTTTCCCGCGACGGCGGAGCCGTGCCTCGCCACACGTTCGCCGGCCGCAAAGCTTCCCTCGCCCAGCTCCCGGATCTGCGCCCTGACGTGCGCTACACGGCCACCTACTTCGACGCGTCGGTTCACAACCCCGAGCGGATGACCCTCGACGTGCTCCGCGACGGCCTCGCCGCCAATCCAGAGGCGCGGGCCAGCAACTATGTCAGCGCGATCGGGCGCGACGGCGAGTCGGTGCTCCTCCGCGACGAACTGACCGGCGAGGAATTCACCTTCGCAGCCGACGTCGTCGTGAACGCAACCGGCGCCTGGGTGGACGGTACCAACGGCGCACTGGGCGAACGCAGCACCTTCATGGGCGGCACCAAGGGCTCCCACATTGTGCTCGACCACCCGGAATTGCTCGCCGCCTGCGCGGGCCGCGAGATCTTCTTCGAACACACGGACGGCCGCATTGTTCTGGTCTACCCGATCGGCGACCGGGTACTGGTCGGCACCACCGACATCGACACCGATGTGGACGAGCCCGCTGTGTGCACGCCCGAGGAAGTCGACTACTTCATCGAACTGATCGGGCACGTCTTCCCGGCCATCACCGTCCAGCACGACCACGTCGTCTACAGCTTCTCCGGGGTCCGCCCGCTGCCACGGCACGACGACACCCAGCCCGGCTTCGTGTCACGCGACTACCGGATCGAGAAGCGCCAGGACAGCACCGGCACCAAGCCGGTGACCACGCTCAGCCTGGTCGGCGGCAAGTGGACCACCTTCCGCGCCCTCTCGGAGCACATGACCAACGATGTGCTCGAGATCCTGGGAAAACGACGGACGACGACGACGGCGGGGCTCGCCATCGGCGGCGGCCAGGGATTCCCCCGGACGCCGTCCGCGGAGAAAGCCTGGGTGAGCGCTCATGTGGAGCCGGGACTTTCAGCTGAGCGAGTCGAGGTGCTGCTGACCCGTTACGGGACCCGCGCCGTCGATGTCATCGAGTACCTGCGTGCGGGGGAGGACCGTCAGTTCTCCTCCACCCGTGAGTTGAGCCAGCGGGAGCTGGAGTACATGGTCGCGCACGAGCAGGTGGGGCACCTGGCTGATGTTCTGATCCGCCGGACGTCGATCGCCTTCCGGGGATTGGTGACCGGTGAGTTGCTTCACGAGCTTGCGGAAACGCTGGCCCCGCTGCTGGGCTGGAGCGTCGAAAAAGTGTCGGCTGAGGTAGAACTGGCTGAGCAGGTGCTGCTTCAGTGGCATAACGTTCAGGTCGAAGATTTGGTGGCGTAGCCGCTGTCAGGCACGCAACCATTGCCGCTCCCGGAGCGGATGCAGGACCAACGGCAGCTGTTGCCGGGGGGAGCAAGAGAGCCACAGCCGCAGGCTGGGTTCGCTAAAAATGAATAATTAAAGGAGTCAAAGATGTCTCTGGAAGCATTCGTTGCCGAAATGTTCGGCACCATGCTGCTGTTGCTGCTAGGTACAGGTGTCGTTGCCAACGTCGCGCTGGCCGGTACCAAGGGCAATAATGGCGGATTCTTGATGGTGAACTTCGGTTGGGGGCTCGGCGTCTTCGCCGGTGTCTATGTGGCTGCGCTCTCCGGCGCCCACCTGAACCCGGCCGTGACGGTCGGCCTGCTGGTCAACTCTGATGTTGCGACGCTCGGCCCCGATATCGACAAGACCTTCGTCAACGTGCTGGCCTATTTCGCCGCCCAGCTGATCGGCGCCATGCTTGGCGCCTTCCTCTGCTGGCTGGCATACAAGCAGCACTTCGATGCTGAGCCCGACCCCGCCAACAAGCTGGGCGTGTTCTCTACCGGTCCGGCCATCCGGTCCAATGCCTGGAACCTGGTCACCGAGGTCATCGGCACGTTCGTCCTGGTGTTCGTGGTCATTTCGTTCGCAGGGACGCCCTCGGGCCTCGGCCCATTGGCTGTCGCTCTGCTCGTTGTGGGTATCGGTGCATCCCTCGGTGGTCCCACCGGCTACGCCATCAACCCTGCGCGTGACCTCGGTCCCAGGATCGTCCACGCCTTGCTGCCCATCAAGGGTAAGGGTGGCAGCGACTGGGGCTACTCCTGGGTGCCAGTGGTTGGCCCCCTCGTTGGTGGCGTTCTCGGCGGCCTCGTCGCCATGTTGATAACCTTCCCGGCTGTCACCGGCTAACAATCAGTACACCCCGGCAGCTCGGTCCTTCTACCGCGCAGGCTGGGACTATTCACGACGGAAATACTCAAAGAGGAGCACTACATGTCGAAGTACGTCATCGCAATCGATCAGGGCACCACCTCCAGCCGGGCCATTGTCTTCGATCACAGTGGGGACATCGTGTCCTCAGGCCAGAAGGAACACGAGCAGATTTTCCCGAAGGCCGGCTGGGTTGAGCACGACCCGATGGAAATCTGGAACAACACTCGGGAGGTCATCGGCAACGCGCTGTCGAAGGCGAACCTGACACGGCACGATATTGCCGCCGTCGGCATCACCAATCAGCGTGAGACTGCAGTGGTCTGGGACAAGAACACCGGCCAGCCTGTCTACAACGCCATTGTCTGGCAGGACACACGGACCCAGTCCATCGTCGACGAACTCGCGGCCGATGGGGGAGTGGAGCGGTTCAAGCAGAAGGTCGGCCTGCCGCTGGCCACCTACTTCTCGGGCACCAAGATCAAATGGATCCTGGACAACGTCGACGGGGCGCGGGCGAAGGCGGAGGCCGGCGACCTGCTCTTCGGTAACACCGACTCGTGGGTCACCTGGAACCTCACCGGCGGCACCGACGGCGGCGTGCACATCACCGACGTCACCAACGCCTCCCGGACCATGTTCATGGATCTTGAGACCCTGTCCTGGGACGATGGAATCCTTGAGGCATTTGGAGTGCCACGTTCGATGATGCCGGAGATCAAGTCATCGTCCGAGGTCTATGGCACCGTCCACACATCCCAGCTGCTGCGCGAGGTGCCGGTGGCGGGCATCCTCGGTGACCAGCAGGCGGCGACCTTCGGCCAGGCCGCGTTCGAGAAGGGCGGCGCCAAGAACACCTACGGCACCGGTAACTTCATGATCGTCAACACCGGCGAGGAGATCGTCCACTCCAAGAACGGTCTGTTGACCACCGTCTGCTACAAGCTCGGCGATGCCAAGCCCGTCTACGCCCTCGAAGGTTCGATCGCGGTGACCGGGTCGCTGATCCAGTGGCTGCGCGACAACCTGGGCATCATCAAAACGGCTCCCGAGGTGGAGCAGCTGGCCGAGACCGTTGAAGATAACGGAGGCGTCTACATCGTGCCGGCGTTCTCCGGCTTGTTTGCCCCTTACTGGCGCGGCGAAGCCCGCGGCGCCATCGTGGGACTCACTCGCTTTGTGAACAAGGGTCACATTGCCCGTGCCGCGCTTGAGGCCACGGCGTTCCAGACCCGCGAGGTCCTGGATGCCGCGAACGCAGACTCGGGTGTGGACATGGAGGACCTGCGGGTCGACGGCGGCATGGTCGCCAACGATGCGCTGATGCAGTTCCAGTCCGACATCCTCGGCATTCCGGTGATCCGCCCGAAGGTCACCGAAACCACCGCCCTCGGCGCGGCTTACGCAGCCGGTCTGGCCGTCGGGTTCTGGAAGGACACCGACGAGCTGGCAACCAACTGGGCCGAAGACAAGCGCTGGACGCCTTCAATGGACGAAGGAGAGCGGGACCGCCAGTTGCGCCTCTGGAAGAAGGCTGTCACGCGCACGTTCGACTGGGTCGACGAGGACGTGAAGTAGGTCTAGCTTCACCTGTGGTTGCTTGACCACTTGTGCAAGACCAGCAGGTATCTGCGACACATCAGGTATCTGCATCACAGCAGGGGCGGCGGCTATCCGGAAGGATGGTCGCCGCCCCCTGCTGCGTGTTCGGGGTGAGTGCTTGGGGCTGCACCTTCCCGAGCGTTGTCTGGATCGGTGGATGTCACGTCCCGCCCACAGAGGAAGGGCCCGCGCATGTGCTGGTCTCATTCCGCCGCGACGGGTGAAGCTCGGTGTCTGTTCGGATATCCGGCGGGGTCGTTCAGGAGTGAGGGTGGAACTTCGGGTGGGCAAAGAGCCACGTGCTTGTCCTGGGAGCCATGGGGTGGAAGAGATGTACAGCGCCGAGTGGATGTCCCATGCCGTGCACCCGCAACACTCCAGTACAGAGTGTCTGGCTCAGGACTCTAAAAGGGTGGCGGGTCGTCTGGTGGTGCCGGTGGTGGGTCTGGTCGGGTGAGGTAGGTTTCGCCCATGGGTGAGATGGCGATGATCATTCCGGGTTCGGGTTGTCGGTAGTGCCAGTAGCCTTCGGATTTGAGTTTGTGGTGGCGTTTACACAGTGCTGCGAGGTTGCCGTAGCTGGTTTTCCCGCCTTGTGACCAGGGTGTGGTGTGGTCGAGTTCGCAGAATACCGCCAACCGGTTACACCCCGGGTGCCGGCAGGTCCGGTCTCTGACCCGGACCGCGTCTTGGAGGTCTTGGGGGACCCGGTAGGTGGTGGCGTCGGCGCCGAGTCTGGCTCCGGTGATGGGGTGGGTGAGGATTCTGGTGAATGATGGTGCGTGCCCGGCGAGTTTCCTGGCGGTGTCGGGGTCGATCGGGCCGTACCCTTCGAGTTCCCCCGGTACATCTCCGCCGAGGAGGGTCATCACGGGGACGGTGACGAATACTTTCGCCTGCACACCCCAGTAGGCACCTGCACCACCACGGCTGACCAACTCACCCGCTGCATCGGCACCGTCGGCGGTGGCGCCGGCGCTGGTGAGGACGTCGGTGAGGACGTCGGCGCGGAGCTGGGTGAGGGTGCGGGGTTCGTCGGGGCCTTGTAATGCGCGGGCGGCGGTGTCGACGCGGTGGAAGATCCCGGCGGCCTGATCGACCGGGAGGTAGGCTTCGAGCCAGGCCATCCCGTCGTAGGAAGGGGTCAAGTACACCCCGCGTTCCTTCACGGCTCTCTTGTGTCTGGTGGTGATCGTTTCGGGGTGGAGTTTTTCCCGGAGCCGGTTCGCCTGCTGCCGAAACTTCACCACGGTCGTCAGGGACGCCATTTCGATCAGCCGGTCCTCGAAGGCGGCGGTGACCGTCGGGTCGGTGTCGGGGATGCTGGTGGCTTCCTCCACCACGGCCCAGGCGTGCCGCCGGCTGAGTTTCCCGGCCTCCAACGCTTCCAGGGTGGCCGGGTAGTACCGGGTCAACAGGGTGCTGTGCTCGACCAGGAACCCCGCCGTCCGGTCCGGCAGGTGCAACGCCGCCCCAACCTCACTAGCGGTGAGGGTTGCTTCGTAACCCCAACCTCGGGGGTCGTGGCGGGTTTGTTCGGTTTGCAGGTTCAGGACCCGGGTAACAATCTTGGCTTCCTGCGCGTCCAGCCAGGACCGTGCTTCGTCGATGTCTTTCAACGTGTCCAACGCCTGACAGGCATCCAAACCACCCACCGCCGCCAGTTGAAGCTGCCCAGTCAGTGCGGGAGGCTCGCTACTGGAACGGACCCGTTCATCCGGGTCGCCTCCCAGGTGAAAGGAACCCCACGATTCAGAGAACAACCACGCCGAATCAGACTCTGTAGATTCAGACTCTGTTGAATCTGACTCCGTTGATTCTGGCCCTGTTGAATCGGACTCGGCAGTCTCCCCTTGGTTCGGATCAGCCTCAGCCGGGTCCGTGTCGGTCGTGGGCACCGGCGCCTCGATGACCGGGGCCGTCCACACCGACTCGACACCCAACGGACCAGCCGGCCCATACCCCGAGGAAGAGCCTGAGGAAGCCCCCGTGGACGTATCAGTGGACGTCTCCCCAGATGTCTCCGTGGAAGTATCCGGAGTCCCGCTATCGGAAGCAGAATCCGCGCCAGAATCGGGGGACGATCCCGGTCCGGGAGAAGAAGCTTCACTGCTTTCCATACCTCAATTCCATCACCCGGCACTGACAAAACAAGGGGGAAATCAGGGGTGCTCAAGAAACTTTTTCAACTAATTCTCGAGGCCTGACAAAAGCCAAGATTGCTGATGTTCGAAAGCTCGAGAACTGCCCTTAGAAACCGGGGTCTGAGGAGGATTGGTGCGGAAATTCACGCTAAGGGGTCCGGCGGCTGTTGAATTGGTTGCATGGCGGTCGAGTCTCTAAGTGATGAGCGGCTCTCCGTGGTTCGTGGTGAAAGTCGGGTTCGTGTCGTAGACGTATAGGGGCTCGTGGCCCTGCTGGGATGGATGTTCTTGACGCATTCATCACTGACAGGGCCCACGAGCCTTGATCGAGCCTACTGCTCAGCGCCCTGACGCTGCCACTACTGTTTTCAACCTGCCCGGTTACCGGGTAACTAGCGCGGAGGTCCTTGCCTGCGGGCAGCGTAGAATCCGGGTCGAATCAGTCCTGGAAGCTGGCTGCAGGGGCTGTGGCGTGATCAGTGCCCGCCGGCATTCACGCCGGTTCCAGCGGATTCGTGACATCCGGGTCGCTGGCCCGGTCGAGGTCATCTGGTCCAAACGCAGGTTCTTCTGCGACGAGGCAGAATGCGCCCGGAAAACCTTCGCTGAATCTACCCCGCAAGTACCCGCATACTCGCGGTCCACGGCGAGGCTGCGGGAGGCCCTGACCGATGCGGTGATCGGATCCGGGCGTGCCGCGTCGGAGACCGCCACTGCGTTCGGCGTGTCCTGGTGGCTGGTCCAGCGGGCCCTGGATACCGCGGTGGTGAAACTACCTGACGTGGACTCCCTGGCACCGGTCAGGTTGGGTATCGATGAGCACCGGTTCCGGTCCGTGCGGTTCTTCCAGGACCCCGCCACGAAAGCCTGGACCCGGTACGAACCGTGGATGTCCACCCTTGTCGACCTGGACACCGGGCAGGTCCTGGGTGTCGTCGACGGACGCGACAGCACCGGGGTCGGCGACTGGCTCAAGGCCCGCCCACTGGGGTGGCGGCTCGGCGTGCAGGTCGTCGCAATCGACCCATCAGCGGCGTTCCGCAAGGCGCTACGGATGTGGTTGCCCCGCACCGCGGTCAGCGTCGACGCGTTTCACCTGAGCATGCTCGCGAACGCTATGGTCACCGAGGTCCGCCAACGCCTCTGCCAGGAAGCCAAGGGCCGCCGCGGGCGCGCCACCGACCCGGTATGGGCAAACCGGAGACTACTGCTCAAGGGTACGGAACGGCTCTCGGACCGGGCCCGAAACCGTCTCGAGGTGGTCTTCTCCGTTGATGATCCCACCGGCGGGCTGCAGGCCGTCTGGGAGGTGAAGGAACAGCTCCGGACACTGCTGCACACTGGGTCGATCGCTGAGGCCACCGCGGCGAAGACCGAGCTCGCAAGACTGGTCGACCGTGCAGGCCAGCCCGAGGCCAGAAGGCTCTACCGCACGGTCTGCCGGTGGTGGAACGAGATCGAAGTCCTCATCGTCACCGGCGCCACCACCGCGAAAGTCGAGGCCAACAACACCGCGATCAAGAACATCAAAAGGACCGGACGGGGATTCGTCAATAACTCCAACTACAAAACCCGTATCCTATTGAGAAGCGCCGCTAGAACAGCGGCCTGAACATCTCCTCAGCAGCGGAATTCACCACGAAACGCGAAGAGCCTGATGAGCAGGCCGCTGGGTTCGGCCGGTTCCCTGACGAGGTATCGCGGGAGGACCTGGAACGCTTCTGTTGGTTGGACGATACCGATCTGTCGATAGTGGGCCGCCGCCGGGAACTCATAACCGTCTGGGATTCGCTGTTCAACTGGCAACGGTCCGTGTCGTGGGCCGGTTCCTGACGGATCCGCTGGCTGTCCCGTGGCCGGTGGTCGAGTCCCTGGCCGGACAGTTGGGCATTGCGGACGCTTCCGTTCTCAAGCTTTACGCGCAGCGGGGACAGACCGGTTATGAGCATGCCGAGGAGATCGCCGCCGTGTATGGGTACGTGGACTTCGCTGATCCGGTCAAGTATGAGGAACTGAGACTGTTCTTTTCGGCCCGGGCGTGGACGTCCTCGGAGGGGCCGGTGCGCGTGTTCGAACGGGCTGCGGTCTGGTTGCGTGAGCGGAAGGTCCTCCTTCCAGGTGTCTCCACGTTGACGCGCCTGGTTTCAGAGGTCCGTACCGGCGCGAATGACCGGCTCTATTCCGTGCTGGTTGACGCGGCCGGCCCCGCGCTGGTCCAGGAACTGGAGGGCTTGCTCCGCGTTGAGGACGGCTCAAGGCTGACCGTGTGGGAAAGGCTGCGGACGGGGCCCTCGAGGGTATCGGTGCCAGAGTTGCTGCGGCAGCTGGACCGGCTGGTCCGCCTGCGTTTCCTCGGCGCGGGGACTATTGATGTGGAGACGGTACCCGCGGGCCGGATGAATGCCTTGGCCCGTTACGGGTTGGCAGGCAAGGCATCGGCGCTTCAGGGGTTGTCGGGCCAACGCCGGGGCGCGACACTGCTCTGCGCGGTGCGGGCTTTGACGGCCGAGGTTGCCGATGATCTGTGTGATGCCTTGGACGCGATCGTCTCTGAACGGGTGGTCCGGAAGGCGGCTAGGGAATCCACGGCCACCCGGCTGAAGTCTCTGCCCCGCCTGTCGAAGGCCTCGCTGAAGCTGGCAATGGCCGCGGAAACACTGGTTGAGGTCCTGGGCAACACAAAATTGTCCGGGGCAGATGCCGCGTCGGTGCTTGCCGAACAGATTTCCCTACCCGAGTTGCGCGCCGCGGTGGATGTGGTGACTGAGTTGGTCAATCCGGACGGCAGCGAGGGCGACACCGCGGCCGAGATGATGCGCCGGTTCGCCACGGTTCGTTCGTTCCTGCCGGCGTTGGCATCGGCGGCACCTTTTGGGGCAACGGCAGGCGGTGCCCAGACGTTGGCGGCCCTGGCAGCTTTGCCGGACGTTTTGGACGGCCGCAAAACCGATCCGGGCCAGGTTGATCTGACTGTCCTGTCCCCGGCATGGCAACGCCTTGTCGAGGCTGCGGGAGAGATCAACCGCAAGGCCTACACGGTGGCCGTGATGGACGCCGTCCATAAGGCGCTACGGCGCAGGGACATTTTCGTTGTCGACGGGCGCCGTTGGGGAGACCCCAGGGCACAGCTGCTGACCGACCCGGCGTGGCAGGAGACCAAGACAGAGACCTTGACGGCACTCCAGCTGCCCGAAGATCCCGCGGCCCACCTTGACGGTGCCCGGGAGAGCCTGGACGCCCGCTACCGTGCGGCGGCCGATCAACTGGCAGATAATCCTGCGGTACGAATCGGCGATGACGGCAAGGTTCATCTCTCTCCCCTGGAGGCCAGGACGGTACCCGAGTCCTTGACCGAGCTGCGGGGGCTCGTGTCGGCGATGCTGCCGCGGGTGGACCTGCCCGATGTGCTGTTGGAAGTGCATTCCTGGACAGGGTTCCTGTCAGAATTCAGCCACGTGTCGGAAGCCTTCGCACGGATGGGCCAGCTCAGCGTTTCCGTCGCCGCCATCCTGGTGGCCGAGGCGTGCAACGTCGGCCTGACACCGGTGGTCAAGGACGGCCACCCCGCGCTGACCCGTGGACGCTTGTCACACGTCGATCAAAACTATGTGCGCGCCGATACGCTCCGCGCGGCGAACTCCCGGCTGGTCCAGACCCAGTCCGATCTTGGGCTCGCTCAACGCTGGGGTACCGGCATGCTGGCCTCCGTTGACGGAATGCGGTTCGTGGTGCCGGTCGCCACCGTCAATGCCGGGGCGAATCCACGCTACTTCGGCCAGGGTCGCGGCCTGACTTGGCTGAACTATCTCAACGACCAGGTGGCAGGCCTGGGCGCCATCGTCGTCCCGGGAACGGTCCGCGATTCCCTGCACGTACTAGATGGGCTGCTCGATCTTGACGGGGGCGAACGTCCCGAGATGGTCGCCACCGACACGGCCTCCTACTCGGACCAGATTTTTGGGCTCTTCACCTTGCTCGGATACCGGTTCTCGCCCCGCCTGGCCGGTCTTCCCGATCAACGCTTCTGGCGCATCGACACCACAGCTGACTACGGACAGCTGAATGCCGTCGCCGGACGCAACCGGATCAACCTGGGCCTCATCACGGCGAGCTGGCCGGACATGCTCCGCCTGGCGGGATCCTTGACTGCCGGGACTGTGCGCGCCTCGGAAGTTCTGCGGGTCACTCAGGGCGGCGGAACACCAACCCTGCTCGGAAAAGCGTTGGCGGAGTACGGCAGGATAGCCAAAACCCGGCATCTACTGGACTTCATCGACGTTGACGAGGGCTACCGCCGGCAAATTCATACCCAGTTGGCGCTACAGGAATCCCGGCACGCCCTGGCCAGACTCATTTTTCACGGCCGCCGGGGCCAGATACGTCAGTCCTACCGGGAAGGCCAGGAAGACCAGCTCGGAGCCCT
Source organism: Arthrobacter sp. CAN_C5 (assembly GCF_017875735.1). NCBI lineage: Bacteria > Bacillati > Actinomycetota > Actinomycetes > Micrococcales > Micrococcaceae > Arthrobacter > Arthrobacter sp. CAN_C5. Next base: position 1,762,214 of record NZ_JAGGMZ010000001.1, read on the forward strand.
TGGCCTGGTCTTGAACGCCGTGATCCTGTGGAACACCAGGTACCTGGACGCCACGCTCACGGAGCTCCGCGACCGTGGTGCCCGTGTTGCCGATGAAGACGTACAACGCCTCTCCCCGCTGGTCTCGGAACACATCAACATGATGGGCCGTTACACCTTCACGGACGCCCCCGCCGGAGCGCCGCTCCGGCCCTTCCGACACCCGGACGAGGACCGGGAGAGCTGAACGAGGCGCATTGCACTGAACGCAACCCGTCCCGTAGGCGGGACGCCTCAACGTTCCGATAGTCGATCTTCTAGCGAGGCCCCTTCCCTTGAGATCGTCGGTTCGCCTCCTCTAGTAGTAGAAGGGCCGCTTTTGATTCGCCTCGACCTGAACGACGTCGAGACGTGGTTCGGTCAGGAGCGGGTCGATCAGCGCCTGCTCAGCCCCGATGCCGGCCCAGTGGGGATCGACATCCTGGGTGATGCACCAGGCTCGGTCCGAGGGCCAAATGAACGCAGGGGGCGGCATGAAGCAATCCGTTTCCGCCTGCCACGAGTCTTCGATCGCCCCGGAGACAAAGTCCGGTAGCGAGACCCTGCACAGATAGTACTCACGATTTGGGACCACCACACGGGGTGTGCGCAGCACGACGTCGGGGAACGCATGTTCGCCCCACCCGTCCCACATCAGCAGATACCCCTCGATAGGCGAGCCGGTGTGCCGCAGCAACGTCCCAACCGCGGCGCGGAGTTGATCAGTATCTGAAAGGACGTCGCTCTGGCGCGCACCCTCGTTCTCGGACTGACCCTCATAGGCCGGATCAGGGATGAACCGCAGTCGCGCATACGCCGGGAACCCTGGAGGGCCCAGCGTCACCAGGGTCCACCAATGCTCATCGCTCGTCGCGATCCACTCCGCGGCTGCCAAGTCACTGCAAGGGACGAACATCACCCCTCCATTCTCCTGCGCGATAGCCATAGCGGGTCGCGGGATGCCCGTCCCGCATCAGGATCCGCTTCCGGACGTCGACCCGCCGCGGTTACAAGCACCATCGCGCCAACGACGACTTGATCTCTTGGTTCCAGCCCACCTTCGATCAGGCTGCTACGCGTCGAGCGACCCCACTCGGCCACACTTCGATCACAAAACCGCCTCAAATATCATCGCTACTCACACGATGCGCCGTCTTCATGGGGTGTGTCAATAATTCGGTGTAACTAGTTGTGTTGTGGGTTAGCGTCCGACGCTGAGTCGGCCGTTGAAGGTGATGTCGAAGGCGTTAAGAGCAGCCTTCCATCGTTGGGTCCAGCGGGCCCGTCCCTGGCCTGTCGGATCCAGACTCATCACCGCGAGGTAGACACACTTCAGGGCGGCTTGCTCGTTCGGGAAGTGGCCCCGAGCCCGGACGGCTTTGCGGATCCTCGCGTTGACGGACTCGATCGCGTTCGTCGTGCACACGATCCGGCGGATCTCGGCATCGAACTTCAGGAACGGCACGAACTCGGCCCATGCTGATTCCCAGAGCCTGACGATCGCCGGATACTTCTTCTCCCATGCCTCGCTGAACTCCAAGAACCGTTCCTCAGCCTGGTCGACCGTCGAGGCGGTATAGATCGGTTTCAGAGCTCTAGCGATCTTGTCCCAGTCCTGCCGGGCTGCATACCGGAAACTCGCCCGGATCAGGTGCACCACACAGGTTTGGGTGATCGCTTCTGGCCAGAGTGTCCCGATCGAATCGGGGAGCCCTTTCAGGCCGTCGCAGACGACCATGCAGACGTCCTCGACACCGCGGTTCTTGATCTCGGTGAGGACCTGCAACCAGTACTTCGCGCCCTCACCGCCGTCGCCGGCCCACAGCCCGAGAATATCCCGGTTCCCCTCGACCGTGACGGCCAGAGCCACGTAGATGGGCCGGTTCGCCACCTGCCCGTCGCGGACTTTGACGTGGATGCAGTCAATGAAGATCACCGGATACACCGGGTCCAACGGCCGGTTCTGCCACTCGGTCATGCCCTCGATGACCCGGTCGGTGATCGCCCCGATCGTCGTCTTTGACACGTCCGCGCCATACACCTCGGCCAGGTGGGCGCTGATGTCACCGTGGGTCAACCCTCGGGCCGAGAGCGACAACACCATCTCGTCGACCCCGGTGAGGCGGCGCTGGTGTTTGCGGACGATCTGCGGCTGGAATGACCCGTCCCGGTCCCCCGGGACCTCGATCGGGACAGGGCCGATCTCGGTCAACACCGTCTTGGTCCTCGACCCGTTCCGGGCGTTCGAGACGTCTCCAGCGCGTTCGTGTTTGTCGTAGCCGAGGTGGTCAGTGATCTCGCCCTCGAGCGCCGACTCCAGAACCATCTTCGTCAGCTGACCCAACAGGCCGGTCTCGCCGGTCAGTGCCAACCCCTTCTCCCGGGCCCTCCCGATGAGCTGCTCCACGAGCCGGCCGTCCACCACGTCATCCTGCTTCACCGTCGCCACGGCTTCACCCTCCACGTCGATCTTCACGTCACTCATTACGGTTCCTCCTATTCAGGAGTTACACCGAAAATCGTACAGACCCTCTACTGGAAGTTGTCGGGCCCATGCTAGCCGGAGAGGTTAGGAGGGCACTGGACTTCGACGAACTTCAAAGCCAGTCGATACGGCGCCTACCAATCGCGGAAAAGCCACAATTGCGGGCGTTGGTAGAGGGCTTGCGGAAAGCCGGTGTAGCGGCTCCACGCTTATCTCGAGCCGGCATCGGCAAACGGAAGTCCCAGGGCTGGGACGTCACGGACCCCCTCGTTAGCTTGGCGTGGCACACAGTGGTGGTAACCGCCGTCGGTGCGATGGGGCATCGAAGTGACCTCGAGGAACTCCGGCCGGTACTCCTTGCATGGGTTCGTGAATGCGGTTTCGAAGAGCAATGGTGCCGCGACAGCGCCCCCGTCACCCGAGCGGACAACCAAGAGCAGATACCTTGGTCTCTTCCCGCCGACCGGGCGAGCCTCAATTCGACCAAAACCGCCGTGGAGTCCGCCGCCTTCTTTCTTACGTCCGCGCTCTCGGGGATGAGATCCTCAGAATTGCAGGAGCTCCGATTTGGCAGTCGCATGCACGAAGACATGGGAAACGGCATCTTCCGCTATCGGATCTCATCCCGGCGGATTAAGGGACAACGATTCGGCGGTATCGATGATTCGTGGGTCGTGATTGAAGATGTTTACCGTGCCTTGGGGATAGTCGAGTCGCTGCAGAACGCTTCGTCAAGCGAGTTGCTCTTCACAAAGCAGTCGAATTCCGACTCGGTCCGGTACGACCGCTTTCGCAGGTGGATGAACGGACCCAATGGGCAGCGCCTGGGGCTGGTACCGGTTCCCGAAGGGCCCGTTAATCCACGCGCGCTTCGCCGAACGCTGGCGCTATCCATTGCCCAGCGCCCACACGGACTGATGGCAGCGAAATATCACCTCAAACACATCAGCGTAGCGACCACGGAGGGGTATGCGGCACGCCCCGGGGGACACCAAGCAGCTCTCCAAGCCGAAATTTCGGCAGAAGAAGATGCGGAACATTTACGGCTCACCGTCGCCGCGTACGACGACTACAAGCAGGGAAAACTTCCCGTTGGTCGCGGAGCGAAAGAACTGGTCACTCTGTTCATTGCCGTCGATGAAGCTTTGACAGGCCACCAACCCGGTCCCGCTATCGTTATCGATGACCGCCGGGTTGAACGCCTCCTCAAGGTTAAGGCCGAGAGTCTGCACATCGGAGCAGCAAATTATTGCTGGTTCAGCGATCCCAAAAAGGCGTTATGCCTCCAACTGGCTGGGACGCCAAACGCAAAAGCACCACTCATCGGGCTCTGCGATTCGGGACGCTGTCCCCAAGCGACGCATCACGAGGTACACCGCGAAGCCTGGGCAAATCACGCCGAAGCGACCCGCACGGTCTTTCTGGGCAACCCTCGGATTTCCAAACCTGAACGCGGCCGAGCTCAGGCGACCTTGGACAGGGCCAATCGGATCCTCACTGAAATAGACAACGCGACAGTCGCTCAAGGACCCCTCACATGAAATCGGAACGACTGCAGGTAGAGAACCGGATCCGTGCAGCTATCCGACAGTTGCTGGAAGGGGAGGTCCCGCTCGGAATGAAACGCGACATTACCAGCCTCTGCTCCATAGCGAACGTGTCTCGCGCCACCATGTATCGGACCTATCCGCATCTCAAAGCCGAGTTCGAGCAACAGCGGTTTCTGAGGGACCAAGCAGGGCCGAGCCCCGGTAGCACACCGGAACAAGAGCAGAAGCTGCAAACCGAAAGGGACAGGCTCCAATTCCGCCTCGCAGAAATGGCAAGTAAGGTCCGTGAACTGGAAAATTTCAAGGAACAGGCGCTTTCAAGGCTGGCAGCCCAGAACGAGGAACTTCTGCGTCTGCGATCCAACAGCACGAACGTAGAGAACAAGGTTCAGAGCATCCGGTGAGCCCAGACACGTCGCAGTCCTGCTCTGATGGCGCTGCTATCTTCGGTTGACGACCCGCTATTCAGCGTTCTGCGTCGAGTCCTCTTCACGCAATGACACCAACGACCCGTCGGCCATCACCGATTCAGGGGGTCTTGGCGGCAGGTGCCTGTACAAGCTCGATCGAGTGATTCCTGTCTCGTCGACAATTTCGGTGATTGACCGTCCGGCGTCGCGTAAGTGTGCGGCATAGGCAAGCTTGGACGGATCGACAACGGAGGGCCTGCCCACTCTTTTGCCTTGGCTCGTAGCCACCGACCGGGCATGAGATGCGCGCTCAATAGCGTAGGTTCGCTCCATTTGCCCGAACAACGCCAGCATGACCAGCGCTAGTTGCGACATTGGGTCATCCGGTTTAGCCGAATCCACCCTGATGGGATCGGCTAGGTTACGCACCCCAATGCCCCGTTGGGCCAGATCGTGAATCATGTTCAGGGTATCGCGGACGGCGCGGCCGAGGCGGTCGAGGGTGTGTACTACGATGACATCTCCATCGCGGGCGTAGGCCAATGCTGTGTTGAGTCCTACCCTGTTGGTAGTTGACCCAGATTTCTTATCCACGTAAATGCGCTCACGAGCAATCCCTACAGCTCGGAGCGCATCTATTTGCCGATCGAGGTCCTGTTTGGCTGTCGAGACACGGGCGTAGCCGAGATCCATCTGCCCACCGTACCGGATGTCAGTTCCGTACGCACCATTTGGGACCTATTTATGGAATTAGTTGTGGAACAGCAAATGCCGCATACATTACGGGGAAAGCGTGATTGCTAAGAGTGTTCCACTTCTAAGGAAGTGGGACGCGCCTAATAAGGCCGTGGATTGCTTCACATGTGGTGAGCACCAATCCAGGCTGGGCTGCGCAGACCCGGAAGGAGTACCGTTTCCGGTCCATCCACGTGGCCAAAAACCTGGGCTGGAATGGCAAGGTCAAAAGCGACGGCACGCGGCAGTGCCAAAGCGACGACTCGGTGCATGGGGCCACTGAACTAACGAATGCACCAGCGAGCAGGATCCTTTTCATATGAGGCGTTTTTGTTATGCCCCGCACCTACCGGTAAATGACAAAATGACAGCATGGTGATTTCCGGTTGGAAAAGAATGACGGCTGCCGTTCCTTTAGGGCAGGATCGTCCGCGTGGCGTTGGTCCCGGGCGGGGGCGCCTCAGCTGGGTGGTCGCCGGCGCACTCATGGCCGGTTTCCTCGCCGCCCTCCTGCTGGCGGCGGCCCCCTTCATCCCCGCGACGGAGAGCGGCGTGACCGGGGGCATCCTGCTGGGGTCCTCCCTAGGGTGGGCCCTGCTGGCGGTGCTGTCCGTCCGATTCACGGACCAGCCGCAGCGGTGGGCCGCAGCTCCCGCATTGTTCCTGGGGTTGGGCGGCCTAGTCCTGGCGGTGTTCGGCGCCCCGCTGCAGGAGGCACTCGCCTGGGTGTGGCCTCCTGCCCTGCTGGTGCTCGTGGTCTGGATGATCGTCAGGATCCGCCGGCAGCTGCTCAACCGGAGCGCGCGCGTACTGCTCTATCCCGTGCTCGCGTTGCTTGTCCTCGCGTCACTGGCGAGCGGGTACGAGACCGTGCGCGGAGCCCTCACGGCCGGGACCTCTCCGGGGCAGGGGCGGTTGATCGACGTCGGCGGCCACCGCCTGTACCTGGACTGTACCGGCTCGGGCAGCCCTACCGTGGTGATCGAACCCGGTGCGGGTCTGACGTCTTCGGACCTCGCCCTGATCGCCCCGACCGTGGCCAGTGACACCCGGGTGTGCGTTTATGACCGGGCAGGGCGCGGGTCGAGTGATCCGGCAACCGCCCCGCAGGACGGCGCGCAGATCGCCGCCGACCTGCACACGCTCTTGGAGCGCGGCGACGAGTCTGGACCGTACGTGATAGCCGGTCATTCCTTCGGCGGCCTCTACGCGCTTACCTTCGCTGCCCGCTATCCGGAGGAGGTTGCGGGGCTGGTGTTGGTGGACTCGACCGCCCCGGCGTCCGACCCGGCACCCGACACCGCAGAGCCCGCGCGACCCGATGACACCACGCGTCGTCTCTCCGCATTGGTCGGCGCCGCAGGACGGTTCGGTATCGGCCCACTCCTCGGGGTGGAATCGGGCGACCATCTGCGGAGCACGGTGGACGAATACCTCGTCGCGGGGTCCTCGGTCCAGCAGGGCGCCGCCCTGAAGACCTTTGCGGACAAGCCGCTGGTGGTCCTGACGGCGGGTAGCGGCACCAGACCCGGGTGGACTTCATCTCAAAACGCCCTCGCCACTCTGTCGACCAACACACTGCACCGTACCGTCATCGGCGCCACGCACGGGTCCTTGCTCGACGATGACCAGGACGCCGCGGAGACCGCCCGGGGCATCCTCGACGCCGTGACAGCAGTACGGAATGAAGAGGGCCTGCAGTGAATGGCCTCAAAACATACACCCATAGGAATGACAGAGAACGCGAACGAGTTTCCGAGTCGGGCAGTCATTTACGAGTAAAGGATTACCGTTTATCCGGCACCGGCTGGCAAAGAGCGGGGATGTGGCTAGTCGTAATTGGTGTACTGATCTGCGTTGCACTGACGTTTTCGACCACGAGAGCTCACGCGGGCGCGCCGGACACCCTGGACATTGCTGCGATCGACGGGTTTCTCGAAAACCAGATGCGCTCGGCAGCGATCCCGGGTCTTGCTGTGGCAATTACGCAAGGTGATCGGGTAGTGCACGTCCGTGGGTTCGGCCATGACTCACAGGGACGGCCGGTAACGGGCGACACCCCGTTCCGGATCGCGTCGTTGAGCAAGTCGTTCACATCACTGGCGGTACTCCAGCTCGTCGACGCCGGTCTGGTCTCGCTGGACGACCCGGTTATCGCACATCTCCCTGAGTTCCGCTTGAACGACCCGCGCGGGTCCGACATCACCGTCCGGCAACTGCTCGACCACACGACAGGACTTGCCGACAGCACCAGTCCCGATCTCAGTCGCAACCAGCCGGACACTCTCGCCGAGGCAACTGCGGCCCTCACCGCTGTGGACCTCGTCGCCATGCCCGGAGCCCAGTGGAACTATCACAACCCGAACTACGAAATCGCCGCACGCCTCGTGGAGGTCGTCAGTGGAGAGACATTCGAACACTATCTTCAACGCCACGTTTTCCAACCCATCGGAATGATCTCAAGTGTCACGACGAAAACGGACAACGAACGAGTCGAAGGGCTCGCAGACGGGCATGTCGCACTGTACGGGACGCCAGTCGGGATGCGGGGGCCAGGTCTATTTGCTGCGGGGTCCGGGGGCGTGGTCAGTACGGCCTCCGACATGGCTCGGTGGCTTGCGGTGCAAACGAATTACGGGATGTCTGCCGACGGCAGCCGTATTTTATCTAAGCAAGGGCTGATTTCGATGCACACCCCGAGCGCACCAAACGGGTACGCTCTCGGTTGGGATACGGACGGACCAGTCGCGGCACCGACTCGTCTGGAACACAGCGGCAACTTGCTCACGTTTAGCGCTTTTCAGGTGCTGTTGCCTTCCGACGACATCGGTGTCGCGTTGCTGTTCAATAGCAGCACTGCATTCTTGGACGAGCAATCAGCCATCATCTCCCGCGTCATCGACCTTATTGAAGGCGCTGACGTCCCACCGAGCGATACGTTGACACGCACCAACGTTATGAATGCAATTCTTGCCCTGCTCACCGTCGTCGGCGTGGCTCTAGGAGCTCGACTTACAATGCTTTCACGGCGCTGGGCCAGTAGGAGCGGTGCATCCCGGACACGCTTGGCGCTAAGCACTGTCCCGTTTGTTGCGGTAGTGGGGCTATGCGCGGCGTTTCCGCGCCTAGCCGAGCTGGCTTACGGCCGGGAGGTGACCTGGGTCGCCGCCGCCTACGGCTGGCCGGCCCTGGTGATCTTCGTCCTTTCCACAGGACTGGCTGCGCTCATCGTTCTGAGCACTCGAGTGTTGCGCCTGCATCAACGCAGGCGCGCTTCGAAACACCCGGCAACGGCGGGGCGACCAGTGCCGCCGCCTATGTAGCACCACCACCTAAACGCATAACCCCACGATGGCTAACTTGCTCGCCGATGGGTTCAACAACCTAGGCCCACACCGCATCGATAGGGAAGAGCCATATGCCACCCAATGAAGTTCGAGCCACGCCACGACCGACCCGTTCACCGACAGACGTGCCAACGGCCGCCATAGTTTGGGGAGCAGTCGTCGGAGTAGGGCAAACCGCCGCACCGCTGGCCGCATGGTGGCTCCCACCGTCCGCAGTCTATGCTTTGGCTCTTGCCGTGATCGCCTCGGCCTATATCGGATTTGCTGTGGCCGACGGGCGTATCCGCGTGCTCCTGATCGAAATTGGAGTCGCCGCAGCCTTCGTCGTGGTCGCTGCAACAGCGATCACGGGATCAGCATGGATCATAGTCGCCTCGCTGACCGCGCACGGACTGAAGGACCTGTGGCAACACCGCACGCAATTCGTACGTAACACACGGTGGTGGCCACCGTTCTGCGTCACTGTCGACTTCGTCGCCGCGACGATTCTTACAGTAATTCTCCTTAGGTAGTAAGTACCGATGGGTGATCCCGCGTAGTCCCCAGGAGACTGGACTGCGATCTCCAAGAACAAGCGCTATTAGGACGACTCGTCATCGCCCCGAAGGGCTGCATCTCGTCACAGCACTTCGCGTGCTCGTTCCGTGTCACGACTCAGGCTTCGCTTGCGTGCCTGCTCGCCGTGGGAGCATCCTTCAACGTCGGTTCGTCGGTGCGAGCTGAATTGTTAAGGGGATAAGCACGCGCCGTCACAATGGACTAAAGATCAGCACGTTAGATCAAGCAACACCAAAGAAAAGACTCAGCAGAATTGAGCACCATACCGTGAAGTTCTTGGACCAGCATCTCTCCTGCATTGATGAGAGAAAGGAACATGGATATTCCCAAAAAAAGACTCAGGCCGACCAGGGAATTCAGTATACTCGGGCACTCCAGTTGGTAGCGCTCTGCCTTACTACTAACACCCAGGCACTCGAGCATATCCGTCACAATGGACTGTACGAGGACGACCTAAACGCACTCCGTTGGATGCAAACATCCCTCGATGACATGCTTGCCACCATTCACGGGCTCTTGCAGGCGCACGACCATCGCTATCCCCAGTAGATGCATACGTACGGCCTCTAAAGTCGATGTGTGTGCTCCGTCGCAAAGCGACTGGGCTGCCGCGGGGATTTCGGACAGTGGGCCCTCATAAAATGAGGGTCTACCGAAAGTAGAGATCAGCATGACCGCATCACGTAGACGATTTACCCAGGAGTTCAAGGACGAGCTGTGCCGCGAGGTGATCAATACTTCCAAGCCGATTAAGGACGTGGCCACCGCGTACGGTGTCGGCCCTGAGACGCTCCGCAACTGGTTGATCAAGTACCGCGAGGCCAACGGCGGCACGGAGACGGATCTGACGGTAACGGAACGGGCAAGGCTGAAGGAGCTCGAGCGTGAAGTTCAAGAGCTGCGGGCGGAGACTGCGTTCTTGAAAAAAGCCAGCGCTTACTTCGCGCGGGAGCAGCGGTAGTGAGCAAGTATGAATTCATCGATTCCCAAAAAGCTGAGCGGGCCAATCTGAATTCGGTGGTGAGAATGTGCCGCTGGTTGGCCGTCTCGACGTCCGGTTTCTATCACTGGGCCACCCGTCCGCAATCGGCCACAGCGGCCCGACGCGAGGCCCTGACCGCCCGGATCCAGCACTACTTCGAGGACTCCGAGGGGACCTACGGGTACCGGCGCATCCACGCCGATCTCGCCGCGGAAAAGACCGAGTGCTCTCCCGAGTTGGTGCGGCAGATCATGCGCTACGAAGGCCTGGTGGCCTGTCAGCCACGCCCGTTCCGGATCACCACCGAAGCTGACGCCGACGCGGCCGCGGGCATGCCCGACCTCGTCAAGCGCGACTTCACCGCCGACCGCCCCGGGGTGAAGTTCGTCGGCGACATCACCTACATCCACACCTGGCAGGGATTCGTCTACCTCGCCACCGTCATCGACTGCTACTCCAAGAAAGTTGTCGGCTGGTCCATCGCCGATCACATGCGCACCGAACTCGTCGCCGACGCACTCAAGAACGCCGCCGCCACCACCCGGATCGAGCCGGCCGCAATCTGGCACTCCGACCGGGGCAGCGTCTACACCTCGACCGATTTCAGGGCCCTGGTGATCGGTCTGGGCATGCGATCCTCGATGGGACGCACCGGTGTGTGCTGGGACAACAGCATGGCCGAATCGTTCTTCTCAGCCCTGAAAAACGAACGCGTCTACCGGACCGTTTACGCCACCAAATCCCAGGCCCGCAACGACGTCATTCGCTACATCGAAGGGTTTTACAACAGCCGGCGCCGTCACTCCGCGCTCGGTTACCGGCGGCCCAACGAAGTCCACTATGGTTATCAACAGCCAACCTTGGCAGCGTAGAAGAATCCACTAATTCCGCTGTCCGAAATCCCCGCAGCAGCTCAGACATACACCTACTTTGGGACTGCCCACGGTTTGGTTGACTCGTGGGATTGATAGTTTCTTAGGCGGCTAGCGCCACGTTGTTGATTGTCTCAAACTCGATCGGGGTTAGTTTACCGAGGGCTTTCTGCCGGCGTCGGCGGTGGTAGGTGCGTTCGATCCAGGTGATGATTGCCAGCCGTAATTCTTGGCGGGTTTCCCACCTTTTCCGGTTCAGCACGTTCTTTTGCAGTAGCGAAAAGAACGATTCTATTGCTGCGTTATCGCCGCACGCGCCGACCCTGCCCATCGAGCCGGTCAGCCCGTTGGCGTGCAGCGCGGAAACGAACTTCCTAGACCTGAATTGGCTGCCCCTGTCGGAGTGGACCACGGTCGCGGAAGGGGCCCTGAGCGCCACGGCGTGGGCCAGCGCCGCGACCGCGAGGGAAGCCTTCATCCGCCCGTCGATGGAGTAGCCCACGATCCGGTTCGAGTGCAGGTCTTTGATGGCGCAGAGGTAGAGCTTGCCCTCACCGGCTTGAATTCTAGGCATCGTCGCAACACCCTGAAATTTAGGGAGCATGTTGTGGTCGGTCGACCTCGTGGAAAGCGGAACCTGCAGTACATGGCGAAGGAGCGGGAGGAGTTCTTTCATCGTTTGGATCGTGGGGGCACGATTCGTGCTGTCGCAGCCGAGCTCGGGCTGAGCGTCGATTCTTGTTACCGGTGGCGCCGCGAGGCGCAGCTGTCCACACTTCGCGTGAAAAACCGGTCGTATACGGCTGCAGACAAGGCTGAGTTCTTCCGACGGCTGAAGATTAGCGGGAACGTGTCGAGGGTGGCGAAGGAACTCGGCTTTGTCCGGGTCACCTGCTACAAATGGGCGCATCAGGCCGGGATCTTCACAGGCACGGATACCCGCGCCCAGCGGGCACGGTTTCTCGATCTCCGAGCTGCCGGGGTAAGTCGGACCGCGGCGGCCAGCGAAGTCCAGGTCGACAAACGGACCGCGGCAGACTGGGACAAGGGCATCACCCAGATCACTGGCGGACGCCGCTACCCGGACGGGCGTGTGGTCCGCTACAACCAAGCGGCGATACTGGCAAATGTGAAGTCACCGCGCACCACCTACACACGAGGGACACCAGTTGATTTGGTGCGCCTCGAGACCGTTGTCAATGCCCGCTACCTCAGCCTGGTTGAACGCGAGCAGATCCACGATCTCCGCAGGAGCGGCCAGTCGATGCGTGCCGTCAGCCGGGTGTTGGGTCGCAGCCCGTCGACGATCAGTCGAGAGTTAGAGCGCAACGCGTCCCCAACGATTGGTTACCTACCTTACGCGGCGCACCGTACCGCTGCAGCACGCCGGCCGCGGCCCAGGTCCCGCAAACTCGACGATGGGGCTTTGCGCGCCTATGTTGAGGTGAAGCTTCGGAAGCGGTGGTCACCGGAACAGATCAGCCACCGGATGGTGAAGGAGTTCCCCGAGGATCGGAGGATGCGGGTGAGTACCGAGACGGTCTATCAAGCGATCTACATTCAGGGTCAGGGCGCACTCAAGCGAGAGATAGCAGCCTCGATGCGCCGCGGGCGGACGAGAAGGAAACCCCGCCGTGATTCCGCCCATCGAACCCGACGTTTCATGGATCCCATGATTTCCATCGCTGAGCGCCCAGCCGAGGCCGACGATCGGGCAGTGCCCGGGCATTGGGAAGGTGATCTCATTACCGGCACCCTGAACCAATCGGCGATCGGAACTCTTGTTGAACGCTCCAGCAGATTCGTCTCGCTCGTGCACCTCGAGCATGACCACACCGCTGAAACCGTGCGCGACGGGCTGGTGAAGACAGTGATCCAACTGCCTGATGCCTTACGTCGATCGCTAACTTGGGACCAGGGCGCCGAGATGTCCGAACACGTCTCGTTTCAAGTCGCGACCGACATGAACGTCTATTTCTGCGATGCCGGAAGCCCCTGGCAGCGCGGCAGCAACGAGAACACCAACGGCTTGTTGCGCCAGTACTTCCCCAAGAGCACGAGTCTCTCGACCCACACAGCGGAAGATCTTCGAGCAGTTGCTGCTGAACTCAACGAGCGCCCACGCAAGTCCCTGGACTGGGACACCCCGGCAGAGCGACTGCATGCTTTACTGGAACTCACATAGCGAGCCGGTGTTGCGACGATGCCTAGAATTCAAGCGGTGGGGTGTTCGGTGATGTCGGTAACCCACCTGGTATCCGCGGCGTCAGCGGTGAAATCCCGTTGCAGCAGGTCATCGTGGACCGGCGGCCCGGCCTTGCGTCCACCGACTCGTTTGCGGTGGATGACCGAGAGGATCCCGTTGGTCGAGCAGAGCCGCCAGATCCGACGTTCACTGGCCGCCAGAACGTTGCCGGCGTTGAGTTCGTCGGTGATGAATCGGTACCCGAACGCGGGGTCATCAGCGTGCACGTCGATTGCGGCGTTGATCAGGTGCACCTCTTCCCAGTCCCGGGTCGAGACGGGGTTGGCCTTCCATTTGTAGAAGGCTTGTTTGGAGAAGTTCAATACCCGGCAGGTCACCGTGACGGGGACACCGTCAGCGGCCAGTTCGCGGACCAGCGGGTAGATCATTTTGGGTTGACGTCCCGGGAAAGGTAAGCGACGGCTCTGCGCATCACTTCGGCTTCTTGTTCCAGGAGTTTGATCCGTTTCCTGGCCTCGCGCAGCTCTACTGATTCTTCCTTCGCTGCTTTGGCTTTGGGGTCGTCTTCTTCGTCGGCTTTCTTCAGCCACCGGTGCAGGGCAGCCGAGGAGACACCGAAGTCCTTAGCGATCGTGGACAGGGGTGCTTCGCCCTTACGGGCGACCGCGACCACGTCGCGGCGGAACTCTTCGGGAAAGGCTTTAGGCATGATGAACATCCTTCCACCCGCGAGGTTAATCCTCACAGGTCAGGAGTCAACCAAACCTTCAGCAGTCCCTTTTGCGAGGCGAGATGTGTGTGTGCTGTCACCGGGTGAGTCTGATAGTCACTTACTTCGGAGCTTGTAGATGAAGCAATCGGATTGCTGGAAGTAGGGCTGGGAAGTAGGGCTGGGCTGGGAGCCGGCAAAGCCGGGCCACCCCATCACGGGTTGGGACTGCTGCAGTATGGCTGATCCCGTTACGAAAGTTGTGGTTGCATCGGTTTGCGGGAAATCAAGGTGGCTTCCAGATAGTCACGAATCCGCTTACTCTTTCCTTGTGTCAGAAGGGCTGCAAGTGCACCCAAAAGTGCGATAGTCCCGTCGTATATAAAAGCGGCTGAGAAGCTGTCCGTCAGGGTAGACACGTTCCCCAGCAAAGCGACGCAGATAATCTATATATCTTTGTATCCATAATCACTATGAACTGTGCTGTTGCGATGAGTTCATGCACAAAGCGCGAGCGAGCTGTACGAGGCTGACGGGGCAGCTAAGTATGAAATCTCAAACTCCGGCGGTTGGGTGCTTTGATGCTGAAGAAAGGTGGCTGAGATAGGCATTGACGGCGCGAACCTCGTCGTCCAAAGTCCTTCGTGACACCGAATCAGGGCCTTTTGTAGTTTTTCACCATACCCCGTAGGTCACTCAAATGCTCAGCTGATTTCGTCAAGGACCTTACTGCTTCGAGCGCTTCGGTCCTCGCGCAGGACTTCATGTGCGTCGAAACAAATCTTTCGTCGGGAACAACTTCTTCTAAGTCATCGACTCTCAGGGCATCCGGCCGCTACATGCGACACCCGTCGTCATCCGGCTGGCCGGGATGTGGCAGAATCCTTTTCGTACTAGGTGTTTTTACATTGCGCTTCCACTGCTGGCGAATGACAGCATGATCGCATGATGATTTCCAGGGCGCAGAAGACGACAGCGGCCGCTCCGAGGGGGCCCGGTAGTCCCCTCGGCTCTGATCCCTTAGGCAAGGGCCACATTGCCTCGCTGGTAGCCGGCGCCTTGATGGCATGGGTCGTCGCCGCGCTCCTGCTGGATGTGGCTCCCTTCATCGCGGCGACGGAGAGCGGCGTGACTGGGGGTTTCCTGCTGGGCTTCGCGGTGGGATGGGCCCTGGTAGCTGTGTTGTCGGTGAGGTTCACGGACCGGCCGCAGAAGTGTGCCTTGGGACCCCTCCCTTCCCGCATGGCAGCACGGCAAAACACCAGCGACGCCCTCCGCTACGAATGATGCATCCGGACATGCTTGCCGATTCACAATCAAAAACCCCCAAAGTCCCCGAAAGGACCACAATGACCGGAAATAGCAAACTCACCACAACCTACCTCCAGACCAGCCGCGACGCCCTCGCCAAAGAACAAGCCACCAGTCTCGCCGCGACCAACGGATGGGCCCACGTTGACCGGGACAAGGTCCACGCCGACTGGGACGCGATCTATCGCGAACTCGCCGAGGGCCTCGAACAGCGCAGCCCCGACGATCAGTCCACCCAGGACCTGATCCACCGGCACTACCAAATCGCCTGCCGGTTCTACACACCAAGCCCGGAAGCCTACATCGGCATGGCTTTGTTCTACCGCGAGAACGAGGACATGAACGCCTTCCACAACGGCTACCACAAGGACATGGTCGAGTTCTTGGTCTACGCCATGGCTGCCTACGCCCAGCACCGGCTCTAGAACAAGCCGTCGCTGGCCGAAGCTCCCCGGAACGAATCGACAATGGGGTACCTTAGCTCGTGGATGTCCGGCCGCATTCGTGGCCTATGGTCGGCAGGATGAGCGAATTCACTATGGCCCTGCCGGATGATCACCGTCTGGTTCTCACCTCAACCATGCTCCCTCGTAGGCTCGGTGCGCTGCTGATCAAAGGGGCCTTTGGGAGGTGAGCATTGTTGGGGCAATGTGAGTCCGACGCGGAATCCTGCGAGTTCGTCGTCTCGGCGGAGTCTGGGTGAAACGAGTGAGGGCTTCTTCGAACTGGTAGTGCTTCAGCTCACCTTTAGCCACCGGAAGCAGTAACGAACAGCTTCTGCAGGGCATCATTGGGCCCGGGTTTTCATCCCCATTCCACGCGGAGGACCTCGAGGAGGTGGACTTGACAGGATCCAGTCGCTTCGGATGTCCCCTGCCCGCATGGGTTGGTGAAGCAGTCGCCCCCGTTACCTTTTTCGTAACCCGTTTCTGTTGCAGGATATGGGTGTGCTGGCCTGCTGGCCCCGGCATGATTGCCGCCCCCAGTCATCCATGATCCGGGGGGGGTGGTTGGGCCCCCGTTAGCAGTCCAGTGGCTATGTGATAGCTAATTGGTTCTCTGCGGTCCAGCGTTCCCAGTGTCTTGACGGTGTCAGTCCGTCGAGGGATCCGTGGGGCCGTTCATTATTGTAGATCTCTTTCCATTCGTCGGCCAAGTATTTCGCCTCGGCCATCGTGTCCATGATTTCTCCGGCGAGTTGTTCCCTCCTGAATTGGGCGTTGAATGATTCGGCGAATCCGTTCTGCCAGGGCGATCCCGGGTCGATGAACGCGGTATCGACTCCGGCGGTGGCACACCAGTCGATCAGCGCGGCGGCGGTGAACTCCGGACCATTGTCCGAGCGCACATAGGTCGGCACGATGCCGGTTTCGGCGATGATGTCCTCCAGTGCCGCGACCACATCGGTCGCAGTGAAGGACCGTCTCGGGATGATGGCCAGGGCGGTGCGGGTGTATTCATCGATGACGTTGAAGAACCGGATATGCCGACCGCAGGAAGTCACGTCGGATTGGAAGTCGAAGCTGACCACGTGCATCGGGTACTCGGCCCGCAGGCGCTTGTGCTCGCCGGAGCCGGGACCGGTGCGGCGCTTCTTGCGCGCCTTGGGCTTGCACGTGAGTCCTTCGGCCCGCCAGAGCCGGCGGACGCGCTTCTTGTTCAGCGCCACGCCGTCCCACTGCGGTTGCTCGAGCAGGTGCCAGCGCGCCTTGCGCCACCCCCACGCCGGATACTTGCCGGCAACGGCGCGCAGATCAGAGCGCAACTGTGCCTCTTCAAAGCTGACCACGGGTCGGCCTTTGCGCAGCGCTGACCGGTTCTGCCCCAACACCTTGCAGGCGAACCTCTCGGACGCCCCGAACTTCTCCTGCGCCATACGAACGGCGCGGTGACGTGGTTCGGGGCTCAGAATTTTCCCCGCGCCACCTCATTCAAAATGTCATTGGCCAGGACCTGATCGGCTAACAGCTTCTTCAGTCGCGCGTTCTCCTTCTCGAGGTCCTTGACGGCCTTGGCCTGGGTGGCGTTCTTCTCGGACCCGTACTGCTGCAGCCACCGATACCAGGTCGCCTCGGTCACCTGTAACTCTTTGATGACCTCGATCATCGGTCGTCCGTCGTTGAGCATCTTCTGGCCCTGACGCACTTTCGCGATGACCTGATCCGGGGTATGTCTACGTGCCATAATCTGTGAATTTCCTCCTGCATCCATTATCGGATGCGAAACTCACACAGTCACCGGACTCCTACCCGGGGACCCAACCAGGGGTGTTGTCACCGGGGTTGGTAGGTGCCAGAGAGACCGCTGATAGAGGCAGGACAGTTCGAAGGTCGTGCGTAACGTGGATGCCGGGCTCTGACACCATGGGACAGTCCAGCACTGAACTATGAGGTGCTGCGACTAGGAGGAACAGGGGAAAAGGCAATCACGAAAGCATTGACGCGTTCATCGGCCTGGACGTCGGCAAAGGCGAACACCACGCAGTAGCTTTGGACCGGTCAGGGAAGAAACTCTTCGATAAAGCCTTACCCAATGACGAGGCCCGGCTGCGCGAAATCCTCCACGCGCTGAAACGACACGGCAGCCTGTTGTTAGTGGTTGATCAGCCGGCCACGATCGGGGCTCGCCGTCGGGTGGCCCAGGCCGCTGACGTCACTGTCGGCTACCTACCCGGATTGGGGATGCGCCGGATCGCTGACCTGCACCCGGGCGAAGCGAAAACCGACGCCCGCGACGCGTTCATCATCGTCGAAGCCGCCCGATCTATGCCCCACACGCTGCGATCAATCCAGATCGCTGACGAACAGCTCGCCGAGCTGACGATGCTTTGCGGCTTCGACGACGACCTGGCTAAAGCCACCGCCACGTCGAACCGGATCCGAGGATTGCTGACCCAGATCCATCCGGCCCTGGAACGAGTCCTTGGCCCACGCCTGGACCACCCCGCCGTGTTGGACCTGCTGCGTACCTGGCCTACCCCCGAAGCGTTACGCCACGCCGGTCGACGCCGGATCGGGAACCGGCTAACAAAGCAGGCGCCCCGCATGGGTGAACGCCTCGCCGCGGACATCATCGCCGCCCTCGATCAGCAAACAGTCACCGTCGTAGGAACGAACGCGGCAACCATCGTGCCACCCAGCTGGCCAGGATGCTCGCCGACATCAGAGAATCCCGGGACACGGTCTTCGCCCAGGTCGAAGCACTCGTGGAGGCCCACCCTCTTCACCCGGTCCTGACATCGCTCCCGGCGGTCGGTGTCAGGACCGCAGCGCGAATTCTGACCGAGATCGTCGGGAAAGACTTCGCCTCCGCCGGACATCTGGCTTCCTACGCCGGACTGGCCCCAGTGACCTGGCGGTCCGGAACATCCATCCGCGGGGACCACCCGTCACGGAAGGGAAACAAGGTCCTCAAACGAGCCCTGTTTCTCTCCGCTTTTGCGGCACTCAAGGACCCGCCATCCAGGGCCTACTACGACCGAAAACGGGCCGAAGGTAAAAGACATAACCAAGCCCTCATTGCACTCGCCCGCCGCCGCTGCGACACCCTCTTCGCCATGCTCAGAGACGGAACCTTCTACGAACCACGACCGGCCACAGCCGCTTGGCGAAAACCATAGAGGCACCCCCCGCGTCGGAGCGCCAGGGCTCGTCCAGGGATCCTGAGTTCGGTCAACTCCTCACGGATTGGCCCATCGTTCAAAACCACGACCGTATGCCCGGCAATGACCTCCAGCTGGCCTAGGGTCTGGCACCGCCTGGTGTACCTCGGCCCCTTCAGCCGCCAAGGTACACCAGCAGCCCGGGGCAGGGGGCGCCGCCGGGGGATTCAGCTCGTCGATTCCGACGTTGGAGTGAATTCTGTCAGGAGGCGGAACCCCAGGCGGTCGACGGACCTGTGAACCGCCGAGAGCACTACAACGCCGGTGCCGGCCTCCCGGTCGAGTCCGATCCAGCTGCTGAAGCCCCCACTGGCGCCATTGTGCCAGGTAATCGGGCGGCCCCGGTGCTCGAGTGTGATCCACCCGGCGCCGATACCGACCCGTGGGGTGAACTCGGCGACGGGATCGAGCGCGGAGAGACCCCGGGCTGTGCCGTCGAGAACCGAACGAAGGAAGCCACGCATGGTGCTGATGTCCGCGCGTACGCCTCCCGCGGGCGCGACGGCTTCCCCGACCCACGCCGCCATGGGGCGCCCGAAGCGACCGTATCCTGTCAGGTCCGCCTCGCCGAGGTCCTCCGCGTGGAAGGGGGTTGAAAAGCCGGGTCCAAGGACGTCCCGCAGGAGTTGTCCGTAACTGCTCCCGGCGGCTTTGGCGACGGCGTGTCCGAGTAATTGGAAACCAAGGTTCGAATACTTGGGCCGGGGGGCACCAAGGCGCAGGCCATGTGTCTGGTCCAGTAGCTCGACCAGCGAATCACCGTAAGGGTTCTCACCCCGGAGCAGGAATCTCAGGTTCCGACGAAGCGGTTGCATTCTCCGGGGCAGACCGGGCAGGCCGGAGCGGTGAATGGCCAGGGAACCCAGGCTCACGGAACCAACCTGCCCGTGATCTTCAAGGGGGAGTAGTTCGCGAAGGACTGTCGTCGGCGAGACGAGGCCGCGCTCCGTCGCGTCTCGATACGCCATGCCGGTAAGCGCCTTTGAGATCGACGCAATTTCGAAGAAAGAACCACGGCTTGCACCGATCGTCGCGGTCCTCTCCCGCTCTGGAGATATGACCGCCACAGCTGCCGCATGTGGTCGGAACGCGCGCTCCACGGAGCGCACAAGGTCGGCGTCCCCTGTCCAGTCAGTCTTCACAACAAATTTCCCCTCTCGGTGCGCAGTGCACGTGCGTTCAATACCGTAATCCGCCCGGCCTTCAGTCGGTGTCAACTACGGTTGACGGTCTCGCCGAGTCAACCATAGTTGACGTCGACCGGAGGGTCAACTTTGGTTGACCCTCCGGTCGGGGAAATCTGCATGGGTTTCCTAGTACACGCCGTGGAACGGCGGCGAGGGGAATGCCGTCCCAATTCCGGCTCTGCTGTGGAGACTGTCTCGAGGTTCGGGGTGGAGCGCTTGGGCGGCCGTGGCGGCTTCGAGGTCATGAACTCAGATTTTTAGTGCAGCAGAGGCCGGCCCGTGCCCGTGCATCTTCGGTCAGGGGCCTTGGGTCGAATTGACCGGTGAGACGGTTCGTGATGGTGCCTGGAGGCACGCACCCGGGCAGCTCCGCGCTTCGAGTGGGACCACGGTCGACGTTTACTGTTTGCCGTACTTCTTATGGACGGCCTGCTTGGTCACGCCCAGACTCTGGGCAATAGCTTCCCATGACAGGCCCGCCTGCCGAGCATTGCGGACGAGACCAGCTTCACTGCGCGCCACTTCCCGATGAAGCTCGGCAATGATCTGCAAAGCTTCGGCCGGCCCCTTGCTATCCATCGATGCAACAAGTGTTTTCATCATCTCCACCTCCATTCGTCAATACTAGTTGACGAATGGAGGTGGCACTCCATCCTGCACCCGAAGTTGCACTGCGCTTGTGTTTCTCTCAGCTGAATCAAGGGCGGCCGCGATAGTCTCATCACGACCCCGCCCCCCGCAGTGATCCACCAGTATCGGCGCCGAATGTACGACGCTCGAGCACCGGGGGTCGGGCGATCACCCGGCACAACGGCGCCACAGGGGCACAACGACGCTCATCTGAGCCTTTACAGCATCTTTCGGCGTTCGGAGGTGGATCGAGGTGAGGTTTTGGGGCTGACTGTGCGGTGGGTTCGATCAGAGGATGCGCCGCTGGCAGCTACGTCCTGTTCTCAGTATTGGGGCGTCTTGGCGCTGCTCGTTTGCTCCCGTGTCGCCCGTGTTGCCAGGAACGCCAGTGGCAGCACAAAGATAATGACGACTATAGTGAGCTGGGGATTTCTCGCTGCTTTCGCTGCCCGTCTCGGCTCCAACCGTGCCAACGACTCACTAATTCCAGCAACCACCCGCTGGTTCAACATTGGCTTCACCTCCTAGGTCTGCCATGACGTCCCTCTCTAATCACCGAACATGGGGCCGGGTTCCTGTCAGTCGCCCCTCGCCCTCGAGCGACCAGTCCGCAACTCGGGTGCTCTTTGCAACGATCCACGGGACAAGCGAAAGCGGTCGCGGACCGACGTCATCCCATTTCTGCGAAGGCTCGAACTGGGAAAGTGCCGAAATCGATGATTTTCGGTGGGACCGCTGTGAAGCGAGAGCCCCTCTCCGGCAGATTGGCGAGGTTGGTGAGGTGTTCGACAATATGGATCCCAGCGCCCAGCAGAATGCTGTGGGCTGGCCGGTCACCCCCGGAATCCTTGTCATCAATGTTGAGGGAGTCGATGCCGACCAAAGTTACGCCCGCATCGGCCAGGAAACCTGCACCCTCCTCGGACAAAAAGGGAGCGCCGGTCGCGTATGCAGCAGTGCCGAAGTGTCGATCCCAGCCGGTATGGAGGAGAACTGCCTTCCCCTTCAGGTCCCGTTTCCGGAAGGCTCCGGCGTGTATACCACGTCCAGAGCCCAGGGGTACGTGGACCACCTCGGCGTCTAGGCCGACAAGTGTTCTGAGTTCCAGTCCTGCGAGGTCGGCCCCGCCTGAGAAGCAGTGAAACGGGCTGTCGATGTAGGTGCCCGTGTTGCCGATCATTGTGATCGTGTCGAGCGTGAACTCCGAGCCGGGGGAGAACCGGGTCGGTGATTGCTCACGTGATAGATACGACGCGATCGTGGGCGCTGGTAATCCCGGATAGGTTACCGCCCCTGCGGCGATCGTATGGCTCAGGTCAACCACCCGGCGGGCGGGACGCTCAAAGGACGGTGCACTTGAGCTGGGTGTTGGCATCAGTTCTTACCTTTCAAAGCGGTGAATAGCTGCAAAAGCATAGAGGCCGTTCTCGTGCATGGAACGGGAAAGACTCGTCGCTACCGACCCTCGAGCGCGTCACTGGTACGACAATGAGCTCCGCACCACCGTGACCACCGCTGCAGTGGTGAACGCCCGATGAACTCGGGGGACTGGGCGTCGGGCTAGGCTGCCGACGGCCATGCAGGATCAACCGCTGGACGGCCCCCGCCGTCTTCTGCCTGCCAAAAACCATCATGAAAACATGCTGTCACTCGTTGAAGTCGAGAGTGCATGGCAGAAATGTCCGGTAACGAAAGGATTCTGCTCACTTGATGTGGGGCCAGTACAGTGGCCCTATGCACCGAGTCGTAGCTTTGGCACTGCCTGATGTGGTTGCTTTTGACCTCGCCATTCCAGCGCAGGTTTTCGGTCACGTGGACGAACGGAGTCGCTATTCTTTCCGAGTCTGCGCAGCGCAGCCGGGTCTGGTGCCTACGACTTCTGGATACTCCATCCAGGCCGCTGATGGGCTGGATGCCCTTCTGTCCGCGGACACCATCGTGGTACCAGGCTATGAACCACTCAATGATCCTCCGGCCGAAGTCTGCCAAGCGCTCCGTCAAGCCGCGGCCAATGGAGCCCGCGTTGTGTCGGTGTGTACGGGCGCTTTTGCTCTTGCAGCATCAGGCCTTCTGGACGGTAAACGAGCAACCACCCACTGGAGAAACGCCGCCCGCCTTCAAACCCTGTACCCGGAGATTACCGTCGATGCGGACGTTCTGTACGTAGACCAAGGGAACGTCAGCACCAGCGCCGGCGTCGCAGCAGGCATCGATCTATGCCTTCATTTGGTTCGTAAGGATTTCGGGACCGAAGCGGCGAATAGTATTGCGCGGCGGATGGTCGTGGCCCCGCATCGCGAAGGAGGTCAGGTCCAATTCATGGAAAGACCAGTAGCCGCTCCCCTAACTCTCTTCTCCGACACGTGCGAGTGGGCTAGGCAGAACCTGACTCAACCGCTCACAGTAGACGAAATGGCTGACCATGCAGGTTGGGCATCCAGAAGCTTCACCCGCAAATTCACCGCCGAAGCAGGAACGACGCCCCTGAAATGGTTGAACGATCAACGCATAGCTGAAGCCTGTCGGCTCCTAGAGACCACCGATCTAACAGTGAGTGCTATTGCATCCAAGACAGGTCTGGGAACGACCGCGAATTTTCGCCTTCACTTTACCCGAAAACTCAATACGACGCCCTCGAGCTACCGCCGCCTCTATCAAGGTAGGAACCGGCAAGCTGCACCGGCGTAAACCTTACCTATTTGGCAGTGGCCTGAGCCGGGTGACCACAGGTTCCTTATCGGTTGGTCCGTCTTCGCTGCACTCCAGTACCTGCAAGGGCCGCTCTACAGCCCGGTCGCTGTAAAGGGTGCTTGCTCGCTGAGAATACCAACCAATTGCTGCGCCTCGAACATCAAGGCAGTGGAACTCCCAAGAACCATAATGGCTCCCGGAGGTTCCCTAAGTCAGCGGATTCCGACCTCTATGAGCCCCCGTTCGGGTTCAGTCGCTTTTCGGTCCCAGCTCTTTGGACGAGCCAGGTTGCTGCCTTCGACGTCGAGGTCTGGAAGGATGCGTGACAGCCAGTCCGCACACCATCAGGCAGCGCGGCCGAAGAGATGCATGAATGCAGGGAGGAGAGTCATGCTGACAATGAAAGCTTCGACAAATACCGACCGCAAGGGCGAACCCGTTGGCAGAGATGTTCGGGACCTCAGAGAAAACGAATCCACCAAAAACGGCCATCATGATGATTGCAGCGCCGATAACGACCCGTGCTCCATGGCTGTAGCCATCCGGACTAGCGCGGCGCGCGTCGCCGCTCTGAATATAGGATTCACGCATGCCGGACACCACGAACATCTGGTAATCAATGGCCAGGCCAAACAGGACGCCGTCCACCGGGATGACCTACTCGATGGCAGAGGTCCCGTCGTCGCTAATACCTGCTGGATTCACAGCCGAGACGTACTCAGCCTCGGCGAACTCTTGAGCCAGGGCGGCCACAGCTGTCTCCGCGTTGATCCCCTCCGGCACCGCGGCCGCCACTGAAGACGGGCCGTTCGCACCCGCCCCAAAGCCGTCAGAGATGAGCTTGTAGTCCCCTTCCATACATTGCTGTCGGCATGAGACAAATTGACTAACGGACATGTCTCGTGCCCACATATCTGACATATCCGATTCGCATCATCAAAATGTATCACTAACCGGGTTGGGCGTTACATTGTCGAGTACACGGAAAGCGTTACAAAATAAGGCGCTTGATTCCGCGGTTTCCAACACCGGGTTGGAAGTGTCTCGCTAACGATCGTTTGCGGCCGTCAACAGGCTCGTCCCTTCTGCCGTTTCATTCATCCCAGTCACCATCCGAAACGCAATACGGTATCTTGATCAAAGGACGGCCTCGGTTACCGTTTTTCGCTGTTTACGACACTTTCCGTCTGACCGCACGGCGAGCTACCACCAAAGGGCACTCGTTATGAACAGACACGACGGCGCACACTTCAACACCGCCGACTACGCAGATCCGATCCCCATACACCACACAAGGCTATGGATCAGCTGATTTTGAACGCGTCCGAACGTAGATCCGCCGGAGTGAACTTTCAGGCAGATCACAAACCACTAGCCGAGCTTCTTCACCGTGCGGGCGAAGGAGACCGGGATGCTTTCACCACGTTCTACCAACTCACATCTCACCGGGTCTATGGTCTTGCGCGCCGGGTCACCGTCGACGCTGAGATAGCCCACGACGCCACCCAGGAAATCTTCCTCATCGTCTGGCAGGACGCCCACAAATACAACCCCACAATCGGTAATCCCATGGCCTGGCTGATGACCATCACCCACCGCCGAGCCGTTGATAAAGTCCGCTCAGAACAAGCCAGAACCGACCGGGACGCGCTCTGGGGTGTCGCGAACCACAGCCCGGACTACGACGTCGTAGCCGAAACCGTTACCACCAGAATAGAAGCCCAATCCGTCACCGCCTGCCTGGGAAGCCTCTCTGCCGCCCAACGAGAAGCAATCAGCCTCGCCTACTACAACGGCCTGACCTACCGTGAAGTCGCCGAACGTCTGTCCATCCCGCTACCGACCATCAAAACCAGAATCCGAGACGGACTCAAACACCTGAGAACCTGCCTAGACGAGGGCCCAACCAAGTGACCCCTCTCCTTCAAAACCAGACAGCAAACATCGAGCAGACCCCCTCGATGGAAGAACCGGCACGACGGCTCGCCGATCTTCAGTCAGCCCGCGCCCACCTGGCACGCACCGTGCTTAGCTTCTTGGCAGGATGTGTAAACACCGATTCGATCTGCGACCCCAGCGCGCACATCACACCAAACACACAACGACTACTCAGCGCAGCAATACGTGACTTAGTGGCCATAGACGATCAACTAGATGAAGCCCGCAATCCGCTCACCACGCCCTTTCCCGAACGCGTGCAGTAGAAAGTAGAACCGATGGACCACAACAGTAGGATCACGCCAGAAGAGCTATTTCCGGCGGACCTAACCATCCTGGATGACACCGAGGTGGAAGTGCTCAACAGCAAGGTTCGCCGTGAACTGGACGCTGAATACCTCGATTCAAATCCTGAACCTGAAACTGAAGGACGCCTAGAAGAACTCACTACCGAGCTCAACCGACGAGACCTGGTCACAGCACAACCACCCCACGAAACGGGCGACCCGCTGTAACCCACTACTCCCGATCGATAACCATCGTTCGCAAGACCGTTTGAGACCCCTCACAGCCCAAGGAATACAAGGGCTCGCCGTGTAACGGTTGCCGCGGCGTACGCACCATCGCAAGGGGTACCTCCCTTCGCGACACACCAAATTGGCGAAGGACTTCTTGGCTACAAACCGGCCCGGTCGCCCCGGCCGACGGCTGATTTCTGGTGAATATTCGCGCTAACGTCGCATATTTCACTTTTTCACAAGCCACCCCTAGCCTCGATCTTTCATGAGGCGGTCTCGTCGGTGTGATCGGGGCTTACTGGCTGCCTGATGGTGTTGATTCTGGCATGTGGGTACGACATTGTTGCCGCTGACCGGTGGCGGTGGTCGGTGATGGTTCCACGTCCATCACGTCGAGACTGCTTTTCCTGCTCGGGGTCGGTCGGCGATGGTGGCTTTTACGGCGGGTCCAGGGCTCTGATGCGGGTGAGGGCTTTGATGAGCAGCGGCGTGTCAGGGGCTCTGGCGGCGAGATGCACGGTCAGGCGTCGGGCGTGCCAGCTGGTCGTCCCGGCGATCTCGAAGATCCTCGCCCGGAGCCTTTTTGGCTCCCAGCGTCTGGCTTTCGTGCCGTGGAGGCCGAGCA
This sequence comes from Arthrobacter sp. CAN_C5, assembly GCF_017875735.1. Taxonomy (NCBI): domain Bacteria; kingdom Bacillati; phylum Actinomycetota; class Actinomycetes; order Micrococcales; family Micrococcaceae; genus Arthrobacter; species Arthrobacter sp. CAN_C5. Next base: position 1,788,647 of record NZ_JAGGMZ010000001.1, read on the forward strand.
TCTGTGCCCAGGCCATGATTTCGGCGGCGAGCATGACCAGATGACACCAGAGCGTGTTTCCCGCGAAGGAGTGCAGGGGCAGGTTCGCCAGGCCGGTGTCTTTGGCGTTACGGATCCTGTCCTCGCACCGGGCCCGTAACCGGTGGCGGACCTCGAGGTCCGCGAGCTGGCCATGGTCCTGGTTCGTGGCCAGGGCCGTGTAGCGCATCCCGTCGACATCAGTGATCCTTAATTGCGCGCCGACATGGGGTACTTCCTTGCGGACGATGACCCGCATCCCGGCCGGCCAGGAAGATAGATCCAGCATCCCGGTAATATCGGCGACCCATGCCCCGTCGCGTTCGATCCCGTCACTGTTATAGGCGCGGGTCCACGCGGTCTTCGGGACCTGGGGCAGGACCGCTTCGACGGCCCCGTGGAGCGGGAACCCCACCGAATAGGCGAGGTTCCGGCGTGGGTGGGTGAGCCAGTCAAGGTATTCGTGGGTGCCGCCGGCGGAATCGGTGCGGATCATCACCTTCCGGCCTGACCGGAATCCTGCCGGCAACTGCTTCAGGGCGTCCCTGGTGACCTGGATGTGATCGGAGGCGGTGTTGGATCCGGCGTTCCCCGGGCGGAGTAGTACCGCCAACGGTTCCCCGCTGCCCTCGGCCCCGTGATCCACGAACGCAGCCAGCGGGTGGAAGCCGAAGCCTTTCTTCCAGGTCGGGCGGGCGTCCTCCTTCTCCGAATGCGAGCTCAGCAGCGTCGCGTCCAGATCCACTACCAACGGCGCGTCCCTGCTCACCCCGTGCAACGGTGACTGGTCACCGGCTAAACCCCACACCTGCGCCCTGGCTGCGGAACGGGTCGTGTTGATCGCCGCCAACGCCTTCTTCGGGGCCGTGGTGGATAAGGTCGTTACCAGCCGGCTTACCGTCGGGTCGGAGGCGACGCGGCCGTAAACCTGTGGTTGGGCGCGGAGCCTGTCCACATCGGATAAGCAGTCGCCGCCGGTGGCCAGGGACAAACCAGGTCGGTGAGGATCTTCCCCGGATCGTGCACCGCGAAAGGCTTACGCCACAGCGATAAGGCCTCCGACAAGCCCGACCCGATCCCGGACACCCGGACCGTATCCGTCAGGATCAACCCGCCGGCCTGGGACACCACCCCGGACCCTACCGAATCAACACGGACGGACGGGTAGAAACCGGTAAAGTTACTCACCAGAAAGGTGCTCCTTTTGACGCGGTACAAATGATGCCTAGACAACACCATTTTCCCACGTCAGGAGCACCTTTCGCCGTTCAACGCACCGCTCTGAGACCACCTTCATGAAAGCCCGAGGCTAGTATGGCGGCATGGGGACCCTCTTGGATGAGCAGCAGCGGCAGATCGTTCCGATCATAGTGATTGGGATCCTGACGACCGTGGCGTATGCGTTGATCGGCGCGTTCCAGATCTTGGTTTGGAACCCGATGGCAGCCGTTCCAGGAATGAGCCTCCAAGAGATCAAATCTGCTATGTCCTCTGCGAATGAACCGCTAGTGGAAGCACCGGTCTATGTGTGGGCACTAGCCGGTCCCATCATCGCCCTTGCCGTCGGTGCCTTCTCCATCGTGAGATTCCCCGACTTGCCATGGACGATTACCCGCCTCTTCCTCATCCTCATCGTCCTCGGGACGCCTACCTACTTCTTTGCCTCCTTCAACCCCGGGATGAGCATCGCCGATGCCTTCGCCACCTCAGGTGGAGACCACGCCCCATGGAGCAGGATTCTCTATGCCATGAGCCTCCTCTCATTGGTCGTCCTCCTGGTGACTCTCACAAGAAAGGATCAGATCCATAGGGAAGTCGACTGAATCTCACCTCGGCGCGTCGATCAGGTGCGGTAGCCCTACGTGTCAGGGTGAGTTGAGGCCAGTGGCTCATAGCAAGTCCGTCTAATTCGTAGGGCGAGAATCAGGATCAGAACCAATGTCTATCTCCACAATTTCCCGGGTGCGGGAAGATGGGTCCATGAGTAATTCTGGCCCTCGTGCCGGCGGTCCAAGGCCTCGAAGGTCGTTTACCCCGGCGCAGAAACTAGCCCATCTGGCCGCTTACCAACAGGCCTGTGACGATGGCTCCGGAGGCGGGGCGTACCTTCGTCGTGAGGGCATCTATTCCTCCCAGATCACTGAGTGGCGCAAACTCCGTGATGCAGGTGTGCTCGAGGGTAGGAAGCCCGGGGAGAAGATCGGCAAGCTTACCGCTGAGCAGGCCGAAATCGCCCGTCTACGCCGGCAACTGGAGGTGAATGAACGCACGCTGGCACGGACTCGGGCAGCGTTGGACATCATGGGAAAAGCACGGCAGCTTTTGGAGGAAATCTCCGAAAGCGAGGAGCAGCAGCAGTGGTACAGGAAACCCTGATGGGGGTTTATGCCGAACTCACAGGTGCGCATATCCCCACGCGGGAAGCGGCGGTCTTGGCCGGGATACCGCGGGCGACCGCAACCCGCAGCCCGCGGATCCCGCAGGCCGGGCCGATGCCCGTGTCTGTCCCGGCAAACAAGCTCGACCCGGACGAACGCGCCGGTATCCTCGCTGCCGTGAACTCTGCCCGCTTCGTGGATCTAGCCCCGGTCCAGATCTACGCGCAGCTGCTGGACGAGGGGACCTACCTGTGCTCAATCTCAACGATCTACCGGATATTGACTGAGAATAAGCAGGTCAAAGAGCGCCGCCGGCAGGCACGCCATCCGCCCAGGACCGTTCCGGAATTGACAGCGGCTGGCCCCGGGCAGGTCTACAGCTGGGACATTACCAAGCTTGCCGGCCCGGTCAGGGGTAAGTACTTCGATGCCTACGTGATGCTCGATATTTACTCCCGCTACATCGTGGGCGCATACGTCCATGCCCACGAATCCGGGGAGTTGGCGGTGGAGATGATGAAGGAAATCTTCGGTATCCACGGCATCCCGGAAATCGTGCACGCGGACCGCGGGACTTCTATGACGTCCAAGACCGTAGCTGTACTGCTCTCCGATCTGGAAGTCACCAGGTCACACTCCAGGCCCCGCGTATCCAATGACAACCCCTACAGCGAGGCGTGGTTCAAGACCTTGAAATTCGCTCCCGTGTTCCCTGAACGATTCGGCTCCCTGGCCGATGCGAGGGCCTTCATGGCGACTTTTGTCGAAGGATACAACCACAGCCACCGCCATACCGGAATCGGACTAAACACCCCGGCAGACGTCCACTACGGTCTTGCCGCGACGAAGGCCACCGAACGCTCCATCACTTTGGCCGCCGCACGGCAGAAGAATCCCGAACGATTCAGCACCGAAACGGACCCAAAAATACTCACCGTCCCCGGCGCGGCATGGATCAACAAACCATCCCAGGAAACCCAGACAGAAGCAGCCGCCTAACTCCCACTGGCCCCATTCACCTTGACAACTTCCGTAGCGCGGTCGTGGATCTCCCACAGCGACACTTGGGGTGAAGGATCTGTTCGTTTTGCGTTGTTCACTGATTGATCGAGTGGTGTACTTCACCTATGCCGTATCCGAGACAGGGTAGGCGTCCAGCCTGATTAAGTGCTGCACGATTGTTTGGACGGTGACGGAACCGCGAACGAATCTACACGCTGTATTGCGACGGGGGGCAAAAAGTGTTTGTTCCGGCCCGAGTGCCAACTGATGCCTTGTTCGTTTACCTGTATGGATACCCGTTCTATGTCATGAGCCCTGTGATTGGATGAGAGGAAGACTCATTGAGCGCACCGTTAAATTCAGATGAATTGCTTGAGGCCATAAAGGCCGTGTTTCGAATCCAATCGGTCGAGACATACTTTGAAGTGCGCTCCGTTGAGATCGCCGGAAGCGACGTACTGGTCCTATTTGAGTGGGCAAACCCTGGCGTGCTCTACGGCGTCAGGATCGAGATCCCGGACACCACGGACCATCAGAGCTGGCAAGAATGGTGTCCACAAACGCTTGAAGAATGGGCCACTTACGCAGTGAAGTGGAGAATGCTCGAAGAGTTAGAGACAGGCTTATTGGGGAGGACTTCTCAAAGTTTTGATGGGCACGTTACTTGGCTCGAACTTCCTGAGTAGCCCCATGTTCTCCCGGGCCGGTACCGTCTCAGCCCGCCCGTTAGCCGGTCCCCCGGCGGTGCAAGCATCACCCAAATTTTACGGATCAAAAATCGGCGCGTTTCCGCAGCTCTTCGATTCCCGTAAGACCCGCCCGCAAAAATGCCCGGTGAAGGGGGTGCAACCGGTACATTCAAAACCATGACCGGACTGCTGATCGGATACGCGCGTGTATCCACCAACGACCAAGACCTCACCGGCCAAAAGAATGCCTTGGTTGCCCTTGGGGTGGCGCCGGAGAAGACATTCACCGACCAGGGCCTCACCGGCGCCAACCGGGCGCGTCCCGGACTCAGGGAAGCGTTGGCTGCCTGCCGGGACGGGGACACCCTGATTGTGACCAAACTCGACCGCCTTGCCCGGTCGCTGCGCGATGCGAAGGATATTGTCGATGAGCTCACCCGCCGTGAAGTCAAGCTCAGCATCGGCGGCTCCGTCCATGACCCGACCGATCCCGTGGGCCGACTCCTCTTCAATGTCCTGGCCATGGTCGCGGAATTCGAAGCCGACCTGATCCGGGCCCGTACCCGGGAAGGCATGGCCGTTGCCAAGGCGAAGGGCCGGCTGCGGGGGAAGCAACCCAAGCTCTCCAAGAAGCAGGAAGCCCACCTGGTCTCGGTCCACCGAGCCGGGACACACACGACGGCGGAACTTGCCGAACTCTTTGCCGTCGCCCGTTCAACCGTTTACCGTGCCATCAAACGCGCGGGCGACGCCACCGGTTAGATCCGCAAAATTTCACCGTTCACGCCGGAAACCACACCAACCCACCCTTAGCGTGAATTTCCGTACCGATCCTCCTCAGACCCCAAACCTCAACGCGATCCAAAGTCGGCTGAACCCAGCCTAGGACTCGGGGATGACCCATTCCCAAGCGTCTTCGCCAAGATAAGACAAAACCAGCGTTCCCTCGAGGGCGGGCGCATCGAGGAGAACCGTTCCGGAAGCTGTCTCTCCGGGTCCGATTGACTGCGGCAGGATGGTTGTTTCGGGTAGGCACCCGTAAGAGTTTCCGTACAACATGCCGTTGAACGTGGTCCCGTCTGCCTGAATGAGCTTCCAGGTACCCGCATCGGCGTAGAAGCTGCCACTGAACTCATCTTTCAGCTCAGGTTGGGTAACGACGTCCATTTGAACAGCCAAGTAGTGACCGTTGGCTGGCGGTTGAGCGTACTCCTCGGTGCATTCCGCGGGGGCGATCGAAGTGACGGTGAAGTCGATGACGTTCGTGCTGCGATCTTCGGTATTGAAGATGCCTGCAGGTTCACCAATGTCTTTGACCAGGTTCCCGCGGACGCTTGTCTCGGCCTCCTCGGCCTCCTCGGCCTCCTCGGCCTCCTCGGCCTCCTCGGCCTCCTCGGCCTCCGCAGGCGTCGATGTCACAGAAGGCGCGAGCGATGATGTCGCGGACGGTGTCGCCACAAGCTCCGATGGCGGAGTCGAATCGACCGGCGAGGTCGAGCTTACAGCTGCTGTCTCCGGCGTCTCTGCTGTATCGGACTCCGCGGTCGAACAGCCGGTGAGCGCAAGTAGTCCGACTGCGTAGATTGCCAAGTTAATTTTCATTGCAAGATCCTTCTGAAGAGAGTGCTGTTGGGAGGAAGCGGTTGGAAGCGGCCCCCATGCCGCTTCCAACCGCAGACTGTGGGTTTGCTCAGTACGTGGGAAGACTCAGCAGATTGTTGGTCTCCCGTCCGTCGCTGACAGTGGCGATGTACTTGATTCCGAGTCCGCTGGTCCTCACCACCACCGGGGCCTCGGCGCCGTTGGTGTTACGGCTGCAAAAGGTCTCCGTACCGGACGCGATTTGCTGCACGATCTTTGCTCTGGATGATTCGGACAATGGACCGGTAGGGGTATCCGAATGATTCACGCGGGAGATATGTTCGCTCCGTGTCCCCGGGCTATCAAGGTGAATCTGGCGTATGTACTTCATGATGATCCTTTGATCGGTGGTTGTAGAGCTCGTCGAATGAACGCTAGGGTCCGCAACAACGTTGTCTCTGTGTTTCAAGCGATAACCCCCTTTATCAAGTGCTGACGGGCCTGCGTTGAGTAAGCAGGTAGGGTCAGGTCCTAGGACCCCGGATTGAAGAGGAGGCATGCCGAGTATGACCACAGCCGATATGTCCCTTGCCGACGTAGCCCGGCTGGCCCAGGTTGCGCGTCCGGTGGTCTCCATGTGGCGCCGCCGCTATCGAGACGCCGATCTCCCTTTTCCAGCGCCGACCAACAGCTCATCAAGCCAACCGGCATTCGACGCCTCGGAGATTGGCCGATGGCTCCACGACACGGGTCGTGGCAACAACCCCTCCGCTCATCTCGACGCCGACGCATTTCGCTCGGGCATATCAGCCGACCAGTCAGAGACTGACGCGTTGACGGCCCTCTTGTGCCTGATGGTTCTCAGCGGTGAGCGACTCAACGGACTGTCCAACGTCGAGCTGCTGGATCTGGCTGACGACCACGATCCGCACAACCAAAGCCTCTATCGCGAAATGGAAGCGGCAGGCGACCAGCTTGCCTTCCTCGCGGCGACGGCCGAGGCACTGGCGGACGCTGCCTACAGCCCGGCGGCAGCATTCGACCTGCTGCTCACGTCCGAGCGGCGGCTCGGACTGCAAAGTGAGGAAATTCACCAAGATGCCGTCAGCCTGGTTTCTGCCGCGGTAGCCGCGCTGCTCAGCCCGCGAGACGGTCCAAGGTTGGTCGTGGATCACTCCCCGGGAAACAGCGACATTCTGCTGCGGCTGAATGAAGGCGACGGACCCGTTCGGTGTGCCCTCGCCTGGAAGGGAAGCGACTCAGCAGCATCTCGGCGTGGTTTGCGTCGTCTGTACACTCACGGCCTCGTGCTTGAGACAACGGACGACGCCGACGGCCTGTTTGGCGTGCAAACTTCGGGACTTCATCTGGCGCAGTTCCCTCACGCGGAGCACCAGGACCCGGACGACGTCGCGGTCCTGAATACCATCGATACGATCTGTCTGCAGCTCACCAATGATGAACGCGCCATTGTGTTCGGTCCCGCGAGTGCGCTCTGTGATCCGTTGAGTGTGGACGGGCCGGCGGGGGAGGGGGACGCTATCCGGTCAGCCATTTTGCGTACGGGTCGGTTGCGCGCCGTCGTCCGCTTGCCTCAAGGTTTGCTGAAGTCGAAACCGCGCCGGGCAATGGCTCTGTGGGTACTCGGGCCCGCGCACGCCGAGGTGGCCTTGGCTGATCGGTGGACGATGGTGTCCGACCTCTCCGGATCGAGACTGTCCACGACTGATATCGATGATCTGGTCAGCGATCTTGCCGCTGCCATGGGGAATCGGCGATCGGTGGAGAGCCATGCGTTTCGGTTTGCGCGACTCGTGAAGACGTCGTCGATGCTCGCGGCACGCGGTTCGCTGGTCAGGGCTCGGCCACTTCCACGCAACAGGATCGCTCAGCCAGCGGACGCGGTGCTAGCCATCGAGCAACTCCTGTCATCACTCGAACTTCCGGAGACCGCTCGGAGTCTGGATGTGTCGGTGAGTCCAACGCCGAACCCGGAAAGCCCGGTCGAGAGGGTTCTCGGAGATCTGGCCGCCGCCGGAGTGGTGGCCTACCTCCCCGGAAACCGGATCGAAGTAGCTGACCTTTTGGAGAGAGAACCCGCCGCGCCCGGCACCATCAGGGTGTTCACCGTAGGGTCTCTGCTCGACGCCGGTCCGCTAGCGACAATGGATCGGTTCAGGTTCGCTACACAATACCCGGCGGGCCGACTCACCGAGCCGGGCGACGTCGTCTTCTGCACCGGACCGAAGCCGTGGGCAATCGTCGACTGTGAGGGCGCGGCCGCTGTTGCATATCCAGCCCGCATCCTCCGGATTGTTGACGGGGGACAACCCGGTCGAGGTCAGCCGGGACTGGTAGCCAGACTGCTCGCTGAAGACATCAACAGCCAGGCGTCGACAGCGCGGCGGTGGAGGTCGTGGACAGTGCGCGCGGTCGACGTCGACCAGCGAGATCTTCTCAGCCGCACTCTCGACGCCGTCGAGCAGGAGCGGCTCGCCGCGCTGGAACGCGTCAACCAACTCACTCAACTCGCTACGCTGATCATGGACGGCGTAGCGAGCAACACCGTGACCCTCGGCGAACACACACCCGCCGCCCCGATGGAAGGAACACCCTAGTGCCCCCGAAAGTGAAGGTGGATGCCCTGCCGTCCACCATGAAGGAACTCAAGGACACCCTGTGGAAGGCCGCGGACAAGCTGCGCGGCTCCATGGACGCGTCCCAGTACAAGGATGTAATCCTGGGGCTGGTGTTCCTGAAGTACGTATCGGACGCGTTCGATGAACGCCGGGAGCGGATCCGGGCCGAACTCGGGGCCGACGGATTCGGTGAGCACCAGATTACTCAGATGATCGACGACGTCGACGAGTACACCGGGCGGGGGGTGTTCTGGGTGCCGACGCAGGCACGCTGGACCTACCTCGCACAGAACGCCAAGGGCACGCAGGCAGTGGACGGCGAGGCGGCCAAGACCATCGGCGAGCTGATCGATGACGCGATGGACGCCGTCATGGGCGCCAATCCGTCGCTCGCGGCAACGCTGCCGCGGATCTTCAACCGGGACAACATTGACCAGCGCCGTCTCGGTGAACTGCTGGACCTCTTCAACTCCGCGCGGTTCACCGGACAGGGCGCTAAGAAGGCCCGCGACCTGCTCGGTGAGGTCTACGAGTACTTTCTGGAGAAGTTCGCCAAGGCCGAGGGCAAGCGGGGAGGCGAGTTCTACACGCCGGCCGACGTCGTCCGCGTGCTCGTTGAGGTGCTGGAACCCGATCACGGCCGCGTCTATGACCCGTGCTGTGGGTCGGGCGGCATGTTTGTGCAGACGGAGAAGTTCCTTGAGTCGCACAACAAGGAGGGGTCGAGCATCTCCGTCTACGGGCAGGAGTTGAACGAGCGCACCTGGCGGATGGCGAAGATGAACCTCGCCATCCACGGGCTGAACGGGAACCTGGCCAGCCGCTGGGGCGACACGTTCGCGCGCGACCAGCACCCGGAGTTGGAAGCCGACTTCATCATGGCCAACCCGCCCTTCAACATCAAGGACTGGGCGCGCTCCGAAAGCGACCCCCGCTGGAAGTATGGTGTCCCGCCCGTAGGCAACGCCAACTACGCATGGATCCAGCACATCATCTCCAAGCTCGCCCCGGGCGGCAGCGCCGGTGTGGTGATGGCGAACGGTTCCATGTCGTCGAATTCCGGCGGCGAGGGTGACATCCGTGCGCAACTGGTGGAGGCCGACCTGGTTTCCTGCATGGTCGCCCTCCCCACTCAGCTGTTCCGCAGCACCGGCATCCCGGTGTGCCTGTGGTTCTTCGCTAAGGACAAATCGGCAGGCGCCGTCGACCGGTCCGGTGAGGTGCTCTTCATTGACGCGCGGAACCTGGGTTACATGGTGGACCGGGCCGAGCGCGCGCTGGCGGACGAGGACATCGCAAAGATCGCCGAGACGTATCACGCGTGGCGCGGGTCAGCGTCGGCTCAGGGTTCGGGCATCGAGTACGACGACGTCGCGGGGTTCTGCAAGTCAGTCTCGCTGGCGGAGATCAAGGCAGCCGACTACGCGCTGACGCCGGGCCGGTATGTCGGCGCGGCTGACGTGGAGGACGACGGCGAGCCGATTGAGGAGAAAATCGCCCGGCTGTCGGCCGAGTTGTTTGAGCAGTTCGCTGAGTCGGGGCGGCTGGCCGCGGTCGTGCGAGAGCAGCTGGGGCGGGTTTCGTGAGTGGTTGGCCAGAAATGAGTCTGGGCAGTGCACCGGTGCAGATAATAGACGGCGATCGCGGCCGGAATTATCCGTCAAGCGGTGACCTGTTGGAAACCGGTCACTGTCTTTTCCTAAGCGCTCGAAACGTAACCAAAAGGGGTTTCGACTTCACCGATCAGGTTTTCGTCACCCACGAAAAGGATCGGCAGCTTCGGGCGGGCAAATTACAACGGGAAGACGTTGTGCTGACTACCCGTGGCACTGTTGGGAATGTCGCCTATTTCGGGGAGACTGTGGTTGAAGATCACATGCGAATCAATTCTGGGATGGTCATTCTTAGGGCAGATGGCAAGCTCATTGACTCCTCATTTCTTTATTCATTCATGAGATCCACCAGTTTCACAGATCAGGTGGAGTCGTTGACGTCTGGAAGTGCACAGCCCCAACTTCCAATCCGAGAGCTACGCCAGGTCCTCATTCCTGTTCCCGATTTTGCGCAGCAGCGAGCAATTGCGGAGATGCTGGGGGCACTTGACGACAAGATCGTCGCCAACGCCAAACTCGCTCGATCGGCTTCTGACTTAGCCGAGCTGGAGTTTCGCCGCTTGATGCTTCGATCTCATGAATCTGTCACCTTGGCAGAAGTACTCACTCTCGAGTACGGAAAATCACTACCTGCAGGCAAGCGAACGAACGGACCGGTGAAGGTCTATGGCAGTGGCGGAATTGTTGGTAAACATACTGAAGCACTGTGTGATGGGCCGGGAGTCGTAGTCGGACGCAAGGGCACCGCGGGTGCCGTTCACTGGGCATCGGGGCCTTTCTTCCCGATTGACACGACGTTTTGGGCGAAACCAAGCGCCGAATGGATCAGCCCAATCTTCTCGTACTTCCTTTTAAAGTCTCTTCGACTCCACGAAATGAACTCAGACTCAGCTGTTCCCGGCTTAAACAGAAATGAGGCACATGCAATTGCGGTCCGGCGTCCAGACTCGGACCAGCTTCGCGAATTTACGACGATAGCCATGGAGCTATTCGACGTTACATCACAGATGGACCGAGAGAACGAGATGCTCGCCACCACGCGCGATACGCTCCTGCCCCAGCTCATGTCCGGAAAACTGCGGGTCAAAGAAGCCGAAATGCTGGTCGAAGAACTCGTCTAAGAATGTCGATGCCGCGGGATAGGTTCGAAACGACTTCGACCTATCAAGTGGAAGGCAGCGGCGATGCCATCCTCAAATGACCGGTCAGGGATGGACACCGCCGACGAGGGAGCTTCCTTCCGACCAGCTCCAGTAGACACCCGACTTTAAAGGGCTGGCACTCACGCCGGACTAACTTCGCGGGGTTGGCAGGAGCCTCGATCTGGTGGAGGGCCGCGGTGGGTTCGGTAGCGACTACCGGTCCCACAACGACACGGCGGTTATCGATTGACCTGCCGCACCAAGGGACGAGGGAAGGTCCGTGAGCATCGCTATGCGGAGTCTCTCAGGGGTTCGAGGGCGGCCAGGGCGAGATCGAGGCCGAAGATGAACTCCTCCGCCGGGTCGTAGTCGGCAGCGACGAGTGCCGCGGCGGATTCGTTGAGGTAGGGGAACTCGTCGGGAGGAAGCTGGGGCAGGTAGACGTCCTCGGCCATGGCCGCGAACTCATCGGCTGTATCGAACGGCAGGTTGGCTTCCTGCAGGGCGTAACCGTAGACAAGGCTGTCGAGCAGCCAGTTGGCGTGCGTTGCCATCAACGCTGAGAAACCCGCCCTCCGCAGGCAGGCGGTAACAGCCTCGCGATGGCGGAGGTGCGCGGCCCCCGGCGATGTCCGCGAGTCCATCAGGCCAATCGCCCACGGGTGTCGCGCGAGAACCTGTCGGGCGGATACCGAACGCCGTCGCATCGCCGATTGCCAGTCGGTCTCTTCGGGCGGTAGCTCAATCTCCTCGAACACGACGTCGATCATCGCGTCCAGCAACTCCTCCTTGCTCGCCACATAGTGGTAGAGCGACATCGCTCCCGCGCCAAGCTCGCGGGCCAGCCGGCGCATGCTCAACCCTTCGACCCCCTCGCGGTCGGCAAGCCGGATCGCCTCCACCACCACCCGGTGCTTGGTCAGCCCCGCGTCTGACGCGACCTGGCGTTGTTCCCTAGCGGACACAAATTCCTCGCTTTCTGAAAATGCTTGACATTAGTACAGCGTACGATCACACTCTATCGTACAACGTACGTCGTACGGTGTACGAGCAGCGAAGGTCGTTGCTCGGACGCAAGGAGGTTTCTGTGGGAAACGAACAGCGATCGAATGCCGGAGCACCCCTGGTGCCGGGGGTAAGTCTGGGCGGGGCGGCGACGATGCGGGCCACCGTCCAGCACCGCTACGGCCCGCCCTCAGCGCTCGAGTTGTCCAAGATCGGGGTACCGCTACCCGGTCGAGGGGAGGTGCTCGTCCAGGTGGGCGCAGCCTCGGTACACCCTGGCGACTACTTCGTCATGACCGGCGAGCCGTACATGGTGCGCCTGGTGTACGGGCTCCGCCGGCCGCGCCACGGCACTCCCGGCATGGACCTCGCTGGGGTGGTGGCAGCGGTAGGCAAGGACGTCACTGCTTTCCGCCCCGGCGAGAAGGTGTTCGGCTGGAGCACCGCTGGAGCACTCGCGGAGTACGCCTGCGTCCCGGCGGACAACCTCGTGCCCGTGCCTGCCAACCTGTCGGTCGTGGACGCGGCAGCGGTGCCCACCTCGGCCATGACGGCGTTGCAGGCATTGCGCAAGATCGCGAACGTTCGACCGGGCCAGACGGTGCTGGTCACGGGCGCGTCAGGCGGCGTGGGCTCCTTCGCCGTGCAAATCGCCAAGACGTTTGGTGCCGAGGTGACGGGTGTGTGCAGCACCCGCAATGTCGACCTGGTCCGGTCACTCGGTGCCGACCATGTCATTGACTACACGAGGACCGACTTCACCCACACCGGGAAGCGTTACGACGTCATCCTCGACAACATCGAAGCCCAGCCCCTGGCGGCTGTCCGCCGGGCGCTGACGCCCACCGGCACCCTGATCCCCAACAGCGGACGAGGGGGCCGCTGGTTCGGCCCCCTCGGTCGGATAATCAAAGCGCGTGTGCTGTCTGGGTTCACCCGTCAGCAGCTGAAGCCTTTCATGTCGGTTGGGAAGCGCCAAGACCTGCTCACCCTGGCCGAGCTGCTCACGACCGGGCAGATCAGGTCCGTCATCGACCGCACTTACCCCCTCGACGAAGTGGCCGACGCCCTCCGCTACGTCGGGGCCGGCCACACCCGGGGGAAGGTCGTGATCTCCGTCTGACGACCGGACCGAGAGGACCGAGAGGACCGACGAGAACGACCCAACCCGCATGAAAGCACGCCCAGACCTGCCGCCATTCCGGCGGACGGACCGCTCTAATCGAAAGTAAAACCGATGACCCTCCAAACGAAAACCCCGACCCTGCTCGACAATCCGCGGATCCCGGTGCAGGCCAAGCTCGCGGCCGCCTGGACCAGCTTCATGTTCCTCGTCATCTACATTGACTACTTCCACCTCTACCAGCCCGGCGAAATTGACGAAATCCGGGGTGGCGAGATCTTTGTCTTCGACATCACCGGGACATTGGTTTCCATCTTCTTCGTGATCATAGCGATCCCGAGCCTGATGGTGCTGCTCTCGATGACGCTGCCTCCCCGAGCGAACCGGGCCATGAACCTTGTCGTTGCCCTGCTGTTCATCCCCCTCTCCGTCTTCAACGCGGCAGGGGCGACCTGGGACTGGGCCTTTTACTACGGCCTCACCATTGGCGTCGAGCTGCTGATCCTGGCCTTCATTCTGCGCTCCGCCTGGACCTGGCCCCGCACCGCCCCGTCGGGGACCATGCCGACCAGCCCGGACCATGAAGCCGTTCGCGCCCAGCAGCAAGCGTGAACCCAAGAGCAATCCCCCCGTCCGGTAGGGGCCATCCAATGCCCCTACCGGCAGGTGACGGGCACGCCGAGCCGCCGTATCAGATCCGCCAATCCCACCATCACCCAGAGAGGTCCCGGTCATGATCGAGGCACACGAGCTCACCAAGCGCTACGGCGACAAGACCGCAGTGCACACCCTCAGCTTCACCATTGCGCCCGGTACCGTGACCGGGTTCCTCGGCCCGAACGGTGCCGGCAAGTCCACGACGATGCGCTTGATCATGGGACTGGACCGGCCGACGTCGGGCACCGTCACGGTCAACGGCAAGCCCTACGGGCAGCACCGTTCCCCGCTGCGGGAGGTCGGCGCCCTGCTCGACGCCAAGGCCGTGCACCCCGGCCGCAGCGCCCGCTCGCATCTGCGTACGATGGCCGCCACCCACAACATCAAGACCTCCCGCGTCAGCGAGGTCATCGAGATGACCGGCCTGGCCGGGGCCGCGACCAAGCGCGTCGGCGGGTTCTCCCTCGGCATGAGCCAACGCCTGGGCATCGCCGCCGCACTCCTGGGTGACCCCCGGACGCTCATTCTCGACGAGCCGGTCAACGGGCTCGACCCTGAGGGCGTGCAGTGGGTTCGCCAACTGGTGCGCGATCTGGCCGCCGAGGGACGGACTGTGTTCCTGTCCTCGCACCTGATGAGCGAGATGTCCCAGACCGCCGATCAGCTCCTGGTGATCGGCCGCGGTCACATCATCGCCACCGGCTCGGTCCAACAGGTCATCGATTCCGTCGCCAGCGGCGCTGTGCGGGTGCGATCCCCGCGCTCCTGTGAGCTCGCCGCCGCCCTGGCCACCGACAGCGTGACCATCACCTCTCCCGAGACCGGGATGCTCGAGGTCAGCGGGACCACCGCGGAACACGTCGGCCAGGTCGCCTTCCGAAACGGGCTGCCGCTCTACGAATTGTCCCCACGCCGGGCCAGCCTCGAGGAGGCGTACATGTTCCTGACCCAGGACGCGGTCGAGTACCGCTCCGAGCCCACCACCGCCCACAGCACCCCAGACCAGAAGGGCCAAGACCGATGAGCACACTGACCGATGACCCCCTGATGAGCTCACCCGCAGCCAACCCGCCCGCCGCCGCGCAGGTGTATCCCACCTTCGCGGGGGTCTTGCGTGGGGAATGGATCAAGCTGCTGTCCCTGCGCTCGACGTGGTGGGCGCTGGCCTCCACCGCCGCAGTGATCACGCTGGTGGCCCTGGCCTCCGCCATGTCCTTGAGCGCCACGACCGACGATCCCGCCCTGGCCCAAGGCGTCGAGCAGATGCATGGTGCCGAGATCATCGCAGGCGGCTTCCATTTCGGCATGCTCACCATCGCCGTCCTGGGCGCCCTGCTCATCACCGGGGAATACGCCACCGGCACGATCCGCTCCACTTTCGCGGCTGTTCCGAGCCGGATCCCCGTCCTTGGCGCCAAAGCCCTCGTCCTGATTGTGCTGACGGCCGCCGTGACCCTCGTCAGCGCGACCCTCTCCTACTTCGTCACCATGCTCCAGCTCTCGCAGTACGACCTCGTCCCAGCGCTGGACGACCCGGGCACCTGGCGCGTCCTCGGCGGCACCCTCTACTCCCTTATCGCCGCCGCCCTGTTCTCCCTTGGCATTGCCACGCTCCTGCGCTCCACCGCCGCCAGCGTGACCGTAGCCCTGACCGTCCTGCTGCTACTGCCCGGCACCCTCAGCTTCATCCGCCTGGACTGGGTAGAGACCATCGTCAGCTACTTACCGCTGCCGGCGTCCGCAGCGTTGCTCACCACCGGAGCAGCCGAGACGCAGGGTGCCTACCTCTCCACACAGGCGAGCCTGATTGTGATGGCCGCCTACGCTATCGTCCCTCTCGCAGCCGCGGCCGTCGTGCTGCACCGACGCGACGCCTGACCCCGTGCATCTCGGTACCCAATGATCGAGAACGTCACCTGCTCAAGTGGGACCCCCGCGGATCTCAGCGACGTAGCGCAGGAGCATTTTCCAGGTGTGGCGGCACGCGGTGATCGTGTGAGGTCTGACTTCGCGTTGCCGAGGCATATACACGGTGAACCCGCCGCGCGGATGACGGTAGTAGATGTCGATGAGGTTGGTCATGATGCCACTTCCGGGATGATGCCCGCGGCAGTCTTATCGAGCTATCGCAACTTCATTGGAAGTACATGAAGTCGGAATCCCGCCAGTGAGTGTGAGGCTGCCTCGGTCACAAGGTGTGACCAACGGAACCTAGACTGGAGCCAGTGATCGGCAACACACTGGGGGAAATAGTATGACAGCAGTGACAGGTCTCAGCGAAGCGCTCTGGGAGGGCCTCGCCATGGAACAGCTGGCCGAACTCGGCTGGCGGCCGGGTACCGGCGAGTCCATCGCCCCCGGATCGGGGGAGCGCGAGACCTGGGACGACCTGCTCATTCGGCCACGGTTGCTCGCAGCGCTGAGGAAGTTCAACCCCACTGTGCCGCAGCAGTACCTGCAGCAGGCCGTCGCCGAGATCGCAGCCCCCAAGTCGACCGATGCCATCACCGAGAACCACCGCATTCACGCCTATCTGACCGACGGCTACCGTGGGATCAGCTACATCGACACCGACGGCACCGAACACAATCCCACCCTCCGCGTCCTCAGCGCCGACGCCGACGACAACGACTGGCTCGCCGTCAACCAGGTCACCCTCCGGCAGGGCGACTACAAACGACGCTTCGACGTCGTGCTCTACTGCAACGGCATGCCGGTCAGCGTGATCGAACTGAAGAGGGCCGGGAGCCGCTCGGCCGATGTACCCGCCGCCCACGCCCAGCTGCAGACCTACCTGCGCGAGTTCCCGCTCGCCTTCCGCTTCTGCGTGTTCACCCTCGCCTCGGACGGGATCCTCGCCAAATACGGCACACCGTTCACCCCGCTGAACCACTTTTCGCCCTGGAATGTCGACGACGACGGTAAGCCGGTTGCGCGCGACGCCCTGGTCGACGGCGAGCCGGTCACCGAATTGGATCTCGCCCTCGACGGCCTCTACAGCCTTGAACGGTTTGTCCAGCTGACCCGCAACTTCACCGCCTTCGACGAGAACGCTGACGGGCTGAGTAAGCGCATCGCCAAGCCCCACCAGTACTTCGCCGTGTCCAAGGCCGTCGGCAGCACCGTCCTGGCGGTCGCGAGCAACGGCAAGGCCGGCGTCGTCTGGCACACCCAGGGCTCAGGCAAGTCCATGGAAATGGAGCTCTACACCAACCAGGTCACCCGGCACCCGAAACTCCTGAACCCCACCATCCTGGTGATCACCGACCGCAATGAACTCGACGGCCAACTGTACGAAACCTTCGCGCAAAGCCTCCTGCTCCCGGAGAAACCACGGCAGATCCGCCGCCGGGCCGAACTGCGTGAGGAACTCGCCAGTCGAACTACCGGTGGCATCTACTTCACCACCCTGCAGAAGTTCGGCCGCAGCCAGGAGGAGAAGGACGCCGGCGTGGACCACCCGTTGCTCTCCGACCGGCGGAACATCATCGTGATCGTCGACGAAGCGCACCGCAGCCACTACGACGACCTCGACGGCTACGCCCGCCACCTGCGCGACGCGCTGCCGCGGGCCACGCTGATCGCGTTCACCGGCACCCCCATCTCCTTCGACGACCGCAACACGCGTGACGTGTTCGGCGAGTACATCGATATCTACGACCTCAGCCGGGCGGTCGACGACGGCGCCACCGTTCCCGTGTATTTCGAACCACGGCTGATCAAGGTGGCGCTGGCCAAGGACGTCACCGAGGAAACCCTCGACCAGGCGGCCGACGACATCACCCGGAGCCTGGACGACACCGAGCGGGCACGGATCGAGGCGAGCGTCGCCGTCGTGAACGCCGTCTACGGGGCACCGCAGCGCATCGCGGCCCTCGCGGAGGACCTGGTCACGCACTGGGAAAATCGTTCAGGCAAAATGCGCCAGTTCATCGAGTCGCCCGGCAAAGCCATGATTGTGGGCGGCACCCGGGAGATCTGCGCCAACCTGTATGCCGCCATCATCGCGCTGCGCCCCGGCTGGCACTCGGATGACCTCGACAAAGGCAAAATCAAGGTGGTGTACTCCGGGACGCCGTCGGACGTTCCACCGGTGGTTGACCATGTGCGCCGGGACTCGTTGAACGCGACCATCAAGGAACGCCTGAGGAATGTCGACGACGAACTCGAGATAGTGATCGTCAAGGACATGATGCTCACCGGGTACGATTCGCCGCCGCTTCACACCCTGTACCTGGACCGGCCGCTGAAGGGAGCGCTGCTGATGCAGACGCTGGCGCGGGTAAACCGGACGTTCCGCGGCAAGCAGGATGGGTTGCTGGTGGCGTATGCGCCGCTGGCCGACAATCTGGCTAAGGCGCTGGCTGAGTATTCCCAGACCGACCAGCAGAACAAACCCATCGGCAGGAATATTGACGAGGCGGTCGAGCTCACCAGATCACTGGTGGAGATGTTGCGCGAGATGCTAGCCGGCTACGACTGGCACGCCGTTTACCGTGCCGGCACCCCCAAGGCCTTCAAGAATGCTGTCACCGGCTCGGTCAACTACCTGCGCAGCGCTTTGACGCCGGGCAACCAGCCCGACGACGGTGCCGAGACGCTCGCGGGACGGTACCGGAAGGCCTCGAGTCAGCTGTCCCGGGCCTGGGCCTTGTGTTCAGGGGCCCAGAACCTGGCTGAGCTCCGCCCCGAGATTCAGGTGTACGAGGAGATCCGCGTCTACATGGCGAAGTTCGACGCCGCGGACCGACAGGCCCGGGGCGAACCTGTGCCCGAAGACATCGCGCGCCTGCTTGGGGACCTGATCGCGACGTCGACGTCCACCGGGGACATCCTCGACATCTATGAAGCTGCGGGGATGCCGAAGCCATCACTCGGTGATCTGACCCCAGAATTCATCGCTAAAACGCAACAGGCAAAGAATCCGCAGCTTGCTATCGAAGCGCTGCGGAAGCTGGTGGCTGAGGAGTCGGCCAAGACCACCCGCAATAATGTGATCCGTGAACGGGCGTTCTCAGAACGCATCACTGAACTGATGAACCGCTACACGAATCAGCAGCTCACCTCAGCCGAGGTCATCGCGGAACTGGTCGCGCTGGCCAAAGAAGTTGCGGCGGAGGCGGCCCGTGGCGCAAAGTTCTCACCGCCACTGAACGAGGACGAGCTGGCGTTCTACGACGCCGTGGCACAGAACGAATCGGCGGTCGAGGTACAGGGTGAGGGGATTCTGGCCCAGATTGCCCGCGACCTCGTGGCAGTGATGCAGCGCGACGTCCGGACCGATTGGACCGTTCGCGACGACGTCCGGGCAAAACTGCGTTCCTCGATCAAACGGCTGCTCGTCAAGAACGGCTATCCACCCGACAAGCAACCGGCCGCCATCAAGCTCGTAATGGAGCAGATGGAATCCATGGCGCCCCGCTACGCGGAAGCGCGCGGCTGAACGGTGGCGCGAAGCACATTCCTACCGACAATGAGCAGTGAGATCAACAATGACGACAGGTAGACAGGTCCGGCTCTTCCTGACCGACGGTATGCCGGGCGGACTCCTGACCGCGGAAATTATGAACTGGACCGGCCAGATTGTTGCCGGATCCCGTTCGGACCTAGCGGTTCTCCTTGCGCGCCCGGAGGCTGCGAAGACCGGCGTGTATTTTCTGACCGGAGTGAACGAGGAAGACCCAGACGACCAGATGTTGTACATCGGAGAAGGTGACGACGTCAGCACCCGCCTGAAGATGCACAATCGTGGCGAGCCTGAGGGCGGAAAGGATTTCTGGACCCGGGCACTGCTGCTCACAAGTAAGGACGCAAACCTGACAAAGGCGCACGTCCGCTATCTGGAAAGCCGGTTCATTGAGCTTGGCAAGGTGGCCGACCGAACCATCATAGTGAATAGGACCGCACCACCCACGTTGCCGTTGCCTGAGGCCGATATCTCGGACATGGAGTACTTCATCAGCCAGGCACGGATTGTGCTTCCGCTGCTTGGTATCGATGCGTTCAGAGAAGTACCACGCAACGAGGCTGAGGCGACAGATCCGGACGGGCCGAAAGCCTCGTCACCGGTATTCGAACTAGGCGTTCCGGGAGACGGAGGAACCGCGCGTGGTCAGGAAATCGACGGTGAGTTCATTGTCTACGAAGGATCCGCAGTGCGAAGCAAGTGGGTAAGCGGGCACACCGGATACCAGAAGCTCTACGAACGACTCCGCGTGGACGGAACGTTTGAAGACATCGGCGGTCTCCGTCGGTTTGCTCGGCCTTATGCGTTCAAGAGCCCGAGCGCTGCTGCCGCCGTCGTGACCGGCCGACCAACCAATGGCCGAATAAGCTGGATTGTTTCCGCCACCGGGCTGAGTTATGCCCAGTGGCAGGAACAATCGATCCCCGCGCTCTAGCACCTGAACACCCCGCCGAGCCGTGAAATACCGCGGGTCCGGAACGTCCGAACCCGCCAGATCTCGCAGCTCGGCGGAGGGGATCAACGGAAGGGGCAAGTCCAACCGCCCCAGCAAACGCTCCTAGTGGAGCACCGTGTGCGACACGCTGTCCGGGTTGCCGAACCGGTGAGCCGTAATGGACACCGCCTGCTCGTGCAGGAACGGAAGCATTTCGATCCGTCCGGACTCGGTGACCGGTCCGGCGTAGATGGCCACATCAGGATCGCCGTCGGTGGCTGCACACAGTTCCGAATAGCCGCCGCCAATCAGCCGGACCCGACCCAGCGAGGCCGCAGGCGCGTGCTTCAGCCACGCGGCGTCGTCGTCCACTCCGTGCTCAACATTATGAGCCGACAGGACAGCCGTCAGCGCAGGCGGCAGTGGGTGAGCCGACGAAACCCGCAGCGTCGCTCCGGCCCGCAGCCCGGCAGCAAGCACCCGGACCAGCGACGCCAGCGTGCCGTCCTCGTTGAGCCGCACCGTGACCGTACCCGGAACATAACGGAACTCGTTGCGTTCCACCCCGAGGCCCGACACATCGCGGTTGGCCCCGAACGACTTGACCCAGTGACGCTGGTCGTCGGCGGTCGCGCGGGCCAGGAATCCCTGGTCGACGGCGGGAATGTCGGCTGCGTGCAGCAGATCACGGACCGGTCCGCTCAGCGGAGCGTGAACATTCCCGGGGTGCAGCTCGACCGGCTTCCAGCTGCCGAGGTGCATCAGGTAGTTGGGTCCTCCGGCCTTGGCTCCTGGCCCCACAGCCGAACGCTTCCAGCCACCGAACGGCTGACGCTGCACAATTGCTCCAGTGATACCGCGGTTCACATACAAATTGCCTGCCTGGACAGAGTCCAGCCACAGCGCCAACTCGTCGCCGTCCATGGTGTGGATGCCCGCCGTCAAACCGTATGGGCTGGCGTTCTGCCACTCGATGGCCTGCTCCAGGGAGTCGGCGTGCATGACCCCCAGGACCGGTCCAAAGAATTCGGTGAGGTGGAAGTAGCTGCCCGGCTTCACGCCCGCCCGGACGCCGGGGCTCCAGAGCCGTCCGGTGTCGTCCAGCTGTCGAGGCTTCACCAGCCAGGTTTCGCCCTCGCCCAGCGTCGTCAGCGCGTCGCGCAGTTTCCCCTCGGCGGGATCGATGACCGGGCCCATCTCGGTGGCCGAGTCTTCGGGGTACCCCACCTTCAGGGAGGCGACGGCGTCGACCATCTGGTTACGGAACCGCGCCGACTTCCCGGCCGACCCCACCAGAATCACCAGTGAGGCAGCCGAACACTTTTGCCCGGCATGCCCAAACGCTGACTTCACGACGTCGGCAGCAGCCAGGTCGAGGTCGGAGCTGGGGGTTACGATCAGGGCATTCTTGCCGCTGGTCTCGGCAAGCAGGGGCAGGTCATGCCGCCAGCTGCGGAACAGCTTCGCCGTGTCGTGGGCGCCGGTCAGGATGACCCGGTCCACCGAGGGGTGCGAGATGAGGTGCTGCCCCACGGGACCCTCCTCGACGTCAGCGAAGTGCAGGACTTCCCGGGGCACACCGGCTTCCCAGAGTGCCTCCACCAGCACCGCGGCGCACCGCTTGGCCTGCGGCGCAGGCTTCACGACGACGGCGCTGCCAGCCGCCAACGGGGCAAGTGCGGAGCCGGCGGCAATAGCCACCGGGAAGTTCCACGGCGGTGTGACAACCGTCAGCCGTGCCGGTACGAACTCGGCGCCCTCCACCTGGTCCAGCTCCTCGGCGAGCAGTGCATAGTAATTGGCGAAGTCGATCGCTTCGGAGATTTCGGGGTCCGACTCTGCAACCGTCTTGCCCGTCTCGCTGGCTGCTACTTCCACCAGGTCACCGCGGATTGCGGCGAGACGGGCGGCAGCGCTGCGGAGCACTACAGCCCGTTCGGCGCCGGAGCGCGCGGACCACTCGGTTTGACCGGCGAGCGCCGCATCGACCGTACGGTCGACGTCGTCGTTCGTTGCGAGCCAGGAGGCCTTCACCAGGTCGACCCCGAGGGTTGACCCAGGAACACGTTCCAATATTGCGGTCGCCCAGTCCCTGATACCGGGCAGGGATGCATCCGAGTCGGACTGATTGGCGAACTCGCCTGGCGCTGCCGCGACGAAGCGGTCGGTGGCCTGGGAACGGTTCGCGACGGGGACGGTGTTGTCCACGGCCGCCAACGATTCGAGGAAGCGCTTCTTCTCCCGCTCGAACAGCTGGGGGTTCTTGTTCAGTTCGAAGACAGCCGACATGAAGTTTTCCTGGCTGGCGTTTTCCTCCAGCCGGCGGATCAGGTAGCTGATGGCGACGTCGAACTGCGCGGGGTGGACCACAGGCGTGTACAGCAGAAGCGAGCCCACGTCCTTCTTGATCTCCTCCGCCTGCTCCTCGGCCATGCCCAGGAGCATCTCGAATTCGATCCGGTCCTCGACCCCGCGGGCAAGCGCCAGCAGCCGCGCAAAAGCGATGTCGAACAGGTTGTGCCCTGCCACACCGATCCTGACCGCCTCGGCGTTCTCGGGACGCAGAGCCCAGTCGAGGCAGCGCTTGTAATTGGTGTCGGTGGCTTCCTTGGAGGGCAGGGTGGCTGGTTCCCAGCCGTGCACCTTCGCGTCGACGAGCTCCATGGCCAGATTGGCGCCCTTCACGAGCCGGACCTTGACGGCCGAGCCGCCCCGGCTGCGGCGCGCCGTTGCCCACTCGGTGATGTCCTGCAGTGCGCCAAGGGCGTCGGGCAGGTAGGCCTGCAGCACGATCCCTGCTTCGAGGTGCAACAGGTCCTCGGTGTCGAGGATCCGCTTGAACACGGCGACGGTCAGATCGAGGTCGTGGTACTCCTCCATGTCCAGGTTGATGAACTTCGGAGCGGGGGAGGACGCCGCGAGTCGGTAGAGGGGGAGCAGGCGCTCCGCGACCCGCTCCACGGTCTCGTGGAAGTCCCACAGGTTCATGGTGCTGACCACTGAGGAGACCTTGATCGAGACATAGTCGACGTCGTCGCGTGCCAGAAGTTTGGTGGTACCGGCCAGCCGGGCGTCGGCTTCCTCGTTGCCGAGGACTGCCTCGCCCAGCAGGTTGATGTTCAGCCGGACCGATTCGCCCCGCAGCCCGGCGATCGCCTTGCCCAGTTTGTGTGGCCGCGCGTCAACAATGAGGTGTCCCACCATCTCCCGCAGCACCCGCTGGGCTACGGGCACCACAATGCCGGGCAGGGTCGGTGCGAGCGCGCCACCGAGCCGCACGGCACCCCGCATGTACCAGGGGAGGAACGACGGCGTCTGCCGTGCCAGCTTCGACAGGTTGCGTGCGGCAACGGCGTTGTCCTCGGGCCGGATCACCCGGTCCACGAAACCGAGAGTGAACTGGAGTCCGGCGTCGTCCTTGAGGACCTCGGCGAGCAGCTGCGCCGATCGCGATCCGCGGGTCGCTACCGGTTCGGGGCGACGGGATTCATCCAGGTGCAGCCAGCGCCGGACGAGGGCGACGGCGTCGTCGCCCAGAGTTGCGGGAAGGGGATCAACAGTGGAAAAGAGCTGTGTCATGCGATCGTGCCTCACAATGCGACGGGCCACCGTTATCGGATCCTGACTCAGGTGGGTATTCCCCTTGCGGGGCCGGTGGCCGATCAGGCCGGGGGCGCATTCCGCCTCGGCATGGCAGCGCGTCTTGCGGGCGCGCGTACCAGAATAATCGTAACCTGCGCGGCGGGGTCACGGACGCCAATCTGCGCTAGGGTAGATTTATGTCTGCAGTACAACTTCTTAGCTAGCCGCACGTTCGACCGTGCGGCATGCCCCTCCCTGGACGAGGGGCTTTTGTGTGTCTAGGGGCAATTGATCAAGAGGACAGGGCAACAACAAGTGAGCACGCAAGCCGACGCCGGGCATCCGGACGAGAACACCTACAGTTTCGCCGACATTGAAGCCCGGTGGCCCGCGGAGTGGGACCGGCTCCAGCCGTTCAAGCCCGCCGACGACGGATCCCGGGAACGCAGGTACGTGCTGGACATGTTCCCGTACCCGTCGGGCGACCTGCACATGGGTCACGCCGAGGCGTTTGCGATGGGCGACGTCGTCGCGCGCTACTACCGTCAGCAGGGGTTCGACGTGCTCCACCCGATCGGCTGGGACTCATTCGGGCTGCCCGCGGAGAACGCCGCTATCCAGCGCAACGCCCACCCGTCGGAGTGGACCTACACGAACATTGACACGCAGGCGAATTCCTTCAGGCGTTACGCGATCAGTGTCGACTGGTCACGCCGGCTGCACACGTCCGATCCCGGCTACTACCAGTGGACGCAGTGGCTGTTCCTGCGGTTCTTCGAGAAGGGGCTGGCCTACCGCAAGGATTCGCCGGTCAACTGGTGCCCCAAGGACCAGACGGTGCTGGCCAACGAGCAGGTCGTCAACGGTGCCTGCGAGCGCTGCGGCACCCCGGTCACCAAGAAGAGCCTGAACCAGTGGTACTTCAAGATCACCGATTACGCTGACCGCCTGCTGGACGACATGGATCAGCTGCGGGGCCACTGGCCCGAGCGGGTCCTGGCCATGCAGCGCAACTGGATTGGCCGCTCCGAGGGCGCGCACGTCGACTTCGTGATCGAGGAGGCCGACGGGCAGTCTGCCCAGAGCGTCCCGGTGTTCACCACCCGGCCGGACACGCTGCACGGCGCCACGTTCTTTGTGGTGGCAGCTGACGCGCCGCTGGCCCTGGACCTGGTCACCGAGTCCCACCGTGCCGAGCTGGTGCAGTACCGGGAGGCCATCAAGTCCCTGTCGGAGATTGAACGCCAGTCCACCGAGCGCGAAAAAACCGGCGTGTTTACCGGCCGCTGGGCCGTCAACCCGCTGAACGGCGAGAAGCTGCCCGTCTGGGCTGCCGACTATGTGCTGGCCGACTACGGCACGGGCGCCATCATGGCGGTACCTGCGCACGATCAGCGCGACCTGGACTTCGCGAAGGCCTTCGACCTGCCGGTCAGGATGGTCGTGGACACCGGCGCCGAGGACCCTGCGGTGTCCGGCATCGCGACCACCGGCGATGGCACGCTGGTGAACTCCGGCGAGCTGGACGGGTTGGGCAAGGATGAGGCGATCGCCCGCGCGATCGACCTGGTCGCCGAACACGGCACCGGCGAGCACACGGTTAACTATCGGCTGCGCGACTGGCTGCTGTCCCGGCAGCGGTTCTGGGGTACCCCCATCCCGATCATCCACTGCGCCACGTGCGGCGAGGTGCCCGTCCCCGACGACCAGCTGCCCGTCACATTGCCGGAGGACCTGCGCGGCGGGGATCTGTCGCCGAAGGGCACGTCCCCACTGGCCGCCGTCGAGGACTGGGTGAATGTGCCCTGCCCGCAGTGCGCCGGTCCCGCGAAGCGGGATACCGACACCATGGACACCTTCGTCGACTCCTCCTGGTACTTCCTGCGGTTCGCGTCGCCGGACACCACCGATGCGCCGTTCGACACCGACGCCGTGAACCGCTGGCTGCCGGTCGGCCAGTACGTGGGCGGCGTGGAGCACGCGATCCTGCACCTGCTGTACAGCCGGTTCTTCACCAAGGTGCTGTATGACCTGGGCCTGATCGGTTTCACCGAGCCATTCTCGGCACTGCTGAACCAGGGACAGGTCCTCAACGGCGGCAAGGCCATGAGCAAGTCCCTCGGCAACGGTGTGGACCTGAGCCAGCAGCTGGACAAGTTTGGCGTGGACGCGATCCGGCTCACCATGGTGTTCGCCTCCCCTCCAGAGGACGACGTCGACTGGGCTGACGTGTCGCCGTCGGGCTCGTCGAAGTTCCTGGCCCGCGCCTGGCGGCTGGGCCTGGACGTGACGAGCGCGCCCGACGGCGATCCGGCCAGTGGGGACCGCGCGTTGCGGTCGATCACCCACCGGACCGTCGCGGACAGTGCCGCGCTGCTGCAAGGCAACAAATTCAATGTGGTCATTGCCCGCGTGATGGAACTGGTCAACGCCACCCGCAAGGCGATCGACTCGGGCGTCGGCGGCGCCGATCCGGCTGTCCGCGAAGCCACCGAGGCGGTCGCGATCATCCTGAGCCTGTTCGCGCCCTACACGGCCGAAGACCTGTGGAACCGGCTGGGCCACCCCGCCTCCGTCGCCACGGCTGGCTGGCCCGCCGTTGACGAGGCACTGCTGGTGCAGGACACGGTGGTCGCCGTCGTGCAGGTGCAGGGTAAGGTCCGTGACCGGCTCGAAGTATCGCCGGATATCACCGAGGATGCGCTGCGAGAGCTGGCCCTGGCCAGCGACCAGATCCAGAAGACCCTCGATGGCAGGGGAATCCGGACCGTCATCGTGCGGGCTCCCAAGCTGGTCAACATCGTTCCGGAGTAACCCATGCGGGCCGACAAAGCAGCGCAGCCTCCCGTAGTACAGCCTCAAGCGGTGCAGGCCGACCCAGCCCAGCTTGAGGCGGTACGGGAGGTTTCCGCGCAGCCGAAGGCCACTGCGGGGGCGTGGTACTCGATGCGGTGGCTCGAACGCCTCTGGGTCCGTCCGTCCGGATCGCGCTCGGCGGCGGAGGCCAGCGCCGGGCCACGGATCGCCGTCGTTACCGATTCGGCGGCGGCGCTTCCGCCGGAGTGGCTGGCCGCCGGCGGCGCCGCTCGAGGTGTCGTCGTGGTTCCCATGCCGGTGATGATCGCCGGAAGGATCTTCGGCGAAGGCACCGACGACCTCACCGGACCACTGTCGGTGGCACTGGCGGAGGGCGCGGAGGTGCGCACCTCCCGGCCGTCGCCGGGGCAGTTCGAGAGCGTTTACCGGAGGCTTGAGGCCGAAGGTGTGACGGGAATTCTCTCGGTGCACCTTTCGGGTGACCTCTCCGGTACCACGGACGCCGCGCGGTGGGCAGCTGCAGCCGTCTCCATCCCGGTGGAGGTTCTTGACTGCCGCACGGTCGGGATGGCAATGGGATTCGGGGTGGCGGCCGCCCAGGCTGGCGCGCGCGGCGGGCTCGACCTCGCCGGTGCAGCGGCGGTAGCCCAGGCCGTCTGCGACTCCTCGACGCTCCGGTTTCTGGTGCCCAGTCTGGAACAGCTGCGCAAGGGCGGGCGCATCGGTGCAGCAGCGAGCATGCTGGGAACCCTGCTGAACGTCAAACCGATCCTGAGCGTTCAGGACGGGCGCATCCTGCCGCTTGAAAAGGTCAGGTCCACCGCCAAGGCCACTGCCCGGCTGCTCGACCTGGTGGAGACGGACATCGCCGGCCGGCCCGACGCGGTGGTGGCGCTGCACTACTTCGGCAATCAGGCCCAGGTACAGGAGCTGACGACGACCCTCCAGCAGCGCCATCCCGGGATCCGCACCGTCCTGGCGCAACTACCGGCAGTCCTGGCCGCCCACACCGGGCTCGGGGTGATCGCGATCGCCGTCGCGGGGGAGATTGACGACGCCGACTCCTCCTCCACAACTTCCTGACTTTTCCTGTCCTCGCACACATAGGGTGCCGCCTCCAGGCCACCGCCGGACGGCGAATCCTAGGCTCGTCGCATGGCCAGACACCGCTGGGCCACCAGCGCTCCATCGAGGGGCGGGTTCAGTTTCCCGCAGGACCGTGAGGGTCAGCCGGCAGAGCCCGTCACCTTTGACACCCTTGAACCCTCCGACGACGCAGCTCCGCACGCGGGGGCGGGGGCGGCGGTGGGGGTGCAGGACGCTGCCAGGCGCGGACGCCAGTGGGCGGTGGGCCGTGGTGCGGCGCTCGTAGCCCTGGGGCTGGCCCTGTCCCTAGCCGTGGGCCTGTTCTTTCTGCGCGGCGGTGCTCCCTCGGAGGTGACCTCAATCGCGTTGGACCGCCCGACCTCCGGACAGCAGGGAGGTGGGGCAGCGGCTGGACTATCGGATGCCGCACAGTCCGGCACCGCTGAGGCCAGCGAATCCCGTCCCGGTGATTCCCAGCCCGAAGATTCCCCACCCGGTGATCCGCCGCCGGGGGAGCTGGTGGGGTCTGATGGTTCCACGGTGGCGCCGGGCTCTGCAGGGTCTGGTGCTGGATCGGCCGGGGCTGGATCGCCCGGCGCGGTGTCGGAGCCTGGCCCTGGTTCCCAGCGGCTCATCGTGCATGTGGCCGGTGCCGTCAGCCGCCCGGGGATCGTCGAACTTGATGCTGGCTCCCGCGTCTTCGAGGCACTGGAGCAGGCCGGGGGAGCGTTGCCCGATGCTGATCTCGCAGCCATCAACCTGGCCTCACCAGTGCAGGACGGCCTGCAGATCCGGGTGCCCGTGCGGGGCGAAACCCTTCCCCCGGTGGTTGCCGATCCTCCTCTGCCGGGCCCCGGGAGTCCCGATCCGACGGCGACGGGTCCTCCGGGTACGCCGGGAATCGTCAACATCAACACGGCCGACACCGCTGAACTCGAAACACTCCCGCGGATCGGTCCGGTCCTCGCCGAACGCATCATCGCATGGCGAACCGATCACGGCGGCTTCAGCAGCCCCGAGGATCTGGACGCGGTACCCGGGATCGGCGAAGCGATGCTCGCCGCCCTGGTCCCGCTGGTGACGGTGTGAGCCGCACCCGGCCGAGGGGAGGACGATGACGTCGCACCGTCCCTGGACCAGGTACGTGCAGGCGGCCACCGAGCCTGCCGCACGGACTGGCCAGCGTGAGCGGACCACCCCCGATGCACCGACGGCCCCGGGCGGTGTCCTGACGCCGAATCCACCCTTGAAGCGTTCAGGCGGCTGGCGGCGGCCCCTTGCCGTGGTTCACCGGATGACTACACGGACGGGTGCTCCGGGCCGGGACTCCCGGGCATCCGGGGCGGAGTCCCGGCCCAGAGACTACCGACTCCTGCCGGCCGCCGCGGCAGCCTGGGTCACTGCCGCCGCGGTGATCCGACTCAACTCTTCCGCCGCGCTCCTTTGTGCGCTGGCCCTCGCCGGACTGGCCGTCGGTTGCGGCCTCGGCTGTCTGACGTCAGGCTGGCTGAGGCGGAGTGCCAGGCTGGCCGTCCTGCCCCTCGCTGTTGCCGCGTTGGTCAGTTTGCCCGCATCCGCCAGCATCGCGGTGCGCACCGCTGGCCCAGTCTCAGGCGCCGTGCAGCAGCAGGCGTCGATCACGGCAGTCCTGAACGCCACCTCCGACGCGGTGCTGATCAGCCCGGACCGCTACTCGGGGAAGGACCGGTTCCTGGTCGAGGCGGTGCTCAGCGCAGGTGTCGTTCGCGGCGAGTCGTTCACCGCCAACACGCCGGTGGTGGTCATCGGCCCGGCCTCGTGGCAGCAGGTTGCCGCTTCCGACACCATCCGTGCGGCGGGTCGCCTGCTGCCTACCGGGCCTGGCGACAGGGCCGTGGCCCTGCTGATCGCGCAAACCGGCCCTCGGGTCAGCCCGCAGAAAGGACTGGCCAGCTACCCGGCACAGCTCAGAACCAGTTTCGTGGACCTTGCGACGCAGGTCGCGGGGCAGGATGGGCTGCTGCCCGGGATGGTGATCGGCGACCGCAGCGGTCTCGACCCGTCCCTCGAACAGGACATGCAGACCACCGGGCTCACCCACCTGACCGCGGTGAGCGGCGCCAACTGCACCTACCTGCTGGCCTTCGTGTTTCTCGGTTCCCGCGCACTCAGGGCACCCCGCCTGGTGGCCGCCGGACTGGGAATCATTGCCCTGATCGGCTTCGTGATCCTGGTCCGGCCCGAACCGAGTGTGTTGCGTGCTGCGGTGATGGGCGGCCTCGGTGTGGTCGCGGTACTGACGGGCCGAGGCAGAGTGCCCTTCGCGCTCCTGCTGCTCGCCGTCGTCGTCCTGCTCACCGCCGACCCGTGGCTGAACAACTCCTACGCCTTCATGCTGTCGGTCGCCGCAGCGGCCGGACTGATCCTGTTTGGCCCTGTTCTGGCGACCAGGCTGAGCACGTTCATGCCGCTTGCTGCTGCCCAACTGCTCTCCGTCCCGATCGCCGCGCAGCTGTGCTGCGCCCCGATCCTCACCCTCCTGCAGCCAACGCTCCCGCTGTACTCAGTTCCCGCCAACATCGCAGCCACCCCGGTGGTTCCCGTGGTCACCATTGTCGGAATGCTGGCGGTAGCCCTCCTAGCCATCGCCGAACCGCTCGCCGTACCACTGGTAGTAGTGGCGGGGTGGGGCGCTGACTGGGTGGGCTCGGTGGCACGGTTCTTCAGCGCCGCTCCCGGTGCTGCGGTGCCCTGGGTGGGCGGCGCAGCTGGCGCGATCCTGACCGGTGTGCTCTCGCTTGCCGTCATTCTGGCGGTGGTGTGGGGTCCGCGAGGGTGGTCAGCCCTCCGGAGCCGGGCACGACAGGGGCAAGTAAAACCGACCCCAGCCGCCGCGCCCAGGGATGTTCGACGGCCCAGAGATACTCGTCGGCCCAGGGTCGCGGGGCCGGCCTGGTTGGCGGTAGGCGTCGCGGTCGGCCTTGCAGCGGTCTTCCTGTGGCCGTTCCACCGTGATGGCGGGGACCGGTGGCAGTTGGCGGCGTGCGACGTGGGCCAGGGCGACGCCTTCGCCGTGCGAACCGGGGAGCACAAGGTAATCCTGGTCGACACCGGCCCTGAGCCAGACGACGTCGACGCCTGCCTGGACCGGCTAGCGGTGACCACCGTGGAACTACTGGTCCTCACTCATCTGCATGCCGACCACTACGGCGGCATCGAGGGAGTCTTCAGGGACCGGACCGTCGAGCGGGTTCTGTACTCGACGTCGGAGCCGGTCCTTCCGGTTGAGGTGACTGCCACAGTGATCAGCAATGCCCCGGACGATCGTGACGCCGTCGCTACCAGCGTGACACCCGAGAAACTGCGGGCAGGAATGAGCGGGTCGCACGGCGACGACGGACATGGGCGAGTCAGCTGGACGGTGCTCTGGCCGGAGCCGGGGACACGGCTCGGCTCGGAAAACAACTCGAGCGCGGTGCTCGAGGTCATCATCGACACACCCATGGACGGCGTGCTGTCGGTCCTCTTGACCGGTGACCTTGAGGAAGATGCCGCGGCGGCCCTGCTGCGCGAGAACCCGGACCTCGCCGAACGGGGAGTGCAGATCCTCAAGGTTGCCCACCACGGCGCGCAGAATGGTGGGCTGGAACTCGCACGCGCCGTCCGTCCACGGTTGGCACTGATCTCTGCCGGCCGTGACAATGACTATGGTCACCCCCACCCCAGCATCACCGATGGACTGTCCACGGCAGGGATTGCCGTGGCCCGAACGGACGAGCTGGGCACGTTTCTGGTCTCCATCCAGGACAACTCGTTGCGCGTCCGACGACACCGCGCCGTCCCGCTTTGCGGCAGGTGCAGCCCGTGGCACAGTTGACCGTGGACACCGGTCCAGTCACTGAATCAAAGCAGGAGCCCACCACGTGAATTCCAGACCCGCCGCAGCCCGCAGGGACACTCCCGGGACGTCCGGGGTGCACTGGCGTGCCGTGGCCCCCGCGCCGGTGGTCCTTCTCAGCGGACCGGAAACGTATGCCGCGGGCCAGGCAGTTGAGCGGATCCGGCGAAGCCTCAAGGACGCCCGCCCGGATCTGGAAGTGGTGCAATTGGACGCCGGCAAGTACGAGGTGGGAGAACTCATTCTCCACGGCAGTCCCTCCCTCTTCGGGGAAGCGAAGCTCATCGAAGTCACCGGACTCGCGCAGATGAACGACGACTTCCTGCAGGACGGCCTTGGCTACCTCAGCGACCCGGCGCCCGACGTCGTCCTGGTGATGCATCACAGTGGCGGAAACCGCGGCAAGAAGCTACTGGACGCCATCAAGGCTTCGGGCGCCACGGTGGTTGATTGCCAGCCGCTGAAAAAGGACTCGGACAAGACCGACTTTGTGGTCGAAGAGTTCCGGGCCGCGGGGCGCCGGATCGGCGGTGGTGCGCTCCGGGCCCTGGTCGCAGCGGTTGGATCCCAGCTGGCCGAACTGGCCGCAGCCTGCCACCAGCTGATCTCCGACACAACGGGTGAGATCACCGAGGAAACCGTCGAGAAGTACTACGGCGGACGCGTGGAGGTCACCGGCTTCAAGGTTGCCGATGCAGCGTTGGCCGGCAGGGGAGGACAGGCCCTGTCGATGCTGCGCCATGCCCTGGCCACCGGAGCCGACCCGGTCCTGCTGACCGCCGCGCTGGCCATGAAGGTACGTGCGGTGGCGAAGGTGCACCAGGTGCGGGGCAGCTCTGCGCAACTGGCGAAGGAGCTAGGCATGGCACCGTGGCAGGTGGACCAGGCCCGGCGCGACGCCCAGCGATTCAGCTCCGAGGGGCTGGTGCAGTGCATCCAGGTGCTCGCTGAGGCGGACGCGCAGGTCAAGGGCGCCTCCCGGGACCCGGTATACGCCGTCGAACACGCCGTCACGACCATCGCCCTCGCCGGCCGCGGCTGACTTCGCCCCCAGAACCCACAGAACCCACAGAACCCACAGAACCCACAGAACCCCGAACTCCCAGGACCACCCATCGAGTGGTGAGGTAGGGCGACTCATGAGGCGTTCAGCCGACCAGATCCACCGTCTCGGCGGAAAGGGCTAGGGGGGGAGGGGCGGAGTCGGGGGCGAGAATGGAATCCGAAGTGGCCAGCGCGTTAAACGACAGATGGCCGGCCCGAAGGCCAGCCATCTGGAAATCGTCGAACGGTCCGGCTCTGGTTAGAGAGCGTTGACCTTCTTCGAGATCGCAGACTTGTGGTTCGCTGCGTTGTTCTTGTGCACGACACCCTTGCTGACAGCCTTGTCCAGCTTGCGGCTGGCCGTGCGCATCGCACCGGTAGCGGCTTCCTTATCGGCGGTACCGATCGCAGTGTTGACGGCGCGGATGGCCGTCTTCAGCTCGGACTTAACCGAGTTGTTGCGCTGGCGCGCCTTCTCGTTGGTGAGAATGCGCTTTTTCTGGGACTTGATATTTGCCACGTATTTAAAACTCTCTTTGTATTGCGGACTGGTCGTGAGGGTAATTCAGTTCAACCAATGACTGAGCGGCGTGGGGATACCGTGGACGATTGGACTAAAGTGCCCGTCGACCTGCTCGGACACACAGCTGTCTAGATTACCAGAGATACGGGGAATAGTCCCGGCAGCCACCCCTCGCGCGTGCCGTCTCCATCGACAGACACTCTTGCCGGCCCGGTCAGGTCAAATCTGACTTAGCCGGCGGCACCACACGGGGTCAGTGAAGCCGTGCAACAACCCGATCGAATGCCGCCGGGGGCAAGACGGCTCCGATCCGGCGCACATCGTCCGGCGCCAGCTGGATGATGCGGTCGGTGCGTACCTCGCTGGGCCTACCCTTGCGGTCCCAAGGGCCCGCTCCGATGTCGACGTAGGCAGGGTCGGAGCCGTGCGCGCTGTTCCGGTCGCGACTGGTCAGCATCAGGCCGAGCAGCTTCTTGCCGTGTTTCCCGATCAGGAGGACCGGCCGGTCCTTGCCCTGGCGGTGGTCCTCCTGATAGGGGACCCACGCCCAAACAATCTCGCCGGCGTCGGGCCGGTTGTCGGGGCGTGGCGCGTAGCTGATCGTCGGGGTGCCCGTGAAGTCCCCGGCGTAGGAGGACGGGGTGCGGTGGGGCTTCGTCTGTCGCGGCGGGGCCTGCAGTGCCCTGACAGCGCGACGGGCGAACCGCAGCAGTGAACTGGCGTCAAAGGGCATGCGGTCCAGAATACAGTTCAGGTGATCGCCCGGATTCCAGAGCATTCGCCAGCTCGTGGGAGACTGTTAACTCAGCTGGTGCAAGAAAACCCGCGTACCAGCGAAGTTCACTTAGCTGGCGAACCCGGCCGTTGTCGTTATAACGGCTGCCGCGCAGCAGCCTTCGCAACAGTAAGGAATGTCCAGTGTCACCCAAGGCCCGCACTTCCCCAGTGCCCGCCGCCACTGATCCGGCGATCATCAGGAACTTCTGCATCATCGCGCACATCGATCATGGGAAGTCCACCCTGGCGGACCGGATGCTGCAGCTCACCGGAGTCGTTGAGCAGCGTGACATGAAGGCCCAGTACCTGGACCGCATGGACATTGAGCGCGAACGCGGCATCACCATCAAGTCCCAGGCCGTCCGGTTGCCCTGGGAGCTCGACGGCGTCAGCTACGCGCTGAACATGATCGACACCCCTGGCCACGTCGACTTCACGTACGAGGTTTCCCGGTCGCTGGCTGCCTGCGAAGGCGCAATCCTCCTCGTTGACGCGGCGCAGGGCATCGAGGCCCAGACCCTCGCCAACCTCTATCTGGCGATGGAAAACAACCTCACCATCATCCCGGTGCTGAACAAGATCGACCTCCCGGCGGCGCAGCCTGAGAAGTACGCCGCCGAGCTGGCCAGCCTGATCGGCGGCGAGCCGGAGGACGTCCTACGGGTATCCGGCAAGACCGGCATGGGCGTCGAGGCCCTCCTGGACCAGATTGTCCGGGATCTTCCGCCACCCGTGGGCAACCCGGATGCACCGGCCCGCGCCATGATCTTCGACTCCGTCTACGACACGTACCGTGGCGTCGTCACCTACGTCCGGGTGGTTGACGGCATGCTGCACCCCCGCGAGCGGATCCAGATGATGTCCACCCGCGCAAGCCACGAGCTGCTCGAGATTGGCGTCAGCTCACCGGAGCCCACCCCCTCCAAGGGGCTCGGCGTCGGCGAGGTGGGCTACCTCATCACCGGGGTGAAGGACGTCCGCCTGTCCAAGGTCGGTGACACCGTCACCAATCTGGCCAAGCCCGCCACGGCGTCACTTCCCGGCTACGCGGACGCGAAGCCCATGGTCTTCTCCGGCCTCTACCCGCTGGACGGCACCGACTATCCGGTGCTCCGGGACGCGCTCGAGAAGCTCATGCTCAACGACGCTGCGCTCGTGTACGAGCCGGAGACCTCCGCCGCGCTCGGTTTCGGATTCCGGGTAGGCTTCCTCGGCCTCCTGCATCTGGAGATCACCCGCGAACGGCTCGAACGCGAACACAACCTGAACCTGATCTCCACGGCACCCAACGTGGAATACCAGGTGACGCTAGAAGACAAGAAGCTCATTCACGTCACCAACCCCAGCGAGTACCCCACCGGGAAGATCGCAGAGGTTCGCGAGCCAATGGTCTCGGCGACCATCCTGGCACCCACCGAGTTTGTGGGCGCCATCATGGAACTGTGCCAGAGCCGGCGCGGGGTGATGGGTGGCATGGACTACCTCTCGGAAGACCGGGTGGAGATCCGGTACCGGCTGCCGCTGGCCGAGATCGTCTTCGACTTCTTCGACATCCTCAAGTCCCGGACCCGCGGTTATGGTTCGCTGGACTGGAAGGCCGACGGCGACCAGGCCGCCGACCTGGTCAAGGTGGACATCATGTTGCAGGGCGAACAGGTCGACGCTTTCTCGGCGATCACCCACCGCGACAAGGCCTACGCCTACGGCGTGATGATGACCGGCAAGCTGCGCGAACTCATTCCCCGCCAGCAGTTCGAGGTACCCATCCAGGCCGCGATTGGCTCACGGATCATTGCCCGCGAAAGCATCAGGGCCATCCGCAAGGACGTCCTCGCGAAGTGCTACGGCGGTGACATCACCCGTAAGCGCAAACTGCTCGAGAAGCAGAAGGAAGGCAAGAAGCGGATGAAGATGGTGGGACGGGTGGAGGTTCCCCAGGAAGCCTTCATCGCCGCCCTGACCACCGACGAATCCAAGGACAAGGTCAAGAAGTAGCAATGCCGAGTGCTCTGCCTCTTGGCCTGCCCTCGCCGGAGAACGGTCTGCTGCCGGAACAGGCGGCGGTCGGGAGCGCCGACCGCAAGCTGGGGCTGTACGTGCACATTCCGTTCTGCGCGGTGCGGTGCGGGTACTGCGACTTCAATACCTACACTGCGACCGAGCTGGGCGGCGGTGCATCCCAGGACCGGTACGCGGCGACGGTCAGTGCCGAACTGGACCTTGCCAGCCGTGTCCTGACCGAGTCGGGAACCGCTCCGCGGCCCCTATCCACCGTCTTCTTTGGAGGCGGCACTCCCACCCTGCTCCCCGCCGAGGACCTCGCGACCGTGCTGCGGACAGCAGTCGGGCACTGGGGGCTCGCCCCCGGCGCCGAGGTGACCACCGAGGCGAACCCCGACTCGGTCACCCCGGAGTCGCTTGCCGTGCTGGCCGGGGCAGGTTTTACGAGGGTGTCGTTCGGGATGCAGTCAGCGGTGCCCCACGTCCTGGAAGTGCTGGACCGCACCCACTCGCCTGAGCGGGTGCCGTTGGCCGTCCAGTGGGCTCGGGAAGCCGGGCTGCGCGTCAGCCTAGACCTCATCTACGGCACGCCGGGGGAGAGCGCCGCCGACTGGCAGCGGTCCCTCGATGCCGCCTTGTCCTACGGCCCGGACCACGTCTCCGCCTACGCGCTGATCATTGAGGAGGGCACCAAGCTTGCCGCGCGGATCCGCCGAGGACAGGTGCCCGACATCGACGACGATGACCACGCTGAAAAGTACGCGCTGGCCGAGCAGGCCATGGCCGCGGCCGGGCTGGGGTGGTACGAGGTCAGCAACTGGGCGCGCACCCCCGAGGACGAATGCCGGCACAACCTGGCGTACTGGCGGGGTGACGACTGGTGGGGCGCCGGTCCCGGCGCCCACTCGCACGTTGGCGGTGTGCGGTGGTGGAACGTGAAGCACCCCACCGCCTACGCGCAGCGGCTGTCCTCGGGCGTATCGCCGGCAGCGGGCCGGGAGATTCTCGACGCCGACACCCGGTACGTTGAGGACGTGATGCTCCGCGCCCGCCTCCGGGAGGGCCTGCCCACCAGTGCGCTGCGCCCGGAGGGCCGCCAGGCGGTCGCTGGGCTGATCGCGGACTCGCTGGTGGACCCGGCCGCAGCGTTCGCGGGCACTATCACCCTGACTGCCAGTGGCCGACTCCTCGCGGACGCCGTGGTCCGGCGGCTGCTGCCCGACTGACTGCCCGACTGCCCGCCGGTCTGACTGCCAGCCTGACTGACACGGATTCCAATAACCCGGCCAGCCAACTCGCATTCCGCTGGCCCCCGGCCGACTGGCTCGCGGCCTGGCTGGGCTGGGCTGGGCTGGGCTGGGCCGGCCTACTTGAAGAGCCGGAGATTCAGGGTGTAGCGGTATGGCCGGCCGCGGTTGACCTGGATACCGGCAATCGCTGACGAGAAGGCGATGGCCACCCAGATCAGCGCGTTGACGACGGCGAACAGTCCGCCGACCGTGGGCAGCATGGACAGCAGCCAGGCCGCGAACGCCAGCAGCGTCGGAGGGAAGGTGAAGTTGAACGCTTCCCGCGCTTCCTGCGCGGTGAACGGCCCACGGTTCTTGAAGATGAGCAGGATCAGCAGGGAGGGAATGAACCCCAGGATTCCGCCAAAGTGTGACAGGGTTGCCCACTGCCGGTCCTCGGACGCGGTCAGGGGGAGCGCATTCGCCGGGACGCCCTCGAAAGCGGACGAGGGCTGGCCGTGGCCGTCCGCGGATCCGTGTTGCTTGGGCTTCTCGGCGGGGTTAGACAACTGGACATCCTTCATTGCTTGCGGGGCCACCTGGGTAGGGGCCTTCCTCACTAGAGTACGTCTTTGCCCGGTGATAGTGCACCGTGGATCAGTCGGTCCGACCGGAAATTCCGGGATCGGTGAGGAAGTCAATCACTTCCTCCACCCGCCCCAGCAGCGACGGTTCCAGGTCGGCATAGCTGGTGACACAGCCGAGCAGCCGCTTCCAGCCGTGCGCGATGGCTGCCTTGTCGGAGTTGGGCCACCCGAGCCCGGCCAGGATGCCGGTCTTCCAATCCTGACCCCGCGGCACCACCGGCCAGGCGGTCAATCCGACGGCTCCGGGCTTGATGGCCTGCCACACGTCCACATAGGGGTGTCCGACGACGAGGACGTTGGCGGCGGCGCCCGGGACGTTCATGGCTTCCTGTGCGATGCGCTGCTCCTTGGATCCGGTGACCAGGTGGTCCACGAGGATGCCGAGCCGTCGATGGGGGCCGGGGGCGAAGGCCCGGATCATCCCGGCGAGGTCGTCGACCCCGTGGAGCGGCTCGACGACAATACCCTCCAGTCGCAGGTCATCACCCCATACTTTCTCGATCAGCTCGGCGTCGTGCTGGCCCTCCACCCAGATCCGGCTGGCGCGGGCCGTGCGGGCGCGGGCGCCGTCGACCCTGACGGATCCCGACGCCGTCACCCGGCGCGCCGGAGTGGCCGGGGCTACCGCTGGGGCCACGACTTCCACCGGGGACCCGTCCACATGGAAACCAAACCCCAGGGGGAAGGACTTGAGCTTGCCCCGGCGGTCTTCGAGCACCATTACGTGCATGCCGCCGGACTTCTCCACCCGGACCACCGCACCGACGTAGCCGCTCTGCACGTCTTCCAGCACCAGCCCGGCGCTGACCGGGACCTTGGGGAGTGGGACACTGCGGGGAGCTGAAATGTCCTGTGCTCCCCATTCGTAACTGGACATCGTCTTACTCGCTTCCCGGCTCACCGCTGGACGGTCCGGCCAGGGATTTTCAATGCTAACAATTCATCGGAAAGTACTAGACTTGGCACTTGGGTGTGTCGAGTGCCAGATCCGCTGAAGTGACGAGGAACCATGTTCGGAGGTGAAAAGTGAGCGAACCACGCCGGCTGGAGGTACTGCGTGCCATCGTCGAGGACTACGTGCATTCCCGGGAGCCTGTCGGATCGAAGGCCCTGGTGGAGCGGCATCAGCTGGGTGTCTCTTCCGCCACCATCCGCAATGACATGGCGGTGCTGGAGGAAGAGGGCCTGATCACGGCGCCCCACACCAGTTCCGGCCGCATTCCCACCGATAAGGGCTATCGCCTCTTCGTCGACCAGATTTCCGAGGTCAAGCCGTTGTCCGCGCCGGAGAAACGCGCCATCCAGGCCCTGCTGGAGGGTGCCGAGGATCTCGACGACGTCATGGACCGCACCGTCCGTCTGCTGTCCCACCTCACCAACCAGGTGGCAGTGGTGCAGTACCCCCATCTGGGGAGCGCCGCCGTCCGGCACCTTGAGTTCGTGCTTCTTGCACCGAACCAGGTGCTGGTGGTTCTGATCGCCACGAACGGCACCGTGCAGCAGCGTGTGGTACCCCTGCCGGAACCCGTCCCTGAGAACAGCCTCGCCGAACTCCGGCAGCATTTCCTCGGGTCGGTGGCGGGCACGAAGCTGACGTTCCTCCCGCAGGAACTTGCGTTGGCCGTGGCGACACTGCCGTTTCAGCAGCGCAGGGCGGGCACCGTCCTCGCGCGAACCCTGGAACAACTCGCGGGTATCAACCGCGAGGACCGGATTGTGATGGCTGGTACAGCCAACCTGGCCCGATCCACCGTAGACTTTCCCCTGAGCATTGGGCCGGTGCTGGAAGCACTCGAGGAACAGGTGGTCATGCTCCGCCTCCTCTCCGAAATGAAACACGATGCGTTTGGCGTGTCGGTGCGGATTGGGCGGGAGAACCCCCATGGCGGCCTCGCCGAAGCGTCGGTGATTGCCACCGGGTACGGCCCCGACTCGTTGGCGAAGGTGGGAGTCCTCGGACCAACCCGGATGGACTATCCCACGTCGATGTCGGCGGTACGCGCGGTGGCCCGTTACCTGTCCCGGATCCTCACGGACTAACCGGACGCCCGGCACGTAAGAACTTTGACGGCAACAATCGAACCTTTCGAAGATGGGGCGCTATTGCCCCATCTCGACCAGTGACACAGGAAGTGAAGTGCAGGAGTGAGTAATCACTATGAAGTCCTCGGTGTGAACCGCGATGCGAGCGGCGAGGAGATCAAGAAGGCCTACCGCAAGCTGGCACGGAAGCTTCA
Organism: Arthrobacter sp. CAN_C5; assembly: GCF_017875735.1. NCBI lineage: Bacteria > Bacillati > Actinomycetota > Actinomycetes > Micrococcales > Micrococcaceae > Arthrobacter > Arthrobacter sp. CAN_C5. The sequence continues at coordinate 1,828,715 of NZ_JAGGMZ010000001.1, forward strand.
CCCGGACGTCAATACGGGACCCGACGCCTCGGAGGAGTTCAAGTTGGTCACCCGCGCGTACGAGGTGCTGTCCGACCCGCAGAAGCGCCGGGTGTATGACACCACCGGCAACGAGAACGGAACCGACAACGGTTTCGGTGGCGGGCACGCCGGCCAGGGCTTTGCCTTCCAGGATATTTTCGAGACCTTCTTCGGTGGGGGCGGACCCAGCGGACCGCCGTCGCGCACGCGCCGGGGTCAGGACGCGCTCATCGCGGTCCGCATCGACCTGGTCGACGCGGTGTTCGGGATCAACAAGAAGATCGACGTCGAGACCGCCGCGGTCTGCCCCACGTGTGATGGCTCCTGCTGCCAGCCAGGGACCTCGCCGCGGACCTGCGACATCTGTGGTGGCTCCGGTCAGGTGCAGCGGGCCGTCCGCTCCATTCTGGGCCAGGTCATGACCAGCGCCACCTGTGGCACCTGCCAAGGGTTTGGCACAGTGATCCCCAACCCCTGCCATGAGTGCAACGGCGACGGCCGGGTCCGCAGCCGCCGCAGCCTCACCATCAAGGTACCAGCGGGTGTCTCCACCGGAACCCGGATCCAGCTCGGCGGCCAGGGTGAAGCCGGCATGGCCGGCGGACCGCAGGGTGACCTGTACGTGGAAATCCGGGTCAACCCGGACGCCACCTTCCTGCGCGAGGGAGACGACCTGCACGTCACCCTCAGCGTCCCAATGACCGCTGCCGCACTCGGCACCTCCCTGAACTTCGCCTCGTTCGACGGCGACCAGGAGCTGGGCATCAAGGCGGGCACCCAGTCGGGCGAGATCGTGACACTGCGCGGACTGGGAGTGACCCACCTGCGCGGCTACGGGCGCGGTGATCTCAAGGTCCACCTGAACGTCGAAACCCCCCGCAACGTCGACCAGGCGCAGGAGGAACTGCTCCGTAAACTGGCCGAACTCCGCGGCGAGGAGTTCGTCGAGGGACAACTTGCCAGCAACGGCTCAGGGGTATTCGCGAAGCTGCGGGAGCGGCTGGGTAACCTCTAGGCGTGAGCAACGCACTGTACTTTGGCGACCCCGATGCCGTCTCCGCCGCCGCTCCCGGATCCCGCTTCGTCCTGACCGGTGCGGAGGCCCGCCACGCTGCCACGGTGAAACGGGTCACCGTGGGCGAGGCCATCGACGTCGCCGACGGGCGTGGGCGCAGGCTGACGGGTACCGTTGCCGAGAGCAGCGGCCAGAACGTCACGCTCGAGGTCAGCACCGTCGACGACGAACCAGCCCCGGCCACAGCGCTCGTCCTCGTTCAGGCGCTGGCCAAGGGGGACCGTGATCTCCAGGCGGTCGAGGCCGCCACCGAGCTGGGGGTGGATGCGGTGGTGCCTTGGCAGGCGGACCGCAGCATTGTCCGCTGGCGCGCGGAGAAGGCCGTCAAGGGCCGGCAGAAGTGGGAGTCGACCGTCTGGGGCGCGGCCAAACAGTCGCGGCGGGCGCGGCTCCCGGAAGTGCACAGCCTCCATGACAGCCGGTCCCTCGCCGGCTGGTTGGCCGGCGTTGACCTGGCGTTGGTTCTGCATGAGGAGGCCGTCGACGGGCTGGGAACGTTCGTCGGGTCAGCTGACCAACAGGTGCCAGACATCGTCGCGGTCGTCGTGGGTCCGGAGGGCGGAATCAGCACTGCGGAACTGGAGCTGTTCCTGTCGAAGGGCGCTCATGCGGCGCGAATGGGCGATCATGTGCTGCGTTCCTCGACGGCCGGCCCGGCCGCGCTGGCCGTTCTGAACCAGCTTCTCGGCCGTTGGTAGCGACGCCCCCTAGCCGAGGTCGAAGCGCTTGGTGTCGGCGTTGAGTTCCTTATTGTTCTGTTCGGGGTCGTCCTGGTCGGCCGCGGGGCGGTCAAAAACTGTGACCTCATAGTCGCCGGGCTCCAGGGCAACGGTGAATTCGAACAGGCCCGGGGAACCGGGGCCCTCGTCCAGCCCCACCGTCCCACTCCGGTACGGTTTGAGGTCGACGCCGACCACTTCGTCGATCCGCCAGTACAGCACGGCATCGTCGGACACGCCGCTGCCGGATACGGTGATCTCCGGCTGGTCGCGAACCTCGCCGTGCTGTGGCTCGATCACCCAGATCGGCGCCAGCAGTGCCGTGTCCCGCTGCATTTGCCCGCCCAGCTCGATGTGACCGAAGGCGTTGAACCCGGTTTCCCCGTCGACCAGGATGACGACGCTGCTGGGATCGCCGCCGGAGACGAGGCCCGAGCTGGCGGCTGCAGCGCTGGCGGTATAGACGAGCTGCTGGACCGCCCGGTAGGCGGAGCCCTCATCGATCCGCGTGCCGAACGCGTCGCGGGAAATATCAACGGTAATGATGTTTCCGGGTGAGATTGAGGCGCTGACGGTGCCAGCCGGTGACCACGAACCGAAATAGTCGGGGTCCAGTGGTGCGCTGGTGGTCATGGCCTGCACGGCGGCGGCGATCGGATCCCCGCCCTGCTCACCTTTGAGGAACTCGCGGTACAGCAGTATGCTGCCGTTGTTGTCGCCCATCCAATAGACGGGCAGCAGGTTGGAGCCCGCGGCGGTGGCCGGTGGGACCGCCGAGTGGGGGTCCGACGTCGGATCCGTCACGGTGCTCACCTGTGCGGGAAGGGAGGTCGCGGCGTCAGTGCCGTCCACCGGGGTGCAGCCGCTCAGGCCGAGGCCAGCCAGCGAGATCAAGGCTGTCGCGGTCAGGGTCCTACTCCGTCGGCGCCCGCGATCGCCAGGCTGAAAGGACCACTCCATCTGCGTCCTGTCCTTTCCCTGTCCCGCTCATCCATGTTTAAAAGACGTCGCTTGCGTTATTCGCTGAAGCAACGTCTTCCAGCTTTACATACGGTTACCGGGCTCAGACGGGGTGTAGCCAAGTCGTCACTGGACTGAGACAGTATTGAAACCGTGCCGTTGCCCGGTAGTGACCAACTGCTTCCTGAGTGCGGCAGCAGGCCACCGATCCGACGGATCAGCCAGGAGTGGAAACTCCTCGGAAGGGGGCCGGGTGACGTAAGATTGGCTGCGGACGGGTGCCGTCAGTTACCGATTCAAGGAGAGATGGAAGGCCGCGAAGGCCGATTATATGACCGATTCTTCAGTTGGCATTAGCGCAGTGGGGCTCGACACGGTCGTGATCCACTTCGATTCGACGGAACAGATGGTTCAGGCGCTGGGGACGAACGATGAAGCCTTGCGGCTGATCGAGAGTACCTTCGTGGGGGTCAACCTGCATGTGCGGGGCAACGAGCTGTCCATCACCGGACCCGCCGTCGACGTGTCACGCACGGAGCGGCTCATCTCCGAAATCCGCACCCTCGCCGCGAACAACACCACAGTCAATCCACAGGTTCTCCGGCAGCTCCTTTCGATGCTGAAGGATCAGTCGATCAGCAGCCCCTCGGACGTGCTGACCATGAACATCCTGTCCTCCCGCGGCAGGACCATCAGGCCCAAGACGCTGAACCAGCGCGACTATGTCGAGGCGATCGACCGGCACACGGTGGTGTTCGGGATCGGCCCGGCCGGTACCGGGAAGACCTATCTGGCAATGGCCAAGGCTGTGCAGGCGTTGCAGCACAAGGAAGTCAACCGGATCATCCTCACCCGCCCGGCGGTGGAAGCGGGCGAGCGGCTGGGGTTCCTGCCCGGCACCCTCAGCGACAAGATCGACCCGTACCTGAGGCCCCTCTACGATGCCCTCCACGACATGATGGACCCTGACACGATTCCCCGGCTGATGGCTGCGGGCACCATTGAGGTGGCCCCGCTGGCCTACATGCGCGGACGCACCCTCAACGACGCGTTCATCATCCTGGACGAGGCGCAGAACACCACGCCCGAGCAGATGAAAATGTTCCTCACCCGGCTCGGCTTCGGCTCCAAGATGGTGGTCACCGGCGACATCACCCAGGTGGACCTCCCCGGCGGCACCAACTCGGGCCTGCGGGTGGTCAGCGAAATCCTCCAGGGGGTCGACGACGTCAGCTTCCGAACCCTGGACGCCTCCGACGTCGTCCGGCACCGGCTGGTCGGCGACATCGTGACCGCCTACAGCGTCTGGGATGAGAACCAGCGGGCGTCGGCCGCCCGCGACCACCGGGGCCCGCGGGCACACGCGGGAGGCAAGGCATGAGCATCGAGGTCAACAACGAATCAGGGATCGACGCCGATGAGGAGAACCTGGTCCGGCTGGGACGGTTCCTCCTGGACAGCCTGTACGTCCACCCCGAGGCAGAGCTGTCGATCATCCTCGTCGACACGGTGGCGATGGAAAAACTCCATCTCGAATGGATGGACGAGCCGGGACCCACCGACGTCCTGTCGTTCCCCATGGACGAGCTCCGTCCCGGCACCGCCGGCCGGCTGACCGCGGCAGGTGTTCTCGGCGACGTGGTCCTCTGCCCCGAGGTGGCGCAGGAGCAGGCCGCGAAGGCTGGGCACTCCACGGGCGAGGAACTGCTCCTTCTGACCACCCACGGGGTGCTGCATCTGCTGGGGTACGACCATGCGGAACCCGACGAGGAGGCTGAAATGTTCGGCCTCCAGCGTCGCCTGCTGGCCGACTATCTGGGCGGAAAAGCGCCCGAGGAGACTGTCAGTTGATCATTTGGGTCCTCGCACTCATGGCGTTGGTGTTTGTCCTCGTTGCAGCGCTGGTCACGGCCGCCGAGGCCGCCTTCAGCTATCTGCCCCGCCAGGAGGGCGAGGAACTGCTGCAGGGCAAATCCGGCCGCGCACTGGAGCGGATTCTCGCCTCGCCCATCGCCCACATGCACGCGCTCCGGTTCTGGCGGGTCTGGTTCGAGATGGCCGCCGCCGTGGCAGTCGCCATCCTCTTCCACGACATCCTCGACAACGTGTGGATTGCCGGCCTGCTGGCCACTGCCACCATGGCCGCGGTCGGGTTTGTCCTCGTGGGTGTGTCGCCCCGTCAACTGGGTCGCACCCACGCCAGCACAGTGGTTCCTGCCACGGCCGGACTGGTTCGTTTCCTGTGCGGGGTCCTCGGGCCGGTGCCACGCTGGCTCGTCTCCCTGGGCAGCTCCATCACCCCGGGAGCGGCCCGCGCCGAGGCGGCCTTCTTCACTGAAGAGGAGTTCCGCGAACTGCTCTCGCGCGCCAACGACGCGGAGATGATCGAGGACAGCGAGGCGGAACTGATCCACTCCGTGTTTGAACTGGGCGACACCAAGGTGCGCTCCGTCATGGTGCCGCGCACCGACATGGTGTCCATTGAGACCGGGTCCACGCTGAAACAGGCGATGTCGCTGTTCCTGCGCTCGGGCTACTCCCGCATTCCCGTCATCGGCGACAGCGCCGACGACATCATCGGCATCCTCTACCTCAAGGACGTCGTCGCCCAGCTGCACGGTCCCGATGAACGGGACTCGGATCCGGTGGACGGCGTCTGCCGGGCGGTGCGCTACGTCCCGGAGTCAAAGCCGGTGAGCGATTTCCTGCAGGAACTGCAACGCGAATCCACCCACGTCGCCATCGTCATCGACGAGTATGGCGGCACCGCGGGCCTGGTGACCCTCGAGGACCTGATCGAGGAAATTGTCGGCGAGATCGTGGACGAGTACGACTCCGAAGTACCCGAGCTGGAACAACTCGGCAACGGCGAATACCGGATCAGCTCACGGATGGGCATCGACGACCTGGGGGAGATCTTCCACGTCGATCTGGAGGACGACGAGGTGGACACGGTGGGCGGTCTGCTCGCGAAGACACTCGGCCGGGTGCCGATCGTCGGCAGCGAGGTCACCGTTGGCAGCATCGGACTGCGCGCCGAACGGGTCGAAGGCCGCAGAAACCGGGTATCGCACATCATTGTGCGGAAGCGGGAACCCGCGAACGACGACGACGGCCGGGATCGACATCCCGCACAACTTCAAGGACACGGCGGAATATCATGAGCGAAAAACAGCACCGGGCCGGGTTCGTATCCCTGGTCGGCCGTCCGAATGCCGGCAAATCGACATTGACCAACGCGCTGGTGGGACAGAAGGTGGCCATCACCTCGTCCAAACCGCAGACCACGCGGCACACCATCAGGGGGATTGTGCACCGGGAGGACTCCCAGCTGATCCTCGTTGACACGCCGGGGCTGCACCGTCCCCGCACTCTCCTGGGGCAGCGGTTGAACGACCTCGTGGCAGACACGCTCGCCGAAGTGGACGCGATCGGTTTCTGTATCCCCGCCAACGAGCCGATCGGGCCGGGCGACAAGTTCATTTCCCAGCAGTTGTCCCGCCTGCAGCGCAAACCGCTGATCGCCGTCGTGACCAAAACCGATCTGGTGGACCGTGCCGCCCTGACGCGGCAGCTGATGGCTGTCGTGGCCCTGGGTGAGGAGGTGCTCGGTGAGGACGGATGGGCCGACGTCGTCCCGGTGTCTGCCGCCGACGGCTTCCAGGTGGAGACGGTGGGGGACGTGTTCGTGTCGCACATGCCCGAATCCCCGCCCCTGTACCCGGGTGGTGCGCTGACCGATGAGCCGGAGGCCGTGATGGTCGCGGAACTGGTCAGGGAAGCGGCCCTCGAAGGCGTCCGCGATGAAATGCCGCACTCGCTCGCTGTGGTGGTCGATGAGATTGTTCCCCGGGAGGGCCGGAGCGCGGACAACCAGCTGCTCGACGTCCGGGTGAACCTTTTCGTCGAGCGTTCCTCCCAGAAAGCGATCATCATTGGTAAGGGTGGTGCCCGCCTCCGGGAGGTAGGCACCAACGCGCGCAAGAGCATCGAAGCCCTGCTGGGCACGCGGATCTACCTCGACCTGCACGTGAAAATCGCCAAGGACTGGCAGCGCGACCCCAAGCAGCTGGTGCGCCTGGGGTTCTAGGCCGGGCACTACCCGGCTCCAGCAGTCGTTGACTGAGAGGCTGGGACTGGTTCTCTTTGCCACCGTCTACCAGCTACACTCGACCGAAATTCTCCGAAAGGGCCGCACCGAATGAGTCCCCGATCCGCCGATGCCGGCCACCCCGCCGAGGGCGCTGCGGCGTCTCCGGGTGGGCGCCACCTCGGCCGGTCGGCGCCTCAGACCGTCCTGAAGATCATTGCCGGTGTCCTGGCCACGGTGCTCATCGCCGGTGCAGGGTTCGCCTCCGTCCAGCTGCTGCGGTTGCAGGGCAACGTGCTGACCCAGCCCCTGAACCTTGGCACCGATCAGGACGGCGACGACACCGCCAATATCGACCGGGACCCCGTGCAGATCCTGATCCTCGGGACCGATACCCGGGAAGGGTCGGAAAACGCCGCGTACGGCGGCGAGGAGTTCACCACTGAGACCGGCAACTCCGATGTCATGATGATGATGCACCTGTCCGCTGACCGGGAGAACGTCACGATGGTCAGCTTCCCCCGCGACCTCCTGGTGCCGCTGCCGGCCTGCCTCGACCCTGAATCCGGGACGCTCAGCCCGGCGCAGGATCTCGCGATGCTCAACGGTGCGCTCGGCAATGGTGGGCCTGGCTGCACCGTCGCCGCGATCAACGAACTGACCGGCCTGAAGATCGACCACTTCATGATGGCCGATTTCAAGGCTGTAAAGGAACTCTCCTCGACCCTCGGCGGCGTCGAGGTCTGCGTGAACCAGGCCATCGAGGACACCTACTCCGGGCTCAGCCTGCCCGCTGGCACCTCCGAGGTGGAGGGTGAGCAGGCGCTGGCCTTCCTGCGGACCCGCCACGGTTTCGCCGACGGCGGCGACGAGGGGAGAATCCGGGCTCAACAGTCGTTCATGGCGTCAATGGCCCGCAAGATCACCGAGGAAGGAACCCTCAACAACCTTCCCCGGATGTACGCGATCGCCGAAACCATCACCAGGAATCTCACCGTCGATGACGGGCTGAGCCAGATTCCCGACCTCCTGCGCCTGGCCGATCGCCTGAAGGACGTCGACCTGGCGAAGGTGGCCTTCGTGACGATGCCCGTGCTGCCCTACGAGCCGGACCTGAACCGGCTGGTCCCTGACGAGGAACGCGCCGCCGAACTGTTCGAGACCCTCGTGGACGATCGCAGCATCATCGACGCCGCGGAACCCGCGCCGTCAGCTGCTCCTGACCCCTCCGCCTCACCCGGCCCCTCAGCCTCTCCCGAACCATCCGCCCCAGGTGAGGCGTCCCAGGAGCCCAGCGGAGAGCCCTTCGCTGAGGAGGAACCCGACTTCGATCCCGCCGCAGTCCCGTTCACCGTCATTGACTCCTCCGGAGAAACCGACCGGGGTGAGGAAATCCTGGAACTGCTGCAGGGCGAGGGCTACACCCAGGCGGTGGTCAGTGAGGACTCCGAAACACCGGCAACCCAGCTGTTCGTCGGTCCGGGCTACGAGGCGATCGCAACAACGGTGGCCGAACTGTTTGGGCTCGCCGATGTTCAGGTGTTGTCCAGCCCCGCCACCGTGGGGCTCGCCCTGAGCGTCGGCGCCGACTTCACGAGCGGCAGCACCGTCACGACGGAGGGCCTGCCGCCCGAACTGTCAGGCCAGACTGCTGACCAGGTGACCTGCCAGTCGTCGTTCGGCTCGTAGCAGCTACCAGATCCGGACCCGCTGGTCGGGGTCCAGCCACAGCTGATCCGCCTCGGTCACGCCAAACGCGTCATGGAACGGGTCCAGGTTGCGCACCACCTGATTGCACCGGAACTCGTTGGGGGAGTGCGGATCGACGGTCAGCCGGCGGACGGCCTCCTCGCCGCGGATCTTCTGCCGCCAGCACTGGGCCCACGAGATGAAGAACCGCTGAGCGCCGGTCAAGCCATCAATGACCGGCGGTTCCGCGCCGTCCAGGCTCAGCAGGTAGGCGCGGTAGCCGATGGACAGCCCGCCCAGGTCGCCGATGTTCTCGCCAAGGGTGAGCTTGCCGTTGACGGTGTGTCCGGGAGCCTCGGCCGGGCTGAGGCGATCGTACTGCTCCACCAGACGCGCGGTGAGTGCGTCGAAGGCGGCCCGGTCCTGGTCGGTCCACCAGTTGTCCAGGCGGCCACTTCCATCGAACTGTGAACCCTTATCGTCAAATCCGTGGCCGATCTCGTGGCCGATCACCGCGCCGATTGCTCCGTAGTTGACCGCCGGATCGGCGTCGACGTCGAAGAACGGCGGCTGCAGAATGGCTGCCGGGAAGACGATTTCGTTCATGGTGGGCATGTAGTAGGCATTGACGGTTTGCGGTGTCATCAGCCAGTTGCCGCGGTCGATCGGTCCACCGAGCCGGGCGAGCTGGCGATCCAGTTCGAAGGCTGTCGCGCGGCGGACGTTCCCGTAGGTGTCGCCGTCGACGATTTCCAGTTCCGCATAATCGATCCACTGGTCGGGGAAACCGATCTTGGTGTGGAACCGTTCCAGCTTGGCGAGGGCGCGCTCTTTCGTCTCTGAGGTCATCCAGTCGAGCGAGGTGATGCTTTCCCGGTAGGCGGAAAGCAGGTTTTCGACCAGCCCCAGCATGATGGCCTTGTGGGTGGGTGGGAAGTGCCGGTTCACGTACTCCCGTCCGACGGCCTCTCCGACGGCCCCCTCCACCAGGGCAACACCGCGCTTCCAGCGGTCTTTGATCTGCGGTGTGCCGCTGAGGTGAGTGCCGTAGAAGGCGAACGCTGCGTCAACGAACGCGCGGCTGAGGTACCCGGCCGCGTGCAGCAGCACCCGGGTGGTGAGCCAGCTTTTCCACACCGAGAGGTCTCCCGAGGCCAGGAGCCGGTCCACTGCGGCCAGATACTGGGGCTGGCTGACGATCAGCTCGTCGATGCCGTCGGCGTCGCGGGTCAGGGTCCGAAGCCACGGGCCGCTGAACGGTGCCAGCTCGACGACGGCGTCCAGGCCCAGCAGGTTGTAGGTGGCCTGCGGGTCCCGCCGGGCGACCGCATCCATATGGGCAGCCGCGAGTTGGGTTTCCAGTTCGAAGACGGCCTTGGCCCGTCCCTCCGCGTCGTCCACTCCCGCTTCCTTGAGCAGGGCGAACAGGAGGGACCGGTACTCGGTCCGCGAGGCTTCGAACTTGTCCTCCCGGTAGTAGGACTCGTCGGGCATGCCCAGCCCCGACTGGTAGAGGTGCAGCAGGTATCTTTCGGGGTTGCCGGCGTCGTTGCTCACGTAGGGCAGCGCCAGCCCGGCGATACCGGTCCGGGAGAGTTCGGCGTCCAGCGCGACCAGGGCCGCCGTTGACTCGACCGCGTCAATCCTCTCCAGCAGGGGAGCCACCGGGTCCGCGCCGACCCGCTCAATGTGGTCCTCGTCCATGAAGGAGCCGTAGAGCGCCTTGATCCTGAAGTTGTCGCCGGACGGAGAAGGCGTCGCCGCCGCGTCCTCGATGATCTGGCGCACGGCCAGTTCGGCAGCATCCCGGAGCTGGGTGAAGGCGCCTTCCAGCGGCCGGTCTGCCGGAATATCGGTGGTGCTCAACCAGCCACCGTTGACGTGCCGGAACAGGTCATCCTGAACCCGTTCCTCAGTACCGGTTGCCGTGTGGGTGGTCCCTGCCGTTGTCATGGTTGTCCTCACTGGTGGGGTGAATTCGGGGGTGCGATGAAGTGAAATCGATCCGGATTCCATCCTATGCTCCATGCTAGGGTGGGCTTGTGCGCGCAGAACTGCTTCTCCTTAGCTGCCGCGGCGGGGCCAGAACGACTAGGTAGTCACTCAAGACACAGTCAAGGCCGACTCCCCGCTGCGGAGTCAGTGATGCCCGGCCCAGTCCTGAAGAACCCGGCTCAGAGTCGTACCGAAGCTGCCCCGGAGTCTTCCCCCAGAACCTCCAGAGAACAGGCCAATCATCATGCGCAACGCACAAAAGACGTCCGGAATGCCGTTCCACAAGTACACGCCGTTCCAGGACCAGATCACCGTTGAACTGCCGGACCGGACCTGGCCCGACAAGGTCATCACCAAGGCACCGCGCTGGTGTGCGGTCGACCTGAGGGACGGGAACCAGGCGCTGATCGATCCGATGAGCCCCGAACGCAAGCACAAGATGTTCGACCTTCTCGTCCAGATGGGCTACAAGGAGATCGAGGTGGGGTTCCCTTCGGCGTCGCAGACCGACTTTGACTTCGTCCGTCAGCTGATCGAGACGGACCGGATTCCCGACGACGTCACCATCCAGGTCCTCACCCAGGCCCGGGAGCACCTGATCGAGCGGACCTACCAGTCGATTGAGGGCGCCGATCGTGCCATCGTCCACCTGTACAACTCGACCTCGGTCCTGCAGCGCCGGGTGGTGTTCAACCAGGACAAGGACGGCATCATCGACATCGCGCTGACCGGGGCGCGGCTCTGCAAGAAGTTCGAGGAGACCCTCAGGAACACCGAGGTCACCTACGAGTACTCTCCCGAGTCCTTCACCGGCACCGAACTGGAATTCGCGGCGCGGATCAGCAACGAGGTCGCGGTGGTCCTGGAAGCCAGCGCAGACCGCCAGATGATCCTGAACCTGCCGGCAACCGTCGAGATGGCCACCCCCAATGTGTACGCCGACTCGATCGAGTGGATGTGCCGGAATCTGGACAACAGGGAGAACATCATCCTGTCCCTGCACCCGCACAACGACCGCGGGACCGGCGTCGCAGCAGCCGAGCTCGGTTACCTGGCGGGCGCTGACCGGATCGAGGGCTGCCTCTTTGGCAACGGCGAACGCACCGGCAACGTTGACCTGGTGACGCTGGGCATGAACCTCTACGGTCAGGGTATCGACCCGGAGATCGACTTCTCCGACATTGACCACATCCGGCGGACCGCGGAGTACTGCAACCAACTCCCCGTCCCCGAGCGTTCACCGTACGGTGGCGACCTGGTGTTCACCGCCTTCTCCGGCTCCCATCAGGACGCCATCAAGAAGGGCTTCGAACGGATGGAGGCCGACGCCGCCGATGCCGGCACGACCGTCGAGGACATCCCCTGGGCCGTGCCCTACCTGCCGATTGACCCGAAGGATATTGGGCGCAGCTATGAGGCAGTGATCCGGGTCAACTCCCAGTCCGGCAAGGGCGGTGTCGCCTACCTGTTGAAGAACGAGCACAGCCTGGACCTGCCGCGACGGGCGCAGATCGAGTTCTCCGGGGTCATCCAGCGTCGTACTGACACGGTTGGCGGGGAAATCAGCGGTGCAGAGCTCTGGAAGGTCTTCCAGGACGAGTACCTGCCCAGCCGGGCCGGTGGCGCGGGCACCTGGGGACACTATGCCCTCACCAGCGTCAACACCGCTACCGGGGAGGACGACTCCTTCAAGCTCACCGCGTCCCTGCTGGTGGACGGCGTCCACCAGCGGCGTTCCGCCGAGGCCAACGGCCCGATTGCGGCGCTGCTCTCCATCCTGGGAGAGGACGGGGTGGACGTGCGGGTCCTGGACTACACCGAGCATGCCCTGTCCGCCGGGGGCAACGCCCGCGCGGCAGCCTACGTCGAGTGCACTATCGGGGAACGCGTCCTCTGGGGGATCGGCATCGACTCCAACACCACGATGGCCGCGCTGAAGGCAGTCATCTCAGCTGTGAACCGTGCCATCAGGGACCAGCAGCAGGCCAGTTAGCGGTACCGGCGGGGCATTTCGCCACACGTGGGCAACGGTCAGGGGGCGCGCCCCCACCGATGCCCCCGTGCGGCGGAAGTGGTGCGAAAATGGAACGGTGTCCTCGTCCTTTGCCTCCCGCACCTACCGCGCCGAAGGCGTTGTGCTGCGCACCTACAAACTCGGTGAAGCCGACCGGATCATCGTCTTCCTCACCAGGGATCACGGGCAGGTCAGGGCCGTGGCCAAAGGTGTGCGCCGCACCAGCAGCAAGTTCGGTTCGCGGCTGGAACCCTACATGACGGTCGACCTGCAGCTGGTGGCCGGACGCAGCCTCGACGTCGTCACCCAGGCGCAAACGAAGGGCGCCTACGGTCACGGGATTGCCGCCGACTACGGCCGGTACACGGCTGCCGCGGCGATCGCCGAAACTGCGGAACGGCTTACCGACGCCGACGGCGAATCCTCCGGAGCCCAGTACAACCTCATCGTCGGGGCGCTGTCAGCCCTGAGCAGGGGCTTGCACGCACCGGAGCTGATCCTCGACTCTTATCTGCTGCGTGCCCTCGCCACCGCCGGCTGGGCACCGAGCTTCACCGATTGCGCCCGCTGTGGGACGCCCGGGCCGCACTCCGCCTTCTCGGCGCCCCTGGGTGGGGGAGTGTGCCCCGACTGCCGTCCACCGGGAGCCGCGTCGCCGTCGGCCGAGTCAATGGAACTGCTCGCCGCGCTGCTCTCCGGCAACTGGGAGACAGCCGACGCCTCCGGCCCACAGTCCCGCCGGGAGGCCGCCGGGCTGGTCGCTAGTTATCTGCAGTGGCACCTCGAACGCGTCGTCAAATCCCTCAAACTAGTGGAGCGTCAGTGAAGTCAGGACCGACAGCCAATCAGGACTGGCGAACCACCAGCCCTACCCGCCCGTGGCCACACCCCTCGGGCGAAACGGCTCCCGCCATCCCGGCGCAGTTCGTGCCTAAGCACGTGGCGATCGTGATGGACGGGAACGGCCGGTGGGCCAACCAGCGCGGTCTGCCCCGGACGGAAGGCCACCGTGCCGGGGAAGCGGCACTGCTGGATGTGATGGCTGGTGCCATCGAGATCGGCGTTAAGCACGTGTCCGTCTACGCGTTCTCCACCGAGAACTGGAAACGCTCACCGGACGAGGTGCGGTTCCTGATGGGGTTCAGCCGGGACGTCCTGCGCCGGCAGCGTGACCAGCTGGACGCTTGGGGCGTGCGGATCCGCTGGTCCGGACGGCGTCCCCGACTGTGGCAGTCGGTGGTGAAGGAACTGGAGGTGGCTGAACAGCAGACCCTCGGCAACACCACCTGCACCCTCACCATGTGTGTCAACTATGGGGGCCGTGCGGAGATCGCCGACGCTGCCCGCGCCATCGCCGAGCAGGTCCAGGCCGGCAAGCTGCGCGCGTCGGCCGTGTCGGAGAAGACCATCCAGAAGTACCTCGACGAACCCGATCTCCCCGACGTCGACCTGTTCCTGCGGACCTCCGGTGAGCAGAGGTTCTCCAACTTCATGCTGTGGCAGTCCGCCTATGCGGAGATGGTGTTCATGGACGTGCTCTGGCCCGACGTCGACCGCCGGGTGTTGTGGCGGGCGATCGGCGAGTACGCGGGCAGGGACCGACGCTTCGGTGGCGCGGTGGACCAGTCGGCTGCGGCACCGGGCTAGCCCCGGCCGACAAGCTCCTGACAGCGGAGCCACCCGTCTAGGGTCAGGTACACCTCGCGGCGGACCGGTTCCTTGGAGAGTAGGACGTCGTGCAGCGCGCCCTCATACCGGCAGACGGTCACGTTCGGTCCGAGCTGGAGGGCCCGCTGGGTCATCAGGGTCACATCCAGCACACTGTCCGAGGTGAGCATCGCCTCGCTCCAGACCGGGCTCACCGATGAGCGGGTCGAGGCCAGGACCAGGACCGGTACGTCGATGTCCAGTCCCCGGCGCACCTGGGCGTGCCCGGCCAGGACCGCCGCCACCCAGCCCGCCCTGATGGAGAAGCCGAACTCGGGACGCCACAGGGGATTGATGTCCCAGTCGCCGTCGCCGGTATTGCTGATGCTGCGCCAGTAAAACCCGATCTCCGGGAGCTTCAGCCGTGCCTTCGGTTTGAACCGGGTAATGGGATCCAGCAGTCCTTGGGTGGCGCCCCGGAAAATCGCACTACCCTGCACATCAAGCCAGGGACTGTTCAGGATCAGGCTGGCAATCCGGCCGGGATTGCGGTGGACCCATAGCGAGGCGATGAGCGCCCCCGTGGAGTGCGCCATCAGGTGCACGTGAACCGGCACCTCAGCGCCCTGCCGTTCACGGATGTGGGATGCCATCGCCCGCAACGCCGCATCGAGGTCGTCGTCATAATCGGCGAGGTCCCCGACATATCCGGGGGTCTGCCCGTCGCGTAGGCTGCGCCCGTACTTGTGAAGATCCAGCGCGTAGAAGGCGACCCCGCGCGCCGCGTAGAACTCGGCGAGGCCACGGTGGAGGAAGTAGTCGCTCCAGCCGTGCAGGTAGAGGACTGCAGTGACTGGCGGCTCCTCGGATGCCGGTTCGTTGGTGCTCCCTCGCTCGGGTCGCTGGGGCAGGCGATCCAGGAGGTGCGACCACCAGACACGGGGATGGAACCGGTTGCCTGCGGGGGGATGCGTCGCCATTGGGTTCTCGGGTGTCGGGGGAGTGTAGGACACCAGCGTCGCGACGCACGGACCCTCGTCGTCGGTGCCGAGCGGCAGGTCGGCGCAGGTGAACCCGTCGCCCAGATAGTCCGGTTTCCAGATCAGCCCCATCCGAAAACTGTAACCGCTGGCTCCGTCTCCAGGAGCAGCTCCACCGCCGGCGGGCAGGAGTTGTTGTTGGCAGCTTGTGCGTGGGAGTTTTAGAGCATGCGAATCTACCCTGCCTTTTTCCGACTGGTCTTCTCCCGCATGGACGCCGAACGGGCCCACCAGATCGGGTTCCGGCTGATTCGTGCCGCGGAACGCACACCCGCCGGCTTGGTGCTGCGTCAGCTGACAAAACCACACCCGGGACTGCAGACCTCGGCGTTCGGCATCACGTTCCCGTCCCCGTTCGGGCTGGCAGCCGGATTCGACAAGGAGGGCCACGGGATTACCGCCCTGACCAGCCTGGGATTCGGTCATGTGGAGGTAGGCACGATCACCGGCCAGGCACAGCCCGGCAACCCGACACCACGTCTGTTCCGCCTGGTCGCAGACCGAGCCGTGATCAACCGGATGGGATTCAACAACGACGGAGCAGCGGCCGTCGCCCCCCGGCTGAAGGTGGCCCGCGCAAGGCTGGAACGACGGTACGTAGCCAACCGGCCGATCATCGGAGTCAACATCGGTAAAACCAAGGCGGTCAACCTTGGGGACGCCGTCGCGGACTATCTGGTCAGCGCGAGGGAACTGGCGCCCACGGCCGACTACCTGGTGGTGAACGTCAGCTCCCCGAACACTCCGGGTCTCCGCCTCCTGCAGAACGTCGAATCCTTGCGACCGCTCCTGACAGCGGTCCGGCAGACAGCCAACGACAGTGCGGGGCGTCCGGTGCCGCTGCTCGTCAAGATAGCCCCCGACTTGGAGGACCAGGACATCGACGACGTCGCCGCCCTCGCCGTCGATCTCGGTCTGGACGGGGTCATCGCTACGAACACCACCATCACGCGCTCAGGGCTGGCCAGCGACAACGCGCTGGTGATGAAGTGCGGCGTGGGTGGACTGAGCGGTGCCCCCCTGAAGCAGCGTTCCCTCGAGGTGCTGCGTCGGCTCCGCGCCGCGGCAGGCGATGAGCTTGCCATCGTGTCGGTCGGCGGGGTGGAGACTGCCGAGGACGTCCTGGAACGCCTCGACGCTGGCGCCACCCTGGTGCAGGGTTACACGGGGTTCCTGTACGAGGGGCCCTTCTGGGCCCGGCAGATTAACCGTCGGCTGGAAGAGTTGCTCACAGCGCGTCACTAGCTGCTGGCAGCAGCCCGGTGTCCCTGAGGGAACCGGTCCTACGCCGGGTATTCGCCGCGCTTCACCAGCGGCTTCGGAAGCCGCAGGCGGCGGAGCTGCAGCCCACGGGTGACCCCGTACCAAAGGTCGCCGCGGGCGGGCTCACCAAACTTTGCGGTCAGGCGTCCCCTCAGGCTACGGCGCAGCAGGAAGCAGTCAAGCACGACGGCGATGATGATGATCCAGAAGGCGTACAACACCATTCCCTGGACCTGCATGCTGGGAACAAAACTCAGGATCACGAACACCAGCGCCGCGACCATGAGGAACTCGCCGAGATTCCAGCGGGCGTCCACAAAATCCCTGATGTAGCGGCGCGCCGGGCCCTTGTCACGCAAGGGCAGGTAACGCTCTTCACCGGTATCGAGGGCCTGGCGCATCCGGAGCCTTTCGGCTCGCTGCGCATCCCTGCCGGCCGCCTTCGCAGCCTTCCGGTCGTCGGGGACGAGCGGGCGCTTCCGTGCGGCTTCCTGAGAGCTACGGCGCGGCGTCGGCACTCCCTTGCCAACAGGGCGCTCTTCGGGCAACTGGTCTACGGGGGCCTCGGGGGCCTCTTTTTTACGTCCAAACACCCTCCTAGGATACCCGCCGCAACGCTCGCGTGCGCCCGGTCACTATGCAGCCGTCACTACTCGACGGTCACTGTGTAAGGTCGACTTACATGACTGACGAACAACACGCGTCCCCCCACGACTTTTCGGCTCAGGCCCTTCGCGCCGCCGTCGCCACCGGCTTCGAGGAGGTGGTCACCGATCTCATTGACCTCGTCGCCATCCCCGGGATCGCCTGGGAAGCTTTCGACCCGGCCGAGCTGGACCGCAGCGCCGAGGCTGTCGCTGGCCTGATTCGAGCCGCTGGCGTGAGCGACGTCCAGATTCTCCGGGTCACCACCGACGGGGTCCAGGGCGGTCCCGCCGTCGTCGCCCGCCGGCCGGCCGCACCCGGAAAGCCGACTGTGCTTCTCTACGCCCACCACGATGTGCAGCCGCCGGGCGACCGCGCGCTGTGGGAGAGCGAACCGTTCACCGCCGTCGAACGCGGCGGCCGGCTATACGGCAGGGGAGCGGCCGACGACAAAGCGGGCATCATGGCTCACCTGGGCGCCCTCCGCGCGCTGGATGAGGTGCTCGGGGAGGACTTCGGCGTCGGCGTGACCCTCTTCATCGAGGGTGAGGAGGAGGCCGGTTCGCCGACTTTCAGGACGTTCCTCGACACCCACCGGGACCTGCTGCAGGCTGACGTGATCGTGGTCGCCGATTCCAGCAACTGGAAGGTCGGCGTTCCCGCCCTGACCACGAGTCTGCGCGGTCTGGTCGACGGCACCGTCGAGGTGCAGGTCCTTGAACATGCCGTTCACTCGGGCATGTTCGGGGGACCGGTACTGGACGCACCGACACTGCTCGCCCGGCTGATCGCCACATTCCATGACGAGGCCGGCGACGTCGTCATTGCCGGGCTCGCCGGCGGCGACCACGCTACCGTCGACTACCCGGAGGTCGACTACCGCGCGGACGCCTCGGTGCTCGACGGCGTCCGCCTCGCTGGTACCGGGTCCATCGCCTCACGACTCTGGACCAAGCCGGCACTGTCCATCATTGGCCTGGATGCTCCGAGCGTCGCCCTGTCCTTTAACACCCTCCTCCCGCGGGCCCGCGCCAAGTTCAGTCTGCGCCTGGCGCCTGGCCAGGATCCGGCGTCGGCAATGGCGGCGGTCAAGGACCATGTGGTGCGTCACGCGCCTTTCGGTGCAACGGTCACGTTCACCGAGGGGGAAACCGGTAGCGCCTTCGCCTCCGATACCGCGGCGCCAGCCGCGCAGACCGCACTGTGGGCGCTCCAGGAAGCGTGGGGCGTCCCGGCCGTTGAAGCAGGAATGGGAGGTTCGATTCCGTTTATCGCCGACCTGACCGAGGTGTACCCAACCGCACAGATCCTGATCACCGGGGTGGAGGATCCCGATTCACGCGCGCACAGCGCCAACGAGTCGCTGCACCTCGCGGAGTTCCAGAAGGCGGTGCTCGCCGAGGCGTTGATGCTCTCCCGCATCAACGCCGAGGGTCTCTGACCAACCCGGCCGGGGACGCCGCCCGCGACCAGCCGGTCCCGGGGTTGGTCGCGGACGGGACTGCCGACGTACCATGGGTTAGGACACAAAACCGCTACGCGTGTCCACAGCGAGGAGAAACCAGTTATGAGTACTTCCACCAGCGAAACCACCACCGGAACCACCGAGGCCGAGTTGGCCGCCCATGAGGTGATGCTCTCCGATGTTGCAGCCGACAAGGTACGCAGCCTCCTGGAGCAGGAAGGCCGCACCGACCTGCGGCTCCGCGTTGCCGTGCAGCCCGGCGGTTGTTCAGGCCTGATCTACCAGCTGTACTTCGACGAGCGCACCCTCGACGGCGACGCCGTCCGGGAGTTCGACGGCGTAGAAGTCATTGTCGACCGGATGAGCGTCCCTTACCTGGCGGGCGCCTCGATCGACTTCGAGGACACGATCTCCAAGCAGGGGTTCACCATCGACAACCCCAACGCCGGCGGCTCGTGCGCCTGCGGCGATTCGTTCCACTAGCACGTGTTTGCTGCCCAAACAAGCACCATTGATGACCTGCCAAAAGTTCCGCGGCAGGCCGTCTTGGTGTCATCCGATGGCGGCGGTTACGGGTAAGCTCTACAGTAAGTAGTAAAACTAAATGTGTGCCTTTCGCGCACACGGGGTAACGCCGCCACGGGTGGCAAACACGTAAGAAAAGGAAGGGCCGTCTGTGAGTTCGCAGCACCGAACCGGCACCCGGCGCGCAAGGGTCACCAAGATCTCCAGCCTCATGCTGGTAGGCGCGTTGTTTCTGTCGGGCTGTTCAGCTGAAGTCCAAAGGGGTTGGTTGCCCGCCGAGCGCGACAACACCAACCACACCGGTCGGATCATTGATCTGTGGGTGAACTCCTGGATTGCGGCACTGATAGTCGGCGTCATCACCTGGGGTCTCATCATCTGGTGCATCGTTGCGTACCGCCGGCGCCGGAATGAGACAGGATTTCCCCGCCAGGTAAGCTACAACCTTCCCCTCGAGGTCTTCTACCTGACCATTCCCCTCTTCATGGTCCTCGTCTTCTTCTACTTCACGGACCGGGACCAGCAGGCGATCGATGCCCGCGTGGACAACCCGGACCTGGTAGTCGACGTTCGTGGCAAGCAGTGGTCCTGGGACTTCAACTACGTGAACGAAGACAAGTACTTCAGCGGAGTCCAGGCGAACCTGACCGGTGAGGAAGGTATCCCCGAGACGCTTCCCACCCTCTATCTGCCGGTAAACCAGACGGTCGAGCTCCAGCTCAATGCCCGCGATGTGCTGCACTCCTTCTGGGTGCCAGCGTTCCTGCAGAAGCGTGACATGATTCCCGGTCGCACCAACTACATCACCCTCACTCCCACACGGGAAGGCACCTTCGATGGGAAGTGCGCCGAACTGTGCGGTGAGTACCACTCGGAGATGCTCTTCAATGTTGCAGTCGTTTCGCAGCAAGAGTTTGATGCGCACATGGCCACCCTTGAGGATGGCCAGCTCGGTGAAGAATACGATCGCAACTCGTACTCCGACAACGAACTTGAACCAGCAGGGAGTAACGGCTGATGTCCACTTACGAATACACAGCTGACGATTCCGGTACCACTGTCGCACCCCGGGTTGTCCCGCGGTCCAAGGGCCGGGTAGTGGTCAGTTGGATCACCTCCACCGACCACAAGACCATCGGGTACATGTACCTGATCGCGTCCTTCGTCTTCTTCTGCTTTGCCGGCGTCATGGCGCTGGTTATCCGTGCGGAGCTCTTTGAGCCGGGGATGCAGATCCTGCAGACCAAGGAACAGTACAACCAGCTCTTCACCATGCACGGCACCGTCATGCTGCTGATGTTCGCGACCCCGCTGTTCGCCGGTTTCGCCAACGTCATCATGCCGCTTCAGATCGGTGCCCCCGACGTCGCGTTCCCACGATTGAACGCCCTGGCCTTCTGGTTCTTCCTTTTCGGCAGCACCATCGCCGTTTCCGGCTTCATCACCCCCCAGGGTGCTGCATCCTTCGGCTGGTTTGCCTATGCTCCGCTATCAAATACCACCTTCTCCCCGGGGCTCGGTGGTGACCTGTGGGTCTTCGGCCTGGCGTTGTCGGGCTTCGGTACCATCCTGGGTGCGGTCAACTTCATTACCACCATCATCTGCATGCGTGCCCCCGGCATGACCATGTGGCGGATGCCGATATTCACCTGGAACACCCTCGTCACGGCAATCCTCGTCCTGATGGCCTTCCCGCCACTGGCTGCAGCCCTCTTCGCCCTCGGCGCGGACCGGCGGTTCGGTGCGCACATCTTCGACCCGGACAACGGCGGAGCGATCCTCTGGCAGCACCTGTTCTGGTTCTTCGGCCACCCCGAGGTCTACATTATTGCGTTGCCTTTCTTCGGCATCGTTTCCGAGATTTTCCCCGTGTTCAGCCGGAAACCGGTCTTTGGCTACAAGGGCCTTGTGTACGCGACGATCGCGATCGCTGCTCTTTCGGTGACCGTCTGGGCCCACCACATGTACGTCACCGGGGCAGTACTGCTGCCGTTCTTCGCCTTCATGACCATGCTCATCGCGGTGCCGACGGGTGTGAAGTTCTTCAACTGGATAGGGACCATGTGGCGTGGCTCGATCACGTTCGAGACGCCCATGCTGTGGAGCCTCGGATTCCTGGTGACCTTCCTGTTCGGTGGACTCACCGGCATCATCCTGGCGTCACCTCCGCTCGACTTCCACGTTTCGGACACGTACTTCGTGGTGGCCCACTTCCACTACGTGGTCTTCGGCACCGTCGTCTTTGCGATGTTCGCAGGATTCTATTTCTGGTGGCCCAAGTTCACGGGCAAGATGCTCAACGAACGTCTCGGCAAGATCCACTTCTGGATGCTGTTCGTCGGCTTCCACGGCACTTTCCTGATCCAGCACTGGCTGGGTGTGATCGGTATGCCTCGCCGTTACGCGGATTACCTGCCCGAGGACGGGTTCACAGCGATGAACCAGTTCTCGACCATTGCGTCCTTCGTGCTCGGCGCCTCACTGATTCCGTTCTTCTGGAACGTGTACATCACGTGGCGGAGCGGGAAAAAAGTTGAGGTCGACGACCCCTGGGGCTTCGGTGCCTCGCTGGAATGGGCGACTTCCTGCCCACCACCGCGCCACAACTTCACCTCACTGCCCCGGATCCGGTCAGAGCGTCCCGCGCTGGATCTCCACCATCCCGAGCTGCAGCAGCAGCACACGCCAAGCTCTGCCGTAGGACAGGCACTTGGCGCGGCCGACCGGAAGGACGCCTAGCACATGAAGGTTGAGACCGGACTCTTCTTCTGGGGAGCACCTTTCTTCGTACTCGTCGGAGTGGTCTACGGCTACCTCACCGGGTGGACCGAATATGTCGGGTTCCTCGGCATCCTGCTGGTCGGCGGCCTGGCGGGCATGATCGGGTTCTACCTGGGGTTCACCGGGCGCCGGATCGGGATGCGGCCCGAGGACAGGCTTGACGCCGAGATCCATGAAGGGTCGGGTGAACAGGGTCATTTCAGTCCCTGGAGCTGGTGGCCCCTCGTGCTCGGCCTGTCGGCGGCGACTGGTTTCCTCGGCTTGGCCGCGGGATTTTGGATTCTTTACATCAGCCTTGGCATGGTAGTCATCGCACTGGTTGGCTGGGTCTTCGAGTACAGCCGTGGGGACCACGCCCACTAGATCAGAAGTCCTACTGTTGGGCCCTCACCTCCGGGTGGGGGCCCGCCGTCGTTAACTGCGGGTTCTTGGGTCGAAGGGCAGTGGCACACTGAGGGCTGGCGGGTCCCCGATCAGGCTGACCCCTCCGGGTGCCTGCCGCAGGGTGGCCGTCCCACCGGAACCTTGTCAGCGGCAGGTTCACGGAGGGCGGCTTGTCAGTAGCCGGCTCATGGAGTGGGGCCTGTCCGCGGGGAGCACACGGGGAGGAGGCTCTGTCCGCTGCAGGATGCAGGCGAACGCATGAGCCGGGTAGGCGGTAACGGGGGATCGAAAGCCGCAGTTCCTGACCCTGGCGGTCTGCGGACAGCGCGGGGTTACAGACCCCGGCGGCCGGCCCATAGTCCGTGGAGCAGGGGAACAGCTGACGCCAGCATCAGGACGTTTCCCAGGACGGTGTCATCGGCACGGACTAGCGAGCCGGCGATCAGCAACGCGCCGAAGATCAAGGCCGAGGCGGCACGTTGCGCCGTCCGGTCGAGGCGCGCCAGACGCTGCTCCAGGCGGGGGTTGGCAACAGACAGGGAGCCGTCCTCCACACGGGTGATGAGTCCGTCAAGGCGTTGTGGCAGTCTCAGGGTCACCGACGCTGCCTTGAAGGCCTGCTGGGCCACGTCCTGCGCAATGTTGCCGCGCTCATCACGCAACAGCTGCGCGGCATAGGGTTCAACCGAATCCCACAGGTTGAACCGGGGGTCCAGCGAGCTGGCCACCCCCGACGTCAGCGACATGGCACGGATAATCAGGAGGAAATTCTCGGGCAGCTGGAAAGGCAACGAGCGGACCAGATCGCCAAACTCAACGGCGAAATCGAGGAACTCCTTGGGGTCCACCTCCCGGAGTTCAGCGAATCCCATGCCGCCAAACCGGGCAAACAGGTGGGTCATCGCCCGCTCAAGTTCACCGGTATCCGCCGAAGGGACCAGCACGCCCACGTCCTTGATCGCGGCGACCAGCCCCTTCCCATCACGGGTAGCAGCGGCTATCAGGAGTTTCCGCAGGCCATCACGGGTACTGGGTGGTACCTCACCCATCATTCCGAAGTCGATGAAGGTGAGTTTCCAGGTCAGGGCTGTCCCGGAATCCCCCCGGTCAACGGTGACAAAAATGTTGCCGGGATGCGGATCGGCGTGGAAGAACCCGTTGGTGAACATCTGATCGAACATGACCGACGCGAACACAGGGGCGACCTGCACCGGATCGATTCCCGCGGCGATCAGGGCAGCCGCGTCCGTGATCTTGATCGCTGTGACATCTTCGAGCGTCAGGATGCGGCGGGTGCTGCGTTCCCAGACGACCTCGGGCACACCCACCCGGTCGTCGCTGGCAAAGTCGGACGCAAACCGCTCCAGATTCTGAGCTTCCCGCAGGTAGTCGATCTCCATGAGGCTGATCTGGGCGAACTCTTCCACCAGGGCGGGTACGTCAGCCCGGTCGGACACAATGCGGACGCGATTGAGCCAGCCGCCTACTTTCCGCAGCGCAGCAAGGTCGATATCAATGATCGCATCGATGCCGGGACGCTGGACCTTGACGACAACGTCAGCCAGCCCCGTATCGGCGGCATCCATCGGCCGAAGCTGCGCGCGGTGTGCCTGCCCAAACGATGCCGCCGCGATGGGTGATTCCTCGATGGCCGCGAACACGTTCTCTAGGGGCGCACCCAACTCCGCCTCGGCGAGGACCCGAATTGCGGGGAAGGGGACCGGCGGTACCTCGTCCTGCAGTCCTTCCAGCTCGGCGGTGATCTCAGGTGGCAGAACATCAAGCCTCGACGACAGGAACTGGCCCACCTTGATCATCAGTCCACCAAGGTCCACCGCCAGTACCCTGAAGCGCCGGGCGAAACGCAGCATGCGTCGTGTCCTGGTGCGCTCGGCGATCCGGCCCAGCCCGATGCGGGGGAGGATGAGCTCAAACCACCAGGTCACAGCGAGATGCCACGCCGCGAACCGCACTATGCGACGGTATCGGGCACGGGTGGCACTCACGCCGGGGAGCGAATCCGCCATACCCCGGCGGTCCAAACCCATGCCGGTCAGTCTTGGGCGAGGATTGAGTACAACCGACGGCGCGCGTCGTTGAGCACCTTGGCTGCCTCCTGGACCTGCGCCGGTGTCCCGGTCCGACTCACCTGGGCGGCAGCCTGAGCCAGTTCCACGCCAGCCTTGGGCAGGGCGCCGAAGCCAGCAGCGCCGGAGTGATCGGCTGGCCCCCAGGGGCTACTGCCTCCTGCTCCCGCCACTTCCTCACGTCCCGCCTCGGTCAGCGAAAAAATCTTCCGGCCGTTGGACTCTTCAGCACTGATAAAGCCCTCGTCAGCCAGCAGTTGGAGCGTGGGGTAGACGGAACCTGCACTGGGCTTCCAACTGCCTCCGCTGCGTTCCTCGATCTCATGGATGATTTGGTATCCATGCATGGGCCTCTCTGCCAGGAGGGCGAGAATGGCGGAACGGACCTCGCCGCGTCCGGCGCGGGTACCCGAGCGCTTCTCAAACCGTGACCGGAGCTCTTCGACCGCCTGCCACATGCCGTCCATGTTGTTGCCGCCGAATCCACTTGCCGGGTAGGAACTTCGCATGATGCTCTCCTCAGTCGCGCTCAACGATATATAACGATAGTCAACGATACACCGCAGGGGTCGGGGGAATCAACGCTGAGGGGACCCCTCTAGACTGGGAGCAGCCAGTTGTCGCAGTTGCAGGAAAGGTCGCCACCGGTGTCGAGCACACTACTGCGGTTACTCGAGGAAGGGCTCCGCCCAGATTCGACCGCCCCCAAACATGTGCAGTTACGGGAGATCCTGCGCGAGCTGATCGCGGTTCACGCAGAGCCGGGAACCGCCATTCCCTCGGAGCGTGAGTTGACCCAACATTTTGGGGTTGCACGCATGACGGTGCGCCACGCCATCGACGCTCTGGTCGCCGAAGAGGTACTGGAGCGGATTGTCGGTCTTGGAACCTTCGTGGCACACACCAAGCTGGATCTACAGATGAAGCTCACCTCCTACAGCGAGGAAATGCACCGCCGGGGGATGGTGCCTGATGCGCGGGTCCTCAGTTTCGAACAAATCGGGGCTACCCCGCTGATCGCCAGGGAACTGCAACTGGAACAGGGGCACCCCGTCGTGCGGTTCCGTCGCCAGCTTCTTGCCGACGGCGAGCCGATGAGCGTCGACGAGAACTTCATCCCCGCGCACCGGGTGCCGGGGATCCTCGACGAGCCGGCGCCCACCTCGCTGTACAACGTGTTGAGCGAACGGTTCGGGTTGGTGATGGAGTGGGGAGAGGACACTATCGAGGCAACGGCGGCCTCAGCGTCAATTGCGCGTCTGCTCAACGTCGACCTGGGTGCTCCGCTCCTGAAAATCCAGCGTCACGCGTATGTGGCCCGGTCTATGATCGACTACTCGGTGTCGTACTACCGCGCGGACCGCTACAAGCTGTGGGTGCCGCTGCAGCGCCCCGGTGTGCGGTCGCCCCGCGCCTATACAGCGAAGCGCCTCAATAGCCCCTAGAACAGCCCTGCAGACCGCATCTGCGCGCGGACAAGAGAAAGGGCCCGATCCAGCTCGTGCTGGATCGGGCCCTTTCGTCGTGGTGTTACTGCGAGACGGCTGCCTTGTCGTGCTGCTCGGCAATCGCATCGTGGTGTCCGTGCGAGTGGGATGCCTCAAGTTCGGCCGGGGTTACTGGCGCAACCCTGTCCTCGAAGAAGAAGCGGGACAACCGGCCCCGTGCCTTTTCGGTCCGGGTAACGTGACCGTTGACGTCGGCTTCGGCAGGAAGCACAGCGTGGGACTCGTAGTTGACCAGGTTGTAGCGCTTGTATTCATCGAGTGGTTCGTGGACCTCGATAAACTCGCCGTGGGGGAGTCTCACAATCCGACCGGTTTCCCGGCCGTGCAGTGCAATCTCGCGATCCTTGCGCTGGAGGGCCAGTGCAATACGCTGCGCAACCATGAAGCCGATGATCGGGCCTACGAAAAACAGCACCCGCAACCAGTAGGTCACATCATTCAGGGACACGAAGAAGTGGGTGGCGATGAGGTCCGAGCTGGCTGCCGCCCACATGACGCAGTAGAACACGACGCCGGACACGCCGACCGCGGTGCGGAACGGTGCGTTCCGCGGACGGTCGAGCAGGTGGTGCTCCCGCTTGTCCTTCGTCAGCCAGGACTCGATCCATGGCCACGCGAACATGAGGGTGAAGACAATTCCTGCAGGAACGAGCGCTGGGATGAGAACATTCAGCGACAGGGTGTTGACACCCCACGGCATCGGGATGTCCCACTCCAGTGGAATGCCGGCAATCCAGCCCGGCATGAGACGCAGCGCGCCGTCCACCCAGCCGATGTACCAGTCGGGTTGAGTACCGGCCGACACCGGGGAGGGGTCGTACGGGCCGTAGTTCCAGATCGGGTTGATCGTGAACGCCGCCGAGATCGCTGCGATGATGCCGAACACGATGAAGAAGAATCCGCCGGCTTTTGCTGCGTAAACGGGGCCGACGGGGAAGCCGACCACGTTGTCGTTCGTCCGGCCTGGGCCGGGGAACTGGGTGTGCTTGTGGGTCACCACCATGAAGAGGTGGATCACGATCATCAGCAGGATGATCGCAGGGATCAGGAGTATGTGCAGCACGTACAGTCTCGGGATGACCACCGTGCCGGGGAACTCTCCACCGAAGAGGAAGAAGCTGATGTACGTACCAACGACCGGGATTGCCTTGATGACGCCGTCGATGATGCGAAGGCCGTTACCGGACAGCAGGTCATCGGGGAGTGAGTAGCCGGTGAAGCCCGCAGCCATGGCCAGGATGAGCAGGACGCAGCCCACCACCCAGTTCAGCTCGCGCGGGCGGCGGAACGCGCCGGTGAAGAAGACGCGGAGCATATGCACTGACACGGCAGCTACGAAGAGCAGGGCCGACCAGTGGTGGACCTGGCGCATGAACAGTCCGCCGCGGACATCGAAGGAGATGTTCAGGGCGGTGGCGTACGCCTCGGACATTTCTACCCCGCGGAGCGGAATGTAGCTGCCCTCGTAGTGGGTCTCGGCCATCGACGGATCGAAGAAGAAGGTCAGGAAGGTGCCCGAGAGGAGCAGGATCACGAAGGAGTACAGCGCTACCTCACCGAACATAAAAGTCCAGTGGTCCGGGAAGATCTTCCGGCCGAACTCCTTGACGATCCCTGATCCGCCGACCCTTGAGTCAACGTAGTTGGTGATCTTACCGACGCTTGTCTTGGGTTGGTAAGTACTTTGCGATGTCGTGCTGCTCATGTCAGCCACGCTCCCAGAAACTTGGTCCTACTGGTTCTTGAAAATCGCTGGTAGCGATCAGGTAGCCCTCGTCATCAACGGCGATGGGCAACTGCGGTAGCGGGCGTACGGCCGGTCCAAAGATGACCTTGCATTCCTGCGTAAGGTCGAACGTGGACTGGTGGCACGGGCAGAGCAGGTGGTGGGTCTGCTGTTCGTACAGAGCAACAGGGCAACCCACGTGCGTGCAAATCTTGGAATAGGCGACGATGCCCTGGTAGCCCCAGTCCTCGCGTCCCGGGGAGGGGTTCAACGACTCTGGGTTCAGCCGCATCAGCAAGACAACGGCCTTGGCCTTTTCCTCGAGGTAGTGGTCGGAATTTGACAGTCCCTCAGGAATGACGTGAAACGCCGAACCGATGGTCACATCGGAGGCCTTGATCGGGGTGCCACTTGGATCCCGGGCCAGACGGGTTCCGGAATCCCAGTAGGTCTGCCGCAGCACGTCACCGGGCAATGGACCCAGATCGCGGAAGATGAACACGGCGGGGAGCGGCGCCAGGAGCATCGCACCCAGCAGCGTGTTGCGGATTAGCGGGCGACGCTTGATGCCCGTTTCCTCGACGATGTCGTTGATGATCTTCTCGGCATCGGCGCGATCAGCTTCGGTGCGGATCTCGTGGCGATCCTCGGAGACTTCGTGGTCGGGCATCAGGGTCTTGGCCCAGTGAACAATCCCGACCCCGATGCCGAGCATCGCAAAGGCGGTGCCGAGGCCCAGCGTGAGGTTCTGGAGGCGAAGGGTGGCGATGGTCTCGTCGAGTGGGATCAAAAAGTATCCGACGAAGAACAGAATGGTGCCGATGATAGACACCAGGAAGAGAATCGCTACCTGTCGCTCGGCTCGCTTTTCGGCGCGGGGATCCCTGTCGGCCAGCCGGGGACGGTGCGGAGGCAGTCCAGGGTTCTGGAACTTCTGCACATCGCCCTGACCGGGCCTAGCTACGACGCCAGTACTCTCTGGACTGCCGTGACTATGATCGGCCATGATCCCTCGCATCCTTCTGGAAAAACTCTGCTTGTGGTCTGTTGTTCAGTTTGTGGTTGCTGCCCGTGGGCTGCCTGTAGTGCGCCATCGCGGTCTAGGACGATCGCGCGGTGAGCCAGACGGTAAAGGCGATGATGACGCCGAGTCCCGCTACCCAGATAAAGAGGCCCTCGGAAACCGGTCCCAGCGAACCGAGGTCCGCTCCGCCGGGGGAGCCCTGCTCGTCGATGGTCTCGAGGAACGCGATCACGTCGCGCTTGTCCTCGGGGGTGATGTTCGCGTCACTGAAGACCGGCATATTCTGCGGCCCGGTGACCATTGCCTCATAGGTGTGCTTGGCGGTGGAGCCGGAGAGGGCGGGAGCGTACTTGCCCCGGGTCAAGGCGCCGCCAGCGGCGGCAGCGTTGTGGCACATGGCGCAGTTGACGCGGAAGACCACGCCGCCGTTGGCGGGGTCGGCGTCGGACGTGTCGAGGGTTTCTTCCCCGGGGATGGCTGGGCCAGCGCCAAGGGATGCCACATAGGCGGCCATCTGCATGGTCTGCTCGTCACCGAACTGTGGTGGCTTGACCTGTGCCTGCGGGCCCTGCATCTGCATCGGCATGCGTCCGGTGCCTACCTGGAAGTCGACCGATGCTGCGCCCACCCCAACGAGGGATGGCCCGTTCTCCGAACCGACTGCGCCCATCCCGTGGCAGGTGGCGCAGTTGGCGATGAAAAGCTTCTCGCCCTCGTCCACCTGATCCGCTGAAAAGGTCTGTGCCTTGGCTTCGTTGGTACTGCTCGCCAGGGCGTAGACGCCACCCGTGAGGAGTAATCCGATCAGCAACAAAGCTACTGCTGCCAGGGGATGACGTCGCCTTTGCGAAAGTGCCTTCACTTGCTGGTTCCTGCCTTCTGTCGTGCAATCACTGCCAGTACCACTTGATGAAATTCTACACGTAGTAGAAGAGGGTTCAACTAAGGGTTACTTCAGGAAATAGATAATGATGAACAAAGCAATCCAGACGACGTCGACAAAGTGCCAGTAATACGACACCACAATTGCCGAGGTGGCCTCAAAATGGCCAAATCGTTTGGCTGCGAACCCTCGTCCGATGATGAACAGGAAGGCGATCAGCCCGCCGAGGACGTGGAGTCCGTGGAAACCGGTGGTGATATAAAACGCCGACCCGTAGGCGTTGGACGAGAGCGAGACGCCCTCAGAGACCAGCACCGCGTACTCGTAGCCCTGCACCGCGACGAAGATGGAGCCCAGGATGAAGGTCAGGAGGAACCACTCGATCATTCCCCACTTCGCGGGGGAGAACACGCTCCCGGTGCGGCGAGGCTGCAACCGCTCGGCGGCGAACACTCCGAACTGGCAGGTCACCGAACTCAAGACGAGAATAATCGTATTGATCAGCGCGAACGGAACGTTCAGCTTTTCGGTCTCCATTGCCCATAGCTCACTTGAAGTGGAGCGCAGGGTGAAGTACATGGCGAATAGTCCGGCGAAAAACATCAGCTCGCTGGACAGCCAAACGACGGTTCCGACGGAAACCATGTTGGGGCGGTTCAGCGTGTGATGCGCCGTGGTACTGGGGGCTTGAGTCGCAGATGTCACAGATCCATTATGTCTCTAAAAAGCACCAGTTCACCAATGCTGATGCCCTCCCGGCGCGTCCCCATGGGCGTTGGGGACTCGCCATCCCAGTAACGGCGCGGAAGTCGCGAACAGATGACTTTCTACAATTCGTAGATAACCTTGAGGTGTGACGACGATTTCCAGCCCCGACAGCGCTTCCCCGACCTGGCCTGTACTGATCTCCGCCCTGATCCGGGGAGACGATCTGTCCTCTGACCAGACCCGCTGGGCCATGGATCAGATCATGGAGGGCGAGGCCAGCCACGCCCAGGTGGCGGGCTTCCTCGTTGGCCTGCGGAGCAAGGGGGAAACCGTCGGCGAGCTGGTCGGGCTGGTGGAGGCAATGCTCTCGCGGGCACACCGTATCGAGGTACCCGGCCCCACCCTCGATATTGTCGGTACCGGCGGGGATGGCCTGAATACCCTCAACATCTCCACCATGTCCTCCCTGGTGGCGGTAGGCGCGGGAGCGAAGGTGGTCAAGCACGGCAACCGCAGCGCGTCCTCATCTGCCGGTGCCGCTGACGTCATCGAGGCGCTGGGCGTCCGGCTGGACCTCTCCATCGACGATGTCGCCCGCTCGGCTGAGGAAGCCGGAATCACGTTCTGTTTTGCCCAGGTGTTTCACCCGTCCATGCGTCACGTAGCGGTCCCGCGGCGTGAACTGGGGGTTCCCACAGCCTTCAACTTCCTGGGGCCGCTCAGTAACCCGGCCGGCGTCGATGCACAGGCCATGGGCTGCGCCAGTGAACGGATGGCGCCGCTGATGGCCGGGGTGCTCGCGGCGCGGGGGATTCGCGCCCTCGTGTTCAGGGGAAGCGACGGCAGGGACAAACTCACCACCAGCGGCTCGTCGACTGTCTGGGAGGTCAGGAACGGAACGGTCACCGAGCACACTGTCCACCCCGCCGACTTCGGGCTGCCGGTAGCCCCGGTGGAGGCACTGCGTGGCGCAGACGGGGCAAGCAACGCCTCAGTGGTGCGTGCACTGCTGGCGGGGGAGCGGGGTCCGGTACGGGACGCTGTGGTGCTTAATGCGGCGGCCGGGCTCGTGGCGTTCGATACCCAGCATGCGGCGCCACTGATCGATCGGCTTACGGCCGCGATGCGGCGTGCCGAAGCCTCGATCGACTCGGGGGCCGCGCAGGCCGCGCTGGACAAGTGGGTGCGGGTGACCGGCGGCGCCTAGGGCAGTCGGTTGGCCCGCCCGATTACCTCGGCAACCTGCAGCGGGTCGGTGACCTGGTAACTGTTGCCCTCCGTATCCGACACTCCAAGGGAGATGCCGCCTCCGGGCGGACGGTGGGTTGCCTTCGCCGAGAGGTGGACCTCGGTGATCCCGACGGCGGACAGCGCCGGGAGGTCGCCAAGGACCACGCCACCGCCCGCGAGGATGGTCAGGCCGCTCTGCGCGGCGACCATCGACCCGAGAGTGTCAAGGCCCTGTGCCGCGGAAACCGCGCCGCCGGAGGTCAGTACCCTGGTGAACCCAGCCGCGGAGATCGCCTCAAGGGCGTGGACAGGCGAGGGGGTGTGGTCGATCGCCTGGTGGAAGGTGTACTCGATGGCGGGAGCCGCCTGCCGCAGGATCCTCAGCGCCCCGGCGTCGACGTCGTCGCCGGCCGTCAGGACCCCGACGACGACGCCCGCCGCACCCTCGGACGCAGCCGCATCGATGTCCGCGGCCATCACGTCGAGCTCGGCGGGGGAGTAGGTGAATCCCCCAGGGCGGGGGCGAATCAGCACGTGCAGGGGCAGGGCCGGAACCATGGCCCTGATCCGGCGGACCAGCCCGACGGAGGGTGTCAGCCCTCCCAGCGGCAGACCCACGCAGAGTTCAGCGCGCGCCGCACCAGCGTGGTCGGCTATCGCCGCGCCGGCGGGGTCCTGCACCGCGATCTCTACCCGCATCCTCAGCCTTCGAAGCCCAACGAGAAGGCAGTATCGAGGTCGTGCTGTGAATAGGAGCGGAAGGCGATCTGGGTGGTGGTGGACTCCACCCCCTCAACCTTGGAGAGGCGGTCGGCGATGACGTCGGCCAGGTCCTCGTGCCTGCTGACCCGTGCAATGGCAATGAGGTCCCACTCCCCGGTCACCGAATAGACCTCGCTGATGCCATCGATCTCGGAGATTTCCTGGGCACACTCGGGGATCCGGGAAGCGTCGGTCTGGATCAGGACGAAAGCGGTAATCATGGGGTGTCTCCCTGGCAGAGGTGGAACTGACTGGTGATACAGGCTTGCAGCTAACTTATCGCGAAGTACCACGCTGCCGCAGGACGAGTGACGCCACAGTGCGGGGGAGAACCAGGACCGCGCCCAGAACCACGACGGCGACCACGAGGAAACTCACCGCCATCCCACCGCCCAGCAGCGCACGGATCGCGAGGCCTCCCACCGCTGTACCAAGCCATACGAGCACACCGGTTGGCCAGGGCACGGCAGGCGACCGCCAGGCCCTCAGCACAACCCAGGTGAGCAGGCAGGCAGCAAGGAAAGGCCCAGCGGTGCTGAGGATGCCCAGGATCGCCAGCCCGGACTCGTGGGTTGAGCGCCCGGTTGCTGCAAAGGCGATGATCAGGCCCAGATCGGCCAGCAGCCAGCCCGCAGCCTGCCTGCGTGGCGCTGCGTTGCGGGTAAAGGACGAGTGGTCTGTTGGGGGAGTCATCGACTGGATGTTCAGGAGGTGCTGTCGAGGATCAGACGCGCGGCCGGCGCGGGCTGGTCCCAGTGGGGGAAGTGTCCGCTCGCATCAAACCAGTGCAGCGAGGCGTCCGGGAAGCGCCGCTGCGCGGTGGCCGCCTGGCTGGCGGGAGTAACGCGGTCCTGCCGGCCCCACCCGATGACCACCCTGCCGGGAAGGGATCCGCGGGCTGCGCCCTGCTGGAGTGGTCCCTCGATGAGAGACCGCAGTGCTTCGTCAAGGCTGGGTGAGGCGGAGTAGCCCCGCAACTCGGTCAGGACCAGGTGGGGGTGGAGCTTCCAGGGGTGGGCTGAAAACTGCGCCAGGAGGGCGGTCCGCCCGGCTGCAGTCCTGGTCAGGAAGGACAGCGCCGGCTGGATGGCCCGCACCAGGGCGACCGAGGCGGTGATACTGACCCCGAACACCAGCCGCTGGCGGTCGCTCCAGAATCCACCAGGGTCCAGCGAAACAGTGGTGCCCGGGTGCCCGCGCCGGGCGAGTTCAAGCACCATCCGTGCGCCCATCGAACTTCCCACCAGGTCTATGCCCTGAAATCCTTCGGCCTCGATAAACCGTTCGAGCGCGTCGGTGAGTGTTCCGACGGTCGCCGGGCCTACGAGGGGTGAGCTGCGGCCGAATCCGGGCAGGTCGACGGCGATCACGTCGCGCTCGGCGGTCAGCGCCGGCATGATCGGATCCCAGGTGCGCAGGCTCGAACCGAGACCGTGCACCAGGAGGAGGGGTTTGCCGCTGCCATGTCGTTCGAAATGCATCAGGATCCTTCACTTGGGAGTCCTTCAACTGTAGGCATTCGTACGTCGAATAGATGAACCCGACCAGCTATTCCCCCCGCACTCATGTCGGCCTACGCTATGGAACATGTGCAGAAATATCCGACCTTTGTCTAATTTCGAACCGTCTGCCACCGACGAGGAAATCCACGCAGCCGCCCTGCAATACGTTCGCAAGGTCAGCGGTTCCGCCCGTCCCTCGAAGGTCAACCAGGAGGTGTTTGACACCGCTGTCGAACGCATCGCCCACGTGACGGCGCACCTCCTCGACGATCTGGTCACCACGGCTCCTCCCAAGGACCGTGAAAGTGAAGCTGAGAAGCACCGCGCGCGAACAGCTAAACGATTCGCGACCGCTTAGCAGTTCCTGGCCCCGGCTCGCCACTGCGGGGTCGGGCAGGCTCGTCGTGGGCCTGCCATCGATGACTGCCGTCCAGCCTTCACCCCTTCAGCACTGTCAGGAGTTTGTGATGACCACCCGATTGAATCCCTACCTGAATTTCGCAGGTAACGCCCGGGAGGCAATGACCTTCTACCACTCGGTCTTCGCTGGCGAACTCACGCTGAGCACGTTCGGCGAGAACCAGATGAGCGAGGACCCTTCCGACGCCGAAAAAATCATGCATGGGCACCTCGAAACGGATGCCGGCCTGGTGCTGATGGGCGCCGATATTCCCACCGGGATGCCCTATACCGAGGGCGACGCCTTTTCGGTGTCATTGAGCGGCGAGGATGAGGAGGAATTGCGCAGCTACTGGGAAAAGCTCTCCGGT
The DNA here is from genome assembly GCF_017875735.1 of Arthrobacter sp. CAN_C5. Classification (NCBI taxonomy): domain Bacteria; kingdom Bacillati; phylum Actinomycetota; class Actinomycetes; order Micrococcales; family Micrococcaceae; genus Arthrobacter; species Arthrobacter sp. CAN_C5. Next base: position 1,863,228 of record NZ_JAGGMZ010000001.1, read on the forward strand.
TCAGGCACCGTCACGGTGCCGCTGGAGCGGGCGCCCTGGGGCGACAGCTTCGGTATGTGCAAGGACCAGTACGGGGTCGACTGGCTGGTCAACATTAGCGGTTCCTGACGGCATTCGGACTGGCAGGACAAGCGGGGTATCCACGTGGGCTTCGACGTCGCCGCTGATGCCTATGACCGGTTCATGGGCCAGTATTCGGGGCCACTTGGAGGGGAATTCCTGCGTTTGGCCGGGGTCCGGAGCGGCCATCGTGCACTCGACGTGGGATGCGGTCCGGGTGCCCTGACAGCCCGGCTGGTGTCCCTGCTGGGAGCCGGTGGGGTCGCGGCGGTTGACCCCTCGCCCCCGTTCGTGGCGGCTGCCCGGAACCGGCTTCCGGGCGTCGACATCCGTCGCGGCGCGGCGGAGCACCTCCCCTTTGCCGACAGCGTTTTCGATGCGACCCTCGCGCAACTGGTGATCCACTTCCTTGCCGACCCTGTCGCTGGCCTGCGGGAAATGTCACGGGTCACCCGCAGCGGTGGTGTCGTGGCGGCATGCGTGTGGGATCACGCCGGAGGAAAAGGTCCACTGGCCACGTTCTGGGAGGCGGTCCAGTCGATTGATGACCGGGCACTCACCGAAGCACTCCTGCCCGGCACAGCCGAAGGGCAGCTTGCCGACCTGTTCGACACTGCTGGTCTGCTGGAGATCGAGCAAGGTAGTGCGTCAGTGCGGGTGGAATTCGGCTCATTCGCCGCCTGGTGGGAACCCTTCACCCTCGGCGTCGGCCCGGCGGGGGACCATGTCAGGTGCCTGGATGTCCGGGGCCGTGATGAGTTGCGGCACGCCTGCGCCGGGTTGCTTCCGGCCGCGCCCTTCGGGATTGATGCGACCGCCTGGACCGTCAGGGCTCGCGCCCGGTGACTACCCTGGCCCCGCGGACACTCCGATCGCCCGGACTGGTCCGCTGCTGATCAACGGGCTGTTCAGCTGGGTCAGCTCAGGATGCCCGGTCGACGGCGGCGAGTAGCGCCGCCCCAAGATCAGCAGGCCGGGTGAACTGTGGCCAGTGCCCGGTGGGTAGATCGACGTAGTCGACGTCCTGGATTCGGGTGAGCTCGGCGAAGAACGGATCCCCGGCAGCCATCCACCGTTTGAGTTGCTCCGAGGTAAATTCGCAACAGATTACCGTCGCCGGGACGGCGAGACGGCGTTCGTCGTGCAATACCTGCCGGTCAATGGCGACGCCCCTCGGCTGCGGGATGGCACGGGCGATGAAGGCTGCTCGCAGCGTTTCATCCAGGCCGATGAGGTCATCCTCCTCGAATACCTCCCAGGCGGGAAGCGGGATGTCGTCACCGTCGGACGGTAGCTCGTCGTTGATGTTTCCGCCGTCGCCCAAGGGGCCGCTGTCAACGTAGATTGCCCGGAGCACCCTGTCGGGGCGCTGATCGAGTGCGCCGTAGATGATGGCTCCGCCGCCGGAGTGACCCACCAGCACCACGGGCCCGTCGACGTCGTCGATCGCCGTGACCACTGCGTCAATGTGCTGGCGGAGCCCTATCCCGGACCGGGGTGCGTCCTTAGCCTCCAGACCGGGCAGGGTGAGGGGATGGACGTGGTGTCCGGCCGCCGCGAGCGTGGGAGTCACCTCATCCCACGATGACGCATCCAGCCAGAATCCGGGTACCAGAATGATGTCCATGCCCGGGACCCTAGCCCGATCCGGCGCTTATCGGCAAGCAACCGGCATGACCTGAGCCGCCGTTCCCTGGGGAGGTAGGGAACCTGCCAGCGACCATCAGGGCCAGTTCAGCGGTCCAGGGTCGCACCAGAGCGGTCAGCCGGGGGAGTGGCGTCGGTATCGGCGGCCACTGGCGACTGGTCCCTCAGGAAGAAGGCACCCAGGGACCCTGCGAGGGTGGCGAACACTGCTACCGAGTAGATTGCGAGCAGCACCTGGAGGATCCGGGCGAAGTGGTCGGTGGGGGTGATTCCAGATCCGGTGATGGTGGCCATTGAGGCTTCGAAGAGGGCATCGGTGTAGGACTCGTGGGATCCCGTCGCGTAGAGCAGCTGGCTGGAAGCGAGGATCACGACGGCGGTCACGGCCGCGAGCCAGCCAATTCTGCTGGAGAGCAGTCTGCCGGCCGAGCGCGACCCCCTGATGCCGGCCGAAAGGATGCCGCCGAAGCGGGCAAACCGGGCGACCCTGATCAACCGGAAGGCCTGCAGGGCCCTAAAGAATCTGAGGAAAGGAACCAGCAGAAAGATCAGCTGCCACCAATTCTTCCGCCAGAACGCGCGGCTGAAACTACCGATATATGCGCGCAACAGGAACTCGCCGACGAAGATCGCCCAGAAGACCCATCCGACGACGCCGAAGACCAGGACCAGGACCAGGTCTTCCGCCAGGAGCTGGCCCAGCACGATGAACAGGAAGATGATGCCGAGGATCCCCATCGGCTTGTCGAGCCTGCGCGCGAATTCCTCAGCAGAGCGTAGACGGTCGGTCAGCTGCTCCTGGGATTCCGGGCCGCTCGCCGGAGCCATCACGGGGTGCCGTTCGTGGGCAGGGGATGGTCGCGCCAGTTCTCCACCCCGGACAGCGCTGACCCGTTGCCCAGGGCGCTGTGGGGAATGACGCTGAGGGTGCCGTTGGTTTCGAGGACCACTGCGGCAATGTCCGATATTGCGCCGGTACCGGTGCTCCGGATTGCCTGCAGCACCTCGGATTCGGTCAGGCGGTTCCGTCGGAGCTGGCCGGTCTGGAGCTGGCCATCAATGACCAGGGCAACCGGCTTCGCGGTAACCACTGACCGGACCCGTGGCCACCGGGCCGAAAGCCAGGCGACGATGAATTGGAGGGATGCCAGCAACACCAGGGCTGTGAATCCCTGGGCGAAGGTGACATCGGCGCTGAGCAGGATTGTCGCAAGGGTGGATCCGAGGGCAACCGTGACGATGAAATCGAAGGCGTTGAGCTGGCCGAGCGTGCGTTTGCCCGACGCCCGCAACACCAGGACCAGGGCGGCATAGGACACCGATCCGATGATCAGCACACGGACAACTTGTTCCCACGATTCAAACCACATACCGAAATCTTTTCACACCGGCTGCATTCGGCGGGCCTGGGGGAGTCCGGTGGCACGGCCAACCCTGAGGACGTCGACCATCGCGATCACGCGGGACCGAACCTGTCGAAGGTCTGCGACCACAACAGATGGACATCATTTCTGGGTTATGCCCGGCCTGCGATACTTGCAACCACAAGCAATCCTCAGGAGAACCATGAAGGATCAACCGTCGTCCCCGGCACCGGACAGGCGTGGAAAGCGTCGGAGACTGTTGGGGGCGTTGAGCGGGGCGATCCTGGGCTTCGTCGTGGCATACGTCGTATACGTGCTGATCACACCAGTGCTGGAGGCCAGCCCCGGGTTGATACGGGAGCTGCAGGGGTTGTCGTGGAATCTCGTTCCCGGCCTCACCGTGCTCGGTGGCGTCGTCGGATGGATGCTAGCCGGCCCCCGGCGACGGCGCTGAAGAACAACCTGCTGGCCGCGGCAAGAGTGGCCCGGACGAAGCGCGGTCGTGCGAAAAGGGCTGCGGACTCCGATCTGAAATATCCGGTACTGGTACCTCTGCGTATTCAATTGGCATACCGCGAATCCACCCCAAAACAAGGCTCTTGCTAGGCCGATAACTATGGATAAAGGGCACTGAAGGATGACGCCCCGCCGCTCCAACTCAGTAGTGAGTCCTTCCATACGTCCCTCTGTTTCAGGCATGAGGGCAACGGCAAGATATTCGGCGTGTGGTCTGGCGGGCAAACCGGATGGTTCGGTCCCTCATCGATGTTCTGAAGACAGTGAACCTGCTGTGAGCGGGAGATCCTGGTGCGGTCCCTGTCGGATGGGATCGATCCGTAAACCTCGACGGGCCGGCTGATGCTGAATATGCTGGCAACCCTCGCGAAGTACGAACGTGGACTTATCACCGAACGAGCTAAACCTATTTGCCACCTCCAACCGAACGCCGTCGACAGCAGCGCATCATGATCCGGCTCATCCGCTGGTTGCTTTCCTCGAGAATCCGGTACAGCTACCGGTTCGTCCGGCTGCCAATGCTGCTGCTACCCATTCCGCCGCGGGTCCGTAATCAGGTCGCCGGCGCCCTGTCTATGGCGCTATTGGCGTAGCCGCTCTGGTCATCGCAGGTGTGGTGCGAATGAAGGGTCGCCGGCCGATCGTGCCCGCCGGCCGGCGCGGGTCCGATGACGTCCCTGCGGAGGTAGCCGGTGATGAGGCAGCGCAGGGGAGAGGCTGACAGGTTCTGGGAGAACGTCAGGGCCCACGCCCGAGTGGCTGCTGGATCTGGACCGCGGTACCCAGGCGTTGAATATGATTGACCGGTCCCAAAAGGGCCAGCTTGCCAACGCCTCGATCTTCCGGTGGCGCGGCGTCGGCCGACCCCAGTTCCGCGCCCAGTCGCTCACACTGCGCACAGCCCTCCTCGGGCACGGATGGAACGAGCCGATCGTCTGGCCTCCGCTCACCGACATCGACATCGAAGCCCCAACGCTCTTCTGACTATGGAGGGCACGCTCGGGCATCTGGTCACTTGCTGGTCGATTCGCGGGTATCAGTCCAGTCCCTGAGTCCCCGCGTCAATCGCCGTGTCAGGGCCATGTTCTACCCTTTGTAGTGGAGTCCTGTCCAGGGTGTCCGTCGTACCCGACCTATCTTTGGAGCATGATGCCTGATGCCTGATAGCCCGATACCGCACCCCGCCGACCTGGCCCACCGCGTCCGCCGCGCCTTCCGCGCCCGGGTCTCCGGGGACCCCACCGGGGCGCCGGACTGGGTGCGCGAGATCGCCCTGGTCGGAGAGGGACCGGGCTGGTTCGAGCCCGATGGCGTCGTCTGGCGGGTCCACGGCGACCTCTCCACCCTCGTCGGAGGGGTCGCGGCGCTCCTCGGGCAGGGCGCGCACCCGTTGGCGATGGCCGGGGTGGTGCGGCACTCCTCCTACCGCAGCGACCCCTGGGCCCGCCTTGCCGGGACCGCGCGGTGGCTCACCGTGAGCACCTTCGGCTCCGCGGAGCTCGCCGGGCGGGAATCGGCGCGGATCCGCGGCATGCACGGGCGGGTCCGCGGCCGCACCGACGACGGCCGCGCTTACTCCGCCTCCGACCCCGCCCTGCTCCGCTGGGTTCACCTGGCCTTCACCGACGCCTTCCTCGGGGCCCAGGAGGCCGTCGGTCAAGACCTGGCCCCGCAGTTCGGTCGTAACTGGGCCGACACCTACGTCGCCGACTGGTCCCGCAGCGCCCGGGCACTTGGGGCCGAGGACCTCCCGGTCAACCGCCGGGAACTCGCCGAGGCCCTGCGCGCGGTGGAGCCCGACCTCGAACCCGTACCCGCCGAACTCCTTACTTTCCTCTCCGCCCCGGGCGGGCTGAATTGGGCCGAGCGAATCTTCTACAACGGCCTCGCCAGCGCCGGGGCGCTGGTGGTTTCCCCGTCCGTGGCCCCCCTCGCCGGGGTGCCCGGCCGCGGTGACCGCTCGCCCGCGGCCCGCCTCCGTTTGCAGCGCACCCGCTGGCAGTTGCGGACCTTCCAGCTGGCTCTCGGACCGCATAGCCCCTCCGAGGACGCGGCGCGCTACCGGGTCGGCCTCGCTGGCCGCCCGGACTGGCTCGACTGAGCCTTGGCCGCGCCGCCGGCGTTCAGCCGGGCGCCTCGGCGCGTCAGGTGCGTGCGTTCGGTGAGGTTCGTCGCCGCCCGGGCCGACTCAGCATGACCAGCCAGCTCTTCGGGTCGCGCGGCGGGTCGCCCGGCCATACCCGGACCGCCTACAGCAAACTTCCTGCGCAACGTCCTCAGCGGCGACGAAGCCGGTGCTGCCATCCCATCGGAGGTAGTAGCGGAAGACACGCGCTCGGCGGCGGAGCCACCTCAAGGTCGTGAAGTATGCCGTAGCGCGGAACGCGAAAAGACTGGGTCTTTTGGCTGGCACGGCCGTCATCTGCCGAGCCTACGGAGCGTTCTCAATCCCTGAACGGTCCTGCGCTTCGCTTCAGCCGGATAAGGTCCAGGCGCTCCTTCATCGCGCCCAACCCGGACGTTTTTTGCTGCTGTCCTTCGGATTATGCGACCCGCTCCACACCATCAATCGCTGACGCGACGTGGCCGGCCATAAACCTCTCCGGCGCTCCTGCGTCACTTCTTTCCTTCGAGGTTTTCGGCGGGCCCGCCTATGTCCGGTGAACCTACTCAGGAGTCGCCACGACCTACAATTACACCGGCTGAAAGGCCGCAGGGTTCACCAAGCCCGGAGCGCCCCGCGCCGGGAAGATGAGCGAAGAAGACAAAGCCGAACGCCGGACTGCGATCGAGAACAATGAGGCATGGGACGTAGTCCTGTTGACTGAACTTCCGGGAGACTGAAATTCAGTTTTCCGGAGAGGCGGTCACGATCGTTCATGATTATTCCTGTTCCTAGGTCCGTCGCTTTGCGTGCGCGGGGCGCGGACGCATCGGTGATGCATATGGCGCCGGTCCCGTCGGCCTGTGCGGTCTAATAGCAAGAGTTATAGCAAAGATCCGGTATTATTCGGTGCCGTGGTGCAACGCCACTCGACCGGACGGGAACCAATGTTCGTGACCACCTTGAACGGCAACCGCTGGGGCCGCGCGGCCCGCGCCGAGCCGTGACCGATTCCACTACCACCGCGTCGGCACTCGTAGTCATCCCCGCATTCGGTTCGCCGGAGCTAACCGACGCGGTCGTGCATGACCTGTGCCGCGACGGAAGCGATCTTGACCCTGCCCTGCGCATCGTGGTGGTCGACAACGCCGGTGACTACGTTCTCCCTGAGGGGCGCATCTCGGTCCACCGCCCAGGGCGCAACCTGCGGTGGATCGGCGCCGCGAACTGGGCTCTGCAGACGGCATTGCGCGATAGACATGCGGTCTGCGTAGTGCTCAACAACGACATCAGGCTGTCGCCCGGGTTCCTCGACGGATTGCTCGCGCCCTTCTCAACCGCGAACGACATCGCGCTTGCGGCGGCCTGCTATGACGACTTTTGGCTCCACCAGCGGGCCCATGCAATTCCGCCTACCGCTGCGGAGTACGTCCCGCGCGATGTAATTCGCGACGTCCACTTCTGTGACGGCACCGCGATAGCGTTCGCAGTGCCTCCCGTCGTCGAGCTGGGGGGTCTGGACGAGGTCGCCTTCCCACGGCACGGCTACGGCGCGGACATCGACCTGGCGATCCGTGTGCGGGCGGCCGGCTTGCGATGCGTGATCACGGAGGGCGCCTACGTCTCGCACCTGCGGCGGCAGACGATGAACCGGACCGGTCAGACTTCCGAGGGCAACCGGGCGGAAATCCTCCACGGCCTGGACGCCAAGTGGGGCAACGGGTGGCGGGCGGACGTCGGCCTCGGCCCGGACTCGTTCCCCGCCCACAACGTCGGAAGCGGTGCGTCCTGGTACCTCACCCCTCCGGCATGGTGAGCCGTCCCCGACCATCTCCGAGGCGGATTATCTACGCGGGTTTCGCCACTCGCCACCACAGCGGCGGCGTGCACGTAATGACCCAGCACGTGCGGCTGCTGCGTGAGCGCGGCCACGAGGCCTGGTTGTGGCTGCCCGACCCGGACGACCGTACCGACTGGATCGCCGACGACGTGCCGAAGGTGTTCGGGGCCACCACTCCGATCGGCGCCAACGACCTTCTGGTGCTTCCGGAGACACCGACCGTCCAGGGCAGCGATCCGGCACCCGGAGCCCGCAAGGTCATCTTCAATCAGAACCACTTCTACACCTTCGCCGCCGGTGCCCCCGGCGAGGATTTTCCTGGGTGGACGCCGGCGCCCGCGATCTGGGTGGTGTCCGCGGAGAGCCGCGACGTGTTGGCCGCCGCGCTGCCCGGCCTGCCGTTGAGCGTGGTTCCCAACCCGGTAGACGGCGAGCTGTTCGTTCCCGGTGCGACCGGGCAGCTCCGGGTGAGCTGGTTCCCCAAGAAGCGGCCGCGGGAGGCCTCACTGCTGATACGGCTGCTGACTGACGAGCCACGGCTCTCGGGGGTGGATCTGGTGGAACTGGTCCAGGCCCCACGTGCGGAGGTGGCCGCCACCCTGGGGAGCTCGGCGGTCTTCGTCGCACTCGGACACACCGAGAGCTTCGGTCTGCCGGTCGCCGAGGCGCTGGCCTCGGGCTGTCTCGTGGTCGGCTACGACGGCGGCGGCGGTCACGAGCTGTTCGAGGCACCTGGTGCCTGGCGGGTCCCGGACCAGCGACCGCTGCTGATCCGCGACCAGGTGGCGGACCTGATCCAAGACCTCGACGCCCTGGCGCCGGTCCGCGCGGCGAATCGCCGCTGGGTGCTGGACCGCTACCAGTTCGCCCGAACCGGTGCGGCGCTGGAGGAGGCGGTCGCCGCTGTGTGGGCCCGGCCTGGCAGTGACGCCGTGGCGGTGCATCCGGTCGCCTGGCTCGACAGTCTCGGCCCGCACTTCACGGCGTACGCCTGAGGGCTCAGTCGGCACCCTTCACGACGTTGACGAGGTCCTCGCCGGCCACGTAGCGGCGGACCTGTGCGTTGACCAGCGCGAAGGCTCGCGGACCGGACTGCACAATGGAGCCGGCTGCGTGCGGGGTGATGATCAGGTTCGGTGCCTTCCACAGCGGGTGGTCAGCGGGTAGCGGCTCCGGCTCCATCACGTCCAGGGCGGCGTGCAGCCGGCCGGCCGTCAGTTCTGCGAGCAGTGCCGAGGTGTCGACGACCTTACCGCGCGCGACATTGACCAGCAGGGCGCCGTCGGGCATCCGGGAGAGGAACTCGGCGTCCACGAGCCCGGTCGTGTCCGAGGTCAGTGGAACGGTCAGCACCACCACGTCAGCCTCGGGCAACAGGCTCGGCAGCTCCGAGGTGGCGTGGATGCCGTCCCGTGCCGTGTGCGCCACGAGCACGGGAGCGGCGTCGAAGCTCCGCAGCCGGCGGGCGGTCTGTTTTCCGAGGTCACCGGCGCCGATAATCAGGACGCGCTTGTCGCGCAGGTCGTCGGCCTCCATCGGATCCCACCTGCCCTGTCGTTGCGCTTCGCCGAAGTGAGGCAGCCGACGCAACGTGGCCAGGACGACGGCCAGGACCAGCTCGGCGACAGCCGGGCCGTGTACGCCACGCGCGCTGCACAGTGTCACACCGTCCGGGACGTGCTCGAGGATGTCCTCCACACCGGCACTCGTCAGCTGGGTGACTTCGAGCTTCGGCATGGCGGCGAACTTGTCGGCGAGGTTTGTGGAGTCCTCGACCTGCGGCACCCAGAAGACGGTATCCGCCAGGCGCTCGGGCCTGTCGCCCCCGCCATCCCAGACGATCACCTCGACGTCTTCGGGAAGGGTTCCGAGGAGATTACGAGCATTCGAGTCGGGTACGCATACGACAGTCATTTTGTCAGTGTATACATTCCCTTAACGAGGCTAGGCTATTGTCATGTCATGTCTTCTACAGAACTGAGAAGTTCGTTCACGTCAGTGGGAGACACTCGTGCTGGTGGATTAGCCCTGCACGTCAGTGCAGCTTCGAAGGCAGAACCGAACTTCTACAGGAGACGCGTCATGGCTATCACACAGCTCGCCTACCCACACCAGGAGCCGGAGCTCACCGGTGAGGACACCTGGCTCCGCAACTGGGCCAGGAACTCCCGGCTGGGGCCACCCGGATCGGTAGTTGCTCCAGCCACCGAGGAGGAGTTGTGCGACTTCCTGTCCACGAGCGACGGCCCGGTCCGGATGATCGGGAGCCGGATGTCGCCCGGCCGGATGATCCAGGTCGCGGACGGGGCGGGCGCGCTCCTGGACCTGAGCAGGCTGAGCGGCTTGATCTCCAGCACCGATGACACCGCGACCTTCGGCGGTTCCACCCCACTGGCCGAGGTGTACGCGTTCCTCTCCGCGCGCGGGCAAATGCTGGACGCCTCACCTGGGGTGATCAGCGAGCAGACCCTGGCCGGTGCCCTGTCCACTGGAACCCACGGTCAGGGCCTGCAGCAGAGCTCGATAGCCGGTGCCGCGCTGGCGATCCGGATGGTGCTGGCGGACGGCACGGTCGCGGAGTACGCGCAGGACCACCCGGACTTCCCCGCCGTCCAGCTCAGCCTCGGTTCACTGGGCGTGATCACCGCCGTGACCCTGCGTGCGCGGGAGACCATGATTTACACCTGTGTCAAGAAGGCCGTCGACGCAGGCACGCTCGAGACGGATTTGGAGACCTGGAACCGGGAGAACATCCTGGCCAAGGCCTGGTGGTTCCCGCAGGAGAACCAGGTCCAGGTGTGGACCGCCAACGAGGCGACCGACGACGAGATTTCCCGGTACCGAGCCGGCGGCAGTCAGCTCGTGGAATATGCGAGAACCAATGCGTCCATGAACAGCACCGTGGAGTCTACGCTGCAGCAGCTGCGCGATGACAGCAAGGGTGTTGCCGACAACGGCAAGTCGCTCCGCACGGTGTCACGCTTCCGGGACTTCACCGACGTCACGGGTGACATCTACCAGGTGTTCTGCCGAGGGATCGCGACCCCACAGATCAACGTCGAGATCGGCATCCCGCTCGCGCAGGCCGGAGCGGTGATCAGGAAGATCAAGGACTGGCACGCGGAGACGCGCCCGCGGATGCACTACCCGGTGATCCTGCGCTGTACCGGTGCGTCCGACGGATGGCTGAGCCCGTCCAACGGCCAGGACACCTGTTACTTCGGCTTCGTGGTCTACTACGCGGCTGATGGTTCGCTGTCCGAGGAGGGCGACAGCTTCCTCCGGAACGTGGAACGGGCCCTGTCCGAGGAGGGTGGCCGGCCCCACTGGGGCAAGTACTTCGACGAGTCCCTTTACGACTGGCCGGCACTCTACCCGCAGTGGGAGGCCTTCCGCCGCGTGCGCGAGACGCTCGACCCGCAGCACCGCTTCGCCAACACGTTCACCGCTGCCCTGCTCGACTGACTCGACCCGGCCACTAGGAAAGGAGCACCACCGATGAACGCATGGGTGACCTTGCTGACGCAACCCAACTACCTGATCGGGGTCCGGACGCTCCGGGCCTCGCTCGAGCGCTCCGACAGCACCGTCCCCTTCGTCGTCATGGTGACCGAGGGGATCGACGAGCAGACCCGACGCCTCCTGCAGGACGACGGGTGCCTCCTGCGCGACGTGGCACCGTTGCGTCCCGCCGGGGGGGCGGTGGACAGCTACGCCAACTCCCGGTTCGCGGAGGTCTGGACCAAGCTGGCCGTCTGGGGGCTTACCGAGTTTGAGCGTGTCGTCTTCTTGGATGCCGACATGCTGGTGACCCAGAACATGGATGAGCTGTTCTCGCTGGAATTGGCCGACGGGGCCATCGCCGCCTGCCACGCCTGCCGTTGCAACCCCAACCGAATCGCGAGCTATCCGCCGAGCTGGACACCCGAGACCTGCTTTTACACGCACTGCGGGGGCAGGGACCACGTCACCGAACCGGGTGCGACCGACAACTACCTGAACGGCGGCTTCCTCCTGTTGTCGCCCGACGAGGCCGTCTTCGCCGACATGGTGGGGCGGCTGGCGGCCGTGGACGATCTGTCCCGCTTCCCGTTCGCCGAACAGGACTTCCTCAACGAGTTTTTCCGCGACCGCTGGCGTCCGCTGCCCTACGTGTATAACGCGCTGAAGACCCTGCAGCACCAGCACCCGTCGGTCTGGGATTCTGCGTCGGTGAAAAACATCCACTACATCATCGACAAGCCGTGGGAAAAACCGCTCGACTCCACAGATCGGTACGTCGAGGTGAACCGGCTCTGGTGGGGGATGGCCGGCACTCTGCGCGTACCCGCCGACTCCTGCCCCCGCGGGACGGCGGACCGAAAGTTGGACTGAGGACTAGCCTAACGCCAGTCACCGACCGAAGCTGGTCTCGAAAGGTTCCGGCCATCAACGGGTTCTTCGATGGAGCTCGGAGCCGGCACTACTTCGACTGAGGGGTTGCATGGCAGGTTGGCCAATTGCAGTCAGGTAACAACCCAGCTTCCTCAGCATTAGTTGACATAATGTAGATTATCGGCGCTTTATCGACGGAGTGAAGCGGGGCAGGAATCACGCGTCTAGAACCCGCTGACGATGACCAGCTCGTTACCCTCGGGGTCGGCAACACTCCAGCGCTTTGACGACTCCTCAAGGAGCCGACCACCGGCAGCGAGGCACGCAGCGAGTCGCGTCTGGACAAAATCCGACGGCACGGCGAGCTCGACATGGATCCGGTTGCGCTGGCGGCGCCGCGCCTCGTCCGTCGCGTCGAGTTCCTGAAACACCAGAACCGGATTCAGGCGCAACGGATCGAAGATATCGCTGATACCGTCCCGCCGGTCCGCGACGTATCCGAGCGCCCCACTCCAGAACGCACGCACCACGGGAAGATCCGCGGCGTCGAGGAACAGCTGGACGAAGCGTGGCAGCCCCGGATCGGCAACCGCGCCCAACCCGCGCGCAGCGCTCTGGAGCTTCATGGCGAGGTCAGTGAAGTCGACCCCATCGGTGTTGCCCTCCCACCGGTCCTTTCCACTGTCCAGAATCACCAGTCCTGGCCGCAGGTCGATCAGCAAGGGAAAGCGCGCGGCGTTCGCCAGTGCCGCCGCTGCGGCGGCAAGGTCACGCTGCTGCGCTGGCGAGGTGATGCGGTAGCACGCCAGGGCGCTGAAGACTGCCTGCCAGTCGGCAGTCTCACTCCCCCCGCCCAACGTCGCGCCCGGCACCAGATCAACCTCGTTGCCGTCGGGATCCGTATGGCAGACCCCGTACGGTCCCGAGGATTCACCCAGACCTGCCTGTCCGACCGCCCCAGCCGGCCGCACGACGTCGAGATGGATGCGATTCCTCAAGGGTCGGGCCTCGGCCAAGGGCCGGATCCGCAGCGCCGGGTCGCGCTCCAACGGATCAGCCAGACCACGGTCCCCAGCGGGAACGTAGCCGAGGGCACGCTGCCAGAAGGTCCGGAGTTCTGACGGGTTCCCCGATTCAAACACGATGCTCAGGTGTTGGAGCCCCGCAGGGTCCCCGGCCAATCCGAGGTTCCGCGCGACGGCGGATACTGCCTCGGTGTGCCCGGCCGAATTCAGGCGTACCCGCACCCCTGTCGCGCGGAGGTCTACTGCCGTCCCGGGTGAGAGCTCCACGATACGCCCGGCCAGCTCCGCACCCTCCACCAACGAGGGCGCAGCGAACCACGCCGTCGTGACGCCGTCCACCACCCGCCAATCCGTTCCGAGCCCTGCACTGCCTGTCCTCCCCGACATTCTGCAACCCCTTCCAGACGTTCCTGCCCGAATCACCCGCCGACGTAGGTCGCCAGATGTTCACCGGTGAGTGTTGACTTGGCTGCGACGAGGTCGGCCGGCGTTCCCTCAAAGACCACCAGACCGCCGTCGTTGCCGGCTCCCGGACCCAGATCGATGATCCAGTCGGCGTGAGCCATCACCGCCTGGTGGTGTTCAATCACGATGACCGATTTACCGGAGTCAACCAGCCGGTCCAGCAATCCGAGCAGGTTCTGGACGTCGGCAAGGTGGAGGCCTGTGGTCGGCTCGTCCAGCACGTAGACGTCGCCCTTGTCGGACATCTGGGTGGCTAGCTTGACACGCTGCCGCTCGCCCCCGGACAGGGTGGTGAGCGGCTGACCAAGGGTGAGGTACCCCAGACCCACGTCGACAAGTCGGTCGAGGATCTTGTGCGCGGCGGGTGTCTTGGCGTCCCCGTCGCTGAAGAACGCCTTCGCCTCGGTCATCGACATCGACAGCACCTCGGAAATGTTGCGGCCACCGAGGGTGTACTCCAGGACCGAGGCCTGGAATCTCCTGCCCTCGCAGTCCTCGCAGGTCGACTCGACCGTGGCCATGACGCCCAACTCGGTGAAAATGATTCCGGCGCCGTTGCAGGTGGGGCATGCGCCCTCGGAGTTGGAGCTGAACAGGGCAGGCTTCACCCCGTTGGACTTCGCGAAGGCCTTGCGGATCGGTTCCAGCAGCCCTGTGTACGTAGCGGGGTTGCTGCGACGGGACCCCTTGATCGCGCCCTGGTCGATCACCACTACGCCGTCGCGGCCCGCCACCGACCCGTGGATCAGCGAACTCTTGCCCGAACCTGCCACCCCGGTGATGACGCACAGGACCCCCAGCGGAATGTCAACGTCCACGTCCTGCAGGTTGTGCATCGTGGCGTCACGTATCTCGAGCGTTCCCGACGGCGCCCGCACCGTCTCCTTGACGGCGGCCCGGGCATCGAGGTGGCGGCCGGTGATTGTGTCACTGGTCCGCAGTCCGTCAACGGTTCCTTCGAAGCAGACGCTGCCGCCCTCGGTCCCGGCGCCGGGACCCAGATCAATCACGTGATCGGCGATGGCGATGGTTTCGGGTTTGTGCTCGACGACGAGCACCGTGTTTCCCTTGTCCCGCAGCTGGAGCAGCAGGCCGTTCATCCGTTCGATGTCGTGGGGGTGCAGGCCGATGGTCGGTTCGTCGAAGACATAGGTAATGTCGGTCAGGGACGACCCGAGGTGCCGGATCATCTTGGTCCGCTGCGCCTCTCCCCCGGACAGGGTGCCGGCCGGCCGGTCGAGGGACAGGTAACCCAGCCCAATTTCGGCGAACGAGTCGAGGAGGTGCTGCAGGCCCCGCAGCAGCGGTGCCACCGAAGGTTCGCCGAGGCCCCGCACCCAGGCCGCCAGCTCATCGATCTGCAGGACGCACAGATCGGCAATGTTTTTGCCCTGGATCTTCGACGACCGTGCCTCGGGGCTGAGCCGGGTGCCATGACACTCGGGGCACGGCTGGAAGGTGATGGCCCGTTCCACGAAAGCCCTGATGTGGGGCTGCATTGCTTCGACGTCCTTGGAAAGCATTGATTTCTGGATCTTCGGGATCACCCCCTCAAAAGTGAGGTTGATTCCCTCGACCTTGACCTTCGTCGGTTCCTTGTACAGGAGATCGTCGAGTTCCCTCTTGGTGAACTTCGCGAGCGGCTTGTCGATGTCGAATCCGGCGCCGGCGAAGATCCGGCCGTACCAGCCGTCCATGCTGTAGCCGGGGATGGTCAAGGCCCCCTCCCCCAGCGACTTGGTCTCGTCAAACAGCGCCTTGAGGTTAAAGTCCGACACCGAACCCATGCCCTCGCAGCGCGGGCACATCCCGCCCAGGTAGACCGCGTCTTTGACGACGCTCTTCTCGACCCTGCCGCCCTTGTCTGTGCTCATCACCCCGCTCGCCTTCCTGGTGGGGACGTTGAAGGAGAACGCCGTCGGTGGCCCCACATAGGGGGACCCCAGTCGGCTGAACAGGATCCTGAGCATGGCGTTGGCATCGGTGGCCGTGCCGACGGTCGACCGGGGGTTGGCGCCCATCCGCTCCTGGTCGACGATGATCGCCGTGGTTAGACCCTCCAGGTGGTCGACGTCGGGCCGGGCCAGATTCGGCATGAATCCCTGCACGAACGCGCTGTAGGTCTCATTGATCATCCGCTGCGACTCGGCGGCGATGGTGGCGAACACCAATGAGCTTTTCCCGGATCCCGAGACGCCGGTGAACACGCTCAGCCGGCGCTTCGGTATCTCCACGGAAACGTCCTTGAGGTTGTTCTCGCGGGCACCCTGTACCCGGATCAGGTCGTGCTGATCCGCCGTGTGTGAGGCAGAGGGAGGAGTTTCGGTCCCCGTCGGCGTGCTCATGGTGTCTCCTCCTGGCGTTTGCCCCGTGCGCCGGTGCCAGACGGCGTCGTCGGCCTGGTGCTTTCCACCATCACACTACGACTGATTCTGCTGCAGAGGTCGGTTCGGTGGCAACGCTCTGATGGGTTCAGCCGAGATCGTTGATCCGGACCAGATGTCCTGACGGGTCGCGATAGAAGGCGAGACTGGCATCCGGTTCCTGCCGCGCACCGTTGTCCAGCAGTCGAGGTCTGGGGCTTACCCTTGCGATATGAAGAGCACTAGCCCGTGGCGCTGGACGTCGAGCATCCGCGTGCGGATCGTCGCGGTGGTCGTCGTGCTCCTGGTCCTCTCCTCGGTGGGGTCGGTGCTGTTGCTTCGCCTGGTCCTGTTTGAACGGCTCAATGAAGAGATCGGCACCAGTCTGGATCGTGAGGCGGAGGAGTTCCGGCTGCTCGCCGGCGGCGTCGACCCGAGAACCGGTGAACCGTTCGGTGAGGACCTCTCAGCCATTTTCGATGTCTACTTCTCCCGCGAGATTGCCGACGAGGGTGAGACGCTGCTGGCCTTCCTGGACGGCGAACTGTACGAATCCCGGCGGGCGCCGCAGGTGCCCGATCCTGGGGAGTTCCGCAGCACTGTTCAGTACTGGCTGGGGCTGGAGGAGATGGCAAAGGGGACCATCGACACGCCGGCCGGGCAGACCAGCTACGTGGCAGTGCCGTTCGAGGGGGATCCCTTCGACGGTATTTTCGTGGTCGCGAACTTCCCCGCCAATGAGCAGAGCGAAATCGACCAGGCGGTCCAGACGCAGCTGGTGGTCCAGCTGGGCACCACCATTCTGGCGTCGCTTCTCAGCCTGGCCCTTGCCGGGCGGGTACTTCGCCCCCTGAAGTCCCTGGCGGAGACCGCGCGGATCATTTCAGACACCGATCTCAGCCGGCGGATCGACACCACGGGCAAGGACGAGGCATCCCAGATAGCTGACGCTTTCAACGACATGCTGGCACGGCTTGAACAGTCTTTCACCACCCAGCGGCAGTTCCTCGACGACACCAGCCACGAGCTGAGGACACCCCTCACAGTGATCCGCGGGCAGATGGAGTTGATCGATCTCGACGAGACCCCCGAAGAGCGAGCCGAAACGGTTGCTCTGGTCACCGACGAGGTGGACCGGATGACCCAGATCGTCTCCGACCTGTTCGTTCTGGCCCGCGCCGAGCGGCCGGACTTCCTGGCCCTCGACCGGGTCGAGGTGCGGGAGCTGGTGCTGGGCGTGTACCGGAAGATGACGGCCCTCGCCGCCCGGGACTGGCAGGTCCACGCCCCCGAGCCGACGGTCACTCTTGCGGACCGACATCGGGTGACGCAGGCGCTCCTCCAGCTGGCAGACAATGCGGTCAAGTTCACGGAGGCCGGCGCCACCATCCGCCTCGACGCCGAGGTATCGCCCCAGGCGGTACGGCTGTGGGTGATGGACTCCGGACCCGGCATTCCCGCACAGGACGCGGACCAGATCTTCACCCGTTTCAAGCGGGGCTCCGGACGCAATACCGCGAAAACCGGCGGCGCCGGTCTGGGCCTGTCAATCGTGGCCGCGATTGCCGAAGCTCACGGCGGCAGCGCGTCGCTGGTGACACGACCGGGCTGGGGAGCATGCTTCGAAATACTGCTCCCCCGCCCCGCCGAGTTGCCGCCGGCAAACCCCGGCTAGACCATCAGGCCGGCTGGTTCCGCGATGTGGGCAGGTAGGTCGCCCACCACTGCAGGATGTGCTCGAACCGCTGCCGGCGATGCCACGGCGATCCTGCCCGCGACAGTTCGTGGGTCTCCCCCGGGAAGACCAACAGCTCGGTGGGCACGCCCCGCAGCTTCAGCGCCGTGTAATAGCGTTGTGCCTGCTCCAGCGGGCAGCGCAGATCCTCCTCCGAATGCACCACGAAGGTGGGAGTCTGCACCTTGTCCACCTGCGCAAAGGGGTTCTGTGCCTTGATCTGCTCCGGATCGGACCCGGTGTACGCGTCGGAGAAGAACCAGCCAATGTCCGACGACCCGACAAAGGATGGCGGGTCAAGGTACCCGCGCTCCACCACTGCCGCAGTGAACCGGTGGTCCTGGGAGATGGTCCACGCGGTCAGATAGCCTCCATAGGATCCACCCATCACTCCCAGCCGTTCCCGGTCCATCGCCGGGTACTTCTCCAGGGCACCCTCGAGGAAGCCCAACACGTCCTGCAGGTCGACGGTGCCCATGGCTCCCTTGATGACGCGACCGTGCTCCTGCCCGTAGCCCGCAGCACCGCGCGGATTGCACATCACCACGGCGTAGCCGGCATCGACGTACACCTGGGCCTCATCAAAGTATCCCCAGCCATACTGGGCGAACGGGCCGCCGTGGATGTTCAGCAGAACCGGATGGGGGCCCTCCCCCGCGGGTTCGAGGACCCACCCGTGCACCGGGTGACCGTCGCTTGCGGTGAAGGTCTCCTCCACCGGTGTGACCACCGTGGTCTGGTCCCGCAGGTCGTTGGAGAAATCGGTCAGCGGGGACAGGGTTCCGCCGGACACCACCGCGACGTCGCCCATGGTGTGCGCGTCGGTATAGGCAGCGACGACCACGTCGCCGGCCGCTGCCGCGCCCGTGATGATCAGCTCGCCGTCGGCAAGCTCCGTCAGCGTTCCATCAGCTGACACCTCCAGGAGGGTTCCCTTCCCCCGGGTGCGGTTGAAGACGAGCACCGAGTCAGCACCGCGGGGCACCATGTCGCCGACCTCCCCGAGGTCGACCGTCTCGGCGTCGGTGAGGGCACGGGCCTCGCCGGGCGCGTCCACCGGTGCGACGTAGAGGGCGGTGTTCCTGGCGAGGAAGTCGAGTCCGTCCTCGGACAGGTCACTGCCCAGGAAGAAGAGCCATTTCCCGTCGAGGCTTTCCACCGGCCGGTTGCAGCCGAGCCGGGTGCCTGCGCCGTTGTTGGTCAGCCGGGACAGGCCGGTTCCGTCCACCGCCATCGAGTGAACGTCGGTGTACAGGGTGGTGTCGGCCTCCGGGTGCAGCGCCGCAGTGAAGAGGATCCGCTGCCCGTCGCGGGAGAACACCGGCTCGTTGTGGTCGGCATTGGCGGTGGTCAGCTGGACTGCGGTGGGGAGACCCTTGGAGCCAGCCCCTGCCGACTCACCAGCCCCCGCCGATCCGCCAGCTGCCTCCGAGCTCTCGGCCGCCTCAGCCTCCTTGGCACGGCCGACCGCTTCCACGAAGGGTGCGGCATCCAGGTCCGGTAGCTCGAGCACAAAAATGTGGTTGCGCTTGTCCACCGAGTAGCCCAGCCCGTTCATGCGGTATTTGAACGTAGTGATTCGGCGTGGGTCTTCAAGACCGGGCCCGACGCCGTCGACGGTTCCGTACCGGCCATGCTCGGGCACCCGTGAGGTGAAGGCGATCTTCGACGAATCCGGCGAGAAACTGAACGCTCCGACGCCCATTTTCTGATCGGTCAGAGGCTGCGGTTCGCCACCGCGGCTGTCCACCATCATCAGCTGTGGCTTGCCGCCTGGGGCTGACCGAAGGAACGCGAGGAGCCGGCCATCGGGCGAGTACTGCGGTGCCGTGTCGCGGAATCCGCGGGTCAGCCGGCGGGCGACGCCACCGGAGACGGGGAGGTCCCACAGTTGTCCGACGTAGGAGTCGGCCTGAAAATCGGGTCGGGTCACCGAGACGACGCAGTGCTGCGCGTCGGGTGAGAGTGACGGTGAACTTACGGACTGGAGAAGGTTCAGCTCATGTGGTTTCACAGGTTCGAGACTAGATCAGTCATCGGGACTTCCCAATTCGGGCACGTGGGCACTGTGCCGGCCCTAGGATGAAGGCATGCCCCACCTTCCGGAGAACGTTCTGCGCTGCCCTGTGTGCGAGGCGAAGCTGGAACTGTCGACAGCGGGCCGGACCCTCGGATGCGCGTCGGGGCACCGGTTCGACGCGGCGAAGCAGGGGTACTTCAACCTGCTCACCGGCCGGGGCACCGCGTTCCAGCCCGATACCGCCGCAATGGTGCAGGCCCGGACCGACTTCCTCGGAGCCGGCCACTACGACCGCCTCCGGGAGGAGGTATCGGCCCTGGCACAGCGGCAGGTCGCTGCACCGCGGGTGATCCTGGACGCCGGAGCCGGCACCGGCTACTACCTTCACGGACTGCGCCGCGGACACGACGACACCTCCCTGCTCGCCCTGGACATCTCCAAGTTCGCCTTGCGCCGTGCCGCCCGGCTTCTCGACGACGACGGCGTGTGCCTCGTCTGGGACGTCTGGCGCCCCCTGCCCATCCAGAATGGAGTGGTCGACCTCCTGACGAACATCTTCGCCCCCCGCAATCCTGAGGAGTTCCACCGGGTACTGCGGCCGGACGGCGTGCTGGTGGTGGTGACTCCCCTCCCCGGTCATCTGGCGGAGATCGCCGACGATGCGGGACTGCTCGAGGTGCCCGAAGACAAGGCCGGCGGGGTGTCTGCCACGCTGGCCGGCTTGTTCCACGAGATTGAGGCGGTGGCTGTTGACTACCAGCTGCGGCTCTCACGGGCCGACGTCTACAACGCTGCCCTGATGGGTCCGGCGGGACACCACCTGGACCCGGTCGGGCTCTCGGCCCGGCTCGCCGGCCTACCGGAGTGGACTGCGGCAAGCGCTCGTTTCACCGTCCAGGTTTTCAGGAGGTCAGCGGGGAGTGCGACCCTTGCGGATCTATAACAACCGCTCTGCCGGGCCTCCCATCCCTAGGTTTCGCCCCTCCGCTTTGGCATGATGGAGGTACGCAATACGCGCCCAATGGCGCCCTAGCCCGAGGGGAAGACATGTTTGAGTGGCTTATGGAGAACGGCTGGATACTCTGGCTCGTCCTGTTCCTGGGGCTTGCCGCTGTGGAAACCCTGACTCTGGACCTGTTCTTCATCATGATGGCCATGGGCGCCCTCGCCGCCATGATCAGCACCTTCATCGGGGCGGCGTTCTTCCTGCAGGTCGTGGTGTTCTGCGTGGTGTCCCTGCTCATGGTTCTGGTGGTCCGGCCGGTTGCCCTGAAACATTTGAAGCGGGGCTCTCCCGAACAACTGAGCAACATTGACCGGCTCATCGGCGAATCAGCGTTGACCCTCGACGTGGTGACTGGGGAATCCGGCACGGTGAAGATCGGCGGGGACACCTGGTCCGCCCGGACGGTCGACGGCTCTCTGATTCCTGCCGGCGAACGGGTGGCAGTGTCCCGAATCGACGGGGCTACCGCCCTGATCTCAGCACCCGCCCAGCCGAAAGCCGCCGACTCCGGCGCGGTCTAGGCTTCACCCCCAACCGTCCACTTATCCCAGTGCCACTTACCCGTGACACTGAACCTGTGCCATCAACCTCAAAGGGGAACACATGCCTAGCGACGCAGGGGCAATCGGACTGACAGTCGTCCTGATTGCCCTGATCATCTTCGTCCTGATCGTGCTGGTTAAATCGGTGCGGATCATTCCGCAGGCTCGCGCTGGCGTGGTGGAACGGCTGGGAAAGTACCAGCGGACCCTCCAGCCCGGCCTGACGATCCTGATCCCCTTTGTGGACCGGTTGCTGCCCCTGCTGGATCTGCGCGAGCAGGTGGTGTCTTTCCCACCACAGCCGGTCATCACCGAAGACAACCTGGTGGTATCGATTGACACGGTGGTCTATTTCCAGGTCACCGACCCGCGGGCGGCGACCTACGAGATCGCCAATTACATCCAGGCCGTTGAACAGTTGACCACCACCACCCTGCGTAACGTCGTCGGTGGCCTGAACCTTGAAGAGGCGCTGACCTCCCGTGACCAGATTAACGGGCAGCTGCGTGGAGTGCTCGACGAAGCCACCGGCCGGTGGGGCATCCGCGTTTCCCGGGTGGAACTGAAGGCCATCGATCCTCCCCTGTCCATCCAGGACTCGATGGAGAAGCAGATGCGTGCCGAGCGGGACCGTCGCGCGGCCATCCTGACCGCCGAAGGCACCAAGCAGTCCCAGATTCTCACCGCCGAAGGTCAGCGGCAGGCAGCGATCCTCGCCGCGGAAGGTGACGCGAAGGCAGCCATCCTGCGCGCCGACGGTGAGTCCCAGGCCATTCAGAAGGTCTTCGACGCCATCCACAAGGGCAACCCGACCCAGAAACTCCTGGCCTACCAGTACCTCCAGACCCTTCCGAAGCTCGCCGAAGGGTCATCCAACAAACTGTGGATCATTCCCAGCGAGGTCGGAGAAGCGCTCAAGGGGATCGGTAACGTCCTCGGCAACACGACCGCTGACGCTCCCGACGGCGAAAGCACCTCGCCCACCTACAGCCCCTAGGACAACCTCTACCGCGATGTCCCTCGATGGACCCGGGTGAAGGGGGGGTGTCCCTATGTTTTTTGTCAAGCTGGTTGGGTGGTTTTCGGAGATTGGGGTTTGCCGGGTTTTTGGGCAGGAGGGAGTGGCCGGTGGCGCGTGGTCGGCCGGCTGCTGGGCTGGTTGTTTAGGCGGCTTTGACTGCGGGTGCCTCGTATAGCACTCCGTCGCGCAGCATCGCGAACAGTACATCGCAGCGGCGTCTGGCGAGGGCGATCAGGGCCTGATTATGCCGTTTGCCTTGGGCTCGTTTGCGGTCGTAGTACGCCCGTGAGACGGGGTCTTTCAGGGCCGCGAATGCGGAGAGGAAGAACGCCCGTTTGAGGATCTTGTTGCCCTTTTTTGAGGAGTGGTCTCCTCGGATCGAGGTACCGGATCGCCACGTCACCGGCGCGAGTCCGGCGTAGGATCCCAGATGCCCGGCGGTCTTGAATTCCTTGCCTGCAACCTCGGTAATGATCCGTGCTGCCGTCCTGACGCCGACCGCCGGTAGGGACGTCAGGAGTTCGTGAAGAGGGTGGGCCTCCACGATGGCTTCAACCTGGGTCAGAACCTCGGCACGAGAGGTGCGTAGTTGGGTCAGCTGCGCGGCGAGTTGGGGCAACACGACGCCGGCGGCGCCAGTGCCGGCCACGACTACGCTCTGCTCACCCAGAGCGGTGAAGATCTCTTCTGCCCAGCGCCTGCCGGCCCGCGGCGCGGACTTGGCCATGAACGCGGCGACCCGGCTCTGGCCAGCCCGGCGCAGAGCCTCAGGGGCAGGGTATTTCCGCAGCAGTTCGGCCATTACGGGGTGGTCCAGGTGCGGGCCGATGGCCCGTTCCAGGGCCGGGTGGATCTGCGTGAGGAGCCCGCGGATCCGGTTCGAGGCGGCGGTGGCCTGCTTGGCCAGGTCGTCGTCGAAACCGCAGAGCATTGACAGCTCTGCGGCCTGTTCATCGGCGACGGCAATCGAGCGCAGCGTGTGCGGCATGCTCCGGGCGGCCTCAGCAATGATGTAAGCGTCTCGGGCATCCGTCTTGGCCTCACCGGGGTGCAGGTCAGCGATGCGGCGCATCGCCAGGCCCGGCAGGTAACCGACGAGGATACCGGCGGCCTGCGCCACAGCGACCGGCAGTGCACCGATGGTGGCCGGCTGGTCCACGACGAGTAAAAGCGTGCCGTGCTTGGTGAGACTGTCGATGATCGCCCGCAGTTTCGCCTCGTCTTGCGGCAGTGCCTTATCGAGCAGTTTCTTGCCGTTCCTGTCCAACGCCACCGCGTGGTGGTTGGACTTACCGACATCGACGCCGATAAACACATCGACGAGTTCGTGATCCTTAATCACTACTACCTCCAGAGGTGAAACCCAATGAGACCGTGCTGGTCTGTCCTGCGGCCCCAGAGCTCGGCATCCACGTTACGGCCGACCTACCACGATGGTGTCTGCAGCTGGTCCGGTCCCCATTAGCGATCCTCTGGCGCCTATCGAACCCCGGTGACAACACCCCCCGGATCATACATTCGACTGGGGGACTCAATCATGCCAGGACCGACAGGCCAGCAACCCCGATTCTTGCTCGTTTAGGGGCTATAAGAAAGGTAACGGGGGGGGTCGCCCTACTGATGCCGGCCGGCTAGCGGTTGGCTAGCTGGCCGGTTTCTGTTTGGCTGCCACTCCGGCGTATAATTGTGTGTTTGCCGTGGTTTCGCTGCTGTGATCGGGAACAGACTCATATTCCACAGCGTTATGTAGATGGCAGGACGTGGCGGAAAACGCCACACCACCATCCGCCGTCACGGATGCCAAATTGTTGAGTAGGAGAATACATGAGCGATCGTAGCTTGCGCGGAATGCGCCTCGGGGCGCAGAGCATGGAGACAGAATCCGGGGTTGAGCCAGCTCCCCGTCAGCGGGTCGAATACCGCTGCGGAGACGGCGAAAGGGTGTTCGTCACTTTTGCGGCGGAAGCTGACGTTCCACCGGTCTGGGTATCCAAAACCGGCAAGGAGGCGTTGCTTGTCGATGGAGAGCGCCCCGACACCTCAGGCGACAAGCCGGTGCGTACGCACTGGGACATGCTGCTGGAACGCCGCAGCATGGACGAACTGGAGCAGATCCTCCAGGACCGCCTGACCATTCTTCGGGAGCGCCGCGGAGAGCGTCAGTCCGCCTAGAGTGACAGTTACAGCCTGATTCAGGCACACGCTGATTCAGCGCTAACCCTGTTTCAAGCAAGTACTGATTCAGCCGGGTCGGCTGCCATAGGGCAGCAGACCCGGCTTTTTCGTGTTCTAAAAGCCTGGCTTCAAGCCGGCCTTTTAGCCGAGGAGGCTTTTGGCCGAGGACCCGGTCAGCCGGTGATGTTGCTGGGCGCGCCGCGGGTGGTAAGAGCACGCCAGCG
This sequence comes from Arthrobacter sp. CAN_C5, assembly GCF_017875735.1. Classification (NCBI taxonomy): domain Bacteria; kingdom Bacillati; phylum Actinomycetota; class Actinomycetes; order Micrococcales; family Micrococcaceae; genus Arthrobacter; species Arthrobacter sp. CAN_C5. The sequence continues at coordinate 1,887,709 of NZ_JAGGMZ010000001.1, forward strand.
GGCAACAATTCCCCACCGGGTGACGTTGCCGATGGCTTCCAGAACAATTCCGCCACTCATCTTCGACGCCCCGAACTCCCGTTCCACGAACGTGATCGGCACCTCGACGATTTTCAGACCCAGTTTGGCAACCCGGAAGGTCATGTCCACCTGGAAACCGTAACCGACCGAATCCACCTGGGCCAGATCGAGTTTCTCGAGGGTCTCGCGGCGGAACGCCCGGTACCCGGCGGTGATGTCCCTGACCTCGATGCCGAGCATGATCCTCGAATAGGTACTGCCGGCCCTCGACAGGAGTTTCCGGCGGCGCGGCCAGTTCACCACAGATCCTCCCGGGACCCACCGGGAGCCGATTACCAGGTCGGCGTCGGCCACCCTCTCGAGCAGCGACTGCAGCTGTTCAGGCCGGTGGGACCCATCAGCATCCATCTCCACCAGGACGTCGTAGCCGGCGTCGAGTCCCCAGGTGAAACCGGCAATGTAGGCGGCGCCGAGTCCCGCCTTGCCCTGGCGGTGCAGCACGTGGATCTGGGGGTCGGCAGCAGCAAGAGTATCGGCAAGGTCACCGGTGCCGTCCGGACTGTTGTCGTCAACCACCAGGACATCCGAGTGGGGTACGGCGCGGCGGAGACGGGAAACCGTCAGGGGCAGCGACTCTATCTCGTTGTAGGTGGGAATGATGGTGACGACTCGCACTCAGGCAACCTTTGGTCAAGTAAGTAGGTGCGCCGCAGCGCACGTCCCGGGGGTCGGAACCAAACGCCCAGTATATTGGATGCCCTCGCAGGACCGAAAAGCCGGTGGGGCCAGGGGGCGCCTCCATGCTTGGGAGGATTCGCTCAATGGTGGGGTAGATTCGCGCGCCTTCGGGCCAGCACGGATCGACAACGATCACAGCTGTTTTCTACTGACGCGCGAATCTACCCATTTCATCACTACCGATACCGCGACACATGACTACCCGTCCAGCGTGGTGGTGGTTGCCTCAGTCATGAGTCGAGTCGGTCCGGTCGGGTCAGCCATGGTGCCTGACTTGGATCAACCCGTTGATTCCACAGCCTACGCGCTGTGGAGTACGTGTCAACAGCCCGCTGACCTGGGGAAACTTCCGTTTCCGCAGGTCAGGACGCGGACCGCAGGGCAGATGGTAATTCGTCAAAACCTTCTGCCCGGTACAGTTGCCGGCCGTGGTGCACCGTTTCGAGGCAGCGCGGATCCGACCCCGTATCGAGAGCGGGCAGCAACGGTGTTCCGGCCCGCGGATCGGTACTCCAGGACTGGACCCGGCTGTCCGCTGTCTGCACCATCAGTTCCTCTACCTCCCAGACCGCGTAGGACGCCGGAGCCCCGGGGACCAACTGTCCGAGGAGGGGATTCCTGGACCCCACGGCCCGCCACCCCGCCCGGGTGTGGGCGATGAAAGCGGCACGGGCGGAGATGCGCTGGGCCGGATTATTGTGCAGGACGGCGGCTCGAAGTGTGGACCACGGGTCGAGCGACGTGACGGGACTGTCGGATCCGAAGCACAGAGGCACCCCCGCCGCAAGGAAACTGGCAAAGGGGTTCATGCCAGCCATCCGGGTGTCGCTCAGCCGCTGGCTGTAGAGGCCGTCAGCGGCGCCCCAGCGGGCGTCGAACGCCGGTTGGGCGCTGACGGTCACGCCGAAGTGAACCAGCTGGGCGATGGCCCCGCTGTCGGCGAGCTCCACGTGTTCCAGCCGGTGGCGGGCCTTCCGGACGTTCTCGATGCCGTGCGCCTCTGCAGCACGGGACAGGCCGTCGAGGACTACGTCCAGTCCGGCGTCCCCGATCACGTGGAATCCGGACTGCACCCCGACGCTCGTTGCAGCGCCCAGATGCGCGGCGACAGCGCCGGCATCCAGGAAGACGGTGCCCTGGTGGGAGTCATCGGCGTAGGGCTGCCTCAACGCTGCTGTGCGGGAACCGATCGACCCGTCAACGTTCAGGTCGCCACCGAGTCCGGCCAGGCGCCCGTCGAAAGTATCCAGGATGTCCCTCAGCTCGGACACCGACCCGACGGCCTGACCCCAGTAGGCCAGTACCTCGGGAAGCAGCTCGTCCTCGGGGCCCTGGCCGAGCCCCAGCAACGCCTGCAGGTCCGCGGTCGGTGAGATGTGCGGTGCGCCCATCTCGGCGACAGCGACGATTCCGTTGGCTGCCGCCTGGCGAAGGGCTGCCCGCTGGTACGTGGACCGTTGGGTGTCATTGAGGTTCCGTGAGGCCAGCCGGGCGGCGACGTGGGCGTCGCGCACCACGAAGCCGTTGTCCCAGCCGTCGAGGGCTGCCAACCCGAGGGCAGCTGCCAGGGAGCCGGAGACCACCGCCGAATGGACGTCCGCGCGCGCCAAGTATACAGGTTTACCGCCGCCGGCCGCGTCCAGCTGCTGTGCCGTCGGTACGGTCCGGTCTGGCCAGCGGGATTCGTCCCAGCCGTGGCCCAGGACCGTGGCCACACCGCTCCGCGCGGCTGCGGCGACCAGGTCCAGCAGTTCGGTGAGGCTGCCGCAGCCTGCCAGGTCAATGGACTCCAGAGCGAGGCCGGTCTCGGTGGTGTGGACGTGGGAGTCGACGAAGCCTGGGGTGATGAGCGCACCGGCGAGGTCGACCACGGTCATCGTCGAATCCGCGAGGGACTCGGCGGCATGCTCGGAGCCGATCCAGGCGACCGTGTCGCCGTCTACCAGCATGGCCGTCGCAAACGGGTCCGCGGCGCTGTAGACGGAGCCGTTGCGGTACAGAACAGGGCGGGGCGGGGTCATGCGTGCTCCAGACAGGTGGTGGAAGGTGATGGTTAGTCGCCGATGGCCGAGTAGGCCACCACGCCGCGACGGATGAGCCCGATGGCATCAATGCATAGCCGCCGCTGACCGCTCGGCAGGTCGTCGATCTTGGCCAGCTGATCGAGCAGGTCGATGACCTGCTTGGTCCACCGGACGAAGTCCCCTGCGGCCAGGTCGGTTCCGCTGAGTGAGGGCTGGAGGGCCTTCCCCCGCGCCCACTTGTACATGGGCCAGACAAGGCCCAGTTCCGGTTCCCCGGTGACGGGCAACCTGAACTGTTCCTCAAGGTCTGTCAGGGTGGACCACTGGCGGACGACGACGTCGATCGAGTGGTCCAGGGTTGCCCCGGGCATTTTCGGGCGCAGTCCACGTTCCTCGCGTTTGGCCTGGTACACGAGGACCGAGGCCAGTGCCGCCGTTTCGGCGGCGTCCAGACCGTCAAAGGCGCCGTGTTCGAGGGAGAGGGCGATCAGGAGGTCCTTCTCGCCATACACCCGGCGGAGTTTGCGGCCGGCCGCGGTGATCGTGGTGCCCGACGGGGTGTTCTGTAGGTACCCGTAGTGGAGCAGGACGTCGGAGACCCGGTCGAAGGTCTTGGCGATGGTGTTGGTGCGCCCACGGATCTGGCCGGTCAGGCGGTCGGTCTCGCGGCGAAGCTTCCACCACCGTTCGGCCCACCGGGCGTGCTGTTCCCGGTCGCTGCAGCCGTGGCAGGGGTGTGCCCGGAGTTTCCGGCGCAGCCCCGTGATGGCCGCCTCCTGGCGATCAGTGGCACCGGAGTGGAAACCGTCCTGGGGCCCCGCGCCACGGCGGGGCGGGCGTTTCTCGTGCAGCGCATTGCGGAGCGAGGAGCTCAGGTCGCGCCGGTCCTTCGGGCTGCGGGCGTTGAAGTTCTTGGGGATCCGAATGTGGGAGAGCACGTCCAGTGGTCCGGTGAGGTCCTGGACCCCCACCCGTCGGATCTGTTTGTCCTCGGTCAGCACGGTGGGCCGTGGCTCCCTGGAGGTGTCGGGGCTGAGGACCACTGCGTACCCCTGGACCCGCCCGGCCGGGACGTCGATGACATCTCCGGGCCGCAGCATTTCCAGCGACGATGCGGCGGCCGACCGGCGGTCTCGGGATGTTGCTTTCGCGGCGAGGTTCTCCAGGTCCGACAGTTCCCGGCGCAGCTTCGAGTACTCGGTGAAGTCCCCCAGATGGCAAGTCATCGACTGTTCGTAACCCTTGAGGGACTCCTCACGGGTCCGCACCTGCTTCGCCAGCCCCACCACCGAGCGGTCTGCCTGGAACTGGGCGAACGAGGTTTCGAGGATTTCGCGGGAGCGGTCCTGCCCAAACTGGGCGAGCAGGTTGATGCTCATGTTGTAGGTAGGTCGGAAGCTCGAATTCAGCGGGTAGGTGCGCCGGGACGCCAGGCCGGCCACCGCACCGGGATCGGTGCCGGGCTGCCAGAGCACGACGGCGTGGCCCTCCACATCGATGCCCCGGCGACCAGCGCGGCCGGTCAGCTGGGTGTACTCCCCCGCCGTCACGTTCACGTGTGCCTCGCCGTTGAACTTGTCGAGCTTCTCCAGCACCACGGACCGGGCAGGCATGTTCACACCGAGCGCCAGGGTTTCGGTGGCGAAGACGGCCTTCACGAGCCCCTTGGCGAACAGCTTCTCGACTACTTCCTTGAAGGTGGGCAGCATCCCGGCGTGGTGGGCGGAGAAGCCGCGGATCAATCCCTCCCGCCACTCCCAGAAGCCGAGCACCGCAAGGTCCTCGGGCGGCAGGTCGACTGCCGCCTCATCGACCCGGAGGCTGATAATCTCCCGTTCGGCCTCAGTGGTGAGCCACAGGCCCGCGTCGAGACACTGGCTGACCGCCGCCTCGCAGCCGTTGCGGGAAAAGATGAACGTGATCGCCGGGAGCAGCCCGTCCTTGTCCAGCGCGCTGATCACCTGGGGGCGGCTGGCACGCCTGACACGGGATGCGGCCTGCGGTGGCCGTTTCGCCGGTCCCCTCCCCCTCCGTGAGCCACCGCCGGCTCCCCAGCTGGCTCGCTGGGTCAGCCGGGTTTCCGAGCTGGCCAGTTCCAGGAGTTCGGGGTTGACCTCGTACCGGTCCTGCGCGCCGGACTCGGCTCCAGCGGGGGCGGCCTCATCGAAGGCCACCTCCCCAGCGAACAGGTCCAGGAGGTTCTGGCCCACCATGACGTGTTGCCAGAGGGGAACGGGGCGGTGCTCGGAGACCACCACGTCGGTGTGGCCCCGCACGGTGTCCAGCCATGCCCCGAATTCCTCGGCATTGGACACCGTCGCGCTCAGTGACACGAGCCGGACCTCGGAGGGCAGATGGATGATCACTTCCTCCCACACGGCTCCACGGAACCGGTCCGCAAGGTAATGCACCTCGTCCATCACCACGTAGCCAAGGTCGTCCAGGGTGTCAGAGTTCGCATACAGCATGTTCCGCAGCACTTCGGTGGTCATGACGACGACGGGGGCATCCGGGTTGATCGTCGTGTCGCCGGTGAGCAGACCCACCCGACCCGTGCCATAGACGGCGCACAGTTCCGAGTATTTCTGGTTACTGAGGGCTTTGATCGGGGTGGTGTAGAACGCCTTCAGGCCCTTCTCCAGAGCCAGGTATACGGCGAATTCTCCAACGACCGTCTTGCCGGCACCGGTCGGCGCCGCGACCAGCACACCCCGACCCGCTTCAAGGCAGACACAGGCGTCCCGCTGAAACTGGTCCAGGTCGAATCCCAGCGTCTGCTCGAACGCGAACAGCGCGGTTGCTGAGTGCGCGGTGCGCGCCTGTGCTAGCTGGTACCGCTCGGCGGGGGAGGTCATGGTTCAAGCCTAATCTGTCCCGGCTGGCGGGTTTGCACCGTCCGACCCGGGCGCCTACAGCTCGTCGATGGGTGCTGCGGTGTCGGCGTTGGCTTCCACCTCGGCGTCCTGGGCTGCCCTCCGGCGGTCACGCCGCTTGTCGTTCAGGAGGCACAGCATGATGGCGATGAAGAAGAGCACCACCATCGGGGCCGCCAGGTAGAGCATGCCGAGCGCATCGCCGCCGGGTGCTGCCATGGCGGCGAAGACGCAGATCAGGAAGACGGTGATCCGCCAGGCTTTGAGGATCTGCCGGCCGGTGAGGATTCCCACCAGGTTCAACCCGAACAGCACCACCGGGAGCAAAAAGGCGATCCCGAATGCCAGCATGAGGCGCAACACGAAGGTGATGTATTCGGTGACGAGGATGAAGTTCGAAAACCCGCTGGGGGTGAAATCGGTCAGTACCCGGACCGCGTTGGGTAGTACCAGCCAGGCGAGGTAGATCCCCGCCAGGAACAGGGGCACCGCGACGGCGATGAAGGACAACGCCACCCGGCGCTCCTTCGTTTTCAACCCGGGGGTAATGAAGGCCCACAGTTGATACAGCCAGACCGGGCTCGCCAGGATGATTCCGATGAAGACCGAGATCTGAACGAGCAGGTCGAACGGCGAGGCGACGCCGGCGAAGTTCAGGACCGCTTCCCTGCCCTCGCGGGCGTTGATGTCCAGAATGGGCTGGGACAGCGCGGTGAGGACAGGGTTGTAGATAAAGAACCCCACCACCGTCCCGAGGACCAGCGCGATCGCCGATTTGATCAGGCGGTTCCGGGCTTCCAGCAGGTGCTCCCGGAGAGCCATCCGCGCCTCGGGGTTGGATTTGCGACCTCTGCCGCGCACCTTCAGCACCGCCAGCTCACCCTAGGGTGTACGTGATGTCGGATCGGCTGGACCCGGCGGGTTGTTCGTTCCGGGCGCGGCTGGCCCCTGCTGGTCGGGGTGGTCCGACCGGGTGCGTGCTGGCGGGACGACTCGACCCTCGACGGGTGCGCCGTCGTCGGCTGTCTCGGAGGGACCGTCGTCTTTCATCTGCTTCACCTCGGACTTGAAAATCCGGAGCGACTGGCCAACGCTGCGGGCCAGCCCGGGTAGCTTGGGCGCTCCGAAAAGCAGCAGTGCGACAACCACAATGACAACTAGTGCCCAGCCTTCAGGTCTCATGACGAAATCCTTTCATAGTTCTTGCCAGGGCAATTCCCCCCGGGGCGACCCTCTGATCCTGCCCGGACCGGGGTTCTAAACATGCGGGAGATCTCTCAGGCTGACCGGTTGGGAACGGTTCACCCGGCGGTGTACCCGGCGTTCCCGGCGTGCCGCGACCCGCAGGGCCTTCCCTGCCGCCCGCTCGTCCCTGACGTCCGCCGGGTCCCTGAATACGGCCAGCGGCACAGGTTCCCGGACAACCTCGTCCAGGCTGGCCGCGGGAGTGGTCGACCGGTCCAACACCTCACCGGCGTGCTCCACCTCTTTGAGGAGGGCTTTCACCTTCCGGAAGAGGTAATACCCGAGCGCGACAAGAACCAGGAGGGTCAGCGCAAGCAGCGCCACCCAGATCACAATCCACGTCCACCAAGGCATGAATCAAGTCTAAGGGAGTCCCGGCCGTCGCGGGGACAACGGTGCCGGGCCCTCGCGGGCTGGACGGACACGCTAGTGGGAGAGGAGTCAGGGATAGTTCAGCCGGGCAGCGGAGAGCCAGGCCGAGCATTCCTTTGACAGCTGCCCGGGGGCAGCGACGACGGCATCCCCGCCGAGCCTGCCGACCAGCCCGGGGATCCATGAGGTGGTCGCTACCCGGATTTCTGCCGCCAGGCGCCCATCGGCGAGCTCGACGGTCCGCCCGGCGTCGTAGTGCTCGGCAACCCATCGGGCGGGCTCCTGGAGGATGAAGGTCACCAGCTCGTCACCGGCGGTCGGGCTGAACACGGCGTCGCCGGCTGGCACCGGCCGGGGCTCGGCTCGAACGGGGACCGCAGTCAGTTGTGCGTTCTGGATCCGGTCCAGCCGGAAGTTCCGCACTGCCTCGGCGCCGATGCACCAGGCCTGCAGGTACCAGACGTCGTCGCGGGAGAAGGCCCGGATCGGTTCAACCGTCCGCTCGGTGACCTCGTCACGTGCGGGCACCAGATAGGTCAGCTCCAGCCGCACCCCGTCGCGCAGGGCGGTCTGAATGGTTTCGAGGGTGGGACCCACGGCATCTTCGGTCAGGGTGGTGGCGATCGCTTTCCCGGCACGACCGGCGTCCCCGGCGGCCTCCGTAAGCTTGGCGTGGGCGGTCGCCGCCGCGGAGCCCGGATCCAGGCCGGGGAGGCGGCGCAGCGTGTCCAGTCCCACGATCAGGGTGCAGGCCTCGTCCAGGTTCAGACGGACCGGCGCCGCCAGGTTGTCGGCGTTGTCAAGGAAAATGCGGTCCCCGTCGATGCTGACCTCGATCAGGCCGTCCGGGTAGTAGCGGGGTCCGCTGACGAACAACAGCTCCAGGTCGGCCGCCAGCTGGTCAAGGCTGACGCCGAACCGGTTGGCGGTCTCCCCCATGTCTGCTCCCGGATGGTCCAGGAGGTAGGGCACCAGGTCGAGGAGCCTCCGCAGCCGGGCGTCGGCGGAGGCCTTGCGGCGGGCCGGTCGTGGTGCCGGGCCGGTGAACCCAACCACCGGGAGATGCCCCTCCTGGGCGGCGGACGCGCGGGTCAGCCGGTTGCGCACCTGGGCCACCAGATCGGCCGGGGAGATGGCCCGGGCACGGGGGCCGAAGGCTGCGATGTCGGCTGCGGTGTCACCCGGATCGCCGTACGGAAAGCGCAGCAGGTCCCAGCCGCCGTCGGCGCCGTCCAGGACCGCACCGCGGCGGGTCCGCAGCAGGTGGCAGGTGTCGGGCTGAACAGCAACGAGTGCTTCAAAGGGTTCGTCGGCACGGTCGAGGGAGGCGAGGGAATCGAGCATGGCGAAGTGTTCGGGTACGTCGTAGGTACCCTCCAGGAGCCGCGGGGCGGTGGTCATCCGGGAAAGCCTGAAGTACCGTTCCTCGCCGCGGTCCAGGTCCAGGCCGACCACGTACCAATGCCCGAAGCGGCTGCCCATCCCCCAGGGCTGAAGGGTCCTTGGTTCTTCCCGGCCGGTGCTCGCCGCACCGTAGCCGAAGGCGATCGGGCGGCGGGAGGTGGTGGCACGCCAGACCTCGTCCCAGTGGGGTTCGTTGGTCCTGATCCGGGGTTCCACCGGAAGTGGTGCGGCACCGCCGTCGGCCGCGCCGCGGTCCTGCAGCTTACGCAGGGCCCGGGCGGCCGCGGAGTCGAGGGTGGCAACGTCCCACATCCCGGCCGCGAGGGTCAGAGCAGCGGACTCCTCGGCGCTGAAGGTCACGGCGGGCAGCCGGTACTCGGCGGCGTCGATCCGGTAGCGGCGGATGGAGTTGTCGTGATCGAAGGCGGGATCATCGCTGAAGGACTGGACGGGGATGCCCTGTTCGCGGAGCATCGCCTTATCCCGGTCGAAGAGTTTTTCCCGGGCCGAAGGGGTGGGTGCCCCACCGTACAGTTCTATTTCCCTGAACAGCTCCTCCTTGGTGTAGCCGCGCTGCGTGGAGAGCAGCAGCATGACCAGGGTGAGGAGGCGTTCCGTTCGTTTAGCTGACACGTTGGCAAGAGTACCTGCAAGACGATGGCCGGGGCACACTGTGCCCCGGCCATCGGTCGAACAATGCTGCGGTTAGCGCAGGCCCATCAGGTCGACGACGAAGATCAGCGATTCGCCGGGAGCAATAGCCCCACCCGCGCCGCGGTCACCGTAGGCGAGGTTCGCCGGGATTTCCAGCCGGCGTCGTCCGCCGACCTTCATGCCGAGCAGACCCTGGTCCCAACCCTGGATGACCTGGCCGATGCCGACCTTGAAGTCGAGTGGTGCGCCGCGGTTCCAGGAGGAGTCGAACTCTTCGCCGGTGGAGAATGCGACACCCACGTAGTGGGCGGAGACGGTGTCGCCGGCCTTTGCCTCGTCGCCGGAGCCCTCGATCAGGTCAGAGATGACCAGTTCGGTGGGGACTTCGGTGCCGGGGAATTCGATCTCGGGCTTGGTGCGGTCGGTTCCGTTTGATCCGATGGACATATTTCTCCTTTAAATGGTGGTGAATCGGTGTCGCCGAAACTATTCGGCGGCGACCTTCTCGACGATTTCTACGTAGAACGCGAGGGTGCCGGACGGGCGTCCCTCGGGTGCCGGGTCGCCGTAGCCCATGGGCGCAGGGATGACCAGCAGCACCTTGCTGCCCACGGTCTGGCCAGCGAGGCCCTTGGTCCAGCCTTCGATGACGCCGGTCAGGGGGAACTCGACCGGCTCACCGCCGGGGTAGCTGGAGTCGAACTGCTCGCCGTCCTCCCACCGCCAGCCGGCGTAGTTGGCGGTGATGGTGTCGGCCTCGGTGAGGACATCGCCGTCGCCGGCCTCGAGGACCTTGATGACCAGGTCATCGGAGGGCTCGTTGTCGGGGATCTCAATGACCGGCGCGTCGTCGTCGTCGAAGGTGAACGTGGGCAGCTGGCCGTCGGCGTCGAGTTCCTCGACCGCCTCGGGGCTGAGGACCTCGGGCACTGGGGGTGCATCCTCGGCGCTCAGCACGCGCATGACGATGAGCTGCTGCGGGTCCTGGCCCTCGAGGACCGTGGTGTACGCGATCTGGGAGCCGATGGTGGTGCCCAGCAGCACCTCGTAGAGTTCAGGGTCGACCTCCTGCAGCTGCTCGGTCAGGTCAAGGGTCTGTGGCTGCCCGGCGGAGTAGGTGTCTCCGAGCACTGAGCCATCCTCGGCGTTGAGCCCCACCAGGTGGAATGAGACGCGGTCGCCGTCGGCAATGGGATCGCCGTCGCCAGCGGTGATGGCCGCGGCTGCGGGGCCGGTGACCTCCAGCGGCGACTCGAACGTCACCTCGGGGGCTTCCTCATCGGTGCCGCCCTCAATGCGGACGGATTCGAGAATCGCGGCGTCCCCGGCGGTCTTCCCCTCCGGGCCATCGCTGCCGGCATCACCGCCACAGGCAGTCAGCGCAAGCAGAAGGGGCAGAGTCATGGTGAGAGCTTTTCGCACGGTACTTCTTTCGCGGTTGATCGGTGGTGCGTGCCGTCCGGCCGCGACGTACGGGCCGTAACTGGTGAATGAACCTCACCAGCCTAACGGTTTGGGGACTGAAGTTTCTCCCGCACATTCGTTTTCCCGGGAGTTTCCCGGCGGATTCACAGTTGCGCCAGCAGCGCTTCAACCCGTTCGTCGACCGACTGGAACGGGTCCTTGCACAGGATGGTCTGCTGGGCGCGGTCGTTGAGTTTGAGGTGCACCCAGTCGACGGTGAAGTCCCGGTTGGCCTCCTTGGCGCGCCGCACAAACTCGCCCCTCAGGCGCGCGCGGGTGGTCTGGGGTGGAATGTCCACGGCGTTCTTGATGTCGACGTCGTCCACCACCCGCTCGGTTTCGCCACGCTGCTGGAGCAGGAAGTACAGTCCACGTTCCCGGGAAATGTCGTGGTAGGTGAGGTCGAGTTGCGCCACCCGCGCCGATTCGAGCCCCAGCCCGTGGCGGACCCGGTAGCGGTCGATCAGCTTCTTCTTGATGGCCCAGTCGATCTCCCGGTCGATAAGCCAGTGGTCACCGGTGTCGACGGCGTCCAGCGTGCGGCCCCACAGTTCCAGGATCCGCTCGACGTGCGGGGTGTGGGCGCCGTTCGTGTCGACAAACTGGCGGACCCGGGCCAGATACTCCCGCTGCATTTCAAGCGCGGAGATGCGACGGCCGTTGGCCAGTTTGAGGGGCTGCCTGCCGGTGAGGTCGTGGGAGATTTCCCTGATGCTGCGGATCGGGTTTTCCAGCCGGAAGTCTTTCATGATGACGCCCGCCTCGATCATCCGCAGGATCAGGTCGACCGACCCCACCTTGAGCATGGCGGTGGTCTCGGACATGTTGGAGTCCCCGGCGATCACGTGGAGCCTGCGGTAGTACTCGGCGTCGGCGTGGGGCTCGTCCCGGGTGTTGATGATGGGCCGTGACCGGGTGGTCGCGGAGGAGACACCTTCCCAGATGTGGTCGGCGCGCTGTGAGAAGGCGTAGATGGAACCGGTCTGCGTCTTGAGGACCTTCCCGGCGCCGACCAGCAGCTGCCGGGTGACCAGGAACGGAATCAGGATGTCGGCCAGGCGGCTGAACTCGAGCTTCCGGGGAATGAGGTAGTTCTCATGGCTGCCGTAGGAGTTCCCCGCGGAGTCGGTGTTGTTCTTGAACAGGTACACCCGCCCGTCGTACCCCTCGTGGGCGAGCCGCCGTTGTGCCTCGGCAACGAGGTCCTCGAGGATCAGCTCCCCCGCCCGGTCATGGGCAATCAGCTGGGCGACGTCGTCGCATTCGGCCGTCGCGTACTCGGGATGTGAGCCGACGTCGAGGTACAGCCGGGACCCGTTGGTGAGGAAGACGTTGGAGGACCTCCCCCAACTAACCACTTTCCGGAACAGGTAGCGGGCCACCTCCTCGGGTGAGAGTGGACGGGAGTTCGGCCCGGAATAGGCGATCCCGAACTCGGTCTCGATGCCAAAGATCCTGCGGTCCATCAGTGCTGCGCCCCTTCGAGCATGGCTGCCACTTCCGCGGGCAGGAACCGTCGGAACGCGCGACGCGCTCCGCGGGTGGTCAGCGGGTCACGGTCCAGGGCCGCGACCTCCAGGGCGCCGGGGTCCAGGCGGACCCGGGGTTCGCTGACCCCGCCGACGACGCTCCCGCCGCCATAGCGGAGGGCGTCGACGGCGGTCCGCACCGCTTCGCCGAAGTCGTGGTCGGCGTCCCAGCGGCTGGAGAGTGCGTCCACCACGGCGTCGGCCTGCCCACCCATCACGATGAACCGTTGTTCGTCGGCGATTGACCCGTCAAAGGTCAGCCGGTACAGATGGTCGGTGTCGGTGCGGGTACCCACCTCGGCGACGGCCAGTTCAACTTCGAAGGGCTTGCTGTCGGCGGTAAAGACGGCGCCGAGGCTCTGTGCGTAGACACTGGCCAGCCCGCGGGCGGTCACGTCACCGCGGTCGTAGGAGTAGCCCCTCACATCGGCGTAGCGAACCCCCGCCTGCCGCAGGCTCTCGAACTCGTTGTACTTCCCGACGGCGGCGAAAGCGATCCGGTCGTAGATCTCGCCGACCTTGTGCAGGGACGGCGAAGGATTCTCGGCGACCAGGGCGATCCCGTCCCGGCAGCTGAGCACCACGACCGACCGGCCCCGGGCGATTCCCTTCCGGGCAAAGTCGGCGCGGTCCCGGGTGAGCTGCTCCGGGGACACATAGAACTGTTGGGTCACGCTCATGCCTCCCGGCCCGCCACAGACCGTGAATCGATCACCTGGGCGGCGGCCAGGGCAAGTTCGCGCTCCGGCACCCTGCGGGCGCCCGCGCTGTTGGCCGTGTAGACCACGGGCCACAGCTGGCGGACCACATCGGGGCCGCCCGTCGCGGAATCGTCGTCGGCCGCGTCGTAGAGCGATTCCACGGCCACCCGGACCGCGCGGTCCTCGTCAAGGTTCGGTTTCCAGAGCTTCTTCAGGGCACCGCGGGCGAAGGCGGCACCGGATCCGACGCTGTGGTGTTCCTGTTCCTCGTAGCGGCCCCCGGTCACGTCGAAGGAGAACAGCCGGCCGACCCGTTGGACGGTGTCGAATCCGGCGAACAGGGGGACCACGGAGAGGCCCTGCAAGGCCAGGGGCAGGTTGGCCCGGATCATCGCGGCCAACCGGTTGGCCTTGCCGTCCAGGCTCATCAGATCGCCCTCGATCTTCTCGTAGTGTTCCAGCTCCACCTGGAAGAGGCGCATGATGTCGAGGGCTATTCCGGCGCTCCCGGCGATCCCCAGCACCGAGTACATGTCGGCCGGGAAGACCTTTTCGATGTGCCGGCTGGCGATGACGTTGCCCATCGTCGCCCGCCGGTCGCCGGCCATGAGGACGCCGCCGGCGTAGGTCATCGAGACGATCGTGGTGGCATGCGGCGCGAGGGTGGGGGCGCTGGCCGGGGTCAGTCCCCCGGCGGAGCGGCTGGAGGGCAGCAGTTCCGGATGGTTTGCCCCGAGATACCCGCTGAACGAGGTGGAGGCTGCACGGCCGATCGACGCGGTAGCGTCCTCTAACTTCATGGAGGTTACTGCCCGCCCTTCTGGACGAATCCGCGAACAAATTCTTCGGCGTTGGATTCGAGCACCCCGTCGATCTCATCCAGCAGGTCGTCGACGCCCTGGGTCTGTACCGTGGGTGCTCCGCCCTCAGGTGCCCCCCCGGCGTCGGGAACTTCGGTGTCCTGTTCCTCGTCCTGTTCCGCGGGACGTGACCCGGTGTTTCTGCGGTCCTGTGTAGCCATGGCTGGCACCTTTCATTGCTGCGGATGTGATGCGCACTACCTAGTGATCTCTATGGTGCCATGTTGGATTGTGGCCTGCTCAATAGCCGCGAAACAAATTCTTCCGCGTCCGCCGACGCGGCGAACAATTCCCTGGTCAGCGCGGCGGTACCCCGGAGCGGTTCCCGGGTCTGGATCCGTTGCAGCCGGCGCTGGGAGGGCAGTTCGAAGATGATCGAATCCCAGCTGGCACCCACCACCTCACGGGGGAAGCTGCTGATGCAGTGCCCCCGGAAGTAGGCCCTGGTGTCCTCCGGCGGGTTCGACACGGCAGCGGTGACCTGCTCGTCGGTGACCAACCGGTCGATTTCTCCCCTGGCCGCCAGCCGGTGGTAAATGCTCTTCTCCGGTCGCAGATCCGAGTACTGCAGGTCGACCAGGGCCAGCCGGGGATCGTCCCACGCCATCCCGTCGCGACTCCGGTACGCCTCGAGGACCTTGAGCTTGGCCACCCAGTCGAGCTGGCGTGCCGCGTCGAGGGGATTCCGGCGCAGGACGTCGATCAGGGCCCCCCACCGGTGCAACAGGTCAGCGCTCTGCTGGTCGGTACCGCCCTGCCGTGCTGATTCGCTGAGGCAGGCTTCCAGGTACATTTCCTGCACGTCCAGTGCCGTGACCGATCGGCCATCCACCAGCCTGACGCGGTGCTTCAGGGTGGGGTCGTGGCTGATGGCCTGCAGTTCGCGGACCGGATCGTGGATTTCCGGGACCGGGGCCCTCTTCCGGTCAATCAGGGACAACACCAGGGACGTGGTCCCCACTTTGAGGTAGTTGGACGTCTCGCTCAGGTTCGCGTCGCCGATGATCACGTGCAGGCGGCGGTATTTTTCGGCGACCGCGTGCGGCTCATCCCGGGTATTGATGATGGGACGGCGGACGGTGGTTTCCAGTCCGATCTCGTTCTCGAAAAAGTCGGCCCGCTGGCTGAGCTGGAAACCGGGCGCCTGGTTCAACGCGCCGATACCCACCCGGCCGGACCCGCAGAGGGTCTGGCGGGTGACGAAGAACGGGGTCAGCACGGCGGCAAGGTGATGGAACGGGACGCTGCGGGGCACCAGGTAGTTCTCGTGTGAGCCGTAGGACACGCTCTTGTTGTCGGTGTTGTTCTTGTACAGGTGGACGGGTGCGAAGCCCGGTGTGGCGGCGATGCGCCGCATCGCTGCCAGTGCGACGGCGTCGCCGGCACGGTCCCACAGCACAGCATCCAGGGGGTTGGTGACCTCCGGGGACGAATACTCGGGGTGGGCGTGATCGACGTAGAGCCGGGCACCGTTGTTCAGGACCAGGTTCATGAGCACCGTGGAGTCCAGCGGGCCGACGTCGTCAAGCGGCGAGTCCAGCATGGCGATCTCTTCGGCGGTCAGGACCGGTGGGGCGTCGGTCAGCTGGGATGGGTCCGCGGCATGCCGGGTCTGGTGCCAACCCCGCGCGTCGGCCAGCGGTGCCTCGTCGGTGTAATCCCACCGGGTGCCCGCCAGATTGCCGAGCCCTTCCCGGAGGGTCGCAGCGTACGCGTTGACCACCTGCGAGGACAGGACCGTCGCGTTCGCGTCCGGGATGGATGGAGCGATGATGCCGTACTCGGTTTCGGTGCCCATCACGCGGTGGGCGGAGAACCGGGCTGGGTCGAGAACTGAGGGATCGGTTGGCGGTCCGGCTCGCGTCACAGATACTGTCCGGTATTGGCTGTGGTTTCGATGGTCTTCCCGGGTTCCTGGCCGGCCTTACCCTGCACGATGGTGCGGATATAGGTGATCCGCTCCCCCTTCTTCCCGGAAATACGCGCCCAGTCGTCGGGGTTGGTGGTGTTGGGAAGGTCCTCGTGCTCGCGGAACTCGTCGACGACGGCACGCAGGAAATGCTCTATCCGCAGACCCTTCTGGTTATCGAGCAACAGATCCTTGATCGCATACTTTTTCGCCCGGTCAACCACATTCTGGATGACCGCGCCGGAGTTGAAGTCCTTGAAGTAGAGCATCTCGGTGTCCCCGTTGGCGTAGGTCACCTCCAGGTATTCGTTCGACTTTTCGGTGGAGTACATCTTCTCGACAGTGCGCCGAATGATCGCCTGCACAGTGGCGGAGCGGCTGCCGCCGTGCTCGCCCAGGTCCTCGGCGTGCAGGGGCAGGTTCTCGGTGATGTACTTGCCGAAAATCTCCGCGGCACCCTCCGCGTCGGGGCGGTGGATCTTGATCTTCACGTCCAGTCGGCCGGGCCGGAGGATGGCCGGGTCGATCATGTCTTCCCGGTTGGACGCTCCAATCACAATCACGTTCTCCAGCTTTTCGACGCCGTCAATCTCGCTGAGGAGCTGCGGGACGATGGTGGTCTCGACATCGGAGGACACCCCGGTGCCCCGGGTCCTGAAGAGGGAGTCCATCTCGTCGAAGAAAACCACGACAGGGCTGCCGTCCGACGCTTTTTCACGGGCCCGGGCGAAGATCAGCCGGATGTGACGCTCCGTTTCGCCGACGTACTTGTCCAACAGCTCCGGGCCCTTGATGTTCAGGAAGTAGCTTCTGGTTTCGTTGGAGCCGGTCCGTTCCATCACCCGTGCAGCCAGCGAGTTCGCCACCGCCTTGGCGATGAGGGTCTTGCCGCAGCCGGGCGGACCGTAGAGCAGGATCCCCTTCGGGGCTTTCAGTCCGTGCTCGCGGTACAGGTCCGGGTGCAGGAACGGCAGCTCAACGGCGTCGCGGATCTGTTCAATCTGGGGTCCGAGGCCGCCAATGTCCTCGTACGCGATGTCCGGAACCTCCTCCAGGACCAGGTTTTCCACCTCACTGCGCGGGATTTTCTCCAGCGCGTACCCGGACCGGTTGTCGACCGAGAGGGCGTCCCCGACGCGGATCCGCTCGGCCTGGAGGGGCCCGTTGAGCCGGACCACCCGCTCCTCGTCGGCGCGGCCGATCACGAGGGCTCGGTCGGATCCCAGCAGTTCCTTGACCGTCACCAGGTCGCCGGCGCGTTCGAAGGCCAGGCCCGCGACGATGGTCAGGGATTCGTTGAGCAGCACCTCCTGGCCGGGCATCAGCTGCGCCAGGTTGATCAGCGGGCTCACTGAGACCCGGAGTTTCCTGCCGGACTGCAGGATGTCAGCGGTCTCCTGCGAGGTGGCGGCCGCCGTCGAACCGGGCTCCGCAGCCCGCTGGGGGTTGATCTGGATGATCGTGCCGAAGCTGAACGGGGTGGCACCCTCATTTTCGAGGGCGCCCTTGAGCCGGACGATCTCGGCCCGGGCGGTTTCGAGTGCCGAAACCAGTTTGGTGTTGTTCTGGGCTGCGGACGCGAGCTGCCGGTCGATGTTACGCAGCCGGTCCCGCAGGACGTTCAACTGCCGCTGGGTTGCCGCCAACTGGCTGGCCGCCGCACCGGCCTGATGCGCTTCGCCAGCCGATGGTTCCGTTGGATCAACGTGCTCGAAGTCAGCCATGCGTGTCGCCACCTTCAGTGCTTGGTTATTGCTCTCCTTCGACCATAGCGCAGAGCGCCGGGTAATTCCTGAAAGTCGCCGGTGTGAGGTTCAGGGCTACTGGTCGGAGGACTCGTCCGACGCACGGAGGGTATCGGCAGCAACTTGGTCACGGCGGGCCTGGGCTTCGTCGGCCGGCAGGGCGCCGCGCTGGATGGTGGAGCTGGCATCGCGCGCGACCCTCCTCAGTCGCTTGTCGGAGACCTCACGCTCGCCCACCGCCTGGGGGGTCCACGCGTTCAGGTCCTCGGCGCTGAAATCGGTCTTCGAGGGGCGCCGCTTCGTGGTCAGCCCGGTGACCCCGTGCGCCAGGCGGCGGGTGATCAGCAGGAACCCCGTGTGTGCCACCATCCGGTGGTCGGGCCGCACCGCGAGTCCTTCCAGGTGCCAGCCGCGCACCATTGACTCCCAGCCGTCCGGTTCGGTGAACCGCCCGTCGGCCCGGATCGCTTCAGCTGTCCGGGACAGCTGGGTCACGGTGGCCACGTAGCTGATCCAGACACCGCCGGGGGCAAGCACCGTGGCCACTGCGTCCAGGCATTCCCACGGCGCGAGCATGTCGAGGACCACGCGGTCGACGCTGCCCGGTTCCTCCTGCTCCACCACCTGTTCCTGGAAGTCACCCAGGCTGATCTTCCATGCCGGGTGGGGCCCACCGAAGATGGTTTCGACGTTGCCCTGCGCGATGTCTGCGAATTCGGAGCGGCGTTCAAAGGAGTGGAGGTAGCCGGCGTCGCCGACGGCCCGGAGAAGGGAGATGGACAGCGCTCCCGAACCGACACCGGCCTCGACCACGCGCGCCCCCGGATAGATGTCGGCCATGGTGATGATCTGGCCGGCGTCCTTGGGATAGACCACTGCCGCCCCGCGGGGCATTGAAAGGACAAAGTCGGAGAGCAACGGGCGCAGTGCTTGGTAGAGCTGGCCGCTGGTGTTTTCCAGGACGGTGCCCTCGAGGGAACCGATCAACCCGTCGTGTAGCAGGAACCCTTTATGGGTGTGAAACGCGCCGCCGGGGGTCAGGGTGATGGTGTTCATCCTGCCCTTCTCGTCGGTCAGCTGCACGCGCTCACCCGGGCGGAAAGGGCCCCGGCGGGCGGCGGCCCCGTGGGGTGGGTGGTCCGCGGGGGTAGTTCCGGGGGTGTTCATCTTTCGAAGGTCCTTAGCTAGTGGGGTGGTGAGTGCGCGCCGCTGGCGGGGTTTAGGAGTGCTGGCCGGGATGGGGCTTGCCGGTAATCGCGGAGATAACGGTCGCCTGATGCAGTAGCCCGGTGACGCGGCCCTGACGGTCGATCACCGCGTATTCGGTGCCGGGGAGTTTTGCCAGGAACTGGACCAGTTCCTGGCCCTGCGCGGACTCAGGCACATAGGCTCCGGGGGCAAGCGCCCGCGCCACGGCATTGATCGGGGTGCTGTCCGCGGCGTCGTCGGGCACGCTGACCAGCGCGCCGGTGTCCACCACGGCCTCGGGCACCCCGGTGGCGCCGGTGAGGACAACCGCGGCTCCCGGGTTGTCCCTGACGAGCCGCCGGACGGTCTCCACCGAGGTTCCGGCGGCGATACTTAGGGCCGGTTGCTTCAGCCGTCCCGCGCTGACCGCGGGCAGGCGAAGCCGCATCTGTGCGTTGCGGATGGCCGCCGTCGCCCCCATCCACAGGAACGCGCCCATCACGGCGGCGATGACGACGACCGTCAGGTCGGGCGTGCCGCCCACCAGCAGGGGAAGCCCGACCACGGCAGCGACCAGGAGGATCACGATGATCCGGCCAGCCCAGCCCGCTGCGACCGTTCCCTTGTCCTGATTGCCGGTGGCCTTCCAGACGGCCGATTCAACGATCCTTCCGCCGTCGAGGGGAAGCCCGGGCAACACATTGAATACGGCGACCAGGAGATTCGCCCAGATGAAGATGTCGGCGAGCAGTCGCCCCACCGACTGAGGTTCGAACAGTGGGAGGGCAAGCCAGCCCCCGAGAGCCAGGAGGAAGTTTGCGGCAGGACCCGCCAGCGCGACGATGAGGGAGCGGCCAGGACTGGCGTTGAAGTGTTCAAACTGGGTGTGTCCGCCCCAGAGGTTCAGCACGATGCGGGCGGTCGGCCAGCCGAAGACGCGTGCCGACAGGGCGTGGGCCAACTCGTGGACCAGAACGGAGGCGGCGAGCAGCAGCGCGTAGCTCAGCGCCACCCCGTAGGCGCCGAG
Source organism: Arthrobacter sp. CAN_C5 (assembly GCF_017875735.1). NCBI lineage: Bacteria > Bacillati > Actinomycetota > Actinomycetes > Micrococcales > Micrococcaceae > Arthrobacter > Arthrobacter sp. CAN_C5. Next base: position 1,907,463 of record NZ_JAGGMZ010000001.1, read on the forward strand.
CCCGATACCGGGGAACGCGCGTTCCACCTGGGGCCCGAAAACCAGCACCACGAAGATGGCGATGATGAACCAGGACCAGGCGAGCACAATGGGTATCCCCCACAACCGCCCCAGCGAGAGGCCCTCGCGCCGTTGCAGCGCCTGGGGCTCGGGTGAGGTCACAGCGCGGCCTGCTCCACCGGTGCTCCGCGGTGGCCGTGGACCAGCCGCGTGAGGTCGGCGACCGACCGGTCCGCCAGGGTGGGCCACTCGTACCAGCCGCGATCCGTCGGCAGGGGTCCCATGTGTGGCACCGCGAGGGCTACCAGCCCGGCGGCTTCGGCGGATGTGGCGCCGGGCAGGGAGTCTTCGATGGCCACCACGCGGTGTTTGAGGAGGGCGCCGTCAGCCCCGCCGAGGGCGTCGAAAGCCAGCTGGTAGGGCTCGGGGTCAGGCTTCCCGCGCTGCACCATATCCCCGGTGACCAGGAAATCGAAGGTGCCCGGTGGGAGCTGCCGCACCACCTCGTCGGCCAGAAGCTTCTCGGACATGGTGACCATGGCGCAGGGGATGCCTTGCGCCACGAGTTCCGCCAACAGTTCGCGCGCTCCCGGGCGCCACGGGGCAGACTCGGCCACCCGGGCCTGCACCTCAGCGATGAGGTGATCGATGATGTCGCGGATGGACAGGGCGACACCGGCTTCCTGCAGGGCGCCAGCCGAGAAGGACAGTGCCTGACCCACCAGGGCCTCCGCCTGGGTGGTGGACCAGCTGCCGCCGTGCGCCGCGACCAGATCCTTCTCGGCCTGGATCCAGTAGGGCTCGGTGTCGACAATGGTGCCGTCCATGTCCCAGAGGACCGCCTGGAGCAGTCCCTTCGGCAGAGTCCCGTCGTGCAGTTCCCCTGCGTTCTCGCGGGTTGCCTGCCCGGAAATCGGCGCAGCTGTACTGGGATCGGGGGTAGCCATGGCTCCAGTCTACGGGGCTTGCCAGCGCGGCAACGGCTCCTTTGGCTCTGCGCGAAGCGCCAGTCAATACCTGCCAACAGCGCGCGCTGAGGTTTAGGGTGAAGTGGTGAGTACCTTTGATGAGAGCGTCCAGCCCGGAATCCGTGGCCTTTTCCAGGATAGTGCTGCGCCCGATCGCAGGGTCACGATCATGCTCGCCGCCTTCGAGGGGTGGAATGACGCCGGCGAAGCGGCCAGCGACGCCCTGAAGTTCATGGGCAGGTACTGGGGCAGCGAAAAGGTTGCGACGATCGACGCCGACGAGTTCTACGACTTCCAGTTCACCCGCCCCGTGGTGTCACGGAACTCCAAGGGCCAGCGCAAGATCAAGTGGCCCACCACGCGGATCACCAACGCATCGGTTCCGGATACCAACGTGGACCTGATCCTGGTGCACGGGGTGGAACCGTCCTACAAGTGGCGAGCCTACACAGCGGAGCTGATTGCCTCCGCCAAGGAACTTGATGTTGACTGCATCATTCTGGTGGGTGCGCTCCTGGCCGATGTGCCACACACCCGCCCCATCCCCGTCACCGTCACCTCGGACGACGAGCTGGTCCGGGAAAACCTCAACGTCGAGCCCTCAACCTACGAGGGCCCCATCGGGATTGTCGGGGTACTCAGCGAGGTGGGGTTGCTCGCCGACATTCCGACCCTGTCCCTCTGGGCAGCGGTCCCCCATTATGTGGGACAGTCACCCTCGCCCAAGGCACAGCTTGCCCTGTTGAACCGGCTCGAGGAGATGCTCCACCTTTCACTGGACATGCACCTTCTGGTGGAGGAGTCGGAGGCGTGGGAGCGCGGCGTCGACGAGTTGGCCATCGAGGACCCCGAGGTGGCCGCCTACGTGCGCCAGCTGGAAGAGGCGAAAGACACCGCCGAGCTTCCCGAGGCCAGCGGTGAATCGATCGCCCGCGAGTTCGAGCGGTACCTCAAGAAGCGTCGCAAGGACTGATCCCCCTGCGGCCCCCGTCGTCCTGTCAGGCACTAGGGCGTGTCTCCTTATTGTTCGGTGAGGTCTTTGGGATGCTGGTGGTATGTCACGTACTGCTGTTTTGTCGGATGCTCAGTGGGCTCGGATTGAGCCGTTGATGCCAAGCTCGGACGGAAGCCCGGGCCGCCCCTTCAACAATCACAGGCTGGTCGTTGAGGGCATCGTTTATCGGTTCCGGGCAGGAATCCCGTGGCGGGATCTGCCGGAGTGTTTCGGGTCGTGGAAGACGGTGTGGAAACGCCACCGCCGGTTCAGCAGCGATGGCACCTGGGACAGGATCCACACCCAGTTGCTGGCAGAAGCTGACGCGGCAGGGATGATCGATTGGGAGGTTTCCGTGGACTCGACAGTGAACCGGGCTCACCAACACCCAACCAACCTTCCGCGCACCACAGGGGGACCTGTCGAATTACATGAAACTGCGCGAGGAGCCTCCTGACCACGCGATCGGCCGCTCCCGTGGCGGGTTGACGACGAAAATCCATCATCTCTGCGACGGGAAAATGCGGCCGTTGGTGATGCTCATCGGACCGGGCCAGGGCGGGGACTCACCAATGTTTCCGCTCTTGCTCGATGCGTTGCACGTCCCGCGGATAGGCAAAGGCAGGGCTCGGACCAGGCCGGACCGGGCGTTGGGAGATAAGGCGTATTCTTCCAAAGCTAACCGGAACCTCCTGCGTTCCCGCGGGATCCAGGCGGTCATCCCGGAACGCTCCGACCAGCAAGCGAACCGTAAACGCCGCGGCCGCAGTGGTGGAAGACCCGTCGGTCTCGACAGGGAAGCCTACAAACGGCGCAACGTCGTTGAACGTTCCTTCAACACCTTCAAACAATGGCGCGGTCTGGCCACCCGGTACGACAAACTCGCCCTCACCTACCGCGGAGGAGTCGTACTCCGAGCCATCACTATTTGGCTCAAAGAATTAGGAGACGCGCCCTAGTCGTCTCGACCGGCACGAGCGGGGCTACCGTCGGCTGGAGTTCATTCAGCGCGCGGACGGACGTTTGTTCGTTTGTTTGTTCGGTCGGTAAGTCCAGGTTTCCCCAGGATTAACGGGTGAGCCTGATGCCCAGCAGGGCGTCCAGTGCGTCGACGACGGCGTCCGCGCCGGCCGCCGTGCCAGCGGTCGCGGGTGCGACTGCCGCCCACCGGTCGACGGCTGCCACGGCCGCCGGGGCGTCAAGATCGTTGGCCAGGGCGCTGCGCAACTCCTGGGTGAGCCCTGCCGCCGATTCGGTGGTGGCGGAGCCCAGTGCAAGACGCCAGCTGGCCAGCTGGTCCTGGGCGCGGGGAATCACCTTGTCGGTCCAGGACCAGTCGGAGCGATAGTGGTGGTTCAGGATCGCCAGCCGGATTGCTGCAGGGTCGACGCCGTCGCGGCGCAGGGTGGACACGAGCACCAGGTTGCCGCGGGACTTGCTCATCTTCTCGCCGTCGAGTCCCACCATCCCGGCGTGGGCGAAGTGCCGGGCCAGCGGGGTGCCGGTGGCCGCTTCCGCGTGGGCCGCACTCATCTCGTGGTGCGGGAACACCAGGTCGGAGCCGCCAGCCTGCACGGTGAAGGGCAGGTTCAGGAACCGCTGGGCGATCACCGCGCATTCGATGTGCCAGCCGGGCCGTCCCCGTCCCAGGGTGTTCCCGTCCCAGTCGGGCTCGCCGCTCCGGGCCACCCGCCAGAGCAGGGGGTCCATCGGGTGCCGCTTGCCGGGACGTTCCGGGTCCCCGCCGCGTTCGGCGAAGAGTCCGGTCATTTCGTCCTCTCCCAGGTGGGACACCGCTCCGAGGAACCACGCTTCGGGACCCGATAGCGAAGCCGTCGCGGCGTCCACCGAGAAGTAGATGTCGCCGTCGGGCTCGGCGCCGTCGCCCGCCACCGGGTACGCGATGCCGCGCTCCAGCAGGGATTCAATCACCGGCACGATCCAGCCGATGGACTCCACCGCCCCGATGTAGTGCTCGGGTGGGATGACGTTGAGTTCGTACATGTCTTCACGGAACAGATCGGTCTGCTCGATGGCGAGGTCCATCCAGTCCACCCCGGTGGCGGTTGCCCGCTCCAGCAGGGGGTCGTCGATGTCGGTGACGTTCTGGACATAGTTCACGACGGCGCCCGAGTCCCGCCAGAGACGGTTCAGGAGATCGAACGCGACATACGTGGCCGCGTGGCCCATATGGGTGGCGTCATAGGGGGTGATTCCGCAGACATACAGTCCCTGCCCGGGTTCCGGCGGCAGGTTCACCAGCTGCTGCTGTTTGGTGTCGTACAGGCCGATGCCGGCTGTCTGGCCAGGCAGGGCAGGAATAGGTCGAGAGTTCCACGCAATCACGTCTTCTACAATACGTTCTCCACCGGGCGCACCAGACCAGCGGTGGTGCGGTCCGCCGTGGTCACAGCATGGATCAAGGGTTGATGATGCCGAACCCGAGCAGCAGGAACAGCGCCAGCCCGAGCAGGATCCGGTACCAGACGAAGAGGCCATAGCTGCGGGTCGAGACGAACTTGAGGAACCAGCCGATGATGACGAAACCGACCACGAACGCGATGCCGGTGGCGAGGGCCGTCTCCCCCAGCCCGTACGGGCCGGGTTCGTCGAAGCTTTTGACCAGCTGGAAGAACCCGCTGGCGAAGACCGCCGGGATGGCCAGCAGGAAGGAGTAGCGGGCCGCGGCCTCACGGTTGTAGCCCATGAACAGGCCGGCGGTAATGGTGCCACCCGACCGGGACACGCCGGGAATCAGGGCAAGTGCCTGGGCGAAACCGTAGAAGATTCCGTGGCGAAAGGTCAGCTGCTCAAGTGTTCGATCCTGCTTCCCGACGGCATCGGCGACCGCCAGGATCAGCCCGAACACGATCAGCATGGTGGCGGTCAGCCACATGCTGCGCAGTGTGCTTTCGATCTGGTCCTGGAACAGCAAACCCAGAATGCCGATGGGCAGGCTGCCGAGGATCACCAGCCAGCCCATTCTCACATCAGGGTCGCTTGTGTGGACCTTGCCAACCAGCGACCCGGTCCAGGCCTTGATGATCCGGACAATGTCGCGCCAGAAGAACACCACCACCGCCGTCTCGGTGCCCAGCTGGGTAATCGCGGTGAAGGCGGCACCCGGATCCTGGGCGTTGGGCAGGAACTCGCCGACAATGCGCAGGTGGGCGCTGGAGGAGATGGGGAGAAATTCCGTCAGGCCCTGCACCAGGCCCAGGATGGCAGCTTCGATCCAATTCACATCTAAGACCTTAGAGCACCCACCTGCCAAGGGCCGGGAGGTCACCGTCCTGCCGGAGGCTTTAGGCTTACCGTATGCAGTGGCAAAACGTGGGCAGCAGCGGTCTGGCGGTATCCCGTGTGGGATTGGGCACTATGACCTGGGGTCAGGATGCGGATGAAGAAACCGCCCGTGAACAGCTGCGCCTGTTCACCGAGGGCGGGGGCACGCTGGTGGGCACCGCTGCCCGCTACTCGGATGGCCGGGCGGAGGCGATGCTGGGAGACCTGATCGGCGACATTGTGGCCCGCTCCGAGCTGGTCCTCGCCGTGCAGGGTGGGCTTGCCCGCTCACACGGAGGTGTTCGCCGGTCCGACGCGTCGCGCAAGGGACTGCTCGACTCTCTCGACGCCTCCCTGGCCCGGCTGGGGACGGACCACGTTGACCTGTGGCTGGCGCCGGCCCGGCAAGCCGGGGTGCCGCTGGACGAAACACTCGGGGCGTTGGAAGTCGCCTACCGTACCGGGCGTGCCCGCTACGTCGGGGTGTCCAACCAGGCGGGCTGGGAGCTCGCCCTCGCATCGGCGACCGCCGGTTTCCCGCTGGTCGCCCACGAGGCCGAGTATTCACTGCTGAACCGCACGGTGGAACGGGAGGCAACCCCCGCGGCCCTGGCCCTGGGTGTCGGTCTGCTCGCCTGGGCTCCGCTGGGCCGTGGCGTACTGACAGGCAAGTACCGCGGGCAGACCCCCGCGGATTCCCGGGCGGCGTCGGACCTGTGGGCGCCGTATGTGGAGCCGTATCTCACCGGCCGCCCGCACCGCGTCGTCGAGGCGGTAGTGACGGCGGCGAAGGGCCTGGATCTGGCGCCCCTTGAGGTAGCGCTGCGCTGGGTGCTGCACCGACCAACCGTGACCGCCGCACTGGTCGGGGCCCGGACCAGTCATCAGCTCAAGGACGTGCTCGCCGCGGCTCAGGACCCGCTGCCGCAGCAGATCTCCGAGGTGCTGGGCGAGGTATCGGCGCCGTCCTAGGATTCGTCGTCGTCGTCGTCGCTCTCGTAGATGACCAGCGGGGTCACTTCCCCGTGGGCGTCGTACAGGACTTCCTCATAGGTATCGAAGGCGTCGGCGACGGCGAGGTAGGCGGCCTCCACAGCCGGGTCCTCCTCGCTGCGACGGGACGCGGCCGCGTTGAGATGCTCCTCAAGCGCCGAAACCAGGGTTTGGAGCGCGACACGCGGATCAATACTCATGGGTAGACGTTATCGGTAAAGTGGTCAAAATTGGAGGGAAATGCGCGAACAATTTCTAAACGCGACGACGGCACCAAAGCGCGGTGTCGAGCGCCGCTACGAGTACCTGGTGTTGACCGTTAAAGCGGGCGAGCCGGTCAACGCCGCACGTCAGGCGCTGACCGAACACGCCGAGTACGGGAAGTGGGAGCTGGAGCGCAGCTGCATCTACATCGGCGGTGGGCGTCGCTACTGGATGCGCCGCAAGGTGATGCGGGTGGAGCGGACGGCGTAGGACGCCGGGCCCCCTACGTGTCCTCCAGCTGGCCGAGCCAGGCTGTGGCCACGGTCCGGTGGGCCGACTCGGTGGACGACGGATGGTACTGGCCCGCAAGCACGTCACGGTGGAGCCTGCCAATCTCGCTTCCGGTCCGGAAGCCCTGCCCTCCCGCCAGATGCAGCGCGGCGTCAGTGACCTCGCGGGCCACCGCGGTGGCCCGCAGCTTCAGCCCCACCAGTTTCGCGAACCAACGGCCCCCATGGTCGGCGCCGGCGTCGAGGTCGCGTGCCACGGACCGCAGTTGCGCGTCGAGGGAATCCATGGCCATTGCCGCGTCGGCGACCTGCCAGCGGACCTCCGGGGTCTGTGCCAGCGGTAGCCCCTTGCCGGTGGTCCGCTGGCCGGCAGAGCCGACCGCCAGAGCCAGCGCCCGGTCGCCGATCCCCGTGTAAACCGCTGATAGAAGCGTCTCGAAGGCCGCAAAAATGGCGAACACCAGCGGGTCGGCGTTCGGGCCCACGGGCAGGTGCCTGAAGATGCGCTCGGCAGGGACGACGACGTCGTCGAGCCGGGTGGTGTGTGACTGGCTGGCACGCATCCCGAGGGTGTCCCAGTCCTGAACCGTGTGGACCCCGGGGGTGCCCCGGGTCACGAAGCCGTGCACCAGCTGCTCAGTACCGTCGGTTGCCGTGGTCTTGCCGAACACACCCAACCGGGTCCAGGCTGGCGCGAGGCTGGTAAAGATCTTGGTGCCCGCGAACGCATACCCGCCGCCCACCTGGGGCGTCGCCATGGTGACGGAATCGAAGAGGACCGCGTCGTTGCCCGGCTCGGACAGCCCGAACGCGTACAGCTCCCCCTGGGCGGCCTCCCGGAGAACGTAGTCCAGGGAGGCGTCACCCCGACGCTGCAGGAGCAGGGCGACCCCCGTCCACACGAGATGCATGTTGATGGCCAGCGCCGTGGCCGGCGCGGCCGATGCCAGCCGCCGCTGGCAGGCGGCCGTCGCTTCGATGCCCAGCCCGCGACCGCCGTCGCCCGTGGCGGCCATCAGGGCAAGGTAGCCGGTCTCCCTGAGGTCGGCGAGATCGGCGTGGAAGAACTCGTTCCGGGAGTCGTAGCCCGCGGCGCGCTCCCGGAACGTCTCGAGGAGGCTGTCCGGGAGGATTTCAACTGGTGTGTCCACTGGAGTGTTCGCAGTCAGGCCTAGTAGGTGGTGAGCAGCCGGTTGAGGACGCGTGAGCCGAACTTCAGGGACTCGGTGGGGACCCGCTCGTCGACCCCGTGGAACATGCCGGTGAAGTCGAGTTCGTCGGGGAGCTGGAGGGGGGCGAACCCGTACCCGGTGATGCCCAGGCGACTGAGTGACTTGTTGTCGGTGCCTCCGGAGAGCGTGTAGGGCAGGACCTTGGCGCCCGGGTCCTGGCTGTGGAGGGCATCGATCATCGAGTCGACCAGGTTTCCGGCGAACGGCACCTCTAGGGAAACGTCCTTGTGGTCGTAGGTGACGTCGACGCCGGCGCCTGCGAGTTCCTTGATGGTGGCGAGGACCTGCTCCTCCTGGCCGGGAAGCGTGCGCACATCGATCAGCGCCTCAGCGGTGCCGGGGATGACGTTGTGCTTGTACCCGCTCTTGAGCACCGTCGGATTGGAGGTGTTCTGCAGGGTGGCACCGACGAAGCGCGCGACGGTGCCAAGCTCGGCGAGCAGGGTGTCGGGGTTGTCGGCGTCGAACTCGACGCCGGTGAGTTCCGTCACACCGTCGAGGAACTGGCGGGTGGTGGGGGTCAGCTCGATCGGCCACTTGTACTCCCCCACGCGGGTGACGGCGCGTGCCAGTCGGGTCACCGCGTTGTCGGTGTTGATCTGTGAGCCGTGGCCGGCGCGGCCGTGGGCCACCAGGCGTAACCAGGAGATGCCCTTCTCGGCGGTCTGCAGCAGGTAGGTCCGCTGGCCTCCGATCGTGGCAGAGAAGCCGCCGACCTCGGAGATGGCCTCGGTGGCGCCCTCGAACAGTCCGGGCTGGGTGTCGACCAGCCAGGACGCACCGTATTTCCCGCCAGCTTCCTCGTCGGCGAAGAAACCGAAGATCAGATCGCGCTTGGACTGGATCTTCTCGCGCTGCATGCTGCGCAGCACCGAGAGGATCATGGCGTCCATGTCCTTCATGTCCACGGCGCCGCGGCCCCAGATGAGGCCGTCCTTCTCCTCGCCGCTGAACGGGTCGACCGTCCAGTCCTCTTTTTGCGCGGGGACAACGTCCAGATGGCCGTGCACCACCAGAGCGGGCAGCGACGGATCGGAGCCGGGCATCCGGGCGATCACTGAAGCGCGACCTGGCTCGGACTCGAAGATCTGCGTGCCCAGGCCGACTTCCTCGATCAGGCCCGCCGTGTACTCGGCTGCCGCTCGCTCGCCAGGTCCCACATTGTCGCCATAGTTGGAGGTGTCAATGCGGATGAGTTCCTGGCAGATGCGGACAACTTCGTCTTCGGGCAAGATGTTCGTCACGTGGGGCCTCCTGAGGCAACTAGTCTGTTCCACCAGCCTAACCACTTTGGCTCAGACCCCCGCTGAGGGTGCGGATTAAACTCTTGGGCCTTGATCGTGTTAGAGTTTTTTTCGCTGCTTCCGAGGGTTTGAGCCACGGAAAACATCACCTGCGCGGGTGGCGGAATGGCAGACGCGCTAGCTTGAGGTGCTAGTCCTCTAACGAGGGTGGGGGTTCAAGTCCCCCTCCGCGCACAATGAAAAAACCCCGGATTTCCGGGGTTTTTTTATGCCCCCAACCACGCGACGTGGTTATCTCCGACAGCCGTCGGCAAAGTCGACGCATAGTAAAACCATGCCCAACATCGAAAATCGCCCACGCAAAGACGGCTCCACGGCCTATCTCCTTCGTTGGGTCGACAAAAAGACCGGTAAGCGAAGGACCCAGCGTTTTGACGAGGTCAAGGACGCCGAGTTCATGATGACCGTTCTGGAGGCTCACGACCTCGACACCTCGCTGGCCTTATCGAGTGCGCAGAAACACTTCATGGGCGCCTACACGGTTACCAAAATGGTTGAGGGCCATATCGATCTGCTGACGAACGCGAACGGTTACACGATCAGGCGCTACAAAGGGCAGCTTGCCAAGCACCTCACGCCAACCATCGGTCGCATTGATGTACTTGAGGTCGATTATCGTGACGTGGTCGGCTAGGTGAAAACGATGTCTGCTGCGGGCTCCTCCCCTACGACCATCGCGAACGTCCACGGGCTCCTCAGCTGCATTCAAAACCGCTGTCCGTGAGAAGAAGCGCACCGACAATCCGTGCGCCGGAGTATCGCTGCCTCGCAGCTCAGCAACTGAGGATCCTATGTCGTTCCTTACTCGTGATGAATGGCGTCTGCTGCAATCTCATATCCCGGAGGACCATCGACCCCTCTTCGCATTCCTCGCCGCGACAGGGGTGCGCTTCTCGGAGGCCACGGCTCTGTACGGAAGAGACTTTTCGTCTGACGAACATGGACAGGTCACTGTCCGGATTGCTCGAGCCTGGACCCGAAGCGAAACAAACCAGCCAGTCATAGGTCCGCCGAAGACTGCCCCAGTCCCGACGCACGATCGCAGTTGAAAGCCGGACCGCGATGGATCTGTCCCCTCCCTGTCAGGCTGTTGTGAGACACCCCGGAGCCCCCGGGTCCATCGTGGAGGGTGGTGACAGGAGACAGGTTTCATGAGCGATAACAGTCCAGTTCTTCCCGGCCCGAATAATCAGCCGGTGGTCGGCGCAGGAGAGGCAGTAGTGGATCCGGCGCCTCGTCCGTTCCGGCGTTCGTTTACCGCGGCGTACCGGGCCAGGGTGGTCGCGGAGTACGAGGCTGCCCCGCACGGCAGCAAGGCTGCGGTGTTGCGCCGCGAGGGCCTCTACCGGTCCCAGATCCGGAAGTGGACGACCGCGCGGGATGCGGTGACCCGTGGCGCCTTGGCCCCACGACGTCCGCATCGCGCAGCTACCGGTGGCAAGGACGATCCGGGCCGGTTGCGGGCTGAGAACCAGCGGCTGACCCGCGAGCTGGCGGAGTCGGCGGCGGTGGTGGAGATCATGGGAAAACTACAAGGGCTCTTGGAGCACATCTCCGAGAGCACGGACGCGCCGACGTCGTCGACGAAGCGATGAGCGCGACATTCACCGAGCTACGTGCGGCGGGGATACCAATCACCAGGTCCTGCGCCCTGCTGGGTCGCCCACGGGCCACCCACTACCGCCACGCCCGCGGTCCGGTGCAGGGTCCGCGACCGGCCCGGGCCGTGCCTGAAAACGGCCAGGCGCTCTCGGGCGCCGAGCGGGCGGCGGTGCTCGCGCTGATCAACATTCCGGCGTACGCGGATCTGGCGATCGGCCAGATCTGGGCCCGCGAGCTCGATGAGGCTCGCTACTGGTGCTCAGTGTCCTCGATGTATCGGATCAAGGTGGTAGGCGATTCGGCCCAAACCCCGAGACCAGTCCCCGCTGGCCCCGCGCTGCGGGACCTGCGCGCAGAACCAGTCGCCGGACGCAAGACCCTGAACTTCGCCATGGGCATGGCCGGCAACATGGGCGGTGACGCTGCCACGATGGGTGGTATGGGCAGCGGGGAGGACACCATGATGGCCTTCACCATCAACGGCCAGGAATTCAACCCAGAACGAACCGACACCCCGGTCACGGCCGGAACAGTCGAGGAATGGACCCTGATCAACTCCAGTCCCATGGATCACCCCATACACCTGCACGTGTGGCCCATGCAGATCATCGACGACGGTTACCGCGACGTCTCCGAACCGAGGTGGCAGGACGTCGTCAACGTCCCGGCCCGCGGGCAGGTGAAAGTCCTCATCGCTTTCGAAGACTTCCCCGGACGCACCGTCTACCACTGCCACATCCTCGACCACGAAGACCAAGGCATGATGGGCACCGTCGAAGCCCGCTGAGGCTAGGTGCTACCGGAGGACGACGCCGCTGCACGGACCTCAGCGCCCGACAGCTGCCCCCGGGGGTAACGGTGACATTGGACCATGTGCAACGATCCCGTCCCCATCGGGGACGCATCAGGAGGATCGCACCAGCTGCGCTGCGCTGTCGGCCAGGACCAGCGCTGGGTGTGCTGGGATCGAGCCGCCAAAAAATGGCCGGTTGAAGTCCACCCCGAAGGCGGACCGCAAGACGTCCCGGCAATCTGCATGCCGCCGACGGCTAGCAAACCCGGCATCATCGAGTAATGCATTCTGAGTGACCATGTGCTTGCTGCTACCACCCGGGCAGCGCCGCGAGGGACGTTAGGGGCGGCTTGTGCACACCGTTCGCGGGGCAGGGCGTAAACAAGCCGGGAGGATCACCGCGAAGGAATCAGCGGATGTGGAAGCCCGCCTGGGTTACGGGTACCGTCTCGGCCCTGCCCCCTCCACAGTTGGCGGCTCCGGGACCGACCTGGGGGAGCGAGAAGTTCTGCGCACCTTCTGTGTCCAAGGTGAAGGCCACCATCTTGCCGTCCAGGACAACACCGGCGGCCGTCTCGCCCTTGGTGATGATTCCACTGACTTCTGTCCGGCCGTCATTGAACTCCAGGCAGGTCAACCGGGCCGTGAAGTGGGATAACCCTGACGGGCTCTGATGCGTGAAGGACAGGCGTCCGGCGGCCACACCGTCGCTGCCGAGTTTGCCTTCCACCGACAACCTCCGCTGGTCTTCCGGCAGGGAGCTCACGGCTGCCCCATTGATGCGATGAACCTCGCTGGCGCTGGTGCTGGAGTTGGTGCGGGGGGTGCCGTCCGAGTCCGCGAAAGCCGGACTCGGAGCGAGCAACGCCAAAACGGCGATGCTCATTGGGGCGAGGAACGTTCGTAGCCGCACGATAGTCTCCTAAAGAAAATGAATGACAAATAATCTACCCACCCTATCCATGTGACAGATCGAGGTTCTGTAATCCAGCACACTGACGCCGACCCATCCACACCACTGTCAGCGCTATGTGGCGGGTCCAGCCCAGTGCTTTTTTATGGCCGCGGTGACCGCCTTCGCGGGTGTTCGGCAAGAGTGGCGCGTAGGAACCTTGATCGCGGGCTACGCGCCCGTTCCGGTCGTCCGTGGTGTCACCTTCGGTCCTCGTCAGAGCACGTCGTTGGTTCCCATGCTCAGGTACCGGTACACAGTTGCCCGGCTGGCCCCGATGATCTTCCCAATATCAGCCGGAGCAAGACCCTGGGCCTTCAGATCACGGGCGCGCTTGACCAACGCATGAGCGGCGGTGACTTCCCGCCGCCCGGCCTTCCGCCCATGTTCAGCTGCTACGGCCATGCCGGCCCTTGTCCGCTCGGCCAGCTGGTCGCGCTCGAGCTGAGCGAACGCGGACATCACGGTCAGCATGGCCCTGCCCATCGGACCCGTCGTACTGATGCCTTCCGTGACGCTGCGGAAGTGCACCTCCCGGTGTTCGAGATCATCGATGAGGGCCAGCAGGTTTCGGGTGTTGCGCCCTAACCTGTCCAGCTTCCACACCACCACCTCATCTCCCTCCCGAAGATGATCGAGCAGTTTATCCAGTTCAGGCCTGCTGGCCCTCGTCCCGCTCACACCATGGTCCGTAAAAACCCGCCTGCAGCCCGCGGCCGCTAACGCCGCCTGCTGCAGGTCCGCGTTCTGGTCCAGGGTGCTGACCCTCGCATACCCGATACTGCCCACGCCCACTCCCCTATTAGCTCATCCAAGGCCCTAATCCGCTTTGTTGAGAATAGTCCATGTGAGACACATTGCTGAGACACGACACGCCTCCGGGAATTGCCGCAAATGCTGGACTCCGACCAACCGCAGCCGGGCCCGCCGTCACGTCCTGACAAAGGATCCTTGAGGGCACAATTACGCGACTGGCCCACAGGACAGCTGGGAGATCGAAAGTTGGCCTGGTCTGGCGGTATAGGGTGACAAACGATTTAGTCCCCCGGTTCGCTGCTGTGAGTCCAATGTCGGGAGACCAAGTGAACCCCGACGATGAAACTTTGAAGCCGAATCTCAGACGCCTGGGTGTGTCAGCCGAGGATCGATAAGGCTTGCGGAGCGCTGTCGATGGTGACGTCAATATAGGCGTTGACTGACTTCACTTCACCGTCGATCTGGTAGGGCATAGGCTTCAGCGTGGAGAATCGGTACTGCGTATAGCTCGGCTGGTCGCCAAGCCCTTTCGTGGTGGCACGCAGGGCGGCGAGCAAGACGCGCCACTTGGCCATGTGGGGGAATGTGATGACTTCGAACTTCCCGTCGACCGGTTGGTCCCCGGCCTCGCTGAGGGTCGCGTATTTCGCCATCTGCGAGATATTTGCGAACACCAGGCTATCGAATGAGCGTTGCTCGCCGTCAATCTGGCGGATCTCGAAGGGCTCAAACTTTGAGAAGGTCCGCACGACCGAAAACATCTCCCTCGCGGCTCCCTTGCTTGCCTTTTCCAAGTCAAACGCGACGACCGGGGTGAGGCCGAAGCCGATGTAGGAGTGCGCATACACGGGCTCTACCCCTGCTTTGTTTAGACTGAGACGTAGCAGATCAATCCGGCGTACCCTTCCGTCGGTGATGGCTTTCACCAGGGGTTTTTGACTGGTGACCCGGCTGTGGTCGTTCGCGTTACCTGCCGGCAGGACGGCGCAGACCGTGTCGTTGTTGTGACTGGCCATGACACCGTTAATGACCTCGTTGTACCCGCCGTCACCACTGACCGACACCACCAGAGCGTTTCTTGAGGATGCCGCTTCCCGGGCAAGTTCTACGGCATGACCGGCGTACTCGGTGGGCTGCAGCCTCACATTTTGTCCAGGTCGCGCAGACAGGACATCGTCCCGGAGTTCCTCTGCGAGTTTCGGTGCGTCCCCCGTGCTGTTGGGGTTGAAAACAATCGTGATTAGTGCGAAACCGTGCGGTGCATCCATGAGTGAAACCCTTTCGTAGCTGTTGGCCCTATCGCCTTGGTACTACCGCGTCCCTTCGTCCTGCTTCTTAGGGCGACCCGATGAAGCGAGGCGTATTTGCAGCGTGTTCTGGTAGGCAATCGTTGCTGTGGGTAACGAACCCGATGATGTGGTGTGCGACGGTGCCCGGTGCGCTGTGATGGACTGCGTGCGGTGCCCCTGCGACCACGGTCAGAGTGCTGTCGCTGGACGAGTCGGCGAGGCTGCGTGACCACGCGATGCCTGCGACCAGGTCACGGGATCCGCGCAGGATGAGGACGGGTTGGGTTGCACGGGGCAAACGTTCCTCTAAGCGGTAGGCCATGGCGATGCCTAGTTCCGCCAAGTACCATCGAGGCCCGCAGCGCAGGACATCCAGGAACTGGACGGCGTTGAGTAGCGGCTCCTCGAGGAAAGAGTTCAGGCCCAGTGTGAGCGCCTGCTGGGCGATGGTGCGTCGGCGCTCATCAACGGCTGCTCCGATGAGCACGAGGTGGGACACGAGGTCAGGTCGTTGGATGGCCAGTTCCGTTGCTGTTTGCACCCCCATCGAGTGCCCGACGATCGTGCAGGAGGAAACCCCTATGTCGTCCATGAGTGCTGCAACGAGCTCGGCGTTGGCGGGGTTGGTGACCTCGTCCGCTGGTCGGTGCGTCCAACCGTATCCGGGTAGATCGATCACGAGCACTCTCCCCTGCCGGGAAAGGTATCGACCCAGCCTCAGGAAGTACCGGTGGGACATGCCGATACCGTGGATGAGGACGAACACGGTACGGGCGGTCGGGACTGTGCCCGCCACTTCGTGGATCACACTGTGATGTTCGAGAAGGTACGCACGGCACTGACGATCACCGACCGTGATACTGCGCCAGTCCGGCTTCGTCACCGGGTTTTTTGCCCGCGCCGGAGCTGGCAGGGCGGGCCGCAGGGAGGTCTTGGTGTCTTCAGCGCTGGAGGGGATCCAGGTCCTGTTGCTTTGGAGGTGGGCGGAGGGGATGTCTTTGACCAGGTTGAGGATGGCGTTTGCGACCAGGGGTGCGCCGGTGCGGTGTGCGGCGTGGGGTTGGCCGGGTATCTCCGTTGCGCGTCCATCGGAGGCTCGTCGGGCAAGCTTCTGACACCATGCCCGGTTTGCGATCGGATCAAGGGACCCTCGGATAATCAGCACCGGCTGAGTGAGGCTGGCCACCTTATCATCGAGGCGATAGGTCAGCATGACGGGTAGTTCCGCTAGGTACCAGCGAATTCCGCACTTCAGGTAGGCCGCAGTGACCAGGAGATTGGTAACTGGTCGCTCGAGCAGGGTGTTGAAGGCTAGGACCAGGGAGTTCCGGGTAGCGGAAGGATGGGCAGTGTCCGTGACCGGACCGATGAGCACGATAGCTGAGACAAGCTTAGGGTGTTGCGCTGCGAGTTCGGTGACGAACTGGGCGCCCATGGAGTGCCCGATGACGACGCATCCGGAAAGCTGAGCATTTTTCAGTGCGTCTGCGATGACGTGTGCGTAATCAGAGACGCTGAGTTGTTGGGATGGTGTCGGTGTTCCTCCGAAGCCGGGAAGGTCGAACACGACGGTGTCACCGTAGGGGATCAGGTGTGCCTGTAACCGGGCGAAGTAGCGGTGTGACATTCCGATGCCATGCACAAACACGAAGACCGGCCGGACCCGGGAATCCGTAGATACCCTCTGTGATGTGTGCAGACGGTACGACACGTCAAGCGGTCCCCCGGCCCGCGCGGGAATGGTCGTCGCGAGGGCAGTCGTCTGCGAGGTGGTCATACCATGCAACGCAGCCAGTGCTGGGTTACCGGCTGGCCCGTTTCCGGTCCGTAGACGCGAGGCTCCGCCCCGAATGAGCGATCGGAAGTGCCTACTGAATCTGTTCGTCATAGGGTTGTCGAATCGCTTTCGAAGTATGGAAGGTGCGACGCTGCAGAAACTTCGGAGTCGCCGGTGCCGGTTGGTGCTCGAACAGCAAGTTCAATCCGGCGCCGCGTTTGCGATGTTTGGGTGTCATCCATGGGGTCCTTGGTGACTGCGAATGTGGTGAGGTGAATACTGTCCCGAATCCATGTATCCCGACCCACGTCATCGGTTGATCCCGCTGTTGTGGGAGAGGCAGTTGAAGGGCATCGATCCCCGCACCCGGAGTAAGTGGCCCGGGTGCGGGGATCATCGCGTCGTGCTAGGAGTTGTGGTGCTCGCGACTTCCGGACTTCGCCAGCCCGCGGGCTACCATGTAGCCGATCGTGAGGAAGGTGGTCAGCTCCATGCCCTGGTGTGCGTCGAACATGTCGATGCCTCATTGGTATTCGTATTGAGTATTCTCCTGAAGTGTCTTGGGGGGGGTGCCGTCATCGGCGGCGGATACCGTGCTCAGAGATGAGCCGATCCGCGGGTGAAGTGGAGTGCAAAATGGGCCGCAGTTTTCTCTACGGAATGCTCTACACCATAAAGTTAAGGCGTAGAGGCCAGGAAAGCAAGCCGACTTACTATCGACTTGCCAGAGACGGTTAGGGATCTATCTGAGCGAGCAGATGGAGCCTGCCTCACCGGGCGGGACAGGGCTGCGCAGCTATGTCCGTCTCAGATCCCACCGGTGGAGGCAACAGCACTCTGCGGACAGTTCGGAAGGGGCGAGCCAAGATCGCGACATTGGACTACCTGGTCCGAAGCCTGAGGCCAGATGGGCCCACTTCACGGTGCAAAAAGGGTCTCCACTTCGGTTTGACATTCTGATCCGTGCGGCCCGCAGGTCCACTACAGTGCAGGGCGCATCGAGGACGACGTCGAGTACCAGTTCAGTGGTCATTCCGCTCTCGAATCGCTGTGCCGCCCACGTCACCGTCGTCCCGTACGGCATGTCTCTCGCCGACGCGGGGCAGCGCATCGGGGACCGTCACCAGGAGGAATAGGGCGGATTTAAATTGATTGGATTCATGGGACCCCTGCACAGCATCGGGCGCTCCCATTAATCCTTTCCGCCTGCATGGTGAATCACCTAAGCGGCCCCTAGCCGTACGATCCGCCCGCCCTTGGGGTAAAGTTGTCAAGTGAGAATTCAAGCCAAACGCGGTGGCTCCCCGTGGCGGGGTCTCTTTGGCATCCCATTAATCACTACGGCTTCTTTCATGCTGCTGATGGTGGTTACGGCCGCTATCAACGGGTTGCCAGTGCGTGACCCGGACGGATTTCTCGGTCCGAGTTACGTCCGCCTACCGTTGATCGTTGTGCTGGTGATGGTGGCCGACGTAGTGCCGCGGGTGCTTGCCGGACGGCCGGATGTACGAGACTTGCTCCGCACAACCGGCACAATACTCAAATCGCGGTGGACGATGCCGCGGCTGGCAGCCATCACCGCCGGGCTGGCGAGTTTCTATCTCTCCTATGTGGCATACCGCAACCTGAAAAGCTTCCTACCATTTCTTCGGGATCGTCTGACGGACTCCATGCTGGTAGATACCGACAGGTGGTTCACCGGCGGCGGCAACCCAAGCGACATCCTCCACGAATTACTGGGAACGAGCTTCACCGCAGAGTTCCTCTCTGTTGTCTACGTATCCTTCTTGATCTTCGTTCCACTCTCGCTTGCCGTGGCAATGGTGTGGTCCGATGATTTCTCCCACGGGGCGTGGTACGTGAGCGCCCTGTGTTTCAACTGGATTCTCGGCACTGCCACGTATTATCTCCTACCGTCGTTAGGGCCGGTCTACGTCGAGGAGTCCTCGTTCGCCGATCTGCCGATCACCGCGACGTCGGAACTCCAAGATTCGCTGTACGAAAACCGGTTGGCGGTCCTCGTCGATCCGCATGCAACACAGGCGGTACATGGGATTGCCGCGTTCGCATCCCTGCACGTCTCAATCGTTTTTACAGCTGCACTCATGGCGCAACTGGTTGGTTTGCCAAAGCCGGTCCGATGGTCGTTGTGGGCTTACGTCGTGTTTACCGCTCTGGCGACCGTCTATTTCGGGTGGCACTACATACTCGACGTCCCGGCCGGACTTGCCATCGGCGGTTTATCCGTGTGGTTGGCCGCTCTTGCAACAGGCATCATTCGCTTCCCAAGTCGGCGCCGGAACATTCCGAAGCTTCGGCCCACGGCTTAGCGCAAGGTTTGAAGATGAGGTCTGAGGGGGACCAGTACGAGGTGGGAGCCGAGGCGTGGTAGTCAAATAAAACGTGCATCCAATGCATGCAGTGGAAACTGATGGTGCATGTTCTCACCTGGATTACCCTCGCCCGGCGCAACGGTGGTCTTCACCTACCTTCTGCTATGGCTTTTGAGCGCCTCCTTCAAACCCCGTTCGGACGTCTTTGGCAATAAACTGATACCGGAATCGTTCACCTTTCAGAACTATCTGACGGTCTGGCAGAAAGCCCCGCTGGCTCTGTGGATAGGGAACACCTGGTTGAAGGTCTGGAATTCTTGGTTACGTTGATGCGGACCGTGTGAAGATTGGAAGAACACGGGATAGCAAACAAGATCCTCACAGACCCACCCGGGAGCATGAACCGCGTCGCAACCGAACTTTTGGAGTTACGAAACCGTCGCAGTGCGTGAATCAGGTGCTTCCCGAAATGTTGACGATATTGCTGGACATTGACAACGATGTGTCTGCACCTCGGCGCTTCGACTAACTCAAAGGAACAACGTTCCATGGCCATTTGGGCTGCTGCGTGAATTTCGGACAGCGGAGTTAGTGTTTTCTCTTACGCTGCCTGGTGCGGCTGCTGGTAACTGTAATGGACATCGTTGGGGTACTGGTAATCGAGGGCGGAATGCCGCCGCCGGCTGTTATAGAACCCTTCAATGTAGCGGATAACGTCCTTGCGGGCCTGCTCTTTTGTGGCGTAGACCGTGCGGTGGACTCGCTCGTTTTTCAGTGCTGAGAAAAACGATTCCGCGGCGGCATTGTCCCAGCACACCCCGGTGCGGCCCATGGAAGAACGCATGCCCAAGTCCTTGACAAGGGTTCGGAACGAGCCGGAGGTATAGACGCTGCCCCGATCTGAGTGCCAGGTAGCGCCGGGCCGGATCATGGTCGTGGCGGCGGCGTTGCGCAACGCGGTTTCGACGAGCTCGGCACGCATGTGGTCGGCGATGGCCCACCCGACCACACGTTTGGAATAACAGTCGATCACGGTCGCCAGATAAATGAACCCCTGCCACGTGTGGATGTAGGTGATGTCCCCGACGAACTTCACCCCGGGCTCGGTGGCGGTGAAGTCTCGCTTGACCAGATCCGGGATCAACGCGGCAGCCTCGACATCGGCTTCGGTGGTGTTCCGGAACGGGCGCGGCTGGCAGGCAATAAGATTTTCATCACGCATAATTCTTCGCGCCAACTCCGGCGAACACTCAATGCCAGCGGCGGCCAGGTCGGCGTGAACACGCCGGTACCCGTACGTGCCGTCGGAATCGTCGAAGAAGCCCTTGATGAGGGCTGCAAGGACGTCCCTGCGGGCTGCTGTGGCCGATTGAGGGCGCTTGAGCCAGTTGTAGAACCCGGAGGTTGAGACGGCTAACCAAAGGCACATCTTCGTCACTGGATTGGTCTCGGCCGGGTCGTTTCGTTGGGAGTCGATGTATTCAAACTTGCTCACTACCGCTGCTCCCTCGCGAAGTAAGCGCTGGCTTTTTTCAAGAAAAGATTCTCCGCCAGCAGCTCCCGATTTTCCTTCTCAAGCACCTTCAGCCTGGCCAGCTCGGCGCCGGTCGCCGCGGCATCAGGACTGTTGTGGGTCTCCCGGTACTTGATCAACCAACGGCGCAGGGTCTCGGCGCCAATGCCATAGGACTTGGCCACATCCACCACCGGCTTGGACGTGCTGATAACTTCACGGCAGAGATCATCCTTGAAGTCCTGGGTATACGAACGGCGTGATCTTGATGCAGACATGCTGCTGGTCTCACTTTCAGTAGAACCCCCATTTTAAGAGGGCTCACTGTCCTAAATCTCCACAGCAGTCCAATTCTTACGATCAATACTTGGGTTGAACACTTCGTAGAGCGCCTGGACGGAATCTGTCAAGGCGTTTGAGACACAGCTAAGTGGTTAGGCGTGTGCGGGGACCTCGCTTTGCTGGGGCTGGTTGATCCACGCCGCCGTGGGGCCCACCGGCGGCGCCGGCGGTTGACCGAACCGGTGCGGGGTCGCCGCGTAGGCGTCCTGGAGCACCGCGGCCCGGCGGCCCTGGATGGCCGCGTAGGTGCCGTCGAAGACCGTCGCGGGGGTATGCAGCCCGATCCCGGAATGGCGGTGTTCGAAATTATAGTAAAGGAAGAATTCGTTGGCCCAGGCGACCGCGTCTTGGCGGGAGCCAAACCGCCCCGGGTAGGAGTGGTGATACTTCGTGGTCTTGAACGCCGCCTCGGAATACGGGTTGTCGTTGGAAACGCGGGGCCGTGAATGGCTGCGGTCGATGCCCAGATCGATCATCAGCTCGGCGACCGGTTTGGACGTCCCCCGGTCGGCGTGGATCACGCCCGGGGTGCCGTGGATCATGACCGCGTCGGCGATGAAGTCCTTGGAGCCCAGCCCGGACTCGCGGGTGGTGATGTGCCAGTGCACGACGTAGCGGGAGAACAGGTCAATGATGACCATCAGGTCGTAGTAGACGCCCCGGATGGGTGCGGTCGGCGACCGAACCGTTCGGGGTGGGCGTGGTAGGCGGCGGTGAGGGTGTTCTGCCGGTCCTGGTCGATGGCGTCGGCGGTGCCGAAGTGGACCGAGGCCGGGGTGTGCCAGGCAATGCCGGAATGACGGTGGATGTAGTTGTACTCGTAGAAGAAGCCGGCGCAGAACTCGCGGGCGTGTGCCAGCGACGCGAAGGACGCCAGGAACTCGGGCAGGTATTTCAGCGTCTTGAACTGGGCCTCACTGAACGGGTTGTCGTTGCTCACCCGGGGCCGTGAGTGCGACCGGGCCACTCCCAGATCGGTCAGCAGCGCCGAGACGGGTTTGGAGGTCATCGAGGTGCCGCGGTCGGCGTGCACGGTGTGTGGGATAGCGCCGTTACGTTCGATGGCCTCCGCGAGGAAGTCGGCTGCCAGCAGGGAGTCCTCGACCGGGGAGATGATCCAGGATGGGTTGAACCGCGAGTAGATGTCGATCAGCACGTAGAGCTGGTAGAAGACCCCCTTGTCCGGGCCGCGCAGTTTGGTGATGTCCCAGGTCCATACCTGCGACGGCCCGTCGGCGAGCAGCTCGGGTTTGATCTTTGCCGGATGGGTCGCGAGCCGCCGGCGTTCGCGGCTTTGGCCGGCCGCCCGGGCGATCCGATACATCGAGGACACTGAGCACCAGTAGCGAGCCTCATCGAGCTCGCGGGCCCAGATCTGGCCGATCGCCAGATCCGCGTACGCCGGAATGTTGATCAGCGCGAGCACCGCCGCCCGCTCGGCGCCCGAGAGCGCCTGGCCGTTTTCAGGCACGGCCCGGGCCGGTCGCGGACCCTGCACCGGACCGCGGGCGTGGCGGTAGTGGGTGGCCCGTGGGCGACCCAGCAGGGCGCAGGACCTGGTGATTGGTATCCCCGCCGCACGTAGCTCGGTGAATGTCGCGCTCATCGCTTCGTCGACGACGTCGGCGCGTCCGTGCTCTCGGAGATGTGCTCCAAGAGCCCTTGTAGTTTTCCCATGATCTCCACCACCGCCGCCGACTCCGCCAGCTCGCGGGTCAGCCGCTGGTTCTCAGCCCGCAACCGGCCCGGATCGTCCTTGCCACCGGTAGCTGCGCGATGCGGACGTCGTGGGGCCAAGGCGCCACGGGTCACCGCATCCCGCGCGGTCGTCCACTTCCGGATCTGGGACCGGTAGAGGCCCTCGCGGCGCAACACCGCAGCCTTGCTGCCGTGCGGGGCAGCCTCGTACTCCGCGACCACCCTGGCCCGGTACGCCGCGGTAAACGAACGCCGGAACGGACGAGGCTCCGGATCCACTACTGCCTCTCCTGCGCCGACCACCGGCTGATTATTCGGGCCGGGAAGAACTGGACTGTTATCGCTCATGAAACCTGTCTCCTGTCACCACCCTCCACGATGGACCCGGGGGCTCCGGGGTGTCTCACAACAGCCTGACAGGGAGGGGACAGATCCATCGTTATCGGGCGAGGCCTAAGCGCGCCGTACAACGTTAAAGCCGTATAAGACCGGGGAAGACACTCTCCCAGCAGAGGAGGGCCAAGGCCAGGGGGGCCTTGCCCCTCCTCTGCTTAGCGCCCACTGTGAGCGAATCTGAATGAACAGATGCCGTCGACTTAGTCTTACGCGCGCTGGGCGGCTCACTAAGAAGCTTTTACCAGCGGAAACTTTGTTTCCATGCACCCTTGCGAATAAACGCTAAGCATGCTTAGGTTTTACGGTAACAACTAAGCATGCTGTCTTTGTGGCGTTGATGGATTGAGCGGTCACCGTCAGGGATGTTGTCAAGCTTTTCTGCACTATGTGAAGCAGCGGTTCTCTAGTTTGAGGCGCGCGCCACATCCGATGCCAGATCAAGGGCCGAGGGTTTATCTCCCGGTCCGTTTACCGAAGGAGAAACCATGAGTACCCAAAATTGGTCGGAAGACCCGATAGTCCCAGTGTCACCTACGCACGGATCTGGTAACCCGGATGGTGGGCAGTCATCGTCGGGCCATGCGAAGGACGAAGCGAAGAATCTTGGTCATGAAGGAGCGGACGCGGCTAAGGGAGTTGCCCAGACCGCTGGGGCGGAGGCGAAGAATGTTGTAGGAGAAGCAAGCGCCCAGGCGAAGAACTTGCTCGGCGAGTTGGGATCCGATCTGAAGGATCAGGCTGGTGCCAGCCAGCAGAAAGCTGCCGAGGGCCTGCGTTCTATCAGTGATGAGCTGTCCTCGATGGCAGATAACGGGGACCAGAATGGTCCCGCAAATGACCTGGTCCGCCAAGCCGCCCAACGCTCGGGCGACGTCGCAGGCTGGCTGGAAGGCCGCGATCCAGGATCACTACTTGAAGAAGTCAAGGGTTTCGCCCGCCGGCGCCCGGGAACGTTCCTGATGGTGGCAGCGGGTGCCGGTCTGCTCGCCGGACGACTGACTCGTGGGCTGGCCGGAGCAGGATCTGATGATCAGGATGCTACCCCAGCTAATCCCGCACCCGAGTACCCGCCGACAGTGCCCACGCAGCCGACTACGGGGAGCGGATTCGGCGCGCCTACTACCGCGACACCGGTCACCACCTCCACAGGAGTCCTTGATACCGAAACAGGTGTCACGGGGCGAGAGCAGACTTCGTTGAGTGATCCTCTAGCCGATCCTCTGGCCACCGAACCAGGCCGGCAGACCCAGGGCGGACCACTGGACAGGGATCTGCGCTGATGAGTGGAACACACACCGGAGGTTCCCCAGCGTATGAGCCGCCGAGGAGCGAGGCCGAGGGCCGGGCAGCCAATGAATCGCTGGGTTCACTCCTGAGCGATGTCAGCCGCGACCTTTCGACCTTGATGCGTCAGGAATTGGAACTGGCTAAAGCCGAGTTACGTGAAACCGGAACCCAGGTGGGTAAAGGCGCAGGAATGCTCGGCGGAGCCGGCGTAGCGGGGCACTTCGTTTTGCTGTTCCTGTCCCTGGCCCTGATGTGGGGTTTGGGTGAGCTGGTCGGTCTCGGCTGGTCCTCAGTGATCGTCGCAGTGCTCTGGGGAATTGTCGCAGCCGTCCTCGCGATGAAAGGCAAGAAGGAACTCAAAGCCGTCCGCGGCATGCCTGACACCGCTGAAACCCTCAAAGAAGTCCCTTCCACTCTGAAGCCAGGTGAGCACACCCCATGAGCCAGACACCAGAACAAATCCGCGCCGACATCGAACGGACACGAGCCGAACTCGGAACCGACGTCGATGCCGTAGCCGACAAGGTGAACCCCTCAAACATTGCCCACCGTCAAACGGACAAAGTGAAGCACGCCGCAGGAAACGTAAAGGACAAAATCATGGGCTCTGCCGACAACGTCAAAACCAATGTCATAGGTTCCGCCGAAAATGCCGGCGGTGCGGTGCACGACGCCCCGCACCAGCTCACCGACAAAGCCAAGGGCAACCCCCTCGCCGCGGGGCTCATCGCCTTCGGCGCCGGCATGCTCGTCGCTTCGCTAATTCCCGCAAGCGAAAAAGAGAAGGACGCCGCGTCAGCCCTGAAAGACAAAGCCCAACCACTGACAACCGAAATCGCTGACTCCGCCAAACAGGTCATGGAAGACCTGAAGGAACCCGCCCAGGACGCAGTGAACTCGGTCAAGGAAACAGGGGCTGACTCAGCTCAAACCGTGAAGGACGAAGGAACCGGCGCCGCTTCGGACCTCAAAGACAAGTCCCAGGACGCCAAAGACAACGTCCAATCCAGTCACAACAGCGGCACCGTCTAACACTCGCCGGGATCTAAGGAATCCCCACACACACCTCTAGGAGGGAACAATGACCGCATCACATCAACCGGTTCGTCAGGACCGGGAAAAAACCACCATGCAAAAGGCCGCCATGGCCGTAGGCATCGTGTTCGTGCTCTTCGGTGTCCTGGGATTCGTTCCCGGGGTCACCACCGAGTTCGACCAGATGGACATGGCAGGGCATGAATCTGAAGCCCTCCTGCTGGGCCTGTTCCAGGTCTCGATCCTTCACAACATCGTCCACCTGCTCTACGGCGTCGCTGGCCTGGTGCTGGCACGGACGTACGCCAATGCAAAAAACTATCTCCTGATCGGAGGTGTCCTCTACCTGGTGCTGTGGATCTACGGACTGGTGATAGACCTCAACTCAGACGCCAACTTCGTGCCCTTCAACGACGCGGATAACTGGTTGCACCTATTCCTGGGCGTCGGAATGATCGCGCTGGCACTGATCCTGAGCCGCAAACGGGACCACGCCACCACAAACCGGGTCTAAAACACCACACCGCCGGGGCCTCTCATGAGGTCCCGGCGGCTCCCCCTCCCCCACCCCCGTAAATTCGTTCCCTCAAGGAAATTTAGATGAGTACAACCACCCCGGTCCGAGCAGTGCGTGTGGCCAAGCCCAACGACGTCGTCGCGTCGTACTCGATCCTGCTCAAGCAGGTGCGCAAGGAAGGATTATTGAACCGTCGACGACGCTTCTATGTGGCCGTCTTCGCTGCACTTACGCTGGCGATGGGTGCGGCCTGGACGGGGTTCGCCCTGCTGGGTGACACCTGGTTCCAGTTGCTGATCGCCGCGGTGCTCGGCATCGTCTTCACGCAGATTGCGTTCCTGGCCCACGAGGCGTCCCACCGGCAGATCTTCAAGACCCGTAGCGCCAATGACTGGTCAGGGCGGATCTTGGCGGCCGGCGTCGTCGGCATCAGTTACCAGTGGTGGATGAATAAACACACCCGCCACCACAACGATCCCAATGTGGTGGGCAAGGACCCCGACATCGAGATCGACACTATTTCCTTCATCGAGGAAGACGCAGCAAAGGCCAAAGGGTTCCACGCGTGGATCACCCGCCGCCAGGGCTACCTGTTCTTTCCCCTCCTCACCTTCGAGGGACTAAACCTGCACGCCAAATCGATCAGCACCCTCTTCCGCCCGGGAGCCGTCCAGGGTCGCTGGGTCGAGCTCGCGCTCCTGGCCGTGAGATTCGGCGCCTACCTGGGTGTCCTGTTCTGGTTCCTGCCCGTCGGTATGGCCTTCGCCTTCATCGGCGTGCAGATGGCGGTATTCGGCATCTACATGGGTGCGTCCTTCGCCCCCAACCACAAGGGCATGCCGACCATCCCGAAGAACAGCAAGCTCGACTTCTTCCAGAAGCAAGTGCTGACCTCACGGAACATCAAGGGCGGGTCCTTCGTCAACAACGCGTTCGGCGGCCTGAACTTCCAGATCGAACACCACCTGTTCCCGGACATGCCCCGCCCGCACCTCCGTCAGGCTGCGCTGATCGTCCGTGACCACTGCGAACGTCTCAAGGTTCCCTACACCGAGGTCGGGGTCGCCGCGTCCTACGGCGCCGTAGTCTCATACCTCAACCGCGTGGGACTAGCAGCCCGCGACCCCTTCGACTGCCCCATGGTGAATAAGTACCGGCGTTCATAGATGAACCGTCTTGACGTCAAACGTGGCATCGAACGAAAAAGGGGGTCCACGTAATGTTGGATCTGGACTTGGACCAATGGTCAACGAGCCGTCTGCTGCTGACAGCCACCCGTTTAGTGGAAAACGCGTGGAGCAAGGAACTCGCTGATTTCGGAATCACCCACGCCGGGCTGACAGTCCTGGTTGTGATCACCCTGCAGGGCGCGGGAACCCAAAGTGAAATTGCCCGGAGCGTGCGGGTCCAGCCACAAACCATGATCAGGATCCTGGATAACCTCGAATACAAAGGTTTCGTTGCCCGCGTACAAACCAGCGTCAACCAAAAAAAACAGCTATTCGCCATCACTCCCGCGGGCAGTAAAGTTCTTGATTCAACCGCTGAAATGGAACAGAACATTTTACCGCGAGACCAGCTCCCGGACGGGAGCGTACGTCGCTATCTGCAGCAAGCAATCGCTGAACTCACCCGCCCTCGCACCCGTGGCATGTGACCTATTTCGTGGTTGCACTGTGTTCGACTGCTTCGGAGCTGGCCAGAACGTATCGCACCAGTTCTTTGCCGGAAAGAGCTGGCTCAAAGAGCCAGCTACCAAAATCCAGGTCGCTGTATGGGCCTAGGAAGGCCCAGTGATTGGGCCCCCGTTAGCAGTCCAGCGTCTATGCGATAGCTGATTTGTTCTCTTGCGTCCAGGTTTCCCAGTAGAGCTTCGGCGTCATGCCGTTCAGGGATCCGTGGGGCCGTTCATGATTGTAGATCTCTTTCCATTCCTCGGCCAAATACTTCGCCTCGGCCATCGTGTCCATGATTTCTCCGGAGAGCTGTTCCCTTCTGAACTGGGCGTTGAAAGATTCGATGAAGCCGTTCTGCCACGGTGAACCCGGATCGATAAACGCGGTCTCCACCCCGGCAGTGGCGCACCAATCGACCAGCGCGGCCGCGGTGAACTCCGGCCCGTTATCCGAGCGCACATAGGTCGGGACGATGCCGGTTTCGGCGATGATGTCCTCCAGTGCCGCGACCACATCGGTCGCAGTGAAGGACCGTCTCGGGATGACAGCCAGGGCGGTGCGGGTGTATTCATCGATCACGTTGAAGAACCGGATATGCCGCCCGCACGAAGTCACATCGGATTGGAAATCGAAGCTCACCACATGCATCGGGTACTCAGCCCTGAGACGCTTCCGCACCTTGGGCTTGCAGGTGAGCCCCTCGAGGCGCCAGAGCCGGCGCACCCGCTTCTTATTCAGTGCCATGCCGTCCCAGCCTGGCTGGCCAAGTAGGTGCCAGCAGGCCTTGCGTTGTTCTTCGAACCTGATCTCCGGTCGGCCTTTGCGCAGCACGGACCGGTTCTGCCCCAACACCTTGCAGGCGAACCTTTCGGACGCCCCGAACCGCTCCTGCGCCATACGGACCGCACGGCGGCGAGGTTCGGGCCTCAGAATTTTCCCCGCGCCACCTCATTCAAAATATCGATGGCCAGGACCTGATCGGCTAACAGCTTCTTCAGCCGGGCGTTCTCCTTCTCGAGCTCCTTGGTCCGTTTCGTCGACTCGGCCTTCTCGCCGCCGTACTGGTTCAGCCACCGGTACCACGTCGCCTCGGTCACCCTGCAATTCCTTCACGATCTCAATCATCGGCCGACCGTCGTTGAGCATCTTCTGGCCCTGACGGACCTTCGCGATGACCTGATCCGGGGTATGTCTACGTGCCATAATCTGTGAATTTCCTCCTGCATCCATTATCGGATGCGAAACTCACACAGTCACCGGACTCCTACCCGGGGACCCAACCAGCCGGACTGTACCCTCCCGCAACTGCAGACACGAGCACAACTGCGGCGCCCAAGATTCCACCGGCGAACACCATCTTGAAGAATACACCGGCCAGCGGTGTCGTGTTTTCCCTCATCATAAGAACCCTACGTGCCTAACCTCTGAGGCGATAGGCCACGAGACTGTGACCTGCCCTGGACTGATCGCCAAGTCTGCTCGCTGGGCAGCCTGGCGTGGCTAAGAGCGGATGGCGCCAATGCCTTCTTGATGCTCATCGTACCGACGACCTTCCGCGTTCGGGCCGAGGAGCATCAAGAAGAGAAGCACTAGCTGACCAACAACTGGTATCGCGATCACCAAAAGTAACCACCCACTTTCGTTGGCGTCGTGGAGTCGGCGTATGCCAAGTGCGATGCTGGGGACAATGGTGGCAGCTATCCAAAGCGCGAAGAGCGCATATCCGATGGCTACAACCGGTTCGGCGGTGAGATGCCCGATCGATGGATAAACACGACCACTGGAAGTCATCAGTATGTTCAACAAACTGCACACAACTCCCGAGATAAGAACCCACCACCAGAACTCGCTCCGGCTGGCACGCCCTGATGTTGTGGCGTACTTTTTGAAGAAGCGTTGCGCTGAAGCCTTTGGCGATGCGCCGTAGTGCGGCAACCAAACCGGCGGGCCGGGTGCGGCTTGTGCCGGAGTGTTTCATGCAGCCATCTGTTCCCCAGGAAGTGATGCAATTGGTGGGTCCATTATACGGGCATATACACCTCAGAAGCCGCTACCGGGCCCAGCCCCCGGCGAGGTGACCGAGGGCTAAGCAGGCCAGTTGAGGTTGCTGATCGCCAGACCCAATTGCCGCACACCAGAGGGTATGACCGAGAACCCAGCACGCCAGCCCCGAGGCATCCCTGTCGGTGGACTGTTCGCCGCCACCTCCCACAGTGAGTCCGACCTCCAGCTCACACCAACGATCGATTACTCACCGCTCGAGCCTGCCGCCGACGCCCCTCTCCCCCGCCCTGTTGAGACCCAGCGGCGCATGCGTGGCAACAAATTCTACCCAGGCGTCCGGGAGATGGACAAGTGGCCTGCCATCGGCACCAACCAGGAGACTCAGCTGGCGGAGATCAAGATGCAGGCCCATTACTTCCAGGGCAACATGGACTGGTACGTGGCCGAGTACGACCCCAAGACGCAAAACGCCTGGGGGTACGCCGACCTGGGGTTCGGGATGGGCAAAGGGGAGACTTCCACCTGCCGAAGACTTCTGCCAGGGGATATTCTCGTATTGAGTTGGGTGGCGATAGCTAGCCGGTTTTGCGTCCCTGAAGGAGCATCGCTAGCGCGGCCCCTTCGTCCATTTCGACCACGGGTTGCGGCGTCAAAGATCCTGAGCGATAGGCCATGGAGATAATCTCATCGAGGTTCTCTTCGGAGAAGCGCACCGTCCGCTTATCGAAGCGCAGGTGTAACCAGACACCCTGGTAGACCTTTTCCCGGACTGAACGTTCGGAAATACCAAGTCGCACAGCGACCTCTTTGGGGCTCATAAATTCGGTTTGTAGCTGCGACTCTGCCATCGCGTCATCCTTCTGTCACCGCGGACACTTAGTTATCCGTCAGGTACTTCTATGCACGTAATCTCACCACGGCTGTACGACATTCCTTTTCGGCCCGTTTTCGCGTGGTCGGCGCGGAATCTGTCAAGTCAAATGAGACAGTTTGGGTTAGTTCATGTGGGGTTCGTTTTCGGGCTGGTTGATCCAGAATTGGGTTGGCATGGTTGGCGGGTGCGGTCGGCGACCGAACCGTTCGGGGTGGGCGTGGTAGGCGGCGGTGAGGGTGTTCTGCCGGTCCTGGTCGATGGCGTCGGCGGTGCCGAAGTGGACCGAGGCCGGGGTGTGCCAGGCAATGCCGGAATGACGGTGGATGTAGTTGTACTCGTAGAAGAAGCCGGCGCAGAACTCGCGGGCGTGTGCCAGCGACGCGAAGGACGCCAGGAACTCGGGCAGGTATTTCAGCGTCTTGAACTGGGCCTCACTGAACGGGTTGTCGTTGCTCACCCGGGGCCGTGAGTGCGACCGGGCCACTCCCAGATCGGTCAGCAGCGCCGAGACGGGTTTGGAGGTCATCGAGGTGCCGCGGTCGGCGTGCACGGTGTGTGGGATAGCGCCGTTACGTTCGATGGCCTCCGCGAGGAAGTCGGCTGCCAGCAGGGAGTCCTCGACCGGGGAGATGATCCAGGATGGGTTGAACCGCGAGTAGATGTCGATCAGCACGTAGAGCTGGTAGAAGACCCCCTTGTCCGGGCCGCGCAGTTTGGTGATGTCCCAGGTCCATACCTGCGACGGCCCGTCGGCGAGCAGCTCGGGTTTGATCTTTGCCGGATGGGTCGCGAGCCGCCGGCGTTCGCGGCTTTGGCCGGCCGCCCGGGCGATCCGATACATCGAGGACACTGAGCACCAGTAGCGAGCCTCATCGAGCTCGCGGGCCCAGATCTGGCCGATCGCCAGATCCGCGTACGCCGGAATGTTGATCAGCGCGAGCACCGCCGCCCGCTCGGCGCCCGAGAGCGCCTGGCCGTTTTCAGGCACGGCCCGGGCCGGTCGCGGACCCTGCACCGGACCGCGGGCGTGGCGGTAGTGGGTGGCCCGTGGGCGACCCAGCAGGGCGCAGGACCTGGTGATTGGTATCCCCGCCGCACGTAGCTCGGTGAATGTCGCGCTCATCGCTTCGTCGACGACGTCGGCGCGTCCGTGCTCTCGGAGATGTGCTCCAAGAGCCCTTGTAGTTTTCCCATGATCTCCACCACCGCCGCCGACTCCGCCAGCTCGCGGGTCAGCCGCTGGTTCTCAGCCCGCAACCGGCCCGGATCGTCCTTGCCACCGGTAGCTGCGCGATGCGGACGTCGTGGGGCCAAGGCGCCACGGGTCACCGCATCCCGCGCGGTCGTCCACTTCCGGATCTGGGACCGGTAGAGGCCCTCGCGGCGCAACACCGCAGCCTTGCTGCCGTGCGGGGCAGCCTCGTACTCCGCGACCACCCTGGCCCGGTACGCCGCGGTAAACGAACGCCGGAACGGACGAGGCGCCGGATCCACTACTGCCTCTCCTGCGCCGACCACCGGCTGATTATTCGGGCCGGGAAGAACTGGACTGTTATCGCTCATGAAACCTGTCTCCTGTCACCACCCTCCACGATGGACCCGGGGGCTCCGGGGTGTCTCACAACAGCCTGACAGGGAGGGGCGTGGTCGAACGACGTGGTTTTAGACGTAATAAGGGGGTCCTATGGGTAGTAAATTCCGCGTGTTTCCGGGGTTTTTGTTTAGAACGACACGCCGCGAAGGGGGTTCAAGTCCCCCTCCGGGCACAATGAAAAAACCCCGGTTCGCCGGGGTTTTTTATGCCCTCCTATGCGAACGCTGTGTCCAACCACGCGACCTGTTTATCTCGGACGACCGTCAGCAACGTCGACGCATATCCAAACCATGTTCAACATCGAAAAACGGCCACGCAAGGAGGGCTCCACTGCCTATCTCCTTCGTTGGGTCGACGAAAAAACCGGTAAGCGAAAGACCCAGCGTTTTGTCGAGGTCAAGGACGCCGAGTTCATTATGACTGTCCTGGAGGCTCACGACCTCGACACCTAGTGCTCCGTGTTAATGGTTTCTTTGCGTTTCATCTTGCCTAGGAGGTACTCCGCTGATTTGGTCCAGGTGAATGGTTTGGCGTCCTGGTTGTAGTTCTCGATGTAGCGTTGCATGGTTTGTTCCAGGTCTTTGACGGAGCTGAATGTGCCACGTTCGAGGCATTGGCGGGTGATGATCCCGAAGAAGATCTCCACCATGTTCAGCCAGGAACAGCTGGTCGGGGTGAAGTGGAGGGTGACCCGCGGATTGGCGTCCAGCCAGTCCAAGACGTTCTGGTGTTTATGGGTCGCGTAGTTGTCGCAGATGACATGCAGCTCGATCCCGGGGTGGGCGTCCGCTACGCGGCCCAGGAAATCGACGAACTCGATGTTGGTGTGCTTTGGGTAGAAGGCGTTCGCGCTGAGTTTGCCCGTGAGGACCTCCAGAGCGGCGAATAGGGTCGTGGTGCCGTTGCGCTTGTAGTCATGGGTCTGCTGCAGCGGGTGCGTCGGAGACAACGGCTGATCCGGGCCGGTACGGGACAATGCCTGGATTTGGGTCTTCTCATCGACACTGACCACCACCGCGTTTTCCGGCGGAGACATATACAGGCCCACCACGTCCCGGAGCTTGAACTCCAAGGCGGGATCGGTGGAGAACTTGAAGGTCTCGATCCGGTGCGGCTGGATTTTCCAACGACGCCAAATCCGGGCCACAGAGGAAAAGGAGACTCCGTGGCGTTCGGCCATGATGCGGGCGGACCAGTGCGAGATCCCCAATTCGGCCGGCGGGTTCCCGTCATTGGCCAGGGTGTCCGCGATCAAGGCAAGTTCATCGATTTCTCGCTCCCGGCCCGGACGCTGGACATCGGACAGGGCCTCGATCCCGCCCTCGGCATAGCGGTTGCGCCACTTCAAAACCGTGGGCGCTGAAAACCCCGTGATCTGCTCGATCTGGATATTCGGCATCCCGGCGGAAGCCAACAAAACTGTGCGTGCCCGCAACGCTAACGTCGCCGAGGAAGAATTCCCACGCGTCAGCACTTCCAAGGCGCCCCGGTCCCCGTCACGCAATTCCAAAGCCCTCGCCAGATAAACCATGGATCAAGTCTGACAAAGATCAGACACAAAGGAACCAACGACACGCTACACTAGTTAGCCCTATCCAGCGCTCAGAAGCACTTCATGGGTGTGTATACGGTCACCAGGATGGTCGAGGACCACATTGACCTGCTGACGAATGCGAATGGTTACACGATCAGGCGCTACAAAGGGCAGCTTGCCAAGCACATCTCGACCCAGCCGTTCTTCGGACGCACCATAGCTGCGGGCGGTATCAAAGAAAGTGACGCCCAAATCAAGGGCGGTATCAAGCAGGTCCTGCGCGTCCCTCTCATCCAGGCCCGTTGTGTCGATATGGCCGGCACCGAAACCGAGAGCAGAAACGCTCAGGGGCGA
Source organism: Arthrobacter sp. CAN_C5 (assembly GCF_017875735.1). Lineage (NCBI taxonomy): Bacteria > Bacillati > Actinomycetota > Actinomycetes > Micrococcales > Micrococcaceae > Arthrobacter > Arthrobacter sp. CAN_C5. The sequence goes on from NZ_JAGGMZ010000001.1 coordinate 1,941,059, forward strand.
GTTACCGAGCTGTCGCAGAATCATCCAAGGAGCATACAACGGGCACCTTGGGGGTCGGAGCTGGCCCGTCAGCCTATTGATGCTGTCGTTGGCCACTTACATGCCGACGGTCGGAACCCAAGGGTCCCGGCCGCGGTCATTCCAGATGGATTGGTTACTGAGTGGTGATGATGTGCGTCCGGTGGTCGTAGATGAAGGTTACCGGACCGCCAGCGTGATTGAGCACGACGTTGCTGCCGTCACGGCCGCCGCCGGCGCCGTAATTCTCAGCCCAGCTGCGGTTGAGGGCCGCCTTGTATTCGTAGGTACCGGCGGGTAGGTCGGCGACCTCAAGGAGCCAGGTCTGCGAGGCGTCGTCGAATGTCATCTGCGCCTGATCGCACGCCGGGTCCCAGTCCCCGCCGCAGCCCAGCTCGGAGTCGAGGCTGCCGGCGACGGCCACCGTGCCGGGCTGATCAATAACCGAGCCGACCGTCACGGTCCTTATGTCACTCACCGATGTCCCGAGCACGGCGCGGTACCGCACCTGGGTGCCTTCGGCGAGGTCGAGCGCCGCGAGATCGTCGACGGCGGTGTAGGTCGGCGACGAGTCATCCGTGCCGATCGCCGTCCATGCTCCTCCGGCGATGCTCCGCTCGAGGGTTACGGCGTATTCGGAGTTCTCCGGGCTCGCAGAGGCGGTCACCTCGACGTCGCCCGAGACCTGCGTACCCTCGGCCGGAAGGCCCATCGTCAGGCGCGGCTGCGGCACGGTGGCCGACGCCGCCGCCGAGGTCCGCGTGTGGCGGTTGTTGTCGAGGACCACGGCGCGGTACTCGACGGCTGATCCGGCCGGCAGGGCGCTGGTGTCGTGGTAGACGCTGTACGGCGCGTTGTCGTCCGTGCCGATGCTCGTCCACCCGGAGCCCGGGGTGCGGGCCTCAAACGTGACCTCATAAAACGAGGACCCGGCGACGTCGGCGGCCACGCGCATGCGTCCGTTGTCCTCGGCGGTGGGTGCCGGCTGCTGCAGGCTGATCGCCGGCGCAGCCTTGGAGTGCGGGACCTTTCCTGCCAGCTTGTAGACCACCGTCGACAGGGCGGGGACAGTAACAGTGAGGGTGCCGTCGGCCGCGGACTTCGTGTGCTTCGGGGCGTCACCGTAGACGAGACCGAAGTTGCGCTTGCCGGCGTAGGTGGGGATCGATGCGGTCTTCGGCTCGGTGCTATTGTTCAGCGCCACCACGTACTCGCGCTGGTCCTTGGCATCGATCCGGGAGAACGCGTAGATCCCTGGTCCTTCCGAGGCCGACCGGTGCTGGTGGGCACCGTTGCGCAGGGCGGGGTTCTTCGCGGTGACGTCGGCAAGCGTGCTGATGCTTTGGTACAGGGGGTGGGTCACGTCGAAGTTGTCCGTGGCGTGCGTTGCGTCGGTACCCAGCAGGTCGTCGTCGAGATACTCGGGGACCTGGCTGGCGAACAGCGTCTGCCGCGAATCCTGATCGCCACCGGGGCCCGTGAACCCCTGCTCGTCACCGTAGTAGATCACCGGGTTGCCGCGGGAGAAGTACATCAGTTCGTGTGCGAGGGTGTCGCGTGACACCAGCTCTCCGTCGGCCGCGCCGGGGTTGTCGCTTGCGATGAAGCTCCCGATCCGGCCCATGTCGTGGTTCCCTAGGAACGTCGGGAGGTTGTAGGCGTTGGAGTCGGCGTCGGTGTACCAGTCGTCACCGGCGAAGAAGCGTTCGAGGTCGGTCGCCGGTGCACCCTGCGAGGCATAGCCGCGGGCGGCTGCCTGGAAGGGGAAGTCGAGGACCGACTGCATGCGGTTGCGCGTGGTGAACTGCGAAGTAAAGGACTTCGTGGTGTCGAAGACCTCGCCGAACATGAAGAACTCGTCTTTGCCCTGCTCCTGCGCGAAGGAAAGCACCTCGGGGCCGAACTTTTGCCAGAACTCATCGTTGACGTGCTTCATCGTGTCGATCCGGAAGCCGTCCACGCCGAAGTCGGCGACCCACGTCTTGTAGATGTCGATCATGCCATCCACCACCACAGGGTGCTCGGTGGACAAGTCATCGAGGCCGAAGAAGTCGCCGTAGAAGGAGTCCTCGCCGGCGAAGGTCGTGTCGCCCCGATTGTGGTAGAGCGTGGGATCGTTCAGCCACTCGGGGACCTTGAGGTCTTTGTCAGCCTCCGGGACCACCGGGATGTACGGGAAAGAGGTCTCGGCGTCGAGCTCGGGGAAGGTGTCCGTGCCCGCGTAGTCGCGATCGTCGAACGCAGTGCCGTCGGCGTCGCGGTACGGCTCCTCGTCCTTGGAGATATAGGGGGCTCGCTCGCCGGCGTCGTAGCCGATGACGTCTGCGGTGTGGTTCGTGATGATGTCGAAGTAGACCTTCATCCCGCGCGCATGCGCGGCGTCGATGAGCGTCTTGAGGTCCTCGTTGGTGCCGAGGTGCGGGTCGATCTGCGTGAAGTCGGTGATCCAGTATCCGTGGTAGCCGGCCGAGTTGTCCTCGGGCTGCACGGCGCGGTTCTTGAAGCTGGGCGTGAGCCAGATGGAGGTGGTACCCATGCCCTGGATGTAGTCGAGCTCCTGGAGCAGGCCCTTGAGGTCCCCGCCGTTGTAGTAGCCCTTCCGGGTGGGGTCGAAACCGGATACCGACGGGTCGGATCCGAGCCCGCCGTCGTCGTTGGCGGTACTGCCGTTCTGGAAGCGGTCGGCCATGACGAAATAGAAGTTCTCGTCCGTGACCGCGGAGCGCAGTGAATGCTGAGCTCCGGTGGAGGAAGCGCCGGGATTCTTGGGGGCGGCGGTGGCGGGCAGGGACGTGACGGAACCGGCAACAAGGGCGGTCAGCACGACTAAGGTGGCGTAGCGGGGTTTCACAGGGTCTCCTTCGAGAGGGCGAGTTATGGCGAATGCTGCGTCGATATGCAATAGATGATCAGGTGATGATGGTCGGGCCCTCGATCCAGTCGCGGGCCCGACCATCACGTTCAGCAACTCGAGGTTGAGTTATTTCGCCTCGAAGACGGCCACCGTCCGCGCGGGGACTGTAAAGACACCGTTCGCATCAGCTGTTGCATGTCGAACCAATTTGTCGCCCCCCTCGGCTTGTACGGTGTGCAGCGCGAAACCCTTGCCTATCGCGGCAGGTACTTGCTGCGCGGTGGTTTCGTCGGAGGCGTTGAATACGACGACGATGCCCTTGCGCTCGGGATCGAAGTCCGGACCGGTGGTGTCGTCGAGGTGCATCACGATCACGCCGGGTGCCTGATCCAGGCCCGCTCCGGGGAAGGAGAGCTTCTGCTGCACAAGGTCCGCCGTGCCGAGGCTGAAGAGCGGGCTGCTCTCGCGGATGCGCAGTAGTTCCTCTGCCTGTGTGCGGGCCGCTTCGATGTCGGTGGGTGAGGGCTTGAGGGTCGGATCGGCGAGCAGTGCCTTCATGAAGCCGTACTTGTCTTCGTTGTCGGCGCGTGGAGGCAGTCCGCGTCCGAACCCGTTGTCCGCTCCCGTGTGATCCAGGAAGTTGAACCAGTCGCCGGAGTCGTAGCTGTTGCGGTCCAGTGACTTGCTTCTCAGCACCTCTCCACCTGCGTGCCAGAAGGACACACCTTGCCCCAGCGCCGTTGTCGAAAGAGCCAGCGTTTGCATACGGACCCGATCAGCCATGGGTGTGTCGATCGGCAACTTGAAGGCGAGGGCATCGAAGAGGGTCTCGTTGTCGTGTGCCTCCACGTAGGTGATCGATTCCTGTGGATCGGCGGTGTACCCCGTGGGAGAGCCGTTGTAGTCGACGTCGGCCCCGGTGACCTCATTGCCGAACCGGTCGGTAAAGGCATAGTCCTTCAGGTTGCCTGTCAGCCCAACGCGGATCTGGTCCTGTGATTGGAGCAGTCGTGCACGCTGTTCGTCCTCGGTCCCGTTTATCTCGAGGCCATTGGGGTCGGTCAGCAGCCCCGACGCAAAGCCTTGAACCCGCGGATCCTCGTCGAACGGACCTCCGCCGCGTACTGCGTCACGGAGACGGTCGTTGAAGGTTCCAATGCCGGTGCCGGCCATGTTGGCTTGCGTGGCCTGCTCGAAGCGGGCGTTGTCCGCTACCTCCCCGAAGTTCCAGCCCTCCCCGTAGAGGTAAATGGACTTGCCGTCGATCCCGTCGTGTTTGAGCGTCAGCTTGTCCAGCGCTCCGCGGACATCGAGGATGTTCTGCTTTGAGTGGTGCCCCATGAGGTCGAATCGGAATCCGTCCAGCTTGTAGGTGCGGGCGAGGGTCACGATCGAGTCGATCATTAGCTTGCCCATCATGGTGTGTTCGGTTGCCGTGTTGGGGCAGCAGGTCGAGGTTTCTACGGAGCCCGACTCAGGGTTGAGTCGGTGGTAGTAGCCCGGCACGATGCGATCGAGGTTGTTCGATGACGCTTGGCCCGCGCCTGCTGTGTGGTTGTAGACGATGTCCTGGACGACACTCAAACCGGATTCGTTGAGTGAGGCGACCATTCCGCGGAACTCTCGGATGCGGGTAGCATCCTCGGGATTCGTCGAGTAGGAGCCCTCCGGCGTCGTGTAGTGCAGCGGGTCGTAGCCCCAGTTGAAGCCGTCCTGTCCGGCGACGGCCGCAACGCACTCCTGCTGCTCTGTGCTGTCCGGGGCGTAGGACGCGAGGTCGCACGCGGGTTCGGCCTGTTGGGACCTGTCCTCTTCGACGGTGCCAATGTCATTGACGGGTAGGAGGTGAACAGCTTTCAGTCCGCTGTCGGCGAGCTCGGAGAGTCGCTTCATGCCGTCGCTGTCCTGCCGTGAGAAAGCAGCGTAGGTTCCACGTTCGGCTTCGGGCACGGTGGTGTCACTGATTGAGAAATCCCGCACGTGGAGTTCGTAAACGCTCAATTGCTCGGGGCGATCGAGGACGGGCTTCGAAACCCGGTTCCAGTCAACTGGTGCGAGGGCCGGATCGGTGAGGTCGGCGAAGAGGGACCGCTCCGAGTTTGTGGACAGGCCCACACTGTAGGGGTCGGTCACCAGGTTGTGTTCCACGGCGCCGGTTTCAGGCACGAAGACCTCGACGTCGTACAGGTAGTACGCGTTCTTCCAGCCTTTCTCGCCCTTCACGCTCCAGATGCCGTCTTTGTCCTGCCGGAGCGCACGTGTGGTGATGGGTTTGCCTCCGGAGCCCTCCCGGAAGACCTGCACGGAGACGCTGCGCGCTGTCGGCGCCCAAAGATCGAGCTGCGGCTTCGCGCCTTTCCAGGTCAGTCCGAGCTCCTTACGAGCAGCGCCCGAATAGAGATCATCGAGCACACCGGGTACCTGGACACCGGTGGCGGCCAGCACGGTGCCGTCCGGCGACACTGCCGCCAGGAGCAACTGCCCCTTCAACAAGCTGCCCGCGTTCCGGGCGTCCTTCCGGCCGAGCTGAAGGGTATCGAGCGCGGCGAGGTGCGGGTACCGGGCCGCAAGACCGGCAGGCAGCGCGTCGCCGCTGCGCTCGAGTCCGAGGTAGGTTCCGCCAGTGACGACGTCGTCCTCGATGGTGAGGCCGCCGTCGGGCGCCGTGTACAGCCTGTACTGCGTGTCGGCGGGCAGATCGACGTCCCAGGCGAGGGTCTCAGCGGCGAGCCAATGGCCCGCCATCGCGGCCGTGGCCGCCTGCGGCGCGTCACTGGAGATGACGTGCGTCCGATGGTTGTAGGTGAACGTCACGGGACCTCCAGCTGTCTGCAGTGCCAAGTTGGCACCGCCCGCTGCGCCGCCGGCACCGTAATTCTCCCCCCAGGAGTCATCCAACGCCACCTTGTACTCATAGGATCCGGCGGGAACATCAAAGGTTCCCCCCCATGTATCGGGCGATCCCTCCACGGGGACAAGTCGGGTTGCTGCGCATTCGGGCTGCCAGTCTCCAGGGCAACCAAGCTCAGATTGCAGGGAACCGACGACCGCGACGGTGTTGGGAACCTCTGTGTGGTCGGCCAGTGCGGAAACCGGCATGAGGGTGGCGAGAAGCGGTGCGACCAGGATGGCGGCGGCTAGTCGAGTATGGCGCTTCAGGGAGGGCCTGCTGCCCGCCCGGGGCACGCTCGTGATGTCTTCGGGGATCATGGTAGTCCTTCCCGACCGAGCGTCTCTGCTGGATCGGACTGACGAGGAGTGGATACCCCGATCCTAAAGACGGCCACCGCTGGCCGTCAACGAAAAAACGTAATTTTCACGAAAACTTTCTGTCGGGATTTCTGGTGCACTACATTAAAGCCATGACTCCTGAGACGCATAACGTTCGGCCGCGCCTGGATGACGTCGCACGTACCGCGGGCGTCAGCGTCCCCACCGTCTCACGCGTTCTCAATGGGAAGAGCGGCGCCTCCCCGGAAACCCGGCAGGCTGTCCTCACCGCGATGGACAGCCTCGGGTACGAACGCCCCGCTCGGACGGCCGGACGCTCGAAAGGGCAGATCGGCGTCGTCGTACCAGACCTTGTGAACCCCATCTTCCCCGCCTTCGCCGGTGCCATCGCGGCACTACTGGCGCCCAATGACTACATTCCGGCCCTGTGCACCCTGCCGGGCGGCGGCATCACTGAGGATGAGTACGTTGCACTAATGCTCGACCAGGGCATTAGCGGCATCATCTTCGTGTGTGCGGCGCACTCTGACGGCCGAGCGGGAGTGGATCGCTACCGGCGGTTGCGGGGCCGTGTTCCTTTCGTGCTCGTGAACGGGGCCAGAGCGGAGATCGACGCACCGTCTATCTCGAACGACGACGCTACGGCGATCCGAACCGCCGTCCGGCACCTCGCGACGCAAGGGCACCAACGCGTCGGTTTCGCCACCGGGTCCGACCGTTTCATCCCGAGTCGCCGCAAGATGGAGGGGTTTCGCTCCGGGCTCGCCGATTTCCTCGGCGAGAACGCGGATTTACACGTCGCGACCAGCATGTTCACCATCGAGGGCGGACAAAGCGCGGCGAACGAACTCATCGACAGCGGCCATACGGGCATCGTGTGCGCCTCGGACATCATGGCCCTCGGCGCTATGCGTGCGGCGCAGACGCGCGGGCTTCGCGTACCCGAGGACATCTCGGTGGTCGGATTCGACGACTCCCCGCTCATGGCCTTCACCAACCCACCACTGACCACTCTGCGGCAGAATATCGCCGCGATGGCGGAGGCCGCCGTCCATGCGCTGGTTACGGAACTGGCCGGTGACCGGGTCACACGCACAGACATCCTGTTCCAGGCTGATCTCGTAGTGCGCGGCTCCACAGGCGCAGGGCCGGCCGTCCGGGGGAGCTCCTAGACCCAGCCGGCGCCCCGGTCGAACCGGACGCTACTGCTTCGCAGCGGTGAGCTTCGTTGCCGCAGCGATTTCGGCGATCTCCGGCACCCGGTCCAGGGTTCGTCCCAGTTGGGCACTGATGCTCATGACCTTGGTGATCTGGTCCACGAAATAGACCGGAATCCGGATGGTGCGGGTCTTATCGGCCCGCCACAACCCGGTGTTCCCTTCCTGAATGTGGTTCAGGACATCGATGCCCCGCTTGCGGTCCCTCCGGGCGATCGATTCGAGCTCCATGATGGTCCTGTGGCTGCGCTCAGCCCCGCCGCTGAGGAGGTGCTAGCGGGCCTCGCTCCCTGGTTCATCCTCAACGGTAGAGGGGGCCGTCACGGGCTCTACGGCCTGGACCAGATCGAAGAGAAAGGCATCGGCGGGCTCGTCCTGAAAAGCACCCGGGATTAGCGCGGTGGCTGCCTAAACCCGAGTGCCCGCTGAGGGCTGCTTCGCGAGATGCTGGCGCTCTGAGGGGCTTTGTGAAGAAGACGGCAGCAAGGGATGCGGTGGGTAGCAACAGAGCCCAGTGAATTCCTGCCACGGGGGCCTCCGCTGGGGACACCCACAGGAGGATGCTGACCGCGGCCACGGGGCCAACGGCACTACCGCAGGCTGCTGCCAAAATGCGAAGCCTCGGGGCTTTGGCAGCTGCCAAAGCATGCAATCCGACGGCAGGACCTGCCGCTGAAGCTGCCACGACCAATCCCATGAAAAAGCCGAACACTGGTGCCCAGCTAAGGATCGCGGCCCACCACGGAGTCGGACTGAACCCTCCCGCTACGGAAGACACGAACACAATCGCAGCGCCCAAGATTCCACCTGCGAAGACCATCCTAAAAAATGCTCCGGCCAGGGGTGTCGTGTTTTCCCTCATCCTCTGACCCTACGTGCCCGACCGCTACGGTGATAGGCCCTGATGAGACTCCTCGCAAAACGAGCCGGCTACTCGCCTGCCCCGACCGCCGCACACCAGCAATCGATTATTGACCGCTCGAGCCGGCCGGAGATCGAGGCTGTCCGCGGCAACTACGACATGCCGATCGAACGCGAGCTGTACTTCAAACGCGGTACCCGGGCGCTGATGCTCGCGCGAACGGGCCGTTGGACCCTGTCGAGCACAACCTGCCGGCAGCACAATGAGCCGGTGACCTCTGGCGATGGCACCGACCGGGCCCTCCACCGCAGATACCAACCGGTGCCGTCGTCGCGGGGCATATAGCCGCTGGCAGAGTCGGTTCACTCACGTACCCGGGAGTGTTCATCCAGCACCCTCCTGCGTTGGAAAGGGCACCATGCTCACTCATCTCCCCCTTCACCGGTCTCTCTGGGCGATCATCAGCGTTCTGACGCTGATAGCCGCGATGGCCGGGCTGTGGCGCCCCACCATCTATGCCGGAATCGTCAGCGAAGAACTTATCCCCGGGGCCTTCTCCCAGGACCTACTCTCCGTGGCCGCAGCACTTGGCCTCCTGTATTTGGCAGTCACAGCCCAGGGCGACCGGGTGAAACACCAGATCCTGGCTCTGGGGCTGCTGGGGTACCTGTTCTATGCGTACGGCATCTACGTCATCGAGCGTTCCTACAACGGCCTGTACCTCGTGTACATGGCAATTTTCACCCTGGCCCTGTGGTCGCTGGTATGCGCCGGAGCTCACCTTCGCCGCGGCCTTCCCCAGTTTGCCCTACCGGGACCGGTTCGGCTCCTCTCGGCCTCGGGCGCCATCCTGCAACCTCTCCTTTTCTATCCGCTCTGGATAGCGATGCTTTTGCCCCTGATGCGCTCCGGAGAACAGATCGACTCCCTCTACTCGATCTTCATCCTGGATCTGTGCTTCATCATGCCCGCCTTTCTGATCCTCGCCGTCCTGACCTACCGGTCGCATCAAAACGGGTTGCTGCTGTTGCCGGCTATCCACGTCTTGGGCTTCACCCTGATCTTCTCCCTGGCCGTGGGCGAGCTCGTCAAGCCACTGTTCAATGCCACCCCGAACCCGGCCGCATTCTGGCCAGCCCTCGGGCTTTCACTGCTTTTCCTGATCCTGGGCACGCTGCACCTCACCACCATGCGCATCAGCGAGGTGGGAGCGATGCCCGTGAACGACGGCAGTGGCACGGCCAAAACGCAAACAGTTGCCTGAAATGCACGCACCGCGCACTGGTTCCACCGCCCTCACGGGTTGTCCTGCCGCCGACCCTCGAATCGAGCAACCTTCCTGGTCAAAGGTCCCGTACGGTGGATTAACCAAACGTCACAGCACTCCTGGGGGAACAATGAGCTATTCGCCGTATCCGACAGCCGGCTTGCAGTCCGATCACACTGAACCACCCCTCTGGGCACCCTACTATGGGGCGTCTTTCAAGGTCGCAGTGCAGCGGTTCTTCAAGAAATACGCGATGTTCTCCGGCCGCGCGAGCCGCAGCGAATACTGGTGGTGGACCCTGGTTGCAACCCTGGTCGGAAGCCTTCTGAACACGCTGACGAACGCGGGCGGCGGAATTTCCCCATCCAACGGTGAAATGACGGCCGCGCCTGCGGTCATCACCGGCTACCTCCTGATCGCTAGCTGGGGCCTGGCCACCATCATCCCGTCCATCGCGCTGACCATTCGCCGGTTACACGACGTGAACCTCAGTGGCTGGTTCCTGCTTCTGGGTCTCATCCCTGCCCTGGGCGCCTTGGCACTGTTTGTCATGATGCTCCTGCCGCCCAATCCGGCTGGCCAGCGTTTCGACCGTCCCGAGGACGACGTGGATCGGCCCACCGGCAACTGAGCGCTACCCGTCACTCCCTGGATACCGAAGGCGACTGATCACGCTGGCCCAGGGGTTCACGGGTGAAGCTAGCGCAGCTGCAGGTCGGCAGGCTGCGACACGGATGCGGTCACTCCCCCGTCGATAATGCTCAGCGTGTCTGCCTCGGTCGGTGCAGTGTTCAGGGCTTCTTCTGCATGAACGGACAGCAGGGCGACCGACGCAGCCGCCAGGGACCAGTCCGGCCACATCGCTGAACGGCTCTCCTCGTCAATGGCTATTCGCTCGTGGATCGCTGCGATGCCCTGCTCGAAGACCAGAGTGCGACCGGTGGGTTGGGTCAGTCTTACCAGTGCGTCCGGGCCGTGACCGTCGAAGCTGACTGTCCCTAAATGGCTCAGGCCGGTCTTGAGCATTGCCCGGAACCAGCCGTCCTCGTATTCAGCTGCCATGAGGTCCTCCTTGCCGAAGATGGGTAGTCAATTCTAGGGCGACAGAGCCGTTGGCAGTCTGGGAAACTGATCAACATTTGGTGACGATCCCCAGCGCAGCTCCCCTTTGACCGCACGGGCTACTCGGCTGAGGGTCGCTGCCGGTTCCGTTTCGTCGTCGAACGCTGCTGCTTGGCGGCGAGGTGCCGCCGGACGGAGCCTCGAGTGGGTTTGGTGGCGCGACGCCGGCGCGGACCGGCAGACAATCCCCTGCTCACCAGGCCGGCAAGCTTGCGCAGAGCTGTTTCACGGTTCCGGAGCTGGGAACGGTGTTCGGAGGCCGCAATGGTGACCGATCCGGCGACGATCCGATCACCGAGTCGGGTCAGCAGCAACTCCCGTTGCTCGTCCGAAATCGCGGTCGATCCGGCGACGTTCCAGGACAGTTCCACGCGGGTGTCCGACGTGTTGACGTGTTGCCCGCCAGGTCCGGACGACCTGGAGAAACGCCAGTTCAGCTCACGCTCAGGAATGGTGAGCCCGGGCGAGACTTCTAGATCCATTCCATCAGCGTGACACAGGGTGCAAAGCCCCGGAAAACCGATCCGGGATCACCCCGCTAGAACAGTGGCCAGGGCACCGCCGACATTTCCCCGCCCGGTGCAGGGAATCGCCCATTGTTGCGCAACCGGCTGCAGCGCGCGATCAGAGCCTCGATCTCTTCGTCGGTGAGCAGGACCGAAAGCTCAGTCCCCAGCTCACCGCCGAGGCCTGCGCTGACCCGGTCAATGCCGTCGAGTTCGTCGTCGGTCAGCTCAGCTCCCAGCCATCCCCACAGCACCGTACGGAGCTTGTTGTCGCTATGGAAGGTGAGCCCGTGATCCACACCGTGGCGGCGTCCATCGGGCATCGCGAGAATATGGTCGCCCTTGCGGTCCGCGTTATTGACGACGACGTCGAACACCCCCATCCGCCGCAGAGCTGGCGAGTCTTCATGGATGAGGCTGACGATCCGATCGTTCTCGTCCCGTCCGCTCAGGACACTTTTCCAGCCGATCTCGGGCACCTCGTCGGCGGACACCAGATCCACGGCGGCCTGGGCTGGGTCCTGTTCCTGCCACAGCTGCACCATCCCCTCACCCATCGGACCGTCACGCAGCCACGTGTGGGGCACCACGTCCCATCCCATGACCTGCGATACCAGATAGGCGGCGACCTCCCGGTGGGCGAGTGTCCCGCTGGGAAAATCCCACAGCGGATGCTCCCCCGCGATGGGCTTGTAGACCACTGCGGCCTCGCCGATACTGCCGAGGAAGGTGGCGTTTGACGCCGTCGTGATGCGACCGGTGAGTGTCAGCTCGGCGGTCGCGAGGTCGGGTGCCCGCATCAGCCCTCGGGAGTAGCGCAGGTATGTCCGCCGGGGTCGATCGGGTAACCGCACAGCGGACAGGTCGGCCGCCCGGCACCCACCACTTCACGCGTGCGCTTGGCGAAAGCGCGGGCTGTCCCTACCGGCATTCGCACGAGGAGCATCTCGGCTACTTCGACCTCGGCCTCAGCGTCGGCGAGCGATTCGTCGTCGTCAGCGTCGAGTTCCGTGATCGGGTACGCCTCAATGACCACCTGCACCGTCGAGGGGTCCCACCCCAGGCTCATGGCGCCAGTGCGGAACTGTTCCTCGACCGGCTCCAACTGGTCATTGTCGACCAATTCGATGGGGGTGCTCGCGGGAATGCTGAAGGGATTCCCCTCGAGCGTACCGAGCTGGTCCAGGATCTCGTCGATCTTCTCCGCCAGCTGGGCCGACTGCTGTTTCTCCAGCGCAATACTCACGATCTGTGACCCCGCGCGTACCTGTAGATAGAAGGTTCGCTCCCCCGGAAGGCCAATGGTGCCAACGACGACGCGATCGGGCCAAGTAAACTCGTGAACTTTTGTGGGCATGGTAGTTATTTTATGCGATGGGGGCCGTTGGTGCCTGATGTCCCGCTCCGCCGCCCAACGGCGCATCGACCGCAGGTGGGCTGCTCGACAACCACGACAGGTCCCCTCCGTCAGTATTGGTGGCGATGACGCTCGGTCGGCTCTCGCCGTACCTAACGATCGACACGGAAGCGGGGTTCACATTGATGCGCTGAAACAGGTCCAGATGGACGCCGAGCGCGTCGGCGAGGATCGATTTGATGATGTCACCGTGACTCACCGCCACCCAGATGGCGTTGGGCCCATGCTCGGCTTCGAAGGCTGCGTCGAGGCGACGAATTGCGGCCACCGCCCGGGCCTGCATCGCTGCCATGGATTCGCCCCCGGGAAAGGTGGCTGCTGACGGTTGGGACTGCACCACCGACCACAGCTGCTCGGCCGCGAGCTCGCTGAGGGTGCGGCCCTGCCACTGCCCGTAGTCGCACTCGGTGAGGTCGACGGCGGTTGGCGTCGCCGGAGAGCCGCTCTGACGGGCCAGGATGAACTCCGCGGTCTGCTGGCAGCGTTCCAGGGGGCTGGACACCACCGCAACCACCGGTACCACCGCGAGCCGTTCGCCGGTGAGCGCCGCCTGGTCGCGTCCCACCTGGTCGAGGCTGACGCCTGCCGTCCGTCCGGCCAGTAGTCCGGACGCATTCGCTGTCGTGCGGCCGTGTCGCACGAGAATCACTGTTGCCATCCACCCAGCCTAGCCATCCGCACTCAGTCAGGTGAACAAGTAACCGCAGGGACAGGACCCGAGGCATGGGCGGCCGTCAACATCGCGGCTGTCCTCAGCCTCAGAGCTTGATGTCTGAGCCTCAGAGCTCGAGGTGTGGCAAAACTCACGGGCTGGCCCTTAAGCCACGTCCGAAGAAGGACACTGCAGCCGTTGGGTAGCCCCGATACACTCACCATCGGCGGTCTCCGAAGGAGTTTCGTCGACGCTGAGGGAATCTCGTCGACGTTGAAGGAACTTAAAGGCCCCTCCAGACGCTTATAGCGTAAGCCGGCCAATCACGGCCGGTGATCCCTGTACTCTGGTTGATCACACAACTGAAGGAGAAGCAACGCCCGCATGGCAACAGACTACGACGAACCACGCGTCAGGCCCGAAGACCAGCCTGTCAACGAATCGCTCGAAGCGATTCAGGCTCAACGCAGCGCCACCACCCAGTCTTCAACAATTGACACCGATGAGAGCGACACTGCTGAAGGGTTCGATCTTCCCGGCGCCGTCCTGGAGGAAGAACTCCTCATCTCCGTCATTCCCGAGCGTGAAGACGAGTTCACCTGCATGTCCTGCTTCCTGGTGAAGCACCGCACCCAGCTCGCACGCGAGAAGAACGGCGATAAGTACTGCGCCGAATGCGAAGGATAGTCTCAGCTCCTGGCGAAGGCGATCGATCCGGATAAGCTACTGCTGGCCATCCAGTAGAGCGCCCAGATCCTTCGATTCTCGCGTGACCTGGCTGGAACTCCCTCACTCTGGGGTGGACAATCATGATCTATCTTGATGTCTCTACGATTATTGTTGACCAGCAGGGCTGACCGGGCTGCCGCTAGCCGTGGATGGGTTCCCCGCTCACGCGATGATCTGCAAGATTCATGCCCTCACGTACCAGCCGGGCCAGATGGCCGTCGGCGATGCTATACACAACGCGCTGGCCTTCTTTTCTTGTGGTCACCAGACCCGAGAACCGAAGTTTTGCAAGATGCTGGCTCACAGACGTCCGCGAGGCAGCGGTGTGATCTACCAGGGCGGTCACATCGGCCGGTGACTGGGTGAGGAGCCATAACAGGTGGAGCCGGGTAGGGTCTGCGAGCATTTTGAACACGGCTGCTCCCGCCTCCAGCCGCAGGTCATCCGGGGATCCAGAATGGTGCAGGCTCGGCTCCGGCTGTAACTGGCGGTCAGTCATTGATGTGCCTCCTGGACAGTCGCTGTTTCCCCGGAAACCGGGCTCCAACCTCGAGGCCACAGCTTCAGTGCCGCCAATACCCCCAGTGTAGCCAGGCCCGCAAGAATCCCTGCCGTTGCCTCTTGCCCCAGGGTCGCCCCCAACCACCCCGCGATCGGGTAGGTCAGGATGAAACAGGCGTGCGACAGCGAGAACTGGGCGGTGAAAAGGGGGGCCCGCGACGCGCTGGTGGCAGCTCTCCTGAGTAGCCGTGCAGATGGGGTGTTGATCATAGAGGTCCCAGCACCCAGCACAGTCCACACCGCGAGCAGAAGAACCCAGGACTGCCCAGCAGCGGCAAGCACCCCGGCCAATCCCAGGCCTAGTGAGATCACACCGCCTCCCGCAATCATCAGGGTTCGATCCGTCACGCGGTCAAGAAGAGGTGGAACCGTGAGGGCGACAGCCATGGAACCTGCGCCGTAGCAGGCCAGAGCAATGGCAAGGTCGGTATTTGTTCCTTCGAACAGCTCCAATGCGTAGACAACGGTGTTCACCAGCACAAGGGCAGTCCCGCAGGCCACGACAAAATTCAGCGCCATGAGTCCACGGAGGGTCGGCTCACCAAGAAAAATTCGCGTACCGAGGGTGGTCCGGTGAAGAACCGAGGCGCGTTGTACGGTGATCTGCTGAGGGGGTAGTGGGGTGGCGACGACCATCGCGGCCGACAGGAGGAAACCCACAGCGGTGCCGACGAAAAGGAGGTGAAAGCTCATGAAAGTCAGGAGCGCCGCCGCCAGGATCGGGCTGAGTACTGACTCCAGATCATAGGCGAGGCGGGAAAGGGACAGCGCCCGGGTATAGTCGCGCTCCCGCGGTAGAAGCGTTGGAATCAACGCCTGGAACGCGGGTGTGAACGTTGCCGATGCGGACTGCAAAATGAACACCAATAGGTAGATCTGCCAGACCTGATCGACCAACGGCAACGTGAGTGCTATACCAGTGCGCATCAGATCCGCGCCGATCAGGACGGCCTTCCGGGGTACCCGTTCCACCAGTACCGCCATGACGGGTGCAACGAAAACGTAGGCCAGCATCTTAATCGTCAGAGCCGTTCCGAGCACCGTCCCGGCCCGCGCGCCCGCCAGATCATAGGCGAGTAGACCCAGGGCAACGGTGAGGAGACCCGTTCCCGCCAAGGCCACCACCTGGGCCGTGAAGAGTCGTCTGTAGGCGGTCACCCTGAGTACTTCAAGCACGAAGTGTCCTCTCGGTCAAAGGGGCGAGCCGTCCGGAACGAAACAGCTTGCATCCCCTTCAGTATATGTGCACACGTTCGCACACATAAGCACAGCGTGATCAGCGCATAAACAAATACCCGAATTATGACCCGCAATTGATGGAAGTTACTTCCTATTAATTGCTGGTCTGCGCATTGTGCATATACTGGGGACAGCTTCAAGAGACGCGGTCGTAAAGCTCCGACTGGACCGCGCACCAACCCCATGTTCGTGGGTGGTTCGGATGACGAAGCGGCCTTCGCCTCGGTAATTACCAGACCGAGCCGGCGCAGGCAAGAGCACTTCGAAAGGCGTACCTCGTGAGTTGTCCGGCTAGCCGTTCCATTTCCTGATAATTATGCGCTAACAATTCAGCGCTGATTCGACCCCCTTTATTCTTTCTCCGGGTAGTGCCTTTAGTGTGCCCCCGGACCGCACCGAGGAATAGCACATGAACAATAAAGCGCTCCATCCTGCCCACAATTCCCAGCGACCGCAGGGCAGAATAGCCATTCTCGCGTCGCTCCTCGTAGCCTCCCTGGTGAGCGGTTGCGCTGCGTCCGCCAACCCGGCTGCGAACCCGGCTGTTGACCCGGCCTCGGATCCCGTGTCTGGTGGCATCCTCGACGTGTCGATCTCGGCCGAGCCGGGTTGCCTCGACGGACACGGCATCTCAGCGACCCAGCAACAGTTCCTGGGGAGGCTGATCTACGACAATGTGGTCACCCTTGACGACGACGGCGAGATAGCTCCCTATCTCGCGGAGTCGTGGGAAATTTCCGACGACGGCAAGACGTACACCTTCCACCTCAAGGAGGGAGTCACCTTCAGCGACGGCTCCCCCTGGAACGCCGAGGTGTTTGGGCTCAATCTGGAGCACATGAGGGATCCAGCGACCAAGTCCCCCCTTGCCGCCGCCTACATAGCGCCCTACGTCGACGGCACGGTGATTGATGAGTACACGTTCGAGGCACACCTGGAGTACGCCTACACACCCTTCCTCTACACGCTGGCCCAGTCGTGGCTTGGTATGAACTCCGGCAAGGCCATCCTCGAATCCCCTGACACTCTCTGCCAAGAGCCGATCGGAACGGGCCCGTTTACCGTTGCCGACTACCGCCCTGGCCAGGGCATCAGCTATACCAAACGGGAGGGGTACGACTGGGCACCGGAGTGGCTTGAGGGTGACGGCGAGGCCTACCTTGATGGGGTGGAGGTCACCCTGGTGGGTGAGCCGGTCATCCGCCACCAGTCCCTCGTGTCCGGGCAGTATGACCTGACGGAGAACCTGGCCCCGCAGAACGCTGCCGCGGTCGACGCAAACCCGGACTTCACCTACGAGAATTTGGTGCGCACCGGCAGCCCCAACGTGCTCAGCTTCAACCTGAGCCGTGCACCCTTCAGCGACCAGGCCGTCCGCGAGGCGTTCGTGGCTGCCATCGACACGCAGGCGGTCACCCAAAGTCTCGGCTTCGGCACGTTCACACCGACCGACAGTTTCCTGTCGACGGCAAGCAAATACTACGATCCGGCGGTTGAGGGGACCCTGCACCACGACCTGGAGAAAGCGAATCAGCTCCTGGACGACGCTGGCTGGACCGGCCGCGACGACGAGGGGTTCCGGACCAGGGACGGCGAGCGCCTCGTCATCGACGTGCCCACTGTCGAGAGCACCACGCCTAACCCCCTGCTCGTCCAGCTGCAGGGTGAAGCACGGAAGGCCGGCTTCGACCTCCAGATCATCCAGTTGCCGCAAGCACAGCTGAGCGAACTGCGGTACGCCGGTGACTATGACGCGCTGGCCGGCGTGTGGCACACCAACACCACCGACGTGCTGTTCATCAGGTATCACTCCTCGGAGATCACGGGAGAGCGAATCGGTCAGAACTCCTCCTATGTGGATGACCCCACTCTCGATGACCTTCTCCTGGCGGCCCGGGCGGCCGATGACGGGCAGATCGCCGACGAAGCCTACTCGGAGGTCCAGCACCGGTTGCTGGACATTGTGCCTGGCCTGCCGCTGCACGAAAACCCCAGCCAGTTCGCCTACTCCAATGCGGTGCGGGACGTTGCCGTGGACACCTCTCACCCCGTCCCCGTCCTGACCTACGCCTGGAAGGCGGAGTAGGTGGGCATGGCACGGCGGATCCTGTTCCGGCTGGTAATCGGGCTCGGAGTCCTGTGGGGGGCGGCCACCATGACTTTCCTTGCCGTCTACCTCATCCCCGGCGACACCGCCCTCCTGATTCTTGGCGGACCCGATGCCCGCCCCACCGCAGAAACCCTCGCCCAGGTGCGCAGCGACTACCTGCTCAACGAACCCCTGATCGTGCAGTACGCCAGTTACCTGGGCAACCTGCTGCAGGGAGACCTGGGGCAGTCCTACCGCCTCCGGATCCCCGTCACCGTTGCGATCGGGCAGCAGATCGGTGCGACGGCGATGCTCGCCGCCGCGGCTGCGTTCGTCGCCCTGCCACTGACGGTGCTCGTTGCCGTGCTTTCCGCCCAGCGGTCCCCCTGGGTTCGATCAATCGTGTCCGGGATCGAGGTGGTGCTCGCCGCAACACCCACCTTCATCATCGGTTTCGTCCTGCTGATCGTCTTCTCCTTCACCCTGCGCTGGTTTCCCATCGGAGGGGATCAGGGTGTCATCGCCCTGATCCTTCCGGCGCTGACCCTGGCGTTGGCGGTGTTCGGAACGCTCTCACAGGTGCTGCGCAACGAGCTGGAAGATGTTTTGGAGCAGCCGTTCATTCTGACGGCCCGCGCACGCGGCATGCGGGACCTCCCGGTTCGTATGCTGCACGCGCTCCGGCACGCCGCCATCCCTGTGATGACCCTGTCGGGGTTCGTTGTTGCCTCCCTCTTCGGCGGGTCGGTGATTGTCGAGACCCTGTTCAGCCGGCAGGGAATCGGCGCCCTGACCCTCGCCTCTGTCTACAACAAGGACCTGCCGGTGATCATCGGCATCGTTCTCCTGTCGGCAGCCGTCTACGTGGTGGTCAACCTGGCGGTCGACCTCCTTTACACGCTCATCGACCCGAAAGTGGTGACCTCTTGAGCATCCTCTCCCAGACAGCGCGACGCCCCGGGCTGCTCCTTGCCACCGGCTTCCTCCTCTGGCTCACCGCAGCAGTCCTGGTGCCGGGCGTGCTCGCCAGCGCCGACCCCTATACCGTCAATCCGGCGCGCAGCTTCGAGGCGCCCAACCCCACGGCCCTCTTTGGGACCGATGACTCAGGGGCGGACATCTACTCCCGGATCGTGCACGGTGCTGCGACGTCCCTCTACATCGGGCTGGGTGCGACCGCCATCGGGCTGGTCGGCGGGACGGCCATCGGTTTGCTTGCCGGATTGAACGGCCGGCTCGTCGAAGCCTCGGTTATGCGGGTCCTGGACGTGACCCTTGCCATCCCCGAGATCCTCCTTGCCCTGGTGGTCATCGGCATCATCGGCGGAGGCACCGAGAACGCGATCCTGGCCATCGGGGCGGGCAGCGTCGCCTACTACGCCCGCATCACCCGGGCCCAGACCCATCTGGTCCGCCGCTCCGGCTACGTCGAAGCGGCCGGCACACTCGGGCTGCGCCGCGGCCAGGTTCTGCTCACGCATGTCATTCCCAATGTCATGAAGCCGGTGCTCGTCCTGGCAACCATCGGCGTCGGCTCCGCCATTGGCGCGGGGGCGTCCCTGAGCTTCCTGGGTCTGGGCACTCCACCCCCGGCGCCGGAGTGGGGCGCGATGCTGTCCGTTGGCCGCAATTTCATCACCAACGCGCCGTGGATGATCACCCTCCCCGCCGCATTCCTTGTCGCCACCGTACTATCCATCACCGTGATCGGGCGCGAGCTCCGACGCCGAGCAGAAGGAAGAGTCCAATGACCGCCACAGCCGCCACAGCACTCGCCACCCGGGAGCCCACCCCGTCCGCCATCCCTCTTCCCTCCCCCCTGGTCGAGCTCGCGAACCTCACGGTCGACTTCGGTAGGGGTACCCGCCGACACCGTGCCGTGAACGACGTCAGCCTGTCGGTCCTGCCGGGCGAGTGCCTCGCCCTGGTGGGTGAGTCCGGCTCCGGCAAGTCCGTCACCGCGCGGACCCTGGTCGGGTTGACCGGTCACGGCTCCCAGGTGAGCACCCGCTTCCAGAGGTTCAACGGGCAGAACGTAACCGGCTGGGGCGAACGGCAGTGGAGCCGGGTACGGGGCAAGGACGCCGGCTTCATCCTGCAAGACGCCCTTTCGTCCCTTGATTCCCTGCGGACAGTGGGAAAGGAGGTGGGTGAGGTACTGCGACTCCACTCGCTGTTCTCCCGCGTCGAACGCGACCGCCGCATCATCGAACTCCTTCGGTCGGTAGGGATCCCGGACCCGGAGGTCCGCGCTTCCCAGTACCCGCATCAGCTTTCGGGCGGGCTCCGGCAACGGGCGCTCATTGCGTCGGCCATCGCCGCTGAGCCGGGCCTCCTGATCGCCGACGAGCCGACGACGGCGCTCGACGCGACCATCGCGGCCCAGGTCCTGCGCTTGCTGGGCGACCTGAAGGGCGGCAGTACCGGCATGCTTGTCGTCAGCCATGACCTGGCCGTCGTTGCCAACCTGGCGGATCGGGTGGCAGTCATGCGCCAGGGCGAAATTGTCGAGGAAGGAACCATGGAGGCGGTCCTCCTGGACCCGCAGCATCCTTACACCAAGGGCCTCCTGGCCGCCATTCCCTCGGCGGCCTCCCGGGGGTCCCGGCTGACGGGCCCACTCACACGTGTCGACTCACCCACGCCAACCAGAACGCCAGCACGAGTCAGGACACCGCAACCAGCCAAAACATCGGTACCAGGCAGTACACCGGAACGAGGCAGTACGGCGCTCCTCACGGCCGACCGCATCCACAAGAGCTACCCGGACTCGGGTGGGACCTCGCGCACTGCAGTGGCCGGGGTGTCCTTCCAGCTGCGGAAAGGATCCACCCTGGGCATCGTCGGTGAGTCAGGCTCGGGCAAGAGCACTGTGGCACGGATGGTGCTGGGCGTCGAGGCTCCCGACGCCGGCAGCGTCCGGTTCCGTGGGCGCACCTGGCGGGAGCACCACGAGCAGAAGAACCGTCGCGCACGCCGCGCCGTCCAGATGATCTACCAGGATCCGCTGCACTCCTTCGACCCCCGGAAGACCGTCCGACAGGTCATCGGCCAGGCCGTCGCCGCGGCCGGGGTCCCACGAACCGCGCGGGACCACCGTATCCGCGAGCTGCTGGCCCTCGTGGGACTGGGCGAGGACAAACTCCGTAGCCGTCCCCTTGACCTCTCGGGCGGACAACGGCAACGGGTAGCGATTGCGCGGGCGCTGGCCGCCGAACCGGAGATCATTATCTGTGACGAGCCTGTCTCGGCCCTCGATGTGTCGGTGCAGGCCACCATCCTGGACCTGTTCTCCGAACTCCAGGAGCGTCTGGGCCTCGGTTACCTCTTCATCTCCCATGACTTGGGGGTGATCCAGCACCTCAGCCAGGACGTCCTGGTGATGAAGGACGGGGAGGTTCTCGAACGGGGCACGGTCACGGCCGTCTTCGATACGCCGCAACACCAGTACACCCGTGACCTGATCAACGCCATCCCCCAACTTCCCATCACCCCACTTTCTACCACCCCACTCCCCGCCACCGGACAGGACGGAACCCGCTCATGACCCGCCAGATCTCCTTCAACCTCTTCGAAATGAACTGCGTCGGCCACATTTCCCACGGACTATGGGTACATCCGGAAAACAACCGGCACCGGTTCAATGACCTCGACTTCTGGGTGGAGACCGCCCAGATCCTGGAAGCCGGACTGTTCGACAGCGTGTTCCTCGCCGATGTGATCGGGACCTACGACGGCTACCGCAACGGTCCCGACACGGCGCTGCGGGAAGCGGTGCAGATCCCCAGCAACGACCCGCTGCTGATCATCCCGGCAATGGCGGCCGTCACTAAACACCTTGGCTTCGCGGCAACCTTCTCCACGACCTACGAACCCCCGTTCGCTTTCGCCCGGCGCGCCTCGACGCTGGATCACCTGACGAAGGGGAGGTTCGGCTGGAACATCGTCACCTCCTACCTGCCGAACGCGGCACGCAATTTCGGGTTGGCCGACGAAGTGGAACATGACCAGCGCTACGCGATCGCCGACGAATACCTCGATGTGCTGTACAAACTGTGGGAAGGGTCGTGGGACGACGACGCCGTGATCGAGGACCGCGCCCGGCGGGTCTACACGGACCCCGCCAAGGTGAGATACATCAACCATCGGGGGCCCAACTATTCGGTGGCAGGTCCCCACCTCAGCTCGCCATCGGTCCAGCGCACCCCCGTGTTGTTCCAGGCCGGCAGTTCGACGGCGGGCAAGGAGTTCGCCGCGAAACACGCCGAGGGCGTCTTCGTGGGCGGTCGTGACGCCGCCGCCTACCGGGAGAATGTCCAGGACCTCCGCCGCCTCGCCGTTGCGAAGGGGAGGCAGGCTGACCATATCAAGGCTTTCGCCAGCGCCGTCGTCATCGTCGGGCGCACCCACAAGGAGGCCCAGCGCAAGGCTGAGGAGTACCGCAGGCTGTCGAGCGCCGAGGGGTACCTGGCCCACGCCGGCGGCGGTGGGATCGATCTGGCCGCCTACCGCAGCGACGAGGTGATCGACGATATCCTCGCCCGGGAGAACCGCCCGGGAAGGGACAGCCAGCCCAGCAGCCGGCGGCACCCGCCCGGTACAACCGTTGGTGAGGCGCTGGAGCGGATCACCCGGTTTGATCGGGGTCCCTTCGTCGCCATCGGCACCGCGGTGGAGGTCGCAGACGAAATCGAACGGTGGATCGACGCCACCGACCTGGACGGTTTCAACCTGCGGCAGTTCCTTACCCCCGGCACCGCAGAGGACTTCATTACCCAGGTAATCCCGGAACTCCAGCGGCGCGGCCGGTACCGGACCTCCTACGAGGAGTCCACCCTCCGGGAGCGGCTGTTTGGCAGCGGAAACACCCGCCTGTTCGACGAGCATCCCGGCGCCCGGTACCGCGGTGGGGCGAATCTGGATCATGGAGCGGCCCTTGATCTGGCCGATTCCCCCGCCTACGCCGGGAGCCGGTCATGACCGATCTGCTGCAGCACTTCCGCCCGATCTTCGCCGAGATCGCCGCCGGCGCGGTGGACCGGGAACTACGTCGCGAGCTTCCCTTCGCGGAGGTAGAGCTTCTCAAGAACGCGGGGTTCGGAGCGCTAAGGATCCCGTCGACCCATGGCGGCCTGGGAGCCACTCTGCCGCAGCTGTTTGAGCTCCTCACGGAACTGGCCGCCGCTGACTCCAACCTCACCCAGCTGTGGCGTGGGCACTTCGCCTACGTCGAGGGTGTGCTCCTCCGTGACGCCTCGACATCACGGGATGCCTGGCTCCGGGACATTGCGGGCGGAGCCATGGTGGGCAACGCCTCCAGCGAGTTGACCGGCACATCCCTGCGCGACATCAGCACCACTCTCACATCCACCGAGGCCGGGCTCACGCTCAACGGCTCAAAGTACTACAGCACCGGTGCGCTGTTCGCCGACTGGATCGCGGGCAGCGCGGTCCACGACGGGCAGCGCGTGGGCTACGCGGTGTCGGCCACCGCGCCGGGAGTGGATCGTATCGACGATTGGGATGGGATCGGTCAGCGGCTCACAGGCAGCGGCACCACCCACTTTTCGGAGGTGGCGGTGGCGTCGGAGAACGTCCGTCCTTACACCCCCGGGGAACCGAACCATGTGCCTGCGTTCTTCCAACTGGTGCTCGTGGCGGCCCTCGCGGGGATTGCCCGGGCCGCGGCCGACGACGCCGCCTCCTTCGTGAGGCCACGCACCCGCTCGTACGTGAACGCTACGGCGGCCCTACCGCGTGAGGACCCGCAGGTGTTGGCGGTACTCGGCGAGCTCTCGAGTACCTCGTTCGCCGCGGCGGCCACGGTTGCGGCGGCGGCGCGGAAGCTGGAGGCCGCCCGCTGGTCACTCGCCTCCGGGCATCCTGACGACGCGAGGGCCGCGGTGGATGCCGCGGAGATCGCCGTAAGCCAGGCGCAGATTGTCTCGGTCAGTCAGGTGCTCAACGCCACCAGTCACCTGTTCGAGGTGGGCGGCGCGTCGGCCACTGCTGCCGGGCGCTCCCTGGACCGGCACTGGCGGAACGCCAGAACCGTCTCCTCCCACAACCCGGCCATCTACAAGGCTAGGGCAGTCGGATACTGGGCCGTGACGGGAACCCGGGAGCCGCTCCCTGACTAAGTAGCTGGCGGAACGTCGGCTGGTGACCTCTCAGCCGACCTAGCTAGTTCAGCGCCCGGGGCAGACTCTCGGCGATCCGCTGGATACCGAGATAGGTTTCCTCAAACGACGTTGACAGTGGCGAGAGACCCAGCCGGATGCCCGCCGGGTTGCGGTAGTCCGGGATGACGCCCTTCGCCCACAGCTCCGGCACCAGATCCCGGAACGCCGGGTGGTCGATCGTGATGTGGCTGCCGCGCTTCCGCGGATCCCGGGGTGAGGAGATGACGACGCCGGCTCCCTCCATCAGCTCCTCGACAGCCTCGATGGCGAACGAGGTCAGGGCGATCGACTTCGCCCTGACGGCAGGCATCCCCACCTCGCCGATCAGCCCGAGCATGTCCTGCATCGCCAGCATGCCGATAATCGGTGGGGTACCAGAGACCAGCCGGCGGATGCCCGGGGCCGGTTCGTAATCGGATCCCATCCCGAACGGGTCGGCGCTGCCGAGCCAGCCCTGAATGGGTTGCTGGAAATCCGCGAGGTGCCGTTGCGCCACGTACGCCCAGGCGGGCGCTCCCGGTCCGCCGTTGAGGTATTTGTAGCTGCACCCCGTGGCGTAGTCGACGTCCCACTGGTCGAGCTCGGCGGGGACCGAGCCCACCGAATGGCTCAGATCCCACAGCACCAGCGCGCCGGCGTCGTGCACCACCCGGGTGATGGCCGGGACGTCCGCCAGGTGGCCCGACCGGTAGGCCACATGGCTGAGAACCACGAGCGCACTCTGGGGGCCGACGGCGGCGGCGACCTCCGCTGCGGTGGCACCGCCGTCGTACTGCAGATCGACCCAACGCAGTTGCAGGCCCCGCTCTGCGGCGATGCCCTCCATGATGAACCGGTCGGTGGGGAAATTGTCCCGGTCAATGACGATCTCGGTGCGGTCCGGGCGGGCGGCCACCGCCGCACGGGCCAGCTTGTAGAGCAGCACGCTCGTCGAATCGGCTACCGTGCACTGTCCAGCCGCGGCGCCGATCGCTACCCGCCCGATCAGGTCTCCCACCTGCTCCGGCAGCCCCAGCCAGCCCTCGTCCCAGCCGCGGATGAGCCTGCCAGCCCACTGCTCCCGCACGAACGATTCGAGCCGCTGCAGGGTGTCGGTGAGGGGCCGCCCGAGCGAGTTGCCGTCCAGGTAGGCAACAATGTCCGGATCGTCGTGCCCCTCGAACCGCGCCCGGTACCCGGCGAGGGGATCCTCGGCGTCGAGGGTGCGGGCGCGGCTCAGCAGGGATGTGTTCTCACTCATGGACCCAGTTTAGGGGTGAACCCCGGCCAGCCTTGCGAGGCTGCCAACAAAGTGCTCCCGCCCCCGCCGGTGGTTCCAGCCAGTGATGCCAGCACCCTGCCACACCCCCGCCTCACTCTGCGGTGTGACAGCGATTGCCACCCGGGCGGGTAGCAGGACTGGTGAGCGGAAGTCGATGCTCCAGGAGAACGATTCGACCCCTGCAGGCTTGGTTTCCTGCACCATCCGCGAGGCAAGATACATGCCGTGCGCAATGGCCCGCTGCATTCCGAGTGCCTTCGCGGTCAGCGCGGTGAGGTGAATTGGGTTGTAGTCCCCCGACACAGCCGCATAGCTGCGGCCGATGCTGCCCGGGAGGTTCCAGACGGCCGTGAGTGGGGGCGGCACAAACGGCGTGCGCTCCTCTTTCGTCCCGCGAGCCGGCCCGGCGAGCCGGGCACCCTTCGCAAGATAGGTCGAGCGTCCCGTCCACACCACTGCACCGGAGCTGCTGACCTCGGTGACCAGGTCCACCTGCGTACCGGCATGATGCGGTCTCAGGTCCTCGGCCCAGGCAGCGATGTCAAGCTGTTCGCCGAATCCGATGGCACGCCGGTGTTCCACTGCGTTCCGCAGATGGATCATGCCGAGTAGCGGCAACGGGAAATCCTTGCGGGCCATCACGCTCATGGCCACGGGGAAGGCAATGGTGTGGACGAAGCCCGACGGCAACGCATCCTGCGCGGGGGCACCGATCAACTGCTGGAACCGGGTCAGGTCCCCGACCGTGGCCTGGACACCGGACGCGCGGTGGCGAACCTCCGGCAGGGTCACCGCTGCCGCGTCGGAAGTGCGTTGCACCGCACCGTCCGCCCACGGCAACGGGATGCTGCTTAGGAGGGCGCTACGGTACAGCGCCGGCAACCCCGGAACCGAGTCCAGGGCGACGTCCCTCACGCGCCCACCAGCGACTGCCCGCAGACGCGGACCACTTCGCCGTTAACCCCGGCGGCTACCGGTGAGGCGAGGAACGCGATCGTCTCGGCAACGTCGATCGGCTGGCCACCCTGCTGCAGGCTGCTCAGGCGCCGCGCCACCTCTCGGGTAGCGAACGGCATCCGCGCGGTCATCTCGGTTTCGATGAAGCCTGGTGCGACAGCGTTGATGGTGCGTCCGGTGCCCTCGAGCGTGCTCCCGGTGCTCCGGACCATGCCGATCACGCCCGCCTTCGAAGCTGCGTAATTGGACTGCCCCCGGTTACCGGCGATGCCACTGGTGGAGGCGAGGCAGACGATGCGGCCCGACGCCGCGAACACGTCGGACGCGAGCAGTGCCTCATTGACCCGCAGCTGCGAGGCAAGATTCACCGCCAGCACCGAGTCCCACCGGGCCGAGTCCATGTTGGCCAGCAGCTTGTCCCGGGTGATCCCTGCGTTGTGCACCAGCAGGTCCAGCGAACCGGACCGCTGCTGCACCTGGTCGAGGATCCTGGCGGCGGCGTCGTCAGCGGTGATGTCCAGCTGTAGGGCGGTGCCTCCGATCCGGTTGGCGACGGCGGCGAGTTGCTCACCGGCCGCGGGAACGTCAACCACCACCACGGATGCACCGTCGCGGCTCAGCACCGCTGCGATCTCCGCACCAATGCCGCGGGCCGCGCCGGTGACGACGGCGGTCTGGCCGTGCAGGGGCCGGTCCTCGTCCTGGGTGGCATCCTGACCGGTACCTCCAACCGTGATGAACTGACCGTTCACGAAGGCGCTCTTGCCCGAGAGCAGGAAGCGGAGCGTTCCGGCGGCAGCCGAAATGGGTGCACCGTCGCGCAGCACGATCCCGTTGGCGGTAGCACCGGCGCGCAGCTCACGTCCTATCGACCGGACGATGCCATCAACGCCCTGGCGGGCAGCCGCCTCCGCGGGGTTGGCTGTCTCACGGGCGGGGCGGGACACGGCGACAATCCGGCCGCCGCGTTCCAGCTGGCGCAGCGCCTGACCAAGCTCCAGGATGGGAGCGGCAAGCTCGCCGGGCTCGGTGAGGTTCTCCAGCACGACGACGATCGCACCGAGCTTCTCCCCCGGCCGGGCGTGACGGCGGACATCCTGGTCCCAGCCGAGCAACTCCGTGGCGAGGCTGTCCGCTGCCGGTGACGAGCCGAGCACGAGGAGTGGACCGGGAACCAGCGGCGCGCCGCGACGGTACCGGCGCAGCACTGCAGGCTTGGGGAGGCCAAGCTTTCGGGCGATCTTTCCGGCAGGGCCGGAGTTGACGAGGTTGAGGTACTTGTCGGTCACTTTTCGCGTGCCTCCAGGATAGCGACGACACCCATGCCGCCGGCGGCGCAGACGGAGATCAGCCCGCGGCCGGAGCCCTTGTCGGCAAGGGCCTTGGCCAACGTGGCCACAATCCGACCGCCGGTGGCGGCGAACGGGTGGCCGGCTGCCAGAGAGCTGCCGTTGACGTTGAGCTTGCTCCGATCGACCTTGCCGAGGGCCCCGTCCAGACCGAGGGAGTTGCGGCAGAAGTCCTCGTTCTCCCAGGCGGCGAGCGAGCTGAGGACGGTGCCGGCGAAAGCCTCGTGGATTTCGAAGAAGTCGAAGTCGTCGAAGGTGAGTCCGTTGCGCTGCAGCATGCGCGGCATCGCGTAGACCGGGGCCATCAGCAGGCCTTCGGCGCCATGGACGAAGTCCACCGCGGCCGCCTCGGCGTCAACCACGTTCGCGAGCATGGGCAGGTTGTTCCTGCGGGCGTAGTCCTCCGAGCCGAGGAGCACGGTGGCGGCGCCATCCGTGAGTGGGGTCGAGTTGCCAGCGGTCATCGTGGCTGTGGCGGCCAGGCTCTTGCCGAAGACGGGCTTGAGCCGACCCAGCTTTTCCAGTGACGTGTCAGCCCGGACGTTGGCGTCACGGGTGACACCGCGGTAGGGGGTGACCAGGTCGCTGAAGAAGCCCCGTTCATACGCGGCGGCCAGGTTGTGGTGGCTATTCAGGGCCAGCTCATCCTGCGCTTCGCGGGAGATCTCCCAGCGGGCAGTGGTGATGGCCTGGTGTTCGCCCATCGACAGGCCCGTGCGTGGTTCCCCGGTGGTTGGAGCGTTGGGGGCGAGGTCCCGGGGCCGGAGCCGGCTCAGGATGGAAAGCTTCTGGGGCGTGGTCTTGGCCCGTGACAGGTCCAGGAGGACGCGACGCAGACCTTCGCTGACGGCGATGGGTGCATCGGACGCCGAGTCGACACCACCGGCGATGCCCGACTCGATCTGGCCGAGCTTGATCTTGTTGGCCACACCGATCACGGTTTCCAGTCCGGTCGCGCAGGCCTGCTGTACGTCATAGGCGGGTGTGTCTGCGGCGAGGGCTGATCCCAGTACCGCCTCGCGGGTCAGGTTGAAGTCACGTGAGTGCTTCAGCACAGCCCCGGCAGCGACCTCGCCGATCCGCTCACCCTGCAGTCCGAACCGGGCCACGAGACCGTCCAGAGCCGCCGTCAGCATGTCCTTGTTGGACGAGTAGGCGTAGGCGCCACCGGAGCGGGCGAACGGAATCCGGTTACCGCCGATGACGACCGCGTTGCGGACGGATGGGGAGGATTGCGCGCTGCGCTGTCCTGCTGCCTGGTCGACCATGCTGTGCTTCTCCTTCTGGTTCCAATCAGTTACCGATACCCAGCGTACCTGATACGCTGAGTATCGTGAACAAGCAGGCGCTCAAGTCAAGACCTCCCGCCCAGCAAGGTGCTGCGGCCGGCGATGGTCGATCCAGTCGTTGGCAGGCCCACCGGGACAAACGACGTCGCGCCCTGGTCAAAACGGCGCGCGGTGCCGTGCACTCGCTGGGGTATGCGGCGTCAATGGAGGATATTGCCGCCGCCGCCGGCACTTCGAAGTCCGTGTACTACCGGTATTTTGGCGACAAGGCCGGATTGCAGCAGGCCATGGGCGAAGTGGTGATCGCGCAGATGCAGGACAAGGTGCTCGCTGCGGCCCGGCAGGCTGCGTCGCCGCGCGAAGGCCTGCACGCAATGGTCTCCGCCTACCTGCAAATGGCCCAGACCTCGCCGAATGTCTACGCCTTCGTCACCCGGCTGGGCGCCCCCGATGCGCTCACCAACCCGGCGGATCCCCACAGCTCCGAACTGCTAAGCCACTTCTTCGAAGCGGTCACCGACATGCTGGCCAGTCCGATGCAGTCTTTCCTGGCATCCGACCCGCGGGCGAGGCAGCTCGGCGGTCCCGCGCTCACCCTCTGGCCGCAGGCGGCCATCGGCATGGTCCGGGCTGCCGGAGAGCTCTGGCTTGCCACCCCCGAAAGCCCCACCAAACCCACTGAAGCCCAACTCAGCGAACAGCTCACCACGTGGCTCTTCGAGGGCATCGCCAACCACGTTCCATCACCTGACACGATCACATCCGTTCTGGAGGACACCCCATGACACAGACAGCCACGCGGCCCGAGCTCAAGGTTCCGGCCACCGCCACCATCGCTGACGACGACCGCGCCGTCGTCGACGTCGCTGCCCTCGGCGAGCTCCTGCTGGGTCGGTGGGCAGCGACCCGCAGGGTCGCCCGTGAGCTCGCCGGCCGGCCGGAAGTCCACCGGGTCGAAGGCGAGTCCCACGCCGAGCAGCGGAGCCGCTGCTTCGACCAGCTGCACTACCTGGTGCAGAACAAGGCGGTCCACCGCGCCTTCCCGGCAAGCCTCGGCGGGGAGGACGATCACGGCGCCAACATTGCCGGCTTCGAGGAGCTGGTGGTTGCCGACCCGTCGCTGCAGATCAAGGCGGGAGTGCAGTGGGGCCTCTTCGGCAGCGCGGTGCTCCACCTGGGCACCGAAGAACATCACCGTGCCTGGATCCCTGGCATCATGAACATGGACATTCCCGGCTGCTTCGCCATGACCGAAACGGGTCACGGGTCCGACGTCGCGAGCATTGCCACCACCGCCGTCTATCAGCCGGACTCCGACGAGTTCGAGATCCACACGCCGTTCCGGGCCGCGTGGAAGGACTACATCGGCAATGCCGCAATCGACGGCCGCGCAGCGGTGCTCTTTGCCCAGCTCATTACGAACGGCGTCAACCACGGAGTCCACGCGTTCTATGTCCAGCTCAGGGATGCCAACGGCAACTTCATGCCGGGCGTCGGCGGCGAGGACGATGGACTCAAGGGCGGCCTGAACGGGATTGACAACGGCCGCCTTCACTTCACCCGGGTGCGGATTCCCCGCACCAGCCTGCTGAACCGGTACGGCAACGTGGACAGCGACGGCGTATACACCTCGCCCATCGCCTCCCCCGGCCGGCGGTTCTTCACGATGCTCGGCACCCTGGTGCAGGGCAGGGTGTCCCTCGACGGGGCAGCCGTGGCCGTCACCAAGCTGGCACTGAAGACCGCCGTCCAGTATTCGGTGGAGCGCCGTCAGTTCAACGCCGGTTCCGACCTCACCGAAGAGGTCCTCATGGACTACCAGCAGCACCAGCGCCGGCTGCTCCCCCGCATTGCGGCGACCTACGCAGCGTCGTTTGCCCATGAGGAGTTGCTGGCCAAGTTCGACGACGTCTTCTCAGGCGCGCACGACACCGACGAGGACCGCCAGGACCTTGAGACGCTGGCAGCTGCGCTGAAGCCGTTGTCGACCTGGCATGCTCTCGACACCCTGCAGGAGTGCCGCGAGGCGTGCGGCGGAGCTGGCTTCCTCACCGAGAACCGGTTCACCTCGCTGCGTGCCGACATGGACGTCTACGCAACCTTCGAGGGCGACAACAATGTGCTGCTGCAGCTCGTCGCGAAACGCCTGCTGGCTGACTATGCCAAGGAATTCAGCGGCGTCGACTTCGGCGTGCTGGCGCGCTACGTGGTCACTCAGCAAGCGGAGAAGACTCTGCACCGGTCAGGGTTGCGCCGGGTAGTGCAGACAGTTGTCGACGGCGGCTCGGAGCGGAAGTCAGCTATCGCCCTGCGGGACGAGCACACCCAGCACGAACTGCTGTCGGACCGGGTGGAGGCGATGGTTGCTGACCTGGCCGGGGAACTCCGTGGCGTCCGGAAGCTGTCCCAGGAGGCGGCAGCGAAGAAGTTCAACGAGCACCAGAACGAGCTCATCGAGACCGCCAAGGCCCACGCCGAACTGTTGCAGTGGGAGGCGTTCACCGCTGCCGTCCACCAGGCGGAGGACGCGGGTACCAAGCAGGTGCTGACCTGGCTGCGTGACCTCTTCGGTCTGTGCCTGATCGAGCGCAACCTGGCCTGGTACCTCATGCACGGCAGGCTCTCCACCCAGCGTGCCCGGACACTGTCCCCCTACATCAACCGTCTGC
This sequence comes from Arthrobacter sp. CAN_C5, assembly GCF_017875735.1. NCBI lineage: Bacteria > Bacillati > Actinomycetota > Actinomycetes > Micrococcales > Micrococcaceae > Arthrobacter > Arthrobacter sp. CAN_C5. Next base: position 1,972,530 of record NZ_JAGGMZ010000001.1, read on the forward strand.
TGGTGAAGATCCGGCCGCACGCCGTCGACCTGGTTGATGCGTTCGGCTACGGTCCGGAGCACCTTCGCGCAGCGATCGCTACCGGTGCGGAGAAAGAACGCCAGGACGAGGCGAGGGCCTACGCACGGCAGCAGCGGGCCAGCGGAAGCTTCCCGATCGATGAGAAGACGGTCCTGGCACGCGAGAAGAAGGCCAAAGCCAAGCGCTAAGCCGGTTGGCGTTGCGCCGCGCTCTGGGAAATGTGCCCCCGGGCGCTGCGATCTGGGAGGTGCGCTCCAGACCGAATCCCGGTGCAGGCCGGAGCGTCAGTCCAGACCGGAGCGTCCGTCAGACCCGAGCCTCGGTTCAGGCCTCGCTACCCGTCTCGCTTCAGTTCTACACCTGGCGCGGGTCGCTATCCTCGTTTTCTTCATCCACGGAGGTAGTGACCTGCCCGACATCCAGCGCGGGATTATCAGCCGACTCGTCCATCACGGCTTCATCGACTTCGGTCTCCTTGGGGTCGGGGAGCTGCACCTCATCCGGCGAGTCCGCCGAGTCAGGTGAATCGGGTGAGTCCGGTGAACCGGAACTGATGGGGCTAGGGGTGTCGGTCACTGCTGGGTCCTCCCGGGTGGATAGTGGTACGAAACCTTACGCTGGCAGCTGGCGGGCTGTCGACCGCCGCCGGGTCCCTGATGCCCTGGGGATCCCGATCGACGGTCATGGAATCCAGGGTCAACCGATTGCCGCGCGGTAGACCTCCAGGGTCGACTCAGCGATCGAGTCCCAGGAGAAATGTTCCTCAGCACGCCGGCGACCTGCCTCGCCCATCTGGCGGGCCCGTGCCGGGTCGGCCACGAGGGCGTTGACGGCGGCAGCGAAGTCCTTGACGAACCGTTCGGGGTCCAGCGGGATTCCGGTCCCGTCTGTCACCTGCTCCAGCGGCACCAGGGTGCCGGTCACGCCGTCGTCGACCACCTCGGGGATGCCGCCCGTGGCGCTGGCGACTACCGCTGCACCACAGGCCATCGCCTCCAGGTTGACGATGCCCAGCGGTTCATAGATCGACGGGCACGCGAACACCGTGGCGGTGCTGAGCACGCGGATGAGTTCCTGCCGGGGCAACATCCGTTCGATCAGGATCACCGAGCCCCGTCTGGCTTCAAGTTCGGCAATGAGTTCGGCTGTTTCGGCTGCCAGTTCTGGGGTGTCGGCGGCGCCCAGGCAGAGCACCAGTTGCACCCCCGGTTCCAGCAGTGCCGCGGCCCGGAGCAGATACGGGACACCCTTTTGCCGGGTATTTCGTCCCACGAACACCACGCTGGGCCGGTCAGGATCGATGCCGAGTTTCCGGACGGCGTCGTCGTCGGCGTCGCGTTCCCACATGCTCACGTCGATGCCGTTGTGGACGACCTTGACCTTGGCCGGGTCCACCTCGGGGTAGCTGCGCAGAATGTCCGCCCGCATCCCGTGGGAGACGGCGATGACGGCGGCGGCGGCCTCGTAGGAGGTCCGTTCGGCCCACGAGGACAGCGCGTAGCCCCCACCGAGCTGCTCGGCCTTCCACGGGCGTAACGGTTCGAGGCTGTGCGCGCTCAGCACGTGCGGGACGCCGTGCAGCAGGGACGCGAGGTGTCCGGCCATGTTGGCGTACCAGGTGTGCGAGTGCACCAGGTCGGTGCCAGCCAGCCCATCCAGCATCGCCAGATCGGTGCCGAAGGTCTGCACAGCGGCGTTTGAGGACGCCAGTTCTGCGGGCGCCCGGTAGGTGCTCACGGTGGCGCCGTGATAGTTGGGGTCACGCTCCGCTCCGAAGCAGTGGACCCGCAAATCCACTTGGCTGGCCAGCACCCGGCTCAGCTCGGCGACGTGCACTCCGGCGCCGCCGTAGATCTCGGGTGGGAATTCTTTTGTCACAATATCTATACGCACGTTTCCAAACGTAGTGCAGCGCGGCCATCTCATCTAGTGTGAGTCAGTCAGGGGTACCAACTCAATGAAGAGCTATAGCAGTACAGGGGGCCATAGGTGGCAATGAAAAAGGTTTTGGCGATTGTCCTCGCCGGCGGCGAAGGGAAGCGGCTGATGCCGTTGACGGCCGACCGTGCTAAGCCGGCGGTACCCTTTGGCGGGATCTACCGGTTGATCGACTTCGCGTTGTCGAACCTGGTGAACTCGGGGTACCTGGAGATCGTGGTGCTCACGCAGTACAAATCCCACAGCCTTGACCGCCACATCTCCGAGACGTGGCGCATGTCCACCCAGCTTCAGCAGTACGTGGCGTCGGTCCCCGCCCAGCAGCGCCGAGGCAAAAGCTGGTTCCTGGGCAGCGCGAATGCGATTTACCAGTCTCTGAACCTGATCCATGACGCGAACCCGGACATCGTCGTCGTCATCGGTGCCGACCACGTCTACCGGATGGACTTTGAGCAGATGGTCGCGGCTCACATTGCCAGTGGCGCGTCGGCCAGTGTCGCCGCGGTGCGTCAGCCGATGAACCTCGTCGACCAGTTCGGCGTGATCCAGACCGACGGGTCCGGCCGGATCTCGGGCTTCGTGGAGAAGCCAAAGACCACTCCCGGGCTGCCGGACGATCCCAACAGTTTCCTTGCCTCAATGGGCAATTACGTCTTTACCGCGGATGCGCTGGTCAAGGCTCTTGAAGAGGACGCGGCTCGCCTGAACACCAAGCACGACATGGGCGGGGACATCATCCCGTACTTCGTCGAGCGTGGGGACGCAGCCGTCTACGACTTCACCTCCAATGACATTCCCGGTTCCACCGACCGGGACCGGCAGTACTGGCGCGACGTCGGAACGCTCGACTCGTACTACGACGCCAACATGGACCTGATCTCGCCGCTGCCCCTGTTCAATCTGTACAACCTGCAGTGGCCGATCTACACCCGGCAAAGTGTCTCTCCCCCGGCGAAGTTTGTGCGGAGCGCGTCAGGGGGCTCAGGTTTTGCCCACGACTCGATTGTTTCCAACGGTGCCGTGGTCTCCGGTGGCGAGGTCCTGGGCTCAATTCTGGCGACGGACGTGTTTGTCGATGAGGGCGCGTCGGTATCCGGTTCGGTACTGATGGACAAAGTGACTGTGGGTCCGGGTGCGGTGATCCGACGGGCGATTATCGACAAGAACGTCAGGGTGCCGGCCGGAGCCTCGATTGGCGTGGACAAGGCCAAGGACATCAGCCGCGGCTACACGGTGACCGATTCTGGACTTACCATCCTCAGTAAGGGTCAGATAGTCCAGCCTGGCTGAGAACCGCCGGGCCCGGAACGGATCGCCTGCAACGTGAAGGAGTTTACGGCCTGACCCGGCCTGCGCTGGCCGGTCGGTGACGTGTCCTGCACCGGTCTACGGGTGGCTGGCCTGCTCTTGTCTACTGGTGACATGGCCTTGGCTGGCCTGCGGGTGACGTTGCCTGCACTGGCCTGCCGGTAACGTGTCCTACACCGGTCTGCGGGTGGCTGTGCCTGCTCCTGTCTACTGGTGACATGGCCTCGGCTGGCCTGAGCATGACGTTGCCTGCACTAGCCTGCCGTTGGCGCTTACTTTGACGAACCCCGGGTATCGCCTCATCAGCTCGCTATCCCCCTAGCCCGCTTCATCACGATGTCCCCGGCGCGGCTTGCCCCGTGACGCCGCCCCTCCTCCGCATCTCAAGGAACCGATTTACCCGCTAGAACGGGTGTGGTTGGGGCAGTGTGGTGTAGGTTTTGCCGGTGAGTGAGGTGGCGGTGAGGGTGCCGGGTTCGGGTTGCTCGTAGTGCCAGTAGCCAGCGGATTTGAGCATGTGGTGTTTCCGGCAGAGTGCGGCGAGGTTGTCGTAGCTGGTGTTTCCGCCCTGGTGCCAGGGGATGGTGTGGTCAAGGTCGCAGGCAGGGCCGGGCCGGTTACACCCCGGGTGGCGGCAGGTTTTGTCCCTGACCAGGACGGTCCTGCGAAGGTCTTTGGGGACCTTGTAGCGGTCACGGCCGACGCTGAGTACCGTCCCGGTTTCCGGGTGGGTGAGGATCCGGGTGAACCCTTTTGCGTGGGCGGCGAGCTTCCTGACGGTGTCCGCGTCGATCGGCCCGAACCCCTCGAGCTCGGCTGGTTCGTTGCCGCCGAGCAGGGTCATCACGGGAACAGTCACGAACACCACAGGCTGCACGCCCAGCACTGACGCCAAATCGACCAGGCCCGCACCCTCAGCACCGGTACCGCTGGCGTGAGCGTCGCCGGGGCCCGGGTCGCAGCGGTGGGTGAGGAGGTCTCCGAAGACGTCGGCTTTGAGTTGGGTGAGGGTCCGGGTTTCCTGGGGGTTCTGCAGTGCCCGGGCCATGAAGGTGAGCCGGTTCTCGATGCCACAGGCCCGCTCTGCGGGCAGATACGCCGAAAGCCAGGCCATGCCGTCCTGATCGGGGGTTACCTCGATATGCCGGTCCGCCGCTGCAGCACCCCTTCGGGCGATCGCAGATTCGGGGTGGAGCTTCTCCCTGACTCGCTTGCACTTGGCTTTCAGGCGCGGCGCCATCAGGTGTGCCCCCGAGGCGAGGACTTCATCTTCGAAGCCCGCCAACGCCTGCGCCGGGATGGTGGATGCCTCATCGAGGATGATCTGGGTTTGCCGGGCCGTGAGCATCCCCGCTCCCAGCGACTGCAGGGTCTTGGGAAGATCCTCGACCAGCCTCAAGCTCTGGTCCAGCAGCCGGTGCGCGGCACGGGTGGAAAGGTTCAGCAACGGCACCAGCTCCTCAGCCGTCAAAGTAAACCCCAGACCCGCCCCCACCCTCCCACCAGGGCGGGACCCGGCCTGAGCGGCTGTTTGGTCCTGGACCTCGGTGTGCAACGCGGCGACCAGTTCCGCCTGCCGGGCAACAACCCACGACATCAACCGATCAGCCGCCACCAACAAATCAGCCGTATCAGGCTCGGCGGTGTCAGGCTCGGCGGTGTCAGACTCGGCAGTATCAGGTTCGGCAGTGTCAGGCGGTGGCTCAAGCGCACCAGTCCCCGCCGCCTGCCTCGTGTCCCCCTGCAGCATGGCCACCAGCGTTTCCGGGCTGGCTACCTCCACCACGGTGGGTGGAGTGTCACCTGCGACCGGGCGGCGGCGGACCCTAGCGGCGACGGGCTCCATCCAGATCCTCCCCCCAAGACTGAACGACTCCGGGTTACTTGACGAACTCCGCTCTGCCGACGAATCCGGGACCGCCGCCGAATCCGGCACCGACCCACCTTCCCGTGGCCTCTCGCTCGGATGAAACCTGCCGGGAAGCTGGCTAGGGACACCAGGATCAGACACCGGAAAACCTGTGATCTGCTCTGCGTTCTCCTGCCGCTTCATACCCCTATCACATCACCCGCCACTGACATTTTTGGGCGCCGGTGAGACCGATAAACGCTATAAGAAATTAAGCCCACAGCGAACATTTGGTGGGGCTCAGTGGAGGATGGCGGGTCTCTTTCTCACCGGTGTTTTCACGGCGGGGCACCAGCTGAGCCGCTTGAGCCGAACACCTCGACCGAACCGGACCGGAACCCCACAAACCGAACCGCACCCGAGAATCGGGCTGGAACCTCACGGGCATGCCCACGGAGCCGGGAGTCCAGCGAAGCTCAGGTAACCAGCTTCAGGGCCAAGCCAGACGCAGCACCAAAAAAACCTTGGGGCATACCCCAAGGAGCCGGTAATCAAGCCAGCCGCAGCACTAAACCAACCTCACGGCCAAGCCAGACGCAGCACTAAACCAAACTCAGGGCTAGGCGACGCGCGTGATCTCCACGGTCACATTCAGGGTCGACCCACCGCCACCAGAGAGGATGCCCTTCAATGGGGACACGTCCTTATAGTCGCGTCCGCGGGCCACCGAGACATGGAAGTCGCTGACCGGGCCCTTATTCGTCGGATCCCAGCCGCGCCACTCACCGTCCCACCATTCAACCCAGGCGTGGGACTGACCGGCGACCTTCTCGCCAACGCCCGCACCGCTGCGCGGATGCAGATACCCGGAAATGTAGCGTGCAGGAATGCCGACGCTCCGGAACGCACCAATCGCAAGGTGTGCCAGGTCCTGGCAGACACCCTTCCGCGACCCCCAGGCGTCCTTGGCGTTGGTTTGCACCCCGGTCACGCCCTGTACGTAGGACATTTCCTCCTTGATCCACGCGAAGATCGCATGAGCCGCCTGATGCGGGTTGCGGCCGTCAACGAGTTCCAGCGCCTTCGCGCTCACCTCGGGGTCGGGTTCGGTCAGTGCGGTCTGCGGGAGCCAGTCACCGTACTCGTTCGCGACGTCGTCGGACCTGAGCTGTTCCCAGGTGGCAACCTCGTCGTCGGCCGGGATACGTTCCATCCGGCTCACCTCGACGGTGGTCACCGCTGTTACCTCGAGGAATTCGTGGGCGCTCTGCATGTCGAAGGCAGTTACCCGGGTGCCCCAGTAGTCCTTGTAGGTCGACACGGCAGCGCTCGACGGCGACACCTTCAGCGTGGACTCCAGAACCACCTGCTGGGGGTCGGTAAGCGGAGTCATCCGGGCCTCGTTGTAGGACAGGGTCACCTTCCGCACGTAGTTGTAACCGGTGCGGTGGGTGATGAGCAAGCGGGTCATGAGAGTTCTCCCACCCAGGACAGTTCGTCTGCCTGGGAAAAGTAGGTGCGTGAAATCGCGTCCGAGGCCTTCGCACAGGCCTTCTGAACGCGTTCCATATGTTCCGGCAGTTCTGACATCAGGTCATCGGTCTGGTGGAACTCAAGGAACGTGCGGGCCTGCCCCACGATGCGGCTCGCGTCGTTGATGAATCCCACCCGGCGATAGGCGGGGTTGAGATTTGTCAGGCACTTCTCGGCGTCGCTGAGCGCGTAGACGATCGACCGGGGGAACAACCGGTCAAGCAGGAGGAACTCGGCGGCCTGCTGGTCACCGAACGATGCCCGACGGGTGCGCAGGAACGACTCGTACGCTCCGGCGCACCGCAGCATGTTCACCCAGGACAACCCCGCGGCGTGGACGTCGTGGGTGGACAACATCCGTGCCGTCATGTCGGCGCGCTCAAGGCTGCGGCCCAGCACGAGGAACTGCCAACTCTCGTCATGGCTCATGGTGGTATCCGAGAGCCCCCGAATCATCGCGGTGCGTTCCACCACCCAGTGGCAGAACCGGTAGGTGCCCACCACGTCCTTCCGGTGCTGGGTCAGCCCGTACCAGGTGGTGTTGAGGCTCTCCCACACACTGCCGGACACGGTTTCGCGGGCCCGGCGGGCGTTTTCCCTGGCAGCGCCGAGCGCCCCCGCAATCGAGGTGGTGCTCGTGCGGTCGTAGGCCAGCGCCTGCAGGAGGTCAGAGAGCTCGAGCTCGTCACCGTCCACCCGGCTGCCCATCACACCCAGCAGCTGGCGGGACACATCGCGCTGCTCAGCGCGGGGCATCTGGTTCAGTCGCTCCAGGTGGACATCGAGGATACGGGCTGTTCCGTCGGCACGCTCGACATAGCGGCCGATCCAGAACAGTGCTTCGGCGATCCGGCTAAGCATTGACGGTGTCCTCTCCATGGTTCCCGCGGTTGTCCCCGGCCGGGGCTTCGGTACACCCCAGCTGTTGCTGTTGCTGCTCCGGCTGGCGATCCTGCCATCCCGATTCGATCGGCCAGACCCTCTCCTGCACCGGGCGCCGCACCGTCTCAACGATCGGGCGCACCGGGGTCTGGTTCTGCTCGTCAACCACCCAGGTGTCCTTCGAACCGCCGCCCTGGCTGGAGTTCACAATCAGCGAGCCTTCCTTCATGGCCACCCGGGTGAGGCCACCGGGCAGCACCCAGACGTCGTCGCCGTCGTTCACTGCGAACGGGCGCAGGTCCACGTGTCGGGGGCTGAACTGGCCACCGGACATCGTCGGCACCGTAGACAGCTGCAGCACCGGCTGCGCGATCCAGCCGCGGGGATCAGCGGTCACTCGTTCCCGCAGGGCATCAAGTTCTTCCTTCGACGCGTCGGGGCCGATGACCAGACCCTTGCCTCCGGAACCGTCCACCGGCTTGACCACCAGTTCATCCAGCCGGTCAAGCACTTCCTCACGAGCCTCGGGATCCTCCAGCCGATAGGTGTCGACATTCGCGATGATCGGCTCCTCGCTGAGGTAGTAGCGGATCAGGTCGGGGACATAGGTGTACACCAGCTTGTCGTCGGCCACCCCGTTGCCCACCGCATTGGCAATGGTGACGGTGCCGGCGCGGGCTGCGTTGACCAGCCCCGGGCAGCCGAGCATGGAGTCGGAACGGAACTGCAGTGGGTCGAGGAACTCGTCGTCGATCCGCTTGTAGATGACGTCCACGCGCTGTTCGCCGGCGGTGGTGCGCATGTACACGCGGTTTCCGCGTGCGATCAGGTCGCGGCCCTCCACCAGTTCGACGCCCATCAGGCCAGCGAGCAGGGTGTGCTCGAAGTAGGCGGAATTGAACACACCTGGGGTGAGGACGACGACGGTGGGGTCTTCCGCCGACGACGGAGCCGTCTTGCGGAGCGCAGCGAGAAGTCGCCGCGGGTACTCCTCGACTGGGCGAATGTGCTGCTGCCCGAAGGCCTCCGGCAGGCCCTTGGCCATCGCGCGCCGGTTCTCCAGCACGTAGCTCACCCCGCTGGGGACCCGGACGTTGTCCTCGAGGACCCGGAAAGTGCCCTCCTGGTCCCGGACGACGTCGATCCCGGAAATATGCACCCGGACGCCACCGGCCGGGTCGAAACCGGACACCTGGCGGTGGAAGTGGGCGCTGGAGGTGATCAGCCGGCGGGGAATCACGCCGTCGGCTACGACAGCCATCTTGTCGTAGACGTCGTTCAGGAACGCTTCCAGAGCCCGCACCCGCTGGGTGACGCCCTGCTCCAGTACCTGCCAGTCGGTGCCGGAGATGACCCGCGGAACAATGTCCAGGGGGAAGGGCCTCTCTTCCCCCGCGTAGTCGAAGGTGACTCCACGATCCAGGAAAGTCCTGGCCATGGAATCGGCACGCGCGGTGACATCGGCGAGGTTCAGTTCGCTGAGGGCGGCGGCTACCTGGCTGTATTCACCACGGGCCTGCTGGCCGGACGCGAACATTTCGTCGAAGGCGGGCGTGCGGCTGGCGGCAGCGGCATAATCTTGGAAGAGATCGGACATGGGTTCAACATTGCCACGGATTTCTTGGAATACATATTGTGCAGTAGGTCACTCGTGTGGCGTTTTGAAGCGGCCTCAAGGGCGTCGAGCCTGGGAGAGCGTAGAGTGCCGCCATGACCCGCTATGTGATCGATCCGCCGACGCTCGTGCACCTCGTCAACCAGGACCGGCGCCCCAGTGCGGAGCATCAGCTGGTGGCACCGAATACCATCCGTTCGCAGGCCCTCGCCATCCTGTTTGCCGCCGTCCGCTGCGGGGAGCTCACCGAAGCGGAGGCCCTCAAACAGCACGACCGGATGACCGAGCTGAAGCTGCGGCTCCTGGGAGACCGGGTGTCTCGCCGGACCGCCTGGATGATCGCGCGGGATCAAGGCTGGGCCGCTACGGAATTTGTCAAGGTGAATGAGGCCAGTGGGAATTAGGCTGCTGCTTTTGTGTCGTTTTTCTCGGTTGGTTTGTTGATCCAGGCGGTGTTGGGGATGGCGAGGATTTTGGGGTCGTTGTTGGTGGTGAATCGTTCGGGTGTTTTTGCCCGTGCGGCGGCCAAGATTTTGGCTCGTTCGAGGGCTTTGCTGGCGGCCAGTCCGTAGTGGACATCCGCCGGTGTGTTGAGGCCGATTCCGGTGTGGCAATGGGTGTGGTTGTACCCGTCGACAAAGAAGTCCATGAACGCTCTCGCGTCGGGTAGGGAACTGAAGCGTTCGGGGAACGTGGGAGCGAACTTCAGCGACTTGAACCAGGCCTCACTGTACGGATTATCATTGCTGACCCGGGGACGGGAATGGGACCGGGTGACCTCCAGGTCCGAGAGCAGCGCCGCGACTGTTTTGGAGGTCATCGAGGTGCCACGGTCGGCGTGGACGATCTGCGGGATGCCGTGGATGCCGAAGATTTCCTTCATCATTTCCACGGCCAGTTCCCCGGACTCGTGGGCATGGACGTAGGCGCCGACGATGTAGCGGGAATAGATGTCGATCATGACGTAGCAGTCGTAGTATTTTCCCTTGATCGGGCCAGCGAGTTTGGTGATGTCCCAGGTGTAAACCTGTCCGGGTCCGGTCGCGACCAGCTCCGGCACGGCCCGCGCCGGGTGGCGTGCGATCCGGCGGCGTTCCTTGACCTGGCAGTTCTCCTCCAGGACGCGATAGAACGTGGAGATTGAGCACAAATAGACGCCTTCGTCCAGGAGCCGGGCATAGATCTGCACCGGCGGCAGGTCCACGAAATCCTTCGAATTCACGGTCGCCAGGATGTGGGCGCGCTCGGCCACTGAGAGCTTGTTTGCCGGCGCCGGGACCGGCGGAGGGTCTTCCACCGCGATGCGGGGTTTGCGGGTCGCTGTGGCCCTGGATACCCCTGCAATCACGGCCGCTTCCCGGGTAGAGATATCCGCCAGGGTGAGGGCGGTGTAGGCGCTCATCAGGGTTTCTTGTACCAGGGCTGCTGCTCCGCGCTTTCGGAGATATCCTCCAAAAGCAGCCGTGCTTTTTCCATTATCGACAACGCAGCTGCAGTCCGTGCCAGCTTGCGTTCACTCACCTCCAGCTGCCGACGTAGACGCCCGATTTCTGCCTGTTCAGCAGTGGGCTTGCCGATCTTTTCCCCGGGCTTTTTGCCCTCGAGGACACCGGCGTCGCGGAGCTTACGCCACTCGGTGATCTGGGAAGAATACAGGCCCTCGCGGCGCAGGTAAGCCCCGCCGCCGGTGCCATCGTCACAGGCCTGCTGGTACGCATCCAAGTACGCCAATTTTTGTGCCGGAGTGAACGACCTACGAGGGGTCGGGCCTCCGGACCTGGGGCCAGGATTACTCATCGACCCATTCTCCCGCGGCGGGGAAATTGTGGAGATAGACATTAGTGGTGATCCTGGTTCTCGCCCTACGAACTAGACGAAGTTGCTACGAAGTACTGGCCTCACCCAACCCTGACACGTAGGGCTATCGACGACGCCGAGTACCTCGCCGTCACCCGGCTCCAGGCCGATGCGCTCGTCACGGTGAATGAGGATTTCGCGGTGAAGGCCGATGGCGTGGTCCCGGTCGCTCCCCTGGGGTCCCTGTTCGCTGACTGATATTCCGGCTGCCACCCGTGATTGAATGACCGGGTGATGAACGAGAATCTCCGCCGCGATGAAGCGGCCCACCGGTCCAGTCTCCTGAGCGTCGACAGCTACGAGGTCCACCTTGACCTCACTGCGGCTGCCGACCCCGATGTCGCCGGCTTCCTGTCCCGGTCGACCGTCAGGTTCACCTGCGCCGAACCGGGCAGCGATACCTTCATGGACTTCATCAGCGGTGAGGTCCACTCGATCACCCTGAACGGCAGCGAGCTGGACCCCGCAGTCGTCGTCGACGGCGCCCGGATCAACCTGCCCGGACTGGCGGCAGAGAACACCGTCACGGTGACGGGAACAGCTCTCTACAGCCGGAGCGGCGAAGGAATGCACCGCTTCACCGACCCGGCCGACGGCGAGACCTACCTCTACACGCAGTACGAGCCAGCCGACGCCCGCCGTGTTTTCGCAAACTTTGAGCAGCCGGATCTGAAAGCCTCCTTCACCTTCTCGGTGACCGCGCCGAACGGGTGGATCGTGGCTTCCAACGGCGCGGAGGTCTCCCGGACAGAAGAGGAGCCACCCGCCGCGGCTGGGGACCGCGTGGCGGTGTGGAGGTTCGCTCCGACCGAACGGATCTCCACGTACATCACCACGGTCCTCGCCGGACCCTACTTCGCAGCCACCGACCATTGGTCCGGCACCCTGTCCGACGGCGGCACCCTGGAGATCCCGCTGGGTCTCTACTGCAGGGCGTCCCTGGCCAGTGCGTTCGACACCGATACCATTTTCGACGTCACCAAGCGCGGGCTTGAGTACTTCCACGAGCGGTTCGAATATCCCTACCCGTTCGGCAAATACGACCAGGCGTTCGTTCCGGAGTACAACCTCGGAGCCATGGAGAACCCGGGCCTGGTCACGTTCACCGAGAGCTACATCTTCCGGTCCAAGGCAACCCACGACGAGTACGAAGCCCGCGCCAACACCATCCTGCACGAGATGGCCCACATGTGGTTCGGCGACCTGGTGACCATGTTCTGGTGGGACGACCTCTGGCTGAAGGAGTCCTTCGCCGACTACATGGGCGCCCTCGCGGTGGCCGAGGCAACCGGCTCCGCCACCTCGTGGGTGAGTTTCGCGAACCGCCGCAAGGCGTGGGCCTACCTCCAGGACCAACTGCCCTCCACCCACCCGATCACCGCTGACATTGTTGATCTGGAAGCAGCCAAGCAGAACTTCGACGGCATTACCTACGCCAAGGGTGCCTCGGTGCTGAAGCAGTTGGTGGCCTACGCCGGCAGCGACGCGTTCTTCGAAGCGGCCCGCGCCTACTTCAGGAACCATGCCTTCGGGAACACCCGACTGGCCGACCTGCTCTCAGCCCTGACCGACGCCACCGGCCAGGACATGACCGGGTGGGCCCAACAGTGGCTCCAGACCTCCGGTGTGCCTTCGCTGGGTGCCGAGGTGACGGTCGACGACGACGGCGCCTACCGCTCCGTAGTGATCCATCAGGAGGCCGTAGACCCGGTCACCGGTGAATCAGCGTTGCGGCCGCACCAGATCCGGCTGGGACTCTACAGTCGGGTCGCCGGGGCCCTCATCCGCACCGGCACCGTCGATGTGCGCATCAACGGTGCTCTCACAGAGGTTCCGGAACTGCGCGGTACGCTCCAACCGGATCTGCTCCTGATCAACGACGACGACCTGACCTACGCGAAGATCCGCTTCGACGACCGCTCCCTGGCGACCCTGCTGAAGAGTGTGGGGCAGCTGGACGAGCCGTTGGCACGCGCGGTGTGCCAGGCCGCACTGTGGTCGAACACCCGTGACGCCGCGCTCTCCGCGGCCGACTATGTCGGCGCTGTCCAGCTGGCTGCGCCCGGCGAGACGGGCGTCGGTGCGTTGCAGGTCATGCTGCGCAACGCGCACTACGCCGTCGAACACTATGCGTCGGCGGAGGGACGCGGGCAGCTCCGGGAGCGGTTGTTCGGCTTTGTGGTGGACGGCCTTCGCGCCGCGCGGCCCGAATCGGACCAGCAGCTGGTCTGGGCACGCGCTGCCGCCGCGCTGGGTCGTCACAGCGACACCCATTCGGACCTCTTCAGAGCGCTGCTGGAAGGACAGGACCGCGTGCCCGGACTCGCCGTCGACGCCGAACTGCGCTGGCTCCTCTGGCAGGCCCTCGCTGCCCAGGCACGTGCGTCCGCAGTGGACCTGGAGGCTGAGCTGGAACGCGACCGCACTGCGGCTGGCAAGGCCGGGTTCACCCGGGCATCCACCTCGGTTCCCGACCCGGCCATCAAGGAGAAGGCGTGGCAGGAAGCGGTGTTTGGCACCCGGCTCTCCAACGAGCTGCTCTCGGCGACGATCGCTGGGTTCGCTGAAGGCCCGGACGAGCTGCGCGCCCCCTACCTGGAACAGTACTTTGCCGAGATTGGGCGGGTGTGGGAAACCAGGGGCATCGAGATGGCCAGCCGGATTGTGCGCGGACTGTTCCCCGGCTCCCAGGACCTTGAGCCAGGGTTGCCAGCAGGGGAACATCGGGTGGTGCGGGCGGCCGATGCGTGGCTGGCGGACCACCACTCGGCCCCTGCCGCCCTGCGGCGGATCGTGCTGGAGGAACGCGACCACCTGCTGCGCTCACTCCGGGCGCAGGAGAAGCAGGCCCGGTAGGGAAAGATCCGGTGCCTAGGGCACCCGGTAAAGCCAGTCGGAGGTGCCGAATTTCTCGTCCACGAGCTGTCCGGCGCGGGCGAGCTCAGCCTCGGTGAAGGTCGAGTCCTGCGCACCGTACCGCGCCTTGAACGTGTCAATCATGACCCTGATGATGTCCTCCCGGCTGCGACCGGTCTGGCGGCGGAGCGGGTCGACCCGTTTCTTGGCGCTCCGCGTGCCCTTGTCGGACAGCTTCTCCTTGCCGATCCGCAGCACCTCGAGCATCTTGTCCGCGTCGATGTCGTAGGACATGGTGACGTGGTGGAGCATTCCGCCATTGCTCAGCCGTTTCTGCGCTGCCCCTCCGATCTTGCCGACGTCGGTGGCGATGTCGTTCAGCGGCTGGTACCAGGCCTCAATGCCGAGCGTCCGGAGGGCCTCCATCACCCAGGCATCCAGGAACGGGTAGGACTCGGCGAAGCTCAGCGAATCCACGAGGGTTTGCGGCAGGTACAGGGAGTAGGTGATGGCGTTACCGTGTTCCATGAACATCGCTCCCCCGCCGCTGACCCGCCGGACCACGCTCACGCCGTGCCGCGCCACCCCGTCAGGATCGACCTCGTTGCGCATCGACTGGAAACTGCCGATCACCACCGACGGCGATTCCCACTCCCAGAACCGGAGGGTCGGGTTGCGACGGCCGTCGCCCACCTCACGGGTCAGCACCTCATCCATGGCGACATGCATCTCGGTGGACAGGGGCGTGGGGGCGATGACATCCCACTGGTGGTCGGACCAGCCGGTAGCCAACCCCAGCGCGCGGCGGACCGCCGTCGCCACCGCCTCCGGGGAAAAGCCGAACAGCTGGGCTGCCGGGTCCAGGCCCTGCGCGACGGCCGCGGTCAGCTCCCCGTGCGTCGCAGCTGCCGGCTGGCCCTCCAGCGCCCGGTTGATGTCGTCGAGCGCCTCATCGGGTTCAAGGAAGAAGTCACCGTTAATTGACACCTTGGTCAGGAAACCGCCGTCAACGGTGAAGTCAGCGGCGACAAGCTTTCCGCCGGGCACCTTGTACTCGCCGTGCAGTTCTCCCGCGGGGAGTGGGCTGGTCATCTGGTGGCTCCTTGGAGGCGTAGTGGGTGGTGAACGAGAAATGGGTCCGGACCACCGAAGTGGTCCGGACCCATCCGGCAGAACTAGGCCGCGGTCGGCGTTACTTCTTGCCGAAGCCCTTGAAGCGGGCGTTGAAGCGCTCCACGCGGCCGGCGGAGTCCATGATCCGCTGCTTGCCGGTGTAGAAAGGGTGCGATTCGGAGGAGATTTCGACCTCGACCAGTGGGTAGGTGTTCCCGTCTTCCCATTCAATGGTCTTCTTGGAGGTCACGGTGGACCGGGTCAGGAATGACTTCTCGGACGCGAGGTCGCGGAAGACAACCGTTGAGTACTTGGGGTGGATATCAGACTTCACAGTGTTACCTTCGTTAGTTGCCTGGATTTGGCCAGGCACAAGGGGGTTGGAAAAGTTGTTTGGCCCGTGGACCAGCAACCTACTCTACCGCACCGCGCGCCTTCGCGGCTAAAAGGCCAACGGTGCGCGTGGCCCGCCTAGCTGAGGCGGCATTCCCAGAACGCGACGGCGCTGGCAGCGGCCACATTGAGCGAATCGACGCCCGCCCGCATCGGGATCTGCACGCTCTGGTCGGCGAGGTCCAGGGTCGCCTGGGTGAGCCCGTCGCCCTCGGTGCCGAGGACCAGGGCCAGCCGCTCGTGGCGTGCCGCGCTGAGCTCGTCGAGGTCCACGGACCGCTCCCCCAACGCCAGCCCCGCAACCACAAACCCGGCGTCCTGCAAGTCGGCGAGCTGGGTTGGCCAGTCGGTCAGCCGCACCCAGGGCACCTGGAAAACGGCGCCCATACTGACCCGGATCGCCCTCCGGTACAGCGGGTCGGCACACCGGGGACTGATCAAGACGGCGTCGACGCCGAGCGCCGCAGCGGAACGGAAGATGGCACCGAGGTTGGTGTGGTCGACGATGTCCTCCAGGACCGCGATCCGGCGGGCTCCGTTCAGGACGTCGGCAAGCGCCAGCGGGCGTGGCCGGTCCATGGCGGCCAGGGCCCCGCGGTGAAGATGGAAGCCGGTGATCTGCTCAAGGATGTGCTCGGTCCCGACGTACGCCGGGACGTCCGGGAACCTGTCCAGCAGGTCCTGCAGGTCGGGCAGCCACTTGTCGGTGAGGAAGAAGGACCGCGGCGTGTGGCCGGCGTCGACCGCGCGGCGAAGCACCTTGGTGCTTTCGGCGATGTAGAGACCCTCGGCAGGCTCCCTGCGACGGCGCAGCTGGGTGTCGGTGAGCGAGGTGTAATCCGACACCCGCGGGTCGGCCGGGTCAACGAGCCGGTGGATGCTCATCCGATCACCAACCGCGCAACCATGATGTACAGGGCCACCAGTCCGAGCGCCACGATGATGGAGCGCAACACCACCGGCCGCAACCGGCGGCCGATCAGCGCGCCCAGGAACCCGCCAATCAGCGAGCTGACCGCGATGACCAGCACCACCCACCAGTTGATCCGGTCAAAGGCGAAGAGCATGTAGGAGATTCCCGCCACCACGTTCACAGCCAGTACCAGCAGGTTCTTCACCGCCGTGGCATTCTGGATGGTTCCGTGGAGGAAGATCCCCAGAATGCCCACCAGCAGGATCCCCTGCGCAGCCACGAAGTACCCGCCGTAGACGCCAGCCAGGTACACCAGGATGGTCAGTCCGACGGGGTGCGAACCGGTGGATTCTCGGCGTTCCGCCCGGAGGAGGACCCGTCGTTGCAAGGCGGGCTGAAAAATCACGAAGCCGAGGGCGATGATGATCAGCACCGGTGCGGCGAATTCGAACACCTGCTCCGGGAGATTCAGCAGCAGTGCCGCCCCGGTGATGCCGCCCAGGATTGAGGCGGGCAGGAGGCGCAGGATGGTCGAGCGGAGGCCAGCGAGTTCCCGGCGGTACCCCCAGGTGCCCGAGACGCCGCCGGCAATCAGCCCCATCGCATTGCTGATCGTGGCAGTCACCGGCGCAAACCCCAGGGCGAGCAACACGGGGAAGGTCACGAGGGTGCCGGAGCCGACCACCGAGTTGATGGCGCCCGCCCACAGCCCGGCGACAAAGATCAGGGCGCCCTGCAATAGTTCCATCAGCAGGTTCCCTGGATATCAGGCGCTGACGCGGGCGACAGCCGTGTAGCGGCCGTCCTGCTGGCGGACGTCCAAGGGCACGTCGAACGCCGCGCTGAGATGCTCCTCGGTGAACACGGTGTCGATGGGGCCGGACGCCACGATCCCGCCGTCGCGCATCAGCATGGCGTGGGTGAACCCCGGAGGCACCTCTTCCAGGTGGTGGGTCACCAGGATCATGACGGGTGCTTCCTCGTCCTGCGCCAGGGTGGTGAGGCGGCTGATCAGGTCTTCCCGGCCGGCGAGGTCGAGTCCTGCGCCGGGCTCGTCCAACAGCAACAGTTCGGGGTCGGTCATCAGGGCACGGGCGATCTGGACCCGTTTGCGCTCCCCCTCACTGAGGGAGGAAAACTTGCGGTTCATGAAGGTCGACATGCCCCACGTGTCGAGAAGGGCGAAGGCCCGGCGCGCGTCCTGCTTCTCGTACTGCTCCCGCCACCGGCCGGTTACGCCGTAGGAGGCGGTAACGACCACGTTCAGCACCGTTTCGTGCTCGGGAATCTGTGCGGCGAGGGCCGCGGAGGCGAGCCCGATGCGTGGCCGTAGTTCAAACACGTCAACGGCACCGAGTACTTCATCGAGAATGCCTGCCACTCCGGTGGTGGGGTGGATCCGCGCTCCGGCCACCTGCAGCAAAGTGGTCTTGCCGGCACCATTGGGACCCATGATCACCCAGCGTTCGCCCTCCTTGACCTGCCAGTCCACACTGTCCAACAGCTTCTTACCGCCCCGGACAAGGCTTACCCCAGCTAACTCAAGAACATCACTCATAGCACTAGACATTAGGCCAACTGCCGGGGCAAACGCGAAACGGCTCACCCGTCACCGGATGGGTCCCGTGGACGGCGCCGTCGCCGGGCAACGATTTCGGACGCCGCCCGGCGCATGCCCATAATGACTAAAGGAAGCGGACGGCGATCCGGCTGCACGACGATTAGTGAAAGCTGAGGAATATGCCCAGGGAATTCGGTGTGGTCAGTTACGGCATGGAACTCGCGGATGACTTCCTGATCGCCGTGCAGGGCGCGGTGCAGGAGACCGGAGCGCAGATCGTCGAGTTGGAGAACGCCGACGAGTCCCGTTTCCAGGCGTCCACCCTCCTGGTTTCCTTCGACGGCACCGCAACAGAGCTCCGCACAGCGGTGCAGTCCCGGGTCACCGGCGGCCACGGGTGCGCCGTCGTTCCACCGGCATTGCTGGCGGAGGGCCGGAAACTGCTCATCATGGACGTTGACTCCACCCTGATCCGTCAGGAGGTCATCGAGCTGCTCGCTGCGCACGCCGGGCGTCAGGCCGAGGTCGCGGCGGTCACCGAGGCGGCAATGCGCGGGGACATCGACTTCACCCAGAGCCTGCGCTCACGGGTGGCGGTGCTCAAGGGACTTCCCGCCAGCGTCCTCACCGATGTGGGGGCAACCATCGAACTCAGCGATGGCGCGGCGGAGCTGGTGCGGCACTATCTGGCCTCAGGGCACGCCGTCGCCGCTGTTTCGGGCGGGTTCACCCAGCTGCTGGATCCCCTCGCCGCGCAGCTCTGCCTGACGTTCGCCGAGGCCAACCTGTTGGGAATCAGTGCCGACGGGTACCTCACCGGTGAGGTGGTGGGCCCCGTGGTGGACCGTGCGGCGAAGGAGCGTTCCCTGCGGCGCTGGGCTGCTGAGGCGGGTGTTCCGGTGGATCGGACCATCGCCGTCGGCGACGGAGCGAATGACCTGGACATGCTCACGGCGGCCGGACTGGGCGTGGCGTTCAACGCGAAGCCCGCGGTGCGGGCCGCCGCGGACGCATCCATCGATCTGCCCTACCTGGACGTGGTCAAGTACTTCAGCAGGCACTGACCTGATCCCCACTGCCCCCGGGAGTCGATCCGGGGGCGGTGAGCGAACCGGTTACCTGGTGAAGTATTCGTGACCGCCGACGTACTCGGTGTGGCCGTTGGGCACATCCGCGGTGGCCATTTTCGCGATTTCGGCAGCAAACTCGGCGACTGAGTAGAGCTTCCCTGCCTGCTCGCGGCGTGCCTCGATAGCCCCCGGGGTGGCCCGGTCGAGCAGGGTGGCGGTGACAGTGCCCTCGATCATGTCGCCGGAGACCACCACAAGGGTGATGCCCTTGGCTTCCAGCTCGGGGAGAAGCTCGCGGAGCGCGTCCTCGCCGGCACGCTTGCTGCGGGCAACGGCCTCGTAGGCTGCCATGGTGGGGACTTCATTGATGAAGTGCGCCTGGTGGCTGGTGATGAAAACCACCCGCGACCCTGCAGGCATGACCTCCATCGCGGCGCGCAGCATGTTGACCTGGGCATCGCGGTTGAGTTTCAGGGCGTAGTCTTCCTCGACCCCCGATTCCATCCCGCCGGACGCGTTGAGGACCAGCAGGCCTAGCCCGCCGAAGTTGTCGACGGCTGCCTGGATCAGCGCTGCCGACCCCTCAGCGGTGGTGAGGTCGGCGCCCACGGCGACGGCCTTGCCCCCGGCAGCCTCGATCCCGGCCACCACCTTCGCAGCGCGGGGTGCCTTCTGGCGGTAGTTCACGACGACGGCGGCACCCTCGTCGGCGAGCAGTTTCGCGACATCAGCCCCGATTCCCCGTGATGATCCAGTAACGATTGCGGTTGTGCCGGTCAGCGCAGCCATGGGTACTCCTTAGGTTTGATGAATGAGGTGAAGATGCCGCACGGGGTTCTCACACGGCGCTAGTGGCCCATGCCCAGACCGCCGTCAACCGGGATGACGGCACCGGAGATGTAGCCGGCGTCGTCGCTGGCTATCCACTTCACCACGTTGGCTACCTCAGTGGGCTCGGCGAAGCGGCGGGCAGGGATCGTCGCGAGATAATTCTTGCGGGTGTCCTCAGGCAGTTCGGCGGTCATGTCGGTGTTGATGAAACCTGGGGCCACGACATTGGCGGTGATCCCCCGCGAGCCGAGCTCCCGGGTGAGCGAGCGGGCGATGCCGATCAGGCCCGCCTTGGAGGCCGAGTAATTGATCTGGCCTGGTGCGCCGTACAGGCCCGTGACGGAGGAGATCAGGACCACGCGGCCCTTGCGAAGCCGGATCATGCCCTTCGACGCGCGCTTGATGACGCGGAAAGCACCGGTGAGGTTGGTGTCGATGACGTCGGTGAAGTCGGACTCGCTCATCCGCATCAGCAGGGTGTCGCGGGTGATCCCGGCATTGGCGACGAGCACCTCAACCGGACCGTGGGCTTCCTCGACGGCGGAGAACGCCGCATCAACCTGGTCCTCGCTGGTGACGTCGGCCTTGACGCCCAGCATGCCCTCGGGAACGTCGCCGCTGCGGTAGGTGATGGCCACCCGGTCGCCGTTCTCGACAAAGGCCTGCGCAATGGCGAGCCCGATGCCGCGGTTGCCTCCGGTTACCAAAACACTGCGTCCCTGTTCGGCGTCTGCCACGGAATCCTCCAAAATCATTGCTCCAACTATCCCTGCCGATCCTAGCTGGCGCCCACGCAACCGCAAGTTTGCGGCAGGAGGGAACCTTTGGTGTCGCTGGGGCTTTTAACAACTGGAGCACTGGGTGAGACAATTGAGAAGTCCCTTGGAGTGTGATGAGCAAGCAGATCCGGCACGGCGCTGACGTACACAGTATTACTGACGCGCGAACCCCTCATAGTGACGAAGTCCGCGGGCGGATGATCAAGTACTCCATTTCGATGGGGATCCGCCTGGTGTGTCTCGTTCTGGTGTTCTTCGTCGAGGGTTGGCTGCAGTGGGTGGTCATCGCGGGCGCGGTTGTCCTCCCCTACTTCGCCGTGATCTTCGCCAACGGAGGATCCGACACAAGCGACATCCCGCACAGCCAGTCCCTCATTGACAATGTGCCGCTCCCAGCGCTTGAGCCCATGGCTCCGGCCCCGGTGGAGCCTGCCGACGATGTGCTGCAGGGCGAGATTATCGACGACGACATCGATCCCACTGCCATCCAGGACGCTGACCGTGAGTACATCGACCGTGAGTACATCGACCGTGAGTACATCGACCGTGACAAGGGCCGACCCACCGCATGAACCTTCTTGACCAGCTGCAGCAGCTCAACCCTGCCCCGGACGAGCGGCCCGCGGAGGCTGTCTGCTCGCGCAAGGCCTGCCGCCTGCCGGCTGCCTGGCAGCTGCTCTGGAACAACCCCAAAATCCACACCCCAGACCGCCGCAAGACCTGGGTGGCCTGTGCCGACCACCGGGACTGGCTTGAGGACTACCTGCAGACCCGTGGTCTGTGGAAGGAGACCCTTCCCCTGGCTGGGTCCCACCCGGAGGGGAACCCTTCACAAGGCACGGCATCGGGAGGAAGCAGCCCCGCTGACAGCACCACCGGAGAAAGTGCCACCGGAGAAAGCACCAACGCAGAGAGCGCCACCGCGGACAACACCACCGGAGCAAGTGCCACTGCAGAGAGTGCCACGGCGGAAAATTCTACTGGCGGGAACACGGACTAGATGTACCGGTTCCTTATCTCACCCCGCTGGCTCGGTTGGCTGGCGCTCGTGACTGTCCTGGCCCTCGCCTGCGGTGCGCTCGGCATGTGGCAGTTGGACCGTCGGGATCAGCTGGCTGACACGATCGAGCGGATCGAGGCCAACTACGATCAGCCGGCGGCGCCCTATGCTGCTGGGTCCGCTGATTTCAGGTCCTTCGACCCGGCGGAGGAGTGGCTGCCCCTTGAGCTGACCGGCACCTATGACACGGCCAACCAGCTTGTGGTCCGTAACCGCCCCTTCAGCGGGCGGCCGGGCTACGAGGTGCTGGTGCCACTGCAGCTCCCCGACGGGTCAGCCGTGGTCATCAACCGGGGCTGGCTTCCCATCGGCAACGATGAGGCGGGACGTCCCGACGCTTTCCCGCAACCGCCAGAGGGTGAAGTGACGGTGACCGCCAGGATCAAACCCGGTGAGCCAGAGCTGAATCGCGGCGCGCCCGACGGCCAGATCCCGTCGATTGACCTCACCCGGTACCAGGAGGTGGTCGACTACGACCTGCAGACCGGTGCTTACGGCCTGATGTCGGCAGAGAGTCCCAGCCCCGCGACGTCGCCCCAGATCTTCCCCCGTCCCTACCTGGACTCCGGACCACACCTGTCCTACTCGATGCAGTGGTTTGCGTTCGGCGCCCTCCTCTTCGTCGGCTTCGGCTACGCCGCCCGACAGCAGCAGCGTTCCGATGAGGAAGACCTGGCGGAAGCCAACGGCACCGTGCAGGCCGCGCCGGTCAGGCGACAGCGCCGGCCGACCGCCGAGGAAGAAGAGGACGCCTATCTCGACGCGCGCGGCTACTAGCGGACGGCTTCCAGGCAGCGGACGGCTTCCAGGTCGGTTGCAGCCAGCTCCGCCGTAGTCACGCTCACTGTAGTCACGCTCAGCAGTAGCCGGGCTCGCAAGAACCCGGCCCGCACTCTCTAGGCCATCGTTCTAGGCCATCGTCACCAGGTCGAGGTAATCGTCGCTCCACAGGTCCTCGACGCCGTCGGGCAGCAGGACGACCCGCTCCGGGTTCAGTGCTTCCACTGCCCCCTCGTCGTGGCTGACCAGGACAACCGCGCCGCTGTAGTTGCGGAGCGCATCGAGAATTTCTGCGCGGCTCGCGGGGTCGAGGTTGTTGGTCGGTTCATCGAGGAGCAGGACATTCGCTGACGACGCGACGATCGTGGCCAGGGCCAGTCTCGTCTTCTCACCACCGGAAAGCACGCCCGCAGGCTTGTCGACGTCGTCACCCGTGAACAGGAACGACCCGAGAACACCACGGACCTCCGCGTCTTTCATGTCCGGCGCCGACGAGCGCATGTTCTCCAGCACGGTCCGCTCGGTATCGAGGGTTTCGTGCTCCTGGGCGTAGTAGCCCACCTTCAGGCCGTGGCCGGGGATGACCTCGCCGGTATCGGGCTTGTCAACGCCCGCCAGCATCCGCAGCAGGGTGGTTTTGCCTGCACCGTTGAGTCCGAGGATCACGACCTTCGATCCCCTGTCGATGGCCAGGTCGACGTCGGTGAAGATCTCCAGTGACCCGTAGGACTTGCTGAGACCCTCAGCGGTCATCGGCGTCTTGCCACACGGCGAGGGTTCGGGGAAGCGCAGGGCGGCGACGCGGTCCTGCGCACGGACCGCTTCCAGCCCGCCAAGGAGACGTTCGGCGCGCTTCGCCATGTTCTGCGCGGCGACGGCCTTGGTGGCCTTCGCGCGCATCTTGTTGGCCTGATCCATGAGAACCTGGGCCTTCTTCTCCGTGTTGGCACGCTCACGCTTCCGCGCGCGCTCGTCTGTTTCACGCTGCTGCAGGTAGCGCTTCCAGCCGATGTTGTAGATGTCGATCGTGGCGCGGTTGGCGTCCAGGTGGAATACCTTGTTCACCGTCGCCTCCAGGAGGTCCACATCGTGGCTGATCACGATCAGTCCACCCTGGTGGTTCTTCAGGAATTCCCGCAGCCAGGTGATGGAATCGGCGTCGAGGTGGTTGGTGGGCTCATCGAGGAGCATCGTCTCGGCACCCGAATAGAGAATGCGCGCCAGCTCGACACGACGGCGCTGGCCACCGGAAAGGGTGCTCAAGGACTGGTTGAGGATCCGGTCCGGGAGGGCAAGGTTGGAGGAGATGGCAGCAGCTTCGGCTTCTGCCGCGTAGCCGCCGTGGGCGAGGAACTCCGCCTCAATCCGGTCGTAGCGGGCCATGGCCTTGTCACGCACCGCGTTGTTCTCGCTGGCCATGTCTTCCTGGGCCGCGCGGAGCTTGGTGACGACGACGTCCAGGTTGCGGGCGGACAGGATGCGGTCGCGTGCCAGCTGGGCCATGTCCGGGGTGCGCGGATCCTGGGGCAGGTAACCGATCTCACCCTTGCGGCTGACGGTGCCGCCGGCGGGCAGCCCCTCCCCCGCCATGACGCGGGTGAGTGTGGTCTTACCGGCACCGTTGCGCCCCACCAGGCCAATCTTGTCCCCGCGGTCAACACGGAATGACACCGCATCCATGAGCAGGCGTGCTCCCGCGCGCAGCTCTAAGTTCGAGACGGTAATCAATTACGTGGCCTTTCAATGGACGGGTCCGCACCATCGGATGGTTGCTGGATGCCTAGTTTTGTAGGAAACCTACAAGCGAATTTGGATCCGGGGGCACTAATCTCAGTAAGTGACGGCAAGCTGTTGTCGATAACTAACAGAAAGAGCCATCATGCGTCTGAAGAATCAGGTTCCGGCGGCCGCCGCTGTGGATACTCCCACTCACGCCAGGCGCCGCTGGAATGCCACGGATCTTTCGCTGATCGCGGTCTTCGCGGCCTTGGTGGCCGCTCTTGCAATCCTACCCGCTATCCCCGTCGGCCCGCTCGGTGTGCCGCTGACCCTCCAGACCCTCGCCGTCATGGTCACGGGAATTGTCCTCGGCCCGGGCCGAGGATTCGCGGCGGTGGCCCTGTATCTGGTCGTCGGACTGGCCGGACTTCCCATTTTCAGCGGCTTCAGCGGGGGTGTCGGGGTTCTCGCGGGCCCGTCCGCCGGGTACCTGCTGGCCTTTCCCCTTGCCGCGCTGGTCGCCGGTTTCCTGGCACGACTGGTGCTGGCCAGGGTCCAAAGGTTCCGGTACGCAGCTCTTTTCGCGGCCTGCCTGGTCAGCAGCCTGCTGGTCATCCATCCCCTCGGTATTGCGGGTCTGATGATCAACGGAAAGCTGGATCTGATGGCAGCCGTCGCCGCCGACGTCATCTATTTGCCCGGCGATGTGCTGAAAAACCTGGTCGCCGCGGCCATCGGGCTGAGCGTGCACCGTGCGTTCCCCCGGTTGATCGGTACCGGTCGGCGCCCGGTAACCGCCGCCGGGACTGCTTCCTGAGCGGGCGGTCGCACCGGATAAAACCATGATTGTCTTTGAGGGTGCCGCGGTCAGCGTCACGGGACCGGAGGGTGAGCGCCGGATCCTGGCGCCCCTTAACCTCAGTCTCACCGAGCGTCGGATCGCGGTGATCGGTGCCAATGGGTCGGGTAAATCCACCCTGCTGAAGCTCATCAACGGCCTGGTCCCCCCTACGGCCGGACGGGTGGCGGTGGAGGGACTCGACACGGTCAAGGCCGGCCGGGCGGTCCGCCAGCGCGTCGGGTTCGTCTTCACCGATCCCTTGTCGCAACTCGTGATGCCCACGGGACTCGAAGACGTGGAGCTGTCGTTGCGCGCCCGTCTCCGGAACCCCACCGAACGACGGACCGCCGCCCTGGCTGTCCTGGAGCGCCTGGGGCTGGCGTCCCTGGCCGAGCAGAGTATCTATGACCTTTCGGGTGGTGAGCGGCAGCTGATGGCACTGGCTGCCGTCCTCGCCGTCGACCCCGGCATCCTTGTGGCCGACGAACCCACCACCCTCCTGGACCTGCGCAATGAGCGCCGGGTCCGGCGGCTGTTCAGCGGCCTGGACCAGCAGCTGGTCTTCACGACGCATGACCTGGAGTTCGCGGGCGACAGCGACCGGGTTTTAGTGATCGACGACGGACGACTGGTGTTCGACGGCGCTCCCCGCACCGCCATCGACCACTACCGCCGCCTGCACCTGGACGCGGAAGCGCTGCCGGGAGACGACCGGTGAGGGGCCACGGAAGCCTGTTGGGCACCTACGTGGAGGGTGACTCGCGGCTGCACCGCGCTCCTCTATGGTCGAAGGGCCTCGCCGTCCTGCTCCTGTCGACGGGCGTACTGCTGGCCAATCGTCCCGCGGTCACCGGGGCGGCCCTGGTGCTGGTCGTCGTCGGGTATCTGGTGGGTGCTCGGCTGGCGCCGGTGCACCTGTGGCGGCCGTTGGCCCCGGTCTGGCCGATGCTGGTCATCCTCGGCGGGTACCAGGTGATCGTCAACGGCCCTGCGCCGGCGGTGCTGCTCGTGGGGAACATTGCCACCTGTCTCCTGGCTGCCCGCCTGCTCACCCTGACCACCGAGGGGCAGCGTCTGCTGGATGGGCTGGTAACCCTTGCCGTCCCGTTCCGCCGGGTGGGAGCAGATCCGGAGCGGTTTGGGCTGACCCTTGCCCTCATGACCCGCAGCATTCCCTACCTTGTCGGCTCGGTCGCTGACGTCCGGGACGCGGCGAGGGCGCGCGGCCTGGAGCGGAACCCGCGGGCCCTGGTCATCCCGGTGGTCATCGGCGCGGTCGCCTACGCGCACCAGACCGGTGAAGCGCTGGCTGCCCGCGGGCTTGGCGAGTCCGGCCCGGAGGATGGCTAACGCACCAGGAAACGGCGACCGCAGTGAAAATGGCAGCCGCAGAACGGCCGGCACAGCAGAAAAACGGCAGCCGCACCAGAAATATCTGGTGCGGCTGCCGTTTTACACTGCGGACTACCGGATCGCCCTGTCCTGAATGCTGCGCCGTCCTAAATACTGCGTTGTCTTGAATCCTGCGTTGTCTTGAATCCTGCGCTGTCCTAGACCTAGATGTTGAACCCGAGGGCCCGCATCTGGTCGCGGCCGTCCTCGGTGATCTTCTCGGGACCCCAGGGCGGCATCCACACCCAGTTCAGACGCCAGTCGTCGACGACCCCGTCGAGCGACTGCCCCACCTGCTCCTCGATGACGTCCGTCAGCGGGCAGGCCGCCGTCGTGAGCGTCATGTCGATCAGGAGGGCGCCGTCGTCGGCGTACTTGAGCCCGTAGAGGAGACCCAGGTCGACGATGTTGACGCCCAGCTCGGGGTCAATCACGTCCTTGAGGGCTTCCTCGACGTCGTCTATCGCGGTCTGTCCCGCGTTCACTTCACTCATTGTTGTCTACCTTCTCGAAGCGTTACCGAGCTCACTACCAACGAACCTAGGCGCCGGCCGGGGCAGCAGCTGAAGCCGGGGCGGGGGTTCCGAAGCGGTCGTAGCCTTCGGCCTCAAGCCGGTCGGCCAGCTCGGGGCCACCCTGCTCGGCGATCCTGCCGTCGACGAACACGTGCACAAAGTCAGGCTTGATGTAGCGCAGGATCCGTGTGTAGTGGGTAATCAACAGGGTACCCATTCCGCCCTTGGAGTGCTCGCGGTTGACGCCCTCTGAAACCACTTTGAGCGCGTCGACGTCGAGGCCGGAGTCGGTCTCGTCGAGGATGGCGAAGCGGGGCTTGAAGAGCTCGAGCTGGAGGATCTCGACGCGCTTTTTCTCGCCGCCGGAGAAGCCCTCGTTGACGTTGCGCTGGGCGAAGTCGGCGTCGATGCGCAGCTGCGACATCGCTTCCTTGACGTCCTTGGTCCAGTGGCGCAGGCTCGGGGCCTTGCCGTCCAGGGCGGTCTTCGCGGTGCGCAGGAAGTTGGTCATGGTCACGCCGGGCACCTCAACGGGGTACTGCATGGCCAGGAAGAGGCCTGCGCGGGCACGCTCGTCGACGCTCATGTCGAGGACGTCCTCACCGTCGAGGGTGATGGATCCGCTGTCCACGAGGTACCGGGGGTGGCCGGCGATCGTGGAGGCGAGGGTTGACTTGCCGGAACCGTTGGGCCCCATGATGGCGTGGGACTCGCCGGTGTTGATGGTCAGGCTGACGCCTTTGAGGATCTGCTTCCGGGCCCCCTGCTCCGTCTCGATGCTGACGTGGAGGTCCTTGATTTCAAGGGTGGACATCTGTGGTTCTCCTTCGCGCCCTGCGTGGCAGGGAGTGCAATGTGGGTTAGACCGTGGTGGTCGAAAGTGTGTGGGTGGCTAACCGAGGTCAGGGACAGCGGCACCGTTGGTGACGGTGCTGATGTCCACGTAGACCTCGTCGCCGTGGATTTCCAGGGCAAACACCGGGACGGGTTCGTAGGCTGGCAGCTGCAGCGGGGCACCGCTGCGCAGGTCGAACTGCGACCCGTGGCCCCAGCACTCGATGACGCACCCCTCGACGTCGCCCTCGGAGAGGGAGATGTCGGCGTGGGAGCAGGTGTCTCCGAGGGCGTGGATGGCGCCCTCGGAGTCCTTCACCACTGCCACCGGGTAGTCGTCGATCAGGATGCGCAGTGCCTGCCGGACCTCAATGTCGTTGACATTGCAGACCAGCTCGCCCTTCGGTGCGTCGGCCATTAGATGTTTCCTGCCGCGAGTTCCCGCTCGACGGCGTCAGTGAGCCGTTCCTCGAGCTCTGGCACCTTGATCTGCTGGATGACCTCGTTGAGGAACCCGCGGACCACCAGCCGGCGGGCGGTCTTCTCGTCGATGCCGCGTGCCATCAGGTAGAACAGGTGCTCGTCGTCGAACCGGCCGGTGGCGCTGGCGTGGCCGGCACCCTCGATGAGCCCGGTCTCGATCTCCAGGTTGGGGACCGAGTCGGAGCGCGTGCCGTCGGTCAACAGGAGGTTACGGTTCGTCTCGTACGTGTCCGTTCCCTCGGCCGCCTTGCGGATCAGCACGTCGCCGACCCACACGGTGTGGGCGTCCTGGCCCTGCAGTGCGCCCTTGTACGTGACACGGGATTTGCAGTTCGGTACGGCGTGGTCCACCAGGAGCCGCTGCTCCAGGTGCTGGCCGGCGTCGGCGAAGTACAGTCCGTACATTTCCACCTCGGACCCGGGTCCGGTGAAGAGCGACGACGGGGTCATCCGCACCAGGTCTCCGCCGAGGCTGACCACCACGTGCTTGAACTTTGCGTTCCGACCGATTTTGGCCTGCTGGGTGGAGGCGTGAACGGCGTCGTCGTCCCATTCCTGCACGCTGACTACCGTGAGCTCGGCCCCGTCTCCGACGACGATCTCGACGTTCTGCGCGAGGGTGGTTTTCCCGTGATGGTCCAGGACCACCACTGCCTTCGAGAAGCGTTCCGCGTTGATGATCAGGTGCTGCGCGGCCGGAGCCTCGTCGACACCGTTGATGCTGATCTTTACGTCGGCGTCGGCAATGGTCTCCACCGGAATGGTCACCACTGTCGCCTCGGTGAACGCCTCCCAGGCAGCAGCCGACACCCGGTCGTCGGGAACGGACGCGGAGCCGATCCGCGAGTCGTCCCGACCGACCGTCTCAACGGTGACGTTGGTGGCACCCGTCACGTCAACAGTGGGTCCCGCGCCGGTCAGCGGCTGGTTGTGCAGGCCGCGCAGACGCTTCAGCGGCGTGAACCGCCAGTCCTCTTCCCGGCCATTCAGTGGCGCAAAGTCGGCCAGCTTGTAGGACTTCAGACGTTCCCCGCGGGACGCCTCCGGGATGACCGGGGCGTCGCCGTGGCTATGCTTCTTGGCGCCGTGCTGCACAGTCCCTTCGTTGAAGGGGGAAAGGTTCTCCCCTTCCTCGGTGAAACCGTCGATGGCAATTTTCTCTGCGGACGCTGGTGCGTCCAGCTGGGTAGCTTCAGCCATGTGTTAGCCCACGGCCCCTTCCATCTGGAGTTCGATCAGGCGGTTCAGTTCTAGTGCGTACTCCATGGGGAGCTCACGGGCGATCGGCTCGATGAATCCGCGCACTATCATTGCCATGGCCTCATCCTCGGGCATGCCGCGGGACATCAGGTAGAACAGCTGTTCCTCGCTGACCCGCGAGACGGTTGCCTCGTGGCCCATCGTGACGTCGTCCTCACGGATGTCCACGTATGGGTACGTGTCCGACCGCGAGATCGTGTCGACCAGCAGAGCGTCGCACCGCACGGTGTTCGCCGAATGCTTGGCACCCTCGCGAACCTGGACCAGGCCGCGGTAGGCGGCTCGCCCACCACCCCGGGCAACCGACTTCGAAATGATCGATGACTTGGTGTTCGGCGCGATGTGCACCATCTTCGACCCGGTGTCCTGGTGCTGGCCCTCGCCGGCAAACGCGATCGACAGGGTCTCGCCCTTGGCATGCTCGCCGACCAGGTACACGGCCGGGTACTTCATGGTGACCTTCGAGCCGATGTTGCCGTCGACCCACTCCATGGTGGCGCCCTCGTGGGCGATGGCCCGCTTGGTGACCAGGTTGTACACGTTGTTCGACCAGTTCTGGATGGTGGTGTAGCGGACGCGGGCGTCCTTCTTCACCACGATCTCGACGACGGCCGAGTGCAGGGAGTCCGACGTGTAGATCGGGGCGGTGCAGCCCTCGATGTAGTGCACGTAGGAACCCTCGTCGGCAATGATGAGGGTGCGCTCGAACTGGCCCATGTTCTCGGTGTTGATGCGGAAGTAGGCCTGCAGCGGGATTTCGACGTGTACGCCGGGTGGCACGTAGACGAAAGAGCCGCCGGACCAGACCGCGGTGTTCAGCGAGGCGAACTTGTTGTCGCCCACCGGGATGATGGAGCCGAAGTACTCCTCAAAGAACTCGGGGTGTTCCTTCAACGCGGTGTCGGTGTCCATGAAGATGACACCCTGGCGTTCGAGTTCCTCGTTGATCTGGTGGTAGACCACCTCGGACTCGTACTGGGCTGCCACGCCGGAAACGAGGCGGTTACGCTCGGCCTCGGGAATCCCGAGCTTCTCGTAGGTGTTCTTGATGTCCTCCGGGAGTTCCTCCCAGCTGCCAGCCTGCTTCTCCGTGGAACGCACGAAGTACTTGATGTTGTCGAAGTCGATGCCCGACAGGTCGGCACCCCATGCGGGCATGGGCTTCCGGTCGAAGTACTTCAGGCCCTTCAGCCGCAGGTCGAGCATCCATTCTGGCTCGTCCTTCTTGGCCGAAATGTCGCGGACCACCTCTTCGCTGAGTCCACGCTTGGCGTTGGCACCGACGTCGTTCTTGTCGGACCAACCGAAGGCATAGTTACCGATGCCTTCGAGCTCGGGGTTGCGCTCCAGGATGTCGCTGATTACTGCTTCCGGAACGGCTGCCTCTGCCATTGTCTTCTGGTCTACTTGATCCGTCATCACGGCCTTTCTTGCTGATGGGTGGATACGGTCGGTTCTAGCTCGGAGGTGTCAGCTCCGGCGGGGGCAGGTGTAACCCGGCCCACGGGAATATGGGTGGTGCAGACGTGGCCGCCGCGGGCGAGCGTCGACAGCCGCCGTACATCGACGCCGAGCAGCCGGGAGAACACTTCGGTCTCCTGATCGCAGAACGACGGGAATTCGGCGGCCAGCTCCTGGACGGGGCAGTGCCCCTGGCAGAGCTGGACGGCCAGCATGGCAGCGTTGGGGGCGTTCCGGCCCACGACCGTGGTCGACCCGACAAAACCGTCGGTGGTCAGGGCGCTGGCCAGGGCACGCGCCCGGTCTTCGAGGTCCGGGCCTGCGGCTTCCACCAGGGGACGGTACCGGGACTCCATTTCGGCGAACCGGGTGCGGGCGAACTGCTCGACGGCGTCCGGGCCGGCCACGTCCTGCAACTGTGTGAGTGCGGCCTTGGCGATGGAAAGGTAGTCGGTGCCGAGCTCGGTCTGCCCACGCTGGCTCAGGACGTAGCGCCGGGCGGGACGGCCGGCGCCGGAGGACGGATTACCGACGAGTTTCACTTCGATGAGCTGCTTGCGGGACAGGGCGTCAAGATGGCGTCGGACCGCTGCGGGGGTGAAGCCGAGGCGTTCGCCGAGTTCGGCGGCGCTGACGGGTCCGTGCTCCAGGACCGCTGCCAGGACCTTGCTGCGGGTCCGGTCTTCTGCGTCGGAGGGGCGGGGCATCACGGACCGGGAACCGGCTGGGCGTGCTGGAGCCGGATAGGTATTGGCTGGCTGTATCTGGCTCATTTCGCCTCCTCTGGAATCCGGCCTCGTCGGGAGCCACAGAAATTTCTGTGTCCATTGAATAGACAACACAATCATGTCCTAATCTGTTCCCTACTGCCAGTAAGGTGAGGCTACCCAGCGCGCCGCTCGCAGGATGGGCACCTGTACTACATGCCGTAGAATAATTGAGTGCCAAACCCGTCTCCCGCGCTTGAAGTCACAGCGCTCGTCAAGGACTTTGGACCCGTATCGGCGCTCGACGGCAAAATGGTCAGGGTGCTCGACGGCGTCCACCTTCGAGCCTACCCCGGGCAGGTGACGGCCCTCCTGGGCGCCAACGGTGCCGGCAAGACCACCACCCTTGAATGCGCGCAGGGTCTGCAACGCCCTAACGGTGGGACCGTCAGGTTGCTGGGGGAAGACCCATTCAACGCCGGGGCGGCACTGCGCAGCAGGGTGGGGGTCATGCTGCAGGAGGGCGGGCTTCCGCCGTCGGCCCGACCGTTGGCCCTGTTGAACCACGTGGCGGCCATGTATGGCTCGCCGAGGCCCGTCGCTGAACTGGCCGGCCGGCTGGGCATCAATTCCTACGCCGGCACCGGCATCCGGCGGCTATCCGGCGGTCAGAAGCAGCGGCTCGCCTTGGCCTGCGCGCTGATCGGCAACCCCGAAGTGCTGTTCCTTGATGAGCCGAGCGCTGGCCTGGATCCGCAGTCACGCACCATCGTCTTCGACCTGATCCGCGAACTCCGCGCCGAGGGGTTGGCCATCATCCTCACCACCCACCTGCTCGACGACGCCCAGAAGCTCGCCGACTACGTCTATATTCTCGACGGCGGCCGGACGGTGACCCACGGCACGGTGGCCGACCTGACCGCCGACGACGCTGGGGACACCTACCGTGACCTGCGATTCCAGGCCGTCCCCAGCCTGGACCTCCCGGCAGCAGCGTTTCCAGCACTCACCCTGCGGGAAACCGAGCCGGGACGGTATTCGGTGGCCGGCTGCTTCACCCCTGCCGACCTGACGGCGCTGGCGCGGTGGTGGGAAGACGCCGGAATTCTGCCGGTCGCCATCACCATGGAGCCACGCTCCCTGGAAGACGTGTTCCTTGACATCTCCGGACGGGAAATCCGATGAGTACGGCCGCTCCCCTGACCAAACGGATCCTCCTTCAGGGCCGCTACGAGGCGCTGGCCATGCTCCGCAACGGTGAGCAGCTGGTCCTCGCCATCGCCCTCCCACTGCTGGGGCTGGTGGTACTGGTCCTCACCCCGTTCCTCGACGGAATGGCATCGAGCCGGATCGACGCCGCAACCCCCGGCATCATCGCCCTCTGCGCCATGTCCACCGCGTTCACCGGACAGGGGATCGCTACCGGGTTTGACCGCCGGTACGGGGTACTGCGGTTTCTCTCGACCACTCCCCTGGGCAAACCCGGGCTGATCCTGGGCAAGGCGCTCGGCGTCGTCGTGGTGCTGGCGGTGCAACTGGTGGTGATCTGCACGGCCGCGGCGCTCCTGGGATGGCGGCCCGATCCTGCGGGCCTGCTGATCGGGCTGGTGCAATTGATCCTGGGCGCTGCCGCGTTCACCGGCCTCGGCCTCCTGGTGGCCGGAACCCTCCGCCCGGAGGCTACCCTCGCTGTGACCAACCTGCTGTGGATCCTGCTGGCGGTCGGCGGCGGCATCGTGCTGCCGGGAACCCTGCTGCCCGACGCCATCCGTCCGTTTGTCGACATCCTGCCGTCCGCCGCGCTCGGCGATGGACTGCGCTCAGCGCTCATCGACGGGGCGTTCAACCTCCCCGCCCTGCTCATCCTCGTGGCCTGGGCAGTCCTGTCCAGCCTCGCCGCCATCCGCTGGTTCAAATGGAGTTAGTTTCATGACACACCCTGCACCCACCGGCTGGAGCCGCGTCACGGCGAAGCTCCCCCGCACCACCTCCCGGCTCGTCCGTCGACTGGCCCTTGCTTCGCTGATCTCCCAGATCATGATCGTGGTCACCGGGGGCGCCGTCCGGCTCACCGCGTCGGGGCTGGGTTGCCCCGAATGGCCCCGGTGCACCGCCACCTCGATCGTCAACACCCCGGAGATGGGCATCCACGGGGTCATCGAGTTCGGGAACCGGCTGCTCACCTTCGTCCTGACGGCGATCGCCATCGCCATGGTGGTGTCGCTCTGGAACCTCCGCAAGGAGCGCAAAGATCTGTTCCGGCTCGCGATCGCCCTGGCCGCCGGCATCCCCGCCCAGGCCATCCTCGGCGGTATCACCGTCCTGACCCAGCTCAACCCCTGGGTGGTGGGCTGGCACTTCATCGTCTCGATGGTCCTGATTGTGCTGGCGACTGTGCTTCTCAACCGGGTCCGGCTCAGCACCGCACAGGCGGCGAGCTCAGCCTCGCCCCTCGGCTCGCGGCTGCTGCGGCAGATCCTGACCGCCGCGGCGGCCCTCACCGCGATTACGGTCTTCCTCGGCGTCATCGTCACCGGTTCCGGACCCCACGCGGGCGACGCCGGCGCCGCCCGGAACAACCTCGACCCGGACCTGATGACCCGCATCCATGCGGCGCCCGTCTACCTGCTGGTCCTGACGGTCGCCGTCGCGCTGGTTCTCGTCTACCGCGAATCTTCGGCACCACGGCTGAGGAAGTCGGTGGAACTCCTCGCCGCCGTGGTGCTGGCGCAGGGCGCCGTCGGCTACCTGCAGCATTTCCTCCACCTGCCGGTCGCCCTGGTGGCCCTGCACATGCTGGGGGCCTCAGTGTTGACAGCAGCAATGGCGAACAGCCTGTATCTGGCGGTCAGCCGCAAGGAGCGCGCCACGCTGACGACCAATTCCGCAGGCGCCGGTTCAGCGGGCGCCGGGGTGGCACCGGCGGATCTCAGAGACGCCCGGTAACCTCCAGCGCGTCGACCAGGCGGGCAAGGTCGCGCTGCTCGCTGCCCGGGACCGGCAGGACGGGTAGCCGGGGTTCGCCGGCGTTCACGCCGCAGGCCTTCGCCAGCGAGTGGAGCCCGCTCAGTTTCCGTAGCCGCAGGACCGCCTGGACCACGGGGAGCAAGAGTTTCCGCGACTCAGCGATGCGTGCCGCATCATCGCTGAGGACCGCCGCCCGGAACTCGGTGTAGGCGACGGGAAGCAGCGCAGCCGGGCCTGTGTGCCAGGCGTCGGCGGCGACATCGCCTGAGGCAATCAGGAGGTCGCCGCTGAGTCCGTGGCTCACCGGCTGGTTGGTCAGGGACCGCAACCGGTCGTAACGCTGCCTGAAGGTTACGACGTCGGCGGCAGTGTCCTTGAAGGCGACCACGTTGGGCAGGTCCAGGAGTTCGGCAACCAGTTCCAGATCGTAGTGGAACTGCGTGGTGCCCGGATTGTTGTAGAGGCAAATAGGCAGGTTCGTCACGTCGCAGACGGCAGCGGTCTGCGCGGCCACCTCGTCGTTGTTCAGGGGCACGTACGAGACCGGTGACAGCACCACGCCCGACGCACCGACGCGCTCCGCGTCGCGGGCGGCGTCCAGCACCTCCCGGGTGCCCACCGAGCTGATGCCGACCACCACCGGGACGTCGGCGCCCGACGCGCTGACGGCGTCCACGGCGGTCGCGGCCACCCGGGAGCGCTCCTCGGCGCTCAGGTAGGCAAAACTGCCCGATGAACCGAGCACCGCTATCGCATCAACCCCTGAGGACGCCAGCGACGCCACCAGCGAGGACAGCTCGGGGAAATTGATGTCACCGTTCTCGAGGAAGGGAGTGACCGGATACGCGATAAGACCGTTGAACACCATGTGCTCATGCTAGCTGTCTTGCCCCCGGCGGGGCGCACAGGGTTAGAAGACCGGGCCGCCGATGAAGGGGTCGATGGCCAGTGCCAGGAACACAACGGTGAGATAGCTGATGGAGCCGTGGAAGACCTTCATCGAGCCCTTGTCGGTCACGGTCCCGCGGACGGCCGAGGTGTGCAGCTTGTGCGTTTCCGACAGGAACCAGATGCCAGCGGCAACGGCGGCCCCGGTGAACACCCAGCCGGCACCGCCCACGGGGATCAGCAGCAGGGAGCAGGCGACGGTGGCGTAGGCGTAGAGAACCACCTGGACGGAGACCACGCGGGCTCCCGCGATGGCGCCCAGCATGGGTACCTTCGCTGCGTTGTAGTCGTCGCTGTACTTCATGGAGAGCGGCCAGTAGTGCGGCGGCGTCCACAGGAAGATGATGAGGAAGAGGACGACGGCGGGCCACTCGACGGTGTTGGTCACCGCGGCCCAGGCGATCAGGACCGGCATGCAGCCAGCGGCGCCGCCCCACACGATGTTCTGCGGGGTGCGGCGCTTGAGTATCAGCGAGTACACCACCACGTAGAAGAAGATCGCGGCCACGCCGAGCGCGGCGGCCAGCGGGTTCGCACCGAACCACAGCACGGTGATGGCTGCGATGCCGAGGACCCAGGAGAAGATCAGTGCTTCCCGCGGTGTCACCTCACCGGTGACCAGCGGGCGCTTCTCCGTACGGTGCATGACCTTGTCAATGTCCCGGTCGATATAGCAGTTGAACGAGCCTGCACTACCTGCCGCCAGGGCCCCGCCCACCATGGTGGAGATGATCAGCCAAACACCGGGCAGACCGCCCTGGGCAAAGATCATGGTAGGTAGCGTGGTCACCAGAAGCAGCTCAATGACCCGCGGTTTGGTCAGCGCGAGGTAGGCCTTCGCCTTGCGTTTGAAACCCGTACTGCTGCCCGTTGTACTGGCAAGGCCCGGATCCTGCTCGGTCTTCACGAGGTAACACTGCCGTTTCTGCTGGGGGGAAAGTCCTCTCTCATCATACCGTCCCGTCCATCCCAGATTTTACAGCGTGTAGAAGTATGGGCCCCCGTTGCTGGGGCGAGACTCTCCGCGTCACGATGTGCACAATGAATTTGATTAACTGCCCAAAGCGATAGGGTTGACGGTAACGCCCAGGCCGTTTCCGTCGGTGCCATCTGCCGGTGTGAGCGGAGCGTGGGTAGCGACAATGCAGATCTAGACGACAATGCAGATTTTCAACGGTGAACGGCCAGCTGGCCAGGTGCTAGGGGACGGCGATCGCCAGTCTTACTGAGGCGCCGCGGCGCTGGCCGTGGAGCACAGAGAGGGGCTGAGGTTTTCGTGCCGCAGCTTGATACGCAAGAACTGACCTGGACTGACCTGGACAACCGCGCGGTGGATGCCGTGCGCGTGCTGGCAGCCGACGCTGTGGAGAAGGTGGGTAACGGCCACCCGGGCACGGCGATGAGCCTGGCGCCCGCGGCCTACCTCCTCTTCCAGAAACTGATCAGGCACGACCCCTCCCAGCCTGAGTGGACCGGCAGGGATCGTTTCGTCCTCTCCCCCGGTCACACCTCGCTCACCCTTTACATCCAGCTCTTCCTCTCCGGCTACGGCCTGGAGCTCGAGGACCTGCAGTCCCTGCGAACGTGGGGCTCCAAGACCCCCGGACACCCGGAGTACCGGCACACGGCCGGCGTTGAGATCACCACCGGGCCGCTCGGCCAGGGCCTGGCTTCCGCTGTCGGTTTCGCCTACGCCCAGCGCCGCATGCGCGGCATGATGGACCCCGACGCCGCAATCGGCGAGAGCCCGTTCGACCACACCATCTGGGTCATCGCTTCCGACGGCGACCTGCAGGAGGGTGTCACGGCCGAGGCCTCCTCGCTGGCCGGGCACCAGGAACTCGGCAACCTGGTGGTGCTCTATGACGAGAACCACATCTCGATCGAGGATGACACCGACATCGCGTTCACCGAGAACGTTCTGGGCCGGTACGAGGCGTACGGCTGGCATGTCCAGCGCGTCGACTGGACCAAGACCGGCGAATACGTCGAAGACATCGAAGAGCTCCACCGTGCCCTGACGGCTGCCCGGGCCGAGACGTCGAAGCCGTCGATCGTCTCCCTGCGCACCATCATCGGCTGGCCCGCCCCCACCAAGCAGAACACCGGAAAAATCCACGGCTCCGCCCTCGGCGCCGACGAGGTTGCGGCTTTGAAGGAGACGCTCGGCCTCGATCCGGCCAAGCACTTCGACGTGGCCCCCGAGGTCCTGGACCATGCACGGCAGGTGGGTGAGCGCGGGAGGGCCCTGCGGACTGAGTGGGAGCAGTCGTTCGCCACCTGGCAGCAGGCCAACCCGGACAACGCGAAGCTCCTGGACCGGATTTCTTCCCGCACGCTTCCTGATAACTGGGATGACGCACTCCCCACCTTCGAGGCCGGCAAGGACATGTCCACGCGTGCGGCGTCGGGCAAGGTGCTCTCGGCGATCGGCCCGGTGCTCCCCGAGCTGTGGGGCGGCTCCGCTGACCTCGCGGAATCGAACAACACCACGATCGAAGGATCGCCGTCGTTCGTCCCCGTGGGCAAGCAGACCGACGCCTGGCAGGGCAACCCGTACGGCAGGGTGCTGCACTTCGGCATCCGGGAGCATGCGGCAGCGGCGATCGTCAACGGCATCGTCATGCACAGCAGCACCCGGGCCTTCTCCGGTACCTTCCTCATCTTCAGCGACTACCAGCGGCCAGCCGTCCGGTTGGGCGCGTTGATGGGAGTGCCGTCCATTTACGTGTGGACCCACGACTCGATCGGCCTCGGCGAGGACGGTCCCACCCACCAGCCCGTGGAACAGCTCGCGGCGCTCCGCGCAATCCCCGGTCTCGACGTCGTCCGCCCGGGCGACGCGAACGAGGTTGCCGTCGCGTGGCGCACCATCCTGGAGAACACCGAAAACCCGGCCGGCATTGTGCTCACCCGGCAGAACATCCCGACGTACGAGCGTGGTGAGGGTGCCGCCAACGGCGATACGTTCGGCTCGGCCGAAGGCGCTGCCCGCGGAGCGTACATCCTTGCCGAAGCAGCGCAGGGAACCCCCGACGTCATCCTCATCGGCACCGGGTCGGAGGTCCAGCTGGCTGTCGAGGCGCGCGCGACGCTTCAGGCCGAAGGGATCGCCGCACGCGTCGTCTCGATGCCGAGCCTCGAATGGTTCAACCGGCAGGACGAGGCGTACCGCGAGTCGGTACTGCCCGGCAACGTCCTGGCACGGGTCTCCGTTGAAGCCGGCGTAGCCCTGGGCTGGCGCGAACTCATTGGCGACGCCGGCCGATCGGTCTCGCTGGAGCACTTCGGTGCGTCAGCCGACTACAAGCGCCTGTTCAACGAGTTCGGCATCACCGCCGAAGCCGTGACCCAGGCCGCCCGCGACTCCATCGCCGCGGCAGGCAACCACCGGGCACCGAACGGCACGCCGGCCTGGTCCGGCCCCACCTCATCCGAAACCGGCGACCAGCAGTAACCGTCGACAATCCAAGGAGATCCACTATGACTTCTACTCCCACGGCAGACCTTTCTGCCGCCGGCGTTTCCATCTGGCTCGACGACCTCTCCCGGGAGCGCATCAACTCGGGCGCGTTCAAGCACCTCATCGAGGAGCGCAACGTGGTTGGTGTGACCACCAACCCGAGCATCTTCGCTGCCGCACTGCAGCAGGGCGAATCGTACGCCACCCAGGTTGAAGCCCTCGCGGCCGCCGACATCCCCGTCAATGACGCCGTCTTTGACATCACCACCCACGACGTCGCCCAGGCCTGCGACATTTTCGCTGCGGCAGCGAAGAGCACCGACGGTGTCGACGGCCGGGTGTCCATTGAGGTGGACCCACGCCTGTCGAAGGACACCGAGGGCACCATCGCCGAGGCGAAACGGCTCCACGCCAAGGTGCAGCGCTCCAACGTCCTGATCAAGATCCCCGCCACGGTGGAAGGTCTCGAAGCCATCGCGGCGACCATTGCCGAGGGGATCAGCGTGAACGTGACGCTCATCTTCTCGCTGGAACGCTACCGTGCCGTCATCAACGCCTTCATGCTGGGCATTGAGCAGGCCAAGGAGAACGGACACGACCTCTCCACCATCCACTCGGTAGCCTCCTTCTTCGTGTCCCGCGTGGACAGCGAAGTGGACAAGCGGCTGGACGCCATCGGCACCGACGAGGCAGCGGCCCTCAAGGGCAAGGCCGGGCTCGCGAACGCACGACTGGCCTACCAGGTATACGAGGAGCTGTTCGACACCGAGCGGTGGGCGGTACTCGCAGCAGCAGGTGCCCGTCCTCAGCGCCCGCTGTGGGCCTCGACCGGCGTCAAGGATCCCGCCCTGCCGGATACCCTGTACGTCACCGAGCTGGTGGCACCCGGCGTCGTCAACACGATGCCGGAAAAGACGCTGGAGGCCACCGCTGACCACGGCGTCATCACCGGGGACACCGTCACCGGGTCCTACGAAGACTCCCACGCGGTCCTCAACGACCTCGAGAACATCGGTGTTTTCTACGTTGAAGTGGTTGAACAGCTGGAAATCGAAGGGCTGGACAAGTTCGTGGTGAGCTGGAACGAGCTCCTCGAAACCGTTCAGACCGCATTGGACAAGGCGAAGGGCTAAACCAGATGAGTTCCATGACGCTCGCGGCGGCCGGCGCCGCTTTGGAAGCCATCGACCGCGTCACCGCCACCCTCGTCGAGGACAGGGTGGCGTCGCGGCTGATGGCCAAGGATTCCACCCTGTGGGGTCACGACGCCGAAGCGGAGGCGGCGGTCCGGTTGGGCTGGGTTGACCTCGTCGACGCGTCCCGCGGCCTCGTCCCGGGCATCATGGAACTGCGGGATTCCCTGCGGGCGGAAGGGGTCAGCCGGATCGTCCTGTGCGGCATGGGAGGTTCCTCCCTGGCGCCCGAGGTGATCACCCAGACCGCAGGCGTCGAGCTGACGGTGCTCGACTCCACCGACCCGGACCAGGTCCGCCGGACGGTCGGGGAACGGGTGGCGGAGACGGCCGTGGTGGTCTCCTCGAAGTCGGGGTCGACCGTCGAAACCGACTCCCAGCGCCGGATCTTCGAGGCTACCTTCACTGCAGCAGGCATCGACCCGCTGAGCAGGGTGGTCATCGTCACCGACCCGGGGTCTCCGCTGGACGCCTCAGCCCGTGAGGCCGGCTACCGCGCCGTATTCAACGCTGACCCCACCGTCGGCGGCAGGTACTCAGCCCTGACCGCGTTCGGGCTCGTCCCTTCCGGTCTGGCGGGAGTCGACCTCGATGCCCTGCTGGACGACGCTGAGGAAACTGTCGAGTTCCTCGGCGAGGACGATCCGACGAACATCGGATTGCGGCTCGGAGCCGTGCTGGGCGGCACGAGCCCCCTGCGGGACAAGATTGTGTTCGCCGATGAGGCGTCGGGGATCCCCGGACTCGCCGACTGGGCGGAGCAGCTCATCGCTGAATCGACCGGCAAACTGGGCACCGGGGTACTGCCGGTGGTCGCCGAGGAGGGCGCGCCGGAGATCCTTGCCGGCGACGACGACGTCCTCGCCGTCCGCCTGACCGCACCGGACGCCGACATTGAGCCCGTGGGGAACCAGATCACCGTCAGCGGTAGCCTCGGCAGCCAACTACTCGTGTGGGAGTTCGCCACCGCGGTTGCCGGACGGCTCCTGGGCATCAACCCGTTCGACCAGCCCGACGTGGAGGCCGCCAAGACAGCCGCCCGCGGCCTGCTCGATGCGCAACCCGAGTCCACCCCCGCGAATTTCGTGGACGGTGCCGTGGAGATCCGCGCCGATGGAGGACTGCTCGGGGACGCCAGCACCCTCGGCGATGCTCTGCAGCAACTCTTTGCGACCCTCGAGCCCAACGGGTACCTGGCCGTCCAGGCCTACCTGGACAGGTCCGTGCAGTCACGGCTGGAAGACATCAGGTCACCACTCGCGTCCCTGACAGGGCGTCCCGTTACGTTTGGCTGGGGTCCCAGGTTCCTGCACTCCACCGGGCAGTTCCACAAGGGTGGTCCGGCGCAGGGTGTGTTCCTCACCATCACCGGTGCAGCGGCTGAAGACCTGGACATCCCCGAGCGTCCCTTCACCTTTGGTGAACTGATTACCGCGCAGGCGGCAGGCGACGCCCAGGTCCTCGCCGGCAAGGGACGCCCGGTGCTGAGCCTGCACCTGGCAGACCGGACTGCTGGCCTGGACCAGCTCGTTCAGGTGGTCTCCCATCTGCTCAGCGGTGCCGCAGGCCAGCGGGCCGTCAACGAGAACGGCACACCATAGTGCCCGACTCAACCGACGCGCGACCCGCCAACCCGCTGCGGGACCCGCGCGACCGCCGGCTCAGCCGTATCGCCGGGCCGTCGTCGCTGGTGCTCTTCGGGGTCACCGGGGACCTGGCCCGCAAGAAGCTGATGCCAGCGATCTACGACCTGGCGAACCGGGGGCTGCTGCCGCCGAGTTTCGCGCTGATCGGGTTTGGCCGGCGGGACTGGGACGATGAGAGGTTCGTCGAGGAGGTGCGCGAGGCTGTCACCCAGTACTCGCGGACCCCGTTCGATGAGACCGTCTGGGAGCAGCTTTCCGCCGGGATCAGGTTCGTGCAGGGAAACTTCGACGACGACGACGCCTTCGGGCGGCTGGAGGTTACCCTTCAGGAGCTGGACTCCAGTCGCGGAACCCGGGGGAACCACGCGTTCTACCTGTCCATCCCGCCGAAAGATTTCGAACTGGTCTGCCAAAAGCTCTCGGAGCACGGCCTCGCCCAGCCCAACGAGGGCCAGTGGCGACGGGTGGTCATCGAGAAACCCTTCGGGCACAACCTGCAGTCGGCCCGCGAACTCAACGCCGTGGTGGAACAGGTCTTCCCACCGGACGCCGTGTTCCGGATCGACCACTATCTGGGCAAGGAAACCGTCCAGAACATCCTGGCCCTCCGGTTCGCGAACCAGCTGTTCGAACCACTGTGGAACGCCAACTACGTGGACCACGTCCAAATCACCATGGCCGAGGACATCGGCATCGGCAGCCGGGCCGGCTACTACGACGGGGTCGGCGCGGCCCGCGACGTCATCCAGAACCACCTGCTGCAACTGCTGGCACTGACCGCAATGGAAGAACCCATCTCCTTCAACGCCAACGACCTCCGGGCGGAAAAGGAGAAGGTCCTCGCAGCGGTGAAACTCCCGGACGACCTCTCCGGTTCCTCCGCGCGTGGTCAGTACGACGCCGGATGGCAGGGCGGTGAGCAGGTCAGGGGCTTCCTGGAGGAAGAAGGCATCCCCGCACAATCCACCTCCGAAAGCTTCGCTGCGCTCCGCCTCGACATCCATACCCGCAGGTGGAGCGGCGTTCCCTTCTACCTGCGGGCGGGTAAGCGGCTGGGCCGCCGGGTGACCGAGATCGCCGTTGTCTTCAAACGTGCACCCAACCTGCTGTTCCGGGACCACGGGGAGGACGACTTCGGCCAGA
This sequence comes from Arthrobacter sp. CAN_C5, assembly GCF_017875735.1. Taxonomy (NCBI): domain Bacteria; kingdom Bacillati; phylum Actinomycetota; class Actinomycetes; order Micrococcales; family Micrococcaceae; genus Arthrobacter; species Arthrobacter sp. CAN_C5. Next base: position 2,015,461 of record NZ_JAGGMZ010000001.1, read on the forward strand.
ACGCCGTGGTCATCCGCGTGCAACCGGATGAGGGCGCGACCATCAGGTTCGGTTCCAAAGTGCCCGGCACCCAGATGGAGGTCCGGGATGTCACCATGGACTTCGGCTACGGGCACTCGTTCACTGAGTCGAGCCCCGAAGCCTATGAGCGGCTGATCCTCGACGTGCTGCTCGGCGAGCCGCCCCTGTTCCCCCGGCACGAAGAGGTGGAACTGTCCTGGAAGATTCTCGATCCTTTCGAGGAATACTGGGCATCCCTCGGCGACCAGCCGGAGAAGTACGTGCCGGGAAGCTGGGGCCCGGCCTCCGCTGACGAGCTCCTCGCCCGTGATGGAAGGACGTGGCGCAGGCCATGATCGTCGAACTGCCTGACACCACCACCTCAAAGGTGTCCAAAGAAATCATGACGCTGCGCGACAAGGGCGGAGTCGTCGCGCTGGGTCGGGTGCTCACCCTGGTGGTCATCACGTCGTCCGGCCACGAGGAGGAGGCGATCCTCGCTGCGAACCTGGCCAGCCGTGAGCACCCCTGCCGGATTATCGTCCTCGCGCTCGGCTCCGATGAGGAGCAGACCCGGCTGGACGCCCAGATCCGGGTGGGCGGTGACGCCGGCGCCTCCGACGTGATCGTCCTCAAGGGCTACGGGCAACTCGCCGAGGAAAACGAATCCCTCGTGTCGGCGCTGCTGCTCCCCGATGCTCCCATAGTGGCCTGGTGGCCCCACGGTGCACCGGAAAACGCCTCCCGGACATCCATCGGCAGTATTGCGCACCGGCGGATCACCGATGCAGCCAACGAGCCGGACCCCGTGGCTGCCCTGTCAACGATCCGGGGGACCTACGCGGCCGGTGACACCGACCTGGCCTGGACCCGGCTGACAAATTGGCGGATCCAGCTCGCGGCGGTCCTCGACCAACTGGACGACTCACCCATTACCGCTGTCACAGTGGAGGGTGCAGTGGATTCGCCCAGCACCGTGCTCCTTGCCGCCTGGCTTACCCTGGCGCTGGACGCACCGGTCACCATCGCAGCCGGACCGGCGGGCACCGGACTGCGTCGGGTGAGGTTGTCCCGACCCGCAGGCGACGTCGAATTGAACCGGCCCCACCAGTCCGTCGCCGAGCTTTACCAGCCGGGCCAGCCGGTGCAGCGGATTTCCCTGCCACGGCGGAGCCTGCAAGACTGTTTGGCAGAAGAGCTCCGCCGTCTCGACCCGGATGAGGTATTCGGCGAGGTGATTATGGAGGGGCTCGCACGGACCAACCTAAGGAGCGTGCGTCCAAGTGAACGCTGAACCCAAAGTAAGTATCCACCCTGATTCCTCGTTGCTGGCGGCCACTGTCGCCGCCCGGTTGATCACCCGGCTCGTCGACGTGCAAAACGAACGCGGATCCGCGACCGTGGTGCTCACCGGTGGCGCAATCGGTACTGCGGCACTCGCGGCCGTCGCCGAATCGCCGGCCTGCTCGGCGGTCGACTGGAGCAGGGTCGACTTCTGGTGGGGAGACGAACGCTTCCTCAGCGCCAGCGACCCGGATCGCAACGCAGTCCAGGCACGTGAGGCCCTTCTCGGGAAGCTCGGCCTTGCCGAGTCCCAGGTCAACGAGTTCGGTTCGAGCGATGACTTCGCAGACCAGGACGCTGCCGCGGCCGACTATGCCGCGCGGCTTCAGGACGCCGCCGACGCCGAACGGGCCCTCGCCGGTGATGGAACCGCCGACGGCAACCGTGCGGGAGACAGCCAGGATGCACGGCTCCCCCGGTTCGATGTCCTCTTGCTGGGGGTGGGACCGGACGCCCACATTGCGTCCCTGTTTCCGGAGATGCCCGGTATCAGGACCAAGGAGCAGACCGTGGTGGGAGTGACGGACGCGCCGAAACAGCCACCGTTGCGCATTTCCCTGACCCTCGAGGCGTTGAACTCCGCGCAGGAGATCTGGATCGCCGCGGGCGGGCAGGACAAGGCGGGCGCAGTGGGCCTTGCCCTGGCCGGTGCAGGCACTGTGCAGGTTCCAGCGTCGGGTGCACGCGGCCGGCGCAAGACGCTCTGGCTTATCGATCAGGAAGCAGCGGCTCAACTTCCCGGGCGGCTGATCGACTCCGGGAATGACGAACCCGACGACGAGGCTCCTTGAGATTCAGCTGCGCTAGGTAACCAGAAGACTAGGTAACCCGAAGACCTGACCGCCGGGCCCGCAGGTTGCAGAGTGCCTGCTCGAGGACGGAAGCCGCTTCCTCGTCGGTGCGGCGCTCCTTCGCGTACTGCAGGTGGCTCTTGAACGGTTCGATGCAATCCACGAGGGGTTCCACGCCGGGCAGCCTGCCAGCTGCACGACCGCACGACCCGCATTCCCAGACTTCGGGGATCTCGTCCTCGTGGAGTTTGGCAAACGTCGGTTTCGTCTCGTGGTTTTCGATGCACCAATAGCTCACTACGGTTCGGTCCACGACAGCCGGACTCCGTCCGGATTCGGCTTGCCAGCCAGCCATTCCCCCGTAGGAATCAGTTCCGATTCGTGTGCCCTTAAATGCGTTTCCCGCGATAACCATGGATTGCTCCTGGACTAGGCTCCGACAACAGGGTCAGTCTACGCCCAGTAAATGATGGTTAACGCGGGAAAGCAAAAAACTTTTGCCGTGCCGGCGCGGAAGAGACGGCCGGCAAAACTGCTAGTCGGCGAACCGCTGGATCAGTCCAAGCGCCACGATGACTACGCCCCAGCTCAGCCCGAGGGCGACCGTGAAACGATTGAGGTTCCGCTCAGCAACACCTGACGAGCCCATGCTGGTGGTCATGCCGCCACCGAACATGTCGGACATGCCACCGCCGCGGCCCTTGTGCAGCAGGATCAGCAGGACGAGCAGCATGCTGGTGATGGCAAGGAGAACCAACAAGATGATTCGGAGAATGTCCACAGTGGCCTTTCAGGGGTAACTGACGTGCGCGATCGGCCGACAGCAGGAAGCGTTCTTAGTCAGTGACCAGAAGATGTTCGAACCTGACAATACTAGCAAACTCGGCAGCGTCCAGGCTGGCACCACCGACCAGCAAGCCGTCAACGTCGCGGCCCTTCAGGATGGAGCCTGCGTTCGCGGCCTTGACCGATCCGCCGTAGAGCAGGCGCACCTTCCCAGCCGTCTCCGCGTCGTACAGGGTGGTAAGTTCGGCCCGCAGGGCGGCGCACATCTCCTGCGCATCCTCCGGACCCGCCACCTCGCCGGTGCCGATGGCCCAGACCGGCTCGTACGCGACGACCAGCTCGGCGACCTGCTCGGCGCTGAGTCCTTCGATGCCGCTCCGCAGCTGGCTGAGGGTATGCTCCACATGGTTGCCGGCCTGCCGTACCTCAAGGCCCTCGCCGGCGCACAGGATGGGGGTCAGGTTGTGACGGAACGCAGCCTTGACCTTGCTGGCTAGCAGCTCGTCGGACTCCTGGTGGATCGCCCGCCGCTCGGAGTGGCCGACGAGAACGTAGGAGCATCCCAATTTCTCGAGGAACTGCCCGGAAATATCCCCGGTGTAGGCCCCGGAGTCGTGCGGGGACAGATCCTGGCCGCCGTACACCACCTGCAGGTCGTCGCCCCGGACGAGGGTCTGCACCCCGCGGAGGTCGGTGAAGGGCGGGAAAACTGCCACTTCGGCGCACCGGTAGTCATGCCCGGCATCGTCGAGGGTCCAGGCGAGCTTCTGGAGAAGAGTGATTCCCTGGACGTGGTCCAGGTTCATCTTCCAGTTGCCAGCGATCAGGGGACGGCGGTCGTACGTGCCGTTGGTTGAGGAAGTCATCTGCTGCTCCTACTGCCCGAGGGCGGTCAGTCCGGGGAGTTCCTTGCCTTCGAGGTACTCGAGGCTGGCACCTCCGCCGGTCGAAATATGGCCAAACTGGTTGTCGCTGAAACCGAGTGAGCGGACCGCCGCGGCAGAGTCGCCACCGCCGACCACCGTCAGTGCACCGCGGGTGGTCGCCTCGGTGAGGGCCTGCGCCACGGCTTTGGTACCGCCCGCGAAGGCGTCGAACTCGAACACACCCATCGGCCCGTTCCAGAACACGGTCCCTGCGGTCGCGATGGACTCGGCAAAGGCGGCACCCGACTCGGGTCCGATGTCGAGGCCGATCCCGTCGGCGCCGAAAGAGCTTCCTTCAATGGCATCCGCGGCGACGGTCTCGTGCTCGGCGTCGGCAGCGAACTTCGCGGCCACCACAATGTCGGTGGGGAGCACGAACTCGGTGCCCGCCTGCTGCGCCCGTTCGAGGTAGCTCCTGACGACGTCGAGCTGGTCTTCCTCGAGGAGGCTCGCGCCCACCCTGTGGCCCTGCGCAGCAAGGAAGGTGAACACCATGCCGCCGCCGACGAGGATGCGGTCCGCGATACCCAGCAGGTTTTCGATCACCGCAAGCTTGTCCGACACCTTGGACCCCCCGAGCACCACCACGAAGGGTGCCACCGGTTCGCCGGTGAGACGCTGCAGCACTTCCACCTCAGTCCTGACCAGGTCGCCCTGGTAGGACGGCAGGACCGCTGCGATGTCGTAGACGCTCGCGTGTTTCCGGTGCACCGCACCGAAGGCATCGTTGACGTAAGCGCCGTCGTCGCCGGTAAGAGCGGCGAGTTCGGCAGCGAAGGCCTGCCGTTCGCCGTCGTCCTTGCTGGTCTCCCGGGCGTCGAAGCGCACGTTCTCCAACACCAGGACGCTACCGGAGCGCAGCCCCGCGGCCTGCTCCCTGGCGTCCTCCCCGGTGGTGTCCCCGGCGAGCGTGACGGGGAAATCTGCCAGCTCGGCGAGCCGGTCAACCGCTGGTTTCAGCGAATACCGCTCATCGGGTGCACCCTTCGGGCGTCCCAGATGAGCCATCACGATCACCGCGGCCCCCTCCTGGGTGAGCTTCTGCAGCACCGGCAGGGAAGCCCTGAGCCGGCCATCATCGGTCACCCGCGGGGCGGACCCCGAGGTGTCGAGCGGGACGTTCAGGTCCGACCGGACCAGGACGGTGCGTCCACGGACGCCGAGCTGCAGGAGGTCATCAAGGGAGGAGGCCACTTCGGTCCTTCGGGGTTAGGAGAGCTTGGAGGCAACGATGCTGGTCAGGTCGACCAGGCGGCTTGAGTAGCCCCACTCGTTGTCGTACCAGCCCACAACCTTCACCTGGTTGCCGATGACCTTGGTCAGGCCCGAGTCGAAGATGGAGGACGACGGATCGCCCACGATGTCCGACGACACGATCGGGGCGTCCGTGTAGGTGAGGTAGCCGGCCATCTTGCCCTCCGAGGCGGCTGCCTTGAAGGCGGCGTTGACTTCCTCGACGGTGACCTCGCGGGAGACCGTGACTGTCAGGTCGGTGGCCGATCCGGTGGGGACCGGAACGCGGATGGCGTAGCCGTCAAGCTTGCCCTTCAGCTCCGGAAGCACCAGGCCGATGGCCTTGGCCGCACCGGTGGAGGTGGGAACCATGTTCAGGGCTGCGGCACGGGCGCGGCGCAGATCCTTGTGCGGGCCGTCCTGCAGGTTCTGGTCTGCGGTGTAGGCGTGGATGGTGGTCATCAGGCCACGCTCGACGCCGAAGCTGTCATTGAGCACCTTGGCGAGCGGCCCCAGGCAGTTGGTGGTGCAGGAGGCGTTGGAGATGATGTTGTGGTTCTCGGGATCGTACTGGTCGTCGTTGACGCCCAGCACAACCGTGAAGTCCTCATCGGTGGCTGGAGCCGAGATGATGACCTTCTTGGCGCCGGCGTCAATGTGCTTCTGCGCATCCGAGGCCTTGGTGAAGAAGCCGGTGGACTCGATGACGATGTCCACTCCGAGGTCCTTCCACGGCAGGCTCGCGGGGTCGCGCTCCGCGAGGACCTTGATGGACTTGCCGTCCACCACAATGTTCCCGTCCTTGACCTCGACGGTGGCTGCCAGACGACCCGTGACGGAGTCATACTTCAGCAGGTGGGCCAGGGCCTCAGGGCTGGTCAGGTCGTTGACGGCAACGATTTCCAGGTCAGCACCCTGCTCCAGTGCGGCGCGGAAAAAGTTGCGCCCGATTCGACCGAAGCCGTTGATTCCTACACGAGTAGTCATTCGTTCTATCTCCTTGAACTGTATTGCGGGTAAGGTCCGGAACGCCGCCGCCATGGCGGCGTCCCGGGTACGCCCAAAGGGCGCTGAGCCTGATGCGACTAGCCGACGACGATCAGCGAGGTAGCCGACGTGCGGGCAGCGGCGAAGCGCTTGGCGACGTCGGCCCAGTTCACGATGTTCCAGAAGGCCTTGACGTAGTCAGCCTTGACGTTGACGTAGTCCAGGTAGAAGGCGTGCTCCCACATGTCCAGCATGAGCAGCGGCGTGGTGCCGACCGCCACGTTGCCCTGCTGATCGTAGAGCTGTTCGATGACCAGGTTGCCGCCGATGGGCTCGTAGGCGAGGAACGCCCACCCGGAGCCCTGCAGGGCAAGGGCAGCCGCGCTGAACTGGGCGCGGAACTTGTCGAACGAACCAAAGGCGTCGTCGATGGCTGCGGCGAGTTCACCCTCGGGAGAGTCGCCGCCCTCTGGGGAGAGGTTGTTCCAGAAGACTGAGTGGTTGATGTGGCCGCCAGTGTGGAAGGCGAGGTCCTTGGAGAGCTTCGAGATATTTCCGAAGTCACCCTTTTCGCGGGCCTCCGCCAGCTGGGCCATGGCGTCGTTGGCACCCTTGACATAGGCGGCGTGGTGCTTGCTGTGGTGGAGCTCCATGATGCGTGCGGAGATGTGCGGCTCCAGGGCAGCATAGTCGTAGTTCAGTTCGGGCAGTACGTACTCGCTCACGAATTCCTCCAGGTCGGTCCGACACAGCGGGTGATTTGGCACCGCAGCAGGTCAGACACCGTAGTTGGTTCAATATGGCATGGAACCCCGCCGTAGTCGGAGGTATTCCCGTGCCTCTTCCATCCTATGCAGAGATTCACTCGTCCAACATGTCGGCTGTCACATTGGCGTCGGTTCCCGGTATTCCAATCTCTATGGCACGCTTGTCGGCCATCGCGAGCAGCCGTCGAATACGCCCAGCGATCGCGTCCTTGGTCATGGGAGGGCTGGCCAGTCCACCGAGTTCGTCAAGACTGGCCTGCTTGTGGGCCACCCGCAACTCACCGGCGTACTTGAGGTGGTCGGGTACACCCTCCCCCAGAATTTCGAGGGCACGCTCCACCCGCGCCCCCGCAGCGACCGCCGCCTGGGCGGATCTGCGGAGGTTGGCGTCGTCGAAGTTGGCCAGCCGGTTCGCGGTAGCGCGCACTTCCTTGCGCATCCTGCGTTCCTCCCAGACCATGAGTGCGTCGTGTGCTCCCATGCGGGTGAGCAGAGCGGCGATGGTGTCCCCGTCGCGGATGACCACACGGTCCACTCCCCTGACCTCGCGTGCCTTGGCAGCGATGCCGAGCCGGCGTGCTGCGCCCACCAGTGCCAGCGCGGACTCCGGGCCGGGACAGGTGACTTCGAGGGAGGAGGAGCGCCCAGGCTCGGTCAGGGAGCCGTGGGCGAGAAAGGCGCCCCGCCACACCGCTTCGGCGTCGGCCGTGGAACCGTTCACCACGGCGGAGGGGAGCCCGCGGACCGGGCGGCCACGGTTGTCGAGGAGGCCGGTTTGCCGGGCGAGGGATTCGCCGTCGCGCACCACCCGGACCACATACCGGTTGCCGCGGCGCAGGCCGCCTCCGGAGACGACGATGATTTCGCTGTTGTGTCCATACACTTCGGCGATGGTGGTGCGCAGCCGACGTGCAGTCGACGCGAGGTCCACCTCCGCTTCAATGACAATCCGGCCGGAAATGATGTGCAGGCCCCCAGCGAATCGCAGCAGGGCCGACACCTCGGCTTTGCGAACCGATGACTTCTTGACAGAGAGGTGCGACAGCTCCTCTTTAACGTCCGCAGTCAGCGCCACAAATACACCCTCAGCTCGATTAGTCTTCACCAAACATGTCATGGAACGCCGTTGCGAGGCGCAGGGGATCATGAACAGGTTTGCCCGTTGAAGAACCTACCTTACCCAACACGGCACGGCCTCCCATCTCGGCGACGGCAGCAACAAATTGCTCGCGGTTGCCAATGACTGCAGGATCTGCGATGACGACGTCGACGGTGAAATCGGGAGCGTACCGCCTGATCACTTCCAGATGGTCGACCGCCGACATGCCCGCGGTTTCTTTGGTCTCGTTGCTCAGGTTCATGGTCAGGCACCGCTTGGCGGTGGTGCTGCACAGGGCTTCCCGCAGTTCGGGCAGGAGGAGGTGGGGTAGTACCGAGGTGTACCAGGAGCCGGGGCCCAGGATGACCCAGTCGGCAAGCTCCACCGCGGTCAGCGCATCAACGCAGGCGGGGGCATCGGCCGGGAGCAGGCGGACATTGTTGACATTCGCTGCGCTGCCGGCCACGGCCAGCTGGGATTGCCCACTGACGGTGCGCAGCCGCAGGGAGCCGTTTTCCTCGGTGAGCACGTCGCCCTCGATGGTCAGTGGCACGCTGGCCATCGGCAGCACGCGCCCGCGTGCACCGAGCAGCGCACCGGCCCACTGCAGGCCCGCCACAGGGTCACCAAGCAGTTCCCAGAGCGTCACGATGAGCAGGTTGCCGAGCGCGTGGTTGTCCAGGGAGCCGTCGATTCCTTCCCGGGACGTGAAGCGGTGCTGCATCACGTCGCGCCAGGTCCGCCCCCAGTCGGTGTCGTCGCAGAGCGCGGCGAGGGCCATCCGCAGGTCACCGGGTGGCAGTACCCCGAGTTCCTGGCGCAGCTTCCCCGAGGAACCGCCGTCGTCGGCGACGGTCACGATGGCAGTCAGTTCGGAGGTGAGCAGCCGCAGCGCGGAGAGCGACGACGACAGGCCGTGCCCGCCTCCGAGCGCCACCACCGAGGGGGCGTTCTCCTGCGGACCGGAGCCGCGACGGTTGGCCGCCGCTGCGGGGAGCAGCGGGAGGGAACCGGTGAGGAGTGCCACTACTCCCTGCCCAGATCACGGTGGTGGGCGCTCACCTGCAGGTGGGGTTGCTGGGCGAGGCGCTTGGCGATCTCCTCGGTCACGGCCACCGAGCGGTGCTTGCCGCCGGTACAGCCGATGGCGATCGTCGCATAGTGCTTATTCTCACGTCGGTAGCCGTCCAGGACGGGTTCGAGCGCGTGCACGTACCGGTTGACGAACTCGGCGGCTCCGGTGGCTCCCAGCACGTAGTCTCGGACGGGCTGGTCCAGTCCGGTCTGCGGCCTGAGGACCGGGACCCAGTGCGGGTTGGGAATGAAGCGCACATCCGCCACATAGTTGGAGTCGACCGGGAGTCCGTACTTGAAGCCGAAGCTCATCACGTTGATCCGCAGGACGATCGGACCTGATTCGGAGAACAGTTCGGTGATGGAGGTGGCGAGGGCATGCACGTTCAGTTCCGACGTGTCGACCACCAGTTCGGCAGCTTCCTTGAGTTCCTTGAGCACCTCCCGCTCGGCAGCGATGCCGTCGAGGATCCGGCCCTCATCCTGCAGCGGGTGGGGGCGGCGGCCCTGTTCGAACCGGCGGACCAGGGTGTCATCATTCGCGTCCAGGAAGAGGACCCGGTAGTTGACCCCCGAGACCCGGAGGGCTTCGAGGGAGCTGCGGATGTCATGGAACAGTTCCTGGCTGCGGACGTCGACGACGACGGCGAGCTTCGGGATGGTCTGGGGCATGCGGGCGACCAGGTCGGTCAGGGTGCCCAGCATCTGGGGCGGAAGGTTCTCCACCACATACCAGCCGTGGTCTTCCAATGCGTTGGCGGCAGTGCTTCTGCCGGCCCCGGACATACCGGTCACCACCAGCAGTTCCGATTCGGCAGGTTTGATCGGAGTCAGGGTGGCTTCGCCCTCAGTCATTTGCGTGTTCCATCCCGGCAGGTATTAGCGGTTCTTGCGGATTCCCCCACGCTCTACCCTAGCTAAGAATCGAGGATTTCGCCGGTGGCCATATTCACGGCCGGGGCCGGTGCGTTGCCGGAACCGTCGGCCGTCGCGGCGGCCAGGGCACTGCGCACCGTTTCGGCAAGGGACGGTCCCACCCCGGGCACCGCCTGGAGTTCCTCCACCGAGGCGCCGCGCACCTTCTTTACCGACCCGAAGTGCGCTAACAGGGCCTTCCGCTTGGCCGGGCCCAGGCCCGGGATCGCGTCGAGCGCCGACGCCGTCATCGATTTGCCGCGCTTCTGCCGGTGGAAGGCGATGGCGAACCGGTGCGCTTCATCGCGGATCCGCTGCAGCAGGAAAAGCCCCTCGGAGGCGCGGGGCAGGATGACCGGGAAGTCGCTGTCGGGGAGCCAGACCTCCTCCAGCCGCTTTGCGAGTCCGATCACGAAGACGTCGTCGATCCCCAGGTCCTTCAGCGCCCGCGCGGCGGCGTGTACCTGCGGCTGCCCGCCGTCGACCACCACCAGGTTGGGTGGGTAGGCGAACTTCTGGCGGGTGGACGCCGTGGTTGTGTCGGCCAGCGGGACCGGTGGAGCACCGCCGTCGACCATACCGCCGTCGGGCACGCTGCTGCCAGCAGGCTGGACAGCGGGTGCCGCCTTCTCCTGGAGGTAGTTGCGGAAGCGGCGCTGGATCACGTCGTACATCGAGGCGGTGTCGTCCCGGGCGGCGTCGCCGGTGATGGAGAACCGGCGGTAGTCGGCCTTGCGGGGCAGCCCGTCCTCGACGACCACCATCGACGCGACCACGTTGGTGCCCTGCACGTGGGAGATGTCGAAGCACTCGATGCGCATCAGGGGCTGGGGCAGGTCCAGTGCCTCCTGCAGTTCCTGGAGGGCGGCGGACCGGGTGGTGATGTCGCCAGCGCGGCGGCTCTTGTGGAGCCTGAGGGCGTCCGCGGCGTTCTGTTCCACCGTCCCGAGGAGGGTGGCCTTGTCGCCGCGCCGCGGGACCCGGAGGTCCACCCGGGCGCCCCGGAGTCCGGCGAGCCAGACGGACATCTCCTCCGCGTTGCTCGGCAGCTCGGGGACGAGCACCTCGCGGGGAATCTGGTTGTTACTGCTGCTGCCGTCGCCGTAGACCTGCTGCAGGAGGTGCTCCACCAGGTCGGCAGTGCTCATGTCCTCGACCTTTTCCACCATCCAGCCCCGCTGGCCACGGATTCTGCCACCGCGCACGTGGAAGACCTGGACCGCCGCCTCGAGTTCGTCTTCCTTGAGCGCGAAAATGTCGGCGTCGGTGTCCTCGGACAGCACCACCGTGTTGCGTTCGAACACCCGTTTCAGTGCAGCGATGTCGTCGCGGATCCTCGCCGCGGACTCGTAGTCCAGGTCGGCGACGGCGGCGGCCATCCGCTTCTCCAGGTCGACGATGAACCGGGTGGCCTGCCCGCCCATGAAGTCGCAGAACTGGGCTGCCAGTTCCTTGTGGTCCTCGGGACTGATGCGTCCCACGCAGGGAGCTGAGCATTTGTCGATGTACCCGAGCAGGCAGGGCCTGCCGGTACGCTCTGCCCGTTTGAAGACGCCGCTGCTGCAGGTACGGACGGGGAAAACGCGGAGCAGGGTGTCGACCGTCTCGCGGATTGCCTTGGCGGGGTAGAAGGGGCCGAAGTAGCGGGTGTCCTTCCGCCGGTCACCGCGCATGACCTGGACGCGGGGGTACTTCTCCCCCATCGTGACGGCCAGGTAAGGGTAGGACTTGTCGTCACGGAACATGACGTTGAAGCGGGGGTTGAACTCCTTGATCCAGGTGTACTCGAGCTGCAATGCTTCGAGCTCGCTGCCGACGACCGTCCATTCAACGCTCGCCGCGGTGAACACCATCGCCCGGGTGCGCGGCAACAGGCCCTGCGGGTTGGCGAAGTAGGAGTTCAGCCGGGAGCGCAGGTTCTTGGCCTTGCCCACGTAGACCACCCGTGAGTGTTCGTCGCGGAAGCGGTAGACGCCCGGATCGACCGGGATCTCTCCGGTCTGCGGGCGGTAGCTGCGGGGATCTGCCATCAGTCGAGGACCGGGCTCTGGTTGTAGCTGGCCGAGCGCTGCTGGCCGCTCAGTTGGGCGATTGAATCCATGATGGTGTCAGTGACTTGCCGGCGGGCCGGTAGGGAGTGCCCGGGTCCGGTTTTCTCGAAGTACAGGGGCACGCCGATCCTCATGGTGAAGTGTTGGGGTTTGATCCGTTTCTGGCCTGCCGGCTGCAGGTTCTCGGTACCCAGCAGACCGACGGGAAGCACCGGCGCACCGGTGGTCAGCGCGAGCCAGCCGACGCCGGTCCGCCCCCGGTACAGCAACCCGTCACGGGACCGGGTGCCCTCCGGGTAAATGCCGATCCCGTTGCCGCCTTCCAGCAGTTCATGAAGGGTCTTCAGCGCCTGCACACTGGCCGCCTGCTGTCCCCGCTCCACCGGGATGGAGCCGACTCCCTCGAAGAAGGAGCGCATTGCTTTGCCTTTCAGGCCGCGGCCGTTGAAGTACTCGGCCTTCGCGAAAAACGCGACCGGACGGGGCATCAGGGCCTGGATCAGGACGCTGTCCAGGAATGAAAGGTGGTTGGCGGCGACAATGAGCGGACCGTCCGCCGGGACATTGGCCAGACCTTCGACGGTGGGGCGGCAGAGCCCGGCGATCAGTCCCCGGGTGCCGCTGCGGGTGAGGTCATAGATGCCCATGACGCACCTCCCGCGGCACCCGTGCGAGGATCAGGTCCAGCAGGACCTCAGCCGTATCGGCCGTTTCGGTGGCGCCCGCGGCACGGAACTCCTCGGGTGAGCCGAAGCCCCAGCCCACGGGGATGCAGTCAAGCCCGTTGGCCGCCGCTCCGCTGATGTCGTGCGATCGGTCGCCCACCATGACGGCGCCGTCGTACCTGCCCTCGTGACGGGCGAGTGCCGCGGCGATAATCGGGGTCTTGCCGTCCGGGCCTGGAACCTGTTCCTCGTCGGGCGAACCATCGACCGAGTCGAACAATCCTTCCATCTGCTGGACGCGGAGCAGCTCACCCGCCAGCCCCTGCGGCTTCTGGGTCGCGACGGCGACCAGGTGTCCGGCGGCACGCAGCCGTTCCACGACCGCGATAATCCCGGGGTAAGGCTGGCTGCCTGCCATGCCCTTTAGTCGGTAACCCTCCCGGTAATGGGCGATGACCGGGTCCAAGAGATGCTCCGGAACCGCTGCGATCTCGCGCAGGGAGGTGACCAGCGGCGGCCCCACCATGGCGCGCAGCTGATCATCCGACGCCTCCGGAAGCCCGTGGGCCTTCAACGACGCGGTGATTCCGCCGGTGATGGCGCCTGCAGGGTCGACGAGGGTTCCGTCGAGGTCAAAGAGCACGAGCAGGCGGTAGTTCATCACCGGCCAAGTTTCCCACAGCCGGTCCCCAGTGGAAAACTGCATTCCCTTCACGGAATATATCGACCGCTACCTATCGTCCGAGGGTTTCGGCGAGGAAGGTCCCGGTGTAGCTCTTCGTCGACTTGGCCACCTGCTCGGGGGTGCCGGTTGCGATAATCTGGCCGCCACCTGATCCGCCGTCGGGCCCGAGGTCGATGACCCAGTCGGCACTCTTGATCACGTCGAGGTTGTGCTCGATCGTGATCACGGTGTTCCCCTTGTCGACGAGTCCCTGCAGGACGAGCAGGAGCTTGCGGATGTCTTCGAAGTGCAGGCCGGTGGTCGGCTCGTCGAGCACGTAGATGCTGCGTCCGTTGGATCGCTTCTGTAGCTCGCTGGCCAGTTTCACGCGCTGCGCCTCACCACCGGACAGGGTGGTTGCAGGCTGACCCAGCCGCACATAACCGAGGCCCACCTCGACGAGCGTGTTGAGGTGCCGGGCGATCGGGCTGAAGGCGGCGAAGAACTCGGCTCCCTCCTCGATGGGCATGTTCAGCACGTCGGCGATGGTCTTGCCCTTGTAATGCACTTCAAGGGTTTCACGGTTGTAGCGCTGTCCGTGGCAGACCTCGCACGGCACATAGACGTCGGGGAGGAAGTTCATTTCGATCTTCAGGGTGCCGTCGCCGGAGCAGGCTTCGCAGCGGCCGCCCTTCACGTTGAAGGAGAAACGGCCGGGAAGGTAGCCGCGCACCTTTGCCTCGGTGGTCTCGGCGAAGAGCTTCCTGATGTTGTCGAAGACCCCGGTGTAGGTGGCGGGGTTGGAGCGCGGCGTCCGGCCGATCGGACTCTGGTCGACGTGAACCACCTTGTCCAGGTGCTCCAGACCGTCGATCCGCTTGTGCCGGCCGGCAACCTGCTTCGCCCCGTTCAGCTTGTTGGCGAGGACCTTGTAGAGGATCTCGTTGACCAGGGTCGACTTTCCGGATCCGCTGACACCCGTCACTGCGGTCAGCACACCCAGGGGGAATGCGATGTCGAACGAGGTCAGGTTGTGCTCACGTGCTCCGATGACCTTGAGCTGGCGTGACTTGTCGATCTTCCGGCGCTTCTTGGGAATCTCGATCTTCCGACGCCCCGAAAGATAGTCGCCGGTGATCGAGCGCTCGTTGGTGAGCAGGTCTTCGAGCAGACCGGAGTGGACCACCTCGCCACCGTGCTCCCCCGCGCCCGGACCGATGTCGACAATCCAGTCGGCTTCCTGGATGGTGTCCTCATCATGCTCGACCACGATCAGGGTGTTACCCAGGTTGCGGAGCCGGGCGAGCGTTTCGATCAGGCGTCGATTGTCCCGCTGGTGCAGGCCAATGGACGGCTCGTCGAGTACGTAGAGCACTCCCACCAGGCCGGAGCCAATCTGGGTAGCCAGCCGGATCCGTTGGGCCTCGCCACCGGAGAGGGTGCCGGAGGAACGTTCCAGGTTCAGGTATTCCAGCCCGACGTCGAGCAGGAACTGCAGGCGCGCCTGGATCTCCTTGAGCACCTGGGCTGCGATGTGGGCTTCCCGCCCGGTCAGGACCAGGTTGTTCAGGAAGTCGCTGCAGTCCCGCATCGGCATCGCGGCGACTGAAGCGATGGATTTGCCGTTGATCAGCACCGACAGGGACGCGGGGTTCAGCCGGGCTCCCCCACACGTGGGGCACGGAATCTGCCGCATGTACTCTTCGTAACGGTCACGGGCGTGATCCGACTCGGTTTCCAGGTGCTTGCGGTGGATGTACTGCACCGCGCCTTCGAAACCGGTGCTGTACTTCCGCTCGCGTCCAAAGCGGTTCTTGTACTGCACAACCACCTTGTGGTCCTTGCCGTACAGGGCGGCCTCGCGGGCGCGGTCCGGCAGTTTCCGCCAGGGCACGTCCATCTTGAAGTTCAGTTCCTTGGACAGGCCCTCGAGGAGCCGGGTCCAGTATTCAAGGGTTGCGGTGCCCAGTGACCAGGGGGCGATGGCGCCTTCCGCGAGGGAGAGGTCGGGGTTGGGTACCACCAGTTCCTCGTCAACCTCTAGCTTGGTGCCAATACCGGTGCAGGCCGGGCAGGCACCGAAGGGGTTGTTGAAGGAGAAGGAGCGAGGCTCGATCTCGTCGATCGCCAGCGGGTGCTCGTTGGGGCAGGCGAGGTGCTCGGAGAAGGCCCTGATGCGCTTGGCATCCTTCTCGGGGAGGTCGACAAAGTCGGCGAGGACGCGACCGTCGGCGAGTTTGAGCGCGGTTTCCACCGAGTCGGTCAGGCGCTGGCGGATGCCGTCCTTGACCACCAGGCGGTCGATGATCACCTCGATGGTGTGCTTGTACTGCTTGCCGAGCTTCGGGGGGTCGGACAGCTGGATGACGTCGCCGTCCACGCGGGCCCGGGCGTAGCCCTTGGCGGTAAGTTCCTGGAACAGGTCGACGAACTCGCCCTTGCGTCCGCGGACCACGGGGGCGAGGACCTGGAAACGCGTGCCCTCT
This sequence comes from Arthrobacter sp. CAN_C5, assembly GCF_017875735.1. Lineage (NCBI taxonomy): Bacteria > Bacillati > Actinomycetota > Actinomycetes > Micrococcales > Micrococcaceae > Arthrobacter > Arthrobacter sp. CAN_C5. Next base: position 2,031,249 of record NZ_JAGGMZ010000001.1, read on the forward strand.
TCCAGTTCCAGCAACTGATCGACGATCTGCTGGGGGGTCTGCTTCGCCACCGGCTCACCGCAGGTGGGGCAGTGCGGGCGTCCCACACGGGCCCAGAGCAGCCGCATGTAGTCGTAGATCTCGGTGATGGTGCCAACAGTGGACCGGGGGTTCTTGTTGGTGGACTTCTGGTCGATTGAGACCGCCGGCGAGAGGCCCTCGATGAAGTCGACGTCGGGCTTGTCCACCTGGCCAAGGAACTGCCGGGCGTACGCGGACAGGGACTCCACGTAGCGTCGCTGTCCTTCGGCGAAGATGGTGTCGAACGCCAGGGAGGATTTACCGGACCCGGACAGCCCGGTAAACACGATCATGGCATCCCGAGGCAGGTCCAGATCGACGTTGCGGAGGTTGTGCTCACGCGCCCCCTTGACGATCAGGCGCGACAGGTCCTGGGACATTCTCGGGTCGGAAAACTCTGATTCGAGCGAAGTTGCAATAGACACCTGACTACTCTAATTGAAACTGCGTTCGAATACATGTTCGATCAGCGTGTTTTCAGCGTGTCGTCGGCGGGTTGGGGCGGGATGTTCACCGACGGCGCAGAGCCGCCCGTAAATAGGCGACTGCTTCGTCCTCGGTCAGGCCGTTGGCCTTGATCACATCCGCATAGTCGTCAGCGGCTTCTGCGGCGCGTTGGCGGGCTTCGTCTCCAGCTGCTGCCACGACGGTTCCGGCCCGGGAGCGGGTGACGACGATGTTCGCCTGCTCCAGTTCCCGATAGGCCCGGGCGACGGTGTTCACCGCGACGCCCAGGTGGCCGGCGAGGGTCCGCACCGGTGGCAGCCGGGTGCCAACGGGCAGGGTCCCACTGTTCGCGGCGTCCAGGATCTGGACGCGGAGCTGTTCATACGGGGGAACCGAGCTTGCCTGGTCGATGCGCAGCCAGCCGGTGACATCGGTGCTGTCTGTTGCGCCAGGATTCACTGTTGCCTTTCGGTCTGAGGACTATCTTGTGCTCTATCAGCCCGCATTACGGGCGCTGTGCAGATTCAGACATTGTTCCACGCGTCGATTCGACCCGATAGTCCCGCCCACTTCCCGGCGTGCCTAGACTTGGGCCATGCATAATCTTCAGGACCTCACCATCCGCTCCATCTCCGTCAGCGAGATGGACAACAACACCCTTTGAATGTAGCGTGAAAATTTATGACCGCTTCGCCGGCTCCGAAACGTGCAGCTATCTACATCCGTCAGTCTCAGACTTCAGACGGCACCATCTCCCCTGCCTTGCAGGAACAGCACGTTAGGGAGTTCATTGCACGGCAGGACGGCTGGACGGTCACTAAGGTCTACTCCGATATCGACATATCCGGACGCAAGACCACCAATCGACCGGAACTGCTCGCTCTGGTAGCTGACTACAACAAAAAGAAGTTCGACATAGCGGTAGCTGACGACTACAGCAGGTTCGCACGGAACATGGCAGATGGTGCGGATCTCATCGGTTCAATGTCGGTTGCTACCTATGCTGAAGGCATCCCAGATCCGGAGGACGACTTCGCGCCATTGCTGTATATGTTGCTCGCTCATAAATACGGCAAAGAAATGGGCAAGCGCTGGAGGGCTGCGCACGCATACCGGATAGCGGCAAAGCTACCGCCCAATGGAGTCAAGCAGTTTGGTTATGACCGGTTTGATAAGGACGGAAAGCCGGTACTGCCGACCGCCAAGGGCAGCGTGCAAGAATACCGGATCAACGAGGATGAAGCCGCGATCCTTCATGACCTATATAAGAGGTATACCCAAGGAGAAGGCTCGATTGCTCTTGTGCAAGACCTGACTAAGCGCGGCGTCAAGACAGTGCGCGGTGGAGACTTCTCAAGCTCACAGCTCCTAGACCTTTTGGATAAGCCGTTCGCCGCTGGCTACTTCATCTGGGACGGCAAGGAGTACGAGGGAAAACATGAGCCGATCCTGACCGCTACTGAATGGGAGCGATACCAAGCAAAGCGACTGGAGCGCAAGGTGCATCAAGCACCACGGAATCCGAAGTGGTGGCTGGCAGGCATTGCCAAGTGCGGCAGATGTGGCGCGAACCTCGTCAGTACAACCATCAAAGGTAAGCAGTCCGTGAACTGCTCTGTCTATAACAACAAAGGTAAGGCCGCATGCGCTGGAGTGTTCAGGAAGCGTGCCACGGTGAACTATCACACGATAATGTGGCTCTTCCGTCAGCGTGAGGCTCTGGCCGCTGTGATGCCCACGGATGATGAAGCACGCTTGGCCGCAGAGAGTGCAGTCGAGGAAGCACAGACGAGTTTGGACAAGTCCAGGAAGGCGTTAACGGATCTCCTGTTGACCATGGCTAAGCATGGTTTGACTGAGGAAATGGCCGCTGACGCTATCGCAGTCCGCAAGACTGAACTTGCTGACGCGTCAGAAGACCTCAGGCAGGCTCAGCTAGCCCTTGGGGGATTCATCCCGGCGACGACCATCAGTGAGCAACTTGATAAGGGCTTTGAGCTTATGGGGATGAAGCCTGAGGATGAAGAGCTTTCCGAGCAAGCGATTCCAGCATTCAGGGAAGCTGTCTCAAAACTCTTGAAAGAGGTACGCGTGCTTCCTCCTGTGGACGGCAACCGGAGCCCTAACCGGGATATGCGACCGGAGATAGTTTTCGTTCCGCAGTGAGTCCGTGGTAGGATCCAGGTTGCACTAAGCGCTCCGGTTTCGGGGCGCTTTCTGCGTTAAAGGCCGACTTAGATAGTCTATGACTCCCAAAAACGTTTATATATTGCACGGGGGTATTGTATATATTCGCGACCCGTTAAACTCAAAACAATGTAAAGAGGTCGAAATTCATGATACAATAGATGTATACAATCAACTTGTCAAGGAAAGACCAAGGCATGAAACGTGGAACACACACTAGGACCCCTCTAACGCTTGCGCGCTACAGGCTCTCACGTGCTGAGAGCAGGCTCATCAGGATGCAAGAAAAACTGAATCAAGCACTGAGAGAAAAGTACGAGATCGCTCAGGAAGTTGCCCAGTTGGAAATCTCAAGAGCATCTTGACCTGACGACCTCATTCGACCATCCAGCTTTGACACGATAATTCGCCGGCGGTGCAAAAGCAGCATTCCGGTAAATAGCGACAGGAGTACATGGACCCACCGAACACCTACAGAAAGATGAACAATGGAAACCGAAACACAAGCACTAGAGACCGCAGCAGGAACCCTTAACCTCAAGGAATGGCACCACGCCCTACTGGGGCAGAAGCCCGACCACAGTAAGTTCAACATCGAGCTAGCTTTGGGCACACTCCCCCGCACCGAAGTTAGAGCCGCTGAAGCAATCAAGGGAAAGTTCGCGAATACCGTTTCCTACGTTGCGGCATCAGGTACTTGGTACATCTGGGATGGGCGAATCCACCGTCCATGCGTCGATGACGGAATTGCTATCAAGGTAGCCAAGTACTACTACAAGGCGACCGTAGACGCGCTGGACTTCATCAAGGAACACTACGAGCGTCAAGCGAAGGTCATTGAATCTGCTCAAGGCCAGGATTGGGAGAAGAAAGCGAAAGCACAGCGTGATGAGTACAACAAAGGCGAAGCGCTCAAGCATAAGAAGTTCCGTGAACGTATCGCTACCGCTGATGGAAACTCCGCACTGGTTCGCCTTCTGAAGACAGAGCTTGATGTGAATCATGACTACTTCGGAGATGACCGCCGCTGGTTCGTCGTAGAGAACGGCGTGTTCGACATGGAAGGCGTCCGCCGGGATGAGCGCTTCGACCTGCTCCCCCATGACTCAGCCCGTCCGGTCTACAGAATGTGGAGCATCACTGATACTCCCGGCGCTCCCTGCCCAGCACTGAATAAGTTCCTCGATGAATCCATCGAGGACCGTGGACAGAGCCACTTCTTCTCCAAAGCAGTCGCACTGGCATGCATGGGCGCTCCGATATCCAGCAGAACCATTGTCAGCCTCCAAGGGAAGCGCAAGAGTGGCAAGTCAATGATCAACCGAGCGATTGACAGACTCACCAACAAAAACGGAATCTACGCTGAACCTCCGAGGGATGCCATTGTCAAAGGTGGCACTAACCCCAAGCACGCACGCCACGATATGCGCATTGCACGCTACATTGCCTTCACCGAGATCACGGACCCCTTGGACCGCGAGTTCGTTCTCAAATACACTGGCGGCGACGGTATGCCCGTAGAGCAGAAGTATGAAGTAGGCGGTACCGTCAAGCCACAGGGAATCATCTTCATGGCTTCCAATCACGGCATGGACATAGACAAGACAGACGAAGCCGTCTTCGAACGGATCGCCCCGATTACCTTCCCGCGCACATTCGAGAAGGTTTCAACGGATGGTACGCACATCCTTGACCCTGATCTGGAAGACAAGATCGTTTCCGAAGCGCCAGGATTTCTTGAGTGGATGAAGCGCTCATATCTGGAGTACCTGAAGAGTGGACTCGACAAAACCGAGACCATGGAAGCGGCCAAGCGATCCGAGCGCGACGACGAGGTATCTGTCACTCAGTACATCAAGGACCGAGTGGAGACCAAGTACCTCCGTATTGATCCGGCGGCCAAGGATGCACTGTCCGTTCCAATGGCCACCCTCTACTCGGACTATTACCAGTGGTGCATAGCCTACGGAGTGCCCGTCAATTCCCGTATGCAGCGCAAGCAGTTCAATCTAGAAGTGGCTCGCACGTATCCAAAGGTCACCTATCAGACCGTCCGATTCTCCGGTTTGGTACTCGCCAGCATCTAAGGACGGGTATTTACTCTAAAACTCTAACAAAACTCTAAAGTTGAAATCCTTATAAACAAAGGGATGCACTACCGTCTTTAGAGAAATAGAGTTTTAGAGTAGATATTGTAAAAGTATCTATAGAGGTATAGAAGTAGTAGATATAGGAGTAGGTAGGGGTATATGCCTCAGATATTCACTCTAGTAGAAAGTCTCGGGCCCCCCATCTAAAACTCTAAAACTCTAAAACCTGAGCAACACGACGAAACGACGCCCTTCTCAACACCCCCAATCGCCTGAAAGGCGGACAGCATGAACGATAACCCACATGGCCTCACCAATGAGATCGTAGACAACGACGATTGGAAACCGAAACCGGAATCGGAAGCCCATCCATGGCGCAGGCCACGCAAGTACCCATCACCGGAGTACGTCTACGAGCCAGAAATCACACTCGCTGATATCTTGACTGAGCTTCAGGCAATCAGGAAAGCGCTGACTGAGAGATGATCAGCTCATTAATACTTATCGCCGGATACTCAGTGGTTCGCTTACACTCGGTGCGCATAGAGTACCTGCGAGTTCTGAACCACTCAGGATAGTCACAGGAAAGCATCGATATAATCGACGCAGCACTAATTTCAGTAAGTCAAAAATTGGTGGTTGTTATGTTGACGGCAGGGAAAGACCTGCGTATTCCTCCGAACCCACGGATCATATCGAGGTGACAGCCGGAAAGACGGCACTCAAGACGCTCTGAGGGCACTCGCAGGGCGTTCCTGCTCTAAGAGGAACCCGCATGACCGGTACACAAAAAATCCCCGTAGAACGCCTTGTGCCGCCCTTCCATGTAGAGGCAGAGCTGCCTGAACCGTTCAGGGAAAATGAGCTGTTGCACTGCCACACGGACTCTTCGGACACGGCGGACTCGACAACGGCCGGCGCAACTATATGCAATGGCATAGCTTCAAGAGCGTTAGTTCCGGAGACGGTTCCTTACGTGGAGGTTCCAGGTGCTAGTTCCTAGGGGCCTACTTCCAAGGCTGGACTTGACGAGGGGGTATGTTGTGAACATTTCGCAGCTATTTCATCAAAGAGGCTAGGCCATAGGTCCTGAAAACTGCCCTAATAGTTTTTGTAAACTACCGCCGCATCCCTGTTCAGGAACCCACTGTCCAGGAAGGACGGGGCGGGCTAAATTTTTTTTTGCAAATCCCCTGGACCGAGCAAAAGCCGCTAAAACTTTTTGTAACTCATGGACTGGTCAGGGCGGAGAATAGACCTATGGATCAAAAGCAGATCGAGCGAGCAGCTGACACGTTGGGCGCAATTATCGTTCAGATCGAATCGGGCGACATTGAAGCGACCCCGTCGCAAAGAGCCTACGTTGCAGGTGCGGAACATGCATTGAGGCTGGTTCGGGCAAGCCATCTCGAAACCGGGCATTCGACTAAGTGAAGCCGTCGAGCGATGCTCCCCAATAACTGGTCGAAAGATATATTTATATACAAAAGGAACCTTTTGTGTATAAAGTGAGGGGTATGACACAGCCATCGAGCACACGCATCAGGCCCCTCGCCCTCGGATACGTCCGCGTCTCCACGGCGGAGCAAGTAGAGCAGGGTGCCTCACTCGATGCACAACGTGCAGCCCTCATCGCAGAGGCAGATAAGCGCGGCTGGGATGTCGAGATCGTCGCTGACGAAGGCGTGAGCGCAAAGACGCTGAACCGTCCCGGCCTGCAAGGGGCGCTTGCCCGTCTCGATGGCGGCGCCGCCGACTACCTACTGAGCATCCGCCTCGACCGCGTATCCCGCTCCGTCGCTGACTTTGCTGGCCTGCTCGACCGCAGCGTAAAGCGCTGTTGGGGACTCGTCCTGCTGTCCCCAAACATTGATACCACCGACCCGGCCGGGCGCTTCACGGGTAACGTCCTGGCCTCAGCAGCTCAGTACGAGCGGGAGCTGATTGGAGCCCGCACGCGGGAGGGCATGGCGCAGCGAAAGATCGAGGGCGTGAAGATGGGCCGGCCACGGATGCTTGGGGCGGCCACAGTTGGGAGAATTACCAATATGAGGTCCACCGGCATGAGTATGGGGAGAATTGCAGACGCTCTCAACGCCGATGGTGTTGCTACGGCGCACGGTGGGGCGCAATGGTACGCCTCGACCGTCAAGCGCGTTCTAGACTCCGTAGCGCGGTGAGAAGCGCGCGAGTGATCGTGTCCCGCAGAACGTCGTCGAGAAGTACCAAACCGCGCAACGCTAGGAAAGGGAAACACGGCTTCCTGCCCGCAGTGTCACCAAGAGCTTCCAGTCACCGACCCGGTTCTTCGTCCACCGGAACTCGGGTCGGACGCCTAGTTGGCCTGTGTGCTTGAGTTGCCGGCCTACGTAATCTTGAACCCGCAACCCGACCGCCTTACCGAACTGATGCCGATCCCACTGCCGAATGCCTCGGTAGTAGAGGTGCTTTGCTGTCATAGCGGTCTGGATTAGGTGGGGCTGAGGAGAATACCGAGGGCCTGAGCCAAGGTCGATTATCGGCGTCCTCACCAGGGTTTGTAGGCGTATCTTGGATACTCGAAAGGATGTTTGATTACGCTCCGTGCGTCCGGCTTTGCTTCCTCGACGGTAGCGGATAGCCGTTCGAGCACGAGGGCTGCCACAGCTCTTGGGGCGAAATGGTACGCGGGGCCCGTGAAGCGCGTGTTGAACTCCGCGGTGGGGTAGAAGCCCTTACAGTTGCCCTCTGGCGTGCACGAGAGGGGTGGAGTTGCCGCCGGGGCTGTACAGAACACATTCGGGTGGAAGGCATCTTTGCGCACAAATTAGTCAGGATCCCTCCGAGCCGGCTTTCCAAACACCTCAGATGGCGGGCTCAAAACCGGTTTGGAGTGGTCAACGGAGAAGTAGGCTTTCCAATAACTTTATCTGAGAATCCCGGAGGAGATCTGATGGCCTGGTTGAAACGCAACGTATTCGTGTTGGTTACTGTAGCAATCATGGTCAGCGCTATTGGTCTCGCAGTTAACCTTTTGCACCCTGTGCTATCGATTTCCCCTACCGACGAGAACGCTGTGCCAGCATTAGCTGCAGCCATAGCAGTGACCGGCGTACTGACCGCGGCAGCTGCTACCCTCACCGGGGCCTTGCTAAAACAGTCCATCGATCTCCGGACAACCGCATTAGCCGAGCAAGCGGCGGACAGGGCTACTGCCGATCAACAGCGGCTGTTGATGGAAACAGCCTTGCAGACCGTAAAGCTCCTAGGCTCCGATCAAGGCAGCGCACCTGTAGTGCGGGGACGGAATTTGTCAAGGTGAATGAGGCCAGTGGGAATTAGGCTGCTGCTTTTGTGTCGTTTTTCTCGGTTGGTTTGTTGATCCAGGCGGTGTTGGGGATGGCGAGGATTTTGGGGTCGTTGTTGGTGGTGAATCGTTCGGGTGTTTTTGCCCGTGCGGCGGCCAAGATTTTGGCTCGTTCGAGGGCTTTGCTGGCGGCCAGTCCGTAGTGGACATCCGCCGGTGTGTTGAGGCCGATTCCGGTGTGGCAATGGGTGTGGTTGTACCCGTCGACAAAGAAGTCCATGAACGCTCTCGCGTCGGGTAGGGAACTGAAGCGTTCGGGGAACGTGGGAGCGAACTTCAGCGACTTGAACCAGGCCTCACTGTACGGATTATCATTGCTGACCCGGGGACGGGAATGGGACCGGGTGACCTCCAGGTCCGAGAGCAGCGCCGCGACTGTTTTGGAGGTCATCGAGGTGCCACGGTCGGCGTGGACGATCTGCGGGATGCCGTGGATGCCGAAGATTTCCTTCATCATTTCCACGGCCAGTTCCCCGGACTCGTGGGCATGGACGTAGGCGCCGACGATGTAGCGGGAATAGATGTCGATCATGACGTAGCAGTCGTAGTATTTTCCCTTGATCGGGCCAGCGAGTTTGGTGATGTCCCAGGTGTAAACCTGTCCGGGTCCGGTCGCGACCAGCTCCGGCACGGCCCGCGCCGGGTGGCGTGCGATCCGGCGGCGTTCCTTGACCTGGCAGTTCTCCTCCAGGACGCGATAGAACGTGGAGATTGAGCACAAATAGACGCCTTCGTCCAGGAGCCGGGCATAGATCTGCACCGGCGGCAGGTCCACGAAATCCTTCGAATTCACGGTCGCCAGGATGTGGGCGCGCTCGGCCACTGAGAGCTTGTTTGCCGGCGCCGGGACCGGCGGAGGGTCTTCCACCGCGATGCGGGGTTTGCGGGTCGCTGTGGCCCTGGATACCCCTGCAATCACGGCCGCTTCCCGGGTAGAAATGTCCGCCAGGGTGAGGGCGGTGTAGGCGCTCATCAGGGTTTCTTGTACCAGGGCTGCTGCTCCGCGCTTTCGGAGATATCCTCCAAAAGCAGCCGTGCTTTTTCCATTATCGACAACGCAGCTGCAGTCCGTGCCAGCTTGCGTTCACTCACCTCCAGCTGCCGACGTAGACGCCCGATTTCTGCCTGTTCAGCAGTGGGCTTGCCGATCTTTTCCCCGGGCTTTTTGCCCTCGAGGACACCGGCGTCGCGGAGCTTACGCCACTCGGTGATCTGGGAGGAATACAGGCCCTCGCGGCGCAGGTAAGCCCCGCCGCCGGTGCCATCGTCACAGGCCTGCTGGTACGCATCCAAGTACGCCAATTTTTGTGCCGGAGTGAACGACCTACGAGGGGTCGGGCCTCCGGACCTGGGGCCAGGATTACTCATGGACCCATTCTCCCGCGGCGGGGAAATTGTGGAGATAGACATTAGTGGTGATCCTGGTTCTCGCCCTACGAACTAGACGAAGTTGCTACGAAGTACTGGCCTCACCCAACCCTGACACGTAGGGGGATCCGCTGCACTCATCGTACTCTCCAAACTCGGTGAATTGCGCTTAGCGCTGGACCTGGCGCACGAGCTATGGCCTAACGATGAGATATCAGCGAGTTCTGCGGTTCAACTCATTCAAGCCGGTCTCCTGAGCACCGAAACCGATACGCAATATGAAGCCGCAATGCTCCTGCGAAACAATACAAAACGCTTGGACGTATTTGAGAATCAATATGAATGGCCCCGTGTATTGGACCACTGGCCGATTGCATTCCCAGCGGATGTCCGCCTATTGATAGCCATTACTCTTCAGGAGTGGATTCGCGTACGCTCAGCAAGCGATCAGGATTGGCGCCTCGAACTGATTCGAGAGGGGCTCGCGGTCGACCAAGACAAACGGATAGAGGGAACACTTAGGTCAATCCAGTTAATGCACTGAGGTAAGACTCCGTTTGATGCAGGAGATTCAGAACAGCCTTCTTGGCGGCTTCCCCCCTCTTCTCCAAAAGCTCCAATTCCGCATCCTGTGCAGAAAGACCTCGAGACAGCCTCTGCTCTTCAGTAGCGTCATAGAATCTGGTTAGCTTGAGGTGCCGGTCGAGTAGCGCGACCGTCTTATGAGCTTCAGCAAGCGGGCTTTCATTCTTGAACAAACCACGGTTGATGTTTCCGTCGAGGGACTCGATGTATTTGCGCAAATCGTAGACAAAATTAAAAACTTTCTGAAAAACCTCCTCGTTATCTGTCGGAAAAACGTTTGACTCGAGATCGACCATGGCTAGACGAAGCCCTTCCAAGGCTTTAGCAGCTGCGTCTGCACTGACCACAGGTGTAGTTACGTCTGTACTGACCCCAGGTGTAGCTACGTCTGTACTGACCACAGGTGTAGCTACGTCTGCACTGACCACAGGTGTAGCTACGTCTGCACTGACCACAGGTGTAGCTACGTCTGCACTGACCACAGGTGTAGCTACGTCCGGACTGACCACAGGTGGCTGAGTATTTTGAAGATCCGTAGCAGACGAGATCTGCGCGTTTGCCCTTATAAGAACCGCAACATCCTCACGGGGGCTCATTGCTAACGCACTAGGTTGAATGAAAGGTGAACTTCGTGACCAAGTACGGATAAGCCTTCCTGAACCGCCTGATCGTCCAGCTTCTCAGAAATCAGAAGCTTGTCTTGCGCAAGTTCAATCAGTGATGAGATGCTCTGCAGGGCCGCAGCACAGGCGGGCGGTGTCTCCGGGCGTGAAGTACATGCTTTTATCAATTCGCGGCGTAGTTCTAAACCAATTGCAACACTGCCCGGGGTAGCCCCATCTGGATTGAAAAGGGCAACTTTTGATAAATACTCTCCGAGCTCGCGTGCTATCTGTCCGGCCGTCCAACTATTGTGCGCTAGCTTTCGTTCATGTACCACTCTGTGACTAAGCGCAGCGAAGTTGGTCGTCTTGGTTCTCGAAGTACTTCCACCTAAACTGGCCATCGCAGCCTCGACTGATTCGCCCATAGCAATATATATGTAACGTCTTTCATCTGGAAGGATAACAGTTTCCCTCGCCGGGTCAAGGGCACTCGAGAATATGAATATCATTTGGTGCGCTCACAACCACAAGATGGCGTGGTTCGAAACAAGAGCAAGGTTGAACTTCCAGCCGGTCTACCCCGGCCCACCAGCACCTTGCACCCTGCGCCGTCGCCTGTCGCCAGCCTCAGCTGAGCCTGAGTCCTCGGGCTCGTATCCAGAAGACAGCGCTTTCCCATTCAAGCCATAGCGACATTTCAGGAGCTCAAGGAACGGAGTTGTGAATTGTTTAAATTCAGATCCCATGTCCACCCACAGAGCCGTCCAGTCCTTGCTCACCGATGAGCCTCACAATGGCATTCCTAATATCGATCGGATCATCACCGATGTTCCACATCGTGTACGTAAAGCTGTCGGGATACCTCGCTATGGCTTGCTTAGCGCTTGCGCTTAGATCCTGATTACCGATCAACAGTGCCCTGGATACTTCCCCTGAAGAATGTGAGGAGAGCAGCCTTGGACCGACACTGCCCAACTCGCCAAGGATCTGTTCCACAACCCTACGGTCTATCAACCGAGACCGAAGTTTCGCCTCAATACCGATGAGTTGTCCGTCTTGCGTTTCAAGTATCCAGTCAAACCTTTGGCCATAGTTCGAGCGACTTTCGTGTATGTGCGCGCCTTCTGGAACAACTGACCGCAGAACGTGATCGACGGAGCGCTCGTAAACAGCGTATTCGGCGGCTGGACCGAGGAGTGGTGCGGGTATGGCCGCCAGTGAATCTTCCACCGCGTCCTTGACCACGGGATCCTTTGCCTCGCTGAACATTCCAAGTACTTCCCGCACTGTATCGGCCTGCAACTCGGAAAGAGATCCCTGTTCCGATAGGGATCGGAGGATTGATACAACGGCCAGAATCTCTCCAGATTGCTTCGTTCTGAACTCTTTGGCCTCAGAATAAGCCCACCTCAGCGTGGACCACCATTGATCTTCCGTATTTTTCCGCGCAGTTTCACTATTCGCGCGATCTGCGCTCCTGTTCGCGTCTTGGTTAAGCTGATTTGCTGCTCTTGTCTCAGAAACTTGCTGGTTAATTCCGTGCAGGGCTATCAATGCCGCGCCTACAGCGAACAGTCCAGCCATCGGCGGACCGGTTAGAAAGTCATGTGCGAAGTTACCAAGATGAAAGAACACGTGGTCGCCCACCTCCACGAGTCGAACCAACAAAGGGAGATGCTGGGACCACTGCCAGGCTAGCGCTGCTGCAAGAAAGCCGACCACCTGCTCTGCCGTCATTCAAGAATATCCATACTTGGAAGGGCGGCAACGATCCGGTTTGTTTTAATCGAAATCGTAACGATCCGCTTAATCAGGTCAATGATGTATCGCGGATTATCAACTTCACGGCAATAATCATTGGGATCGTTAGCGATCTGCGAATCCTTGTGCGTGGTCACCTGGTATCGGTCAAGAATCCACTCAAGCGCGGACTTGCCATTGACCTGGTACTCGAAGGCCTCGTCCGGGATTCCGGCAAGTGTAATGCGCGAGTTGTAGATAATCCGGGACCGGTCCTTCCGAGCACCGAAGGACATCTTCGTTACACGGTAATATTCGTATCGAGCCTCTTGTCCGTCGATGTCCCCTGAAGGCGCGAGCGATGAAGACATCTCTTCAAGAGGGTGGGGGTCCACCGTTTCGTAGTTGAGATGCAGATCGGCGAGACTGCGGCCAGCAAAGCTGAATCCCCAGAAGTCCTTCAACTTGGGGATACGTGGCAACATCTTCATTAGATCCGCCTTGTACGTCTCCCTGTATGCCTGGCTGTGCAGGAGGCCGTATACGTAATAGAAGACGTCTTCCTTACCTATCTTCGAATCCTTATAAAAGCTCTGGTAGGTAGCAAGTGTTGCCGCTGTCACATTATCGCGACGAACGTACCCGTCCATGACAACGCTGTCTTTCGCTTTCAACGGCAGCTCGCCTTCAGGAAGCGGCTCGTACGTGTAGAGGCTGAAGAACTGCGTGGCGCTTAGTAGATTGAGGTCGGGCAGCACATCGACCATTAGAACCGACCAATCCTTGCGGTAGTCAGTAGTCATGCCGATCGCTCGGTTATGGTGGGCACGTGTTGGAAACAGCTTCGGCAAGGAGTACACATACTCATTTAGGATGCGATCGAAGTAAACATTTTGTTTGCAATACGGGCGATACACCGCTGGGCGAATTCTATCATGTGAGTAACGAATCTCCCGGCTGACTTCTGCGCTCTTTTTGAGTGCACGTGTCCAGCTGATTGACTTTGGATCATAATCCATCGCGACGGTCAACCGGTTGTCTGACCGCTGGCGGTCGTATTCGTCAATCATCCCCGAGATGTTCGAAGTCAGCTTTTGCATCGAAAAGTTATATGCCCAACTGTCACGAGCTGTAGTCAATCCTAGGCAATACGTCTCAAATAAGGGCTTCTTGGTGGTGACTCGCTTCGATGTTCTTACTCCGACCGGCTGAAAAGCGTCGTACCGTTCGTCTCGTTGATTAACCCAGTCACCGTGCTCGTTTGGGACAATACGATCCCAATTTGTCCCTTCAATGGACTGCTCGGTGTCCAATATGTCGAGCTTCTGTTCTCTTGTTAGGTAATCGCCGATATCTCGATAGTGAATTTCCGTGGGGTCTGTGCTTGCGGAGTTTTTAATTAGCACGCAAACGGCAACCTGTGTGCGTGACCCGCTGCCGAATACCTTACCGCCTTCCTTTCGGGAGAGGTCGCCCGAAGTCCGTTGGTTTCCACGAAGGTTGTAGATGAACATCCGACTAAACTCGTTCGCAAATGTCTTCCGTATCCCGTCCGCAGTGTTGGCGTCGATGAAACTGCCATTCGAAACGAAAGCTATGACGCCGTCGCGATTAATTCGATTTGAAGCCCAGCGGATGCTGCGAATGTACGAATCGTATAGATTGGCACTGTTGGTCGCGGTGCTGCTTCGGACGTAAGTAGCGGAAATTGAGGCATCCAAAACGGGGTACGCCTGATTTTGGTTGTCGTCGTTCGCGTTGCTCTGTCCTGCTGAATACGGCGGATTCATCACAATAACCCGGATATCCTGCGTCTTCTGCCGCTGCACGCGCTCTGAGTTCTCCGGGAATACCACTGACTCGAACGCACCGTCCGATTCATTCAACTGGAAAGTGTCTGTCAGGGTAATACCCTCGAAGGGAACATATCCGTGGTCTAGCCCTTGCCGCGTCGATTCCTCGGCGAACACAGCCTCGATGTTGATTGCCGCGATGTAGTAACTAAGCAGAACAATCTCGTTGGCGAAGAGTTCCTGCGTGTACTTTCGGTGCAAATCCTCCGGCTTGATTAGCCCGGTCTGCAACAGCCGAGTCAGGAACGTTCCTGTGCCCACGAAGGGTTCCAGGATGGATACGCCTTCATCGGATAGAGACTTGCCGAACTCAAGCCGCAGCGCTGCGTCTGCCGACCGGAGAATGTAGTCGACTACGGGGACAGGGGTGAATACTATGCCAAGCCGGTCCGCGACGCGGGGAAAGGCATTACGGAAGAAGTTGTCATACAGCTCCAGAATGATTTTCTGCTTGGCGGCTGCGTTGTCGATCGACTGTACTCGGGCTCGGACGGAATCGTAGAACTTCTCCAAGCCAGCGCGTTCCCTCTCGAAAGCCGAGTTCTCATCGAGTTGGTTCAGGATGTTCTGCATCGCCACGGACACGGGGTTGTGCTCGGTAAAGTTGGAGTCCTTGAACATGGCGTCAAAGACGGGCTTGGTGACCAAGTGCTGAGCGAGCATCTCGACTGCCTGCGCTTGGTCGATGTCCGGGTTCAGGTTCGCTTGCAGGCCTTGAATGAAGTCATCAAAGGCTTCTCGATGTTCTGAGTTCGCTTCGTTCAGGAGGTTGTTGATGAGGGCGATATGCTTGCCGGCGATGTCCGCGATATCCTTGGACCAGTCTTCCCAGTACATACGATTGCCGCACTTGTCCACGATCTTCGCGTAGACGGCGTCCTTCCACTCATTCACCGGGAACAACAGCTCGGGCTGCTCATAGACGGACTGGCTCTCGCCACTTTCGCGCTCGCCGCCTGCGTCACCGGAGGAATATCCACTTTGGGAGTTCGCGCCAACGTTGGTTTTGGCCTTCTTCTTCGGTGCCAGGTCGACAGTCTCGACGAGAATAGATTCGGGTGCTTTGGCGTTGAGCTCGATCTGGTTGATTGCGGCGTCCATCCGCTCATCGTGGGCGCGCAGAGCTTGCAGGACCTGCCAGACCACCTTGTACCGGTCGTTATCCCGAAGCGCCTCGGATGTGGACATACCGTCGGGGATGGCGATCGGCAGGACGATGTACCCGAACTGCTTGCCCTCGGCGATGCGCATCACGCGACCGACGGCCTGGATGACGTCAACCATTGAGTTTCGAGGGTTGAGGAACAGGACAGCGTCCAGGGAAGGGACGTCGATGCCTTCGGTGAGGCAGCGGGCGTTGGTGAGGATCCGACACTTCGGGTGATCGGTATCGAGCTCCTCCTTGAGCCAGTCCAGGCGCTCGGCGCGGGTAATGGCGTTGAAGCCACCGTCTACGTGTTTCACTTCGACGCTCAGGTCGTCTGTGACATCGTCGTTGTCGAGATTGGTCAGATGCACACGAACTAAGTCCCCAAACTCAGACTCGACGAGCTTGGAGGACTTAATGTCCCGATTGAAGGCGACCGCTCGGCGCATGGGAGCAGTGTCGTTGCCGAAGGACGCTTCATGCAGGCCGGAGCGGCGTTTGGCAAGCCCGTTCCAGCAGCCGATGAGTTTCGCGACGTCGTCGATCTGCAATTCCATGTTGGAGTCCGCGAGCTGGTCTTGAAAGCTCGACACGACCTGGCTTTGCTCTACCCCCAAGACTAGGACTTTGTAGTCGGTCAGAAGCTTCTTAGTGACTGCTTCGCCGAAGCCGATGCGGTAAAACACCGGCCCGTACATGCTCTCGTCGTCCATGGAGCACAGGATTGCGTCGCGCTCAAGTGCTTTGTTCTTTGTGTCGTCGTTGAACAGGCGGGGTGTGGCTGTCATGTACAAGCGCTTCACGCCGGAAACGATGTCATTGCGGTGCACCTTCACAAAGTGGGATTCCGCAGTGCCGGCCAAGGTGGCACCGGTTGTCCGGTGAGCCTCGTCGCAGATGATCAGATCAAAGTCTGGAAGCCCGGCCTTCTGCGCCTGGGATACCGCTTCGATGGACTGGTAGGTGGAGAACACCACCGTCATGCCCTCATCAAGCTCGCGAGAGCCCATCGCGTCAAGCAGCGTGGTCCCATCCGTGGTGGCTGGGATCTGCAGGTCGTGGAGAGCGACGTCGGTAAAGTCTGAGTTTTTCTGCCGCCCGACCTTCGTATCAGAGCACACTGCATAGGCGTGCAGGACCTGCGTCGTCTCATCCGACCATTCCTTAAGCGTCTGAGACATCAACGCAAGTGAGGGGACAAGGAACAGGATCCGGGCGTGGCCCTCCTGCTCAGCAAAACGCTCTGCGACCTTCAGCGCGGTGAAGGTCTTGCCGGTACCGCAGGCCATAATGAGCTTGCCGCGATGGTTAGTCTCAAAACCCTTCATCGCAGCGTTCACCGCCTCGTGCTGGTGCGTCCGCAATTGCTTCTTCTCGTGTAGACGCGGTGCCGTTGCCGGGTCGGTCAGCTCGTAGGTTGCCCAGTCGATGTTGGAGTTCCGGAAATCGGTCAGACCAATGCGCTGTACCGGAACATGCTGGTTCTCCAGCATCTCTTCCGCGTTGGGCGACCATTCCCTACCCGTCGTATCTACGATGAGGCGGTGCGTGAAGGGTGGCTTGCCGGAAACGGAAATGAACGAATCGATGTCCGACTTCTGGATACGGTGGCCCTCGGCGTAAAACTTGCACTGGATGGCGGTGAAACCACCATCTTGGCGCTCCGCCACCAGGTCGATTCCGTTGTCCTTCTTCCCGGCCCGATCCGGCCAGTCTCGCCACAACCACACGTTGCGGTACTGCGGTGCCTGAACCCCGTCATTATCCAGATACTGCCCTACCAGCTGTTCGAAGTAGTTGCCTTTCATCCGCTCTGAATCCGCTAGATCGCGGTATGAATCAAGCAGAGAATCGAACGTGGTAGCCACGGTGCCCCCAGAGAATAGACATCAGATCATGCTGGATGAGACTCCGATCCAGCTATTCGATCATATGTCCCAGACCGCCTTCAGCGTGGTAACCAGAAAGACGCGTGACTTACACCAATCCGGAGATCTCCGAAGCTGCGGGAAGCGGCGAGATCACCACCAGCGAAACCCGCAAGAGCGGTTCTGGCACTTCCATCTGGCAGATTTCCGCTCAAGTAGTCCAGTCCGGAGGCTGATCTGTTCCAGCATCTCCACGCAGCAGCCTGCGAAGACCGTGTTGGGCATCGTTTCTTGGACGTCAGGGAAGTATTCGCCGTACGCGATTTTCCAGGCCTCAGTCCCACACCGTAGACATGGGGGTAGCCTCGGCTCACGTGAGCTACCAACGAGATTAATCATGAGGAAACGGTACTGCCTCGGGTCGATACCAGTACTGCCTCGGAATAGCTAAATATTCTTGTAAGCCGAACTTGGCGCTTGTGCCATCTGCGAAGCTGTTCCGCAGGGGACCGAAGCTTCGGAAGACCGCGAGACTTCTGAATAGACCAGCGTCTCTCAGTTCTCCCGGCTGCGGGGCGCTTTTGTATCAAAATCCAGATTTAAAAGAATAGTCCCGTTAACCCTGCCGTCACCGACGACACGCCGGCTGTTAGCGAAACGAAAGTATTTTGCCTGTGCGCAAGTACTCCACAGAGGTGTGGATTATGGCCGGAGATCAGCGGATTTCCGCGGATCTATCCCTGTCCGATTGTGCATTACCTGTGGACGAACCGGCCGATGAATGACAAACATGTAATACATCTTCCCCGGTCCGTATCCATGGGTTTGCTCGCGAGGTAGAATTTACATATCGAGGCAAAAACGGCTCGATACACCAGAAGCGCCACCGGTGAGACGGCGGCGCTTCTGATTGAAAACACCATAGGGAAGACCAAGAAAGATCGCAGTCTATGAGTGGTTCCTTCTTCTTTCACGAAGTTCCACTAGCTTATGAGTGCTGGGTTCGGTAGTCAATTATGACCGCCGCGTGGCTACGATCTGGATTTTCCCCCGATTCAAGAAGGGGGGTGCGTTATGCCTTCACGGGTTGTACGCATTCGTATCAAGCGGACCATCAGGATCCGCCCTGTACTGCGCTGATTTAGCGCACAGTCGTCAGGGTCCCGCCAGCGGTGCACTCGCCACTCGCGTGGCCACTCTACTGAATTTGCTAGGAGCTTTGAAATGGCCAACACCAAACAAACCAGTTCAAAAGTCGCCAGAATCGCAAGCAAGATCTTGCGCGATGGACGCACCAGCAAGGCCTCGAAGTCTGCAGCAGCAAGCGCGTTAGCGCAGGCTCGCAAACGCACACGTTAGAAATGATGGCCCCTACCCTCGAAAGAGGGTGGGGGCCTTGTCATTCGTCTTTAGAATTATCCAGCTCTACTGCACCGAAGGCACGCAAGGTCACTACGGAATCCGCCAACTTTGATTGGACAAGATCCGTGATCGGGTCAATGAAAATCAGGCCCAGCGCGGCTTCTGCATCATTCGAAAGTGAAAGCTGAGCATCAGGTCCCGCATCCCCGTCATTGTCGAAGACCGGGCGAGATAGAGCCGCCTGTCTTAACGACAGCTCGGGTACCTCGATATCCACTGTGA
Organism: Arthrobacter sp. CAN_C5; assembly: GCF_017875735.1. NCBI lineage: Bacteria > Bacillati > Actinomycetota > Actinomycetes > Micrococcales > Micrococcaceae > Arthrobacter > Arthrobacter sp. CAN_C5. The sequence goes on from NZ_JAGGMZ010000001.1 coordinate 2,050,189, forward strand.
TCCGCATGCGATATTTGCTCATTGGGTTAGCTTACTAAACCGTCGCTCAAACACAGCTTGATAGCGTCTAAATATGGAACCCTGGCAGATCGCGGTAATTACAACAGCTACAGGCGGCGCTTTTGCCCTCTTGGGTGGCTGGCTAGGTACCCGCTGGGGCAAGAAGACGGAGCATGAGCAGTGGCTACGTAACGAAAAACGACAGCAGTACTGGCACCTGTATCAAGAACTAGCACACTTAAGCGAAAGCCTTCCGCGAAGGTCTAGGGGTGTACCGATCGAAAGTCTGCTTGAAGTGAAGGCAACCACGGAACGGCTAAAGAAAAATCAATCAACTCTCTTCCTGCCTACCCAGATCACAGCAGAGGTAGGCGAAGTATTACGGAGGACGAATGCCTACATAGATGACTGGACCGCTCAGAAGCCCAACGAAGCCAATATCATGCCCGTTGATGAGCGCATCCAAAACATACTGAACCTCATGAGGAAAGACCTGAGGATTGACTGAAGCGCTTAACCTCAGCGCCCTACGTAATCTTCTACGCAGGGCGCTCTTGTGTGTAGGCTGACCGCATGCTGATAGCCGATCTTTCTGTGGTAACCATTCGCTACATTTCAACGGGTGAGATGGATAACAACGTGTACCTGCTGACCTCGAAGGCGACCGGCGTCCAGGTGCTGATCGACGCTGCTGACGACGCCGCCGCCATCGGCCAGCTGCTGCAGGATGGCGCCGCCGACAGCACCGCCGAGACCAAGCTGGCGCTGATCATCACCACCCACTCGCACTGGGATCATGTGCGGGCGCTGGCCGACGTCGTCGGGAAGACGAAGGCGCGGACCGCCGCCGGAAGGGAGGACACTTCGGATATCGCTGTACCCACCGACGTTTCCCTCGATCACGGGGACATCGGCAACTTCGATGGTTTCGACCTCGAGGCGATCAAGCTGCGCGGGCACACGCCGGGCAGCGTGGCGTTGCTGTATCGCGATCCGCACGGTCCGGCGCACCTGTTCACCGGGGACTCGCTGTTTCCCGGTGGCGTGGGAAACACCCAGGGTGACGCGGGCCGGTTCGAGTCGCTGCTGAACGACGTGTCGGAGCGGGTCTTCGACTACCTGCCGGACGACACCATCGTGCACCCGGGCCATGGCAAGGGCACCACGCTAGGGGCCGAACGGCCCCATCTCGACGAATGGCGGGCTCGCGGCTGGTAGCCGCGGCCGACCAGCCTAGTTTTCGTCGTTCTTGACGCCGACGGCGAAGATCCGCCGGAACCCGAAGACCGTGCCCCATGGTTCCTTGGGGTAGGCGCCGCGCAGCAGATCGGTGTACTGGTCGACAAAGGCCGCGGCGTCGTCGATGGAGAGCGCGTCCAGCACTGGGCGCAATCCGGTGCCCTTGAGCCATCGCAGGACCGGATCTGGTCCGGCGAGCACATGCTGGTAGGTGGTCTCCCAGACGTCGGCGGTCATCCCTGCGTCGCTGAGCATCCGCAGGTACTCATCCGGTTCCGACACGACGTCGGTATGCCTCAGCACTCCCCCGAGCTTGTTCCGCCAGGCGTTCGATCCGACCAGCTCCCGCATCAGGGTGTGCGCCGGGGACCCGAAGTTGCCGGGAACCTGCAGGGTCAGCCACCCGCCGGGGCGAAGGGCACGCGCCCACTTCTGCACCAGCCCGGCCTGGCCGGGCACCCACTGCAGGACGGCGTTGGTCACGACGACGTCGACGTCGCCTGCTGGTGAGAAGTCCCGGACATCTCCGGTCTCGAACCGCAGGTTAGCCGGCAGACCGGACTGTTCCTTGGCGCGCTGTACCATGTCGACCGATGAGTCGATGCCCAACACCGCGGCGTGGGGCCAGCGGTCGGCCAGCAGGCGGGTCAGATCCCCCGGCCCGCACCCCAGGTCGATGACGACCTGCGGATCGGCGGCGTTGATCCGACCGACCAGGTCGACGAACGGCCGGCCACGGTGGTCGGAGAACAGTGAGTACTGTGTGGGATCCCAGCGCATGCTTCCAGCGTATCGGGCAGCCCGCACGAGCCAGCCAGTGCCCCCGGTAGGGCGGCAACGGATAGGCTGGAGTCCTATGAGAATCCAGGAACACCTCCCCGCAGGCACGGACCAGGCCGACGATGTCTACAGCGCGTTCCTCGCGTGGACAACCAGCGAGGGAATGAACCTGTACCCGGCGCAGGACGAGGCGGTGCTTGAGCTGGTCTCGGGCAACAACGTGATCCTCGCGACGCCCACCGGCTCCGGGAAGTCGCTGGTCGCTGTGGCCGCCCACTTCGACGCCATCGCCCGCGGCAAGCGTAGTTACTACACGGCGCCGATCAAGGCGCTCGTGTCCGAGAAGTTCTTCGCCCTCTGCGAGACGTTCGGCGCCGAGAACGTCGGCATGATCACCGGCGACTCGGGAGTGAACCAGGACGCCCCCATCATCTGCTGCACGGCCGAGATCCTGGCGAATATTGCCCTCCGTGAGGGTGCACAGGCCGACGTCGGCACAGTCATCATGGACGAGTTCCACTTCTACTCCGACCCGCAGCGCGGCTGGGCCTGGCAGGTCCCGCTGCTGGAGCTGCCGCAGGCCCAGTTCCTGCTGATGTCGGCGACACTCGGTGACATGACCCGCTTCGAGGAGGCGCTGACGGAGCTCACCGGCCGCGCCAGCACCACCATCAGTAGCGCCGAACGCCCCATTCCCCTGCACTTCTACTACGTCGAGACGACCGTCCAGGAGTCCTTGGAGGAGCTACTCAGTACCCGGCAGGCGCCGGTGTACGTGGTGCATTTCAGCCAGGCGGAGGCCATCGAGCGGGCGCAGAACCTGATGAGCGTCAACGTCTGCTCCCGGGAGGAGAAGGACAGGATCGCCGATCTGATCGCCACGTTCCGGTTCTCCTCCGGCTTCGGAAAGACGCTGAACCGGCTCGTCCGGCACGGTATCGGCGTCCACCACGCCGGCATGCTTCCCAAGTACCGCCGGTTGGTCGAGCAGCTGGCGCAGGCCGGGCTGCTGAAGGTCATCTGCGGAACCGACACGCTGGGCGTGGGCATCAACGTCCCCATCCGCACCGTCCTGTTGACAGCGCTCAGCAAGTACGACGGCGTCCGCACCCGTTTGCTCAACGCCCGCGAGTTCCATCAGATCGCCGGCCGTGCCGGGCGGGCCGGGTATGACACGGCGGGAACCGTCGTCGTGCAGGCCCCCGACCACGTCGTTGAGAACACGCGGGCCATGGCCAAGGCCGTCGGCAAGTTTGGTGACGACCAGAAGAAGCTCCGCCAGGTGGTCCGGAAGAAGCCGCCCACCGGTTTCGTCTCGTGGGGCAAGCCCACCTACGAGCGGTTGGCCGCTGGCACGCCCGAACCGCTCACGTCGAGCTTCGCCGTCAGCCATTCGATGCTCCTGAACCTGCTGGAACGTCCCGGCAACCCGTTCTCGGCGGCGCAGCGGTTGCTCAATGAAAACCATGAGACCCGCGCATCCCAGCTGCAGCTGACCCGCAAAGCCATCGGTATTTACCGGTCGCTGGTCACTGCCGGCATTGTTGAGCGGCTTCCCGAGCCCGATGCCGACGGACGCTCGATCCGTCTCAAGGTGCACCTACAGGCCAACTTCGCACTGAACCAGCCGCTGTCCCCGTTTGCGCTGGCCAGCCTGGAGCTGCTCGACCCCGAGAGTCCCACCTACGCGCTGGATGTGGTCTCGGTGATCGAGGCGACGCTGGAGAAGCCACGCCAGGTCCTCAACGCCCAGGAGAAGAAGGCCCGCGGCGAGGCGATCGGCGCCATGAAGGCCGACGGCATCGAGTATGACCAGCGGATGGCGCTCCTCGAGGAAGTCACCTACCCGCAGCCGATGGCGGAGCTGCTGTTCCAGGCGTTCGACGTCTACCGCAGCGGCGCTCCCTGGCTGGGCGACTTTGAGCTGACCCCGAAGTCGGTGGTCCGGGACATGTACGAGCGGGCTATGAACTTCGGCGAGTACATTGCCTTCTACTCACTGACCCGGTCCGAGGGCATCCTCCTGCGTTACCTCGCCGACTGCTACAAGGCACTGCGCCAAACTGTTCCCACCGAGGCCCTCCGGGAAGACCTCACCGACATCATCGAGTGGCTTGGCGAACTGATCCGCCAGGTCGACTCCAGCCTGCTCGAGGAGTGGGAGCTCTTGGCCGCCGGCGGACGACCCGACGGCGACACCACCGTTGATCTGCCGCCGGAACCCGACTCCGTAACCTCCAACGAGCGTGCCTTCCGGGTGATGGTCCGCAACGAGATGTTCCACCGGGTCAAGCTCTTTGCCGACGAGGACGACGTGGCGCTGGGTGCCCTCGACGGTGCCTCCGGGTGGGACACCGATCGGTGGACTGAAGCCCTCGATGGCTACTTCGGCGACTACGAAGATATCGACGACGGCCCCGAGGCCCGCGGTCCAGCCCTGCTGATCATCGAGAAGGTGCCCGGCAGCTGGAAGGTCCGCCAGATCTTCAAGGACCCGTTCGGCAACCACGACTGGGGCATCAATGCCGTCATCGATCTGGCGGCCTCCGACGAGGCCGGCGTCCCCGTGGTCACGGTGACCGGAGTCGGGGCGCCCTAGCTGGACTGGGTTTCCTAGCTGGCCTGGACCGCACTGGCCTGGGGCTCGCTGGTCTGGAACTCCTAGCGGGTCCAGGGTGTCCGCGGTTGGGACACAGAGGCGGGTTCGCTCCAGCCACAGGCCTTCCGGCCCGACCTTCTCAGCCCTTCCGGCCAGACTTCCTATGCATGATCTGAACCTATGCATGATCTGAACAGAGCCATACACGAGCAGGGCCACAGAGCGCTACACGATGGAGAGGCGAATCTGGTTAGAAGGGTGGCGGGTCGTCCTGTGGTGCCGGTGGTGGGTCTGGTCGGGTGAGGTAGGTTTCGCCCATGGGTGAGATGGCGATGATCATTCCTGGCTCAGGTTGTCGGTAGTGCCAGTAGCCCTCGGATTTGAGCTTGTGGTGGCGTTTACACAACGCTGCCAGGTTGCCGTAGCTGGTTTTCCCGCCTTGTGACCAAGGCTTTGTGTGGTCGAGTTCGCAGAACACCGCCAACCGGTTACACCCGGGGTGCCGGCAGGTCCGGTCCCGCACTCTGACTGCGTCCTTGAGGTCTTGGGGGACCCGGTAGGTGGTGGCGTCGGCACCGAGTCTGGCACCGGTGAAGGGGTGGGTGAGGATCCTCGTGAAAGATGGTGCGTGCCCGGCGAGTTTCCTGGCAGTGTCGGGGTCGATCGGCCCGTACCCTTCGAGTTCACCGGGGGTGTCCCCGCCGAGGAGGGTCATCACGGGGACGGTGACGAATACCTTCGCCTGCACACCCCAGTAAGCACCTGCACCACCACGGCCGGCCAACCCACCCGCTGCATCGGCACCGTCGGTGGCGCCTGCGCTGGTCAGGACATCGGTGAGGACGTCGGCGCGTAACTGGGTGAGGGTCCGGGGTTCGTCGGGGCCTTGGAATGCGCGGGCGGCGGTGTCTACGCGGTGGAAGATCCCGGCAGCCTGATCAACCGGGAGATAGGCTTCGAGCCACGCCATCCCGTCATAGGAAGGGGTCAAGTACACCCCGCGCTCCTTCACGGCTCTCTTGTGCCTGGTAGTGATCGTTTCGGGGTGGAGTTTTTCCCGGAGCCGGTTCGCCTGCTGCCGAAACTTCACCACGGTCGTCAGGGACGCCATTTCGATCAGCCGGTCCTCGAAGGCGGCGGTGACCGCCGGGTCGGTGTCGGGGATGCTGGTGGCTTCCTCCACCACGGCCCAGGCGTGCCGCCGGCTGAGTTTCCCGGCCTCCAATGCCTCCAGGGTGGCCGGGTAGTACCGGGTCAACAGGGTGCTGTGCTCGACCAGGAACCCCGCCGTCCGGTCCGGCAGGTGCAACGCCGCCCCAACCTCACTAGCGGTAAGGGTTGTTTCGTAACCCCAACCTCGGGGGTCGTGGCGGGTTTGTTCGGTTTGCAGGTTCAGGACCCGGGTAACAATCTTGGCTTCCTGGGCGTCGAGCCAGGACCGTGCTTCGTCGATGTCTTTCAACGTGTCCAACGCCTGACAGGCATCCAAACCACCCACCGCCGCCAGTTGAAGCTGCCCAGTCAGTGCGGGAGGTGCACTGCTGGAGCGGACCCGTTCATCCGGGTCGCCTCCCAGGTGAAAGGAACCCCACGATTCAGAGAACAACCACGCCGAATCAGACTCTGTAGATTCAGACTCTGTTGAATCTGACTCCGTTGATTCTGGCCCTGTTGAATCGGACTCGGCAGTCTCCCCTTGGTTCGGATCAGCGTCGTCCTCAGCGGGGTCCGTGGCGGCGGTGGGCCTGGGCTGCTCAACTACCGGGGCCGTCCACACCGACTCGACACCCAACGGACCAGCCGGCCCATACCCCGAGGAAGACCCGGTGGAAGACCCAGTGGACGTCTCCCCGGACGTATCCCCGGACGTCTCCCCAGCTGTCTCCGTGGAAGTATCCGGAGTCCCGCTATCGGAAGCAGAATCCGCGCCAGAATCGGGGGATGATCCCGGTCCGGGAGAAGAAGCTTCACTGCTTTCCATACCTCAATTCCATCACCCGGCACTGACAAAATAAGGGGCGATCGAGGGGTGCCCAAGAAACTTTTGGATCTTTTTTCTGGGCAGGTGATTCTGCTCTGGCATCGCTTTGGCAGCCTTCAAACGGCCCTCGCGCACGGCTCAAACTGCCCTGATGTCGGGCCTCCGAAACAACCCGTCAAGCACCCCCTTAAGCGACCCGTCAAGCAACCCGTCGACGTAACCATCATCGCTCCCGTTGAACGACAGGTTCAGGCGAGGTGCAGGTTCGAGCCTCTCCAGAATTCCCGCACGCTGCCCCTGGGCTACCGGCCGCCAGCGGAATCGCTAGGGTTGAAGACATGACTATCCGAGACGCCCGCCCGGAGGATGTACCCACTATCCTCCAGCTCATCCATGACCTGGCCATCTACGAGAAGGAACCCGACGCCGTCAGGAACACACCCGAGCATCTCAACCAGGCCCTCTTCGGCGACTCACCGGCAGTGTTCGCCCACGTCGCCGAATCAGATGGTGCCATTCAGGGTTTTGCGCTCTGGTTCCTGAACTACTCCACCTGGGAGGGCGTCAACGGGATCTACCTTGAGGACTTGTATGTCCGGCCCGAAGCCCGGGGCGAAGGCCACGGCAAGGCACTCCTGCAGAACCTGGCACGCATCGCCGCCGAGCGCGGTTACGCCCGGGTCGAATGGTCGGTCCTCAACTGGAACGAACCGTCCATCAGCTTCTACGACAGCCTCGGCGCCTTCCCCCAGGACGAGTGGACTACCTACCGCCTCACCGGCCCCGCCCTCACAGCCGTCGCCAGCGGTTCCACCACGTGAGTGCTCAGCCAGAGGCCGACGTTGTCCCCCATCAGCCCGGTACCACCCACCTGATGCACGGTGCCCGCACCACCGGTCACCACTTCACCGTCCCGTTGGACCACAGCGAGCCCGACGGCGAAACCATCACCGTCTTCGCCCGCGAGTACAGCTCCCTGGATCACGACGACGTTGCCGGGCTGCCCTGGCTGCTGTTCCTGCAGGGCGGCCCCGGCGGCCGCGGCGCCAGGGTGACCCAGCTGGGTGGCTGGATGAAAGCAGCGGCCAAACACTTCAGGATTTTGATGCTTGATCAGCGGGGCACCGGCCGGTCCACTCCGGCGGATGCCAGGACGCTGCCGACCCGCGGCGACGCCGCAGCCCAGGCCGAGTACCTCACGCACTTCCGGGCCGACTCGATTGTTGCGGATGCTGAACTGATCCGCCGTCAGCTGGTCGGAGCGCCCTGGACGGTCTTCGGTCAAAGCTTCGGAGGTTTCTGCGCCCTGACGTACCTCTCTTTCGCCCCGGAGGGCATGGACCGGGCCCTGATCACTGGTGGGCTCGCACCGCTCGAAGGGTCACCCGACCGGGTCTATGCAGCCACCTACCGGCTCGTCGAGGCACGGAACAGGGAGTATTTTGCCAGGTACCCCGGGGATCGGAACATCCTCACCCGGATCGCCCGGCACGTCGCCGCCGTCGACGAGCGGCTCCCGACCGGTGAACGGCTCACTGTCGAACGCCTCCAGATGATCGGCTCGTTCCTGGGCGGCAATACCCGCGTCGACGCGCTCCACTATCTCCTGGCGGACGCCTTCGTCGCGGCCCCTGAGGGCGATCGACTCTCCGACGTGTTCCTCGACGCGGTGTGGGCGCAGGTCAGCCGGTCCTCCAACCCGCTGTACGCACTGTTACACGAGTCGATCTACTGTCAGGGTGCGGCCTCCGCCTGGTCCGCGGACCGGGTCCTGGCCGCCTATCCCCAGTTCCTTCCCACCGCTGACGAGCTCCTCCTGACCGGTGAGATGGTCTACCCCTGGTACTTCCAACAGGACCCCGCGTTGGCCCCGTTGCGGGAAACCGCCGACCTCCTAGCCGCCAGGACCGACTGGGGCCCCCTGTACGACGTCGACCAGCTGGCACGGAACACCGTTCCTGCCGCCGCCGCCGTGTATCAGGAGGACATCTACGTGGACCACGGTCTGTCGATGGAGACAGCACGGGCTGTCAACGGTTTGCGGGCATGGGAAACAGCCGACTTCCACCACGACGGAATCTCCGACGACGGCGAAGCGATCTTCAACCGGCTACTGGGTATGACCGGATGGCCCGCCTGACCGGGTGGCGTGCCTGGCCGGATGGGTCAGTGACCGGATCGCTCGCCTGACCGGATGTGTCAGTGAACGGGCGTGCCTAGCCGGATCAGTCAGTGAACGGACCGATGCCGGACCCGGCCTAAAAGTAGCTGCCCCGATACGCAGCCGGCCCGCCAGTCCCGGAATTGCGGTGCTGGCGGGCCGGGGCGGCGCGCTGATCGTTTGGTAGAGCCGAGGAGGCTAGCTGTCGACGTCGGCCGCGCGGGCCTTGCGGGCATCCTCTTCCAGCTGGGCGTCGATGGCAGCCTGCTCGGCCTTCGGGCTGAGCAGGCTCAGGACGACGGCGATCACGATGGTCCCGAGGATGATGCCCAACGACACAAACGTCGGGATGATCGGTGCCCACTCGATGTGCTGCCCGCCGTTGATGAATGGAAGCTCGTTCTCGTGCATGGCGTGGAGGATCAGCTTGATGCCGATGAACGCGAGGATCACCGAGAGTGCGTGCTTCAGGTAGATCAGGCGGGTCATCAGTCCACCGAGCAGGAAGTAGAGCTGACGCAGACCCATCAGGGCGAAGATGTTGGCCGTGAAGACGATGAACGCGCTCTCGGTCAGACCGAAGATGGCCGGGATGGAGTCAACGGCGAAGAGCAGGTCGGTGAGGCCGATCGTGACGAACACGATGAGCATCGGGGTGAAGACTTTCCGGCCGTCAACCACGGTGCGGATCTTGTTGCCGTCGTACTTGTCGGTCATCGGCAGGACATTACGGAGGTTGCCGATCAGCTTGTTCTCGCTGCCATGCTCCTCATCCTCACCACTGTCCTTGGCCTGCTGATAGGCCGTGTAAAGCAGGAAAACGCCGAAGATGTAGAAGATCCAGCTGAAGTTGCTGATCAATGCGGCGCCCAGGAGGATGAAGATACCGCGGAGGACCAGCGCAATGATGATGCCCACCATCAGTACTTCCTGCTGGTATTTCCGGGGTACCGAGAACCGGGCCATGATGATGATGAACACGAACAGGTTATCGATGCTGAGGCTGTACTCGGTGACCCAGCCGGCCACAAACTGGCCGCCGTAGTCAGGGCCGGTGAAGATAAACATCAGGACGGCGAAGACCAGGGCGAGGGACACGTAGAACGTGACCCAGAGGCCGGCTTCCTTCATGGACGGCTCGTGGGGGCGCTTGACCACCAGGAGCAGGTCGAAGAGAAGGATGAGGCCAAGCACAATGAATGTGCCGACCTCGAAAGCCAGCGGCAACTCCAGTGTGGGTTCGGGCATGAAAGACCTTTCGGAGGGTGCAGCGGTGTCCGCAAGTCTCTCCGCCGCGGCATCTGCCAGTCGGCCGCTACGCCCGGCAGGGCAACGATGCCCTGCGTGTTGACGTTCGTAGCGCTTCGGGATACTCCCCTACGTCCGCATCATCGTAGCCTAACCACCTCTCGGATCAGGAAATGACAGCCGTAACCTTTCAATTTCCTCGGTCAACTGGGCGGCCGTCCAATAGTCATCGTGCCCACGGAGTACCCCGACAGCGTCAGGGTCAGCGAGCTGCCGGTTGTCGGCGCACGGGACGGCTGTCCCAATCGGGTCGGTATCCCGCCAGAGATTCACCCAGCCCCGGCCGGCGGTGTTGCTGCTGATACGCCGAAAGAGGTCATCGTTGAAGTAGGCGGGAAAGAACGCACCGTACAGGGAGGCCAGCGGTGAGCCGGCGGTGACCAGGAGGGGACTACTGGCGTCCGATCTCGGCGTGTGGGCCAGGAGCCATGCGCAGATCACTGAACCTTGGCTATGCGCCACCAGCACCACTTGCCCGACGTCGGCCCGCCGGGTTTCGGCCCGGATACCCTCCACTACCGCATCGCGGTAGGAGACCCCGGCGAGTGGGTGGTCACGGATGGGCCAGAAGCCGGCAATGTCGGCGATTTTCCCCAGCACGTTGCGAACCGGTGCGAGCTGGCCGAGCAACAGCACCAGGATCACGGCAGCGCCCGCCAGGTGGAGCGCAAGAATGGCCAGTGCGAGCCACGGACCGCCCAACCGTCCCTCCCCGAGGGTGACCGCAGCGGCGATCCCGGCGGCGGCCAACAGTCCTGCCGCGGGCAGGATCCGGGGCACCAGCGTGGGCGCGCCCGCGGTCAGGCGGTGGAGCCACCGGGCCCGCTGCACCGGGGTCCCCCACAGTGCACGGAGGCCCAGAGTCCGGGTGAGTGAGAGGACGACGGCGGCGGCGAGGGCAACGGCCGCCACGACGATCAGCGCAAGGAAGGGGAAAAGATCGAGCCGGCTGTCCCCTGCCTCGGCGGTGCTGTCGTAGGCGAGCAGGATCGCGTGGCTCGTGTTGCGGGCAGGGGTGGGGCCGTCCGCACTGGACGCGCCGAAAAGGCCGGTGATGTACACCAGAATGTTGTCGAGCACCATGCGCAGCAGGGACGTCACACTGTGCAGCAGCAGGACCGCCGCCACCAGCAGCACCCCCGCCGCGGCCTCCGGGGCACGGCGGTCTTCCGGACGCGCCGCCCAATAGCGGACCAGCAGGAGCGTCGCGGCGAGGACAGCAACCCCAGTGCTGAGCGCCATCCAGAGGGCCATCGCGTCCAGCCGCTCCAGGGTGGGCACCTGACTGGAAGCGTTGGCAGAAATGGGGGTGGCGACGGAAGGCCACCCGCCGTAGGCCAGCTGCGCTGGACGGAGCCAGGCGACGGCCAATCCTGCGCCCATGATCAGCCCGAGGTGGGTGAAGACACCCCGGGCGTCGGGGAGACTCTGCTCTCCCTGCTGGCGCCCCTCGGTGTGGCTCCCTCCCTGACGCCTCCCCTCGCTGTGGCTCCCTGCCTGCTGGCGCCCCTCGGCCTGGCGGCTGATGACCGCCCGCCACCGGTAAAGCAGCCAACCGGCGAGGCCGACTGCGGCGACGATCGCCGTCGTCCTTCCCGCGGCCGATCCGCTGACTTCCGGCGGAAGGTGGCGCAGCACGGTTTCGCCAAGCACCACCAGCCAGGCCAACTGGCTGACGGTGAGGACAAGTCCCACCAGGCCGACGCACATCCGTAACAGAGGGCCGCCCACCCCAGCTGGACCGACGGTGTGCATGCGCCCCGCCACATTGGCCAGGGTGAAGGGGAACGCCAGGTACCAGAGGAACCCGGTGTTCCGGCGGTTCGACCGCGACCAGTTGATGATCCTCAGCCGGTGCTGTGGGACCGCCGGTGCGTCGGCCGTTTCCACCCAGGAGTTGAACTGGCGGACGCGGGGCCGTCCCAGCGCGCTCAGGTAGTCATGGTCTCCTACCCCGTGCACCCGGATCTCGGTGAAGGGTCCGGTGGTGGGCGGGCGGCGACCTGTCATGGAGTTTAGGCGTGCCCGGCCGTCTGCATCTGCCGTAGTTCCTTCTTGAGGTCACCCACCTCGTCGCGCAACCGGGCGGCCAGCTCGAAGTGCAGGTCGGCTGCCGCGGAGTGCATCTGGTCGGTGAGCTGGCTGATCAGGTCAGTCAGGTCCTCCGCGGGCACAGCTGCAAGCCCGTCGTGACGGACCGGAGTCCCACCCTTGGCAGTCTTACCACCCTTGCGTTTCCTGCCTGTTTCTTCAAGCAGCGCCCGGGTATCGGCGTCCTCCTGGGCAATCGAATCGGTGATGTCGGCAATGCGCTTCCGCAGCGGCTGCGGGTCCACCCCGTGCTTGAGGTTGTAGGCCACCTGGATTTCGCGGCGCCGGTTCGTTTCGTCAATCGCCTTGGCCATCGAATCGGTGATCCGGTCGGCGTACATGTGCACTTCGCCGGAAACGTTTCGGGCGGCACGCCCGATCGTCTGGATGAGGGACGTGGCGCTGCGCAGGAACCCCTCCTTGTCGGCGTCAAGAATGCTGACCAGTGAGACCTCGGGGAGGTCGAGGCCCTCACGGAGCAGGTTGATGCCCACCAGGACGTCGAAGGTGCCGAGCCGCAGCTCGCGCAGCAGCTCGACCCGGCGCAGGGTGTCGACGTCGGAGTGCAGGTACTCCACCTTCACCCCGTGTTCCAGCAGGTAGCCGGTGAGATCCTCGGCCATCCGCTTGGTGAGCGTGGTGACCAGGACGCGTTCGTTGCGTTCCACCCGGGTGCGGATCTCGCCCAGCAGGTCGTCGATCTGGCCCTTGCTCGGCTTGACCACGACCTCCGGGTCGATCAGCCCGGTCGGACGGATGATCTGCTGCACATAACCGTCGGACTTGCCCAGCTCGTACTTGCCCGGCGTCGCCGACAGGTACACCGTCTGGCCGATCCTTTCGAGGAATTCGTCCCACTTCAGGGGCCGGTTGTCCATGGCGGAGGGCAACCGGAACCCGTGGTCCACGAGGGTGCGCTTTCGGGACATGTCCCCCTCATACATGGCGCCGATCTGCGGGATGGTCACGTGGGATTCATCCACGACCAGCAGGAAATCGTCGGGGAAGTAGTCGAGGAGGCAGTGCGACGCCGAGCCCGGCCCGCGCCCGTCAATGTGCCGCGAATAGTTCTCGATACCGTTGCAGAACCCCATCTGCTGCATCATTTCCAGGTCATAGGTGGTGCGCATCCGGAGGCGCTGCGCCTCGACCAGCTTGTTCTGTGACTCCAGCTCATCAAGCCGGACCTGCAGCTCGTCCTCGATCTGCTTGACCGCGCGGTTCATCCGTTCCGGACCCGCAACATAGTGCGATGCCGGGAACACGTACATCTCGGTCTCTTCCCGGACAATCTCACCGGTCAGGGGGTGCAGGGTGTAGATCTTTTCGACCTCGTCGCCGAAGAACTCGATGCGGAGCGCCAACTCCTCATACATCGGGATGATCTCGACGGTGTCGCCGCGCACCCTGAACGTGCCGCGGTGGAAGTCGATGTCGTTGCGGGTGTACTGCATTGACACGAACTTTCGCAGCAGGTCATCCCGGTTCATCTGCTGGCCGGTCTCCAGCGTGACCATTCCGGCGACGTACTCCTCGGGGGTGCCCAGTCCGTAGATGCAGGACACCGTGGCGACGACGATGACGTCCCGGCGGGTCAGCAGGGCGTTCGTGGCCGAGTGGCGGAGCCGCTCCACCTCCTCGTTGACCGACGAGTCCTTCTCAATGAAGGTGTCGGTCTGCGGTACGTAGGCTTCAGGCTGGTAGTAGTCGTAGTAGGAGACGAAGTACTCGACGGCATTGTTCGGCAGCAGTTCACGGAATTCGTTGGCCAGCTGTGCGGCGAGGGTCTTGTTCTGCACCATCACCAGGGTGGGGCGTTGGACCTGCTCGATCAGCCACGCCGTCGTCGCACTCTTGCCGGTGCCGGTGGCACCCAGGAGCACCACGTCCTTTTCGCCACCCTTGATCCGCTCGCTCAGCTCGGCGATCGCGGCCGGCTGGTCGCCAGCCGGATTGAAATCACTGATCACTTCGAACGGGGCGACCACCCGGTTAATTTGCTGCGCAAGGCTCATATAAATACGTTAGACCCTCCCCCGGACAATTACTGTCCTCATGCCCGTGACTTAGCCGACGGCGGAAGGCGGTCCCGGCCGCCAGCCGGTGTCGGCGATCCACCGGGTCAGCAGGGGGTCGGCAACCTGGGTGAACCAGGCTTCTTTGCACTGCGCGTAGCCATCCGTTCCCTGGTCGCCAGCGTGGTCGGCCGCACAGCGTTCCTTCTCCGCCAGATACCGGGCTGCGGCGTCCGGATCGGACCGCAGCCAGTCCCGGAAGGACAGCGCGTAACACCACCCCGGGGAGCCCTGGACCCTGACGTGCACATTCGCCGGGCGTCCGGGGTCGGCGTTGGCGTGCAGTCGCTTCGCCCACCGGTCCGGCTCGGGTGCGGCTGGTTTCGGCTCATCCTGCACAATGCCCTCGACGAGGGGGAAACCCGCCGCAGTGAGTCTGTCTGCAATCCTGTCGGCGTCCGCCAGGCTCGCCACGGTGACCTGCAGATCGATGACGTCCTTGGCCGGCAGGCCGGGAATCGCTGTCGAGCCGATATGGTCCACTCCCAGCACCAGGGGATCCGCCAGGCGCAGCCGGCCCGCGATCCGCTCCGCCTGCACCGGCCAGTCATCACGGTATTTCTTGAGCTGCGGCCCGCCGGTCCGTCCCGCACGCACACCCCTGACCAGGTTGGTGTTGAACGGGACCACCCGGTCCCGCCACAACCGGTCCACCGCGGCCAGCAGTTCTTCGGTGGTTCCCTCATTGGGGATGACGACGTCGGCCGCGGTGGCGCGCTCGGCCCGCGTCGCCTGCGCCGCGATCCGGGCCCGTGCGTCGGCGTCGCTCATCCCGCGGTCGGTGGTCAGCCGTCCCAACCGCACCTCGTCGGACGCATCGACCACTACCACCAGATGGAACTGGTGCTGCTGGCCGGTCTCCACGAGCAGGGGAATGTCCTGCACGACGACGGCGTCCGGCGGAGCGGCGGCGGTCAGCTCACGCGCCCGGTCGCGGACCAGCGGATGGATGATGGAGTTCAGGGTCATCCGGCGCGACGGGTTCCCGAAGATGGCTTTCGCCAGGGCGGGCCGGTTCAGGCCGCCGTCGGGCAGGAGCATCTCCGCGCCGAACTCCGCGACGACGGCCGCCAGCCCGGCCGATCCCGGCTCGACGGCCTCCCGGGCCAGGACATCCGCGTCGACCAGCACCGCCCCGAGCTCTTCCAGACGTTGAGCGACGAGTGATTTCCCGGCGGCGATCCCGCCGGTGAGGCCGATTCTGAGCATGTCCCCCACCCTAGTACGCGGATCACTCGCAGTGCCCGCCCCGTATGCTTGATCCGGTGAGCGACAGTGGAATAACCGGATATACGACGGTCCGGGGCGAACACCGCCACGAGACCGAGGTTCGCCGGTCCCGTTTTGTCGCGGTCGTCCGGCGCGCCGACACCGAGGATGGCGCGCGGCAACTCGTCACCGACCTGCGGCGGGAATTCCACGATGCACGCCACCACTTCAGCGCGTTTGTCCTCGGCCCGGACCGGTCAATTCAGCGGGCCAACGACGACGGCGAGCCGTCCGGGACCGCTGGGGCACCCATGCTGGACGCCATCCTGAAACGCGTTACCACCGGGGGCGCCACCGATCTGAGCGACCTCGCCGTGGTGGTGGTGAGATACTTCGGCGGTGTGCTGTTGGGTGCCGGCGGCCTGGTCCGCGCCTACTCGGACGCCGTTTCCCAGGCACTGGACGCTGCACCAACCGTTCAGCGCCGACTACTCCAGCAGCTGACGGTCCCGGTGGCCCACGCCGACGCCGGTCGGGTCGAAAATGATCTGCGAGCCGCTGGCACCGGGATACTGGGAACCGACTATCTCGCCGACCGTGCGCTGATCCAGGTGGCCGTGCCAGCCGGGGAAGCCTCGGTGAGTGACTTCACCGCCCGGCTCGCCTCCCTGACCGCCGGGCAATCCGGCGCCGAACTCCAAGACCTGAAATGGGTGGACTGTGACTGACTTTTCCTTCGACAACCTTCGGCGGGCTCCCGATGTTGAGGCCCCCAACCTCTTCGCGTTCGACGCCACCGACCGTCTGCTCCTGG
The DNA here is from genome assembly GCF_017875735.1 of Arthrobacter sp. CAN_C5. NCBI lineage: Bacteria > Bacillati > Actinomycetota > Actinomycetes > Micrococcales > Micrococcaceae > Arthrobacter > Arthrobacter sp. CAN_C5. Next base: position 2,066,446 of record NZ_JAGGMZ010000001.1, read on the forward strand.
ACACCGCCGGCAGTGCTATCAGCGAGGATCCGGCGGCCGTCGTCGTGATCGGTGATCACTATGGCGCGCTGACACTCGGTACTGCTGCGCTGCACGGTGCGACGGGGATCCGCACCCACCAGGATCCGCTGTCCGGGGAGCTCGCGCTGACCCGCAATGCAACAGCGACACGTTTGCCCGACAGGTACACCCACCACCCGCTGGACGGCGCGCTGCTGACCGATGCCCGCATTGTCCTGCTGCAACTTCCCCGGTCGCTGGCCGCGCTCGATGAAATCGCCTGGACGATCGCCCGCCATGCCGCGCCCAATGTCCGCGTGTTCGCGGGCGGCCGGGTGAAACACATGACCACGGCGATGAACGGCGTGCTCGCCCGCCATTTCGGCTCCGTAGCGGCGGGGCTGGCCCGCCAGAAGTCCCGGGTGCTGACCGCCTCCGGGCCGGTGCAATCCGCTGTCAGCGGGTTCCCCGTCGAGGAGCAGCACGACGTCGGCCTGGCTTCCCCGCTGATCCTGCGGGCGTTCGGCAGCACCTTTGGCGGGGCGAAGCTCGATGCGGGTACCCGTTACCTCCTTCCGGCCCTGTCCGCTGCGCGGTCAGTAGGGCACGCCATCGACCTGGGGTCGGGCAACGGCACGATCGCCGCCTACCTGGCGCTGACGCGGCCTACCCTGCAGGTCACCGCAACCGACCAGTCGGCGTCGGCGGTCGCATCCTCCCGGGCCACCGCTGAAGCCAACGGCGTGGGTGACCGGATCACCGTGGTGCGTGACGACGCGCTGTCCCTGGCGGCGGCGTCGTCAGCCGACCTGATCGTCCTGAACCCGCCCTTCCACCTGGAAGGCACGGTCCACTCAGGAATCGCGCTGAAGCTGTTCGCCGACGCCGGGTGGGTCCTGCGTCCGGGCGGCGAACTCTGGACGGTCTGGAACAGCCACCTGCAGTACCGGGGGCCCCTGACCCAACTGGTGGGGCCCACCCGCCAGGCCGCGCGGAACCCGAAATTCACCGTAACGGTGTCAACGCGGACCTAATCCGGTGCTGCCTTTGGCACCCGAAAGAGTCATCTAGTCAGCAGGCTTACTTTCTGCAATATACTACTGGCATGTCCACCACAGCACAGCGCCCGTCACCATCGAAACTCAAGCAGGGGATCAGCGCGTCGTCAACGCCACCGGATTCGGTATCCCGGAGTGGATCTTCGGGCTCGTCGCGCTCATCGCTGTCGCCAACCGTTTGCTGCTCACCATGATCATGGCCAGCCGGGTTACCTATGGCAGGGCAGAACAGGGGCTGCTTCCCTCCGTGCTCGGCCAGGTACTCCCGAACCGCCGGACCCCCGGGGCCGCGATTGTCGTGACGACTGCCGCCGTTTTGGTCCTCAGCAGCACCGGTGACCTCGCGTCGCTGGCCGAAACCGTCGTGGTTCTCCTCCTGGCGATAGGGCTCGCGCTCTACGCAGTGCAGCGCTTCGCCTCACGGCGAGGCTCGGATTCTCAAGGCACCGACCAGCGCCCCACGGTCGGGGGCTGACCCATGCGCCCCACTGCAGCTCTCGGCTCCGGTTTCGCCGGACTGTTCGCAGCGATTAAAAAGGTCAGACCGCACCGGCCCATCCACCCGGACGGGGTGATGCTGCACGGGACCCTCACCCGCACAGGTCCGGTGATCCCGAGCGGCATCTCCTGGATCGACGCTCCGGGAGAGGACAAGGTCAGGGCCCGCCTGTCCCGTTCGGTGGGACTCCCCCGCTGGAGTCCCGACATCCTGGGCCTGGCCGTCCGTGTCCCCAGCGGGGCCAACCACTTCGATGTGCTCTTGGCATCAACCGGCGTATCGTTCCCGGGCCGGTTTGTGCTGGTCCCCCAGCAGAACATTATGGCTGCCACGTTCACCTCGCTCATGCCGTATAAAGGGGATAAGTCAGCGGTGCTTCTGGGCGCCTTCCCGCTGGACCCGGGCGGGAACCTCCCCGCTACACCCGTAGGCCTCCGCACCGGACTGGCGAAGCGACCGCTGGAGCTCGCACTGTGTTTCAGCCGGCCACTGGGTTCGTGGATCAGGTTCGGCACCCTGAGGCTGCTCCACGATCCCGAGCAGTCGAGTCTTCGTTTTGACCCGATCCGTCATCCGCTACCTGGGTCAGAAACTTACGCCTGGACCCGCGCGCTGCGGGAGCCTTCGTACGCCGAGGCACGGGCGGATCCAGACACGCAGCAGCCCCCCGTTGCCGGTGATTCAGCTTCTGGTCCCGGCCCCGATGCGGTTCCCACTGCTGGAGCACCTGGCGCTCCGTCCCAGTGATCAGGCGCGGTGAATGGGACTGTCTAGACAGTCCCATTCACCGCCCCTGGCTGGCGGGAAGCCTTGCCAGCTGCCACCCTTCCCGGCACAAAAAAGGCCCCCACCTCGCGGTGGGGGCCTTTTTTAGATGCTAACGCTGGACCTAGTTGCCGGTCAGCTTTTCGCGCAGTGCAGCAAGTGCTTCGTCTGACGCGAGGGTACCCGTGCCGACGTTGCTGTTGCTGCTGCTGTTGTTGGTGCTCTCAGCAGCGGCTGGCTCGGACGAGTAGCTGGTCGAGCTGGACTCGACAGGCTCGTTGGCCGCAGCTGCATCGTCGGATGCGTGCTGCACAACCTGCTTCTTGTGTGCTTCCCAGCGTGACTGGGCCTCAGCGTACTGAGCTTCCCAGGTAGCGCGCTGGGTGTCGTAACCCTCGAGCCATTCGTTCGACTCTGGGTCGAAGCCCTCGGGGTACTTGTAGTTGCCTTCTTCGTCGTACTCGGCAGCCATACCGTACAGAGCGGGATCGAACTCGGTGCTGTCAGCATCGACGCCCTCGTTGGCCTGCTTGAGGGAGAGCGAGATCCGGCGACGCTCGAGGTCGATGTCGATGACCTTGACGAACAGTTCGTCTCCAACCGAGACAACCTGCTCTGCCAGCTCCACGTGGCGGACAGCCAGCTCGGAGATGTGAACGAGGCCTTCGATACCGTCTTCGACACGAACAAACGCGCCGAACGGAACCAGCTTGGTGACCTTACCCGGAACAACCTGCCCAAGGGCGTGGGTGCGGGCGAAGGTCTGCCATGGATCTTCCTGGGTGGCCTTGAGCGAGAGTGAAACACGCTCGCGGTCCAGGTCAACCTCAAGCACCTCAACGGTGACTTCCTGGCCAACTTCGACAACCTCGGACGGGTGGTCGATGTGCTTCCAGGACAGCTCGGAGACGTGAACGAGTCCGTCGACGCCGCCGAGGTCCACGAAGGCACCGAAGTTGACGATCGAGGAGACAACGCCGGGACGAACCTGGCCCTTTTCCAGCTTGTTGAGGAACGTGGAACGCACCTCGGACTGGGTCTGCTCAAGCCACGCACGACGGGACAGGACCACGTTGTTGCGGTTCTTGTCCAGCTCGATGATTTTCGCTTCGATCTTCTGGCCGATGTACGGAGCCAGATCGCGTACACGACGCATTTCAACCAGGGACGCAGGCAGGAAGCCGCGGAGGCCGATGTCGAGGATGAGTCCACCCTTGACAACCTCGATGACCGTACCGGTGACGACGCCGTCTTCTTCCTTGACCTTCTCGATGTCGCCCCAAGCGCGCTCGTACTGAGCGCGCTTCTTGGACAGAATCAGGCGGCCTTCTTTGTCCTCCTTGGTGAGCACCAGGGCTTCGACCTGATCGCCAACGGAGACAACGTCCCCGGGATCAACATCGTGCTTGATGGACAGCTCACGGGAAGGGATGACACCCTCGGTCTTGTAACCGATGTCGAGCAGAACTTCGTCGCGGTCAACCTTGACGACCGTTCCTTCAACGAGGTCTCCATCGTTGAAGTACTTGATGGTGGCGTCAATGGCTGCGAGGAAGTCCTCAGCGGTGCCGATGTCGTTGATCGCGACCTGCGGTGCACCTGGCTTCTCGGTGGTGGTGATGGTCATGTAGTTGGGACTCCGTTGTGGATGATTAGTTGATCCGGCGGGCGCCGCCAAGCCAACAGGAAACCCTGCTGATTCTTCTGGAACCCGTCCGGAAGTGGACTTTTGGAGAGGAAACGGCCAACCAGTAACAGTCGGATAACCCGTTTCGCAGTGCGCATTACACGCCCGTTTAGTCTAGCCGCCTGCGACAACACAGGTCAAAAGCGCCACCGCCGGCGAAAGAAGGTTTCGAAGTGGGTAATGAAGTGGGTAATACAGTGCGGGCTAGAAGTGGGTAATACAGTACGGGTCCGACGGCGTCTGGAAGATCCGGTCGAGGACGGCGATGCTGCCGTCCCCATCCGGGCCCTGCTCGGCAATGTGACCAACCGCGGCCAGAGTGTGCGCGGGGACACCCCCGAGATAGAGCGATCCGAGCGCGGCGACGTCCACGCGCAGCTGCGTCTCGGCGTCGTCGTCGAGGCGCGTCAGCGCACCCGTTCCGTCGGCGGCCGACAACCGGTACCGGCCGGTGGCGTAGCCGAGCGGATCGACAATCTCCAGGGTCACCGTGCCAGTGCCCTGGTACCCGCGCGCTCCCAGCGCCTTCACCGGGTCGAGGATCCGCAGCCAGAGCACATCCTCGTCACCGGTCAGTTTGTAGCATCGACGGTCCTCCAGCGCCCAGGGCAGCGGGTCATTGACCGGAGCCAGGTCGAAGGTGATCCGCTCGATCAGGTCGATCGATCCCAGATACCGCCACAGTTCCAGGTAGGCGGCGCCGGAGGCGGCCACCAGATCGATGATCTTCATCGTGTAGGGGTTGGTCCCCCAGCCGGAGAACTTGTAGGAGACATAGCCGTCGGGCCGGCCGTCATCGTCGTAGTGGACGGCGGTTCGCACACCCTTGTCCTCGACGGGCCGCTCCTCACCCCACCGGCCCGATGCGCGCTGCGGGTAGGAGAACTGGCGGCCGAGGGAACCAGTGGTCGCGTGGTGGAATCGGCCGAAGATCTGCTCGGACAGGGCAGCGGCGGACGCCGGCGACACCACTTCGGTGGCACCATAGGCGGGCGGCCGGAGGGCGAATCGTTCCTTCACGTCAACCTCGATGTTGCGGGTGAACGTGGCCGTGCCGAAACCGAACCGTCCGTAGATGGTCGCCTCGGACGCGGTCAGCGCCGCGACGGCGAAGCCCTTGGCCGCCGCCCCCTCGAGGTCGGCGGTCATCATCCGGCGGAGCAGGCCACGGCGGCGGTGGGTGGGCCGCACGGTGACGGCCGTGATCAGGTGCGCGTCGATCAGCTGCCCGTTCCCCACGTTCAGGGTGTTGATCATGGTTCCGTAGGTTGCCACCGGGATCCGGGGATCCCAGGCGTGGGTGCCCGCTGCGTCGTCGTAGGCGCCCCAGAGGGTGCGGCCGTCGGAGGCGAAGGCGCCGGCGTAGGTCGACAGGTCCTCCGGCTCCGTCCTTATCTCATGGAACCCGAAGCGGATCGCCTCAAACCAGTGGGCGAGGGCGCTGTCGGGCGTCGAATCGGTCTCGGCGGTCACCGTGAAGGTGTCAATGCGCAGCGGGGCGGGGGCGGCGGGGTCCTGGGAAGCAGTCACGATCCATCAGCCTAGTGCCGCAGCACCCCGCGCACCAGCACCGCGGGTCAGTGGGCAGCCTCGTGCCAGCTCGCTCCCACACCGACTGAGACGTCAAGGGGTACGGTCAGGTCAGCGGCCGAGCCCATCTGTTCCCGCACCAGCAGTTCCACAGTGTCCTTCTCGCCCGGAGCGATCTCCAGGACCAGTTCATCGTGCACCTGCAGAAGCATCCGGGAGGCCAGGCCCTGCCTGCGCAGTTCGGCGTCGACGCCGAGCATCGCCTTCTTGATGATGTCCGCTGCCGAGCCCTGGATGGGGGCGTTCAGCGCCGCCCGCTCAGCCATTTCGCGGAGCTGCCGGTTGTCGCTGGAGAGATCCGGCAGGTAACGGCGGCGGCCTTCAATCGTGGACGTGAAACCGTCGACGCGCGCCTGTTCCACCACTCCGCGTAGATAGTCGCGGACGGCGCCGAACCGATCAAAGTAGTCGCCCATCAGGGTGCGTGCCTCATCCACCGAGATGGCCAGCTGCTTGGACAGGCCAAATGAGCTGAGGCCGTAGACCAAACCGTAGGACATGGCTTTCACCTTGGACCGCATGGCGCTGGTGACGTCCTCGGGGGCGACCCCGAAAATGTGCGCGCCGACAAACCGGTGCAGGTCCTCACCTTCCCGGAACGCCTGGATCAGCCCCTCGTCGCCGGAGAGGTGAGCCATGATCCGCATCTCGATCTGCGAATAGTCGGCGGTCATCAGGCACTCGAACCCGTCGCCGACGACGAACACCTCGCGGATGCGCCGGCCCTCGTCCGACCGGACCGGGATGTTCTGCAGGTTCGGGTTCGTGGAGGACAGCCGCCCGGTCGCCGCGATGGTCTGGACGTAGGTGGTGTGGATCCGGCCGTCGTCGGCCACTGATTTCCTGAGCCCCTCCACCGTCTGGCGCAGCTTGGAGGCGTCGCGGTGCGCGAGTAGCTGTTCCAGGAACGGGTGCCCGGTCTTGACGATCAGGTCGGTCAGCGCGTCGGCATCGGTGGAGTAGCCGGTCTTGATCTTCTTCGTCTTGGGGAGTTCCAGTTCGTCGAACAGGACCGCCTGGAGCTGCTTGGGTGAGCCCAGGTTGATCTCCTTGCCGATGATCCTGAACGCCTCGGCGCTGGTGGTGCTCATGGTCGCCGAGAAGTCGTCGAACAGCTGGTCGAGCCGCTCCATGGACACTGAGACGCCGGTGAGTTCCATTTCAGCGAGCACCTGGGCCAGTGGCAGTTCAAGCCCACCCAGCAGCTGGTTGGCACCACGTTCCACCAGCTGGCCAGCGAAGTACTCACTGAGCTGCAGGGCCGCGAACGCACGGGCGATGGCCGGTGAGGCGACGTCTTCCTCCTCCAGCTGGAGCGCGAGCTGACCACCCGTGGACTCCGCCGGGGGTGCGATGGCCATCTTCAGGTGCGACTGGCTCAGGTCACCGAGGTCGTAGGCGCGGCGGTCGGGCTGGATCAGGTAGCCGGAGATGGCGGTGTCGTCCACGACCCCCGCAAGTTTCAGTCCGCGGGCGGCGAGCAGCTTGTACGCCGCCTTGAAATCGTGGGCCACCTTCGGCGCACCCGGGTCAGCCAGCCAGGCGGCAAGCGCCTGCTCCGCTTCGGCGTCGAGCGTTTCCAGATCCACGTACGCCGCCTCCGTCGAGGTCACCATCGCCAGGCCGGCGACGTCGTCGTTCCCGGTGGTCGCCTGGGTCACCAGCTGGACGGCGGCAGTGGCCTGGTTTGTGGCCTTGAACCAGGAGGTCAAGGCAACGGCATCGGCGAGGACCACGTGCTGGGGCGGGGTCATTTCGTCGTGCGACTCGGCGGCATCCTCCTCTCCGAACAGGTCGAACAAACGCTTGCGGAGGACGTTGAACTGGAGGGAGTCGAACAGTTCCTCCACGGCCGGGCGGTCGGGGGTGCGGGACACCATGGTGTCCAGTTCCACCGGCAGATCCAGGTCAAGGTGCAGCTGGTTCAGTCGGCGGTTGCGCTTGACCAGTTCCACGTTCTCTCGGAGGGAGTCCCCCACCTTCCCCTTGATCGCCGCAAGGTTCTCGAGGATGCCGTCGAGCCCACCGTAGAGTTTGATCCATTTGGCGGCAGTCTTGGGACCCACCCCGGGAACCCCGGGAAGGTTGTCGGCGGTCTCCCCCACCAGGGCGGCCAGGTCCGAGTACTGGTTGGGCGGGACGAGGTATTTTTCCTCCACCGCCTGCGCATCCATCTGCGGGATGTTGGTGACGCCCTGCTTCGGGTACAGCACCGTCACGCGGTCGTTGACCAGCTGGAAGGCGTCGCGGTCACCGCTGACCACCTGCACATCCCAGCCCTCGGCCGCGGCACGGACCGACAGGGTGGCAATGATGTCGTCGGCCTCGTAGCCTGCCATCGACAGGGTGGGAATGTGCATCGCCTGCATCACCTTGATGATCAGGTCCACCTGGCCGTGGAATTCCGTGGGCGTCTTGGCGCGGCCAGCCTTGTACTCGGTGTACTCCTCGGTCCGGAACGTCGGGGTGCTCAGGTCCAGTGCAACCGCCACATGGGTGGGCTTCTGGTCTCTGATCAGGTTGATCAGCATCGCGGTGAACCCGTAGACGGCGTTGGTGTGCTGCCCCGTGTCGGTGGAAAAGTTCTCGGCCGGCAACGCATAGAACGCCCGGTAGGCCATCGAGTGGCCGTCGATCACGAGCAAGCGTTTGCGGGATCCGTCAGCCGGCTCGGTGGCCGTGGGAGGAGCGTCCGAAAGAGTCGCAGCGGCCGGGGGAACATCGGGTTTGGTTGTTTGACTCACAGGTGCCAGCCTAGTTCCCATGACCCACAATTACACTCCGGAGCCGTCCGGACAGGAACCGACCGCAAACCCCTACGCCACCGAGCTGGCCGCCGCCGGTGTGCCGGAAGAGATGCACGAATGGCTGAGCGGCCACGGTATCGGGCGTCTCGCCGCGAAGATGGGGATCGTGTTCACGGAGATGACGCCGGAACATCTGGTGGCCACCATGCCGGTCGAGGGGAACGAACAGGTGGCCGGGATCCTTCACGGCGGGGCGCACCTGGTCCTCGCGGAGACCCTGGGCTCGTTCGCCGCCGGGCTCCATGCTGGCCGCGACCGGCAGGCGATGGGCATTGAGATCAGCGCGACGCACCACCGGTCGGCGTCGTCGGGGATGGTCACCGGCACCGCCACAGCCGTCCATCTGGGACGTACCCTGACCACCCACGAGGTGGTGATGACTGACGACGACGGCCGCCGCCTGTCCACCGCCCGGATCACCAACATCATCCGCGATAGACGCTGATTTTTTCGCGCTTCCGGGGCCCGGGAATCCGCCGTCGATACGGGGGTAATCCTCTACGGGTGAACTTTCTTCTGAGGCATTGACAAGGTTCTGCTGCCTGAGGATGCTAGCACTGACAGCGGTCAACCGTTTCAGCGGATAGGGGACGCCTCTCCCCGATGAAGCAGGAAGTGGGGACGGGGCATGTCATTGAACACTCCGGTCCAGTGGAACTTGAAAATGTTGGGGTACTGGTGCCTTGAACGGGATCACCAGCCTCTCACCGTGGCCTTCCGGCAGCAGCGCCTGATCGCGGCCCTCGCGCTCCGCGGTGGTCGACGACGAAGCTATATTGCTGGCCTCCTGTGGCCCAACCGGACCGATGCCCAGGCCTCGGGAAGCCTGCGTGCCTGCCTGTGGAACATTGCACACCAGCTTCCCGGGCTGCTCCACCCCGTCAGCGACACGCTGGCCCTTGCACCCGGGATTACCATCGACGTCGACGAGCTCCGGGGCACGATAAGCCTCGTGGACACGGGCGCCTCCGTGCCGCAGGAATTTACCGCGGAGCTGCGGGCCGCCGACCTGCTGCCAGGGTGGGACGAGGACTGGCTGCTTCCCGACCAGGACCGGGTCTTCCGACAGCGCCTTGCCGCCCTGGAAACCCTCGCCGAAACGTATTTGGCTGGGGGGCAGCTGCCGGCAGCCCTCGATGCCGCCACCGCAGCAGTGGCGCTCGACCCGCTGCTGGAAAGCGCTCAGCGCTCTCTGCTGCGCATCCACCTGGCGGCCGGAAACAACGGGTCGGCGATGCGCAGCTACCGCACCTACCTGGCGACCCTGCAGCAGGAATGCGGAGTATGCCCGTCGGCGCGGATCACCGAACTGATCAGGCCGTTGCTGCAGGGCCAGGAGCGTGGGGGCCAGGAACAGACCCTGCGGGGTCCGGTACCCGGCTACCGTGTCAGCCTGCACCCGTCCTTTGAGTAGGTGGAGTCATGTCCGAGCCCAGCTCCTCCCAACCACTCATGCCACCCCCACTGGGACCGCCAACCAACCGCACCTGGCGGGAACAGTCGATCACCACCGCCGCCCAGCTGAGGACCCTCGCCGAATGGGTCAGTCTGACGGACCCGCCCGTCGGGCTGAGTTCGGGCCAGGCCAGCGCGAAGACAGCCCTCGATCGCGCAATTCTGTGGCATCTGAACGCGGCCACAGACGTGGCATCCGAACGGTCACCCGCCATCCAGACCTCCTTCAACGGGGCGGTGGTGGAACGGGTCCTCAGCCAGCTGGATGCCGCGCAGGTGGCGCTGCTGCTCAGGGCACCGCTGAGTTACGTCCAGTCGCAGCTGCCCGGCATCCAGGCCCACGCCCGGCAGCACCTGCCCCGGCTGGATCCGCACCGGGTCGCCGTCGAAAAGGTGGTGAAGGCCGCAGCAGCAGCCCCTCTGGACGAGTCGGGGCGGATGACGTTAGTGGCCGCGTTCAGGGCGTCCTGCCTGGAATCCCGGGAGGAGTTTTCCCGCGTCCGCAGCTTCCGCAACGTGCTCTTCATGGGTGCCCTGGTCCTGGCAATCCTCGCCGCGGCGCTCGCCGTCGCCGGCTGGTTCCGCCCCGAGGAACTGCGGTTGTGCTTCGAGCCTGCCGGGGAATCTGTCTGCCCCACCGGCGAGCGCCCCCGACCGTGGGACGTCTTCTTCATTGAAGCGTTCGGGCTGATTGCGGCAGCGGTTTCCGGTGCCGCTTCGCTCCGGCACGTGCGCGGGACTTCCACGCCGTACGGACTGCCCATCGCCCTCGCCATCCTCAAGCTGCCGGCGGGTGCGCTGACCGCGGTCCTGGGCCTGCAGCTGATGCGCGGCGGGTTTGTCCCGGGCCTCAGCGACCTGGACAATCCGGCCCAGATTGTCGCCTGGGCCATCACCTTCGGCGCGGCCCAGCAACTGTTCACCGGGTTGGTGGACCGGCAGGCACAGACGGTGCTCGACGACGTCGGCGGCAAGACGGGGACAACCGCCGACGGGAACGGTCCCTAGCGCGGCAGCTGGCTGGTGTTGCTGCCGGGCAGGTCGGAGCTACTGGATGTCGCTGTCCGGCGGAGGCAGCACGAACCGTACCTCCCCGTCCACTGAGGACACTCCCTCGACAGCCTCCAACTCCGACCGGCGGTCGTCCGGTGCGGAACCGGTGATCATGCCGACGGTTTCCAGGACCCGATCGATCTCCAGCCCGCAGGACCGCAACCGTTCAGCGACCTCCTGGATTTCTGACCGGTGCGAGTCCCGCACGGTGACAGTGAAGTTCACCTGTCCTCCTTCAGTCGTAGCTAGTCCTGCGGCGCCAACACGAGGCCTGAACCGACGTCGACGGAGGGCAGCAGGAGGCGCTGGCTCTCCTGCGCCAGCGCCGACCACAGTTCCCGCCCCCGGTAGCCCGTAGCCTGAGCCCAGAGCGCGGCGACGCCGGCCGCGTGCGGCGTCGCCATCGACGTCCCGCTGATGCTCCGGTACCTCCCTGGCATCAGCCAGGACGAGTTCACCTGGAATCCGGGGCCGGCCACGTCCACCTGTCCCCCGCGGACCGGTAACGTCCGGGCCGAGAAGAACGCCATCTCAAGCTGCTGGTCCAACGCTCCGACCGCCAGGATGAACGGACTGTTGGCTGGAGCGCCCACAAATCCGTAGTCGTTCTGCCGCCGGTCGGCGTTGTTTCCGGCCGCCGCGATGATCAGTGACCCCTGATCCAGTGCCCGCCGGCCGACCGCTGTGTAGGGCGGGTGGACCTGCGCGATGTCGGCTCCGAGGGACATGGAGATCACTGCACACTCGTTGGCCATCGCCCAGTCGATGCCGGCGATGATGCCACCGTCGCTGCCCGACCCCGAATCTCCCAGGACCTTCCCGGCGAAGATATCCGCTTCGAATGCGACCCCGTACGCCGGGCCCTCCTCCGGCGACCGCGGTCCACAGGACGTGCCGATGCAGTGGGTCCCATGGCCGTGGCCGTCCTGGGAGGTTTCACCCGGCACGAACGATTCGGTGGTGATTTGTCGTCCGGCGAAATCAGGATGGCTGGAGTCGAAGCCCGTGTCCAGGACCGCCACCCGGATGCCCGCTCCACTCCACGGCGAGGTGTCGGCGGCTACCGCCTGGAGACCCCAGGTCAGTTCGCCAGAGTCCTGGAACAGTGTGGAAGGTTCCCCGGGCGACTCGGTCAGCACATGGTGGATCAGCTCGGGCGATACCGAAGCGATCGTGCCCTCCTCGGAAAAGGAGCGCAGCGCCCGTGCCTGCTGCGGATCGGCCGACACCACTGCCACGCCCAGCCGGGAGAACACTGTGGCAGCTGCGCCCTCGGTCTGGTCCGGGGTCGCTGCACGGGACCCGAACTCGCGGGAGTCGGCGATGCTGGCCATCCCTGCGGACCTCAGGAAACCTGGTGCATCCTGTTCCGCGTCGGCGAAGACGACGATGAAACGACCGGTGGTTTCCGGCTCCTGTCCGCGGGAGCGGCTGCCGGAGGACTCAGATTCAATCATTGTGGCACTCTACCTTTGGGGTGCTGGGCGATAAAGCATTCCGGGGAATAACCTTTTCGGGATCAAGCCATGGGGATAGGGTCCCGGGCAATCACCTGACGCACAATCTTCTGGGGCACCGCCAAGGTATCCCCCGCCGCGTTACTTCCGCGTTATCTCACAGTCATTTGCCCCGTGCCGGCGAGCACGAGAAGCGGGCGACGCCCGGGGACGAAACCCTCGCGGGTTTGCTCTCCCAGCGCACCGCGGGATAGGACCCCAGAGCCGCTGCCCGACGTATGCTCTTCGCATGGCCAAATTTTTCGATGTACACCCGCAGGATCCGCAGCCGCGCGCGATCGCCCAGATTGTCGACGTCATCCGGTCCGGCGGGCTGATCGCGTACCCCACCGACTCCTGTTACGCACTGGGCGCACAGCTGGGGAACAAGGACGCACTGGATCGCATCAGGTCCATCCGGAAGCTCGACAGCAAGCACCATTTCACCCTGGTCTGCAAGGATTTCTCCCAGCTGGGACAGTTTGTGCACATCGACAATGACGTGTTCCGCAGCATCAAGGCGGTGACGCCGGGGAGTTACACGTTCATCCTGCCCGCCACCAAGGAAGTGCCACGCCGGCTGCTGCACCCCAAGAAGAAGACCGTGGGCGTCCGTATTCCGGACCACCGGATGGTGCAGGCGCTCCTCGCCGAGCTGGACGAACCGCTGCTGTCGAGCACCCTGCTGCTCCCCGACCAGGAAACGCCGCTGACACAGGGCTGGGAAATCAAGGAAGAGCTCGACCACCAGGTGGACGCCGTCATCGACTCCGGGGACTGCGGTGCCGAGCCGACCACCGTCATTGATTACTCCAGCGGCGTCGCTGAGGTGGTCCGGCACGGGATGGGTGACCCCTCCCGCTTCGAGTGAAAGTGAGCTGATCATGCCGCACGCCGTCCGTCCGCTCGACGCTTCGACCTGGGACGCCTTCGCCGAACTGATGGAACGCAACAACGGCGTGTTTGGCGGCTGCTGGTGCATCGGGTTCCATCCGGAAGGTGCCGAACGTGGCCTCGACCACCGCGAGGCTAAAAGGGAACGGGTGTTCTCGGACCGCGCGCACGCGGCGCTGGTCTTCGACGATAACGGCGCCGCGCAGGGCTGGTGCCAGTTTGGCAGTCCCCGTGAGCTGACCCGGATCAAACACCAGCGGGAGTGTCTCAAGGCCGAGCCACCGGTCCCGGACTGGCGGATCACCTGCTTCTACGTCGACAAGAAGCACCGGGGGCAAGGTATTGCCAGGACGGCACTTGAGGGTGCGCTGGACCTGATCGCCCGGCGGGGCGGCGGCCTGGTGGAAGCGATTCCCGAGGTCACGGCCGGCCGGACCGCGCACGGCCACTTCCTGTTCAGTGCCACCGTCGAACTGTTCGAGGACTGCGGCTTTACCCGCCGCCGCCAGGTGGGCAAACACGCCTGGATTGTCGGCCGGGTACTCGACCCCAGGTGAGCCCGACGGCGGCTGGCGTCACCAGTCCTGCCAGCGGCGGTTGCCCTGCAGGGGAATGGCACGGCGGAACGGCCCGCGCTGCTCGTTGTCCTCGGTGGTCCAGGAAATCAGGACCGCCGGCTTCTTGCCCCGCAGGTACCCGCTGAAGGTGGCTTCCCCCGAGGTCTGCATGGTACTCCGCAGGTGCGAGGAGTCGACCGTGAACTGCTCGAACTGCACATCCACCCCCGTGGCCTTGGCTGAACCGGTGTTGGTCAGTACCCAGATGTTGTCCTTCTGCCAGTACACCGCCCAATCGGCTTCCCTCTCCCGCGGCGCCTCGGCGGGTTCCACCACGGGGGTGGGTGCGGCGGCCGGGGTGCGCCGCTTGCGGTCGACCGCGAGCGCCGCCCATCCACCGGCAAAACCAAAGCCCGCCGCGACTCCTGCCAGCACGGGGATCAAGATCCAGTCCATCGCTCGTTTCCTACTTCATTTACAGGCGACAGCCCGGCTGGCCAGTCGCCCCCGTAGCGTTGCCGCGTCCCCGTGAAATCTAGCACCAGCGGGACCGGCAAGTGCTACGCTGATTACGTTCGAAGATACGTTCTACTTAAAGGGATGCTGTGACAGTTGTAGCCCAGATCGCCCCTTTGCAGGGAACCCCGCCCGGGCAGCTCACCGAGGTCAGCCCGGTCTCCGTTCCGGCCGGTTTCCCGTCGCCCGCCCAGGACTATTACGACGGCGGGATCGACCTCAACAAGCACCTCATTAAGGACACCACGTGCACGTTCATCGTGCGAGTCTCCGGGGACAGCATGTCCGGTGCCGGCATCAACGACGGGGACGAACTGATCGTCGACCGCTCCCTCACTCCCCTCCACGGCTCGGTGGTGGTGGCGATCCTCGACGGCGAACTGACGATCAAGCGGTTGCACCTCGGTGCCGCCGGCATCATTCTCAAAGCCGACAACCGGGACTACCCCGACATCACGGTGGCTGAACTCTCCGACCTCACGGTGTGGGGTGTCGTGACCCGCTGCCTCCACTACGTTTAGGCACCACCATGGGTGAACGTCCCACGCGTGCCACCCCGGGCCACCACCCCTCGGCCGCGGCGGCGGGACGGACCGGGACATCCCGGATAGCGCTGGTGGATGTCAATAGCTTCTACGTCAGCTGCGAGCGGGTCTTCGATCCCCGGCTGGCGGGCGTTCCCGTCGTCGTCCTGTCCAACAACGACGGCTGCGTGGTGGCACGCTCCAACGAGGCGAAGGCGCTGGGCATCCCCCTTGGTGAGCCCTGGTTCAAGATCGCGGCGCAGGCACCCGGGTGGGGGATGATCCAGCGGTCCAGCAACTACGAGCTGTACGGCGACCTGAGCGCCCGGGCGATGGAGCTGATGGGACGTTTTGCCGCGTGGCAGGAGGTGTATTCGATCGATGAGTCGTTCCTGGGACTGACGGGGTCACCGCGGGCGTTGCAGGAGCAGGGGACAGCCATCCGGACGGCGATGGCCCTGCATACGGGCCTTCCGGTGTGCGTCGGGATTGCCCCCACCAAGACGCTCGCCAAGTTCGCCAACCGGGTGGCGAAACAGAACCCCGCAATGGGTGGGGTGTGCAACCTGGACCTCATGCCCGACGCCCATATCGACCACATCATGTCCCGGGTACCGGTGACCGGCATCTGGGGGATCGCGGGGAGGCTCGGGAAGCGGCTCAACGCGATCGGGGTCTTCACGATCGCCGACCTTCGCGCCGCGGATCCGGTGCTGATGCGGCGCAAGTTTTCGGTGCTGATGCAGCGGACCATTCTGGAGTTGCGCGGGATCCCCTGCATCGAGCTGGAAACGGAGCGCGCGGACAAACGGCAGATGATCTTCTCGCGGTCCTTCTCGACGCCGGTCACCACGCTCGAGGGCATGCAGCAGGTGATGAGCCTCTATGCCCAGTCAGCCGCCATCCGCCTGTCCCGGGCGAACCAGCTGGCCAAGAGCCTGACGGTCTTCGCGGGGACATCGCCGTTCCACCACACCGCCTCCTCCTTTCCCTCCGTGGCGCTCCGGCTGGCCGCTCCGACAGCCGATCCGGTGCTACTGACCCGCGCCGCCGTCGGTGCCCTTGACGGGCAGTTGGTCGAGGGCGTGCCCTATGCGCGGGCCGGCGTGATGCTCACCGACCTCTCCCCCGCCGGCTACCAGCCGCAGTTCGATACGTTCGTGTCGGTGCACGAGCGACGCAACATCGGGGCACTGCTGGGCCAGGTAACCGACCGGTATGGGGCCACCAGCATTGGACTGGGACGGGCCGGCATCAGCGCCCCGTCCGACTGGACGATGAGCCGCCGCTATTCCTCCCCCCGGTACACCACGGAATGGGACGAACTCGCCATTGTCAGGGCGGGTTAGGTAAAGCGGGCTAGGTAAAGCCAAAGCCCCCGGACAGCGCGGTTCAGTGTCCGCCGATCACCTCGCGGCAGACCTGCTGTTCCCCGGCGCGGCGCTTAGCGAGCGACCGCCGCGAGCGTTCCCTGACTCGTCAGCTCAAGCTCCGTCTCACACCGCGATGCCTCGTCCTGGCTGTGGGTCACCATCACCACGAACTTGTCCGCCAGACCCCGGCGCAGATCGGTCAGCAGTTCGCGGGCGGCCGCAGGGTCCAGGTGCGCGGTGGGTTCGTCGAGCAGCACGACGTCGGCCTGGGTCAGCAGGGCGCGGCCGACGGCGAGGCGCTGCATCTGCCCACCGGACAGCCAGGTTCCACCCGGGCCGACCTGCGTGTCCAGCCCTGCAGGCAGCGTCCTGACGAAGTCCCCCAATCCGGAACGGTCCAGGGCCGCATAAAGGTCGGCGTCGGAGGGTGACGCCGTCGAATCCCGCGCCAGGGCCAGATTGGCCCGGACGCTGGACTGGAACAGGTGCGCCTCCTGCGGGCACCACGCGATCCGCGGCGCACAGGCCCCGCCCGGCTCTCCACTGCCGGTCGGTTCACCATTGCCGGTCGGTTCACCATTGCTGGTCGGTTCACCATTGCTGGTCGGTTCACCATTGCTGGTCGGTTCACCATTGATGAGGTAGCTGCCGGCACTGAGCGGCAAAAACCCAAGGAGCACTCCCAGCAGCGTCGATTTTCCGCTGCCGGAGGGTCCCGTCACCGCCAGCCATTCACCTCGCTGCAGGTCCAGCGACACGCCCAGCGAAGGCGGGGATCGACCGGTCCGGATAGGTGTAGGAGGCATCGCGAAGCTCGAGGGAATCGACCGGTGTCGCGGCCGTCCGCTCGGCCCGGATCTCGGTGGACCCCAGATCGGGCACCACCCGGTCACCGACCGCCCGCCACGCACCGACCTGGTGCACAGCCGTGTTGACCGCGACGAACGGCTCAATCAGGGCCAACTGCATGAGCACGACGACGGCGGCCACGGCCGGGTCCACCCCCGCGGCGGAGCCCACCATGGCCAGGGCGCCCAGCGAACAGGCGAGCACGGTCAACCCGTTGGCCAGCCCCTGCGCCCAGGCGCTTCGGTCAAGCCTGGCCGAGAGTGCCGCCTCCAATCTGGCGACGTCGGCGCGCAGCAGCCCGTCTGCGGCGTTGGCGCTAAGGTCCGGTGCGGCGGCGAACATCCGCGAGGTGGTGTCGAGAATTTCAGCCTTGAGTCCCACCGCGGCGCGGCGCGATGAACGGTCGGCGGCTAGGACCAGGGCAGGCGCCGCCACCAGGCAGAGGGCGAGGAGCACCAACTGCCAGTGCACACCCGCGGGAAGCAGCAGGGCGGTGGTGATGGCTGCGGCCAGAGCGGTGAGGACACCGACCAGCGGCGCGAAGATCGCCCGCGGCGACAGGTCCCGCAGCTCGTCGACGTCGCCGACCAGCTGTTCAAGGACCTTGCCGCCGCGTCCGAGTTTCCGCCACGCGGCAGGACGCTCCAGCAGCCCATTCCACAGCCGCAGCCGCAGCCTGTTGGTGCTTTCGAAAATGGCGTCATGAAGGCGGAGGCGCTCGCAGTAGCGCAGCACCGAGCGCCCAATCCCGAAAAAACGTACTCCCACAATGGCGGTCAGGAGGAAAAGAATCGGGATCTGTTCGGACGCGCGCACGATCATCCACCCCGAGGTGGCGGTCAGCGCCACGGCGAACAGGGTGGCGCCGGTACCGAAGAGCAGGGCGGAGACAAACCGTGGGCGCCACGGTTGGACCATGGCAACGCTGCGGGCCAGGGCAACCTTCCCGGTCCGGGCCGGCGGCCACGTGCCGGGTCGACGGCGCTGGACAGCAGCGCTGGCCGGCAGCGCGGCGATCGCCGGGGTCTCCGGTGGGGGGCCGCCGTCGTCCTGTCCTGCCGATTCGCCCGCGACCGCGATCACCTGGTCGGCCAGCGACACGGTCGCCGGGTTATGGGCAACCAGTAGGACTGTGGTGCGCCCGCGCAGTGCCGCCAGCGCGGTCTCCACGGTCCGGGCGGCGCGGGCATCCAGATGGGAGGTGGGCTCATCCGCCAGCAGCAACGCGACGTCGGCGTGCTCAACCCGGGCGAGCGCCCGCGCTACCGCCACCCGGCGAAGCTCGCCCGGACTCAGGTCGCCGCTCCCGGCGTCCAGCAGATCCAGGGCGTCGAGGTGGGTGAGAGCGCGCACCGCTGCATTCCGCTGTTCGCCCGGACCGGCCAGCCCGGAGTAGAGACCAATTTCTTCGGCAACAGTGGGCATGGTGAGGACCGGGTGTTGCGGAATCCACGCGATCTGCGACCGGGTAATCCCCGTGATGGTGCCGGATACCCGCACACCTGCCCCGTGACCGCGAAGCCCGGCGAGCACTTCCAGCACCGATGTTTTCCCTGTTCCACTGGGTCCGGTGAGGGCGGTGATGGTTCCGCGGGGCAGCGTGAGGTTGAGCCCGTCCACCACCGTTCCCACACGGCGCTCATAGCCGATGGTGAGATCCCTGACCGTGATTGTCGAACGTTGCGTCTGTGGGTCGGTCGAGGGCAGCAGGCTGCGGATGGGCGGGGCGTCGATAACCCGGCGGGATCGTTCCAGCGCGTCGACCCCGTCCTCGCTCGCATGATGAGCAGCACCAAGGTCCCGGAGCGGAGCGAAGCACTCGGGAGCAAGAATGATCGCGAGGAGTCCGATCTCGAGGCTCAGGTCTCCCCCGATGAGCCGGACGCCAATCACCACGGCCACCAGCGCAACCGAGATGGTGGCAATAAGTTCCAGGGCAAGGGAGGAAAGGAACGCGACCCTCAGCGTTTCCATGGTCCGGGTCCGGTACTGCCCGGCGACCTCGCGGAGTGCCCTGGTCTGGCTGCCCGCCCGGCCCAGCCCCACCAGCACGGGCAGTCCGCGGGACAGCTCGAGGAGGTTGTCGGAAAGCCGGTTCAGCGAAGCCGAGGCCTCCCCTACCTTATCCTCCGTGTGCTGCCCGATCAGGATCATGAAGATGGGCACCAGGGGGACGGTCACCACGATGATGGCGGCACTGAGCCAGTCCGCGGCAAGAATACGCGCACCGATCAGCAGAGGGACTACTGCGCAGGTGACCACTGCGGGCAGGTATTTGGTGTAGTAGTTGTCGAGTCCGTCGAGCCCCCGCGTGACCAGGACGCTCAGGGCGCCGGTCCCGGCGTCGGCCGAGGTACCGCTGTCGTTCATCACGCGGGTGGCAATCGCGGTGCGCAGCTCCTCTTTCGATCCCGCAGCGGCCCGCTGCGCCACCGTTTCCTGCCACCAGGTCGCTAACGCGCGGAGGACCGCTCCGGCGACCCCCTGCATCAGGACGGCGGGGAAATCGACGCCCAGGGTGTTCCCGGAAACAGCGAGCGAGGCGACGCCGGTTGCCACCGCCTGGGCGATCAGGACCAGGCCCGCCGCTTTCAGTGCGGCGAGCAGGCCGAGGAGGTAGAGCGCACGTTTACCGGCGGCACCCACCGGCAGCGTTGGCCTCATTGGGCTGTCACGGCGTGGGCGGGCGGGATGTGGCTCCGGCTGACCCGTTTGCGGAAGACCCAGTAGGTCCACCCCTGATAGACCAGCACACCCGGCAGTCCCACCAGCGCGACGACGCTCATCACGGACAGGGTGTACCCGGAGGAGGAGGCGTTGGCGACCGTCAGGTCGAACGCCGCGTCGAGCGTTGAGGGGAGGACCACGGGGAACGCGGCGGTGAAGATGGTGGTGGTTCCCGCGGCAAGGAACGCCGCCATTCCGATGAAGCTCCACCCGTCGCGGCGCCGGCGGGCCATGACCCAGGCAAAGGCCGCGCCCCCGACGGCGAGCATCAGCGTCAGCCAGGTGATGCCCTTGCCACCCGAGGAGTGCACCACTATTGCCCAGACGGCCATCGGCAGCAGCCCCCAGGGCATCCACCGGAGGAATTGCCGCCGTGCACGGGCACGGATCTCGCCGTCGGTCTTGAGCACCAGGAATCCCAGGGCATGGACGAGGCTGAACAGCACTACGGCTGAGCCGCCGAGGACAGCGTAGCCGTTGAACCAGGCGAAGGCCCCGCCCACCCGGTCACCGTTGTCGTTGATGGGCAGGCCCGTCGTCGTCAGCGCCAGGGCCGCTCCGATGCCGAAGGCCGATACCAGCGATCCGAGCGCGATGGCCCAGTCCCACCGGGTGCGCCACGCGTCGTTGTTGCCTTTCCCCCGGTACTCGAAGCCCACGGCACGGAAGATCAACCCCATCAGGACGAGCAGCAGGGGCAGGTAGAGGGCGGAGAACAGTGACGCGTACCAGAGGGGGAAGGCAGCAAAGGTGGCCGCACCGGCCGTGATCAGCCAGACCTCGTTGCCGTCCCAGACCGGCCCGACGGTGTTGAGCAGTACCCGCCGGTCCTGGTCGGTGCGGGCGAAGAGTTTCATCAGCATGCCAACACCCAGATCGAAGCCCTCCAGCAGGAGGTACCCGGTCCAGAGGTACGCGATGATGACGAACCATAGGGTGGGGAGGAATTCCATCTCAGGTCTCCAGTCGATCGATCAGGACCACCGCGTGCGCGGCGGGAAGCACGGGGGCAGTGGACACTTCGGTGGCGGACACCGGGCTAGTACGCGAATGCCAGCACGTCGCCGTCGCCCTTTTTCCGGGAGGGGTCGCCCCCGGAAGTGTCGTCGTCGGGGTCGTCATGCTGCGGCAGGAGCTCGGGCATGGCCGAGGGCACGCCCCCTCGCACGTACTTGACGAGCAGCTTGACCTCGACGACCAGCAAGACGCTGTACACGACCGTGAAGGCGATGAGGGAGATGGCAAGCTCCGCGGCGGAGACGCCGGGCGACACGGCGGCGGCAGTGAACATGAACACGTTGTCGATGCCGCTGGGGTCGGGGTTGGGGGCCACCACAAACGGCTGCCGGCCCATCTCGGTAAAGATCCAGCCAGCGGCGTTGGCACCGAAGGGGGCAAGGATCCCCAGGACCGCGAGCTGCATGATCCGTTTGGATTCCGGGACCGTCCCCCTGCGGGTCAGGAACAGGGCAACCGCCGCCGCGAATGCTGCCACCGCTCCGAAGGTGATCATCATCCGGAAACCCCAGTAGGTCACTTCCATGACGGGCACATAGTCGATTTCCATGCCGGCGCGTTCCCCGTACATCGGATCATCGGGGAGGTGGGTTCCGTACTGTTCCTGGTACTGCGGCACCAGGGAATTGACGCCCTGGACCTCCGTGGCGAAATCCCCGTTGGCCATGAAGGAGAGCATGCCGGGGACCTCGATGACCGCCACGATGTCATCACAGTTCTGGGAGCCGAGGTTGCCGACCGACAGCACGGAGAATCCGGTTCCGTCGTGGCAGGCCGCTTCTGCCGCGGCCATCTTCATCGGCTGCTGTTCGAACATCAGTTTGGCCTGCAGGTCGCCGGTGACGGCGACGCCGGCGAACGACACGACGGCGACGACGGCGCCGATCCGCAGTGAGCGGAGCCAGACCTGGTGGTCGGCGGCGTCCCGGCCCGTGCTCTCGACGCTGCCCACGGTGACCCTGCCATCGGGTCCGACGGTGTCGATGCCGTCGCGGCGGCGCTTCCACAGGTGGTACCAGCTGATGCCGAGCAGGAACCCGCCGGCCACCGAAAACGCACCCAGGATGGTGTGCGGGAATGCGACCAGCAGGGTGTTGTTGGTCAGGACCGCCCAGATGTCCACGAGGACCGGACGTCCGTCCACCATTTCCACTCCTACCGGGTGCTGCATCCAGGAGTTGGCGGCGAGGATGAAGTAGGCCGAGAGGATCGACGCGGTGCTGGCACCCCAGATGGTGGCCAGGTGCAGGTTTTTGGGGAGGCGGTCCCAGCCGAAGATCCAGAGCCCCAGGAAGACTGACTCAACGAAGAATGCGAGCAGCGCCTCCATCGCCAGTGGGGCACCGAAGACGTCGCCGACGAACCGCGAATACTCGCTCCACGCCATGCCGAACTGGAATTCCTGCACCAGCCCGGTGGCTACCCCCATGATGAAGTTGATGAGGAACAGCTTTCCCCAGAACTTGGTCATTCTCAGGTACTGCGCCTTGCCGGTGCGGACCCACATGGTTTGCATGATGGCCACCAGCAACCCCAACCCGATGGTGAGGGGCACCATCAGAAAGTGGTACACGGTGGTGATACCGAATTGCCATCGGGCAAGCTCCAGGGCTTCCATACGACTTCCTTTGAACCTTTCAGGGCGGACGCCCTCCGATCCAGGGTTTCCACACAGAGGTCCACTATTGTGGTTTCTACGCTGCGTAGAAAAGCTGACTTCTACACAGTGTAGAACAGCTGGTTGACCGTCGCGAAACCGGCGGGCAATCCCGCGTCCGAGAGCTTCACAGGTTCTCCACATGTCATCCCAACCGTGTCCAGATTCGCGCTTGTAGGCTCAGGACCATGACAAACGGCAGCGGACCAGCCCACACAGTGTTGATCGTCGAAGATGATCCGACCATCAACCAGGCGCTCGCCGACCGGCTGGCGGCCGAAGGGTTCAGGACCGTCAGCGCCTTCGACGGGCCGGGGGCCCTCACCGCGTACACCGAGCATGATCCGCAGCTGGTCATTCTCGACGTTATGCTTCCGGGCTACGACGGACTCGAGGTGTGCCGACGGATCCAGGCCCTTCGGCCCATCCCCGTCCTGATGCTCACCGCGAAGGTCGAGGAGACCGACCTGTTGATCGGCCTGGGCGTCGGCGCCGACGACTACGTGCTCAAGCCGTTCCGCATGCGGGAGGTGGTCGCCCGGGTCCGGGCCCTCCTGAGGCGGGTTGACCGGGCTGCCCAGTTGGCCGTCGTCAGGGATCCGAAGGTGACGGTCGGTGACCTGGTCCTGCACCGCGACACCCGGAGAGTGCAGCTCGCCGCCGTGGACATCCATCTCACCCCCTCGAGTTCGACCTCCTCGCGATGCTCGCCGAGCAGGTGGGGACCGTCCGGACCCGGGAAGCCCTCATGACCGAGGTCTGGGGCTGGGCGGACGCCCGCGGCACCCGCACCCTCGACAGCCATGTGAAATCCCTGCGCGCCAAGGTGGGGGCCACCCGGGTCCGCACCGTGCACGGCGTCGGCTACGCGTTGGAGCAGTGACGATGCCGGCCAGTCCCCTGCGCCCCCGCCGGCCGCTGGACCCGGTGGCGTCCATCAAGGTCAAGATCGGCCTTCTGGTGGCGCTGAGCATCATCGCCGCGGTAGTGGTCCTGCAGGTAGGCATCCGGGCGGGCGTGCCAGGCTGGCTGACCCTGCCCGCCACGCTTGCCGCGGCCCTCGGGATGACCCAGTGGTTGGCGCGCGGGATGACGTCCCCGCTGCGGGAAATGACACGGGCAGCCGGCCGGATGGCCACCGGTGACTATTCGGCCCGCGTCACCGCCACCTCAGCCGATGAGGTGGGGATCCTGGCCCGGGCGTTCAATACCATGGCGACGGATCTCGCCACTGATGAGCAGCAGCGCCGGCAACTGATCGCCACGGTGTCCCACGAACTCCGCACACCCCTCGCGGCGCAGCGGGCCCTCCTCGAGAATCTGGTCGATGGGGTGGTCAAACCCGACGACGCCGTCCTGCAATCGGCGCTCGCCCAATCCGAGCGGCTCAGCAGGCTGGTCACCGACCTCCTCGATGTCAGCCGGGTCGACGGCGGCGCGACCTCACTTGACCTGGCGCCCGTCCGGGTGACTGACCTCCTTGACCAGGCGGTCAGCGAGGCAACGGTGGGTGGGAGAGCAGTCCGGTTGACGACCGAGGTTGAACCGGCCGGCCTGGTGGTGACCGCCGACGCCGCGCGCCTGGCACAGGTCGTGTCCAACCTCCTTGACAACGCTGTACGGCACAGCCCCACCAACGGAACGGTCACCCTCCGCGCTGCCCTTGAGGAGGATGACTCCTGGTCCCTGGCGGTCACCGACGAGGGACCGGGGATACCGGTGGAGCAGGCGCAGCGGGTCTTCACCCGCTTCGGCGTCGGTGACGACAGCAGCGGCGGCACCGGCCTGGGCCTCGCCATCGCCAGCTGGATCGCCCAACTGCATGGCGGGTCTATCGCTGCTCTCCCCGCCGCACCCGGAGCAGCGGGGGCCCGGGTGGTGGCCCAGTTCCCCCGCACCCCCAGCCCTCGCCCCGAGGAGCAGGGCTCGGTCACCTCCGCGTCAACGCCGCCGACCCCCAGCGCCGCTGCAGCGCACACCACTGCGACCACCCCCGAGGAGACTGCCGTGAACCCTGTTGGCCACCCACACCCCATCCCACCGGCGGGGTCGCCAGCTACGGCGGCGGCGGACCCACCCGCGTCCGTCCCTCCTGAGGCGGTGGTGGACCGGTTCTGGCCGGAACGCAGGTTGCTGACCGCACCGCTGCCGGTCTACGCATCGCTTGCGATCGGCGCGCTGGCCGCCGTCGTCCTGCCCAACCGCCACCTGGGCCTCGGCACCCTGCTGGTTCTGCTGGTTTCTGGCGGGCTGGTGCTGGCCCTGTCGATCCACCGCCGCCGCTCATGGACGGGACTGGCAGCGGTGCTCTGCCTGGGACTGGCGTCACTTGTTGTGCTGCGCGACGCCGAATGGCTGGCGGTGCTGGCCGTCCTGGCGGCGGGGATCCTCGTCACCACCAGCGTGACTGATGCGAGACGCTTCCTGCCCATGTGCGCCAGCGGCGCCGCCTGGGTGCTGAGCGGGATTCGGGGCCTTCCACTGCTGGGCCGCACCATGGCGGCCACCACCAGCCGCCGCGCGCTCTGGCCGATGCTGCGGACCGCTGCGATCTCGCTGGTCGCGCTGGTCGTCTTTGGTGGCCTATTCGCCTCCGGAGACGCGGTCTTCGGCTCCTGGGTGCAGACACTTCTCCCCGACGTGCAGGTTGCGGATACCCTCGTGCTGCGCGCTTTCGTCTGGTTCGTCGTCGGCGGAGTGGTCCTCGCCGCCTGCTACCTGGCCCTCAACCCGCCCCTGGTGGAGAAGTCCGCCCTGGGACCCGGGCAAGCGGTCACCCGGCCGTGGGAATGGCTGGTTCCGGTCGGTGTGGTCGTCGCCGTGTTCCTGACGTTCGTCGTCGCGCAGGCCTCGGTGATGTGGGGAGGCCACGCGTTTGTGCGGAGCACCACCGGTGTGAGCTATGCGGATTACGTCCACCAGGGTTTCGCCCAGCTGACGATCGCCACGGCGCTGACCCTGGCCACCATTGCGCTCGCCGTCCGCAAAGCCCCCCAGACCACCGTCCGGGACCGGCTCCTGCTGCGCGTCATGCTGGGCACGTTGTCGGTTCTCACCCTGGTGGTCGTGGCGTCGGCTCTCTACCGCATGTCCGTTTACCAGGAGGCCTACGGCTTCACGGTGCTGCGGGTGCTCGTGGACGCGTTCGAGGTGTGGCTTGGTGTCCTCGTGGTGCTGGTGATGATCGCCGGGGTGCGCTTATCCGGACGCTGGCTCCCCCGGGCCGCGCTGGCGACCGGTACCGCACTGGTGCTCGCCCTTGGTCTGGCCAACCCGGAGGCGTGGGTGGCGGAACAGAATATCCAGCGGTACGAGCTCACCGGCAAACTGGATGTTGCCTACCTCGCCACGCTCGGCGCCGACGCCATTCCAGCGATTACTGGGGGGCTGCCCAGGGAGGTGGCGCAGTGTGTGGTGGCGCTGCAGCCGGCCACCGGGACGACCGATGACTGGCAGGGCTGGAACCTTGGCCGGGCCTGCGCTGCTGCCGCTGTTGAGCCGCTTCGGGTGAATCCTCCGGCGACCTGCGAGGAACGGATCGGTCATTGACGCGGACTTCCCCTGGGGAATCGATCGCCACCCCTGCGGTAGCCATCGTTTGCGGCAGGAATCCCCTGATTCGTGCCCTTCGGCCCTAGTGTGTGCCTGCACTCGGGCGCACGCTGGAAGCCCTAATCGCTAACCCGGTGTACCGGATAGCTGTCAAAGGAGACCACTGTGGTGAATGACGATCGACCCGGAACTGTCCTCTCCGCCGAAGACTCCTGGCGGGTCCTCGAACGCAACCAGCATGGCCGGTTGGCGGTGAGCGTCCTCGGCGCGCCCGACATCTATCCGATCAACTTCCTGGCCCACGACAACCGTCTCCTCTTCCGGACCAACCCCGGCACCAAGCTCGCGGAACTCACCGTGAACAACCGGGTGGCCTTCGAGGTGGACGAAATCGACGAGGCAGAAGCCCGGAGCGTGGTGGTCAAGGGGGTGGCACGGGTGATCGATACCCAGTCCGAGGTAGACGTCGTCGATCAGCTACCTCTCAAGCCCTGGACCGGCACCCGAAAGTACACCTACGTCGAGATCGTCCCTACAACGGTCCACGGTCGCCACTTTGAATTGGGCGGGGAGCCGGACCGCTACTGACCCGTGACCCTTTCATCCGTGGGGTCCGCGCCGATCGTCCGCCTCCGAGCGCCCTCAGTGCGTTCAGGATCGCCGCGAGATCGACCAATTCCTGGAGCAGCGCCCCGGTCACTGCGGGGATGGTTCCGAACATTGCCGCAACCATCAGCCCCACGCTGAGGATGATCCCGGTCCAGATGCTGGTGCGCGCAACCCGGATGGTGTGCTGACCGATCTCCACCGCGGTGGCGACCAGGGACAGATCATCCACCAGGAGCACCGCATCCGCCGATTCACTTGCCGCGGTTGCGCCCTTAGCGCCCATCGCGATGCCCACGTCGGCCGAAGCGAGGACAGGCGCGTCGTTCACGCCATCCCCCACCATCAGCACCGGGCGCAACGGAAGCGACGCAACCACCCGCACCTTGTCGCCCGGCAGACAATCGGCGACCACCCGCGTGATCGCCGCCTCCCTGGCAATATGTTCAGCGGTCAGCGAGGTGTCCCCCGTCAGGAGTACCGTTTCAGTCACCCCAAGCCGGACCAAATCGGCCAGGGTGTCGGCGGCATTCAGCCGCAGCGGGTCACTCATGATCAGTGACCCTACGAACACCCCATCGACTCCCACATAGATGCCAAGCTGTCCGCCGTGGAGGGACGCCAGCTCGAACCCCGTGGTGCGGGAACGCACGAAGCCGGGCTTGCCAACAACCACTGTGCCGGCGCTGCACACTGCGCTCACGCCTTCGGTGGCGTGTTCACTCGCGTTCGCCGCGGGCAGGAGAATCAGCCCGCGTGCCGCAGCCGCGTCAATGACCGACCCCGCCAATACGTGCGAGGAGTACTGTTCAGCAGAGGCCGCCAGTTGCAGGACCCGATCGGGGGTCATTGCGGGCGAAGCCCCACCCGCAACCTGCACGAGGGACAACGTGGGACGCCCCGACGTGAGTGTGCCGGTTTTGTCGAAGACCGCGGTCCGGACCCTGCTCAGTTGCTCCAACGTTCCCGCGTTCTTGATGATGATGCCGGCGCGGGCGGCCCTGCTCGTGCCGGCGAGGAAAGCGACCGGCGCGGCGATCAGCAGGGGGCAGGGAGTGGCCACCACCAGCACCTGGGCGAAGCGGCCCGGGTCCTGGCTGACGAACCAGGCCAGCGCGGCCAGCAGGAACGCGAAGGCGGTGAAAGGCACCGCGTACCGGTCGGCCATCCTCACCATCGGCGCGCGGCTGGCCGATGCTTCCCGGACCAGCGCCACAATCTGGCTGTACTGAGACTCGGCGGCGGTCGCCGTCGCGACCATCCGCACCGCCTCAGCCCCGTTGACCGTCCCACTGAGCAGCGCTTCGCCCACCACCCGATCCACTGGCAGGCTCTCGCCGGTGAGGGCCGCCTCATCGAAGGTCCCGGCGTCCGACAGCAGGGTGCCGTCCACCGGCACCAGTTCAGCGGGCTTCACCACCAGGACGTCCCCGGGGAGGACAGCCTCCACGAGGATTTCTTCGGGCGGTCCGCCTTCAAGCTCGCGATGCGCGACCCGTGGCGAACGCTCAAGGAGCGCCCGCAGTTCTCTCGTTGCCCTGCCCTGGGCAAAGTCCTCCAGGGCCTGTCCCCCGGTCAGCATCAGCACGATGATCAGCGACGCAACATATTCGCCCACCGCGACCGTGGCGCCGATGGCGGCGACTGCCAACAGGTCGATGCCGAGCCGACCCTGCAGCAGTCCTTTGATCATCGACGCGGAACGGTACACCGCTATCGCCAGGGCAAAACCACTCGCGAGCAGCTGCGCCGCACCTGGCTGGCCAAGGAAAAGCAGCACTGCGGTGCACGCGCCAACAATCACAGTGGTGGTGACCAGAGGGAACCGGCTGACAAGGCGCATTGACTCATCTGACCCGACCAGTGTTGCAGCCCGGAAGTGCCTTTCGACCCCAATCTGAAGAGCACACCCCGAAGCTGGCGCTGTGCGGCCAGAAGGTGACTTTTGGCCCTACCAGCACCAGTCTGGCCACAGCATCCTTGGCAGGACAGCGGGGTGGGTGCCGCCGCCCGACAGGAGGGACGTTTCCATGAACAGGGCCGGCTCCATTGCAATGCTCATCATCGGGATCGTCCTGTCGCTCATTGGCGTATCACTGGCCGCGGGCGGCCTGGCCGTGGCAGTCCTGGCGTCCGATCAGCGCGATGACGGCTACTTCACCTCCCCCACGGAGCGTTACGCCGTCGCCTCCCATGCCCTCGTGTCGCCGCGCCTGGAAGCCTTCGGTGAGGGAACCGCAGAGCGGCTACCGTTTGACGTCGGCACCCTCAGGATCCGCGTCACCGCATCGGATCCATCGGACGAGATCTTCATCGGCCTGGCCCCGCAGGACGCAGTGGACGACTACCTGGAGGGGGTGGACCGGACCGTATTGCGCGACGTGGATTTCAACCCATTCCGACCCGTGTACCGCAACATTTCGGGGTCATCCACTCCCGGCACACCGGATTCCCAGGAGTTCTGGGCTGCCGCAGCCTCGGGACCCGGCGAGCAGGAAATCACCTGGAACATCGCCGCGGGTGACTGGACAGTGGTGGTGATGAACGCCGATGCCTCCCCCGGAATCTCCGCCGACCTGCAGGCAGGCTTCCGCTCCGAGCTGATCCAACCGGCTGGCACCGCCATCCTCCTCATCGGGCTCGTGACACTCGCGATCGGTGTCCCGCTCGTGGTTCTCGGCGCCGTCGGTTTGGGGCGTGCCGCCCACGAACCAGGCCAGCCCACGTCGACGGCACCCGTTCCGCCTGCCCCGGCGTCCTCCGATCAGGGCAGTGAATCGATTCCCGCCCCGGCGGCCACCGGGTTGGCAACTTCCGCCCTGACGCCGCCGCCCTACCCCGCCCAACTCATCGGCCGCCTGGACCCGGGGCTCTCCCGATGGCTGTGGCTGGTGAAATGGTTCCTGGCGATACCCCACTATTTTGTTCTGTTCTTTTTGTGGTTCGCCTTCGCGGTGACCACCATCGTCGCCTGGTTCGCCATCCTCTTCACCGGCCGCTACCCGCGCTCACTCTTCAACTTCAATGTGGGCGTCATCCGCTGGAATTGGCGGGTGGCCTTCTATGCCTACGCCGCCGCCGGCACTGACCGGTATCCGCCCTTTACCCTGGCGCGCGCCGACTACCCTGCCGACGTCGTCGTCGAGTACCCGGAACGGCTCTCCCGCGGCCTCGTGCTGATCAAGTCCTGGCTCCTCCTCATCCCCCATCTGCTCTTCGTGGCGGCAATCACCGGGTCCGCCACCTGGGGATGGCAGGTGCAGCGGGGCGAGTATGACGGCACCGGTGGGCTGTCGCTGCTGGGGCTGCTGGTACTGATCGCGGTCGTGACGCTGCTGTTCACGGGAAGCTACCCGCGCCCTCTCTTCGCCTTCATCCTGGGGCTGAACCGGTGGACCACCAGGGTGTTGGTGTACGGGGCACTGATGCGCGACGAGTACCCGCCGTTCCGGCTGGATCAGGACACCGACGATTTCCTGAGCCACGGGGCCGCGCCGCCGGGCAGTCCGGCTGAACCCGAACCCTCGTCGGGCCGGTAGACTGGAAAAAAGGTGAGCCGGGAAGACTGGTCGGCAGTAAATTTGGCGACCCCAATCCAGGAGACTTCTTCATGGCAGAACGATCAACCGAGCCCAAGCCGAAATCAGGCGTACTCGGCCGCGGTACCTATTCCGAATCGCTGCGAGTCGGTGAGATTCTCCGCAAGGAGACCGTTGGCGGCATCCTGCTGGTGATCACCGCGGCTGCCGCAATCATCTGGGCCAACTCCCCCGCGTCCGACAGCTACTTCGCCTTGCGGGACTTCACCTTCGGGTACGAGCCGTGGCACCTGGAACTGAGCCTGGGCGCGTGGGCCGCTGACGGCCTACTCGCGATCTTCTTCTTCCTGGTGGGCCTCGAACTCAAACGCGAGTTCGTTGCGGGCGACCTGCGCAATCCCGCCAAAGCGATCGTCCCTGTCGCGGCTGCGATAGGCGGCGTCGTAGTCCCCGCCCTGGTGTACGTGGGCATCAACATCTTCAGCCCCGATACTTTGCGTGGCTGGGCCATTCCCACGGCGACCGACATCGCTTTCGCCGTCGCGGTCCTCGCCATCGTCGGTTCACATTTGCCGAGCGCGCTGCGGATCTTCCTCCTCACGCTCGCAGTGGTCGACGACCTGATTGCCATCTCCATCATTGCGATCTTCTACTCCGACGACATCCAGGTCACTCCCCTGCTCCTGGCCCTGATCCCGCTGGCCCTGTACACGATCCTGGCGCAGAAATACCGCCAGTTCTTCCATCTGAAACCTGCTGCCGCCTGGTTCATCCTGCTGCCAATCGGGTTTGTGGTGTGGGCGCTGGTCCACGCTGGTGGGATCCACGCGACCGTGGCGGGCGTCCTCCTCGGATTCGCTGTTCCCGTTCTGCACCGCAAGGCCGTCGCCGGACCGGATGCCGGGCCGGGACTCGCTGAGCTCTTCGAACACCGCATCCGCCCGCTGTCGGCTGGGTTCGCTGTCCCGGTTTTCGCCTTCTTCTCAGCCGGCGTGACCGTCGGCGGCTGGAGCGGCTTCGTTTCGGCGGTCACCGACCCCGTTGCACTGGGCATCATCCTCGGCCTGGTGCTGGGCAAGCCGATCGGCATTGTGGGCACCACCTGGCTCCTCACGAAGCTCACCAAGGTGAACCTGGACCCCGCGCTGCGCTGGGTGGACCTGGTTGGGGTGGCGCTGCTGGCCGGCATTGGTTTCACCGTCTCCCTCCTGATTGCCGACCTCAGTTTCACGCCCGATGGCACCACCAATGATCACGCCAAGGTGGGAATCCTGATGGCGTCCATCCTGGCCGCGCTCATTGCCTCAGTGATCCTCAAGGCCCGCAACAAGCACTACCGCACGATCGAAGCTGAGGAGAGCGTCGACGACGACGGCGACGGGATCCCCGATGTCTACCAGGAACCGGGAAACCCCGCGGACGAAACAATCACCGCGCCGGACCCCGATGACGCCGTGCCGGGAGCCGACGCCCAGGGACCACGCTGACACCAGCAGAACTGAAAGAACGAGAAAGAGCCAGCCCCCCGCGCGTTACCGCGCTGAGGGCTGGCTCTTTCTCGTTGACCATCGGCCTACCTGACCGTCGGGCCAGTAACCCGCAATAGTGACCGTCGGGTCAGTGACCCGCCCCCAGCTTGCCACCGAGGCGGTCCCTCATGAGGACGCTCGCATCGTTGAGACCGGTCACCTCAACCTGGGTCCCGTGCCGGTGGTATTTCTCGGTGATCGCATCCAGCGACGCAATCGTCGACGCATCCCACAGGTGGGAGCCGCTCATGTCGATGATCACCTTGGCCGGGTCCAAGGCGTAGTCGAACTGGGTGTAGAGGTCATTGGAGGAGGCGAAGAACAGCTCGCCGGTGACCCGGTAGGTGGCGACCTGGTCGCCGTCGGGCCCGGTCACCTGACGTTCGACGGTGACGAAGTGCGCCACCCGGCGGGCGAACAGCACCATTGCGACCAGCACGCCCACCCCGACGCCGATGGCCAGGTTGTGGGTGGCAACGACCACCACCACGGTGGAAACCATGACGATGGTTTCGCTCTTGGGCATGATCTGCAGGGTGGAGGGTCGGATACTGTGCCAGTCGAACGTGGCCACTGACACGAAAATCATCACCGCTACCAGCGCCGCCATGGGGATCAGGGCGACAATGTCACCCAGCACCACCACGAGGATCAACAGGAAGACTCCGGCCAGGAAGGTGGAGATCCGGGTCCGGGCACCGGACGCTTTGACGTTGATCATGGTCTGCCCGATCATCGCGCACCCGCCCATCCCCCCGAAGAACCCGGTGATGATGTTGGCGGCTCCCTGCCCCCATGACTCACGGGACTTATTCGACCGGGTGTCGGTCACGTCATCCACCAGCTTGGCTGTCATCAGCGACTCCAGCAGACCGACGAACGCCATCGCCAGCGCGAAAGGGGCGATGATCTGCAGGGTCTCAACTGTCAGCGGAACGTTGGGCACGAACAGGGATGGGAAACTGTCGGGCAGCTCGCCCTTGTCGCCGACGGTAGGTACCGCGACGGCGGCGAAAACGGTGATGAGGGTCAACGCGACGATCGCTACCAGCGGTGCCGGCACGGCCCTGGTCAGCCTGGGCAGTCCGAAGACAATGACGAGGCCCAGAATCACCAGCGGGTACACGAGCCACGGGACACCGATGAGCTCCGGGACCTGAGACATGAAGATAAGGATCGCGAGGGCGTTGACGAACCCGACCATTACCGAGCGGGGAATGAAGCGCATCAGCTTCGCCACCCCCGACAGGCCAAGCACAATCTGGAAGATGCCGGCAAGTATCACCGCCGCTATGAAGTAGTCCACGCCGTGGCTAGCCACCAGGGGTGCGATCACCAGGGCGATGGCTCCGGTCGCCGCACTGATCATTGCTGGCCGGCCGCCGAGGAACGCAATCGACACGGCCATGGTGAAGGAAGCGAAAAGCCCCAGCCGGGGATCAACTCCGGCGATGATTGAGAAAGCGATCGCTTCGGGGATCAGGGCCAGCGCTACAACCAGTCCCGCCAGCACCTCAGTTTTCAGGCGCCGGGGGGATCGCAAGGTCGCACGAACTGATTGACGCTGCTCCGGCGTCAGGACCGGTTCAGCCGGGGCCGTCTTCATAGCCATACTGGCTCCGTTCACTGGGTCAGGGCCCGCGCTGGGCCTGGAGTCGAAAATCGGGGGCGCAGCACTGCGCGGATAGCGTAGCTGCAAGGGAACCCGGGGGTGGCGGACAACAAGCCAGCTGCAACACCCGGTACAATCGAAACCCTACCCTAACGTGAGGGTAGGGTTTCAATCGGGACAGGAACGAATGGCTTTGACAACGCCCAATCGCCCGGGGGCAACAGCCGCCCGGACCATGCATATCGGGGAACTGGCCGAAGAGACCGGCCTCTCGCTGCGGACCATTCGCCATTACGACGACGTCGGCCTGCTTCCCGCAACCACCCGGACCGACGGCGGTTTCCGCGTCTACACGGAGGCTGACCTCGCGCGGCTCCTGGTCATCCGGTCGATGAAGCCCCTCGGGTTCACCCTCGAGCAAATGGCCGAGCTACTCGATGCCATCGGCCGCCTCGACGGCGCCGACGCCCACCCGGACGATCAGGACCTCCTCGTCCGTTACATCAGCGAAGCGGAGGCCAAAAGGGAGAAGCTCGCCCGGAATCTCCGCCAGGCGGACGAATTCATTCACTCCCTCCAGACCAGGTAGCGGCTACTCAGCCTGCATTCTGCGGGACTTCCAGTCACCCCTGAGCACCCGAGGGAGGAAGCTACCAAAAGCCTCTCCTGGCTGCAGACTTCAGCACTGGAACTGGCACTGGCACTGGCACCGGCACTGGAACTGGCACTAGCACTGGCACTGGCAAAAAGACCCGGCACAGGAAAAGCGACCCGGTTCTGGACTGTTTGCCGAGTAGGTTGAGCGTGGCTACTCTGGTCGCATGGCTCACGCATCGCGACCAGGAGCACGCAGATGGGAGACCTAAGGGAGCCCGCGCCGGGGTGGGTTGCCCTGATTGGCTGGGGCTTCCTGGCAGCTGGAATCACTCTCCTCTTTCTCACGCTCTACTGGATTCTGGTGCAGCAGAACTGGAGTCGAGGGTGGGTCTTCGTCGCGGCAAACGCGCTCATTGTCATCGGATCGATCGCAGTCCACCGTCGGTCAAAGGGGCGCCCGACGTAGGCGGTCCGGGTACGGCGCCGGTTCAGGGCCAGTAGTGTCGCTGAAACTCTGGCGCATAGGGAGGAACGTCCGGGACCCTGACAATCTGCCCGTCCTGGTCTTGCGGCGGTCTGTCGTCATCGCCGCCGGGCTGTTCAGTGTGGCCAGGCGTAGCGGAAGTCAGACTGTGATCCATGTTTCCCCCATGGTGAACGGTGGCGGAGGGTACCGCCGCACTACCGGAAGTATGCCACCACCTTCCGACATTTCGGCGAAGGAGGTACGTCCTGTGGCATGAAAGTTTACTCACCGACAACGAAGTGTCGCGGGTAACTGATTCCTATCGGTCGGGGCCGAGTGCCAAGTGCCCAGTGCAGAGACGAAATTTTCGGCCCGGGTGAAGCCACCCCGGCCCACTGGGGCTATTCGCCCATCGACCGTCCGGACGTCGTCGGGAACCTTCGACCGGATGGTGCGGACCGGAAGACAATCCGCTGGGCAAGGCCGCGAAGAGGACCCGGAAGACCGAATTGGTGGGGCTGATGGTCGCCTGGATCCGGCTAGGACGACCGCCGCGCCCAACCCGGAGCCCTCTCGGGGCAGGGCCCGACTCCGATCAGGAAGGCGGGAATCGCGGTAAGGGCTGGGACGCGCTCCAGCACCCAGCCGAGCAGTGGCGGCGGCGTGGTGACTTTTCCATGAAGGACGCGCATGATGACCGCCGCGTGAATCACCCGCTGTAGGCGCTGTAACAACGCGGTGGGAATCATCCGTCGGCGCTGGACACGGGCGAGGTACCGGGTGCTGTTCGCATGGGCGAGCCTGCCTTCCCGGAGCGGCCGGGCCAGCAGTCGCGCTGCAGCCACCGCATCCTGAACGGCGAGGTTGATGCCGACGCCACCCACCGGGGACATGGCGTGCGCGGCGTCTCCGATACAGAGCACGCCCGGGGCATACCAGCGCTGTAGCCGATCGACGCGCACGTCCAGGTGTTTCACGTCGTCCATCGAGGACAGACCGGCGAGGCCAACTGCCAGATCCGGAAGAAGTTCGGCTGACTCTTTGCGGAACACATCGATTCCCCGGTCCCGGATTCCCGGGTCAGCGCCCTTGAGACGTAGCTCAGCGACTTGTCGGTACCCCTCCCTGGGTATCACGACCGCGGCGCGGCGCACTCCGATCCGGGGCAGGAGGGCGTCATCTCCCTTGCTGTCGCTGGGGACGCGATACCACCAGACGTCGAAGCCGACGGGGAATTCCCGCGCAGGGAGGTCAGCACTTTGACGCACCACTGACCAGCGTCCGTCACACGCGATCGTCAGATCTGCGGACAGCCGTCCCGGGCCGACCGTGGAGTCATAATCCACGCCAACCACCCGGTCGCCGTCGCGAATCACTCCCGTCACCGGGTGTTCCATGAGCAGGGTAAAGCTCGGCTCACTAGCCGCTGCGTCAGCAAGGAGGTTGAGCAGGTCCCATTGCGGGACCATGGCGATATAGGGATGCCGGAGGGGAAGGCGGCTGAAGTCGGCGAGCACTACCTGCCCACCATCGGCACCCGGCACTGACACCCGAGTCAGGTGGGACTGCTGCAGCGTAGCAAACCGCTCGAACAAGCCGAGTTCGTCGAGGAGGCCGAGGGTACTCGGATGGACTGTGTCCCCGCGGAAGTCACGGAGGAAGTCCGCGTGTTTTTCGAGGACTGTCACCTGGATGCCCGCGCGGGCAAGGAGCAGACCCAGCACCAGCCCGGCTGGTCCGCCGCCAACAATCGCGCACGTTGTGCGGGATAGGACCCGGGTTTCGTCACCACTAGTCATGGCGATCAGCCAGGCCAGGGCGAGGGCCATGCTCAGGGGCTAGGCCAAGGCTCATGCGAACAGTCTCCCACCCCGGAGTGAGACCAGCGAGGGCACCAAGGAATATAGCGAGGAAGGCCTCATCCTGCAACTCACCAGCTGATGCCAAGAAATGTGAGGCTTCGTTGGCGCTGGAAGCGCCGTCCGGTACTACTCTGATCGTAATCGCCATCCATCAAGCACCAAGAAGAGGCTCCCATGGGTACTGAATCATCAACACCGACGGATACCTCCCTCCTGAAGGTTCTGGGTAACTGGGACGCCCTTGCACTGGGCTTCGGTGCCATGATCGGGTTCGGCTGGGTCGTCCTGACCGGCGGCTGGATTGCTGAGGCGGGCACCATGGGGGCCACCCTGGCCATGATCACCGGCGGCGTCATCATGGGTGTGGTCGGCCTGACCTATGCGGAGCTCACGGCGGCGATGCCGAAGGCGGGTGGCGAACACAATTTTCTGCTCCGGGGAATGGGACCGCGTTGGTCCTTCATCGGATCGTGGGCAATCACTGGCGGCTATGTCACGATTGTCGCGTTTGAAGCGGTCGCTCTCCCCCGCACCGCGCTGTATCTCTTTCCCAACCTGAATCAGGTGCCGCTCTGGGAGATCGCGGGGAGCCAGGTCCACCTGACCTGGGCTCTGGTCGGCGCCGTGGCCGCCGTCGTCATTACCGCCGTTAATATCCGGGGCGTGAAACTTGCCGGCGTGGCACAGACCTTCGTGGTGGTACTACTTATGGTCATCGGCCTGATGCTGATCTTCGGTTCGTTCACGGGTGGTTCCACCGAGAACATGGAACCCTTCTTCACCGGTGGCATGGGTGGGTACTTCGCCGTCCTGGTGGTGGTGCCGTTCCTCTTCGTCGGATTTGACGTTATCCCGCAGTCAGCCGAAGAAGTGAATATCCCGGCAAGGCAGATTGGCCGCCTTGTGGTCATCGCCGTGATTCTCGCAACCATCTGGTATGTCATGACCGTGCTGACCACCTCGTCGGCCATGCCCGCGAACGAGATCGCCCAAGCCGACATCGCAACGGCAGATGCGATGGGCGCACTGTTTGGCACCGATGTCATGGCCAAGATCCTGATTGCTGGCGGCATCGCGGGCATTCTCACGTCCTGGAACTCGCTGCTGCTCGGGGCTTCCCGCCTGATGTACTCGATGGCCCGCTCCGGCATGCTTCCCCGCTGGTTCGGCAAATTGCACCCAAAATACCGCACCCCGTCGAACGCCCTGCTGTTCATTGGCGGGCTGTCCTTCCTCGCTCCCTTCTTCGGTGAGGCAATGCTGGTGTGGCTGGTGGACTCGGGCGCTCCAAGCATTGTGATCGCGTACCTACTGGTGGCAATCGTGTTCATCATCCTGCGCCGCAAGGAACCGGCAATGGACCGGCCCCTGCGCATTGGTGGCGCAGGCAACGGTGGCGTGATTATCGGTTTCGCGGCAGTCATCCTCTGTGTCGGACTGCTCAGCCTGTACCTGCCGGGGATGCCCGCGTCGCTTACGCCGCCGCCGTGGATTCTGTTTGGGCTGTGGTGGGTACTTGGAATGTTCTTCCTGTTCAGAATCCCGACCGGTGTCAAGCCCGGAGCGGACGCTGAGGAGGATCTCCTCGCCAGACTGGCGCAGAAGAGGGGCTAATTCACGCGGGCTTCCCGTTCAGCGTTTCCTGCCAAACTTCCGCTCCCACCAATCACGCCTCGGCGTCGTCAGCGGACCGATTTCGACGGGAAGCCTCCTCGGCAGTTTGGTGATCAGCTCGGTACCGGAAAGGTCCTGAGGACGGGAGGGTAGCCTTATCCTTCTCACGTTTGCAGGGGCGGTCGGCTGGATTTACCACGTAAAGCGCATCCGTCCCGCGGTCGAGGTAGGAAGGCTAAATGTCTTGATGTCGCTTGAAAGCGACGAGCAGAAGTGGGTGCGGCGGCAACTACTGCGCAAGATCCCAACCGAGCAGGCCCATCTGGATGTCAGCCGGGCGGCCGCTGTACAACTTCGGAAGACCGCAGCAACCTCGCTGCTGATCGCGCCAGTCGTGCTGTTCAGCGTTTCGTCGAACCTTTTTCACACCTCTGGTTGGCTGTGGTGGTTCGTTGCGTGCGTTCTTCTTGTTGGCCTGATCGCTGTCGCCCAGACCGTCCGCGAATTTCGGTCAGCGGGCCTGTTCCTTCACGAGACCGAAGACGGGTGGGCGCTGCACCACGCTCATCATCGGTGACCTCCGCAGTCCACATCGGTTGAACGCCCGGCCCGCTGAACGGTGTCTAGTCCGGTGAGCGGTGTTCAGTCCGGTGAACGGTGAAGCACAAACATTCCGCCATAGGCGGGCTCACCCGTCCGCGAAGCCTCGGTATCGGTGTATTCCCTCAGAACATCGTAAATCCGGGAAATGAGGTCATCGG
Source organism: Arthrobacter sp. CAN_C5 (assembly GCF_017875735.1). Taxonomy (NCBI): domain Bacteria; kingdom Bacillati; phylum Actinomycetota; class Actinomycetes; order Micrococcales; family Micrococcaceae; genus Arthrobacter; species Arthrobacter sp. CAN_C5. The sequence continues at coordinate 2,105,108 of NZ_JAGGMZ010000001.1, forward strand.
CATCGGCTTTCGAAAGATGCAGCACAAAGCGGGAGAGGCTTGCCAGCGCATGCGGCCCGGATTCAGCCAGTTCCTCACGTAGAGCGTCGATTGGCGCCAGCGGACCGTTAGAGCCGGCGTCGTCCAATGCCGTATCCAGGCGCCAGGATCGCCCGGTCGATCGATACGGTTTTTCCAGCGCACCGCTCTCCCCGGTGCGGACTTCACCCGGCTCCAGGAATTCCGTCGCGAGCAACTGCCGAACGTGATAGAGCATGGTGCCCGGGTCCTGGCCCAACCGGTCAGCGAGCTGTTTGTTGGTCAGTTCATGAAGGCCGCATAGACGCAGAATTCTCAGCCGGAGGGGATGAGCCAGCGCTTTGATTTCGCGCGCGCTCGCCGCGGGATTCAGCGCGCCCTCGCCCGTCGGGGTGCCATCAGTCATGCGTCCAGCATACCGGCTGATGTACGTAATTGTAATCACCTTGAAGTTTCTACATCGCCGTGAGATTGTTCACATATGACCAGAAACATGGAACGGGTGCGGGAGCGAAATAGCGCTCCCCTGGGTGCGTCATATTGGAAGCTATGGACCTCGACAGGGCTGTCCAACCTGGCCGACGGCGTCTTCAAGATCGCCCTGCCTCTGCTCGCGATCCAGTTCACCCAATCCCCCACGCTGATCGCCGGGCTCGCCGTCGCCGCCTCACTCCCCTGGCTACTTTTTGCGCTGACGGCAGGTGCGTTGGCTGACCGGTTCAACCGCCGCACACTCATGCTGGCAGCGAACCTCACCCGCTCGGCACTGCTCGCCGGACTGACAGCGATCATCCTGCTGGATCTCGGAACCCTGTGGGCGCTGTACGTGATCGCCCTCCTGGTCGGGGTCACCGAAACTCTTTACGACACCTCGGCCCAATCGTTCATGCCGCAGATTGTGCGGCGGGATCAGCTCTCCCGCGCGAATGGCCGGCTGTACGCCGTCGAACTCACCGCAAATCAATTTGTCGGGCCTCCGCTCGGGGGATTGTTGGTGGCAGCCGGCGTCGCCCTGGGTTTCGGGGTGCCCGCAGCCCTGTGGCTGCTCGCCGTAGGGGCACTTTTCCTGGTGCCCGGCAGTTTCCACATTGAACGCGAGCAAAAGACGACTCTCCGATTCGATATCGCGGAGGGCCTGCGTTTCCTTTGGAACCAAAAGATCCTGCGGACCCTGGCAGTGATGACAGGGGTATTCAACTTTGCCTCCAGCGCTGCTTTCGCCGTCTTTGTCCTATTCGCCGTGGGCCCAGCTTCGGTGATGGGACTGTCCGAGGTGGGCTTCGGCGTGCTCCTGACATCGTCTGCTCTCGGTGCGTTCGCAGGCTCATTCCTCTCTGAGTGGGCCGAGTCCACGCTGGGTCGATCCAGGTCATTGGCGCTCACAATTGCTGGCGGCGCGCTGTTCGTTGGCGCGCCGGCCATCACCGATAACCCCTATGTCCTCGGCGGCATCTTCTTTGTGGGCGGAATGCTCCTCATGCTCTGGAACGTGATCACCGTGTCACTGCGCCAGCGCATCGCCCCCAACCGCCTGCTGGGGAGGGTTAACAGTGCCTACCGTCTGCTGGCCTGGGGCACGATGCCCCTGGGTGCGGCAACCGGCGGGTTGCTGGCCCACTGGTTGGGGCTGCAGGTCATGTTCGGCATCATGGGGCTATTAACCGTTGCGCTCCTCGGGCTGATGCCAATCCTCACGGACAAGGCAATCGACGCGGCCGACGTCGAATCCTAGGCCCCGGGTGGATCGCCGAATATTTTGGGCGCACGGATGATGAGTCGGTAAGGATGACCAGCGTGGACAAACAGATCAAGCGACTGGTGCAACTGGTTTGCGCTCGGTGATCCACCGAATTATGGAGTACGCGAGGCACTGCGGTCACACGGACTTGCTCAGGGAATACATTGACGGTCACCGGCAGCACACCGTGGATATCGTGCAGGACTGCAACGGTTCGGACCATTCGCCGAGTATGACCGCTCCGGCCGATTTCGGTAACCATTGCACCAGCGGATGCCTCGGTCTTTAGGTCCGAGCCTTTTCGCCGGTCACCCATAGTGCGCCGTGATGGTGTGATGTGATCCGTCCAGAGTGATCATTCCGCCGAAGGGCAGAATCCATTGAGGACGGGTATGGCCGAAGGGCACCCCGACGCAGATCACCGCCTCCGGGTTGTACTGGCTTACCTCGCCGATGACAGTGTCCCGCTGGTCGGCTCGCAGACGGGAACGTTGTTCAGAGTCGGGCCTGCTATCGAAGTCGCTGGTCGGGGGGCGGGCCACGAGTACTCCCTGGACCGCACTAAGGATTCCCCTCTCCCCCAGCCCCCGAACCCACCGTTTGACCCAATCAGTGGGTGGAATCAGCTCGCTCGTCTCCAGGAGCAGGATCGAACCTGCCAGGTGCTCCAGCCGCGGTATCCGGCCGGCCAGCGCGAGCTGATCGATGACTTCCAGGCAACCACCCCAAGTCCTTCCCGTCACCTGCCGGGCCGGGCCAGCCCAGGTCCAGGGTTCGGTTGGCTCGCGATCACCATAGCGGAGGAGGGCACTGGGATCACGCCAGTCGCGTCCGAAATCCTCAGATTCTCCCGGGTTACCAATGGTCAATTCACCGCCGATCATCAAGGCAGCACGGAGGGAGGCCAGATGAATGTCATCGATACCAGGTCCGGAACCAAGATGCACCTGCGTGGAACCTCCGTAGAACCCACCGATCCTTTGTGCCCACAACCAATTGAGCAGGTTGGTGTTGTCGCTGTATCCGAGGAAAATTTTCGGATCGGCCCGCGCCAAGTCGGCTCGAAGGTGGGGAATCACGGTGATCTGGTCATCGCCCCCGATCGTCGAAAGGATGGCACGGATCGCCGGATCGGCGAACGCCGCGTTAAGGTCTGCGGCTCGCGCTTCTGGCGTGGCTCCAAGCTGGCGGGTTGTCGGGTACTCGACCGGAATGAGACCGGTCGCCTCTGTCAGTCGTCGCATTGCCTGCTCATGAACGGCGGGAGCGAAACCGGGGGCCGCAAAGGATGGGGACAGGACCGCCACACGGTCCCCGCTATGAAGCTTTGGAGCCTCCAGGCCGTCCCCCCACATATCCATCCCGCCATTGAAGCACACGAAGGATATGCATCAGTCGGCTATACCTGCGCTGGCGGAACGGATCGGGGTATCGCCGTCGTACCTGGCCGACAGAGAAGGAACCGCATAGTAATTTTCCTCTGCCATGCCCAGCACCGCCCTCACCGAATGAACTCGCCACGACGCTATCAGCCGAGACTTTTCCTCTGAGGGTGGGGCGGAGCGTAGTGTCAGAGCTGCCCACAATCCGGTTCGCCGCGACCAATCGGGCAATGATCCTACAAGGGAGGGCGCGTGCGGGCCATCATTCTTGGCGGTACCGGTGCAATCGGTGGAGCCACGGCGGCAAGGTTCGCTGCCGCGGGCTGGGACGTTGACGTTACCGGGCGTGATCATGCATCGATGCCAGGCGAGCTTGCGGCAGTGGGTGTCCGTTTCCACTCGATTCCCCGGAGCGATGTGCATGCCATTGAACGGCTCGTCGGCGCCGGGGCTGAGGTTCTGGTGGATCTGCTCGCCTACCGGGGCACCGACGTCGAGGCACTGCTCCCCGCGCTGTCGTCCGTCGCTTGCCCGGTCCTAGTTTCCGGCAGGGCCGTCTACGTCGACCCGGTTGGCAGGCACCTTAACGGCGACGTCACACCACGCTTCCCAGGGCCGATCAGCGAGCAGACGCCGACGCTGCCGCCAGCCGGCGACGGCGTCGACCCCTTCACGCGTGAAGGATACGCGCCGTCCAAGGTGGCCGCCGAGCAGGTGGCATTGAACAGCGGCCTACCGTTTACCGTGATCCGTCCGTCGAAGGTCCATGGCCGCTGGGCCAGGAATCCACGCACCCGGTTCTTCATCGAACGCATGCTGCGCGGCGACGACACGATCGCGCTTGCCCATCGAGGTGCCACAGTGGACCATCTGACCGCGGCCACGAACACAGCCGTTCTCATCGCTGCTGTCGCCGCCATGCCCGAAGCGCGGGTCCTTAATAGCGCCGACCCGGATACGCCGACAGCGGAGCAGATCGTCCAGGTGATCGCCGCCCGGTTGGGATGGAGCGGGAGCCTCAATCTCCTGGCTGAATCACCCGATCCCAACCCGGGTGCTCACCCCTGGTTCACCCCTCACCCCCTTGTGCTGGAGACCGCAGCCTCCGAACGTCTCGGCTACCAGCCGGTCGGTACCAGTTTGGAGCTACTCGAGGAAGAAATCGATTGGGTGGTCGGCGAGCTCGCCCACCACCCGCATGCCTAGGACGAAACTGCGGACTCCCACGGGCCGGTGAACCGGTCGTTAGAGCGATTCGGCCTTCGCCGCTATTTCCGTGAGGTCCTTCGCGAGTGCGTTGCGGGTCATGCGTAGTCCGAGTTTGCCGAAGATTGCCAATCCCACTCTGGTCAGGAGGGAGGGGTTGGCCGGCTCCCCTCCGAAGGTCATGGTGAGGTCGGTGCCGCCGTCGCGCTCGACCAGCGTCATGCGGGAGGTGTAGTCGGCGCCGTCCTGCAGCGCCCTCACCGTGGTGCTGTGGGGCGCGTCGGACTGGGTCACCCACATCTCAACCGTCTCTGTCCTGCCCATCATGGTGCGGGTCTCTTTCCAGCGGGTTCCCTCCCCATAGGGTCCCGCGCTCAGCATCTCGACTGATTGAACGCCCGAAAGAGTCGAAGCTGAACCGGGGATGTCAGAAATGACCGTCCACACCTTCTCCGCGGAGGCGTTGACGTGCTGGGTGAGGCTGATGGTGTGGTCCATGTCCCCGAGCCTAGTCCTGATGCTTCCGTCCCGCGTTGCATCTCACCGGTCGCTATCGCTGCGAAGGACCAGCAGTCAGCGGCTGCGACGGTATACATTTCGGGGTTGGTGAGGTGGATGAGTTGGCTGAAGAAGTCGCTCCAGGTTCAGATGAACGTGAAGATCGTGGTGGTGGCCAGAGCCGGGAGCATCAGCGGGAGGATGATTTTGGAGAAGATTTTGAAGTGACCGCGCCCAGTGATCGTGTGGCTTCACCGCTAACCGATCACCACCCGTGAGCTAGGCGTCCGGCTACGTATGCCACGCGGCCAAAGACGCTTCCCTGGCGGCGGAAGCCGAGCTCATCTTCGGAGCTGGCGCAGGCCAGCGGAATATTGTCTACCTCAACGGCGGTGCGAGCGGGATCGGTGGCGGCCTCGTCTCCGACGGAACGCTGCTGCGGGGCTCCTCGGGGTACGCGGGGGAAATCGGCCACACATTCGTCCGCACCAGCAGGAGCGACGATCTCGACAGCCAAGTGGCACGCCAGTTGGGGTATCTAGGCATAGCCCTCCGTAATGCGGTCACCACCCTCAACCCGGACGCCATCGTCCTCGACGAATTCCTCGGCGTTCTTCACGCCCTGTCCCCGGCTACTCTGAACAACCACCTGCTGTCGCAGGCGTTGGGCGGACCGGCGAGCGAGGTAACCATCCACCGCACTGAGCTGGGCTCCGATCTGATGATGATCGGAGCCGCCGAATTGGCCTTTACACAGTTCCTTTCCAATCCTGCCGGCACTGGTTCGCTGCCGACGGCGGGGAGCTAGTCTGGAAAGAGGAGTCCGTTGCTGTCGATGGTGCCACGGACCACAAGGCGCTCGTTGTGCGAGCGTCGTTCCTACAACCTGTCAGGGGTTACCCACTGGTTGCTCCCGAAGCCGAGGTAGAGGATCACCCTTCCCGACCGTTCTGTCTCCCATTGAGCGACATGGCAGTCCCATTGTGCAACAGTCAAAGCATGCACTGGTCAATTTGACTACACTTCAAGCCTGGGGACCGCTAAACCTGGTCATCCTGACTGCGAATAACCTGACCGAGAGATGAAGGAGCACCCATGGTTGCCACCAGGGATCATCGTCCCATCCGGGACGCCATTGATCGGGCCGTCCTCGAGGCATTGGACGCCGACTCACGCATGACTGTGCTCGCCATCGCGCACCGCACCGGCCTGGCCCGTGGCACAGTCCAGGCCCGGTTGGAGCGATACGAGCGCGAAGGTGCGCTGAGGGATCACAGCGTCCGCATAGCACCCGAGGCGCTTGGCCTGAACATTTCAGCGCACGTCGCGGCGGAGCTCGATCAGCACAGAATCGATGTTGCGGTGGAGGGCCTCCGGGCTATCCCGGAAATCATTGAATGCCTCGCTCCCGCAGGTGAGACAGACCTTCTCTGCCGGGTTGTCGCCCGCGACCCGGACGACCTGTATCGGGTCTCCGAAGAAATCCGCCTCTGCCCAGGAATTCTGCGCACCCGAACAAGTATGTTCCTGCGCCAACCCATCCCCTACCGCATGAGTCCGCTGCTCGCGGCGCTCGGCAGCTAAGGAGGACCATCCCCGTGTCCACGAACCCCTCTGCGCTGATCTTTGACGTTAACGAGACACTGTCAGATCTGGCGCCGCTGCAATCCACCTTCATCGACGCCGGATTGGCCAGCGATCTTCCCCGACCGTGGTTCGCGGAGTTGCTCCGCGACGGTTTTGCCCTGACCGCTTCGGGTAGCAACCCCTTGTTCGCGGACCTCGCCTCGGACAGCTTTCACCGCCTTCTCATGCAGAATCTGGGGCCAGCCGACTATCGGGAGCACATCGATCACCTGTTGACTGCGTTCAGAAACCTTCCCCTCCACGCGGATGTAGCGCCGGGTGTCGAGGCACTCAGCGCAATCACCCAACTCGTGACGCTCAGTAACGGCGCCGCTGCCGTTGCCGAATCCCTGCTGACCCGGGGCGGCATCCGGGACAGATTCTCGCGGCTGCTGAGTGTTCAGGACGCACAGCTCTGGAAGCCTGCCCGCCCGGCCTACGAGTACGCCGCTCAGGAGACCGGCCATGCGCCCGAGGACCTGATGCTGGTCGCGGTACACCCATGGGATATCCACGGAGCAAACGCCGCCGGCGTCCAGACCGCGTGGATCAACCGGTCCGCGGCCGCTTATCCGTCCTACTTCTCCCCGCCCGACGTCGTAGCGCGCGATCTAGTGGATCTGGCGAAAATACTCCAGGAGGGCTGATCCGACCAGGTACCCTCGTGACAGCCACCGCCTCCCCCACGACAGCCCGGAGGAAGGCTCCCCCGGGCTATCTGTATCCGCTGTGCGTCAGCTGGTCCGCGGGGAGCTCTGCGTTAGAAGATCGGCGTGGTGCATAGCGGCGACATTGGGGTGGGCTCGGAGCCGGTAGCGGAGCGCGTTGTCCCCGTAGGTTTCCAGGATTGGGCTGTTGGTCGGATCCACCGAGAGCCCGCCGGCTTTGGCGTGAAACTCCGGACTCATTCTCAGCGCAGGCATGGTGGCGTCCAGCGCGGGGTTGTAGAAAAAGGGCAGGGAGATCCGTTCGGCGCCGTCTGCCGGTGAGATCACGCGGTGCAGGGTCGCCTTGAGGAATCCGTTGGTGGCAAGCTCAAGCATTTCGCCAATGTTGACGACGAAGGTCCCGGGAACCTCAGGCACGTCGATCCACTTGCCCTGGTGTTCGACCTGGAGTCCGCCCTTTCCGGGTTCAACGAGGAGGAGTGTCAGCACGCCGCCGTCGCGGTGTGACCCGACGCCCTGCTTGGGCTTGTCTCCGGTTTCCCGCGGATAGCGCACAATTTTGAGCATCGGAAAGGCCCTGGCGCCAAACGCTTCGTCAAAGCTATTCGACGGTGCGCCCAGGGACACCGCTATCGCCCGCAGCAGATCCATGGAAATGGCACTCAGGCGCTGTGTCCACTCAGAAACAATTTCCTGCATCTCGGGCAGGTCAGTTGGCCACAGATTGGGACCTTCCAGGCGCCAATAGTCGGCCACGCCCGGGCCCGGCTTGACGGCGTCGCGGTCCACACCGATGTCGATCTGCTCGCGCCAGTCCACGGCCCGGTCGGTGAGCTCGGCGCCCATCCTGGTATAGCCGCGGAACTGGGGACTGTTGACGTTTTCCAGCTCGAGCTTCTGCTCCTCGGACAAATCGAAGAAGCGACGGGAGACGGCGAGCATCTGATCGGTGAGGTCCTGGGGTATGCCATGACCGCCCAGGTAGAGGAAGCCGACGTCGTGCATCGCGTCGCGCAGATCGTCCCTGAATTGTGCGGCCTCTTCCTGACCCGCGCTCAGTCGTGAGTAGTCCAGGACGGGCAATGATTCGAGTGACAAGGTCGTAAAGTCCTTTGAAGCGAAGTGAGGAAAACAAGATCCGGATGCGCTTAAACGTTACGACTGCAGCCGCTCAGAACGGCGTTCGCGTTGCGAAGTGTGTCATTTTGGGCGTGGATCGGGTGCTTGGCGTTCGGAGAGCAGACCTCTCCAGCCTGGACAGGTCCGTGGTGCGCCGCCATGGGTGCCGTCCACTGGACGCAAACCTATCACTCGGCGTCGGCGTTCCCAGTGGCCTGGCCACTTGTCCTCGTGGCAGGCCACCGGGCAGCCTGGAAGCGCACCACCGCACTTCTTCGGCGAACCCTAGGAAGCAGTCTTGACCACCAGTACGTCGCAGGGAGCGTTGTGCACGACGCTCCACGCGACGCTTCCCAGAACCCGCAACAGTCCGGTCATACCCACGTTGCCAACAACCAGCAACTGGGCACCTATGCGATCGGCTTCCTCGATGAGGACATCCTGCGGTTTGCCCCGGCCCGCGGCCGAACGGACCTTCACCGAGGGGTGCTCTTCGCGCAGTTTCACCGCCACCCGCTCAGCCAACTTCAGAGCCTGCTCGGCGTCGTCCAGTATCCAGGTGTCATTTCCGATCCGGACAACCTCAGTGTTGCCCTTGATGTGCGCGCTGAGCACCACAAGCTCCACTCCCAGGCCCTCGGCAAGGACCGCGGCGCGCGAAGCGGCCATATACGCGGTGTCGCTGCCATCGACCCCAACAACCACATTTCCTGCCATGCTGGTTCCTCCTCAATTATCGATCCGCTTATAGCGGTATCCGGAGCCTACCGAAGTTAGCCGAAAAACCTCACTAGGCTAAGGCAGCCTTTCATTCCCCTGGACCGTGAGTCGAGGCTCTCCAACCCGGGCGGGACCGCTGGCGGGGACAGATTCAATTGGGATCTCTATTACGACGCCGACGCTGAGGCGGTGACCAGCGTGAACGGTGTTGGCCCGGCAGGCAGTGGAGCGACCCTTGCCGCCTACGGTCCCCCGGGCCGAGGGCAGGATGAAACGTATCCCGGTTAGGTGACGGGCACTTCTACATCGACGATGCCGACAAACCGGCTCCCAATTCCTTCGTACTCGCTGCGAACGAGACTCGGCATTGCCTGCGGGATTTCATCGTGGGAGTGGTGGGCACAGGAGACATAGGTGAACGGCGGCCACCATTTCTTCGGCCGGGCAGCTTCCGAGAAACCACAGACCACACAGGTCAGCTGGACCCAGACAGGCCGCTTGCCCGTCCGGTTTTCCCTGGACTGGACGAGCCAGGCTGGGGGATTTTCCACCAGCTCCGACAGTTCGGCGTCGGTCAGCCTGCTGGGGATACCGTGGCGGTGTGCCATCTCCAGCGGAATATCGAGAATCTGAGCTGCTTCACGTCGTGTAACCACCAGTTAAAGATACGGGATGCGGGACCTGGCCGTCCGTCCGGTCTGGTTGCACAGGAATGATTGCGTTGAGGCGGCTCGTGATAGCCGTCCTCACCTGAGGCGAAGCTGGGTATCGGAACGGATGGGATGGCAGCGGCGGGTCGGTGTCCGATGCCGTCGCCCCTTTCTTGCGTCCTAGCTTTCAATTAGGATCCAACGGTGGACACTTCGCTGAAGTACCATCCCTACCACCCGAAAACGCCACCGCTGACCGAGAACGACCCGGTAGTGGAGTGGCTCCTGAAAAGCGATCCTGCGATCCGGTGGCAGGTGTTGCGCGATCTCCTCGACGCCCCGCAGGGTGAGGTAGTAACAGAGCGGGCGCGGGTGGAACACGTGGGGTGGGGCGCTCGGTTGCTCGCCTTGCGGGCACCCGATGGGCAGTGGGCGGACGGCGCATGCTTCCCGAATACCGCGGCGTTCGCCGAAAGCACGGCGCAGGCCCTTGCTGCTGGTGAGCCACCGCCGTCGTTCCCATCACCTGACGTGGAACCGACCGAGACACCAGGTGAACAGCCGGGGCAACCATGGACCTCTACCTACCCGGTGCTGCTCGACCTGTGTCACTTGGGCTTACCTCCGAACAGCGCTGTGATGCGTGAGACAGCCCGGCTGGTCGCGCGCAACTGCCGGTGGGAGTACGACGGATTGCCCTTCTTCGCCGGTGAAGTCGACTGCTGCATCAATGCCGGCACGATACTGATCGGCACCTACCTAGGCGTCAACGTCGGCCCGGTAGTGCAGCGACTCGTGGCCGACCAATTGCCTGATGGTGGCTGGAACTGCTGGGCCGAGTCGCGTTCGGCTCCCGGATCTTTCGCGAGCACTCTTGACGTGGTCGACGCCTTACTGAGGTGGGAGCGAAACACTGGTGGGTCCGACGAGGCCCGCCGGGCCCGTTATGAAGGCGAGGAGTATCTGCTTCGACGCAGCCTGTTCCGGTCCTTGCGCACCGGTGAGGTGGTGAACCCGAGATGGCTTCAGTTTCCCTACCCTCCCCGCTGGCACTATGACCTGCTCAAGGCGACAAGCTACTTCGCCCTGCGTGGCGGACCGGCTGATCCGCGGCTGGCCGAGGCGGTCGAACATGTTCGCGCGAAGCGTCAGCCAGATGGAGGTTGGCTGCTGGATAAGACTCACCCCGGCGCGGTCCACTTTCGATTCGAAGAACCCGATGGCAGCTCGAGTCGGTGGAACACCCTCAGGGCACTGCGGGTTCTGCGCTGGTACGACGCAGCAAACATCTCCGGCTAGCAAGTACGACACCGTGACAAAACAGCGGCATGTCGAGTCGGGGTTGGATGGAACACATAAGTGGCAGGTGCCCTCCGTCCAGGGTACCTGCCACTTATGTTCAGTTCACGGAACGAGTCCGAGAGCTTGAGATGTTAGCCGGTGACTCGCACGAAGTATGAACCGGCGAGATCGGACAGTGGGTGCTCCATCGTCAGGTTGGCACCGTTCATGCCGCTGCTGATGACCTTGCCACCGCCAACGTAGATCGCGATGTGTCCGGCATTGATCACGAGGTCACCCGGTGCTGGCGAGGATACAACCGAGCCGTACTGAGCGAACTGTGAGGGGCCGAGGTCGCCGACGTTCAGGCCGATGGAGCGCAGAGCGCGTTCGACGAGGACGGTGCAGTCCTGGATGGACCCGATCTGCCCATAGGCCGAAGCGACCAGTGCTGCGCCGACTCCGCTGGCTGGAACTGACGGAGCTGCCTTAGCTGCAGACGCAATCGGGGTGATGGGGCTGGAAGCCAAGGTCATCATTGCTGGTTCTGCGGAAACGGGTGCTGCTGCTGGAGCGGGTGCTGCTGCCTGAACGGCTGGTGCTGCTGCCGGAGCGACTGGTGCAGGTGCCGAGTAGAAGGCCTGGCTTGCAGTAGCTGCTGGCACGGCTGCCGCGCTGACGGCTGCCCCACCGGTGAGCTGGATCTGCTGTCCGGGGTAGATGACCGAGGCGTAGGACAGCCCGTTCTGCGCCAGGAGGGTGTCGAGGTTGATACCATTCTGTGCCGCGATTGCGCCCAGGGTGTCCCCGGCAGCAACAGTGTGAACTCCGGAAGCGGCGGGTGCTGAGACTGCGGAGGCGGTCGTTGCTTCGCCCTGCGTGTAGGTTCCTGCGTGGGCGGTCGCTCCGACGGAGAAGACGAGGCTGCCGGTCGCGACGGCGATGATGGCTGGCTTGCCCAGTGCTACGGCATTGGTCTTGGCGGACTGGGTCAGACCTTCAAGAGCGATGGAGTGGGTGGTGGCCGCGCGGTGGCGTGCCGAAATGGACTTACGTGACATGGTGGTTGCCTCTCCCATGCCTGCGGGGTGAGCTGTCGGGTTCGGATGGGAGTCACCCGGCCGTCCACCATCCTTGAGCTTTCTGCCCATCGCAAACGATGCGGCAGATTTTGCACTGGATAGTCAGATCGACTTAACCCCGAGGGTCACCGCGTGCGGTGGCCCGGTGGAAACGTGGTTCCCCCGTCCCTGCCATCTGGATTGTGCGAACGGGTCCCGGTGCAGCGGCAGGGCTCGGCATTCTGCGCGGGATTGTGATCTCGGCGGGGTGCCGGGATCACTCGAATGAGAGTACCCCACGGAGGTATGGATGTCACGTTACGGTTACGGCCCTCTTTAGGGTGGTGCCCTACTCACGGGTAACCGACGGTCGAGGGACCCCATTTCGCCTCTTGGTTTTCCCGGAGAAACTGGACTATCCCATCAATGCTCGGCTCAGATCATGGAGGACGACATGGCCGCCAACGACGGCAGCGGGAGTGTACCGATCCAGATCGAGTTGGTGAGTGGTTCCTCCGATGACTCCGGGGCCTCGCGGATCCCAGGCGCGATCGCAGCCGCAGCAATTGCGCCTGGCGTGGTGGCCGCGATTTTCGCAGCCGATGACGGCGAGAGGCCGGTCTACACCGACCCTGCCGTTTTGCGTGCCGGCGACTCAAATCAAACCTATGAAGGCGTTTCGGCCCCCGTGCCGGGGTCCACTTCTCGGGATCATTCGATACCGTCTGTGCCGTCGGCGACGGTGAATAGCGCTTCCGCCGCAAGGTGCCCGAATGGCCGGATCGCCGCTTCCTGTAGCGATGCGTGCTTCACCACCAACTACTGATGGTTGGATCTGATGTCCGTGAAGGTTTGCCCGTTGTCATTAGAGACCTGGACACTGTTTTCGGTCGCCACCCAGATCCGCAGTGTGGAGTCGTCGAGCATCTGAGTGGCAACCGCTGCTGCCTCGCCGGGAGCTGAACCCTGTTCGACCCAGGTCAGACCAGCGTCAGCGCTGGTATGGATCTGCCCGTCGGGCGTGATTCCGGCGGCTTTCCCTTCAGTAAGTGCCGTGAACATCAGCAACGGTGCCTCCGGCACGGCTGCCCACGTCACGCCGCCGTCGGTGGAGCGTTGCAGGCCTTCCTCGGTGGTAGCGAGCACAACGCTGTCCCGGGGGCTGGCAGCCAGGTTGAACACGGGTATTTGCTCTGCCACGGGCTGCCACAAGGTTCCCTCGGCGCTGGTCTGAAGCTGGCCGTCGAAACCGACTATTCCTCCGTCGGTGACGGCGAGGGCATGGAAGTCGGACTCTCCTTGCCGGGACAGCGGTTCCCAGGTTCGGCCTCGATCGGTGGACCGGATCAGCCCCACCGGGTCGGGCAAATTGGTTCCCGGACCGGGATGACCCGAGGCATATAGGTCGCCGTTCCCTGCCGTGGTGAAGCCCATCAGGTCGATGGTCGGCCCGATCTGGATTGCTGGCGACTCCGAGATGTCGAACAGCCCATCATGGGTGGCCAGCAAGACTTGGTTCGTGTCCGGATTCACACTCATTCCGTGGACGTGACCGGTGGGATAGCCCTGCGCGCTTGTGGCAGAGCCGAAGGATTCGCTGGTGCCGGAGCTCGGTGCCGCTTGCGGTGAGCAGGCCGTGAGGACCAGGAGGCCGGCCGTGAGAACCACGAGCTTGGCGTGTCGTTGCGGGTATGAGAGAAGAAGTTTGGTGCGGGGCACGGTGATGATCTTTCGGGTCAAGGAAGTAAGGGAGAAAGTGGGGAGGGCCAGATGTCTAGCCCTCCCCCTAGTGAACTCGCGGCATGTTTAGAGCTCGGAGAGCAGTTCTTCCATCTCCTGGATTTCGGCCTGCTGGGTTTCCACGATCGTCTCAGCGAGATCGATCGCTTCCGGGTTCTCGCCGTTGTCGATTTCTTCCTGCGCCATGTCGATCGCACCGTTGTGGTGTTCGGTCATAAACTCAAGGAACATCCGGGCAGCGTCGTCGCCTTCGGCTGATTGTAGTTCGGCCATCTGATCCTCGTCCAGCATCCCGTCCATGCCACCCATGGACCCCATGTCATGCCCGTCCATGCCACCTTCGGGCATGACCGGCCGGTCCCAGGCTTCTAGCCAGCTGGTCATGGTTTCTATTTCGGGGCCCTGCGCAGCTTTGATCCTGGTGGAGAGGTCGGTGATCTCAGGGCTGATGCCGTCCTTGGCGAGCATCATGTCGCTCATTTCCACTACCTGCTGGTGGTGGGGAATCATCATCTGGGCGAACATGGCATCGGCGCTGTTGTGTTCGGCGGACACCTCAGCACCGGATTCGGGTGCTGACGGTGATGAGTCCTGGGTGGAAGCGGTTGGTTCGCCCCCCGGGGCGGCGGGTTCGTTGTCGCTTCCGCACCCTGCGAGGGTGATGATGGCTGCGACGCTCAGTGCTGAGAAAGAGAGGTAACGCTTCATGGTGATCTGATCCTTAGTGAATTCATCTGGTGAATAGTCTGTAGTGGGGCCCATGCTGGGCGTGTAGGCCGTCGGGTGCGCGCAATCGCGTTCACTACGACGGCAGGTGCCGGTGTTTTATGTCCGGCTGATACAGAGTTGAATCAGAGAAGGAACAGGGATCGAGAGGGGTCGCAAGCGGATCAATGGCGGACCGCGCAGAAGCACTGACCCGGGAACGAATTGGCCGGAACGTACCAGGAACGCCAGGGCGGCGACGACGATGACCGCCAGGAGACACATCCCCAGGGCCGCGCCGTCATTGCCGCAGGACCCACTACACCCCTGTCCCAATTCGCCGGCACTCCCTCCCGGGGAAGCTGCGGGGACATCGTTTGCCTGGACGTGGTGGGAACCGCTCAAGGACGTCGCATGTTCGGTGTCCGCTGTCATGGAACTGGTCGAAAGCACTGCGCCGTGGGCTGAGGCACCCTGCGCCGAAGCACCGTGCGTTGACGGGCCGTGACCGCCCATCCATACGTGCATTGCGAGGATCCCGATGATCATGGCGGTAAACCAGAGAAAGGTCAGGGCTGAACGCGACAGGTCGAGCGCTATCCTTTGCCTGGTGGTGCCTGTCACTGCCGTTACCCTTTCCTGTCCGTTGATTATTTCCAGCCTAGTGAACTCCGGGCTTGGTCCTCCAATGAGGAGGATGACGCCGGGCGTTTCCTCACTCCGCTAGGTGGTGGTGAAGCGTTCCGGGCTGAGGTCGATCCTGCGCAGTAGCTGCGCGTTCAGTGCGACCACGATGGTTGAGACGCTCATCAGAACGGCTCCCACGGCGGGCGAGAGGACAAAACCAGCGAAGGCCAAAACGCCGGCGGCCAGCGGCACGGCGATCAGGTTGTACCCGGTTGCCCACGCCAGGTTTTGAATCATCTTCCGATAGCTGGCCCTCGACAAGTCGATCATCGCCAGGACTGATCGTGGATCGTTGCCGGCCAGCACCACGCCGGCGGATTCCATTGCGACGTCGGTCCCGGCCCCAATAGCGATCCCCACCTCAGCGCGGGCCAGCGCGGGGGCGTCGTTCACGCCGTCGCCGACCATCGCCACTTTCAATCCGCGGTTCTGCAGTTCGGCGACCTTGGAGTCTTTGTCTTGTGGCAACACGTCAGCGAAGACTTCATCAATACCGAGTTCAGCCCCGACGGCGTCCGCAACCTGGCGTGCGTCCCCCGTGATCATTGCGACCTTCACGCCCCGAGCCTGCAGCGCGTTCACAGCTGCCCGGGACTCATCCCTGACCCGGTCCTCGAGACGCACGGCACCAACAACAGCGCCGTCGCGAACCACATGCAGCACAGATGCGCCGCGGCCGACCCATTCCTGGACGGTATCCCTCATGTCCAAAGGAGTCTCTAGCTGAAGTTCCTTGAGCATATTCGGTCCGCCCACGGTGACCTCGGACCCGTCGACCGTCGCGCGGACCCCCCGTCCGGTCATTGACGAAAATCCGCTACCACGGTACTCGAATGCCGCTGCTTCCGGTGTGTCCATAGCCGCCGCGACGATGGCCCGTGCCACCGGATGTTCGCTGTCGGATTCAGCCGCGGCGGCCAGCGCCAACATTTGTGCATCAGTCATTGTCCCGGACGTAACGGTGGCGGTGACGGCGTGCCGGCCTTCGGTGAGGGTACCGGTCTTGTCGAACAACACAATGTCGACAGTGCGCATACGCTCCAACGCCATCCTGTTCTTGATCAACACACCGGCCCTCGCCGCGCGCTCCGTCGAAATGGCGATCACGAGCGGGATAGCCAGACCAAGGGCGTGCGGGCACGCGATCACCAGGACCGTGACGGTCCGGATGACGGCATCATCGGGGCTACCGAATAGTATCCACGCGGTGAAAGTGAGGATGCCAGCGACCAGCGCGAAGTAGAACAGCAGCGCAGCAGCCTTGTCAGCGAGAGCCTGCGCTTTCGACGACGACGCCTGCGCCTCAGCGACCAGGCGCTGAATCCCTGCCAGGGTGGTATCGGACCCGACGGCGGTCACCCGCACCCGGACTGCGTTATCGGTTGCCACAGTTCCCGCGACGACTACCTCGCCGATCGTGCGCTGGACGGTGCGGGATTCACCCGTGATCATCGCCTCATCGAACTCGGCCACCCCATCAACGATCTCCCCGTCTGCCGGCACCCGGGCGCCTGACCGGACCAGGACGACGTCGCCGGTGGCCAGTGAACTCACAGGGACGGTCTCGATTCCCGCGTCGGTGACCTTATCTGCCTCATCCGGCAGGAGCGCCGCCAACGCATCAAGGGCACCCGCGGCGGATCCGAGGGCACGCATTTCCATCCAGTGCCCCAACAGCATGATGACCACCAGAAGGGCCAGCTCCCACCAGAAGTCCAGGTTGAAATTGCCAATCCCCAGGGTGGTCACCCAGGACGCGATGAACGCGACGCTGATCGCCATGGCAATCAGCAACATCATGCCCGGTTGCCGGGTCTTCAGTTCAGTAACCCCACCTTTGAGGAACGGTGCACCCCCGTAAAAGAAGATGATGGTGCCCAGGATTGGTGAAATCCACATGGCACCCGGGAAATCCGGTGGCGTGTAGCCGACGATAGTGGCGAACATATGGCTGAACAACACCACCGGAACAGCCAGGACCAAACTCAACCAGAACTTGTTCTTGAACATGGCGGTGGAGTGCCCCGCATGCTCCCCGTGGGAATGCACCTCATGATCCGCATCCCCGGGCCGGGTTTGGTGACCGTGGTCTTCGGGCTGATCGGGATCCAAGGCGGAGGTCGGTTTCGTCCTGGGCATGGCTTGGCCGTGCGTCTCCTTGTTCGTGTGGTTCTGGTGTTTCATGGTTTTTCTCCTTCAGTCAAACAGGATCACGTCCCGGACCTGAGAAAAGATCAGGCGTTAGAAAGCTGGTACCCGGCCTGTTCGACCGCGGAGCGTACTGCTGCCGCGGGAACCACCTGGTTACTGAGGACGGTGACCGTGGAGGTCCCGCCAGCAACGAGATCGATCTGGACGTCGGTAACGTCATCAATCTCGCCAACTGCAGAGCTAACCCGGGACGCGCACGACCCGCAGGTCAAACCAGCGACACCGAAACTGGCACTGACGCTGCCAGTAGCGGAGATAAAATCGGCTTTGCTTTCCTGAGGTCCGCAGCAAGCACATCCGGAAGATGATGTATCTGTCAGAGTCAGATCGGAAGAAGTGCCGCACATGAGGGTCTCCAAAATACGAGGAATGGATATTCGAGAATCAGCGGGTGTAGCCATCCGGCGTCATTCACGTCGGCTATAGCCGCTCTAGGGACCTTCAAGGAGTAGGCGGTCCATTGAGGGCCGGACTTCCCACTTGGGTACCCACAATCTATACCCCCTAGGGGTATACGTCAAGGGTTAGTTCGAGTTTGAAGATCTCGCGTCGAATTCGATGTCACATCTATCACCCTGACTATCAGTGCTCGGACGGATAGTCAGCCTGGGATTGATCGGGACGTAAGACCCTGTTTCTGGGCCGACGCCAAGCGGAGACTGGAAATGACTGCGAGGCGAAAGGCGTCCGGCGTGATGTGGGATTATGGGCAGGGATCAGCGTGGATGTGGCTTTGGAGCGTCCTCCTGCTGGGTGGGATTGTGCTGTTGGTCCTGCTCGCAGTCAAGGTCGTTGGTAACGGAAGCCGCTTCGGATACGCGTCACGGGATGCCTCAGGGTTGGGTGGCCCGCCCCGCGGCCGGAGCTCTGCCCACCAGATCCTGGACGAGCGCTTCGCGAAGGGGGAACTCACAGCCGACGAGTACCGCGAACACCTCAAAGTTCTCGGTGAAGGCCTGTAGCAAACCCCGCATCAGCCGCCGCCAAGCGCGGGTGTGTCAATAATTCGGTGTAACTAGTTGTGTTGTGGGTTAGCGTCCGACGCTGAGTCGGCCGTTGAAGGTGATGTCGAAGGCGTTAAGAGCAGCCTTCCATCGTTGGGTCCAGCGGGCCCGTCCCTGGCCTGTCGGATCCAGACTCATCACCGCGAGGTAGACACACTTCAGGGCGGCTTGCTCGTTCGGGAAGTGGCCCCGAGCCCGGACGGCTTTGCGGATCCTCGCGTTGACGGACTCGATCGCGTTCGTCGTGCACACGATCCGGCGGATCTCGGCATCGAACTTCAGGAACGGCACGAACTCGGCCCATGCTGATTCCCAGAGCCTGACGATCGCCGGATACTTCTTCTCCCATGCCTCGCTGAACTCCAAGAACCGTTCCTCAGCCTGGTCGACCGTCGAGGCGGTATAGATCGGTTTCAGAGCTCTAGCGATCTTGTCCCAGTCCTTGCCGGGCTGCATACCGGAAACTCGCCCGGATCAGGTGCACCACACAGGTTTGGGTGATCGCTTCTGGCCAGAGTGTCCCGATCGAATCGGGGAGCCCTTTCAGGCCGTCGCAGACGACCATGCAGACGTCCTCGACACCGCGGTTCTTGATCTCGGTGAGGACCTGCAACCAGTACTTCGCGCCCTCACCGCCGTCGCCGGCCCACAGCCCGAGAATATCCCGGTTCCCCTCGACCGTGACGGCCAGAGCCACGTAGATGGGCCGGTTCGCCACCTGCCCGTCGCGGACTTTGACGTGGATGCAGTCAATGAAGATCACCGGATACACCGGGTCCAACGGCCGGTTCTGCCACTCGGTCATGCCCTCGATAACCCGGTCGGTGATCGCCCCGATCGTCGTCTTTGACACGTCCACGCCATACACCTCGGCCAGGTGGGCGCTGATGTCACCGTGGGTCAACCCTCGGGCCGAGAGCGACAACACCATCTCGTCGACCCCGGTGAGGCGGCGCTGGTGTTTGCGGACGATCTGCGGCTGGAATGACCCGTCCCGGTCCCTCGGGACCTCGATCGGGACAGGGCCGATCTCGGTCAACACCGTCTTGGTCCTCGACCCGTTCCGGGCGTTCGAGACGTCTCCAGCGCGTTCGTGTTTGTCGTAGCCGAGGTGGTCAGTGATCTCGCCCTCGAGCGCCGACTCCAGAACCATCTTCGTCAGCTGACCCAACAGGCCGGTCTCGCCGGTCAGGGCCAACCCCTTCTCCCGGGCCCTCCCGATGAGCTACTCCACGAGCCGGCCGTCCACCACGTCATCCTGCTTCACCGTCGCCACGGCTTCACCCTCCACGTCGATCTTCACGTCACTCATTACGGTTCCTCCTATTCAGGAGTTACACCGAAAATCGTACAGACCCGACTGGGTGGCCCAAGAACTGAACGATCGACCAGGTAAAAGATTGGAGTTCAGAAAACCGATCGAACTGATCGAAAGACTCCTGTTTCAATGACCGCTTGAATCCGCCGATGGTTGAGTGCGACAGTCCAACCAGTCATTGGCTTCTTGAGATTGGAGAGTGATCAATCAGCCAGCTCGGATGACCAAGGTTCGGCAAAAGCTGAAAATTCCGTTGTGTCTGAATGGCTGGATGACAACTTGGGGAGCTAGTGAGCCAAACCGAAACTTCGACAGGGGTGACAAGGTGGCGGTCTTGTCGCCGTCATTCGCCGTCACGGGCTTTGCGCCCGTAGTGCATGAGCAGGCTACGGCCCGTCTTGTTTCGGTTACAGGGCTCCTACAGTTTAG
Source organism: Arthrobacter sp. CAN_C5 (assembly GCF_017875735.1). NCBI lineage: Bacteria > Bacillati > Actinomycetota > Actinomycetes > Micrococcales > Micrococcaceae > Arthrobacter > Arthrobacter sp. CAN_C5. The sequence continues at coordinate 2,125,169 of NZ_JAGGMZ010000001.1, forward strand.
TGAACTTCACGCTGAGCCGGAGGTCGGGTTGTGCATTGACATGCGGGGCAGCGCTAGCTAGGTTGTGATATTGGTAAAGTTTTTCCACCTTACGAGAATGTCAGGGGCGCGCACTATGCCGAATTATCTGGAGATCAACGGCCTCAGCGTCGCCGAAGAGCTTTACACCTTCGTCCGGGATGAGGCTCTGCCTGAAACGGGAATTGACGAGAAAGCTTTCTGGACTGGGGCGGCCGCAGTCATCACTGAGTTCTCGCCCCGGGTGGGGGAACTTCTGAGCACCCGAGACCGAATGCAGGAGCAAATCGACGAGTATCACCGTTCGCGAGGCACAGAACCCGTGCAGGAGGAAGCCTACGAGGCATTCCTCCGCTCGATCGGCTACCTGGTTGATGAGCCCGGAGACTTTGCCATTACGACCGACCGGGTGGACCCAGAGATCGCAACCGTGTCCGGGCCTCAATTGGTAGTCCCGCTGCTGAATGCGCGGTTCGCTGCCAACGCGGCAAACGCTCGATGGGGTTCGCTCTATGACGCGCTCTACGGCACGGACGCGGTCGACAACGGCGATGGCCGCGAACAGACAGGTACCTACAACCCGGTCCGCGGCGCCGCCGTCGTGGCACGTGGGCGGCAGTTCCTGGATGAATACCTCAGCCTGGCAGGCGGATCCCACGCGGACGTCCACGCCTACCGAATTGCAGACGGCGCTCTCGTTGGGGAGACGAAGGACGGTTCGATGGGGCTCGCCGACCCAACCCAGCTGGTGGGCTATCAAGGAAGCGCGGACGCGCCCGAATCAATATTGCTCGTACATCATGGACTTCACGTCGAAATCCTGATCGACCGCACCCACGCCATTGGTTCTGGAGATCCTGCTGGGGTGAAGGACTTGGTGTTGGAGTCCGCGGTCACAACTATCATGGACCTCGAAGACTCCGTAGCAGCGGTCGACGCCGGGGATAAGGTCTTGGGCTACCGCAATTGGCTGCAATTGATGCAGGGCACCCTGACCGCCGAGATCGTGCAAAAGGGAGGTACCCATACGCGGCGACTCAACCCTGACCGCACCTACACAGCACCCGACGGCTCGGAGCTGACTCTGCCCGGGCGCTCGCTGCTGCTCATCCGTCAGGTAGGCCACCTGATGACCAGTGATGCTGTCCTCGACCCTTCCGGAGCACCGGTCCCCGAGGAGATCCTTGACGCCCTCTTCACCGGACTTGGCTCCGTACACGATCTGCGGGGTCCACACGCCGGGCGCAACTCGCGGGCCGGATCGGTGTACATCGTCAAACCGAAGATGCACGGTCCCGATGAAGTCGCAGTGGCCTGCGCACTGTTGGCGGCTGTAGAGCCGGTCTTGGGCCTTGAACCATTTACCCTGAAAATCGGCATCATGGACGAAGAACGCCGCACTTCGACCAACCTGAAGGCCTGCATCTGGGAGGCACGGGACCGCGTAGCGTTTATCAACACCGGATTCCTTGATCGCACCGGCGACGAAATCCATACCTCGATGATCGCTGGCCCCATGGTCCGCAAAGCCGACATGCGCAACTCCAGCTGGATCGCGGCCTACGAGGACGCGAACGTTGATATTGGTCTGGAGTGCGGGTTCAGCGGTCGGGCGCAAATCGGTAAGGGCATGTGGGCAGCCCCTGACAATATGGGCGACATGCTCAGGCAAAAGGTTGCGCACCCGCTCGCTGGCGCGGACTGCGCCTGGGTCCCCTCCCCGACCGCCGCGACCCTGCACGTGATGCATTACCATCAAATCGACGTGGATGCCCGGCAGGCTGAACTAGCCGGGAAGCGCCGTTCGACCTTGCGCCAGCTGCTCACCATTCCGGTCGGTAACCCCTCTGACTGGACCGCGGATGACCGACGTAACGAGCTGGATAACAACATTCAGAGCACCCTGGGATACGTGGTGCGCTGGGTGAACGACGGCGTCGGGTGCTCCAAGGTTCCCGACATCCACGGCACAGCATTGATGGAGGACCGCGCAACCTGCCGCATCAGCTCCCAGCACGTCTCGAACTGGGTGCTGCACGGCGTCGTTACCGAGGAAGAGGTCGACGCTTCCCTGCGACGAATGGCTGTGGTCGTCGACGAGCAGAACGCCTCAGATCCCACCTACGCGCCGATGTCCCCGGCATTCGATACCGAGGCGTTTCTGGCAGCCCGCGAACTCGTTCTAGAGGGCGCCGCTCAACCATCCGGATACACCGAACCTATTCTGCACCGCCGCCGTGCCCTGCATAAGCAAGCCGACAATCGAACGAGGTCATCATGAGCCTGACACTGACAACCGCCCAATCCATTATCGCCGATGCCCTCGCGGCAGGTCAGCAGCAGAACTTCAAGCCGCTGACCGTCGTCGTGCTTGACGCTGGGGGGCACGTCATCGCTGCTGCGCGCCAGGATGGCGCCTCGAACAATCGCTTTGAGATCGCGCAAGGCAAGGCGTACGGAGCGTTGGCCCTCGGAATGGGTTCGCGGGCAATTATGGAGCGCGCCGAGCAACAGGCCTACTTCATTGCCGCAGCGACAGCCACTCTGGGTGGCCGACTCATCCCAGTGCCCGGTGGTGTCCTGGTCCGCGACCATGACGGCTCCATCCAGGGAGCAGTCGGCATCAGTGGGGACAGCTCGGACAACGATGAAGCCGCGGCGTCGACCGCAATCAAGGCTGCCGGCCTGACGGCACAAGTCGACTAAGACCACCGCTGCCGGGTTCTTAGTCACTCTCTGGGACCGTCAAGGCGCTCGAACGTCTTGACGGTCCTTTCGGCAGGATGACCTTCTTGTCCCCCACGCTTTCCAGGTCGACTGTCGTAAGAGGCCCTGGGCATAGCCGGTACCCCACAACGAGTTCATCGATGCAAACCGTGTAGTCGACGTCGAACAAAGGCTCCAATTCCGTACCCTCGAGCAAATTACAGCAAACCTGCATCGTGCTGGTCTCACCGTGCCGCACGTCTGGCGAGACTGGAAACGCACACCCTTTACACATACGGCCGCGGAACCTTTGATGATCATCGAAGCAATAACCCCCAGCCGTTAAATCCTGGCCGCTCCGGCCCCATACGCCGTTTCTGTCCGACACCCGGTGTCGCGAATGGCCGACTGAACATAGGTTTTCTTAATGAGCACAACTGAATTCACCCCAATGATCACTGACCTCACGACGGAGCGTTTGGTGCTTCGCCGGATGCAAGGCGAAGACAGCCATGCCATTCGAGAATTGTGGGCAGAACGAGATCCGCGAGTACCCCGGAGAATCGATCGTCAAGGCACCTCAACAGTTGAACAGATGGAGGAGGTATTCAAGATGGTCACAACGAAGGCACCCAAAGATGTGGCTGAGTCGTCCGGTGTGACAAACCAGAAGCCTGCTCAGTGGCGCGCCTTTACATCAAACCGCCGCCACCACGGCCACGATGATGACGCTGTCCTTCATCGTCCGAAGGTACTTTGACCCCGCCTTCCCGAAGGCGTGCTGTCACCAGGACGATTACCAGGCCAACTGCTACCGCGCCAGCGGCTTCTAGGAGAGTTATCCAGGTCAATGCCCATGCGATAAAGGCAAAGGCTGTAACCACAATCATTGATGCGATAACAAAAGTCTTCATTTCCCCCATGGAAGCATCTTGTCATAACTCGAGAAAGTCTTGGCTCCTGCGATTCGACCCTCGCTTGGACGCCCAGAATTTTCCGTTGAGGGACGGAGATCCCTGTGACGCCAATTGGATAGCAGCGAACAAGGCCGGATAGGTGGCTTGCTCGGCAATCAGTGCCCGCCACAATCGGCCGGGACGGCCCCGGTTTTGTTGACTCGGCCTAAGACGATGAGTCAATAAAAGCCAGGGCAGTCCCCCTGGTTAGCAACGTTCTTCTCCGGTCTGAAGCCGATCAGACCGGGCTGCCTATCGCAGTACAAACTCTCCCCCAGATACGCCACCCACTGGGACGGAGACGAACTCCCCCTCATCAAGCCGCCTACAGCGGCTGCTCACTGCACCACCCAGGGAAGAGAAAAAGCACCTGGCCATCACCCCTGAAGCTCCCACCCTCAACACCCCCGTGGACGCCAGGTCTACCACTGGGGGCACTCCACTGGCCGTCCGTTACTACGGCAAATTTGGGCGTGGTCGCCGAGCCGCTGCCGTGGTTTACGAGAGACTCCTGGTGGAAGACCCTCCGAAGCGTGACCGTCAGGTGCCGCGTACCGCAGCCAGGGCGGACCTGACGGCGTCCACTGCCGTGTCCACATCTTCACCAGCCGTGTGCCAGTTGCTCACTGAAACTCTCAGGATGTCCCGGTCGCGCCAGCGGGAACCCGACATCCAGACCCTGCCGTCCTCAATGATGCGAGCTGTTACCGCGCGGGTGGTGTCGTTGTCACCGAAAGCCACGCACACCTGGGTGTAGTCGACGTCGTTCAGCACCTCCACGCCGTCCAGCCGAGCCAGTCCGGCCGCGATGTCAGAGGCAGCCGCAGCCAGACCCCTAACCTGGGCTGCCACACCGTCGCGGCCAAGGCTTTTCAACGCAGCCCACACCGGCACGCCGCGGGCCCGGCGGGACAGTTCCGGGACCTTCTCGAAGGGGTCCCCGGGCCCTTCCGCATCGTGCACCAGGTAACTGGCGTGAAGCCCCATGGCCGAGCGAAGCGCGGAGGCGTCCCGGACGATGGCGACGCCGCAGTCATACGGCACATTCAATGTCTTGTGGGCATCGGTCGCCCACGAGTCCGCGTCCTCGTAGCCGCTGGTCAGGTGACGCAGCTCCGGCGCGGCGGCCGCCCACAGTCCGAACGCCCCGTCGATGTGGACCCAAGCGCCATGCTTCTTCGCGACGGCGATCGCGTCGGCAAACGGATCAAACGCTCCGGAGTGCAGGTTTCCGGCCTGCAGGCATACAAGAGCCGGCCCCGCCCCTTCCCGCAGCGCCGCATCCAGCGCTGACGGAACCAGGCGCCCCTGGCCATCTGCGTCAACCACGCCGGGCCTCCCCAGCCCCAGGTACCGAAGGCCGAGGTCCACAGTGTCATGCCGCTCCCGGCCCACGAAGCAGCGGATCCGCGGGGCACCGGAGAGTCCGTCCCGGCCCAGGTCCCAGCCCGCATCGGTGAGAAGGCGCCATCGCCCGGCGGCCAGCCCCGTGAAGTTGGCCATGGTGGCACCGGTAACAAATCCCACGTCGGAGCCCGCAGGTAGCCCCAGCAAGTCCAGAAGCCAGTTTCCGGCGCCCTCCTCGATGGCTGCCATGGCGGGAGTGGCGTAGCGGAGCCCGGCATTCTGGTCCCAGGCGCTGACCAGCCAGTCTGAAGCAAGTGCTGCCGGCAGTGTGCCGCCGATAACCCAGCCAAAGAACCGGCCGGAGGGCATTGCCATCAGCCCGGGCTCGGCCGTTCGCGCCAGGAAGTCCACCACGTCTTTGGCCGACATTCCCTGCCGGGGTAGGGGTCCGCCGAAAGCATCGGTAAGGTCATGGGCAGCGGCGATGGGTCCCACCCGCCGCTCGGGAAGGCTGTGCAGCCAGGCCGTGGAGTGACGCACGGCAGCTGCCATGGCCTCGGTGTAGTCCTCGTCGCCGCGTGACATACCTGCATACTACGCCTCGCCTAGTACGGCTCGCCGCGGCCAGGAACGAGGGACCAAAAGCCGGTGAGGGTCCGTCGCAATTTTCCTGCCGGATGTCACATCTTCCGCCCTCTCGCTCGATGGTAGCCGGACTCCCCGGCAGGGATTGTCAATCCGATATCCCAACATTGGGGCCGTCAATTGGGGACAGTCACCTCCACTCCGACAGCCAAGACTGTGGAGTAAGCGTCCGGCCTCAAAACCCGCGTCGAAGCAAGTGTGAACTGCCCCGGGTTTTGTTGACTCCTTGACGTGCCAGAGTTCACGGGTCAACTCAACCGTCGGCCGGCCCCAGCTCCACCCGCAAGGTCCAAACCATCTGAACTGCAGCAGCTTGCTCCTACAGCGAATACCGACGTGCCTTCGCCTTCCCAGATCCTTGGCTCGGTGCCATGACTCTATTCTCATTTCCAAGACCAGGAGTCGCCATCAAACCCAGGGCGGTTCACTTCAGATCCTCGGGCAGCTCGGGATAGAGCCAGAACTCATGAAGGCCGGCTACAGTCAACAGCTCGGCTTCGTCTTCACGGTGCAACAACAAAGGATCCTTCGAAGATGCGGAAAATTCAGAAATGAACGGTAACAAGGTCTTCGGCACATGATCTTTGCCTCTGCCGAAGTAGACCTGTTCCCGGGATCATAGGGAGTGACGCTCACATCGGATGGCTTTGAAGATGAGTCGGGCAGACCACTTTGAGTCTCCCGTCGGTCAGCGTGCGTCCACTCAAAGTTTGGGGCAGGAAATGGATACAGAAGCAAGGCACGGGCAGTTTGTCGGTCTGAGAAGCCTCTATTTGAAGGCTTCAGCTTTCGATAATGCCTACGCAAGGCGGGCAGATTCATACGCTTTACGGGACCGCTGGCTACAGACAGCGTTCACTACTCTTACTGCGTTCACATCTGCCAGCGCCTTCGTCTCTTTCACTCAGAGCGACCCATCTAACAGCGTGAAGCTGACGGTGCTTATACTGGCGCTGGTCACCGCGGGCTATCCGCCCTGCGTCAAGGCTTGTCGTGGGGCAACCTCAGCGAGACATACCGGCGTCAGGGCTCTGAATGGACGAGGCAGCGGAATAAGGCCAAGGATATGGTGACTCACCTTCTCAGCGGAGAGTCCATGGACATGGAGGATCTCAATAAGTTATCCGAAATGGACCAGACTCTGGTCGCTTCCAATCCGCCGATCACACATGAGTTCTATGCCAAGTGCAAGGCCGACAAGCGAGAAGAGTTCGAGAAAGACTACAGTTTCACCACCCTGAACCACTGAACGGCCGGGACTGCTGAAGATGTTGATTCTTGTTGGGTATGCCAGCAAACATGGTGCCAACGTCAGGCAAGATCCCCCAACGGGCGTTTGTAGCCGATCACCTGGGCTGCGAGAGTCAGAGGTGGTTCTTGACGGTTGGCGTTCGGGTGGGTGGCGGCAGAAATGCAGGGCCGTCATTACCATCAACGATCGGCGATACGGGCGTCACGCCAGGCCGGAGGGAGGACAGCATGGTCGGTAGAATCCGCCGGATCGACTTTGGCGTGAACTGCTATCTCATCGATGTTGAGGGCGGCTACGTCCTCATCGACACGAGCTTCCCGAACAAACAGGACCAGCTCGACGCCGAACTTGCTGCGGCAGGTTGCGGGCCCGATGACCTGCGCCTCATCGTCCTGACCCACGGCGATGTCGATCATGCGGGCAACTGTGCACATCTTCGCAGCACTCACCACGCGCCCATCGCCATCCATCGCCGAGATGCCGCGATAGTCCGGAGCGGAGACATGGCTATCGGCCGGAAGGACAAGCCCGACAGGCACACTCTCGCGTTCCGGTTCCTGACTTGGGCTTTTGGGCTACTGAACAAGATCACCGGAACGGGCGCAAACTTCGAAACCTTCGAACCGGACGTACTCCTGGAGGACGGGCAGGACCTCTCGGCCTTTGGGCTCGACGCGCGGGTCATACATCTTCCGGGCCACTCGAGCGGATCAATCGGTATCCTTGCGGGCGATGGGGCCCTGTTCTGTGGGGACCTGCTAGTGAACGTGATGAGACCCTCACTCCACTACTACATAGAGGACTTGACCCAAGCGCACGAGAGCATCCGCAAGCTGAGCGGCCTCGGTGTCGGAACCGTCTACCCGGGGCACGGCAAACCGTTCCCGTTAAGCCGGCTGCCGATACCGGGCCGGTGATTCGGCTGATTCCAGCGGTCGCCAGGCGCGAACAAGCGCTTCAACCTGACGCGTAGGCCTGTCGCACTTTGGAAGCGCACATCACGCAGGTCATGTGCCACACCGGTAGTACCATCAGCAGATGTCGACCGGCACGAGAACACCTTGGCAACTTGGCTTGTCACCCAGCACGGGCTCAACCGCCGCGGCACCCTTGATCCAATCCGGCGATCGTCTGGATGAGCGGTTCGCAGGATGGGCTACCGGCTGGCGGTACTAGGCGATGCGCCGGATCGCAGACCTGCACCCGGGCGAAGCGAAAACGGATGCCGCGACGCGTTCATCATCGCCGAAGCCGCCCGGACCATGCCCCACACGCTGCGATCAATCCAAGTCGCCGACGAACAGCTCGCCGAACTAGCCATGCTTTGCGGCTTCGACGACGGCCTCGCCAAACAAGCCACCGCGACGTCGAACCGGATCCGGGGTCGCATCGAGCCTGGCCGCACGCCAGAGTGTAATCACCAACAGGATGGTTACCGGGACCCAGATGATACGTTCGATAAACGACGGGGACGCGATGTTCAATACCACCCCGATGACCATTAGGACGCTGGCCCCGTACATGAAGCGGCGCCGGATCCCAACGGGCACCCATGAAGTTCCGGCAACGGCCGCCAGGAACAGATAAGCCACGGCGGTAATGGCGCTGCTGGTACGGAGGGAATCAGGCAAGACCCCGGAATTCGCTCCTCCATACGCTGCCGCGCCCCACGGTGCGCCGCCTGCCAGCGATGCCTGGAAGCCAGCAACGACCATAAGGAGGGCCGCCGCAGCTTTTCCGGGTCGGGACGCAGGACGGTGTTCTCTGGTGATTTTCATGGTGACTCCTTTTTGGTGGGTACTGGCTTCTGGGTGCCGGTGAGGAAACAGTGCCACTGCCGCGGAGGCCGCTTACCCACCGTGGTCATGCAGGGCAAGGACGACGCTGCCTTTTTTGTGCCCTGACTCCACATGGGCATGCGCGGAAGCGGCCTCCTTCAGATTGTAGGTCCGGTCGATGACAGGGACATAGTGTCCGGATGCCGCCAGATCGCCCATGAACTTCACGTCCAGGGCCATCGGTTGGGCTTTTCGAAGCCCGGTGAATGCGATTCCCGCCCGGGTTTTGCCGAAGATCCGGGTCACCAGCACCCACATTAGGATCGGCAGAGATGGCACAGTTGTCAGGTAGATGCCACCGGGTTTCAGGAGCTTCCGGCTGCGGGTGTATGAGCTTTTGGCTACCGCATCAAAGACAACGTCGTAGTCCTGACCTATCTCGGTGAAGTCCTCCGCGGTGTAATCGATGACTTTGTCCGCACCCAGGGATTTCACTAGCTCAAGGTTTGTGGTGCTGCAGACCGCAGTGACAATTGCCCCGAAATGCTTGGCGAGCTGAACAGCCGCCGTACCCACCGCGCCGGAGGCGCCGTTGATCAAAATGGACTGACCGGCCTTCAGCTCGGCGGCGTCTCTTAGAAACGGCAAGGCGGTGAGGGCACCATCAAGGACTGCCACGGCGTCCGTCGATAGCAGTCCACCGGGCCTCATCGCGATGATCCCGTTTTCGGAAACTGTGACGTACTCGGCATGGGCACCAAGGGTTGGTCCCGTTGATCCCATGACCTGATCACCGACACGGTATCTGGTCACAGCGCTTCCTACTGCCTGGACTTCACCGGCAAAACCGGTTCCCAGGACCGGAAAGCGAGGCGTTCCCAGGCCGAAGTAGAGCCGGGCGAAGAGGTCCTTGCCGCTGCGTGCGGTGGATTCCGCTCTCGAGACGACAGTTGCGTAGTTGTGGATCAATACCTCTCCGTTCCTGGGGACCGGTGTATCGATCTCTTCAACGTGAACGACGTCTGACGTGCCGTAGGTGCGGCTGGTGATTACTTGCATGCTGTTCTCCTAAGTTAGGGGAGGTCTAGGACCTGGGGAGGTTCCGGTGATCAGTACGGGCCTGCCATAGCGGGCGAGACACCGAGGCACGCGCGGTGTGGCGGATGGGGCTAGTGAGCACGGGATTGTCCGTGGTCTTCTCCGTGGCAATCGGCGATTCAGTTGGTGGAGAGCCGACGGCCGGCGATGAGCAGCCAGAAGATGATCGCTACCTCGCCCACGAACAGGTATTGGGCGAAAACGGCGGAGAAGTCGTGGATGAAGGCCATCCCTACGGCATCCGCTAGATATCCGATGCCGGCGATGGCGAGCAGGACGCCGAAGACCTTCGGAACGAAACCTGACCGGAATGCCAGATAGCCCACGAGCAGTAGGGAGATGCCGAACAGGCCCTGGCTGATGACCCAGATGGTGTTGAACGACTCCAGCACCGGGAGGGCGGCTTCGGGATCGCCGGAGAGGGAGAACCCGATCACGAGTTGACTGAGGGCAACCACCAACAGCACCGCGTAGGCCGATCTGATCCAGGCGGCTGCCGCCGAGACCCGACGGCTCACCGGCCTGAACAGTGTGTACAACGCCCCCGCCACGATGACGTCGAGCAGTGCTACGAGAAAAAAGCCGAAGACACCCGCGAAAAACAAGAAAGGGGCGCCGGAGACGTTCTGCGCGGTTTGTTCGGCATCACCACGGGCGATCAAAGGGACAATCGCGCCGAAGTTGGCGAAAACGGCCAGCACCGCCATGCCCGCGAGCCCTACACCAGCCACAATCGCCGCAGTGCGCGGCGACCAGGTAGTGAAGTGCATCGGGCGTTGCGGGACTTCGGTCTTGCTGTAGTCGAGCGTGGAGGGTTTCATAGTAAAATCCTTACGTTGTAAGCTTATGGTGTAAGTAAAATACGCCTACGTAGTAAGGTTGTCAATGGATTCGAAAGGAAAGTTGTGGCGAGACAATCGGGCAAGACCGGCGTGGCGTCACGCCGCCGCTTAAACCGCGAGCTAGTGCTGAGCGCAGCGATCGCGCTTGCCGATGACGCGGGCATCGACTCACTGACGATGCGCAGGCTCGGTGAAGAGCTCGGGGTGGAGGCGATGTCGCTGTACAACCACGTCGCGAACAAGGAGGACCTGTTCAAAGCAATGGTCGATGCCGTGTTCAACGAGATCGAGCTGCCCTCGCACAGTGACGATTGGAAGACGGCGATACGCAAGCGATCGGTCTCATTCCGCGACACTCTGTCCCGCCACCCGTGGGCTACCGCGTTGAAGGACTCCGGGACCAATCCGGGGCAAGCCACACTGCGGCATCACGACCGTGTGATCGGCACCCTCCGGAACGCAGGATTCTCCGTTGCCATGGCAGCACATGCCTTTTCGGCATTGGACAGCTACATCTACGGCTTCGCAATGCAGGAGAAGACCCTGCCGTTTCAAACGCAGGAGGAGACGGCAGCGATGGCGCACGTCATGCTTGCCCAACTTCCTGTCAGCGAGTACCCGTATCTCGCCGAGCTGATGACTGACCATGTGCTTCAACCGGGCTACTTCTATGGCGATGAGTTCCCGATCGGCCTTGACCTCCTGCTCGACGGCCTGGAGGGGTGGCTCGAGCGACACTCCGAGGGACGGCAGCCTGAAGGCGTGCTGACCGAGAGCACCTGAGGGAGGCGGCGTATTCGCGGGCTGTGACGCCCGTGAGGCGCAATTTTCGACGATCTCAACAGGGCCTTCAACTATGACGCCGCTGAAACTGTGGCGGTGGGACACCAACGTGTTGGACCTGGGCGGGTCACTTCATGAAGGTGGGGCCGGCTTCTGCACCACACAGTTACCGGCCCCGTTGTTTCTTCTCGCTTTCCCTGCGAAAGGAAATCTAGTTTCAGCCTGTGCTTGTCTTTGTAGCCTTGGCTGTTGATCGGGCTTTGGCCTTCTCTAGCGCCTTCTCCTGCTCCGCAGCCAGCTCTGCGGTGCGGGTCAAGTGGTTTGGCAGGATGGTTCGGACTATTTGGGGCCGTTGTTGCCCTCGAGGGCTGGTTGCCCTACCCGCCCCGCTGCTTGGCTGGCTCGGAGCCGGTGGAGGACTCGCCGGCGTCCTGCCGTGCCGCCGAAACATACCCATGAATGACGAGAAGCATCATCGCTGTTTGTCATTCTGATCCCCATCATCGTTGTTTGTCATTCTGATCCCCATCATCGCTGGGCGGGTCCTCCGCGCAACTTGGGCGATAAGCGCCAGGATCGGTACAAATTTTCGTTCGGCGCTCCTCCGTCGCTGATTTCCTCGCGAAATTTTGGCCCGCTCCCGGTTCCCCAAGTTGCACTCCGGCCCCTCGAACCCAGCAGTGATTCCTCTATTAGAACGACGCGCAAATCTGACAGACACGCCCGGTGCCGGCCAGTCACTGAAGGAGAAGGAAAATGGAACCGCTCACAATCAGAACCCCAGGCGACGTCCTCAGTTTCATTGGCCATACCCTTGGGTTTTGGCCCCAGGAAAGCCTGGTCTGCGTCGCCCTCGCCGACAACCATGTAGGGCCGACCCTCCGCGTCGACCTGCCCAAGCCAAGCACCGAGAGCAGCTACCCACAGATGGTGGCCGGCTACCTCGGTCACGTCACCAGCGCTGAATGGCTATGTCAAGGTAATTCGAACCCATGAGGGCAATCCAAGCGAGACCCACTTCAACAAGGGCTGTAGGTGCGCTTCGCCTGATTGAACGAGATGTTCGGCGCAGTATGGGCTTGAAAATATCCCTCACCTGCACGTATCTGTTGACCTACTAGGGTTTAGTGTCGCGGTAGGTGATGATGTCGCCAGGGGTGCAGTCGAGTTCGCGGCAGATGGCGCTGAGTGTACTGAAGCGAATCGCTTTGGCTCGCCCATTTTTGAGTATGGAAAGGTTCGCCACGGTAATACCCACTCGTCGGGCGAGTTCGGCAAGGCTCATGTTCTTCCCTGTGAGGAGTTCATCGAGGTGAATGCTGATGAAGTGGTCTGGGTCCGAGGTGTTGTCGTTGTTGGGGTCTTTCATCAGATCGTGTGGTCTACGTCGTATTGGAGGTTGACGCCATGGCGGAAGACTTCGGCGACGAGGAGGACGCCGGCTCCAACGAGTAGTGGGGTGAAGGAGAGGTCGGCTTCTTGGAGGACGTAGGGGGCGATGTCGGGGTGGTTGAGGATCTGGAGGGTTCCCCAGTAGAAGAGCAGTGCCGCGATTTCTCCGCCGACCGCCACGATGAGGCCGGTGAGTAGAAGCCGGCGGGTGTTGGTGCGGGTGAATCCATGGCCTTGCCGAAAGCTGTTCACGATGAGGAACAGCAGGACGAGGCTGGCGACGATGACAGCTCCTGCCAAGGTTTGTCCGCCCATGAGCCCGATGCCTTGGCGTAGGTCGAAGTCCCTGACCCATATTTCGACGCCGTTGGGGAGGGACATTTCGATGAAGTCGCCTGGTTGAATCCCGTTTGTCCGCTCTTGCCGCTCGTAGATCGATGGTAGGGCTGGTTCCGTGTACGGGCGGACGAAGGGAATGTTTAAGTTGGCATGAAGGGTGACGGAGCTGCCGAAGATCGGCCCGCGCCCCCAACCGAATCCGCTGATGAGGGGTTGTAGGACCCCGAAAATGAAGCTGATGAGGGCCGCGATGGCGATGAGGGCTTGTATGGCCCAGAGGGTGAGGTGGTTCCCGGTCTTGCGGATCATGGCGGCCTCCCGACCATATTGATTATCAATCGTATTGAATAACGATAGGTTAAGTCGTTGGGAGGGGCAACCGCTGCGAAGGGCTGATCCCGATTTGTCACCTTGGTTGGACTCTTGGGTAGGAGTACGGCCAGTGCTTCTGCAGGTTTGCCTTCCAATAGCGGGCGCCGAACTTTCGGGGTTTTTCCCGCTTTGACACGTTTGCGGGCGCTATGTGGAACCAACCCGGAGGAGGCGGGTTCTTCTGTGTCCTTCTTAGTCAGGTGGTGTGTTGGGCGCGGGTGTGAGCGAGTCGGTAGGAGTCGGTGCCGGTTTCGATGATGGTTCCGTTAAATGTCAGCCGGTCCACGATCGCGGCGCAGAGCCTGGGGTCGGTGAAGGTTTTCGTCCAGCCCGAGAAGGACTCGTTGGACGCGATTGCGATCGAGTTGTTTTCCTCTCGCTCGGTGAGGACCTGGAACAGGAGTTCGGCGCCGCGCCGGTCGAGTTCCATGTAGCCGAGTTCGTCGATCATGAGCAAATCCACCCGGCCGTAGCGGGCGATGGTGCGGGCGAGGTTCTTCTCGTCGGCGGCTTCGACGAGTTCGTTCACGAGGCGTGTGGCCAGCGTGTATTTGACTCTGAAACCTTTCTCGGCAGCGGCGGTACCGAGCCCGATGAGGAGGTGGCTCTTACCTGTGCCGGAGTCACCGATAAGGCAAAGTGGCTGTCCGCGGCGGACCCAGTCGCCGGTGGCCAGCGTGTTGATGGTGGCCGGATTGATGTTCGGGTTGGCATCGAAGTCGAAATCTCCAAGCCATTTGTCTCTCGGGAATCCTGCAGCTTTGACTCGTCGAACAGACGAGCGCCGATCGCGGTCGTCACACTCGGCCAGCAGCAGTTCCGCAAGGAATCCTTGATAGCTCAGCTGCTCCTTCTGCGCTATCGTCGTGGCTTCATCGATGACAGCGCGGATCGTTGGAAGGCGGAGCCTACGGCAGGCTTGGTCGATCGCTGCGTTGGCTGCCTCCTCGGTGAGGCCCCGCCGTCGTCGCAGGGTCGTGGTGATGTTGGTCGTGGTGGTCATGATGCTGTTCCCTTCTGGGCTGCGTCACTGATCGTGTTACTGATGGGGTTGTTGGTCGCGGGTTCTGTTCGTTCGGGTAAGCGCAGCAGCTGGTCGTACGCGACGACGGACGGCAATGGCCTTCTGTCGGCAGGGAGGCCTGCAATTACGGCAGCCGGATCCGCGAGCCGGCGTTGAGTAAGACTGACAACCCGTCGCTCGGGGCCACGAGCTTGTTCACCACGATGACGGTCTAACCCGGACCCGCCCAGGGCTTCATGCCGGCGGGCCTCGACCGCGACGACATCAGCGGTGACCGCTCCGACGGTCAGTGCTGATGTGATCCCTGCAATGACGTCTTCGGCTGTCATGGACCGGTGCAGGAGGAGAACATCGATCAGGGCGCGGGTGCCGCCGACATCCCCGTCGGTCTTGCGGGCAGCGGCCCAGAACGCTTCATGGGCTGAAGTGAAGGTCCCGGATGCTCGTGCGTGGGCCAGGGCGGTCGAGCCTGGCAGTGCACCAGGTCTGTGGTGGAGAACCTCGAGGTAATGATCAAGGTTCACGCTCTGCCCGTGCTGCGCTACTACCCGGGAGTGCCTGGCGATTTCGGTGCGGCCTTCGAAGACAACGACTTCGGACGCACGAAGGAACACCCGCACCGGGCGTCCAATGAGCCGGGCCGGAACAGAGTAAGACGCCACCCGTACCCGGATGAGGCTTGACCGGTTAACCCTCGGTGTCAGTGTCAGGCCCGGTTCGAAACGTTCCGCGGTGATCGGGGCAAGCAGGGATCGTTCGAGGGCGAAGTCCTGGGCGACAGTATGAAGACGGTTATCGATACGGCGGTCCTCGTCATCGAGGTCCCATTGCCTGATCTGCTGATTGAGCTCAGCGAGAGAGTCGACGACGGGCATCGGGGACAAGTGGGTGCGACGGAACCGGCCGACTTCCCCCTCGACGCCACCTTTTTCATGGGCGCCCTCGATGCCGGGGTGGCAGTAAAAAGCATCGAACCCGTAGTGGGACCGGAACAACAACCACCGCTGGTTCTCGGTCCGCTGCCTGCCGGTGCCGTAGATGACTTTCACGACCGCGGCGGTGAGGTTGTCGTATCTGATGTGTCGGGTCGGGATGCCGCCGATGTCCTCGAACGCGTCGATGTGACCTTCGAGGAATGCTTCCTGGGCTTGGGTCGGATAAATCCGGTGGATTGCCTTGCCGGAGTGGGACAGGCGGAAGGTGAACATGTGGCATTTGGTCTTCACTCCGGCCAGGACTACCCAGACTTCCCCGAAGTCGACTTCTGCCTCCGCGCCTGGTGCGTGTTCCTGCGGGACGAAGACTGCCGGCAGTCGGCCTGCTTCCGCGTCGATCTCTGGCCGACGAAGGCGCACGTAGTCACGGACCGTTGAATAGGACAGCTGCGTTGCCCCGTGCTCATCAGCGAGGCGAGCGAAGATGCGTCGTGCGGTATGACGCTGCTTACGAGGCGCGTCGAGATCCTCTCGGAGCATCTCATCAATTGCGGTCTTGAATTCCTCCAGCCGGGGCGCGGTGCGCACCCGGGGTTTGCGCTCTGGTGGTTCCGCCTGCGCTAGTGCTTGCCTGACGGTTGGCCGGCCGACACCATGACGTCTGGCCAGCTCCCTGATCGAGAGGCCCTCCAGGCGCGCATCACGCCGGATCCGCGCAAAAACTTCCACCCGAGACTCCATTCGAACCTCCACCTTGAGCAACCAAATAAGCGTTGTCACAACGGTGAGGGTGGGTCCCGTTTAGATTGCCCGCGACACCCCGAAGAGACCGAAGTGGGTCCCGCTTAGATTGCCCTGGTGGGTACGAACAAAGCTGCCATAGTCAGCTGAAGGTGTGCTCTTCGCCGTCTACACGCACGATTGACGGTGGGACCGGGAACCTTGGATTGCCGCTTCAACTGACAGGCTGTCCCCGAGAAATCGACTCTTGGGGAAAAGATCAAGCCGAAGTCATGTACCTTCGCCACTACTCCCCCATGAAGTAGTAAGAAAGCCCAACAAGGGCTTCAGGAGAGAAAGGAGGCGACCCGCCACAGGAAGATTGCAACTCTCCAACCAAAACAGGCACACCCGAGTTCACAATATGCGCCGGTTTGTGCACAGTCAGAGAGCGATACAGCCTCTGACAAGGGGAACCACTGTGCCCGAAGTGGGACTTGAACCGGCTTTCACCCCTTGCAAACACCGGCCTCTGGGCTGCTGCGTGAATTTCGGACAGCGGAGTTAGTGTTTTCTCTTACGCTGCCTGGTGCGGCTGCTGGTAACTGTAATGGACATCGTTGGGGTACTGGTAATCGAGGGCGGAATGCCGCCGCCGGCTGTTATAGAACCCTTCAATGTAGCGGATAACGTCCTTGCGGGCCTGCTCTTTTGTGGCGTAGACCGTGCGGTGGACTCGCTCGTTTTTCAGTGCTGAGAAAAACGATTCCGCGGCGGCATTGTCCCAGCACACCCCGGTGCGGCCCATGGAAGAACGCATGCCCAAGTCCTTGACAAGGGTTCGGAACGAGCCGGAGGTATAGACGCTGCCCCGATCTGAGTGCCAGGTAGCGCCGGGCCGGATCATGGTCGTGGCGGCGGCGTTGCGCAACGCGGTTTCGACGAGCTCGGCACGCATGTGGTCGGCGATGGCCCACCCGACCACACGTTTGGAATAACAGTCGATCACGGTCGCCAGATAAATGAACCCCTGCCACGTGTGGATGTAGGTGATGTCCCCGACGAACTTCACCCCGGGCTCGGTGGCGGTGAAGTCTCGCTTGACCAGATCCGGGATCAACGCGGCAGCCTCGACATCGGCTTCGGTGGTGTTCCGGAACGGGCGCGGCTGGCAGGCAATAAGATTTTCATCACGCATAATTCTTCGCGCCAACTCCGGCGAACACTCAATGCCAGCGGCGGCCAGGTCGGCGTGAACACGCCGGTACCCGTACGTGCCGTCGGAATCGTCGAAGAAGCCCTTGATGAGGGCTGCAAGGACGTCCCTGCGGGCTGCTGTGGCCGATTGAGGGCGCTTGAGCCAGTTGTAGAACCCGGAGGTTGAGACGGCTAACCAAAGGCACATCTTCGTCACTGGATTGGTCTCGGCCGGGTCGTTTCGTTGGGAGTCGATGTATTCAAACTTGCTCACTACCGCTGCTCCCTCGCGAAGTAAGCGCTGGCTTTTTTCAAGAAAAGATTCTCCGCCAGCAGCTCCCGATTTTCCTTCTCAAGCACCTTCAGCCTGGCCAGCTCGGCGCCGGTCGCCGCGGCATCAGGACTGTTGTGGGTCTCCCGGTACTTGATCAACCAACGGCGCAGGGTCTCGGCGCCAATGCCATAGGACTTGGCCACATCCACCACCGGCTTGGACGTGCTGATAACTTCACGGCAGAGATCATCCTTGAAGTCCTGGGTATACGAACGGCGTGATCTTGATGCAGACATGCTGCTGGTCTCACTTTCAGTAGAACCCCCATTTTAAGAGGGCTCACTGTCCTAAATCTCCACAGCAGTCCACTCCCCCGAAAGCCTCCCCAAACCGGCCCAGTCCGGCACCAGTACGACCCAGTCCGACCCCCAAGGTGTGCACATTGTGCACACCCCCTTTTTTTGCCCTGATCTTCGACCACGTTTGACGGCCCCGTTGACCTTGTCGAGCGAGCAACTCCATACCCCTTGACGGTCCGGCGAGACCCGTCATCGCTTTTTTCGAAAGCCCACGTGAATGCGCTGAATAGCGACCATCAGAACCACATTTAACCGGTCCTACGCACACCAACATCATGGAAGTCATCTCTCCTTTCTGAATATCTCATGGATATACGAGAAGGAAACTACGTGACCAAGGACTTTCCTAAATCTCGGTAACAGGTGCGTCGATCGGCACAGGGGGGAAGCCCTCTTGGTTCAGACAAATCCACGACACCGAAATCAGAAATCAGCAGGGATCTGCGCCGAGGGTGTTTCGCTCTTTCCTCAAATGGTCTTTTTCAAAAGGCAGCGACATGCTGCGGCGCCACTGGTATGCCAGCCATACTGTTCCGACGACTGGCAATAGGGGAAACGTCAGCCTGCCGTTAGCGGCGAGGAATACGAAGACAATCCACAGAATACCGGCGAGGACAGCTGTGGAAATGAGTGACTTGCAGGTCACCGGATTAGACGGCAGGACGATACCTTCGGCCCGAAGCTCACGAGTTTCAAGCACAGCCCCACGGATCAATGGACCGAACACAGCAACCAATCCAGCGGCCGCCGACAAAGTGCGCCAAGTTGCGGAGCGCTCACAGCATCAAGAGCGCTGCCCAGCAGGACCTCTACGACGGAGAACCACCACGGTCCGCCGCCACTGTCGGCAATCCTCCCGAAGCCATCAAGAAACACGGGCAGGCTACTTTCTGACGATGAAGCAGACGGTGAGTGATTGCTAGGCGGCGCTGAAGGCAACAGTAGGCGCAGTCCAGGGCGCGTGCTTCATGCCAGGTAAGTGCCTCTTGCTAGAGCTGCCGAGGGCGTCGCCCTGTCTGTCAGCATTGGGTGAGACACCGCCACTTTTCCCACTGACTCCTTAAGGGCGAGATTTGGAAACCGATTCCCTGTGAGCACCGCACTTGCTTCCCCCACCACCAACACCGATGGTGGAGCCATGTCCGATCTCGAAAAACCCAGGGCAGAAAGGCCCCTCCGCCGCTCCTTCACCCCAGGGGAGAAACTCTCGATCCTGGAAACCTACGAGTCCCTCGACGGCCCCGGAGCCAAGGGCGCATTCCTCCGCCGCGAAGGCCTGTTCTCCTCCCAAATCACCACCTGGCGCCGGGCACGCGACGCCGGCGCCCTCACCGGCCTCGCTACCGCCGCCAGACCGGCGAAGAAGAACAGCCCCGAAGCCCAGCTTGAGGCCATGAAGGACCGCGCCGAACGGGCCGAAGCGAAACTCGGACGGACCGAGGAGGCATTATCGGTGCTGGGAAAATTACACGCTCTCTTGGAGGACATCTCCACGAGGGCGGACAACGAGAAGCCGTGAGCGCCGCCGTGGACGAGGCCTTCACAGCCCTGACCGGGCTGCTGCCCGTGCGGAGAATCTGCGCCCTCACGGGACGGTCTCCCGCCACGCACTACCGGTCCCTGACCCCGAAGGTCCACGGGCCCACACCCCGGCGCCCGGCACCGGTAAACAAGCTCACGGATGAAGAGGTCGCGCAGGTGTTGGACCGGTTGAACAGCGAGGAGTTCGCCGACAAGGCGCCGGCCCAGGTCGGTGCGATCCTGCTGGACCAGGGCACCTACCTGTGCTCGGAATCAAGCATGTACCGCATCCTGCGCGGCCACGGCCAGGTGCGTGAACGCCGACGCCAGGCCACCCACCCGGCGAAGAAGAAACCCGAACTCGTCGCGGTGAAACCCAACGACGTCTGGTCCTGTTATGCCGATGTCGGCATAAGTCCTGGGACATCACCAAACTCCCCAGCCCCATCCGGGGCGTCTACTACGACCTGATGGTCATCATTGACCTGTTCTCCCGCTACGTCGTCCACTGGCACATCACCACCCGCGAGTCCGGGCTCGGCTCCAAGGACTTCATCGCCGACGCGGTCATGATCCACGGCACCCCGGGCGTGATCCACGCCGACCGGGGGACGTCCATGACGTCCAAACCGGTCGCCGAGCTGATGATCGATCTGGGCATCGACCGCAGCCATTCACGGCCCCGCGTTTCCAACGACAACCCGTATTCCGAGGCGGCGTTCAAGACCACGAAGTATCACCACTCCTACCCGGGGCGGTTTGGCTCCCGCCAGGACGCGGTCGCCTGGGCCAACGAATTCTTCCTTTACTATAATTTCGAACACCGCCATTCCGGGATCGGGCTGCATACCCCCGCGACGGTCTTCGACGGCACCTACGCGGCCATCCAGGGCCGCCGGGCCGCGGTGCTCCAGGACGCCTACGCGGCGACCCCGCACCGGTTCGGTCAACCGCCGGCGCCGCCGGCGGGCCCCACGGCCGCGTGGATCAACCAGCCCCAACAAAGCGAGGTCCCCACACACGCCTAACCACTTAGCTGTGTCTCAAACGCCTTGACAGATTCCGTCGGGACTACTGAAGATAATGTGTGGGATGCCATCGGGGCCATCGCTGCTCTATTTGATTGTCCGCGATACGAACATTGCTGCTGGTGCAGGTTCCGCATCATTCGCCAAAACAGCTTCGGTTCACCTTCGAGAATGCTCTCGGGGCTGCCGCGAACGTCGGCCTCGAGCAGTGAGGTGCTGCCGCTGCCCGAGACCTTGGCGTAGCAGTGCAGCATTCGACGACCCTGCCCGTTTTAAACGCAACAAGAACTCTGCGCCTAGGCGGCTGCTCCTGCCTAGAGTATTTCCCCGTTTCAGGGTTGCGTTGAGAAGCGGCGGTGGATGAGGACGCCAAGCATGGCGCAGGCTCCGATGATGCCGACCTCGGCCAGGGTTACCGGGCCGGTTTCATTCGTGCCGCCAACATTCACGCCGGTATCGACGCCGCCGACAGGCATTTGCGCTACTTGGGGCTCGGGGGCCGCGAGGTAAGGGGGAATGGGGTTCGTGGTGTAGGTCTGGGTGAAGTTGATGTAGCAGGGGTATCGGCCGTCAGGGAAAACGATGCTGCCGGGGTCCACTGCGCAGAGGTCTGACCCGTCGGCGGCGATCACCCCGCCCTGGACGATGGTGACGACATTCGGGTCGATTACGGTGGCCTGATCGAAGGGAACCAGTTCCGGCGGGTTCACGGGCGTAATGGCGCCGGGGATATTGCTCCCAAAACCGGCGAAGCACGGGTAGGTGCGGTCTGGGAAGGCAATGCTTGTTGGGTTCACCGCACAGAGGTTGGTGCCGTCGGCCGTGAGCAGGCCGCCGATTGCAAATGTTACTGAGTCGGGATCGATGATGGTTGCCTGATCGAAAGGTACCAGTTCCGGACCAGGGCTGGGGGTGGATTCAACGGCCAGCGCACTGGTGGCTCCGGTGAGTGCGATTCCGGATGCGACGGCGAGGCCGGCAAGGGCGGTGGTGATCTTCATAATGCTTTTTCCCCCAGGTGCTGGTGCCGTGTGGACAGCGTGTCTTCCGCCATCAAACCAGACAAACGTTCCAATGGCCACATCCAATCTGTCCGTCGGTGGATCAATTCCCGACGCCGCAACAATTTGTCGGGCAAAGGGTCTCAGGGACACCCAATGGTGATTGGTAATACCCATTCTCGTGGTGGCCCTAGGAGCGGACGGGACTGCCCCGAGTTTGCTTGACTCCCATTGTTCCCCCAATTGCGAGCGGCTACGTGCCAGCGAGTCTAGTCGTCCGGGACATCAAACTGACCACCCATGAACTCTTGTATTCAAACAGTGATACTCCGTCGGAGCGCCTGTAAGCCGGTCCCTATTCGGGCGTGGTTTAAGGCGATCAGGCGGGGACGGTTGTCATCTTGAACGGAACGTTTGTGCGGACGACCTATCGGGAATCACTAATGGTCCGCGCTGACTCCTCGACGGCGCTTGCATTTCAAGTGAAGAACCAGCCCTCGAGCAACCAGCGCTATCCCAAGGGCAAGCATTAGATAGGGGCTCCACCGCTGGAAGTCTTCAACGGCTCCGACTACGCCTACACCGCACCAAGCCAGTCCGAAAGCCAAGAACAAGATCGATTGGGCATGCATCCTATTTGGATCAGATCCATTTCCAGTGCTCCCCATCACCCCACACTACAAATATTTGTACCCAGTGACCACCGAGCCCTACATCGATACTTCCAGGAGAAAGATGTCGGACCGTGATTATCAATGCCAATCGGATTGCCCGTTCCTACTGCCCGCAAGCCGGTCTGGTTGGGTCCCCGTGTAGGAGTCCAGTGATTATGTGAGTTTCGCATCCGACAATGGGTGCAGGAGGAAATTCACTTTTATGGCACGTAGACATACCCCTGATCAGGTCATCGCGAAGGTCCGTCAGGGCCAGAAGATGCTCAACGATGGACGGCCGATGATTGAGGTCGTGAAAGAGCTTCAGATCGCCGAGGCGATCTGGTACCGGTGGGTGAACCAGTACGGTTCCGAGCAGACCGCCGGCCAGACCAAAGCAGTACGGGAGCTGGAGAAGGAAAACGCCCGGCTGAAGAAACTGGTCGCGGAGAAGGAACTGACCACCGACATTCTCAACGAGGTGGCGCGGGGAAAATTCTGAGCCCCGGACCTCGCCGCCGTGCGGTGCGCATGGCGCAGGAGAAGTTCGGGGCATCCGAAAGATTCGCCTGCAGCATCCTGGGCCAGAACCGTTCCGCGCTGCGCAAGGCACGGCCGGTTACCAGCTTCGAAGACCACCGGCTCCGGGCCGATCTGCGTGCTGTTGCGGGGAAGCACCCGACCTGGAGTTGGCGGAAGGCACGCTGGCACCTGCTCGGGCAACCGGGCTGGGCTGGTGTGGCATTGAATAGGAAGCGGGTGCGCAGGCTCTGGCGTCTTGAAGGACTGACCTGTAAACCGAAGGCTCGGAAGAAGCGCCGGACCGGGCCCGGGGCTGGTGAGCAGAAACGGTTGACCGCTCAGTATCCGATGCATGTGATCAGCTTCGACTTCCAATCCGACGTGACCTCGTGCGGGCGGCACGTCCGGTTCTTCAACGTCATCGACGAATACACCCGCACCGCGCTGGCCATCATCCCCAGGAGGTCCTTCACCGCCACCGATGTGGTCGCCGTGCTCGAGGACATCATCGCTGAAACCGGTGTCGTCCCGACCCATGTCCGCTCGGATAATGGGCCGGAATTCACCGCCGCGGCGCTAATCAGCTGGTGCCAAACTGCCGGCGTGGAGACCGCGTTTATCGACCCGGGATCGCCGTGGCAAAACGGGTGCGCCGAATCAACCAACGCCCAATTCAAGGGAACAACTTACCGGAGAAATCATCGACACCCTGGCCGAAGCAAGATACCTGGCCGATGAATGGAAACAGATCTACAATCATGAACGGCCCCACGGATCCCTCGACGGAATGACAACCTCGGCATACTGGGAAAACTGGACCGCAGGAAACCAACTAGCTATCGCATAGCCGCTGGACTGCTAACGGGGGCCCAACCAGGTCCCTACCCGCTACACACCTTACGACTGCCCGGCTGATTCTTAGCCCTTCGGCATGAAATGACGTACGTGCTGCCGTGAATACCAGAGCGATAAAACGAGGGCAGCGCCCCAGGGAAAAAACAAAGGATCCCACAACAATGCGTGGCCGACCATCGCGTCAACGTCATAGCCCTCGGAGGGTCGAATAGCTCCCACAAGAACCGCGCCACTGACCACAGCATTCACAGCGCCGTAGACACGAGAAACACCCCGCCGAACCAGCTCACCGCTCGCCAGAATTTTCGCCACGGCACTCGCCCATAGGCGACGGCGATTGGAATCGTCGCCGCTAGCAATTTCCCGACGGCGATAAGGCCGAGCATGATCCCCGCCGCGAGGGGGCTCTGGACCGACAACTCAACCGCCCACTGCCCCACGGTAGCTAGAAGCCATTGCCCGCCAAAAGCCCAGTACAGGCTGAAGACAGCGTGCACAGTCCCGGCGATACCTGCCGCCCACACAAAGAAACGACTCACGTCCACCGCTGTAAGCATCCCACCCCTTTCCGCTGAGCCCGGTATGGCCAAAACCGACGCGTGTAAGACGATCCCCTACCGGACTTGCGTGGCACCGGCGGCGTCAAGGAGGTCTAAATAGGCACCCATTACGAGCGCGCCGTCCTCGATCCCGAACGCAGCGAGGAGGCGATGCGCTTCTGACACCGCAGCGTCAGGCTCCAGCGTGTCTCCGACGGTGACCTCCAGTTCCAAGAACTCGCCCAATCCGTCGACGAGGTCGAGGTGGACCCTAGTCTGACCAATGCGAAACACGGTGCGGTGCTTTCGAACTCGCCCAACTTCGCCATAGGCATCAGTCAGTACTGATCGAAGCCCGTCTGGGTCCGAAGTTTCCGAATGTACATAGTACGAAGGCTTCGGGCCGAGTTCGTCCGCCCTGCGGTAGTAGATCAGCACGCCGTGTCCATCGCGCGGAACCCGAAGCTTAAGCCGGCCGTCCGGGCAGGAAAAGAACGTGTCGTCTTGCACAACATGCTCGGGTCCCGCGTTTGCCAGAGACGCGACCACCGGCAACAGCTTTTGGAGACTGTCCACGCGCGCTTTGATTTCGATATTCGTCGGCATGATTCCACTAGACCACGTCGTGATCGTCGAGCGAGCATCTTGGACTGCCCGTAAGCCAGTGAGGATGTAGGTGGCATCATTATCTGGGTCTGACTCACCGTAAGCATCGATCGCTGAATAGGACGACAGGACCGCCAACTGAAGCTGCGATTAACCGCCATTCCTGGCTAACAGCCACAGCTGCCAGGCATCGAGCGGTGCTGGCTGCCGGTGTCGCGGTGTCTAACTTGTAGGAGTGCCTGAATCCATCGTTTCAGGGCTGCTCCAGTAGGCTTCGGGGGTGAATGAGGAAGAGCAGCTAACCGGTGGAAATACCTCGGACAATGTCATTCGCGTCGGAAACACTGTGCGGAAACCTTGGCAACGAAAATCGGAAGCAGTCCAGAGTTATTTGCAGGCACTTCGTGGGGCTGGTGTGGATGTGCCAGAACCGTTGGGGCAGGACTCCGAGAATCGACACGTGGTCGAATACGTTGACGGTGATCTCGCACTGAACGAACTGCCGCTCACCACGGATACCCTCACCCGTGTGGGTCAGATGGTGCGACAGATCCACGATGCCAGTAAAGCGTTCCCGCTCCCCGCCCAGGATGACTGGAATCTACCCCTCCCCGTCGAAGCGCCGGATCTGATGTGTCACAACGACCTCGCTCCGTGCAACCTCGTCATCGGAGAACGGTGGGTCTTTATTGATTGGGACGGAGCCGGTCCTAGTACCCGGTTGTGGGACTTGGCCTACGCTGCCCAATCCTTTGGCTCCCTGTTCGACGGGCAACCAGTAGATGAATCAGCAGCGAAACTCAAGGCCTTTGTCGACGGGTACGACGCCGACCTCGAACTACGCCAGCGCCTCCCAGACGCGATGAGCCAGCGGACACGGGCCATGTATGAACTCCTCGAAGAATCCCACCGAACAGGTTTCCAGCCCTGGGCCTCCATGTATGCCGACGGACACGGCGAACACTGGCGTGCAGCCTCCGCCGGTTGCGTCCCGTGGAGTGGTGTAGTTTCCCGCGGTGAGCGCGTTGCTCCGGCAACGTAGTGAGCCATCGTGCGATGGTCAGTGAGTAGGGTGTGTCAATAATTCGGTGTAACTAGTTGTGTTGTGGGTTAGCGTCCGACGCTGAGTCGGCCGTTGAAGGTGATGTCGAAGGCGTTAAGAGCAGCCTTCCATCGTTGGGTCCAGCGGGCCCGTCCCTGGCCTGTCGGATCCAGACTCATCACCGCGAGGTAGACACACTTCAGGGCGGCTTGCTCGTTCGGGAAGTGGCCCCGAGCCCGGACGGCTTTGCGGATCCTCGCGTTGACGGACTCGATCGCGTTCGTCGTGCACACGATCCGGCGGATCTCGGCATCGAACTTCAGGAACGGCACGAACTCGGCCCATGCTGATTCCCAGAGCCTGACGATCGCCGGATACTTCTTCTCCCATGCCTCGCTGAACTCCAAGAACCGTTCCTCAGCCTGGTCGACCGTCGAGGCGGTATAGATCGGTTTCAGAGCTCTAGCGATCTTGTCCCAGTCCTTGCCGGGCTGCATACCGGAAACTCGCCCGGATCAGGTGCACCACACAGGTTTGGGTGATCGCTTCTGGCCAGAGTGTCCCGATCGAATCGGGGAGCCCTTTCAGGCCGTCGCAGACGACCATGCAGACGTCCTCGACACCGCGGTTCTTGATCTCGGTGAGGACCTGCAACCAGTACTTCGCGCCCTCACCGCCGTCGCCGGCCCACAGCCCGAGAATATCCCGGTTCCCCTCGACCGTGACGGCCAGAGCCACGTAGATGGGCCGGTTCGCCACCTGCCCGTCGCGGACTTTGACGTGGATGCAGTCAATGAAGATCACCGGATACACCGGGTCCAACGGCCGGTTCTGCCACTCGGTCATGCCCTCGATGACCCGGTCGGTGATCGCCCCGATCGTCGTCTTTGACACGTCCGCGCCATACACCTCGGCCAGGTGGGCGCTGATGTCACCGTGGGTCAACCCTCGGGCCGAGAGCGACAACACCATCTCGTCGACCCCGGTGAGGCGGCGCTGGTGTTTGCGGACGATCTGCGGCTGGAATGACCCGTCCCGGTCCCTCGGGACCTCGATCGGGACAGGGCCGATCTCGGTCAACACCGTCTTGGTCCTCGACCCGTTCCGGGCGTTCGAGACGTCTCCAGCGCGTTCGTGTTTGTCGTAGCCGAGGTGGTCAGTGATCTCGCCCTCGAGCGCCGACTCCAGAACCATCTTCGTCAGCTGACCCAACAGGCCGGTCTCGCCGGTCAGGGCCAACCCCTTCTCCCGGGCCCTCCCGATGAGCTGCTCCACGAGCCGGCCGTCCACCACGTCATCCTGCTTCACCGTCGCCACGGCTTCACCCTCCACGTCGATCTTCACGTCACTCATTACGGTTCCTCCTATTCAGGAGTTACACCGAAAATCGTACAGACCCCTTCCTCGGTTCGGCACTGGTCATCTGGGCAATCTCGCGTACATACCTGCCATGATCTGCGCCACGGCTTGTCCCGGAACCCGTGCCGGATTATGGATTGCCAAGCACAACACATCATTCTCAAACCGCAGCGGGCAACCAGGCTGTGAGGCACGCCAGAGTCCATCAAATGGGACCGCCCCGAGGTCAGTTGGCTCAAGGGGCAGTGGTTTCAGGCGGCCTTGAAGGCCGTGTTTACTGTCTTAAACTCGATCGGGGCGAGCTTGCCACGGCGGCGTTGCCGCCGCCAGCGGTCGTAGGTGTCGACAGTAGGTCCGCTCGATCCAGAGGGCCATCACCAGGCGTAGTTCCTCCCGGGTCGCCCAGCCTTTCCGGTCAAGAACGTTTCTGCAGGACCATGCGGATGCGGTGCTCGCAGGCGCGTTTAGCGATCGCGCAGCGCTTGGTTGGGCCCCAGATAGAAGTCCGGTGTTTGTGTGAGTTTCGTGTCCGAGAATGGACACAGGAGGATTCACAAATCATGGCACGCAGACACACCCCGAGCAGGTCATCGCCAAAGTCCGGCAGGGTTAGAAGATGCTCAACGACGGGCGCCCGATGGTCGAGGTCATCAAGGAGCTTCAGGTCACCGAGGCGACCTGGTACCGCTGGCTGAATCAGGTCGGGTCAGAGAAGAACGCAGAGGCGTCCAAACGGACCAAGGAGCTGGAGAAGGAGAACGCCCGGCTCAAGCGATTGTTGGCTGAGAAGGAACTGGCACTCGACATCCTCGGCGAGGTGGCCAAGGGAAAATTCTGAGCCCTGAACCCCGCCGCCGTGCCGTGCGCATGGCGGTGGAGAAGCTCGGGGCGCCCGAACGCTTCGCCTGTAACGTCCTGGGCCAGAACCGGTCCGCGTTCCGCAAGAAGAAGACCGACATGGGCTTCGAGGAAATCCAGCTTCGCGCAGCCTGGCGCGCCGTCGCCGTGAAGCACCCCGCCTGGGGCTGGCGGAAGGTGCGCTGGCACCTGCTGGCCCAACCCCGGTGGCACGCCGTGGCGCTGAACAGGAAGCGTGTGCGCCGGCTCTGGCGCGACGAAGACCTCGTCTGTAAACCCAGGGCGCGCAAGAAACGCCGCTCCGGGCCCGGAGCCGGGGAGCAGAAACGCCTCACCGCCGAGTACCCGATGCATGTGGTCAGTTTCGATTTCCAGTCCGATGTGACCTCCTGCGGCCGGCATATCCGGTTCTTCAACGTCATCGATGAATACACGCGCAGCGCGTTGGCGATCATTCCCCGCCGGTCGTTCAAACCGCCGACGTGGTCGCGGTGCTGGAGAACATCATCGCCGAAACCGGCACAGCCCCGGCCTACGTCCGGTGCGACAACGGGCCCGAGTTCACGGCCGAGGCACTAATCACGTGGTGCAACACCGCCGGAGTCGACACCGCATTCATCGACCCGGGATCACCTTGGCAGAACGGCTTCATCGAATCCTTCAACGCCCGATTCAGAAGAGAACAACTCTCCGGAGAAATCATGGACAGCATGGCCGAAGCGAAGTATTTGGCCGAGGAATGGAAAGCTATATACAGTCATGAACGGCCCCACGGATCCTTGAACGGCATGACGCCGAAGCGCTACTGGGAAAACTGGACGTATGAAAACCAACCAGCTATTGCATAGACACTGGACTGCTAACGGGGGCCCAACCACGCTCGTCGAGCAGGTCGACGCAGCGCTGATCCGCGTTCGGATAGCGTAGGCTCCCCGCCAAACCAGCCCGGCGACCTTGGAATGGGTGAAGGTGGAGTAGGCGTCGCGGACGACCAGCCGGACCCGTTCTTCGAACGTCAAGCTGATCGAGAGTGTTTCGTCCTGGGTGTTGATCGCCTCGAGCGGCTCGCCCGCGTTCATCTCGCGGAGCTTGCGTTTCGTCTCGCCGTCCACACGGCTGGCCCGAGCCTCTCGGAGCGCCTAACCTATTGATTCGCGGGTTCGCGTTTGAATCCCTCAAGTCAAGGAATCGTGACGACGATCTTGCCTTTCGCCTGGCCCTCCTCCAGGCGACGCATGCCTGAGATCGCGTTCGCAAGGCTGTAGCTCTGATCCATCACTGGTACGAGATGGCCCGCGGCGGCGAACTTTGCCAATGCACGCAAGTTTCGGGCATCCTCGGTCGAGATGAACGCTCGGAGGGTCTGCGTGACAAACGGGTTGAGCACGAGTGCGCAAAGTATGCGATCGGTGCCGCCGAACCAACGGCCCTTCGCTTCTCCGCCAACGATGACGAGAGTCCCGTGGCTAGAAAGTGCGCGTCGTAGTTCACCCAGATTGCTGTTTCCGCCGGTGTCAAGGATAACGTCATACCGGGTCGCGCCATCGGCGAAGTTCTCGTTTTTGTAGTCGATGACATGATCGGCTCCGATTGAGCGGACCATCTCGACTTTGGAGGCACTACAGACGCCGGTTACGTCGGCGCCCAGGGCCTTCGCGATCTGCACGGCGAAAGTGCCAACACCACCCGACGCACCCACGACAAGCACCTTGTATCCGGGCTGCACTTTGCCGTGATCACGCAGTCCCTGCAACGCTGCGAGCCCCGAGACTGGAATGGCTGCTGCCTGATTGAAGTCGAGATTGTCGGGCATCAGTGCGATCTTGTCATCACGGCACACAGAATATTCCGCGAATGACCCGGCGCCGATGCCGAACACATTGTCTCCTTCCACGATTCCAGTGACACTCGCGCCAACGCTGACCACCTGGCCCGCAAGTCCGAATCCGGGCACGCGGCCTTTGGGAGCGCGAAGCGATCTACTCGCGAGGCGTACCGGGTACGGAAGGCCGGTGACCATGTGAGCAATGCCTGGGTCCACACTTGCTGCACGAACACGTACCAGCACCTCCTTCTCACCAATCGAGGGTCGAGGGATTCGTTCAAGGCGCAGAACCTCGCTGGGCACACCATATCCATCATGAACGATTGCCATCATCGTGTTGGATTGGGGGGCTGCGGTATGGACATCTGCCGGTGGTGTATTCATCGTTGCTCTCCTTTGCTCGCAGGCATGCGAGTCGACACGCATGGGGTTAATCCACACATAACTTATGTAGTAAATAGACTAGACATACATTGTAAGGTTGTCAATATGGATGTGTCCAAACCCTCAGGAGTCACCCGACGGGATGGTGTGGCTCGAGCGCGCTTGAATTTCGGTGTGTGTGCCGGCTGGACGAGGAGCCGCGGGTCGAAGCAGAGTCGATCAATACCGATGTGGCGAGCAAGGAGGAGACAGCAACCTCCACGGAATCCTTGCGGAATCGACCATCCGGTGACTAAAGTGTCGGGCAACAGCCCTTTTGCTACCGAGCAGACAATGTACGACTGCGGCGCACTCGGCGAGCATGCAGTCACCTCCGAACCGAGTGCGGATATTGAGAGCGTGGCTGCCTAGTTCTGTTCGTCGAGTGTGAACGTCGTCCCAGGCCGCGACGGTGTCGGCCGGATCGTGCGTCGTGACGTATCCAATGTCTTGTACCGTCAGCGCGGCGTCGCCGACGCTAGTGGTGACGGACGTGACACACGACGCGGCATCTTCGAGCCAACACCGCGACAACGCCTCGCCGAAAGCACTTGCCAGCGCGACGTTGTCGGCGATCCGATAGACCGCGGGCATGTCATCGAGGACGCCAAGAGCATTCGGGCTGGAGGAGCTGCTGATGCGCAATTCGTGGACCAAGGCAAGGAACGCGTCATTCTCCAGCGTCATCCCAGCGGCCGGGGTCTTTCATCACGTCGAACCTGGCCGCGAAAGCGACGACGAGCGGTCCCGATAGTGATCTACGGCACCGTGCCTCGCCTCCACCGCGCCAGCCGGACCCTCATCGTGCGCCGACAGCGCTGATTAGCTAGGACCGGCGCGTATCGACTCGAGCCCCTCGAGAATCAGGTCAAGCCCGACCAAGAATCGGCTCGATGCTCACACCCATGACCCTCACGGTGACGGTAATCGAGAACGGAAAGGCGGGGTGGGCGGCGCTCGGTGCGCTCTTCCTCGGTTCGGCACTTGTCATGTGGGCGATCGCACGCACAGACCCGACGCTCAGCCCAGGGCAACCAGCACGGTGAGCGCGGCAAGCAACGCGCACAGCGGTGCCATAGTCCACCGTTCCGGGAGCGATCGAGAGATGCCGTTTATGATGATGCCGAGCACGAAGTATGCGGCGAGCACCCAAATGGCGATGTTGGTGAAGTCCGGCCACGGGATGACGGTGATGAGATCGGCGCGTTGCAGAACCAGCAGGGCAAAAGCTGCATACAGGGCAATTGATGTTGCGCTGCCGATGCGCTTCCTAGTGGGCAGAATCCGATCCCGGCCTCCCCAGGCGAACTGGCCAATTGGCACACCGGCGATAAGGGCAGCTTGGAACACGGCTAGCGCTCCCATCAGCATGCAGAAGGCAACCGCAATGATCGCAGCGGCATCCGCGGACACCAGGTTGCTCAACGTGAGTCCGCCGACGTCATGGCCGGGACTCGGGCGAAACCTCCGAGCGCCAGCACGAGGGTGAGGATAAACAACGCCAAGGTGAAGGGCGCCCAACCGAAGCGTTCCCACGGACTGGACGAGGCGAGGTTCATTAGAACCCCGATTGCCAAATAGCCCACGAGCACCCAGGTGCCCCAGCGGCTCAGGCCACGTGGAAGGCGCGAGACGACGAACCCACCACGGGCCAGAACGATCATCGTGGCGAATGTCCAGATGGCCGCGCTCACGCCGCTCACGACCCGCAATTCGACCGGAAGTTGTCCTGCGTTTGCTCCCCCAAGAGCCGCCGCACCGAAGGGTGCGCCAAACATCAGCGACATCTGGAAGGCGACCACGATCAGAAAACCGAGTGCTGTTGCAGCTGCTGTCTTCCGGCGCACGGGGCGTTGCATGCCTGCACCGCGGTGGTCCACGCCCAGGACTGGATTGATGGTCATTGTAGCTCCTCTGTGAATTTTGCGATTGACCGGGACTGCGCGTCTCCGGGGTCGAAGCTGTCGATGGCACCGAGCGCCTCGTCGGCCCAAGCGCTTGTGGCCCTGGCCGCGTGCTCACCGGCTGAGATGGTCAACAGGATGTAGGGGGCGTCGTCGTCGAGGCCGGCGTCTTTCGCGAGGTCATTCCGCGCATCCTGCAGGTGGGCGAGTTGAGACTCCGCCTGGGCACGTGCGCTGAGGACGAGTTCGCGGCAGACCTCGGGTCCGAGCTGACGCCCAAAGAAGAGTCGCAGCATGAGCCCGTTTCGAGGCTTTTGCCTTTGTGGCTCGTCGGCGAGCAACCCTCTTAGGCGGGCGGTGCCCTGATCGGTGATGGCAAACAGCGAGGAGCGAGAGTCGCCCGAATCGTGACGCTCAACCATTGCCTGCCGTTCGAGATCCCCGAGCGCCGGGTAGATCTGGCCGAAGCTCTCGGACCAGAAGTGCCCAAGAGTCTCCCGAATCTGCTCCCGCACGGCGTATCCGGTCATCGGTGCAATGCTCAGCGCGCCGAGAATCGCCATCTGAGTCTGTTCTGAACTTGCCAACGCCGATCCCCTTACTATCTTTTAGTTATATCTACCAGATACTTCCATTACCAGTCAAGCTTCTGCAAATACGAGGAGCCATTTAGACCATTCGGTGAGGCTCTGATTTGGCGCGAACGTGCACGCCCTCGCCTTGCTTGCCGAACAGGCTCAGCACCTCTGCGGCGTTGCCGTCAGCGCTCCCGAACCAGTGCGGAAGCCTGGTGTCGAACTCTGTAACCTCGCCAGCACCGAGCACACGATCGTGTTCGCCGAGGATCAGCCGCATCCCACTGAGCACATAGAGCCACTCGTATCCGTCGTGATTGCGGGGCTCGGGCATGGTCTGGCTCGCCGGGATGAGGATCTTCCAGGCCTGCACTCCCCCGGGCTGCGGAGTCAGCGGGACGACCGTGCGGCCGTTCACCCGACGAGGTTTGAGGCGCACCCGGGGATCTCCGACCTCGGGAGCTCCGACGAGCTCATCAAGAGGAACTCGATACGCCTGGGCGAGCATAACCTACGGTTTAGAGGGAAGGGACATGGTTTGGCGTGTTGCTGATTTGAGCGCTGCAGCCCGCCACCGCCCTTATGTTAGGTCCTGCTCCTGGTTCACCCGATGAGTGAGCAATTAGTATTCGATGACTGGTTCAGCACGTCATGTTCTTTTTGTGACGGTACGGTTTCTGCTGAGACGACGGCCGGTAGGAGAGATGCGACCGATAAGTGGGACGTATGAGGAGGCTCGGTGCGACAGGCAGGTCACGAGCGAGGCTGCACCATGGGTAAACGTCAAGCCCTTCTACCTTCTATTGAGGCTACGAATGTCTTGAATTCATCGAGCAACGGAGGCGCTGGCATCAGGGTTTTGCCATGACTGCGACCGGCCAACGCTTCAAAGCGAGCATTCGGCATCAGTTGCGCTGCTCGCTGAGAGTCCTCGTAACGCATCGGATCTTCGGAACCGGCGAAGAGCAGGGTCGGTACTTCAACCGCCTGAAGCTGAACTTCCGTGAGACCCGAGTCGTTTTCCCCTTTCCGCAGGAAAGCTCGCAGTGCGACGGGGTCGTTCGCCATGAAGGCGGCGGTGGTTTGAGGATCGATAGCAAGGCCTTCAGCCTCACCCCACCGCTGCAAAAATTCCGACATCCCGCCTTGCATTAAGTCTTGGGCGTAACCGGGATAGAAGATTGAATCTAGCTGACCGGTGAGCGCGCGATACGTGCCGCCTGCGGATGTGAAGCTATCGATTCGCTGCGAGTTGCTGGCAATCAGCGAGAAGCCAAGCCTGGCACCGGCCGAGTACCCAAAGTAATGGGCGCTCCTCACGCCTACGACGTCCAGAACCGCCAGGACGTCGCCGACAAGCAAGTCCATTCGGTATGCGCTCTCGTCGTGAGGTTTGTCGCTGTGACCATGCCCTCGTAGATCCAAGGACACAACGTGAAATTGTTGCTTCAGTACCTTTGTATAGCCGAGACCGCGCCACATAGCACGGGACAGCCCTGTCCCGTGCACGAGAATGATTGTGGGACCGGTGCCTATCTCCTGATATGACACCCTGGTGCCGTCTGCGGGATTGAAGGCGTCGCTCATAGCTTCTCTTCCATTCGGACTAAAATCCCCCAGCGAAAAATCGGTCGTCAGAAACTGTGTCAGAGTGATTGTGATCGAATCCTACGGACCTTCGCCCTAGATTAACAATATTCACCAAAGCTGGTTTCCCGGGAGGAGGATATCGAAAGCGAACTTGAGGGTGCGAGCTGACGCTTCCGGCGGTTGCCCCCGCCACGCCTACAGCACTTTTGGCCCCTATACTAGTCCAGTATTTAGTCACGCACCGCCTCCGATCGGGATACTTGAGCTCGAGGTCGGCTACTCGTACGGCCCCTCTTCGGTTGGACGTACGTTTGGTAAGTGAGCCGTGAATCCAGTGATCGGGTGCCCTTCGCCCAGAATCGCATCGCGGTGGACATCGTCGATGGCATGACGCGAACCGAGTAAGCAATAACTGTGACGGTCGTAGTGCATCAATGATGCCGTGATATGTCTGGAACCGCGCCAGTTGGGCATGTATAGAGGTGGTAGCACGGTCGTAGCCAACGAAAATACCTCGCCGTAGGCAATCTGCAGCAAGGTTCCAATGGAAATGAATAGCTGGGTTAGACCGATCGATGGCGTCGTCTCTAGCTCGCTGATCTTGTGGGAGCCGACATGGGAAAATGGGGGTACCACCACAGCCGAAATGGCCACTAACTAGGAGATGCTCGGCCCTTAGACTTAGCGTATGGAAATACTCACCTATCGCGCCTTCACAACGCCGGATTCGAATCCGCACTCCGGCAATTTGGCCGGGGTCGTTCTAGATGCTGAAACACTCTCTTGGGAGGACATGCTGAGCATTGCCGCTGACCTAGGCCACAGCGAAACTGCGTTTCTTACCGAAATCACCTCTACATCAGCGCGGGTCCGTTACTTCACGCCTCTTGACGAGATTCCCTTCTGCGGGCATGCGACTATTGCCTCGGGTGTTGCCCTTTCTCACCGGGGAGCGGGGCCTATCGTTGCCTTCAGTACGAACGCGGGTGAGGTGCTCGTAGAGGTCGAACCTGATTCAGCGACCCTGAC
Organism: Arthrobacter sp. CAN_C5; assembly: GCF_017875735.1. Classification (NCBI taxonomy): domain Bacteria; kingdom Bacillati; phylum Actinomycetota; class Actinomycetes; order Micrococcales; family Micrococcaceae; genus Arthrobacter; species Arthrobacter sp. CAN_C5. Next base: position 2,160,536 of record NZ_JAGGMZ010000001.1, read on the forward strand.
TGCTGTGGATACGGTCATCGCGCCGCTCAGCGACGAACTGCTGGATCTTTTGCTTGCGGCGCTCCGCTTGTCGCGCGACGATCTTGATCCCGCCCTGCCGCCAGCTTTTGTGCGCGGTGCCAACCCTCATCCCATCGTCTTCGTGGGACCGGGGGTCCTAGCTTCACTCGATCATGATCACGAAGCGGTTCTCGAGCTTCAGATTCGCAACAACTGGAATGGCACTGTTCCAGTCGTGCACCGCGGCTCCCCCGAGCGGTTTGTTTCTCGCAATCCGTTCCCCCGTGGCGGAATACGGGAGGATTCCGCCACAGGCTCGGCCGCAGCGGGCCTCGGCGCTTATCTGCGCGCAGGCGGGCAATTAGAGCTCCCAGCCGTCATCAACATTGAGCAGGGCGCGGAAACGGGCCGGCCTTCGTTGCTCGCGGTTGAGATTCCGTTTGAGGGCCGGATACGCGTTACAGGAACTGCATCTGCGGCATAGCATCAGCGCCGACGCTACTCAACTGGTTTGATGCTCTCCGAACTACGTGCCGCATCCTCGTTGCGTGCTTTCTCCAGTGCGTTCAGGACCAGGTCGAGGCCAAAAACGAACTCTTCTGAGTAGCTGTAACTGGGCTGAAGCACGTGCTTGGACATCAGTTCGAAAAGGTACGGGTAATCGGCGGTGGATAGTTGGGCGAGCATCATTTGCGCCATCGCCGCGGCCTGTTCCCCGGTATCGAACGGCAAAGCTTTTTCCTGCTTGGCGAATCCGTAGACATAACTATCCAGCGCGGAGACCGCATGGGCCGTCATGGTCAAAGAAAACCCGCCGTTCCGGAAAGTACCCAAGACCCGGTCGTGGTGCCGCAGAGTCGCCGGACCGGGACTAGCCCGGATTTTTCATGGGATTTGTGATCGGTTTGGGGTGATTGGGTTTGGTGTTGATGGTTGGGTGGATGCCGATTTGGGCGTTTTGAGGTGTTCCCGTTGGTCGCCGGGGTGGGCGCCGGTTCCACTGCCGGTTGGTGTGTTCTTCCTGTCTCGATGTGCTTTTTGACTGCCCCGTGACGTCAGCGGAGGGCGGCCTCGGGTTGTCGCTCGGCCAAGCTTGTGATGGCGTCGTTGATGGTGATGATGAGGTTTTTCTCGGGTGCCAATTCGGGTAGCAGGAGTGTAGTTTTTCTGCCGTGGCGGGTGAGTTTACCGGCCGTGGCGAAGAGACGGTAGCGGAAGCGTTTGACGTCCCAGAACCGGGCCCTGTGGGTGGCCGGGATGGTGCTGAGCTGCAGCCAGGAAATCAGGTTTGAGGCCAGAGCGGAGATGGTGGCCCAGGCCTGGTTGGCGGTGAAAGAGGCGAATGGCAGCTTACCCAGGCCGGTGTTCTTGAGGGTTTTGATCCGGTTTTCACACCGTCCACGACCGCGGTGCCGGGCGTCTAGGAAGGGCCCGCGCCATCGCGGTGAGTTGGTGAGGAACGCGGTGATCCGGTGCCCGTCGATGTCTAAGAGGGTGGGCTGCGCACCGGGGTGCAAGGGTTCGGCCCGGAGGTAGATGTTCGTCCCGGGTGGGTAGTCCTTCAACGTGATGACGTCGGTGGCGTTGATCACCCACGCATCGGTGCGGTCGTTGCCTTCAGCGTCCAGGGCTGGTTCCCAGTATTGCTTGTCGCTGATCCAATCGACCATGTGAGCTTTCCCGGCTGGGACTGGGTAGGACACAGAGAATTGGGCTCCGGCGTGGTGAAGATGCCAAAGGAATTTCCTCGACGCGCCAGCGCTGTCTGTACGGACCAGGATGTTCTTACCGTTCAAGGTGCCGTCCGGGTGGAAGAACCCGTCGGGGAGTTGATTGACGGCGGTGGTAAACACCTCGATGTGGTCATCGGCGTTGTTCGCGCCGGCGTTGCCTGGTCTGAGCAGGCAGGCGAGGATCTCCCCGTTGCCGTGCTTGGTGCCGTAATCGATACTGGCGGTGAACGGTGCGAACCCGTAGCCACCCTTGTAGTCCCCAGCCACTCGTTCCTTATCGGAGTGCGAGGCCACGAGGGTGGCATCGAGGTCGATGATCACCGGATCGGCGGGGGTGGCGCGGGCTCCCGGACTGTGTTCACCGGCAGCGTCCCACACCCTTGTCCGCAGCAAGCGGGTCAGGGTTTGAGCTCCGTGGGCAAAAGCATCCGGGTTCGCTGCGGTCCGGTCGAAGAACCGAGAGACCGTCGCGTTCGAGGCCACCGTCCCGAAAACGCCGGCCTGGGTGCGGAACATATCCAGGTCCGAAACGTGCTCACCGCCAGCGGCGAGCATCAACGCCAGCTGGCCCAGGAGCGTCCCGGGACGATGCCTCGCCCCGGCGGGGGTGAATTGGCCTAAACGGTCCTCGCAGAGTTCCCGGAATCCCAGGGCGTCAATGAAACTGGATACCAGCTGCGTCCCGGCGTGGGAGATCAGCGACTGGCCGGTGAAAGCCACCGGCAGCGACGGGAAAACAGAGGGTAGAATCGTCACCTGAAAGGTGCTCCTTCTTTGTGGTCGAAATGTTGTGTGGTAACTACATTTTCCCACGTCAGGAGCACCTTTCACCTGTTAACCACGCACGCTCAGCCCAATCACGATGAAAACTCCGGGCTAGATCCCGAATCCATCAGCCCGTTCGCCCATGGGTGGCTGAGAAGCACCTCACGAACCGAAACAGACCGCTTCCGTAGGGCGGCCTTCCACGGCTAGTCATGCGGGGGAAGCACAATTTCCGCGAAAAGCGCGTCAATCATACCGTTGAGCAAGTCCTCTTTATTGGCGACGTGGTTGTAGAGGGACATGGCCTCCACACCCAGCTCTTCCCCGAGCCGGCGCATCGTGAGCCGTTCGATACCACCCTCGTCAGCCAATGCAATGGCCGCCTCGAGCACCCGGTCCCGGCTCAATCTGATCCGGCGGTCCACATCGGGCACCTTCTGGGGCATCGTGTTCTCCTCTTCCCGTTACCTGAATTGACAAGCTTACAACGTCTAAGTAGTGTGCTTACACTATAAGTGAAGCCGTAAGGGTTAACTGGTTATCTTTTGGGAGTCACGCATGAGATCGAAAAAAAGTAATCTTCCTCAACCCGTGGGCGGCAGGCTTCCTGTGGTTGCCAAGTCCCCGATACGGACCCGCCGGGATTTTGTCCATCGCCTACACCCCGGGGGTAGCGGAGGTGAGTCGGGCCGCCCACCGGGACCCCGCCATTGCACAGCTCACACGTGTGCTAGCTGGACACCGAGATGCATCCGGGTGTCCCGCTGCGGCGACCTGAGGGGCCAATCCATGGGTATGACGGCCAAGGCTACTGTCGATCGCTGCCTCTGCGAAGGGGCGATCGAATGAACCATTTCTAACAGATCCCGAGGCCTCCGGCCAGTCCGACTGATGGTTCGACAATACTGAAGGATAGTGCGAAATAGTTGAGCAAACGAGTAGGGCAGATCCCACGCCCATCGATGACGAGCCAGATAATAAACGTGAACAATTACGTTCCCATTTTCGCTCCAAAGGATTTTGAGTTTTCTTCAGATGCCGAGAGGGTGGACCGAAGCCGGGTTTATGAGTGGCTCAACGGTGATAGCTACTGGGCTACCACCCGATCTCGAAGCCAGCAGGACGCGGCCATGGATGGCTCGCGGAATTTTGGAATATACAGGGCGGATTCTGGCACGCAAGTGGCATACGCGCGGGTAGTAACAGATGGTGCTACTTTCGCCTGGCTGTGCGACGTATACGTAGAACGGGCGGTTAGGGGCATTGGTGTGGGCACGGCGCTTGTAGGTGGGACGTGCGCGACCCTCGACGGTCTCGGCCTGACCCGAATTCTCTTGGCAACCGCTGACGCGCATGGCCTCTACCGCCGGTTCGGTTTCGAACCGCTGGGAGACCCAGCGATATGGATGGCCAAAGCGAGTTTCCAAGTCGCAGGAGCAGAAGCCTGACAAGTCGTTTCCCGCTTCACTCATCGGTTTCTTCCGATTGGGACAGCCGAGGATGCTTCTCTCTGCCAGGGGAACATGCGTCAAGGTCGTCCCTGTCCAACGCCAAGTCCTGACAATCCTGTTTGAACGCCGCTGCGGCATTACAGAGGCAGTCAGCCACTGATCGCAGGACCTTAAGGTACTGATCATTATTTCCGTCCTGCGTCACGCGGGTACCTTCCCTTATTCGAACATATAGCCCGCTGCGGCGGGCCAAAGATGGCCGCCCGGACTGTTAACGCGGTTTAGGCCTTCTTCTCAGCAATCAGGCTCTCTGATGCCCTCGGGTGAGGAGGCGGCCGCGGAGAAGGTGAAGGTGGGGCATGATGCCGTAGATCACGATGGGAACGGCGATGGTAGCCAAGACGAAGGTGCCCAGCAACGGGTGCAGGGGTCCAACCAGGGTCCGAGAGTAGTTGATGATGGTCAGCGTGGGAAACACGGCTAACCAGATCATCATTGCGAGTTGGTGTTTGGTGGGTGGGGCCGGACGGTGGGTCGCGCCGGGTGCGGTCATTGTTACTCCTGGAGTGTCTAGAGGTTGTTCTGTTGGAAGGTGGGACAAGGTACGGAGGTATGGGGGTTGCAAGTTAGAAGCCTAGGTTGAAAGCGTGGACGGCGTCGTGGATGTCGGCCTCAACCAGATTGGCATTGAACGCCATGGCGGCTGCGGTGATGATCTGTGCCCGCGGATCGGCCACGTTACCCGCCACCCAGAGACCGGAAACGGTTGCGAGGCCGGTGCCGTCCTTGACGGGTCAGCCTGCCGCGTCGGTTACGCAGCCGACGCCGGTGAGCACTTCACTGTTCAACGGTTCCGTTAGTCTCAGTCATTGGTAACGCTCCCCTGCTCAACTTTCTGATGGATCGGTTCACCGGTCAGCATCGGCTGGCGTCCGCCCGATCCGGCCCAAATGCGTGTGCGTGAAGTCCTCCAACTTGAGGCCGTACCCGAGCGCCCGATCGACCGCGACATGAAAGGCCCAGCACGCGGCGAGGGTCGAGAGCCAGGTCACACGGTAATCCACGAGAACCAGGGCAATGTAGAGCGACAGCACGATTGCCGGACCGGTGTAATTATGGACCAGGTTGTAAGTGACAGCACCACAACGGGAGCCTCCTAGATAGCCCAGCGCCGAAAGGTCGAAAACGAGGAATGCGGCGAGAAGCAGCCACCAGGGTTGCCCGTAAGCGATCATCGCAAGGATTATGGCCACCGCAACCGCAGCGTTTTCTACCCGCTGAATCAGCGTAGTGTTCATACCGCCTTCTCCTGCCGTCCTGTGCCGCGTCGTCGCCGTATGTGGCTCACGGCAGCCACCACCGCCAAGATAAGGCCGAGTACTCCAATGGACGAAAAGTAGTCCGCTGAGACAGTCGCATCAAGGGTCCAAGTTCGAGTAAGTGTAGCGAAAGCCAGCATGAGCAAACCCAGTCCGAAGGGAACTTTCACCTCAGGGACCTGGTGGCGAGACCATTGACCTTGCTGAGAAGTTCCTCGGCGGGATTCATTCAGTACTCCAAGCGTATGCATGTGGTATTCGTCGCGCTGTGGCGGACTCCGTTCTTATATCTAGAACTCTGTTCTCACTAGGAACGCTCCCGCGTATCGGGACGTTCATGCGGTTACCCGCGCACGCAGTCCGTGGTCGATGAAATCAATCATCCACGAGAAACTGTCGTCGACGTTGGTATCGATCTGAAACGCGTTTGAGGCATCTAGGGTGGCGAAGCCGTGAAGAATGCTACGAAGCATCCGCAGCGCATGAATCGTGTCGGCTTTATCGAGCCGGTAACCGTGGAGTACTGCTTCGAAGGATGCGAGGGTGCGTTCGAGAGCTGGGATGAGGGGGTCGTCGGGGCCGGTTGGGCGGGCCCCGGTCGTTGCGGCGTACCGGCCAGGGTGCTGCTTGACGTAGCGGCGGAGGGATTGCGCCGCCGCCGTCAGGGCATCCCGCCCAGCAACACCCTGCATGGCGTCCCTGAGCGTGTCGCCTATCTCGTTAGCACCGAGGATGGCTATCCCATGGGTGAGGGCGGCGAGGCTGTCGACATGTTTGTAGAGCGAGGGGGGCCTTACTCCGAGGCGTTCGGCCACGAAGCTCATAGTAAGTCCGTCCAACCCGACCTCGTCGGCAAGGTCCGCGCCGGCTGCGATAACCGTAGCGACATCCAGCCCAAACCTAGGCATTGCCAGTTTTTCTGGGCGGGGCGAAGACTTTACTGAGGAATGGCAGGATCAGCTCGACGAGTTTGTCGGGGGTCTCGGTGTGCGGGTAATGGCCGGCGTTTTCAATGACTGTGAGCTCGCCGAGCCCGCCGGGGAAATCAGCAAGAATGCGCTCACCTTCCGCCTTTGGGTCAGCCCAATCAGGGTCGGCGCCGCCTTCCACTATGAGTACGGGGCACCGTACGTTCGCAAGGTGGGCGCCGGCATCAGCAGGGCTTGTCCTCGTCATCGCCTTCAGAACGCTCATCCGCTCGGGTCGACTCATCGCGGTCACAATCCGGGCACGCTCATCGTGCCAGTCGACAGGTTTGGCCGGAATTGCCAGGTCGAGGTACGCCAGCCAGCCTTTCAGGCTGCCGCTCATCATGACCTTCGCCAGCTGGACCGTGCCTGTTCGGTGGCGCTTGCTACGGAGGAGTCCGCCCAGGTCGACCGACTGCGCGCGGGTGAAGGGCGCGATTTCGACGAGCCCCACGAATAGCTCGGGGGCCAGGGCCGCCGCGATCGTCGCCGCGCCGCCGCTGATTGACTGGCCGACTATAACGGCCGGGCCGCCGAGATGGCGCACGAGGGCAATGAGGTCGCCAGCGATGTCGGTGCGGCTGTAGCCCGACCAACCGGTGCTCGACTCCCCGCAACCCCGGAGGTCCACATTCGCAACGCGGTAGCCAAGAGAGACGAGAGCCGGTACGACGAACCGGTACGACCGCCGACTGTCGCCCATCCCGTGGGCGAGCACCACGAGTGGACCTTCGCCGTTGAGGTCGTAGGCAATAGTTCCTTCATCAAGAGTGAGGTGCTGAGTCACGACTTCCTCCTAATAGCTAAATGGTATAGCTGTAAGCTACGCTAATTAGCTCGAGAGCGTCAAGGTGTACTTGAAGAAGACTCCTCGATGCCGATCGGCCGAGTCTGCGTGCGCCGGGGCCGTCGACCCCTAGGGCATTGCGAAGCGCAGAGTGGACCTGACCCGCCAGACCCGTTGGGGTCGGAGGACCGGCGGGTGTCACTGTCACCGGTCCGGCGAGGAGCAGGAGTCGGGTTCCTGTGGTGATGGCACCGGGTACGCAGTAGGAACCGCCATATCCTCGGCACAGGGTTGAGGACGGTAGCTGTACGGCTAGGCGACAGGGAGAGATAGGGACACCCCAGCAAGCGGCGTGGCCGACGACTCACCCAGGGGCTTCGACCCTGGTGTCAGAACAGCCTGTTCACTGGTGTCAGCACGTTGAATCACGCCGTGGCAGAGCGCAATCGGCGCCGCCGTAGAAGCGTGAGGAGGGTGGATGAATCCACGCTCGCCGTCGTGCATTCCAAGGAGGACATGATGAACAATCCGTATGAGGGCATGCAGGGAGCGGGCTCAACAGGTCCCAGATAACGTGCAGCCGTTGGGTGTCGCAGTGGTCGGGATGATCCCGAACATCGAGGGCGAGGGGGCCGCCGCTATCCGCAATCTCATCGGGATCAATCCGGTGATGGCGGCGGTCTCGGCGATAATCGGCAACTTTTTGAGCGTGCTCACTGTCGTCACCGTCAGCTTCCGCGTCCGCGTCCGCGTCCGCGTCCGCGTCCGCGAGAAGGTTGTAACCGGCCGAGGTGGCGGCGATAACGAGTCGACAGACTCTGCTGCATCCGCTGCTCTGTCAGCGCAGCGCGCTAAGGGACAGTGCGCCTGAAGGGCTGACTCTCACGCTTCGGGGTGCGGGGCGACAGTCTCCTCGCCCCGCTCGCCCCTCCCACGCAACTCACCGCTACGTTCCTTGCGGCGTCGGGCGTTAGGAAGGAGCGGGTCCTCTTCTGGCAGGCGATCGCGATCATGGTGTGGATCGTCGTTATTTCGTCGCTTGCAACTGGGCTTGTCGGAATTTTGGGCTAGTGACGGAAGCCAGGTTCTGGGCGTCTGACATCATGGACTTATCGTAGGCACCGCTATCGTCCGGTCCCCTACGTGTCAGGGTGAGTTGAGGCCAGTGGCTCATAGCAAGTCCGTCTAATTCGTAGGGCGAGAATCAGGATCAGAACCAATGTCTATCTCCACAATTTCCCGGGTGCGGGAAGATGGGTCCATGAGTAATTCTGGCCCTCGTGCCGGCGGTCCAAGGCCTCGAAGGTCGTTTACCCCGGCGCAGAAACTAGCCCATCTGGCCGCTTACCAACAGGCCTGTGACGATGGCTCCGGAGGCGGGGCGTACCTTCGTCGTGAGGGCATCTATTCCTCCCAGATCACTGAGTGGCGCAAACTCCGTGATGCAGGTGTGCTCGAGGGTAGGAAGCCCGGGGAGAAGATCGGCAAGCTTACCGCTGAGCAGGCCGAAATCGCCCGTCTACGCCGGCAACTGGAGGTGAATGAACGCACGCTGGCACGGACTCGGGCAGCGTTGGACATCATGGGAAAAGCACGGCAGCTTTTGGAGGAAATCTCCGAAAGCGAGGAGCAGCAGTGGTACAGGAAACCCTGATGGGGGTTTATGCCGAACTCACAGGTGCGCATATCCCCACGCGGGAAGCGGCGGTCTTGGCCGGGATACCGCGGGCGACCGCAACCCGCAGCCCGCGGATCCCGCAGGCCGGGCCGATGCCCGTGTCTGTCCCGGCAAACAAGCTCGACCCGGACGAACGCGCCGGTATCCTCGCTGCCGTGAACTCTGCCCGCTTCGTGGATCTAGCCCCGGTCCAGATCTACGCGCAGCTGCTGGACGAGGGGACCTACCTGTGCTCAATCTCAACGATCTACCGGATATTGACTGAGAATAAGCAGGTCAAAGAGCGCCGCCGGCAGGCACGCCATCCGCCCAGGACCGTTCCGGAATTGACAGCGGCTGGCCCCGGGCAGGTCTACAGCTGGGACATTACCAAGCTTGCCGGCCCGGTCAGGGGTAAGTACTTCGATGCCTACGTGATGCTCGATATTTACTCCCGCTACATCGTGGGCGCATACGTCCATGCCCACGAATCCGGGGAGTTGGCGGTGGAGATGATGAAGGGAATCTTCGGTATCCACGGCATCCCGGAAATCGTGCACGCGGACCGCGGGACTTCTATGACGTCCAAGACCGTAGCTGTACTGCTCTCCGATCTGGAAGTCACCAGGTCACACTCCAGGCCCCGCGTATCCAATGACAACCCCTACAGCGAGGCGTGGTTCAAGACCTTGAAATTCGCTCCCGTGTTCCCTGAACGATTCGGCTCCCTGGCCGATGCGAGGGCCTTCATGGCGACTTTTGTCGAAGGATACAACCACAGCCACCGCCATACCGGAATCGGACTAAACACCCCGGCAGACGTCCACTACGGTCTTGCCGCGACGAAGGCCACCGAACGCTCCATCACTTTGGCCGCCGCACGGCGGAAGAATCCCGAACGATTCAGCACCGAAACGGACCCAAAAATACTCACCGTCCCCGGCGCGGCATGGATCAACAAACCATCCCAGGAAACCCAGACAGAAGCAGCCGCCTAACTCCCACTGGCCCCATTCACCTTGACAACTTCCGGTCTGCCCGGCACCGCCTCCGTTGCAGTTCAGCAGGAGGGTTGTCTCTGCGTCTTGACTGTGTGGTGGGAACATGGGGTTCCCTTCTGGAGGGTCGACTGACACATAGCAGGCGAGTCGCGACTGAACCGGTGGCAATGAAAGAAGAAGGACTGACGAGCGTGGCCTGGAGCACTCCAGGAATCGCGAGATGGCCGGGACGACGGTGCACACCGTTCATCACTATCATCGGGTTGGACTTTTCGAGCAGCCGGACAGGATGTCCGATGGCTACAAGCAGTACCAGGTTAAGCACCTCGTTCGTCTTCTGAAATACGCCGCCTTGGGATCTCGGCGTCCCGCTCGATCAGATCGACGAAGTGGCCCTCGATGGCAATTCGTCGTCCGGGGCGCTGAGGGCGATCGATGCAGACCTCACGGTCAGCATCGAGAGGTTGCATCGTGCCAGAGCGGAGATTCAGGCGATCCTCCGGGGGTTCCTCAGTAACGGGCGTCCCGGCAGGATTCGAGGAAGTTGAACGACGGACCGGGTATCTTTGCCGCAATCTTCCAGGGCTCAGCCCTTAACATGACCGCCATTGTCCGCAGGGCAGCCTCAGCTTGCCTAGCCGGCCCATCGGCGTGGCGTGCGGCCGAGAGCTCCGTGGCAGCACAAGTGGAAGTACTTCCACACCCTTAGATAGAGGCCTGACTCTTGGCCGTTGCGGTATCCATATCCGTGCTGAGGCGGCACCGTTCCGGTCCAATCCTGCACCCATCTGTGGCTGAACCCTGGAAGGACAGATCTCACCATGTCCCTCGCGAGGAGCTGTCCAGCGCCGCAGTTCATCACGCTATCGGCGTGGAGGGCCGCTCGACTGCCTGGCATTGAGGTGGGGTGTGATTAGAGTTGATGCCACCGGCTGTCCCGCCAGCATCTCAATGAGGGTCTGGCCTGCAATGCGACCCATGTTGATCACAGAATTGTCGACGCTGCTCAAGGAGCAGAGTAGTTCGCGGGCAATATTGATGTCGTTGTAGCCCACAACAGTTATATCCACCCCGGGCATTAACCCTTGGTCCCGCATTTCCCCCATGGCCCCAATGGCGGCATAATCGTTGACGGCAAAGACGGCCGTGGGACGTGGCTCCAGGGCGAGGAGTTTTCTAGCAGCTTCGCGGCCGCCCTCCACATCGAAGGATGAAGAAACAACGGCTGAGTCCGGCACGCTGATCCCTCTGAGACTGAGGGTGTCTCGGAATCCGGCGACCCTGTCGATGCTCGTGCTGGCCCAGCGAGTGCCGGCTATGACACCCACGTACCGATGTCCCAGGTCTGCAAAATGCGACGCCACCAGTCCCCCGCCTACAACATCAGCACCGGAGACGGAGACGAGGTCCGGACAGCGGCGGTTGACAAGGATAGTGGGGATGTCGGCGGGAAGACTTGGTGCCGCATCCATCCGCACGTCGGCCAGAATCAGGCCATCCACGCGTCGGCTGGACATGAGACCCAGATACTTTTGGTGCCGTTCGGGATCGTCATAGGTGTTTGCCACCGCAACCTGGTAGCCGCGAGTAGCGGCGAACTGTTCTATGCCCTCGTATATGGTCGCTAAAACAACATCCGATAGTCGTGGGACAAGCACCCCGATCGACATCGTGCGTTGTGTCCTTAGGCTCGCCGCATAGGGGTCCGGCCGATAGCCCAGCCGCTCTGCAACTTCGATGATGTGTCCTGTGATGGTGGCGCTGGGCGCGTCATGCATGGCGGGATTGACCTGAGTGCGCAAAGCCCTTGAAACAGTGGACACATGGACGCCCGCGACTTCTGCCACTGTCCGGAGCGTGACACGCTGCCGTCCGCTTCGCTTTAGTTCCTCGGTTGATTTCTCAGACACGTCACTGATCATCTCAGATGACAGACACACATGCCCGGTGAATTACAAATTCTCTCGTTGACAGACGCAATGGTTTGCGATAAATTCAATCTCACACGTACGCAATCGATTGCGTAATCGAGTTAGTTGCCGACTAGCAAAAGGCGTGACATGCAAACAGTTCAGGCCCGATCCGGATCGTCGTTTCGCGTGCCGACAGCGGCGTCCGTGAAAATTACTAGCCCTCACGGCCGCCAAGTAGCCGACACATGGGTCGTGTCTCCAAAGACGCAGGAATGGGCATCCATGGGACATACGCGCGCTGCGACCGGTCGGCCCTTCTCGAAGGTCGGGGACCTATACAGCAACAGCTGCCGACCTCTGGCCGAGCTCTCGGAGGATACCTCTGGCGGTGTCCACGACACTCTCGTTTCTGCCTGCGACACATCCCGCTATGAGATGCTCGGCCACGTCGGCCACCATGACAACTGCACCGAAAACTTCCCGACCTCCTTGGCAGATGAAGCCATGGTGGACCTTGGATTCGCGCCCGACCCGTTAAACGTGTTCAAGAATGTGCCGTGGACCGCCGGAGGCGACATTGGTTTCGCGCCTCCCGTGAACACACCGGGATGCTTCATCCTCCTCAAAGCGCTGGAGGATCTCCTAGTGATTATTCAGCCTGCCCAAAGGACCTTGTTCCTGTGAATGGGGTCGCTTCAGGAGACGAAGGAGATCACGGTCGAGGCTCAAGGACCGTTGGCGCCGTGACGACCATGGGTCCTGCAGCTGAGACGGATCTCGCCGTGCGCTCGATGGAAGCTGCTGATCTGTCCGCCGAGGAGCTATTTAGGCTTCTCACCGGCGCTGTTGTCCCACGACCCATCGCTTGGACGTCCACCATCAGTGACACAGGCGTCAACAACCTCTCCCCTTTTAGCTTTTTCACAGTTGTATCCTCCAGCCCGCCGATGCTCCTCCTGAGCATGGAATACAAGGAGGGAGGCTTCCTCAAGGACAGCGCTGAAAACATCGCGAAAACTGGCGAGTTTGTGGTGAACCTTCCTTCTTCCGGTATGGCGTGGGCGGTCGAGGTCAGCAGCAGACCGTTTCCTGCAGAGATCGACGAGTTCGCGCAGGCAGGAGTGACCCCGCTTCCGTCTCATCGTGTTCGGCCGCCGAGAGTCAAAGAAGCGCTCATCAGTATGGAGTGTGTCCTTCACGATATTTTCCAACCCGGCAGCGACCGCCTAATTGTCGGGAAAATAGTGGTGTTCCATGTCGCCCAGAAAGTACTGATGCCCGACGATAAAATCAACATTCCCGCCTTAGATCCGCTGGGCCGCGTGGCCAACCAGTTTGCTTACACTGGTCCGATCTTCACTACCCCGGAGTGACAGCCGCGGGTGCGTTCAATCATTCACCACTCCTGAAAGAGCCCGTTCCCATGTCAACCACAACAGCGGCCTTGATCGATGACGCGTATCTGAATGCGTTCCTCAAGAAGCTCGCCATTCTCTCCGCTGGCGAGCCACTCACGGCGGTAGCTATCAGCCGGATTGGATCTGCGGTAAGCGCGTTCATCCTTCCACTGATCCTGCTCAATGTGGGTCTCAGCGGGGTCATGTACCTCCTCGCCGCAGCTAACGTCGTTGGACTCATAGTGACTCTGATTCTCGGCCAGGAAACCAGAGGAAAATCCCTTGCTGAGACCTCCGGAACGGGCCGTTCCGACGTTCGCACATCGCTTCTACAGAGCAGCAAGGAGGCGGACCTGTGACTTCGACACCGCTGCTGGGGGCCACCATGATGTCCGCTACATTGGAATCCCGCATCTCCACTTCACGACGGTTGGTTGACGAGTCGATCGCTAAAGCGGGATCGGACGCGGCCGAGGCTGCCCTGACAGTTCTTACAGAAGAGCGCGCCGTGACAGATGCCTTGCTCAGCGACTCCCGACGGGCCAGAGGGGAGGCGCTCAGTTCTTTGGACGGGGTTCCCATCACTTGGAAGGACGTCTTTGACGTCGAGGACGAAGTCACAACGGCTGGCTCAGAGAGCCGAATGGCGACTCCACCTGCGGTTGCTGACAGCTGGGTGGTGCGGCGCGCACGGAGCATGGGCCTAGTGACAGTCGGTAAAACAAACCTCAGCGAATTCGCTTTCTCCGGGCTTGGCATTAATCAGTACTTTGGTACACCTAGAAATCCGAACAGTGGCACAGAAGCCCTTGTCCCAGGCGGATCGTCATCGGGTGCGGCGGTAGCCGTCGCTGCCGGAGTCTCGCCCCTGGCTGTCGGCACCGACACTTCCGGTTCTATCCGTATTCCTGCGGCCTTCTGCGGGCTGGTGGGGTTCAAGGCCAGCAGCGCACGATATGGCCCGGCCGATTTCGAGCCGTTGTCCAGGACTCTGGACAGTGTTGGTATCATAGCCCGATCTACGGAAGATGTCAGCGCCCTAGATTCGCTGCTCGCTTGGTACCCGTATCATCTCGGCTCCGAGCAACCTGTCCTGCGTGCGGTCATTCCGGAGGGCGAGTGGATTGATGAGTGCTCCCCGGAGGTGTACCGGCTTTTCACCAGGGCCGTCCGGGACCTTCGGCGCGCCGGCATGAACATTGAGATGCGCCCCCTGCCCTCGATGCGGGTGGCGCAGGATCTGATGGACCGCCATGGGACCATTGTCGGCGCGGAGGCTTTCCTGCTCCATGAGGCTGATCTGCAGTCCGGACAGATTGAGGCTGCTACCCGGCGGCGACTGGTGCGCGGCATTGCCGACCAGGATGCGGTGGCGGTGGTGTACCGGCAGATGGGGCCGCTTCGACGGCAGTTTTCCCGCGAGCTGGCCGGCGCGGCGCTGCTGTGTCCCACGGTGAGGCACCTCCCTCCGGCGATCGCGGCCCTGGCCGCTGACCCCGCCCTGTATGACGCGGCCAACGCGCTGACACTTCGCACCACCATGCTGCTGAGCTATCTGGGCACCTGCGGCATCAGCCTTCCTCTAGTATCCGACTCCGGTGCCGCCTCCACAGGCTTGCTGGTGTCCATGCCGGAGGGATCCGACGGGTCGCTGCTGGAACTGGCAGGATGGACCGAAGGAGCCATCAATGCCCGTCATGCACCGTTTCAGCCCGCAGGAAGCGCAGGGTTCCCGCCGTGAGCCGCGGCCCGCACCCCCGGTCCTGTGCTTCCGGACGGGCGTCCCGGGTGGAGGACCCGCACTGGAGGGTCGGTTCCCGAACGTCGGGGGCCGCAGCGTCCTGCGGTGTTCCCTGCCCGACCCCCTCCGATTGCCCAGCGCCTCACCTGCATGCCGCCGCCCCGGAGTCCACGCCCGCTAGAACCGATCAGTCACCGAAAGGTGGAACCTTGTGCAACGCGATCTACGCCCCGGTCATCCCCGCAGCCTGTCCATCGCCGCCTTATGTGAGGACGAAACGCTCCGCCTGGACGTCCTTCTGGGGGATAAGAACGCCTTAGCGGCGGAGATCGCGTGGCTTCATGTGACGGAGCTGCCTGATCCCTCCAGATATATCCGGCCGACCGAGCTTGTTCTCACCAATGGTTTGTGGCTGGAGCAGACATCGTCTGAGGACTTTGTGCGGGCCGTGGCCGCAGCGGGTGCAGCCGGCGTCGTCTTTGGTCTGACGGTTCTCACCCGGACGGTGCCTGAGGATCTGATGCGGGCCTGCGGGCTGGCCGGCCTGCCCCTGCTGAGCGTGCCCGTTGATGTTCCGTTTGCCGCCCTGACCCAGGCTGCGGCCCGCGTCCAGGGCGAGATTCAGCAGGAATCGCTCCTGAAGGCGCTTCGGCGCGGGGACGCTCTTACCTCGGTGATGTCCCAGGGCGGAGGAGCCTCCGGTGTATTGGAGGTCCTGGCCCGCGAGTTCGGGTTTCCCCTGGTGCTCATCGATCGGCGGGGAACCGAGCTTGCCGGCAGCGGGGACGCGCTGCCGCCGGCGCAGCTTGAAGCTGCCGCGAAAGTGCTGGCCAGGAGGCCGCCTCCGCTGGAGGCGGAAGGAATATGGCCGGATCCGGCGTCCTTGTTCCTCATCGTTGATGCCGTCGGGGAGGTCGAGGCGGGCCTATTCTGCCTGCGACCGCATCACCTGCTGACGGTCGAAGAGCAGGTTGCCTTGAATCAGGGGGCGCGTTTCCTCAACCTTGATGTCGCCCAGAGACAGGCAATACGGGCTGCGGAGTCCCGCTTTTCCGGGGAACTGCTGGAGATGATCCTGTCAGGCTCCGCGCGGGTGGCGGAGGTGCCGGACCGGTTGCGCGCCTTCGGCATCGACCCGGAGGGCACTCTCGCCCTGCTGGTGTTTGCCTTGGCCGATGCCCCGTTGCCCTCCGATCTGGACTCCGATATCGAGGCGTTGGTCAGGAGCAGCAGGTTGCTGCCGGTGGTTGCCGGCGGAAGCCAGGACATTGTGGTCATCACCTCGTGGAGCCGCGGGCTGGAATCTTTGCTGGAGTTCGCTGAGTCCCTGCGGGCCGAACTGGCCAGGGCCCACCCGAGAAGGAAACTGGTCGTCGGGGTGGGTGAGCCCGGTGAGGGTGTGGGCCTGCTGAAGGAGCAATTGATCCGGGCGCGCGCCGCGGCAAATGTACTTAAGCGCAGGAAGGCAGGGGCGTTGACCGCTACCGCGGCCAGCTTGGGAACACATTCGATGTTGCTGGCCTTGCAGCGTGATGCGACCCTGAGCCGGTTCGCAGCTGAGGAACTCGCCGCGATCAGGCAGCATGATCTGATGCGCGGGACCGAGCTGGAGGCGACCCTGCGGGAGTTCCTGAACCGTAACGGTCACTGGGCTTCCACAGCGGAGGCCCTCTTCCTGCATGTGAATACCCTGCGGAACCGTTTGGACCGGATCGGTTCACTGACCGGCAGGGACATGAGCAACTTCGCCGACCGGGTCGATCTGTTCCTTGCGTTGGAAGCCGACGCGATGAGCTGACCGGGAGTCAGCCCGGGAAGCTCTCCAACGCCGCGTCGGAGAGCTTGGTGAGGGTGCGCTCGGCGGTGTGCTCGTCCTTCAGCACGAGCTCCGCCGTCGCAGCGCAGGTGGCGAAGGTGACATCTCCGCAGTCCTGGGCGTACTCAATCAGCCCGCGCAGTGCAAGCAGCCGGCCCGGCCGGCCGGAAAGAAACGGGTGCGCGCAGAGGTTGAAGAGCCCGCCGAAGTGCCGCATGCCATCGAGTTCGGCCCTCCATACTTCCACGGCCCTCGCGGGCGACTGGATGATCGAGCCGATGTCGGGCGCCGGCAGGAACGCGTATTGCTCCCAGTCGTCCAGGGACCAGTGCACGGGCAGCTCGACCAGCCGGCCGGCGGGGGTGGAGATGGTGTAGGGCCGGTCATCGCCCATCAGCGACGAGTCGTAGGTCAGCCCGTATTCGGCGACGAGGGCCGGGGTGCGCCAGCTGGCGCACCAGTTCGCGGCCCGGTATCCGGTGACGGCGATGCCCTGCGCATCGAAGACGGCCAGGGCCCGTTCGAAATCGTCGCGCTCCTCGGTCATCGTCATGGAGGTCGGCGCCTGGTGGCTGTAAGAATGATGAGCGACCTCATGTCCGCGCTCGATGATTGTCGGGGCAAGGCCCGCCCTGTGTTCGGCCACCCACCCGGGAATGAAGAAGGTTGCCTGAATGTCCAGCTCATCGAGCATGTTCAGGATCCGCGGAACCCCGACGTCGGGTCCGTAGGACTGGTGCGACATGACCATGAGGTTGTCCGCGTAGGACTTTCCACTGCCCAGGATCGGTGTTTCGGCGTCAACGTCGAAGGTCATGGTAAAGACGGCCGACGCACCCTGGCGCCAGTCGGATGGTCCCGGGGTCCAGGCGGGAGCGGGCCGTGTCCTGTTGTCGTTGTGTTCCATCGGTTCGGCTGTCACTGTCCTTGGTTGACGCTCAGATGGAGTTCGGTGGGGGTGCCGTTATTGATGTCGGTCAGGTCCTGGGGGCAGGCCGACACCACGAGCACACAGTCCATGAGGGCTTTGAAGATGATGTGGTCCCCTGCCTTCGTGTCCGCCGGCAGCCAGCTGAGATCCCCTGCGGTATCGGCCGGGATCCGCATGAACACGTTGATGGGCTGGGGCACGGAAGGCATTTCGAGACCGGCGCCGGACAGGGCCGCCTGGAGGTTGGCGGCGCAGGACCGGTGCCCGGGATGCCCCAGCTCCGCGTACCGCTGCGCATCGCACGCCGCGATCAGCATATCGTGGGTTCCCGACGGTGAGGTGTCGGCCACCAGGGCAAGGATCGGTCGCCGTTTGTTGGTCAGGAACTGTTCGCCGACGTGCGGGAACAACCGGCTGATTCCCGTCCGGGTGTGCGAGGCGCTGTGATATTCGGTGATGTCATCGGCGGCGAAAGCGAAAACATCCCCCACCTGGCCTCCGGCAACATCGGTGATCGTCACTTCCTGGCCCCGTTTCATGCGGATGGCCCGCGCATGCCGGGCAGGGATCAGAATGTCGTGGAGAGTCGTCTCGGCTTTCATACCTCCATCCAAGTACGCCATGTCTCCCGGGACCAGTGGAGCAACGTCCATCCGGCGGGGGCAAGGAGTGGAGGAATCCACACGCGGGCGCCCGCGTGGGAGCACATAGGCTGGGCACCCGGCGGCGGCGTTCCATCCATGCGGCCAAGCCGCAGCCCGCCGGCACTCCCCCGCGGCCCAGCCTCTTCACCACATGGTGGCGGGTCCTTCACCAGGTAACGGAAGCAGATATGACAACCCTTCTCCACATCGACTCCAGCGCACGGGCCTCACGGCCCGAGACCGACGCTAGAGGTTCACACACCCGCCGCCTGTCCGAGCGTTTCATCAGCCGCTGGCGGGAGGCTGTCCCCGACGATGCGGTGATTTACCGCGATGTTGCCCTGAATCCGCCGACCCCGGTGACCGGAGACTGGATCGCCGGTGCGTTTACCGCCCCGCAGGAGCGGTCCGCGGAAATGTCAGCCGTCCTGGAGGAAAGCGACCTCCTGGTCGGCGAACTCACCTGGGCGGACGTCCTGGTGATCGGCGCTCCCATGTACAACTTCGGGGTTCCGTCAACGCTGAAGGCGTGGGTCGACAATATTGTGAGGGTCGGGCTGACCTTCGGGTTTGACCGGAGCAGAAAGGGCGATCCCTACTGGCCCATGCTGGAGCCGGGAAAGCATCTCGTCATTCTGACCTCCCGTGGTGATTACGGGTATGGGCCCGAGGGCCGCCTCGAGCACATGAACCATGTTGATAAGGCGCTGGCAACCGCGCTGACCTATATCGGCGTGACGGAAATTACGACCATCGCCGTGGAATATGACGAATTTTCGGACACACGGGTGGAGGATTCGTTGTCGGATGCCCTCGCGGAAATTGATGCGCTGGTCGAATCGATGACGGGTGGCTCGGGAACCGCGTCCGATGACCGTCGTCAAACAGTGCAGGTCGGCTGAAAAACGCCGCATTCGGGGCCACACCGGAGGGACGTGTTCCCTTCGCTCTGTGGCCCCGGGTGCCGGCGGGACGATCCGAATCGACGGACGCGGCCCTCACCCCGCATCCCGGGGGGGCCGTTCGAAGTGTGGACGATCATCCATTGGCCGCAGGTCGCTCGTCCCTGTTGTATGAGCCTCATTACAGCTGCATAGCCCGGCCCCGAAGGGAATCCACCCGGGGCCCTGATCCCTCAAAGGAGAGACGCGATCATGAACCTACAATCCCGGCCGGAGTTCCCGGCCCCACCGCTCTTACCGGCAGCAGCTGACTCAGGCCGCCCGGAAACGCCCGGTACGGTTTCCGAGCTTGAACAGAACCTGCAGCCCATTCCCGAATCCCTGCGAACGAAGAAGGTGTCAGGGCAGTTCTGGATCTGGGCCGGCGCCAACCTGGCCCCTATTAACTGGGTGCTGGGCGCCCTGGGAATCCATCTTGGCCTGGGCTTCAGCGACACGGTGATCGTTCTGGTGGCCGGGAACCTGATCGGCATGACCCTGTTCGGGTTCTTCGTCCTTCTGGGGCAGCGGACCGGGGCGACGGGGATGGTCCTGGGGCGCGCCGCCTTCGGCCGGACAGGAAATTACCTGCCGGCCATGACCCAGGCTGTCCTGGGCATCGGCTGGTGCGCCGTGAACACCTGGATTGTTCTCGACCTTGTCATGGCACTGTTCGGGTCGATGGGCTGGGTGGATCCGGAAGCTCCGAACTACGCAGCGAAGATCCTGGTGGCCGCGGCAATCATGGGTCTGCAGGTTCTCATTGCGTACTTCGGATACAAGGCCATCGCAGCCTTCGAGCGGTGGACGGTACCGCCGACAATCCTTGTCCTGATTGCCATGTCAGCGGTCGCCTGGTTCGGAATGGATATCGACTGGGGATACCAGGGCCCTGCGGGCGCCGTTCTGACCGGCATGGAAAGAATCACCGCCATGAGCGCGGTCATGACCGCCATCGGCATCGGATGGGGCATCACCTGGTTCACGTACGCGGCGGATTACTCCCGTTTCGTCAGCCGGGAAGTCAAACCCAGGCGCCTCTACCTGGTGTCCGTTCTGGGCCAGTTCATCCCCGTGGTCTGGTTGGGCATCCTCGGCGCCAGCCTGGCAACCAAAAGCGGAAGCATCGACCCCGGCCAGCTGATCGTCGATAACTACGGCGCCCTTGCCATCCCGGTGCTGTTCATGGTCCTCCATGGCCCGGTCGCCACCAACATCCTCAACATCTATACCTTCACCGTGTCAACTCAGGCCTGCGACGTTCGAACCCCCCGGCGGACCCTGAACCTCGTCGTGGGCGTCCTTGCTCTCATTGTCGTCATCTTCTTCATCTTCCAGACCGACTTCGCGGCCATCATTGATGCCTGGCTGATCGGCCTGGTGGCGTGGATTGCTTCCTGGGGCGCCATCATGCTCGTCCACTTCTACTATCTTGAACGCCGCAGGCCCCTGGGGACAGAACGCCTCTTCGATCCGGCCGGAAGCACAAAGGTCCCTGCCATCAACTGGGCCGGAATGATCGCGCTGGCGTCCGGGCTCGTGGCGACCTGGCTGTTCATGTACGGCCTATTGCCTGCCACCCAGGGACCCGTGGCGAAAGCCATGGGCGGCCTGGACCTGTCCTGGCTTGCAGGAGGCCTCACCAGCGCGACCGTCTATGCCGTGCTCGGTTCCCGGGTCCATAACCGCCTCGCAGCTGCCCAGGTCGTGGCAGATGACAATGCGAAGCAGGCCGCACTACGGGCATGATCGGCGTCGGTGGCGGGCCTTCCCCGACGCTGCCGTCACCGCCGCCGATCACCTGCAGTCCGCGGGATCGTTGACCCCGGGGACGTTCCAGCAGCTGGCCGACCTTATTAGAACTCTCGATGCCAGCCAGCGCAGTAGATGGTCACACTAGCGTGAAGGAAATCATGGATAACACCCCGGCTTTCCGGCCGAACAGGAATGACTGGCCGGACGTAGTACCCCCTCATCGGGTTGCAGTCAGCATTGACGGCCATGTCCTGTACGAAGGGTTTGTTGACGACAGAACAAAAGACGGAACGGTTATCTGGGTCCATGGCAGTGATGGATACCACCGACTACTGCACGTCACTGACGGTATTCATCTGTCGAGGCTGGGAACTGAGGGGAAACCGGCCAGTTCTTGCGTCCCCCCAACGAACTCATCTTCAGGCGGTTGATCCCTGCCGGTATCCACTGGTCACGCCTACCGGGCGCACTGCAATCAGATATTTCAAAGGAGCTTTTCATGACTGGTTACACCCCGCTCTGGTCCCCCCTTCGGATCGGTTCCACTGAACTGGACAACCGGGTTGCACTGGCCCCGATGACGAGGATCAGCGCAACCGAGGACGGACACGCCACGGAAAGAATGGCCGCCTATTATCAGAGGTTCGCGCGCGGAGGCTTCGGACTTCTGATCACGGAAGGAATCTATCCGGACACGGCCCATAGTCAGGGCTATCACTTCCAGCCGGGTATCGCTACGGAAGAGCAGACCCAGTCGTGGGCGAGAGTTGTCGAAGGCGTTCACGCGGCGGGCGCGAAGATGTTCGCCCAGTTGATGCATGCGGGGGCGCAGAGTCAGGGAAACCGTTTTGTGGACTCCGCAGTAGGACCGTCAGCGGTAGCACCAAAGGGTGGGCGAATTTAAGCGGTCGTTGCAACGATGGGTTTGCCTGGTTCGAATAGTAGTCGTTCCATGGCTTGTGCGGGGGTGATCCCGCCGAGTGTTTTGCGGGGCCGGTCGTTGAGTTCGGTAGCGACTTCGAGCAGCCGCTGGGGTGAGTGCACGGACAGGTCTGTGCCTTTGGGGAAATACTGGCGTAGCAACCCGTTCGTATTCTCATTGGAGCCCCGCTGCCACGGTGAATGAGGGTCGCAGAAGTAGATGGCCATTTTCGTGGCCATGGTGATCTGGCGGTGTTGGGCCAGTTCGGTGCCCTGATCCCAGGTCAGCGACTTAGCCAGGTGTGCTGGGAGGGTCTTGATGGCCGCCAGGAGACCGTCACGGACCGCGATGGCGCCGTGGTCCTCGGGCAGGTGGATGAGGATCGTGAACCGGGTCTGGCGCTCCACGAGGGTGGCGATGGCCGAGCGGCAATTTGAGCCCAGCACCAGATCCCCTTCCCAGTGGCCAGGGACGGCGCGGTCTGCGACCTCGGGGGGCCGTTCGCTGATCAGGATCATGTCTGGGATCTTCCCCGAACTCTTAGCAGCGGTGGAGCGTCTGGGACGCCTCATCGCACGGCCGGTGCGCAGGTGTTGGTGCAGGTCAGCGCGTAAATGACCGCGGCCCTGGACATACAGTGCCTGGTAGATCGTTTCGGGACACACCTGCATCTCCGTCCGGTCTGGGAACGCCGCGGCGAGGTGGTCGCTGATCTGCTCGGGGCTCCACTTCACGCACAACTTGGCCTGTACTAAGGATGCCAGTTCCAAGTCATCAAACTTACTGGTCTTGGGCCGGCGTCCGCGCAGCTCGGCCCGTTTCTGGGCAGCATACGGAGCGTACTTCCGCCGCCCCCGCGGACCCGGTTCAGGGCCGTTGCGGTGCAGCTCACGGCTGACCGTCGAAGCCGACCGTCCCACCTCTCGGGCGATCCCCCGCACACCGGTCCCGGCCAGATGCAGATCGGCAATCCGCAGCCGATCCTCTAGGCAGAGGTACCGACCCGACGGCTCCGGCTTGGCACGCGGGATTCGTCCACCGGTTGCTTGCCGCCAACGTCGTCCAGTTTGTCGATTCACACCCACAGCATCACACGCCGCCGTCAACGTGGAGCCCTGCGCCATCAACACCCAGAACCGCGCCTCTTTCTCGATCCGTTCCTTCTTCGACAACATACGCAGCACCTCACATCAATAGGGGTGTTGCAACGACCGCTTGAGCTCGCCGTGAGCAACTGGCCTTTTACCGTGGTGAGGGCCCGTATCCCGTTCCTTCGGAAATCACCATGGCCCAGATGAAGGAGGTCCGGGATGGTTTCGTGGTGGCTGCGCTGCACGCGAAGCAGGCCGGTTTCGACGGTGTTGAGATCCATGGCGCGAACGGGTACCTTCTTGATCAGTTCCTCACGGAGTACCTGAACCAGCGCACCGACAATTACGGCGGCTCGCCGGAAAACAGGGTGCGCTTCGCCGCGGAAATCTGCCGCGCTGTCCGAGAAGCCGTAGGCCCGGACATGACAGTGGGAATCCGCACCTCCCAGTCCAAGGTCAGCGACAATCACCACCGCTGGAGCGGAGGAGTTAAAGAAGCAGAAGTCATTTTCTCCACGCTCGGTGCGACCGGAATCGACTTTATCCACACCACCGAGTACCGCGCGACCGAGCCCGCGTTCGAAGGTTCCAGGGAAACTCTGGCCGCCTTGGCCAAGCAATACTCCGGAGTGGCCGTGATCGCTAACGGCATGCTCGACGATCCGGACACCGCCGTGTCCATGTTGGCACAGGGCTCAGCGGACGTCATTTCGCTCGGCAAAGCCGCCCTGGCCAACCGGAATTGGCCGCATCTTGTCCGGGACAATCTGGGATTCGACGAACTCGACCCTTCCGTGTTCGCTCCCCTGGCAAATGTCAAGGACTGGGAATTGAAGGAGCCAGCCTGAACCGCACCCAAACCTGACGGACAAGGCCACGCGTACCGCCATGTCCGGCGGGTCCCGTACCAACGAGGCGGCACACACCGCCCATTGCAGGGGGCCCAGCCACCTCGGGGCTTCCTGTCCACACCCTTCCCACAGCCTGCGTGTCCACTCGGGCCCAGGTTCCCTTATGCCGTGTGCGCACGGTGAGCACCAGGAGACAACGACGTGTCCCTTCACGAAACTACAGCCACCGACAACTCCGCAGCCACAGCATTGAGCGAAGCCGAGATATTCGACGCTCACCGTGGCGGCAAGCTCTCCATTGCCAGCACCGTCCCTCTGTCCAACAAGCGCGACCTGTCCATCGCCTACACTCCGGGAGTGGCCGAAGTCAGCCGCGCCATCCACGCTAACCCGGAGCTGGCCCGCACCCTCACCTGGGCCGAGCGCCTGGTGGTTGTGGTCAGCGACGGCACCGCTGTCCTGGGTCTTGGCAATATCGGAGCCAGCGCATCACTGCCCGTGATGGAGGGCAAGTCCGCATTATTCAAGACCTTCGGTGACCTTGACTCCATTCCGTTGGTGCTTGACACCACGGATGTGGACGAAATCGTGGAAACTCTCGTCCGCCTGCGCCCCAGCTTCGGCGCGGTCAACCTGGAGGACATCTCCGCACCCCGCTGCTTTGAGTTGGAGGAAAAGCTCATTGAGGCACTGGATTGCCCCGTGATGCATGATGACCAGCACGGCACCGCCGTCGTGGCCCTCGCTGCACTCACCAACGCCGCCAAGGTGACTGGCCGCGAACTGGACAGCCTGCGCGTCGTGGTCTCGGGTGCAGGGGCGGCAGGCATCGCCGTCGCCGAAATCCTGCTGGCCGCCGGCGTCACCGATGTGGTCCTGCTGGACTCCCGCGGCATCATCAACTCGGGCCGCAAAGACCTTGCCGCGGACCGCATCAGCAAGAAGGCGGACATCGCCGGCCGCAGCAACCCCCGCGGCGTGGAAGGCGGCCCTGCCCAGGCCCTCACCGGAGCCGACGTCTTCATCGGCGTTTCCTCCTCCAAAGTCGACGAAGCGCACCTCGCGCTCATGAACCAGAACGCCATCGTCTTCGCTCTCTCCAACCCGGACCCCGAGGTCCTGCCCGAGGTCGCCGTAAAGTACGCAGCCGTGGTGGCCACTGGCCGCAGCGACTTCCCCAACCAGATCAACAACGTCCTGGCCTTTCCGGGCATCTTCCGCGGCGCCCTGGACGCCGGGGCCCGCCGCATCACCCCTGCCATGAAGCTCGCGGCGGCCTACGCCATCGCCGACCTCGCGGCCGAAGACCTTTCGGCCGACTACATCGTGCCCAGCCCCCTGGACCCGCGCGTGGCCCCCGCCGTCACCGCAGCCGTCGCCGCAGCGGTGGCAGCGAGGTAATTTCCTGCCACTGGGGCCAGCCGCGAGGAATCAGTCAACAGTACGGGAACGGTGATGAGGTGCAATGACCGGCGCAGTAGTCCGCGGCTGGGAAGGATATCTCGTACCCGGAACGAAAGCCCCAGTCGGGTTTGCCCGGCGCGCAGAGGTCGTAGAAGGCGGGGTTTAGTTCTGCAGGTCCACGAGGGGTGGGTCGACGGCGACAGGAACAATCGCGGGAGCGCCCTGGCGCCCCCGCGGGCGGCCGAACAACTGTGAGCGTGGCCGTGCCCTGAGGGCGGTTGCCGGGTGCCCCGCCGGGCTGGCATGGGCTTATGCCGTGTCCCGCGTGGTGGGAGCCCAGGCGGAGGGACACCGGCCTAGTGGATGGTTTTGAGTCCAATGACGCCGCCGATGATCATCATGAGAAAGACGGCCTTGAGCAAGGATGCCGGCTCGGTGCCGGTGATCATGGCGTAGGCAACGGTCAATGCGGCACCGATGCCTGTCCACACGGCGTAGGCCGTGCCGATGGGAAGGTCCTTCATGGCGAACGCGAGTCCGGCCATGCTCGCGAGGAGCGACGGGATGAGGATCAGTGTTGGTCCGAGTCTGGTGAATCCCTCGGATTTGCCCATTGCGGTCGCCCACACGGCTTCGAGGACACCGGAGATGATCAGGACAATCCACGCCATGACAGCCTTTCGCGCACCGGCCCTTGGGAGGCGTGGTGCTTGGTATCCGGGAGGCGTCGGGCGACGTTCCTCCCGCGCTTCACGCGGAGAGCGCCTTCGCGTGGTTGATTCAATCCCGGCCGGCCGGGACACGGGGTCAGTACAGCTGCCCGGGACAAGCCGGCTGGATGCCGATCACTGCCGGTGGCCTCGTCGACCGGAGGTGTTCTCGGAGGGGTAACCGGCATGCGCCGCACCCGGCGGATCGGATGAGGGCGGGTGCGGTGAAGCGGGTTGTTCGCGGACCGGCGGGGTCTGGCCAGCGGGCGGCGCCGCGGGGTACCACTCCTCCGGTTCGGGCCACTGATATCCGGTGGGGATTGTGTAGGTTTCGAAGGTCGTCGTTGTTGCGGCTTCTGTTCCGAAGAAGGCGAAGGCGTTTTGTCCCATGAACTTCCCGGACTGCGTGGAGGGGAACCCTCGCTGGGTGAACTGCTCCAGACGCTGCTCCCAGGGGAGCTGGCCGCAGTCGAAGGCCACGTGGTGAATCCCCTCTCCGTGCTTGTCCAGGTGCTCCTGGAAGATTGAGGGCCCGTACAGGGGCTGCATGAGCTCAATTGCCAGGTCGCCGACATCGGCGAAACACACCTTGATGGCGTAGTCCGCGGGCTCGCCGTCATAGGTGCGCTCTGTGACGGTGGCCGAATCGAAGGTGTAAACACGCCAGGGGCCGATGCCCAGGCGGACGAGCCCTTCCATGGTCTTCCGGTGGTCCGCGGTGACAATGCACACTTCGAGGAGATTTCCGAGGAAGCTGTTCGACAGGGTCGTAGCGCTGGTGACCTGCGGCAGCTGCGGAGCATCGTTCATAAGAGTGAACCCTTACGGTAGATCGGGTCGAAAGAGAGGCAGACGGACCCTGGCGGGGCCCCGGGCATGCGCCGCCGGGCACGGAGGTCCCCGGTTGATTCCGGCGGGAACGGTGTGGGCTCCGTCCGCGGTCTTTGCCCGTGTTGGCGGATACTCCCATGACCTGCATGTCCCATAGGACCACCGGACGTCATCGGGTGGTGATGGAGGAAGCTACAACAAGCGGCCGACCGGGGTGGTGATCTCGCCATGGCCTTGGGGGGACGCTCCCCCGCCGCGTTTCGCGGGCGACCTGAAGGCAGGCCGCTCGACTGCCCAACCCGTTCCGGCGGGGTCTCTATCAGGGCCGGCCCAGTGAGCGGGGGCGGGCTGGCCGCATCGCACGCAGTGCACGCCGAAGAAGCCGGGCGATTGGGGAGGGGCCGCGCATCGGGTCGGGGGTGCCCGTCCGGCGGCGCTCGGCGTTGCGTCGGTGCTCGGCTGCGGTGAGAAGCCGTGCCTGTTCGGCGTGATGGAGCTGCAGGTAGTGCTCGGCGGTACGGTGCGGCATGTGGTGTCTTTCAAGGTTGAGGTGGCTGAGGGCCGGGGCGTGGGCTCATCCCGGTGGGGTCATGGTGTGAGAGTGGGAGCTGCGGAGGTTCAGGTTTTGGGTTGCCCGGCATTGACGGCGGCCCGGCGGGCTATGGCGGTCATGCCGAGGGCGGATCCCAGGAAGATGGTGGCCAGAACCACCCAGCCCGCCATGCCGTTCTGGATGACGGTGAGCGCCATGATTCCTGGGGTGAACATCATGCCGATTGAAAAGGCCATGGCGAACATCCCCTGGTACTCACCGACACGTTCAGGCTCGGCCAGTTCGTAGCTCAGGCCCCAGGTGCCGGCCGAGGACAGGATTTCGGCGAAGGTATGAGCGGTCATTCCGATAGCCAGGAGCGCAACGGCCAGCCCGGGGCCCACTCCGGCTGTTGCAGAATAGATCCCGCAGGTAAGAGCCATGGTGATGCCGGCGATTGCCACGACATTGCCTGCCCGCCGCAGATCATGGGTGCCCCGCGACAGGGGCATCTGCAGGGCGATGACGAGCACTGTATTGATGACGAGCAGGATGGAGACCATCACGATGGGTGCGTCCGTCCGGTGGGCAATCCAGAGCGGGAGCCCGACCTCCGCGAGGCCGAACTGCAGGCCGAACAGTGCGGAGAGCACGGCCAGTGCGAGATAGCGCGGGCTTTTCCATACGGAGCGTCCACCACGCGGCGCCCGTGTGCTGTCTGCATGACGGGCGGCGTCGACGCGGCCCGGAAGACGCACGGTGATGAACATGCTTGCGAGCGTCGCGGCCGCGGCGACACCGGTGGTGGCGTAATAGGCCTGCGGCGTGTTGATCAGCAGCGGCACTGCGGCGATGGCACCGCCGACCGCGACTCCGATGTTCTGGACGGTGCGCAGGACCGCCCGGGCACCGACGCGCTCGGACCCGGTGAACGCCCGGCCGATGATCGCGGAGCGGGCGGTGTTCGCGCCGCGGTTCCCACCCACGACCAGGCACGCAATCACGACGGCCGGCCAGAACGATCCAGCGAACGGGAAGCACGCGAGAGCCAGGCCCTCTATGGCGACGAATGACACCAGGAGGCGCCGTGCGCTGACGCGGTCCGCGAGGATGCCCCCGAGCATGGATGTCGCGACTCCCACGGCGCTGGCAGCGGTCAGGACGACCGCCACCTCCGCCACGGAGAGCCCGACGATGAAGGTGAGGTAGAGGACGGTGACGGTCATGAACACACCGCGGCCGATGGAACTGACCAAGGTGCCTGCCGCGAGGAGCCGCAGCACCCGGTCCGCGAACACGGCCGCGAGCCAGTGACGAGGCGCCGGAGACAACGGCGGGGGCGTCTTACCGGTATCCGTGGAGATGTTCGAAGGAGCTGGCATACCTCAGTTCTCCCAGACCCCGACCCTCCCTCACATTGGAGTAGCGTTACGCTACATGTTGGAGTACACCCTCGCCGAGTCGGACCTCGGAGACGTGCGGTTCAGTATTTCCCCCCTGTGCCAGATGAGCCTGTCCCTGCGGTCGTTAAAGGACGCGGCGCGTTATCCGCTGCAGCTGCCGTGGCTGCAGCGCATTGAGGCGCGGCGGTCCGGCCTGGATCTGGAGGTGCTGCTCGCCCTGACCAATGACCGGCTGTGGACACCGGATCTGCTCACCCCGCGCCCCGGATCCCCGTTGACACGGATCGAGGACGAGCTCGATGACCTGGCGCGCGCTGATCCCGGCCGATTCGTGCACCAGCTCAGCGCACTGCACGGAACCGTCCCGGCGGTTCTGCGCGGTGACCCGGGCAAAGTGCTCGAACGCTCCGCCGAAGCCCTTCATGCCTACTGGGAGTCGTGTTTCCAGCCGGACTGGCTTCGGATGCGCACTATTCTTGAGGCGGACATCGCCTACCGGGGCCGGCAGATCGCCCAGGCCGGACTGGCCAGCACGATGAACGGCATCTCACTGAGCATGAAGGTCGCAGGCAACGCCGTTTCCCTGCAGCTGCGCCACTCATCGGATAACTCCCAGCCGGTCGCAGGACGGGGCATCACCTTGGTGCCGACAATGTTTACGACATTGGCCTGCGCGCCGAACGACCGGCGCGAGCCGCCGATGATCCTATATGCGGCCCGTGGGCAGGGCGGGATGTGGCAGCCCGAGCGCCTTGCCTCCGACGCAGGCGCCATTGAACTTCTCGGGGTAACCCGCGCGGGGCTTCTCACGGCGCTGGAGGAGCCGACATCCCCGACCGAACTGGGTATCCGCTTTGGCGTGACCGCCTCCGCCGTGAACCAGCACCTGCGGGCTCTGAGGATCGGCCGGCTCGTCACCTCAACGCGGCACGGACGCAGTGTCCTGTATGCGCGCAGCGAACTCGGCTCGGCCCTGCTGGGTGCGCCCAGCACCGGGCAGGGCCGGGCGCCCTGATCCCGGCAATGGAGCCGGCGGCGGGTGTCCGCAACCGCCTGGCCCTGCGGGCATTGTTGCGCAGGTGAGGCGGCCTGCCGTTGCGTCGATGTCCCGGGCCTTCCCGGTAGGTCCTGATGTCGCGCGTCCCCCTCCGGGCCGGGTTCCGCGGCGGCTGGACGTGGCGCCGGGGTGCGCCCGGCGGCACCCGCGGATCGATCGATGGGATGGCATGAGGGGTGAGGTCAGGTCCTACTGCCCTCGGTTGAGGCGACGAACGCCGTGACCATGTCGAGCAGCGGCTGAGGTGGCATCAGGGTTGTGCCGTGGTTGCGCCCGGGCAGGGCGTGAAAGCGGGCCCGGGGCATCAGGTGCGCTGCTCGTTGAGAATCCTTGTAGCGCAGGGTGTCGTCGGAGCCTGCGAAGAGCAGGGTCGGCACGTGGGCTGCCTGAAGTTGGGTCTCCGACAGCCCCGGGTCGTTGTCGCCCTGGCGCAGGAAGGCCCGCAGTGCCAGCGGGTCGTTCGCCATGAAGGCGGCGGAGGTTTGAGGATCGATGGTCCGGCCTTGTGCCTCGCCCCACCGTTGCAGGAACTCGGGCATCCCGCCTTTCCCCAGGGCGTTGTCGTAACCGGCGAAGAAGATCGAATCTATCTGTCCGGTGAGCGGACGGTACGTCCCGCCCGCGGAGGTGAAGCTTTTTATCCGGTGCGGACTGCCGGCAATGAGTGAGAAGCCAATCCTCGCGCCGGCGGAGTACCCGAAGTAATGGGCGCTCCTCACGTCCAGCGCGTCCATAACCGTGAGAATGTCGCCGGCCAGCAGTTCCATCCTGTAGTCGTCCTCGTGGTGCGGCTTGTCGCTGCGGCCATGCCCGCGCAGGTCGATGGATACGAGATGGAATTGTTCCTCGAGTGCCTTTGTGTAGCCCAGACCACGCCACACGGCGCGGGAAAGCCCGGTCCCATGGACGAGAATGACGGTGGGACCTGCCCCTGTCTGCTGATATGAGACCCGGACGCCGTCCATGGAATTGAAGGCATCGCTCATGGCTTTTCTTCTTTCCGGACAAGGACGACGTCCACTGGCGATAAGGCGGTCGCAGGTACCGCGCCCCGGTGATGCCGGGCAGGTCGTACGATCCTGCGGCCCCTGACTTTGAGGTTCCCGCCGGGGCCGGCGGCACATCGGAACCGGTGAGCTCCATATCGATCGGCGCCATGGCAGCTGCCCGCTGCCCACGATTATCGACCGTCATGCGTGGGATCACCAAAATACGCTCCGTGCGATGCGGCCTGGAGTCGACATTCAGCGCTGGTTGCGCACCTGCCTGCGAAGCGGGGATACACCGCCCGTAAGCTTCTGCTCATGGAGATCCTTAGCTACCGCGCATTCACGACACCTGACTCGAATCCTCGTTCCGGCAATATGGCCGGTGTCGTCATTGATGCCGAAGCGCTTTCCGGGGAGGACATGCTGCGCATCGCCGCTGAACTCGGCTATAGCGAGACTGCCTTCCTTAACGAAGTGACGTCCACCTCGGCGCGGGTCCGCTACTTCACGCCTTTGGACGAAATCCCTTTCTGCGGGCATGCGACGATCGCCTCGGGTGTCGCTCTTTCCCACCGCGGAGCCGGACCTGTCCTAGCCTTCCACACGAACGTGGGCGAGGTGCTGGTCGACGTCACACCTGGCGCAGCAACGCTGACCGCCGTGGAGACGGTGGTCGAACCGCTCGACGATGAACTGCTGGACCTCTTGCTTGCGGCGCTTCGTTTATCGCGCGGTGATCTTGATCCGGCCCTGCCGGCAGCATTCATACGCGGTGCCAACCCTCATCCCATCGTGTTCGTGGGACCGGACGTCCTGGCCTCCCTCGATCACGATCATGCGGCTGTTCTCGCGCTTCAGAACCGCGAGGCGTGGAACGGCACCGTTCCGGTCGTGCACCGGCACTCCCCCACCCATTTCGTATCCCGCAACCCGTTCCCCCGTGGAGGAATCCGCGAGGATCCCGCCACCGGCTCGGCCGCAGCGGGTCTGGGCTCGTATCTGCGCGCCGGCGGGCACGTGGAACTCCCAGCCGTCATCAGAATTGAACAGGGCGCGGAAACGGGCCGGCCCTCGCTGCTCGTTGTGGAGATCCCACTCCAGGGGCGCATACGCGTCACAGGAACGGCATCCGTGTCATAGCCCCAGGGCGGGCGCGGCGCGGGGTACTCCAACTCGAGGTTGGCTGCACGGTCAGCCCCGGAGGTCTGATGGGTGTGCAGGCGGGCATGAGCACCTAGCTGTCCGGAATCCTCTGCATCAGTTTTAGTGGAAAATTCAGGTCTCGACGTTGAAGCCGGTGATAGGTGGAGGTGAAGAGCCGGCCTAATCGCGGTGGTCTGGGCGTGACCGATCGGGTCATTGGTGCTGTGGAGCTGGTCGTTCGGCCGCGGTTTTCTGTGCTGAGTCCGTTGCGCTGCTGGCCGATGACGAGGGTGGGCGCCGCTGCTTGGCGCTTCTGAGCTCACACCGAACGCGTCGCCCCCGGCCATTCCTCGGCGAGCAGCGACCACACCTGCATGTCGTGGAAAGCTCCGCTGTTGAGCCACGCCTCGCGCAGGACGCCTTCGAGGGTCATCCCGAGTCGGGCCGCCACGGCTGAGCTTCTGCTGTTGTCGGCCCGGCATCGCCATTCCGCCCGGTTCAGGCCTCGCACTTCGAACGCCCAGCGGAGCAGCTCGCGGCAGGCCGAGGTGATGTAACCGTGTCCTTCCGCGCCGGGTTCGAGCCAGCATCCGATTTCGCAGGTTCCCGCCGCCGCATTGAACTCGACGAACATGACTCCTCCCACGAGTCGGCCGCGGGACCAGATCCCGAAAATGCGGTCGCCGTCGTTGGCCGCACTCTCGGCGTAGCGGGTGAGGGTCGCGCGGGCACCATCCACATCATCGGAGACGAAGGACGAGCCAACCCATGGACGGATGTGCTCGAGGGCGCGCTCCATGTGCTGGGCGAACTCCTCGGCCTGCCAGGGCTCGAGGGAACGCAGCTCGGCATTGGGAGAGATCGTTGTGGTCAGCATGCGTCAGATCCTAAGAGGCGTGTCGTTGAAGTCGGGAGAGGAATCGGTACCTCGGGGACTGCCCCGGCTTTTGTTGACTCGGGTTGGAGGCCGCGGTGGGCGCGGTCCGGTTTAGTGTTTCATATTCGATGGGCCTGAGCTTTCCCAGCCGTCGTTGCGCCGGCACCGGTGATGTGCCCGCTCAATCGACGTCGTGGTTGCTGGCAGAAGTTCCTGGCGGGTGCTCCATCATGGGCGGCCCAAGACGTTCTTGTGCTCACATGCCAATCCTTCTCATCAAGCTGATGGGCCAGGAGTGTCGCGGCGATTCCCGAAAGCTCAGAGAACGGAGCCGGAACTCACGATCGGGTTCGCCACGGTTCCAGCCAGTCGTGTTCCATCTGACGAAACGAGCACTGGGAGGTGCGGCTGAGGGGGCGAATGGAGCCCCGGGTGGACCGTCATCCTTCGGGAGCCGCGGCTGCCGCGGATGCGCGTCGGTAGCCGCGGACCCAGTCGATAAGGAACTTCTTCGGATAGGTGGAAGGAGCTCCGCGCTCGAATTCGTAGACGTTCAGCATGAGCTGCATTGCGTAGTTCGGGGACTGCCGTGTGTGGGCAACGAGCTGGTCGTCAAAGTAGAAGCTGACACCCTCCGGAGTCCAATCGGCACTGTAGGTGTGGAATTCGGTGACATCGGCGGCCAGTTGAATTTTCAGGAACTCATCCTGCAGGAGCGGGTCTCCGAAGGGGTGTATTCCGAGCCCGGTTGTTGCGGTGTCTGGGCCTATGTCGGAACCGAAAATCTCGAAAATGCAGATTTCTGCTGATCGTTCAGGGAGGTCTTCGAAGCCGATCATCCACAGGGCCACCATGTTCGTGGGGTCGGCGATGGCAGCAACGCGGGCTTCGACGAGCCCGTAGTGAGGGGTGTACAGGCGCTGCTCAGTCTGGGCCTCGGACACGGTGAGTCCCTGCGCGAACTTGTGCTGGCCGATGGTGCTCCCCAGCGGACCGGAGAAGACTCCGGTCTGAAGGTTGGAAACCCGCAGCTCGCCGTTGTGTTCTGGGGACCACGGCGGCTGGTCCTCTTCAATCATGAGAGCCAGCGTTCCCGGTTCGAACTGATACCTGGCCCGTGAGAGTTCGGTGCTGCTCCATTGCGGGAGGTAGCTCGGTATCCACTTGGTGCTGTCTAGCTTCGGCCCCTCGAAAGTGTCGCTGAACTCCAGAACGTAGGGGCTGCGGTCCAGGCGCTGGCCTGCGGTGTCTTGATCCAGGGCTGTGCGGTCACTGTCTTTACTCATCTGACGGCTTTCCTTTCTCCGGGTTTGCGTGGATCCCCGTCCTTATGCGCTCGGGTGGATGACCCTATAAGGGTTCAGCTGCTGTAGAAGCCGGTGAATGTCCCGGCGGTTAGTCCTTGCTGAAGACCAGGCACACGTTTTGACCACCAAATCCGAAGGAGTTTGAGATTACTGCGTTTTGCGTCCCGTGACGCGGCGCCATGACAACGTCCAGCCCTATCTCGGGGTCGATGTTTCCGTCGTGAAGATTGCGGGTCGGCGGGATAACACCCTGTGCGATGCTTTGAACCGCCAAGATGGCTTCGACTGCTCCGGCGGCTCCAAAGAGGTGGCTCAAGGAAGCCTTGGGCGCGGTCACCACTGCGGCGTCACCAAACACGGTCCTGATGGCCCTTGCTTCCGAAAGGTCACCGACAGTCGTCCCGGTGGCATGCGCGTTGATGTGCCCTACGTCTGTTGTGCTTATGCCGGCGTCCCTCAGAGCTTTATGGATGGCGGTGATTTGACCTGCCCCGTCCTCCGCGGGCGCAGTCATGTGGAATGCGTCGGAGGCGATACCCACTCCCCGGAGGACCGCATGGATAGCAGCACCGCGGGCCTTGGCATGCTGAGCGCTTTCCAGCACCAGTATGCCGGCACCTTCACCCAGGACGAACCCGTCGCGGTCCGCCGCAAAGGGACGCGATGCTGAGCCTGGCTCGGAGGTACGCGTTGACAGTGCACGGGTCTGGAGAAAAGCTGCGACGGTGATCGGAGTGATTGCAGCCTCAGTACCGCCGGCGATGACCACGTCGGCTTCGCCGGAACGAATCAGCCGGGTTGCCTGAACCAGCGCTTCGGCCCCGGAGGAACACGCCGAGACGGGCGTATACGAACCTGCCTTGGCGCCGTAACGGATACTCAACGCCGCAGCCGGGCCGTTGGGCATCAGCATCGGCACGGTTCGTGGTGAGACCCTGCGCTGGCCCCGGCGCTCAAGAACGTCGTCCTCCTGGAGCAGGGTCCTGATCCCTCCGACACCAGTTCCGACGACCACGGCCAGCCGGGTGCCATCCACCTCGGGGCTGCCGGCGTTTGCCCACGCCTCCGCCGCCGCAACCATGGCAGCTTGTTGAACGCGGTCCAGCCGTTTTGCCTCCACAGGGCTAAGGGACGTTGCCGGGTCTACCGCCATCGGAGCGGCGATGGTCATTGAAAGCCCACTGGCCTGCAGGAAGTCCATGCCGACGTCCCGGATCCCGGAACCTCCGGCCAAGAGCGAGTTCCACGTCGCGGCCACGTTTCCGCCCAGGGGCGTTGAGGCCCCCATCCCTGTTACCGCAATTTCCGTCGCATCCATGGCAATCTCTCTGTTACGCCGATTATCTTGTATGGCATACAACATAACCGGTTAGTTGTATCGGATACAATTTCGGTATGGAGGTTGGGCCCAAGAGAGGGCGTCGTGTGGAAGTTCCCTCTCAGGCGCGTGGACATTCAACCCGTCGGAGGATCCTGGCCAGCGCCGAGCAGCTCTTCCTTGCCGAACCTACAGGTGACGTCAGCGTGGCGGCTATTGCCGCGGCCGCTGGCGCTTTCCCTTCCCAGGTGACCTACTATTTCGGTTCGAAGGACTCGCTCTTCATCCACGCAGCGTTTCTGGCCCTGCTCCATGACGCCAAACGCGTTGAGGCCGTCGGGGTCGCAGCGCTCAGTCCGTCATCCTTCCGCAGCGCCATGGCGCGAACAGTGCTGATTCTGCCCTCAATGCCGCTTGTTGTCCGCGCCTTGGCGGTGGGAACCTCGCGTCCGGACCTGGCGCCGGTCGTTGACCAGCATCTGAACGTACTGTTCCGCCAATCCGAGCGATACCTCACCCGCCTGCTGAAGCAACGAGAGTGGCAGATCGAACGTCCTCTGCCGGTCGAAACCAGAACCTTTTGGAGCGCAGCGTTCGGAGCAGCACTCCTTTCCCAGGCGGGAGTCGCAGGAAACAGCAACGATCTCGATCTTGCAGGCACATTGACCGTCAGAAGCGAATGAGATCCATCAGCGCACACAATAGGTCCAGGTGAAGGCCCCGGACGACGTGGGGAAGCTGCCGGTTTGAGCCAGCAGTGTCATACGCGCCGTTATCGGCGGTTGAGCCTCCTGAGCGCGGGCCCCTGCGGCTGTTTTCACACCGTGGCACACACTTCCCGTCGAGTTCCGTTCAGGTCCCGCCGAAGGTGCGGCCGACAGGTGCCCAGAACGCCGCCCGGCGGCACCGAGTGGACCTGACCGGCGCAGATGTACATGACGATCAAACCCGCCACTCCAGCCGGGACCAATCTCAGGCTGAGCATTACCGGGACCGGACAGCGAAACCTGCGCACCGCGGTGCCGGCGAGAAGAATGATCCCGCACCCGCCTTGGAGGCTCCACTACACCGGCCTTGGGTGTTCCATAGCCGCGGAGCTGGGGAAGGACGCACCCGGGTTGATTTGGCGGTAGGCCAGGATGGGTATGGGGAGCCCCCGCTGTGGTCGGGAGTCGGCAGCAGGAATTCTCCTATTTCATGGCGGACTGGGCGCAAGCCGGGACGGTTCCGGCCCTGCGGTACGCTGAACGTCTCGGAGGCTCGGGTCAGATGCTGGGGATAGGTGACAACAGGCGTGAATGGGAAGGTGAATTTTCCAAGGTCGCTGAGTCATTTCCGGCGGTGGCTTGTGTGGTTGATGTGGGTTTTGGTCGGGCTTCAGCTGGTCGATGTGTGGTGGCATGGCGATGGGCCGGATCGGATTGTGGAGGGCGGGCTGTGGGTGTCGGCCCAGTGGTTCGCTGTGGCCTTGTGCTGGCTGGCTGCCTTCCGCGCGAGGGCCCGACGCGCCCTTGTTCTGGTGTCCTCCGCCTGTTCGTCCTACGCTGCCGGCACCACCTTTTACGTTTTGGCTCCGGCCGAAGCAGGTTCTCTTTCCGCTGATATCTGCTGGCTGCTGTTTTATCCCCTGATCCTTGGCGGGTTGTTGCTGTCCCTGTTCCGAGGACGGAAGTGGGCCTTGTCGGTGCTGCTGGACGGCCTGATCGGTGCCCTCGGCGCTGCCGCGGTCCTGGCGATGCTTTTCAGCCCGATCCTGCCTGCGGATAGGGGGGTGCCTTCGTGGGGTGTGGCCGCCACGATGGCTTATCCGCTCTTCGACCTGCTCTTTTTGGCGGTGGCTGCCGGGATTGCTGGGGTGCCCGGCCTGGCCGGGGGCCGCCAGGGGCTCTTCCTGATGCTCGGCTTTGGTCTTTTCGCCGCGGCAGATGTCCTCTACGCCTTTCGGGTATCCGGCGGGGGTCATCAAAGCGGCATTGAGCTGGAAGCGGGGTGGACGATCGGCCTGTGCCTGGTGGCCATGTGGGCCGACCTTCTGGGGCGCCCGGGCCGGGGGGCGGCCTCCGCACGCACCAGATCCTGGGCGCCGGTGGTTCCGGCCGTTGCCACGGCCGCAGGTCTGGGCGTTCTGGTAGTGGGCACCCGGGTTGCCGTATCCGATCTTGTGGTGGGGCTGGCGGGTATGACTCTTTTGACCGCAGGTGCACGCACACAGCTGGCGTTCCGGCAGCTGGTCACGTTAGGGGAGGTGCGCCGGCAATCCCGCACGGACGAACTGACCGGCCTGCCGAACCGCCGCGCCCTCTATGCCGACGTTCCCGAACGGTTGAAGGCCCGCAAGGGCAGCCGCAGTGCTTTCCTGCTCCTGGATGTGGATCGTTTCAAGGAAGTCAATGACAGCCTCGGCCATGACGTCGGTGACGTCCTGCTGACGCAGATCGGGGATCGGCTGTCCCGGTGCCTGCGGGCCGGAGACCTGATAGCGCGCATTGGCGGGGATGAGTTTGCGATACTTCTTGACGGTGCCGGTGGCGGGGAGGCCAGGAGGGTGGCCGTCAAGCTGCAGGCCGCCTTCGCCGCGCCCTTCACGCTTGAAGGCATCGCGTTGCAGATCAGCCTCAGTGTCGGGATCGCACTGTTCCCCGAGGAGGGAAACGACCTGAAAGTTTTGATGCGGAAGGCGGATATGGCCATGTATAAGGCCAAATCATCCCGCAGTGGCCACCACGTGTTCGTCAGGGAGGATAACTGCGGCGGGGAGGAAAGACTCAGAACCCTGCAGGAGCTGCGAACTGCGCTGGCCGACAATGAATTTGTCCTGCACTACCAGCCCAAGATCGATCTGAACTCGGGCCGGATAGAAGCCGTGGAAGCCCTCGTGCGTTGGGACCACCCACGCCGCGGTCTGCTCTACCCCGATTCGTTCCTTTTCCTCACCGAGGAGGCAGGACTCATGAACGATCTCACCGACAGAGTGCTCAACCTGGCCTTGAATCAAGCCGCGGTCTGGCAGTCACAGGGGAATCCCCTTTCCGTCGCGGTCAACCTTCCGGCCGGTTCCCTCATCGATACGGAACTGCCCGACCGGATCCTCACCCTGACCCAGGACCGTCTCCTTCCCCCCTCGGCCCTGATGCTGGAGATCACGGAGGAGTCCCTGATCCTCAACATAAGCCGCGCGAAGGACGTCCTGCACCGGCTTAAGGATGGTGGCATCCGGGTGGCGATCGATGATTTCGGTACCGGTTACAGTTCGTTGGCCTACCTGCGCGACCTGCCCATCAGCGAGCTCAAACTCGACCGCTCCTTCATCCTTCCAATGTCTGAAGACCCTCGAGCCGCAGCCCTGGTCGCCTCGACCATCAACTTGGCCCACACCCTGGGACTGACCGTGGTCGCCGAAGGCGTCGAGAGCGCATCAACCCTCGACCAGCTCGCTCGGGCCGGATGCGACCAGGCGCAGGGCTTTCACATCCTTGGGCCCGTGCAGGCCGCGGCTCTGGACGACTGGATGGCTGCGCGCTGCTCCCATCAGGACCCGCGCAAGGCACGGACCGCCCCGGATTCTCTGTAACATCCCGCAACAAGGTTGGCGACCTTACCGGCGTGAGGGACAAGCCGGCGCTTGGTGAAGACCCCGGCTGATACCAGCCCGCCGGCATGGACGCTGATGGGACAGTTCTCTCTCCTTCGCCCACGACCACGCGAACCATCTGCGCACCGGTGAAGCCTCCTCCTGCGCCTCTTCCGGTGATCCAGGTCGGTCGCCGAAAAGGGCACAGCCGCAACACCACCAACACTGGGTTCGGGAACCAACCCTGCATTCGTCACGATGATTGCCGTGACCCATGAGATGGGTTTTGCCCGTGAGGTCGCCGACTCGCTGGTCTTTATGGACGGCGGTGTGGTTGTTGAAACCGGTGATCCGCATCAGGTCCTCACCGCACCGCGCCACGCACGGACCAAAGCGTTCCTGTCAAAGGTCTAATAGGACCTGCTGTCTCCATGCAGTGCCTCGAGCAGTGCATGGAGACCCGGTTGCCGATCCCGCGGTGCCCGCGGCACGGGACCCAACATGGGCTGACGCGCCCGACAAAGCGTCGCCCTGGTGGATCTTGTCACGGCCCAGTTCGCGGTGATGCTCGACACCGCAGTCGTAAACGTTGCACTCCGTTCTCATAACACTTCCGGCTCGGCCCTTCGCGTTAAGTGCCGGCCGCAGCGCTGGCGCCGTCAGGGTGCCTTCGTGGGCTAGGCGACCTCAGCCAGGAGCGCAGGCTGTCCGACGAGGCTTTCCGCGGCGACAAGCGGGGCGAGCAGCAGGGAGGCCTGCGCCTCGGTGAGCAGTTCGGGAAAGCTGAGGGCGAGCTGAGCCATGGTCAGTGCCGCGACCACCCAATAGGTTCCCTCCACCCCGCCCATGATCCCGGTCACCATCGAGCGCAGGGCAGGGCTGTCGATCCGACGGGTCCGGGATGCCAGACGGACCGCGGCGCACCTGAAGAGGATGTGGGACTGAGTGACTTCGTAGCATTCAGCCATGGCTTGAAGCTGCTCAACCGTCCAGTCCGTGCACGCAATGCGCTCAGCGAGAATGGTTGTGGTTCTGAGAGCCGGCGGCAAGATGGGTGCGGAGCTGCACATGATCTGTCCTTAGGACGTAATTAGCGATGTAAGCCATCGGCCTATGCATTCTGGGTCCTTCAGGGGGTGACAGGAAGGGTGCCGAATGATGGCGGAGAACGAATCCGGCGCTGAACGCGGTGTCGAGCGGACAGCAACGGAACCGCAGACGGTAATCCGTGAACTTCTCTTATTGATACCCGTACCCCCATAGGGTATACCCTGCAGAAGGTAAGTTCAAGGTGCTCGCCTTGAACAGCAAGGGTGGGACTGCGCCATGAGATCCTTTCGCGGGCCTTCCTTTGCTCAAGGTGGTGCCCATTTCACTAGTGAGGCAGGACGCCCGTACCACTGGCATCGGAGCCACCGGGTGAATCCAGTGCGGACGATGCGCACACCGATCGGAAGCAACTGCTTGGCCGTGGCCCTTTCATCGGTCCGCATGTTCCATGGGACCACCAGCCTAAGTCCGGCGGGTATGGACCAAGCTATAGAATCTGGCCCCCGGAGGTGGTGATCTCACCATCCTCACCGGAACCCGTTCGCTCGGATTCAGCAACTCCCAGGTCTAGGTAGCGGTACACCGTGGCGCGGCTGACCCCGACGATCTTTCCAATGTCTTTGGAGTATCCGGCCATCGTGGAAAGCACTCCGCACAAGCACTGTTGTCGGCGGTGCTGGACTTAACTGGAGCGAAAAGACTATTCGGCTGACGTGCGTTTGACGAACCGTTTGCGGTATTCGGTCGGTGTGATGCCGATCAGCCGCGTGAAGTGGTGCCTGAGCAGCGGCGCCGTTCCGAATCCGGACTCAGCGGCGACGTCCTCGACGGAAAGGCGCGTATCTTCGAGCAGTTCCTGCACGCGGGCTACTCGTTGGCGCGTAAGCCATGCATGTGGTGTGAGTCCGACTTCGGCCATGAACCGACGTGTGAGGGTCCGTTGAGCAACGCCGGCAACCCGTGCCATGGCAGCGACCGTGATGGTGTGCGCAATATTCTCCGTCATCCAGTCCAGCGTAGGCTGCAGGCTCTGTTCGGATCGGGCGACCGCGGGTCTTTCGATGAACTGTTTTTGGCCGCCGTCCCGGTGGGGTGAGACGACCATGCGCCGGGCGATGCGGTTCGCCACAGCGGTGCCGAGTTCTGTGCGAACGACGTGCAGGCACGCGTCGATCCCTGCAGCGGTGCCGGCGCTGCTGATGATCCTTCCGTCCTGGGCGTAGAGGATGTCAGCGTCGACGCGCACCTGGGGGTATTCCCGAGCCAGCCGGTCGGCGTAGCGCCAGTGTATGGCCACAGTGCGGTCATTCAGGAGACCGGCAGCTGCCAGGGCAAAGGCCCCCGAGCACAGTGACATCACGTAGGCGCCACGGTGATCAGCGTCGCGTATCGCGGTTAGTACCGCTTCACTCGGTGTGGCGGTCAGCAATGAGGAGGGGACGGCGACCAGATCAGCGCCTGCGGCTGCATGAAGGCTATGGGCCGCCGTCACGAACGTGCCGGGGCCCGCATCGAGAGGTTCATCGGGATTTTCGGTGCAGACCACGTACTCGAACTTCGGCACTCCGTCGGCGGAACGATCGACTCCGAAGACTTCCGTGAGCACGCCGAACTCAAACAGGGCAACGGGTGGTTGCAGGATGACAGCGACTTTCTTCAGCACTCAACCAGTATGGCCTGATCTTGACGATAATAAGCGTTTATGCCACTGGAATGGTGT
Organism: Arthrobacter sp. CAN_C5; assembly: GCF_017875735.1. Taxonomy (NCBI): domain Bacteria; kingdom Bacillati; phylum Actinomycetota; class Actinomycetes; order Micrococcales; family Micrococcaceae; genus Arthrobacter; species Arthrobacter sp. CAN_C5. Next base: position 2,202,131 of record NZ_JAGGMZ010000001.1, read on the forward strand.
GGGCCGTGGCAGGACGATGGATGCTATGACTCACAATCTCGACGATTCCTCCTCCGCTCCGACCAATGCACCGGACCTCATGACGGCGTGGACCACGGGTGGTGATGGCATCGAAAACCTTGCCGCTTCGCGCGTCCCCGTGCCGCAACCGGGACGCGGCGAGGTGCTGGTGAAGATCACGGCTCTCTCGGTGAACTACCGCGACCTCATGGTGATCAATGGAATGGACGGTTGGAAGCCCGCGCGCCAGGTGGTCCCGGTTTCCGATGCCGTCGGCACCGTGGTCGGCGTCGGAGAGGGCGTGGACAGGTTCGATCTGGGGGACCGCATATCGGCCATGTTTCTGCCAAAGTGGCGCTCCGGTGCGCTCACGCGCGAAACCTACGTTGATCCGGTCGGCGGGCCGGTCAACCGTGGCATGCTGGCCGAATACGTGGTTCTGGATCAAGACGCCGCCGTGGCAGCGCCGCGCACCCTCGATGACGAACACGCCGCGGCCCTCCCCGTGGCAGCCGTGACGGCCTGGCACGCCGTGGCACGGCGCAGCCGCGTCCAGCCAGGTGAGACGGTGCTGATCCACGGCACCGGAGGTGTGTCCCTGTTCGCGTTGCAGTTCGTCCTCGCGCTCGGCGGAATTCCCATCATCACCTCCAGCAGCGACCAGAAACTGGACAGGGCGCGCCGCCTCGGGGCCGCCCACACGGTCAACTACAGCACCACCCCTGATATCGCCGCGGAAGTCATGAAAATCACTGCCGGAGACGGGGTTGATCATGTGATGGAAACGATCGGCGGGGAGAACCTCAATCAGTCACTCAGAGCAGTGAAACTCGGTGGAACAATTAGCTTCATTGGACTTATTGCGGGCCTGGCCGCAAAGGTCAACACCTACGAGTTCGTCACTAAGAATGTGACAATCCACGGCATCGAAACTGGATCCCGGGACATGTTCGAAGAGATGGTTCGGTTCATTGATGAACACCGGATCGTTCCCGTCCTCGACTCGATCTACAGCATTCATCAGATTGGTGAGGCTCTGCAGCACCTGGCACAGGGCAGGCATCTCGGAAAAATTGTGATCACGGAAAAATTGTGATCACGACATCTTCCGTGGATCACCAGAAGCCCGCCTCCCTAAGCACAACTAGGCGGGAAACATGAGTCCCGATTCCGCCCAGCGGATCGGCACCTGGGCACGGCAGAGCGGTTACACGCCGTGCATGGCGAATGAGAGTTTCGAAATTGGTGGGGAGGTTTTTCCCATGGAATGGGAAGGGGCACCCTCCGCAAGGGAGGTCCTGCGGCTCGTCTGTCCCGTGCCCCCGCACGTTGTCTAGCGTGCCGTGCTGCACCACCCCTCTATCTGTGTCCATCCCGCAGTTCCACCACTTCTGCTTAGGAGAACAAGTGTCTCTGCTCATCGTCCTCTCGTTGACCCTCGCCGTCTTTGCCCGCGTCGGGTGGGAATCGCAGCCCATCCGGGAACGGATGCCCTTCACCCAGTGGAGGGCTCTCGATCTCTTCGCTAATGCCCATCGGGGCCTGGTGCTGTGCTCAAAATCGTCCGTCCCGTCAGACCGGCTGCGCCCCGATCCCTGGGGGACGCCCGCGGGTCCTTCCCAGCCCGTGGCCTAGCGCCGCGTTCAATCCATCAAGCACGCAGGTGAATACCGATGCCGAACTATCTGCCCGAATACATACTGAGCATCCACGATGCCGAGTTGACCAGGTTCCTTGTGGCCGCCGAGCACCGCCGGAACGTCGGACGCCGGTCGGCGGGCAGCACGGACCCGGTCCGTGAACGCCCCGCCTTCACACTACGGAGGGGATTCCTGAAGTCGCTGGCGGCGGCACGGAAGCTGTGGGGCGCGGTGATCCCGCGGCCTGTGCAGGCGCCTCCCCGTGACAGCTGCCCTTGATCGACCGCCCGACCCCGCGGAGATCTGCATGACCGGGCCTGTGTCCGGAACTCCCGCTTTCGGCCGGCGTTAACTGAAGGGGTTTTTAATCAGGACCCGGTTGCCGGGAGTTCAGCGGGCCGGTCCAAGACCAAGGCCGCGAGCACCGCCGCCTAGATCCGACGGAACCGAGGACGTAGGCCGGTGTCGACATGGCAGCCACCGGCTTTTCCTCTGGATCCCCCGCGCAGTACGCCAGATCCATCTCGATCGCTGCGCTCAGGCAGGTTGCATGGTTTCTTTCACTTGGCGATCGCTGAGGCGCCAAGGTCTCATGTGCGCTGTTGTCGGCGGTGAGGTGCATTGCAACAATCGACTGACGATCTGGCACCGCCCAGCGCTACCGTTGTCGACCTGGTACCTACGCCGGACTAAGCCTGGTACCTACGCCGGACTAAGCAAAACCAGCCGCCCGCCGATCATCCACTCTGATACGGCAATGACGCCCATCTTATTGATTGCGATCCCATGGGGGCTTCGAAAGGTGCCGGCTTCAAGTCGGGGGCGTTCGACTACTTTGCCGTTTGGGGCGTTGGGCCAGCCCTCCTCCGTCGATTCGAGCGGAGCGCCCAGTACGGCTGCGAAGTCGTCCTGGATGTGATGAAGGAGCTTGCCTCCACCGGCATGACGATAATTGTCGTGACCCATGAGATGGGTTTTGCCCGTGAGGTCGCCGACTCGCGAGCCCTACCCGGGCCTTGCGTTGGTGCCGCGTGACGACGTCACGGGCGGATTGCCGTGTGGATGCGGGCGCGGGTGTGGTTCCCGGGGACGGGACCGGGGTGGATGCGGGGCTGCTCATGATCTTCCTTGCGACGTGGTGTGGGGTGTGGGCCAGCCGGAGCCGGCCGCCGGATCCGTTTCTTCAGTGGGTGCTGAAGAATCGATGGCATTCATTCGGGCTGAGAAGCGGCGGCCGTCGGCGAGAAGGAGCCCTTGGATGGTGGCTGAGAAATCGTTGATCGTCGCACACATCCAATCGAGTGCGTCGCGGTCCTCGGTGTCGAACGCAGGGTTTTGACCTGCCTGAATGATCACCGCTGCGACGGCATTCAGGCGGTCCGCCACAGATCGAAGGGTTTCTGGGTGCCGGTCATGGTTTTCGTCCTGCGGCATGCGGGTGCCTTTCCTGATCCGAACGCATCGGTGTTTTGCCGCTTTGCGGAATGCCCAATGAACAGTCGGGGCTGGATACCAGCGGCTACTTTTCGAGGGCGGGATGTAACCGCGGAGGGACCCGAGAGGGCCGCCCGGGCTGCCGGCCCGGCTGTGGGCCCTCTCCGCGATCAGGCTTTTTGGTGTCCGCGGGCCAGGAGGCGGCCGCGGAGGCGGTGGAGGTGGGGCATGATGCCGTAGATCACGATGGGGACCGCGATGGTGGCCAGGACGAAGGTGCGCAGGACCGGGTGAAGCAGGTCAAGCCACTGCCCGAAGACGAGGTTAATCACGGTCAAGGTCGGAAAGACCGCGATCCAGATCATTAGGGCCAGCTGGTGTTTGGTTGGGGGGGCCGGGCGGTGCGTGGCGGCGGGGGCGGTCATGGGTGCTCCTGGGGCTTCGTGGGGTTGATCGGTGTGGGGTTGATCGGTGTGGGGTTGATCGGGGTTGATTGGGGTGGGGGTTGATCGGTGGATGGGGTTGATAAGTGGATGGGGGCAAGGGTGGGGGTTTTGCGGGTTAGAGGCCCAGGTTGAAGGCGCGCACGGCGTCTTTGATGTCGGCCTCGACCAGGTCGGCGTTGATCGCCATGGCGGCGGCGGATCCTTCCCCGGCTGCGGTGATGACCTGGGCCCGCGGGTTCGCGACGTTGCCCGCCACCCAGAGGCCGGCAACGGTGGTGAGCCCGGTGCCGTCCTTCACGGGCCAGCCGGCCTCGTCGGTTTCGCAGCCGGCCCCGGTGAGCAGCGCGCTGTTGGGGACAAAGCGCGGCGGCACGAACACGGCATCCCGGCGGATCAGGCGCCCGTCGTCGAGTTCGACCCCGGCCAGGCGCCCGCCTTCCACCACGACCCGCCGCACTGTGCCTTCGACGATTCCGATGGCGCGGGCGACCAGCCCGGCGCGTTCGGGCACGCTTAGGGATCCGGGCGGGGCAAACAGGACCAGGTCGTGAGTCCACTGGCGGATGATCTGGGCATAACGCACCGCGTCGGCGGATCCGCCCAGGACCCCCAGCTGCTGGTCGCGGACCTCGTAGCCGTGGCAGTACGGGCAGTGCAGCACATCCCGGGCCCACCGGTCGGTAAGGCCCTCGACGGCGGGCAGTTCATCGCGCAGCCCGGTGGCTACGAGCAGGCGCCGGGCCGAGACCCGCCGGCCGCCGGCCAGCAGCACCTGGAATCCTTCCGGGCCGCAGCGGATCAGCTCCGTTACGGTCCCTTCGAGGATTTCGCCCCCGTAGCCCTTGACCTCGGCCCGACCGGCGGAGAGCAGCTCGCCCGGGGGCATCCCGTCGGCGGAGAGGAAGCCGTGGAGGTGGGGGGCCGGGGCGTTGCGCGGGGCACCGGAGTCGATCACCAGAACCCTGCGGCGGGCCCGGGACAGTACCAGGGCCGCCGAAAGTCCGGCGGCGCTGCCGCCGATAATCACTACGTCATAATCGCTCATGCCTTCACGATCTCCGCGGACGGCCTATCCGCCAAGGAACGTTGCCGTTTCCGGGAAACCAGGCACCATCCGGGCCCGTAGGTGATTGGATAGGCCTGTGGACGATCCAACACCTCTGATCACCGCGACGCTCGACCAGGTCGGGCCCCGGCTGAAACGGCTGCGCACCCGGCGCGGAGTGACTCTGACCGGCCTCGCGGGGACCACCGGGATTTCCAAGAGCACGCTCTCCCGCCTGGAAACCGGCCAGCGGCGCCCGACCCTTGAACTGCTCCTGCCCCTGGCCCTGGCCTTCGACGTGCCCCTGGATGAACTGGTCGGCGCCCCCGACGTCGGAGACCCGCGCATCCGCCTCAAACCCCGCACCGCCAACGGGCGTACCGTCGTCCCGCTGACCCGCCAGCCCGGAGGCATGCAGGCCTGGAAGATCGTCATCCCCACCTCCAAGGTCGACCCCGAACTGCGGGCCCACGAAGGCTACGAATGGTTGTACGTCCTCTCCGGCAGCATGCGCCTTGTTCTCGGAGAGCACGACCTGATCCTCGGCCCCGGTGAAGTGGCCGAATTCGACACCCGCCTACCGCACTGGTTCGGCAGCACCGGAGACCGGCCGGCAGAAGTACTCAGCGTCTTCGGCGGGCAGGGCGAGCGGATGCACGTCCGCGCGAGATCCACCAAGGGAGAGATCCCATAACGCCTTTGCAAACCAAGCCATTTATGAGGGCGGGCTGCGAGCTTCAGGCCTGTTCCCACATGTGCCTCTTCGTTGTCGGGACGATGCCCGCTTCCCGGTGTGGGGCACTCCCCGCAACAGCAACCGGGCAGGACTTCCGTCAACGTCATATGCACTGTTATCGGCCCCCGCGCTCTTTCAATGCAGGTCCGTCCCCATGCCGCTGGCAATCTTTCGTCATCTGGAGCGCGGAGATCCCTGCCTCGATGGGGTGAGTGTCTGTCCTGCGAATGGCAATGAACGGAGTGACGGTCCGCAGCACTCCGGTAAAGCCGCCCGTCGTCCGCGAGCCGGCTACCAAATCAAGGCTCCCCGCCGCGGATCATGGCCGGGTATGAGGTCGTACTCCTGGACGAATGGCTCATGGGAGAGGAGTTCACCGGGGCTTAGGTTCCTTAATCGGGCAGTGGCGGTCCGAGGCGGTGGACGTCCGGCTCGTCGTCCACGATGGTATTCAAGATGGAGGTCACACCCAGATTTCCCGCGCCGAAACAACCTGTGGGGGCGGTTTGATCGATGACGGGGACGCTGAGGGTGGTGAATCCATCCACGCTATTCGTAGGCATGAGTCCCGCAAATCAGTCGTGCCAGGTTGAATCAAGGTGGCCCGCGAGACGGATTTTGGACCGGCTCATGCCACTGCGCGGTCGTTGCGGACCTCGTCCGCGCCTATCCGCAACACTGCGGCGTTCCGGCGCTGGCCGGCCCGGGAGGGCAGCCGGGCCGGACACGGGCGAGGCCTATAGGGACGGCGGCCATGCGTCCGAGTGTTTGGAGCAGCAGTCACCAGCGACCGGCGTGAGGGCGGCCGCGGCGGTCAGCAGGACCCCGGCGCCGCGAGAAAGGAACCCGGTATGGATGACGGAAAGGCCCAAGAGGGGCGTGCTTACGACATAAAGCAGGCCTTCCACTATCGCCTGCTCCGTCTACACACGGGTAACGTCGAAGAGGTCAAACAGCAGAATCGTCATCCGGGCGGAGCTGTCCGTCCGTGAGCCCGCGATGGTGATTCTCATACCGCAAGAACAGCACCAGCTAGGAGCCGAGTGTCAACTCATGCAACGGGAGCAGGCCCGCGATCGGTCCGCTCCTCAGTACCCGTGCCGACGGCCGCGGTGGTGTGGGGGGTGATTATCGGGGCGGTGCAGGCGGCTTCACCGCTGGCGGTATGGTGGCTCGCCCCGTCCACTGTCTATGCTCTGGGCCTTGCGGTCATCGCCTCGGTGTATATCGGTTTCGCTGTGGCGGACGGACGTACGAAGGTGCTCGTGGTGGAAATCGGTGTTGCCGCCGTCTTTGTGGTGGCCGCTGCGACGGCGGTCTCGGGTTCATCCTGGATTTTCGTCGCCTGGTTGGCCGCACACGGGCTGAAGGATTTGTGGCAGCACCGCACGCAGTTCGTGCGCAACACCCGGTGGTGGCCGCCGTTTTGTGTCACTGTCGACTTCGTCGCCGCGGCAGTTCTTGCAGTACTCCTCGTGACTGGAGCAGACTTTCATGCCTGACCGCGGGCCCGGTACGCGCGGCACCACACCCGCCAAGGGCTCACACGCAAGACAGCGCGTCGCCCTGTTCGTTCTCATCGCGGCGCAGTTCGTGGTGATGCTCGACACCGCAGTCGTGAACGTGGCACTGCCCTCGATCCAAACGGATGTGGGACTCACCCAGACCGGTGTCGCCTGGGTGGTCAATGCCTACTTCCTGTGCTTCGGGGGATTCCTGCTGTTGTCCGGCCGGGCTGCTGACCTTTTCGGTAGCCGGCGGATGTTCATGCTCGGGTCGGCGCTGTTCACAGCCACGACTCTGATGGCCGGGTTGGCGCCCAACGAAACCCTCCTGGTGATCGCAAGGGCCCTCCAGGGGATTAGCGCGGCGGTTCTGAGCCCGGCCGCGCTCTCCCTTGTTCTACTGCGTTTCCAGGGGACCGGGCGGGCGAAAGCCATGGGCGCCTGGGGCGCCGCATCAGCCGCTGGGGGCGCGATCGGCGTCTCCGCCGGCGGGCTGGTGACAGCAGCGCTGGGTTGGCAGTGGGTGTTCTTTCTCACCGTCCCGATCACCCTGCTGACCTTCCTGGCCGCTCCGCTGCTCTTCGCTGCCCCAGCGGGGATGGGAACCCGCCGAAGCTTTGACGCGTGGGGGGCGGCATCCGTGACCGGAGCCGCGCTCTGCCTCATCTACGGGACCCTGTCGGTCGCTGAACGAGGATGGTTCTCGATCGAAACCATTGGCGGGGGTGTGGTCGGTGTTGCACTGCTCGGCGCATTCATCCTTATCGAGCGCCAGGCCGTTGACCCGATCGTTCCGCTGCAGGTGTTCCGGGAGCGGACAGTGTCGGCCGGCGTGCTCGTCGGGCTTTTGGGAGGAGCCTCGCGGGTATCGACGTTCTATCTCAGCGCCCTCTATCTGCAGCAGGTACTCGCCCTCAGCCCGGGCACCGCCGGATTCGCGATGGTTCCAACATCAGTAGCCGGATTCCTGGTTTCGCTCATGCTGCTTCCCCGTATCATCATGCGGTTGGGTGCGGGACCAACGCTGGTGCTGGGGTTGGCGCTGTTGGCATGCGGGCATTTCTGGCTCGCCCGCACTCCTGCCGACATCGGATATTGGGTCGATGTCCTGCCGGGGCTCCTCCTGGCCGCGGCAGGAGTAGCCCTGAGCTTCACCCCTTCCACGATGGTGATCGCCTCGGGCATCCCGTCGACGCTGACCGGGCTGGCGTCGGGAATGGCGAACGCCAGCTCGCAGATCGGCGGCGCGTTCGGCATCGCAGCCTTCAGCGCCATTGCGGCGATTGCCACGCAGGCCGCCGGACTTGCCATCGGGTTCCGACACGCCTTCAGTGCCGCAGGAGTCGTTGCGGTGATCGCCGCGGTCGTCGCGGCCGCCTATCTCCGCCCGGGATCGGGGGCGCCCCCACCCGTGCGGGCAACACCGTCATAGCTCCCGGGTGATCGCTTCACAAAGGTGACGGGCATCCGCGCCGACGAAACCCAGCAGGGCGGATCCTCGGTTTCGCTGCCAGGGCCGGCCGATGGTGTACAGGCCGGGCATCGATGTGCATCCTGCCTCGGTGACGAGATTGCCCGCTCGGTCCCTGATTGCCGGCACGTCGATCCAGCGGTCGTCGGCATGAAAGCCGGTGGCCCAAATGACGGCGTCAGGTCGAAGGATCGCGCCGTCGGCGAAAGTCATACTGGTAGCGTCAGCACCGATGACACCGGGATGAAGCACAACACCGGCGTTCCGCAGCTGTCGGCGGCTCGTACCAACGATCGGCTCCGCTCGGCTGAGGCGCCGACCGATCGGAGTATTCGGCCCGGCGGCGAGGATGCCGCTCCTGTCCAGCCACCAGAAAAGGTCACGACCGAGCATTCGTTGCGGAACCGTCCGTGCCCTGGTGCGCTCGGCTAAGTGCACGCTTCTACCTGCCAGCGCAAGTTCCAGCGCGATCTGGAAACCAGAGTTCCCGCCTCCGACAACGACCACCTTTTCCCCTCGAACCTGGGCCGGATTCCGGTACGCCTGGGAATGGAGTTGCTGGATGCCCGCATCGATGGCCGCCGCGAACGGGGGCACCCATGGTGTGGAGAATGGGCCGGTGGCGATCACCACCCGGTCAGGGCGGTCAGGGACGCCGCCAACGTCGATGAGGAAGCTCTCGCCATCGTGCCGGACACTTCGAACGGGCGCCTGCAGTCGGATGTTGAGCTCGTGGGCTTCTGCGTAGTCGCTGAGGTATCGGCTGACCTCGTCCTTTGAGGGATAGCTCCATGGGTCCTCGGATGGGAATGGCGAACCAGGCAGGCCTGAATATCGGGCCGGGGTGAAGAGCCTCAAGGAGTCCCACCGCTCCGACCAACTTGCCCCGAGCCGATCACTGGCGGTGAGGATCACATAGTCCAGACCGGCCGCCTGCAGGTGATAGCCGATCGCGAGACCGGCCTGGCCTGCACCGACGACCACAATGGATTCGCTCATGACGACGCTCCGGACTCCTTCTGGTAGATGGTGCCATCATCCTGCGTGGGACGGTGGATGAGAGTCAGGTTCGGGGTCGCAGCGTCCTTGCCGGACGTGTTGCAGCAGTCTCTCACGGTGGGTTTCTTTTCGGGGCCAGGGATGGCATTGCTCGGCGGCAGCAGACGGGAACGGGGGGCCGCGGCGGGTTGACCGCTGGTTTCGCGTGAAGGCAGCTACCTGCTTCATGCTGTGACGTGCCTCGGCACAGTGCTTGACAGTTCCGCCCACGCGAGGGGCGCTGCCGGACCCGCAGGTGCAGGTGCGGCTGGCGATATAAAGGTCACCGTCCAAATGCAACCGCTGCGCCTCGGTGCCAAGGGCAGAGTGCAGAGGGCAGAGGGAACACCTGGAACCGGAAGAGTCTCCGGGTGTCTTCCCTGGCCCGTCCGGATCAAACCTTCACAAGCTGCCGTTCTGGTTCCGGCGCTTCCCGGACTCCGTCGGCCGGGTGTCGGGTGAGCCTGCTGCCTTCGACGTCGACATCGGGCAGGATCCGTGCCAGCCAGGCCGGGCACCACCAGGCGGCACGGCCGAAGATCTGCATCAGGGCAGGCACGAGCGTCATGCGGACGAGGAACGCATCGACGAACACGCCGAACCCGAGCGCGAAGCCGATGGCGCGGATGTCCGGGACCTCGGAAAAGACAAATCCGCCAAATACGGCGATCATGATGATGGCCGCGGCCGTGACGACCCGTGCGCCGTGGCTGTATCCGGCCCGGACGGCACGGCGCGCGTCACCGCGTTGGACATAGGATTCGCGCATGCCGGACACCAGGAACATCTGGTAATCCATGGCCAGGCCGAACAGGACACCGATCAGGATGATGGGCAGGAAGGCCATAATCGGGGCCGGGTCGCCGGTGCCGAACAATTCGCTGAACCATCCCCACTGGAATACCGCCACCACGGCGCCCAGGGAGGCGGTGAGGGAGAGCAGAAAGCCTGCCGTCGCCTTCAGAGGCACCAGGATGGAGCGGAAGACCAGGAGCAGCAGGACCAGGGAGAGCCCGATAACCACTGCCAGGTAGAGGGGCAGGGCATTGGCCAGTTTGGCCGAGACGTCAATGTTCATGGCGGTTTGCCCGGTGACGCCGACATCGGTGGCTCCGGAGTCGCGCTCGTAATCGGCGGCGTCCGCGCGCAGGGCCTGCACGAGGTGCTCGGTGCTCTGGCTGGACGGGCCGTCTACCGGGATGACCTGCACGGTGGCGAAGGTTCCGTCATCGCTGATAGCGGCCGGATACGCGGCGGCGACGTGTTCGGTACTGGTCAGTTTCCGCGTCAAGGCGGTCACAACCTTCTCCGCGTCGATGCGCTCGGGTATGGTGGCGGCCACCAGGAGCGGGCCGTTGGTGCCGGCGCCAAAGCCGTCTTCGATCAGTTTGTACGCCTGGTAGCTGCTGCTCTCAGGCAGGTTGGCCGACTCATCGGGCAGACCGAGCCGCATGCTCAGGGCCGGGATCGAGACCAGCCCGAGCAGTAGGACAGTACTGATGACCACGCTTACGGGGTGGGCGGTGACGAACCGCGCCCAGCGGCTTTCTCTCTTCGGTGAGGTCCCAGCATCGTTGGTCCGGGTGCCAGCGGCTTCCCTGGCTCGTCTGGGAATGATGCGGTTCCCCACCAGGCTCAGCAGCGCGGGGGTCAGGGTGAGCGCGACCAGGACCGCGACCGCGACGGCGCCGGCGGCGGACAGGCCCATGACGGAGAGGAAGGGGATGCCAGGCAGGGTCAGGGCCGCCAAAGCGATAACGACGGTGAGACCGGCGAACAGGACGGCGTTGCCCGACGTGCCGACCGACAGAGCGGCGGATTGCGCCGCTGGCATGCCCCGCAGCATCTGGTTGCGGTGGCGGTTGACGATGAACAGACAGTAGTCGATACCGACCGCCAGGCCGAGCATGAGGGCGAGGATGACCGCGTTCTGGCTGATGGAGAACACCTGGGTGAACGCGAAGACCGTTCCGAGGCCGACCGCGACACCGAACAGGGCGGTCAGCAGCGGCAGGCCGGCGGCGATCAGGGATCCCAGGGCCGCCACCAGGACGATGGCGGCAATAACGATGCCGACGATTTCGCTGCTGCCGATAGCGGAGGGGCTGCCGGAAATGCCGGGGCTGAACTGTGCTTCCAGTCCGGCATCGGCGAGGGGGTCGGCGGCGGCCATTATGGCAGCCCGGGTGGTATCAGCGGGGGAACCACCGGCCTCGTAGACCACCTCGACGACGGCGATGCGTCGGTCGGGTGACACGGCGCCGGTCACGGCTGGGTCCGACGCGTCCTTGACCTGATCCAGGGCCGAAATGCGGTCCAGTTCGCCGGCCAGGACCGCAAACTGGGCCGGTGAGATCTGCTCGCCGGCTGGGGCGGCGACGACCATGCGCCCGGATTTTTCCTTGGGAGCGGGGATTTTGTCCTCGAGCTTGTCCAGCAGCTCCTGGGACTGCGTGCCGGGGATACCGGTCGAATCATTCAACGGGCCGCCGAATGTTGCCACCGAGGCGAAGACAATGACAATTGTGGCCACCCAGGCGGAGACCGTTAACCACCGCCTGTGAAAACAGAACGCGCCGACGCGGTAGAGGAGACCGGACATTGAAAAACTCCTTCAGGAAAGTGCGGTGCTGTCGTATCCAGCCAGGGCCGGACCGCTGGTAGTAGTGAAGATGCCGGACATCGCGGGAATCGGGGACCACCGGCTGCGCAGAGGCGGCGCTCTGGTGGGAGCCCGGCAGGCGCGGGTGATTGCGGCGTGGAGGTTCACCAGCCCACCGGGAGGGGCCGGCGGGCTGGCTGGGACGCCACGAACGAGCAGGCGGGATGGCCGCCCAGGGCCCGGTTCCGTGGGGCGAAAAGATCCGGCGCGGCGTTGGCGGTCACCATGGTGGAAATGCACCGGACCTTATCGTTCGGGCCCCCGATGAAATGGAACCAAAGCCAGCAACCCCGGCGTCGAAGAGGTTCGCGTCTTCGGACGAGGGGATGACAGGTTTCCTGCGTCCCTACCGGGTCAGTGGGGTCCCGGTCCGCACGGCGGTGACGGCGTCGAGGATCCCCCGTGCGGTCTCGGCGGCGTCCTGTTCATCGCCGAGCAATGACCCGTGCGTAGCCCCGTCGACGAAGCGGTGCAGGCTGTTGGTCGACAGGGTAGCCATGGCGTTCTGCGATTCGGTCCATCCGGATCTGGTGCCGCTGCCGGCCGTCAGGACGACCAGGGGCTTGTCGGCGAAGGTCCTCAGCGCGGCGCCCTGCTGCACGGAGGACCCTGCAAGGAGGTATTCGTCCACCGTGCTCTTCAGATGATCGCCCGACTCCACTCCAAGGAGCGGGCCGATGCCGAACCGCCCTGCGGCCCCGGCCAGTGCCGACAGCCGGCTCGTGGTGTCATTGGGGCGCGCGGGCTCCCCCGCGTCGGGCCCCGGGTCCGACGCGGGCGCGGTCGAGTCCACCAGCACCAGTCCGGCGACCTCTTCGGGATAGCGGGCGGCGAAGGTGAGGGCATAGAGGCCGCCTAAGGAATGACCGGCCAGTACGTAGGGTCCGGGCTCGTTCCCGCGCTGCAGCAGCGTATGCAGGTCGGCGGCGATCTGCGCGCCGTCCTGCACGACGTTCGCCGGATCGCTCAACCCGCGCCCCGCCCGGTCATAGACGCACACCCGGGTCTCACGGGCGACGGTCGGCGCGATCAGGGCGACGTCCGACGACGTCAGGGCCGCGCCCGGTTCAAGCACGACCGTGGGGCTGCCCGAGCCGGTGCAGTTCAGGTACAGGCGGTGACCGCCGACGTCGATCAACTGCCCCTGCCCGGGAAGATTCGCCGCCGGAACGGCTCCGCGCACTGTTTCCAGGCCCCCGCCCAGCGACGCCAGGACCAGCAGCACGGCCACCGGGTAGAGCAGCAGGCGGCCGGTCCGGCTGCGAAGCCGTCGACTGACCTGGAAAAACATCCAGACCGCCAACACCAGCAAGACCGGCGGCCCCACCCAGACGAGCACTGCCTGCATCGGGGCACCGAAAACCAGCAGAAGAAGACCGCCCATTCCCATCACGAGGGCCGGGACGAGAGCCCACCGTTGTGGCTGATCAGTGAACCTCACCGAGAGCGCCGCCAGCGTTGCCCATCCCAGCGCCAGACCCACCAGAATACCGCCGGCCACCCCGCTCTCGGTCGGCGGGATGAACGGGGCCGCAGCCAACAGCACTGCGGCGAGGAGCCCGGTGATCAGCGCGCCGGTCACCATCCAGCCGATGGCTTTCCTGGGTGGAGAATCGGGGCGGGGCAGCTTCTTCTGGCCCTGTGGTGTGAGGCTCGGGGGGGTGGTATTCAACGGGGGCTCGATTCCATAGGTGAGCGGTCACAGTCCATGCAGCGGACCATCTGGGAGTAGGTTGACCTGTGGTGAAGGCTGCGGGGCCACGAGCTCTTCCCTCCGTACCGGGCGGGATGGTCTGCTCGGGTGCAGCCGGTCTGTTGTTTTAGTGCAGGAGCCATAGAATGTCGCCCGCTGGTTTGCCTGCAGGTGCTGGCGTGGCTGTCGCAGCGGTGCTGAGCGCAGGCGCGGCTGTGGTGAGGTAAGGGCCCTCACTCGGTTTCGGCGAAGGCGCGGACCGGGAAGGTGCCAAAGTCGGCGACTTTTGGCGGCACGGCGGTGAAGCGGGCCCCATGCGCCGGAAGGTCGCCGAGGTTGGTGAGGTGTTCGACGATATGAATTCCTGCACCCAGCAGGAGGGTGTGTGCGGGACGGGATCCGCCCGAGTCCTTGTCGTCGATGTTCAGGGAATCGATGCCCACCAGCGCCGCGCCGGCATCGACCAGGAAACGTGCGCCTTGTTCGGTCAGGAACGGGGCGCCGGTTGCGTACTCGGGCATGCCGAAGTACCGGTCCCAGCCGGTGTGCAGCAGGACCGCGGCTCCTTCCAGGTTCCTGCCTCCGAAGGCCTCGGCATCGATGCCGCGCCCTGCCGCCTGCGGCAGGTGAATTACCTCGGCGGGCAGGCCGACGAGTGATTCGAGTTCCAGGCCGGCAAGATCGGTTCCGCCGGCGAAGCAGTGGAACGGGCTGTCGATGTAGGTGCCGGTGTTGCCGATCATGGTGATCATGTCCAGCGTGAACTCAGAGCCGGGCGCGTACTTGGCCGGCGATTCCTCACGGGAGAGGTATGAATCGATGATGGGAGTCGGAAGCCCGGGATAGGTTACCCCTCCTACCGCGATGGTGTGGCTCAGATCGATCACCCGGCGCGCGCGACGGGTGGGGGTTGGGGCGTGAGTGTTGGACGGAGTCGTTGGCATTGGTTTTCTCTTTCAGGGATGCTGGGTAGCTGCTGTGGCTTGCAGGTTGTGTCAGCGCATTCAATGGGGCATATTCATCGCAGGCTTCACATGAGGTACGAGTAGCCAGCGCGGTGCCAACCGCGGCTCCCTGTGCGGGAGGAGGGCTTCCGGCGGGTTCATCGCGTGGAGCGGCACTGGAAGTCAGGGGGCGATGACCTGGCTGCGGCGCTCGACCAGGAACACGTCACGCCAGGTTCCTTCCTGTGGTCCGTAGGTCATGAGCGCCAGCCGTTCGCGGCGTCCGACGATTCTGAATCCGTGGACGGCATGCAGCCTGAGACTTCCTGCATTCTCCGGAAAAATACCGGATTGGATCGTCCAAATACCGGCCTTCTCTGCGGAATCGACCAGCGCTTCCAGCAGAGCGTTCCCCACGCCGCGGCCGCGCGCTTGGGGGGCAACATAAACGGAATGCTCGACAACTCCCTGGTACGCCTCCCGGCTGGACGTCGCTGACGCGGCCGCCCAGCCGAGAATGGTGCCGCCGTCGACTGCCACCAGCCGCTGGTTGGCAAGCCTGCCGGCGTCGAAGTTCTTCCACGTCGGTGGTTCCCTTTCAAAAGTGGCGTGACCGGTGGCAATGCCGTCTCGGTAGATGTCCTCGACCGAGGGCCAGTCGGTCCGACCCATCGGGCGGATGACCGGACCGCTCACGAGCAGCAGCCGGCGGATTCGCCGGTGTCGGTGGAGCCACTGGCGGCTCCCCCACTGTCGGTGGAGCAGCTGGCAGACCCACCGATATCCGTGGAGCAGACGCCGGTTTCGGGCAGGACAAGGTGCACCTGGCGCGCTGCGACAAGGTTTCCGGCGAGCTCGTCGGCGATGGAGCGCACCTGCTCATAGCCGGTGGCGAGCAGGAAGGTCGGCGCACGACCGTAGCTCTTCATCCCCGCGATGTAGAAGTTCGGCTCGGGGTGGGACAGTTCGACTACTCCGTGTGGTCGCACGCTGCCGCAGCTGTGCAGGTTCGGGTCGATGAGCGGGGCCAGGGCGCGGGGGGCTTCTACGATTTCATCCAGCGACAGACGGATCTCCCGGAGCATGTCGATGTTGGGGCGGAACCCGGTGGCGTTGGCCACCAGATCGGCTTCGATGGTTGTCGGGACGCCCTGGCGTCGCCCGGTCACGCTGACGCGGCCGTTCCCCGCCGGAGCGAGGTCATCGATTTCAAAGTGGTCCACCAAGGCGACAAGGCCTTCCCGGACCAGGTCATGGGTTATGCTGCCCAGCTGGCCGCGTCCTTCCAGCTCGTCCGCGGCCGATCCGTAAACGCGCACCGGGGTGGCGCTGCGGATAGCCCAGGTGATCGTCGTGCCCGGCACCTCGCGGGCCAGGGCCGCGAGCTTCAGCAGCGTGTTGGCGGCGGAGTGCCCGGCGCCGACGACGAGGGTGTGCTTGCCTGCGAACTTCACCCGGTCGGCGCCGAGGACATCGGGCAGAGCGTGGGTGATGTTGGCCCGCACCTGGTCCGCGTGCAACGGGGCGAGACCGCTGGCGGTCAGCATGTTGGGTGAACTGTAGGTCCCCGAGGTGTCAATTACCGCCCGGGCCAGATGTTCAGTCGCCGCACCGTCCTGGATGATGCGGAGCAGGAACGGCGTTGAGCTGCGGTTTTTGGACCGGGTGCGGTCCATGCCCTGCCGGGTGACGTCGCTGACGGAGCTGCCGTAACGGATACGGGGTGCCAGCTCCGGTGTTGCCGCCAGTGGAAGCAGGTAGTCGTCCACAAGTTCTCGACCCAGGGGCATCGTCGTGGCTGCCGGTGATTCCCACGCAGCTTTGTCGAGCAGTCGGCGCGCGGCTTCGTCGATCAGGAACTTCCATGGGGAGAACAGACGGGTGTGGCCCCACGCCGAAACGGCGGCGCCTGCCGCGGGACCGGCTTCGAAAACAACGACATCGATGCCGCGCTCGAGGAGCTGCGCCGCTGCCGCAAGACCGACCGGGCCTGCCCCAATAATGGCAACGGGGTAATCAACCAGTAGCTGACCGGTGACAACGCTCAGGGCAGGTAGGGTCTGGAGGCTCATTGTTTTTCTCCTTGGTGGACGACGTGTCGATCAAGGCAACCGTCGTATGGGGCTCATTGGTGCGCTTATATCGATGCTTGTCGATATAAACTACAACCGAACATCGACGCTTGTCAATACGTATGCGAGAATCGAGTTATGTCATCGACCGCACTGCTCCCGCTTTCGGATATCACCGCCTGCTGCGCCCCGATCACCCAGGAAACGATCAGCGCGGACAACGCCGAAAAGCTCGCACGCACGCTCAAGGCCATCGCCGACCCGACCCGTCTGCGGCTGTTATCGATGGTGGGTGCCCATGAAGATGCCGAAGTGTGCGCATGCGATCTCACGGAACCCTTGGGGGTTGGGCAGCCCACCGTGTCACACCATCTCAAGATTCTGGTGGATGCCGGGATTCTCTCCCGGGAAAAGCGGAGCCAGTGGGCGTACTACAAGCTCGTGCCGGGGGCGCTCGACTCGATCGGAAGCCTGCTCGCCACCACCTGAGTGCAGGTGAGGCGGACTGGAAGCCTCGCTAGGGTCCGGCATCGAAACCCCTGCAGGTTCCACTGCCCCCACACTTAGCCCACTCCAACGCGGCCGCCCCGGGGCTACGGTTGCTGGGCAAGTGAACGCCGCCTGGGAATCAGACTGAGACGCAGTGATCAGGCTCAGGGAGGCGCCTGGCCCCGACGCGTTTTCCGGGTGGGCGGCCACCGCGACGCGGGGGCTGGTGCTGGTGCCACCGGCGGCCGTCAACCTCACGGTCGAGCACTTTCCATGCGTGGACGGGCCCTGGGGTCCGTGGCCGTGTCGCTCGCAGCGGCGATATCGCCCTTGGGCGCACCCGGGTGCGCCGCGGCATTCTCGGGCGTCGCAGCGGGGCTCCTGTGCAGGCGTGCCCGCGAAATCGATGCACCGGCTGCAAAGAGCAACCCCGCGTAGGCCAGCTGCAGGGGCCCGAATGACAGCGCGGCCAGCACCGCAAGTGCGGCGGCGACTGCGACGCCAAAGATCCTGCGGGCACCTGGGAAGAGGACAAGGTAGGCAGCAGCGCACATCAGGTACAGCAGGAAGAAGTTCTTGCCGGCCACCTCGAGCATGGTGCCGACGGGGATCAGACCGGCCTGGGAAATGATGATCACCAGGATGAATCCGGCGGCGCAGGCCAGGACTGCGTTCCGGGGGATCTTCCCGGTGGAGAGTTTGGCCAGTGGGCGTGGCAGGAGTTGTTCGCGGGCGCTGGACATCACCAGGCGTGAGGCGCCCCAGATGGCCCCGACCAGGTTCGCGAAGATGATCATGACGCCGAACACGGAGATGACGGCCGCCAGCCGTGGATCGATGAGAGCGGCAAGGGCCTGCACGGGTGCGGTTGTGGCTTCGGCACCGCCGCCGGGAAGGGCGGACTGAAGACCCCAGGCCAGCAGGAAGTACATGACCGTGACAATCAGGAAGCTCACGGCCACGACCCGGGGGAAATCCCGCTTTGGATTCGCGTATTCCTCGGTGGTGAAGGAAATCATCTCCCAGCCGGCGAAGGCGAAGAAGACGATCCCGATGCCCATGAAAGCACTGTTGATTGCCTCATTGGTCAGGTCCGGGATGATAGCCGACGGGACCCCAATGATCAGTGCCACCAACCCCAGTGCGATCAGCACCGCGGTCAGGACGACGGCCAGCGTGATCTGGACCCTGGTGGAGAATTTCGCTCCAACGTACACGACGGCGGCGGCCGCACCGACCAGGGCGACGGATACTACTCCGACGGGGACCGCTTCCAGGAGGGGCATCGCCGTAGCGTAGGCCCCCCCGGTCAGTGCGATTGCAGGGACGCCCAGTCCGAACGTCCCGAGGAGCAGGACCTCCGTGCCGGCGGCGGCGCTGCGCCCGAAGGCTTGCTGAAGGAACCCTGCAACTCCGCCGGCTCCTGGGAAGGTGGAGCCGAGAGTGGCGAAGATGAGCAGCAGCGGAACCGTGATCAGGGCTGCGAGTAGCCACGACATGAGCGCGGACTCGCCCACTTGGGAGTAGGCAATCCCGGGAAGGACAAGGGCACCACTTCCGACGACGGTCGTGATTGCCAGGGCGATGGCCCCGGGAAGCCGGAGGTGGCCGTTCATCCGCTCACCTGGTGCGCTGGTTTGGCTCATGCGGTGCTGGTCCGATCAGTGGTCGGTGCTGCTGGGTGGATGGTCCTCGGCTTCGAGGACTCCTGTGTGGACTGCTGGCCCCTTGGCCATGTCGTGTACGCCACTCCGTCGGGTCCGGCCGTGGAGCCGTGGGTTGCGCCTGTCCCGAACGTGATCCTGACACCAACGGGCAGCCCTGCGGCTATGGCTGGCGTGTGGAGAGCGCGCGCGATAGCGTGCCCTAGAAACTCTCCAGGATCGTTTGGGTTGTCACGACGGCGGCGAAGTCTCCGCCCCACAGGTTCGTCGCCGTGACCTCGGATAGGTCCGCCGCTTTCATCACCACACCGGACGGACCGAGAAGGTCAAAGGTATGGCAGGCGTCGATGGCAACCGCCGTGCCGAATCCCAGGTTGTCGGACATGCGTGCCGTGGTTTCGACGCACATGTTGGTTTGTATTCCGCATAGGATGACTTCTTTAATTCCACTGGTGGTGAGCCAGTCAGCAAGGTCGGGTGACCCGAGGAATGACGAATTTACTGTCTTGGTGACGGCTAATGTCGGTTGGACGTCAGCCAGGAATGGTTTGAGTTGGGCACTACTCCGGTCCGGGTGAAAGGTGGATTCAGGACGCTCGGACGTGTGTGTCACCATGACGACGGGAAGTCCACGTTCTTGCCAGCGTTTGACGAGGCGGAGGATGTTTTTTTCAGCATCCAGATTGTCTCGTTCTCCCCAGTAGCTGTGATCATCGAACGTCTGCTGCACGTCGATGATGATGAGTGCCGTATTCGTCGACACCCGAAGATCACGGCTGCTGGCTGGCGACCTCTGCGCCGATGCTGGCGAGGTGTTTGTGTGCGTAGCATTTTCCGGATCAGCTGTAGTCATGGGTACTACTCTGCCTGCGCTTGATCACCACAGGTGAGTGGCAGTCAAGGCATCGTTCGATGAAATCCAGCCATATACTGATCTCATGCTTTCAGTGGCTCTTCTCCTGCTTCCAGGCGCCCGGCTGTTCGATGTTGCCATCATCACCGAAACATGGTCATCAGAGCGCCTTTCTTCGCCGCCCCTGGCCATCGAACTCCGCCGCTGCTCCGATACGGACGGCATGGTTCCGCTGACCGAAGGAGCCCAATGCGCCCCGGACGCATCCCTGGCATGGGCTGAGACGGCCGACGTCGTCCTGATCCCTGGCTTGGGCGACTCCGGCGTGGTCCCGGACGCCAGGTATCTGCGAGCGATCACCGAAGCGCACCGGCGCGGCGCGACGATCGCGTCCTTGTGCTCGGGTGCGTTCGTCTTGGCGGAAACCGGCCTATTGGATGGTGAGACCGCAACGACCCACTGGGGACTGACCAGCGCACTGGCTGCACGTTTCCCGGAAGTCCACGTTGACCCGTCGGTGCTCTTCGTCGGCAATAATCGCGTATGGACCTCTGCCGGCGTCGCTGCAGGAATCGACCTGAGCATCCACCTCATAAAAATGCTTTGTGGCGGGCAAGCGGCAACGACGGTAGCGAGATCGATGGTCATGGCACCCCATCGGACCGGGGGGCAGGCACAATTCGTGCGTTCCCCCGTGGCCGTGAAAGAAGCCGACGGAGACGCCTCGGAGGTGGTTCGGTCGTTATTGGCGGCCGACCCCCGCCGGACGCGGACGGTGGCGGAGTTCGCCCGGAACGCATCCATGTCGGAGCGCACCTTCGCTCGACGGTTTATGGCCGAAACTGGAACGACGCCCCATCGATGGGTCATGAACTGGCGCATCGACGAGGCCAGCCAGCTGTTGGAAGAAAGCGACGCGTCCATAGCGGAGATTGCCAGGGCCGTTGGGTTCGCGTCGCCGGTGACTTTCCGTCAGCGATTCCGGGAGGTTAAGGGTGTGGCGCCGATGGAATACCGCCAAGCCTTTCAGATGCGAAGCTAGGCTCCCGCCCGGTGCTGAGAACAGCCGAGGTTGAAGACATGGTTGAGACACAGTGCGTGAACAGGAACCATAGTAGGCACTGGCCTTCCCCGACTCATAGCTAAGGTCTCCCCGACTTCTCCCCAGCGGGTCGTTCGACGAGACAGCCTGCAGACGGTTGAGAGCCCAATCGGGCGCACGAAAGTCGGACCCTTCCGCACATCTTCATGGTGCGCGTCAACCGTGCGTCGACCTTTCTAGCTGCCAACTCGGTGAATGGAAATTCCAGCAGGCACGGAGAGGGACCGGCTAACGGTCAGTGGCGCGGGGCCGGGGGCCTGTCAGTCCTTCATGTGAGACTGTGATCGTGATTGAGCGAGCAGTGAATTTTGAACGCCTCCGTTGGATGCTTTGCGGGACTTGCAGCACTGAGTGGCATACGAACTCTGAGTGGTTGGACCGATTTCACCAAGGAGATGAAGCCTGTCTAAAATGCGGCACCAACTGCGAGACCGAGGGGCGGCCGCGTTGAAGCCCGGCCAGACACTTCAGGACAACCGGTATTGCGCGTGGTCCCGCCAGTGTGGAGTCATCAGCTCAAGGATTCTGCGTATGCAGCCCGGCTCCCCTGCCCGTTCATAGTCCCAGTGAATGCTTTGCACGTAGGCGACCAGTCGTTGTTTCGTGGCTCCCTTTGCGATGACCTTCTTCAGGCACAGGTTGACGACGTGCCATACCGGCGGGTCCATCAGTAACCCCTGCCGTTTGGCGTCCATTGGTCGGCCGCAAGCCGGGCCTTGGTCCATACGTACTGTTCGGGGCAAACGCAGGCAGCCATGGTCTCCGCAGGTGCGGCGAGGTGCCATCTGGGCCTGACCTGTCACCGTAGGAGACTGGCGCCGAGTTCCTGCCGGCCGGAGCGGCTGCCGACCCGGAAGTGACAGCAAGGGCTGGCATGGAATAGCCAAGAAGGCGAGCGAACCGGGAAGATTGTAGGCAAGGAGGAAAGGCCTACTGGATCAGCGGCTGGCAGGAGAGTGCTCGGTTCAGACCCGGGTGGTGGCGTGTGCGGTAATCCACCTGCTGACGGCATCGACAACGTTCGGGTCGGTGCGCTTGCGGAAGAGTTTCTTGTAGGTGCCAAAGCTGGCCGGGTTGGGGTCCGCGCGCAGCAGGTGGGTAAGGTCGGTGGGGCGTTGAATCTCGACCGGTCCGGCTACCTGCCGGCGGATGATTTCCAGGTCATCGGGGTTCACTTGGAGGTCCTTGGCTCCTGTGATGGCCAGGACGGGGGCGGTGATGCGCGGCAGTACCGCTGCCGGGTCAAAATTGAGCAGTTCACGCTGCCAGCGCGCGTTGATGGTTCTTCCCTGCATGCGCATCGTGTCGGAACTGGTCGAGCGCAGCTTCGCCACCGCCTTTCGCTGCTGCTTGATGATGTCAATGCGTAGCACTTTGATGATAATCCCGGCAAGCGGCGGCAGCACCTGCGCGAGTTGCCGCGTCTGCCAGGCCATCGTTTCTTCTCCGGTGGTCCCGGGCGCGGCGAGGAGGACCACGCCTGCGAGTTGGCTCCGGTCTGCGGCGAGGAGTTCGGCGAGTATCGCCCCTTCGCTGTGACCGACCAGAAAAGCAGGCTCCTCAGCGGCAGGAGCTGAGGTCTCCAGCCACGTCAGCGCGGCAGCGGCGTCCACTTGGTTGTCTATAAGGCCGGTACGCAGATAGGAGCCTGATGAGCGCCCCACCCCCCGCTTGTCGAAGCGTAGCGAGGCGATTCCCTTGCCAGCGAACGCGTGGGCCAGATGCCGGCTGACGCTCAGTGGAATCCGGCGGTGGTCCGCATCGCGGTCAACCTTTCCGGACCCGGGAAGCAATAGAACCTGGGCAATCGGTGCACCTCCGGCGGGCCGCGTGTACGTTCCGGCCAGCACCTCGCCTTCTGAGGTGAAACTCATGTCCACCTCGGCGAAGGCAAGAGTGGGAGCGGAGGATATGAGCGCGTCAGCCAGTTCGTGCGCATTATCGGCGCTGACAACGATCGTTGAGAACTTCTCGTCGCGGAGGGTGAGAACCAGCGCCGTTTGGTTTGCTTTCGCTACAACGAGAATGCGCTGTCCGACGGCGCGCCAGGTCCCGATGCGGGTACGGCCCGGAAGGGCGAAGCCCGGCGCCCGGATCCCCTTGACCGCTGTGAACGGCTTGTCCGTGACGGCAACCGCCACAACCGCCGAGAGCGGGATTCTCAAATCCCCGACCAGACCAAGAACCTTCTCCGCTGCCCCGAACGTCAGTTCCAGCATTCCGTTACTAAGCGTAAGACGGGCCACGGATTACTCTCCTCATCAAAGTCTTCTGAACTGTTCAGATGCCTCAATGATATCAGAACTGCAAACGTTGTCAATACTGATAATGATACGTTCCTTAGCCTCAGAGGGTCGGCATGACGATGGTGGTAATGAGCCGCCTACGCCGGCCCTCAGCAGCGTTGTCGCTGAACTGAAGGACCGCTTCGCGGATTGTGTCTGCAAGCTCTTTTAGTTCCTGATCCGAGAGCCAGACGGCGGTTTGCCGGTAGCCCACTCCGTCGCGGACCAGGTCGATCCGGGCCGCTTCGTCGAGGTACTGGTCGAAGCTTCCCAGAAGACCGGCCACGAAGGAGGTAAATGCCTGCTTGTGCTGATCGGCCGTCATGGAAGCCAGCTCCTCGGGCGAGAGTTCGCTGGCTTCAAGTCGAAGCGAATATGTCCGCTCGACCGCTCCGCGCACACGCCGCTCACCGACCACCTCGAGGATTCCGGCTCCTGCCAGGGTGGCGATGTGCCGGTAGAGCGTTGCGGCCGTCACTTCCGGGAGGTTCTCGGCGATCTGAGCGGTGGTGAGTTGTCGCCCGCCCAGAAAGCCCTGAATGATGCGCAGGCGAACCGGGTGTAGGACGACATCTGCCGTGTTGTGCTGGGTGGTCATGATTCAAGTATTCGCACTCACGCGACTATTCGCAATTGCTCCCAGTCATGCAGGTGGACGGCATGGGCAGTTGACGGGGACCACGACGGGATCAACGCCTATCCGGGACACCGGCCGGTGAAATGCCAGGGTTAGTGGATTGCCGCGACAGCCTCGGCCCAGTAGCGGTACCCGAGTGCGGACGGATGGAAACCATCTCCGGCGAAAAACTCCGCCGGACTGCCGGGAAGGCCAGCAGAGGGAACCCAGGTGACCGACCTTTTGGTCTCGCAGATTCGCCTGGACACGGCATCCAGCGCTGTTGCTTTCTCGGTCAGGTAGTTGCGCAGGACCGAGGGTAAGGACGGGAACTGCTGGAAGGGGGGAATCGCGGGAACAATGACGTGGGCGGCTCGGCCGGCCAGGCCTTCGATGATGGCGGTGAGGTCGTCCGCCCACTCCTGTGGGGTGCGCCCCGACAGAACATCATTGGCACCCGCGAGCAGCACCGCGCGGTCGAAGGAGCCTTCCACCTGCGGCAGAAGTCGATGGCGGATCCGTCGAGCGGTCGCACCGTGCTGGCCCACCGTCTGCCAGCTGACATGCCGTGCCGGTCCTTTTGAGAGTTCAGCGGCGAAGGCTGCTGCGAACCCTTCCTGGTGAGTGGAAACCCCACACCCCGCCGCTGTCGATTCACCAAGGACGGCAAGTCGCAAAGACGGATCGCCTTCGCGTCCCACCGTGCCATGCGCTGGTCCGGCTGCCGGCGGAAGCAGCCGCATGTTCGTCCGCGCCATTCGTCCTTGGATCATCACGAGGGGCATCAGCAGGGGATTCATCGTGCCACGGTCCATGGCGATGACCCCGTCCGGCGCCCGGATTTCGGTCCGGGGAGCCAGTGGTCGGGCACCCTTACGCGCCTGTTCGGCGTGAAGGACCGCTCGAGGCGGTTACTTTCTGGATTCGGCATCATGGCTGCGCCTTTCTTCTGGCTCATCAGTGGCTGGTCAGTGCTGCGGAAACCATGCGGTGCATGATGACGTGATGGAAGGGCCGGATGATGTTGAAATAAAGCGGCCCGGTCCATCGGCGGTAGTAAACGGCGGTGGTGAGGCGAAATGTGGACCTGCTTGCGTTACACGCCGGTTCTACTTCGAGGATCAGATGGGCGATGAGGTGCGTGTCCTCGGCGGTGAGCACAATGTATGCGTCTTCCTTGCCGGCCGAGACCGTGAAGAAGCCGAGCCTGTCACCAGGGCGGAAGCTGATTTTTTCCGGCCGGAGGCCCCGGCCCTGCGAGGGCGGGGGGTGCTCGAGATGCATGAGGCGGGCAAGCCCCCCGCGGGCGAGGAACAGGAGCTTCAGCCAGGCTGGCTGCCACGACAGGGCGTTGCTGATGCCGTCGCGTAGGGACAAGGAAGCGCAACCGCTTACTGCGTCCAGGTGATTCGCTGCCCTCGTGAAGTGTTCAACCTCGTGATGCATGGGTGGAAGCGTCATGCGCGCTGCCCGTTCAAAGGCTCGCTCTGGAATGCAGCGATGGCCCGTCTACAGATCCGCCGCAGCTCCTCCAAGGGTAAGGAGGGCGTGATCTGGCGGCCTCCAATGATCAGCAGATACAGGCTCTTGGCGCGAAGGTCCGCTTCTTGAGGATGACAACCGGCTTCGCGCCAGAGCCTGCTTCCATAGTCCAGCCGGGTCCGGTCAAGCCGTTCCTGCACCTTGCGGACCTCCGGGTCCTGCATTGCCCAGGCCCGCACGGCGATTTGAAGCCCTGTCTGGGAGGAGGGTTCAATCGCCAGGTCCACGAGCCGTTCGAGCTTTCGAAGGGGGTCCTGGGACTCGTGCTTTTCGACAGAGGCGATCAGCGAAGTCGTGCTCTCCCACTCGTAGTGGGCCAAGACCTGCTCCCGGAAGGCGGCAAGGCTTTTGAAGTGATGGTAGAAGGATCCCTTGCTCAGTCTGAGATTCCCAGCGAGCCGGTCAATGGTCAGGTGGGAGGGCCCGTTTGCGGCCAAAACCTTCAGGGCCTCCACGATCCAATCCTCTTGAGTCGCCATGCCGGCAGCATACCATACGGTATGGTACGTACCGTTGCCACTCGGGTGGCTTTCTACTTCTCCGCACTGTTGATTCGACCGGAGGGCGGCAGTGAAGAAATGTCCTGAACCTTCGTCGTGCGGAGAAAGCCCTCGTCATAGCCATAGCGGCGTGGTGGTCGCCAATGGGTCCGCGTGCCCGGGCGGGAGGCCGTAGGGCGGGTCGCCGGGGCTGCACCAGGCCGCCTCCGGCAAGGCACCGTTCACCCGCGGCACTTGTCCTGCGCCCGGGATAGCCTCTGCGTGGCCGGTGCCGACGGGGCGTGGCGTTTGGCCTTGTCTTTTCGTCGGAGAGGGGCCGATGCAGCCTCTCCGGGTCAATCCGGCCTTGCCTCGTGACGTAGGATAGCAGCGCCCTACCGCACGCTGTAAGGTGACTTTTATGGCTAAGTCGAAACCCAGAGAACCGGTCACACGGGAACGGGCCATCCGCGTGGCCGTCATGCTGGCCGACAGTGGCGGCATCGAGTCGCTGAGCATGCGCAAGCTCGCCACGGAACTGGGCATCGAGGCGATGTCGCTGTACTACCACGTCAAGAGCAAGGACGACATTCTCGACGGAATGCTCGATGTCGTGTACTCGCAGTTCTCGACCCCGCGCGCCGGTGACGAATGGCGCACGGCGATGTGCGATCGCGCGGAGTCCATGCGCAGCGCCTTGGCGCAGCATCCCTGGGCGATCAGCATCAAGGCTCGAACTTCGCCGGGGCCCGTGATTCTCGGTCACCTCGACTCTGTGATTGGCTGCCTGCGCGCGGCTGGTTTTTCCATGCCCCTGACCGGCCACGCGTTATCGCTTCTCGACAGCTATGTGAACGGTTTCGCGCAGGAAGAGGCGTCGCTTCCTCTTGATTCGTCGGGCGACATCGCCAGCGCGACAGAAGACATTATGGCGCAGCAGGAGCAGATGGCCCAGACGTTCCCTAACCTCGCCGATATGGCCGTCAGCCTGATTCTGCAGCCGGGCTACGCCTACGGCCAGGAATTCGGCTTTGGACTGGAGCTCATCCTCGACGGCATTGCAGCGGCGCAGACGGCAGCGCTGGCAGATCCACGCTGAGGCTGAACCGGGATCTGACCGGTTGGATGACGGCAGCTTCCAGGGAGCCGTCCTGTACCGGAACGGACACGGTAGCGTCCTTAGGCTGAATGAGGCCGGACGATGATGACGATTTTTCCGCGGGCTTTGCCGGCTTCGAAGTAGCGCATGGCTTCGGGGGTCTGTTCCAGGGTGTAGGTCCGGTCGATGACCGGCCTGAGGGTGCCGGCTTCGATGAGTACGCGGAGGTGTTCCAGGTCCGCTGCGTTTTCCTTGCCCACCACGGTGGTCAGCCGCTGGCTGATGAATGGGGAGAGGACCAGCGCCCGGAGCTGCCGGTCCATGCTGCCGGTCCACGATCCGCCTTCCTCCCCGCCGACGATGACGGCCGTTCCCGAAGGGGTGAGCGCGTTGCGGAGCCGGCTGAGGGTCGGGTTTCCTGCAATGTCCAGGATCAGGTCGTATCGATCGCCTCCGCCGGCGAAGTCCTGGCGCGTGTAGTCAATGACGTGGTCGGCTCCGAGGAAACGGACCAGGTCCATCTTGGCGGTGCTGCTCACGCCGGTGACCACGGCCCCGGCGGACTTGGCCAGCTGCACGGCATAGCCTCCGACCCCGCCCGAGGCGCCGAGAATCAGCACCTTCTGCCCCTGCATGATTGGCCCTGCGGCGCGGAGCGCCTGCAGTGCGGTGCTGGCCGACACTGGGACCGCCGATGCTTGAACGAACGTCAGGTTCGCGGGTTTACGGGCGAGCTTTTTCTCGGACGCTGCAGCGAACTCGGCAAATGAGCCCTTTCCGAACCCGTAGACTTCGTCCCCGATGGAGAACCTGGTCACTGCTGCCCCAACTGCTGCGACCGTGCCCGCCAGGTCCAGTCCCGGGACAGGATTCTTCGGGGCGCGCATTCCATACGCCAGCCGCAGTGCGTAGGGCAAACCTGTGGTCACATGCCAGGTGCCCCGGTCCAGTCCCGCCGCATGGACCCGGACCAGAACATCCTCCGGGCCGAAGACGGGGCGGGAAATACGCGCCAGGTGCAGGACGTCGGCGGGCCCATAGGTTTCCTGCACCATGGCCTGCATTGGCGTTTCCGTGGGGTGGGCTTGTCCGGACGGATTTCCCCGGACGCTCCGTCCGCTGGTCGACATGGCCGTTCTCCCTGATCGTGGATTCACGGCACTTGTCGCACACCGTACGTTCAAGGTAACCGGCGCTGCATAAAACCGCTATGGCGGGGTCTCGACGTCAATGACCGTACAAAACCAGTCGAAGGATTCTGACAGCCTGGACGGAGGCGGGCGCTGCATCCGCACTCACCGCTGGTGCACTACTGGGACGCGGGCCGTTCGGCGTCGCGCAGGTCCCCGCCCCCAGCACCCGGAGCGGCCTGTCGTAGATGCGTGCGGACCTGGCCGAGGGCGTCGGCCACCGCCACCAGCTGATCCCGGTCCAGCAGGTCGATCAGACCCTCGCGCACGACGCGCACATGTCCCGGGGCGGCTTGATGCAGCACCTGCTCACCGGCATCAGTGAGGACGGCCAGGACTCCGCGCTCGTCATCGAGGCAGGCCTCGCGGCGCACAAGGCCGGCCTTCTCCAGCTGGGCGACCTGGTAAGTCAGCCCGCTGCGGGAGGCGACGAGCGCCGCAGCCAGTTCCGTCATCCGTAACCGCCCTCCCGGAGCTTCAGCCAGACGCACGAGCAGCTCATACTGGGGCTGGCTGACCCCGCCGTCTTCACGGAGCTGCTGGTCGATGCGCCGGAGGAGCAGGTTACTGGTGTCCAAAAACGCCACCCAGGCGCGCATTTCGTCCTCATCCAACCAATGCGGTTTCATGGTTCCATCATAGGGGTTGTTTCCAATTCGAAACA
This sequence comes from Arthrobacter sp. CAN_C5, assembly GCF_017875735.1. Classification (NCBI taxonomy): domain Bacteria; kingdom Bacillati; phylum Actinomycetota; class Actinomycetes; order Micrococcales; family Micrococcaceae; genus Arthrobacter; species Arthrobacter sp. CAN_C5. Next base: position 2,230,800 of record NZ_JAGGMZ010000001.1, read on the forward strand.
CTCCTACACTGAGCATGTATTTCGAATTCGAAGTATATGGCGTCGGACACCGACCGCCTTTCCCTGCCCCGGCCGGCGTGAGGCCACCGGGGCCCACACCGCAGGAGCATCTAATGAAAATCACCATTCTGGGAGCCGGCAACGTCGGCAGTGCCCTCGCCGCCCGGCTCGTGGCGGCGGGACATCCCGTCACCCTCGCTGCCAGCCACCCCGACTCCCCGCGCCTCGTCGCCGCAGCGGCTGCGACCGGCGCGCAGGCGGCTACTGCGTCGGCCGCCGCCGCCGGGGCGGATTTGGTGATCCTCGCCGTGCCCTTCAACGCACTCGACACCGCCTTGAATGACCAGGTGCGTGAGGCCCTGGTCGGCACCCCGGTCGTCGATGCCACCAACCCGTTGGCAGCAGACTTCATGTCCCTGACACTCGGGCACACCACATCAGCCGGCGAGCAGGTAGCCGCTCTCCTGCCGCAGTCCCCCGTGGTCAAGGCCTTCAACACGATCATGGCCGCCACTTTGCACACTCCGGTTCTGGGCGGTGTGGCCCAGATTCTGCCCGTCGCGGGAGACGATCCAGCTGCTAAGCAGACCGTGCTTGACCTGGGAATCCAGCTGGGTTTCGATGCCATCGATGTCGGCCCGATGAGTAATGCCCGTTACCTCGAGCCCGCGGTCGAGCTGCTCATCCAGCTCGCCTACGGCCAGGGGTTAGGACCTGGCATCGGCTTCCACCTCGCCCGGGCGTGACTCTTTAGCCGGCCGGATGCCACGCACCCGATCCGGACTGGCAATCCAGCACCTGGGACGTGCCCACGGTTACCGTCCACCTCCCCGGCTAATCCCCGCGTGGGTCAGGGCCCGCGGACTCAGTGCGGGGCCCTGACCCGAAGCGGATAGAGCCCACCAGCGACAGGTACAAGGTGAGCCATAGACTTCACCTAACAGTGTATGGTAGCTTGGCGCCATACACCTTACGCCGTAAGATACTTTTCGATTTAGGACCAGCCATGACCCGTTCCCGCAGAATCGCCCGCAGTGTCGGCACGCTCATGCTTGCCGCTTTCCCCCTCTACAGCATTGGAAGCTCAATCGCGACGACGGCCTCCCCCGGCCCGCTTCTCGTCAGCGGCGTGGCGGCGATGTTGCTCAACTCGGTGGCCGTCGTCGCAATCGGTGTGCTTATGCTGCCGGTCCTCCGCCCGCACGCCCCGAAAGTTGCCGCCGGCTACCTCGCCACCCGGATCTTCGAGGGCACGTTCCTGGCGGTCGGCGCAGCCGCCCTGCTCGTCGGAGCCGCCGACATCGACTCCTTCGCGTACAACATCGCCATGGCAGGCCTCGGGGTCGGAAGCCTGTTCTTTTGCGCCGCGCTCTACCGCTCTCGCCTCGTGCCCCGGTTCCTCGCGGTCTGGGGATTCATCGGCTATGGCGCCCTCGCGGTCGGCTGCTTCCTTGACCTCGCCGGAGTAGCCGGCGCCGGCCTCGTCTCCATGGTTCCCGGGGGCCTGTTTGAACTGGTCTTCGCCATCTGGCTCATTGCGCGCGGCTTTGGCCCGACCTCGACCAACGCGTCCCGAGGTGACTTCGCGGGCCTCGACCATGCCTCCGGCCCGGGCGAAGCAGCACCCGCCCGCGCCGGGATTGAGCCGGGACGTGGAAAGAGCAGCGCTGCCATGTCGCTGGAAACGCCTCGATGAGTCTCCACTGCGGTACAGACGTGCCGCCGGCAGCGACCAAGACCAGCGGTCCACACCACCTCATGGATTGTGATGGAACCCTTTAGAGAACATCATCCCGCCACACGCCCGGGGGAGGCCGCTGCGGCCCTGCTGATAGTTGTCGCCTGCTTCCAAGCGCTGCTGGCAGCAGGGGCACCGTGGGGCGAAGCAGCATACGGAGGAGCAACCTCCGGGGTCCTGCCTGAGAGCCTTCGGGCAAGTAGCGCCGTCGCCGCCGTGATCTATCTGGTGCTGGCAGGTATTGCCGGAACCCCTGTGGCACCCGAGTTAGTCCGCAGCCGCTTCATGTACGGAACAAGCGCGTTGATGGCCGTCGGAGCAATCACGAACATCGCCTCGCCCTCCTTCGTAGAACGCATCACCTGGACCCCGGTGACCATACTGCTCGTCATCGCGCTCTGGCGTGCCGCCCGCCTGGACACTGCCCGGGCCACCACGTCCCCGGCACCGGCGCTGCAGCGGGTTCCGGGCCGGTAAACGGGCTGTCCTTTAGTGCACCTTCGTTTGGGCACCACCACGAAGACCTTCATCAGGGGACGGCGCCGTGCGGAACTGCTCAAATCACGAACGCACCCCGATTGACCCGCGCCATAAATGCCGGAACAAACCATCAAACACCGAGCTAAAGCAATCCTGAGAGACGACACCATGACGCATAATTCCCGCAGTACCAGCATCTGGCCGGCTGAACGGTCGGTGGCAATCATCGGGGCCGGTTACGCCGGCGTAATGACCGCCAACAGGCTGCGCTCCTCACTGACAGATGAAGAAGCTGAGCAGATCCGGATCGTCATCATCAACCCGACGGGATCGTTCGTTGAGAGAATCCGGCTTCACGAGGTCGCTGCCGGCACGACCCCGACCGCTTCCTTCCCGCTTGGCGATGTCCTGCACTCCGACGTCCAACTCTTGGAAGGAAGCGCCGTTCATATCAATCCCCGGAGCCAGGTCATCACGGCCGAAACCGCAACCGGCGCACAAACACTGCACTACGATGTATTGGCATACACCGTTGGAAGTCTGGCCTCCAGCACGGTTCCCGGGGCAAGCACTTACGCTCATACCATCGCCGATGCTGACGGGGCCCTCCGAGCCCAGACCGCGATCAAGATCGCCCCGTCCGGCAAGCGCATCATCGTCGTGGGGGGCGGATACACCTCTATCGAGGCCGCTTCTGAGATCGCTGAGCAACACCCGGACGCAGTCGTCACCCTCCTCTGCGGTGGAGAACTTGCAGAATCGATGACGGCCCGCGCCAGGGCGAGCATCCGAAAGTCACTGGAACGCCTGAATGTCGTCGTCAGGTCGGGCGTCCGCATCAGTTCAGTGACGCAGCAGGGAGTGACCACAAATTCCGGCGAACAGATTGTTGCTGATGTTTGTATCTGGGCTGCTTCCTTTGCCGTTCCGAAGCTTGCGGAAACGAGCGGTCTGGCCACCGATTCCTCCGGCCGGCTTCAGGTCGACGCGTGCCTGAGGGCCTGGGATTACCCGAATATCATTGGCGCCGGTGATGCCACCGTCATGCCGGCAGGGCTGGGAAGCCACCTTCGTATGGGGTGCGCGGCGGCACTTCCGATGGGGAGTTTCGCCGCTAGGACAATCCTTGCCCAGCTCAGAGGAGTCGAACCGGAACCGGCCTCAATTGGATACGTCCTGCAGTGCCTGAGTCTTGGGCGGCTGGACGGTTTCATCCAGATGGTGGGCTCTGACGACACGCCTCGACCCCTGTGGTCTCGCGGGCGTACCGGGGCTTGGATCAAAGAGGCCATCTGTCGGATGACCGTCAGCGCCCTGCGAAAGGAACGGGACCGGCCCGGATCCTACAAAGCACCGAAAGGGCCCCCGGCGCCCCCCACATTGGACGTTTCTGCCCCGGCCGGCACCCACTGACGACCTCTGGTGGGGGAGCCAGGAATTTCTCCGTCGTGGAAATTAATGATTGGAATTTCGCCGCCGCCCACTTCCAGTGCACTCAGGCCGGCCGCGAATTACGAACCCGTTCGGGTTAAGGAAGGCACCCGCATGATGCAGGACAACGATGATGACCGGTACCGTCGCGTTCTTCAGTCAGTAGCCGACTGCCTCGACGACGCCGCAGCTGCTTTCAAACGGGCCCGCACGAACCCCTCCTTCGACAGGGAGGACCTTGAGGCACTCGACTGGATGTGCAGGTCGCTCAATGATCTGTCTGCCACCATCCAAGGACTCAGGCTCGCCGACGGCCACCGCACCAGAGTGGACCGGTCCCGCACGACCGGCAGCCGTCAGCAGTCCAGTGCCGCCACCGGATAGCCCCGGAGAAGGAGCAAGTCTCAACAGACCACCGATAGCCCGCAGCCTGGCTCTCCCCGGCCCAGGTCTGGAGGGTGCTGTATCTGCTGATCAAAGGGGTGTGGGCACCCATCCCATCAGACACCTCGCCGCTGCGGTCCAGCTGAATTGAGGAATTGCCGCGTGGGTGGGAATCGCGGTCCATCCGGGATCGGTTGCCCTTCACCCAGCGGAGGGCTCTCGATCTTTTCACTCATGCCCATCGGGGCCCGGTGCTGTGTTCAAATCCTCCGTCCCGTCAGACCGGATCCACCCGAGACCTCAAGGACGCCCGCGGGTCCTTCCTAGCCCATGCCCGGCACCGCTTCCAACCATCAAACATGCAGGAAATACCGATGCTGAACTATCCGCCCGAATACATAATGATCCTCCACGATGCCGAGTTGGCCAGGTTCCTTGCGGCCGCCGAGCACCGCCGGAACGTCGAACGCCGGTTGGCAGGTGGCACGGACCCGGTCCCTGAGCGCCCCGTTCTCACCCGACGGAAGGGATTCCTGAAGTCGCTGACGGCGGCACGGAAGCTGAGGGCGCGGTGAGCCCGCTGCCAGTGCAGGCGGTTCCCTGTGGCAGCTGCCCTTGATCGACCGTACGGCCCCGCGGAAATTTGCACGACCGGGGCAAGGCCTGTGTACAGGAGCACCCAACTCGGCGGCGATATGGGCCACCGGGCGGCGGGCGGCCACCCGGTCAACAATCAAGCGTCTTCCATGAACCGTCAACCGGGCATTAACGTGGGACACGAGGACCTCCGAGTGGAACGTGCGGGAACTAGACAGCTCCACTAAGCCCGGAGGTCCTCCTCATTTTCAAGCCCTAGCGTCAACAACGTCCTGACTCAGTACACCTGATATGTAGGTCTGTCTTGTCAAGGGGCAGGGGAAAGCGGTCCCGGGCTGGCGTGTCCGGGACCGCTTTCTTCTGGTTGCCGGTTGGTCTGGCGGGGTGTTCAGCGTGTCAAAGGCGACGGCGCGGTCAGACTGATATGCGCGGGTTGGTTACCGCAGGACGAAGTGTTCGGCTGGAGGTTACCGCTGGTCTAGCAAGATCGGGCGTGGCCGCCGGGGCGGTTGCCCATAGGTGTATCGCGGGTTTACTCCACGCGCTGCAAGGAAGCACTCCGCAGGGACTGTTCCGGCAGGCCCCTGGCATCCTTCGACGGATGTCAGGGGACGGTTATCTGACCGGTACCGGCCCGGGTGGGGCTTCGGCGGTGACGGCCAGGGACCAGCACCAGCCAGCCAGTTCCCGGGCGATGGCCACGTTGGCGATGACGGGGCGTTTGCGGCGTTCCAGGTAGGTGATCCACCGGTGGTGCAGGCGGCGGTTCCCGGCATGCCCGCGGGTCCGGGCCTCGGAGCTGGCTTCCTCCCACCGGGCGCGCATCATTCGTGAGGGGTTGTTATACGGGCGGCGGTGGTGCCAGGCGGCCTCGACCAGGAGCCGGCGGGCGTGGGTGTTTCCGGTCTTCGTGATCGATCCCTGTGACCGGGAGGCACCCGAGGAATGTTCGGTGGGCACCAGCCCCAGGTAGGCCCCGATGGTGGCGCCGCTGAACCGGTTCCAGTCCCCGATCTCCACGGCCAACCCGAACGCGCTCAGCGTGGAAATGCCGCGCAGGCACTGCAGTGCCCGGACCACCGGGGTGTATTCGCTTCCGTAGGCCATTGAGGCGATGGCCTCATCGAGGCGCTCCCGGCGGTCCAGGGTCTCGTGCATGGCCTCCAGGGATGATTCATACGTCAGCTGCCGGGCCGGGGCCGGGAAATGCTGGCGGGCCAGCCAAAGTTCGTGGGTCCCGGTCCAGGCCTGCCCGCCGGAATACACGATGCCCTGGCGCAACAGGAACTTGGAAATCCGGTGCCGGCAGCGCATCAGATCCCCGCGGACATCCTCGCGGGAACGCACCAGATCCCGGGCCGCTTCCTGATCCGCCGAGGGGATCCGCACGACCGTGATCTCACCGAGTTTCAGCAGCCGGGCCAGATGCAGGGCATCCCTCGCATCGGTCTTGACCCGGTCACCGGAGGGGCGCTGAAGCTTCGACGGGGCCGCGACCACCGTATCGATGCCGGCACCAAGCAGGAACCGGGCCAGACCGAAACCGGTCGGACCGGCCTCGTAGACGACCCTCACCGGCGGCGGAAGAGAGACAATCCAGGCCAGGATCTCATCCCGGTCCGGTGTCATCCGGCGCTGGAAAACCTCACCGGTCTGCCCATCCAGGGCGCACCCGGCCACGGAACGGGCATGGACATCCAAGCCGACGCTTGTACGCTCGAACATAGCTGGAACCTCCAATTTTCAAATGTGGCTCTACCTGTCCGCCAAGTGTGGCAGGCAACCCACGAACTGCTTTGAAAAGGAGGTTCCAGCCCCGAACCCGGCCACTACATATCGTCTAGGTCTGCGTGAAGGGCTAGGGCGGCGGCAGTCAGTTCCTGCTCACGGGCGAGGGCAGTACGCGCCTCACCTACCACCGCTTCATCCGCCGGCGCTACTTCACAGTCTGCGTCACGCGCACCGTAATGCTTCGGAAGCGGTGCACCCGTACTGAGCCAGGTCCGCCAGTTCCGTTCCACCTCGGCCAAATGTCCCGGATTTCACCGTCATTGAAAACAAGAGTTTGCTCACTCGGTCGGCGCCGGGCAGTCCGCTAGCGGACCGTAGGTCTAACCCTATTCATCGTTCGCCGATTCAGGGCCCACGTGCTGAGTCCACCGACGGCGAAGGCTGCGCCCAGCAGAGCCGACCCCGCCCAGCCGGCGGTGTCATATAGAGCCGTTGTAGTCGCGGCGCCGAGCGCGGAGCCTAGAGAGTAGAAGACCATGTAGGCGCCGATGGTGGTGCTCGTGCGGTCAGCGTAGACGCTGGTCAGAAGGTGCTGGTTGCTGACGTGGGTTGCCTGGACAGCGAAATCGAGCAGGATGACTCCAACGATGAGAAGTATGAGTGACGAAGGAAGCTGCCCGATCGCGAGCCATGAGATCAGCAAGATCACCAGTGCGATACCTGTGAGGCGGTTCGCGCTTCCGGCGTCTGCCCAACTACCAGCACGGGCGGCGCCGATTGCACCAGCAAGTCCAGCGATGCCGAACAATCCCACCTGTGTTTCGTTGAGGTGCCACGGCGAAGCGGTCAAGGGCAGGGTCATGCCGCTCCACAGGGCGCCGAAGGAAGCGAATAAGAAGAAGGCGATTACCCCCCGACTGAAAAAAACCGGTTGAAAGAACATGCCCGCGAAAGAGCGGATCAATGCCCCATACCGGACATCCCTCGGCCTGGCATCATCAGGAAGCAGAAGCAGCATCAACAACACTAGAGTCGCCGCAAATACTGCTAACACAATGAAGACGCTGCGCCATCCCCACACGTCAGCAAGAAACCCAGCGAGGATGCGCCCACCAAGGATGCCCACTACGACACCTGAGGTCACGATTCCCAGATTGTGTCCACGCTCGGCCGGCGCAGAAACCGCCGCAGCGTAGGCAACCGCGGTCTGCACGACCACGGCGAACACGCCCGTTATCGCGATGCCAGCGAAGGCGACCCACGCTGCGGGTGCGGCTGCCACAAGGACCAGGCCCGCAGCTACTGCAATGAGGTGGGCAACGATCAACTGTCTTCGATCGATCAGATCGCCTAATGGCACAAGAAAGATCAGGCCTAGGAGATAACCGAGTTGACCGACGGCCACGAACCATCCCACCGACCCAGCCGGCACTCCCAGGTCAACGCCCATCTGACCGATGACCGGCTGGCTTGCATACACGCTCGCAACCGCGACGCCGCAGATCAGAACCAGGAGCGTTCTCGTTCGCCGATTCACGCCAATCAACCATCCAATCAGTATCGATTTGCAACTGATTGAAACGTAAGTCAAAATGGTAGCGATATGCAACTTATGGAGGTTTGAACCGGCTTTGACTGTGAACGTCGTGTGGACAGATCCGGATTGCCCCGTCGCGCGGACAGCCGATGTGGTGGGAGACCGTTGGAGCTTGCTGGTCATACGCGATGCGATGGATGGCGCCCGGTCTTTCACTGATTTCCTGCACCGCACCGGCATCGCCCGTAATATCCTCACAGAGCGGCTGCGAAGCCTCACCACCCATGGCCTTCTCGCTCGGGTCGACGCGCCGTCCGGTAAGCGCAAACTGTATGAGCTCACCGACGCTGGCAGGGACTTCTTTCCAGTGATTGTTGCACTGCGTCAATGGGGGGAGCGTCACGCGTTCCGTGCCGGGGAAGAACATTCATGGCTGGTGGGCGACAACGGCATTCAGGTACCACAGCTCATCCCTATGGCAGGTGATGGGACAGTACTCACGAGTGACAATACGCGCGTCCGGGGTGTTGAAGGGTTGGTGACCGGCATGGGCGGGTAGCTACGCCGTACCGCACCTTTGTCGGAGCGAATCGGTGGATACTGTGGCCGACATAAATGATGCACCGCGCGTGAACCTCCGCAAGCAGCACCTGACAAACCGCGCCGGGGCGGCGCCGGCCACAGGGTGGAGTGGTGGCAGAGAACGCGGATGACGTCGTGTCATGCCACCGCATCCGGTGAGAGCCGTTCTTGCATCGCGCTGCAGCTCGGTGGCCCGAGTCGCCCGGCGATCTGGCGGTTGCAAGTTCCGTGTATTCCCAGGGAGGGAGCACGCTGGCACTGACGCCGGCTGGTGCGCGTTCAGCAATACCGCAGGTTGCCTGCATTTTCGCAGGGCGGAGAAGTTCGGGTGAACTGGGGTTCAAGCCGCGGGTCAGCGTCGCGGAATTACCCTGGAGCGTCCGCGCTGAATGTGCTGAACACCCCTGGGCGCAACCGTCCGCGAAGTAGACAGCCCTGAACCTTTGGCTCGCCGGAAGGGCCGGCATGCTTTCAGACGTCGCTGGTGAGGACCGTTATGCCGAGGAACCCTTCAATGTGTGACCAGAGCGGGCCGAGCAGTGCGGGGTCGTTGTACAGCTTCGCGAGCAGGACGTTGCCCTCCAGCTGAGCGATGAGCGCTCTGGCATTAACGATGGTGGCTTTGTCGTCATCGAGCGGTCCGTCGAGCGTTGCCCTGCGCAGATTCTCGAAGATGAGCTGGCTCTGATCATCGAAGATTTCCCGGAGGCAATCACGCAGATCCTGCTCGGAGGTGGTGGTCTCAACAGCCAGGTTGCCGTAGAGACAGCCCACGACCGACCCCGTCGAGCGTTGCCGGTCGTACTGGCCCTGAACCTGTTCCTGGATCAGCGCCTCGAGCCCCTCCAGGCCGGTTCCCCGGCCGAGGATCTCAACCCAGCGGGCGCGTTCCAAGGCCCATGTTGCCCGCAGGGTCGCCACCGTCAGCGCCTGCTTCGACTCGAAGAAGTAGTAGAAGCTTCCCTTTCGGACGTCCGCCCGATCACAGATTTCCGCCACTCCGATCGCACTGTATCCGCGGTCATGCATCAGCGTGCGCGCGGCCTCCATAAGGTTTTGAGGTGCATCGCTTGTTCTGCCCATGACTCCAGTATACAACCGGTCAAGTATTGACGTCAGTTGACCAGTCATCTATGTTTGGGGAACCCAGCCAACATGGAAAGAGGGTCAGTCATGCATGCAGAAGCAGGCGTTACGGTAGCCGTGGCGTATCACAGTGGATATGGACATACGGAGCGTCAGGCGCAGGCGGTTGCTGAGGGCGCCCGGCAGGCGGTCGGCAGCACCGCTGTCCTGTATAACGTGGCCGAGCTCAGTGATGAGCTGTGGGAGGGTCTGGCTGAGGCCGACGCGATCATCTTCGGAACCCCCACTTACATGGGCAGTCAGTCCTCGGTCTTCCAGGCGTTTGCAGAAGCCAGCGGATCGGTGTGGGCGGCGCAGGGGTGGAAAGACAAGGTCGCAGCCAACGCCCTGACCTCCCTATCGGTGCTGGCCGCACAGCACAGCATGCACTGGGTCTCCCAAGGTCCGGTCCCCCAGGTGCTCGAAACACCCCGGGAACCGCGGACCCAGCAGTTCCTGCAGCGGGTTCTCGCGTGAGCAGGACCCCGGTGGACGTGCGGGCAGAAGGCGCGGTCTCGCCTCAGGCGATGAGCGGGTATCTGGCACAGTTCAGCGAAGATCCCGGATACCTCAACTTCGCCAGCTACGGCACCCCATCCCGGCAGGTCGTTGGTGAATCTCAACGCCTAATGGAGCTCGCGGCTGTCGGAGCGGACTCAACCACACAGCTGCATTCGATGGACAATCGTGCAATCGCCGCTGCCTCCAGGCTAAGCGGCTTCGCGCACAGCTCCATCAGTCTTGTGCCCAGCACCTCGCACGGGTTGTTCCAATTCGCCTTCGGCCTAACCGGCGGCGAGGTGCTCGTGGGAGCCGCTGAATTTCCGGCCAATCTCTACCCCTGGTGGCGTGCGCAGGAGGCGGGCCGGATCACGGTGCGTCTGATGGACGCGGGGCAGCACGCAGCGTCGGGCTGGCCCTTCGTGACACCCGAACTGATCCGAGCACACCTGACTGACGCCATCACCGCCGTGTCCGTGAGCGCGGTGGACTTCCGCACCGGGTTCCGCGCCGATCTCCCCGCGATCCGGGAGGTCATCGGCGACCGCTTGCTGATCGTCGACGGAATCCAGGGATTCGGAGTCGCTGATATGCCATGGACGGCCGCCGATGCCTTGGTCGTGGGCGGCCAGAAATGGTTACGCGCGGGATGGGGATGCGGATTCCTCGCTCTGTCCGACCGCGGCCTGGAGCGCCTCGAAAACACGCTGGGCGGCTGGACAGGCGTTCATTCGCCGACGCAATACGACGGCCTCGAGCATGCGCCTGCCGACGGCGCGCGTCGGTTCTCAATCACCAATGGCTCCCCCTTCGCATCTGGTGGCCTCGCCAGCGGACTCGAGCTTGTCGAATCGGTGGGCGTGCCCTCCTTGGAGAAGCGGATTGCAGATCGGACAACCCGGCTGATCGAAAGCCTGCGCAGCTCAGGGGTGGCTCTGGGTTCTCCTCCGGAACCGAACCGGCGCGCGGGGATCGTTGTCGCACGATCGACCGGCGCTCCGGCCGGGCGTGTGCACGGACAGCTCGCCGCAGCCGGAATCACCACCACCCTGCACGCACCTGACCGCATCCGACTGTCACTGCACGCCACTACGACCGACACTGCCATTGACGAAGCGTCAAGTATTTTGAAAGGACTGTCATGACCGACATCAGCAACACATCGATCACGGCCATCAACACACCGGAAGCCCCCGCGGCAATAGGCGCATACTCCCAGGCAGTGCGCGTAGGTGACCTTGTATTCGTCTCCGGACAGATCGCCATCGACCCATCGACGGGGCAACTCGCAGGGCCCGGCGTTGAAGACGAGGCCACCCAGTCGCTTCGTAATGCCGCGGCCATCCTCGAGGCCGCCGGCACAACCATAGACCGAGTGGTCAAGACCACGGTGCTCCTCGCCGACATCGGCGATTTCGACGCGGTCAATAAGATCTACGCCCAGTTCTTCACGGGCACTGTTCTACCCGCCCGCGCCGCCTACGCCGTCGCCGCCCTGCCCAAGGGCGCCCGGGTGGAAATCGAGATGGTTGCGGCCGGACAGCAACCCGGGAAGCTGCCCATCGACGCACAACAGAAGGCTATCCCCCGTCGAGCCATAGGTGAAGCGAGCACGAAAGCCACTCGCCGCCTCAGACCAGTGACCGCGTTCGATGAGATGGAAGCCCTGGCCGAGGCCGGACGTCAGGGATGGCATTCGGTCGGATTCGGCACGTACTTCCACGATCTTGTTCACTCGGACGAACAGTGGGAACACCTTCGCGTTGGAGCTTTCGGCGCCAGACACAAGGATCTACTGCAGGGGGGCTGGCAGCGAATCGGCTCCATGTGGTTTCCCTGGGCCTACTACAAACGCCCCACAGGTAAACCAGCCAAGACGACGTAAGCACCGGATCGAGCAGTCCCGGTTAGGGATCGACATATGCTCGAAGTCGCTGTCTCCTCAAGTATCGGGTGGCGTCTTAGTTCTCCAGCCAGTGAGCGGGCCTTTCCACGTCCGCCGGCAGGGCGGTGGTGCGGCTGCCCTTGGCGGCGTTGAGCTGGGCTTGGGTCAAATACAGCGCTTGGGAGAGGTCAGCCTTGTTGAGCCGGGCATCCCTGAGGTCAGCCGGTCCTAGTGCTCCGTGTTAATGGTTTGTTTGCGTTTCATCTTGCCTAGGAGGTACTCCGCTGATTTGGTCCAGGTGAATGGTTTGGCGTCCTGGTTGTAGTTCTCGATGTAGCGTTGCATGGTTTGTTCCAGGTCTTTGACGGAGCTGAATGTGCCACGTTTGAGGCATTGGCGGGTGATGATCCCGAAGAAGATCTCCACCATGTTCAGCCAGGAACAGCTGGTCGGGGTGAAGTGGAGGGTGACCCGCGGATTGGCGTCCAGCCAGTCCAAGACGTTCTGGTGTTTATGGGTCGCGTAGTTGTCGCAGATGACATGCAGCTCGATCCCGGGGTGGGCGTCCGCTACGCGGCCCAGGAAATCGACGAACTCGATGTTGGTGTGCTTTGGGTAGAAGGCGTTCGCGCTGAGTTTGCCCGTGAGGACCTCCAGAGCGGCGAATAGGGTCGTGGTGCCGTTGCGCTTGTAGTCATGGGTCTGCTGCAGCGGGTGCGTCGGAGACAACGGCTGATCCGGGCCGGTACGGGACAATGCCTGGATTTGGGTCTTCTCATCGACACTGACCACCACCGCGTTTTCCGGCGGAGACATATACAGGCCCACCACGTCCCGGAGCTTGAACTCCAGGGCGGGATCGGTGGAGAACTTGAAGGTCTCGATCCGGTGCGGCTGGATTTTCCAACGACGCCAAATCCGGGCCACAGAGGAAAAGGAGACTCCGTGGCGTTCGGCCATGATGCGGGCGGACCAGTGCGAGATCCCCAATTCGGCCGGCGGTTTCCCGTCATTGGTCAGGGTGTCCGCGATCAAGGCAAGTTCATCGATTTCTCGCTCCCGGCCCGGACGCTGGACATCGGACAGGGCCTCGATCCCGCCCTCGGCATAGCGGTTGCGCCACTTCAAAACCGTGGGCGCTGAAAACCCCGTGATCTGCTCGATCTGGATATTCGGCATCCCGGCGGAAGCCAACAAAACTGTGCGTGCCCGCAACGCTAACGTCGCCGAGGAAGAATTCCCACGCGTCAGCACTTCCAAGGCGCCCCGGTCCCCGTCACGCAATTCCAAAGCCCTCGCCAGATAAACCATGGATCAAGTCTGACAAAGATCAGACACAAAGGAACCAACGACACGCTACACTAGAGACAGTCAGCGACGGGAATCCGGCCGCCGGAAACGGCTGGTATTACCTCAATGCCACTTTCGACAGGACCAATCAGCAACTGCGTCTGTCCGTGACGAAGGACCTTCTTGTCACCACCTGGATCGTGGCCACCACTTCCGCGAACCACCCCGCGGCAAGCGGAGCAAGTCCCGCCATCTTGGGTTCCGGGAACCCTGCGATACCGCACCGTTCATCGGCCAGATCGTCAGCCCGGTCATCGCCCAAGGGGTCCTCACCCCACAGCAGTTCCAGAACGCAGGAACCGCCTTCACGCCCACGAGCATGGGAATCCTCAAATGACCCAACCTAAGGCATCCCCCTTTAACGGTCTCCGGGTTGGGCTTGCGGTGCTCGCAGTCACGCTGGGTGCCACAACACTTCCCGTCCTTCCTGCTCCTGCGCCTGCTACGCCTACCGCAAGCACGGACACCGAGCCGGCCTCACATCGACGCCAAAGTTGAGACTAATGATTGTTTGAAGGGCCGCTTCCTTCTGTGCGGATCAGATGAAGGGCCATCACCTCCGCCTACAACCCGCCTGGCTGTCGGCACGGTTTCCCGCTGGGAAAAAGTAGTCAGGTGGGCTCGATGACGGTGTGAAGTCTTGTAGTGTCTGGAACCTGCAACCGCCTCCCACCTCAACATTTACAAAAGAGACGTAACGACGAGACGGGTTGTCTCATGAATGATTCACGGTAGTTCGACGCGCTTCTAGCAGCTATTGCTTCGACGCGCGGTTGGCGCGCAGCACCACTGGTTGGGCCCCCGTTAGCAGTCCGGCTGCTCGGGGACCCAACCACAGGCTCGGGTGGTGCTGCGGCTCGCCCTGGAACTGGCGGTGCGGCACGAGGTCCTTCCACGCAACCCGATGGACCACGTTGGCCGCCTGCGCCGCGAGCCGCACGTCCCGGATGCGCTCATGGCCCCCGAGGTGAACGTGATCCGTGCCGCGATCACCCAATGAGAGAGCGCCGCCGACCACATCTCCGGCCCGAAGCCCGACGGCCAGCTCGGCGCGATCATCGGGGTGATGCTCGGCACCTCGGCCCGGATCGGAGAGGTACTGGCCATCCGCCGCCGCATCATCGACATCACCAGCCCCGTGCCCTCCATACGCATCGTCGGCACCATCATTAGTCGAAACGGCGAGCAGACCTTCCGGCAGGACCACTCCAAAACTGCCAGGTCCACCCGCGTTGTTGCCATCCCCACCTTCACCGCCGACGCGGTCCGCCGGCGGCTCGCCAAGGTCGGGAGTCTGGGCCTGGATGCATTGCTGTTCCAGTCGAGGGACGGCACGCCGCTGACGACCGCGAACGTGCGCCGACAATTGCGTCACGTGCTCGGGGAGCGGGGATCGACGGTGTGACCCCGCACATGTTCCGCCGCACGGTCGCGACCGCGGTCAACACCAACGCCAGCATCGAACTCGCCGCAGAACTGCTCGGCCACATGGACACGAAGATCACGGCGCAGCACTACATCCAGCGCAGCGAGCTGGTTAACCCGGCCACTGCCGCGCGACTCGACCGAGCGTTCGCGAAGGATGAAGATTGAACGAGGTGCTGCCACGGTGGCGGCACCGCGATCAGGGATGTTGCCGCAACCTGTGAAACGAGGTCGTCACTGCAGGAGTGGGCTGGCTGAGAACTGTAAGTAGCTTCCTTTGTACACCGAAGTTTGAGCCTGCGGAATCGTCACTTTGGGCTGCCATGGGCGAGCTGGGAGCACTCACTCACGATGCGTGCGGAATAGGATTTCGCCTTGGACAGCAGGGAGACCGGCAAGAGCGACGTCCAGAGACCGGCCACGGGACGTTACGGCGCCAGACGACGCCGCCCGGACACTGACGGAAAGCGGTGACAGGCCGGTCGGCGACAAGCCGATCTTCGCCTACATCGCCGGCCTCCCGCAGCCGCAGCGCGGCATCGTCGAAGCAGGCGATGCTCTGGCGGCCAAGACGCTGCCCGACCTCCAGCGCTCCGTGAAGTGGGGCATGGCGTACTACGGCGTCGGCGACGGGTGGTGCTTCAGTTGCGGCGGTTTCGCTGGCCACGTCAAGCTCATGTTCATCAATGGCGCGGCGCTCGAACGCGACCTCAGAATTGTTCTTTTTGGAGTCACGCTCAATGTTTTCGTAGCCGGATAGACGACCATGCGGCCGTGGCGATGCACACGGCGGCGCACCCGAGCAGGAGCGAAGGGTAGGGGACGATGGGGTTGAGGGCGGCGAGGGCGGCGGGCAGGAGGAAGCCTGCGTATGTCATGCCGTAGAAAACGGCGGTGGAGCCGGCGAGGTCGTCTGCGGATGAGAGTGCTTGGACGCTGCTGAGGCCGGCGACCATCGCCAACCCGTATCCGATGCCGAAGAAGGGGGCGGCCGCCAGTACCGGCCAGATCGCTCCCATGGGGATGGTTGTGCTGAGGACAATCGCGCCGATAGCGGCGATGACCACTGCGGCACTCATCGCGTGCCCGTGAAGAGCGCGAATGAGGGGGCGGGAGAACAACTGCGTGAGAGTTCCGACGCCGAGTACGAGGACCGTCACAAGGGTCGCGAACGCTACCTGTTGGTCGCCGAGCTGGTCGGCGACGAGGCTGGGGCCGACGGCGAAGGCGAGCACTGGGGCGGCGAAGACCCAGGGAGCGAGCGGGGCGATCACTCCCCAGAACTTCTTGCGAGCGGCTTTGGGGATGCGTAGGTCTCCGCGTAACGAGGTCACGCGGGGGTCGAAGGCCCTAGTTTCTGCTGCTTTGAGAAGGAGCGGGGTTGCGGCAAGGCTGGCAATGATGTGCACGCCGTACGGGACCAAGGTCGGGGCGGGTCCCCATTGGGCCAAGATCCCGGCAATGCCCGCTCCGCCGCCGAACCCCACGCTCAGCGCAAGTGATGCTCGCCTCGCCCCCAGATCGGGGCGTCCTTCGATGGTCGAGAGTTCCTTGATCCAGCTGCTGCCGGCGACCATTCCTGCTGCCACGCTGAGCCCGCCGATGACCCTGCCGGCGCACATGCCAATCGCGGTGCTGCTGGCAAAAGCCAGAATCAGGCTGCCCAGGATGCCCAGGAGCATGCCGGCCAGCAGGACGGGCTTGCGCCCGTATCGATCCGACCAGGGGCCTGCCAGCGCGAAACCGGGAACGATCCCGACGATGTAGAACGCCAGAAACAGGGCGACTTCGACGGACGAGTACCCGTAGAAGCCGCGATAGAACAGCAGGAGTGGCACGAACTGGTTCCCGCCCCATGCCGCCGCGATGACTGCGGACGCGACATACAGCCAGCCGCGTGCTGGTTGTCGTGAGTTCGCTGACCGCACGGGTCGATTCCGTCCGTTGGTGCAACTCGAAGCCCCGAAGGCTAGTGCAGTGGCGAGTATGGGGCGACGGTGAGGAACTGCGATTCCTGACCGACGAGTAGGGGGCCGTCCTCCTCGGACGCCGTCTTCACCGTGATCCATGCTGGATCAGCTTTGAACTTCTTCCACCGCTCGTCGGCGTCCTCTCAGGACTCGAAGGCAAGCAGGTCGACCAGCGGATCGCCGTCGGCGGTGGGTAGGAACAGGGCGACGAGTTCCATGCCCATCCGGGTGAAGATCCGCGTCGTGTGGTCTTTGAAACGGCGTGCGAAGGCGCCTATTTTTCCGGGGGCGGGATGGTCGGTCCGTAGTTCAAAGATTCTTGGTGCTGACATGCTCTGCTCCTCATCGATGCGTCGTTGTTGACTCGATGGGAATCGCAAAGCGGGGCGGCCTCGCGAAGAGATCGCCCCGCTTCACCACATCAATTTTCTCAGGCGAGCTGTGCGACCAGCTTGAGGACCTCGTTGGCGGCTTCCTCAGCGGAGGCCGGGTTCTGGCCGGTCACGAGATTGCCGTCGACGACGACGTGCGAGCCCCAGGCGGGACCGGCGACGAAGTCCGCGCCGTACTCGCGCAGGCGGGACTCGAGCAGCCAGGGTGCGCGGTCGGCGAAGCCGGCCTGGTCCTCTTCCTCGTCGAGGAACGCGGTGATGCGGCGGCCCTTGAACAGCCACTCGCCGTCGCGCGTCGCGGAAGAGAAGCTGGCGGGTCCGTGGCACAGGGAGGCGACGACCTTGCTGGAGTCATCGAGGGTCTCGGCGTAGATCCGGGCGATGTCGTCGTTGGTGGCGAGGTCTTCCATCGGGCCGTGGCCGCCGGGAACGAAGATCACGTCGTAGTCGGCCGAGTTGACGCTCTCCAGCGGGATGGCGGCGGTGAGGTTGTCCTTGGAGGAGTTGAGGTAGGCGCGCAGCTCGGCGACCTTCGCCTCGTCGTTGTTGTTCATGGCGACGGCGAGGCTGAGCTCGTCGCCGGTCGGGGTCACGCCGCCGGGGGTGGCGATCGTGATGTCGAAGCCGGCCTCACGGAAGATCCGATCCGGCACAGCGAACTCCTCGACCCAGAAGCCGGTGGGGTGCTTTTCTCCGCCCTTGAGGTTCCAGATTGTGACACCGGTTAGGGCGATGAGAACTTTGGTCATGACGCTTCCTATCTTAGGAGATGATCGGTCAACTACCGACATCTCAATCTATAGTTGACCGGTCATACAATGTCAACGTGAGCGAACAAGAATCACTCCCCGGACAGAAGATCACCCCCGCACGCAGGCCCTTCGGTGTCGGCGTTGTCGGAGGCTCAACCGTGGTCATCGACTACGCGGGAGCCCGGTTCGTCACCGATCCGACCTTCGACCCGCCGGGCGTCCATGGCGTGATGGAGCGGATCGTGGCGCCCGCGATCCCGCTGGAGGACCTAGGCTCTGTCGATGTCGTGCTTTTGAGTCATGACGAACACAGTGACAATTTCGACTCCTCGGGCCGCGCGCTGGCGATGACAACGAAGGCGATCGTTACCGGGATGGGTGCCGCGAGACGCCTGGGTGCTCCTGCTGTCGGGCTGACGGCCGGCGAGTCCGTGTACTTCTCCACAGATGACCAGTCAGTGCCGGTCGAGATCACGGCAGTTGAGGCAGTGCACGGTCCCCTCGATGGGGCACAGGATGCGACTGGCAACGTGAACGCAGAGGTGATCGGCTTTGTCTTGCGCACCCCAGGGCAGCCCACGGTCTACATCAGTGGCGACAACGCTTCAATGGCACCTCTTGCCGCGATTACGTCCCGGTTCCCGCAGATCGACGTCGCCATCCTCTTCACGGGAGCCGCGCGTCTGCCGAGTAAGAACGACGGGCGCCCACTGACCCTGACATCGCAGCGCGCCGCTGACGCCGCCGTGTTCATAGGTGCGCCTCATGTCGTGCCCGCGCACTACCAGGGGTGGTCGATGTACAGCGAGAACGCTGACGACATCGTGCGCGCCTTCGACGAAGCAGGCATCAAGCAGAGACTGCACATGAAGCCGGCAGGAACCTGGACGCTCTGAGCGCCGCGACAGCTGCGGGAGCCTACGCCCGAGTAGCTCGAGTCGGTTCTCCCAGGCGCAGAAGGCTCATGCTGTTCTCCCAGAGCTGATCCAGCTGGGTCGGATCGTTGAAGAGCTTCGCAAACAGGACCAGACCTTCAAGCTGGGCGACGATCGACTTCGCCGTCTCCCTCGCGTTCCCGGAAAGTACCTGGGCGTCATCCATCGCTTCTTGCACGGCGCGCTCGACCATGTCGATCTGCTCGTCGAAGATGCCCTGCAGTCGCTCCCGAATCGGGTCATCCTGCCTGCTCATCTCCAACGCGAGGTTGCCGAACAGGCAACCCATTACCGAGCCGGCGCCCGCCAGCGAGGCGACCTGGATGTCGGCAGTGAGGCCGAACAGGTCACGGAGGCGCTCTAGAAGCGGAGCCTTCGCGTCGAAGATCTTGGCCCACTCGGTGCCCTGCCAGACCCAGTGTTCTTCGATCACAGCAAGGGCTAGTGCCTGCTTGGACTGGAAGTGGTAGTAGAAGCTGCCCTTCTGCACGTCGGCGGTCGCGCAAATCTCGGCAATCCCGATCGAGCTGAACGACCGCTGACTGAGCAGGGCCGAGGCAGCCGCAAGCAGTCGCTCTCGTCCATCTGATGTTCTTTCCATGGTGACATCGTACGACCGGTCAACTATAAAGAGGAATCAGTAGTTAGCCGAACGTCAGCCCACTGGTCGCATTCCTTACGTCATCTACTTCTGTTGGCTGCAGGGTCATCCTCCGGGTGCTGAGGAAGGTCGCGATCCGGCGGACGGCTTCCTTGATGTCCTCGGTGGTGGGCAGGATGACGAAGCGAAAGTGATCGGGTTGGTTCCAGTTGAATGCGGTGCCGTGGGATACGAGGATCTTTTGCTCCTCTAGCAGGTCCAGGACGAACTGCTCGTCGCTGGTGAAGCAGTACATGGCCGGATCGAGGCGGACGAAGAGATACATGGCGCCGGCGGCCTGCACGCAACTCACCCCTGGGATGGCGGTGAGCAGTTCGTGGGCGAGGTCGCGTTGCTCGCGGAGCCGCCCACCAGGCCGGATCAGGTCCTCGATGCTCTGGTACCCGCCGAGGGAAGTCTGGATGGCATGCTGGGCAGGGACGTTGGGGCAGAGCCGGAGCGAAACGAGTAGTTCCAGGGTCTCGCGGTAGGCCTGGGTCGCGACCCGGGGGCCTGTGATCGCCACCCATCCGGCTCTGTATCCGGGCATCCGGTACGCCTTTGAAAGACCGCTGAAGGTCAGCACGCAGACGTCGTCGGCGATGGCAGCGGTGTGGATGTGCGGTACGTCGTCGTAGATGATCTTTTCGTAAATTTCGTCGGAGAAGAGCACCAAGTCGTGTTGCCGTGCCAGTTCCACGAACTCCTCGATGATCCGCCGCGGGTAGACGGAACCGGTGGGGTTGTTCGGGTTGATGATGACGAGTCCACGGGTGCGCTCGGTGATTTTGGCTCGTACGTCGTCTATGTCGGGCCACCAGTTCTCGGACTCGTCGCACAAATAGTGGACGGGCGTCCCACCGCTGAGGGTGACGGACGCCGTCCACAGAGGGTAGTCGGGGGTGGGGATGAGTATCTCGTCGCCGTTCTCGAGGAAGGCCTGCAGCGTCATGGAGATCATCTCGCTGACGCCGTTGCCGATGAAGATGTCCTCGACGCCGATCTGCATCAGCCCGCGCGTCTGGTAGTACTGCGAGATCGCGGTGCGGGCCGAGAAGATGCCCTTGCTGTCGCTGTATCCCTGGGCCCCGCGGAGGTGATGGATCATGTCGACGACGATCGACTCCGGGGCTTCCAGTCCGAACGGCGCGGGGTCGCCGAGGTTCATCTTGAGAACGCGGTGCCCTTCGGCTTCCATCTTCCTCGCAGCGTGGGCGATCGGTCCTCGGAGCTCGTATCGAACGTTATTGACCTTGCTCGAGTACTGCATGGGTCGCATCGTTTTATCTTCCTGTCGCATATTTCGGTATCGAGCCGTGGCCTCGATCATGCATCCAGCACAGTTGTGCAGACCACCCTCAAATTGCGTCGGGCTACTCCACGCCCAAGCCTCAAGCCCAAGGACTAAGGCAGGTGAAAAGCCCTGTCTTAGTTCACGTGTCCACGAACATGGTTCACGCTCACCTGGCGTTGATGTCTGGCCAACTCGAGCAAGCACTGAGGTCAGTCTAGGGGAACAAATCCGCCTGACCGGAGAACCGGGGACATGGACTCCGCCCTCGAAGGAGCAGTACGCAGTGGACGTGGCTTAGGTGGTGCGCGTGTCGCGCAGGGCAAGTGTGCTGGTGACGCGGCGGACGGTGGAGATGAGTCCGTCGACGTCGCTCGAGGTGGTGGTGAAGGAAGTGACGAAGCGGACCACTCCGGGTTCCAAGCGGTCGTGGTAGAACTGGTAGCCCCCGCTGAGCAGGGCGCCGATGACGTGTTGTGGGAGCTGACAGAACAGGATGTTCGCTTCGATCAGCCGGTTTTTTTACGCGATTGCCGGCGGGCCCGGAGCCAGAGCCGGTAGGGGCGGTTGCGGGTTCGGTTCGCTTGTACGAATTAGGGCGTCTGAGCGTTGAAGTGTCTCGGGTGACAGCCGGTGGCTTTAGATCGAGCCAAGTGCGGTTAGGGCTTGGCGTAGCCGGTCGGGGTGCTCAAGTTCAGGGAAGTGACCAGCGCCCTCATAGGCCACGACACGACCGTGTGGCAGGTAGGGCAAAAGGGACTCGGGATCGCTGCGTCGGTGACTGCGGTCGGCTCGGCCCCAGAGAAGCCTGACCGGCTGCGTAACTACTGGCAGCACAGGGGCGGGACGGGCAAACCATGCCTGGGTGAGCGAGGCCAAGCAGAAGACTGCCCCGGAGCGCAGCGCTGTCGTTACCGGTTCAACGAACGGCTCACTGGATTGTCCGGGAGGAAGGGCGGTCTGGTACCACCGATCGGCCACCCAGCTAGGAACAACAGCCATGAGCACCTGCCCAATCAGCGGTGTCCGGATAATCCCGGTTGAGTCAATTCGTCGGGCCCAGGCCACCTCTTGGCTCCATTCAGGGATCTGTGCCAGCACTAGTCCTTCGACCAGGTCGGCACGACGTGCTGCAACCCGCAGCGCGACGTAGCCCCACACGCATGGGAACGCCAACGTAACCCTGGTCAGGTTCAGGTTCTCGAGCAATTGCTCAGTGACGGACTCGTACTCCGGCAGGGTAAAGCCGAAGCCGCGGCTCGGGCGAGAGAACCCGAACCCAGGCAGTTCCCCGCACACGACCCGATGCGTCGGGGCGAGCAGCTCGACCACGGCGTCGTAGTGCTCGATGACGTTCGGCGGGTCGCAGACCAGTAGCAGGACCGGACCGGTACCGCCGCTGTCGCGTACCCGGACCAGACCTGCATCAGTCGGGACGAAACGGATCCCGGGCCGGGTGGCCGCGGCACGCACGGCTCTGCTTGTCCCAAACCGCATTCGTGCAGTGTCGACCGATGAGGCATGCATGCATCCATGCTACTGGGTGCGATGGTACGCCCTGGACCCAAGCAGGCGGGAGGGCAGCTGACGGCCCTTCTCTGGGAGCAGTGTAGCGGAACCCAGAACGAGCTCTGTGACTGTCCGAACGGAGGGAGTCAACCAGCTCCTGGTCACCGTCGGAGACAATCCGGACCGGCTTGAAAATGGGTGATGTGCTTAACCCGGCAAGATCTCACAAGACACGAAGCACTTCCACGTTGTCCCGTTCACGTCGTGTGAGTGCGCGGAGAACTGCCGCTTCTCCGTGCCTTTCACGAGCTGCCCCGATGCGAAGATCGGTAGCCGCGGTTATGGCTGATTCCTGCTGACGGGCGGTGAAAAGGATCCGGCTTGGACGTGGAACACGCAAGCCGGAGCCCCCTCAAGAGCCTGCGCTCGGGTGGGTGCAGACCACTCGGATCGTCAGCTGATGCGGCGCTCTGAGCATGGGGCAGCCGTCCTTCACCTGGCACCCATGCACGTGATGCTTACGGGGAATTAGCGTTCAAGGTCATCCGCTGACTCAGAGGTTGGTGACGAACGGTGCGGAGTGCAGGTGCCGTCCTGGCTTCACGCTGTGGGGAGCGGCGACTGCGTGGGGGCGCGAGGACCCCGGGGTATGGCCCGTCCATCGTTTGAAGGCGCGGGAAAAGGCGGCAGGTTCAGAGAATCCGACGAGATACGCCGTCTCGTTGACCGAGGTCTTTTGACCATTTAGGTAGTGCAGGGCGAGGTTATGGCGCAGCTCGTCGAGCACCACCTGGAAGGTGACCCCTTCCTCCCGCAGTCTGCGGTAGAGGGTCTGGCGACTGAGCGCCATCTTCTCGGCGATCAGCTCCATAGACGCATCGCCCGTGTGCAGGATCGGCATGAGCAGACTCTCAACCCGCCCACGTGTCGACTTGGACCCCTCCAAGGTCTGCAGCAGGCGCTCCGCATGCTCGCTTAGAATGCCGAAGGCGAAGCGCGGTTGCACCGCGATCCGTTCTGTAAGCCGAGCCTCCTCGACTCGCATGGCGTTCCAGTTGCTCTCGAACGTCGTCGGGACCTCGAAGAACTGCTCGTACTCCGCCTGGTAGCCCGGGGCGCTGTGCGTGACGTGAACCTCTCTGACCAGGGGGGTGTCCCAAAAGGAGCGCGTCAGCCGCATGAACCTGCCGAAGGTGACTTCGGTGAGCTCCGGGAAGTCGTTGGGGTGCGGCCGCGTGTCCACCAGCCACAACTGCGCGTTGCGCCGTTGCCACTGGAATCGATCAGTGGTCCCCACATCCACATCGAGGACGAGTTGCCCGTAGCGGTTGGCCTGCACGATCGCGTCCCGGACGGTCTCGCACGTATGGAAGATGAGGCCGACAATCGAGAACTCCTGCATATGCACGGTCCGGCCGAACTCGAGGGCGAGAGCCGGATCTCCGGTCAGCTCTTTGCTCGCCCGCATGAGGTCGAAGTACTCCGACATCAATACACGGCTGTCCCTGTCGCGTAATCGCTCGCGCGGAATGCCGGAGCGCAGGTGAAGTGCTTCACGGCTCGCGCCTTTGCGCACAGCGAGCTCGATCAGGCTCGCCGCGTTCCCAGCTGAGACGGTGGCTTCAGACATGGGACAGGCTGAGATTGTCTCGTTTGATCAGGTTTCTGTCTCCTGGGGTCATGGGCCGCTCCCGCTCTGGGTGCGACTCTACTAGTGGAGGAGCCGAACCGAAAGGACATGTCGGGGTATCGATCCCTGACCAGCCCCCCAACGACTATCACCCACGCGGCTGCCGAAACTCCGACCGCAGAACGAGGAGCAAGCCCATGTTGACCAGCCAGACCCCGCCCGTTCCCAAGGATAAACGCGCCGATCATTATCACCTGCCCGCGTATCGGATGAACCTCATGCGATTCGGCTATCTCGTGATGGGCGTCGGGCTCGTGATCGTGCGGTGGCCCGACCTGTTGAAAGCGTCCTCGCTGCCGCCGATGGAAGGAGTTGTCGTTTCCATGCTGGTCGCCATGTCCCTCCTGGCGTTCCTCGGGCTCTGGCGGCCCATCGCGATGCTGCCGATTCTCCTGTTCGAGGTCGCCTGGAAGCTGATTTGGCTCGGCACCGTCGCGGTGCCCCATCTGCTTGCGGACGACATGGACGCGCACACCGAAAGGCTTTTAGGAGGCATCCTGTTGGTTGCTCTCATCGTCGCAATTACTCCGTGGGACTACGTGTGGAAGCGCTACGTGACAGCGCCCGGTGACCGCTGGCGGCGAGGCCCCTGAGATTGGCGCTACCTGCAACACCTTCCGATCTCCGTACGACTTCAACCCTAGGAAGTGGGAGCGCTATGCCCAGCAAGACATTCCTGGTGAATCCCACGACGACGGAAACCAAACGGAGACAATCCGCGTGGTTTGTGCCAACCGGGTTGATCCTTCTCAGCCTCTTCCCCGTCGTGGGCGGCGGGGTGCGTCTCACCGAACTGACGGGTGGTGCGGAGATCACACCGCAGAACGAGCGGTTCTTTGAATCGCCTGTCCCGATTTTTCTTCACATCGTCAGCGTCAGTGTGTACTCCTTGCTCGGCGCGTTTCAGTTCGTTCCCTCGCTTCGAGGTCGCGCCTGGCACCGGATCGCCGGGCGAGTCCTCGTGCCCACCGGTTTGCTGGCAGCCTTCTCCGGCCTGTGGTTGGCATACGCATACTTCCTGGCAATTGACGGTGCCGTTCTGCTTGTCGTGCGGTTGATCATCGGCTTGTCAATGGTGGTGAGCATCGTCCTCGGGTTGTTCTACGTGCTGAGAATGCGGGACTTCCTTCGGCACAGCGCCTGGATGACGCGTGCTTATGCAATAGGTGCAGCCGCCGGCACTGAGGCCCTCCTGATCATCGGACCCGAAATTCTCTCAAACCCACCGGATAACACAGCGCAGATCATTTTCACCGCCTCGGCTTGGGTTATCAACCTCGGTGTCGCCGAGTACGTGATCCACCGTCGGGTTCGGCGCGGCAGCCATCCGGGCCTCTCCGCCTGAATAGCCGGTGGCACCCAATCGCGATGACTGTTACTTTGCGGGGTGTGAAGGTCAGGGCCTTGGCCAGCACCGCCTCGGGGGCGTCCACCCGGGACCAGTCGTGAGCCGATAAACCTCCAGCAGGGGCGTCGGTCGGCGCAGGAGCGGTAGGGCGTGTGCCCTGCCGCTCCTGTCCTCTGCGTGGGCTTCTCCGAAGGTCTCCACCGCCTGATCCGCCTCCACTGTCGCAGCCCCGGGCGGGGCTTCGGATGTTGCCTCGTCGGTGATGAGTTATTCCACCTCGCCGAGGCTGGAGCCCCATGCGGCGGGCTGGGTCAGGTGGTGCCGGGAGGTCGCCTCCGGTGAGCGCCACGTCTGGCGGGTCATGCGCTTGTCGAATCCGGCAAGGACCATGGCGGGCGTTGATTTCATAGCCTCCGGTGGGCGACTGATCATTCGCACGGGGTCCCTCGATGCGCCGTGGCCTCCCCTGTTCGGGGGTGGAGGGCGGTGATGAGGACCTCCGGGGCGTGGCGGAACCGGATGGTTCCGCGCAGCCCGGAGGTCCTCCTTTAGTTTAGGCCCGGCGTGTCACCCTTGGCCTGGCCCGGTCCGGTCAGCAGCCCTCAGGGCCGCAGGCGGGACCATCGGCGGATGGAACCACGGACACCAGGGGGTGTGATTCCTGCCAGGCTTGGTCCAGGGCCTGGCGGAAGGTCTCGGTCGGCTGTGCACCGGAGATTCCGTACTTGCGGTCGATGACGTAGAAGGGCACACCGGAGATTCCGAGGGTGCGGGCTTCCTCGATGTCACGGCGGACGTCATCGGAGAACCGGTCCCCGGCGACGGTTTCGCGGATCTCTTCCTCGCTGATGCCGGTGCCGGTGCCGGTGCCGATGGAGATGAGGACGTCCACGTTGGAGGTGTCCAGTCCCTGCTCGAAGTGCGCCGACAGGACAGCTTCCTTGGCAGCGTCTCCGTGTCCGTGGGACCGGGCCAGGTGGAGGAAGCGGTGGGCGGTGAAGCTGTTGCCGACAACGGCGCGGTCGAGGTCGAAGTTCAATCCCTCGCCCTTGGCCTGCGCCAGGAGGGTCTCCCACATCTGCCTTACCTGCTCCGGAGAGATGCCCTTGCGCTTGGCGAGGTACTGCTCGTAGGTGCCGTCGTAGTGGGTGGGAAGGCTGGGATCGAGCTGGTAGCTCTTCCATATGACTTCCACGCTCTCGCGGTGGGGGAAGTCCGCGAGGGCCTTCTCGAAACGGCGTTTGCCCACGTAACACCAAGGGCATTTCACATCGGACCAGATCTCAATTGTTGTCATAGCGCTCAGCATACACTCGCATTGACAACCATCGATATGTGTCTTCATACTCGGTAGCACGGACCGCAGCCGGCAGCTCTTGAACGCTCCGGCTCATGAGATCCGACACCGCCACCCGGCACCGCCACCACATAGCATCGCCGTCACACGACCACGGCACACCTGCTGAACCTGCTCTTCACCGGCACAATCGAGGACCCGAGGGGCACCTACATGAGGGACATTCACAGCGGACGAATCATTCCCGCAGGCTCCGGCCCCGCCGGATACACCTGGGGATCCATGCCACCGGGCCGCCCCCGGCACCGCGGGTCATCACCGGCGGTGCCCCGGCGAACACGTCGCAGGCCGGGAACACCCGGCTTCCTCAACGGTGCCCGGGACCGTCAATGAAGAACCGCCGCCGGCATGCGGCACGCTTCGGCCCGGTTTTCGAGGGCCAATACGCTCCCGCCGACGCGCTCCCGGGGAAAACCAGGGCCGCCGCTCCCGAGGGGAACACCCATCAGGCACCGGGCGCGGTCCCCGCTCCCGAGTCAGCAGACGGGGAACCCGGTCTGCCCGATGGGAGGCACCAGGGCGTCGGCATGGGTGGCGGCTCCGTCCTGGACGAAGCGCTGTTTCCTGCGCGCTTCGCCGACACGGTAACCGTCGTCGGCCGCGGCCTGCCGCTGCCGGCGTCGACGATACCGGCGGATGGGAGTACCACTGGAAGCACCGGGCAGGGTCGTGGGTGCGGCGGGGCGGGTGGAGAGCTGCGAACCGACGCTGCCGGTGCTCCCGTAAGCCGGGCCGGCAGCCCTGGTGAGGCTGGGGTGGGCCTGTGAGCGGTATTGATCGGGACCGACCCCGTGGAGGGCTGGCGGCCATGTGCGTCGCGCAGACGACGAGCTGGGGCCTGCTCTATTACTCGTTGCCGGTGGCCCTTGTTCCGATTGGCGCGGACACGGGGTGGTCTGTTGCCGCGATGACGGCCGCGTTCTCCGCGGGCCTGATCGTTTCCGCGATTGTCGGCGTGCGGGTGGGACGCGCCCTTGACCGCACCGGGCCGAGGCTGCTCATGAGCACCGGCAGCGTCATCGGCGTCGTGGCGTTGCTTCTGGTGGGCGGTGCCCCCAATTTTGCGGTGTTCGCGGCCGCGTGGCTGGTGGCGGGATTCGCCCAGGCTGCTGTGTTCTATCAGCCGGCGTTCGTGGTCATTACCCGCTGGTACGGTCCGGACCGGGTGCGCGCATTGACGGTTCTGACCTTAGTGGCTGGGTTTGCGTCAACGATCTTCGCCCCGGTCACCGCCGCCCTGGTCGATGGTCTGGGATGGCGCGGCGCCTATGTTGTTCTGGCCGGGATCCTGGCTGTGGTCACGATTCCGCTGCACTGGTTTTTCCTCAACGCCCGCTGGTCCCCAGCGACGGTTTCCCCGGCCAGCACGGAGCCGCCCCAGCACGCCCGGACGGTGTCCGGAAGCTGGCCGTTCCGGTTCCTTCAAACCACGATGGCCCTGTCGACGCTTGCCCTATATGCGGTGACGTTCAATTTGATTGCACTGTTCCTCGAGCGCGGGGTGAGTTACCAGAGTGCGGCGGTGGCCTTCGGTCTTATCGGGGTCGGCCAGGTGATCGGCAGGGTCGCCTATTCCGCCCTGCCCTTGAGCACCACCGCCGTGCAGCGGACCGTAGTTCTTGCAGCGGGCGGGGCTGGATGCGTGTGGGCACTGGCCTTGGTTCCGGGTCCGCCGGCCCTGCTGGTCGTTGTGGCTGTGGTGGCAGGGATGGTGCGCGGGTGCAACACGCTCCTGCAGGCCACGGCGGTGTCAGACCGGTGGGGAACACGGAACTTCGGTGCCCTGCAGGGCGCCTTTGCGGCCCCGGTGACCGCGGTCGGAGCGCTGGCTCCGGCCGCGGGCCCCGCCCTGGCATCCGTGCTCGGGGGCTACCCCGTCATGGCGATGGTGATGGCCGTGCTCGCCACGGTCAGTGTCATCACCGCTGCCCGCACCGGGGCAACCATGGGCCGCTCCGGTCAGTAAGTGGCGGGAGGCAGGAACAGCGGCTGAAGGGGGCGAAAGTACGGGCTGGACCCCGCGGAGCGCCGGGGCCGGCGGGCAGAGGCGGCTGTGCCCTACCGGGTTTCGGTGAGGACGCCGGCGAGGAAGTCCAGGGCTCCGGGCACAACGGAATAGTACGCCCAGACGCCGCGCTTCTCGCGGCGAAGGATACCCGCGTCGACGAGGATCTTCAGGTGGTGGGACACCGTCGGCTGCCCCAGGTCCAGCGGTTCGGTCAGGTCGCACACACAGGCTTCGTGTGCGGTGCTGGAGGAGATCAGGGATACCAGGCGCAGCCGGTGGGGGTCAGCGATTGCCTTGAACTGTTTGGCCAGCTCCTCGGCCCGGCCTGGCGTCAGCGCAGGAGACCCGGACGCCACGCAGCAGCGGGCCTCTTCGAGCTCGCCATTCTGGGCAGGACCCGTCGCTTCGTTCGCTGCCAGGTCCGCTGGTCCGGACTGAGGGATCGTTGTCATGTATCCAGCATACTCGGCATTGACAACCATCGATATGTTGCTGAATACTCAATATCGAAGTTGATCGATATATGGGTATGGCATGGGCCCGGCGATCAATTTCTCTCCATCCATGCGCCTCCCCGGTCCGCCGGCATCGGGCGATGAACAAAGGATCTTTATGAGCATCGAGGCGACTTCCCCTACTGCACCCGGCACGGCCTTCGGGGCCAAAAGGACCACCGGGGAGACGAGTCCGTCGACCCTGCCGGTCGCGGTCATCGGGGCCGGGCCGACCGGTCTCGCAGCTGCAGCGAACCTTCTCGAGCGCGGCCTGACCCCGATCGTTTTTGAGCAGGGCGAGAGCGTCGGCGCCGCGATCCGGCAGTGGGCGCACATCCGCTTGTTCTCGCCCTGGCAGTACAACATCGATCCCGTGTCACGCCGTCTGCTCGAACCGACCGGCTGGACCGAACCCAGCCAGGATACGCTGCCCTACGGCGGCGAGCTCGTCGCGTCCTACCTCGAGCCCCTTGCCGCCGTTCCGGCCATCGCCAAGGCCCTGCACTTTAACAGCACTGTCACGGCGGTCACCCGCTCGGGCATGGACAAAACACGGACCAAGAACCGCGACACCCAGCCATTCCTGGTCCGCGTGACCGGCCCCGGGGGGACCGTGGATCACCTCGTGCGCGCGGTCATCGACGCGTCCGGCACCTGGAGCCAGCCCAATCCCCTTGGACAGGCGGGACTGCTGGCACCGGGCGAAGACGCGGTATCCGGTTTCATTACGACGGCTCTGCCCGATGTTGTTGGAACGGAACGTGAGCGTTTCGCCGGCAAGACGGTCATGGTCGTCGGTGCCGGCCACTCCGCCGTCAATACATTGATCAACCTTGGCGTTGTCGCCCAGACCGGGCCCGGCACCCGCATTCTGTGGGCGGTCCGCAGCGGCGGATCAACGCAGCGCCTTTATGGCGGCGGGGACCTCGATGGCCTGCCCGCCCGCGGCGCCCTTGGCAGCCGCTTGCGGACCCTGGTCGCCGATGGCGTGGTCGAACTTGTCACAAACTTCACCATTACATCCCTCGCGCGGAACGAGTCCCGCCTTTCCGTGGGAGCGTCGACGCCGGACGGCGCCCGCACGATCGAGGTTGACGTCCTCGTGCCGGCCACCGGGTTCCGGCCGAACCTGGACATGCTGCGCGAGCTGCGCCTGGAACTGGATCCTGCGGTCGAAGCACCGCGCGCTCTGGGCCCACTGATCGACCCGGAGTTTCATTCCTGTGGAACGGTTCCGGCCCACGGCGCGGACATCCTGGCGCACCCCGAGAAGGATTTCTACCTGGTCGGGATGAAGTCCTACGGTCGGGCCCCTACCTTCCTGCTGGCCACCGGGTATGAGCAGGTCCGGTCGGTCACCGCGGCGATTGCCGGTGACACCGAAGCCGCATCCCGCCTGCAGCTTCAGCTGCCCGAGACAGGGGCCTGCCGGACCGACCTTGGCAGCTCCGGCGACACCCCGCCGGCGGCGGTAGCGGACAGCGGCGCTGCAGGAGGGTCGGGCTGCGGGCCCGCCACTGCGGGCCCTGCGAACGGTGCCGCTGCCGCCGGCTGCTGCTCGGCTCCGCAGCTGATCACGGTCGGCTTCCCAACCGGAACGGCTCACGGCCGTTCCGGTGATCCTGACTACTGATCGGGCCCACCGGGCACCTTTGAATAGACCATGTCCGGGGACGTTCCGGCGCCACTGCCGGATACGGACAGTGAAGCAGGGCCGCCGCCATGAGGGTGATCGAGGCCGCCCAACAGGAGGAAACCCTACGGTGACAAAGAATCGTGATCTCAGCCGGCATCGCGGAGTGAATCCGGCGCCTTCCCTCGTCCTCCCATTGATGACTGAGGGTTGGCGGTGCCGGTAGGGCGCCGCGGCCATGCTGGCGATGGGCGGGAGAGTGATTCTACTGTGGTGCCTGGTCCTGCGCGGCGATGGCTTCGATTTCGACCCTTGCTCCGCGGGGAAGTTCTGCCACAGCGACGGTGGTGCGCGCTGGATACGGGGATTCGAAGACTTCCGCGTAGATGTCGTTGACTGCCGCGAAGTCGGCCATCGATATCAGATACACGTTGACCTTGATGACATCGGCCGGTGTCCGGTGCGCAGCGGTGAGGACTGCTTCCAGGTTGGCGAATACCTGGCGGGTCTGCTTCTTGATGTCACCGTCAACGAGCTGCCCGGTCCGGGGATCGATCGGGGTCTGTCCGGAAAGATAGAGCAGTCCCGCACCCGGCGCGGTGGCGGCGTGCGAATATGGCCCGATCGCGTCGGGGGCGTTCGCCGCATCGATGGTTCTCCGGGACATGCCGAAACCGTACCATTCCGCGCCGCTTCCGAGGGCGGAGCCCCCTTATAAGGGTGGATGCCACGGGTGAGCGGATCGATCCACTCCGGGTGGATGGTGGGTGAGGCTGCCGAATAGCGGCACCGGCCTTAGGCCGGATAACCCTGGGGTTCATGGCGTGGTCCGCGTTTGCTTCAGCACGGAGCGTCATGGAAGCACTTCGTGGACCTGAGGTGGTGTGTAGTCGAGGAAGGTTCCCCGGCTGTACGCGGCGGTAGCTCGGCCGCGTTGACGGCGATGATCGTGTTGAAGCGGCTGTTGTGGAACCGGTCTGTGTACCGCTGGATGAGCTGGCGGGCAGCGGGAGGTGGACCTGATGCCCCTTCATGCCCGCAGTGTGCATGGAGGTTTTCCGCGTGTCCGGTGGGCTGGTCGGACCCAGGGAAGGCATCGAGTGGGGCGGGCTTTTGCTCAGGGAGGCTCACGGTGTTGCCGGTGGAGGGGCTGTCTGCGGCGCGGTGCCCGTGGTTATTGTTCATGCCGGCCTCCATTGATCAGCGTTTTCGGTCGGCGCCGGTGTTCTGGCCGGCTGTGAGCCGGCGGATGAGGGTTTCGGCCTGATCGATGACGACGGGCAGGTCCTCGCTGGAGCGCGGGCAGGAGAACAGGGAACCCTGAAGGTGTTCACAGCCCAGTTCCAGCAGGTGCCGTGCTTGGGAGGTGTTATCGATTCCTTCGGCCGTGATGTGCAGTCCAAGGTTGCGGCCCAGCTGGACCATCGAGGTGAGGATCGGCAGGGTCCCGGAGTCGGAGTGCAGTTGGGACACGAAGGAGCGATCGATCTTGATGGAATCCACGGGCAGCCCCTGCAGTTGCCCAAGGGAGGAATAGCCTGTTCCGAAATTGTCCAGCGCCACCCTGGTTCCGTGCCCGCGTAATAGCCCGAGTTGTCCGGTGATCTGAGGCGAGGCCTCCATGAACGCATTCTCACTTACCTCCAGCACCACCTGGCGGGGACTGATCTGGCAGGCGGCAAGGATGGCGAGAATCTCGGAGGCGAAGTCCTGCTCGCGGAGTTGAACGGTCGAGACCTTCACCGCCAAGGACCTCCGGGCGGACCCGCTGAGCCATGGGCGCAGCTGGGAACATGCCGCGGTCAGCACTTCCCGGCCGATCCGGTTGATAAGCCCGCCGCTCTCGGCGGTGGCGATGAATTCGCTCAGTTCCACCAGTCCGGCGGGTCTCCTCCAGTAAACCAGGGCCTCCACCTGAGTGACATCCCGGTCCGCGGCCGATACCACCGGCTGAAAGTGCAGCACGAGTTCATCGCGCTCGACCGCCTTGCGGAGTCCGGCTTCCAGTTCGGTGTGTGCCAGCAGGGCTTCCATCATGCTCGGATGGAAGCGCATGTACCGGTTCTTGCCGTCTCTCTTGGCCGCGTACATGGCGACATCGGCGCGCCGAAGAAGGTCCGGCGCCTGTGCCGGGTGGCCTTCGGCACCCGCCAGACCGAGGCTTACGCTGGGCTGGAACTCGCGGCCATCCAGCAGGAAGGGCCGGTTTACGGATGACAGGATCCGAGCGGCGACGGCTTCGGGATCCTCGCTGTCCACCAGAAGGGCGACAAACTCATCGCCACCGAGCCGTGCAACCGTATCGGTGGCTCGTACGCACTGGGTGAGCCGGTTGCCGATCTCCACGAGCATCTGGTCCCCTGCATGGTGCCCGAGGATGTCGTTGACCTCCTTGAAGTCGTCAAGGTCCAGCAGAAGCACGTCCACCGAACGGTTCCCCGGTGCGCTGAGGGCATCCGTGAGGCGGTCCTGGAACCGGAAGCGGTTGGCGAGACCGGTCAGGGAGTCCCGGAACGCCAGGGTGCGAAGCTCCTCGGTCTGTCCGGCCAGATCGGCCAGTGCCTTGCGTGCCTGCTCTTCGGCGCGGCGCCGGGGAGTGGCGTCGCGGAAACTCCAGACCCGGCCCACGACCTGACCGTCGACGCGTTGGGGCTTGGAATACCGCTCAAAGGTCCGTCCGTCCAGGAACTCGAGCGTGTCGTGGCTCTCGGCGGAGGGGTCCGCATACAGCTCCTCGACCTTGGCCACGAAAGCTCCGGGATCGATCAGCTGCCCCAGGACGAATCCGATCACCTGCCCGTCGTCGCCGGATCCGAGAAGCCGCGCCGGTATCCCCCACATGGCAGCGAATTGTTCGTTCGATCCGGCGATCCGGCCCTCATGGCTTACCACCAGGATTCCGTCGGCGGTGGATTCCAGGGTGGCGTTCAGCAGGGACAGCGCCTCGCGCAGTTCAGCGCCGTGTCGTTGCTGTTCACTGACATTCCGCACGGACAGGACAATCTGCTCGTCCTGTCCGACGCTCAGTCTGGCGGTTCTGACTTCGACCGGAAATACCTGGCCGCCCCGGTGCCGGCCTGACACCGGCAGGGCCTTCCCGAGGAGAAGGCCCCCGGGTGCGGAGGAAGGCGGGGAATCATCCGGATCGTCCTGCCCCGGGAGCGGGGGCAGGACGATCCCGTAATGCTGTCCGACCAGAACCGATCTTTGATAGCCGAACATTTCCTCGGCGGCGGCATTGATCAGCACCACCTGTCCTTGCTGTGAAAGGGCCAGCAGTGCATCCGGGGAGCCTTCAATCAGCACCTGGTAGGAGTCGGGAGCCGGCACCGGTTGTGGTCTTCCACCCATGGTCTTTTCCATATGTCGTTCCACCAATCCAAATTCGAACGCCGGTCACCGAAAACGTCCACCGCATCGACACCGGCTTCTCACCGCACGACTTTGCCCCCTGTGACCGCCGGTTCCCCGGGATCGTGCTGTCGGCGACCAGGACTGCCGCTTCCCGCCCGGAGCTCATTATGGACGGCGGGGCGGGTGCTACTCGATTTTCGAGACGTGGTAGTGGCTGATCAGCCAGTTCCTGCCGCTCCTCTGCAGCACCACCGTCAGGTGCACCGGAAGGACCCGGCCGTCTGCGAACGTGAAGTCTACGCCGGCATAGGCCAGCACAATGTCGGGCGAGAGCCGTCGGTGTTCGAGGATCCGGAACTCGGCCCGAAGCCCGGCCGGCTGTTTGTCGTAGTAGGCAGTGATGACGGCCCGGCCGATGCCGTGTTTTTTGTCGAGTCCCTGAAAGAGCGCATTGTCTGTGAAGTGGGAGGCCACGGCCTCCGGCCGGTGGTCCGCGATCCCCTCGGACCACGAGGTGAGGACCGCGGTGGCGATACCGGATGTGTCGGTGTGGGACGGAAACTGAGGGCTTGCTTTGGTTTCAAAAACTTCCATGCTGTGTGTCCTTTGGTGGTGATGGGGACGCCTCCGGAACCTAGCTGCCGGCGCTTTGGCCACCGTCAACGTGGAGGACTTCGCCGGTGACGAAGGGGGCCTGCTCGAGGTAGAGGACTCCCTTGGCAATGTCGTCGACTGTGCCCATTCGCCCGACCGGGTGCTGGTCGGCGAGGAAATCATGGGTGCTGGGCGGGTGCATCGGGGTTTCGATGTGCCCGGGTGAGACAGCATTGACCCGGATTCCACGGCCCGCGTATTCGATGGCCAGGGATTTCGTGACCGACGACAAGCCACCCTTGGTGAGGTTGGCAAGCGCCGAGGGAACGTTGGAATTCGCATACTCGACCAAGGTGGTGGTGACGTTGACGACGTGGCCTGCACCTTGCTCAAGCATCCGGGAGATGGCGTACTGGGTTATGTGGAAGAACCCGCCGAGGTTTACCTGGACCACCCGCTCGTAATCCTCCTTCGTGTACTCGGTGAAGGGCTTGCCCACAAAGATGCCGGCATTGTTGACGAGGGTGTCGATCCGCCCGAATTTTTCGACGGCGGTCGCGATGACCTTCTGCGCCACCGCGGGATCCGAAATGTCCCCGGCGACGGTGACGAAGTCAACCTCCTCGTTTGGGGCGATGGAGCGCGAGTTGGCAACGACGGCGTAGCCGATATTGCGGAACGCGGCCGTGAGCCCTTCTCCGATGCCCTGTGATCCCCCGGTGACGACCGCGACCCTGCGATATTTCATCGTGCACAACTCTCTATAGATGATTGGTCAACTATTGATAGTCAGTTATAGCACATGCCGGCCCGCCGGGGCGGGGCAGGGCGCTGCATGGATATCCGGCCGCGGAACGCCGGCAGGAAACGCGCAGGAGGTTTTGTCGCACCGGTTCGTCCGGTCAGGGCCGTTCCCATGCTGGTGCGCCGTGGCCTAGAGGCTCTGCCGTCCGAGGGTGTCAGTTGAGCATTCCGTGGATTGCCGGGCAGGAGTCCCTTGAGCGCTGACGCTGTCCGGCACGTACTCGGCGGGCCCGCACGTGGCGGCCCCTGCGCAGGGGGCATGTCGGGTGGATCGCGGCTCGGGCGGCGGGGCAGCAACGCAGAACCGCCCGCGATCCCCTGGTGGACCTGTCGAACGGGGTGCAGCCATCAGCTGGCCGGGGCGTCCTGGATCTCCGGCCCGTCGAGGCCTCCGGTGTCAGCCTCCGGTGTCAGGCGTCGCTTGCGACGGCTGTTATGCCAAGGAGCCCTGTGATCTGCGCCCAGAGCGGGCCGAGCAGTGCGGGGTCGTTGTACAGCTTCGCGAGCAGGACGTTGCCCTCCGGCTGAGCGATGAGCGCCCTGGCATTAACGATGGTGGCTTTGTCGTCATCGAGCGGTCCGTCGAGCGTTGCCCTGCGCAGATTCTCGAAGATGAGCTGGCTCTGATCATCGAAGATTTCCCGGAGGCAATCACGCAGATCCTGCTCGGAGGTGGTGGTCTCAACAGCCAGGTTGCCGTAGAGACAGCCCACGACCGACCCCGACGAGCGTTGCCGGTCGTACTGGCCCTGAACCTGTTCCTGGATCAGCGCCTCGAGCCCCTCCAGGCCGGTTCCCCGGCCGAGGATCTCAACCCAGCGGGCGCGTTCCAAGGCCCATGTTGCCCGCAGGGTCGCCACCGTCAGCGCCTGCTTCGACTCGAAGAAGTAGTAGAAGCTTCCCTTTCGGACATCCGCCCGATCACAGATTTCCGCCACTCCGATCGCACTGTATCCGCGGTCATGCATCAGCGTGCGCGCGGCCTCCATAAGGTTTTGAGGTGCATCGCTTGTTCTGCCCATGACTCCAGTATACAACCGGTCAAGTATTGACGTCAGTTGACCAGTCATCTATGTTTGGGGAACCCAACCAACATGGAAAGAAGGACAGTCATGCATGCAGAAGCAGGCGTCACGGTAGCCGTGGCGTATCACAGTGGATATGGACATACGGAGCGTCAGGCGCAGGCGGTTGCTGAGGGCGCCCGGCAGGCGGTCGGCAGCACCGCTGTCCTGTATAACGTGGCCGAGCTCAGTGATGAGCTGTGGGAGGGTCTGGCTGAGGCCGACGCGATCATCTTCGGAACCCCCACCTACATGGGCAGTCAGTCCTCGGTCTTCCAGGCGTTTGCAGAAGCCAGCGGATCGGTGTGGGCGGCACAGGGGTGGAAAGACAAGGTCGCGGCCGGCTTCACCAACTCCGCCGGAGTCAATGGCGACAAGCTCAACGCCCTGACCTCCCTGTCGGTGCTGGCCGCACAGCACGGCATGCACTGGGTCTCCCTCGGCCTGCCTCCCGGATGGCTGTACTCCTCAGCCGGCAGCGTGGAGGATCTCAATCGCCTGGGCGGTTTCCTGGGTGCCATGGGACAGTCCCCCTCGGATGCTGGCCCGGATGTCGCACCGTCGGACGCGGATCTGCGGACCGCCGAGCACCTGGGCCGCCGTGTAGCCGAGGTCACTGTTCAGCTGCGTCATGGAGCAGCAGAACTGGTACAACAGTGAACCGACTCACCGACCTTCTAGGAATTATTCACCCCATCATTCAGGGCCCCTTTGGGGGCGGAATTTCCACGGTCGAACTCGCTGCGGCCGTATCGAATGCCGGCGGACTGGGTGCTTACGGCGCCCATATCCTTCCCGCCGGCGAGATCCGGGGCTTGGTGGAGTCGATTCGCTCCCGGACCGGGTCGCCTTTTCAGGTCAACCTGTGGGTTCCGCAGCCTGGTGAGAAGGATGTCATCGATCTCGAGCCACATATCGAGCGGTTGGCTCCTCTGTATGCCCGGCTGGGGGTCGAATGGTCCGGCGAAACTGCCGAGGCCCCGGACTTCGAGGAGCAGCTCGAAGCGCTTCTCGATGCCGCACCTCCGGTTCTCAGTTTTGTTATGGGACTTCCGCCGCAGTGGGCTATTGACCGCGCCAAGAAAGAAGGCATGCTGCTGGTCGGCACTGCCACGACTGTCGCTGAAGCGCGGGCCGTTGAAGCTGCGGGCCTGGATGCCGTCGTGGCATCGGGTAGTGATGCCGGCGGCCACCGGGGAGCGTTCCTTCGCCCGGTCCAGGAATCACTGGTGGGCACGTTCTCACTCGTACCCCAGGTGGTGGATGCTGTCCGCATACCGGTGATTGCTGCCGGCGGGATCACGGATCGACGGGGTGTTCTTGCGGCCCAGGCGCTGGGGGCGGAGGGTGTGCAGATCGGCACCGGGTTCCTTGCCACAACAGAGTCCGGCGCCAGTGATGTGCACCGGGAGAAGCTGGCCAGCCCGGATGCGGAGACGACGGTCCTGACTCGTCTGTTCTCCGGGCGGCACGCCCGGGGCATTGTTAATGCCCTCATTCGGGAGCTCGGCCCGGAGGAGAACGCAGTGCCTCATTACCCGGTGCAGAACGCCCTGATGCAGCCACTGCGACAGGCAGCAGCCCGGCTCGGCAACAGCGATTACCTCAACCTGTGGGCCGGCCAGGCAGCGCCGCTTTCGCGCGCTCAATCGGCCGCGCAGTACTTCGACTCCCTTCTGTAGGTGCGGTTGGGGACGCCCACCGGGCGTCTCCAACCGGCTCCGCTGTGGAGGGTGCGCGCTCCGGTATCCCGTGGGCAACGAGGCCGGAGGCATCGACCCCGGCAAGCTTGTTGTCGACAACTACGGCGCCCTTTGTGATCCTTGAAGGTTGTCTCGGAAAACAAAGGCGATCTCAACCGGTCAATGCACCACCTGTGATTCCGAGGGTATCGCGGGCTGGTTCGTGGTGGTGATATGGGCTTGGTAGTGGTCGTTGGAGCTGGCCCAATTCAAGACCTGCCGAGGACGATTATTGATGAGATCAACGATGTCGGCGCGGCCTGGTACCCGATTCGGGTTTCCCGGCGCCGAAAGAAACTATAGAGCCTCATCGCGCAATTCCCCGTACGGGCGCATCCTCCTGCTTGAAGCTCAAGACGTAGGTTCCAGCAGGAGGATGCTCATACGCGCCACTCTCGGTTCCTCACTACGAGGCAATCCGGGTACACAGGGATATGCACTCCTTCGCATCACCCTCCAGGATGCACCGCTGCACTTAGGCAACGGCTTACGGGCAGGTGAAGAGATTGGATGAAGTGCTGGTCTACCCGCTAACCGGGCTCAGGGCCTCAACGTCTGCAATGAGTTGCCAGAGCCCTTGGAGCCCGTGACGCCAGTCCTCGAAGGTAACTCATGGTGCGCCGCCGCCGCCAAGCTGCGTCCGAGCTGCTCCCCAGGGCAGGCATGGCGACCCCTCCCGAAATGTGCCATGGAAAGATCCACCTCCACCTCACGACCCTCTGGGTGTATCCGCCGGGTGACAGAGAACGGAGGCCCGTTCAAACCATTCTGCAGCGTGGCGATCAAGGCGCTCACCCCGGCATGAGTCTGCACCAATAGGCATATATGCGCGGCCGTGATCTCGTCCCGGCTGCCCAATATCCGAACGAGACATTCAACCGCGTCGTCCGCCGTCGAAGTCTGCGGAAGATGCGGATGATACGCGCCTGCAATCACCACGATGTCCTCCAGCAAGTGTGGGGGAAGCCCCATAGCCTGAAGCATGGAAATAACAGGATCACGTCCGGGGACCACGCTGACCTCTAGGGCGTCCAAGACTTCCTGCGTTAACAGCCGGCGACGCTGGTGGTCGGTTCCCTCACTGAACCGGACAATCTGGCCGCGCAGCCACGCCATCCCGGTATCACCGGGGACAGGAGCGGGAACTGAGTAGCGGGGGTCCTCCAACACCGTGGACTCTAATCTCTGCATATAGCCACTCTGCACGAAGAATGCTTCGGTGGTCATCGAAATATGCTCCCAGTACTCCCCCACAGCGAAGACCTCGTCTAACGGCGGCTTGGGAGAGTCTTGCTACCCTTCATTACTCAAGGCGCACGTGCAGGCCAAGAACTGCAAGTCCTTCTCTTCCTTCACTTGAAACGTTCAGTCCTCGCTCACCAGTGACAGCGGTGAGCCATTTCTTGAGAAGGAGAACCTGAAGGACGTGTGCTCCGAGCTGCCCTGCAATATGGGGGCGGCGTTCTGTCCAGTCAAGGCAACCCCTTACAACAGGTCGCCGTCCATGAGGTCGGAAGGCATTGATATTGAGTGCTTGCGCTACGGGTGTGAGCACCGGGGCGCGGAGGTGCCCTACTTTCCCGGCGATCAAAGCGTCGATGGTGCCTGTGCTGGTGAAGCTGTCACTGAGTGTCACGGCAAGCGCGCCAGCGAGGTGGTCGTAACACGTGCGCGCGGTCGCCAGTCGCTGCGCGGTCGCTGATTGGTTGTAGCTGGTGATGGTGTTGCGGGGCGCGATGGCTTGAAGAGCCTCTATGGCATGAGCGACATCGTCGTTAGCTAGTTCGAAGTACCGGTGTCGACCAAGGTTCCTTACCTCCAGAAATCCGCCGGTCACGAGTGCGTTAAGGTGACTACTAGCTGTGGGGGCTGATACTCCCGCTATGCGAGCCAGTTCGGAGGCAGGGAGTGATTTTCCTCCGATGAGTGCCATCAGCATGCTGGCCCGGGTGGGCTCGGACATGAGTTTGGCGGGTTGACTGATGTTCGTGTCGCCGTCCATGCCTCTCATGATATGCCGCACATATTTAGGGCTGGACCGAAGTGTAGCGCCCCTACTGTGAACGTATGCAAAGAATCCTCTTGTCCCACAGTTCCGTGCAGCACCGGGTATTTTTTGCAGCAGGTGCCACCGTCATCTTGTGGGCCTCAGCGTTCGTCGGGATCCGGATGGTAGGCGAGTCGTTCTCGCCGGGGTCTTTGACTCTGTTCAGGCTCCTCGTTGCAAGTG
The DNA here is from genome assembly GCF_017875735.1 of Arthrobacter sp. CAN_C5. Classification (NCBI taxonomy): domain Bacteria; kingdom Bacillati; phylum Actinomycetota; class Actinomycetes; order Micrococcales; family Micrococcaceae; genus Arthrobacter; species Arthrobacter sp. CAN_C5. Next base: position 2,271,373 of record NZ_JAGGMZ010000001.1, read on the forward strand.
TCTGCTTGACCGTTCTTGTGTTCCTCAGGAAGCCGGTGTTTCCTCAACGAAGAGATCGGCTGTTCATCGTCGGGTTCGGCGTAGCGTGGTTCGCGGGCTATAACTACGCGCTCAACGCAGCAGAGCAGTTGCTGGATGCGGGCACTACAGCACTTCTAGTGAACATCGGCCCGATCCTCATTGCTGTGTTGTCTGCGGTTGTCCTGAAAGAGGGTTTCCCCAGGCTTTTAATGTGGGGGACGTTGGTAGCGTTCGCGGGCGTTGCGTTGGTGGCGGTGACAGCCGGCTCGGGTGATCGGATCGACCCAGCAGGAGTATTCCTCGCATTATTGGCTGCAGTGCTCTACGCGGTAGGTGTCGTGGTTCAAAAACCCGTCGTGGGACGGGTGGATTCGGTGATGGCAACGTGGTTGGGTTGCCTGGTGGGAACAGTAGTGACCGCACCATTCGCTGTATCACTGGTCGCCGAGATTCCGGAAGCCAGCCCAGCGGCTGCTTGGGGAGTGATCTACCTTGGCGTGTTTCCGACCGCAATCGCATTCACAACCTGGGCGTACGCCCTGCAACATACGACGGCTGGCAAGCTCGGGGCGACAACTTTCCTTGTTCCCGCCGTCGCCATCCTGCTGTCCTGGATAGTTCTTCGCGAGACACCCTCCCTGTGGGCGCTGCTCGGCGGCGGAGTCTGCCTGCTCGGTGTAGCAATCACCAGGCGGGAATCTGCCCCTCGAGAGCGACCCAAACAGGCAGACCTACCAAAAGCGATCACCTCACCCCCACCCCGGTAGTCCGACACGGAAAGGTCCTGCGCTTTGGATTTCCACCACTTCGCCGCATCCCACACCGCTGGCGACCCTCTTCTCATAGTCAACGCGTGGGACGGAGCATCGGCACGCTACCTGCACTCCCTCGGTCACGGCGTGATCGGCACAACAAGCCTTGGGTCCGCCTACGCAGCCGGACACCCTGACGGGCATGGACGAACATTCGCCGACGTTCTCGCCCTCGTCAAACGCTGTGCACACCTCCATATTCCCGTAACAGCCGACATTGAGAACGGGTTCAGCGACGACCCGCGCGAAGTCTTAGGTCGGGTCCGTGAACTCCATGAGGCGGGAGCAATTGGAATCAACATTGAGGACGGCCGCCCCGATCAAAGCCTCAGCCCTACAGAACTGGCAGCGGAGAAGATTAAGGTCATCTCCCAAAGCCTTCCTGAGCTATCCATCAACGCACGCACAGACGCCTACTGGGTTACAGACAACCTCCCGGACCAGACAAAATACGACATCGCGGTAGCGAGGGCACAAGCCTATGTCGACGCCGGTGCACATGGGATTTTCGTACCCGGGGTCAACGACAGGAGCACGATCAGATCTCTGGTGTCCGCCATACCGGCGCCGTTGAACGTACTGATCCAACCGGGCGGGCCGACCCTTGCCGAACTTACCAATGATGGGGTAGCAAGAATCAGCACCGGTTCGCTTCTGTTTCGGATTGCTCTCAGCTCCATCGGAACCGCCGTGCAAAACCTTCAAGCCACTCACCTCGAAATCCTAGAGGACCTACCGACCTACTCCGAGTTCAACGAACGGGGCCCATAGCTACCCGATTCGTGAGCCGGACACAACTATCTTGGCTCTACCTTGGGATGCCCCTCTTACCCCGACGTGAGGACCCATTGATGTCAGCTACTCCCTGGCGCACCCGCTGAAAATTACTATCGACCGGCACAGCTGCACCTGACCCCCGCGGCCCGGGCGGTAGTGGGGGAACAATCCCGGGCGCACCGGCCCGGGGAGCCACCTCATCACCCTGCACCGGGAAACAGGTCAGGAAATCCGTCGGGGAACCCGGTCGGGCAGGCCCATCCCTGGAACCGGTCCCTGCGAATTTTCGGGGAGGGGCTTGGGGAAGCCGCTGCCCTGGGAGGCCGCAGGATCTTTCCGGGCACACGGCGCGCCCGGCACTGTTTCCGGGACCAGAACCCGGCGGTGCCCTACGCTGGCTTTCGGCGCCGGTCTCACGCACAAACAGGACGTTGGGGGAAGCAGTGGGGGAAATAATGTTGGAGAGTCCGGACCGCCGTGCCTTTTTGATGGCCGGTGCTGCGCTGGCGTTGGCCGGATGCGTGCCCGCTACGGCCGGCCCGGCCGTTCCGTCCGTCGATCGTTCAATCCCCGCCGCAACCGGTGCCCCGGGCAAGGCACCCCGGGCATCCGCCTCAGATTCCCTGCGGCAGCGCTCCACCCGCGCACCGGAACCCACCGCACTCACCCGCGGGCAGGTCATCGCCGGGTTTTCGGGGAGGACCCCTTCCTACTGGGGACTGGAAGCACCGCAGGTCCTCACCACACTGCCGGCCGGCTCGGTCGGGACCGCCCTGACCCTTGACTTCTGCGGAGGCCCCGGAGGCAGCAGCATCGACGGGGCACTGATCGACATGCTGCGCCGGTTCCGGGTTCCGGCGACCCTGCTCCTGAACGGGCGCTGGATCACCGCCAACCCGGACCTTGCGCGGGACTTGGCGGCGGACCCGCTGTTCGAACTCGCCAATTATGGGACGAACCACTACCCCCTGAGTGTCAGCGGCGCCTCGGCGTATGGGATTTTCGGAACTGAAGGCCCGGGCAGCGTCTTCGACGAAATTATGGCCAACGACGCCGTGCTGACGGACCTGGCTGGCAAGCGGCCGCGCTTCTTCCGGCCGGGCACGGCCTACCTCGACGACGTGGCCGCGGAGATCTGTCTGGCCCTGAACCTGATTCCCGCCGGATTCAGCATCAACGGCGACGGAGGATCCACCTACACCGCGGCGTCCGTAGCAGCGGAAGCCGCCGCTGCAGGACCCGGCGATATCATCATCGCCCACTGCAACCACCCCGAGTCCGGTACGGGACCCGGCCTCGCCGAAGCGGTTGCTCATCGGCATCGACCCCGGGCCGGCCCGCGTCCCGTTCCCCTTCCGCCTCATCATTCTGCTCGCCACCATGGCTTTTCATGCCTTCTTTGGGTTGTCCCTGCTCAACGGCACCGAAGTGCTGGCACCGGGATGGTGGGACGACCTGCAACTCACCAACCAGGGAGCGCTCCTCGCGGACCAGCAACGAGGCGGAGCCATTGCCTGGGGCGTCGGTGAGCTACCCACCCTGCTGCTCGCCCTGGCCGTCGCCGTCGCCTGGCGAAAAGATGACCAGCGCCGGGCGCTCCGCGAGGACAGAGCCGCGGACAGGAACGACGACGCGGCCCTCCGCACCTACAATCAGCATCTCGAGGACCTACGAAACGGGCGCGCGCGATGAAAGACGACCACTATCCGCTCCCAGAATGCGGTGTAGCCCGTTTCTTACCCTCCTTGAGGGCCCGTGGGCTACTCTGATCATCAGAGAACTCCTCCGCGGACCGCACCGCTTTACGGAGCTGCGCACGGTTCTGCCACGAATGAGTGCCCACACCCTCACCAGTGGATTCCGGAAGTTCGAGACCTTCGGTCTCGTGACTCGCTCCGCATACGCGGAGGTCCCGCCGCGGGTGGTGTACGCGCTCACCCCACTCGGCCACGACCGACGCAGCGTTCTCGAGGAGATGAACCACTGGGCTTTGCAAGTACCCGTTCCCTCGCTCGGGACCGAAATCGCCCAGGGCGCGGACGAATCGGCCCCTATGCGGTTGTGAGAGGTGCTCATTTTTGCTGACAGAACAATAGGGCCGCCCAAGACGACCTGGTGGATGTCGTCCTCGGTTCCCGGGACATGGGTCCGAATTCCTGCCGCTCAAGCTGTATCCGCTTCACTAAGCAGGGGTACCAAAAACTCGCAAGCGCTAAGCAGCAGCGTGACCGGGCGACTGCAGGAAGTCCGCCGAGGATGCCCGTGGCGTGAACGGCATTGGACCTCGCTCGTAGAACCAACGAGGTATCCCAGAAGCGCCATCTAGGGCTCACCAGTAGAGTAAGCGCAACTTCATCTGCGAGTTCAGCCGACGGCGTCCGGAGATATCGAAACGTCATCAGCTAGGTTATCGGCGAATGAAAAGGTATTGCGGGAGAGTGCTTCGTCGGCTGCGGCTGCTGCAAAGGTGCAAACTTCTCCGTCATAAGTGGTGCCGTCTCGGTTGGCAGCTGGTCTACAGTGATGCAACCGCTCGGGTTGGCGTGGCTTGTCGGTTCCGGCCTTGGTAGAGGCGGCGGTAGCTTGAGGGTGTGGTGTTGAGTTTCCGGCTGAAGTGGAGCCGGAAATTCGCGGTCGTTCCCAACCCAGTCCGGGAGGCAATCGCCTGTACTGTCAGGTCAGTGGTTTCCAGGAGCCGGCATGCTTCGGCGATGCGTTGATCGTTCAGCCACCTCAACGGTGTCATTCCTGCTTCAGCGGTGAATTTCCGCGTGAAACTTCCGCGGGCCCATCCGGCGTGGACGGCCATCTCCTCAACGGTGAGCGCTTCAGCCAGGTTCTGTCTGGCCCAGGCGCAGGTGTCAGCGAAGGTAGTCAGGGGTGAGGCAACCACACGTTCCATGAACTGGACTTGGCCCCCCTCCCGGTGCGGGGCCACGACCATCCGTCGTGCGATGCTGTTGGCAGCTTCGGTTCCATAGTCCTTCCGGACCAGGTGCAGGCAGAGGTCGATGCCCGCCGCGACCCCGGCGCTGGTGCTGACGCTGCCTTGGTCGATGTACAGGACGTCCGCATCGACGGCAATCTCCGGGTACAGGGTTTGAAGGCGGGCAGCGTTTCGCCAATGGGTGGTCGCCCGCTTTCCGTCCAGGAGGCCTGCGGCTGCAAGGGCGAAGGCACCTGTGCATACCGATACCACGCGGGCGCCGTTGGCTGCGGCCTGGTTCAGAGCCTCACTGACCCCGGCGGGCGGATCGTCGAGCGGTTCGTATCCGGGCACCACGACCGTGTCCGCGGACAGGAGTGCGTCCAGGCCATCAGGGCCAAAATAGAATACCCGGATGTGGTGAGCACCAGTCCAGGCTGGGTTGCGCAGACCCGGAAGGAGTACCGTTTCCGTTCATCCATGTGGCCGAAAACCTGCGCTGGAATCGCAAGGTCAAAGGCGACTACACCCGGCAGTGCCAAAGCGACAACTCGGTGCATAGGGCCACTGTACTAACCAACGCACCGAGTGAGCAGAATCCTTTCCATACAGGGCGTTTTTGCCGAGCACTTCCACTACCGGCGCATGACAGCATGGCCGCATGATGATTTCCGGGACGCAGAAGACGACAGCGGCCGCTCCGAGGGGGCCCGGTCGTCCCCTCGGCTCTGATCCCTTGCGCAAGGGCCACATGGGCTGGCTGGTGGCCGGCGCGCTGATCACCGGGGTCGTCGCCGCACTCCTGCTGGCGGTGGCTCCCTTCATCCCGCCGACCGAGAGCGGGGTGGCCGGCGGTATTCTGGTGGGTCTGGCGCTGGGATGGGCAACGCTGGCGGCGCTCTCGGTGAGGTTCACTGATCAGCCACAACGGTGGGCTCTCGTCCCGGCCCTCGTGATGGGAATGGGCGGTCTCCTTCTGCTGGTTTTCGGTGCCCCGATGCAGGCAGTGCTCGCCTGGGTGGGGCCGCCGGTCTTGCTGGTGTTGGCGGTCTGGATGTTTATCCAAGTCAGTCGGCAGCTGCCCAGCCGGACCGGCCGCCTGCTGCTCTACCCGGTGGCCGTGCTGCTGGTCCTGGCGTCGCTGGGCGGGGGCCTGGAAACAGTGCGCGGAGCCGTTCCGGCGGCGAGTCCTCCGGGGCAGGGGCAGTTGATCGACGTCGGCGGCCACCGCCTGTACCTGAACTGCACCGGCTCGGGCAGCCCCACGGTGGTGATCGAACCGGGCGCAGGCCTGACGTCGTCGGACCTCACCCTGATCGCGCCGACCGTCGCCCGTGAGACCCGGGTATGCGTCTACGACCGGGCGGGGCGCGGGTCGAGCGATCCGGCGAACGTCGTGCAGGACGGCGCGCAGATCGCCACCGACCTGCACACGCTGCTGCAGCGCGGGAACGAGCCCGGACCTTTCGTACTGGCCGGTCATTCCTTCGGTGGCCTGTACGCCCTCACCTTCGCTGCCCGCTATCCCGAACAGGTCGCCGGATTGGTGCTGGTGGACTCGACCGCACCGGCGCCGGCGCCGGCGCCCGACGCGGCGGAGCCCGCGCTTCCCGATGACACCACGAGCCGGCTGTCGGCACTGGTCGGCGCCGCAGGGCGGTTCGGCATCGGCCCGCTCCTCGGAGTGGAGTCGGGCGATCACCTGAAGAGCGCGGTGGACGAGTACCTCCTCGCGGGGTCGTCCATGGATCAGGCTGCCGCGCTGAGGACCTTCACGGACAAGCCCCTGGTCGTCCTGACGGCCGGCAGCGGCACCAGATCCGGATGGGCCGAATCGCAGGACGCCCTCGCCACCCTGTCGACCAACACGCTGCACCGCGTCGTCGACGGAGCCACCCACGGTTCCTTGATCGGCGATGAACAGGACGCCGCCGAGACCGCCCGGGGGATCCTCGACGCCGTCACCGCAGTACGGAATGAAGCGGGTTTGCAGTGAATGGCCTCAACACATACACCCTTGCTCGCCAAACAAGACTAAGTCGGGTCTACACGACACGAGCGGGACGGGACTTGCTTGATCACAAACGGCAACAACGCCAACCCGCCATCGTCGACGAACCGAACCGGAGTCCTCGCAACATCATCACGGCGGAGGACTTCACCGCTCCCGCCACCGTGCCCGCTCGGTCGCTCATCAAGTGAGAGTGAATCGAACGGCGCCAGCGTGCGCTCCGCCATACCCAGCTCATTGGACCTACTCCCATAGGGATGACAGAGAACGCGAACGAGTTTCCGAGTCGGGCGGTCATGTACGAGTAAAGGATTACCGTTTGCCCGGCGCCGGCGGGCAAAGAGCGGGGATGTGGCTGGTCGTAATCGGCGTCCTGATCTGCGTTGCACTGACGCTGTCGACCACCAGAGCTCACGCGGGCGGGCCGGACACCCTGGACATTGCGGCGATCGACGGGTTCCTCGAGAACCAGATGGGCGCAGCAGCGATTCCGGGTCTTGCCGTGGCAATCACGCAGGGCGATCAGGTAGTGCACGTCCGCGGGTTCGGCCATGACTCGCTGGGACGGCCGGTGACGGGCGACACCCCGTTCCGGATCGCTTCGTTGAGCAAGTCGTTCACATCACTGGCGGTACTCCAGCTCGTCGACGCCGGTTTGGTCTCGCTGGACGACCCTGTTGTCGCACATCTCCCTGAGTTCCGCTTGAACGACCCACGCGGGTCCGACATCACCGTCCGGCAACTGCTCAACCACACGACAGGACTTGCCGACGGCACCAGTCCCGACCTCAGTCGTAACCAGCCGGACTCTCTCGCCGAGGCAACTGCAGCCCTCACCGCTGTGGAACTCGTCGCCACGCCCGGCGCCCAGTGGAACTATCACAACCCGAACTATGAAATCGCCGCACGCCTCGTGGAAGTCGTCAGTGGAGAGACATTCGAGCACTATCTTCAACGCCACGTTTTCCAACCCCTCGGAATGATCTCGAGTGTCACGACGAGAACGGACAACGAACGAGTCGAAGGGCTCGCAGACGGGCATGTCGTACTGTACGGGACGCCAGTCGGGACGCGGGGGCCGGGCCTATTTGCTGCGGGGTCCGGGGGCGTGGTCAGTACGGCCTCCGACATGGCTCGGTGGCTTGCTGTGCACACGAATTACGGGATGACTGCCGACGGCAGCCGCATTTTATCTAAGCAAGGGCTGATTTCGATGCACACCCCGAGCGCACCAAACGGGTACGCGCTCGGATGGGATACGGACGGACCAGTCGCGGCACCGACTCGTCTGGAACACAGCGGCAACTTGCTCACGTTTAGCGCTTTTCAGGTGCTGTTGCCTTCCGACGACATCGGTGTCGCGGTGCTGTTCAATAGCAGCACTGCATTCCTGGACGAGCAATCAACCATCATCTCCCGCGTCATCGACCTTATTGAAGGCGCTGACGTCCCACCGAGCGATACGTTGACACGCACCGACGTTACGAATGCAATTCTTGCCCTGCTCACCGTCGGCGCCGTGGCTCTAGGAACTCGTCTTACGATGCTTTCTCGGCGCTGGGCCAGTCGGAGCGGTGCATCCCAGACACACTTGGCGCTAAGCACTGTCCCATATGTTGCGGTGCTGGGGCTATGCGCGGCGTTTCCGCGCATAGCCCAGCTGGCTTACGGCCGGGAAGTGACCTGGGTCGCCGCCGCCTACGGCTGGCCAGCCCTGGTGATCTTCGTCCTCACAACAGGACTGGCTGCGCTCACCGTTCTGAGCACTCGGGTGCTGCGCCTGCATCAACGCAGGCGCGCTCTGAAATGCCCGGCAACGGCGGGGCAACCAGTGCCGGCGCCTCTGTAGCACCACCACCTACACGCATCACCCTATGATGGCTAACTTGCTCGCCGATGGGCTCAACGACCTTGACCCACACCGCACCAATAGGGAAGAGCCAAATGCCACCCCATGAAGTTCGAGCCACGCCACGACCGATCCGCTCACCGACAGACGTGCCAACGGCCGCCATGGTGTGGGGAGCGGTCGTCGGAACAGGGCAAGCCGCCTCACCGCTGGTGGCATGGTGGCTCCCACCGTCCGCTGTCTATGCTTTGGGTCTTGCCGTGATCGTCTCGGCCTATATCGGATTCGCTGTGGCCGACGGGCGTATCCGTGTGCTCTTAGTCGAAATCGGCGTCGCCGCAGCCTTCGTCGTGGTCGCTGCAACAGCGATCACGGGATCACGGGATCACGGGATCACGGGATCACGGGATCACGGGATCAGCATGGACCATAGTCGCCTCGCTGACCGCGCACGGACTGAAAGACCTGTGGCAACATCGCACGCAGTTCGTACGTAACACACGGTGGTGGCCACCGTTCTGCGCCACTGTCGACTTCGTCGCCGCGACGATTCTTGCAGTACTTCTCCTTAGGTAGTGAATACCAATGCGTGATCCTGTGTAGTCCGCAGGAGACAGGACTGCAATCTCCAAGAACCGGCGCAATTGGGACGTCTCATCATCGCCCCGAAGGGGTGCAGCTCGTCGCAGCACTTCGCGTGCTCGTCCTTGTCACGACTCAGGCTTCGCTTGCGTGCCTGCTCGCCGTGGCAGCACCCTTCACCGTCGGTTTCGTCGGTGCGAGCTGAAATGGGAAGGGGATAAGCACGCGCAGTCACAGTGGGCTAAAGATCAGCAAGTTAGATCAAGCAGCACCAGAGATGAGACTCAACAGAATTGAGCACCCTACCATGACGTCCTTAAACCAGTATTTCTTCTGCACTGATGAGAGAAAAGAACATGGATATGCCCAGAAAATGACTCACACCGACCAGGAAATTCAGTATTTTCGGGTACTCCAGTCGGTGGCACTCTGCCTTAGTACTAGCACCGAGGCGCTCGAACAGATCCCTCACGATGAACTACACGGGGACGACCAAACTGCACTCCTTTGGATGCACACATCCCTCGATGACATGCTTGCCACCATTCACGGGCTCTTGCAGGCGCGCGATCATCGCTATCCCCAAATAAATGTATATGTACGGCCACTAAAATCGATGTGTACGTTCCGTCGCAAAGCGACATGCACCTACTGTTGCGAGGCGAGATGTGCGCGTACTGTCACCGGGTGAGTCCACTACTCACTTGCTTCGGAGCTGGTAGAGCAAGCAATCGGATTGCCGGAAGTACGGCTGGGCTGGGAGCCGGCAAAGCCGAGCCACCCCATCACGTGGCCGTGCTGAAGTATGGTTGATCCCGTTACAGAAGTTGTGGTTGCATCGGTCTGCGGGTAATCAAAGTGGCTTCCAGATCGTCACGAATCCGCATACTCTTGTAGGACGCATTTATCACCCGCGGAGTCAGAAAATGTAGTCGCGCCTTTCCTTGTATTAGAAGGGCTGCGAGTGCGCCCAAGAGTGCGATAGTTCCGTCGTATATAAAGGCGGCTGAGAAGCCGTCCGTCGGGGTAGATGCATTCCCCAGCAAAGCGACACAGATAATCCATATATCTGTGTATCCATAACCACTATGAACTGTGCTGTCGCGATAAGTTTATGTACAAGCGCGAGCCAGCTGTGCGAGGCCGACGGTGCAGCTAAGTCTGACATCTCAAACTCCGATGGTTGGGTGCTTTGTTGCTGAAGGAGGGTGCCTACGATAGGCGCTGACGGCGCGAACCTCGTCGTCCAAAGTCCTTTTTGATACCCAATCCGGGGCCTTTTGTAATTTTTTACCATATCCCGTAGGGCACTCATGAGCTTCAGGTGATTTCATCAAGGACCTCACTGCTTCGAGCGCTTCGGTCCTCGCGCAGGACTTCAAGGGCGGCGAAACAAGTCTGTCGTCGGGAACAACTTCTTCTAAGTCATCGACCCTCAGGGCATCCGGCCGCTACATGAGACTCCCGTCGTCGTCCGGCTGGCCGGGATTTGGCAGAATCCTTTTCATACAAGGTGTTTTTGCGGTGCACTTTCACTACCGGCGAATGACAGCATGATCGCATGATGATTTCCGGGGCGCAGAAGACGACAGCGGCCGCTCCGAGGGGGCCCGGTCGTCCCCTCGGCTCTGTTCCCTTGGGCAAGGGCCACATTGGCTGGCTGGTAGCCGGCGCCCTGATGGTCGGGGTCGTCGCCGCTCTCCTGCTGGCTGCGGCTCCCTTCATCCCGGCGACGGAGAGCGGTGTGACCGGGGGGATCCTGCTGGGCTTCGCGGTGGGATGGGCCCTGGTAGCTGTGCTGTCGGTGAGGTTCACGGACCAGCCGCAGCGCTGGGCCTTGGGTCCCCTCTCTGCCCGCAAGGCAGCACGCCAGAACCCCATCGACGCCCTCCGGTACGAATGATGCATCCGGATACGCTTCCCGATCCACAATCAAACAACCCCACAGTCCCCGAAAGGACCACCATGACCGAAACCAACAGCCTCTCCCCCGCTTACCTTCAAACCTGCCGTGACGCCCTCGCCCAGGAACAGGCCGCAAGCCTCGCCGCGACCAACGGATGGGAACACGTCGACCGGGACCAGGTCCACGCCGACTGGGACGAGATCTACCGCGAACTCGCCCAGGACCTCGAACAGCGCAACCCCCAGAACGACGCCACCCAGGACCTGATCCACCGGCACTACCAAATCGCCTGCCGGTTCTACACCCCCAGCAAGGAGGCCTACATCGGCATGGCGCTGTTCTATCGGGAGAACGAGGACATGCGCATGTTCCACAACGGCTACCACCAGGACCTGGTCGAATTCCTCGTCCCGGCCATCACCACTTACGCCCAACACCGGCTCTAAAACGACCCGCCGCTGGCCAAAGCTCCCCGGGCCGGTCCAACAATGGGGAACCCCATAGCCCGTGGATGTCTGACCGCACCCCTGGTCTATGGGCGGCAGGATGAGCAATTCACTATAGCCCCGCCGGATGATCACCGCCTGGTTCTCACCTCAACCATGTCCCCTCGTAGGCGCGGTGCGCTGCTGATCATAGGGGTCCCTCGCAAACGGGCATTGTTCGGCCATGTGAGTCGGAAGCGGCATCCCGAGAGTCCGTCGTCTCGGCGGAGTTCGGGTGGAAAGGGGTGAGGGCTCCGTAGAACTGGTAACGGCCCAGCAATCGACGCCAAAGGAAGCTCTGAAGGTCTCCAGGAGGTCCAACCCGGAGGACATGAGAACTGCACAAGCGGGGCACGTGCTTCAGCTCACCTTGAGCCACCGGAAGCAGTTACGAACAGCTTCTGCAGGACATCTTTGGGCCCGGGTTTTCAACCCCCTTCCGCGCGGAGGACCTCGGGGAGGCGGACTTGACAGGATCCAGTCGCTTCGGACAAGCCCTGCCCGCATGGGTTGGTGAAGCCGTCGCCCCCGCGGGAGGCATCCGCGCGAACATAATCACCATGCGCGGCTTCCTTCGGTCGGTTCTCGATGGGACAGCGCGGGGCCTCCCTGACACAACCTGGGTCCGAACCGACCCGGTGAGGGATCCTCGAACGGACAGGGGCACCGTTGTAGGCGTAGATGATGCCAGTACAATTTCGACGGGGCTTATTGGCCCCGAATTAGCGGATTGGCAGAGGGGTTTGATGCGAGCTTATGCGGCTGTCCTAAGTCTTCCAGGTGCTGCCCAGTTCATGTCAGCCGGCCTGGTGGCACGAGTCCCTATTGGCATGCGTGCAGTTGGGACGATCCTCCTCGTGGCGGCTTTCACCGGGTCGTTCGCTGTTGCAGGTGCCGTTGCAGCCACCCTGACGATCGCTACCGCTGTCGCAGCACCAGCAATCGGGAGACTGACCGGCAAGCACAGGCAATCAACCCTCATCTACTGGACCCTGCCCGTTCACGCCCTCGCCACCGTGGCCCTGGTGCTCCTTGTATCGCAGCAAGCCCCGATATGGACGTTCTTTCCCGCGGCGGCGCTGGCAGGGCTGGCCACCGTTCCGATCGGCTCCCTCGTTCGCACCCGCTGGATCGGCGCAACCGCGGACACCGGATACAGGCCCACCGCCTACGCGCTAGAAAGCGTACTGGATGAGTTGATCTACATTGTCGGGCCCGTCGTCGTCACTGCCCTTGCCGTGGGAGTCAACCCTGCAGCAGGTCTTCTTGGGGCTCTGGCCTTGTACGTTCTGGGCAGCCTTGTCTTCTCATCGCTACGACGAACCGAACCCCCGATCCAAGCCACCAGTGCAACCACGCCTCGCACCAGATCGATCCCCGCCGGCATGGCTGTACTGATGGGGGTGTTCCTCCTTGCGGGCCTCTACCTTGGAACCCTCGACATCGGAATCATCGCCTTCGCCGAAGAACAAGAATCCCCCGTCAGTGCGGGCGTCCTCCTTGGCCTACTTGCGGCAGGGAGTGCCGTCTCCGGCTTCGTCTACGGTGCTCGACGTTGGCCAATAACCCTGCCCATTCAGTTGCTGATCGCCGTCGTCGCCCTGGCCGTGGGGTCACTGCCCCTTCTGGCCGCGCAATCACTCACCGTGATGGCAGTGACTGTCGTCATCGCCGGTTTGGGATTGGCTCCGGTACTCATATCTGCCAGCTCCCTTGTCGGTGACCTGGTGACAGAGCGCTCACTGACGGAAAGCCTTGCCTGGCTATCAAGCGCTATAACCCTCGGCATAGCTCTCGGTGCAAGCGGCGGTGGAGCTCTCGTCTCTCAGTTCGACAGTACGGCCGCGCTGGTCCTAGGAACTGCCGGCGCGATACTGGCCGCCCTCGTCACCGTTGTCGGCCTGCGAGCACTTGGCCGCACCAACCAGCTCTAGCTCGATTGTAACCGTCACCCGTTCAATGAACGGTGAGGGATGGTTCTGTGGGACGGTGCCCATGCTGATTTGAACCCCGGAAGCTGCACTCGCTCTTGATCCTGTCCCCTTGCAACGACACTTGATCTGGGCAGGATCATAGACTCATCTACGAGTGGGAGCGACAGTGCTTTGTCCCATCGGGGTGTCCCAAACCAGGACCGGAACGGTCGCCGAGTGACAGGTCTGGACGGGACTGGACTTCCCCAAAACCGGCACCTACGTCATTGACGGGGGCCTCTTCGCCCTTTCTACAAACATCGAAAAGGGCCAAGGCATGTACAGCGAATCAGGCTTTTGGGTCTAACACCGCTGAGCCCAAGGCCTCAGCTTCCGGTGTAAACGACCTCGGTGATTGCGGTAGACCCACCCGAGAAGGGCCTGCTGAGCGATCCCTCAGCGCATCCTCAAGACGCGCCACTAAATTCCGGCGCGATGCTCTCGGCAACTGGGAGAGACAACCCTCATGGCGCTCGAGGGGTTGGTCGCTAGCGCCGCAGCCGGACGGACAGGCCGCCGTTGAAGATCGCCGCCGCAGTTGGGACAAGCTCGGTCCTGGAAGCGTTCAACGCAATCGGGGCACCAAGTGCATTCAAATGTGCAGATGTATGCCTCCTCGAAGGGAGCAATGTCGCGATCGCAACATTCGCAATTGGGCCGGATCTCAAGCATCTAGCCACTCTAATCCCGGGATTGCTCTTCGAGAAAACCTCCCTAGGCGATGCTGTCCCCGACCACGACAATGCGCTCCACGCGCTTTTCTGAGCCGGTCACTCCGGTGTCCCGGCCGGACCCGGGACCGGCAGTGTCCCCCGGAGCTGCTGCTTCGGCGTAGACCCAGGCAGGGAGTCCGGATTCCAGCCGCACCAGCACCCGAACGTAGTCCCCGACCTCGTATCGGTCGGCCGCCGCGAGTTCCTTATCGGAGAGCTCGAACACGGTTCCTTCGACCACATCCGAGGCCTCCGGCGAAGCACGCAGGATCGGGTGGACGTCGGCCCCGCTGGCGGCAATCACCGCGGAGTCAGTGATGCGCAGCGGAAAGACCCGATATCCGGGCAACCGGTCCTCGGTGCCTACCAAAAGGCGCCCGAAGTGCTCGATCTGGACACTCGGCAGCCGAAGCGTTCCGTAGGAAAACAACCGCTGCACCGTGCATCCCCATTCATCCACGGCCAATCTTCATATGGCCCCCAAAGCACAAGACCCTATCATCGAGCCCCGCACCACGAAGGCTCCCCACGCTGACAACATTGCGGTCACGGGAGCACTCCGATCCCCCGCCGTGGTCTTCCTGGTGAAGATGGCAGTGAAGGTTGTCGTTACTTCTTTGGCAATCGTTCCGCAAGTTATCGGTCGCCGCATGCGGTGACGTCAGCTCATGCTGTAGCCAGCAAAGGGCGGCGATGACCCGGCAGTTCTGGTTCGCTTGCAGTTCCTAGGCAAGCGGCAGTTCGAGCGTGAAACGCTCCTTGGGTTGATGGGTGGCTCCGACCCGTTCATAGAATTGAATTGCTCGTGTATTCCATGCTGGTGTCTGCCACTGCAACTCTCCATAACCCCGTGCCCGCGCGTCGGTCGCGACTGAGTCTAGGAGTAGGCGGCCGATTCCGGCGCCGCGGTAAGTACCCGAGACGTAGAGACAGTCAAGGTGCGCGAAGGGCTCGCCCTTCCAGGTAGCGACGTCCGTGGTGATCGACGCGTACCCGACAGGTCCACTCCCGGCGTGAGCAACGAAAATGGTCATCCTTCCCGCGCCAATGAACTGTACGGTTTTGTCCGCCCAATCCACCGGAAGGATGACGTTGCTTCGCTCATAGTCGATGTGGGCCTCCACCAGGGCGCGAATCGCGTCGCACTCCTCGATCGTGGCCACCTTCGTAATTGATGTCGGGGCTGTCACACCGTGCACCGTATCAGGTTTGATGCCGCTCTCTTGTTGTGAAGATAGCGATTATGCCCACGCGATACCCCCCAGATCAACATGAGCGTTCCGGGCGGATGGTCCTGGACCACCTTAGTGACGCGGACGAACGCCCCGGTGTCAGCAGTGCCGATCAGACCCGGATCAGGGAGTTGGAGAGGGAGAACCGGCGCGGACTGCTTCACCATCACAGTCCTCGCCCGATCCGTGAGCGACCTTGAGCGCATCACCGGTCGGCTCGTCATTCTCGGCGGCATCACCGCCGGCGTCGTTTACTCGAGCCCCATCTTGGCCCGACACATCACCCCTGCCTGACCCGCTTCACCGACTTGAAGTCCTTGGCCTCGACAGTGAAGCACACGACGAGACTGCAACGAAACACCTCCCGCTAGCCGATCAGAGTCTCGTGTCTACGAGCTTAGGTGTGTCATATGGCGGGTTGTTGATACTGCATCGGGGTCTTTCAGGCTGCCCAGGTGGAGCGATAGTTGCTGGGCGAAATACGTAGGTGCCGGCCGAAGGCGGCACGCAGTCCTGCGGCAGTGCCGAACCCACTTTGACTTGCGATGCCGTCGATAGACAGGTCAGTTCGTTCCAACAGTTCCTGTGCACGTCGGACGCGTTCTCGTACCAGCCAGTCACCTGGCGTCCGCCCATACGTTTCGAGGAAACGCCTGGTTAGCTGTCGTTCACTGAGATGCGCGCGCGAGGCGAGGTCCCGGATGAGGATTGGCTGATCCAGGTGAGCGATGGCCCACGCCGCAGCCTCCGCAACCGCTGGTGGGTGTGGCCCGGGGACGGGCCGAAGCACATATTGCGCTTGGTCAGCAGTGCGGTGCGGCGGGGTGACCATGCGGCGGGCGAGTTCATTGGCAACGGCTGTGCCATGGTCTTGGCGTACGAGTTCGATGCAGAGATCGATGCCCGCGGCGGTACCGGCGGAGGTGTGAATCCGATCGTCTTGAGCATAGATGACGGCTTCATCCAGCTTAATCAGGGGGAAGCGGCGGCGTAGTTCATCCGCGTGCATCCAATGCGTAGTCGCGCGGCGTCCATCGAGGATCCCGGCTTGGGCGAGCACAAACGAGCCAGAGCAGATCGCGGCGATCCGAGCACCTCGCCTGTGCGCCTCCCGGACCGCTTCCACGAGGTTGGCTGGCTGCACCGCGTGAATGTCGCTGCAGGCGGGCACGATCACCGTGTCTGCTTGAACGAGTTCGTCGAGCCCGAACGGTGTAGTGGAGGCAAACCCACCAGCGATCGTAGCGCCGGGCTCGGTGGCGCATAAC
This sequence comes from Arthrobacter sp. CAN_C5, assembly GCF_017875735.1. Lineage (NCBI taxonomy): Bacteria > Bacillati > Actinomycetota > Actinomycetes > Micrococcales > Micrococcaceae > Arthrobacter > Arthrobacter sp. CAN_C5. The sequence continues at coordinate 2,287,928 of NZ_JAGGMZ010000001.1, forward strand.
TGGAAGTCGTACCACGACCCATCGAGCTCAGGCCGTGGAATCCCGAAGATCTCGCAGGGCACGGCGAGTTCGAAGATCGGGGCTCCCGGCATCACCGCAACTGCTACCTGGTGCATGTCTGTTCTGTTGCGCATGTTGTCCATCATGCCACTGGTGAGTTGCCAGGAGTGCTAGTGAAATGAGTTAGTGAGCAAACTCCAGACCCTTCAGCACGTTCATCCGCGATCAATCGGGGTCCTTCAGGGCGTCGCACTGTATGTGTGCGCGATTCTCGGCGCTGGAGTGCTGGTGTTCCCCGGACAAGCGGCATCCCTTGCAGGTCCGGCGTCGTTGGTCGCTTGGGGGTTCAGTGCTCTACTCGGTATTCCGATCGCGTTTACCTTCGCTGCACTTGCGTCACGCTTTCCTGATGCCGGCGGAGTGGCGACCTTCGCAGCAAGAGCCTTTGGACCCTCAGCGGGAGGTATCGCTGGATGGTGGTTTTTCATTGCTGGATCGATCGGGCAAACAATTGTTCCACTCACCGCCGGCTACTACGTAGCCGCCGCACTGGGTATCGGACAGCATTGGGCACCAGCAATTGCGGCCGTCGTACTGATCGCCGCAGTCGCCGCGAACCTTGTCGGCCTCAAGCTCGGCGCGCGCGTGCAGATCGCTCTCGCCAGCGGCGTCGCGTTGATCCTGCTGACCGTGATCATCGTCGCGATTCCGCAGATTCGTTTCGAGAATCTGACTCCCTTCGCTCCGGGCGGGCTGCAGGGCATCGGCCAGGCGGTCATCGTATTATTCTTCGCTTTCGCTGGCTGGGAAGCCATCGCACACCTTTCGGCGGAGTTCCGCGACGTGCGCCGCACCCTCCCCCGGGCCACCCTGCTGACCATTCTGATCGTTACCTTCCTCTACCTCGGCGTCGCATTCGCCGTCGTCGGAACCGGGTCCTACGGCACCCCTGAACTTGATCGGACCGCTCTTGGCACCATCGTCGGACAAGGTCTTGGCCTATCAACGGTGGGCGTCGTCGCTGTCGCAGCAACCATCATTTGCTTGGGCACGACGAACGCCTTCATCGCGTCAATCTCCCGACTCGGCTACGCCCTGGCCCGCGACGGATGGGCGCCGGCACTCCTACGACAGCAGGACCGAAGCGGAACACCAGCAATCTCAATTCTGACCGTGGGATCGATCGGAGCCGCAGGACTACTCGGAGCCGCACTATTCGGCTGGGGCACTGATGACATTGTCTTCATCCCCTCCGTTCTCGTGCTCGCCACCTACCTCCTTGGCACTGCCGCGGCCGTGCGCCTTTTCACCGGGGGTCTGCGCCTTCTCGCGTCCACCGCGCTAGGCCTGCTGCTTCTCACAGTGCCTTTCGCTGGATGGCACCTCCTACTCCCGCCCGCGGTTGCAGTCGCCGTTCTTGCCCTGCATAGGCGCTAAAGCAGACCATCGCCCCTGGCTACAAGGAACCATGTCGAAAGGGACGTAACCTCATGCTTGAAATTCGTCCCACCTGTGAATGGTGCGATCGCGACATCGGGCCGTCCGATGCAGGGCTGCCTCGGTAAACCGGGGGATGGTGCGGCGGAAGTAGGAGCTTCCCAGCGTCGAGGCGTCCCCGGTGCCGGCGAGGAACCCGCGACCCAACGGCGAATAGGCACAAAGCCCACCCCGAGTTCGGCGGCGGCGGGGACCAAGTTACGTTCCACGTCGCGGCTCCAGATGGACCATTCGTTCTGGACCGCGGCAATCGGGTGGATGCTGCTGGCCTCACGCAGCTCCTCGGCTGTCAGCTCTGACAGGCCCAGATAGCGTACCTTGCCGGCCCAGACTAACCCCGCCATGACCTCCACGGTTTCCACGATCGGAACGCGGAGGTCACGGCGGTGCATGTCGAACAGGTCAATGGTGTCGGTGCCCAATCGCTGCAGGCTGCGGTCCACCGCCTGCTTCACGTAGGCGGCATCACCCCTGATTTCACGGCGGTCTTCAGCCGGCCCGTCGACGAGGCCAAATTTGGTGGCCAGCTCGACTTCGCCGCGGCGTTCCTTGAGCAGCCGCGCTATCAGCTCCTCGTTGCTGCCGCCGTATGGGCACCCGGCGGTCGTAGAACAATCTCGATGTCTACCTGCCTTGGGGCCTTCCATCGGCTGTCCTGAGGCTGAAACCGGACGGCCCGCGGCGTCGATCTCCATTGCCCCTAGATCCGAGCCAGTGCACGTTTGGCCGATCACGCCCTCCTCCTTAGCTTGGGCGAGCAACCGTTCGGCGATTCCCTTCTAATCTATGATCTCTCCAGTCACGGATCGACCATCTCCTCTGAATAGCCAATCGTATAGTCGGCCCCCGCTGTCTCCTCCTATATCAGACCGGACCCTCCCACGCCGTTTCTCCTTCAGTCCGTCATCGACGTTGGTCGGTACTGTGTAGCTTGCGATGTGCTCAGACCCAGGGATTAGTTCCGTCGCGCAGCCATTGAAGGGTCCCGGGCCAGAACGTGTCACGGAAGCGGCTATGGAAGAGGCCAAAATGTCCGATTTCGGGGCTGTTGAGGTCGTGGGGCTTTAGCTGCACAACGATGGAGGGGCTATTCGGGTAGTAATTCAGTCCCCTCATGATGGCGTTCTTGGAGGCGAACGGATCGTCCGTTGCAGAAACAGCAAGGGTCGCGGCTGTGAATGAACTTTGATGCTCCTTTATCGCCTTCCGCATAGGGCCTGCCCCGGCGGAGAAGTTCCTAGGGCTTCTCGCCCAGTTCAGGGCGACGCCTTTAGGCAGGTCTTCGAGCCATCCGAGACTCTTGCCGGGGAAGTAGCCATGCCAAAGCGTTATGGCGGGCATCAGGATGTGCCAACGCCACCAGAAGCGCAGCCGGTGGCCGGGGCGGTAGTCCCTCCAGTGGGCGTGTTGAGCGCCGACGGATAGAAGTCGTTTCACCTGGTGGCCGTGTTTCGCCAGACCGACGCCGAATCCGCCAAAGCTGTGGCCGACAACGTGAAGGTCCGGACTGACGTTGTTTATGGCCCAATGAAGAACCGCGTCAATGTCCTTCAATCCCCAGTCGTACCAGCTGGCTTGCAGGTTCTTGATGTTCGCTTCCCTGGACTGCCCGATACCGCGGTAGTCGAAGGTGATGGCGGTGAAACCATTCTCCGCGAGGAAAGAGGCGTAGCGGTGGTAATAGGAGGCTAAAACTCCAGTGGCACCAACGACGACGACCGCGCGGCCGGACAGTTGCCCGTCGGGAGGGCGAGGTGCCCAGAGGTGTCCTTGGAGTTCGTAGCCGTCTTCGCAGCGAACTGTCAGGGGTCTACTGGTCATCACTGTGAGTCCTTTCAGTCCTCGGGTGCACGCTATCGTGTGGAGCCATTGCAAGCCAACGACTTTCGATGCGTGACCACCACCCGCAAGGTGAGTGGTCCCGTGCCGCGCGGTCTCGGCGACGGGGTTGCGTGATCGAGCTTTTTGAACGCCTCTAGGGGCGCTGACGCAATGGGCGGTGCCGACCCCGCCCATGTTCTGCACCGCTGCGCGGTGGGCCATGGAGAGTTGCATGTTCCCGGCGGAACCGGTGAGTTACGCAAGGCGGCTGCCTTGCCTGGAAAAATTGTGAAACTGCATCGTGGCGCGTCGGCAGTGATGATCATGACGAGGTGAGCCCACTATTGGGGTTATCCGGCATAGTAATCCTGGCAGCTGGATTGGCTTTGAACACACCAGGGAGGCGCGGCCCGGCACCCGATTGCGCGAGTTCATTCACTGTTCCTTTCTGCTACCCATACCCCCAAAGGGTATTTCCTATAAGGCGTAAATTCAAGATGCTTGCCTCGAATAAAAAGGGGGGATCGATGCGCCCGACTTTCGAGGCTTGTCTACCAGCACTTGCCTCTGCGTACCCAGAAGGAGTATTCCGGGTCACTTCTGCTCCCGGAACTGCCGCCCGTAGACGCGGGTAGGCCCCTTGCAGGATGTGCCGTCGCGTTATGGCCGCATTCAGCGGGACACCGGTGTTGGGTGGTTGAGTCATGTTCGGACGGCGATGCCGGCGCAGGCGATGACGGCGATGCCTCCGAGAACCGTGACCGGCGTGGGGTGTTCGTGAAGCAGGAGTGCTGCCCAGAGGATGCTCGGGACAGGTTGGGTGAGTTGTACCTGACTGACTGACCTGAGCCATAGGCCCGAACGCGAGTCCGCGGTACCAGCCGAAGAAGCCGAGGAACATGTTGACAATGGCCAGGTATGCGAACGCAGCCCATTCGATCGGGGCCCCGTTGGGTGGTTTCTGCATTACGGCGGTGAAAGCCAGGGCGAGCATCAGTGGGGACGCGATGACGAGCGCCCCTGAGACGGTCTGCCACGCACCCAGTTCACGGACCAAAAGACCGCCTTCGGCGTACCCGATGGCAGCGGCCAGGACAGCTGCGAACAGCAGCAGATTTGAGGTGGCGAGGTGAGTGAGGCCGCCGCCCTGCAGCACCGCGAACTCGACCGCTGCGACGGCGCCGATGACTGCCAGCACCGAGAAGGACACGGGTGGTTGTTCTTTGCCACGGATCACTGCCATGACCGCGGTCGCCGCGGGCAGGAGGGCGATGACGACAGCTCCGTGGCTTGCCGGTGCGGTGGTCAGGGCGAAAGAGGTAATGAGCGGGAAGCCGACGGCGATGCCCCGGCGACCGCAGCAAGCCGCAACCATTGACGGCCGGCAGGGAACTGTTGCCGGGTGAGGGCCAAGGCAGTGATCGCGAGGACCGCGGCGATTACTGCGCTCTGATCCGGTAAAAAGGGGTGAGAACCCGCCAACCGCTACACGCGTGAAGGGGACGGTGGAGGAGAACGCAAGGACGCCAAGCAATCCCCATGCAAGTCCTGCCCTGGGTAACGATAGCGCGGCGGATTTCATCGGAATAGCGCTACCATGTTGCTTCATGACCACCGATAGCAGTTCGAGGATCGTGACAGCCCTGCGGGAATGGATTGCAGGGGCGCCTGCTGGGTCCAAGCTGCCGTCGACTCGTTCATTGGTCACCCGGTATGAGGCCAGTCCCGTGACAGTGCAGAAGGCACTGCGCATCCTGACCGGGCAGGGACTTAGCGAGAGCAGGCCAGGGGTAGGTACTTTCGTCCGAGCGGTCCGCACTGTGAAGCCCTCCGATTTGGGGTGGCAGACAGGGGCCCTCGGGGCACCGCGGAACCGTGTGGTGCCAGCACCGGCCGCAATGCGGGTAGCCCCCGTCGACGCGTTCGCTCTTCACAGCGGGTACCCGGACCGGGAGCTCCTGCCTGAGCGCCTGATCCGCGCTGCCCTGGCGCGAGCGGGCCGCAGCGACGCCGCGCTCACACGCTCTCCGATCGCCGGACTGCCGGAGCTGCAGTCGTGGTTCGCCGCTGAGCTGGCCGCTGCTCATCGAGTCACCCTCCTACTGGGGAGCGATCCTCGCCGCAGCACAAGCAGGCGTCCGCCTCGTCCCTGTCGTATCCGGACCCGCGGGTCCCGACCCGGAGGACGTCGCCCGCGCGTTCGAGGAAACCGGAGCCCGGGCGTTCTACGCCCAACCGAACTACGCGAACCCGACCGGAACCCAATGGTCGGCTGCGACCACATCTGAAATCCTCGATGTCGTCAGGACCCACGGCGCCTTCCTCATCGAGGACGACTGGGCCCACGACTTCGGCATCACCACCGACCCCGCCCCGGTAGCGGCCCGAGACGATAACGGACACGTCGTCTACATCCGCTCTCTCACCAAGAGCGTGTCGCCGGCCTTAAGGGTTGCCGCGATCATCGCTCGCGGGCCAGCACGAGACCGGGTCCTCGCAGACAGGGCAGCAGCGTCCATGTATGTCAGCGGTGTCCTGCAGTCAGCTGCCCTGGACATCGTCACGCAACCCGATTGGCAAAGCCACCTCCGAGGGCTTCGCCAGCAACTCCGGTCACGGCGGGACCTGCTTATCGACAGCCTCACCCGGCACGCCCCCTCCGCTCACCTCACCGCAATTCCGCCCGGCGGGTTGAACCTCTGGCTCAGACTCCCAGAAGTCACAGACCTGCCGGCCTTCATCCGGGAATGCGAGACGAATAACGTCCTCGTTGCGCCCGGCACCGAATGGTTCCCCGCCGAACCCACCGGTCCCTTCATCCGCCTCAACTACTCCGGACCCAACCCCGGCGCCTACCCACACGCCTCACGCATCATCGGCCAGATTCTGGAGCAGTACGGCAGCTAGAAACGGTGCGGCTGGAACCCCGACATACCGATACGGCCTCCGCAAGGGAACCCCACACCGGGACAGCCCGATCGCTCGTCATTGCCCTATCGAACGGCGGTTCGGCATAGGTGCAGCAGGTTGTCCCAGGTGCGGGCCTTGGTGTCACCGGTTTTCCCGGACGCGCAGATCCAACACGTAAAGGTCATCAGTTTCGGTCGCCCGTCTGGGTTACCCCTGCATCATCAACATAGTTGTAGGTCGGAGTGACCGACTCCCCCAGCGGCCGGTAGCCCGACCGCTCATAGAGTATCCGGACCTGGTCATTATCGACACCCACGCCGAGGTAGATCGTACTGAATCCGGCCGCGGCCGCCTGTTCCTCGGCCCAAGCGCACAGTGCGGTGCCGGCACCCAGTCCCCGGCTGACGCCTCAACATAGAGGTGCTTGAGCTCGGGGTTGTGCTCTGCGCTCAGGTCCAGGACCACGCTGCCCAGCGGGATATCACCGAACCAGGCCGCCGCATAGAGGATAGTTCCGGATTCCTCCTACTCAACCAGACTCCGCGCAATGCCCGCCCCCGGAGGTTCATACCGACTCAGGGTTTCCACGTCAGGGGGCGCGCACACCCGCACCGATAATGCGCGTTCCGCCATCTGAGCCCCCGTTGAAATCGATTGACCACAGCGTACGGGTGAGGAATCATTTCGCCCCGGGGTCCCCTCCACGGTGCTGTCCCACGCCTGACCCGCGGACCACCCGACCGAGAAAGTGGCAGGTGACGAATCCGTAAATGGGACACACCCAAAAATCTGCGTCGGAGCTCATTGATAGAAGGCGTGGGACGGAGCGGATTCCTCGTACGTCCAGACGATGACATCGCGCCTGACTTCCATAGATGATCCTAAACAACTTCTCACGTGGGTGAAGAAGAGAGAGGAAATGAGGTTGTGATCGGGTCCGGCCTTTGTCTGGCCTCTTACGGAGCAGCAACTTCGCAGCTATATGGCCAATCCACAGCGGCGGTACTGGTATGCGGTGGAGCCTGAGACCGGTGAGTTGACCGGTCACGCGTCACTGCTGGTGGATCAGCCGGCCCGGATGACGCGGTTGGGCTACATCATTGTGGATCCACAGCGCAGGGGCCAAAGTCTGGGACGGGAACTGGTGCAGCAATCCATCCAGACCGGCTTCGGACTCACCGGCCTGCCTTCGATGAAGCTGCACGTCTACGCACAACACTGTGGCCCGGCGGCTCTATGCCAGTCTGGGGTTAGGAAAACGGCTTCAGCTTCCGCACCGACGTCGACAGCGTCTCCGGTGAAGCCCTCGAAATGGAAGTATGCCGCAGCGAAGTGACCACGGTGAACTGCTATGCCGATAAGTGCACCGGCGAAGTACCCCGTCCGCACCATGCTGCGGCGCGGCGCTGGGTTCCTAGAGACAACGCCTTGGGAGAATCGCAGGGAGGGGACTAATTGTTGGACTGGCTCAGCCCTGACAGGCCCCGTGTGCCTTCACCTGAGTCAGGCACCATCGCCCAGGTACACCTCGCGCTGAGGGCTCTGTTCTCGGGCACCATCTGGGTTTGTGAACGGCGTTCCGGGATTCAGAGTTGCGCGTATGGATCATAGGTCTTCTTGTCAGATTGAGGGGCCGTCTCGCTTGCGTTAGGCGGGACGGCCCCTCAATGGTGCAGCGGGGGCTGCTCAGTGGTGGTGTGCTGCGTTATCGTGTCCGTTGGTGACCGGCTCGGCTGGTGCCATCGTGTCGTTGTGATGGCCATGCCCTTCGCCGGCTGAGCCCTGCTCGTGGGCATGCGTTGTAACGCTTGCGCGCCTGTCGAGAATCACCCAGGTCACCACCGCGATGATGAGCCCGGTTGCAGTGATGAGGCCGCCGATCCAGTTCACCGACGCCAGCCCGAGTCCGCCGTCGATGGCTGCACCGCCGAGGGTGATGCCGATGGCGCTGCCCAGGGTGAACGCGGAGATGTTCGCCGCGGACGCCACATCGGGAGCGTGGCCGGCAGCGTTCATGACGCGTAGTTGCAGGGGTGCGACGACCGCGAAGGCGGTCACACCGAACACGAAGGTCATGATCACTGCTGAGATCGGATTTTGGATGGCGAAGGTCATCGCGAAGAGCACCACTGCCAGGGTTGCGAGTGCGCCGAGCACGGTGGGCATGAGTGCCTTATCAGCGAGCTTTCCTCCGAGCGCATTCCCGACAAAGAGACCGGCGCCGAACAGCAGCAGGAGTGGGGTGATCCAGGCCGAGTCGAACCCGGTGACCTCGGTGTACTGCGGCGCGAGGTAGACGAAACTGGTGAATACACCGCCGTAACCGAAGAGTGTGGTGAGCAAGGCTCCCCAGACAGCTGGCCGGGTGAGTGCCCTGAGCTGCTCTCGCAGAGTGGGCCCGTTTCCGGCGCCGCCGAGATGGGCAAGAGCGTGGGCATCGAGACCCTCAAATTCGCTGCCAGGTGCTGACGCGACATCGCCGTGCCCGTGCGACGCAGCCGAGGTGTCGGCGGGCACAACGAGGCTCTGCCCTACTGTCGCTTCATGGGTATGTGCGTGCATACCTGCGAAGTCGTGGGAGTGGTGCGCATCGGACGCGTGCACGCCCTGCTGGGCGGTTCGTGGCAGCGAGTGGAGCAGTCCTAGCAGCGCGATTCCCCCGAAGATGACCAGCGTCCAGAAGGTGAACCGCCACCCAAAAGCTTGACCAACCGCGGCTCCGAGCGGGGCGCCCAGCACCGTGGACGCCGTGAGCCCGGAGAATACGATCGCTACCGCCCGCCCCTTCCTCTTCGCGTCGACAAGTTCCGCGGCAAAGACGGCTGCGATACCGAGGAAGGCGCCGTGTGCGGTGGCGGAGATCACGCGTCCTGTCATGATCAGCTCATAGCTGGGCCCCAGCGCCGACACCACGTTGCCAAAGAGAAATACTGCGGTTGTCAGTAGCAGCATGGACCGGCGCCCGAACTTGGTACCGATCGCAGTAAACACTGGGGCGCCGATTGCGACGCCCAGCGCGTAAACGCTTTCGAGTGCGCCTACCTGCCCGTAAGTGACGTTCAGGTCTTCGGCGATCTCTCTGACGACTCCGGCGACGATGAACTCATCGGCTCCCATTGCGAATGCGCCGATGACCATCGCCCAGATCGCGAGTGGCAACGTTTTCATTTCTGCAGCTCCTTTCCTTTGCAGTCCGTGGTGCCCGGGTCGACCTGTATCGGCTCGTCGCGCCATACACTTCAAAACTCTTTTACCCCCTAGGGGTATTCTTGTTCGACGGAATGTTATGAGCAGGTAGTTTGGGGCCACCGGAGCGCGGCCGGCTGCGAAAGAGGCAGCGCCGGCGCGTTTATCCTAGAGTTGATCCGCCCCTGGTAACCCTGTCGCCCCTCGCACTCAGGTAGGCAAGCAACGACGATCTCCGGCACGGGAGAATCGACCGTAAATCCGCTTAGCGGTTTTCGCCTGAACGGGGCCACCGACGCTGACACCGGCCAGGTTGGTGCTACATTCCCGTTGCGGGGAGCCGCCCCCGAATACTGGGATGACCGTGATGAGGGGTGCCGTACGGATGGTCAACCCTGCGCTGACGTCGTGACGGCCATTCTGATTTCCGTTTTAGTGGACTGGAGTTCGCTGTTCACCTCCAACGAGCGAACCTTGTTGGCGCGTTCTCGTAGAAGCGAGCTCGCCACGAAAACCACAGATGCCTCTCCGTTCAGCCAAGACGGAGTTAACCTCCGGGCCAGTCAGGAGCGCACAAAACGCGCAACCGCTTCGGAAGCTTCCTGCATCTTGGCGTCGGCGGCCTTGGGGTTGAGCCGGGCGGCGTCCAGCACACAGTGCTTCATGTGGTCATCGAGCAGTCCGAGCGCTACGCCGCGGAGGGCGGCAGTGAGGGCAAAAATCTGGGTGAAGATGTCGATGCAGTACTACTCCTCATCGACCATGCGGGCAATGCCACGAGCCTGACCCTCAATCCGCTTCATGCGCGCCAGGTAGCGATCCTTGTTCGTCATATAGCCTGCAACGGTAGCGGAATACCCTAGGGGGGTATATAGTTCTCGTACTAGACAGACCTCCAAGGGCTCCGATTCAAGGAACGAACAGAACCTTCCCGCCTACATCATCGTGGACTGCCCCTTCGAATCAGAGCTGACAACGAAAGTTGGAAACGACATGACGAACGAACTCGATCACACAAACCACGAAAACCACGGGGGCAACAGCTCACAGGGACACAGCGCCGAGCCCGGTGCCGGCCCCCATACCGGTCATGGCAGTACCCACCCTGGCGGAGTGCTCGTGTCCGAGCATGGCTACACTCTCGAGCTGGATGCCTCGATCCTAGGCATCGGAGTGCAGAGCGTGAGCTTCAGGATCATCGGGCCCGATGGGCAGCCGGTCACCAAGTACCAAGAAGTGCATGAGAAGGAACTGCACCTGATCGCCGTCCGGCGCGACATGGCCCACTTCCAGCACGTACATCCGGTGAGGGATGATTCCGGAACCTGGGTCATCGATCTGAGCCTGAACCCCGGTGTCTGGCGGATCTTCGCCGACTTCCACCCCGCCGGGCACGGTCAGCCGATGACCCTGGGTAGCGATGCCTCCGTCGGCGGCACGTATGAGCCGCAGCAGCTGCCCGCGGCGGACCGGACGGTGCAGCTGGGCGCCTACACCGTGACGCTCGAGGGCGGACTTGTGGCGAACGAGGCCACCGAGCTGACGTTCACAGTCAGCAGGAACGGCCAACCCGTAACAGACCTCCAACCCTATTTGGGAGCTTTCGGTCATCTGGTGGCACTGCGGGGCGGGGATCTCGCCTACCTCCATGTACACCCGGAAGGCGGCCCGGGCGACGGACAGACGAAGCCTGGGCCGAAGGTCTCGTTCTTCGCTGTCGCCCCATCAGCCGGTGCCTACCGCCTCCACCTGGACTTCCAGCACGAGGGAACTGTCCGGACAGCACAGTTCACCGTGTACGCGACTGCGGCCACCACAGCCTGACGTGACCACGACCGCCTCATAACAACTTCATCACTACACCCCCCGCCAAAGGACCAGATCATCATGACCGACAAGGAGGCCCCCAGGGCTGTGACAACCGTCCCGGTGGTCAGCGCTGAGCGGAAGCGGATTGGCCCGCTTGCATGGCTTCTTCCTACCCTGCTTATGGCCCTTGGCCTCATCCCCCTCCTTGCGGGCACCCTTCGGCGTATCGCGCTGTCCCTCGGCGCGGCCGATGCCTCCGCGAACGGAGGAACCGAGGCCATTCCTCTCCCGGCGCTCATCCACATCCTAGGTGCCTCTGTCTATGTCATTCTGGGCGCTTTGCAGTTCTCCAGGGGTTTCCGCCGGCGCCGGCCCGCCTGGCACCGCTTCGCTGGACGCGTCCTGCTAGCAGCAGGATTATTCGTGGCCCTGTCGGGGCTGTGGCTGAACCACTTCGTTTCCTTTCCGGCCGGTTCGGGTGACCTGCTGTATGTCTTCCGCTTGCTGGCTGGTACCGGAATGGCCGTCAGTATCGTTCTTGGTTTCTCCGCTATCCGGCGCCGGAACATTCCCGGCCACCGGAAGTGGATGATCAGGGCCTACGCCATCGGACTAGGAGCCGGCACACAGGTGTTTACCCTCGGTTTCGGAGAGGCACTGTTCGGGAAAAGTGAAGTGGGGACGGCGTTGCTCAACGGCGCCGGCTGGGCGGTCAATCTCACCGTGGCGGAATTGGCGATACGCAGGCGGAAGAGGGACCGGGGTAGCCCCGCAGGGACCATGGGGCCTGAGCTGTGACGACGACAATTCCCAGCAGGGATGACCTTCAGCACTATGAGTTCCGGGACACCGGACACCTCGATGATCACTGGGCTGGATGGTTCGGGGGACGTTCAGCTTACACACGAGGGCGTCGGGACGACGGCCCTTCGCGGGCCGGTGGGCGACCCGGCCACTCTGCACAGCCTCCTGGCCAAGATCCGCGATACCGGAGTGGTCCTCCTTCCCTGCAGATCATTGGTTGTCCTTCCGCACAGACTGGGCCTCGCTGAAACTACACAGGGTCTCCACGACTGCGGCACTTCACCTTGGCAAGAAGGCACCCGTCCCAGAAAACCCGCAGGAATAAGGAGTAGCGCCAGCACCAATCCGCCACACAAAATAGACGAACAAAATGGCCATTTTTTTACGCTTCACAAGCGCGGGCCCCTGCCTAATTAGAAACACCCCGGTTTCGCGTCCGCCCCTTTATATCGGCAAGTCCCGATTCTGCACCGCATACCGGCAGCCCCACATCGCGCAGCACCAAAGCTGGAGCGATCACCCCTTGACCCCCGTCGCCTGAAAGGCAGATAAGGAGGATATGCGAGGAGCAGTAGAAGCGGGGAAATGATGCTGTGTCGTCACATAGTCCGTGTGCGTGCCCCAATAACGTGGGGGACCAATCTACCGCTGGTATCCCTGTTACCTTTTTCGTAGCCGGTCCTGTTGCAGGATGAGGGTATGTTGGACGGTCGGTCCCGGCGTGGCTTATTCCCCCAGTCTTAGATGATCCGGGGGTGTCATCACCGGGGACCGGCGGAGCGGCAAACGCGCCGACGGCCAACGCCATAATCAAGCCCTCATCGCCCTCCCACGCAGGTGATCCGATGCACTCTTCGACATGGTCCGCGCCCGAGCCCTCTGCCAGGTCACTAACCGCGGAACCTGCCATCAGCCGCTTGACGAAAACCATAGTGACCCTGAATCCTCTCGAGACCTGCCCGGCTCCTCCTGCTTGACGCGGGCGAACTGGCCTGCCTGCTGTCGACCATTGAAGGTGGCGAATTCTGGCGGGGGCTGCTCTGTCCCGCCGGTGGGGTCGCATCCACATCGTGCGCAAACCGGGGGGTGCCTCTATGGTTTTCGTCAAGCGGCTGTGGCCGGTCGTGGTTCGTAAAAGGTTCCGTCTCTGAGCATGGCGTAGAGGGTGTCGCAGCGGCGGCGGGCGAGTGCAATAAGGGCTTGATTGTGGCGTTTTTCCTCGGACCGTTTTCGGTCGTAGTAGGCCCTGGATGGCGGGTCCTTTAGCGCCGCGAAGGCGGAGAGGAACAGGGCACGTTTGCAGGTCAGGGATCCGGCGCATCGCCAACCCGGGTAGGTAGCCGACAGTTACGTCGGCTACCTGGACCACCGCGACGGGGAGCGCCCCGATCGTGGCCGGCTGGTCAACAACTAACAACAGGTTGCCGTGTCGTTTCAGCGTGAGAAGGATTTCACGTAGCCGGGCCTCGTCATTGGGTAAAGCCTTATCGAAGAGCTTCTTCCCTGACCGGTCCAAGGCTACTGCGTGATGTTCGCTCTTGCCGACGTCCAGACCGATGAACACAACAATGCTTTCATGGTTGCCAATCACCTGTTCCTCCTAGTCGCAGCACCTAATAGTTCAGTGCTGGACTGCCCCATGGTGTCAGAGCCCGGCATCCACGTTACGCACGACCTTCGAACTGTCCTGCCTCTATCAGCGGTCTCTATAGCACCTACCAACCCCGGTGACAACGCCCCCCCGGATCATGGATGACTGGGGGCGGCAATCATGCCGGGGCCAGCAGGCCAGCACACCCATATCCTGCAACAGGAACAGGCTACGAAAAAGGTAACGGGGGGGGGGGGGGGGGGCGTGTCCCAATCACCCGCGCTTGGGCGTTTAGGTGCGAACCTGCTGTGTACGGTAGCGGTCTACGGCCCGCCTTTTGATTGCCAATTGCGCGGATTCTGCCGACTGGAGACGCACACTGGACCGTGCTCACCGGGCGAGCTGGTGTGGATCCAACGAGGATGTCATGATAACGATTTTTCCAAAAATGCCTACGCTGTGCGCGGTGCTGCAAAGCTTCACCAATCTGATGCACGGTATAGATCGAGACGAGGACTGGAACGATCCGGTGTTAATCAATAAACCGAACCATATCTTCAAAGATGTCCCGGGATCCGGTTTCGATGCCGTGTAGTGTCACATTTTTGGTGACGAACTCGTAGGTGTTGATTGCGCGGCCAGGCCAGCGATGAGTCCGATGAAGCTGATTGTTTCACCGATTCTTAATGCGTTGAGTGACTGGTTGAGGTTTTCCCCGCCGATCGTTTCAACCACATGATTGACCCCGTCCCCGGCATCGATTCTCATGACTTCCGCGGCGAAGAGCCGGGTTGTGCTGTGATTGATGTGCGGGCGGCACCGAGGTGGCGCGCCTTGTCAAGTTTCCCGTCGGTGCTGGAGGTGATGATAGGAATGCCGCGTGTGAGGACGAACTGCATCGCGAACATGGACACACCGCCGATACCATGGATTAGCACCGTTCGCCCGGCTGGACACGGCTGCGCCGTGCCACGGCATCACGGCGGAGACGGGGAGGGCCGCGGCGTGCTCGTCATCGAGGCTTCGGGGCGCTCCCAAGGCAGCATCCTGATCCAGAACCACGTATTCAGCCAGCATGCCGCGGTTGACGGGCCCGCCGACCGGATAGACGTACGTCTCGCGCGTAAGCGCACCGGAGCGCCACTTCGGCAGAAACACGGCCGATACGCGGTCCCCGAGCTCGAACCTGTCAAGACCGGATCCGACGCCAACTACGAAGTCGACGGCATCGGAAACCGGCGCTACGGCACCTGCAGGCTTCCAGCCCCCATTCCATTGATCACCATGAGGTCGCGATAGTTCACGGAGAGGGCGGTGACTTTCACCAGCACCTCCCCGTGTCCCGGCTGGGGTACCGGGACGCCCGAAGCGGCGTCGTGAACCTACAGTTTTCGGGATTGCAGCTAACCGGCAGGTTGTTTCAGTTCGCCAGAGCGCGAGATGTCGGCACCTCTCAAGCCAGGGAAAGGAACAGTTTTTCGAGGACCTTCATATCCTCCTCGGTGGCGGCCTTTTCTGGTTCGCGCAGTATTCGCTGGAGGGTGCCAGAGATAATCGCGAACCCGGCCTTATCCAGAGCTCGCGACACCGTGGCAAGGTTGTGCACGGCCACTTGACAGTCCTCCCCGTCTTCGACAGAGCGGATTACGGCATCCAGTTGCCCTCTGGCTCGCTTGAGGCGGTTCAACACCGGCGTTATCTGCCCTGGGTCCATCTTCATTAAGTCCTCCTGGCGTGAGTCTCTATGGATGTATGTAATTACATCCAACCTTCATGATATACCTACGGGGTATCTTGCATACCCCGTAGGTATATGACATGCTCGGGACACCTAGACCAATCCTCCAGTAAAGGAACCATGCGCATGTCCACACTTGACGTCACGATAGTCGGCGGCCCCACCGCAGTGTTCAGCCTTACCGGTATCACCTTCATGACCGACCCCACCTTCGACCTCCCCCGCAACTATCCGAGCCCGGGCAGGCCAACCTTGGTCAAGACCACGGCACCGGCGATGCGGGCCCCCGACTTACCACACCCAGATGTGGTGTTGCTCTCCCACGACGAGCACGTCGATAACTTCGACGAGGCCGGACGGGAACTGGCCGCTCGGGTCGCTACGGTGCTGTCCACCCCCGAGGCCGCCGGACGCATCCCGTGGGTTGCAGGGCTGCAGGCCTGGCAGACCGTTGACGTCACCGGCGCCGAAGGCCAGGTCGTCCACATCACCGGAGTGCCGGCCCGCCACGGGCCGGAGGGATGTGAGCCGTTTACCGGCACAGTCACTGGGTTCGTCCTTCACGGAGAGAGCCTGCCCACCGTCTACGTCAGCGGCGACAATTCCTCGGTGGATCTCGTAAAGGAAATCGCGGAACGGTTCCCGAACATCGACGTCGCGATTCTCTTCGCCGGTGGTGGACGCCTGGGCCCGAGAGTCTTCAACAACGCCGAGATCACCTTCACCGGCGAGACCGCCGCGCAGTCGGCCATGGTCCTGGCCGGCGCGCAGGTAGTGCCCGTCCACGTCGAGGGCTGGGCCCACTTGAGCGAAGATGTCGGGGCCGTGCGGACCGCGTTCGCCGCCGCAGACCTGGAGGGCCGGCTGCACGTGGCTTGCCCTGGTGAGACCGTCACCATCGAGGTGCCCGCCCGTTAAGCCCCGTTAGGAACTACTAACCCGCGGTTCCCGGCGGGTCCATGCGGGCGGAGCTGGGTACCGAGCACGGAACGGGTGCAGCGGGTAGCCTCGCAGCTGGGATACGGTACTGAGTCGGTACGGGCGTGGGTGCGGCAAGCGGATGTTGATGATGGCCAAAGCCCCGGGGTAAGTACTTCGGAGGCCAGGCGGGTGCGTGAGCTCGAGCAGGAGAACCGTGAGCTGCGGAGGGCGAATGAAATCCTCAAACGCGCCGCGAGTTTCTTCGGGGCGGAGCTCGACCGCCAACATCGGAAATAGTCTCGTTCATCGACGTGAACAAAGACGAAGTCGTCGAAGGACGCCGGCTGAAGAGTCGAGCCCATCTGTACGCTGCTGCAGGTGGCTCCGAGCACCTATTACGCCGCGAAGGACCGCGCACCGTCGGCGCGAGCTGTCAGCGACGCGGTCCTCACCCCTGATCTGATCCCACTCTGGGAAGACAATTATCGTGTCTACGGTGTCCGCAAACTCTGGAAAGCCGCCCGTCGTCCCGGGATCGACATCGGCCGCGACCAGACCGGCAGGCTGATGCGCGCTGCCGGCATCGAAGGTGCGAGGCGTTCAAAGCGTGTGAAGACGACGAGACCGGATCCAGCCGGGAGGAGGCACCCGGACTTGGTGAACCGTGAGTTCACCGCGGTGGCCCCGAACCGGCTTTGGGTGACTGACTTGACCTTCGTTCCGACGTGGGCTGGTGTCGCTTATGTCTGCTTCATCATCGATGTGTTCAGTCGGATGATCGTCGGGTGGCGGTGCGCGTCACACATGCGCACCGAGATGGTCCTCGACGCGATCGAAATGGCGCGATGGGGACGCGGCACCCACCATGGTGACCTGCGCTGTCACAGCGATGCGGGCAGTCAGTTCACGTCCATTCGCTACGGTGAACGTCTCGCTGAGATTGGTGCAACGCCGTCGATCGGGACCGTCGGCGACAGCTACGATAACGCGCTGGCCGAGACCGTGAATGGCTATTACAAGACCGAACTCGTCCGCGGCCCCGCCCGACCAGGTCCCTGGAAGACGGTTGAGGACCTCGAGCTAGCGACCCTCGGCTGGGTTCACTGGCACAACACCGAACGCCTGCATGGCTACCTCGGCGACATTCCGCCCGCAGAATTCGAGCCAGCGTTCTATGCTGGCAAAACCACCAACACTCAACTGGTAGAAATCAAATAGCGCGAGTCTCCATCAAACCCAGAGCGGTTCAATCAGCTCCCGCCTCGTGCGTCGTTTCGCCTGCTAGCCTTCGCACTCGACGCAGTACGTGTGCCCACTGCTTTCTCGCGCCTTCTGGGACCGATGCCGAACCAGGAAACAGGAATTGCACGTGAATTCGTCCTCGCCCTGAGGGACCACCTGGACGATCAACTCCTCAGAGACAATTTCTCCTCCGGGCGTAAGTCCCTCATCAAAGACATCAGCTTCGTCCAACTCAGCCAATACGCTGCGCGCATCCGGGGCGTTGGCGGCTTGCAATGCCTCCAGAGATCGGTCCTGAGATTCCTTGACGTCGGAACGGACTTCGTCGTAATCAGTTGCCACTTTAGATGTTCTTCTTTCTGGGTGCTAGCGGTTATTAAAGCAACTCTGCAACCCCTGTCTGTCAGCATTGGGTGAGACACCGCCACTTTTCCCACTGACTCCTTAAGGGCGAGATTTGGAAACCGATTCCCTGTGAGCACCGCACTTGCTTCCCCCACCACCAACACCGATGGTGGAGCCATGTCCGATCCCGAAAAACCCAGGGCAGAAAGGCCCCTCCGCCGCTCCTTCACCCCAGGGGAGAAACTCTCGATCCTGGAAACCTACGAGTCCCTCGACGGCCCCGGAGCCAAGGGCGCATTCCTCCGCCGCGAAGGCCTGTTCTCCTCCCAAATCACCACCTGGCGCCGGGCACGCGACGCCGGCGCCCTCACCGGCCTCGCCACCGCCGCCAGACCGGCGAAGAAGAACAGCCCCGAAGCCCAGCTTGAGGCCATGAAGGACCGCGCCGAACGGGCCGAAGCGAAACTCGGACGGACCGAGGAGGCATTATCGGTGCTGGGAAAATTACACGCTCTCTTGGAGGACATCTCCACGAGGGCGGACAACGAGAAGCCGTGAGCGCCGCCGTGGACGAGGCCTTCACAGCCCTGACCGGGCTGCTGCCCGTGCGGAGAATCTGCGCCCTCACGGGACGGTCTCCCGCCACGCACTACCGGTCCCTGACCCCGAAGGTCCACGGGCCCACACCCCGGCGCCCGGCACCGGTAAACAAGCTCACGGATGAAGAGGTCGCGCAGGTGTTGGACCGGTTGAACAGCGAGGAGTTCGCCGACAAGGCGCCGGCCCAGGTCGGGGCGATCCTGCTGGACCAGGGCACCTACCTGTGCTCGGAATCAAGCATGTACCGCATCCTGCGCGGCCACGGCCAGGTGCGTGAACGCCGACGCCAGGCCACCCACCCGGCGAAGAAGAAACCCGAACTCGTCGCGGTGAAACCCAACGACGTCTGGTCCTGGGACATCACCAAACTCCCCAGCCCCATCCGGGGCGTCTACTACGACCTGATGGTCATCATTGACCTGTTCTCCCGCTACGTCGTGCACTGGCACATCACCACCCGCGAGTCCGGGCTGGGCTCCAAGGACTTCATCGCCGACGCGGTCATGATCCACGGCACCCCGGGCGTGATCCACGCCGACCGGGGGACGTCCATGACGTCCAAACCGGTCGCCGAGCTGATGATCGATCTGGGCATCGACCGCAGCCATTCACGGCCCCGCGTTTCCAACGACAACCCGTATTCCGAGGCGGCGTTCAAGACCACGAAGTATCACCACTCCTACCCGGGGCGGTTTGGCTCCCGCCAGGACGCGGTCGCCTGGGCCAACGAATTCTTCCTTTACTATAATTTCGAACACCGCCATTCCGGGATCGGGCTGCATACCCCCGCGACGGTCTTCGACGGCACCTACGCGGCCATCCAGGGCCGCCGGGCCGCGGTGCTCCAGGACGCCTACGCGGCGACCCCGCACCGGTTCGGTCAACCGCCGGCGCCGCCGGCGGGCCCCACGGCGGCGTGGATCAACCAGCCCCAACAAAGCGAGGTCCCCACACACGCCTAACCACTTAGCTGTGTCTCAAACGCCTTGACAGATTCCGAACACGCAAGTGCGTACTTTGTTCCCGAGTGTTCAAAGGAAAGCCAAGGCTACGCCGAAATCTTTCAGTAATGAGATGCGCCAAGCGCTAATTGCACCCTGACGAATCTGTTGCTTCCGAACCCTGTGATGGGCATCTCACCAAGCATCGATAGCCTATGTCCGGCCATCCTCTGCGTGGTGGTCCAATCGGATCTTTGAAGGAACAACTCCAAGTTCGAGTACGCATCCGAGTCACCGATGAAGATGCGCCATGGGGATTTGCCTCGACCTTGGCACTCAGTCAGGTCTATTGTCGAGCGTCTCAGTAGGTTGACTCAGTAATTAATGGCGGGTGTCCCGGCTGTCGACCGACGGGCAGACACGTGAAAAAAGGTAGGCTGCTGGACGGGCGCGAATGGGACTACGAGCCATTGGCCGCCGTAGAACTCCACGTACGAATCCGAGGGGCACCCTGCGTAGGCTTCTTCTCGTGTCATGTCGATCTTTTTCCTTTTCGCTAAAATCATGAACGGCTTCTAATAACGAAGAGTACACCTACCCCCTAGGGGTATGCAACAAATTTAGGGATACTTCCGTGTTCAATTGCTTCGTATCGTAAATATGCCCTTGGCCCGGAGGCGAAGCTGCATGCGAGGTTGTCCTGCTCTTCGCGGATGCAACTGTAATGACAGCCTCATCTCTGAAGCGATCGGGTGACCTAATGCCTGCCGCGTAAGGATCTACCGGTTTGGCTGTTCCGTGCTAGGCGGATTAATCAGCAAAGAAGCATGACCTGCATGAAGAAGTTGTGGTTGAGTGGAGCATGGCTGCACTGATAGAGGATCATGCGTTGTTATCTGATCTTCAAACGGGACCCCTAATATCCCGGAATGGGAGCGTGGACTGGCTCTGTTTCCCGCGATTCGACTCACCATCCGTGTTTAGCCGACTACTAGGCACCGATGAGCACGGCTATTGGCTGTTGGCCCCCAGCGAATCAGACGCCGTCATTGTCGACCGACGCTACATCGACTCGACATTCGTGCTCCAGACCATCTGGAAGACCAGCGGGGGAAGCGCGTTGGTTACCGATTTCATGCCGCTGGGGGATAACAGGTCTTCCCTCGTTCGCCGTGTTTCCGGGTTGGAGGGTAGCGTTCTAATGCGTCAGGAGCTTCGGATCCGCCCAGGATATGCAACCCTCTTGCCTTGGGTGAGTCGCGTCCGTGACAATACGCCGGCGGCGCCGCCGATTCTGTTGGCGATGGCCGGTCCGGATGCCCTAGCACTACGTGGGCCCCATCTTCCACAAGCGCATGCCCACGGGCATGAGGGAGAATTCCTCATCTCAAAGGGCGAGAAGGTGGATTTCGAACTTACGTGGTTCCCATCGCACCGTCCCTTGCCAACGGCGATTGACCTTGATGTCGCTCTTGAAGAAGCCACTGAGTATTGGAGCCGCTGGGGAAGTCACTGCCGCCAGGACGGGGTCTATGGGGGTGCTGTCAAGCGTTCGTTGTTAGTTCTGCGAGCCCTTACGCACTATGAAACGGGCGGCATTGTTGCAGCGCCCACGACGTCCCTCCCCGAGGAATTTGGTGGATCACGGAACTGGGACTACCGATACTGCTGGTTGCGCGATGCGGCCCTGACATTGGAATCTATGCTGACGCACGGTTATGAATCGGAGGCTCTTCAGTGGCGCAACTGGTTGCTTCGGGCCCTTGCCGGGGATCCCGAGCAGATGCAAAT
Source organism: Arthrobacter sp. CAN_C5 (assembly GCF_017875735.1). Classification (NCBI taxonomy): domain Bacteria; kingdom Bacillati; phylum Actinomycetota; class Actinomycetes; order Micrococcales; family Micrococcaceae; genus Arthrobacter; species Arthrobacter sp. CAN_C5. The sequence continues at coordinate 2,309,124 of NZ_JAGGMZ010000001.1, forward strand.
TATGTATGGGGTGGGAGGAGAACGGGAGCTTCCTGAGCGCGAGCTTGACCACCTACCAGGCTATGCGGATTCTAAGCCGGTGCGGATTGGAAATGCGGCAGTATCGCAGTTCCAGGCGGATGTTGTCGGTGAAGTGATGGTGGCGTTGGAAAAATTGCGCATGGCTGGAGGCAAAGAGGATCATTTTTCCTGGGCACTTCAGTGCGCGCTATTAGGATTCGTCGAAAAACACTTCGACGACAAGGACTTCGGTCTTTGGGAGATGCGCGGAGACGCCCAATACTTCACCCACTCCCGAGTGATGATGTGGGCCGCGTTCGACAGCGGAATCCGGGCGGTACGGATCCATGGATTACTTGGAGATGATATGAAATGGGAGCGTCTCCGTGAGCGGTTGCGTAAAGAGATCATGCGCGAGGGATTCGACCAGAAAATGGGGTCCTTTACGCAGACCTATGGCGGGCAACAAACAGACGCGGCGCTACTAGTCATCCCACAGGTTGGTTTCCTCCCCTACGACCACGCGTATATGCTCAGTACAGTCACACGGCTGGAAGAAGAACTTCTAACCGAGGACGGCCTCCTGCTGCGCTATCGAACAGACACTGGCGTTGATGGACTGGCACCTGGTGAACACCCTTTCCTTGCATGTTCTTTCTGGCTCGTGGAGCACTATGCACGCACAGGTCGACGAGGCGAGGCAAAAAAACTCATGGACAAGCTCGTAGGGCTTACTAACGAGCTCGGGTTGCTTAGCGAAGAGTATGCATCGAACGAAAGACGGATGGTGGGGAACTTTCCCCAAGCATTCTCACACCTGACCTTGGTCAGGGCGGCCGACGCCATGCATGGTGTCGACCGACTCAGCCTGGCTGTCGATGTTGCACTTTGATGAAACTGATGAACCATCAACCCGGCTACGCCCGGTTGATGGTTATGAGGCCAGTACGCTCTGAAGCCGGAACATAATCTGAGGGCTCCCCCTCTATTGCAGCCACCGATCTATTTTGTAAGCCGACGCCAGTACAGTGCCATCGATCCAGTCGCGGGAATGCCCGTGGCGTGTCCCGCTGTATTAACGGACACCCGGTTGACCCGTGCTTCCGCAGCACGGCAGCGAAGACTGATCGAACGCCAAGGCTAGTCAGGAGCGCATAAAACGCGCAACCGCTTCGGATGCTTCCTGCATCTTGGCGTCGGCGGCCTTGGGGTTGAGTCGGGCGGCGTCCAGCACACAGTGCTTCATGTGGTCATCGAGCAGTCCGAGCGCTACGCCGCGGAGGGCGGCAGTGAGGGCGGAAACCTGGGTGAGGATGTCGATGCAGTACTGCTCCTCATCGACCATGCGGGCAATGCCACGAGCCTGGCCCTCAATTCGCTTCATGCGCGCCAGATAGCGATCCTTGTCCGTTATATAGCCGTGGGTTTTCTGGTAATCCGCGCCCGAGGTGTCCAGCGGCCGCGTTACTGAATTGGTCATGTGCGTCTTTCTGTCGTCATCAGGGTTTGCACTTCCCCTGTGAAAGGGAAACGTCGTTCTGCACAGAGTGGAGTGCGGCGCGGACCGCACAACGAAGAAGGCACCGGATCACCCACTGGGCGGTTGACGTTGCTAAAGCTTCGTGATGTGGAAGTCTGTCGCCATGCAGGAGAGGAGTCGTAAGGGGAGTTGTCCAACGATTGGAATTGGCAGTTGTCTTACTCACATCGTGATCCTATTCGGAGCGCCCGATACTGCGGTAAGCACCTATTTACCCCTGACAGACCGTCTTTACATTTACCCCCTAAGGGTATGGTACCCGGGAATCGAAATCAACTGTTCACCTGGCATTGCTCAATTTAAGGGAGAGCCCTGCGACGGTAGCCAAATACCCTAGGGGGGTATATAGTTCTCGTACTAGACAGACCTCCAAGGGCTCCGATTCAAGGAACGAACAGAACCTTCCCGCCTACATCATCGTGGACTGCCCCTTCGAATCAGAGCTGACAACGAAAGTTGGAAACGACATGACGAACGAACTCGATCACACAAACCACGAAAACCACGGGGGCAACAGCTCACAGGGACACAGCGCCGAGCCCGGTGCCGGCCCCCATACCGGTCATGGCAGTACCCACCCTGGCGGAGTGCTCGTGTCCGAGCATGGCTACACTCTCGAGCTGGATGCCTCGATCCTAGGCATCGGAGTGCAGAGCGTGAGCTTCAGGATCATCGGGCCCGATGGGCAGCCGGTCACCAAGTACCAAGAAGTGCATGAGAAGGAACTGCACCTGATCGCCGTCCGGCGCGACATGGCCCACTTCCAGCACGTACATCCGGTGAGGGATGATTCCGGAACCTGGGTCATCGATCTGAGCCTGAACCCCGGTGTCTGGCGGATCTTCGCCGACTTCCACCCCGCCGGGCACGGTCAGCCGATGACCCTGGGTAGCGATGCCTCCGTCGGCGGCACGTATGAGCCGCAGCAGCTGCCCGCGGCGGACCGGACGGTGCAGCTGGGCGCCTACACCGTGACGCTCGAGGGCGGACTTGTGGCGAACGAGGCCACCGAGCTGACGTTCACAGTCAGCAGGAACGGCCAACCCGTAACAGACCTCCAACCCTATTTGGGAGCTTTCGGTCATCTGGTGGCACTGCGGGGCGGGGATCTCGCCTACCTCCATGTACACCCGGAAGGCGGCCCGGGCGACGGACAGACGAAGCCTGGGCCGAAGGTCTCGTTCTTCGCAGTCGCCCCATCAGCCGGTGCCTACCGCCTCCACCTGGACTTCCAGCACGAGGGAACTGTCCGGACAGCACAGTTCACCGTGTACGCGACTGCGGCCACCACAGCCTGACGTGACCACGACCGCCTCATAACAACTTCATCACTACACCCCCCGCCAAAGGACCAGATCATCATGCCTCGCCTCTCTCAACTGACTCCCCAGACAGCAACAGGAGCCTCCCGCGACCTTCTAACCGACTTGGTATCCCGACACGGCCAGATCGGTGCGATGGTCGCAACCATGGCACACTCCCCCGCCGTCCTGACCGGCTACCTCCAACTCAGCCGTGCCATGAAACGGGCCAAGCTCAACCGGAAGGTCAGCGAACTGATCTCGATCGCGGTCCAAGCCCAGCAAGGGTGCGGCCTATGCCTGGAATCGCACATCAGTGCCGCGTTCGCGCTCGGGATCGACACCGAGGAAATCGATCGCGCCCAGGCTGGGACGTCGGCGGACCCTGGTATCGCGGCAATGATCGCCCTGGGACTCCAGGTCTATCGGGAGCCGACGTCCATCACGGATGACCAAATCCTCGCGCTGTACGAACACGGTTACAGCGACCGCGAGATCACCGACGTCGTCGGCGTCGTGTCATTGAACATTCTCACGGGAGCGTTCAACCTCGTTGCGGGCCTGACCCCGCACCGCCCCTCCACCGGCCGCAGGCCATAAATCCCGGTTTGGCTGCAAATGCCGGCTGAACCATGAATGGAAAGGAACAGGACTATGCGCTTGTTCGCCATCCGCGATTATCGCCATCTCTTCAGCGCCCAAGTCATCGCTCTCTTCGGGACCGGTCTGGCGACCGTCGCCCTCGCATTGCTCGCGTACGACCTCGCTGGCCCCAACGCTGGCGCCGTTCTCGGCACCGCCCTGACCATCAAGATGGTCCTCTACGTAGTCATCGCCCCGCTCGCAGCGGCCTACGTGGACAGAATCCCCCGTCGCGCATTCCTGGTAACCCTGGACGTTGTACGAGCAGGTGTGGTCCTGGGACTGCCGTTCGTCACCGAGATCTGGCAGATATACGTCCTCATTGCATTGCTGCAGGCGGCATCCGCCGCTTTCACCCCGACTTTCCAAGCCGTGATTCCCGACATTGTGACCGATAAGAACGCGTACACGCGCGCCCTCTCGGCCTCTCAGGTGGCATACACCATGGAGAGTCTTCTGAGCCCGGTGCTGGCAGCCGTCGCCTTGAGCTTTATGAGCTTTAACTGGCTGTTCGCCGGGACCTCAGTCGGGTTCATCGTCTCGGCTGTGCTGGTGCTCTCCACCCGCATCCCAAACGCACATTCCAGCGCTCACACTAGAGCGTGGGACCGGGCTGCCGCAGGGATCAGGACCTTCGTCCGGACGCCAAGGCTACGCGGCATCATGGCGCTGAATTTGGTCGTGGCCGCTGCAGGATCCATCGTGATTGTGAACACCGTCAACTATGTGCGCGACGAACTCGGCGGCTCACAGACGGACGTCAGTTGGATGCTCGCTGCCTCGGGCGGCGGGACGCTGTTGACGGCACTCATCCTTCCTCGCATCCTGGATCGCGTCGCCGAACGTACCGTCATGCTTACCGGCGCAACAGTGCTCGTTGCTGGCACGGCGGGAGCCGTGGTTCTCACGGCAACGGGCGCTGCGACGTATATCGGCACAGCATTGGTCTGGGCCGTGATCGGCGGCGGCATGGCCCTGATCGTAACGCCTACGGGCAGGGTCCTACGCGCGTCGGTCGAGCCGAACCGCATACCAGAAGTCTTCGCCGCCCAGTTTTCGCTTTCCCACCTCGCGTGGCTTCTGACATATCCCATCGCCGGCTGGATCGGTACGAGCCTGGGCTTCACAACAACCTGGTCCATCCTGGCAGGGCTCGCCGTCCTCGGTGCAGTCTCTGCAGTCGCACTCTGGCCACGCACCGACACCGTCGGAAGCGAGGCTCCGGCACGCCGCGGCCACCTGAGTCCCGAACCACTGGACCTTTCGGAGACAGAGGCAGCACAAGGAACTCTTGCCGCTTGCCAGTGCTCCTCGACACGCACGGCGTAACACTTCGTGCGGCAACTTTAGCTGGGACTGTAAGAAGAACGGTGTGTTTGGGTCCGGCCTGATCCGAAAGGAGACGGCCGTGACTGACTTCACGACCGAAGCAACAGAGGAGATGATCGATCCTGTGACGGGAGAGATCATCGATCAGAAGGACCTTGCCGAACGGCTGCTCGACCAGGCAAGGGAGAAGGACGTGAGCCTTGTCGGGCCGGGCGGGTTGTTGAACCAGCTCACGAAGAACGTCCTTGAGACTGCGCTTGAGGAGGAGTTTACCGAGCACTCGGTCATGAGCACGGGCGGACGCCGATCGCGGCGAATATGCGCAAAGGGACGAGGTCGAAGCGGGTGCTGACGGAGATCGGCCCGGTAGAGATCGAGGAGCCCCGGGATCGGGAGGGGTCGTTCGAGCCGGTGATCGTGCCCAAGCGGAAGGGGCGCCTGGACGGTATCGACCAGGTCGTGCTCTCGCTGTCTGCCCACGGACTGACAACCGGGGAGATCGCTGCGCACGTCGAGGAGGTCTACGGGGCCAAGGTCTTGAAGGACACCATTTCGAGGATCACAGAGAAGGTCGCAGGCGAGCTGGCCGAGTGGTCCTTTCGGCCGCTGGACCCGCTCTACCCGGTGCTCTTCGTTGACGCGATGGTGGGTGTTGGTCCGCGACGGGCAGGCGCGCAACACCCCGTTCTACGTCGTCATGGGCTTCACGACGAACGGGGAACGCGACATTCTCGGGATCTGGGGCAGTGATGGTGCCGAGGGCGCGAGGTTCTGGTTGTAGGTCTTCTCCAAGCTGAAGAACCGGGGTGTCGAGGACGTGTTCATCGCCGTCCGCGACGGGCTCAAGAGCCTGCCCGACGCGATCAACACGACCTGTGAGCAGACGGTCGTGCAGCAGTGCATCGTGCACCTGATCCGCAATTCCTTCCGTTGAGCCGACCGACCGCACCGCGACGGGATCGTCAAGGCCCTCAAGCCGATCTACACGCCTCCGAGTGAGGCAGCGGCGAAGGACCGGTTCCAGGAGTTTGCCGCGGAGTGGGGTGAACGGTATCCGGCAATCGTCAAGCTTTGCGAGTCCGCGTGGGCGGGGTTTGTGCCGTTCCTCGAATATGACCCTGAGATCCGCCGGGTGATCTGAACGACGAATGCGATCGAGTCGATCAACGCCCGCTACCGGCGAGCCCTCGGAACGCGCGGACACTTCCCGAACAAGGCCGCGGCGCTGAAGTGCCTCTACCTCGTCACCCGGTCCCTTGACCCCACCGGCGGTGGCAGAGCACGCTGGGTGATCAAGTGGAAGCCCGCCCTCAACGCGTTCGCGATCACCTTCGCTGGACGGTTCGAAAAGAACCACTCACCGATGAAAACCGCCGGACCCTACACACCGTTTATTGGACGCTCCCCTTTAGCTCCCCGCATGAGAACAAACCCCAATGCCAGGGACAGGGCGGTCCCCGGCATTGAGGTTTTAGAGGCGTTGTCGCGCTGGATATCGTGATGATGGAGGTTAGCGCGCCCGGAGCCATGAGTGCTGCGCTGGCTCCCTGGCCGCGAACCTCGCAACCGGGCACCGAGGGTGGAGCCCATGGCGCCAATTTGGAGGATGCGTTCCCGGCCGTAGAGGTCACCCGAGGCGTCCGCCGGATAGGGGAGGTCCCGAAACAGGAGGATGGAGGCCTTCACCGCCCTGGCCACTGGGCTGGGCTGATCTCGAGGTCGGACTGGATGCTGGGAACAGCGACAGTGGTGACAATGTCTACACGGCACCTGTTTTCTCGCGCAAAGTGCAGTCTTACGGATAATTCCTTTTCGTCATTGAAAGACAAGGGATGCGGTGACCATGGTGGTCGCCGCATCCCTTGTCGTGTTGCTGGTGCGCAGGTTAGCTGGCGTGGGCGTACTTGGCAGGTTCGGCGTCGAAGGCCGGGCCGCAGCCTGCGCAGCAGAACCAGTACCGCCCTCCGTCGTAGTCGCGGAAGAGACCCTTGGCCTCAGCTTCGGCCTTCACCACGGGCGTTCCGGCCATGACGGGGCAGTAGGCGATGGCGTTCTCGCCCTGCTCGGGGCGGGTGCCCAGGTGTACGTCCTGGGTCTGGGTTTCCGTGCTGGGAGTGGTACTGGATTTGGGGCTGCAGCAGCTTCCGGTGCTCTGTTCCATGGTTAAGGTGTCCTCTCGTAATGATGCTGTGTAGGGGTGTAGGGGTGGAGCTTCGGTCCTGCGGGTTAAGCGTCGACCGGCTGCGTCACGCCGGGGCGCTTCGCGGCTGGTGACGGGGTTACCGCCTTGCTAGTAAACGAGCGGAGGCGGAGACTGTTGCCGACGACGAAGACGCTGGAGAACGCCATCGCGGCACCGGCGAGCATCGGGTTGAGCAGGCCCAGAGCAGCCAGCGGGATCGCGGCCACGTTGTAGGCGAACGCCCAAAACAGGTTGGTCTTGATTGTTCCGAGTGTCCTGCGTGCGAGCCGGATGGCATCTGCGGCGCTTCTGAGGTCGCCACGGACCAAGGTGAGGTCCGCGGCCTCGATCGCCACGTCGGTGCCGGTGCCCATGGCGAGCCCAAGGTCGGCCTGTGCCAGTGCTGCGGCATCGTTCACGCCGTCACCAACCATCGCGACGACTTTGCCTTGAGCCTGCAGGTCGGTGATGACCCTGACCTTGTCCTGAGGCAGCACTTCGGCGATTACCTCGGTGATACCAACTTCGGCTGCGACCTGCTTGGCGACCACTTTGTTGTCACCAGTGAGCAGGATCGGGGTCAAACCGAGGGCCCGAAACTGTTCGATGGCCTGCGCGCTGGTTTCCTTGATAGCGTCAGCGACGGTCAGCACACCGTGAACGGCGCCATCCCAAGCGACGACCACAGCGGTCTGTCCGGCTGATTCCGCCGCTGACTTGGCATCGGCGAGGTCCTGGGGCATGGTCAGAGACCATTCCGCCAGCATCGAGTCTCGTCCCACGATCACTAGGTGCCCGTCGACGACTCCCTGCACGCCCAACCCTTCGATGTTCTTGAAGGATTCCGGAGTAGGGAGTGCGCCGACCCGTTGGGTGGCGCCCTTGGCGATCGCCTGGGCGATGGGGTGCTCGGATGCGTCCTCGAGGGCGCCAGCGATGCGGAGCAGCTCCTCACCGTTCGTGCCCGATGCGGTGTGGACGCCCTGCAGAGTCATCTTTCCCGTGGTGACGGTACCGGTCTTGTCCAGGACGATGGTGTCGACCTTGCGGGTCGATTCGAGCACTTCTGGTCCCTTAATGAGGATGCCCAGCTGGGCTCCGCGTCCGGTACCGACCAGCAGTGCCGTGGGTGTGGCCAGACCGAGGGCGCACGGGCAGGCGATGATCAGCACGGCAACGGCGGCTGTGAAAGCGGCCGTGATCGGGAATCCGGCACCGAGCCACGCGGCCAGCGTCGCCACGGCGATGACGATGACGACCGGCACGAACACACCGGAGATCCGGTCGGCCAGACGCTGGACCTCGGCCTTGCCCGACTGGGCGTTCTCCACCAGCTTGGCCATCTGCGCCAGCTGCGTGTCGGTTCCGATCCGCGTGGCGCGGATGACGAGCCGTCCACCGGAGTTGACGGTCGCCCCGGTGACGGGGTCTCCCTCGCCGACTTCTACCGGCACGGACTCACCGGTCAGCATCGATTCATCGACTGCGCTGCGGCCATTGACGACGATTCCGTCGGTGGCAATCTTCTCACCGGGACGGACCACAAACTCGTCGTCCACGGCCAGCTGCTCGGTCGGGATGCGGGTCTCGACTCCGTCTCGGAGGACTGCAACTTCTTTCGCTCCAAGCTCCAGCAGGGCACGCAGTGCTGCTCCTGCCTGGCGCTTGGAACGCTTTTCGAAGTAGCGCCCTCCCAGGATGAACATGATGACGGCGGCGCCGACTTCGAGGTATATATTGTTGGCGCCGTCGGTGGGGGCAACGGTCAGTTCGAACGGGTGCGTCATTCCGGGGGTACCGGCCGTGCCGAGAAATAGAGCGTACAGGGACCACAGGAAGGCTGCGCTGGTACCAATCGAGATCAGGGTGTCCATGGTGGCTGCACCATGGCGCAGGTTGGTGAACGCCGCCTTGTGGAAGGGCCAGCCGGCCCACAGGATGACCGGCGCAGCCATGGCGAGCGACAGCCACTGCCAGTATTGAAACTGTAGCGCCGGGATCATTGCCATCGCGATGACGGGGATAGCGAGGACGGCGCTGCCGATCAGCCGGTGCTTGAGGGCCACCAGTTCAGTGTCGGGGCGGTCGTCGTCGCTGGTTGCCTGGCCGCCCTTGGGTGTCGGGAGCGCAGCGGTGTACCCGGTCTTCTCCACTTCGGCGACCAGGGCCTGCGGGTCGTAACCGGCAGGAACACTTACACGGGCTTTCTCGGTGGCGTAGTTGACCGTAGCCACCACGCCGTCAAGCTTGTTGAGCTTGCGCTCGATCCGGTTGGCGCACGATGCGCAGGTCATTCCACCAATTTTGAGATCGATGTCGATACCCGGCGTCAGCGGCCGGGCCGCGGATGCAGACATGGGAACTTCTTTCTCCCGAAGGCGGGGCCTTCGGGGTGATAGGGGTCAATCAGTGGTCGCTGTGGCTATCCTCGGACGCACCGTCGTCGGTCGTGCTGCCGCCGGTCGTACCGTGATCAGGTGTCGTTGCATTGGATCCAGTCGTATCGACGGTGAACTGCGCGGTGTGCACGGTGCCATCGACCTGGAAATCGAAGTAGAGGTAGTACCGACCGGTCGTGGGCGCCGTGGTGGCGAATTCGACCTCCGGCCCGGATGTTTCCTCCCCCACCGGGGCTGCACCCTCAGGGTGCACATGCAGGTAGGCCAGATCTCCTTGGCGTAGGGCCACGAGGTGCCCATATGCGCCGAGGTAGGGCTCCAGCCCGCTCTCCGGCTGCCCGTCACGGCTCACACTGACGGTCAGTGTCGACTCGTCGCCGACGGATACGTCGCCGTTCAGTGAGACATCAAAACCATCGACGGTCGTCGTCGTGGACACCTCGAGTGCGGCCGGCTCAAAGTCGCCGGCCACGTCCACGGTGCTGGTGAGCGTGAGCTTTTCGCCTGACTCTGTGGGAACGATGTCGGCGAAGACACGGTAAGTACCGGCAGCTTCCCAGGACCAGGGCAAGGACCAGCGTCCTGCCTTATCCATGACCGGGTGTACGTGCCGGTAGTGGGTTCCGTCGGATCGCACCACAATCAGGTGCAGATCCTGCTCGTGCTCGACTTCATAACCGGTGACCGGATTACCGTCAGGACCGGCGATGGTGAAGGACAGCTCGTCGTCCTGTCCGATCCCCTCAGGAACGGAGAGCCCTTCAAGTTGGTATCCGTCTTGCGCGACAGTTACACCGCGGACGGATGGCCCTGTCTGCTGCACAGTGGAGGCTTCTGTTGCGGCGGACTTGCCGTGCCCTCCATCGCTGTGGCCCGCTGTGTCGGACGGCTGATCCATTGTGTGGCCCTCGGCGCTCTGCGCCCACGCTGAAACCGTTCCTTCAGGAACGAACGCTCCCGCAGCAGCGAAGGCGCCACCAAACGCTACTACCAAGCCGGCTGTATACGCTCCGAGGCGCCCTGCAGCATTCATGCGGACCGGACCGCCTTGTATCCGGCTTCCTCGACAGCCTTGATGACCGCACTCTCCTCGACGGACTCATTGCCGCTCACCACGAGCTTGCCGGTCTGGTGACTGACCTCAATCGAATCAACGCCAGAGACCTCGGCAACTTCCTCGCGGATGGACATCTCGCAGTGCCCGCACGTCATGCCGGTGACCTGGAATTCGGTGGTCGTCATGATGTCTTCCTTTCGTTGTATACCCCTAGGGGGTAGCTGTACAATTACTATATACCCTCCGGGGGTACCAGTGTCAAACCCCATCAAAGACAGGAAAATCAATGGAACCGCAGGAAATAGTCATCGTCGGAGCAGGCGCAGCAGGCCTTAGTGCCGCGGCCACCGTGCGCGCTGAGGGATTTGAAGGATCGCTGACGGTGATCAATGGGGAGGCGCATCGCCCCTACAATCGGACCCTCGTCAACAAGGCCTTGCTATCCGGGCTGCTCACAGCCGAACAAATAGTCCTGCCAGACGTGACCGCGCTGGGGGCCGACCTGGTTCAGGGCAAGGTAGTGTCGGTGGACACCCACCTTTCGCTCCTCACATTAGAGGACGGACGACAGTTGCGGTACGACGCACTCATCGCAGCCACCGGCAGCGCACCCCAGTCATCCGGTCGTGCGACCGACGGTCGGGAACGCGTCTACCATCTGCACACCGTGGACGATGCCGCCCGGCTTCGTGCCCGATTTGGCAAGAACCCCGGCAACCTTACAGTCACCATCCTGGGTGCCGGCTTCATCGGCTCGGAGGCCGCCAGCTACCTGGCGGAGGCTGGCGCACAGGTCCATCTAATTTCCCGCTCATCCATACCCCTCGCCTCAGCGCTCGGCGAACACATCGCAGAACGCATCACCGATCTGCACCACATCCATGTGAAGCCGTACTTCGGACGATCCTTCACTGGTATTTCCACTAGTTCCGACTCGGCCACCGTCACCCTCAGCGACGGTAATACTTTGGAATCCGATATTGTCCTCATCGCCCACGGCACCAGGCCCACTTCCGCCTGGCTAACAGGGGGCGACGACGGGCTAGCGGTGGACTCACACCTGCGGGCTCGCGACTATCAGAGGGTTTACGGGGCAGGCAGCCTCGCGTTGCACACGGCCAGCAACGGACAGCTATACCGCGTCGATCACTGGGACGCCGCCGTCGCTCAGGGCACCCACGCAGCCCAAGTAGCGCTGCGTGAACTCACCGGGGCGCGGGATCCGGGACCCTATGTCCCAGCCACCGGGTTCACCATCACCCTCTACCAGCACTCAGCAGCAGCCTACGGCCTTGTGCTGCCCGGTTCAGCTGAGCACCAACACGACTCCGGCTCCCCCGAAGCCTTACTGACGAGCTTCCACAAAGCCGACGGTGCCATGACCGCTGTGGCTGGCCTGGATGCCTTCTCTCAGTTGATTGCCGCCCGCGGAAAACTCACCGCCCCGTAATCCCGCGAACTACGCCTAGCCAGGAAGGGTGCGTGACCCACACTCTAACCCCACCCAGCTTAGGTGGGTATCAATGGATATTCCATTAATACTCTCCACGCAGTTGGGCCGGTCCGATCGAACGGCCATTTGATGGTGATGCCACACTCCAACCGAGAACCAGATGCTGCCTGAAAGCGCTGACGACCGCTTCCTTGTTTGGACCAGGCGAACAAGCAAAGCTCTGCGTGGGTCAGGCCTGGTCCAGGCAGGGCTTTGCTCGGCCATGGGACAACTTACATCGGTCCACGAAACTAAGGCCACCGGTTCCACCGTTCAGGCACCTGCCGCCCGTGGGAGTGGTCAGCCGTTGGCCCGGGCGTGAGAAGAGGCGGCCGGATCCGACAGGGCGGTGCTTGATGGTGTGGTTTGCCGTTCGTGCCGTTGCTGATGACCTCGTCGTTGACAATGTAGATGGCGGTGCGTTCGTGACGGATCACCGGACTACCCGGGCTGGCGAACCCACCGTGGAGCCGCGCTGGTAGAGCTGTGGGACCCACCGACGTTTCTGCCAATGGAGCGCAGTTCCCGCTCCACCAGGTTGGTGGAGTCCTGCATGGGACCGCGCTGGCACAGGCCGAGGCCGCCCATGGCCCTGCCGACCCTACTGGCCGGAACCGCAGGGTCGGGGCCGACGCCAAAGAGATGGGGGTGAAAGCACATGAGGGTAGAGGATCCCCGGCTGCCCCCTGAGCGAGACCCGATCCTCGCAAAAACTATGGAGTTAATCGACAGGGTGGTGGGCCACCCGTGGGCTGAGAACCTAAAAGCAGTTCGGGTTATACTTCACGGTCATCGACTGCATAATGGGGACACCGTCAGCAGCTTTAGGCAAAGTGAGCCCCGATATTCAGGGTGACAGTCAGGCGGGGTGTTGCCGTATACCTCATGTTATGTCCGGTGCTCGCCACTTTCCCTCGTCGTGGTCCGACGTTGACTGACTTCAATCACCGTCCGCGGGTTCAGTGACGGCTACCTTTTGATCAAGTTGTGGACGCGTGAAATCCATGAGCAGTCCGACGCCGGCAAGAATGATGACAAGGCCGACTACGAGTCCCGAAGTTACCGGCTCACCTAACCACAGCACCCCAATGGTTGAGGCTGATATCGGAACCAGTAGAGTAACCGCTGAAGCCGCTACTGGCCCGGCCTGGCTTATGATCCAAAAATAGATCAGATAACCGCCCGCCGTAGCCCCCAGCCCGAGGACAACCACTGCGATCAGCGGACCGGAACTGATTGGCTCAGGTGGGGGCGCGATCGCTGTCACCGGCAGTAGCAGAGCTGCGGCAGCAAGCTGTTGACCGAGGGCCAACGCCATGGGGGACGTGGCGCGGAACGCCTTTCGTGTATACACCCCTCCGAGCGCATATAGCATCGCCGCGATCAAGGATGCGCCAACGGCCATCATGGCACGGCTGTCCATTTGCAAGGGGGCCCCTCCGACGAGCACCCAGACACCGGTAATGCCTATTACAACGCCCAGCAGTTTGCGCCAGGTGATCCTCTGTCGAAGCCAAAGTCCAGCGATAAGTACGGAAAACATTGGGGTCGTGGCGTTGAGTATCGATGCCATGGAGGAGTTGAGTCCTATGATTGCGGTGGCGACGAGAGTGAGAGGGCCGGCGACGTTCAGGGCCGCTAGTATTAAGAATGAAGGAAATTGGCGCCCAACTGCCTGCCAGGTTGCTCTGGTGGAAGCCGCGATGAGCGCCAGCGCCAACGCGGCGACGATGAGTCGTCCATGCGTCGTACCAACAGCTCCAAAGGTGGGCGCCGCCACAGCGATGAGGGGAAATGAGCTTCCCCACAGTAAACCGACCAGCAGCAAAGCTCCAGGCACCGCGAGGCGACTAGTCACCATCGTCCGCACCTAATTTTCCCGCTCGCCACTATCGGACCCGGGCCAACCCGATTGAGGTGAATACTCATGCTAAGGCTCTGCCTTACGTATTAGGAGATCGGGAACCCAGTTGTGGTGGGTGCAATGAAGTGGGTACCCACCGTCCTCACCAGCGTAGGAATACTCTGATTGCCTCCTTGTGGCCGCCGGACCCACACCCCTGCCGCGCAGACGCAGACGCACCCCAAATCGGCCGATCCGGTCCACCGCGGAAACGGTGGTACGGGTGTCTGGTGTGCTCATATTCATTGCTCCTCCTTCTTGCAGATTCCCGAGACATCACAGGGCATGATCCGTTGCTGCGTCGGCGCCAGCATGTCGAATAGCCGATACTCCGGGAGCAAACACCCCGCTAGGCACTATTTGATAGAGATTACTCTACCCCCGCACGGTATATGAACCAGGTTTCCTACATTCAATCCGCTACTGTTGGTACCATAGGGGGGTACCCTAAGGGAGGCTTGCTCTGATCGACGACAGGGCCATCATCAGCCCTGCGGGCCGAGAAATCTCCCATGACAACAACGACAAAGGTAACGCCCTGCGCGTCTCGCGGGACAAGAAGGATGGCGATGGAGATGACGAGAATGACCAAAGCTTCGGGGGTGGCTCCATTGTTGGCCAAGGGGCTGAGTATCGTGCTGGGGGCCGAGGAGCTTCCGATCCGGGTGCGTGGCTGGGACGGCTCGGAAGCCGGTCCTGCCGGGGCCCCGATCCTCGAAGTCCGATCGAATCAGGCCCTGCGCAGGCTGCTCTGGTCACCCGGGCAGCTTGGTTTGAGCCGAGCCTATGCGGCGGGGGAGATCGAGGTCCCCGGGGACCTCTTCGCCGGCTTCAGGGCGCTGAGCTCCGTCGGAAAGTTGGCCAACGCCGATTCCTCAAGCACACTGGATGCGCGCAGTCGATGGCGGCTACTACGGACCGCCGCCCGGCTCGGTGCCATTGGTCCAGAGCCAGCTCCGCCAGCGGAGGAGGCCGATCTTGGTCACGGCCGACGGCATTCCCACAAACGTGATGCCGCAGCCATCTCGCATCATTACGACGTAGGCAACGACTTCTACTCACTCATCCTTGGGCCGTCGATGGTGTACTCATGCGCGGTCTGGAACGATGAGCGCACCAGTCTGGAGTCCGCCCAGGAGGCCAAACTTGATCTCGTCTGCCGCAAATTGGGCTTGAAGCCCGGCATGCGACTCCTGGATGTGGGGTGTGGTTGGGGCAGTATGGCTTTGCACGCTGCCCAGCGTTACGGGGTCGATGTGGTCGGTGTGACTCTTTCCGTTGAACAGTCCACTCTGGCTCGCCAGCGGATGACCGAGGCCGGATTGGCCGACCACGTGGACATCCGAGTCCAGGACTACCGCGAGGTTATGGACGGCCCCTTCGACGCTATCAGCTCCATCGGAATGTCCGAACACGTTGGCCGAGCCCAGATTGCTGACTACGTCACTCATCTGAAGGAATTGCTGCACCCCGGGGGGCGGCTGCTCAACCACGCCATCTCGTGGAACGCCGGACCAACCCGACCCGACCCGGACAGCTTCATCGCCCGCTACATCTTTCCCGACGGTGAGCTACTGACCCTCACCGAGATAGTCGGGGCGCTCGAATCTGACGGGTTGGAAGTGCTCGACGTTGAGTCGTTGCGCCAGCATTACGGGCTGACCCTACGAGCATGGGTGCAACGACTGGAGGAACACTGGGACGAGGCCGTGCAGACCACCAGCAAAGGACAGGCGCGGGTTTGGCGGCTCTACATGGCCGCCAGCGCCCTCGCCTTTGAATCCGGGAAAATGGGAGTCAATCAAGTCCTCGTGCAACGCCCCGGCGGCTCTCCACCGCCAATGCGCCGAACCGCATGGGCCTCTGAACAAGCGATGCCCAGCCTCCCCTCCCGCCGTCCGAGGGAAGAAGGAAGACCTTGAGTATACGGAGCCATCATGAGGCGCGGTGAAGGCAACCTGGCGCAGCGGAAGCCGCCTAGGCTCAGCGTCGAGGTCCTCGTTGCAACAACGTCTATGGAAACAGAATTGTGTCCGCAGCGATTCGTGGCCTTGGGGGATTCGTTCACCGAGGGCATCGGCGACCCCCATCCCTTACGTCAGGGTTCCTTTCGGGGATGGGCGGATCGGGTTGCGGAAGTTCTTGCCCAAGCGTGTCATGATTTCACCTATGCGAATCTCGCAGTTAGAGGCAAACTTCTGCGCGAGATCGTAAGTGAGCAGCTTGGGCCTGCACTAACGATGAAGCCTGATCTAGTGAGCTTTTGTGCTGGTGGTAACGACATCATCCGCCCCGGTTCCGATCCCGATGCGTTGGCCGTCGGCGTGAATGACGCGATATCAGCGCTTCGGTCTTCCGGGGCGACCGTGCTCATGTTCACTGGCCCCGACATAGGCGCACGACTTAGCCCCTGGGGACTCCGCGGCAAGGTGGCAATCTACAACGAAAACTTGAGGACCGTGGCAGAGAACCATGGTGCGGTCTTGATCGACTTGTGGGCGTCGCATGAGCTAAGTCGCGCCCACATGTGGTCTCCTGACCGCCTCCACCTTTCATCGACAGGTCACGAGTTCATTGCGGCTATTGTTCTGAACGTAATGCGTATCGAATACATCTCTGCGCCATACGCCAGCAACACAATAATCGACTTGGCTCCTCCGCGCTTTGCCAATGATGCGAAGTGGGCACGTCAACACCTTCTCCCCTGGGTACTCCGTCGGCTACAGGGCAAATCCTCCGGTGCAGGGCGTGAGGCAAAACGCCCTGCTTTGGCCGCTGTGGCACGGGAGGACCCTGATCCTTACTCAACTCCCGAATACAACCCACCCCCGGGGCGAGGCGCTGTCGACACTTTCTGCGATGCTCCGGTTGTAACCAGCGAAAGCGGCCACCCATAAGGAGAGGAACCGTATCGCCGGCGACCGATCTCGGCGAATTAGAGTTCAGCGGTTTCGATGATCCAGAGCAAGTTGTACTCGGCATCGGCGAGTACTACGCCCAGCGGATGCTTCTCAAGCGCTAGGGGCTCCAAGGGAACGTCGTCAAGGCCGCCGTCGTAATCACCTCCGCCAATCTGTCCCACGCCGTCGGTCTGCACGTACCCGTCGACGCCGGGCTTCGACGGGCCATTTCTCCAGTGACAATGGTCGGCTGTCATTGGGGAGGCATGCGCCGCCATCGGCATCGAGGTTTTCCCCTAGAGCAGGATCGAGCACCTGCAGCAGGACGAAACCGTGACCTCTCCGGGTAGCGTGTGTCGTCACATCACCATCCTGTCAGTTCACATTCGCTCGGATGAGCTTTTTGCAGTGATCGGCATCTATCGCCGATAGGAGGCGTAGATGACCCACGTGATGCCCGCTTGTCGGCGTGTTGTTCGGCGCTTTGAGTCCTATAGCTCCGGGAGCAAAAACATGCACATCCTATGCAATTGATACCATGGGGGGGTACCCTTTATGGTATGCCCGCCGTGAAGGTGGGCGGCGCCATCATCAACCCTGCGACAGAGGAATCCCCCATGACAACAGCGACTAAGACAATTGCATCCGGCGTGGATGAGCACAGCGGATCCCATGGGTACATTTCCAACAAGGAGGACTATCAGCGGCGGCTCAGGCGTATCGAAGGCCAGGCCCGTGGACTCCAAGGAATGGTTCAGGAAGAAAAGTACTGCATCGATATCCTGACCCAGGTTGCAGCCATGACCAGCGCATTGGAATCAGTGGCTCTAGGGCTGCTAAACGAACACATAAGCCACTGTGTAGTCGACGCGGCGGCCACCGGCGGCGACGAGGCAAAAGCCAAACTCCAGGAAGCCTCCGACGCAATCGCGCGCCTCGTGAGATCCTGACATCCAATCACCTGCAGAGTTCTCATCCCGGACACAATCGGAGGAGACCTGCGCAGGGCCCCTCGCCGAGTTGTAGTACCTAAGTCTCATTTCGGCGCTGCTCCGGGGCACCTGGCTCCGCCGAGCGATCGGTCGCTTTCGCGGTTCATGGAGATCAGGTCAACGTTGCGGCGCGTCCTCTGCCCAGGCCGGCATCAGGTGGCGTTCTCAGAACCAAGGGGAAGAAAGGAAAGGGTCGGCCGCGGGTTTAGCGCTCCGCAGCGCTGGTCCGTAGGGACTTTCACGCCGCAGCCAATGCCCTGCGCATGTCCAGGCAAACCCCGGCGCCCCTAAGGAAAACCCGTCAGGAACTTCATCTTCCAATGTCGCCGCGCTGCTGTGGCAGCTTTCGGCCCCCTGAATCCTGCGCCTGCCGGTGCCGCAAGGATTCCCCTGGCCTTCGTTGTCCACACCAGCTCAGGCGGTGGCTTCGAATCGCCGCGAAGTAGTAGGTGAAATAGGGCAGACACAACACCGGATTGTGCTGCCGCTGAACCTAAGCAGGTGACCCGTACCAGGATGACGCCCCGATACCTGCCTGTGGAGCTGAGTTTAAGAACGTTGGATTCTCCGTCGGGGCCAACTGTGCTACGCATGTTTCAGCTGTGCCAAAAAGCAGTGGGGCACTCTCTTGCAAGATAAAGGCGGGATGATGGCACCGTCCCAACCGGCAGCCACTGCCATGCAGCCCTCAATTTCAACGGCCACCGAAGCGCGTTCAGAAATGGAGTGTCCTGTTTCCTCAACGAATATTGCCGGGATTTAGGGCGAGATGGACTTCTGTCATGGCTTTCGCAACACCGAAGGTAGGATACCCCCGTAGGGTTTAACGTTATAGTCTATGGGGGTATTCATAAGAAAATTCATCGTCCTAGTTTCCGTCACGGAGCTTTCCCGTGCCTGCAGCAGGACATGGCGGGAAAAGGATCGGTCATGAGACGCATCAGTCGCAGCGCGCTGACATCAGTGGGAGTGCTATCCCTCGCCTTGGGTGCCATTCACTTATTCGTTGACGGACTTGGTAGCAGCGTCATCTCACTTCAAGCCGTGATCCGTGATCAGACCGGTGCTGAACCCGCGCTGTTGAGCCTGCTCGTTGCGGTGGCCTTTTCCTCGTCTTCGCTACTCCAGCCTTTGGGTGCCCGCTCTGCCTCCAGGTTCGGCGACGGCCGGGTGGCCATCATTGGATCGGCTCTTGCAGCAGCCGGTTATGGTCTACTCCCCGCTGTGACCCAGCCCGGCCATGCCATCGCAGCAGTAGCTGTGGGTGGCATCGGGTCCGCGCTGTTCCACCCGGCGGCCGGTGCGCTGGCTGTGCGGTCGGCGCCGGAGGGTCAGGAGTCCCTGCCACTCGCTGTGTTCTCAGCCGTAGGAATGGCCGGTTCGGCTCTCGTGCCTGTCGCTGTACTCAGTGGAGTTAGTACCTTTGGCGGGGCTGCTGCGGTTCCGTTCGCCGTACCCTTGGTGGCAGTCACGGTCGCGCTTTTGCTATCACAGCTAATGCGCGCGAGGCCATCACGCAACCGCCCTGCCAGCAGGACAATTGAGCGTCGAGGTCAAGCACCGGTTGTAGTGCCGGTGCTTGCCGCGGCGCTGCTCGCCCTGATCGGAGTCACAGTCATGGCCAGTGCACCGCTGCTGCTGGCAGACAAAGTAGGGTCAACGAACCCGCTACTCGGCTACTCTCTCGCCGCCTACGGCACGGCCGCGGCGGTGGGAGGAGTCCTTCTCGCCCTGTGGGTTCGACACACCGCACTGCGCCTAGTAATGCTGTCCGCTTCCACCGCAGGAATATTGGCTTCGCTGGTCGTTCCACACTTACCCCCCGACTTCGTGCCGGCTGCAATGGCCGTAGCCGGGGTGGGCCTCTCAGGCAGCCTTCCTCTTTTGGTAACAACCGCGCGCAGAAACGATGAAACGTCAGCCGGCCCAGCCGTGGCCCGGATCCTTGGACTGGCCTCCGGCCTGGGTAGCGCCGGATATGCCGGGGTGGGGTTGCTGCACAGCATGCTGGGCTACGGGATGGTGTTGACCGTGACTACGGCAGTGGCCGGTGGCGTGGCTTTCATCATCCTCACGCGCCTTAAAGGATCGGCATCAACGGCCACCATTCAAACGGCCCTAAGCATATGCCCCTGCGGAGGGTGCGCCTGCAGCACCCTCCGAAACGAACCAGAAGTCAGTGCCCACCTCACCTGACGCCGGAACACGTCCGACACAATCACACTCCGGGAAATATTATTCTCTCAACACCTCGCTTACCATACCCCCGTGGGGTATAGTGTTGTTTTGCTGCACGGTCTCTGTGCAACCCCTGGTTGCACAGAAACCATTGAGGCAGTTCTCTTCACACCATGCCTCAATTCCAATCTGAACCTAACAACTTCATTCCGCGGTTCCCGGCTCCCGAAAGGTGAAGTCAGATGCCGTAAATACCCCAACCCCCTAGGAGTAAAAATGTCTATTCTGCAGCAGCCGTCGGCTACACGCAGATGGTTCGCCCTCGCACTGATAGCCACCGCACAGTTCATGGTCATCATGGACACCTCAATCATCGGCGTGGCCTTGCCCAAGATGCAGGAGGACCTCGGTTTCTCCCAGGAAAACCTGTCCTGGGTCTTCAACGCCTACGTCGTCGCCCTCGGTGGGCTGCTGTTACTTGGCGGCCGACTTTCAGATCTATTCGGTGCACGACGAATCTTCGCCACAGGGTGGATAATTCTGCTCATCGGTTCCGTGGTCGCCGGCGCCGCGGGCACTGTATCCGTTGAACTCGCAGGCCGTGCCATTCAGGGCCTCGGATCGGCCTTAATCGCACCTTCCGCGCTCACTTTGCTAATGATGCTCTTCGGCGGAGAGCCGAAACAGCTTACGAAAGCATTGGCCATCTACGGCGCGGCGGCACCGGCGGGCGGAACTGCAGGAGTATTTCTTGGTGGACTCATCACTGAATACGCCTCCTGGCCGTGGGTCTTCTACATCAATATCCCCATCGCGGTCCTGGCCGTGGCGCTGACTCCAGCTCTGATGCCTGCGGGCAAGGCCGGTAAAGGATCCGTGGACTTCCTGGGAGCAATCACCGTTACCGCCGGAATCGGAGCCGCGGTCTTCGCCATCGTTCGCGCACCCGAGGTGGGTTGGGGATCAGCCGAAACCTGGCTCATCCTGGCCGGCGCCGTCGTACTGCTCGGTATCTTCCTGGGTCTCCAAGCACGGCTGAAAGACCCCCTGATGCGGCTCGGAATTTTCCGCACCTCCAATCTCGGCGCAGCAAATATAGCTCAGGTGCTCCTCGGCGCGGCGTGGATCCCCATGTGGTTCTTCCTCAACCTGTACCTACAGCAGGTCCTTGGCTATAGCGCTTTCCCCAGCGGCGCAGCACTACTGCCGATGACAATCGTGATCATGATCGGAATGATTGTCCTCGCACCACGGATGATGAACCGCTTTGGACCAAAGAACATGATTGTAACCGGCCTCGCCGTCCTGGCCGTGGGAATGGGATGGCTCTCCCTGATCCGCCCGGACGGATCCTTCTGGGTTGACGTGCTGCCAGCCTCGCTAGTTGCAGCCCTCGGCATGTCTCTGGCATTCATACCATCGCTGGGAACGGCAATCTCCAGCGCGCGGCCTGAGGAAGGCGGACTCGCTGCAGGCATCGTGAACACCAGTTATCAGGTGGGCTCGGCACTTGGACTAGCGGCCATGACCGCGGTCGCAGCCGGTTTCGGCGCTGACCAGCTCGGTGACCCCGCAGCCCTAACCAATGGATTCTCCTCGGCGTTCATCGGTGCAGCCGTCATCGCCCTGGCCGGCGCCATCCTCGCCGCGCTGACACTGCGCACCCCTGGCCACCGCACACTCAGCGAATCCGAATCCCCCGCCGCATCCACCCAAAAATAGCCATAACAACCCCATCAACCCAACCACACACCAACAAGGAGAAAAAATGTCCACCCTACAGCTTTTGATCGCCTATGACGGCTCAATCGACGCCCAGAGTGCCCTGCGGACCGCCGCCACCATGTTCCCCGGAGCTTCCGCGGTTGTGCTCTATGCACGCCAGCCGCTAGAAGGCTTCGCAGCCCATCTTGAAGGACACCCCGCTCTGGAGGAACTTGCCGGATTAGACGCCGCCACGTTGGACGTATCAGAACGGATAGCAGACGAAGGCGCGCAGCTAGCCCGCGAGCTCGGTTTTAACTCAGAACCAAGAGTTTCATCGACGATGTCGACAGCCTCGGAAGCCATTGTCGACACAGCCGAGGAAGTTGATGCCGATCTGATCATTGTCGGCTCCAGAGGACGCCGCGGATTCAAGGCCACACTTCTCGGAAGCACCTCAGCTAGCGTCCTGCACCACGCGACGCGGCCGACCCTGGTGATTCCCTCCGACTCGGTCGCATCAGCCCGCCGAGCCGGGCTTACGGAAACGGCCCGCCACTCGGTCTAATCCACATAAGGGCAAGCAGCCGCAGGGGACGCGCGGGTCTGAGCAGGATAAGTCTGTGTGTGGTCATGAAGGTGGGGCCCGAAACGCACTACGGAGTTTCCGGCCCCACCTTTCCTTCAAGACGCTGCATTGCACATTGAACGTAGTGATCCCTCAGCATCACAACATCGGCACGGCCGTGAGCACCCAAGTCGCATCGGCCGCAAACAATTCCTAACCACACCCTTCACTCACTCACCTACAACCGACAGGAGAACGACGATGCCCACGAACCGACAGTTCATCAATCAGCGCGACAACGTCATCAGCGAAGCCCTTGAAGGTCTCGCAGCCACCTACCCCGACCTCATCACCCACGACGCAGCGACGTCACTGATCAGTCGAGCACAACCCACTTTCGGCAAGGTCGGACTGGTCTCGGGGGGTGGATCGGGCCACGAACCGCTGCACGCCGGATTCGTGGGCAAAGGGATGCTCGACGTCGCCGTCGCCGGTGCCGTCTTCGCCAGCCCCACCGCCCTTCAAGTCCAAGCAGGAACCACCCTGGCCGATAAGGGGGTTGGCGTCCTGCAAATTGTGAAGAACTACACGGGCGATGTCCTCAACTTTCAAATCGCAGCCGAGCTGGCCTCCGATAACGGAACCGTCGTCGAGAGCGTCATCGTCGATGACGATCTCGCCTCCGACAGTGATAATGGCGGCCCTGGACGCCGCGGTACCGCAGCCGTGATCACCGTCGAGAAGATCTGCGGGGCCCTCGCCGAGCAGGGCGCTGACCTATCCACCGTCACCGCCGCTGGCCGCGACATTGTTACACGCTCCCGCACGCTCGCGCTCACCCTTGACGGCTGCACCCATCCCGGTAACACCAGTCCCGCCTTCACCTTGAACGCGCACGAAGTAGAATTCGGGGTTGGCATCCACGGTGAACGCGGAACCGGGCGGGTTCCGTTCGCCGCTGCTGACGAGCTCACCGAACAGCTCATCATTCCGCTTGTCGACTCGCTCGGCCTGAAAAGCGGGCAACCAGTCATTGCCATCGTCAACGGTCTTGGCGGGACTTACCCATTAGAGCTGTCCATTATCGCCCGCCACATGCACGAAGTTCTCCGTGGCCGCGGCATCACCGTCGCCCGATCACTCGTCGGGTCCTACGTGACCAGCCTGGACATGCATGGAGTCTCCATCACCCTCACCGCGGTCGATGACAACATCATCGCGGGCTGGGATGCACCCGTCCGCACCCCCACTTTGACTTGGTAAGGAAATCATGACCACCACCATTGACGGAACCACTGCCCGGGACTGGATCAACGAGTTCACCCGCATATTCGCAAACGCCCAGCAGCGGCTCACCGAGCTGGACCGCCTTGCTGGAGACGGTGACTTCGGCACCAATATCGCCTCCGCGCTCCGCCGTGTCAGCGACGTCCTCCCGTCCACCGCTGATGCTACCTACCGCACCGTGTTCAGCGCCGCATCTGAGGGATTTCTGCGAACCGGCGGAACTAGCGGCCCCCTGTTCGGGATGTGGTTCCGTAGCATCGCGCGTGCCGGCCACAACTCCGCGGTCTTGCCTGAGCTTGCTGGGGGTGTGGCCGGTGGGCTCGGCGCAATCCAGAGCCTCGGTGGAGCCAAAGTCGGCGACAACACCATGATCGATGCCCTTGCGCCAGCATCGGAAGCCCTTAGTGAGGCGGCTGCCCTGAACCTGTCTGTCCCCGCAGCACTTGAGAACGCGGCCCGCGCCAGCCGTACAGGTGCGCTCAGCACTGGGGATCTGATTGCCCGCCGCGGACGAGCAAGTTACGTCGGCGAACTCGCCCGGGGAGTGCTCGATCCGGGCGCCGTCACCATTGCGCTTTTTTTTGAGGCAGGAGCAACTGCGGCTGGATCTCCCCAGCAGTGGCAGGATCTCGGCGTGAACACCGTTAAGCGTTGATCCCCCGCCCAGAGTGGCGGGCCCCTTCGGGGCCTGCCACTCTCGCACCAGCTGAATGCAGATCAGGACCACACGCAACCAAGTACCGAGGCCGCACCGACACGGGACCTGACCACGCCCTCCTGGCCGGGTTCGTCCGCGCAGCAGAAGCGGCAGCGGCTTTCGAGTTGGCATTGGGCAGGGACGGCCGGCCAAAATCACGTCGGCGGGGACGCAGGGACGCCCTGCAGCCTTCGTCTAGCCGCGTGGACTTCGACGGCCCCATCAGGATCGGTGGAGGGGAGAAAAACAGTCCCCCGATCTCCTGCGCCGGTGAGCACCCGCCTGTCCGGCAGCCCCTCAACCCGGCAGGACACCCCCGCCTGAGCGCTTTCCACCATCTCGTGATTGATCAGAAGGACAAGGCATGCTGAACCACCCTCCCGAATACTTCTTGCTCCTCCATAATTCGGAGCAGGCACGACTTCTGGCTGCGGTCGAGCACCGACGCAACGCCGAGCGCCGACGGGCTGGCACCCCCGACCCAATGCGCAAACAATCCACTTTTGCCCATCTCCTTCGGCGTGCACTCCGTGCCTTACAACCAGTCATCACAACTCACCGGGCCGCCGCCATCGACCGGACCTTGAAAAGGATTCAAGCAGATCCCGCTTCTCCAAAGAATCCAGAAAAGATCACCCTGGCCCGATAATGACAGTCTCTCCCATGGCTACCTACAGGCGTGCCGCGACGCCCCCGTCTTAAACAGTCCTCCAGCCTGTCCGCAACCAATGGATGTACGCAGGTGGACCGGGACCAGGCTACGCCGATTGGGGCGAGAGACACCGCGAACTGGCGAAGATCTCGGACAGCGCAACTCCGACGACGCCAGCACCCAGGAACCGAACCACCGCACGCCCCGTAGCTTGTCACCCGAAAAGTAACCGCAGAAGTTCCACCCCAATACTTGCAGTGCCTTCACGACACCTGCAAGAGACCGACTCATTCGAATTAGGAAAGGCACCCACGTGACGCAGGACAACGATAATGGCCGGTACCTTGGAGTTCTTCAATCAGTGACTGACTGCCTCAATGATGCCGCAGCGGCGTTCGAACGGGTTTGCCAGGACCCGGCGTTGGACAGGGACGACCTCGACGCACTCAATTGGATGTGCAGGTCGTTCAACGACTTCTCCGCCACTATCCAAGGGCTGAGACTGGCCAACGAACGTCGCCCAGACCGCGCTGGTCCCGCACTACCGCCAGTAGCCAGCGCTCCTTAGGAACAGTCCATAGAACGAAGCGAATCGTATAAGATCACCGATCGGCCTAAGCGTGGCACTCCCCTAACCCGATGGGGTCTCCTGCCGGAACGGCTTAGTTCAGTCTCCTCCGGGGAGCCTGTCCGGATCCCCGAGGGGGGCCGCATCCTCGTTGCGTGCTTTCTCCAGTGCGTTCAGGACCAGGTCGAGGCCAAAAACGAACTCCTTCGAGTAGCTGTAACCGGGCTGAAGCACGTGCTTGGACATCAGTTCGAAAAGGTACGGGTAATCGGCGGCGGATAGTTGGGCGAGCAGCATCTGCGCCATCGCCGCGGCCTGTTCCCCGGTATCGAACGGCAAAGCTTTTTCCTGCTTGGCGAATCCGTAGACATAACTATCCAGCGCGGAGACCGCATGGGCCGTCATGGTCAAAGAAAACCCGCCGTTCCGGAAAGTACCCAAGACCCGGTCGTGGTGCCGCAGAGTCGCCGGACCGGGACTAGATCCCGAATCCATCAGCCCGTTCGCCCATGGGTGGCTGAGAAGCACCTCACGAACCGAAACAGACCGCTTCCGTAGGGCGGCCTTCCACGGCTCGTCATGCGGGGGAAGCACAATTTCCGCGAAAAGCGCGTCAATCATACCGTTGAGCAAGTCCTCTTTATTGGCGACGTGGTTGTAGAGGGACATGGCCTCCACACCCAGCTCTTCCCCGAGCCGGCGCATCGTGAGCCGTTCGATACCACCCTCGTCAGCCAATGCAATGGCCGCCTCGAGCACCCGGTCCCGGCTCAGCCTGATCCGGCGGTCCACATCGGGCACCTTCTGGGACATCGTGTTCTCCTCTTCCCGTTACCTGAACTGACAAGCTTACAACGTCCAAATAGATCCCTACAGCGTACATTTACAGTGTAAGTAATCGTTTGGTGAGGTCCGGGAATCAAGCACGAGCTCGAACTGTGATGTAACGACCACCCCGTCGTCACCTCAGCCACCCGCACCGACTGCGTGCAGGACGACCAGTCTCGTGACAACCGCTTCTCGCACCTATCCAGGATGACATCGTGCAATCTCAAAAACGCTTGGCTTGAACCAACCGACGCTGCTGCTGTTCATAGCAATGGCGCTCTATCTACTGCTTCCGCACGTCAACAAAACTTGGCTCTGCCGAAGGCCGTAAGGGACGAGCTGACGCTCCCTGGATCACGACGCCAGGACTCCGCTGTCAAGCCCAGGGATGCAACTATAGGAGCATCCCGGGCCGGTTCACCGCGGAACCATCAACGGATCAACGTGCGCTGGGTCGTAACGGGACTCTGGTGGCTGAGCGCATTATCTTGAAAACCCGGAAACGGCGTTTTGTCACTGTTGGAAAGGAAAACAGCACCGACGGCTGACCCCCGGTGGGCCTGATCGGAGAATGCGTAGCTGGTGACTACGTCCTGTCCTCAGCATGGGATGTCTTGGCGCTGCCCGGCCGCTCCCGCATCGCCAGGATCGCCAGGATCGCCAGAGGCAGTACAGAGATAGTGGCGGCGATGGTGAGCTGGAGGTTGCTCGCCCCGACAAGCGGTGCGATCACCGAGGCAGCAGCTGTCACCCCGGCAGTGGCTAGTAGCAGGCGCGGCACGAGGGGCTTGCGAGTCCTGGCGGATGCAAGGACCATTATGCCGAAGATGAGCATTCCCAAAGCAGCGCTTGCCATTATCGCGCCGAGGTAGGTGACGGAGAATTCGACTCCAACCGAAACGCTCAGGAGTAGCGCTATCAGTCCGACCCATAGGGATGTAAGCATGGAAATGATGCCGGCGGCGACCCGGAAGCCGGAGACTTTATGGGAGAGCACGGCAGCAACCCGTGGAAGTCTCGAGGGTGGATTGCATCGGTGACAGCATGAGATCTCCTGGAGCGACACCGGCGGATGCTCTCATCCTGCCAGCACTTCCACCTGTGCAAAGACAAGGGTTGTAGTTGCGGATCGATACCTCCCCGTTCCTGGGGACCGATGTATCGGCCTCTTCACCGTTGCCGACTTCTGAGGTGCCGTCGGTGCGGCTGGTGAGTGCCTGCATACTGTTGTCCTAAGTCAGGGGAAGTGTAGGGCCCGGGGAGTTTTCCGTCGATCAGTGCGAGGGCCGCCGCAGCGGCGGGACATCCTGGCCCGCTTGGTGTCCTGGATGCCGGGGCTTGTGAGAACGGGATTGTCCATGGTCCACTCCTTCGCGGTCGACCGTTCAGTTGGCTGGGAGTCGGCGGCCTGCGATGAGCAGCCAGAAGATGATCACAACCTCACCCACAAACATGAACTGGGCGAAAACGGCGGAGAAGTCCGGAATGAAGGCCATACCGACGGCATCGGCCAGGTATCCGATGCCTGCGATGGCGAGCAGAATACCGAAGACCTTTGGCACGAAACCCGATCGGAAGGCCAGATAGCCGACGAGCAGGAGGGAGATGCCGAACAGGCCCTGGCTGATGACCCAGATGGTGTTGAACGACTCCAGCACCGGGAGGGCGGCTTCGGGATCGCCGAGGAGCGAGAACCCGATCAAGAGTTGACTGAGGGCAACCACTAACAAGACCGCGTAAACGGATCTCATCCAGGCGGCCGCCGCCGAGACCCGACGGTTCACCGGTTTGAACAGTGTGTACATTGCCCCCGCCACGATGATGTCGAGCAGGGCCACGATGAAAAAGCCGCCGACACCCACGAAGAACAGCAGTGGGGCGCCGGAGATGTTAAGCGCGGTCTGGTCGGGGTCACCGCGTGCGATCAAGGGGACAATCGCGCCAAAGTTCGCGAAACCAGCAAGCACCGCCATGATCGCGAGTCCGAGTCCTGCCACAATCGCCGCAGTTCGTGGCGACCAGGTGGTGAAGTTCATCGGGCGTTGCAGGACGTTGGTCTTGCTCGAGTAGAGCGAAGTGCGGTTCACTTTCGTATCCTTACGTTGTAAGCTGATGATGTAAGTACCATACGTCTACGTGGTAAGGTTGTCAATAATTCCAGACGGAGAGATTATGACGAGGCGATCGAGCAATACTGGCCCAGCTTCACGCGGCCGCCTGAACCGGGAGCTAGTGCTGAGCGCAGCAATCGCGCTTGCCGATGACTCGGGTATCGAATCATTGACGATGCGCAGGCTCGGGGAAGAACTCGGGGTGGAGGCGATGTCGCTTTACAACCACGTCGCTAATAAGGAAGACCTGTTCAACGCCATGGTCGATGCCGTGTTCGACGAGATCGAACTGCCCTTGCACAGTGACGATTGGAAGACGGCGATACGCAAGCGATCGGTCTCGTTCCGCGACACGCTGTCACGCCACCCTTGGGCCACCGCATTGAAGGACTCCGGGACCAGCCCGGGGCCAGCCACCCTCCGGCATCATGACCGTGTCATCGGCACGCTCCGGAACGGCGGGTTTTCTTTGACTATGGCAGCCCATGCGGTCTCGGCATTAGATAGTTACATCTACGGATTCGCGATGCAGGAGAAGAACCTGCCGTTTCACACTGAGGAAGAGACGGCTGCGATGGCGCACGTCATGCTCGCCCAACTTCCCGTCAACGAGCACCCGTATCTCGCCGAGCTGACGGCGGAGCATGTACTTCAGCCGGGCTATTCCTATGGCGACGAGTTCCCGCTCGGCCTCGAGCTCCTCCTCGACGGCCTCGAAGGATGGCCCGAACGACGCCCCCGGGATCGGCAGCCATCAGGAGTGTTGATCAAGAGCGGCCGATGACGGACACGGCGTATTTCTGGGTGTGACGCTTGGGGCGCGTTTCGGCGAGCTCATGCTGCAATGGATTACTCCCAGCGGCGGGGGCGACAGCCGCCAAGGATCACTGGGTGCAGTTCGACCTGCGTAAGTTCGCTGTCGGTAAGGAACGGCCTACGTGCCGTCCCAGGAAGGTGCCGGAAGCGCTGCGCCGCAGACGACGGCTCTCACCGTGGCCCTGGCAGAAGCTATGGAACAACGCGCCGAACGGCTCGGCGGTCGGATGGACGTTTTCGCGTTGATGGCGTTGGACGAGCTAGCGAACGTGGCCCGGCGGGCTGGCCTCCTCGATCAGTTCAGCCACTGCGGCTCTCGCAGGATCATCGTCATGGTGGTCTTGCAGTCCTGGTCACAGGGTGTGCAACTCTGGAACGAGGACAACATGCGCAAAATCTGTCAGCGGCCAACGTCAAGGGTGTGCGGCGGCGGTGTAACCAAAGATGGTTTTTTGCGTGCTCTCTCTGACCTGATTGGCGATTACAGCTACACCACTGTTTCGCGCTCCAACGGTAAGAACGGTGCGAGCCGCTCACGGCAAGAATGGAAGGAGCGAATTTTTGATGTGTCGAACCTTGCAGCACGCGACCGTGGCCGCGCAGTGGTGCTGGCTTCCGGCGCTCCCGCGACACTGCTCAAAACCCGGCCCTTGCTCAATGGCAAACACAAAGAGGCCGTAGAAGCCTCGATAGCCCTGAACGCGCCGGCCCGTAAAGATGATCCACCAGAGAATTCCCGGATCTATGCCGCGAATGGAGATAAGTAGCCCATGACTGAGATAGATACGTTTGCTGACCTCTCCGCGCCGGGCCAAGCACCGGCTGATGCTAATCCGGCAGACTCAGCATATGCCCCTGCGGAGGGTGCGCCTGCAGCACTCTCCGAAACGAACCCGAAGTCAGTGCCCACCTCACCTGACGCCGGAACACGTCCGGGACAATCACACTCCGGGAAATATTATTCTCTCAACACCTCGCTTACCATACCCCCGTGGGGTATAGTGTTGTTTTGCTGCACGGTCTCTGTGCAACCCCTGGTTGCACAGAAACCATTGAGGCAGTTCTCTTCACACCATGCCTCAATTCCAATCTGAACCTAACAACTTCATTCCGCGGTTCCCGGCTCCCGAAAGGTGAAGTCAGATGCCGTAAATACCCCAACCCCCTAGGAGTAAAAATGTCTATTCTGCAGCAGCCGTCGGCTACACGCAGATGGTTCGCCCTCGCACTGATAGCCACCGCACAGTTCATGGTCATCATGGACACCTCAATCATCGGCGTGGCCTTGCCCAAGATGCAGGAGGACCTCGGTTTCTCCCAGGAAAACCTGTCCTGGGTCTTCAACGCCTACGTCGTCGCCCTCGGTGGGCTGCTGTTACTTGGCGGCCGACTTTCAGATCTATTCGGTGCACGACGAATCTTCGCCACAGGGTGGATAATTCTGCTCATCGGTTCCGTGGTCGCCGGCGCCGCGGGCACTGTATCCGTTGAACTCGCAGGCCGTGCCATTCAGGGCCTCGGATCGGCCTTAATCGCACCTTCCGCGCTCACTTTGCTAATGATGCTCTTCGGCGGAGAGCCGAAACAGCTTACGAAAGCATTGGCCATCTACGGCGCGGCGGCACCGGCGGGCGGAACTGCAGGAGTATTTCTTGGTGGACTCATCACTGAATACGCCTCCTGGCCGTGGGTCTTCTACATCAATATCCCCATCGCGGTCCTGGCCGTGGCGCTGACTCCAGCTCTGATGCCTGCGGGCAAGGCCGGTAAAGGATCCGTGGACTTCCTGGGAGCAATCACCGTTACCGCCGGAATCGGAGCCGCGGTCTTCGCCATCGTTCGCGCACCCGAGGTGGGTTGGGGATCAGCCGAAACCTGGCTCATCCTGGCCGGCGCCGTCGTACTGCTCGGTATCTTCCTGGGTCTCCAAGCACGGCTGAAAGACCCCCTGATGCGGCTCGGAATTTTCCGCACCTCCAATCTCGGCGCAGCAAATATAGCTCAGGTGCTCCTCGGCGCGGCGTGGATCCCCATGTGGTTCTTCCTCAACCTGTACCTACAGCAGGTCCTTGGCTATAGCGCTTTCCCCAGCGGCGCAGCACTACTGCCGATGACAATCGTGATCATGATCGGAATGATTGTCCTCGCACCACGGATGATGAACCGCTTTGGACCAAAGAACATGATTGTAACCGGCCTCGCCGTCCTGGCCGTGGGAATGGGATGGCTCTCCCTGATCCGCCCGGACGGATCCTTCTGGGTTGACGTGCTGCCAGCCTCGCTAGTTGCAGCCCTCGGCATGTCTCTGGCATTCATACCATCGCTGGGAACGGCAATCTCCAGCGCGCGGCCTGAGGAAGGCGGACTCGCTGCAGGCATCGTGAACACCAGTTATCAGGTGGGCTCGGCACTTGGACTAGCGGCCATGACCGCGGTCGCAGCCGGTTTCGGCGCTGACCAGCTCGGTGACCCCGCAGCCCTAACCAATGGATTCTCCTCGGCGTTCATCGGTGCAGCCGTCATCGCCCTGGCCGGCGCCATCCTCGCCGCGCTGACACTGCGCACCCCGGGACACCACAGAATCAGCGAATCCGAATCCCCCGCTGCATCCGCCCAAAAATAGCCGTAACAACCAACCCCATCAACCCAACCACACACCAACAAGGAGAAATAATGTCCACCCCACAGCTTTTGATCGCCTATGACGGAGCCGCACGGGACGCGCGGATCTGAGCAGGATGAATCTGTGTGGTCATGAAGGTGGGGCCCGAAACGCACTACGGAGTTTCCAGCCCCACCTTTCCTGCAAGAAGCTGCATAAAAGGTAGTGGTCCCTCAGCATCACAACCTCAGCACGGCCTTGGGAACCGCGGTTGTCCGGTCATGGCCCGCCCGCATAGCCTTGGGCGAACGAACGCATTCCGGGTCTGAGTCGGTTCCTGCCAATCTGCTCCGTGGGCCGGATCATCAGGTTCGGGTGGTCGCCTGTTGTGGTGATCGGCTGCTCCCGTTCGCCGCTGCTGACGAGCTCACCGAACAGCTCATCATTCCGCTTGTCGACTCGCTCGGCCTGAAAAGCGGGCAACCGGTCATTGCCATCGTCAACGGTCTTGGCGGGACTTACCCATTAGGGCTGTCCATTATCGCCCGCCGCATGCACGAGGTTCTCCATGGCCGCGGCATCACCGTCGCCCGATCGCTCGTCGGCTCCTGATATAGAACGGCTTGCTGGCTTCCACACGTTTCATACCTAGTCTTTGGGCAAAGAACAGCGGCAGGCGGCCTTACCTCGTGGAGCTTCATAGGTTCCTGGTGGGCAGACCTGCCCGGGTGGGCGCCGATCGACGGTGGATTAGCGTCCTGGCGTAGGGGAGCACCACGGCAATCGTGGCGGCGATGAATACCAGCTGTATGAGCGTCCGCGGCAGGAGCGCCGTGGCGGGAGCCCCGTTGACCATAAGTTCGGCCAGTGCGGCGTAGACGTTCGCCGGGAAGATGGCCACAAGAAGCAAGGCCAGTCCACCGGCGGCCCACGGTGCCGTCCGACGGTGGAGGAGGCCGGCGGCTCCAAGCAGTTCCAGCACACCCGTCACTGTGACCAACAGTGCGGGATTGGGCAAGGCGGGCGGCACCAATGCCACGAGTTCCCCGCGCATGCCATTGAAGTGGGCCAACCCGGTGAGGGTGAACATGGCCACCAAGCCGCCTCGCAGGCTGGTGTGCAACGACTGGAGCGGTTTGATCCCTATAGCACCAGCGGTACGCAGCAGGACGGTAACGGTCAAGAGTGTAATGAGTGGTGCCATTGTGCGCTCCTTCTAGAATCATCTCGATTTTGTGGGTTCGGCTTTTGTCGTTTCCGGGCCGGTGCGTTGATTTCGTTCCCCGGAATCGCTAGTCGCGGTTGGGGTCGAGAGTGCTGACGACGTTGATCGACAGCAGCGTCATCCCCAGGCTCCCAACTTTCCTGAGCAGGCCATGCAGCGCTGCTTGATCGGCTAGTAGGCCGGAGAGGAGTGTCGTTCCGTCAGTGTCGATAGTGACGGTCAGGCCTTCGAACCAGTCGGCCCACTCGGCATCGATATGGCCATCAATTCGGATTTCGTACCGGGCTGGTTCGTCCAGTCCGGTTGGCCAAGAGTGTTTCCCGTTCATTGTGTTCCTATTGCAGTCAGTGGTGGGGCACTGGTCGATTGGCAGTGTGAAGGTTCCCTTTCCGCAATCAGGCCGTTGAACGCCGCGTTGGGTGCAGCTGCTCGAGGGGGGCTGGCAGCTGCGTAGTCCTCCTCTGCTCTGACCAAAGCGAGTATCCGAGCCAAACCAGCGCTACCCCGACAGGAATGGCGAGGAATCGTTGGGTTTCGTCGGGGAGCACGCCGGCCAGCGGTGTAACGGCCGACGCAGCGATCAATAGGATCGCTGCCCACCGCGAGAGGATGCGGGCACGGAGCAGCGCGACTCCGAAGACCACGCCGCCCGCGACGTAGAACACGACTCCAACAAAGGGGACTACGGCCAGTGCACCGAGATCGGTGTGGGCGGTGTGACCGGCGAAGAGCCCCACGAGGTCCTCAGTGAGCTCTGGCGAGTTTGCCGCGGTGAGAGGCGCGATGAACGCTTCAGCGAAGGTGAACGCAGCTTGCAGGACGAAGAAGAGGCTGAACAGGCCATACCCGATCAAGCCAAGGAGACCGGACTCGCGCACCTGGCGAAGGTAAATCCCGGTCAAGCCAGCAAGTCCGAGCACAG
This sequence comes from Arthrobacter sp. CAN_C5, assembly GCF_017875735.1. Taxonomy (NCBI): domain Bacteria; kingdom Bacillati; phylum Actinomycetota; class Actinomycetes; order Micrococcales; family Micrococcaceae; genus Arthrobacter; species Arthrobacter sp. CAN_C5. Next base: position 2,343,019 of record NZ_JAGGMZ010000001.1, read on the forward strand.
CCATCGTCAGGCTGAGTGTGTGCACTACGAACCAAGTGGTGCCGGTGACCGAGTCGAGATCATCGCTTGGATGGAGGGGTTGGATCAGAACGTAGATCAGCCCGGCCAGCATTGCGGCTGCAGCGGCCCCGCAGGTCAGGGCGGACGGCGTAACTCTCATGGTCATTGCGCTCCTCGTTTCGTATCAACCCGAGCGATTGCCGGGGGGCTCGATTCGAAATGTACGGATGCCAGTGGTGATGTGACATCACCACACATGGTGATTGGTGTGGTGATCTCACCCGCAGCGCAGCCTTAGAGCAGCCCCTGTTCCTGCGCCCGGTGCACCGCAGCTAAGCGGCTGTTGACAGTAAGTTTGCTGAAGATGTGTTTCGTGTGGGTTCGGAGGGTGTTGAGCGAAACGAAGAGTTCGCGGGCGATCTCCGGGCCGCTCAACTGTGTCGCCAGAAGCCGGAGCACGTGGAGCTCGCGCTCGCTCAGTGCTTCCGTTTTGGCGGACGCATCGGGTGGTGGGATTAGGCTTGGCACCGACGCGTCGCGATACCGATCGAAGCGGCCACTGGCATCGCCCTGTTGCGCTGAGGCCGGGAAGAGGTCCCGCAGTCGCAGGATTTCGTGGACGCTTCCCCATCGACCCGCTTCCTCCGCCGCGGTGAGAAGCCGTTGCAGTAGGGCTGCCGCCTCGCCATGCGCACTTGCCGTCGCGTTGGTTGCGTGTTGCGCAATGAGCAGTCTAACGAGTGTGGCGTGCTCGTACTCGCGCAGGTATGTGACGTCGTCGGTCGCAGACACATCGTGCGCTTCTGCCCACTCCCATGCGTCCGCCAGCCGCCCCTGCGCGATCGCGATCCGAGCGCGCATTGCTCCTATCGGACGTACCTCAGGTAGAAACCCTGGCAGGTAGCATCGTTCCGCCTCGGTCAGCAACTCGAGTGCCGCGTCCGGATCTCCCTCAGCCTCCCTGATGCGGGCCATGGCAGTGAACCACCGGTGACGGCTTTCTGGTAGCGCGGCGGTCGCACCCATCGCTTTGCTCGCATCTAGGTGCTGGTTGGCAGCGGCTAACTCGCCGTCATCGAGGCAGAGCTCTCCGAGGCCAACATGGAGGTCGCCCGCCGCGGGCTCACGCTCCGCGATTGCGAGTTGGAGCGCGTGCTCATATGCGCGGCGTGCGTCGTCCCGGCGGCCCTGCACGATGAGCATGTCTGCCATCACAACGGTGCTGCCGAGATAGTCGGCCGTGTGGCCCGCCAGCTGTAGGCTTGCCCTCGCGTCGGCGAATGTTGTCACGGCTGTCCTGAGGTCCCCCTTGGCCCACAGTGCGAGCCCTAACAGGCCTGCGGCCGAACCTCGCCCAATGTGGTCGCCGGGCAGCGCTAACTTAAGAGCACGTCGGGACTGCATCTCCGTCTCGTTGACGTCGCCGCGCGCCTGGGCCAGCGATGCCCGGTAGACGGCGACCGTAACGGGCAAGTTCCGAAGATCCTCATTACCCAACGAAGCATGATCCTGGGCTTCCGCCTCTGCCAGTGCGCTCAGCGCTCGCTCCGCATAGGAAAGCCAACGGTCGACGCCTTCCAAGTCGCCGGAAACTAGCAGGGAATGCGCGGTGAAAACGCTCAGGACGGGCATTCGGCTTGTTATCTCATCCGGCAGTTGTTTCAACCAGCCGAGCAAGGTCATGTCCTGGCGTCGGCGGCGCATATCGGGCAGTACGCTCCTGATGAGATTTGCGGCTACCTCAAAGTCGCCGGCTGCCAGCGAGTGCCTGACAGCATCTTCAGGCAGGGCATTGCGATCATGCCAGTCGCTGGCTAGGCGGTGCAGGGTGAACACACGATCCTGATCCTCGCGCAGTGATCGCGCGCGCAGCACGTCCGCGAAAAGGTGGTGATAGCGATACCACTCGCGCTTATCATCAAGGGGCACCACGAACAGGTTGTCGCGCTCGAGGGCTTCTAGCAGTTCGCTGCTGTCTTCGCGGCCGCTCACTGCCTGGCAGAGCGGGCCGCTTAATCGGTCCAGAAAGGCCGTGTGAAGAAGGAAATCGCGCACGTGCTCAGGCTGGCGCTGCAGCACCTCTTCGCCTAGGTAGTCGATGACGAATCGGTGACTTCCTGCAAAGGCTTCGATGAACCCAGCGATGTCCGAGCGCTCCCGCATCGAGAGGGCGGCCAACTGCAACCCCGCGATCCAGCCCTCGGTGCGGGTTTCCAATGCCTCGATGTCTCCCGCCGAAAGCGCAAGCCCCATCACTTCGGTGAGGAAGCTAGCGACTTCATCCCCAGCGAACCGGAGGTCTGCGGCGCGCAACTCCATGAGTTCGTCCCGGCTGCGCAGCCGCGCTAGCGGGAGCGCCGGATCCGAGCGGCTGGCGACAACGACGCGCATATTGGCTGGCAGGTGGTTGAGCAGAAAAATCAGTGCGTCCCGAATGTTGGTAATTTCGATTGACTGGAAATCGTCGAGCACGAGGATGATCGAATTGGGTGATTCGGCAAGCTCATTGAGCAGCGTGGTGAGTATTGCTTCGACCGGCACGACGGTGGCGAGATCCCTCCCGACACCAGGATGGGCACGTTGCAAAGCCGCAACGAGATAGGTCATGAAACGGGATAGGTCACTGTCGTCTTCGTCGAGCGACAACCATCCGACGCCCGCCTCTGGGTCGCGTTGCCGGAGGTGGTCAATCCAGGCGCTAAGAAGCGTCGTCTTGCCGAAACCTGCAGGGGCGCAGATGAGCGTCAACTTGCAGTGGGACTCCACCGAAAGCTGCAGTCGTTCGATCAAGCGCGGACGCGCAACGGCCGGTGTGCGCGGGAGTGGGATGAAGAGCTTGGTCGCGAGGACCGGTGTGGCCATAGTGCTATTTTAGGGGCTAATTGATTATTTAGTTGGCATGTCGCAGTTTTTAAGGGTGTAGTTCCATTCGGGGTGCCCATTCATGTTTAGTGAGGGCCCCGGTGTGCTGCAGTGGAACCATTTGCTGGTCGAGTTCTTTCTCGCCGGTGGGCCAGATACTGGTGTCCAGTCCAGCCTGGACGGTTAGTCAGGTTTTGGTAGTGGAAGCGGCGATGGAATTGACGATAATTTCGTGGCTGGTCAGCGGCTGGCCACGCCAGTTCATGGAGATGTGGAAGAAGAGCTTGTGCTCGATCTTGTTCAATTTACTGGTGCCCCGCAGCAGGTGGCAGACGGTGATTTTCAGGCCCGTTTCGGCGATCAGGGCGGCAAATTCGGTTTCCAGAGCCGGGTGCGGTAGCCGTTGGCGCCGCCTCCGTCGACGGTGATCAGCAAACGGCGAGCACCTGGGTGGTTCGGTGTGGCCGGTGGTGTTCCACCAGGAGCGGATGGTGTTCACGTCGAACGCTGCGGTGTCGTGGTCGGAGCCCACCGCTACCCACCCGGTGTTGGTGCCCACGTCATAGACGCCGTAGGTTTGGCCTAGCCCTTTTCCTGTCGATGAAATCGTTAACCTTGACTGTTCGGCGTCTTCGGCCGGGCGCCATTGGGTGCCCTTGTTCTTGAATTCGCCAACCAGTTCCTTCTTATTGGTGTCCACGGAAATGACCGACTGATGGTCCTGGAGGTGGCCGGAGGCTTGGGCGTTGAGGTAGGCGAATTGCTCATCCCTGTCCGGGTGCCGCCCGCCCCTGAGTGTCTTGGCGTTTCCCCGCAAGCTGAAGCCGTTGTCCTCAAACAGTTTCGCCGCGCTCTCCGCTCCGTCCCGGCGTTCTCGTTCGAGCTCATCGCCGACTTCGCCGTCGAGAGGGGGTCATCCCTGACAACGGGGATTCGGAGTCCCCTCAGCGGGTGGGTTCCAGCACCAGCAACGCCGGGACCAGCCCGGGGGTGATTCTCGGTCACGGGACTTGCGGCCCACCCCGGGCCTGCCGATGCCAGTAAGCGGGGCGGTACCGGCTTCCAGTTCGTTGACGGCCCGGGCCCCGCCGCCGCGATCCCACCCTTGCCCAGGGAACGGGCCTCGGCCGCCAGCATCAGACGCGTGGCCTGCTCATCGAGGTGGGGCAGGATCGTGGCGAACTTCGCCCGCAGCGAGTCGAAAACTTCAGCGGCAACGGGCATACACACACTTATTTATGGGTGGGACTGAGCGCCCGCGTCCAGCCCACGCCCTCGCGCATACAACTCAGGGGCCGTTAATCACCAGATGTGGTGATGCCCCGTCACCACAACCATCCGTAAATTCAATCGTGCCCGGTCGGCGTTTTTTCGAGCGGGCTCACCACCCCACCCGTCATCTGACCCAGAGAAGTTGTGCCATGCATAAGTCACTAACGCGAGCGACCTCACTGAGGCTTGTATTCGTCATCTCAGGATTTATATCTGCGATCGTGCTCCTCGTCAACGCGGCAAAGCGTGCCGAGATACTTGCGCTCAGCCCTGCCACCCAACTCGTCGCACCCCTTGCCCAACTCATGGCCATGGGGCTCGTCGTGGGCATTGGGCTGCTGCGTGAATTTCGGACAGCGGAGTTAGTGTTTTCTCTTACGCTGCCTGGTGCGGCTGCTGGTAACTGTAATGGACATCGTTGGGGTACTGGTAATCGAGGGCGGAATGCCGCCGCCGGCTGTTATAGAACCCTTCAATGTAGCGGATAACGTCCTTGCGGGCCTGCTCTTTTGTGGCGTAGACCGTGCGGTGGACTCGCTCGTTTTTCAGTGCTGAGAAAAACGATTCCGCGGCGGCATTGTCCCAGCACACCCCGGTGCGGCCCATGGAAGAACGCATGCCCAAGTCCTTGACAAGGGTTCGGAACGAGCCGGAGGTATAGACGCTGCCCCGATCTGAGTGCCAGGTAGCGCCGGGCCGGATCATGGTCGTGGCGGCGGCGTTGCGCAACGCGGTTTCGACGAGCTCGGCACGCATGTGGTCGGCGATGGCCCACCCGACCACACGTTTGGAATAACAGTCGATCACGGTCGCCAGATAAATGAACCCCTGCCACGTGTGGATGTAGGTGATGTCCCCGACGAACTTCACCCCGGGCTCGGTGGCGGTGAAGTCTCGCTTGACCAGATCCGGGATCAACGCGGCAGCCTCGACATCGGCTTCGGTGGTGTTCCGGAACGGGCGCGGCCCCTGTCTGTCAGCATTGGGTGAGACACCGCCACTTTTCCCACTGACTCCTTAAGGGCGAGATTTGGAAACCGATTCCCTGTGAGCACCGCACTTGCTTCCCCCACCACCAACACCGATGGTGGAGCCATGTCCGATCCCGAAAAACCCAGGGCAGAAAGGCCCCTCCGCCGCTCCTTCACCCCAGGGGAGAAACTCTCGATCCTGGAAACCTACGAGTCCCTCGACGGCCCCGGAGCCAAGGGCGCATTCCTCCGCCGCGAAGGCCTGTTCTCCTCCCAAATCACCACCTGGCGCCGGGCACGCGACGCCGGCGCCCTCACCGGCCTCGCCACCGCCGCCAGACCGGCGAAGAAGAACAGCCCCGAAGCCCAGCTTGAGGCCATGAAGGACCGCGCCGAACGGGCCGAAGCGAAACTCGGACGGACCGAGGAGGCAATATCGGTGCTGGGAAAATTACACGCTCTCTTGGAGGACATCTCCACGAGGGCGGACAACGAGAAGCCGTGAGCGCCGCCGTGGACGAGGCCTTCACAGCCCTGACCGGGCTGCTGCCCGTGCGGAGAATCTGCGCCCTCACGGGACGGTCTCCCGCCACGCACTACCGGTCCCTGACCCCGAAGGTCCACGGGCCCACACCCCGGCGCCCGGCACCGGTAAACAAGCTCACGGATGAAGAGGTCGCGCAGGTGTTGGACCGGTTGAACAGCGAGGAGTTCGCCGACAAGGCGCCGGCCCAGGTCGGGGCGATCCTGCTGGACCAGGGCACCTACCTGTGCTCGGAATCAAGCATGTACCGCATCCTGCGCGGCCACGGCCAGGTGCGTGAACGCCGACGCCAGGCCACCCACCCGGCGAAGAAGAAACCCGAACTCGTCGCGGTGAAACCCAACGACGTCTGGTCCTGGGACATCACCAAACTCCCCAGCCCCATCCGGGGCGTCTACTACGACCTGATGGTCATCATTGACCTGTTCTCCCGCTACGTCGTGCACTGGCACATCACCACCCGCGAGTCCGGGCTCGGCTCCAAGGACTTCATCGCCGACGCGGTCATGATCCACGGCACCCCGGGCGTGATCCACGCCGACCGGGGGACGTCCATGACGTCCAAACCGGTCGCCGAGCTGATGATCGATCTGGGCATCGACCGCAGCCATTCACGGCCCCGCGTTTCCAACGACAACCCGTATTCCGAGGCGGCGTTCAAGACCACGAAGTATCACCACTCCTACCCGGGGCGGTTTGGCTCCCGCCAGGACGCGGTCGCCTGGGCCAACGAATTCTTCCTTTACTATAATTTCGAACACCGCCATTCCGGGATCGGGCTGCATACCCCCGCGACGGTCTTCGACGGCACCTACGCGGCCATCCAGGGCCGCCGGGCCGCGGTGCTCCAGGACGCCTACACGGCGAACCCGCACCGGTTCGGTCAACCGCCGGCGCCGCCGGCGGGCCCCACGGCGGCGTGGATCAACCAGCCCCAACAAAGCGAGGTCCCCACACACGCCTAACCACTTAGCTGTGTCTCAAACGCCTTGACAGATTCCGGGCTGGCAGGCAATAAGATTTTCATCACGCATAATTCTTCGCGCCAACTCCGGCGAACACTCAATGCCAGCGGCGGCCAGGTCGGCGTGAACACGCCGGTACCCGTACGTGCCGTCGGAATCGTCGAAGAAGCCCTTGATGAGGGCTGCAAGGACGTCCCTGCGGGCTGCTGTGGCCGATTGAGGGCGCTTGAGCCAGTTGTAGAACCCGGAGGTTGAGACGGCTAACCAAAGGCACATCTTCGTCACTGGATTGGTCTCGGCCGGGTCGTTTCGTTGGGAGTCGATGTATTCAAACTTGCTCACTACCGCTGCTCCCTCGCGAAGTAAGCGCTGGCTTTTTTCAAGAAAAGATTCTCCGCCAGCAGCTCCCGATTTTCCTTCTCAAGCACCTTCAGCCTGGCCAGCTCGGCGCCGGTCGCCGCGGCATCAGGACTGTTGTGGGTCTCCCGGTACTTGATCAACCAACGGCGCAGGGTCTCGGCGCCAATGCCATAGGACTTGGCCACATCCACCACCGGCTTGGACGTGCTGATAACTTCACGGCAGAGATCATCCTTGAAGTCCTGGGTATACGAACGGCGTGATCTTGATGCAGACATGCTGCTGGTCTCACTTTCAGTAGAACCCCCATTTTAAGAGGGCTCACTGTCCTAAATCTCCACAGCAGTCCACATTTTCGTCGCGACGCCCGCCATTCGGGGTCGACTCGGCTCTATCGGGGTCCTTCTTTACGGCGCCTCGCTCGTTGGGCTGGTCGGGGTCGAGTTTGTCATCAACCTCGTGTTTCCCTACGTGACACCCGAGATCATTGGGGAATTGCGGACCGGACCATTGGGAATAGCGCTCACGGTCGTATCTATCGCGTTCCTCACTGGCACGTTGGTCTTTTACGCCGCGTTGTGGCGCGTAGCCCACTCGCCGAAGCTGGCGACCATCATCAGCGTCGCCAGTTCAGTGCCCATTGCGTTGCGCACGGCGTTCCCTGAGGTGGTGCTGCAGTTGGGTCTCGTCGGCTTGGCTGTCGGAGTTGCGATGCTCAGCTTCTGGCTCATCCGCAGCGGGCGAGCAACGGCGAATCCTCTGGACTCGCCAACTCACGCGATCGCGTAACGCTGGCGACGGGTGCTCACCAATGACCACGCCAACCACCACAGAGCGCACTGGGGAGAAACGCCGCAGAGCCCAGTGGCCCGCCCCGGCCGGGCTGATTCTCCTTAGCCTCATCCCCATCATTCAGGGTGCCTTTAGGCTTACTGAGTTGACCGGTGGCACCGAGATTACGTTGCAGAATGCGAGGTTCTTCGGGTCGCCCATTCCCGTGGTCACGCACATTGTCAGCGGCACCGTGTTTGCCCTCCTCGGGGCTTTCCAATTCGTTCCCTCACTTCGCGGCAGGCGGGCGTGGCACCGAATAGCAGGACGGGTCTTGATACCGGCCGGCCTTCTCGCCGCGCTCTCCGGCCTGTGGATGTCGCTGTTATACGCGCTTCCCGAGAGTGACGGCAAACTATTGCTCGTGTTTCGCCTCGTGTTCGGATCAGTGATGGCTGCGAGCATCTTCTTTGGGATTCGCGCAATCCGTCGACGAGACTTCGTCTCACACAGCGGTTGGATGACCCGGGCCTACGCACTTGGCGTCGCAGCGGGCACCCAAGCGTTCGTGCTCGCACTCTGGATCATATTCGTCGCCCCGACCGACGAAACGAGCAGGGCGCTGCTCATAGGTCTTGCCTGGGTGATCAATCTCGCGGTGGCCGAGTACATCATCCACCGCGGCACTGTGCGATCGGCCCGAGGGGCGCGCAGGGCGTCCCGCCAGAAACCGATCTAGGCACTTCGGTACGAGTAGAGACAGAGCGAGAACACAGTTTTGACTGCAATAGTACCCACGCGGACGGTCGCTCGGCCGACGTGAATCAACACCCCGAGAAAGAACTGACATGACCAATCCGTACGAGTGGTTGCAGAGCTTCATCGAGCAGGTGCCCAACATCCTCCAACCGCTGATCGTCGCCGTCGCCGGCGCGGTCCCCTACATCGAGGGGGAGGGTGCGGCGGCCTTCGGAATCATTGGGGGAATAGACCCCATCGTCGCAGCGATCGCCGGCGCCACGGGAAACATCCTGTGCGTCCTAGTCGTGGTGATCCTGGGGTCGCGCATCCGCGAACGCGTCGTCGCGCGGCGCACGGCGACAACCGAAGAGACGAGGGCCGAGGGTCCCGTAGTCGTGGATCCCTCCGGCCAGTCAAGCGACGGCACCATGGGCGACGTGGCGACGCCCGAGACCGCTGCGGTCAGCGTGCTCGAGCAGCCCGCGGACGATCCGAATGCGAACCCGACGAGGCGCGCAAAGGGCCGTGTGCGGCTCCGTCGCTGGATGGTTCGGTTCGGGGTCCCCGGTGCGAGCATCCTTGCTCCTCTCGCCCTCCCGACGATGCTGACCGCCGCGTTCTTCGTCGGGTCGGGTGTCGCGAAGTGGTGGGTCATCCTCTGGCAGGTCGTCGCGATTGTCCTGTGGACGAGCGCGGTCGCGCTCACTGGGACCGGCGTGCTCGCACTCCTCGGATGGTGAGGGTCGACCGGCATCCCGGATCCCCGAGCGTCCCGACACCCGCGGGGATCGTAGAGACGACGAAATACACGATGTCGAGACATGGGAGAGGAGTACAGGCATGAAGATCTTGGTCGGAAGCGTCGGTAATGCCGCCGATCCTCCAGCGGGACGCTTGCTGGCCATGCCGGTTTCATAAGGGAGCACCCACAGATTTCGATCAATCGAGCCGTAAGCCACTACGGCCAAGATGTGGTGATTGCCTGCGCAGTTACGGCAGTTGTGCAGACGACTGTTGACATTGGAGTGTCAGAGCTCGCCGGCACAGTCATGCATTCTGCCAGGAGGCTTATGCACGAATTGACGTTGACGATCCATCGGCCATTACGGATTCCGGCCGTCTTGGCGGGAGCCGCCGGTACAGGCTGGATCGGGTGATCCCGGGCCTTCAAGTGAGGGAGCAGTTCGCGCAAATGAATATGAAGGGTCCCCGAGTCAAAGCCTAACTAGCGGCGCAATAGTACGGGCTGAGGTCAACGGGGCAGTCAAATCCGCTCCGCTGATGCCTCAAGTTGACGAAGCCGAACATTCGCGGAGACCGGGACAGTGGGACCTAACGACGTGCGCCGCCTCGGTCCTACAATCTAGACGCTCGGCGAGACGCTTTGCTCCGAAGACCCTCAAATCTTCCGCATATAGGACCTTAAAGAACAGCTCGTATAGGCTTAGAAGGACGATAAGCGCGCCCCCGTCCGCGCCACTAAAGACGGTTGGACAACCGTCCAGCTCAAGTCATTCAGCCTGAAGAACGACGCAACCCCTCGCCGCAGTTCTGCCGCATGTAAGACAGCGGAACCGACCCCGGCACAGCACTAGACCGAGGACGCGGAAGCTCGCAAGGGGTGGTTGGTCGTTCTGGCGTTTCCTTCCTTCTCAAGCGACTGTCTAAACCTCCAACAGCCGATGCGGCGCGTTTCGAATGAAGCGTGTTGATCGTATCCAATAGCGTGCCACCTATGCCGCACTTCCTAGGAGGGCCCCATCCATACGTGAAAGAAAGTTGCCGCGCATCGTTCGCGGCCCCCAAACTGCTTTCAGCTAGTCCCCCGTTTTCTCCGATCCGTCCGATAAGGGGATCCCTCAGCACATACATTGGTCAACACTGTACAGGGGAGGTCGGACTGTTCAGCGAACTGAATTCGTTCCTTGGTTAAGAGCCCTGCCTATGACTTGGGCTGCCTCGGGGTATGCCCCTGGGTTTGGTCCGGAGTAATTCAGTCGGATGTGCGGTCCAGTGGGTTCGGCGGGGAACCATCCGTTGCCCGGCGCGATGAAGACGTTGTTGGATTCGCATTCGGTGATCAGCTCCGGGAGGTGAGTCGCGTCTGGAAGTCTGATCCATAGGTTGAGTCCGCCCGTTGGGATTGTGGTGACCTCCGCAGCTGACGCGTACTGGCTAATGCTATCAACCAGAAGGTTCCGACGGGACTGGAGTTGCTGGCGAAGCCCTCGAAGGTGGGTCTGCCAACCGGGTTGGGTGACGACGTCGAGCGAGGCGGCTTGCAGGACACCACTTACATACATCGAAGCGGCGGCACGATCAGCCGTGATTCGCTCTCGTGCTGGTCCGCGGGCGATGATCGCAGCAACTCTCAGCGCGGGGGAAATGCTTTTGGTAAGTGAGCGAACATACACCACATGACCGCCGTCATCCTGGGCTGCTACCGGTGTGGAGTTGGTCGTGATGCCGAAGTCGTGGGCCCAGTCATCTTCGATCAGGAAGGCCCCATAGGTTTTGACCACGTCGAGGATCTGGGTTGCGGTGTCTTGGGACCATTGAGCACCGGTCGGGTTGGCGTAGTTGGGCTGAGCGTAAAAGGCGCGCGCGCCGGTCTCTTCGAAGGCGCGGGCGACGTCCTCAGGTTCCGGGCCGTAGGGGCCAGAAGGAACAGGGATAAGACGGACGCCGGCCTGCTCGGCGGCAAGAATCGCACCCCAATAAGTCGGTGATTCGATCAGCAGCGGCTGCCCAACGGAAACTAGCGCACGGAAAATAGAACTGAGGCCACTCTGACTGCCCGGAAGAACAATCACATCACTGGCCAGCACAGAATTCACCCCCAAAGGTGTGTCAGCGGCTAGTTCCGAAGCAAACCACGACTGCAAATCAGGATTGCCAGACACCGGGGACCGCGTCAGAGCGGATTCGCTGCGTGCTGCCCTAAGAAGCGCTGCCCGCACCAAGCGGTCCGGTAAGAGCTCCTTATCCGGGTACCCGCCATGAAGCGCTATACCGCCGCCAGGGGTCGGGCGCATCGTTGCCGCGGCTGAGGTTAGCCGGCTGTGTGAGGTTCCGAGGGCTGCGGTTTGCCACCCGAAATCCGATGGGCGGGCCGTGCGGACGGCCCGCACGAAGGTGCCCACCCCTGGACGGCTCTCGATTAGACCCTGAGCGGTCAGCGTACGCAGCGCCTTCTGAACCGTGACAGGGCTAGCCTCATAACTCGTCACCAGCGACCGAGTCGACGGCAGCCTGGCACCCGCAGGGGCACCCGCAATCCAGTCACGAAGCGCCCGAACAATCCGCATACTGCTATCGTTGATCATGAACCCCAATAGTAGCGCTACCCCCCAAAAGATTCCTCTGCTATCGTCGTCAGGATCTGGTATTGCATGGGGTTTACTCGGTGTTGCAGCGTTTTCCTTCACCGTCCCTTTCACCCGCATTGCTGTCGGCGGTTTCTCCCCTTTATTCATCGGTTCGGGCCGCGCCGTCATTGCTGCTGCCCTCGCTATTGCGGCCCTTTCGCTCACCCGACAGCGGATCCCTAACGCCGGCCAATGGATAAGGCTCGCCGTCGTCGCTAGTGGGATCGTGATCGGTTTTCCCCTACTGACCTCCTTCGCTCTCACCACCGCACCCGCAAGCCACGGGGCCGTCGTCATCGCCCTCCTCCCCGCAGCCACAGCAGTCATGGCTGTAGTCAGAGGGAAGGAACGACCACCTCGATCCTTCTGGGTCATGGCGATCATCGGTGCAATCGTAGCGATCGGCTTCGCCGCCGCTCAAGGGGGCAGGTTCACACATCTCACCACGTCGGACCTGTTGCTGTTCAGCGCCGTATTCGCAGCAGCAATCGGGTACGCAGAAGGCGGGTTGCTCGCCCGCGAGGTCGGCGCCTGGCAAACAGTGTCGTGGGCATTGGTGATCGCTTCCCCGCTAATGATTGTGCTTACCGTCTTCGCGGCGGTTCAGCAACCCCCGACCGGGACTCCCATCGAATGGGCTGCCTTCGGCTACCTCGCCGTGATCAGCATGTTCCTCGGGTTCTTTGCCTGGTACCGTGGCCTCGCCATCGGGCCCATGTCCCTGGTCAGCCAGGTCCAGCTCATCCAACCAGTGCTCAGCATTCTATGGGCAGCGCTCCTGCTTAAGGAGCAAATAACCTGGGCGACTATCCTCGGCGGCGTCGCTGTAATCCTCTGTGCAGGCATCGCAGTCCGCACCCGACTAAACCAACCGAAACCACAACCCGTAGTCGTCAGTCTGTCTATCGATTCGTAACACAGAGCAACGCCGTACTAAGACAATTCACTTACCGGCCATATTTGGGGAACGCGTCCGTTCAGGAACCCGTCACGGGACTCTGGTGATCAATCGAACTTTACAAAAAGGTTCGGACGGATCCGGCCTGCAAATCCTCGATCTGGGTGTAGTTGAGAGTGCAAATCCATGCAACGCTCTGTATAGGACAAAGCATCGTTCCAGAATTGACTGTGGCAGGTTGAAGTGGCCCCACTGTGACGGTTTGAACCGGACCCACCTAGCGACTCGCGGGGCTTCTTGTGACGGTTTGAGGTGGCCCCACCCCAGCGTTGGAATCATCAATTCGTTTCCAGTGGTGGAGGTCAGGGATGAGAGCACGCGTGGAGGTATTCGCAGCGATCCGTAGGGACGCCCGAGTGGAGGGTCTCTCTGTTCGTGCGCTGGCGGTTCGCCATGGAGTCCACCGCCGCACGGTACGAGCAGCTTTGGAGTCGGCAAAACCGCCGGAGCGGAAAACGCCAGGCCGAGTGTCTACGAAGTTGGAGGCGTTCAAGCCTGCGATCGACGCGATGCTCGTTGAGGACACGACGGCGCCGCGGAAACAACGTCACACCGCGCGTAGGGTCCTTGCCCGGCTGATCGCGGAGCATGATGCCAAGGAGCTGTCGTATTCCACGGTGCGTGACTATGTCCGGGTTCGTCGTGCGGAGATAGATGTTGAGGCCGGCCGCAGGGTGGAGGTATTCGTCCCGCAGGAGCACGCGCCGGGCGCGGAGGCCGAGGTGGACTTCGGGGAGGTCTGGGTCGTCCTCGACGGCGTGAAAACGAAGTGCCACATGTTCGTTTACCGGCTCTCCCACTCAGGGAAAGCAGTTCACCGGATCTACCCGACGCAGGCGCAGGAAGCGTTCCTTGAGGGACACATCGACGCCTTCATTGCTCTGAGCGGCGTCCCGACCAGGCACATCCGGTACGACAATCTCACGAGCGCGGTCACGTCGGTGGTGTTCGGGCAGGGGCGGCAGCGGGTCGAGAACGACCGGTGGGTGCTTTTCCGTTCCCACTACGGTTTCGACGCGTTCTATTGCCAGCCGGGCATCAACGGTGCCCATGAGAAAGGCGGGGTCGAAGGCGAGGTGGGCCGGTTCCGCCGCAACAGGCTCTCTCCGATGCCCGTCGTCGGGTCCCTGAGCGAGCTCAACGACCGCATCCGGGTGTGGGAGGCAGAGGACGACGGTCGGCGGATCAACGACAGGATCCGTACCGTCGGTCAGGACTTTGAGACGGAACAACCGCATTTGGCACCTCTGCCGTCGGAGACGCTCGATCCGGGGCTGGTGCTGACGCCGAGGGTGGACCGGTCCTCGATGATCACGGTCAGGATGGTGAAGTACTCGGTGCCGGCACGATTCATCGGCAGGAAGGTCCGTGTCTCACTACGGGCCTCTGAGATCGTGGTGTTCGACGGACGCACGATCGTAGCCAGGCATCAGAGGATCACCGTCAAGCATGGGCAGTCCGTGCAGTTGGATCATTACCTAGAGGTCCTCAAAACCAAACCCGGTGCCCTGCCCGGTTCCACCGCCCTGGCGAGAGCGAGGGAGGCCGGTTCGTTCACGAACGCTCATGAAGCGTTTTGGGCGGCGTCCCGGCGGGTCAACGGTGACGCGGACGGCACCCGTGAACTCATCGACGTCCTGCTCCTTCACCGGTTCATGCGCCCCGTCGACATCCAAGCCGGTATCAGCGCAGCCTTGCAGATAGGCGCGGTCAGCGCCGACGTCGTCGCGGTCGAAGCACGCCGGCACGCAACCGAAAACCTGAACGGCAACCGGGACCTGGCAGGCGTGGGTGGGTCCACTTCAGACCGTCACCGCGGCGCCCATCGTGGTGCTCACGCCGAGGACAAAGTGCAACGGGTTGTCAGTCTTACCCAACGCCGCCTCATGGACCCGGCCGCTGTCATCGCGGGTCTCCCACCCGACAGCCGGCCGATCCCGTCTGTCAGCTCGTATGACGAGCTGCTCGCCAAACGCACTCCATCGAACCCAGCAAATACCTCTGTCAGCGCGCCCGTCAGCATGTCGAAGGAGAACATCTCATGAGCCCCACAATCTCGACCACCCCCGTGACCCCGACGTTGCGCCGGCGACGTGGCTTGACTGAGCAGGCGGCCGTGGCGGCCGTCGACCAGGCCTGCCGCCGGCTACGTCTCCCCACCATCCGGGCGGTCCTCGACGAAGCGCTGACCGTCGCCGGGAAGGAACAGTTGTCCTACCAGGGTTTCCTGGCCGAGCTGCTGCTGGCAGAGTGCGACGACCGGGACCGTCGCTCCTCAACCCGGCGGGTGAAAGCCGCGAACTTCCCGCGGGATAAGTGGCTCGGGGACTTCGACTTCGACGCGAACCCCAACATCAACCCTGCGACGATCCACACGTTGGCGACCGGGGACTGGATCCGCAAAGGACGACCCCTCTGCCTCATCGGAGACTCAGGGACCGGGAAATCCCACCTCATCATCGGCCTGGGCACCGCGGCCGCGGAGAAAGGGTACCGGGTGAAATACACCCTCGCTACGAGGCTGGTGAACGAACTCGTCGAAGCCGCGGACGAGAAGATGCTCGCCAAGACCATCGCCCGGTACGGGCGGGTCGACCTGCTCTGCATCGACGAGCTCGGCTATATGGAACTCGACCGGCGAGGCGCTGAGCTCCTCTTCCAGGTCCTCACCGAACGCGAGGAGAAAAACTCCATCGCGATCGCGTCCAACGAGTCCTTCTCCGGCTGGACAAAAACCTTCACCGATCCACGACTCTGCGCAGCGATCGTAGACCGCCTCACCTTCAACGGAGCCATCATCGAAACAGGCACCGACTCCTATCGCCTCGCCCATACCCTCGCCCAGCAAAGCGCGAGCTGACCCGCGTCATCACTATCGACTCCGAGCGATCAACGTCAGGCGGGGACCACCGACGGCTGCCTGAAACGGATCCCCAAGCGGGCGTCCGACCTGGTCTAGTCCGCGATGGACACGTACCCCTCGGTCCACAAATCATCACCGAGAGTTGCGGCGTCGATGAGAAAGCACTTGGGTTCGTCTTCGAACCCTGGCTGGGACCGCGCTCGATCAATACGCGCTTGAGCCGCATCCTGTGATCCGTAGACACCAAGCATCTTCGCGTCGTCCCCAGACTGTTCGTCGAGCAGGATCTGGCCATCGTCACCGAAATGCTCAGTTGGAGAACCGTCGAGCCACTTTGCGTGATGAATGTGCCACACCATGTATACATCCATGAAGGCAGTATCTCAGCTGCAGCGACTCATAGACCCAGGGTCCCGCTGAGGGATTGCTCTTGGGACGGATAGATCAGGTTGGAGCACAGGTTAAAGGCGCCGTGTTGAGCCAGTGCCGCAGGTAGCTTCGTCCCAGTTGGTCAGCCACGTCGTCGAGGGCTGCCTCATACTCGCCGCGATCGAATACGAGCGGCCCAACATGAGTGACCCTGTCTTCCTCCTGAAACTCATCCAGTTCGTTCTCAGTACTGGGCGGACCGTCATGACAGAAGTCGCTCCAAACCACTCGATCGGTTTCAACTTGGATTCTTACGCTGATCCCACCGCAGCCCTGATCAAAGCATGCACCGCAGAAGTAGAGCCAGACACGGTGTGGAAAGAACTCGCCTGAAAGCTCGCCCTTTAGGCGACGAATCTGATCTAGGGCGGCACCGAAGGGCAACTTGCGTCGTCGCAACAGAGTAATCTCATACTGCTCCAGGTCCACCGTGTCGAACACCAACTCCCGAAGGAGCCGACCATCCACGAGGAAGTCAAAACCACCACTCGCGTCGGGACACAGACCGAACTGATTCATGCCAGCACCGATCCCTTCACTTGTCTCCTTCGCACGTCTAGGAGCTCCGGGGAAAGCTCTCTAGTTACTGGTACTGCAATTACACTGCACGGGATCTCTTGGCGGGTCGGAGCGGCTTCGGGCCGCTCGAAAACCTTCGCCCTAAGCGCCACTCGAAGCAGTCTGACTCGATAATCATTTGCGGACAACGCCGCGGCCCAGCAGGCTGCGCCGCTCACTGATCCGCCCTCCTCCCTCGAGGTACACCAGCATCGCGAGACAGAGCTTTCGCAATGCTTCCTCCCGGTACTCCTCGGCGTCCTCCTCATCATCTTCTTCATCGAAGGCCATGATCTGCACGTTCAGCTCCGGAACGTAGGCGATCATGAATGGACCGCCGTCAGCTCCGATTATGACTGAGCGCCCTTCGCGCGTGCCGCTAATGACGAGTGAGCCGTAGGGCCAGTCTTTGTCATCGGTGTTCACATCTGCCGTCACAAGATGCTCATTGAAGACTTCCGGGACCACGCGTCCGAGCATGGCTCTCATATCGATAGTCATGGAGACAGCTTCGCAGACCGATGCCGTATCGACACGCTCCACCAAGAGAATCAGACAACTGCTACCGAATGACTCGCTTGAGGATCCTGCACCGGGGTCATAACCATAAGGCATTGACGGCTTGGCTACGTTCGACGGTCATCAGCCGGGGCCACTTCTAGCCGTCCGGCCGGGGCCAAGACGGCTTGACACAATCAAGAATGGTCGCGTTCTGGTCGCCTAGTGAGTTAGACAGTGTGCGAACCCAGACATAAAAGTGGCAGGTGCCCTCCGTCCAGGGCACCCGCCACTTTGTTCAATTTACGGAGAAGCTCCGTGAGTCAGGGTACTAGCCGTTGACTCGTACGAAGTATGAACCGCCAAGGTCGGACAGTGGGTGCTCGATGGTGAGGTTTGACCCGTTCATGCCACTGCTGATGACCTTGCCGTTCCCGACGTAGATGGCAATGTGGCCCGGGCGGACTACGAGGTCACCGGGTGCAGGGCTTGAGACCCGGGTTCCGTACTGATCGAACTGCAGGGGGCCGAGGTCGCCGACGTTCAGGCCGATGGAGCGCAGAGCGCGTTCGACGAGGACGGTGCAGTCCTGAATCGACCCGATCTGCCCATAGGCCGAAGCGACCAATGCTGCGCCGACTCCGCTGGCTGGAACTGACGAAGCTGCCTTAGCTGCAGACGCAATCGGGGTGATGGGGCTGGAAGCCAAGGTCATCATTGCCGGTGCTGCGGAAACGGGTGCTGCTGCTGGAGCGGGTGCTGCTGCCTGAACGGCTGGTGCCGCTGCCGGAGCGACTGGTGCAGGTGCCGAGTAGAAGGCCTGGCTTGCAGTAGCTGCTGGGACGGCTGCCGCGCTGACGGCTGCCCCACCGGTGAGCTGGATCTGCTGTCCGGGGTAGATGACTGAGGCGTAGGACAGTCCGTTCTGGGCCAGGAGGGTGTCGAGGCTGACACCATGCAGTGCCGCGATGGCGCCCAGGGTGTCCCCGGCAGCAACAGTGTGGACTCCGGAAGCGGCGGGTGCTGAGACTGCGGAGGCGGTCGTTGCTTCGCCCTGCGTGTAGGTTCCTGCGTGGGCGGTCGCTCCGACGGAGAAGACGAGGCTGCCGGTCGCGACGGCGATGATGGCTGGCTTGCCCAGTGCTACGGCATTGGTCTTGGCGGACTGGGTCAGACCTTCAAGAGCGATGGAGTGGGTGGTGGCCGCGCGGTGGCGTGCCGAAATGGACTTACGTGACATGGTGGTTGCCTCTCCCATGCCTGCGGGGTGAGCTGTCGGGTTCGGATGGGAGTCACCCGGCCGTCCACCATCCTTGAGCTTCCTGCCAATCGCAAACGATGCGGCAGATTTTGCACTGGATAGTCAGATCGACTTAACCCCGAGGGTCACCGCGTGCGGTGGCCCGGTGGAAACGTGGTTCCCCCGTCCCTGCCATCTGGATTGTGCGAACGGGTCCCGGTGCAGCGGCAGGGCTCGGCATTCTGCGCGGGATTATGATCTCGGCGGGGTGCCAAGATCACTCGAATGAGAGTACCCCACTGTGGTACCAAAGTCACGTTAAGGTAACGGGCTTTTCAAGGATTACCGCACCCGCGGGCCTCTGGCGTTCAAGGGAACCCATTTCACCTATTGAGCATTCCGACCGGAGCGGATCGTCGATGATACTTATCGTGGCCGCGGAGCGCATGGTCGAGGACGTGCCAACGGCCTCATCTGGGTCTGACCAGGAAAGGTCGGACCTTTGAAAAGATAGGACCGTGAACGCCGGAGCCGGACCTCGGAACAGTACCGATGACACCCTGGAGGCGGCGGCAACGGAAGTTCCCACGACGGAGCCCACCGTCGCGGACTAGCCGGTTACCACCGGTGCGGTGCACCATTATTCCCCGGGCAAGGCGGCCTATCTGCGGCGATTGAAGGCATTGAAGGACAAGTCCGTTGGATAGCGCGGATGGTCGACGAAGATCAGAACTGCATCGACATCCTCACCCAGCCCGCGGCTGTCAACACTGCCATGCACGCCGTGAGTCTGGGCGGCCTTCTAGAAAACCACTTGCAACATTGCGTCGTCGCCGCCGCCCAGGAAGCCGAAACCACCGGGGCCTACGAAGCGGTCGACGCGAAGGTTGAGGAAGCAACACAGGCGATCATCAGACTACTGCGCTAACCGTTCCCCGGAGGCCCCTGTGCGCTCCCAGGCTTCATCAGATAGTCGTGATAATGCCTCAAACGGTGGGTCCGCGCATCAGCATTTACTAGTGGTTGGTTCTGATGTCATGCCGTGCCACACGGAAACATACCCATGTATGACCCGAAGCATCATCGCTGTTTGTCATTCTGATCCCCATCATCGCTGGGCGGGTCCTCCCCACAACCAGGGCGCGAAGCGCCGGGAGCAGACCAAATTTCCGTTCGGCGCTCCTCCGTCGCTTATTTCCTCGCGAAATTTTGGCCCGCTCCCGGTTCCCCAAGTTGCACTCCGGCCCCTCGTACCTAGCGGTGATTCCTCTATCAGAACGACGCACAAATATGACAGACACATACGGTGCCAGCCAGTCGCCGAAGGAGAAGGAACATGGAACCGCTGACCATCAAAACCCCCGCCGATGCCCTCAGTTTCATCGGCAACACCTTGGGGTTTTGGCCCCAGGAAAGCCTGGTCTGCATCACCCTCGCCGATCACCATGTAGGGACAACCCTGCGCGTCGACCTGCCGAAGCCAAACACCGAGACCAGCTACGCAAAGTTGGTGGCAAGCTACCTCGGCCACGACACCCACGCTGAAAGTGCGCTCCTCACCATTGGCGCCCACGAAGGACGGCGGGACCGGGACCCTTGAGTTGCCGCTTCGCCTAGGAGGCTTCCCCAAGGAACTGGCTTTGGAAAAGTTTCACAAAAGTCATGTATCTTCACCACCACTCCCCCATGAAGTAGTAAGAAAGCCCACCAAAGGGCTCCAAGATAGAAAGGAGGCGGACCGTCACAGGAAGACTGCAACCCACCCACCGAAACAGGCACACCCTGCGCACACTTTGCGCCGGTTTGTGCACAGTCAGAGAGCGAAACAGCCTCTGACAAGGGGAAACACTGTGCCCGAAGTGGGACTTGAACCGGCTTTACCCCCTTGCAAACACTGGCCTCCCCCCGAAAACCTCCCCAAACCGGCCCAGACCGACACCGATACGGCCCAGTCCGACCCCCAAGGTGTGCACATTGTGCACACCCCCCTTTTTGCCCTCTCCCTGGCCGGCATTTGATGGCTGCCTGTGCGCCTGTCGAGCAAGCAACTCCATACCCCGACGTGTTCATGCCCGCGCCAGAGCCCGATGACACTGGTATCGATACCGGCGTGGAGCAGTCGCATCGCGGTCGTGTGCCGCAAGACATGGGCGGTGACGCGTTTATCGGCCGGTCTTCGACAGCGCGTGGTGGCGGTGCGAGTATGGATGGTGCTGCGGTGTTCGATAGCGTCTCGGCTAAGCCGCTGGCCGGTGCGCCCGGGGAAGACTACCGGTGTGGGCGGGGCGTTGTTCCTTATCCCAAGATCGCAACGACGTGACCGTTTGGCGGTCAGCGGAGTGATGCGGTCTTTTCGTCCCTTGCCGCGGCAGGAAATGTGGGCGCCAGTGCCCAGGTGGATGTCGCTCACTGTGAGGCTGAGTAGTTCCGAGATGCGCGATCCGGTTTGGATGGCGACGAGCAAGAAGGTGTAGTCGCGCCGCCCGGTCCAGGTGCTGCGATCCGGCGCTGCGAGCAGGGCCTCGCATTCCTTGTCGTCGAGATAATCGACAAGGCGGCGATCGATGCGTTGCGGCGGTATTGCCAACACTCGGGTAAGGCTGGTGGCATGTTCGGAATGGCGAAGGACCGCGTATCGGAACAGACTGTGGATCGCGCTAAGTCGGGCATTTGGATCCGGGCGCTGTTACCGCGGTCCGTGTGCGGGTGTTCGAAGAAATCCGTGATGTTGGGGCCATCGAGGTGGTCCCATTGCAACGACGATGCCGGGATCCTGTGATGGTTAGCGGCGAAGACGAGCAACATTCGCCGCGTATCGCGGTAAGAGGCGATGGTGTGGCTGCTGGCAGGCAGGATCGCAGGTTGCATACAAAATGCACCACAATGGCCACGATGCCCTTGACGCACCGGCCTGCTTCTGAGAAGTTGTATACGTTACTTTGTTTGATGAGTGGCACTTTTATTCCCCACCATTCTGGAGGCTACGCCGTGACAGTTCCCCATGCTGCACCTCCCGCCGACGGTCCTCTCGCCGGGCTCCGCGTGGTCGAGATGGGGCAACTCTTGGCCGGCCCGTTCTGTGGGCAGATGCTCGGAGATCTGGGCGCCGACGTCGTGAAGATCGAGGACCCGAAGAAGGGCGATCCGCTGCGACAGTGGGGCCGTCAACTTCCACAGGGGCAGTCGCTGTGGTGGACGATCGTGGGCCGAAACAAGCGCTCGGTTACCCTCAACCTGCGGGAGCCCGAAGCCCAGGACCTGGCGCGTCAGATCATCGCCACCGCTGACATCGTCATTGAGAACTTTCGGCCCGGCACCATGGAACGGTGGGGCCTCGGATACGACGTCTTGCAGGAGCTCAACCCCGGGTTGATCATGGTCCGGGTCTCCGGGTTCGGGCAGGATGGGCCCTACTCGCAGCGCGCCGGCTACGGCGCGATCGGTGAGGCGATGGGCGGGCTCCGCTATGTGGTGGGGGATCCCTCCACGCCGCCGTCGCGCGTCGGGATTTCGATCGGTGACACCCTGGCCGCACTCTTTGCCGCCATCGGCGCCCTGGCCGCAATCCGTGAACGGGATGTCAGCGGCCGCGGGCAGATCGTGGACTCCGCAATCTATGAGGCGGTGCTCGGGGTGATGGAATCCCTCGTCCCCGAATGGCAGATTTCTGGTTATCAGCGTGAGCGCACGGGAGCCATTCTGCCCAACGTCGCCCCCAGTAACGTGTATCCCACCAAGGACGGCAAGTGGATCCTTATCGCGGCCAACCAGGACACCGTCTTCTCTCGGCTCGCGAAAGCCATCGGCCGGCCTGGCCTTGCCGAGGACCCGCGGTACGCCACGCACGGCGCTCGCGGCGAGCGGCAGGCTGAGCTCGACGGAATCATTGCGGACTACACCTCGGCCTACGACGCCGAGGACCTCGAGTCCGCCCTTGAAGAGTCGGGGGTGCCCTCCGGGAAGATCTTCCGACCAGTCGATATGCTCGCCGATCCGCAGTACCAGGCCCGGGAGTCGATCACCAGTGTCGACCACCCCGTACTCGGCCCGGTCGCCATGCAGAATGTCTTTCCAAGATTGAGCCGCACCACCGGGACCGTGCGATGGCCGGGCCCGGAGCTGGGACAGCATACGGAGGAGGTCCTCGCGGAGATCGGCGTCGACCCCGCCGCTCTGGCGGCCTTGCGTGGACGGAATGTCGCATGAGCATCCCCCAGCTTCCATCCGCCATCCGGCTCGTGGAGGTAGGCCTGCGCGACGGACTGCAGTCAGTGCCGGAACCGCTGTCCACCGGGAAGAAGGTTGAGCTCATCCACATGCTCATCGATGCGGGGGTGCGAGAGATTGAAGCGGTCTCCTTCGCCCACCCGAAAGTCCTCCCCCAACTGGCCGACGCGGCCGACGTCATGGCAGCTGTGCCGCGCGTCCCCGGAGTCCGGTACCGCGGACTGGCACCGAATTTCCGCGGGGCCGAGCGTGCGGTGGACTGCGGCCTCGACGAGCTCGTCATCGTCGTTTCAGCTGATGAGGAAGTGAGCCTCCGCAACCAGGGGCTCACGGTCGACGAGATCCTCGCGGATCTTGCCCGAATCGGTACGCTCACCCAGGCTTCGAATCTACGGCTTGTCGTCGCTGTTGCCTGCGCGTTCTTCGCTCCGGCGCGTGGAACGGTGACCGGGGCGGAACGTCTCCGGGTCGTCGACGCAGCCGTGGACGCGGGCGCCGCCGGCATCTACCTGGCGGCAACCTCCGGAGAGGAGCATCCCGGAGAGATGTACGACGGCGTCTCCGAGGTACGTCATCTCCACCCGCACCTCGATGTCGGGGCGCACCTGCACAACCGCAACGGATTCGCCCCGGCGAACGCACTGGCATGCATGATGGCCAGCGTTACGTGGCTTGAGGGATCATTCGCGGGTCTGGGCGGCGACCTCTGGTTTCCGGGTGACCCCTCAGTACTCGGCAATGCCGCCCTCGAGGACATCATCCACCTATGCGATGGACTCGGCATCGACACTGGCATCGACCTCAAGAAGTACATGGCGGTGTCGGAACGCATCGTCGAACTCACCGGACGACCGTCGGCGTCGTTCGTTTCCCGCGGCGGAACACGGAACGACCTCGCCGCCGCCCGTTGGCCCACGACCGCCTGACCGCGACTTCGGAAAGAGGGATACGGTATACGCCATGGAGACTCACCCCCCGCTTCCCCGCGACCGCGAGCTGGACGAAGGTACATACGCCCAGGTGCGGGCCCTCATCACTTCCGGCGAACTCGCCGCGGGGTCCTGGCTTCGAGAAAAGACATTGGCTGAACGGATCGGCGTCAGCCGCACCCCGATCCGGGAGGCGCTCAACCGGCTCTCCGCCGAAGGCATGGTGGAGATCAGCCGCAACAAGGGCGCACAGGTGGTGTCGTTCACGCCCGACGACGTCGCGGGGCTCTACGACGTCCGTGCAGGCTTCGAACCGCATGCGGCCTTGCTGGCGGTACCTCGATTGACGGATCAGGACGTGGACCGCCTCGCCGAATTGGCTGCTGCCATGGAGGAAGCGGTCCGATCCGGCCAACTGGACTCCCTGAGCGCACTCAACAGCGCGTTCCATGGCCTTTTTGTCGATCGATGTGGCAACCGGCACTTCGCGACAGCGCTCCAGACCCTCATGCGACCGGCCGTCGTTGCCCATACCTTTCGGAAGTACAGCCCCGAAGCACTGAACCGGAGCATGCTCCACCACGCCGAACTTGTTGCCGCCGCCCGTGCAAGGGACGGCGAGTGGGCCGAAGCGATCATGCGCACCCACATTCTTGCGGCACGCAACGCTGCGGGAGCGCGTCCTGACCGGCATTGATCCCGTCCATGTCGGCCGTGACGCGATATTCGTCGACATCAGTGAACTCACCGGCATGCCGTTTCCGAACCTGCTGTACAGGCGGCTCGGCGAGGACCCGCGCCGCCTCCAAGACTGCTGGGAGCGTGTTCGGCCCGGGCTGGCCCGAATCGGGCCCCGAGCGCTACGACGCCTGATGTTCGATGACAGCAATCTCGCCGGCACAGGAACGTCCGCCGACTCGAGGTCGGACGTCGGCGGATTCATCGCGCCTCCTGTGCCCGGAGGCTCGCCCATCGATGCCGAGCAGGCCGCTACGCTCCGGCGGCTCCTCAATGTTTACGATTCCGGGAACTCCTGCAATGCCGTCGTGGTCGCTCTGCTCCTGGAGGGCGCGTCCGGCGACTCGTCCTCCCCGCTGCTGTCCACGGCGGAGCTCCCGGAGGGTGGCTCACCGACGGGAATAGATACGGCTCAACTTCCGCTGATGCTCGAGGTAAAGGACATGGACACCATGGCGAGGGACTCCGTGCTCCGGCTGGCCCGGTTGATCGAACCGGGAGGACGGGCCGTACCGAGCCTCTTCCGCCATGTCGGCTATGACCAGGGCCTGCTCGGGTGGATCGAGAAGGCCGTGACCGAGGCAGCGGCATCCGGCGCTTTGGACCGGTGCGAGCACTCAGTGAGAGCCACCGCCGCCTGGTCTGCCTCGCACTGGCCCGAGCCGGTGCAACCGCTCGAGGATGACCGCGATCGCAAGCTCCTCGAACCGTTCAGGATCATGATCCCGCGAATGCTCGCCACCTCCGCGGTGCTGCGTGTGGCGCTGCGAAGTCAGCTACCGTAACGCCGCGTGATCCGTTTCTCGCCCCATCGCAGCGCGAATCCAGGGATGACCGCGAGGATGGCGATGAAGACCACCTGTCCGGCGATGTGATCCACTCTGACGTTCGCCACGTTGGACACCAGCTCCCGTCCCAGGCCGCTTTGTGCAGAGAACATCTCGGCAAGGATGAGGCCCAACAGGGTGAGTCCGAAGGCAATGCGGACGGCGGTGACGATCGACGGCAGTAGCGCGGGGATCAGTATCAGCCGCAGCCGGGTGTACCAGGGCAGCACGAGGACATCGGCGAGCTTGAGGAAATTCTTGTCCATTGAGCGGGTCGCGGCCATGACGAGCAGTGCAATGGGAAACACCCCGTGGAAGAAGGCGAAGGTCAGGCGGCTGGCGTCTCCGATGCCGAGGAACAGCAGGAACACCGGATACAGGGTGACCTTGGGAATGCTGTACAGCGCGAAGAGGGGGGTTTCGAAGACCGCGGACCAGAATGAGGACAGGCCGAGGGCGAAGCCCACGAGTGTCCCCACGACGACGGCGAGCGACCACCCCGCGAGGAGCAGCGTCACGGTGGACACGATGCTCTGCCGGAATCCAGGTTCGGACAGGTCCTCACCAAGCCGGGCGAGCGACTGCAATGGACCGGGGAACACCACGCTGTCGACGATCGCCGCAAGACTGGCCCAACCGATGAGGATGATCGCGGGCAGGATGAGTATCCAGCCGAGCGACACGAGGAGTCCGCGCGATCTGCTGATGGGGGCGCGCGGGGCCGCGGCGGTCGGGAGGCTCATGAGAGGACTCGCTTCGATTGTGGCCGGAGGGCTGCCGCGAATGCGAAGTTCAACCCGAGAGCGAGGACAAAGACCAGGAGCACCCCGGCGTACATGTCGGTGATCGCGAAATCGTTGTAGGCATTGGAAATGAAGTGTCCAAGCCCGCTGGTCGAGAGGACGAATTCACTTGCCAGCACCATGATGAGGCTGTAGGACAGAGCGAGCCGCAGACCCACGCTGATCTGCGGTAGGGCTGCCGGCAGCAACACCTTGAAGATGCGCTGGATCGGGTCCAGTTGCAGCACCGCCGCAAGCCGGAGGACGGACCGGGGGATGCCGTCGAGACCGTCGACTGTGGAGCTGATCATGGCGACGACGGCGAACAGTGTGGCCAGCAGTACGATCGGAACGAACCCGATGCCGAGGAGTGCCACAAGCAAGGGATACAGGGCAAACGTGGGAATGGCGTAGTAGGTGGCCAGCCAGGGATCGAGTGTTTTCCGCGCCCAGTCGAACCGCCAGACGAGGAGTCCGATCAGGACACCCGAGACGACGGCGAAGATGAACGCCACAAGGATTGACAGCAGGGATGGCGCCAGGTCCTGGCTGAGAAATTCAGGATCGATCAGCAACCCTGAAGCCCGCACCACCATCGCGCTGAGCGGAACGAGGGAAAACGAGTCAACCAGGCCGAGCCTTGGTGCCAGTTCCAGAAAAAGGACGGTCAGGAGGGCGCCGATGATGGTCCAGCCGCGCACCGTGAGTCCGAGCCGACGTTCACGAACGGTTTTCGGTTTGTCGGTGCTCTCCACAGTGCTGGTCGGCTCGGTCGTCACCGGTTCAGTACTCACGGCCGCGGGCCCTGCTCAGCCATGGCTCGCTGGGCCTCACTCTTGAGGACCGTCCAGATCTGCTCTACCAGCGCAGTCGCCACTGGAGACCCAACCATGGTGGGATCCCGGTCTGGCGGCAGGTCCACGTTGAGGTCAAGGAGGATCTTTCCAGGCCGGGCTCCCATGACTAGGACGCGGTCAGAGAGGAGGGCTGCTTCCTGGATGCTGTGGGTGACGAAGAGGACTGTGGCACCGCCCTGTCGAACCACATTGAGCAGTTCCAGTCCAAGCACCACACGGGTCTGTTCGTCGAGGGCACCGAAGGGTTCGTCCGCGAGGATCAGGTCGGGATTGGTACTGAGCACGCGCGCGATTGCGACGCGCTGCCGCATCCCGCCGGAAAGCTGGTGTGGGTAGTGGTTGACGAAGTGTGAGAGGCCAACGCGCTGGAGTACCTCGCGGGCGATCTCGCGGCGTTCTCTTGCTGGGACTTTCTGGGTTTCGAGCGCGAAGGCCGCGTTGTCCAGGACAGTGCGCCACGGCAATACTGCCGCTTCTTGGAAGATCACGCCGGTTTCCCGGCGCGGCCCCGTGCTGGGGCTTCCGTCGATGAGTACCTGCCCACCGTTCCCTTTGTTCAGGCCCGCGATGATGTCCAGCAGCGTGGATTTACCACATCCGCTGGGACCCACAAGTGTGGTGAAGGTACCCGGCTCGAGTACCTGATTCGTGGGACTCAGCGCCTGGACATCCCCATACACGCGGTCGACGTCCTGAAGCTCTACTTTCGCACCCATACATTCCCCTTGGAATTGAGTTCTGCTGTCGGAACCGGTGATAAGCGATGACCCTCATCGAGGGTCATCGCGTCATACCGAGGCTACGGAATCGTGCCCTTCTCACCCTCGGGAAGGAACTCGTCGGTGAGCAGTTCGCCCCAGTTGACCTCGTCGAGATCGTCCGTATAGGCGAGAGCCTTCTCGGCTGCCTCGAGAGCCTCGGGATTGTAAGCAACGCCCCAGTGATCCGCGGCGAGGGCATCGTCGAGGATGCCCTGAGCGGCGTCGACCTCGAGATCGGCGAGCCCTGCCCAAAACTCCGCGGCCTCCTCTGGATTGTCGGTGATCCACTGGACAGCATCCGAGTACCCCTGAAGGACGGCCTTGGCGGCTTCGGGATTCTCTTCAGCGTAGTCGCGGCTGCTGATGATCATCGTCTGCTGATATAACGGGACTACATCGGAGCTACTGCCGACCACCTTTAGAGTATCGGCGTTCTCGATCGCTACTCTCGGTGAGGCGTACGTCAGGTCGACTTCCCCGGCCTCCAGCAAGGCGATACCCGCCCCGGTGCCGCCGGTTGCCGTGCGGTCGATCGCCGTGGGATCGAGTCCTGCGCCTTCGGGTGTCAGGAAGCTCATGGCCTCGGTGACTGATCCCGGATTGGTAAAGCCCCAGGTGGCATCGGCCGTGTCTTCCAGACTCTCGATATCGGAATCAGGCAGCGTCACCCAGGAGACATCGGCAACCGACTGGATCCCACCACCGATCACCCGGACCGGCGCTCCCTCGTTGAACCCGGAGACAATGGCACCCGTAGCCACTTCGCCGAAGGGTAGCTGGCCCGAGACGACGTTCTGTAGCGTGGTTCCGCCGCCTTCCGAGGGAATGATCTCCTCGACCTGAACGCCGGCGTCCTCAAAGAAACCCTGCTCCCGTGCTACTTCCCACGGAAGCCCGTAGAGGTCTTCAGGATGCGTCACCGATACAGTGACACTGGGAATCTCTCCTTCGGCGGTTTCTTCTCCTCCGCCACATGCGGCAAGTGGAAGGACCACCAACGCTGCCAGCCCTGTCCGGTAGATGGATCGCGATCGCATTGGTCCTCCAAGTGACGTCAGTGTCAGTGTCTAGTGATGTATACAACGTGACAGAATTACCGCCCTGCGTCAAGCATTTTCGCTCATTCACGGAGGGGAGTTTACAAAATCGCATACAACTTGATGTGCGATGGCTGCGATACACCCAAGCTAGTGCCCGTCTTTGTCGGTGATCTCCCCGCGGCGGATTGGTCTCGGCCATACGCACCCCGGCAGCGGTGCGCACCGTAGACACCGTGGGGCGGCGGCCAGCGCTGATCTACTCAGCCGCAACGTAACACGGTCTTTGACACCCTGAGCCACAACCGAACCCCTCTTAAAAAGAAAGACGATGCAAGACAACTCAAGGCCCGGTTGACCCCCACTGGGTGATCACAGAACGCTGCCACCAGCGCTGAACTTCACAGGCCAGCGCGTGGACAATCTCGATGATGCCCCTGAACCCAGGTCGCAAGCGTCAATTCCTGTGCAAGGACCTTGGCGGAGTTGGACTAACCGTACTCAAGCTCGCTCCGACGCCCAACGGACACCATAGGATTCGCCCGGATCTTTAGGACGACCGGCGTTATGCCGTGCCGCCGAAACATACCCATGAATGACAAGAAGCATCACCGCTGTTTGTCATTCTGATTCCCATCATCGCTGGGCGGATCCTCTGCACAACCAGGGCGCTGCGCGCCGGTCACAAACCAAAATTTCGTTCGGCCCTCCTCCGTCGCTTATTTCCTCGCGAAATTTTGGCCCGCTCCCGGTTCCCCAAGTTGCACTCCGGCCCCTCGTACCCAGCGGTGATTCCTGGCTCTTCAGAATTGAGAGTGTAGTTGGCGGCGCCGTGAGGAGTCTGGGGCGGGAGGTTGTTTCGGCTGATGGGAGGGCCTTGGGAGAGAATCGGATTGTCTAGATCTTGATTCCTCTACCGCAAGGCCCTCGTGTTCCACGCTACCTTTCATAGTCCTGACCTGACCACATTCTGTCGGCTCGACGAACTCGGACTCGAGGCCACGGGGCAGCATCTGAGCCGCGATCACGCCGTTCTTGCTTGCCGTGTTGTTGACCCGGATGACTGGTGCCGTAGCTGTGGGTGCCAAGGCGTCCCTCGGGACACGGTGACCCGCCAGCTCGCTCACGAACCCTTCGGCTGGCGCCCGACCACGCTGCTGGTCAGGGTACGCAGATACAAATGCTCCGGGTGCGGACAGGTGTGGCGGCAGGACACGTCCAAAGCCGCCGAACCGCGGGCGAAACTCTCCCGACGGGGGCTGCGGTGGGCGTTGGAGGGGATCGTACGTCAACACCTCACGGTCGCCCGCGTCGCCGAAGGGCTGGGCGTGAGCTGGAATACTGCCAACAAAGCTGTCCTGGCCGAAGGTAAGCGTGTGCTCATTGATGATCCGCACCGGTTCGACGGGGTCAAAGTCATCGGTGTTGATGAGCATGTTTGGCGGCACACCCGCCGCGGGGACAAGTACGTCACCGTGATCATCGACCTGACCCCGATCAGGGGCGGCACGGGCCCGTCCCGCCTGCTGGATATGGTCGAAGGCCGCTCAAAACAAGTCTTCGCCTCCTGGCTAAAAGCACGCCCGCAACAATGGCGGGACAGGATCGAGGTCGTGGCCATGGACGGGTTCTCCGGGTTCAAGAGCGCCGCGGCCGAAGAACTTCCCGGAGCTGTTCCGGTGATGGATCCCTTCCATGTCATCCGCCTGGCCGGAGAGGGTCTGGATAGTTGCCGACGACGAGTCCAGCAACAGTCCTGCGGGCATCGTGGGCGTGCCGGCGACCCTCTGTATTCGGCAAGGCTAACCCTTCATACCGGGGCGGATCTGCTCACCGATAAGCAACGTGCACGTCTTGAAGCCCTGTTCGAAACGGACACCCACGTCGAGGTAGAAGCGAGTTGGGGGATTTACCAGCGCATGGTTGCCGCCTACCGGGAGGCGGACCGGGCCAAGGGACGAAAGTTGATGCAAGCAGTGATCACATCCCTGGGCACAGGCGTTCCCGCCGCGCTCATTGAGCTTAAAACACTCGGGCGAACCCTCAATCGCCGGGCCCAAGATGTCCTTGCCTACTTCGACCGCCCAGGGACATCCAACGGCCCCACCGAAGCCATCAATGGACGCCTCGAACACCTCCGCGGATCCGCCCTCGGCTTCACAAACATCACCAACTATGTCGCCAGATCACTACTCGAATCCGGCGGATTCAGACCGAAACTACACTCTCAATTCTGAAGATCCTGATTCCTCTATCAGAACGACGCACAAACCTGACAGACACTCCCGGTACCGGCCAGTCGCTGAAGGAGAAGGAACATGGAACCGCTAACCATCAAAACCCCCGCCGACGTCCTCAGCTTCATCGGCCACACCTTGGGGTTTTGGCCCTAAGAAAGCCTGGTCTGCATCACCCTCGCCGATAACCACGTAGGGCCAACCCTCCGCGTCGACCTGCCGAAACCAAGCACCGAGATCAGCTACGCAAAGATCGTGGCAGGCTACCTCAGCCACGACACCAGCGCTGAAGGGGTGCCCTTCGCCGCCTACACGCACGATGGACGGTGGGACCGGGACCATTGGATTGCCGCTTCGCCTGAGAGGCTCGCCCCGAGGAATTGGCTTCGAAAAAACTCTCACAGAAGTCATGTACCACCACCGCAACTCCCCCATGAAGTAGTAAGAAAGCCCACCAAGGGCTTCAGGAGAGAAAGGGGATAACCTGCCACAGGAAGATTGCAACCCACCAACCAAAACAGGCACACCCCGCGCACACATTGCGCCGGTTTGTGCACAGTCAGAGAGCAAAACAGCCCCTGACAAGGGGAAACACTGTGCCCGAAGTGGGACTTGAACCCACACATCTTTCGATACTGCATTTTGAGTGCAGCGCGTCTGCCAATTCCGCCATTCGGGCCAACGTGCGCTCCGACAAAGACCCGAGACAGGACCCGTGAGAGACCCGATCAAAGCCAGATGAAGTACTCAAGTCATCGTCAGTGCGCGAAACTACTCTACATGCCGATAGGCTGTTTCAGTGAACCGGCAACGGGCGCTGCCCTGCCGGGCAAATGATGGAATTTAACAAGGAGCCTGCTGTGTCTGAATCCAACGAGTCGAACGTCTCGGGTGTTGCGCGGCGCGTGATTGTTGCCGAGGATGAGACCCTCATCCGCCTGGACATTGTGGAGATTCTCCGCGGCGAAGGGTACGACGTCGTCGCCGAAGCTGACAACGGCGAGAAGGCCGTCCAGCTCGCCAAAGAGCACAAGCCCGATCTGGTCCTGATGGACGTGAAAATGCCTGTCATGGACGGCATCACCGCCGCAGAACAGATCGTCAAGGCACGCATCGCCCCCGTGGTCCTGCTGACCGCTTTCAGCCAGAAAGAGCTGGTGGAACGAGCCCGCGACGCCGGCGCTATGGCGTACGTCGTCAAACCGTTCACCCCCGCTGACCTGATGCCCGCCATCGAGATTGCCCTCTCCCGCCATGAGGAGATCAAGGCACTGGAACACGAAGTCTCCGATCTGCAGGAACAGTTCGCCACCCGCAAGCTCGTGGAGCGTGCCAAGAGCCTGCTGACCACCAAGATGGGACTCACCGAGCCCGAGGCCTTCCGCTGGATCCAGAAGACCTCGATGGACCGCCGCCTCAGCATGCGCGAAGTCGCCGAGACCATCATCAACCAGGTCAACTAACCCACAGCACTGCCACAGAACATACCAACACAGCAGAAGGGCCCCGCCGGTGAAAACCAGCGGGGCCCTTCTGCTATGTTACAGAGCTACTTGTGCTTGTTCTTGACCGGCCACGGGCCGACCTTTTCCTTGTTCGGAGTGTAGCCGTCCGGCAGCTGACCGGCGTCGGCAATGTCCCCGACCTTATGCACCTTGATCGAGTTCGTGGACCCGGCCTGCCCGGGAGGCGACCCGGCAGCGATGACCACCAGGTCATTCGGCTCCACCAGACCCTGTTCCAGGAGTACCCGGTCAACCTGGGCGGTCATCTGATCGGTGTGCTCGACGAAGGGAACCAGCATGGGCTGGACACCCCAGATCATCGCCATCGAATTCAGGGTCGACTGCACCGGAGTGAAAGCGAACACCGGCTTGGTCGGCCGGAGCCGTGACAGGCGCCGCGCCGAATCGCCGGACTGGGTGAAGGTACAGATGTACTTCGCATCAAGCTGATCGGCGATCTCCACCGCCGCACGGGTGATCGCCCCGCCGCGGGTCTTGGGCTTGCTGCCCAGCGGCGGCACCCGATCCAGGCCGTGCTTTTCGGTCGACTCGATGATGTTCGCCATCGTCTGCACAGTTTCCATGGGGTACTTGCCCACGCTGGTTTCGCCCGAAAGCATGACGGCGTCGGCACCGTCCAGCACTGCGTTGGCACAGTCGGAGGCTTCGGCGCGGGTGGGGCGGGGGTTGTCGATCATCGACTCCAGCACCTGGGTGGCGACGATGACCGGCTTGGCCCAGCGGCGGGCCAACTCGATGGCACGCTTCTGGACAATGGGAACCTCTTCGAGCGGCAACTCCACGCCCAGGTCGCCACGTGCCACCATGATGGCGTCGAACGCGTCGATGATTTCCTCGATGGCGTCAACAGCCTGGGGCTTCTCGATCTTGGCGATCACCGGTACCCGGCGTCCCTCTTCGTCCATGATCCCGTGGACGCGGACGACGTCGGACGCGTTCCGCACGAAGGACAGCGCCACCATGTCGACGCCGCGCTGGATGGCCCACCGCAGATCGGCCTCGTCCTTATCGCTCATCGCCGGCACACTCACGGCGACGCCGGGCAGGTTGATGCCCTTGTTGTTCGACACCGCTCCCCCCACGGTGACCACTGCGACAACCTTCGTGTCGTCAACGGCCGTGGCCCGGAGGGCTACCTTACCGTCGTCGATCAGCAGGGAATCGCCCACGTTCACGTCCTTGGGGAGTCCCAGGTGGGTGGTGGAGCAGATCTCCTGGGTGCCTTCGACGTCCTCGGTGGTGATGGTGAAGGTGTCACCGGGCGCCAGTACATGCGGGCCGTTCACAAAACGACCGAGGCGGATCTTGGGTCCTTGCAGGTCGGCAAAGATTGCCACCGGGCGGCCCAGTTCTTCCGAAGCCTGCCGTACATACTCGTAGGTCTGGTTGTGCACCGTGTGATCGCCGTGGCTCATGTTCATCCGGGCAACGTCCACACCGGCCTTCAACACCGCCACGGTGTTCTCATAGCTTGCAATCGCGGGGCCGAATGTTGCAACAATTTTTGCGCGTCTCATGAAACCTAGCCTAGTCGTGTTGTTGTAGGTGTTGTTGGGTGCGCGGTGACCTTTCCGCGACGTGATGCACTCAGAGCACTGCCATAGCGCGGTCGGTGGGCGCCACCGGTGCCGGTAGTTTGGTCTCCCCCATCAGCCACTTGTCCACTGCCGCGGCGCAGGCGCGCCCCTCGGCGATGGCCCAGACAATGAGTGACTGTCCGCGGCCGGCGTCGCCAGCCGCAAAAATCCCGGGCGTGTTGGTCATGTAGTAACCGTCCCGGCCAATGTTGCCGTGCTCGTCGAAGTCGGCCTGCACCTGTTCGGTGAGGCCTGCAGGCTCCGGTCCAGTGAACCCGAGCGACAGGAACACCAGGTCGGCCGGGATGTCCTTCTCGGTGCCGGCCTTGGGCACCCGGCGGCCGTTGACGAATTCGGTCTCCGCCACCCGGATCGCAGTGAGCTTGCCATTCTCGCCCACAAATTCGACGGTCGAGGCGAGGTAGGTCCGCTCGCCACCTTCCTCGTGGGCGCTGGCAACCTCGAACAGGGTGGGGAAGGTGGGCCAGGGCTGGTGCGCCGCGCGGTCCGTCGGCGGCTGCTGCCCGATGGCGAGCGTCGTCACGGATGCCGCATGCTGACGGTGGGCGGTACCCAGGCAGTCAGCACCCGTGTCGCCGCCCCCGAGGATCACCACGTGCTTGCCGTCCGCGTGAATCTGGTCCTCGACGACGCCGCCCGCACTTACCCGGTTGGCCTGGACCAGGTAATCCATCGCGAAATGGACACCCTCCAGTTCCCGCCCCGGGATCGGCAGGTCACGGGGAATAGTGGCACCGGTAGCCACCACGACGGCGTCGTAGCGGCGCCGAAGCTGGTCCCAGCTGATGTCGCGTCCCACCTCGACACCGGTCCTGAACCGGGTGCCCTCGGCGCGCATCTGCTCGAGGCGCCGCTCCAGGTGGCTCTTCTCCATCTTGAAGTCGGGGATGCCGTAGCGCAGGAGCCCACCAATATTGTCGTCACGCTCATACACCGCCACCGTGTGGCCGGTGCGCGTCAGCTGCTGCGCCGCGGCCAGGCCTGCGGGCCCGGAGCCGACGACGGCAATGGTCTTGTCGGTCAGGCGCTCGGGCGGGTGTGCCTCAACCCAGCCCTCGGCGAACGCCTGGTCGATGATCGAGACTTCCACCTGCTTGATGGTCACCGGCGGCTGGTTGATCCCCAACACGCAGGACGCCTCGCAGGGTGCCGGGCAGAGCCGGCCGGTGAACTCGGGGAAGTTGTTGGTGGCGTGCAGCCGCTCGATCGCTTCCCGGCCCTTGTCCCGGTAGGTGAGGTCGTTCCACTCCGGGATCAGGTTGCCCAGCGGGCAACCCTGATGGCAGAACGGGATGCCGCAGTCCATGCAGCGTCCAGCCTGGGCCTTGAGAACGCCCTTCTCCTGCGCCTCGTAGACTTCCTTCCAGTCCATGATCCGCACCGGCACGGGCCGGCGGGGCTGGGTCTGGCGTTCGCGTACCTTCATGAATCCGCGTGGGTCACCCACCGGTTACCTCCAAGATTCGGGTCCAAGCTTCTTCGCCGTCGGGGTCGAGGCCTTCCTCAACCGCAGCGGCTCGGGCGTCCAGGACAGCCGCGTAGTCGCGGGGCAGCACCTTCGTGAGCCGCGCGATGGTGTCCTCGAAGTTCTCCAGCAGATGCGCTGCGAGGTTCGATTCGGTCTCTTCAACGTGCTTGATCATCAGCTGCCGCACAATCTCGATGTCCTCAGCGTCCAGTTCGACGAGCTTCAGCTCACCGTTCTCGATGCTCTGGGTGTTCATCCGGCGACGGTTGAGATCCAGGACGTAGGCGGTGCCGCCGGACATGCCGGCGCCGAAATTCCTGCCGGTCCGCCCCAGGATCAGGGTCTGGCCGCCGGTCATGTACTCGCACCCGTGGTCGCCGATTCCCTCGACCACCGCCGTCGCGCCGGAGTTGCGCACCAGGAACCGCTCCCCCACCTGCCCGCGGAGGAAAATCTCCCCGCTGGTGGCGCCATAGCCGATCACGTTGCCGGCAATGACGTTGCGGTCGGCAGCGAAGACGTTGGACCGGTCCGGCCGGACAATGATTCGCCCACCGGAAAGTCCCTTGCCAACATAGTCGTTCGAGTCTCCGAACAGGCGCAGGGTGATTCCCGCCGGCAGGAACGCGCCGAGGGACTGACCCGCCTGACCCGTCAGGGTGACGTCGATGGTGTCGGTGGCGAGGGTATCGATGCCGAACCGCCGGGTCACCTCGTGGCCCAGCATGGTGCCCACCGACCTGTCGGTGTTCACGACGTCGACCGAGATCCGCACCGGGGCGCGGTTCTCCAGCGCGTCGGCGCTCATCTCGATGAGCTTCTTGTCGAAGTGCTGGTCCAGCTCGTGGTTCTGCGGGATCATGTTGCGCATCGGCGCGTCATCGCCGAACTCGTTGCCGCGGAGGATCGGGTCGAGGTCCAGACCGTCGGCCTTCCAGTGATCGATCGCCTTGCGGGCGTCGAGCGACTCGCTGTGGCCGATGGCCTCCTCGATGGACCGGAACCCCAGGCTGGCCAGGATTTCCCTGACTTCCTCTGCGAGGAACTCGAAGAAATTGACCACGAACTCGGGTTTGCCGGTGAACCGACTGCGGAGCTCGGGGTTCTGCGTGGCGACGCCCACCGGACAGGTGTCCAGGTGACAGACGCGCATCATGACGCAACCCGAGACCACCAGCGGCGCCGTCGCGAAGCCGAACTCCTCGCCACCGAGCAGGGCGGCGATGACGACGTCGCGCCCGGTCTTGAGCTGCCCGTCCACCTGCACCACTACCCGGTCGCGGAGCCCGTTGAGCATCAGGGTCTGCTGGGTTTCCGCCAACCCCAGCTCCCACGGAACGCCCGCGTGCTTGAGGGAGTTCAGGGGGCTGGCACCGGTGCCGCCGTCGTGCCCGGAAATGAGGACGACGTCGGCCTTGGCCTTGGTCACGCCCGCAGCCACCGTGCCGATCCCCACTTCGGAGACCAGCTTGACGTGGACGCGTGCCGACGGGTTGGACCGCTTCAGGTCGTAGATGAGTTGGGCAAGGTCTTCGATCGAGTAGATATCGTGGTGCGGTGGCGGCGAGATCAATGCCACCCCGGGAGTGGAGTGACGGGTCCGGGCCACCCAGGGGTAGACCTTCTGGCTCATCAGCTGGCCACCCTCGCCGGGCTTGGCCCCCTGCGCCATCTTGATCTGGATGTCAGTCGCGTTGGTCAGGTACAGGCTGGTCACGCCGAACCGGCCCGAGGCCACCTGCTTGATCGCTGACCGGCGCTCGGGATCGAGCAGCCGGTCGACGTCTTCCCCGCCTTCGCCGGTATTGGACTTGCCGCCAAGACGGTTCATGGCGA
Source organism: Arthrobacter sp. CAN_C5 (assembly GCF_017875735.1). Lineage (NCBI taxonomy): Bacteria > Bacillati > Actinomycetota > Actinomycetes > Micrococcales > Micrococcaceae > Arthrobacter > Arthrobacter sp. CAN_C5. The sequence continues at coordinate 2,380,242 of NZ_JAGGMZ010000001.1, forward strand.
TCGCCAGTGTCTCGTGGGCTTCCTGGGAGATGGAGCCGTAGCTCATCGCACCGGTGGAAAACCGCTTCACGATGCTGGAGACCGGCTCAACCTCTTCGATCGGCACCGGCTCGCGCACCCCGTCCTTGAACTGGAGCAACCCGCGCAGGGTCATCAGTTCCTTGGCCTGGTCGTCGACACCGTTGGTGTACTTCTTGAAGATGTCGTAGCGCCGCTCGCGGGTGGCGTGCTGCAACCGGAAGACGGTCTCCGGGTTGAACAGGTGCGGTGGCCCCTCGCGGCGCCACTGGTATTCGCCACCGTTGTCCAGGTCCCGGTGCGGATCGTCGATCCCGTCCTGCGGGTAGGCGCTGGCGTGGCGTGCCGCCGTCTCGGCCGCGAGGACATCCAGCCCGACGCCGCCAAGCTGGGTCTGCGTACCGTGGAAGTACTCGTCGACCAGTTCCTGGCCCAGGCCCAGCGCTTCGAAGGTCTGCGCGCCACAGTAGGAGCCGACCGTTGAGATGCCCATCTTGGACATGATCTTCAGGACACCCTTGCCGAGCCCCTTGATAAGGTTGGCGACCGCCTGCTCAGCGCTTACTCCGGTGATGTCCCCGTTGCGGACCAGTTCCTCGCAGCTTTCCATCGCCAGGTACGGGTTGATCGCCGAGGAACCATAACCGATGAGCGCTGCCACGTGGTGGACCTCGCGGACGTCGCCGGCTTCGACCACCAGTGAGGTCTTGGTCCGGTTGGCGCTCTTGAGCAGGTGGTGGTGAACGGCGCTGGTGAGCAGCAGGGACGGGATGGGCGCCCACTGCGCGTTGGAGTCACGGTCGGAGAGGACGATGTACTGAATGCCGCGGTTGATGGCGCTGGAGACCTGTTCGCAGATCTCAGTGAGGCGTGCCCGCAGGGACGCCTCACCGCCGTCGGGCCGGTATAGTCCGCGGACCTTCATACTGATGCGTTCGCCGTCGCCGTTGGACATGTTGGCGATCTTCGCGAGTTCGTCATTGTTGATCACCGGGAAACTCAGGCCCACCTGCTTGGCGTGCACCTGCTTGGTGGTCAGGAGGTTCCCGTTGGGGCCCAGCGAGGCCCGCAGCGAGGTGACCAGTTCCTCGCGGATGGAATCCAGCGGCGGGTTGGTGACCTGCGCGAAGGACTGCACAAAGTAGTCGAACAGCAGCCGCGGGCGCTTGGACAGCACAGCGACCGGGGTGTCGGAGCCCATCGCCCCAAGCGGTTCGGCTCCGGCCTTGGCCATCGGTCCGAGGAGGATCCTCAGTTCTTCCTGCGTGTAGCCGAAGGTGCGCTGGCGGCGGTTGATAGACGCCTTGGTGTGCAGGACGTGCTCGCGTTCGGGGAGGTCCTTCAGGAGCAGCAGGTTGTCCTTTACCCATTCGCCCCACGGATTGGCCGAGGCGACCTGGGCCTTGATCTCCTGGTCCTCGATCACGCGACCGGCCTCGGTGTCCACGAGGAACATCTTGCCGGGGGAAACGCGGCCCTTGTGCACTACCTTGGAGGGTTCGATGTCGATGACCCCCACCTCGGAGGCGAGGACCACCAGACCGTCCTCCATCACCCAGTAGCGGGCGGGGCGGAGGCCGTTACGGTCCAGGACCGCCCCCACCAGGGTGCCGTCAGTAAAAGACACCGCAGCCGGGCCGTCCCACGGCTCCATGAGCATTGAGTGGTACTGGTAGAACGCACGGCGTGCGGGATCCATGGTGGCGTGGTTTTCCCACGCCTCAGGGATCATCATCATGATCGCGTGGGTGATGGGCCGGCCGGAGAGCATCAGCAGCTCGGCAACCTCGTCGAACGACGCCGAGTCGGAAGCACCGGGGGTGCAGATGGGGAACAGTTCCTCGGGGTCGTCGCCGAGGAGGCTGTTGGACAGCTGCGATTGGCGGGCGCGCATCCAGTTCCGGTTGCCTTTGACCGTATTGATCTCGCCGTTGTGGGCGATGGTCCTGAAGGGCTGGGCCAGCGGCCAGGACGGGAAGGTGTTGGTGGAGAACCGTGAGTGTACGATGCCCAGCTTGGTCTTGAACCGGGGGTCGGACAGGTCCGGGTAGAACGGCTCCAGCTGCGCCGTGGTCAGCATGCCCTTGTAGACCATGGTCTTCGAGGACAGGGAGGGGAAATAGACGCCGAGCTTGTTCTGTGCGCGCTTCCGCACCCTGAAGGCCAGCGCGTCCAGGTCAACCGGGGCAGCCATGCTGTCCGAGGCCGCACCGTTGGCGGACGCACCATCGGTGGGTGCCAGGAAGAGCTGCACGAAATGCGGCATGCAGGCGCGGGCCATCGCGCCGACGAGGTCGGCCTGAATGGGCACCTCGCGCCAGCCGAGCACAGTGAGCCCCTCGGATTCGGCGATCGCTTCCAGGCCGGCGCGGGACGTCTGCTCCTCGCGGCCCTCAGCCGGGAGGAACGCCGTGCCGACGGCGTACTGGCCGGCGGGGGGAAGGTCGAAGTCGACGACTGCGCGGAAGAATTCATCGGGCACCTGGGTGAGCAGACCGGCGCCGTCGCCGGTGCCCTCATCCGCACCCACTGCACCGCGGTGTTCAAGATTGCGCAGAGCGGTCAGCGCATGGTCGACAATGTCGTGGCCCGGTTCGCCGCGGAGGGTAGCGATGACAGCCAGGCCGCACGCATCCTTCTCGTTCTCCGGGTTATACAGCCCGGTGGCTTCGGGGATAGTGGAGAACCGGTCGAAGGGTGAGACGACGGCGGGCTTGTCGGAGGCGGGAGTTACCTCGGGGGCGACATCCTCAACGATCGAGGGATCCTGCTCGTCCCGGGTCGATAGCCCGCTGTCCGGGGTGTTTGCGGAAGCACCGGCGTTGGGGTTGCCGGAAGTGAAAGCATTCATAGGTAGTGTCCTTCCCCCAGAATGGAGCGTCGGGAGGGGACGGCCTTGGCCCCAGGTTTGCAGCCCGCGTGGGCTGCTCACTAAACGAACTAGTTAGCAGAATTCTATGGCGTGTCTGTTGTTTCCCGGGAGGTCCCTGGGACAACGATTGCAGAACAACTGGGCGCCGGAGGTGCCCGCCATGTCCGGTGCGCCGGGAGAGGGGTGTTCCGCCGGGGCGCCGGGGGCCACGTCACTGTGGCGGTGTGTCCAGTGTGGGCGGTGGCCCTGGACGCTAGGATCGGGAATCGTTCTCCCGCTTCTTCGGATCGGTGGTGTCCCGCTCGGGGAGAGGTTCATCACTACCGTTTGTTTCGACGAGATTACCACGGGTGGTGGATTTAGTTTCGTCTGTGTCGGCTTTGTGGGTGTCGGTGGCGTCATCTGGCGAGTCCACAGCCGCCGGTTCACGACCGGGCAGGTACAACGCCGGCGTGTCGGCGCCCTTGCGTTTCTTACCAAGGTAGATGAGGACGGCGATGGCGCCGATCAGGACCAGGATGCTGGTCCACACGTTGAGTCGCTGGGTGACACCGAAGAGGGTGATCAGTTCGGCGTCGTCAATGCGGAGTGCCTCGATCCAGACGCGGCCGGCCGTGTAGTAGGCGGCGTAAGCCCAGAACATCATTCCGCCGCGCAGCCCGAACCGCTTGTCGAGGAGGAGCAGCAGCGCGACGCCGGCGAGGTTCCACAGCATTTCGTACAGGAAGGTCGGGTGGAACAGGGTGTCCACGGGGACGCCGTCGGGGAAGTTCGCGTTCTCCGGGTCGATTTCCAGGCCCCAGGGCAGGGTGGTGGGAGCGCCGAAAAGCTCCTGGTTGAACCAGTTGCCGAGCCGGCCCACCGCCTGCGCGAGGAGGATGCCCGGGGCGGCGGCGTCGGCGAAGGCGCTTAATCGCACACCCGACCTGCGGCAGCCGATCCAGGCGCCAACGGCGCCCACGGCAATGGCGCCCCAGATGCCCAGGCCGCCCTCCCAGATCCGCGGGATCCGCGACAGGTCACCGTCCGGACCGAAGTAGGCGTCGGGTGAGGAGAACACGTGGTAAAGCCGCCCGCCGAGGATGCCGAACGGGATGGCCCAGATGGCGACGTCCCAGATGACGTCCGGGTTGCCGCCGTAGCGCTTCCACCGGGACACGGTCAGCAGGAGCGCCAGGATGATCCCGGCGAGGATGCACAGGGCGTACGTGTAGAGAGTGAGCGGTCCGAGGCTAAAAGACGCCCACTCCGCCGGTGGGCTCGGGATACTGGCGGGAAGCGTCCCGATGGTGCTCACGATTCGCATGGGTTAGCTCTTTCCCGTTCCGCTGCTCAGATCCTTCGTCAGTTCGGCGACGGCCGTGACACCACCGTCGCGCAGGGCCGACACCAGCGCGGTGCCCACGATCACACCGTCCGCGTACGCGGCGATTTCCCGGACCTGGTCCGCGGTGGAGACGCCGAGGCCCACACAGGCGCGGTCAGCGCCGGCACCGTGGGCGGCGTCGACGACGTCACGGGCGGCCGAACTGACCGCCGTCCGGGCCCCGGTGACGCCCATGATGGAGACGGCGTAGACAAACCCGCGGCTCGCCGCGACGGTCCGTTCCATCCGTTCGCCGCTCGTGGACGGGGCGACGAGGAATACCCGGTCCAGACCGAACTCCTCGGAGGCGGCCATCCATTCACCGGCTTCGTCGGGAATGAGGTCGGGGGTGATGAGTCCCGCTCCCCCGGCCTCGTGCAGCCGGCGGGCGAACTCGCGGACACCAAGCTGCATGACCGGGTTCCAGTAGGTCATTACCAGCACGGCCGCGTCGGTGCGCTCAGTGATGCCCTTGACGATGTCGAAGACCTTCTCGACGGTGAAGCCGTTCCGCAGGGCCTGCACCGTCGCTTCCTGGATCACTGTCCCGTCCATCACCGGATCCGAGTACGGGATACCGATCTCGATCAGGTCCATCCCATTTTCGGCCAGGGCAACCCCCGCGTCGATGGTCGTCTGGACGTCGGGGAACCCGGCAGGCAGGTACCCGATCAGCGCGGCACGGCCGGCGTCGCGTGCCCGGTCGATCGCGACGGCCGACTTGCTGGTGGTCTGGATGCTCACAGTTGTTCCCCGTCTTTTCCGATTTCGGACTCGGCACTGTTATCGGGCAGCAGATCGAAGAACTCCGCGGCGGTCGCCACGTCCTTGTCGCCACGGCCTGAGAGGTTGATCAGGATGACCTTCTCCGACGGGTCGCCACCCTCGGCTGCGAGGCGTTGCCCCACCTTGATGGCGCCTGCCAGTGCATGGGCGGTTTCGATGGCGGGGATGATTCCCTCGCTGCGGCACAGGAGCTTGAACGCATCCATTGCTTCAGCATCGGTGATCGGCTCGTAGCTGACCCGGCCGATGTCGGCCAGATAGGCGTGCTCCGGCCCGACGCCGGGGTAGTCGAGTCCGGCGGAAATGGAGTGGGATTCGATCGTCTGGCCGTCGTCGTCCTGCATCAGGTACGAGCGGGCGCCGTGGAGCACACCGGGCCGACCCAGGCTGATGGTCGCGGCGTGGCGTCCGGTTTCAACGCCTTCACCGCCTGCCTCGAAGCCGTAGAGGGCCACCTCGGGGTCGTCAAGGAACCCGTGGAACATACCGATCGCGTTGGACCCGCCTCCGATGCAGGCGCAGACGGCATCAGGCAGGCGGCCAGTCTCCGCGAGCACCTGCTCGCGGGCCTCCTCGCCGATGACCTCATGGAAGTACCTGACCATTGAGGGGAACGGGTGCGCACCGGCAGCCGTGCCGAGGAGGTAGTGGGTGGTGTCCACGTTGGCCACCCAGTCGCGCAGGGCGTCGTTGATGGCGTCCTTGAGGGTCTGCGACCCGTTGGTGACCGGGACAACGGTGGCGCCGAGCAGTTCCATCCGGGCCACGTTCAGGGCCTGACGGCGGGTGTCTTCGGCACCCATGTAGACGACGCACTCCAGGCCCATCAGGGCCGCCGCAGTGGCGCTGGCCACCCCGTGCTGCCCGGCGCCGGTCTCGGCGATGACCCGGGTCTTACCCATCCGCTTGGCGAGGAGCGCCTGGCCCAGCACGTTGTTGATCTTGTGGGACCCGGTGTGGTTGAGGTCCTCCCGTTTCAGGAAGATCCGCACGCCGCCGGCGTACTCCGAGAACCGCTTGGCCTCGGTCAGCAGCGACGGGCGCCCGGCGTAGGTGCGGTTCAGCTCGGCCACCTGCGCGGTGAACTCGGGGTCCGCCTTGGCCTTCTCGAAGGTGTCGGTGAGCTCGTCGAGGGCAGCGATCAGCGATTCGGGCATCCAGCGGCCGCCATACTCACCGAAGTAGGGGCCGGGCGCGTGGCGGAGGCTCCCCGTGGGATTGAGGAAGGCTTCTGCGGTACCTTCGGTGACCTCGGTGGGTCCGTTGGCTGCCTGGGTCGAATCGGTCATGAGCTTGCCTATCCTGTCGTGGTGGTGTGCTGCGTACCGGTAGCTAGGCGGTTGGCTGGTCCTGGAGTGCCAGTCGCGCGCTGCGGCCGGCGTCGAGGAACGCGGCGATCGTGTCCTGCGGGTTGTCGTGCCTGACCAGCGCCTCGCCGACCAGAATGGCGTCGGCTCCATCGGAGGCGAACCGCCCGACGTCGGCAACGTCCCGCACGCCTGACTCGGCGATGATGAGCGTTCCCGTCGGGATACCGGCGGCGAGTGGTGCGAACACCGACCGGTCAATGTCGAGGGTCTTGAGATTCCGCACGTTGATGCCGATGATTTTGGCACCAGCGGAGACGGCCCGTTCCACCTCGTCGGCGGTGTGGGTTTCCACCAGTGCGTTCATGCCCAACTGGTGGGTCAGTGCGAGGAAGCCGCGGAGTTCGTCGTCGGTGAGGGCTGCAACGATCAGGAGGATCAGGTCGGCACCGTGGGCGCGCGCCTCCCAGATCTGGTATTCGTCGACGGTGAAGTCCTTGCGCAGCAGCGGCAGGTCAACGGCGGCGCGAACCGCATCGAGGTCGGCCAGTGACCCGCCGAAGCGTCGCTGCTCGGTGAGGACGCTGACGACGGCGGCGCCTCCCGTCTCATACCGCTCCGCCAGTGCCGCGGGGTCGTCGATGTCGGCCAGCGCCCCCTTGGAGGGACTGCGGCGTTTCACTTCGGCGATCAGGGTGATGCCGGTGCCGGTGCCGTCGCCGAGCAGGGCGGCGTAGGCGTCGCGGGGCGCCACAGCCGACATGGCGTCGTCGCGCAGTTGCTCCAGCGGGAGCGCCGCAACCCGGGGTGCCAGGTCCTCACGGACTCCAGCGATGATGTCGTCGAGAACGCTCACCTAGTCGTCTTTGCCCTTCAGCTTTGAACCGCCGACGCCGTAACCGGCGCGCTTCATGACGAAGCCCGCTCCAAGACCCACCACCATGACGGCAATGCCGATCCAGAACAGGACGGTCCCGGCGCCGAGGTTGCCCTCAGTGCTGGCGAAGACGAAGGCGAAGGAAGACACCGCTCCGCCGAACAGCATGATCAGGACGCAGGTCCACGCGGCGGGGCTGTTGCCGTGGCCGATGGTCTCATCGTGCATCGATGCGTGGTTTTCCCGTGAATTTTCCGGGTGCTCTACGGAGGCGGTCCGGGTCGTTGCGTTAGCTGTGGCGTCTTTGGCCATGGTGACTCTCCTTGAAACTCGTCTGATGAACATTCTGCCATTAGTTAGGGGCGGCCGTGGTCTGCCGGGCTGGCTCAGGTGGTCGGATCTTTCCCCTTGGTGAGCTGGTCCCAGCTGTCGATCTCGTCCGAGTGGGCGGTGGATTTGCGCGCGGACGGGTTCTCGTCGGCGACCTTCTCGTACCGTTTGGACCGGTTCCACCCGCGACTGGCGAGGAGCATCCAGACCGCCGTTACGGTCAGCAGGACCCCCGCGGCGGCGGCCAGCCAGGGAAACACCGTGAGCGCCAGGGTGGCGCCGCTACCGGTGCTGACGCCAATCGCCTCGCCGATCGCCGGGGCGGCAGCCCCGGTGGGGTCGGCCACCACCAGCAGGCTGTTCCAGACAATGCCCACACCGGCGATGAGGAGGATGGCTACCACCAGGATCCGTGCAATCCGCCCGGCGATGGAGACGGCCAGGGCGGCGGCCAGGGACACCAGCGCGAACGCAGTGACGGCGGTGGCAGCATCGCTGCCGGGGATTTCCAGGTTGGGCGTCTGGACGGCGTCCTGCGGCAGGGTCACCGTCAGCCAGGTCTGGGTGGTGCTCGCGAACGCCAGCAGGGAGAACAGTACCGTGGCCAGAATCACAGTCCCTTTCCGCTGCCAGGCGCTCGGCGCCCCAGGGGTCGTGGAGGGCTCGGAGGAGCGCCCTGGACCGTCGGTGGTTCCCGGGTCGGTGCTCATGGGACCTCTACTTCCTGCAGCGCGTCGGACGCGGTGATGGTTCTGAGGCTGGACGCGATCAGTGCCGCGCGCAGCGGCGCGGCCGCCTTGTTGACGGTTTCCTGTGCCTCGTCCTCGAGGACTGAGTCAGCGACGATCCCGCCACCGGCCTGCACATAGGCCCGGCCGTCGCGGAGCAGCGCTGAGCGGATGGCGATCGCCAGATCCATGTCGCCGGCGAAATCGAGGTAGCCGACCACCCCGCCGTAGATTCCGCGGCGGTGGGGTTCCACCTCGTCGATGAGGCGCAGCGCGCGGGGCTTGGGAGCCCCGGATAGGGTCCCTGCGGGGAAGGTAGCGGCGAGCACGTCATACGCCGTCTTGGTGGGGGCCAGTGAGCCGACCACGGTCGACACGAGGTGCATGATGTGGCTGAACCGTTCCACTTCCATGAACTGGGTGACATCCACCGATCCGGGGACGCAGACCTTGGAAATGTCGTTGCGTGCCAGGTCCACCAGCATCAGGTGTTCGGCGCGCTCCTTCTCATCCGCCAGCAGTTCGTCGGCGAGGGCCCGATCCTGGTCCAGGGTGTGCCCGCGGGGGCGGGAGCCGGCAATGGGATGAGTGATGACGTCCTTGCCGGTGACCGTGACGAGCGCCTCCGGGGAAGAACCGACAATCGAGTACTCCCGCCCGTCGGCGTCGGCCAGGCTGAACAGGTACATGTAGGGGCTGGGGTTGGTGTTCCGGAGGACCCGGTAGACGTCCAGGGGGGACGCGGCGCAGTCAAGTTCGAACCGCCGGGAGATGACCACCTGGAACACGTCGCCGTCCACGATGGCACGCTTTCCACGTTCAATGGCGGCCAGGTATTTGGGCTTGTCCCAGCGTTCGTCGACGCGGGAGAGCAGTTCGGCGGTGTCCACCGAGCCGTCCCGGAGCACGGAGACGGGCTGTTCGGCAGCCTCCCCCAACTTGGTCAGCATGACGCGGATCCGCTGGACGGCGTCGTGCCAGGCCTCGTCCACCCGGTCGCTGGAGCCGTCAAAGTTGATGGCGTTGGCGACGAGGGTGAGGGTCCCCTCGGAGTTGTCGTGCACCGCCATGTCGGTGACCAGACACATGGCCAGTTCGGGCAGCAGCAGATCGTCCTCAGGCGGGCTCGTGAGCCGTTCCCAGTGGCGGACCGATTCCCAGCCGATGAAGCCCACCAGTCCCGAGGTAAACGGGGGCAGGTCATCAAACCGGGGGGTGCGCAGCGCCTCGATGGTCTGGCGGAGTGCCTCGACCGGGCTGCCGGTGGTCGGGACACCGGCGGGCGGCTCCCCCAGCCAGTGCGCTTCGCCGTCGAGACTGGTCAGGGTGGCGCGTGAGTTGGCACCGATGAACGAGTACCTGGACCACACGCCGCCGACCGCCGCCGATTCCATCAGGAAGGTGCCGGGCTGTCCGTCGGCGAGCTTTCGGTAGATGGCGATCGGGGTGTGGGCATCCGCAAGCACTTTCAGGTGCACAGGCACCACCCGACGGTCCCTGGCGAGTTCGCGGAACTCTTCAAGGCTGGGGCTGATGACTCCAAGTTCCTGCATAACGATGTGTGCTCTTTCAGCTGGCTGTGGGAAAAGTCACTGGGCGCGGTATCGGAGGCCGCTAGTGGGAACTATCCGGACCGGTGACCACGTCAAGGTCCCTGCCGTCGAAGCAGGTCCGGGTTCCGGTGTGGCAGGCAGCCCCCACCTGGTCGACCCGGATGAGGAGGGCGTCGCCGTCGCAGTCGATGGCCGCCGACTTGACCCATTGCACGTGGCCCGAGGTGTCTCCCTTTCGCCAATAGGCGTTCCTAGAACGGGAGAAGAAGGTGACCCGACCGGTGGTGAGGGTGCGGCGGACAGCTTCGTCATCCATCCAGCCGAGCATCAGGACTTCCCCCGAATCGTGCTGCTGGATCACCGCTGCGACGAGTCCGGCGGGATCGCGTTTGAGGGCCCCAGCGATCTGCGGATCGAGGGTTGGCCCGGCGGACGAATCGGGCGCTGGCGGGGTATCGGTCTGTGATGGCATCACCTTCGATTCTATCGCGCCACCGAACGGACCATTCACGGCTTCTTCGGCGGTGCGGCGCGGCGGTTCCCGTGCCAAGAACCACCGAATCTGCTAGTTTCAGCAGTGATGCAATATGTAGAACCTTCCCGTGAAGTCCTGGCCGAGACGCTTCTCGCAGCAGGGCCCCACTCGCCGACGCTGTGCCATGGCTGGCAGGCCAAAGAGTTGGCCGCCCACCTGTACCTGCGGGAACACCGGCCGGCCGTTGCCCTTGCCATGGTCATCAAGCCCCTGGCCGCCGTGTCCGACAAGTCGGTCCGCAAACTCGCCGCCCAGGCCGAAACTGTCGAGGGTTTCAAGAAGCTGGTCGGCTATTTCCTCGCCGGGCATCCCTTCTACTCCCCGATGAAGCGCTCCAAAGCGCTTGATGCCAGCGCCAACCTGATCGAATACTTTGTGCACACCGAGGATGTGCGGCGGGCGCGTAGCCGGTGGGCCCCCCGGGCACTGGACGAGGATTACTCGAACGCGCTGTGGGACGAACTGATCAAACGCGCGGCGATCCTCTACCGCGGGGTGGACCTGGGAATTGTACTGGTGCGCTCCGATGGGCTGCGCCACGTCGCGAAGCGTGCGCCCGTCTCGGTAGCCATCAAGGGCGATCCCGGTGAGCTTCTCATGCACGCCCATGGCCGTACCCGCCACGCCCTCGTCACGTTCGAGGGCCAGCCCGACGCGGTGGCGCTGCTGGACAGCGCCGAAATCGGCCTGTAGCCAGCCGCTTCACGAGGCGCGCTTCACCCGAACGGAACCCGCCGTCACCGGAAGTTTTGTGCAGGTGCGGCGAGTCCGAAGGCTCGTGAGTCCTCGCCGGTCGCGCCCAGCCCAGCCCAGTCCCCGTCAGCGGACGGGGAATCCCGCGTCGCTGATGGCCTTCTTGACCTGGGCAATGGCGTCCAGCGGCCCGAAGTGGAACACCGACGCTGCCAGCACCGCGTCGGCACCGGCCTGCACCGCGGGCGGGAAGTGCTCTGGCAAACCAGCCCCACCGGAGGCGATCAGCGGCACGGTGACGGCGGCGCGCACCGCACGGATCATTTCCAGGTCGAACCCGGCCTTGGTACCGTCGGCGTCGATCGAGTTGAGCAGGATTTCTCCCACCCCACGGTCGGCCGCCTCGCGGGCCCACTGCACGGCGTCGATCCCCGTGCCCTGCCGGCCGCCGTGCGTGGTCACCTCGTAGCCCGACGGTGTACCGCCGCCCGGCACCCGGCGCGCATCCAGGGACAGCACCAGCACCTGCGACCCGAAGTGGCTGGTGATCTCATCGATCACGTCGGGCCGGCTGACGGCCGCCGTGTTGATTGATGCCTTGTCCGCGCCGAAGCGCAGCAGCTTGTCGACGTCGGCGATCCCGCGGACTCCCCCGCCGACGGTCAGTGGGATGAAGACCTCCTCAGCGGTGCGCGCGACGACGTCGAACGTGGTGTCCCGGTTACCCGAGGACGCGGTCACATCAAGGAAGGTCAGTTCGTCGGCGCCCGCCCGGTCGTACCGGTGCGCGAGTTCAACCGGGTCACCGGCGTCCCGCAGATCGGCGAAGTTGATGCCCTTGACGACGCGACCGGCATCGACGTCGAGGCACGGGATGACGCGAATGGCTAGTCCCATGGCTGACTCCCTAGACCCTGCAGGCGTGGATGGTGCTGACGAGGATGGCTCGGGCGCCGAGCTCGTACAGCTCGTCCATGATCCGGTTGGTCTGGCTGCGCAGCACCATCGAGCGGACGGCGACCCAGTCGGAGTCGCGGAGCGGTGAGACCGTCGGGGATTCCAGGCCGGGAGTCAGAGCGGCTGCGTCGTCAACGAGGTCCTTACGGATGTCGTAATCCATCAGCACGTACTGGCGTGCGACGAGGACACCCTGCAGTCGACGGATCAGCACATCGAGTCCGGCCGGGGTGTCGCCGCTGCGGCCGATCAGGACCGCCTCGCTGCGCAGGATCGGGTCGCCGAAGATTTCCATCCCGGCGGCCTTGAGCGTGTTGCCGGTCTCGACGACGTCTGCAATCGCATCGGCGACGCCGAGGCGCACCGAGGACTCCACCGCACCATCGAGGCGCACCACCGTGGCGTCCACCCCGTGGTCGGCGAGGAAGCGGCGCAGCAGCCCGTCATAGCTGGTGGCCAGCCGCTTACCTTCTAGCTGGGCGACGGTGCTGAAGTGCCCTACTGGGCCGGCGAACCGGAAGGTCGAGGCGCCGAACCCGAGGGTCAGCCGCTCCTCGGCGTCGACGTCGGCGTCCAGGAACAGGTCACGGCCGGTGATCCCGACGTCAAGTGTTCCTGCGCCCACGTACACGGCGATGTCGCGGGGGCGGAGGAAGAAGAATTCGACCCCGTTGTCGGGGTCTTCGAGGACCAGCTCGCGGGTGTCGCGGCGCTGGCGGTAGCCAGCCTCGGCGAGCATGGCGGAGGCCGATTCGGACAGGGCGCCCTTGTTGGGGACTGCTACACGAAGCATAGGGGTTCTTTCGCTGAAGGTTCGAAGGGAGGTCTGCTGCTGGGGCACCTGGATCCTGGCGGAATGGTGCCTAGAGATGCTTGTACACGTCGTCCAGCGTCAGACCTTTGGCGATCATCAGGACCTGCAGGTGGTAGAGCAGCTGGGAGATTTCCTCGGCCGCAGCCTCGTCGGATTCGTACTCGGCGGCCATCCACACCTCGGCGGCTTCCTCGACCACTTTCTTGCCGATGCCGTGGACGCCCGAGTCGAGTTCGGCGATGGTCCGCGACCCGTCCGGGCGGTCGATGGCTTTGGCGCTGAGTTCAGCGAAGAGGGATTCGAAGCTTTTCACACTGCCAACGTTACTGGGTTGGCGGCACTGAGCCTCATTCGGTGAGTTCGGTGTGACAAAGCTCTACCCCTGCCAACCGACCAGGACGGCGGCGGTGGTCAACGCGGCGGCCACCGACTCGTAGCCTTTGTCCTCGCTGGACCCGGGCAGGCCCGCGCGGTCCAGGCCCTGCTGTTCCGTGTCGCAGGTCAGGACGCCGAACCCTACCGGGGTGCCGGTCCGCACACTGACGTCGGTCAGGCCAGAGGTGGCCGCCTGGCACACGTAGTCAAAGTGCGGTGTGCCGCCGCGGATGACGACCCCGAGGGCAACCACCGCGTCGAAGTGCGGTGCCAACCGGGCAGCAGCCACGGGCAGTTCGAAGCTGCCCGGAACCCGGACCACGGTGGGCTCAACCCCGGCGTCCTTCGCGGCGCGGAGAGCGCCGTCGAGCAGTCCGTCCATGATCTTGGTGTGCCAGCTGGCTGCGATGACGGCGAGCCGCAGATGGCTCACTCCGGCAAGGTGGCTGAGGTTCAGGGTGGGTGCGCCGTGGCCGCTCATGGTGTGTCTCTTTCCTGCAGGGAGTGTCGGTAGTGCGTGATCGGTGATTAAAGATCTGTTTCCAGTGGCAGATCAGCTTTGCTGGAGCCTGTGGTCCTCGAGGAGGGGCAGACGGTGGTTCAACCGGTCGCGTTTCGTCTGGAGGTACCGCTGGTTCTCGGCCCGCGCCGGCACCTCGGAGGGCACCATTGCGGTCACCTCGATGCCGTGAACCCGGAGATTGTCCCGCTTCTCCGGGTTGTTGCTGAGGAGCCGGATGGACTGCAACCCCAGCTGGTGCAGGATCGCTGCGGCCGCCTGGTAGTCCCGCGAGTCCACGGGTAGGCCGAGCTGCTCGTTGGCTTCGACGGTATCCGCGCCGGTGTCCTGTAACGCGTAGGCGCGGATCTTGTTGGCGAGGCCGATCCCCCTGCCCTCCTGTCCGCGCAGGTACAGCACGGTGCCGCCCTGGTCGGCGACAAGCTGCAGTGCCTGTTCCAGCTGCTCGCCGCAGTCGCAGCGGAAGGAGGAAAAGACGTCGCCGGTCAGGCACTCGGAGTGCAGCCGGACCAGGGGCGCGGGACCGCCCGAGTGCCCGTTCCCGTTCTCTTGCCCCCTCCCGGCCGCGGAGAGGCTCAGATGTTCCACCCCTGTCACCTCGTCCGTCCAGGCCTGGGTGGTGAACCGTCCGAAAGCGGTCGGGAGGGTCACCACCGGCCCTCCGGTCACGTTCGAAGCGCTCACGGTGGAAGCGGTCACGTCGGAAGTAGTCATCGCGAGTCCTTCTCTGCAGCGGGTGCGGACGCCGTGTAGCCGAGCAGGTCCTTGATGGAGATCAGCGGCAGACCGTGCGCGTCGGCGAAGTCGCGGAGCGCGGGCAACCGCATCATGTGACCCTCATCGTGGACCACTTCGGCGATGACCGCCGCGGGTTCCAGACCGGCAAGGGCGCACAGCTGCAGGCCCGCCTCGGTGTGCCCGGGGCGTTCACTCACCCCGCCGGGGGCCCCGCGCAACGGGAACAGGTGCCCCGGCCGGGTGAGGTCGGCCGCCGTCGTCGTCGGATCGGCGAGCAGGCGCGCAGTGCGGGCCCGGTCGGCGGCGCTGATGCCGGTGGAGACGCCCACCGCCGCGTCGCAGGACACCGTGTACGCCGTTCCCTTGGCGTCCTCGTTGACGGCGGTCATCGGCGGCAGCAGCAACCGGTCAGCGACCTCCCCGGAGATGGGGACGCACAGTACTCCCGAGGTGTAGCGGACGGTCCACCCGACCAACTGTTCGGTGGCCCATTGGGCAGCGAAGATGATGTCACCTTCGTTTTCGCGGCGCTCGTCATCGACGACGACGACGGCCCGGCCAGCGGCCATCGCCGCCACCGCTGCGGGGACAGCGTCGAGCCGGACGGGCTGGGTTGCCGGTTCGGTGTGGTGGGTGGTCATGACTGGGGCTCGACAATCGCTGGTGGAACCGTGGGCTTGCTGACCGCCGGCTTCTGGATGGGCAATGACTGGGTGTTCGGTGACTGCCAGGCGGGCAGCATGAAACTCATGAGCCGCTCCGCGTATTTGGCCAGCACGTCCATTTCCAGGTTCACCGAGTCACCTGCCCGCTTCACACCGAGGTTGGTTTCCTGCAGGGTGGTGGGGATCAGGCCCACCTCGAACCAGGGGTCCGGGGCGGCGGCAGCGCTGACGGCGCTGACGGTGAGGGAGACGCCGTCGACGGTGATGGATCCCTTCTCGGCGGCGTACCGGGCCAGCCGGGTCGGCAGGCCGAACCGCAGCCGGTGCCAGGCGCCTTGGTTTTCGCGCTCCAGCAGGGTACCGATGCCGTCGACATGGCCCTGGACCACGTGTCCGTCCAGTCGCCCGGTTGCCGGGACGCACCGTTCCAGGTTCACGGCGCTGCCGGGAGCGAGTAACCCGGTGGTGGTCCGGAGCAGGGTCTCCCCCATCACGTCCACCATGATCCTGCCCTCGTCGACGCTGGTCGCCGTGAGACAGACGCCGTTGACGGCGATCGACCCGCCGAAGCCCAGGTCCTGTCCGGTGGTGGGCGCGTCGAAGACGAGGACGGCGCTGGTCTGGTCTGCCGCGACCTCGAGTGAGACAACACTGCCCTTTTCAGCGACTATTCCTGTGAACATGTGCTGGGTCCTTTGCTGCTGGTGATCGTTCGGTGAGAAGACTGGGTGGAAGCCGGGTCGGTGCGCCCGTCAGCGGCCACGACCGGGCTGAGGTGGAGGCGGACGTCGCTGCCGCACTGGCTGAGTGCCGCACCACCGCGCGGGTCCAGCACCCATCTGCTGGCGTCCTGCAGGGAGCCGATCCCGAGCGAGTGGATGGCCGGGGTGCCGGCGCCGAGAAGCAGTGGTGCCTGGTAGATGAACAGTTCGTCCACCAACCCGGCGGCGAGGAAGGCGGAGGCGATGGTGGGACCGCCCTCGATCATGAGGTGGCCGACGCCGTCGTCGTAGAGGTGTTTCACCGCTTCCAACGGATCGCGGGTGGCGAGGTGGACAAAGTTTCCGGTGCGGATGGCGGCGTCGTCGGGGACGGCACGCAGACCCATCGCCACGCGCAGGGGCTGCCGGACGGCAGTGGAGCCGTCGGCGTGCCGGGCAGACAGCCGGGGGTCATCGGCAAGCACAGTGCCGGTACCAACGAGCACAGCATCGGCACGGCGCCGGATCGAGTGCCCGTCGCTGCGCGACTCGGGACCGGTAATCCACTGGCTCGCGCCGTCAGCGGCTGCGACACGGCCGTCGAGGGTCTGGGCGGTCTTGAGCGTGATGAAGGGCCGGCGTGAACTGGTGGCAGCCCGCCACCGGTGGTTCAGGAGCTGTGCCTCAGCTGCGAGCAGCCCGCCCACGGTGTCGACGCCGTGGGTGCGAAGCCAGCCCGCGCCGCCTGCTGCCGGGCCGTGGTCGTCGTGGGCGGAGAAGACCACACGGGTAATTCCAGCGGCCACGATGGCCTCGGTGCAGGGTCCGGTACGGCCCGCGTGGCTGCAGGGCTCGAGGGTGCAGACGAGGGTGCATCCAGAGAGGTCCGCACGCTGCGTCCGGGCGTCGGCAAGGGCGGCAATTTCGGCGTGGGGCGTGCCGGCACCCTGGTGGTAGCCCGCTCCGATGACCCGCTGTTGTTCGTCGAGGATGACGGCCCCCACCAGGGGGTTGGCGCCGCGTACCCCGCGGCCCGCGAGGTCGAGGGCGCGCAACATGGCGGTCGTCTCAGCGTCTGGCACCGCTGCCGGATCGGTGTGCGTCACGGCGGTCACCTCAGCGTGGGATCAGGTAGCAGGATATCGACACGGGGTTTGCTCTCCCGGGCGCGCATCCAGACGAAAAAGCCGATCAGGGTGAAGATTCCGTAGAACAGGTACATGAAGGCGGTGGCGTAGTAGCCGGCGCTGAAGAGCAGGGGCACCCCGACGACGTCGACGGCGACCCAGATAAGCCAGAACTCGACCCACCCCTTGGCCATGCCGATGGTGGCGAGCAGTGATCCTACGAAGGTCCAGGCATCGGCCCACACCGGTTCGTAGGAGCCAAGCAGCCGGAAGAGGGGTGTGATCGCAACGGTGCCGAGAATCATGCCGGCGACCAGACCGATCCGTGCCCGGGTGGGAGCCCACCGCGGTGTGATCGCGTGGCCGTCGGGCTGGGTGCTGGCCCGCCACTGACGCCACCCGTACACGGCGACGGCAATGAACATGATCTGGCGGCCGGCCTGCCCCAGGAGGTTGGCGGCGTCGGCCCCGCCGAAGAAGGAGCCGAGGAAGACGGTGAGGAGCAGCAGGTTTCCGACGATGCCGACCGGCCAGGCCCACAGTTTCCGTCGCATCCCGCCGAGTGCGCTGAGCAGCCCGAAGACGTTGCCGATCACCTCGCGAAGCAATAGCGCGCTGCCGGCAACAGGGATCTGAGCGTCGAATAGCCACCTCAGAAAATCCATGTCGTCCCCTTGTCTCGAGCGGTGCGCTCCGGGGTACGACAGGAACGGCCGGTGCCGGTGACGGCGCGCGAAGGCGCCAGCAAACCAGCACAGCCAAGGCTGCACATGCTTCTCCCATCCAGACTTTAACTGTCGGTGCCGGAATTTCACCGGCTCAACCGGCCACGCCAGCGCGGTAGCACTGGCAGCGGACGGGTCGCGGACTATCACCGCCGGTTCGGAATTACACCGACCCCGGAGCACGTTTGTGTGTATCAGTATTTCATAACCGGATTGGACGTGTGTCCATTCCCGTCACAATCCACCCCGTAACGCCTCACGCCGATACGTCGATAGACACGCCCGAGGTTCTGAGGGGAGCAGCCCCTTAGGTGAACGGGGAAGGGCTAGTTCTTCTTCTCCGGTTTGAAGTCCACTCCGGCTTCCTTGCGCTGCTGCGCGGTGATCGGGGCAGGGGCGGCGGTCAGCGGATCGAACCCGCCACCGGACTTCGGGAAGGCGATGACGTCTCGGATGGACTCGGTACCGGCCATCAGTGCGACGACCCGGTCCCAGCCGAACGCGATGCCGCCGTGAGGGGGCGCGCCGTACTTGAAGCCTTCGAGCAGGAAGCCAAACTTCTCCTGTGCGTCTTCCTGGCTGATACCCATCACCGAAAAGACCCGTTCCTGCACGTCACGCTGGTGGATACGGATCGAGCCGCCACCGATTTCGTTGCCGTTGCAGACAATGTCGTACGCGTAGGCCAGAGCGGTCTCGGGATCCTTGTCGAAGGTGTCCAGGTATTCGGGTTTTGGCGAGGTGAAGGCGTGGTGCACTGCTGTCCAGGCTCCCCCACCGACGGCGACGTCGCCCGCTGCGACAGCTGCCGATGCCGGTTCGAACATGGGTGCGTCGACCACCCAGACGAAGGCCCAGGCGTTCGGGTCGATCAGGCCGGTGCGGTGGCCGATCTCAACGCGTGCCGCGCCGAGCAGAGCGCGGGACGGGGTCTTTTCCCCGGCCGCGAAGAAGATGCAGTCGCCTGGGTTAGCGCCGACCGCGGAGGGCAGGCCCTCGCGCTCGACGTCGGTGAGGTTTTTCGCGACGGGACCGCGAAGGCTGCCGTCGTCGTCGACCAGGACGTACGCGAGGCCCTTGGCACCGCGCTGCTTGGCCCATTCCTGCCAGGCGTCAAGCTGACGGCGGGGCTGGGAAGCCCCACCGGGCATGACGACGGCGCCGACGTAGGGTGCCTTGAAGACACCGAACTCGGTGTCCTTGAAGAACTCGGTCAGCTCGGTCAGCTCAAGCCCGAAACGCAGGTCGGGCTTGTCGGAGCCGAACCGGGCCATCGCGTCGGCGTAGGTCATCCGCTGGATCGGGGTGGGGATTTCGACGTCGATCAGCTGCCAGAGTGCCTTGACCAGGTTCTCGCCCAGGGCCAGGACGTCGTCCTGCTCCACGAAGCTGGCTTCAATGTCGAGCTGGGTGAACTCTGGCTGGCGGTCCGCGCGGAAGTCCTCATCGCGGTAGCAGCGGGCAATCTGGTAATACTTTTCGAAGCCGCCCACCTGGAGCAGCTGCTTGAACAACTGCGGGGACTGCGGCAGTGCGTACCAGGACCCGGGTGACAGGCGGGCGGGGACGACGAAGTCGCGGGCGCCCTCAGGCGTGGAACGGGTGAGGGTGGGGGTCTCGATTTCGACGTACCCGTCCTGGTGCAGCAGTTCGCGGGCCACCCGGTTCGCCTCGGAGCGCAGGCGGAGGTTGGCGTTCGGCGCGGGCCGGCGCAGGTCGAGGTAGCGGTGCTTCAGGCGGGCTTCCTCGCCTACCTCCACGTGCTCGTCGATCTGGAAGGGCAGCGGGTCGGAGGTGTTCAGGATCGTGACCGTCTCGGCGATCACTTCGATGCCGCCGGTCGCCAGGGCCGGGTTCTCGTTACCCTCGGGGCGCTTCTCGACGGTGCCGGTGATCTGCAGGACGTACTCGTTGCGCAGTCCGTGGAACACTTCCTCTTCCCGGACCACCACCTGGGCGAACCCCGAGGCGTCGCGCAGGTCAAGGAATGCGACCCCGCCGTGATCTCGGCGGCGGGCTACCCAGCCTGCCAGGGTGACGGTGTGTCCAATGTGCTCGGTCCGCAGTGAACC